>CAVXHK010000004.1:0-486812 GCA_963761705.1 uncultured Verrucomicrobiae bacterium | reverse complement strand
TTTCAAGAATGCAATTACTCATAAGCAATAAATTCTTGCATTTTTCTAAGTAAATCAGAGACAAAATAAAAAACCAAACTTTTAAAAACAATTTGGTTTTTGTGCGGTTGAGTGGTCAAAATACATTACACACCCAAATGCCACGAGAATCTTTTTCCACTGCTCTATGACAATATTTTTTTCATTCGGCTCATTTAGTATCGCTGGTCCATAGAGGTCGCATAGTTGCGCCTTTTTTTTGCTCTAGCTCTTTTTTTTCAATTCGGCCTCATTTTAAATCGCTATCTTTTTTTCCAACATCAAAATTTTCCGCGAGTAAACTCAAAACTCTCTTCAAAAAGCTCCCAGGTACTTTTTCATCTACTTATTTTGTCGCCAAAACAGCCATTCCCAAACCTTTATTCAAAAGTTGTCCCCTACTTCATTTCCATTCTCTATTTTCCTCCGATAAAAACACAACCTTTCTTCTCGAGCGTATGTTTTAACTACTCAAAGACGTACTCAAGGCGCACGTCTGCCTTGGTGGCAGTAGTTCAAGCTGGTTTACAATATTCATTTTTCAAAGAACACGCGCTCAGGTTTGTAAACTAAACTTAAACAATAAATTTTTCATAATCCTGTTAAGCACCACCTCCTGTTTAAAGTAAATTCTTAACTTTAGTTTCCGAGCACTTTGGATCAACTGCCCCGCAATATTTATGACATGACTTCTAACACTCTTTGAAAAATATCCAAGCTGTTTTACACGAATCCTTTCTCCACTTTTTCTATCTCGAACTGTTCGCCACTTCTCTTCCATGCAAAAAGAAATTACTCTCGTTAAATTATGTGCAAACGTTCCTACTAATCCAAAAATTTTATTCGCTCTCAAACGACGACAAGGAAAGTTTAAAAAATCAAAGCCGTACTTTTGCTCTCGAATATAGCTCTCTGCTGTTGCTCTATCTTTATAAAACTCAAAAACTTCTTCATTGTTCATCTCTGAAAAACCAATGTTTGTTATGATAGAATAATGTCTATAGTCGTGTTCTTCAGGATTGTAATTCTTAAAGAGGTCTCGAGCCTCATTGATATCATCTACGCTCTTTCGGGCTCTAATAAGAACGACTCGCATCTCCCCTAAGCTTTTAATTGGGTAATGAGACATCGCTATTTCACACTCTTTTGACTTGAAAAACTCAAGTTCTGTCTTCTCCCAATTCAACATATTTCGATTCTTCTTTCTAACATATCGACTTATATTATCCCTAAGAACTATTGCAAACTTTGCTCCTTTGGCTTGAAGAGCTTTATAAACTTCTTGCTTTCCATATGCGGAGTCTGCTCTAAACCATCTTTCTAAATGACTTGGACAATTCTTAAAAATTTCATGCACCCAGCGCTCAGCATCTTTACCCGAATGAGTATTTCCAGGACGAAGATCGAACAAATAACTAAATCCAAATTGATCATAAGCATTTTGAGAATCAAGGCACCACATATTTTTATAGTTCCACGCCATCCCTTCCATATTTTTTCCGTAATGTTCATGAGGCGTAGAATCCATTGAAAGAATAAACTTTATATCATCTGGAAACATCAAAGCTCTAAGCTCAAAAGTTAGCTCAACTAAAAATTCCTGTAATTTTTCAGCATGTCTATTTCCAAATGACTTTAAAAAATCACCTTGAGTCCTAGCTGCAACCTTCCCAGTAAGTTCTGCAAACAATGGATCTTTATTTGAATTATCAATATCAGAAAGACAATCATTTCCAACAACAAACGAATAAAGTAGAGATTTAAACTTATCTAATTGAGTTGGACCTATGTTTTTCTTTTTGCGGGGCATCTTAGATTTGAGTCTTTTATCTAGTTTTAGTTGCTTCCAGAGCTCTTCAAATAAAAATAGACCAGAATGAGAAGAGAATGTTTGAGAAGTTGATTCAATTTTGATAGTTTTGTACATGGCAGTTCTTTTGCTAAAAAGCTTTTTTGGTTTGTTTTTTTGTTTGGCGATAAAAAGATATCAAAACAAAAAAGCTTTTTCTTTATGCAGGGCCGTAAAAAAAACACTTTTTTTTCAATTTTTGGGTGAATTTATCAAAATGATGAAAAGCCTTATTACGACTACTTGGAACGCACGATATTAGGTATCATCGTGCGCGGTTACGTTACACAGATCAAATTGATGAACCTGTGATGATGGAAACAAATGGTGGGTTCACACTACTACCTTCATGCTGATCAACTTGGAAGTATCAGTTGCCATTACTAAAAAAGACGGGACACTCATTGAGCAATACGCCTACTCAGCCTTCGGTGAAATGAGAATTTTTGATGGCACAGGTACTGAAATCCAAGAGTCTCAAGTAGGTAATATCTTTGGATTCACTGGTCGTGAGTTTGATTCAGAGTCACATCTATATTATTATAGGGCTAGATACTATGATGCTAAGTTGGGAAGATTCATCTCCGCTGACCCTATTGGCTTTGATGGAAAAGACTTAAATGTCTACAGATATGTAAAAAACAGACCATTAACTTACACAGATCCCTCTGGAAATTTTGGCATTTCAGATGTTATAGATGCTATAAAACAGTACGCATACTGCCAAATTAATCCTAGTAAATGCGCAGAAAATGACCCAGATGATGCCGACGATGTTACTTTTGACGACGAGGATGATGACTCAAGAATGTTGAACAACATAATTAGAAGCTGTCCATTGATAAGGTGAGATGAATGAACAAATTTAAGCTCTTTTTTTATAATCAAAACAACTTTTTTTCGAAAAAGTTGCTTATAATGTGTGCTGTATTATTAGCAGCACACGTCTACACTGTGCTATATATTTTACCGACCACGTTTTATAAATCTTCAGACCCCAGAGTACTACTAATTATCACCGGCATACTAGGTACTATTATTCTTAGGGCTTATTGTATACGGAAGCATTGTTTCAAAAAAGAATATATTTCTTGTCAATTTTAAATTAATTCTAATAAATTCAACTAGAGTTATCACCATCACTTACATAGTCGCAATTGCCTTTATACCCTTAGAATACATACTCTGGAATCATCTTAACTATAATCTTGCTAAAACATCTCACATTTCAACATTTCAAAAAATAATAGTTTATTGCTACTTTATCACTCTACTTATCAATCAGATTATTTGTAATAAAAATTTGATATTTGATGACAAAAACCTCGAAGACCTAAAAAAGTAGTACTCAGCCTTCGGAGAAATGAGAATTTATGATGACAGTGGCGTTCAAATCCAAGAGTCTCAAGTAGGTAATATCTTTGGATTCACAGATCGAGAGTTTGATTCAGAGTCACATCTGCATTACTATAGAGCAAAATATTATGATTCGAAGTTAGGTAGATTCATTTCTGAGGATCCTATTGAATTCGGCGGTGGCGACTCCAACTTTTATAGATACGTGCAAAACAGAGCGATAGTAGCAAAAGATCCATCTGGGAGTATCCCATTACTCCCAATCGTTGCAGACTTAATAGTAACTGCAGTTGAGATCTTTAATGGCGCTTTTGTTATTTGCCTTGCGTACGAAGGATGTCTTGAGGACGTTTCTAACATTACCAAACCGAAACCTGAACCTAAACCTAAACCTAAACCAAAGATACCAACGGTACCAAAATGTGATCCTACTAGGCAACGGGACCTCGCCCGCGACCTGGAGGCGTCCGGCCAGGCGACCGTCGGCAAGGGGTTCGCCATGTCGGTCGGGCGCGGCTCCATCGGCACGAGCCGGTTCATGACGCGCCTGTTCGCGCCGTCGTCGAGCGAGCCCTACCGGCGGCTGGCCCGCAACGTCCGCCGGGTCCAGTTCGCCCACTACCCGCTCGCCGGCGCCGTCGACGGCCGCGAGGTCACGCGCCCGGCGTCGTTCGACCGCTACGAGGCCGACGGGTGGTACCCGATGGTCACCGTCCGCGACTCGACCAGGCGGTCTGGGTCCTGCTGAAGGAGCGGCCCGGGACCTGCGCCTGACCGACCTGCTCACGGTCGTCGTGGCCGACGGCGACTTCGTCGTGACCAAGGTGTCCGGCGACCTGTCGAATCTGGTCCTGGACGCGATCGCGTACGGGACGAACGGCGACCTGTTCGGCGGGACGCTCGACGAGACCGGACTGTTCGGCGAACCCGACGACGCGGCCGCCGAGGCGCCGGCGCGGACGACGAACCGGACCCCGACGACGACGCCGCGCCATGACCGACCTCGTCCACCTCGGCGAGTCGGTCGAGGAGGTCCCCGGGCTCCGGGTCGGCCTGCTGCAGACGGTGTTCCACGGCCCCCTCGGCGAGACCGAGACCCCGGCCGAGGTGGCCGGTGCCCTCCGGCTGGACGCCGCCGTTCCGCTCGCGCGTGACGAGGCCGTCCGGGCCGCCGTTCGCGACCTCCTGCGCCGCGACGGCTACAAGCCGACCGGGCGGGGCAAGCCGGCCTCGGAGTACCTCGGCAAAGCCGCCGAGGCGGGCCGGCTCGGCCCCATCAACCCGGCCGTCGACGCCTGCAACGTGGTCTCGCTCCACAGCGGCCTGCCAATCTCGGTCGTCGACCTGAACCGCACGCGCGGGCCGCTCTCGGTGGGCGTGGGCGGGCCCGACGACGCCTACGTCTTCAACGCGAGCGGCCAGGAGATCCGACTGGCCGGGCTGCTCGGCCTGCGCGACGCCGAGGGGTTCTGCGCCAACCCGGTCCGCGACAGCCAGCGGACCAAGACGCACGACGGACAACGCGGACGCTGTCCGTCGTCTGGGCGCCCCACGGCCTGGGCGACCGGCTGGACACGGGCCGTCGCGTGGTACGCCGACCTGCTCCGCCGACCGGGGCCGCCGTCGAGACCCGGTTCAGCGCGTCGGCTCAGTAAGCGAGCACGCGGCGCGCGGCGGCGTCGAGGCGCGACTGGGCCGAGTAGATCTCCGACTCGATGGCCTTGGAGAACGCGATGGGGAGGTCGGCCCCGCCGATGCGGACGGGCGGGGCGTCGAGGTCGGCGAACGCGGCCTCGGCGACCTCCGCCGCGACCTCGGCCCCGAACCCGCCGGTCCGCGACGCCTCGTGGAGGACCACCAGCCGCCCGGTCTTTCGGACCGACGCGAGGACCGTCTCGCGGTCCCACGGGACCAGCGTCCGCAGATCGACCACCTCCACCTCGGCGTCGTCCCGGAGCGACTCGGCGAGGTCGAGCGCCCACCGGACGCCGACGCCCCACGTCACGACGGTCAGGTCGGCGCCCGCCGCGCGACCCGGGCCCGGCCGATCTCGACGCGGTGCTCGCCCGACGGGACCGGCCCGCGGAGCGAGCGGTAGAGCGCCTTGTGCTCGAACACCAGGACCGGGTTGTCGTCCTCGATGGCCGCGCGGACCAGGCCCTTGGCGTCGGCTGGCGTGGCCGGGACGACGACCTTGAGGCCCGGGATGTGGCAGAACCAGGCCTCAGGGCTCTGGCTGTGGAACGGGCCCGCACCGATCCCGCCGCCGAACGGGGCCCGAATCGTGACCGGGACCGCCGCGCCCCAGCGGTAGCGCGTCGTGGCGAGGTTGTTGGCGATCTGGTTGAACCCGCACGTGATGAAGTCGGCGTACTGCATCTCGACGACCGGGCGGAAGCCGTCGAGCGCGAGCCCGAGCGCGCACCCCAGCGCCCCGCTCTCGATGATCGGCGTGTTCCGGATCCGGCCGGGCCCGAACCGGTCCAGGAACCCGGCCGTCACCTTGAACACGCCCCCGTACTCGGCCACGTCCTGGCCCATCAGGACCGTCGTGTCGTCGGCCTCGAAGGCGTCGGCGAGCCCGGCGCTGAGGGCGTCGATAAAGCGGACGTCGTCCTCGACGGCCCCCGCCCGCGACGGCCGGCTGGGGCCGGGCGGGCGCGAACACGTCGGCGTGCTCGGCCTCGGCCGTCGACGTCACCTCGGGCTGGGTCAGGGCCCACTCGGCGACGGTCTCGATCTCGGCCTCGACCTCGGCGTCGACGGCGTCGAGGCGGGCCGGGTCGACGCCGGCCTCGACCAGACGCGGCGGCGGTAGCGGTCGACGGGGTCTTTGGCCGCCCACTCGGCGATCAGGGCGTCGGGGACGTAGGTGGTCCCGGACGCCTCCTCGTGACCGCGGACGCGGAACGTCTTCATCTCCACCAGGGTCGGCCCCTCCCCTGCTCGGCCACGACGGGCAGCGTGCTTGAATGTTTGCAATAACGGCATCCAGGTCGTTGCCGTCGACCACCACGCCCGGCATCCCGTACCCGGCCGCGGCGTCGGCCATGTCGGCGACCGGGACCGCGTCGGCGGTCGGCGTCGACAGCCCGTACCCGTTGTTCTCGACCACGAACACGACCGGGAGCGTCCAGACGGCGGCCAGGTTGAGGGCCTCGTGGAAGTCGCCCTCGCGCGTGGCGCCCTCGCCGGTAAAGGCGACCGCGACGGCGTCCTCCCCCCGGAGCTGGCTCGCCAGCCCCAGCCCGTCGGCCACAGGCAACATGGCGGCCAAATGCGAGATCATCCCGACGATCCGTCGCTCGGGCAGCCCGACGTGGAACGTCCGGTCGCGCCCCTTCGTGAAGCCGCCCTCGCGCCCCATCAGCTGGCAGAACAGGGGCCGGAGCGGGACGCCCCGCGTGGTCCAGACGCCCAGGTTGCGGTGCATCGGGAGCAGCCAGTCGCGGTCCTCCAGCGCGAGCGCGCACCCGACGGCGATGGCCTCCTGGCCGTAGCCGCTGAACCACTTGGACAGTCGGTTCTGGCGGATCAGGCGCAGCATCTTGTCCTCGACGGCTCGGGGGAGCCGCAAGGCCCGGTACCGGGCGAGACGCTCGGCCTCGGTGCCGAGGAGGGACGTGTCAGGAGTGGCGACGGGCATCGGTCCGGAGGGGCGGGCCGGAAGGTACCCGCGCGCGCGCCCTGGGTCGGGTGCCGGGGGTACAGCCGCCCCGCCCTGGCCCCGAGGCGGACGGAGCCCCCGGAACGACACGCGGCGGCGCCTCGACCTCTCCTCCGCTACCGCCCCTTCCCCATCAGCGCCGTCTTGACGGTCTGGAACAGGATCTTCGCGTCCGTCCGCAGGCTCATGTTCTCGATATAGAACAGGTCGTACTTGAGCTTTTGCCGGACGTCCTCCAGGTCGGTGTCGTAGCGCCACTTGACTTGAGCGAGGCCGGTGATGCCGGGCTGCACGCGGTGCCGGCGGGCGTAGAGCGGGATCTCGTCGGCCAGCCGAGTCGACGAAAAACGGGCGTTCCGGACGCGGCCCGACAAGGCTCATCTCGCCCAGAAAGACGTTCCACAACTGTGGGATCTCGTCGATGCGGAGGCGGCGGAGCCACTTGCCCAGCGGCGTCACGCGCGCGTCCGACTTGCCCGCCCAGACCGGTCCGGTCTCGCGCTCGGCGCCGTCCACCATCGTCCGGAACTTGAGGATCGTGAACAAGCCGCCGCCCACGCCGACGCGCTCCTGGCGGTAGATCGCCGGTCCGGGCGAGGTCATGCGGACGAGCGCCCCGATAGCGAGCCAGAACGGGAGCCCGAGCGCGAGCACGACCGCACTCGCCACCACGTCCAGGATGCGCTTGGTGCGGCGCTCCCAGATCGGGATCGGCTCCGGAAGCACCTCGATCAGTGGGAGCCCGTAGATGTGCTCGGTCCGCGCCATGCCGCCGACAGCCGTGTAGAAGTCCGGCACGAGCTTGAGCGAGACCGGCCGGCCGCCGGGCGGGCGTCCGTCCACGACGCGCAGCACCTCGTCCAGGTACAGGTGATCATCCGGGCCCAGCGCGAGCAGCACGTCCCGGACGCCGAGCCGGTCGATCAGCGCGGGAAGCTCGGCGATGGCCGCCTCGGGGGCGCCCGCTGCGGTCACCTCGATGGCGCCCTGGGGGAGCGCGTCGCCTTCCGAGTAGACGGGCCGGTCGTCGAGCGCCTCGGCACCGACGACCACGTCGGCGGCGTCGTGCGTCCCGACCGACCGCCGAGGCGCGTCGAGGCGCGCAATCGGGACGTTCGTGCGGAGCCGGACCGCGCCGACGACCTCGATGCCGGCCGCCGGGTACTTGGCCAGGTCGTGGTAGAGCGCCTCGACGCGGTCGCTCCAGCCGACCACGATGGCGCGGTGCAGGCCGTGGCCGCGCAAGATGAGCGCTTTCTGGACCGCCCGCACGCCCAGCCTGACCGTCCCGACGCACAGCGCGACGCCGACGGCGTACGAGCCGATGGCCGTGCGCGCCGTGGCCGGGTCCAGCCGGTCCAGGTAGTAGCCGAAAAAGAGCACGAGCACGCCGAAGGCCGTCAGCTTGCCCAGCGTGACGAGTTCGTCGAATCGGCCGCCGGCGTAGCGCTCGCTGTACAGGCCCGAAAAGGCGAACAGCAGCCCCCACCCCAGAACCAGCAGCGACCCGCCCACCACGCCCGACCCCGCCACCGAGGGGAGCCAAGTCCCAACTCGAATGGCCCTGCACGACCACACCGGCCGCGGCAGCGGTGGCGAGGGCGTCCCCCAGGACGAGGGCGAGGATCTCAATGCGACGAGACAAGCGCGGCGGAAAAATGACGCGTAACGAAAGAGTCTCGGTGCGCAGGGGGTGGGTGACAGGGCGAAAGTAGACCCCCACGCCCGAGCGCGCAAGCCGGCAGCGGGAGGGCGATACCTTGGGACCATGCGCTGGACTCCCGGGCTCGCCCTCCTACTCCTCCCCCTGGCGGTTCGCTCCCAGCCCGAGATCGTGCCCGCCGAGCACACCGTCTACGAGTGGATGGCCGACCAGCGCGTGGCCGGCGTGTTGCCGGAATACCGCCACGAGACGCTCCCCTACGACCGTGCGACGGTCCGGGCCCACCTCGACACCCTCAGCGCCCACTCCGCCCGCCTCGGCGCCTCCCGGGCGCTACTGGCTGGACCAGTACCGGCGCGAGTTCTTCGAGCCGCTCGACCGCGTCAACAGCATCGCCGGCGACGGCCGGGCCGGTTTCCTCGACCCCGACGCCGAGCGGACGTTCGGCTACTTCCGGGACTCGACGTGGCGGGTCTCGGTCTGGGGCGAAGGGGTCGTCGAGACCCGGTCGGCCCGGGGCGTCACCGAGGCGGGCGGGCTGGCCCGAAGCGCGCGCCTCACGTTCGAGGCGAACTGGAAGAACCGCGTCGGGCTCTACACGAGCACGTTGTCGGGCACCCAGATGACGGGCGACGCGGCGGTCCTGGCCGCCGACCCCGTGCTGGCCCCGCTCTACTACGTCGCCCGGGACCCGGCCAACATCGCCGGCCCGTTCGACCGGACAACGACGGCCTCGCTCCGGGTCGTCGGCGGCCCGTTCTCGGCCGAGATCGCCAACGAGCGCCTGCGCTACGGGGCCTCCGTCGACGCCCCCGTCGTGCTGGCCGACGGCGCCGACTACCTCCCGTTCGTCCGCGTCGGGCTCCAGGCCCGGAGCGTGACGGTCCAGGCCGTCCACGCCTCGCTGAGCAGCCAGTCCCAGTTCGTCGTCGACGAGTCGCCGGGCGGGACCGCTTTTTCGACCAGCCCCAGCGCTACCTCACCCTCCACCGTCTCGACGTCCAGCCGACCGGGTGGTGGACGTGGTCGTACACGGGGATGGTCGTCTACGGCCGGCGTGGGCCCGAGATCGCCTACCTCAACCCGCTCTACCCCGTCAAGGCGGCCGAGCACGCGCTCTACGACCGCGACAACACGCTGTTCTCGCTGGAGACGACCGTCCGCCCGCTCCGTGGCGTCGAGGGCAACCTTCACCTGGCTCGTGGACGACCTCGCGACGGCGTCGCTGGGCGACGGGCTCTACGGCAACAAGTGGGCGATCCAGACCGGGTTCAAGGCGACGGTCCCCCGGACCGGCGCGACCGTCTTCGGGGAGTACGTCCGGATCGAGCCGTACACCTACTCCCACCGGTTCCGGGAGGACGGGATCTACTTCAACTCCTACGTTTTCAACGGCTTCGGACTGGGCCACCCCCTGGGCCCCAACGCCGACCAGGTGCTGCTGGGCGCCACCGCCTGGCTCCCGCTGCGGACGCGGGCGCGCGTGTCGTGGGCGCTACGTCCGCAAGGGTGAGAACCCCGTCGACCCGGTGACGGGCGAGGTCACGAACGTCGGCGGGGACGTCCGGCTGGGCGAGGCGCCGGCCGACGGCGTGGCGCCGTTCCTGGCCGGCGACCTGTTCCAGGGGCCGGGCGTCCGGCGCTCGTCGAGGTCGAGCCGGCGCGCGGCGTCGCGCTGCGGTTCTACGGCGACGTCCAGTGGTGGGACGGCCGGCCGAGCGAGCAGTTCGTCCGCTTCGGGCTGGCGGTGCGGCCCTAGTGGCCGGGCTGGAGACCTGGCACGGGGCGGGCGACGCCACGGTGGAGTACGTCGAGGTCCAGTCGTGGGGACCCGTGCGCGTGGCCGCCGGGGCGCCGACCGGGCCGGTGAGCGGCCGGCCCGCCGCCGCGGCGGCGTTTGAAGCCCAGGCCCAGCGCGACGGGGCCCGCGTGCTGTGGTTCGCCGTTCAAGACCCGGCCGACGTAGAGCCGGGCCGGCCGTCGGTCGTGATCGGCGCCGAGCCCGTGTGGCGCGTCGGGCGCTGGTCGGAGATCCTGGAGCAGAAGGCGTCCAGCAAGACGCAACTGTCCAAGTACCAGAAAGAAAAAGAAAAAGAAGCAGTTGAATGTGACGCTGCGCAAGCCCAACACTCAAAACTGGGGCTACGACGTGCCCATTTTAGGATCTTCGACCACCAATCCTTCGCTACTCGGAAGCCTGCGACCCGATGAGGTGATTGATTTTGTCGCTGAGCTGCACAACTTTCCAGGCAAGCCGATTTCAGGTGATTTATGATCTGGTGTACGGGCACTCGGATAATCAGGCGATCGCACTCCTCAGCCGCCAGTATCTAGCAGGCCCGAACATGTACGGCCAAGATCTGAGCCACACGCTACCCATGGTGCGCGCCACCCTACTCGAATGCAGCGCCGCAAAATCAACACGGGCGTAGACGGCATTCGGATCGACGGCGGTCAGGACTTTAGATTTTTCAATCCTTTCGGGCCGACTAGAGTACGACGATAACTATCTGCTGGCGATGAGCGATGTGGTGCAAGAAATCAACGGCGCTAAGCGGCTGATGTTCACCATTTTTGAAGACGGTCGCCCCTGGCCTGATGAAGGTTGGGAAACGAAGTCTACCTATCATGAGCTGGTTGATTTGCGGCCCGATTCGTTCCAGTGGGGGCCTTTGATTTTGCGCACAATACGCCCGCGCTGAAAGGTTTTTGGGACTATAAGTGGCCGCGCGTGCAGGAAGTGATGCTGAAGGGCGATCGCTGGATTACCGGCTGCGGCAACCACGATACCGTCCGACGAGGCAACCAAATTCCGTTAGATACAGACGAGACAAACATCAACTGGAATTTGGGTAAAACCCTCCCTGAAGTGCTCAATAACGCCTATGACAATCCAGCAACGACGCTGTGGGTGTATGGATTTAGGTCCGGGGTTGCCGATGGATTTCTAACGCGCTTATGCACAGCGGCTGGGGATTTTTCCGCAACACGGACGATCTATACGGCGTGAAGGTGGCGGCTGAAGAGATGGGCTTTTTGGACTGGCAAGTAACGGCTGAGTTTTACAACAAGCCTCAATTTTTCACACAGCTCAAACAGCTCGGCTTTAAAAATCTGGACATGCTCAAGCAGTTTGCGCGAATGCTGACAACGGCAATGGATACCTATGAATATGACCTAGATGTGGTGTCGGGTGACTGCCGAGAACGGGCTTTTGAAGCAGATGGCATGGTAGAAAAGTTTCCGATGCTCAAAGATTTCTTCGATACCCTAGAAGCGTCTCATCTTAAAGGCTTTGCCCTAGCGTTTATGGAAGATACACACGAGTTTAGCCGGGTTTCTCACTTCATTAAGGAAGTAAATAAGCTGCAACCAGGCTGCCTACAGAGTCAGAGCAGACGCCGAAGAAAGTCGTAGCAGACCCTACGAAGGAAGAGACAGCAAAGAAATCAGCTCAGATTACCGATCCAGCGATCGCCCATCGCGCCAAACGAACCATGCCAGGCAACCGCGCGGCCTTTAACCTGGCGCTGCGACAGTATCGACAGGCCAATCCCTGGCTTGCAGATAATCTCAGCGGTACCGATCGCTTCAATCGCACTGCGACGGTGAAAGAGGTCAATAGCGAAGATGTGGTGCGGGAATAAGGGACCGGCCGGTCTGATCCTGGTCGCGCTGTTGGGCGGGTGGTCGGTGGCAGATGCCGGGACTCAACGGTTCATGCCGGTGGACGGAGTTCGGATGGCGAATCCGTTTCCGCATTTCGCCTGGGCCGAGTCGGCGACCGCGTTCGAGGACGTGGCGGACCCGGTGCGATACGAGATCGAGATCGCGAACGACGCGGAATTTCGCGAGATCGTGGACGCCGACACGGTCCATCTCAATCGCTACCTCCACGACGAACCGCTAGAGATTGGCCGCTACCATTGGCGTTGGAGAGCGGGCCAGCGGGAGTCGATCGGTCAGGCCTGGACGCCGGGCGGGAGCTTCGAGATCGTGGCGGCGGATCACGAGGTCACGGTGGACTTCGACCCGGATGCGGCTGACCATGGGGAGGCGGTCGCGGCGGCACTTGCGCGGGTGCGGGAGTTGAGTGCGGGAGGTGCGAGCGTGCGGTTGGTTTTTCCGGCGGGGGAATACCGGTGGTCCGGGTCGCCGCAGTCGGCGTTCATCGAGTTGGACGGCGTGGAAAATGTCGTGATCGAGGGGCGGGAGGCGCGGGTGAATTTGCTGCGGCGCGATACCGGGTTCATCGGCCTCGATCGGTGCCGCAACGTGGCCGCGATGGGATTCGAGATCGATTACCCGGAAGAACGGACGGTCTTGCAAGGGCGGGTGATCGAGGTTTTTCCGGACGAGGACCGAGTGCGGGTCCGGTTAGAATCGAGTTCCGCGGGTTACGATGCCGACTACGTGAAGCGGTCGGCGCAATTCATCGTGTTGCTAGATCCCGAAATCGACGGGCGGCTCAAAACGGGGGTAACGAACTTCTTCCGGGTCGACGAAGACATTCGCCGCGGACCGGATGCGACGTGGGAATTTCGCCTGACCTATCCGAAGTCGGGAGCGGCGAAGGAGTGGAGGGTAGGTGACCGCTTCGTCCATCTCTTGAGGGGAAACGCGAAGTGGGGATTGGTCGACGTGCAGGATTGTGACACGACGACGTTCCACGGGATCGTATCGCGGGCGGCGGGGGAGTTTCAGTATCGTGGCTACGAGGGAACGCGGTTGGCGGTCCTTCATTGCGGCACGGAGTTGGCCGACGAGCGGTGGCTCGCTGGGAATGCGGATGGTGTCCACGCGCGGGCCAATGTCGTCGGTCCTTGGATCGAGGGCTGCCACTTCCAGGCCCTCGGCGACGACGCGGTGGCGCTCTTCGCAAGACCGGCGACGATTGCCGGTGTTCATCCGGGCGATCAGGAAAATGCGGTCATCTGTCGGCCGGATTTTTTCAATCTCGGTGTCGGGGACGAGGTGTCGTTCTTCCGACCGCGGGACGGAACGATCCTATTGGAAACCAAAGTCCGGACGGTGGTCGCGCGGTCGGACGGGACGTGGCACGTGCTCTTCGAGGATCCGATTCCGGATGATCTGGTTATCGAGGGAGACATCCGGGATGTCGACCAGATCTGGAACCGCAGCCGGTCGTCGGGGGATTTTGTGATCCGCAACAATCGCTTCGAGAACATTCGCCGCTACGGCACAGTTTTTCGCGCATGGCGTGGGGTGATCGAGAACAACACTTACATCGGGGTGTCCGACCACGCGATCGTCACGAAGAATGGTCCGCAGTGGCCCAATGGGCTCTAC
Source organism: uncultured Verrucomicrobiae bacterium (assembly GCA_963761705.1). Taxonomy (GTDB): domain Bacteria; phylum Verrucomicrobiota; class Verrucomicrobiia; order Chthoniobacterales; family JAATET01; genus CAVVKW01. The sequence continues at coordinate 472,949 of CAVXHK010000004.1, read as the reverse complement.
AGCAATGACATCGTCGTGCGGGGAAACGCGATTCGTGAGTGCGGGTTCGAGGCGGATGAGAGTGCCTCGCCGATTGCGTTTCACTTCTTCAACCGCGACTCCGAGCCGGCCGCGTCGACGGGTTCGACAAACGTTCTTATCGAGCAGAACGAAATCGCCGACTGTCCGACTCCCGAAATCTCGCTCGTCTCGGCGGGAGAGGTGGTGGCGCGGGAAAACCGGGTGATCGTGCCCGATGGTGGGAAGCGTAACTTTCAGATCAAACGGCGCTGAAGCGGACCACGGGGGGCTTTTTTCCTTTGTCTTTTCGAGGGCGGGAGGCGTTTCCTTGGCGGGTGCTTCCCAAACAGCCGAACAAGAGCCTGATCGATGGCATCCGTTGCCTCCAGGCGCTGGCCTCCAGCCCCGGCCCGGTCGGTGTGACCGATCTGGCGCGGGATCTCGATTTGGAAGCGACGCGCGTCCACCGGCTGCTGCGAACGCTCGGGCACATGGGATTCGCCCGTCAGAACGTGAGCCGTAAATATCTGCCGGGTCCGGCTATTTTTCCGCTGGCCACTCACGCGCTGTATGCCTCGCATCTGATGCAGGTCGCGGTGGGTCCGCTGGACAGCCTTCGCGCCGAGATCCCCCACGTCGTGGCGCTGGGAATGCTCTGGGAGCGCAGGGTTTCCTACCTTTACCACGCCAATCAGGCGACGCCGCCGGACAAGGTGATCGGGTCGTTTGGATTTTGGGCCGCGACGGATTCGGGGGTTGGGATGGCGGTGCTGGCCCGGCACAGCGACGAGGAGATTCGCGAGTTTTATTCAAAGGAGGAGATCTTGAATCATCCCGCGGGTGTCGATAGTCTGCTGGCGGCTCTGGAACGCATTCGTGTCGAGGGTCACGCGTTTATTGCGACGCATTCCAAGGGTAATTGGCACACTCTGGGCATTGCGTCGGCGGTCAATCCGTTCATGGGCATCGGCATCAGTGGAAAGCTGAAAAAGAAAGACATCGCCGTCCTGCTGCCAAAGATCCGCGCGATCATGAATGCCATCGATCAGGCGACCCAGCGATGAGATCCGGCGTCAGGGGGTGGGATTGAATCCCCTCCAAAAGATTCCAACGTTCGTATCCGGGACGGCCTCTGGAAGGACCGAACTCGCGTGCCCGTCCATGAAAAGGACGTTGGCTCGACCGTTGTTCCGGAAGTTAATTTGCGCGGAACTCAGCGAGCTTGAATAAGTGCTGTCCGCGACGAGCCCAACCTTGCTGGGTTGATCGAAGGAAATTGCGCGATTGGCGGGAGTGTAGGTTTTGAGAATGTAGTTCCAACCGAAAGCGCGGGGAGTCCGCCCGGAGGTCGACTTTTCGACGTTGGGAGTGTAGAAGACGGTGTCGGCGAGCTTTTCGGCTCTGTCACTGGCCGTGAAGCCCGGGAATGGGCGCTCGCCCTCGACGTAAGGCCAAAGGATTTCGATCCACGAGGGCTGGCCCTGCTCCGAACTCGGTAGGACGTTGTCGTGATCCGTGGCGTAGGAATGCGAGGCGACGCCAATTTGCCGGAGATTGCTCAATGACTTGGCCGTGTTCGCGCGGGTTTGAACGCTCCGGGCGACCCCGAAGATCAGAGCCGCCAGGATCGCGATGATGGCGATGACGACGAGAAGCTCGATGAGAGTGAACGCTCGAGCCCGGTTGAAGGATGAGAAGGTCATGGAAATTAGGGGGATTGGACGGATGTTGAAAGTTAGTCGAGAGGTTGGATCCAAACACCGGAAATCACGACATCGACTCCGCCGAGAACCCGAAGTCGCACGTCGGGAGCGGCGTCTGCGGTGGCGAAATCAGCGTCGGTGATCGCGATCCGATGCGTCTTCCAGACTCCGGAGTCGCCGATTCGGAAATTGCCCGCATCCCGCCAATCGGTGCCAATCGTCAAGTAGTTGACCTTGATGGCGGTATTGCCCTCGTCCAGATATTGGACACTGAGTTCACATCGGGGTCGGTCCCCAAGCCCGGCGTTTTCAGCCCGGTAGAAGAGGAAGCGATAAGTGTCCGGCGAATCCAACGGTTCGCTCTTCACCGCTTCGATTCCGTTGATCGTGACGATGGAGGCGCGTGATTTTTTCGTCTGGGGGATCGACGTGAGCTTGGTTCCTGCGGGGATCGACGGTGGCCGGTCTAAATTGGGTGCGGCTGTTTCCGCGTCGGACCAATCATCGCTCCGGTAGGGGAAAGCGGGGAGACCGGCGCTGTTGGTAAGATTGGCTTGAGGATTTGGCTGCCAGGCGTAGCGTAATGCGGCTGGCGTGGACACGTCGCCCGCGCTCACGCGGACGGTGGATTCGTCGATGATCTCGACGCTCGCGCGGTTAAAGACGCGGTTCTCGCCGGCGATTTCGAATCCTCGGACCTCGCCGTTCGCGGAAAGCCCCGAGCCTGGCTGGTCGAACGTGACGCGGAACGAATCGGCGTCCGGTCGGACCTCGATGACCGACGGGCCGATTCCGATCACGTCGTGGTCGTAGACGGTTGCGAGCGCGGCCAGCGCCAGGCGTTCGCCGACCGGTTGTTTGTTCAGCGGATGGATCGAGTCCTCCGCTCCGACGTCGATGGCGGTGACCATGGCGGTGTGCGGGACGTTTTTCCAAACGCGGTCCTGCGCTTCGCGGATCGGGCGGAAATCCGTTTTGCCGTAGCCGGCAAGCTGAACGAAGACGAAGGGCATCGCGTCGTTATTCCAAGCCGAGCGCCAGTCGGCGATGAGGGCGGTGAAGAGGGCCTCGTAGCTGTCGGAGTGGTCGGCGTTGGACTCGCCCTGGTAGAATATGACGCCTTTGATTGGCAGCTGGGTGACCTTGGAGAGCATGGTCTCGTAGAGGCCGCTGGGACGGTTAACGTTGTAGGGCCCCATCGGCATCCGCGGCGGCGCGAGGGTGCGATCCGCGAGCCAGGCGGCCTCGGCGGCGAGATATTTTTCGTAGGCGGCGGGGTGATCGGCGAGCGCGGCCTGGTAGTTCTCCTGAGCAAACGCGAACGCCGGATCGGAGGCGAGGGCGGTGGGTGACATCCACGTTTCGGCGATGCTGCCGCCGCGGTTGCAGTCGATGATGCCGAGCGGCACGTCGATCTCGGGTTGAAGCGAGTTGGCGAAGAACCAACCGACGGCTGACAGGCCGGCGACGCTTCTCGACGTGGCAAGCTGCCAGGGAGTCTGGGGTTTGAGCGGACGGGCTCCGGTCTCGTCGGGATTGCGGGCGATCTCGATGAATCGGATCTGCTCATTGGTCGCCGATTTCTTCGCGGACACGCCCCGGTCGGCGAGGCGGCTGACTTCCCACTGCATGTTCGACTGGCCACCGGCGAGCCAGACGTCGCCGACGAGGATGTCGGTGAGGGTGAGGGTTTCGTCGCTGGTGATGGTGAGCTCGTAGGGTCCGCCCGCGGGTCGCTCGGGGAGGGTGGCCTGCCACTTCCCAGACTCGACGGAGGCGGTGGTGACGTCCTCGCCGAGCCGGACTTCGACCAATTCCGCCGAGTCGCTGGTCCCCCAGACGACGATGGGTTGGTCGCGCTGCAGGACCATGTGGTCCGAAAAAACCGGAGCGACGGTCGTCGCCGCGCGGGCGTTCGGCGAACAGGTCAGCGCCGCTGCGGCGAGGAGCGCCGGGAGCAGGGAGGGGGGCTTCATTCGGTAAGGAATCTACTCGGCGGGGTCCGCCCAGACGCCGAGCACGACGAGATCGGTGCCGCCGCGGACCCGGAGGCGGATGTCGAATCCTCCGTCCTCGGGATGAAAGACAACGCCTTTCAAAGTGATGGCCTTGGTTTTCCACTCACCGGAATCCCCGACGCGAAACGTCTCGCCCAGCGCCCAGCCATCGGCGTCGCTGGTCGCGTGATCGACCCGCACGACCGTTTTGCCGAGGTCGAGATACTGGACGTAGAGGCGCATCCGGTCGGCGCTGCGCAGTGAGTCGGCACCCTCGCCCGCTTTGAAAAGCAGGAAACGCTGATCGTCCGGGTCGTCGAACGGCTGGCTCTGCCAGGCGCTCGTCCCGCCAACGAGCACTTCGGTGGCCCTGGCGATCCGGCTGTTTGGCTGGAAGGTCAAAGGATGGCCTTCCGGGGTCGCGGGTGCTTCGAGCGTGAGCGCGGCGAGAGACTCGGGAGCAAGGGTGGTGGCGTTGTCGGCGAGGAGGGTGCCTGCCAGGAGAAGGGAAGTGAAGATGGGGAGGATGCGGAAAAGCATTTGGTTAAGGTGTTCTCAAATTGCGACTATAGCAAAAGAAAAGTTGACTCATTTTGTTCGGCGAGCGAAAGCTAACGTCCCCCGTCCATTCGTGTGATGGGTCTGATTCCTATGAAAACACGCCCCCGGCTGAGTCACCCAATTCAAACAGTCCGTCGACAATGGATGCGAGCCGGAGCGGCTTTGTTGTTGTGGGCGGTCACAGCGGGAGCCGTCGCGCAGGACGCCGCGGCGGAGAAAAGCGCCGTGCCGCCGAATATTGTGGTGGTGATCACGGACGACGAGAGTTGGCTCGAGCGGAGCGTCTATGGGTGGAGTGCGATGCCGACGCCGGCGTTCGACCGCGTGGCGAAGGGGGGCGTTCTCTTCAATCACGCGTATTCTTCGGCACCGTCATGCGCGCCTGCCCGGGCGGCGTTGATGACGGGACGTAATTTTTGGGAACTCGAGCAGGGTGCGATCATTCAGGCGTGGCTACCGAAGACGTTTCCGGTCGTGCAGGACCTTCTGGCCGATGCCGGGTATCTGACGGGGTCGATTGGCAAGGGATGGGGGCCGGGTGTGATTACCGACGACAGCCACAGCGGGGAGACGCTCACGTCGCAACGTTGGAGCAAGATCAAGGTGAAGGATCCGCAGGAGGGAATGAGCGACATCGACTATCCGGCGAACTTCGCTGCGTTTGTCGATTCGCGGAAGGCGAGCGAGCCGTTTTATTGTTGGGTCGGTATCATCGAGCCGCACGGTCCGTGGGCGAAGGATGGGTGGAAGAAGCTGCGGCAAAAATATCGGATGAGTCCGACCGACGTGAATGTCCCGGGGTTCATGCCGGACACCGGCGGCATCCGGCGGGCGCGGGCGAATTCCATCTACGAAATGTGCTACGCCGATGAGCAGCTCGGTCGCATCCTCGACATTCTCGAAGAGCGGGGGGAATTGGAGAACACGATCGTGATCGCGACATCGGACAACGGGACGGCGGCCATCCCGCGCGCCAAAGCGACGGGATACGATTGGGGAGTTCACGTGCCGCTCGCCATCCTGTGGCCAAAAAGCGTGCCCGGCGGTCGGGTGGTCGAGGATTTCGTCGGATTTCAGGATTTTGCCCCGACGATGTTGCAGGCCGCGGGCGTCGCGATTCCCGAGTCGATGTCGGGGAGTAGTTTGTTGGGCACGCTCGAATCGGACGCGTCCGGCTGGGTCGAGCCCGAGCGCGATGCGATCGTCACGGGGCTGGAGTGGCACGGCGAACTCGCTCCCGAGAATCTGGCCTGCCGGACGATCCGCGACAAACGCTACGCCTACACCGTGCTTTACGGCAACGCGCCGGGTCGGACGCTGGACCCGGAGAAACGGCGGCCGGATTCGGAGTATGATTCCATCGCGGGGCGGATGCTGAACTGGGCGAACGTGATCAACATGTTTCCGGAGGACGAACGGATCAAACCGTTTGCCGACCTGCTCTTCGCGCCGACGCAGCCCGAGGAGCTCTACGATCTCGAGAAGGATCCGTGGCAGACGGAGAACGTGATCGACGACCCGGCCTATGCGGACGTGAAGGAGCGGCTGAAAACGCGGCTGCACGCGGTACAGGTTGCGACGGGCGATCCGCGCGTGACCGGTGACATGAAGGTCTTCGACGAGACGCGGGCATTCGTTCAGAATCGGAAGGAAGTCGGCTACTCCGAGACCAAATGAATACCGGACGGAGCGTCGCCGCGAATGAATGATGATCCCGCTTCTCCAGCCCGCTTCGGTCGTCGGTCGGCTCTCAAGATGATGACGGGTTCCGTGGGAATGATCGGCCTGCCGGGCGCGCTGGCGCGGGCGGACGAGGCTGCCGGGTCTGCGGACGGCACGGCGGGCGACGAGTCCGGGCTGGTCCCTTCGCCGCAGGACCGGCGGGAGCGACCGGGGTGTCTGGACATCGAGTGGGGCGACGGCACGGGGTTGATCTGGATGGAGGGCGAGTCGCTTTTTTACGAGAACCCGCGGAATCGCTTCATCCGGTTTCGCAAAACCTTCGATCTGGATGCGGCGCCGACGGCGGCCGAGTGGCGGCTGTTTACCGACACGCATTACATCGCGTGGCTGAACGGGGCGGAAGTCGGGCGGGGGCCGGGGCGGAGCGACCGGACGTGGGCGTATTACGATCCGTATGACGTTGCGGATCGACTCGTGCCGGGGCGCAATACGTTGTCGGTCCTCGTGCTGTTTCAGGGATTCGGTACGGGTGGACGGCAGAGCATCATGCAGGCTCTGCTGAGTTGTTTGAAAATGGATTTCGATGGAGCGGACGCACGGTTTGTGGTCAGCGACGAGAGTTGGCGGGCGAGTCCGGCGGAGGAATTTGTCCGACCGAGTCCGCGTCTGCACGCGACGCTGGGATGCGCAGAGGTGCAGGATTTGCGGTTGGCGGACGCGGGGTGGGAGGGGACGGATTACGATGATTCTAGCTGGGTGCGCAGCGCCTATGTGAAGGGAGGGCTCATGAATACGCCGTGGTATCACTTCGTGCCGGAGCCGTTGCCGCACCGGGTGCTGACGGACCTGCCTTTTCCCGCGGCGGTGACCGTTGCGGAGGTCGAGTTGGCGCTGCCGACGGTGTCGGAGTTGGGCGCGGTGCGACCGAAGCCGGGGGCGGAGCTTAGCGCGAACCTGCCGGTGCGGGTTGGCGGTGGGGATGCGCCGGAGATGGCGGCGTTGGATCTGGGGCGGTCGGAGTGCGGGTACTTTTCGATGGACGTGAGCGGTCCCGCGGGCGCGGTGATTGACGTGGTGTGCGGCGAGTTGACCGTAGAGGGAATAGTGCCGAAACCGGCTGCGGCGCGGGTGCATACCTCGCGATTTGTTCTGGCGGGTGGTCGGGACGTGGTGCGGGTGCGGTTCAATTGGCTGGCTTTTCGGATCGCGCAGTTGTGGGTCTGGTCGCCGGAGCCGGTGACGATTCATTCCGCCACCCTCGAACGAATGGCGCTGCCGCTCGGGGCGGGCGGGCATTTTCGCTGCGACGACGAGATGCTCAATCGATTGGACGGAATCTGTGAGCACACGCTGCGGCTGTGTTCGCAAGACGGCATTCTCGATAGCAGTAGCCGGGAGCAGCAGCAGTGGATCGGCGACGGGCGGTTCACGGCGGTGACGTTGCATCATCGGTTCGATGTCGCGGTGCTGCACCGGCGGCTGATCGAGCAGATTGGGCAGGGATTGGATTGGCTGGGGGCCATGGTGCCGAGGTATCCGACCGGCAACGTGAACGTGTCGCCGCTGCCACTCTACCACCTGCAGTGGGTGCTGGCTTTTGGCGACTACGAGTGGTTCACGGGCGACCGGACATTGCTGCCGGCCTGGCTGCCGCATATCCGGCAGGTGCTGCGTTGGTTCACGGCCTTCGAGCGGGAGGATGGGCTTTTAACCGACGTGCCGCATTGGATGTATATCGATCTGGGCGAGCGGACGCCGGGCCGCACGCCGGACACGGGATCGATCAACACGACGCTGAATCTATATTACCTGGCTGCCCTGCGTTACGCGCACGGGGTCTTTGCGGAGGATGCGGCGCTGGCTGCGGATCTGGAGCGTCGGGCGGTGAGGCTGGCACATTCGATTCGAGAGGTGCTGTGGGACGAAGAGGTCGGTGCTTACCGGGATTGCCTGCTGGAGGACGGGACGTTCGGAACTCTCTCGGAGATTCCCAACGCCAACGCGCTCATCCATTTAGAAGAGGTCGGCTCGGTGCGGGCGAAGCAATTGATCGAAAGTATCTTCGTCACGCGGACGGGCGATCCGATCTGGTCGAGTCCATTCATGATGAACGTGAATCTCGAGGGTTTGGCGAAGCATGGGCGGGCGGATCTTGTTTTTCCGATGCTGGCGAAGCGCTATCCCGAGCAGATCGAGTCCGGCAACACGTGGGAGCAATGGTCGGCTTCGCATTGGGAGGGCGACGTACCGTATTGCCATTCGCTGAGTCACGCGTGGGGCGCGGGACCACTGGCATTTTTCGTGAATACGGTGGTCGGGATCCGGCTTACCCAAGCGGGTTGGGCCGAGGTGCTCGTCGAGCCGACGCCGGGGCCATTGAAGCGTGCGGAAGCCAGCGTTGAGACGGGGCGCGGGCGGATTTATGCGGCGTGGAAAGTCGTCGGCGGCGGCATCGAGCTTGACGTCGAATTGCCTCCCGGCATGGTGGGCCGCTGTCGGCTGCCCGGCGGGGAGTCGGTAACGATGCCGGCGGGCGGTGGACGTTTTAGGGGTCCTCTGGCCTGATCTTGCGACGATGAGCGATCCCTCCACTGACGAGACTCTCGTCGCCGACGAATACGAAGATCGACCGGTTCCGACTCACGCTCTCAAGGGGCCGAAGGCGTTCTGGGGGATGTACGCGGGCGAACACGCGGCGGGGACCGAGTTCATGATCGGTCCGCTCTTCCTGCTGGCGGGCGTGAGTTTGCAGAACATCGTCGTCGGGCTGTTGGTCGGCAATTTGCTAGCCACCCTGAGTTGGCGCTTCGTCTGCGCGCCGATCGCCGTGGGTGCAAGGCTGACTCTCTACCGGCAACTCGAGCTGATCGCAGGGCGGCGGCTGGTCAAGTTCTACAATCTGGCGAATGGCGTGCTGTTTTGCTTTCTTGCCGGTGCGATGATCACGGTGTCGGCGACGGCGGTTGGGATTCCGTTCGGGCTCGCGATGCCGTCGCTGGATTCCGTTTATCCGAACAGTCTTTCGTTTGTGCTGGTGGTGGTCGGCGTCGGGGCCGTGATCGCACTGGTGGCCGGCTTCGGATATGAAGCGGTGAGTCGGTTTGCGAATATCGCTGCTCCGTGGATGATTCTCGTCTTCATCGCCTGTGGTGTGGTCGCGCTCAAGGAACTCGAGGTGACGTCATTCGCGGACCTTCAAGCAATCTGGGGGGAATCGATCGTCTTTGCGCGCGGCAACGACGGTCCGCCCGCGATGGGTCTTTGGTCGGTCATTTTCTTCGCGTGGTTCTGCAACGCGGCAATGCACGTGGGGATGTCGGACCTGTCGGTTTTCCGATACGCGCGGACTGCGAATTCTGGGTGGGCCAGTGCTGGTGGCGTCTACGTCGGGCACTTCATCGCATGGATCGCGGCGGCGCTGTTGCTGGCGGCCCAGATCAAGCTGACGCAGAACGCTGAGCCGGTTCCGGGTCCGATGGCTTACGGGGTGACCGGAATCACCGGGGTGCTGTGCGTGCTGATTGCGGGGTGGACCACAGCAAATCCGACGATCTATCGAGCCGGGCTGGCGTTTCAAGCGATGATCCCGGGAAGTAGCCGATTGGTGATGACGATTGTCGCCGGATGCGTGTCGACGGTGGCGGCGATTTTTCCGGCGTTCGCGTTTCAGTTGCTGGGGTTCGTTGGTTGGTACGGGACGATCCTCGCGCCGATGGGCGCGATTGTTTTTGCGGATTGGTATGGTGCGCGGTGGATCGGGCGGGAGCGGTTTCCGGCCCGGGACGGGGGAGTGCTTTTTAATCCGGCGGTCCTATTTGCGTGGGCGGTGCCGGTCGGCCTCGCGGCCTACGCGATTTCGTTCCACGGCGTGAGCGCCTGGTTCTGTCCGTTGCCGGCGTGGCTGGCCTGCGGGGCGCTGTATTTGATCTTCTCGCGGGAAACGAGAATTCCGATTCACGCGCCCTGACTCGAACCAATGATAATCGCACTCAAAATTCTGGGACTCGCAGGGCTGGCGCTGATCGCGGCGGCACCGGGGCTGTATTTCTTCGACGTGATTTCGCGCGGCGTAATGTTGGCGCTGCTGCTCGCTGGGACGGGCGCGTGGTTTGCGGCAGCGATTCCTCGCAGTCTGCGCGGCTCGGTGAGGTGAGGCTCTCGAGCATCCGCCGCCCCGCGAATGCGGGACGGGCTGGTAGGCAGTCCGCCTACTGGATGTTGTTGCCGGTGATGTTGATCGAGTTGACGACGTTAGTGTTGACCGGTCGACTGATTGTTCCGCTCCCCGTCGTTTCGCTGGCCGTGTTGTTGCGGACGCGGCTGGATTGGGAACTGATGAATTCGACCTCGGTCGGCGGGACGTTGATGAAGGTGTTTCCTTCGATGAGCACGTTCCGCGGCCCGTAGGAGGATGCCATTCCGTTTAGATCGATGAATTTCAGGGAGATCGCTGGTGGATTGTTGTTCGGCGCAAATCCGGTTTCCTGGAATGTGTTGTTTCGAATCAGGAGATCGGAGGCATAGAGTCCGTTGGGAATGGTTGGCTCGTTGATGCACGTGATGGCATGGCGGGAGATCCCGATGTAGTCGTTGTCCCAAATCGCACCCCGGGCGGCCCGGAAGACGTTGGCATATCGGCGGATGTTCTCGAACGTATTGCCGCGGATGACGAAGTCGCCGTTAGAAGTCGACCGGTTCCAGATCTGGATGGCGGATTCGTCGAAGTCGGCGTCCGTGCCGGAAGTCGAGAGGGTCGAGGAGCTACCCAGAAACGGCAGGGCGGCGTCGAAGGCCACCTCGTAGCGACCATTCGCTTCCGGGGAGACCCAGGCGACGGTTGTCTCGAGAATGATGTTGCCGGTCGCGGGATCGAAGAAGGACACGGCATCGTCAACCTGGAGGTTGAAATGGTCTCCACCACAAACGGCGCGGTTGCTGGTGCCGCTCGTCCGCCATTCGAACACCCGAATATCTCGGGAGTAGAACGCGATGGCATCGTCGCCGAGGTTCGTTAAGTTGCAGCCTTCAATCCAAGGGCCGACGCCCTCGGAGCGAATGATGAACCCGCCGCGCGTGCTGCTCATCCATTTGCCAGGTGCTGGCAGAGCTTCGCACTTGAGATAAGCGAGTTCCGTCCCTTCAACTGACGAACTCAGGACGTCGGGCGCGCTGAAGGTGGTAATGTCGTGCAGCGTGACGCGGGTCGAAGAACTGAATGTCGTCGTGTGCGACGAGTTCCCATCTAATCGCTGGATGAGCAAATCTTGCCGATTGAGATCGGCGAAGGCCGTCGCATCGGCGATCACGGGAACCGTGTACTTTCGACCTCCGTCGGATACGTAGTCCGCTTTGTTTCCGGAAGCCAGATAGTGACGGGGACCGGTTTTCACCCGACCGAATTCGACGGGATCGATGGGAATGAACTCGGAAGCTGCGGCCTTGACCTCCGGACGCCCATAGGTTGGAGAACCGGCCAGCAATATGATCTTGATCCTACCGTTCGTCCCGTCGATGTCTTCTGCGTCATCGAGCAGCTTGGCTCGAACTTCTGTATCGACCTTCGCGTAGTCGATCTTCAATGAGCTCACAGCAATGTCGGTGCAGCCCTTGGTTCGGAGAAGCCCGTGCTTACGTTCTTCGAACTTTAGTGTCGACCCGTTTCCCTGGATGGTGATGTTGCTCTGATCGACGAAATCGAAAAGGTAGGTCATGGTTTCGCTGACGAAGGTGTAGGTGCCGTTCTCGATGTTGAGGATCACACCATCCGTCGCGTTGAGAGCACTGGTAATCAGGTTCAGAAACTGGGTTTCATTGGAGGTGGCTGGGATCGTGACGGTCGAGGCTGGAGCGGTGATGGTAAAATTTTGGATTGCCGACCAGCCGGACCACGCCTGACCGCTCACTCGCGCTTTCACGCGCCAGTAGTATTGGCTCGGGGCGAGAGGTTCCGCCGACACGTAACGCTGGATGTAAGTGATGTCGTCGTCGACGACGTTGGAGAAATTTGCCGTGGTTGAGATCTGGATTCGATAGAAGACAGCGTTACCGGTGGGGCTAAATCCTTCCGGGTGGCCCTCCCAGAAGAACCGGGGAAACGGGGAGTAAATCGTGTCGGTTGCGTCGGGCTCAAGTTGGGTTGGAATGACGACTGTGGCGTAGACCTGAATGCTCGCGGCCAAGGCGAGAGCGACGGTGACGAATGCTCTGAGTGCTCGATGGAGTGGCGCGGGTTTACGGAAGGGGGCTGATGCGCGAGAGGTTTGAATATTAGGGCTCTTTCTCATTGTTCAGAGGGGGATGTGCCCGGAAAACCGAGCCGGTTGGATTGCCGCAGATCAATGAATCTGCGAGCCCGAACGTAAGACTTGCACCAAAAGCGCGGCAAGTAAAATTGCTAAAAAAGCAAAACGAGGGCGTCTGCGGCGGGTGATTTTCGGCGTTCTTCTGGTGGGGGCACGGTCGGCACGGTGGAAGCGGCATTTACCCGGAATGCGCTCAATCAGTTCACGGCGGTCGGCGGCGTGTCGCCGAGCTACGATGCGAACGGGAGCCGGACGGAGGACGGTCGGGGATCGGCCTTCAGCTACGACGAGGAGAACCGGCTGGTGGCGGTGACGAAGGGCGGGCGGCGCAGCGAGTTCGATTATGACGGGTTGGGGCGGCGGGTGGAAACGCGGGAGCCGGAGGAGGGAGCACTCACCCGGACGATCCGCTACGTCCATGACGGCCTGCTGGTGGTCGAGGAGCTGGAGTGGGCCGGGGCGACCGAGGGCGAGCCGGGGACGGTGCGGCAGTTCACGCGCGGGGCGGACCTGAGCGGCGGCCTAGACGGGTCGGGAGGCATCGGGGGGTTGCTGGCGTTCACGCTCGATGGGGCGAGCAGCCATTACTTTTCCGATGCGATCGGGAACGTGGCCGGACTCTACACGCCGGCGGGCACGCCCGCGGCGGCCTACACCTACGATGCGTTCGGGAGGCGGCTGAGCGCGACGGGTCCGCTGGCGGAGGCCAACCCGCTGCAGTGGTCGGGCAAGGAATACCACGAGGCCAGCGGGCTGGTGTCTCACCTGCACCGGTTCTACGATCCGGAGACCAGCAAGTGGCTCACGCGCGACCCGCTGGGCGAGGAGGGAGGGGTGAACCTGTATGGGTTCGTGGCCAACGATCCGGTCAATCTGGTCGATCCGTGAGGGTTGATGGCGGCTCCGGGCTTGTTGGAGAGTGTGGCACCGTTCTGGGGAGAGTGGCGGCAGGGGCAATTCGACTTCCACTGCGGACGCTATGGATGGGGGGTCGTGCATTCCGCTCTGGCCGTCTCGGACGTTTTTCTGGTGAAGGCTGTCGTGGTGGGCGTCGGGAAGTTCGCCTGGCGCGGGATGTCCCGGTTGGCCGCCAACGAGCTTTTCGAGATGGGGGGACGGGCGGCCGTGAAAGGGGAGGACGATCTCTCCCGGGGAGTCGGATCGACGGTTGACGATTTCCTACCCGAGGCCCAGGCCCGCCTTGATGCGACAAAAGCGACGTATGGCAACGTTGGGGCGTTCAATAGTGTGACGCCTAGTCCAGCAAGCCTGTCGGGTGGTGGTGCCGCAAGGAGCGTAGGGACTCGATGGGGCCCGCATACTGGGACGAGGCCACTGGGTAAAAAAGCAGCGGGAACCTCTGGAGGAGGATCCTACACTGAATTAGCGACTTCCTCAGCAGATCTCCTTAAACGTGAGGTTGCCGACATAGCGACTGTCACAGGGTCATGAGGCATCACCTTATTTGGTCGGCTTGGCGGCTTTGAGGAGCGCGGCGACTACGCCGGGGATGTCGTGGACTTTTGCCTCGATGTCGACGGCGAGGCCGAGGATTTTCATCGTGGTTGTCGTGATCGGGCCGATGCTGGCGGTCTTCAATCGCTCGGGTAGCGGCAGATTTAGGGCGACGAAGTTCTCCGCGGTGGAGCTGCTGGTGAAGGTGATCCAGTCGGCTCCTTCGGTGCGGAAGCGTTCGACTCCGCCGGTGGGGTCGCCGGTCTCTGGGACGGTGCGGTAGGCGATGGTTTCATCGACGATGGCTCCGAGGTCGGTGAGGGCGGTGGCGAGGATTTCGCGGGCTCCCTCGGCTCGGGCGAGGAGGATTTTGAGATTTTCGACGTCCATTTCTTTTTGGAACGCTTTGACAATTTCTTCGGCGACGTATTTTTCCGGTTGGAGGTCGACGGCGAAGCGGTTGGCGTGGACGCGGGCCGCGGTGGCGGGTCCGATGGCGGCGATGCGGACGCCGCCGAGGGAACGGGCGTCTTGGTAGATCGAGTAGAAGGCTTCGAAAAATGCGTCGACGCCATTTGGGCTGGTGAAGACAAGCCAATCGTAGGTGTGGGCGACGGCGACGGATTCGTAGAACTCGCGTTTGTTGGGGGCGGGTTCGATCCGGATGGTGGGGAGTTCGTAGGCGTCGGCGCCGAGGTCGCGGAGCTGGGCGATGAGGGAGCCGGCTTGTTGACGGGTGCGGGTGACGGCGATGGTCTGGCCGAAGAGTGGGCGGGATTCGAACCAATCGAGTTGGTGGCGACAGGTGACGACGTCACCGATGACGCAAACGGCTGGGGCCTTGAAGCCGGTGCGCTCGACCTCGTCGGCGATGGTGCCGAGGGTCGCGGTGAGGGTCTGTTGTTTTCCCGTGGTGGCCCAGCGGACGAGGGCGGTGGGTGTGTCGGCGGCGAGGCCTTCGGCGATGAGGTTGGCGGTGAGGGGGCGCATGCGTTCGACGCCCATGAGCATGACTTTGGTGCCGGGGGTGCGGGCGATGGCGGCGAAGTCGAGGGAGGTCTCGGCCTTTGTCGGATCCTCGTGGCCGGTGAAGATGGTGAGGGTGGTGTTGTGGCCGCGGTGGGTGACGGGGATGCCGGCGTAGGCGGGGCCGGCGATGGTGGACGAGATGCCGGGGACGACCTCGAAAGCGAGACCGGCGGCGACGAGGGCTTCGGCTTCTTCGCCGCCGCGGCCGAAGACGAAGGGGTCGCCACCTTTGAGGCGGACGACGGTGGCGTGAGCTTTCGTCTTTTCGACGAGGAGGGCGTTGATGCCGTCCTGTTTGAGGGTGTGGGCCCCGGCCTTTTTGCCGACGTAGATGGTCTCTGCGGTGGTTGGAGCGTAACTGAGAAACTCCGCGTTGCTGAGGTAGTCGTAGATGACGACGTCGGCGCGGGTGAGGAGTTCGCGACCGCGGATCGTGAGGAGTCCGGGGTCGCCGGGGCCGGCTCCGACCAGGTAACAGGTGCCTTTCATGGTTGTGACGTTAGTGAGAAATGCGGAATGGGGAATGAGAAATGGGGTGCGGCTTATCCTTCGGCGGCGCGGATTGGTGAATTGAGGCGCGACCTCCGAGGGGGTGGGGTGCGATGGTCTGTTGATGAGCAACGAAGCGGCAGATAACTACGAGAAGGAGAAAGACGAAGATCCCCGGATGGATGCGGTGGGCAACACCGAGCCGGCGGAGTCGTCCGAAGTCGATCCCGGGACACCCGAGAAAAAAGGCGCGGCGGCGGAAGCTCCGGAAGGTGCGGACAAGGAGATGTATCCGGGGCCTGCCGGTGATCCCCAGAAAATCGAAGAAGGGGAAGAAGAAGCGAAATAGCGCTTTCGTTTGGCCCGTATCCAGCTATCGGTTCCGCCAATGGAGTCACAGCTAGGCGCGGACGACGTCGCGGAATTTGAACGAAGGGGAAGTGAAATCGAGCGGCGAGAGTTTGTGCGGCTGTGCGGGTTGGGCGGTCTGGGATTGCTTGCGGCGGGAGCGTCGAAGGGAAACGGGACGATTTTCGAGTGGCTCGCGAAGGTCTTTGGTCCGCAGAAATTGGCGTTCGGTGTGCCGGAGGAGTGGTTGCCAACTCTCGGGCAGCCGCTGATTGGTTATTCCGCTTTCGTGGGTGGATTGCAGCTCAAGCGGGTGTCCGTGCGGCAGCTGATGGCACCTCATCTCAAAGTGCGGAGCGACGTGCGTTGCGGCCTGCCGCCAACGGCGTTGTGGAAAAACATGCGCCCGACCCTGTTGATGGTGGAAGAGATCGGTAACGTGCTGGGTGAGAACGTCGAAGAGGTGATCTCGGCCTACCGGTCGCCGGAATACAACGCAAAGTGTCCGGGCGCGGCGAGCGGGTCGCAGCATAAACGGAACGTGGCGCTGGACCTCGTGTTTCCGAGTTCACCGCGGCGGGTGGCGGAGGCGGCGAAGGAGGTGCGGGCGCGGGGTAAATTTCTCGGCGGGATCGGGCGGTATTCGAATTTTACCCACGTCGATACCCGCGGCTCGGTCGTGGATTGGTAGGGCAAGAGAGGTCTTTCCGGTCGCGTGAGTGGTGATCAGTGAGTGGTGACTGGTGGGGTGAGGGCGGTCGGCTTGGCGTTGGGGTGGAAGAGGGTCGCTTGAGTTTGCAAGTCACCGTCTTCGTTGAGCCAAGAGCGGACGCCTAGCGGGAGGTGGCAGCCGCCGCCGAGTTGGCGGAGGATGTCGCGTTCGGCTTCGACGCAACGGGCGGTGGGTTCGTGGTGGAGCGGGGCGAGGAGGGCGATGGTCGCAGCGTCGTCGGCCCGGGTTTGGACGGCGATCGCACCCTGGCCGGGGGCGGGGAGCATCTCTTCGATCACCGTAGCGTGGAGGCCGGCGGGAATGATGTGGTGGCCGAGGCGGTCGAGGCCGGCTTTGGCGAGGACGGTGGCGGCGAGAGTGCCGGAATCGGCGAGCTTCTGGAGACGGGTCGGGACGTTGCCGCGGATGTCGACGACGGTTAGGTCGGGGCGGAGGTGGAGCAGCTGGTGTTGGCGACGTGGGCTGGAGGTGGCGACGGATGCGCCGGGCGGGAGGGCGGACAGGCCGCCGGGGTTTTTGCTGATGAGAAGGTCGCTGGGGTCGGCGCGTTCGAGGATGGCGGCGAGGGTGAGGCCGGGTGGATTTTCCGTCGGGAGGTCTTTGAGGCTGTGGACGGCGAAGTCGATCGTGTTGGCGAGGAGGGCGTTTTCGAGTTCTTTCGTGAAGAGGCCTTTGTCGAGCGGGGCGAGGGCGTGGAGCGGGGCGTCGAGGTTGTTGTCGCCGACGGTGCGGATGATCTGCTCCGTGATTTTGAGTCCCGGATGGGCGGCGCAGAGGGCGGTGGCGACGAGGCGGGATTGCGTCAGCGCGAGGGCGGAGCCGCGGGTGCCGAGAATGAGAGTCGGAAAGTCCAAAGGTCGGAAGGTCAGTTGTGAACGGCTGGGGCCGTTGTTTTCGGTTGGATGTCGGTGGCCGAAGGCCGCCGCTCCTCGGAGTGATTGAGCCAGGTGAGATAGCTTTTCACGTGGGTGTCGATGATTTGATCGCATTTTTCGACTTCCTGCTGGCGGTTGGCGAGGGAGCGGTTGGCGAGGTTTTGGAGGGAGTCGATGTCGTAGAGGAAGATGCCGTCGAGTTCGTTGGCGGCTGGGTCGATGTCGCGAGGGACGGCTAGGTCGATGAGGAAGAGCGGGCGGCCGTTGCGGGATTTGACGATGGGGGCGAGCTTCTCGGGGGTGAGAATGAAGTGGGGTGCGCCGGTGCTGCTGATGAGGATGTCGACTTCGTGGAATTCTTTGTGCCAGTGGTCGAAGTGGAGGGCCATGCCGCCGATGTCGGCGGCGAGTTTGGCAGCGCGCTCGTAGGTGCGGTTGGAGACGATGACAGTGCGGACGCCACGGGAGACGAGGGCGCGGGCGGTGCGTTCGCTCGTGTCGCCGGCACCCAGAATCATGACCCGGCGGTGGTCGAGATCGCCGAAGATGCGGCCGGCCATTTCCACGGCAACGGAGCCGACGGAGGTGGCACCGCGGGTGATGTTGGTCTCGGTGCGGACGGATTTTGCAACGCGGAAGGCGTGTTGGAAGAGACGGTTGAGGGTGCGGCGGGTGGCTCCGTGGCTGGCGGCGGCGGCGTAAGCGGCCTTGACTTGGCCGAGGATCTCCGTTTCGCCGAGGACCATCGAATCAAGACCGCTGGCCACGCGGAAGAGGTGGCGAATGCTGGCGGGGCCGACGTGTTGGTAGAGCGGGGCGTCGATGCCGGTGCGGGTGGCGAGAATGGAACGGAGGGCGGCGAGGGTGCGTTCGGGGCAGAGCGTGGCGGCGTAGAACTCGACGCGGTTGCAGGTGGAAAGGATCACGGCTTCGTCGAGGCCTTCGGTGGAACGAAGGCTGTTGAGCAAGTCGGGGAGCTCGGTTTCGCGGACGGCGAAGCGCTCGCGGACGTCGACCGGAGCGACGTGATGATTGAGACCAGCGCAGAGGACGTTCACGACTGCGCTCGGACGGAGAGGGCCTGGATCACGGGAAGAGTTACGAGTGCGAGTGCGAAAACGGCGACCGATAGCGCGGCGGTGCGGCGGGGGGGCAGGCGGTTCGCTTGGCGGACCAGCAAAATGAGGCCGTAAATGACCCAGATGACGAGGGAGGTGGCGGTTTTCGCGTTGGCGACGGGGAGGTTTGCGACGAGACCGGCGACGATGGCAATCGTGAGCATCACGAAGCCGACGAAGAGAAGGCGGGCGTTGGTGCGGCTGAGGTCGGTGATGGGGGGCAGATTGTAGAAGAGCTCGTTGGCGGAGTGGCGTTTGATCTGGTGCTCCTGGACGAGATACATGACGCCCGCAATGGCTCCGAGGCCGAAGGCTCCGTAGGCAATGATCGAGAGGGCGGCGTGAAATTCCACCACCGCGTTGGGGAAGGCGATGCGGGAAGCGGTGTCGGCTGGCGCGAGGGAGGCGAGGAGAAGGATGGTGAGAACGAGCGGAGCGGTGAAGGCTCCCATGAGCGAGAGCCGGTAGGCGGGGCCGACGACAAGGTAAATGAGGACAATGGACCAGCTGAGGAAGACCAGGACTTCGAACAGGTTGGTGATCGGGCAGGACCCGACCTGCTCACCGCGGACGAAGAGAAAGACGCTCGTGAAGCCGAAGCCCGCGATCATGGCCGCGAGGTTGAAGCGGGCGGGGCGAAATTTCCCAGCGCCGAGGGCGTAGAGCGTGTGGCCAAAGCTGGCGAGGTAACTGAAGGCGGCGGCGACGAGCCAGATGCGGTCCATGTGGCTTTAGAGTCGGGTGGGGGGCGCGGATTGCAAGTCTGGTGTCGGTGCGGGAGGGGCCGACGGGGACTGACCGTCCTATTAATCCGGGCTTTAACCTGTCAGGATGACGGGATGAACGGGGATGCGGAACGGATCAACGAGATTCCTGAGAGTGAGAGGCCGCGGGAGAAGCTGGCGGCCCGGGGCGCGGCGAGTTTGAGTGACGCCGAGTTGTTGGCGATCTTTCTGCGGACGGGGATTCCGGGTCGGAACGCGATTCGGGTCGCCGGCGATCTATTGAAAACGACCGGGGATCTTTCGACGCTGGCCAAGTGCTCGGTGGACGAGATTCGGTCGGCTGCCAAGGGGATCGGGCCGGCGAAAGCGGCGGAATTGGCGGCGGTCTTTGAGGTCGGTCGGCGATTGGCGCGGGGTGGGTCGCGGAAGCCGAAGGTCGACACGCCGGAGCGGGTCTACGATTTGTTCGGGGCAGAGTTTGCGATGATGGATCGGGAGCGGTTGCACGTGGTGGTGGTCAACACGCGCTACGAGATGATCTGGAACGAGCTGGTTTCGGTCGGGTCGCTGACGGAGAGCATTGCGCACCCGCGGGAGATTCTGCGGCCCGTCTTGTTGCGAGGGGCGTTCGGTTTCCTGATCATTCACAATCATCCTTCCGGCGATCCCGGGCCGAGTGACGCGGACCGGCGGTTGACTGAGCGCCTGAAGGGTTGCGCGGAACTTCTCCGGATCCGATTTTTGGATCACGTGATCATCGGGAATGCGGACGGGGGACGGGAGCCCTACTTTAGCTTCAACGAGCGGGGGATGATGTAGCGGCTCGGTAGATTTCTTTGATCGAGATCCCCGTTTTTTGGGCGAGGGCTTTGCAGGATTCGAACTCGGGACTGGATTGGACGAGTTCATCGCCCAGGTAGCCGCGTTTGACGTCGACGGGGCCGTGAGGGGTATCGACGGAATCGATCTCGCGGCGGAGTTTGAGGCGGCGGGTGTCGTGGAGCCGGACGCCGAAAGCGGTGGTTTCGCGGAGGATCATCGTCGCAAGGCGGTCGGCGTCGGCGGGATCGCAGAGGACGCTGAGAAGGACGCCCGGGCGGTTTTTTTTCATCTGCGCGGGGACGGTGAAGACGTCCAGGGCTCCGGCGGCGAGGAGACGCTCGGTGCAGGCTCCGATGAGCTCGGCGGGGCAATCGTCGAGGTTGGTCTCGATCTGCGTGACCGCGTCGGTCTCGGGCGAGACGTCGGTCTCGGCCAGGATCGCTCGGAGGACGTTGGGACGTGGGGAGGTGTCGCGGGTGCCGAGGCCGTAGCCGATGCGGTCGACGCGGAGAACGGGCATGGGGCCAAAGGATTCGCCGAATTCCGCGACGATGGCCGCGCCGGTGGGCGTGATGAATTCGAGAGGTTCGTCGATCTGGGCGAGCGGGATGCCCGCGAGGATCTCCAGCGTAGCGGGGGCGGGAAGGGGAAATCTGCCGTGCGCGCACGTGATGAAGCCGGTGCCTTCGAAGAGATTCGAGACGAGGACGCGCTCGATCCCGAGGAGGTGGACGCCGAAGCAAAACGCGACGATGTCGATGATGGAGTCAATGGCTCCGACTTCATGAAAATGGACGTCGTCCGGTGGCATGCCGTGGATTTTCCCTTCGGCGACGGCGACGCGTTGGAAGGTAGCGAGGGCCCGCTCTTTGGCCGCGGGAGCGAGGTCAGCTGCGGCGAGGAGAGTTTTGATTTGAGCGTGGTTGCGGCCGTGGGCGTGGGGATGGTGGGTGGTGAGGAGTGATCGGTGGAGTTGCTGGAGAACGTCGAACTTGGTGCCGGCGATGTTTTGGCGGGCGGATTTGTGGATGCGGAGGCGGTATTCCGAGGTCAGGCCGAGCTTGGCGAGCTCGGCTTCGAGCGCGGCAGGGTCGAGGCCGAGATCGAGGAGGGCGGCGACGCTCATGTCGCCGCTGATGCCGGAGAAGCAATCGAGAAAAAGGGTGCGCATCGGAATGAGTTGGTGGTTGAGCGTGGATAGTCGAGAATCGCAGCCATGATGACAATGGCGGGGCGAGCAATTTTCTTTGGATTGAGTGGAATGATGGTTGCGGGGGCTGAGGTCGGAGTGGCCGATCTGAACGAGGCGTTTGGGGCTGAGGTCTGGGCGGATGAAAATCTTTGGGATGACTCCGACGCGGAGGTTGCCGCGCGATTGGAGTGGCCGCAGGAGTCGGAGACGTCGACGACGGCGAGTTTTCGGCGGTATTCGGGACCGAAGGAGCGGATGCTGGGGACGCGACCGTTCTCGCTGGCGCTTTACGGAGAAGAAGGGAAGTCGGATCGGATCTCGATGATTTTTGCGAACAAGGGGGACATCGGTGAGTTGATCCAAGTCGACCCGAACCTGAGTGAGGCGCGCGCGCGGGCGGAGGTGCAACGGCAGCTCCGGGACTACAAGAAGCTGATCGTCGCAGACGCGGATCTCATCGCGAAGAATCTGACCGAGGTCCTCGGCGAGCCGAAAAACGACACGTTCGGCCAGGGCCGGAACGCGAGCGAGCGGGTGATGCGTTGGGATTGGAAGGGTCACGCCATCCTGCTCGCGGCTCCCGACGGGGAATACGTCGCGCTCCGGATCGTGCCGTCGGACGTTGCGAACGGGAGCGCGATCGAGCGGGTGAAGGACACCGTGCTCAAGGAGCGATTGGCGAAGAGGGTCGTGCGCCGGGACAACGGCGACGTGATCCTCTCGGAGATCCCGATGGTGGACCAGGGACCCAAGGGCTACTGCGTGCCGGCGACGTGGGAACGCGCGCTGCGGTATCTCGGCGTCGAGGCGGACATGTATTCGCTCGCGATGGCGGGGTCGACCCAAGTGGGCGGGGGGACTTCGGTGCGGGCGATGGAAGCTGGCGTGAACGATCTCGTGCGGCAATACGGCCGACGGATGGACAACAGCGGCGGGCGGATCACGTTGCAGAAGGTGGCGAAGGAAATCGACGACGGGCTGCCGATCATGTGGACGATGTTTGTCGAGCGGTCGGTCGACAAGTCGGTGACGGAGCGGTCACGCCAGCGGGACTCGGTGACAGATTGGGAGGCTTACAAGGAATTGCTCGAGCCCCATCGCAAAGCGGCGCGGAGCATTCGACCGGACCGGGAAAATGGCCACATGTGCATGATCATCGGCTACAACGAGACGACGGATGAAATTGCGATTTCGGACTCCTGGGGTCCGAGCTACGCGGAGCGTTGGATCACGGAGGAAGAAGCGAACGCGGTCAGCCAAGGACAATTCACGGTGGTGAATTGGTGAGCAGATTCTTTTCCTGCGAGGTTGGACAAACTGAGAAAGCGTAGTTTATTCGCGGTCCCATGTCTGATTTTGGCCCCGTTGACGCGACTGCTCTCTACAACATCGACCGTTGGGGGAGTGGTTACTTTGAAGTGAACAAGAAGGGGCACGTGACGGTGCTGCCGACGGGAAAGAAGAAAGAGTCGATCGACCTGATGGAGCTGGTCGAGGAGGCGAAGGGGCGGGATCTGGCGTTCCCGATGGTGATCCGGTTTCAGGATCTGCTGCGGCACCGGGTCGAGACGGTGAACCGGGCGTTTGCGGCGGCGGTGGAGGGAGAGGGTTATCAGAATCACTACCGGGGGGTGTTTCCGATCAAGGTGAACCAACTTCGCGAGGTCGTGGAAGAGATCGTCGATGGCGGGAAAGGATTTCATTTCGGCCTCGAAGCTGGGAGTAAGCCGGAGCTGATGGCGGCGCTGGCCATGCACACCGACCCGGAGAGTCTGATCATCTGCAATGGCTACAAAGACACCGAACTGATCCGGATGGCGCTGCTCGGGAGGCGGCTCGGGAAGAAGGTCGTCTTGGTCGTGGAGAAACTCGAGGAGCTGACGCACATCCTGGAGGTGGCGGCGTCGGCTAAGGTCGAGCCGATAATCGGCCTGCGGGTCCGACTGCTTTCGAAGGGCGCGGGTAAATGGGCGACGAGTGGAGGGGAGAACGCGAAGTTCGGCCTGTCGACGGCGGATTTGGTGACGGCGAGCGACCTCCTGCACGACGCAGGAATGGCGAACGCTCTGCGGTTGATTCATTTTCACGTCGGGTCGCAGGTGCCGGATATTCGCACGATCAAGCGGGCGACACGGGAGGCGGCGCGGTTTTACGCGAAGCTCAAGAAGATGGGGCATGAGCTGGGCTACCTGGACGTAGGTGGCGGTTTGGGAGTGGACTACGACGGGTCGCGGACGACGTTTGATAGTTCCACCAACTACTCGTTGGACGAATACGCCCGCGACATCGTGGCTTCGATCAAGGAAATCTGCGACGCCGAGGAGGTGCCGCATCCGACCATTGTGAGTGAGAGTGGGCGAGCGCTCGTGGCGCATCATTCCGTGCTGGTCGTCGAGGCGTTTGGGTCGATCGAGAAGAGCGGGAACCACGACCCGGTCGTCGCGGTGGAGGGGGATCCGGAGCCGGTGCGCGACATGGTGGAGATCCACGCGAACGTTGGGAAAAAGAATCGTCTGGAAAACCTGCACGACGCGCAGGAGATCCGGGACCGAGCGCAATCGATGTTCGATCTGGGGATGCTGGATCTCAGGGCGAAGGCGAAGGTGGAGACGCTGTATTGGGAGATCGCGGTGGAGATCGTCGAGGCGTTCCGCGGAGCGCGCTACGTGCCCGAGGAGGTGAAGGACATGGAGGTCGCGCTTGGGGATCAGTATTTGTGCAATTTCTCGGTTTTTCAGTCGCTGCTGGACCATTGGGCGCTCGGTCAGCTTTTTCCGGTGATGCCGATTCATCGATTGAATGAACAGCCGGATCGGAACGGGACTTTGGTGGACATCACGTGCGATTCGGACGGGAAGGTGAGCAAGTTTGTCGACCTGCACGACGTCAAGGAGACGCTGCCGATGCACCGCTGGGAGGCGGGAAAACCCTACTACATGGGCTTCTTTCTCACCGGGGCGTACCAGGACATCATGGGCGACATGCACAATCTCTTCGGGCGCGTGAACGAGATGCACGTGTTTCTCGATGAGGACGAGGACAGTGGGTATTACGTCGAGGAGGTTCTCGAGGGGAGCACGGTGGGGCAGGTGCTTTCCCTGACGCAGTGGGACACGAAGGAGCTGACGCGGCGGATGAAGACGCAGACGGATGCGGCGATCAAAAGTGACCGGCTGAAGCCAAACGAGGCGATGCGATTGCTCAAAAGCTACGAGAAGGTGTTGGGGAGCTACACCTATCTCGATCTATCCGAGTGATTCTTCTCACGCGAAGTCGCGAAGGGAAGCGGGCGGCAGATCTTCGCGTCTTCGCGCCTTCGCGTGAGCCTCAACTCATCAGGGCATCGAGTTCGTCGACTCGGTTGCTGAAGAGCTGGAGGGCGGCGTCGATGGGGGCGGGGGTGCTCATGTCGATGCCGGCTGATTCCAGGGTATCGATCGGGAAGCGGCTGCCGCCGCTTTTGAGGAACGCGAGGTAAGCGCTCGCGTCGCCGGTCTGGAGGACCTGCTGGCTGAGGGCGACCGCTGCGGAGATGCCGGTGGCGTATTTGTAAACGTAGAAGGCGCTGTAGAAATGCGGGATGCGGAGGCACTCGAGGCGAAGCTGGTCGTCGAGGGCGAAGTTCGGGCCGAAATAGGCGATGAGGAGACCTTGGTAGGTCTCCTGCATGGTGTCGAGCGTGAGGGCGTCGCCGCGTTCTTCGATGGCGTGGATCTCGCGCTCGAATTCGGCAAACATGGTCTGGCGGAAGAGAGTGCCGCGAAGGTCGTCGATCTGGCGACTGATGAGGTAGGCCTTCATCCGAGGGTCGTCGGCGTTTTCGTCGAGGAGGTGCTTGGTGAGGAGCATCTCGTTGAAGGTGGACGCGACTTCGGCGAGGAAGATCGGGTAGTGGTAGTTCTGGTAGCTCTGGGCACGGGTCGAGAAGTGCGTGTGCATCGAGTGGCCGGCCTCGTGGGCGAGGGTGTAGACGTCGGAGAAGACGTCGGCCTTGTAGTTCATCATAATGTAAGGCAGGCTGGCAAAAGTGCCGTAGCTAAAGGCACCGGAGCGCTTGCCCTTGTTCTCGTAGCGGTCGCACCAGCGGCCGTCGGTGAGACCGTGGCCAAGGGTAGCGACGTAGTCGTCGCCGAGCGGGCGGACGGCAGCGAGAACACGATCGACCGCACCCTGCCACGGAATGTCGGTTTCGATCTCGGAAACGAGCGGAACGTAGGTGTCGTAGTGGTGGATCTCGTCGAGGCCGAGGACGCGCTTGCGGAGATCGTAGTAGCGGTGAAGGGCTGGGAGGTTCTTGTGAACGGAGGCGATGAGGTTGTCGTAGACAGCGACCGGGACGTCGTCGCGGAAGAGGGCGGCTTCGCGGGCGGACGGGTAGTTGCGGGCGCGGGCTTGGAAAACGTCAGTGCGAACGGAGTTTGCGAGCGACGAGGCGAGGGTGAATTTGTGGCCTTCGAATTCCTCGTAGAATTTGTGGAAGGCTTCGCGGCGGACGGCCGGGGCCTTGCTGTTGAGGAGCGAGGAGAAGGAACTCTGCGTGAGTTCGATCTCGCGGTCCTTGGCGTCGCGAACGGTGCCGAAGGTCATGTCGACGTTCGTAAGCTGGGAAAAGGTCTCTTGGTGGCCAGCGAGGGCGGCGGATCCGAGGGCAAGCAGGCGCTCCTCGGCGGGGGAAAGCGTGTGGGGCTTGAGGCGGCGAAGTTTTTTGAGAGGAATCTGCCATTCCGTCAGAACCGGATCGGCGATCCACTCGGCAAAAGTCGCGTCGTCGAGCGCTTGCAGCTCTGGAGCGAGGAAGGAGAACGCTTCTCCGATGTGGACAAGAACGGATTGGAACCTCGCTTCGCGGGCGAGGGCCGTGGAGTCGGAGCTGTCCTCGGTCGTGCGGAGGGCGACGTATTGGTTGAGCGACTCGATGCGCTGGTCTATGGATTTCTCAAATTCGAGGGCTTCGAGGAGCTTGTTGACGGACTCCGCGAGGTGGCCTCGGAAGCCAGTGATCGCGGGGTAATCGGTTTGGAGAGACTGAAACTCGGATTCCCACGCGGCATCGTCGACGAAAAGCGGGGTCAGGTCCCACGTATCGGTGGCGGCCACTTCGGCGCGGAGCGGAGTCTTTTTGGTGAGGGCAGTCGTGGTGTCGGAGATGAGAAAACGCATAACTGCAGCACGTATAACGCGAGAACGAGACGGTGTCCCGAGAAAGTCCGCGGGCGGGATTTCCCACTTGCTTTGCGGGGGGCGGGAGAGAGATCATTCAACCATGATCGAGCTGGAAGTTTACGCCGCCGGAGTCCGCAATGCGGACAAGATGATGGGCCTGGCTCTCGAGCTCGATACGCTCTCGGGGCTTCGCTACAAGGTCGATACGAACCACGACATCGTTTACATGGAGTTCGACGATAAATCGGCTTCGGTGTCGTCGTTGAAGTCGCTCTTCAGCAAAGCTGGATTGGACGCCAAATTCGTAGGTGCACTGCCGGAGGGCATCAGCGCGAAGAAAAAGACGCAGCGGCTGGACGTGTGAGTTATTTCGCCAGCAGTTGGCTGGGTTTCTGCGCCTACCTCGGGCAAGTTGGACAACTTGCCGCCGAGACCTTCGGGGCCATTTTTCGAGGTCGGATCCGGTGGATGCTGACTTTTCGGCAGATCAGCCAGATTGGGTTTGGTTCGCAGATGGTGGTGATCGTCACCGGGGCGTTTACGGGGGCGGTCTTCACGGCGCAGACTTACTTTCAGTTTTCGACGCTGAACATGGAGACGGCGGTCGGTCCGGTCATCTCAGTGTCGATGTGCCGGGAGTTGGGTCCGGTGCTTGCGGGTTTGATGGTGGCGGGGCGGACAGGAGCGGCGATCAGCGCAGAAATCGGGACGATGAAAGTCACGCAGCAAATCGACGCGCTGAGGGCGCTTGCCGTGAGTCCGGTGGATTATCTGGTGGTGCCGCGGGCCATTGGAATCCTCGTTTCGCTGCCTTTGCTGGTGGGGGAGTGCATTTTCTTCGGAATCGGGGCGAGTTACTTGGTTGCGACGAAGATGCTGGGTGTCGGGCCGGCCTACTACCTGCTCAACACCTGGAAATTCACCGAGATGGAGGACATCGTGATGGGGGTGACGAAAGGGTTCGTTTTTGCGGTCATCATCGTTTTTATCGCCTGCCGTGAGGGTCTTTACGCGAAGGATGGTGCGGTTGGCGTCGGGCGGGCGACGACGCAGGCGGTGGTGGTCGGATCGCTCGCGGTGCTGATTGCGAATTTCTTTCTGACGATGGCGCTCAACATCATCTTTCCCGCCGGATGACTTTAGTGACCGACCCACCGCTGATCGAGGTGAAGGATCTGCACCAGCGGATCGGGGTGCAGGAGATCCTGCGTGGACTTTCAATCACGATCCGGCGGGGTGAAACGTTGGTGTTGTTAGGGCGGAGTGGCGGCGGGAAGAGCGTGTTCTTGCGTCACTTGATCGGGCTGATGAAACCGATTTCTGGGAAAATCCTCGTGGAGGGCGTGGACATCGTCGGATTCTCGGAGCGGCAGCTGGAGGTGATTCGCTGCAAGATCGGGATGGTCTTTCAGGACGGCGCTCTGTTTGACGGGATGAACGTTGCTGGGAACGTCGGGTTTCCGCTGCGAGAGCGAGGCGAGCGCGACGAGGAGGTGATCCGGCGGAAGGTGTCGGAGACTCTGGCTACGGTGAATCTGGCGGGAAGCGAGGATAAGATGCCGAACAATCTGAGCGGCGGCATGCGGAAACGGGTGGCTCTGGCGCGGGCTATCGTATCGCCGCCGGACTTGATTCTCTACGATGAGCCAACGGC
Source organism: uncultured Verrucomicrobiae bacterium (assembly GCA_963761705.1). Lineage (GTDB taxonomy): Bacteria > Verrucomicrobiota > Verrucomicrobiia > Chthoniobacterales > JAATET01 > CAVVKW01. The sequence goes on along the minus strand of CAVXHK010000004.1, from coordinate 445,100 downwards.
TGGGTTGGACCCAATCGTGTCGGACAGCATCAACAAGCTGATCCGGAGGCTGCAGCGCGAGTTGCACGCAACATCGATCGTGGTCACGCACGACATGACGAGCTGCTACCACATCGCCGACCGGGTGGCCTTGCTTTACGAGGGGAAGGTGTATTTTTACGGCACCGTCGAAGAATTGCGGGCGAGCCGCGATCCGGTCATCGCGGACTTTGTCGAGGGGCGATCACACGAGAACGACTGATACGGGAAAATTATTTATGACGAAAGCGGACAAAGTAACGCAGGTGAGGGTGGGATTTTTCATGCTGCTCGGAATCGCGCTGATCTGCTCGATGGTGGTGTATTTTGGGCGTTTTGGGGACGGACTGAAGGAGTTTTATCAAGTTAGGGTCGAGTATCCGAACGCGAGCGGACTGTTCGTTGGGGCGGACGTTCTGCTGGCGGGCGCGAAGATCGGCTCGGTTGAAGAAGGGCCTTACGTGCTGAAGAGCATGGTGGGGGTCTACGTGGTGCTCAAACTCTACGAGGACGTCCGGATTCCGGAGGGGTCGGCCTTCACGATCGGGAGTTCGGGATTGCTGGGTGACAGCTACGTTTCGATCACCATGCCATCCGATCTGGACGTGGAAAATTTCCGCCCGATTCTGCCGGACACGGTGGTCCAGGGGCAGCGGGAAACCGGATTAGCGGATCTCGCGGCGGGCGGGGCAGGACTGCTCGAGACCGTGGAAACGGCGGTGAAAGAGATCAACACGGTCGTGACCCGGATCAACGAGGAAGTGCTCAATCCGACGAGCGTAGAGGCGATCGACGCGACGCTGAAAAATCTGGAGACTACGAGCGCGGAGTTTGCAAAGGCGTCGGAGGGGTTTGAAAAGGTGCTGGCAGATGCCTCGTCGACAATGGAAGACGTGTCGGCGTCGGTGGAGCGGGTGACGGTGACCGTGGAAGAGACGGTTGCGCAGAGCCAGGAGACGGTGGAGGCGGCGAAGGATTCGGCAGAGGCATTTACCCGGACGATGGACGAGTTGCGGGCGGTCATTGCGGACGCGCGGAGTGGCAAGGGGCCGCTCGGGACCCTGCTCACGGATAAAACCGTCTCGGACAACCTACGGGCCCTGGTTTACAACATCCGGCGCTACGGAATTCTCTTCTACAAAGACCGCGCGATTCAGGATCGCTTGAAGTACGAAGAGGGGTTGGAGGGGGAGGAAGAGTGAGAGGAGGGCTCGCTCCGCGGGCTGAGTTTGGTTCGACGATTCCAAAATCGCCGTTCCTTGACTCTTCTCAGAGAAGGTCTGGGTAGCGTTCTTTGGCTAGGGTCGTCGTCAGCTTGAGAATATCGGCGGCGCTTTCCGCAGCCAGGGCCCGACCGACCAACTCTTGGCAGCTAGCGAGGTCGAGGCTTTGGATCGCTTTCTTCACCCGGGGAACGAGGGATGGGCTGGTGCTGAGCTCCTCGATTCCAAGCCCGAGGAGGAGTGGGGTGAGGGCGATGTCGCCAGCCATCTCGCCGCAAACGCCGACCCAAATGTTGTTTGCGCGAGCGGCGTCGACCGTCATACGGATCAGACGAAGGATCGATGGGTGGGTCGGTTTGTAGAGGTGAGAGATGCTCTCGTTCACGCGGTCAACGGCGATGGTGTATTGAATGAGGTCGTTGGTGCCGATGCTGAAGAAGTCGACCTCCGGGGCAATCCGATCGGCGCTGATAGCGGCGCTGGGAACCTCGATCGTGATCCCGATCTCGACGTCTTCGTTAAATGGAGTGCCTTCGGAGCGGAGTTCCTCCTGGCATTCCCGCAAAATGGCTTTGGCTTGGCGGACTTCCGTGACGCCCGAGACCATGGGATACATGATCTTGACGTCTCCGTAGATCGAGGCCCGGAGGATGGCTCGGAGCTGCGTCTTAAAGATCTCGGGGTGTTGGAGGCAAAAGCGAATCGCGCGAAGGCCAAGGAACGGGTTGGCCTCGACGGGGAATCCCATGTGGCTGAAGTCCTTGTCGCCACCGATGTCGAGGGTGCGAATGATGACGGAGTGAGGTTGCGACTGCTCGGCAACGCTGCGGTAGGCTCGGTACTGGCTCTCTTCGTCCGGGAGGGTCTTGCTCTCGAGGAAAAGGAACTCTGACCGGAAGAGTCCGACGCCTTCGGCTCCGACTTCGTTGACGTCTTCCATCTCGTCGGGCAGCTCGATGTTGGCCGAAAGAACGATGTGTTTGCCGTCGGAGGTGAGGCTTTTGGTATCGCGAATGAGCTCCAGCCGCTCGTCAACCTCGTCACGCTCGACTTGAAAGGCCTCGTAGGTCGAAAACGTTTCCGGCGACGGGTTGACGATGAGGATGCCGCGGTAACCGTCGATGAGCACGGGATCGCCGGGGCTCAGGTGGGAGCAGATGCCGCGGAGGCCGACGATGGCAGGTATACTCAGCGATCGGGCCATGATGGCCGTGTGCGAAGTCTTGCTACCGGCTTCGGTGGCAAATCCGAGGACAAGATCGCGGTCAATTTGAGCGGTGTCGGACGGGGTAAGGTCGTGGGCGACGCGGACGTGGGGGCAATCCAGGGTCGCCATTTCCTGGGGCTTGCCGAGGAGGTGGCGGATGATTCGCTGCGCGACATCTTCGATGTCGACGACACGCTCGCGAAGGTAGGGATCGTCGATGGCCGCGAGCGATTTGCAGTAGCGGTCCGCGATCTTGTGAAACGCGTATTCGACGTTCTCACCATCGGAGGCGATGCAGCGAAGGACCTCGTCGATGAGGGTGCGATCCTCGACGACGAGAAGGTGGGCGTCGAAGATGCTGGCGTCCTTGGTGCCGATGGCCAGGGCGATACTTTGCTGCATCTCGAGCAGCTCGGCGCGGGTGGCGATGAGCGCGGTCTCGAATCGGTTGATTTCGGCTGGAATCTCTTCCGGTGCGACGAAGCGGCGGGGGATCTCCTGCGCTTCAGGTCGGTGAATGACAACCTCGGCGTGGGCGATGCCGGGAGCGACCGCGATCCCTTCGAATCGTCGTTCTTGCTTGCTCTTCTGGTCGCCGTTCACTGGAGAGACTTAGCGGAAAGGAAGGGAGGCGTCCAGAGAATGGGAGGGAGGCGACTAGCGTAGTTTGGCCAGAATTCGTTCGAGCTGCATCCGGTGAGGAAGCGCGGGCGAGGAAGCGCGGGCGAGGAAGGCAGTCCGTGCCCTGTCGGCTGATTATTCTTCGCCGAAGCGGCTTTCGATGAGCGTGTTGATCTCTTCGAGCGCCTTTTCACCGTCGGGTCCCTCAGCGATGAGGTTCAGCTTCGAGCCTTTGCCTGCGGCGAGCATCATGAGGCCCATGATGCTTTTGCCGTTCACGCGCTCGCCGTCTTTTTCGACCCAGATCTCGGCGCGAAAGCGGCTGGAGATTTTGACCAACATGGCGGCCGGACGGGCGTGGAGGCCGTTCCGATTTTGAACGACGACTTCACGGGTGCTGGTGCCAGCGCCTTCGATTGGTTTTCTTCTGGATAAAAGCCCCATGTGACTTAATCGGGATTTTGGTTCATTCGGCTGAGAAGACGTTCGTTGAACTCCAACGCGGTGTTGTGGCCCATGGTCTTCAGTTTTTGGTCGAGCGCGGCGACTTCGACGAGGCGACCCAGATCGCGCCCGGTGCGCACGGGGAGAATGACGTGCGGCACGCGGATGCCAAGGATCTCGTAGTATTCGCGATCGATTCCAAGCCTATCCACGTTCTCGACCTGATGCCAATCCTTTAGTGTGACGACGAGGTCGAGCTTCTTCTCGGGGCGGACGCTGCCGACGCCGAAGACGTTGGCGACGTTGATGATGCCGATGCCGCGGACTTCCATGTGGAAGCGGGTGAGGTCGTGGGACGTGCCGATGAGTTCGCGGCCCTCAAAGGCGCGAAGCTTGGTCATGTCGTCGCTGACGAGGCTGTAACCCCGCTCGATGAGGCCGAGGACGCACTCGCTCTTGCCGATGCCGCTGTCGCCGCGAACGAGGGTGCCGATGCCTTGGATGTCGACCATGCTACCGAACTCTGAGGTTTTCGGCGCGAACTCGGTCTCGAGCGCAATGGTGGCCGCGTTGATGAACTTCATTGTGATCATCGGCGTACGGAAGATGGGCGTCTCAAATTCGGCGGCTTGCTGGAGAAGAATCTCGGGGACGGTGGCGTTGCGAGCGACGACGAGGCAAGGGATGTTTCGGGAGAAAAGTTCGCGGGCGCGTTCTTTGAGGACGGCGGCTTTGAGCGACTTGAGGTAGCTAAGTTCGGCGCTGCCGATGACCTGAATGCGCTTGCCTGCAAAATAACTGTAGAAGCCCGAGAGGGCGAGGCCGGGACGGTTGATGGTCGGCTCGCGGATCCGCCGATTCATCCCGAGCGAAAGGCCCTCGAGTCGCATGCCGAGCAGGTCGGCGTGGTTGGCGTAAAAATCGCCGACCTTGATGTGTTTGACGAGTTGGGCGGGCACTTTTGGGGGATGGAAGGGTGGGTGGCGCCTTGGGCCAGTTATGATAGCGCGGCCGGGACGGCGGTGACGCTACATCGTGAAGGTTTCGCCGAGGTAGAGTTTGCGACTGATGGGGTCGTTCAGGAGAAAGTCCTTGTTACCCTGGCTCTCGACGCGGCCTTCAAAGATGAGATACGCGCGGTCGACGATGTTGAGGGTCTCGCGGACGTTGTGGTCGGTGATGATGATCGCGAGTCCGGACTTCCGCAGGTCGGTGATGATCTGTTGAACGTCGTAGACGGCGATCGGGTCGACGCCACTGAAAGGTTCGTCGAGCATGAGGAGCGTCGGGTTTGTGACGAGCGAGCGGGCGATCGTGAGTCGACGCTTTTCACCACCGGAGAGGGTGAGGGCGTAGTTTTTCGTGAGGTGTTCGATGCCGAATTGAGTGAGGAGTTCTTCGCAACGGTGCTTTCGCTCTTTCTTGTTGAGCTTGGTCGTCTCAAGGATCGCCATGATGTTTTGCTCGACGGTGAGCTTGCGGAAGATGGACTCTTCCTGGGGCAGGTAGCCCATCCCTTCGCGCGCTCGCTTGTACATCGGCTGGTGGGTGACATCTTTGCCGGAGAAGTGAACGGCGCCGCCGTTCGGGCGAACGAGACCGACGATCATGTAGAAGGTGGTCGTTTTGCCGGCACCGTTAGGGCCAAGGAGACCGACGATCTCGCCCTGCTTGACGTTGATGTCGACGCCGTTGACGACGGCTCGGCCGTTGTAGACTTTGACGAGCTGGCTGGTCTGGAGGAGTGGCTTGGCGTGTTCGCTCTTGTTGGTCTTGGCGGCGTCGGCGCTCTCGGTGAGGTTTGGGGCGGCGCTCATTTACTGAGTCTCGGTCGCGTCGACGATGGTCGTGCGGCTTTTCCCGACGGTGGTGAGTTTACCCTGGCGATTCATGATCATGACGGTCTCCGGCGTGGCGGCAACGTGGTTGTTGATGCCCTGCTGAATCTGCGGGGAGATCGTGAGCGTGATGTCGCCGCTGGCGGGTTCAAAGAGCGCTTTGCCCGCCCGCCCGATGGACTTCACGATGTCGCCCTCGTCGTCGACGTTTTCCTGGATGATCACGACATTCCCGACCGCCTCGGCGCGGTCCATGCCCTTGCGCTCGGCGTTGAGGAAGACCTCGAGGACGTCGCAGAAGAGGGTGAACTGTGGGTCCTTGACGACGACGCGGCCTTTGAAGGTCGCGAGGTTCGCCTCGTTGTCGAACGTGGCTTCGTCCTCGGCGGTGATCTCGGTCTTCGCGCCTTTCGGGCGGTCTTTTTGCAAGAGGCCCAAGCCCGCTGGATCTTTTTTCTTGGAGTCGCCGGGACTCATCGTCGCGGAATTGGACTGGGCGACGAGGGCGGTGCCGAGGGTGAGCCAGAGGGCGATGGCGATGGGGATAAGGCGGTTACTCATTCGATGTCTTCGGTGTTGAAAATGATCATTTTGACGTTGCCGATGATGTGGCCGTATTTCGTCTTCGTGTGAAAATTTGCCGTGTCGCCGGTGATGATGAAGTCCTCCCGACGGATCTCGACCGGGGTGTCACTGGCGAGAATGTTGGTGTCGAGATTGAAGACCGAGTGGGGCATCGCGACCTGAAAGGTGGTGCCGTCTTCGTTGTGAATCTCGATCTTGAGCTTCTCCATGTCGATGTGGCTGTCGTCGATGCGGGTGGCTTTCTTCGTGTCGAAGAGCATGCGCAAATTGCCGTTGGCATCCATCTGCGGGATCCGGACGCCTTCGAATGGCTCGCCGACGGGGAGCTCTCGAAACATCGCGTCCTCCTCGCTGGTGCTCTCAGCGGCGAGCTCGATTTCCTGTTTGTCGTCCTTCGATTTCGACTCCGCGGAGGCCGTAAAGCCGAAGGCGAACAGAAACAAAGCGGCGAGCGGGGCGGCGCTAGTGAACCGCATCGTGGAGAGCCAGAAGCTGGCGAAGGAGCGCGGCGAGGTGGCGCAACGGGACTTGGTTCGGACCATCGGACAAGGCTTTAGTGGGATTCTCGTGAGTTTCAATAAAAACACCGTCGCACCCGGCGGCAACCGCGGCCCGGGCGAGGACGGGAGCCAGCTTGCCGTCGCCGCTGGTGGTGTCGCCGCCACCGCCTGGGCGCTGAACGGAGTGCGTGGCATCGAAGATGACGGGGACGCCGAGCTCTTGCATCCACGGGATCGAGCGCATGTCGGCGACAAGATTGTTGTAGCCGAAGGTCGTGCCGCGCTCGGTGAAACAGAATTCCTTGCACCCGGCGGCTTTGAGTTTGTCCGCGACGTTGCGCATATCCCAGGGCGCAAGAAATTGGCCCTTTTTCACGTTGACGGTGCGTCCAGTCTCGGCGGCAGCGGTGATGAGGTCCGTCTGGCGGCACAGAAATGCGGGGATCTGAAGGAGGTCGATAAACTCCGCGGCGATGGCAGCTTCTTGCGGCGAGTGAATGTCGGTCGTGACCGGGACGCCGAGATCGGCCCCGATCTCCGCGAGCAGCTTGCAACCATCGGCAACGGCGGTGCCGCGAAAAGACTTCACCGAACTGCGATTCGCCTTGTCGTAGGAGGCTTTAAAAACGTAGTCAGCGCCGACTTCCTGGCAGATCGCGTCGATCTTTTTGGCCATCCGGCGGGTGAAAGCCGGGGTCTCGATCACGCAGGGACCGAGGATGAAAAGCGGTTTGCCCCCGCCGATTTTTCGATTCCCGACTCGCACTGACCGACTTCCCATCGCCGGAGCTTATCGCATCGCCGGGGGTGTGCCAGTTTTTCCGCCATCGACTTCTGTCGCCCGGGTGGATAAATTTCTTCAATGAAGTCCCTGCTCACGGCGCTCTGCTTGCTGACACCCATCCTGCTCCAGGCGCAGCAGTTTCAATATCCTTACACGGTGCGCGGGATCACGACGCAGGAACTCTACGAGCGGCAATACGAGACTCGCGGGGCGGAGCTTGAACTCAAAGCGAACCGCGACACCCAGGAGACCGTCGTTCATCGCCAAACGCGGACGGTCAAAAAGTCGGCTTCCGGCGTCGCGCGCTCACGCAGCAGCGTCGAAGGCAAGCTCCTCGGCGCGCCCGGCAGTCAGCCAACGCTCGATGACCGTCTCGACGCGAGCTATAATCGGACCATCCCGTATCCGGAAATGGACTCGGATACGGCGGTCATGGAAGCCGTGTTTCGGCGGATGCTGGAATTCCGTGAACTTGGATTTGCGACGAAAGTGGACACGTTTTTTCTGGCGTCGGGCGAGCTCGGCGACGACCCGCCGCCGGTAGTCGTCGATCGCCTCCAGAAGGCGTCCGACGACGGCGAGGCGGGTCTGACGATCCTGCCGTATTCCCGGGCGATGCTCGTGCCGCGTGACGGCATCCTGGACCGGCGGACGCTGGATCGCGGGGCGGTCTTCCGGGTGAATTCAATCAACCGGATGCTCGACGGAACGGTCACCGCGGTCGGGAGTTTCTCGGAGCGCGACGCGTTTTATTTCACCAAGGAATTCCGTTTGAAACAAGCCGAGGACGGAAATTACACCATCGTCGCGGAAAAAGACTACGCCGTCCCGTCGCGGTAACGGTCGCGAGCGGCGAGGAGACCGGCCGCGATGCTGATGGCGATCTCGTGCGGGTGATTTGACCCGACGGGGAGGCCGAGGGGGCATTCAAATCGCGCGGCCCGATCGGCCGAGATTCCCGCGGCGCGAAGTTCTCGTTCGAGGACAGCTCGTTTCGAGCGGCTGCCGATCACCCCTACGAAGGGAAAATCTCGAGTTTCTAGGATTCTTTGAAGAATGGGGAAATCCGTTGCGTGGCCTTGGGTCACCAGCAACGCGTAGGTGCCGTCGGGTAGATCCGCAACGGAATCCGCCAGGCCCTCGACGACGTCAGCCGTCACGTTGGCCGCCGAGGGGAGGCGCTCGATCCACTCGGCGCGCGGGTCGCGGCAAATGATCCGGCAATCAAGCGGCGCTAGCACGGGAACCAGCGACGCGGCGACGTGCCCGGCTCCAAAAAGCGCGATGGTCCAGGCGGCGGGACGGTGGAGTTCGAAGTAGAGGGTCATCGTGCCACCGCACGTCATCCCGATGTCTCGCTGGAGATTCCAATCGACCGTGTCAGTCCGCGGGGAACCAGGATCGGCGAGCAGCGCGACCGCGTGGCGGATGGCGGCGGCTTCGATCTTGCCACCGCCGACGGTCCCGGCGGCCAGTCCGGCCGGGGTGACGACCATCTTCGCGCCCGGGTCCTGCGGGGTACTTCCGCGCGTCGCGGTGACGAGGACCAACGCGTGAGACTGCTGGGTCGCGCCGAGGCGGGCCATTTCGGCGAAGGGATCAGGAGGTTCGGTGGGCACGTTCGAGACAAAAGATAGACTCGGGCGAGGCGCGATGGCGAGGAAGAGGTCTTTCCGCCGCAAGAGCGCGTGTTAGATCTTGCAGATGAATTCGATTAAATCCCTGACGCTCGACGAGCTGGCGGAGCGGTTTCGGAGCGTCGGCGAGCCAGCCTATCGGGCGAAGCAAGTGATCGAGTGGCTTTACCAGAAGCGGGTCCGGGAATTTTCGGCGATGACGAATCTTCCCGCTGCGACGCGCGAGCGGCTGGCGGGCGAGTTCGAGGATCGGCCCCTGGAATTGGTTCGGACGATTGGCTCCGCGGACACCACGCAAAAATTTCTGTTTCGCCTGCACGACGAGCAGCTCATCGAGACGGTGCTCATCCCGGCGTCGCCCGCGCTCTACGGCGGGGCGTCCGATCGGCGGACGCTGTGCGTGTCGTCGCAGGTCGGGTGCGCTTACGGGTGCAAGTTTTGCGCGAGCGGGTTGGACGGTTGGAAGCGCAATCTCGACGCGGGCGAGATCGTCGATCAGCTCCTCCAAGTCGAGGCTATCGCAGGCGAGCGGGTCAACAACCTTGTGTTCATGGGCATGGGCGAGCCGTTCGCCAATTACGACAATCTCATGCGGGCCATTGGGATCATCAACGCGCCGTGGGGACCAAACGTCGGCGCCCGGCACGTGACCGTTTCAACCAGCGGCCTGGCGCCGCGCATCCGCGACTTGGCGGATCAGCCGCTGCAAGTGCGGCTCGCGGTGTCGCTGCACGGGGCCACCGACGAGGTGCGGGATCTCATTATGCCGGTGAACCGAAAGCATCCGCTGGATGAGTTGTTGGAGGCGTGCGCGTATCATTGCGAGAAAAAGAAGCAGAAGATCACGTTCGAGTTTATCCTCATTGCTGGAGTGAACGACTCGGCCGACCAAGCGATCGCACTGTCGCGGATCGTGCGGCGACTAAACGCGAAGGTGAACGTGATCCCCTACAATTCCGTGGACGGGCTCGACTGGGTGCGCCCGCCGGACGACGTGTGCGAGGATTTTGTTGACGTGCTGCACGCGGCCAAGGTCTCGGCCACGCTGCGACGCGAGAAGGGACACGACATCGCGGCGGCGTGCGGGCAACTGCGGCTGCAAACGGAACGCGAGAAACCCGTTGCGGATGCGGCGGCGGTGACCTAAAAAACTCCTATGCCGGACGACGATTTCGGGTGTCCCGAGCTTTGGGACGAGTATGAGTGGGAGCGGTTTCTGCAACAGCAGGACCGTAAGACCGACCAATACTTTGCGCTCTTCGAGAAGTATTCTGACCATCCCGACCGCGACGAGATCATCGCTCTCGAGATGGGATGGAATCACGTCATGGATGAATCGGACGACGACGCAGCTGAGGATTGGGGAACCGTCTCGGAATTTTCCGCCGAAGACGAAGGGGACGGCGACGAAGAAGGTAGCGACGAACTCGATCTGGACGACGAAGAGGAGGATGAAGAAGACGAGGAACTCGACGAGTTACAGAACTCCGAACTTTACCTTCAGAGCATGGAGCTCAACCGTCGTGTCTTCGCGCTCGTCGAGGGGCGTGACGCTCTCAAGAACAACCCGGTTGCCGTCGAGATGGCGTCACGCGTCGCGATCTGCGGGGCGAAATTGGCGGCCGCTCTCTGCGGTGACGATTACTCCGAGGTCGGCATGACGATCGCGTATCTGAAGCGCAGTCTGAAAGCGGCGACTGACTCGCTCAACGCGGCCTACCGGCTGCACGAGGCAGGCTCGATGTCGCAATCCGACCTCGAGTCGCTTACGGTTCTGCTCTTCCCAATCCGCGAGAAAATTGTCGACATGATGGGCGAGTATCGCGTCGAGCTGCGTCGGCGTCGCGGGGAACTGTAGGGTTATTTTTCGGTGAATAAATCCACGGGTCGGGGCGTTACCCCATGAGTCACGAGATCGCCGCAGAGGACGATGCGCCACTCATCGCGAAGAGTCGCGAGGGCGACACGTCCGCTTTCGACGAGCTGATGACTCGCCACCGCAACCGCGTTTACATGGTCACGTATTCCATCATCCGAAATTCCGAGGACGCCCTCGATCTCACGCAGGAGGCGTTTATCCGCGCGTGGAAATCGCTCGGGCGCCTGGACGGCAATACGCAATTCGGTGCGTGGTTGTCGCGGATCGGGCGGAATGCCGCCATCGACCTGCTTCGAAAAAAGCAAATCCGCCCGCAATCTGAACTTGAGCTTGGCCCGATGGCCATCGACCCGGCGTCACGGACAACACCGGGGCAGCCTGACCGGCCGGGAGCGAGCGTTGAGCGGGGAGAATTTTACGAACGATTCGAGCGGGCGCTGGCCACGTTGAGCCCCGAGCATCGCGAGGTGATCGTGCTCAAGGAAGTGGAGGATCTTTCTTACAAGGAGATCGCCGACGTCGTGGATTGCTCGATGGGAACGGTGATGTCGCGGCTCTTTTACGCTCGGAAAAAAATGCAAATCGAATTGAGGGATCTCTACAATGAACTTTGAAGAACGACACACGGCCTGGGTCGACGGAACGCTGGACGAAGCCGAGCGCGTGGCGTTCGAGCGGGATCTGCCCGACGTCGGCGAAGCCACGCTAGAGCGGGACGGTTGGGTTGCGCTGCGTGAGCAGATGCGGGAGGCGGTCCCGCCGGCGCGGTTGCTGCACGGAGATTTTGTCAACTCGCAGGTCCTCGCAGCGATCGAGCGCGAGCGCACGGAGACGGAGCGGACTCCAGCGCAGCGTGGACTTTTTCCAATTGCCCGATTGATCTGGGCGGGTTCGTTCCTTCTCGTCGTGGCGGGGGTGCTGACCGGTGCTTGGATGACGGGCGAATCGGCCACGAGGGCGGAGGCGCAATTCGTGACCCGGGTCATCGAAGCCCAGGCTCAGGACCCCGCGGCTGAGGCTTACGTTTTCCAGGTGCCGGGCGGGCGGGGTTCCGTCCTTTGGGTTGAAGGCGCGGGCTACATCCCGCCAACGGAGCGGCTGTGATGATCCGCTTGTCCGCAATCTTCGCAGTCGCCCTGCTCGCGACGGGTTCCTACGCGTCGGCGGCCGACCGCATCTGGACCGGGCTCGTTCTGGCGACAACCGAAGAACCCGCAGGGGCATCGTCCAAGGAGTTGGAACCCTACGTCGATCAGATCCGCGAAATTTTTGGCTACAACACCTATTACCTCATCGAGGACGACAAGGAGAAGATCCTCGAGGGGACCGAAGAGTGGGTCGTGCCGACGAAACGATTTTTCCTGAAATTGCGCTGCCACGGACGGACCGAAAGTGCCTACCGAGTCGGTCTCGAGCTCTACGCCGATCAGCGATTCATCCTCACTTCCGACGTCGAACTGGCACGGGATGCGCCCCTGTTCATTCGGGGGCCGCAGTGGGGAAAGGGGCGATTGATCTTCATTCTGGAAGTCCGGTAGATTGCTGGGGCGAGAGTCGGCTGGACGAAATCTGGTTACCGCGCCGAGGGGGCGATCATGGATTGATAATACTCGATCTCGACGGTCGGAAGGGTTGTCGAAACGAGCGCCCGCTGGGCGATCTGCGGGTTGACCTCGACGAGACCGGGAAAAACCTCCCGGAACGCATCGTTGCGCTTCGTCTGGTTGGTGATCTCTTTGGCTTGAGACCAGGCGAAAACGGGATCGTCGTCAGCGACCTCGGACGCGATCACGAGACGAGTCCGGTCGCGCTCTTCCGTTAGCGGAAGCCCGGCGGACCACTTGGCAACGGCGTCGGGTTGGGCACCGCTGTCGATCCAGCCGCGAGTAACGCCCTCCACCGCCGCGGAGCGTTCAACGCCCGGCGCGAGCGCGAGCGCGGCTCGCGCAGCGGTCATCGGATTATCGGTCGCCCATTTCTCGAAGACCGTGTTGGCGAGCGCGGAATCGCGGATGGACTCCGACTGGTAGGCTCGGTAGGCCGCCTCGGGAGCGCTCGCCATCCAGGCGTCGTAAACGGAAACGAGCGCTTCGCCCCGACCTCTTGACGCGGCAAGTGATCGCGCCCACGCGAGGGCGGCTCCGGGGTCTTGCTGGGCCCACGTCGAGCCGACGGCGGCGGCGGCGTCGACGACGTAGCCGATGGTGGGGTCGGGAAGATTTGCCTCCGCGGCCGCTGCGGCGTCGGGATCGAGGCCCTCGTAGACTTGGGAAAGGGAAGTGCCGCTGACTTCGCGGTCGGAGCGGATGTCTTCCGTGAATTGCATCTGCATCGTTTCGGTGCGCTCGGCGAAGACGGAGCCAGCGCGGGAGGGGTGCGACTTTGCCATCCCGCCGATGACTCCCGACAGCGCGTAGGCACGGTCGACTTTCTGCGTGAGGCTATCGACCCAGACGAGAGCAAAGTCGGGATCGGCGTCGCGCAGAACGAATCCGACACCGCGCGCGGCTTCGAGTCGTTTCGGAGGCGCGGCGATCTCCGCTACGAGCGCAGTGGCAGCACCCGGATCCGAGGCGGCGAGTTCCGGGGCGATCTCGGAGAGGGCGGAGTCCAGGCCGCTATCGAGCAACCACTCGCGCGCCCAGGCGAGGGCTTGCACGGGGTCCGTGACGGCAAAATCCGAGATCAGCCGCTCGACCAAAATGAGGAGCGCGGGCGATTGGGCCGTTTGTTCACTCACATCCGGCAGGCAGGACATCAACGCCGGAGCGAGCGTCGCCCACAACGTGCCGTCCTCGTCGTCGACCTCGAGTTCGTCCACGAAGCTCATGAAGTTGGGAAGGTCGCGGTCCATCCAGGCGAGGGCGACGGCCGCGATGTCGTTTTGCGCCTGAGGTCCCGGAGTCCTGAGGGCTTGACGGATCAAGTCGGGATAGTCGGCGGGGTTGGCTGGAATCACCGTCGGAATTAGGCGGGGTGTCGTGTCGTGCTCTGCGCGGGCGGGAGCTGCGGATTGATCCAATTCGGCACGTTCGTTGGTTGCCGCAGGGTTCGGGTTGATCTTGGGGAAAATGAAAGTGGCCGCGAGAACGAGAACAAGTCCCGCTAGGGCGATGAGAAGAGGGGTGCGGAAGGTTGCGGTAGTGCGCATGGAAATTTTGGGAGTGAATCCGCATTCGGCTGGCGACGCCGAGGGGGAACCCTCCGCGACCGCCAACCGATATTCGGTTTAGTTTGGTCGGGTCGAGTTAGCCGTTGGTTGGAACCTTGACGCGTCGGATGGTCGCGTTGGTGAGACCATTGCTGTCGCGAACGATCACGGAGACTCCAACGTCCTTCGGATTCGAGCCGCTGAAGCGTTGAAGATCCTTGAGCTTGATGATCGCCCTCCAATTGGCCTTGCCTTTCACCGCAACGCGGCGGCCGTCGACGGTCACGTTGACCGAGACGACACGAGCGGGACTGACGGCCCGCCCGGCGAGAACGAGGCGGGTATTCCGGCCATTGCCCTTGATGATCGCCTTGCCTTCAGCCACCGCGACCGGCGGGGTCTGAGATAACACTGCTGGCGTCGGAGGAATGGGTGTCGGGGCAGCCGCCAGGGTGTACTGGAAGTTCTCACCTTCAAGTGGTGGAACGAAACTGGAGACGACCCGTTCTTGGCTGGCTTGCTCGTAGGCACCGGCCAGCGCAAGGATTTCTGCGTCCTGCCAGTAGCGCCCGAGGAAGCCGAGGGTGACGGGCTCGGTCGTCGCGCCGATCGTGATCGATCCCATGGGGACGGCGACGTAAGGCAGCGAGAATGAGTTCACGATCGCGCGGGACAGGCCGGGCAGCGTGATGCCGGTGGCGGTTTTGGTCTGAGACGTCGGCCAGATGAGGGCGTCGAGACCGTTCGCGGTCAGGAAAGCCTCGTAGTCCAAGTTCTGGTAGCGAACCGCGAGGAAATGCTCAACGGAATCCGGTGCGTCCGGGCCAAAGGTCGTCTGGTTCGCGATGGCGTCCTTGTACTGCTGTTGGAACTGCGTGACCGGATTGATCCGAGCCACGATCTTCGCGAGGACATCCTCTTCGGAGTCGGTCGGCAGGCGCAGAAAGGAATCAAGGAATTCCTCGAACTGGTAGGCGCGGCTGCCGGCCACCATCGAATTGGTGAGATCGGCGGTGACGGGGTTATAGAGTTTACGAGTCGGAGGGGTCACGACGTCGGCGGGAACCGAGGCGCGGCGTCCGGTGAACGTAATGTTCAGCTCGGGCGGGAGGGTCACGTCGATGACGGTGGCACCTTGGCCTTCGAGGACCGTGCGCGCCTGCGCGAAGAGTGCTTTGATGGCATCCTGAGTCACGCCAACCGTCGCCGTGATCATATTCGACGGGACGCCGAACGTCTTACCGGCCAGCGAGCCGGCTGCGAATTTTTCCACGAAGCCGATGGGGCGGGGACGGTCTTCGATGATCTCGATATTTGCCCAGATGTCGAGCGGGTCGAAACCACTGGCGGCTGCCATGACGTTGGCATTGTCGACCGCGTAGCGGGTCATCGGCCCGACCACGTCACGATCCCAAGCGAGTGGCGCCAGTCCGTGGACGGAGATGGTCGCGTTGCTGGTCTTGAAGCCGACGACGCCAGCGCGGTCGGAAGGACTGCGGACGGAGCCGCCGGTCTCCCCGCCGAGAGAGAAGAAGGCCATGTTCGCACCGGCCGCGACGCCGGGTCCGCCGCTGCTGCCACCCGCGAAATACGCAGGATTATAGGCGTTTCGGGTGAGGCCAAACGTCTCGGAGTTGGTGGACGAAGTCGATGCTTGGAAGGTGTCGAGATTCGCGTGTCCGAGGAAGACCGCTCCGGCTTCGGAGAGGTTCTGAATGACCGTGCAGGTGTAGGGCGCGATAAGGTCCGCCCAAGTGGTGAGGCCGTCGGTATTTGGCAGGCCTTCGAACGCAAAGTTACCCTTGGTAACGTAAGGAATACCATGGAGTGGCCCGAGCTTGGTGCCGTTCGCTCGGAGGCGGTCGGCGCGAGCAGCCTCGGCGATGACGGAAGGACTGAGAACCGGGACGGAATTGAGGGTAATTCCGCCTTGGTCGTAGGTCTCGATGCGGTTCAGGTAGAGAAGGACGAGTTCGACGCTGGTGAGCGCTCCGGCGTCCATTGCCTTCTGAACGTCATCCATGGTGGCCGTCTCAAGATTGAAATCGACGGTGGTTTGCGCCTGGGCAAGCCCGCTGGTGAAGGCCGTGACGAGACAGGCCGCGGCGATGCCGTGCTGACGCCAGACCGATTGGATCGATGGTTTCATGGGTTTATTATGCTTGTGGTTGATTGGCCTCACGGGTGCGGGGCCACTGGAAGGCAGACTTAGCCGACCGCGTGCCACGAGCAAAGTTGGCGGCATACGCCAAATGGGTGAGAGACGGTGTGCTAACTAATCGACAATGCCCCGACGGATGGCAACTGAAGCGGCTTCGGACCGATTGGTGACGCCGAGCTTGGGGAAGATATTGCGGATGTGAACTTTGACGGTATTTGCGGTCCGTCCGGTGATGCCGCAGATCTCCCGATTCGTTCGACCGCGAGCGATCAGGCCGAGGATCGCGAATTCGGTCGGCGTGAGGTCCTTCACGTGTAATTGGTCGCGGATTCGGGTGGGGAGAGAAGCGAGGAGCACGTTCTCGCCCGCGAGGACCTGGTCGATCGTAGTTAGGAATTCGGATTCGGAGATCGAGCGATGGAGGATCGCGCGGGCGCCAACCCGGGCGGCAAGGAGGAGATCGTCGTCGCCGATGAGGGCGCTGAAGAGGACAGTGTAGGTGTTCCAGCGATAGGGATGCAGGGCGCGGAAGATCTCAGCTGTCGTGGCGTCCGGAAGCCGCATCCCAACGATCACGAGTTGGGGTGGCTTCGCGGCCACTTGGCTAAATCCGTCAACCGCAGTCGTCGCCTCATGGATGGGGTGGAACTTCCCGGAGCCGCGGAGCCAAGTCCCGAGGCCTGCCCGGACGATGGGGCGGTCGTCGATGAGGAGGGTGCTGGTCGTTTGACTGATCGAAGGAAGCACTCGCGGGAGCCAGTAGCACAAAGTGTGCTGACTTTGGCCGCGACCGTAACTCGGTTGGGCCGGCGGGCTTCGAGGCTAGCTGTTTGGGGTGGTCCGGTGGCATGGCCCGCGCCAGAACCCCTTTACAGACGCTCGACTTCGCGCTTCTCGACGAAGATGGGGAGGCCTTCGCGGGGAAAGGCGTCCATGAGGGCGTCTGGATTGAGGTGCTCGGGCATCATCACGCCGCGCTCGGGGATGGCTCCTTCGACGAGGAGGCGGGCGGTGACGGCGGGCGGTATGCCGGTTTGCACGAGTGTGAGGCTGTAGCCGTATTTCTCGTAGGTTTCGCGGTGCGAGTCCATCGAGTAGACGAAATACTCAACGCGCCGCCGGTCTTTGGTGCCGCGGACTTCGGTTCCCACGCACGAGTAGCCATCGACGGTCGCGCCGAGCGCAGCGGGTTTGGGGAGACTGGCGGCGGCGACGCGGACGGGGGCAACTTCGACCCCGTCGATCTTGATCTTTTTCCAGCTATCGAGATTCAGGAGGGCGAGGCTCTTCGAGATGTTCACGACCTTGTCGGGGACGGAATACTTGAAGACCGAGTAGCGGACGCCCTTCTCAACGAATGGTGGGTAGATGCCGAGCGAGACGCCTTCCTCGTGGGCGACGGCGTAAGTTTTCTGGAGACCAATGGGATCGGGAAAGCGGACCCATTCGACTTCGGTTTCGAGCGGACGACCCGAGACGACGCGGCCCTCGCGGACAAAATACGGGATGGCTCCGAGTTCCTCGAAGAACGTCTCAGGCGAGAAAAGAACGGCGAAGCGGTAGCCCCGGACCTCGGCGTTGTCGGCGTCGAGAACGCGGATCGAGCTGGCGGTATCGAGACGATCCATTGCCCAACGGGCAAAGACGTTGACCGCTCCGGGATCCATGCCCATGCAGAGGACGCCGGCGAGTCCGGCGTCGAGGTAGGACTGATTGAACATCTCGATCTCGGCTTCGAACGAGTTCTTGCCCGCACGTTTGACGCCGGGGGCCGAGTAGATGTCGGCGGCCATGTCGAGGTAATGGGATCCGGCGCGCAGGCAGGATTCCAGGACGGAGTAGTTCGTCTGGCAGACGCACGCGTTGCAGGTGACGTCGATCTTGTGCTCTTGCATGAGCGCGGTGAGGCGGGCGGTGTCCATCGCGTTGGCCTGGACGACGATGAACCGATTGTTCGGCGTCCGGCCGGCGAGTTGGCGCGCATAAGTCGGATCCATGTCGGCCAGGACGATCCGGTCGAAGCAGTCGTATTCGTGGAGTTTCTGTCCGATGACGGAGCCGACTCCGCCGATGCCGATGACCATTGCGTTTGCCATAGAGTTTGATGATGCCTCACGCGAAGCTGCGAAGTCGCGAAGGAAATACGAGCGATATCCTGGTTCTCCCGCGGAGGCGCCGAGACCCAGAGGGTGAATGTTCCGAGATCTCTCTGCGGCTCTGCGTCTCCGCGTGAGACAAATCAGGTGTACTTGAGAACTTCTTCGATGGTGCTGTCGCCGTCGTAGATGGAGCGGAGGCCGTCTTCCCGGAGGGTCGTCATGCCGAGCTCGATGGCTTTTTGGCGGAGGACGACGCCGGGGGCGCGGTTGTTGATCAACTCGCGGATCGGGTCGGACATTTTGAGGAGTTCGTAGATGCCTTTTCGCCCTCGGTAGCCCGTGTTGTTACAGTTATCGCAGCCCTTGCCGTAGTAGAACGTCTTGTCGCCGATGTCGTAGGCGGACAGGCCGAGCTGCTGGAGGACGGCCTCCGTCGGCTCGTAGGCGGTTTTGCATTTCGGGCAGACGCGGCGGATGAGGCGCTGGGCGAGGACGCACTCGAGAGACGCCGAGATCATGAAAGGCTCGACGCCCATGTCGACGAGACGAGTGACGGCACCGGTCGAATCGTTGGTGTGAAGCGTGGAGAACACCAAGTGACCCGTGAGCGAGGCTTGGATCGCGATCTGGGCGGTCTCGATGTCACGAGTCTCTCCGACCATGATCTTGTCGGGATCTTGTCGAAGGAAGGCGCGGAGAACGCGGGCGAAGGTGAGGCCGATGCCGTCCTGGATCGGGACTTGGATGAGGCCTTCGATCTCGTATTCCACCGGGTCCTCGGCGGTGAGGAGCTTGGAGTCGATCGTGTTGATCTTGCGCAGGCAGGAGTAGAGCGTCGTCGTCTTGCCCGAGCCAGTCGGTCCCGTGACGATAAAAATGCCGTTCGGCTTCTGGATGACCTCGAGGATGTAGTTGTAGATGTAGTCCGGCATCCCGAGCGTCTCGAGGTCGAGGTTGACGGCGGAACGATCGAGGATCCGCAGCACGACGGACTCGCCGAACTGCGTGGGAAGGCTAGAGACACGAAGGTCGACGGATTTTCCGTTGATGACGCGCTGGATGCGGCCGTCCTGCGGGAGGCGGCGCTCGGCGATGTTGAGGTTCGAGAGGACTTTGACGCGCGAAATGACCGGGAGCGCGAGGTGGCGCGGCGGCGGGTCCATCTCGTAGAGTGCGCCGTCGACTCGGTAGCGGACTTTGAACTCGGTCTCGAAGGGCTCGAAGTGGATGTCCGACGCGCGGGCCTGGATGGCTTTGTCGAGGATGAGGTCGACGTAGCGAATGATCGGCGTCGCGTTGGCCTCGGCGGCGGCGGCGTTGGGATCAAATTCGTCGATGGTGAGACCATCACCGAACTCGAGTTCGCCACCGGTTCCGAGCTGGGAGAGAATGTCCTCCATCGAACTGTCCTCGGTGCCGTAGGACTCGGCGATGAGTTGTTCGATGCGCGGAATGCTCTGTCCGACGCTGACCCGAATCTCGCGACCGAGGGCAAACCTCAGATCTTCCGCCGCTTGACCGTCGAGCGGATCGGTGAGGGCGACGAAGATTGTGTTCTCCGATGCGCCGATGGGCAGGGCACCGTGCAGGCGGGCGAGGCCACCGGGGATGAGTTGAAGAACGTCGGAGCCCGGTGTGAACTCGGCGAGGTCGTAGCGTTCCGCGCCGAGGGTGTCCGCGATGGTCTGGTAAAAGGTGTCTTCGTCGACGTGTCCGCCGTCGATCATGACTTGGTAGATCGGTTTACCGGTCGATTCGCATTCGCTCTGGAGCTCCTCGGCGACGCTTTGGGTGATGAGGCTGGCGTCCTGAAAGATGTCGGTAACTTGGGATGCGTTCATGGAAGGAATTTTTTTGCCGCGAGAAGGCGCAAGAGGCTCAAAAGGGTTATTTTTTTAGGCCAAATCGGACGCGGTCGCGGTGATGACTTCGTCGGCGGTGGTGGAGCCGGAGAGGATCTTGCGGATACCGTCCTCGCGGAGAGTCCGCATGCCGAGCTCGCGGGCACGTTGGCGGAGTGCGATGGTCGAGGCGTTGTTATTGATCATGTGGCGAACCTCGTCGTCGATGATGAAGACTTCGAAGATGCCCATTCGGCCTTTGAATCCGCGACCGCGGCAGGCGTCGCAGCCAACAGCTTTCATCGGCTGGGCGTTCGCGAGTTGGGAGGCTTCGAGGCCGAGGGCGATGAGTTCGAACTCCGCAATTTCGGTTGGTTCTTTGCACTTCGAGCACAGTCGACGGACGAGGCGCTGGGCCATGACGGCGCGCACGGAGGACGAGACCAGAAAGGGTTGGACGCCGATGTCGACGAGACGGGCCACGGCGGCGGGCGCGTCGTTTGTGTGCAAGGTTGAGAGCACGAGATGGCCGGTGAGCGAGGCGTTGATCGCGATGTTCGCGGTCTCGGCGTCACGAATCTCGCCGATCATGATGATGTTCGGCGCTTGTCGAAGAATGGATCGGAGCGCGGCGGGGAAGGTCATCCCGATGGACGTATTCACCTGGACCTGGTTGATGCCACCCATTTGGTATTCGCACGGATCCTCGACGGTGATCAGCTTGCGGTCGGGCTGATTCATGTAGTTGAGACAGGCGTAGAGCGTCGTCGTCTTGCCGGAGCCGTCGGGCCGGTGACGAGAATGATGCCGTCGGGCAGTGCGATGAGGTTCTCGAATTTCTGTTGGTCGTCGCTGAGGAAGCCGAGTTCGGGGAGACCGAGCACGAGTGCCGACTTGTCGAGGATCCGCATGACGACGGACTCGCCGTGGACGGTCGGGATGGTCGAGACACGGAGATCGATCGCGTTTTTGCCCACCTTCACCTGAATGCGGCCGTCCTGCGGGAGGCGCTTCTCGGCGATGGACATGGTGCCCGTCATGATTTTGAGCCGGGAGATGATGGCGGACTGGAGTTTTTTGGGCGGGGACTGCATCTCCTGCAGGACACCATCGACGCGGAAGCGGACGCGGAAGGATTTCTCCATCGGTTCGAGGTGAATGTCGGACGCGCGGCCCTTGTACGCTTCGAGAAGAAGACTTGTGACCATCTTGATGATCGGGGCATCGCCCTCGCCGCCGTCGTCCCCGAGGTCGCCGCTCTCCGAGTGATCGTGCCCGACGGTGTCGGCCTCACCGTAATACTGGCTGAGCGCCTGCTCGAGCTGCTCGGGTGTCGCGCAGACGAACTCGACCTCGCGCTTGAGCAGAAATCCGAGACTGTCGAAGGTCTCGAAGGCCATCGGGTCGTCGACGGCGATGGTCACGGACGCGTCGGTCGCGTAGATCGGAACAGCCTTGTAGCGGCGGGCGTCTTCGGCGGAAAGAATCTCGGTGACGTTCGGCGGGACGGTGATCGCGTTCAGATCGACGAAGTCCATGCCGCCGTTCGCGGCGAGGGTGCGGGAGATGTCCTCGTGGCTGAGAAGATTGGCCTGAACGAGGGCATCGGAGACGTTCATTCCCTCCGGAGCGTTGGAGCGGGTCTCGTCGACTTGGGAGCGGGTGAGAAGCCCGGCTTCGATGAGAATGTCGATGATGTAGTCGTCGTTTAGGGGCACGGTCCGTTTTCTCCTTTTGAGGTCTCTCCTAGAATTAAGGCGGTCGAGCGGGGTTGTCGATTTTGGAATTCGGTGTTTTTCCGGGCCGAAGTCCGACGACGGATCAACGCAGGAATCGTTGCAACTTTCTCGTGATGCGCCTATCACTCGCCCCCCCAGACTTATGAAAAAATATCGGACGTATTTGTTTTTTGGCGCTCCTGGTAGCGGCAAAGGAACCCAGGGCAAAACCCTCGGCACGGTGCCGGGATATTTTCATTGCGCGTGCGGCGACGTCTTTCGGTCGATCGACGTGCGGACGAAGCTGGGGCAGGCATTCTTGGAATATTCGAGCCGAGGCGAGCTGGTGCCGGATGAGATCACGGTCGAACTCTGGCGGGTAAGGATCGAGCACGGGGTGGAGGCCCACATTTTCAAACCCGAGATCGACCATCTGCTCCTCGACGGAATCCCGCGCAACGTCCGGCAAGCGGAGATCATGGAAGACATCATCGACGTTCGGAAGGTCTTCCATCTGTCGTGCCCGGACCGGGCGAAGCTGGTCGAACGCTTGAAAAAGCGGGCGCTCAAGGACAACCGGCTCGACGACGCGAACGAGTCCGTGATCCGTCGGCGTCTGGAAACCTACGAGGCGGAGAGCAAGCCGCTGCTTGGGCATTACGGATCGGAACTCATCTGCGAAATCGACGCGCTGCAGTCCCCCGTCGAGGTGCTCAGCCAGATCTCCCGCGTGGTCGCGGCGGACGCCGAAGTCGGGAACGAGTGACGTCTTGTTGTCGAGGGTGTTGAGAGTCGTCTACATGGGCACCGGGGAGATCGGGGTCCCCGTGCTCCGGATGTTGCTGGCTCGCGAGGGTTGTGAAGTGGTTGCAGTCGTGACGCAGCCGGATCGAGCCGCGGGTCGGGGAAATGCCGTGAAGGAGTCGGTGATCAAGGCCGTCGCTCGGGGGGCGGGAGTTCCGATCTTGCAGCCGGAGCGGTTGCGGGACGACGCCTCGGTGGCCGAGCTCGCGGCGTTGGCGCCGGACGTGGTGGTGGTTATGGCTTACGGGCAGATCCTCAGCCGGGCGGTGCTGGATATCCCGAAGGTGGTTTGTTGGAACCTGCACGCTTCGCTGCTCCCGCGTTGGCGGGGGGCGGCGCCGATCCAGGCGGCCATTCGCGCCGGGGATGCCGTGACGGGCGTGACGGTGATGCGCATGGCGGAGGGCTTGGACACGGGGGATATCGTGCTGACGGAAGCGATTCCGATTAGCGCGGACGAGACCGGCGGGAGTTTACACGATCGGCTGGCGGAGATCGCGCCGGTGGCCTTGGGGAAGGCGTTGGATTTACTGGTCGCCGGGCGCGCCGGGCGGCTTGGACAGGACGAGGGGCGGGTGACGATGACGCGGAAATTGTCGCGGGATGATGGGAAGATCGAGTGGTCTGAATCGGCGGTCGGGATCGAGCGATTGGTGCGGGCGATGGATCCCTGGCCCGGGGCTTGGTGCGAATTTGATCTGGGTGGCGTGACCCGGCGGGTGAAAGTGTGGGCCGTCGACGTTGGCGATGGTGCCGCGGATCGAGCGGCGGGTGCGGTCGGTGAGATCGCGGGGCGGGTCGTCGTCGGGACGGGGGCGGGGTTGATCGTGCTCCGAGAGGTTCAGGCCGAGGGTCGGAAGCGGATGCCCGCCGGGGAATGGTGGCGGGGAGTGAGTGGGAGCCGAGGATGGCCGTGAGGGAGTCGAGAAAGGGAAGCGTTAACGGATCGTTTTCTTCCACGCGAAACGGTTCACCTTGGCGAGGGGCGGTTTCGTTCTTGTCAGGGGGTGACTGAGCGGGCATCACCGGGGACGGATGTCGTTTTCGGTGGGTCTCATTCTCGGCGCGGCGGTTTACGTTTTTCTCCGCTGCTTTCTGGGCGGGATCTATCAGGTCGAGCAAAACGAGCGGGCGGTCATCACGAGCTTTGGCCGGGCGCAGCGGGACGGCGATCTCACGACGCAGGACGGGCCCCTGGGCGAGTTACTGACCGACTCGAGCCGCGACCGCTACCGGTACCCGCAGCTTCGGGTGATCGGCCCGGGTGGGCCTTATCTCAAGCGGCCTTGGCAAAAAGTCCACAAGGTCAACATCGCGATCAACACCGTGAACATCGCGCACGACCCCGAGAACCCGAGCGCCAACCAGCACGGTGAGGTGCTCGACGCCGTGACCAAGGATCAGCTCAACATCGGGATCACCGGGCAGCTCCGATACAAAATCTGCGAGGAAAATATTTACGCCTACCTCTTCGGCGTGAAGAACCCGATCGCGCACGTGATGGGATATTTTATCTCGGTGTTGCGCGAGCGGATCGCGAATTTTGAGGCTGCGACGCAGACCATCGAACTCGAAGGCGTGGAGGACGGGCCGGAAGAAACGATCAAGATCGACGGTGTTTCCATCAACGATCTGCGGAAAAATCTCAATCGCCTCAACGAGCAGATGGACGAACAGTGCCAATCGTCGGCGGCGCGGTATGGCATCACGCTCGACGCGTCGCTCATCACGCAAATCGACCCGCCGCACGAGATCGAGTCGGCTCTGGCGGCGATCAATACGGCGCACAACGAGGTCTCGTCCGACGTGAGCGTCGCGCAGGCTTTGGCGGATCAACGGGTCGAGCAATCGAAGCGCGCCGTCGAGATCGAGACGATGCGGGCGGAGGCCGAGGTCGAGCCGTTGCGGCAACTGGCGGAGCAGGTGCGCGAGATCAAGGCCCGGAACCCGTCGGCGATCGACGCTTATCGGCGGAACGTGCGGTTGGATTTGTTGCCGAAGGCAGCGCACATCATCCGGGAGCACCGGTCATGAATTTTCTGGTTGGATTCATGATCGGGTTGTTCGGCTGCGCGATCGCGGTGCCGATTTTCCTGGGCCTCGGGCGGGTGATTGGCCTCTACACGACGGTGGCGGAGGGGCATTGCAAGGTCTTCACGCTTTTCGGGAAGGTCATCGGCGTCTTGTCGGAGCCGGGGTTGGTTTTTCCGGCGAGCCAGCTTGGGTTGAGGGCTTTTCTACTGCCGTTTTTCGGGAAGCAATACGACGTCGACGTGCGGCTCGACCAAGTGTACCTGCGGAGCCAGCCGGTGAACTCGGAGGAGGGGACGCCGATGGGGATCGGGGTGTGGTACGAGATGTTCGTCAACGAGCCGGTCGATTTTCTCTTCAAAAACACGGACCCGGCAGGGTCTTTGCGGGCGAACGTGTCGAATTCCACGGTTCGCTCGCTGAGCAACATGCCGCTCGACGATTTGTTGCGGGATCGGCATCCGATGAGCGACGTCGTGCGCCGCGAGGTATCGCCGAAGTCGACGGAGTGGGGCTACGAGCTCGGGTCGGTCTACGTGCGGAAGGTGCATTTCCGGGACGCGACGATGATCCGGCAGATTGAGGAAAAGGTGTCGAACCGGCTGCGGCAGGTGACGTCGGCGATCCGGCAAGCGGGGGCGAATCAGGTCGAGGTGCTCAAGAGCGCGGCGGAGAAGGCGTCGGCGAGCGAGTTTGCCCGGGCAGCGACGATGCGACCACAATACGTGGGCAGCGTGATGGATGAAATCTCGCGCGACCCGGAGGTGCTCGACGCGATTCTGGAGATCCTGGAAGTCGGGCGGATCGTGCAGAGCGGCGTGCATCTCACGCTGATTCCCGCGGGAAGAGACGGCTCGTTGATGACGGATTTGCTGGCGGCGCGGCCGGGTGACGCACCGGAGACGGCTCCTCCGGATGCGCTCGGCCCGGACCAAGTCTCACCGGACGGAGCGCCGGAGCGGGCAGCAAGTCCGACTTCGCGCGTGGATCCGCTGGGCGAGGTGGCCCAACGACTCGGCCAGCAAGACCGATTCGAGCAGGCGCGAGAGATCGTGGCTGGGTTCCAGAAATTTCGGCGCAGCGATGGTTCGGTGGACTCCTGAGCCATGCGTGCCCGGGGCTTGCCGTCGGCGGCGGAAGTCGGCACAAAGTTGGGATGATCATTGCTCCCAAGATTCGCGGTTTCATTTGCACAACCAGCCACCCCGAGGGCTGCGCGGCGCACGTGCAGGAACAGGTCGATCACGTGAAAGCGCAACCCGCTCTCGCCGGAGCGCCGAAACGGGTGCTCGTGATCGGAGCGTCGACTGGCTACGGGCTGTCGTCGCGGATCGTCTCGGCGTTCGGTGGGGGGGCGTCGACCGTCGGGGTGTTCTTCGAAAAGGAACCGAGTGAGAAAAAGACCGCGTCGGCTGGCTGGTACAACACGGCGGCCTTCGAAGCGGCGGCGGGCGAGGCCGGTCTCTACGCGAAGAGTTTCAACGGCGACGCGTTTTCGACCGAAATGAAGGCGTCCGTGATCGACGCGATCAAGGCGGATCTCGGGCACGTCGACATGATCGTCTACAGCCTCGCGTCGCCGCGGCGGGTCGATCCGGAAACGGGCGAAGTTTACAAATCGGTGCTCAAGCCGACGGGCGAGACTTACACGAACAAAAACCTCAACACCGACAAGGGTGAGATCGAGACAGTGACCATCGAGCCCGCGACCGACGACGAGATCGCGCAGACGGTGAAGGTGATGGGAGGGGAAGATTGGAAACTCTGGATCGACGCGATGGCGGAGGCGGGCGTGCTGGCTGACGGTTTCAAGACCGTGGCCTACAACTACATCGGCCCGGAGATCACTTGGGCGATTTACACGGACGGAACCATCGGGCGGGCGAAGCAGCATCTGGAGCAGACGGCGAAGGAAATGAGCGCCCGATTCGGCGAAGGGACTGCGCTCGTGAGCGTGAACAAGGCGCTCGTGACGCAGGCGAGTTCCGCGATCCCCGTGGTGCCGCTCTACATCTCGATTTTGTTCAAGGTGATGAAGGCGAAGGGCCTGCACGAGGGCTGCATCGAGCAGATTCAGCGGCTGTTTGCGGAGCACTACTGCGCGACGGGTGGGCCGACCCTCGACGACGCGGGGCGCATCCGGATCGACGATTGGGAGATGCGCGAGGACGTGCAGGCGGCCATCGCGGCGGAGTGGGATGACGTCTCGACGGAGACACTGGGAGACGTCGCGGACTTCGCGGGGTATCAGCGTGATTTCCTCAAGCTGTTTGGCTTTGGTCTACCGAGCGTGAATTACGGAGCGGAGACCGATCCGATGGTCGGGATCCCGAGTCTGCGGTGAGTTGTGCTGAAGCGGTGAGGTTCTCGGCATGATCCCGATCCAAACCGCCATTCCCGGACTCGTGCGCGTGAAGCCAGGCGCGCTCGACCGTCTCGGGATCTACGCCGAACGGCACGCCCTTCGTCGCGTCGCGGTCTTCGTCAGTGATGGATTGGGGGCGGAGCTGCGCGGGCGGCTCGAAGGTTCGCTGAAAGATCGTCAGATCGACGTGCGGGAGATCCGGTGCGTTGGGGCGGCCAGTTTCGAGCTCGCGATGGAGCTGTTCGCTTCGTTGCCCTCGCCACTGGATGCGATCATCGGATTTGGCGGCGGGAAAGCTTTGGATGTTTCTAAATACGTCGCGTTTCTCGCCGGTCGACCGTATTTGGCCGTGCCGACGTCGCTCTCTAACGACGGGATTTGCAGTCCGCAAGCCAGTCTCACGATCGACGGGCGCCGGCGGTCGTTGTCCGCGGCCATTCCGCAGGGGGTGATCATCGACACGGCGGTTTGTCTGGGCGCACCGACGGCGCTGTGGCACTCGGGCGTGGGGGATCTGGTCGCCAAATTCACGGCCGTGTCCGACTGGAAGCGGGCTTTCCACGCGGTCGGGACCCCGGTTGATGACTTCGCGGCGCTTCTCTCAGACGCGAGCGTGTTCCAATTTCTCGCGCGCCCGGCGCACGATCTCGAAGGGGTCAAATTGCTCGGGACGGCGTTGCTCCTCAACGGGATCTCGATGGGCATCTGCGGATCGTCGCGTCCGGCGAGTGGAAGCGAGCACCTGATCTCCCACGCGCTGGATCGAACGAGCGCGCGCCCCCGACTGCACGGTCTTCAGGTGGGCGTTGCGGCTTATCTGGTGAGTTTGCTGCAGAGGGAAAATACCGCGCACATCGCGCGACTCTTCGACGAGACGAGTTTCTGGGATTCCGTCGCCGGCGACCCGTTTGATCGGGGGGAATGGCTCGCCGCGGCGCGGATTGCTCCGACGATGAAGACCGATTTCCACACGGTGCTGTCGACTCGGGATTGTCTCCCGGAGATCGAGGACGCGCTGGCGACAGATCCGCGGTTGCGGCGGTGCTTTGGCGCTTGAGTCAGCGTGGCGTTTTTTGAATCACCCGGGGCGTCTTTTGTGGTGGTCGGTGCTTTGTTCGTAGGCGTGGGCTATCTTGAGGAGGTTGGCTTCGTCGAAGGGTTTGCCGAGGAGTTGGAGTCCGACGGGGAGGTCCTGGCCCTCCGCTTGGGCGAAGCCGCAGGGGATGCTGATGCCGCAGATGCCGGAGAGGTTCGCGGCGATGGTGAAGATATCCGCCAGGTACATCTTCAACGGGTCGTCGCTGCGCTCGCCGACTCGGAAGGCGAGGTCGGGGCTGGTCGGGCAAACGAGGGCGTCGCATTTCTCGAAGGCTTTGGTGAAGTCTTGTCGGATCAAGGTGCGGACCTTTTGGGCGCGGAGGTAGTAGGCGTCGTAGTAGCCGGAACTCAGGACGTAGGTGCCGAGGATGATGCGGCGTTTGACCTCGGGGCCAAAGCCCTGCTCGCGGGTTTTCTTGTAGTGATCGATGAGGTCGGTTGGGTTATCGGCGCGGTGCCCGTAGCGGACGCCGTCGAAGCGAGCGAGGTTGGCCGAGGCCTCGGCGGTGGCGATGATGTAATACACCGCGACGGCGTATTCGGTGTGGGGGAGGGAGACTTCGACGAGTTCGGCACCGAGGCTTTCGTATTGCTTGATGGCCCCTTCGACGCGGAGGCGGACTTGCTCGTCCATGCCGTCGATGAAGTATTCTTTGGGAATCCCGAGTTTGACGCCTTTGAGGTCCTGACCGAGTCGGCCGGTGTAGTCGTCGACGGGATGGTCGAGGCTGGTTGAGTCCATCGGGTCGGGGCCGGCGAGGACGTTGAGGAGCATCGCGGAATCGGCGACGGTCCGGGTGAAGGGGCCGATCTGGTCGAGGGAAGAGGCAAAAGCGATGAGGCCGTAGCGGGAGACGCGGCCGTAGGTCGGCTTGAGGCCGACGCAGCCGCAGAGGGCGGCGGGTTGCCGAATCGAGCCGCCGGTGTCGGAGCCAAGGGTGGCGTAGGCGATGTCGGCGGCGACTGCGGCGGCGCTGCCGCCGGAACTGCCGCCGGGGATGCGGTTGTGGTCCCAGGGATTGCGGGAGGCTCCGTAGGCGGAGTTCTCCGTGGAAGATCCCATGGCGAATTCATCGAGGTTGAGGCGGCCGTAGGGGATGGCTCCGGCGGCCTTGAGCTTGGCGATGACGGTGGCGTCGTAGGGTGCGCGGTAATTTTCCAGGATCTTCGAGGCGGCGGTGCAGGGTTGCCCGTTGACGCTGATGACGTCCTTGATGCCGATGGGGATGCCGCCGAGCGGGAGGGAAACGTCGGCGGTCTCGGCGGCGGCGCGGGCGGTGTCGAGATCACGACTCAAGTAAGCGTGGATGTGGGGATCGGTCTCGGCGATGCGGTTTTCGAGCTGGTAGAGAGCTTCGCGGGGGGAGAGTTCGCGGGCGCGGAGGCGCGACTGGAGTTCGGTTAGCGAGGGTAGGGTCATCGGTGAAATGCTTTTTTGAACAGAAGGTAACGAAGGGGGGACTTCTCGCCCGGCGGGCTGGGTTTTTCTAACGCAAAGGTCTCCGGGAAAGAATCATTCGATCACCCGGGTGACCATGACGAGGCCGTTGGCTTGGTGGGGGGCGTTGGCCAGGGCGGCCTTTTTGTCGAGGCTAGGCTTCGGGGTGTCTTCGCGGAAAACGTTGACGACCGGGTTGGCGTGGGCGGTGGGATCGACGTCGGAGACGTCGAGTTCGTTGAGCTTGTCGACGTAGGTGAGGATCTGGCCGAGTTGGTCCTTGAACTGAGTCTCTTCCGCTTCGGTGAGGTCGATGCGGGCGAGGTGGGCGACGTGGTGAATATCGAGGTCGGTGGGCATTGCGTCAGTCTTGTTCTTTTAATGGAGCTTGGCGAATTCTTCGAGGCAGTAGCGGTCGGTCATGCCGGAGAGGTAGTCGGCGACGGAGCGGGGGAAGCCCTCCGTCTTGATGCGGCGGGTGGCTTTGCCGCCGAGCAGACTGGGCTTGTCGATGAGGCGGTGGAAGAAACCTTCGAGGACGCCGCAGCCGCGGGCGTTGGCTTGGGCGACGGCGGGATTGTAATAGAGATTTTTGTAGAGGAACTTGCGGAGCGAGGCGTTGCCTCGACGAGTTTCGGCGCTGAATTGGGCGAGGCGCTTGGTCTGGGTGCGGACTTCGTCGACCGTGGTGACTCCGGATTTTTTGACGGCTCGGGCGGTGTTCACCACGAGGTCTTCGACTTCGCGGTTGACGATGCAGCGGATGACGAAGCCGCGGTGACGGAGGGGGTGGAACTTTTTTTTGAATTCGCGCTCGGCGAGGAGGCGGGCGTCGGACCAGATGGCGAGTTCGTCGAGGGCGTCGGGGTCGAGGAGGCCGGCGTCGAGGCCGTCGTCGAGGTCGTGGCTGTAATAGGTGACCTCGTCGGCGAGGTCGGCGATTTGGCCTTCAAGTGATGGCCAGCGGGTGACGGTGCCGTCGGGCAGGGTCTGGGTATCGTTGTGTTTGCCGAGGCCTTCGAGGACTTCGTAGGAGAGGTTCAAGCCGCGGTGGCGGGGGTATTTCTCTTCGAGGGTTTCGACGACTCGGAGCGATTGGACGTTGTGGTCAAAGCCGCCTTCCTTGCGCATGAGGCGGTCGAGGGTTTGTTCCCCGGAGTGGCCGAACGGGGCGTGGCCGAGGTCGTGGGCGAGGGCGACGGCTTCGGCGAGGTCTTCGTTGAGGCCGAGGGCGCGGGCGATCGTGCGGGTGACGGAGGCGACCTCGATGGTGTGGGTGAGCCGGGTGCGGTAGTGGTCGCCGGTGCCGTTGAGAAAGACTTGCGTCTTGCCGTCGAGGCGGCGGAAGGCGGCGGAGTGGATGATGCGGGCGCGGTCGCGCTGGAAGTCGGTGCGGTAGGGGTGCGGGCGCTCGGGGTACCTACGGCCGAGGGTGGCGAAGGAATGGACGGCTTGGGGCGCGAGGAGGGCGCGTTCGTCTTTTTCGATTTGCTCGCGGGTTTTGAACATCAGTCGGGATCGAGATTGTGGCGATTTTGGCGGACGTCACGGCGGTGCTGTCGTCCCACGGTGAGCAGATCGTAGATGGAAAGCAGAATGACGCAAACCGTGAGCCACGCGCAGATGAGCCAGTAGATGGCGAAGAAGAGAGGATGGTCCGGGAAGGTGGGCCACAGGATCGTGGTACCGACGAAGAGGAGGATGAGCGCGGCGAGGGTGAGGACGAACATGGCCTTGCGGCGGAGGCGCTGGTCGAAGGCGATGCCGATCGAGATGTTGATGGCGAGGCGGACGGGGTTTCGCATGGGGTACGGATCCGATTTGAACAGAAGGCAACGGAGGCAACAAAGGGGAATTCACCGCCTCCCGCTGGTGCGGGTTGCGAGAGCACCAGTTTTGGGTTAGTCCTCTTCCGTGAAAACGGTGGTGAGAGGTTTTGCGGTTTTGATCTTGGTGGTGACCGTCGCGATTTGGGCGGGCATGGGGGCCAAGATCGGGTGGACGCAGACGTCGGTCGAGGTGCGGGAGGCGGATCCGGTCACGGGGATTGAAGGGGTGACTTATCGGGATCAATTCGTGCCGGGAGTGGAGTTTCTGGCCGTTGGGGTGCTGGGGGCAGGTTTGATTTTTGCATTTACGCTTTTCGTTCCGATGACCAAAACCAAGAAAATCTCATGAAAAAATACCTGCCCACCGCTATCGTTGCCGCCGCCGTTTGTCTCTCCGCTCAAGCCGAGAAGAAGACGTTTGATTTCAAGGATCCGAAGGGGGTCAACAACATTTCGTTCACGATGGATGCGCCACTGGAGTCGATCAGCGGCACGGCAAGTGACGTCTCGGGCACACTGACCTTGGACCCGGAGAATCCAAGCGAGGTCGAGGGGACGATCATGGTTGCAGCGGAGTCGCTGCACGTGCCGAATCCGCTGATGAAAAGCCACATGCACGGCGACGGGTGGTTGGACGTGACGACGCACGAGACGATTTCGTTTACGGTTAAAGAAATCTCGAACGTGGAGCGCGAGGGCGAGACGGGAACGGCGGATGTGAGCGGGACGTTTACACTGCACGGCGTTTCGAAGGACATCACCGTTCCGGCGAAGGTGACCTATCTCGAGGGGCGGCTCGGCGATCGGATCCCGGACGCGAAGGGGGATTTGCTCGTGATTCGGGCGGATTGGTCGATCTCGCGTGGGGAGTTTGGAATCAAGCCCGGGGAGAGTGAGGACAAGGTGGCCGACGAGGTGAAGTTGTCGATGGCGATCGCAGGGGCTTGGACTGAGTAGGCGATGTGGGTTGTTCGGGCTTATTTCTAGCTTGGCGTGGTGCCGGGCTGGATGCCCGCGCTCCCCAACGAGGTTCACAAGCGTAGAGTCGTCCATGGAGAATCGGGATCAGATTATTGATGCGTTTTTGGCGCACTGGAAGCGGACGGGGCACTATCCCGAGTCGGTGGTGGCGCTTTGCGAGCTGGTCGGGATTGGCGAGGGGGAGTTTTTTGCGACGTTCCCGACGATCGAGGCAGTCGAATCGGCTCACTGGGTGCGGGCCCTGGATGGGGTGATTGCTCGCGTCGAGGCCTCGGACGAGTGGGCCGGATTTACCGCGAAGCAGCGGTTGCTGGCGTTTTTGTTCGCCTTCGTGGAGGACGGGTTGGCGTTTCGGTCGACGTTGCTTTTGCGGTTCGGCGGGATTCGACCGTTCGAGAACCCAGGGGTGCTGCGGAAGTTCGAGGGGCGATTGAAGAGTTTTGCGGATGAGATTCTGCTGCGGGGGATGGAGACCGGGGAGATCGCCGAGCGGGGGCCGCTCGCGAAGGTGTATCCCTCGGGAGTGTACCTGCACTTTCGGAGCGTGATCACTTATTACCTACGAGATGAGAGCGAGCGCTTCATGCGGACGGATGCCTTCATCGAAAAGACCGTTCACCTGGCGTTTGACGTGGTGGGCCGATCCGCCCTGGACTCGGCGGCGGATTTGATTCGGTTCTTCGCGCCGAAGCGGCGTCGCTAATCGGTGGACGAGCAGTCGTCGATCCGGAGTGGCCGGGTGTCTCGGATCGTGGCTTTGGCTGGGACCGGTGCGAAGGTCGGCGTGAACTACGCACGGCATTACGGTGGCCGGGCGATCGGACGCGCGATGGATCCGGCGGTGTTGCACGCGGCGAATGCGGATGACGTTTACGAGACGTTCAGTAAATTGAAGGGTGGACCGCTCAAGGTCGCGCAGATGCTGAGCATCGATCAGGGGTTGCTACCGCCGGCTTACGGGAAAGTCTTCGCGCAGGCGCAGTATTCGGCTCCGCCGCTGTCGTATCCGCTGGTGGTGCGGACGTTTCGCCGGGAGTTCGGGAAGGAGCCGCTGGAGATGTTCGATTCGTTCGAGCCGAAGGCGGCGCACGGGGCCTCGATCGGGCAGGTGCACCGGGCGGCGAAGGGAGGACGCGAGTTTGCGGTGAAGGTACAGTATCCGGGCGTGGCGGAGAGTCTGAGCAGCGATCTGGGAGTGGTGAAGCCGGTGGCGCTGCGGCTGCTGGGTCTGCGAGAGCGGGACGTGGCGGCGTATTTCGAGGAAGTGGAGGAGCGGTTGCTCGAGGAAACGGATTACGCCCTGGAGCTGAATCGGTCGGTCGAATTGTCGAAGCGGTGCGCGGGAGTGGCTGGGGTGCGGTTTCCGGAGTATCACGCTGAATTGTCGTCGACGCGGGTGTTGACGATGGATTGGGTGGACGGGGTGGCGCTCGACAAGTTTGCGGACGGGGACGCGACGCAGGACGAACGGGACCGGATCGGGCAGGCGCTGTGGGATTTTTACGAGTACCAGATTCACGAACTGCACGTGTTCCACGCGGATCCGCATCCCGGGAACTTTTTGGTGAAGGACGGGAAGTTGTGGGTCCTCGATTTCGGGTGCGTGAAACGGATCGAGGAAGAGTTCTATCGGCGGCACTTCGCGTTTTTGGATCCGACGCTCACGAACGACCCGGCGCGGTTGGAGGCCGCGCTGGAAGCGATGGACGTCTTGCTGCCGACGGATTCAGCGGACTATCGGCGGCGGGTGATGGCGCTCTGCGCGGAGTCGATCGAGATGGTGGCGCTGCCGTTCCGGACGCCGGAGTTCGACTTCGGGAGCGAAGCGTTTTTGCAGGCGATCTATCGGCTGGGGATGGAGAATCGGGACAGCGGCTTGCTCAAAGAGTCGCGGGGCGTGCGCGGATCGGCGCACAGCATTTACGTGAATCGCGCTTACTTCGGGCTGTATAGTCTGCTGAGCCGATTGAGGGCCCGGGTCCGGACCCAGCTGCCGGAGTGGCTGCGGGCAGCGGCGCCCGTCGGATAACGGGAAAGATCAGAACTTCCGTCGCCGACGTAGGGCCGGATTGAGTGCGGGGATCGATTGACGTCCGAACCTCATGTACGCTCTCGTTTACACCAGCGTAGCTCGCGCGCCGTTCAGCCCCGCAGAGTTGGGACAATTGCTGACCGGCAGCCGCGCGCAAAATGCGCTTTGCGGGATCACCGGTTTATTACTGCATGCGGGCGGGACGTTTGTGCAACTGTTGGAAGGTGACGAGACGTCGGTTCGGGGCATCTTCGAGAAGATCTCGGCGGATGAGCGGCACCACGGCGTGGTCGTTCTACTCGAAGAACGAATCCCGGAGCGATGCTGCGAGGGGTGGTCGATGGCTTTTCGCGATCTGGAATCCGGCGATCTGAATGACGCGCCGGGGTTTTCGGACTTTCTCAAACCGGACGCAATGCTTCCACGGCTGCAGCCGAGTTCGGCTCGGAGTCAGCGGCTGCTGCGGTTGCTGCGGCAGGGAATGGTTCGGGTGTAGGGCCGGGTGTCCGGGCGGTGAGGTAACCAAATGGAACGGAGATAGACCTGCTCGGCGACTTCGAAGGTAGGTGGGTGAATTTGCGACGACTTTCCCGCTCGGCGTGCGGTCGGTCTGGAAGCCCGACCGAACAGGCTGGAAGCCTGTGCTCCCCATCAAGTAGGGTGACGCTTCTCACGGATGGAGGCTTTCAATCACTCGGTTATTCGGATCAAGGGGGCGCGGCAGCATAATCTGCAGAACCTGGATCTGGAGATCCCGCGAAATCAGTTGGTCGTGGTGACCGGGTTGAGCGGGTCGGGGAAGTCGTCGCTGGCGTTCGATACGCTCTACGCCGAGGGGCAGCGGAAATACGTGGAGAGCTTGTCGGCTTACGCGCGGCAGTTTCTGGACCAAATGCAGAAACCGGACGTCGATTACATCGAGGGGTTGAGTCCGGCCATTGCCATCGAGCAGCGAACGAGTGGGGCGAGCCCGCGGTCGACCATCGCGACGACGA
Organism: uncultured Verrucomicrobiae bacterium; assembly: GCA_963761705.1. Lineage (GTDB taxonomy): Bacteria > Verrucomicrobiota > Verrucomicrobiia > Chthoniobacterales > JAATET01 > CAVVKW01. The sequence continues at coordinate 409,821 of CAVXHK010000004.1, read as the reverse complement.
CGGAGATCTACGATTACCTTCGCTTGCTCTTTGCGGCGGTGGGGTTGCCGCACGATCCGAAGACGGGGGCGCCGGTGGTGCGGCAGACGCCGCAGCAGATCGCGGACGTGATCGCCGGTTGGCCGGTGGGAACGAAGTTCATGGTGCTGGCTCCGATGGTCACGGACGAAGTCGGTGAGTTTCGCGACGTGATCGAGAAGGCGCGGCGGGAGGGTTTTGTGCGGTTGCGGATCGACGGGGAGATGGTCGAGCTGGGGACGCCGGATCCGATCAAGCTCGATAAGACGAAAAAGCACGTGATCGAGGCGGTGGTGGATCGGCTGACGGTGCGGGATGAGATGGGGCAGAGGTTAGCGGATTCGATCGCGACGGCGCTGCGGTGGGGCGCAAATCAGGTGATCGTGTTGCGGGCGGATGAAGGCGAGGGCTGGGCGGTGGAGCGGTTTTCGACGGATTATTGCAACCCGGAGACGGGGTTCACGATGGCAAGGCTGACGCCGAAGCATTTCTCATTTAACAGCCACTTCGGGGCGTGTCCGGCGTGTCACGGGATCGGGACTCAGCGGTTCTGCGATCCGGAATTAATGGTCGATCCGGCGAAGTCGCTGAAGCAGGGGGCGGTGAAGCCGTGGAAATCGCTGAACAAGAAGATGAAGTCGTATTACGCAGCGCTACAGGAGGGGATGATCGAGGCGTATGGCGCGGACGCGGACCTGCCGTTTCGGGAGCTGTCGGCGGAGTTTTCGGAGGCGCTTTTTCACGGAACGGGGGATCGGAAAATTGCGATCAAGAGCGCGGGGAAGACGATCTCAAAGCCGTTCGAGGGGCTGGTTCCAATGCTGGAGCGACTGCTGGAGCAGAGTGAGAGCGAGCTGACGAAGAATCGGTTGCGGGCGTTCACCGGTTGGGAAAAATGCACGGTCTGCCGGGGTGCGCGTCTCAAGCCGGAGATCTTGGCGGTGACTGTCCGGACGGGCGACGGGACGGAGTATAGCATCGACGAGATCTGCTCGTTGAGCATCGAGCGGGCTTTGGACGTGACGGGGCGGTTGGAACTGAAGCCCGCGGAGCGGGCGGTGATGGGGGACGTCTTTCGCGAGGTGACGCAGCGGCTCGGATTCTTGAATGAGGTGGGGCTGAGCTACCTGAGTCTGAACCGCGAAAGCGGCACGCTGTCCGGCGGGGAGGCGCAGCGGATTCGGCTGGCGACGCAGATCGGGAGCGGGCTGGCGGGGGTGCTTTACGTGTTGGACGAACCGTCGATTGGATTGCATCAGAGGGACAACGATCGGCTGATTGGGACGTTGCGGAATCTGAGGGATTTGGGGAATTCGGTCATCGTGGTGGAGCACGATGAGGATACGATCCGAGCAGCGGATCACGTGCTGGACATCGGGCCTGGGGCGGGGCCGCGGGGTGGTCGCCTCGTGGCGCAAGGGACAATCGACGAGGTCATGGCGGTCCGGGAATCGCTGACGGCGCAATATCTCAGCGGGCGGCTGAGTATTTCCGTTCCGAAAAACCGCGTGCAACCTCGCACGGGTCGCGAGCTGGCGGGCGAGATCGGGGACGGGTGGCTGACGGTGGTCGGGGCGCGCGAGAATAATCTCAAAGACGTGCGAGCGGCATTTCCGGCGGGGCTTTTTACTTGCGTGACGGGGGTGTCGGGGAGCGGGAAGTCGACGTTGGTGAACGACATCCTCTGGGCTTCGCTGGCTCGGGACCTGAACGGCGCGAAGGCGAAGCCCGGGGCACACGAGGAGGTGATCGGGACGGAGCAATTCGATAAAGTGATCGTGATCGATCAGAGCCCCGTGGGACGGACGCCGCGTTCGAACCCAGCGACTTACTCGGGGGCGCTGGGACCGATTCGCGAACTATTCTGTCAGCTTCCGGCGTCGCGGATCCGGGGCTACTTGTCGGGACGGTTTTCCTTCAACATGAAGGGTGGGCGGTGCGAGCATTGCCAGGGGGACGGGCAGATCAAGATCGAGATGCACTTTTTGGCGGACGTCTACGTCGAGTGCGAGGTGTGCCACGGGCGGCGGTACAATCGGGAAACGCTGGAGGTGACCTTCAAGGGAAAAAACATCGCGGACATTCTGGAGATGTCGATCGACGAGGCGGGGCGATTTTTCCGGGCGGTGCCGGCGGTGTCTGACAAATTGGAGGCGATGCTGCAGGTGGGGCTCGGTTATTTGCGACTCGGGCAGTCGGCGACGACGCTGTCGGGGGGGGAGGCGCAGCGGTTGAAGCTGGCGACGGAGTTGGCGCGGCGGGCGACGGGGAGGACGGTTTACATATTAGATGAACCGACGACAGGGTTGCACTTTGCGGATATCCACAAGCTGCTGGAGGTGCTCATGAAGCTGCGAGATGCGAGGAATACCTTGATCGTGATCGAGCATAATCTGGAGGTGATCAAGATGGCGGATTGGGTGATCGACCTCGGGCCGGAGGGCGGCGATGCGGGTGGGGAGATCGTTTGCGCGGGGACGCCGGAAGCGGTGGCGGCGTGTGATGGGAGCCACACCGGGCGGTATTTGGCGCGGATTTTGGGGTGAATGTTTTCGCCGACTGAGGGCGCCGAACGCCGCGAATGAGGTGATGCGTGCGGGGCGGCTTGTGATTTGCGAGGCAATGTGGGAGTTAGGGCTGGTGCGGTGGTTTCTCATTTTCATTTTGATGGTCGGAGTCGTCGGGGCGGCGGAAAGGGATGACGCGAGCACGTTCTTCGTGGGGCGGTTGGCGTTTGGGTCAAATGAGGGGAATGATTGTGGGGACATCGGGGAAGATCTGGTGAAGCTGGTCGCTCGGGCTTCGACCATTCAGGTTCGGGAAAAGAAGCTGCTCAAGGTGTCGGACGAGGCGCTCTTCGAGACGCCGTTCGTGTTCATGAACGGGCACGATGACTTCGTGCTGTCGCAGGCGGAGTTGGAGAATTTGCGGCGGTATCTTGCGAATGGTGGATTTGCCTTTGGTTCGGGGTGTTGCACGAATCCAGCGTTTCCGGCGGCTTGGCGGCGGGAATTTAGCCGGATCTTTCCGGGCGATGCCGTGCGACGGATTCCGTATGACGATCTCATTTACCGTTCCTTCTACAGGATGGAGCGGCTGACATCGGTGGAGAAGGGAGAGATTTTTTTGGAAGGGCTGTATCACGACGACCAGCTGGTCGCGGTGATGGGGGAGGACGGGCTGTGTTGCTCGTTTGCGATGAATGGAAGTTGCAACAAGGGACGCGGGGTGCCGTCGGATGAAGCGAAAAAGGTCGCGCTGAACATCTGCGTTTACGCGTTGACGCACTGAGCGTGGAGACTGGCGTCCTCGGAGAACGCCACGGAAGTCGCGCCGCCGCCGCTAGCGAGTGATCAAGAAGTCGTTCCCGTAGCAGTTGATCTCCATCGGGGGGCGGAGGTGAACGTTGCCGTCGCGGAGGAGGCGTTGGTAAACGCGGATGCGGTCGGTAGCGAGATTCCAGACCGGGTCGGCGCGGAGGGTGCGCATGCGGGTCGAGAGAAAGACTTTGAGCCAGGCGGTTTCGTTGATTCCAGAGGCGGGGGTGCCGCCGGCTCGGCGGGCGGTGCGGCGGAGGAGGCGGTTGATGCCGTCTTCGCCGTGGTTGACGTTGGCGTCGTAGAGTTGGCCGAGCGTGAGGTGGCGGCGGGTGCCGAGGCGTTTGGCCAGCCGACGGGCGGGTCGCCAGGCGAGGCGGTCGACGAGGACGTGCTGGGCGTGGCGGAACTTTGGGTCGTCGCCGAGGGAGGCGAAGACGGCGGGGAAGGCCTCGAGGCCGGAGGTGTCGGGGTTGCGTCCCTCGCGGTCGTGGGGGCCGGCGTCGATGCGCCGGAAGGCCGGGAGGAATCGATTGAGCGCGTTGTCGCGGCGCTGGCGGCGGTATTCTTCGAGAAAAAACGTTCCAGAGTAGGTGCCGCTCGTGAAGCCGGGAAATCCGAAGGTCCAGCCACGCTGATCGCCGATGTTGGCGACGTAAGTGTAGTTCAGGTCGAGGGAGCTGTTTTCGAAGATCGAGGTGAGCTGCTGGATCGTTCGCTTCGGAGCGGCGTGGACGGTCGCGCAGAGGAGAAGCGCGAGGACGGCTGGGCGAATCACGACGTGAATTTAGGAAATCTGGGGGGAATACAAATGCTTTTTCTCACGCTGAGACGCAGAGAGATGCAGAGAGACGCAGAGAGATGAAAATGAATTCTCCGCGTCTCTGCGCCTCCGCGTGAGAATCCTGGATTTAAGCAGTTCGAGCGGTCTTGTCGTCGAGGATGGCGTCGCCCTTGAACTGGACGGCGGCGTAGGCGGCGAGGAGCGCGGGGTTGAGTCTGATACCGGCTTCGAAGTTGCGAATGGGGAAGTTTTCGTTCGGGCTGTGGGCCGCGCAATCTGGGCTAGCGAGGGCGGGGAGGTAGCTCTCGACACCGAGGATCTTCTTGAACGTCGTGAGAATCGGGATGCTGCCGCCTTCTCGGAGAAGAGCGGGCTTTTCCCCAAAGACTTGCTCGAGGGCGAGGAGGGTGGCGGCTCCGTCGGGCGTCGTTGGGTCGGTGAAATAGGGTTCGCCGTGGTGGCCGCGGTCGATGTCGAGGGTGACGCCGGGTGGACATTTGGCGCGGAGGTGGGCCTCGGCGAGGGCGCTGATCTTCGCGGGGTCCTGATTGGCCACGAGGCGGAAGGTGAGTTTGAAAAAGGCTTCGGCGGGAAGAACGGTCTTCGATCCCTGGCCCTGGTAGCCACCGCCGATTCCATTCACTTCTGCGGTGGGGCGGGCACCGATTTGCTCGATGGCGGTGTAGCCCTTTTCGCCGAAGAGGGCGGGAGAGCCGGTCTGGTCGATCAAGTCAGCGTCGGAGGTCGGGAGGGCGGCGGCGGCTTCGCGTTCCCACCCGGCCATCGGCTGGACGTCGTCGTAGAAGCCAGGGATGAGGACGCGGCCTTCGTCGTCGTGGAGGCTGGCGACGAGGCGGGCGGCGGCGGTGGCGGGATTCATGACCGCGCCGCCGTAGACGCCGGAGTGAAGGTCGACGGACGGGCCCCGGACCGTGGCTTCGAGGGCGGTGATCCCGCGGAGGGCGTAGGCGAGGGTGGGGTGGAAGTCGGCGACCATGCCGTTGTCGGAGATGCAGACTAGGTCGCAGCGGAGGTCTTCGCGGTGGTCGGTGAGGAATTTTTCCAGGTTCGGGCTGCCGATTTCCTCTTCGCCTTCGATCAGGAAAGTGACGTTGACCGGGAGGCTGCCGCCGTCGGCGAGGGCGTCGCGGACGCCGAGGACGTGGGAGAGAATCTGACCTTTGTTGTCGGTTGAGCCGCGGGCGTAGATCTTCCCGTCGACGACGGTTGGCTCGAAGGGGGGGGTGCGCCAGAGGTCGAGCGGCTCGGGGGGCTGGACGTCGTAGTGGCCGTAGATGAGAACGGTGCGTTTGGCGGGATCGAAGTCGGGGGTGCTGGCGAGAATGACGGGGTGGCCGGGCGTGTCGTGGACGGCGGACTCGAGGCCGGCGGACGTGAGGAGGTCGTTGAGCCAAGTGGCGCAGGCGCGGAGGTCGGGGTCGTGCGCGGATTGGGTCGAGATGGTGGGAAAACGGAGAAAGTCGAAGAGCAGGTCAAGGTGGTCAGTGGGCATGATGGAATTAGAAGAATACAGGTCGGCGGGTTTGTCCTGCGATTTCGTGAATAATGCGGCGATTTTTGTGAACGGCGTGTGAATAACACAAGATATTGTGGTTGATGCCCGCGAAATCCCGCTAAATTGTGCTTTTCCGATTGATTCGCGGGTTCACGAGATTCTAAGTTTCAACCCAGAACTTGCATCGACTGCTCCATGTATCTCCAATCTCTCGAAATGATCGGCTTCAAGTCGTTCGCACCCAAGACCATCCTCACTTTCAATCCGGGCGTGACGGCGGTCGTCGGCCCGAATGGCTGTGGAAAGTCGAACGTTCTGGACGCGCTGCGGTGGGTGCTGGGCGAGCAATCGGCGAAGGCGCTGCGGGGTGGCGAGATGTCGGACGTGATCTTCAGCGGGACGGATAGCCGTCAGCCGCTCGGAATGGCGGAGGTATCGCTGACTTTCACCGAGTGCGAGCAGCAGCTGGGTGTCGAGTGGAACGAGGTGCGGATCACGCGGCGGGTCTTCCGCGACGGAAAGAGTGAGTATTTGCTCAACAAAGCGCCCTGTCGGCTGCGCGACATTCACCAGCTGTTCATGGACACGGGGATCGGGCGGTCGGCGTATTCGATCATGGAACAAGGGAAGATCGACGCGATTCTGAGCAGTCGGCCGGAGGATCGGCGGGCGATTTTCGAAGAGGCGGCTGGGATTACGAAGTACAAGTCGCAGAAGAAGGAGGCGCTGCGGAAGCTGGACTACACCGAGGCGAATCTGCTGCGCGTGACGGACATCATCAAGGAGGTCAAGCGGCAGATCGGGTCGCTGCAGCGGCAGGCGGCGAAGGCGCGGCGGTATCAGAGCGTCATGGAAGATCTGCGGGTCTTCGACACGCACCTGTCTTATCGGAATTTCAACGTGCTGCGGACCGAGCTGACGGACGTTCGCGAGCGGCTTGGGGGCAGCGAGGACGAGCGGTTGCGGCTGGAGGGCGAGATCGAATTGCGTGAGATCGAGCTGAGCGAATACCGCGACAAGCTCGCGGAGCTGGAGGCGCAGGCGACGGGGCTGCGGGACAACATTCAGAGTCAGCGGAACAAAATCTACTCCGCAGAGAACCGGATCGCGACGAATGGCGAGCGATCCGTCGAAGCGAAGAGCCTCATCGAGCGGTATCGCGGCGAGATCGAGTCGGGCGAGGAGAAGCTCAGGGATCAGGAATCGCAGATCGCGCGGACGGACGAAATGATCGCCGAGATGGTCGATCACATGCGCACCGGTGAGGAGAAACTCGACGGAGCCAACGCCCGGCTGGTGGCGGCGCGGGACGAGCGGGTGAACGTCGAGCGGCGGGCGAATGCGCTCCGCAGCGAGGTCGCGCAGCTCGAGGCGCGGTTGAATTCCTTGCGCGGCGAGATCGCTTCGGCGGGTGGACGGCGCGAGGCGGGCGAGGCGAGGCTGGCGCAGCTGCGAGCGGAGGAGACTTCGGCGGGCGAGGCGCTCGACGAGGCGGGGACACTGCTCGCGAAATCGGTCGAGCGGCGGCGAGTTGCGGAGGAGAGCCTGGGTGGCGCGAAGAGCGAGCTGACGGAAGCGCAATCTGCGCTGGACGAGGCTCAACGCGAGCGGCAGGCGGCCGAGTCGGAGGTCAACGCGACGAATCGGCGGGTGGCGGAGGTCGATTCCAAGCTCGGCGTGTTGCGGCAGCTCAACGAGTCGGGCGAAGGATTTGGCGAGGGCACGCAGGCGGTGCTGCGCGGGCTGGACAATCCGGAATTTTTCAAGCCAGCGGTGCTCGGGGCACTGGCATCCTTGATCGACGTGCCGTCGGAACACATTCCGGCGGTCGAGGCGGCGCTGGGGGCAAATTTGCAGGCAATCGTCTTCAAAGACCCATCGGTCGCCGAAGCGGCGGTGCAGACTTTGTTCGCGAGGTCGCTGGGCAAGGCTTCGGTCGTGCCGCGCGATTGGGCGGCGATCCAAGGACCGGGAGACGGGGAGAGCGCACGAGGGGGAGACTTGCCGGACGGCGCGGTCGCTTGGGTATTGGATTGGGTGACGGCGAAGGACGACGTCGCTTCGCTGGTGGCGCGCCTACTCGGGAACGTGGCGGTCGTCGAGTCGCTGGACCGGGCGTTTGCGTTGAAGCCGTCGCATCCGGGCTTGGCTTTCGTGACGCCGGTCGGAGAATTCGTTTCCGCCGACGGGATCGTTCAAGGTGGACGGGGCGGGGAGAAGGGCAGCAGTGCCCTGATGCGGAAAAACGAGATCGCCGCCCTCGAGAAGGACCTCGCGGGACACCAGCGAGAAGCGCGGGAGTGCGGGACTCGGCGCGACAAAGCTGCGGCGACGCTCGATGGTGCGCAGGATCGCGTGCGGATGGCTCGGGACGCGGTGCAGGGGGCGCAGGTGGAATTTTCGACCGCCCAGAGCGAGTGCGGGATGTGTGAGCGGCAGCAGCGCGACGCGGCAAATCGCCGGGCGAACTTCGAGCGCGAAGTTGGGCAGATCGCCCAGACGGTCACGCTGGCGGGCGAGAAGGTTGCGACGCTCGAAGCGCAGATTGGCGAAGCTGAGGGATCGGTTGCCGACGCGAGGGAGCGCCAAGCCGAAGTCGAGGGCGGCATCGAGGCCGCGCGAGATCGCGAGCGGGCCATGAACGATGAGCTGAGCGAGCTTCGGCTGCGGGTTGCTACGGAACGTCAGCAGCAGGAGAGCCTCACTCGTCAGCGTGGGCCGATGGCCGCGCGGGTTGGCGAGCTGTCCGAGTTGCTGGTCTCTCGGGGACGGGACATCGAGGAGGCGGATCGGAAGATCTCGGCTTTCGAATCCGAGTCGGAGGAAATGCGCGGCAGCATCGTGACTTGGCAGGCGCTCTTGGAAAGCGGCGAGCAGCAGGTCGAGGGACTCATGGCCGAGCGGGTGGAGGCTCAAGGGGAAACCGAGGCGGTTGAAACACGGCTCCGCGAGGCTCGGAAGGGTCTGACCGGCCTGCAAGATGCACTCGGGAAGTTGGAAGTGCGGGGGACGCAGCTCGAAATGCGGGTGGAACACGTGTGCGAACACGTGACGCAGCGTTATCAGGTCGATCTCGAGGGGTTCCGGACCGATTCTTATGCGTTGATGAAAGCGCTGGCGGATCGGGCCGGGAAGGATGCGGTCGGGACCGCGGATGGCGCGGAAGAGATGGCTGTAAATTCGGAGTCGACCGCGGATAACCCGGATTCCCCTGAAGGCCAGGAACCCTCCGACCCTCAATCCTCAACTCGAAACCGGGATCAGGGACCAGAAGAAGAAGGCGTGCCGTGGGGGCAGGTGGAGGAATTAGTCGTCGAGCTGACTGAGAAAATTGACCGGATGGGCCCGGTGAACATCGACGCCATCCAGGAGTTCGAGGAACTCGAGGAGCGCTACACGTTTCTCGAAAAACAAAACGAAGACCTCATCAATTCGAAGGCCGAGCTGCTTGAGGTCATCACGAAGATCAATCTCACCACGAAGGTACTTTTCGCCGAGACGTTCGAAAAAATCCGGACGAACTTCCAAGAGATGTTCACCGAACTCTTCGGCGGCGGAAAGGCAAACCTCATTCTAACCGACGAGAGCGATCCGCTCGAAAGCGGGATCGAGATCGTCGCCAAGCCCCCGGGTAAGCAGCTCTCGAGCATCACGTTGCTCTCGGGCGGCGAGAAGACGATGACCGCCGTCGCACTGCTCTTCTCGATCTACATGGTGAAACCGAGCCCGTTCTGCGTGCTGGACGAAATGGACGCCCCGCTGGACGAGTCGAACATCAATCGCTTCATCAAAATCCTCGACCGCTTCGAGAAGCAGAGCCAATTCGTGGTCATCACGCACAACAAGCGGACGATCGCGAGGGCCGATATGGTCTTCGGCGTGACGATGGAGGAGCACGGAGTCAGTAAGCTGGTGAGCGTAAAGTTCTCCGGCAAGGACGATGCGAACGGTGAAAATGGTCGCAACGCCCATCCTCGCAGCGTGGCGGAGACGTTTGGAAAATCCGGTAATCTGCACTCGGAAGAAGTTGCGTTGGCGAACTAACGACACGATGACCGCAACCCTGATGGAACTCCGCAACGCACTCCAGTGGCGGCTCGACGTCGTGACAGACCGGGCATTTTACGAACGGGATGCGGCGGGGCACCTGGCGCAGTTGCAGACCGTTTCGGCGAAGGTCGATGCATTGGCCGAGGAGGTTGCGCCGACGGCGGACCCGATGCTGCGACATTACTTGGAGCGTCAAAGTTACGTGAAGGCGTTGGACTTTCTCAAGGCTCTGGAGCCGCGGGAGTCCTGACGTTGGATCGGCTCGCCGGCGCATTGCCGGGGTGGTGCGACGGGATGCCGCACCTCGCACGCCGGGACGCGTGCGTTCCCCACCATTTGTGTTACGGTTCGCGCAATGAGCGCGCAGGAGCAGTTGGTTAGTTTGTACGACAAGTTCGAGGGTCTGGTTGAAAAGCTGCCCGGTGGACTGCAAAAGCCGATTTTGCGCGAACTGGCGCCGATCAAAGACGTTTTTCTCGAGCAACGTCCGGCCCGGATTGCCCTCGTTGGTGGCGGCAAGGGCCTCTCGGTTCCAGAGTGGCTCACTGGTCTCGGCGCTGGTGTTGTTAAAACGGGCGCTTCGGTGGATGGCTGGCGCACCTACCGGGTGGATGGTTTGGGGTCGGTCGAGATCCTCGATGCGCGGGATGGGGCCGTGGTCGATGACACTGCTGACCTCCGGGTGGAGATCGAAGGCCTCCCGACGGAAGCGGACGACATCGCCGAAGCGTTGCCTCCTGCCGCTAAGCTCGAGTTCGCCCGTCTAACGGGTGCTCGCGAGGCTCAGCACAAACTCGCTTCCGCGTCGCTCAAGTCATTCACGGCGATTTGTAGTGTCATCGGCGTTCAACCGATTCCGCTCGCGGATCTCCCCGTCCTGACCGCACTCCAGACGCTGATGGTTGGAATGATCGTGCACGTCAGCGGGAGGAAATTCTCGCCCCGTTTGGCGGCTGAATTTGCCGGAAGCATGGGCCTCAGTTTCGGTGTCGGGTTTGCGTTTCGAGCTGGCGCACGACAACTGTTGAAATTTATCCCCGTTTGGGGCAACGCCATCTCCGGGGTGGTGGCGGGAGCCGGAACCTACGCAATCGGGCGGGCGGCCATCGCGTATTTCATCGACGGAGCAGCTCGGTCCGAAGCCAAGCAAATCTATCGCGAGGCCGCGAAAGAACTCGGCGCAGGTTCGACTCCCGCAGCATCCTAACGGACGGCTTCCGGACGGGAAAGGGCTTGTTGGAAGGCTCGCGCGTTCCTACGGTCGGGGATGGCAAAGAAAGCATCGGCGGCAGTCCCGAACCCGACTTGGTACAAGGACGCGGTCATCTACGAGACCCACATCAAGGCGTTTCACGACAGCAACGGCGACGGAATCGGCGATTTTCAGGGACTCGTGCTCAAACTCGATTACCTGCAAAATCTCGGCGTTACCGCCATTTGGATCCTCCCATTCTACCCGTCGCCTCTCCGCGACGACGGCTACGACATCGCCGACTACTACAACGTCAATCCTGCCTACGGGACGCTCGCTGACTTCAAGCATTTCCTCAAGGAAGCCAAGCGCCGGGGCATTCGGGTCATCACGGAGCTCGTGCTCAACCACACGTCTGACCAGAACGTCTGGTTCCAGAAATCTCGTCGAGCGCCCGCGGGTTCTCCCGAGCGTGAACTCTACGTCTGGAGCGACACGCCGGAGAAATACCAGGACGCCCGCATCATTTTCAAGGACTTCGAGACGTCGAACTGGTCGTGGGACCCGGTCGCGAAGGCTTACTATTGGCATCGCTTCTATCACCACCAGCCCGACCTCAACTTCGAAAACCCGGAGGTTCACAAGATGCTCCTCAAGGTCATCGACTTCTGGCTCGCAATGGGAGTCGACGGGCTGCGCCTCGACGCCGTTCCCTACCTCTACGAAGAGGAAGGGACCAACTGCGAAAACCTTCCGAAGACCCACGCATTTCTTCGGAAATTGCGTAAGCACATCGACAACAAGTTCGAGGACAAGATGTTGCTCGCGGAGGCAAATCAATGGCCGGAAGACGCTGCTGCGTATTTCGGCGACGGCGATTCGTGCCAGATGAACTTTCACTTCCCGCTCATGCCCCGCATGTTCATGGGACTTCAGATGGAAGATCGGTTCCCCATCATCGACATTCTCGATCAGACACCCGCCATCGCCGAAGGTTGCCAGTGGGCGACGTTCCTGCGTAACCACGACGAGCTGACGCTGGAGATGGTTACCGACGAGGAGCGGGACTACATGTATCGCGTCTACGCGCAGGATCCGAGGGCTCGGATCAACCTCGGAATCCGCCGACGACTCGCACCACTTTTGCTTAATAACCGACGTAAAATCGAGCTGATCAACGTTTTACTATTTTCGCTACCCGGGACGCCGATCATTTACTACGGCGATGAGGTCGGGATGGGGGACAACATCTTTCTAGGCGACCGCGACGGCGTTCGCACCCCGATGCAGTGGAGTCCGGACCGCAACGCTGGGTTCTCGCTGGCCAATCCGCAGCAGCTCTTCCTGCCGGTCACCATCGACCCAGAATATCACTACGAGAGCATCAACGTCGAAAACCAGGAGCGCAACGTGTCGTCGTTGCTGTGGTGGATGCGCCGGGTGATTGCGATGCGGAAGAAATACAAGGCGTTCGGTAACGGAACGCTCACGTTCCTCTACCCCGAAAACGCCAAGGTCCTCATGTTCGTCCGCGAGCACGATGAGCAGAAGATTTTGGTGGTCATCAACCTGTCACGCTTTTCGCAGGTCGTCGACGTCGATTTGTCCGATTACTCGGGGCGAACGCCGAGAGAGGTATTCAGTCAAAACAAGTTCCCGATCATCAAGGACAGCCCCTATCTCTTCACGATGGGGCCACACGACACCTACTGGCTGCTCCTCGAGCAGGAGCACGAAGCGGTAACCGTGACCGAAAGTCGCCGAGGTGGAGACTTCGGCAGAAAGCTCGCTTGGAAAAATTTCTTCTCTGACGCTCGCCGAGACGCTCTCGAGCAGGATCTGCTCCCTGCCTATCTGGCTAAATGCCGTTGGTTCGGTGGCAAAGGCCGACCCACTCGGTCGATGGTCATTCGCGACGCGGTGCCCGTGGAGGACGGGACTTATTCCGCCCGGCTGCTTCTCATCGATGTCAATTACGTCGAAGGCAGCCCGGAGACCTACGTTCTCCCGTTCCAGTTTGCGATCGGCGAGCCGGCAAGTGCGATTCGGCAGGAGTTTCCGCAGGCAGTCCTCGCGCAGTTCGGCGAAGGCGCGGAAGAGTTAATCCTGTTCGACGCAATCTTCGAGCCCCCGTTCCGGGCGGCCTTGTTGAAAACGATGACTCAGAAAAAGCCGATCAAGGCTCCCTCGGGCGAACTGGTGGGTGACGCGACGAAGGCACTTCGCAGCCGAGTTAGCGAGGGTGAGGCGATGTCATCGAACGTTCTTCGGGCCGAACAAAGCAATACGTCTGTCATATATTCGGGCGAGTTGTTTCTGAAGCTGTATCGGCGCATGGAAGAGGGAGTTAATCCGGACGTTGAACTTACGCGCTTTCTTACGGAAAAAACGGATTTCCAGAACGTGCCTCCGTATTCCGGGGCGATCGAATACCATCGCCGTGGAAGCGAAGCCCGCGTGGTCTGCATGATGCAATCCTTGGTCCAGAACCAAGGTGATGCGTGGACCCTGGCGCTGGACGTCGTGGGTCGATACTTCGAGCGGATCCTGACGGAGCAACCGGCGCTCGGGAAATTCAAACTACCGAAGATCTCGGACATCGATGCGCCGCTGAACTTCCCGCCGGAGTTCATTCACATGATCGGTGGCGTCTTCCCGGAACGTGCCCGCGTGCTGGGGCAGCGGACCGGCGAGATGCATCTCGCACTCGCATCCGACACGACGGACCCGACGTTTGCGCCCGAGGCATTCACGACGCTTTACCAGCGCTCGGTCTACCAATCGACGCGAAATTCACTGCGGCGGACCTTTCAGGCAACGGGGCGCCAGCTCAAGAACCTGCCCGAAAATCGGCGAGACGAAGCGTCCGCAATCCTCGGGCGCGAAAAGGAAATTCTCGACCGAGTTGGACGCCTCATCGGTGAGAAAATCCTCACGGACAAGATTCGAATTCACGGCGATTATCACCTCGGCCAAGTTCTCTACACCGGCCGTGACTTCATCATCATCGATTTCGAAGGCGAGCCAGCACGGGCGTTGAGCGAGCGCAAATTGAAGCGTTCGCCCCTGCGAGACGTGGCCGGCATGCTCCGGTCCTTCCATTACGCGGCTTACACGGCGCTTTCGCAGCGGATCGCGGTGCGCGGGATGGACATCCCGACCGTCTCGCCGTGGGCGGACATGTGGTATGAATACGTCAGCCGCGTGTTCCTGCAGTCCTACCTCACCACCGTCAACGGCGCCTCGTTCGTGCCGGAGGACCGGAAGGGGTTCGAGATTCTTCTAGAGTCGTTCCTTCTCGACAAAGCGATCTACGAGGTCGGGTATGAGGCCAATAATCGGCCGGATTGGATCATGATTCCGCTTCGCGGCATCCGGCAGATCCTCGATTCGTGATCGGGAGGTGCAAGGCGGCATAGAATCTGCTAAGAAAATGTTCGAGACTTAACGACCGAATTCGGTGCCATCTATGAAAACAGCGACCCGCCGTTGGCTTCCGCTTCTTCCGGCTATAATCGTGACCGCCGCAGCTCTGATGCCGACTGCGTCAGCAGAGATCAGGTTTCCCTCGAACTCATTCGACATCTCTGAATTGGAAGCGGCGCAGGCCGAAGCCAGCAAAACGAACAAGCCGATCGCATTCGTTTACACGGACAAAGAGACCAGTTGTTCGCTCTGCAGCGGCGCGACAGCGACGATCCTGAACTATTTCCGGTCCAGTTCGGTCATCGTCTACCTGAAGAATTCCTCGGACGCTCCCCGGGAAGTCTCGAAGGTTCTAAGTTCGAAAGGAAAATTCATCCCAAAGGTCGCCCTTTTCTCCCCAGATCTCGAGAAAGCCTTCGGCATCTCCACTTACGAAGAAATCAAGGCAGACGGAACGCGACCGCTCCTCGCGCTTAAGCGAGCTTCGAAGGAATAGGTGGGAATCCGATTCCTGCGAAGGAGTTGAGAAATCCTCTGCGATCGAATTCGCAGGGAGAGAAAGCGGTGACCGTCGGACGGTATTTCTGACCGGACGTCAAAAGGAGACGGAGGGAGGCTCCACTGACGAGGCGGGATGCAATAAGAACACCTCAACGTTGTGCCCACAGGTGCCTCCGCACCCTGGGCGGAGGTCCGCGCGACGAGCGAAGTCGGCGACGCTCCGCGAGTTGATGGATGCCGCGGGCTGCCGAGCCGCTGCCCGAATCCATCCTGCAACGCGTGCGCGGGTTGCAAATCGAACCACCATCCGACAACAATCTCTGAGGAAGAAACCCAACGCCAATTTGATCGCCAACCCCATGCCAGCCACCACTCTGCATCCCCACCCGCTCCGCTTCCGCCAGGTTCATCTCGACTTCCACACGAATGGCGACATCCCGCGCGTCG
Source organism: uncultured Verrucomicrobiae bacterium (assembly GCA_963761705.1). Taxonomy (GTDB): domain Bacteria; phylum Verrucomicrobiota; class Verrucomicrobiia; order Chthoniobacterales; family JAATET01; genus CAVVKW01. The sequence goes on along the minus strand of CAVXHK010000004.1, from coordinate 394,570 downwards.
GCGAAAAATTTGACAAGCAGCAGTTTCAGTCCGCTCTCCAGCGCGGCCACATCGACTCGATCACGCTCTTCTCCAAATGCCATCACGGCTGGAGCTATCACCCCACCACCGTCGGTCGCACCCACCCGCACTTGCAACGCGACCTGCTCGGGGAACAAATCGAGGCCTGCCGCGAGATCGGCGTGCGCTGCCCGATTTACATCTCGGCCGGCTTCGACGAACTCGCCGCCCTCGAGCATCCCGAATGGGTCGTGGTCAACGCGAACGGCTCGACCAAGCTCCCGCTGGCAGCGGGCTGGAAACGTCTCCGTTTCAACTCCGCCTACCTCGACTACCTCTGCGCGCAGATCAAGGAAGTCGTTCAACGTTGGCCCGACAACGACGGCATCTTCCTCGACATCATCGCGTCCTGGCAGGACTTCAGCCACGACGCGCTGCTCGCCATGACCGCCGCCGGTCTCGAACCCGACAACGCTTCCGATCGGGAGACCCACGCCCAGCAGGTCCTCCTGAAATACTACGAGCGGACCAACGCGGCAGCGACCAGTGTGCGCGCCGACACGCCCGTCTTCCACAATGGCGGGCACATTCCGGTCGGCGCGCACCGGTTCAATTTCTTTAACACCCACTTCGAGCTGGAATCTCTGCCCACCGGCGGCTGGGGTTACGACCACTTTCCGTTCTCAGCGCGTTACGCGATCACCCAGCCGCGCGATTTCCTCGGAATGACTGGAAAATTCCACGGCACTTGGGGCGAGTTCGGCGGTTTCAAGCGCCCCACCGCCCTGCGCTACGAATGCGCCGCCATGATCGCCAACGGCGCGAAATGCTCCGTCGGCGACCAGCTCCATCCCTCCGGCGAGATGAACACCGATACTTACGACCTGATCGGTGCCGCCTACAAAGAGGTCGAAATCAATGAGCCGTGGGTGCGCGACGTGCGCTCCGCCGCGCGCATTGCCCTGGTCAGCAGCGAGCACCCGCAGTCCGAAGCCCGCGGACACCAGAACCCCTGCCTCGCGGACGAAGGAGCCGCGCGGATGTTGCTCGAACTTCACCTTCCCTTCGTCGTCCTCGACGAGCAGGCCACCTGGACCGGCTTCGACCTCGTCGTCCTGCCCGAGGGCTACCCGCTCACTGACTCCGCGCGGGAAAAGGCGACCGCGTATCTTGGGGAAGGGGGACGCATCCTCGCCGCCGGTTCCGCGTTGCTGAATGCCGAACGCGACGCCTTCGCCCTCGACCCCGGAGCGAAGTTGCTCGGGCGTTCCGCGTTCGACCCCGACTATCTCGTCGCCACCGATCTCACCCCCGACGTTCCCGTGCGCAGCGCCATCGTGATCGAGGGCGGAGCGTACGAAATCGAGCCCACCACCGCGCAGACCCTGATCGATCGCCGGACTCCGTATTTCAACCGCACCTGGGAACATTTCTGCTCCCATCAGCACGCCCCCGACGCGCCCGAACGCGCCACACCCGCGGCCATTCTCGGCGCAGGGATCGCTTATTTCGCACACGACATTTTCACGCAATACCGCGAGTGCGGACAGCCGCTCTACCGCGATTTCGCGCGTGCCGCGCTCGGCCACCTGCTCCCGGATGGACTCCCGGTCGAGACCAATCTCCCGAGCGTCGCGCGGTTCAACCTGCTCGATCAGCCCGGCGAACACCGCTCCATCGCCCACCTCCTCTACGCCCCCGTCACCCTCCGGGCACAGAAGAAATTCTGGGACGAGCGCAAGCCCTTGGAAATCATCGAGGAACTCATTCCGCTCCACGACACCACGGTCACGATCCGCGTGCCGCAGACCATCGCCGCCGCCACGCTGGAACCCGAAGGAGCCGCGCTTCCATTCACGCAGACCGGAGACAAAGTCACCTTCACCGTGCCCGAGTTCACCGGCCACCAGATGGTCGCGCTCGCCTGGGGCTGAAGTCGGTAGTTGGCGGGTCGGTGCGCGGTGAAGGGGCAGGGGGAGATGAAGCGGCTGGCGGTGGCTGGTGGGGAGATTTTCAGCGCTGCGGATTCGTTTCGCGATGGCTTGCGGGAGCGGACCGAGGCGGGGGCGATTGACGTGAATCTCTTTGGCCTCGCCGAGGCGTGCGCCGCGAATGACGTGCCGATGGTGGCTCTTCGGGTGGTGAGCGATCGGGCGGGGGCGGAGTTCGGGCGTTTCTCGCGCGACCACGACGGCGAAGGGGGGGCGGTTGGCCGCGGGGGTGCTCCGGGGGTTGGCGAAGAATCCCGAGCGGACGGGGAGTTACGAAGGATTGCGGTCGGAGCGGGTGAGGGTTCGAGTTCCGAGAAGCGAGCGTTGGCACGACGGATGCCGGGACCAGGGGGTAACTCGCATCCGTCGTGACGGCGCGGTCGAGCACCGGGGCTTGCTAGAAATTTGAGGGGCAATCGAACTCAGCAAACAAGCGTCGCCCGGGACTTTCTGAACCAATGAACGGACCCCTTCCTGGGGCATTCGCATCTGGCGTGACTGCGCGGTCGGTCGCGGAGACTGGCGTGGATTTTGGGGGCGATTGCCGTTAGCAAGCGGTTGTAAGGAGGGGATTTCTGAACCAATGAACGGACTGACCCCTTCCTTGACCCCTTCCTTCTTCCTCAGCGGTTCCGTGTTGTCAGGATCAAGGAATAGCGATTTCTTGGATGCTTACGCTGGGAGTCGATCCAAACAGCTCTTGATAGCGCGTTCCAGCAGAGTCGATCTCTCCAAGATCGACTTCATGGATAGTGTCTCCTTGAAGGGTGATCGCCTTCAAGAAGCCCTTTCCTTCACCTCCTGGTATGTAAGCTGCAATGCCCTGCCCATTGATTTCTGAGATTTGTCCAATGTAATAAGCATCCGGGCGAAAGCCAACCAATGCGTAATCACGGATTGAACCGTCGCCTTCTTGCTGTTTTGCATCGGTATATCCTCCTTGAACTGGAATATAGACCACCCACAGGTTTCCAGACTTATAGGCGTTAGATTTGGAAAGCGACAAAAGGACTTCCTCTTGACCGTTTCCATCAATGTCAACTTGCAATTTCAACAGCTTATCACCGGGAGCGGCTTCATAGTTCGCCAAAAAATATTGCACTGGGTCGGCGAACACGTCGGCTCGCGCACTACAGGGAAGCGTGATAGCTGCGATCAAGCAGGCCGCCCAGCACGCGAACGTGCGATTATTCTTGCGTTGGAAGATGTCCTTCAAATTCATCATAGGTTACTTTCTTTGAGTAGTTGTATTTATTCGGATGATAGCTCCAACGCTGCCCTGATGGCGCAGAGGGTGTAAATTTCCAAGGGTTCTGAAAAACCACTCTTTTCCCGGAAGGCCCGATAAGACTCGCTGTGGGGCATCCCGCAACGCCGTTGTAAAGCGTGATGATTCCAGCTTCCAACGCTGTCATGCTGGTCGAAGTGCCCGGATGCACAAAGTTGGTGGGTGGGGCTTGATACTGGCTGGGATAAGTTCTTTGAACGGCGTCAAAGTAACGCTGTTGAGCAGCCTGCTTCTCATTTAGCTCGTCGTAGAACTTTTCGACGTTTGCATGCCAGCTATAGACTTCCTTAGTATTGGCTGATACGCCTAGCGGCTTGTCTAGCTGGGTAATTCCCCAACCATCAGGAGGGCCGAGATTTGGCAATTCCTTCGTTGCCCCACCTGAGTTGAAGTGGTTGCAAACCCTCTGCCCTTGTCGGCTTTCATGCTGCGCCATCGCCCACGCAAAGCGGTGACTTCCCTGGGTGCCTTGAATATGGCTTTTGGCATCGGCATCTTTTGGATTCTTACCGCGAATCTTAAACTTGATTTGCTGCTCGTCCGTTAAATAACCACCGCCAGATTTCTTGATCCGATAAAAGACAGTGACTTTGCCTCCGAAGAACTCACGGGGAGCAGCGTAATCTTCATGGATTCTCCACGCCTCGCTAATCGGCTTTTCGACAACGCCCGTTTCAGGAATAGTGAAGTCATCTTTCGTGCCACGTTCTGAGCGTTCCGTCTTCACTTCCATACGCCATTCCACGGTCATCCCTGATATGGAGGCGCCACCAATAGATGCTTCCAATTGTGGCATTTCAGGCGCTCCGGTAATATAAGCAATTCCGTCTTCGCTTATTGATTTCTCTGCTGTAGGGCCAAGGTCTGTAGTATTAGCTGAGGTCGGATAGTTAAGCTGCTTCACTTCAACAGGGAGGAGGACCTTGGTTTCGTCTCCGTCTCGAGCGAGGACAAGTTCGTTGTTGTTGACGTGGCGGACGTCGAGCGGGATGCCTTCCTCTTCTGGAACGATTCGACCGTTCCTAACTAGTCGCGAGTTGCCATCCGGATCGGTCACCACCATCTCGCCGAGATCATTGATTGCGATGGGCACGACCCCTGTCAATTCACCGTCCAGCAGAACTTCGAGGGGGTGGACCAACCAGTCCTCGCTTTTCTTCATAATGATGCCTTTGAACGAATCTTCCCGATCGATTCCAATGGCGATTGGGTCTTCCGCATCGGAGAGATCTGAAATGTCAAAATCCCGACCGAGATCGGTAGTTTCTCCATCGCTGATAACATAGGTGTTGGTTGATGTCCGCCACATCTTGCCGAAGACAGTTCCTTGAGAGTTTGCAGCGGTGGGTGTAAAAGCATCCCCTTGACCGTCAAAGTATTTCATTCCATTTACGAGTGAGTACGAGCCCGTGGTATATTTAATCCCGGCATTCGACACGTGACCATCCTTAGGGTCAGGATTATCATTATCGTCGCAACTCGAATAGGAAAGGCAATAAACCGTTCCGTCGCCGGTCATCTGCGAGACGTAGCCTCCTATATAAAAGTAACGATCATAGTTTTCGGGCATCTCGTCGTATTTAGTTGGCGTCTCGACACCGCCATCGAGTGTCCAAGTCTGAAGAATTTGAATGTTTGGAGCAGGGCCAATCATCCAACCTGCAATTTTTCCAGCGTTGCTCATCAGGTTGAAATTTCCTCCGGAGCCTAGCATGCCAACTACGTATTCAAAACCTGAACCTTGGCCGCCTCCATCCTCCAACGAAATGTCATGAACTGGAACGTCATGGGAGGTTGCTTCCGCGAGTTCGAAGTACACGCTTTGAGTGCGGCTCTCACTTCCGGATTCGGTGATTTTGCTCCCGAGAACATTGCCGAAGTCGTCGATACCATATGCATGATAGTCCTCGTCGTATCCGAGTTCGCCGAGGGCGATTGGGACGTAAGTGACCTCTGAAAGTCTCTTAGGGCTGAAAAATTTTTCAAGTGCCCATCCGTCGATTCCGTCCTCCGAATCGTCGTTGTCACTGTCGGTATTATCGGGGTGCGTCGCATAAATAAATTCATCCCGAAGGATTAGACCATCGCCGACGCCCTCGTCGTCATCGCTGGTTGGGTCCGCAACTTTCGGATCGATTCCGTATTTGATGAGCCAGCCGTCGTCGATGCCGATTTCGTTGGTGGAGGCTTTGGTGGGGTCGAGGTCGTAGGCGGCTTTTTCTCCGTTGGTGAGGCCGCCGAAGGTTGGGGTGTTTCGCCACGTTTGTCGGGCGGCGGGATCGGTTGGGATGGGGGTGGCGGAGCCGGGTGGGAAGTAGCGGTTCTCCCAGTCGGGGGGGATGCCGCCGTTGATGTCGCGGGCGGTGAGTTGGGTGCGTTGGGTGGTGTAGGTGGTGGTGATTATCGCGGGGTCGAGTTCGTAGTTGAAGGTTTCGAGTTCGTCGATTTGGCCGGTGGCTCGTTCACCCTGCCAGTGATTGGTGCCGATGGAGAAGCGAAGCGCTCGATTTGCCGCCGTCGTGGGCACGGATGGAGCGCCGATTCCCGGTGCCTTGTCGTCGATGTAAATTTTTGAGCCGCTGGGACCATATGTAGCCGTGACTTGGTGCCATTCGCCCGCGTTCCACGCGATGGTTGCGCTTGCCCCAAGACCGGCATGGTAAACCCCGTCTATTGGCGCCCAATTCGCAAGATAGATGAGATTGCCCTCGGGATTGAATTGGATTGCCCAGTAGCTGTCGTGGGCGGTTGGCGGCCAGCCCCCGAATTCGAGGGCGCGTGCCCAAGAACCGGGGCCAATGCCACCTTCGGACGCGCTACTCCAGGATGGCTTTATCCAAAATCGAATGGTGCCGCGCTGCAGATTGATGTTGGCGGAGCCGTCGGCGTTGTTGTGCGCGAGGGTGAGGCTGGAGGCGACGTCGGGGAGGATGTCGAGGGCGTGGCCTTGGATGCCGGGAACGGCGAGGGTGTTGTTTTCATTAATGAGCGGGGGTTTGCCGGAATCGGAGAGGAAGCTCGAGGCGTTGAAGTTCCAGTGACCGAGGCGGATCGCGGTGAAGACACTCGAATCGAGCGGATCGGGGTCGGCGTTGTCGGGGTTGCCGTCGTAGTCGGTGTCGGGGTCGTTGCGGTTGGTTCCAAGGGCGAGTTCCTGCTCGTTGGTGAGGCCGTCTCGATCGGGGTCGGCGTCGGCGACAATTTGGAGGGTGGCGATTTCCTCGGGAGACAGGGCGGCGTTGTAGATTCTGAGATCGTCGTATCCGGCGTGAATACCTTCGTAGAAGGCTTTGCCGATCGTGATTGGGCCGTCGTTGCCGACAATCGGCTCGGTGAAAACTTCGGACGAATCGAACGTTCCGTTGACGTAGAGTTCCAAACGATCGCCGCGCTTGACGTAGGCCACGTGGGACCATTCGATGAAACCAAGGTGGTTCGCGCTCTGCCAGATTCCCAGGTTCGGGTTCGTGACCCCCGAGATTCGAGCATGAATCTGGCTGGTATGAGGTGAAAGCCAAAGTGCGAACGTTCGTTGCCAGTCGTTGCCGCTTCTTCGGATCATCTCACGCCAGAAACCTGTATTCTGTCCGAGAAGTTTGAACCAGAAGGTGACCGTGAAATCCGCACCGTCATCGCCGAGCACGAGGTCGGGAGCTTCGATCGTGGCACCGGCCTGGTTGTCGGAAAACTCGATGTATCGTCGCTCGTCTGGGTCCGTTCGCCATTGGTAGTTCCCGTGAAGCGTGCCCGGATGCGGACTGGAAGCCTCGTCTTGAAACGTGTTGCCAAATCCTTCGGTGAACTGCCAGCGACCGATGAGTCGGAAGTCAGGCCCGCCGTCGTGGTGGTTGGGGTCGGTGCCGTTGGTCCATTCCTCGAAGTTCGAATGTTGGTCGAGATCGGGATTGCCGTTCGGGTCGTTTCCGAGGTGGCCGAAGTGAGCAAGTTCCCACAGGTCGGGCAGGTCGTTTTCATCGGAATCGTAGGTGGTGACGTCGGGGACGATGAAGGCGTCGGGGGTGACTGACTGAGTGCGATCGGGGGTGCCGTCGGGTTTGAGGCCGTGGGTGGCGAAGGTGACGGTGAGGAGGTCGGCGGTGTCGGCGGTGGCGGTGAGGTCGCGCTGGATCGTGAAGTTGAGTTTGTCGTTGGGGGCGGGGGCGGGCGGTGGGAGCGTGACGGGAATGGGGTCTCCGTTCGGACCGGGGATGGTGGCGGAGAGGACGCGCCAGCCGATGCCGGGTGTCGCCGCGATGGTGAAGGTGTGGGGAGTGGCGGAGAGGGTGGCGCGGCGATCCCAGATGAGGGCGGGGCTGGGGGTAGTGGCGCTGACGAAGCTGGGGTGGTAGGCGTCCGTGGTGCCTTTGGTGATGGTGGCGGCTTGGGTGGTGGTGAAGATCGTGAGGAAGAGGAGGGCGGCAAGAACTTGACGGAGGTTCGTTTTGAATGACCCTTCGCGTTTGGGTTGGTTCGGTCCGGCGGCTGCCGGACCGCTCCTCAAGAGCCCAGGCTCGCTTTGCGTTGGCTTTTGATGTGGCGGGACGCCACATCTCGCACGCGGGGACGCTTGCGTTCCCCCACTTCGGCGGCTGGAAGCCGCCGCTCCTTGAAGTAGCACTACCATCTGGCTAGGTCTTCTTTGATGGTGGCTAGTTGGGTGGTTAGGACTTCTTTTGGGTAGGGGGAAGTGGTTTTTTCCAGGTTTAGGTTGGCGGTTAGGAGGTTGGCTCTGGCGGTGAGGTCGCGTTGCCAGCTTAGGCTGGGGCTTTCTCCCAGGGCCAAGTGGATGGCTTGGAGGTGTTGGGCGATGGGGCGGCCGGATTGTTGGTCGCGCAGGGCGAACCAGTAGTGGGCGTAGGCGCTTAGGGGGTGGGTGGGGGCTTGATTGGCGATCCAAGTGAGTTCGTCAAGGGCGGTGGGGAGGTCGCCGGCGTAGAGAGTGGCGAGGGCTTCCGGAATGCCAATGATGGCGAGGGCCTCGGGCGGGGTGGCGGGGTCGGTGAGGTGGAGGTCTACTAGGGTGGTGGCGGCGGTGGGGGCGCCTTGGGCGCGGTAGGCGGTGGCGACGAGGGCGATGGCTTCCCAGAGGGCGGCTTGGGGGGACCAAAGCCAGAGTTTCTTCTTCTCCGGGATCTCTTCCCAGGCACTGGTGATGGCGGCGAATCGGCCGAAGTCGCTTTGGCGGCGGAAGAGTTTGAAGGCGATGGTGGCGGCGTCGGCGGGGAGGGCGGCGGCTTGAAAGGCGCGGCGGGCGAGGCGTTCGCCGCGGTCGAAGACTTCCTCGGCGGCGGTGGCGATCTCCGCCGGGGCCAAGGTCATCTGGCGGGCGAGGTCGAGGAGGAGCTCGAAATCGTCGAGGCGGCGGGCGGCGGTGAGGATCTCTTCGCGGGCCCCGGCGAGGGCGTCGAGGTTGCCGGAGGCGACAACGGTGCGGAGCCACTCGAGGCGGGCGGTGAGGCGGAAGCGCTCGGGGACCTCGGCCCGGCGGGCGAGGCGATCGAAGAGCTTGGCGGCCGGTTCGAGGTCGCCGTCTGCTTTGAGGGTGCGGGCGGCGGTCCAGGTGGCACGGGACCAGGTGGCGTCGCCGACGTTGTCGCGGATGATGTCGCGCAGCAACGGGGTGGCGAGGTCGGGGCGCTGGGCGTCGAGGCAGGCGGTGGCGAGACCGAGAGCGAGTTCGTTGGTGGCGGCGGGGCCGTAGGTGGCGGTGCCTTTGGTGAGGAGGCCGCTGATGGAGGGGTTCTTTTCGTCGGCGAGGCGGGCGGTGACGATGGCTTTGGCGGCTCCGAGCCACTCGCGGGGCGCGAGGTTGGGGGTGGCGGCGAGGTCGGTGGCGAGGCGAACGAGGTGACGGGTGCCGCGGCCCGCCTGGACCGCGGAGGCTAGCTTCATTTTGCCAAACTCGGCGGCGAGGATGTGGCGGGGGTCTTCGCGGGGGCCGGGGTTGGCGAAATTTTCCCAGGTCGGGTCGCCGGATTCGCGGAGGGCGCGGGCGATGCCGAGGCGGGCGCGGCCGCGGACGGTGGGAGTGGCTTGGGCAAGGCCGCGGGCGAGTTGGTCGGTGAGGTCGGGGGTGCCGAGCGCGCGGGCGGCGGCGATGGCGATGGGCCAGGCGGAGAGGGTCTTGGCGTGGAATTGGCCGAGGTTGAGGGCTTGGCGGGCGAGGTCGAGGGCGGTGGCGGGGTCCTCGTTGAGGAGGGCGAGGCGGGCGAGCTCGATGCGGGCGCGGGTGGCGCCGTCGGGTTCGATCCGGAGGGATTCAGCGTAGTAGAAGGCGGCGGTGTCGGGTTCGCCTTCCTGCCAGAATTGCTGGCCGAGGCGGAAGGCGACGACGCTGGGCCGGGGTGGGCGGGCCTCGACGGTGAAGGTCGCTCCCTGGCGGAGGGTGGTGGCGGCGCGGCCGGCGGCTTTTTCGTATTCAGCCCAGCGCTTCTCGGCTTTGGCGAGGGTGGCGGTGGCGTGCTCTTGGGCGGTGTCGACTTCGACGGCGCGGAGGAGGGAGCGGACTTGGCCGAGGGCGGGGGAGAGCCAGGTGTCGCCGTCCGCGGGGGCGAGTGTCTCGGCGCGGTCGTAAGCGCTGGCGGCTGCGGTGAAGCGGCCCTGGGCGGCCTCGGATTTGGCGGCGAGGGCGGCGACTTGGGAGCGGATCGCGGGGCCGCGGTCGGCGAGGGCGATGACGTTGAGTTCGGTGAGCGCGGCGGCGGTGTCGTCGGTGGTGAGGAGTTCGCTGGCCCGCCGGAGCTTGGCGGAAATCGCGCGCTTGTCAGCGGGCGGCTCGCGGCGGGATTTGCGGTAGGTCATGGGGAGTGATTACGATTTGGGGAAATTGGTCCCCGGGGTGCTGGTGCACCCGCGGGGAAGCCCGGCCCCGACGCCCCTGCAGGGGGTTTGAGCCAGGCAAAGTGGTGGGATCTACGTGCTCACGGTCTCCTCGTAGATCTCGAAAGGGTGGCGGGTGCGGCGGCTGGCGGCGTGGGCGGATTCGGGGGTGTCGAAGCGGGCTTGGCGGCAATAGGTGAGAAATGACGGGGAGCAGAGTGCCGGGTCGACGGCGCGGATGCGGAAGTTGCGGGTGGCCTTGGAGGTCTTTTTGGCGTTGGCGGAGCGGAGGAGGGGGAGGGCAGCGAGCGGGGCAAGGAGACCGAGGGTGGCGGCGGAGCGGAGGAATTGTTTTCGCGTGACCGCGGGTCGAGGGGCAACGGGTGATTGCTGGGGGTAGCAAGGGGTTTTGGTGAGTTGGCTTAAAGATAGGGGAAAGCTCTATTTTGGACGGGGAGCGGGTGAGTAGGGGTGAAGGGTGTTTGGTGGAAGGCGTTGGTGGGCGGTTGGTTAGGTGCGCTTGCGTGCAATTGTGACGAGCTGGAAGCTCGGCACGGCACCCTGGAAGCGTGCGCTCCCCGGATGCGGCTGCGCCGATGGGGCTTGTGGTCGGGAGGGTCGGTTGGTAGTTCGCGGCATGATGGTGCGATTTGGGGTCTTTGTTTCTCTCGTTCTTTTGGCGACGTCGTTGCGCGGGGAGACGGTTGGGTTTTTCTACGCCTTGGACGCGGATTTCGCGGCTTTGCGGGCGGAGGCGGGTGGGGCCGGGCGGATGGCGAAGGTGGGCGGGACGGAGGTCGAGATCTTGAAAATCGGGGGTCACGAGGTCGTGGCCGCGCGGATGGGCGCTGGGTGCGTGGTGACGGCTGTCTCGGCGTCGGCTGTGTTCGCTAAGTATCCGTGCGATCTGGTGGTTTCGGTCGGTCCAGTTGGGGGACTGGATGCGAAGGCAAAGATCGGGGAATGGTTTTTGGTGGAGCGGGTGGTGGGGTATCAGCGCGGGACGGAGAACGTCGGGGGATTTGCGATGGCGCGGGCGGCGACGTTCGAGGTGGCGGTGCCGGATTGGGTTGCGGTGGGGAAAATGGAGCCGCTCGTGGTGGCGAGCGGGGAGGTCTTCAGCGCTTCGGATGCCTTTCGGGATGGGTTGCGGGAGCGGACCGGGGCGGGGGCGATCGACTTGAACCTCTTCGGGCTCGTGGTGGCGTGCCGGTCGTTTGGGGTGCCGATGGTGGCGATGCGGGTGGTGAGCGACCGGGCGGGTGACGACGCCGGGGAAGAGTTTGGGCGGTTCTCGCGGGACGATGACGGCGAGGGGGGACGGCGGGCGGTGGGGGTGATTCGCGGGTTGGCGAAGAATCCCGAGCGGCCGGGGAGTTACGACGGGTTGCGGGAGGTGCTGGAGGACGGGGAGGAGTGACGCTTCGCGTTTTGGGGTGGGGTGCCGGGCAAGGATGCCTAGCACGACGGGCCGGATGCCTGCTTTTCCATCTGAGGGATTAGAAGAGGACGGGTTGGCCTTCGGTGAGGATGTGGACGTTTTGGAGGAGGCCGACTTTTTGAGCGGCTTCGCAGAGGCGTTCGGGGGGTTCGGTCGGGGGTTCGTAGCTGAGGCGGAAAGTGCCGTAGTGCATGGGGATCAAGGTGCGGGCGCGAAGTTCCTGGAAGGCGAGGACGGCTTGCTCCGGGTTCATGTGGACGTCGCGTTTGCTGGGGGCCTCGTAGGCTCCGATCGGGAGGAGGGCGATCTCGACGTCGTGGCGGTCGGCGATTTTTTCGAAGAATCCGGGGACGTAGGCGCTGTCGCCGGCGTGGAGGATAGAGCGACCGCCGACTTCGATGAGGTAGCCGCCGAAGCCGCGGTGGACGTCGTGGAGCATGCGGGCGCCCCAGTGGTAGGCGGGGGTCATGGTGACGCGGACGTCTTCGTGCTCGATGGACTGGCCGACGGGGAGCTCGTGGACGACGTGGAAGCCGAGATTTTTGACCAGACCGCCGACGTTCTCGGGAACGACGATGGGTTGCTGGTCGGCGACGGCGCGGAGGGTCTTTCTGTCGAGGTGGTCGAAGTGGGCGTGGGTGACGAGGACGAGGTCGATGTCGGGGAGGTGGTGCAGTTCGAGGCCGGGGTGCTTGATGCGCTTGATGACCTTGAGCCACTTCGCCCAGTTGGGGTCGATGAGGATGGAGGTGCGGGCGGTCTGGATGAGGAAGGAGGCGTGGCCGGTCCAGGTGATGCAGACTTGGTTCTCGCCGATGGGGGGGAAGTCGGGCTGGAGATTGGACCCGTTGCGGCGGGTGAAGAGGGTGGGGATGAGGACTTCGGCGAGGAAATTGCGTTTGTGCCAGCCGCTGCCGGGCTTCATCGTGATGTGGTGCTCGGGGCGGCGTCGCTCGCCGAGCTTGGTCTTGATCATTTTTCGAACCATCGCGCGGGGCAGTTTTCTATGATTTCCGAACAAAAGCAAACGATGCGGGTGACGATGCGGGCGGTTTTGCGCGGGCTGTCGGGGGCGGAGCGGGTCGGAGCTTCGGCGCGGATTGCAGCTGAGGTGCGGGCGGAGATTGCGCGAACGGAGGCGCGGGTGGTGCTGGGGTTTGCGTCGATGGGGACGGAGCCGGATTGGTGGGGGGATGGCTCGACGGGGGTGCGGTTTGGGTTTCCGCGGGTGGTGGGGGGCGCGGGTTTGGAGTTTTGTGAGGTGGGCGGGGTCGGCGACTTACGGACTGGTGCCTTTGGTGTGCGGGAACCGGACGCCGACGCGCGGGTGATCGATCGGCAGGAAGCGGACTTGGTGCTCGTGCCGGGGTTGGCGTTTGACCGCGCAGGTCGGCGGCTCGGGCGCGGTGGGGGGTTTTATGATCGGCTTTTGGCCGATTTGCCGCTGGGGGTTGCGCGGGTGGGGGTGGCGTTTGAGCGGCAGGTGGTTAGCGCGGTGCCGGTTGGTGCCCACGACGGCCGGGTTGGGCGGGTGGTTACCGAGATGGGTGTGCTTGCGTGCAAGGTGTGACGGGCGGGACGCCCGTCACTCTCACCCGAGAGGGATTGTGTTCCCCGGGGCTGCGCCCCTTTCTTATAACTTGCCGAGGAGCTTTTGGAGGTTCGCGGTGCCGGAGTCGACGGCTTTGTTGAGGTTGCCACTGGCTCGGGTGAGGAGGGTGTTGGCCTTCTTTTTTGCGGCGATGCGGCCTTTGGCCGTTTGGGTGGCTCCGTCACGAATGCGGTCGCGGAGGACGGCGGCAGCTTGATCAACGAGGCTGAGGGCCTGCTCGGCGAGCCTCTGTTCGCGGTCCGCGGGAATGGCTTTGGTTGCCTTGGCCTTGGCGGAAGCGGTCTTGGGAATGGTGGCTTTCTTCTTCGCGGCGGCGGCAGTTTTTTTGACGCCGGTCGTGGCGGCTTGGGTTGGCGAAGCTTTCTTGGTGGCGGGCTTCTTGGCGGTGGTTTTCTTTTTTGCAGCGGGCATGACGGAGGTTTTAGGCGAATTTGTTTCATTTCACAATGCGGATTGCATGGGATTGCGGAGAAATGCATCGTCGGACGTTTTCCCATGCAGTCGCTCCTCGATCTTCTTGAACACAATCCAATGATGCCGCGTGAAGACGTGGGGCGTTTGCTCGACCTTTCGGTTGACGAAGTGAACGCCCGGGTGGCCGAGTTGGAGGCAGACGGGGTGATCGTGGGGTATCAGACCGTGATCAACCGCGACAAATGGTCGCCGGATCTGGTGACGTCGATGATCGAGGTGAAGATCACGCCGGAGCGGGACGGAGGATTTGACCGGATCGCGTCCCGGATCGCGAAGTTCGAGGAGGTGCAGAGCTGTTACCTCATGAGCGGGGGCTATGATTTGCTCATTCAAGTGCAGGCGGGAAATCTGCGGGAGGTCGCGGACTTCGTGGCTCGGAAGCTGAGCACGATCGAGGGGGTGCTCTCCACCGCGACGCGGTTTAGACTCAAGACCTACAAGGAGAACGGGACGTTTCACCATCAGGAGCCGACCGCGGAACGCTTGCCGGTCTCGCCGTGAGAAGCCGGGTCGCGGATCACATCCGGACAATCCCTAAGTCGGGAATCCGGGATTTTTTCGAAATCGTCCAATCGATGGATGACGTGATTTCGCTCGGGATCGGCGAGCCCGACTTCGTCACGCCGTGGCACATCCGCGAGGCGGCCATTTATTCGCTGGAGCGAGGACGAACGGGGTATTCGTCGAATCTGGGGTTGCCGCGGCTGCGTCAGGCCATCTCGGACTACGTCGGGCGGTCGTTTGGGTTGCGGTATGATCCGAAGTCGGAAGTGCTGGTGGCGGTCGGGGTGTCGGAGGCGATCGATACGGCGCTGCGGGCGATGCTTAACCCGGGGGACGAGGTGCTGTATCACGAGCCGTGCTACGTGTCTTACAACCCGAGCGTCCTGCTGGCCCACGGGGTGGCGCGGGCGATTCCGACGGGGGCGGAGGACGAGTTTGTGCTCAAGGCCGCGGATCTGGAGGCGGCGATCGGGCCGAGGACGCGGGTGGTGATGCTGAATTTCCCGACAAATCCGACCGGCGCGACGTTGACCGAAGCGGATGCGGCGGCGCTGGCGGAGGTGTGCGTGCGGCGGGACCTGCTGGTGCTGACGGACGAGATCTACAGCGAGCTGACTTACGACGGTGGCAAATGTGTGAGCCTAGCTTCGTTTCCGGGGATGCGGGAGCGGACCGTGCTGCTCAATGGGATGTCGAAGGCTTACGCAATGACTGGTTTTCGGATTGGCTACGCTTGCGGGCCGGGGGAGATCATCGATGCGATGATGAAGATCCACCAGTATTCGATCCTCTGCGCTTCGATCACGAGTCAGGACGCGGCCATTGAGGCGCTGGAGCGGGGCGGGCCGTCGGTGGCCAAGATGCGGGGGGAATACGAGGGGCGGCGGAACTACGCGGTGAGCGCGCTGAACGAGGCCGGGCTGGATTGCCTTAAGCCGCGGGGGGCGTTCTACGTTTTCCCGAAAATTGAATCGACGGGGTTGAGCAGTCAGGAATTTTCGATCCGTTTGCTGAGGGAGAAGAACGTGGCGGTGGTGCCGGGGACCGCGTTTGGTGCTTGCGGGGAGGGGCACGTGCGGTGCAGTTACGCGACGGGATTGGAGAAGATCAAGGTCGCGATGGGGCGGATCGGGGAGTTTGTGGGGGAGCTTCGGGGGTGATGGATTGCCCGCGGACTTTCGCGGAAGGGGGCGAGAAATCCTCGGCTAAGTGAAGAACTTCTGCTGCTTTTCGGTGATGGGGAGGTTGAGCTTCTTGAGGACTTCGAGCATGTCTTCCCAGACTTTGCGTTTTTCGGTGATGGACTGGTTTCGGAGGAGGTAGGCGGGGTGGTAGGTGACGATGGTGGGGATGCCTTCGTAAGTTAGCCATTGGCCGCGAAGGTCGCGCATGGGTTGTTTTTCGCGGAGGAGGCCTTCGGTGGCGGTCGCTCCGAGGGCGACGAGGACTTTGGGTTGGATGAGGCGGATTTGCTCGCCGAGCCAGGGGAAGCAGGTCGCCATCTCGGCGGGCTTGGGTTTTCGGTTGCCGGATTCGCCGGGCGGGAGGTCGGGGCGACATTTGAGGACGTTGGCGATGTAGACACGGTCGCGGGTGAAGCCCATCGTTTGGATGATCTTGGTGAGGAGTTGGCCGGCTTTGCCGACGAAAGGTTCGCCCTCGGCGTCTTCATCGGCTCCGGGGGCCTCGCCGATGAACATGAGGTCGGCTTGGGGGTTGCCGACGCCGAAGACGACGTGGGTGCGGCTGCGGACAAGGTGGTCGCATTCGGTACACGCGACGGCGGCGGAGCGGAGGTCTGGGAGGGTCCAGGTGCGGGTGGGGAGAATGTCGGGGGAGGTCGCGGAGCTCCCGTCGAAGGTCGAAGGTCGGAAGCTCGATTTTCGATCCGCTGGGGCGGATGTCGTTGGGGGTCGAGCCGCTGGCGCGGCGATTCTCGCGGCGTGGGCGGCTTCCTTGAGCCGGTGGAGGGTGTGGCGGGTGGTGCGCGGAGCGGCGGACATGCCGTCTCGGAGGTTTTCCAGGAGGGGGAGGGCGGTGGCGACGGCGCGGTGGAAGGGATCCATCTTGCGTTTAGTTTTCGGCGGATTCCGGAGGCGGGGCGAGCGGAAAATCGACGGGAATGGGAGCCGTGAAAGTGAGGCGCTCGGCGGTGCGTGGATGGTCGAAGGTGAGGCGGTGGGCGTGGAGGAGGTGGCGGGTGAATTGGCCGCGCTTGCCGTAGACCGGGTCGCCGGCGAGCGGGAGACCGATGTGCTTGAGGTGGACGCGGATCTGATGGGTTCGGCCCGTGCGGGGGCGGCACTCGATGAGGGAGAGCTTGTCCTGAGTCAGAAGCGAGGTCCATTCCGTGACGGCGGGCCGGGCGGATTCGTGGTCGGAGACGGCCATGCGCTGACGGTGGACGGGGTGGCGGGCGATGGCTGCGGTAATCTCGCCCTTGGGCCGTCGGGGCGTGCCGTAGACAACGGCGAGGTAGATTTTCTCGACGGTGCGGTCGGCGAATTGGGCAGCGAGCGAGTTGTGGGCAGGGTCGTTCTTGGCGACGACGAGGCAGCCGCTGGTCTCTTTGTCGAGGCGGTGGACGATGCCGGGGCGCTCCTCGCCGCCGATGACGGAGAGACCGCGGCAGTGGTGGAGGAGGGCGTTGACCAGCGTGCCGGTCGCGTTGCCCGCGCCGGGATGAACGACGAGCCCGGCTGGCTTGTCGAGGACGAGGAGGTCGGGGTCTTCGTAAAGAATCGTGAGCGGGATGTCTTCGGCGGTGGCGCTTTCCGTCGGGACCGGGGGCGGGACTTCGAGCGTGAGGGTGTCGCCTTCGCGGAGGGACTCGGAGGGGCGAGAGGTCTCGCCGTTCAGCCTGGCGTGTCCGGAGCGAATGAGGGTCTGGATTCGCGACCGAGAAAAATCGGCGTGTCGGGTCGCGAGAAATTGATCGAAGCGGATGCCAGCGTTTTCGGCGCTGACGGTGATGGGTTCGGTGGACATGGGTGTGGGTTTCGGCGATTGCTCCGAGGAACTTGGGATGCTAATGCATCGGCATGTCGGAAGCGACCTCCCAGATTATCGAACCTTGTCCGTCGTGCGGGCAGCTGGTGGACGTGACGGATGAGATGCCATTCTCCGAGGTGTCGTGTCCGAATTGCGGGGAGGGGATGCGGGCGAGGCGGCAGTTTAACAATTTCACGCTGCTCGAGTTGGTCGGCGAGGGCGGGATGGGGTCCGTTTTCAAAGCGAACGACCTGAACTTGCAGCGGTCGGTGGCGCTCAAGATTCTCAAGAAAGAAGCGGGGTCGACGGAGTCGGATTGGGAGAAACTCGAACAGGAGGCGCGGATCACCGCGTCGATCAATCATCCGCACGTGGTGAAGGTTTTTTCGTTCGGAGAAGATCATGGGCAATTTTATCTCGCCATGGAGCTGGTGGAAAAAGGGTCGCTCGACGATCTGATGACGCTCCAGGGGAAAGTGTCGGAAGCCCAGGTGCTGGGCGTGGGAATCCAGATTGCGCAGGGCCTGCAGGCGGCACTCGATCGGGGGCTACTCCACCGGGACGTGAAGCCGGGGAACATCCTTTTCGCGGACGCGACGACGGCGAAGATCGTGGACTTCGGCCTCGCGCTATTGCTCATCGAGGAAGCGCAGGAGCGGGGCGAGATCTGGGGGACGCCGTATTACATTGCTCCAGAAAAGCTCGATAACCGACCGGAGGATTTTCGGAGCGATCTGTACAGTTTGGGCGGGACGCTTTTTCATGCGCTCGCGGGGCGACCGCCGTTTGAGGCTTCGACGGCGTCGATGGTAGCGCTCAAACACATCAAGAGTCAGGCGGTGAGCCTACAGGCCTTCGCGCCGGACGTGTCGAGCGAGACGGCCTACGTGATCAACCGGATGCTGCAAAAGGATCCGGACGACCGTTACGCGTCCTACGAAGAGCTGATCGGGCATTTGAGCTACGCCCGGGACACGCTGATGGAAAAAGCGAAGCAGCCGATCCGAAAAAAAGAGCGGGTGCAGGTCGAATCGAAGCAGACGCGGACGGTGATCGGGATCGTCTGGATGGCGACGTTGCTGCTCGTGCTCGCTGGCGGCATCGCGCTCTACATCTTTCGCGACAGCGTTTTTGCCGGGGACGGGACGGACGGCGAGAACTCGTCCGCGACGCTGTCGGTGGACGCGTTCAACGAATCCATCGCGACGGGGCGGGAGCAATTTATCGCCGGGGACTACGCGCGGGCGCAGGAGACCTACGCCTTCGCCGTCGAGCAGGCGGCGGGACGGCAGCCGAGCGAGAATTGGGCAGTGGCGCTGCACGGGCTTTCCGCTCTGATGGCCGGCGACACCCGGACCTCGAAAGAAGTCTTTGCGCGCTTGGAGTCCGGCGGACTCTTCAGCGCGAAATCCGGCGATCAGAAGCTCGCAAACTTTTTCGTCGAGTTGGGCCGGCTCATGGCGGCGCCACGGTCGATTCTTCCCGGGACGGCCAATAATTATTCCAGCAAGACGTTTGAGTCCTTTGCCCTCTTCGCCTTTGGGCTGAAGGATTGGGAGAGCGGCGAACCCGGCGATGCGGCACCGTTTTTGATCGCCTTCAAGGCGAGTGACCCCGCGCCGCCGAATGGCTGGATCGCCGCTTTCAAGCCGGTCGTCGAACCTTACCTAGCGGATTACGCGCTTTACGAAGCCCTCAAAAAAGAAGCTGCGAAGGTGAGCGGGGCTACGGCGCTGGCGGGGTTTGAGACGAAGGTAAAGCAAGCGAAGGCCAAGACGACGACGGGGTCTGGGATCAAGCGACTCATGGATTCCCTCGTGACCGAGGCGCGGAACCGCTGAGCTTAGCTCAGCTTTTTCGAGCCAAAGGCCGGAGCGCAGCCGCCCGCAATCGCGCACGGGCAACGGACTTTCGCTGCTTCGTCGAACCCGCCCGAAAATGCTCTCATTCGCGTTCACCGCCGATTGGAGAAACCCTTCGATTTCTCGGAGGACTCGCCAAGCGCGCGACCGGGCATTCGCCAACGGCCCTCCGCTCCGAAGCGTGGCGGGCCGGGACTCCGGGAGGCGCAACCTGAGAGAGGGTGAGAAAAATTTCCCCCGTGGACAGCTGAGGACCCCTCGATACGTTCACGGCATGAGCAGCAACGAGCCACCGAATCTCACGCCTGAGCAGATCCAGCAGAAGCTTACGGAATTTCTCCGCTCTGGATTTGGCCCGAACGTCTCGACGACGACCGAACCGGTTGAACCTGCGGGGGATGGTGGGGGCGAATCCATCGAGGAGAAACTGGATCTGTTTGAATTCAACTACACGCCGCGAGACATCAAGCGGCACCTCGACCGCTACGTCATCCGGCAGGACGAAGCTAAGAAAGTTCTCAGCATCGCGGTGTGCGACCACTACAACCACGCCCGCTACGCCGATAAATTGCTGCAGGAAGACGAGAACGCGTCCATCGAATACTCGAAGCAGAACGTCATCCTCGTCGGGCCGACCGGCGTCGGGAAGACTTACCTCGTCAAGCACGTCGCCGAGCTGATCGGCGTGCCGTTCGTCAAGGCGGACGCGACGAAATTCAGCGAAACTGGCTACGTGGGCGGCGACGTCGAGGACCTCGTGCGCGAGCTCGTCACGAAGGCGGACGGCGACATCGCGCTCGCCGAGCACGGGATCATTTACATCGACGAGATCGATAAAATTGCGGCGTCCGGTGGCGCGGGCGGGCGCGACGTCAGCGGTCGCGGGGTGCAGACGACGCTGCTCAAGCTGATGGAGGAGACCGAGGTTGCCGCGCGCAATCCGATGGACATCCAGGGACAACTCCAGGCGGCCTTTGAAATGCAGCGCGGTCAGACCGGCAAGAAGTCGAAGCGGGAATCAATCAATACCCGCCACGTCCTCTTCATCGTGAGCGGTGCCTTTGACAAGCTGTCGGACCGGGTGGGGGAGCGCCTGAAGCAGTCGCGCGTGGGCTTCGGGGCCGACCCAACTTCGCTGATTGACGGGGAGAATCTGCTAGCCGAGGCCACGACCCAGGACTTCGTCGCTTACGGCATGGAGCCGGAATTCATTGGCCGCTTGCCGGTGCGGGTCGTCTGCGAGTCGCTCACGGCGGAAGATCTGTTTCAGATCCTGCGACGATCGGAGGGAAGTATCATTCGCCAATACGAGCGGGCCTTTCAAGCCTACGGAATCGAGGTACTTTTCGAAGATGAAGCGCTGCGCCGCATTGCGGGCCGGGCGGAGTTGGAGCGGACCGGAGCGCGCGGGCTGCTGACGGTCTGCGAGCGGCTCATGCGCGACTTCAAATACGAACTCCCGGAGTCCGGGATCACGTCGTTCGCCGTAACCGATCAGCTCGTCGACGATCCAGCCACCTCGCTCCGCACGCTGCTCGAGACTGGGCACGCCGAGAAAGAGCGCTCGCTGGCGACCATCGTCGATCAATTTGCGGAGCGATTTCAGGACCAGTACAATCTCTCGATCCAGTTCGAACCCGACGCTGTCGAGGCACTCGTGGCGCGGGCCGTGCGGGAGAATGTGGGCATCCGCGATCTGTGCGAGACGCTCTTCAAAGACTACCAATTTGGTCTTCAGCTCATTCGTAAAAACAGCGGACGGTCTGAATTTCTCATTCCTCTGCGCGCCGCGGACGACCCCGACGGAGTGTTGAGCGACTGGGTCGTGGAATCCTATCGCAATGTCCGCCCAAGTGAGCCAGCATCCACGGCTCCCGAATGAGACTCCTCAAAGCAACGATCATCATCGGCGTCGTCGCGACGTGCGCCTTCCTCCTCCTGGACGCCTCCGGCTGGCTGCGCACTCTCGAGGTCGCGACGGCGGACCTCCTCACGCGTTTCGCCCCGGACGGCAGCCTCGCCTTGCTGAATCGTGGCTGGTCTTATGGTCTCGCCGCCGTGCTCGCCTTCGCCATTGCGTGGACAACGGTCGACGTCACGCGACCCGTTGGAAAGACGTTCATTGCCGGGGCAACGGCGTTTCTCCTGCTGTCTGGCACCGTGGTTCTCGCCCTCTTCGGAAATTTTCTCTCGCCCTACCAAGCGGTTTTAGCCGTCATCGTCAGCTTCGCCATTGGGGCCTTTTACGGAGGAAGCGAATCCGGTGCGCGCAAGAAGATCCTGCAGCGCCTCTTCGGTCGCCGCCTGTCGACCAAGGAGTTCCACCGCCTGGTGGACTCGAGCGTCCCGCTCGCCTTCGCCGGCACCGACCAAGAGGCGACGGTCGTCGTCTGTGAAGTTCACAACCACGTTGAACTCACCGAATCTTTGAATCCCGACGAATACGTCGAACTCACGAACCTCTACCTCAAAACAGCGTCCGACTACCTCGTCGACGTCGGCGGCTACCTCGACGAATGCAACGGTGAGAGTCTGCGAGTCGTGTTCGGAGCGCCGCTTCCGCGCGAAGATCACGGGAGTGCCGCCTGTTCGGCCGCCCTCGAACTCGCCAATCGCATCGACGCGCTCAACCGCGAGTGCGACACCCGCTGGCACCGACGCCTCGACTTCCGGGTCGGGATCAATTCCGGGCCGATGATCGTGGGTGCATACGGCGGTCGTCGGCTCGGTGCTTTCAGCGTGGCCGGTCCCACCGTGGAGTTTGCCCGCCGCCTCTGCGCCGCGTGCGCAAACTACGGGTGCCGGATTCTGATGGGACCCGACACCTTGGCGGACGCCCGTGACGATTTTGAGGCCAGGCCCATCGACATGCTGCGACGGGAAAGCAACGAGCGGATCGAGCTTTACGAACTTCTCACGACCAAGGGCGCACTCTCACCCGAGGGGTGCAAAAATCGGGACCATTTCTGGCGAGGCGCGATCTACTACCGCGAGCAGAATTGGAGCGCCGCGTTGGCCGAGTTCGAGAAAGCTCGGATTCGCGGGATTCCCGACCCCGCGCTCGATAATTTTATCCTTCGCGCCGAGCGCGCGCGGCGCGGCGAACCTGTCCGCCCCGCTTCGGTCCAGTCGCTCGTCGAGATCGCGTGACCTCCGCGTGAAGGCCGTCGATTACCCAGAGCCCTTTCGCGAGCTCTCTCGGCAACTCCGCCGCCTGCCATCCATTGGTCCGCGGAGCGCCGAGCGCATTGCCCTCTGGCTCACCACCAACGCCGACGCCCGACCAGACGGGTTGGCCACCGCGCTAACGAACGCCGCGGGTACGGTCAAATCCTGCGAGCGGTGCGGATTCTTCAGCCTCGAATCGCTCTGCGAGATCTGCTCGGAACCCGACCGGAGCGGACGGGAGATCTGCGTCGTCGAGACCGCAACCGACATCTTACCCATCGAGCGGACCGCGTCCTTTCGTGGGAGCTACCATTCCCTCGGCGGACGGCTCGCTCCGTTGGACAACGTCGGCCCCGACGATCTCCGCATCGACTCCCTCGTCCAACGCGTGAAGACCGAGCGCCCGACCGAACTCATTCTGGCGCTCAGTTCTGACGTCGAGGGCGAGGCGACCGCCAATTACCTCGCAGACGTGCTCAAAGCATCGTCCGTGCCGGTCACCCGGATCGCGCAGGGCCTCCCGGCCGGCGGGGGACTCGAGCACGCCGACCAACTCACCCTTCAGCGCGCACTCGCCGGACGCCGCAGCCTCTGACTTACTAAGTATGCCCGAAGCCAACGAGCCAGCCCTGCCGCCTTTTCGCTTCTCGCCGCAGGTCGGAATCCTCATCGCGATCGTGCTGCTTGCATTGGTCATTCCCGTGGTGGCGATTAGCTATTATTTCCGCGCCGATTCGACCGCCAAAAACGCGACTTTCAACCCGGCGGCGAGCGCTCCACTTCAAGCGTCGCTGGAGTCCATCGCGGAAGAAGCGCTTGCCGGGAATCGAATCAAACTCGATTCCGATCGAGTCATTGTGCTCAAAACCAGTGAAAGCTCGAGCGTCGAGGCGCAGACCGCACGATTTCTGGACGTAGCCAAGATGGCCGGGGCCTCAGTCGTCGACCTTTCGTCGGCAGACGAAAAACCGCTCCGCCGCTGGTCCGTGATCGTTCCCGCTGGCCAGGGGGACGCGCTTCGCGGGGCGCTGAACGGGGATAAGGTCGATTTTAACCCCGGCGCAGCGCGGGGAGGGGACACCGAGATTTTGACCGTCGAGATCCACCCGTGATCCTCGTCACTTTTGCCATTCCATTCGAAAGTGCCAATTTCCGCGCCAAAATCGCGGGGCAGACCGGGATCTCGTGTCTCCACACGGGCGTTGGCTCCGTCGCCGCCCGGAGAGCGATTGAGGTCGCCTTAAACTCCGGCCAATTTTCGCACGTCATCGCCTCAGGTTTCGCGGGCGGGTTGGTCGACGGTCTAGCCATCGGCGATCTGGTCACGATTGGGCCAAACGAATTTGGTGGGCAGCAGCTGTCCGAATTCGCTCAGTCCGTTAGGCTACTTGAAAGCGACGACGTCCTCGTCGATCCGAGCCAAAAGCGAGCCTTCGCCGATCGGACGGGTGCCGAGGCCGTGGACATGGAGACAGCGACCATCCTCGAAGTGTGCCGACGTCGCGCGGTCCCGGCAGTCGCGCTGCGAGTTATCAGCGACGACGTTCGCTCAAGCCTGGTCGTGCCATCCGAGATTCTTACGGACGCCGCCCGCCGACCAATTATCGGCACGTTGCGGCTTCTCGGCTATCTGTTCGTTCGTCCAACGAAGTGGTGGGACTTCAAAGCGATGATCCAACACTGCAACCAAGCCCGAGAGTCGCTCGCAAACGGGCTCCGGGAACTCACCAATCAGATCGCTTGATCGCCCGCTCCACCGCTGACTATTAACCTATACATGACATATATTGTATGAGGTTATAGATTATGCACTCAGCGCGAGAGATTTACAGGAATGTGAATAACAAAGTGAATTGTTGAGATGCCAACTGACAGTTGCTTCAGCAATCGAAGTTGTTCGTAACGCGGATTCAGATCTTCTTCCGAAGTCCTCCCGATGCACCTCTCGCCGAAGTAGACTTAAGCTGACTAATCGAAGACGGTTTCGAGAGTCGAACGGCTACGGTGGTCTTGAGAGGAGAATTAGACTTACTGAATTCGCGACCGCAGATTCCCGAAGCGCTCGATCAAGTTGCCGTAGAAGATGCCGGATGGTTCCAGGGTTCGTTCCTTGGTGTCGGGATCCATGATCGAAAGTCCAAAGTTAGCGTCATAGCCCTCGTGCCATTCATAGTTGTCGACAAGCGTCCAAGCGAAATAACCGCGCATATCCGCGCCATCGGCCATGGCGCGACGCAATTGATTGATGTGGTCGCGGAGGTATTTGATTTTCTTCTGTTCGTTGAGCGTGCCGATGCCGTTTTCCATGATGGCCATGGGCTTTTGGTAGCGCCCCCAGACGTCCATGATGAGCTTGTAGAAAGACTCGGGATCGATCACCCAACCCATCTGCGTATAGCTTTCACTCTTCTCGCCACGCCCGGCGTAGAAGAAATCAGCGAAGGTCGCGTTCTGGCTGTAGTAGTAGTTGAAGCCGACGATATCGCAGACGTCGTAGATTCCGTCCAAATGGTCGTAACAGACGCGGCGCATGGCATTGTAAACCATCCCAGTCGGATCCCAGATCCGGTCCCGCTTCCACCATGGCAGCGCCTGAACGCTCATGATGATGGCGTCTGGTCGAATCTCGCGAATAATTTGCGCCGCTTCGCGAAATTGGACAACAGCGGCATCGAGTGCGCGCCGGTAAGCGAAGGTGTTTAGTAACGCGCTCGGCGGCCAATGATTGGCGAGATACGAGAGCGGCAGCATGCCATTCGGCTCGTTCTGCGGCACAAATGTGCGGACTGTCGGAGCCAGCGCGGCCGTGATCCGCGTGACGTAGTCGCGCCAGTGTTGATCGGCCAGCGGGTGCAGCCAGTGAGATTTGCTCGGGTTGTCAAAGTCGGTCAGCCAGTCTGGAAACGTGAAGTGCCACAGCGTCACGATCGGTTCGATCCCGGCAGCCCGGGTCCGCCGGGCCATCTCGACGTAGCGTTTGATCGCCGCTTCGTTGTAGACGCCCGGCTTGGGTTCGACCCGTGCCCACTCCACTCCGAAGCGGTAGTGATTGACCCCGATGGCTTTGAGGAGCCGGATGTCCCGGTCGAACTCCGTCCACGAAAAGGTCCCCTGCCCGCGCTCGGGCGCGCTGCCCCGCTCGATGTAGAGATCCCAGTCCGTCTGAAAGTAGCCAGCCTGCCCGGGTTTCGCGACGCGGTCCTCGGTCTGGTAGCCACTGGTCGAGACGCCCCACCAGAACTTTCCCGTCTCGACCGACCGACCATCGGCGGCCGCGTCCGGGGCAAGCGTAGGCGGCGGCGGCAGCGAGACGCAGCCGATGACGGCGAATGAGGTCAAAAAGAGAAAAGAAAGCTTAAGCGGCATGATCGTTCGGCGTAAGACGGTGACAATGAATTGGCTCCAAGGCATACCCACCATTGTCCGGCAGCGCAAACTTGCCGTCCTCACGGTCGCGATTTTAGTCCTGCTCTCTCCAGCCCGTGCCGTCGATGAGGTGCTGCTCAAGAGTGGAAATCGCGTGAAAGGCACCATCGTCGCGCAGTCGAAGGATCAAGTCATCATGCGCATTGGCGAAGGCACGGTTGTTTACCCCAAGCGAGCGATCCGGCGGATCTACGATGGCATCACCGCGAATCTCCCCGTGAGCCAGATGCTGGCGGAGGACGAGCTTCCCGTCTGGTGGATACCGCTCTCCGACCTCTACGCGGAGGATTGGGTGACCACCCTCAAAAACGTTCCAGCGACCGTCATCGAATCTGGTTCGTTGAAGAACGTTCCCTACCTCTCGTTTCGAGCGAATGCCAACTACGTGCTCAATATCTACGGCGATCCGGCTAAACCAGCTGCCATCGAAATTGGGCACGATTCCAGAACTAAGCCGAGTCAGGAAGTGCTCGCGCACTGCCGCGAGTTTCTCGCTTCTTACCTCACCGACCTCGATCAGATCAAAGCCCTCTACGACCTAGACACCAAGGGCGGGAGCCGGACGAAAGGAGCGTTGACGATCCGAGCGACACCTTCTCGAGAAAACAACGCCATTGGTGGCTGGTGGCTGCTTGTCTTTGATGAAAAACGACTGTCCTCCGCCCGAGCTCGCACGCCGGAGGAATTTCGCCAAACCTCAGAAGGTTACGTCGACATGGTTCGCAAAGCCACGGCGAACCGGACGGCTTGGCGGAAGTGGGAACTTTCCGATGCCCTCCAGCGCCTCATTCCGATGGAGAAGATCGAAGTTCGCTAAAACGGCCGAATTGTCGCCCCACCCGTGAAAGTGAAGGCAACAAAGGTCCGCCGACCCGCGGGTCTCCTTCCGTTACCCTCCCGAACCCACCGCGCTTGACAAGCCCCGGAGCATCCCGTGGACTTTTCAACCGCTCATCAGCGGGATCACCCTTATGCCCAACCGGATCGACACAACCTTCGCCCGCCTGAAAGCGGACCATCGAGCCGGCTTCATCGCCTACATCACCGGGGGCGATCCCAGTCGAGAGGCCACGGTCGACATCGCTTGTGCGCTCGCAGCAAGTGGTGTTGACGTCCTCGAACTCGGCGTCCCCTTCTCCGATCCCCTCGCCGACGGAGCGACCATCCAAGCCGCCGCGGGCCGGGCGATCGCCGCCGGGACGAACGTCACCAATCTTCTCGAAGCCCTCCGTGAGATCCGAGACCGCTGTCCTGATCTCGCCATCGTCCTCTTCACGTATCTGAATCCGATCTACACGTTCGGCTTCGAGCGCTTTCACGAGGAAGCAGCGGCGGCGGGAGCGGATGGCGTCCTCATTCTCGACCTCCCACCCGACGAGGCGGCTCGCAACGCCGATCTCTCCGGCACCCACGGCCTCAAAGCAATCCGGCTCATCGCGCCGACCACCCCACCCGTCCGGATGGCGCAGATCGCCACCTCCGCCGACGGATTCATCTACTACGTCTCGCGGGAGGGCGTCACTGGTGAGCAGACGGCGCTCTCCGAAACAATTTCTGCGCAGGTCGCCGAGCTCCGACGCCACACCGAACTTCCCATCGCCGTCGGGTTCGGAATTTCCAATCCCGAGCAAGCTGCCTCCGTCGCCCATCACGCCGATGCGGTCGTCGTCGGCAGCGCCATCGTCCGGCGGATCGCCGAGCACGCGGAAGATCTCGATCTTGCAGACAAGATCGCCGACTTCGTGCGCCCGATGGCGGACGCGACCCACGCCGTCGCCCGTCCGTGATCGGAGCACGGCCCGAGTCCTTGCGGACGCGGGTAATTGGGCGATACTACCTGCCTTTTCATGATACCCATCGAGCACGACGACCCGACCAACGCCAGCATTCTCGCCGTTTCCGAAGACAAGATCCGAGGCTTCTGCCGCGAACCCTTCGCGGAAATCGCTCGGCTGTCCGGCGTCGACTTTGAAACCGTCACGACCCGCATCCGGGCCATGCTCGAGGCGGGCACGATCCGCCGGGTGCGCCAGACGCTCATCGCAACGAACCTCGCCGAGGGCGCGCTCGTGGCGTGGAAAGTCCCCGCCGATCTCCTGGACGCGACGTTCGAGTTCATGTCGAAGGAAGACCCCTTCTCCGGGCACGTGGTCATCCGCTCGACCGACGCGAAGATCCCCGGCCAGGCTTACAAGCTCTGGACGACCGTGAAGGTTCCCGCGGGCCGTGAGCTGTCCGAGCATTGCGACGCGCTTCTCCGCCTAACGGGTGCGGAATCCTACCGGCTCATGCCTGCCAAGGGAATTTTCGCGCTCGGCGTGGGCCACGTCCGCCGCAAGACGATCGAATACGGGGACCGCGCCGCCGCACCCGCCAGCATGCTCAAGGTCGAGGCCGTCCACCTCACGGACGCGGAGTGGACCATTCTCCTTGAACTTAAGCGCGAGTTCGAACCCGACGAAATCACTGCAGCCCGCTTGGGATCGTCGGGCTGCCGCCGCGGGCGTCTCACTCGACGAATTCTGCCGCGTGGCCGAGTCGCTGAACGAACGCAAGGTGATCGGGCGATTTTCGACGTTTCTCGAGCACGTGAAGCCATCGCAAGGCGGGGTCCGCGTTACTCGGTTCAACGGACTTTTTCACTGGGCGGTCCCCGCGGGGCGCGAGATCGAAGCCGGAGCCGAGATTGGGCGTCACGAGATCCTGACGCATTGCTACTGGCGCGAAGGCGGCTCGGAATTCAACGACGTCAACATCATGGCCGTCGCTCACGGCACGGATCGCGACCGTCTTCTGGCACACAAGGCTGCCATCGACGACCATCTCGTCGAGGTCGGGATCCCCGTTTCCTACACGAACGTCTTCTGGGGTGGTCGCAGCGAGATCAAGCCGTCGGAGATCTCGCCGCTCATCTATCACGATTGGCACGCTCAACAGGCCGCTTGATCCCGTTCAATTGAGGTATGAAACACCGCCTCGTCCGAATCGCCATCATTCTGACCGCTCTCGCCGCCGTCGCGGCGATCGTTGCGGCGGCGATTCTCTACCCGCGTTATCGGCACTATCAGGAGATTGCCGACTCGTTCGATCTCACCGAGATCTCCGCGATCCCGGCGATTTCGGAAGTCTTCGACCGGACCGGGCGCCGTTACAGTCGGCTGCAAGGCGAGACGCGCTACGTGGTGCCGCTCGCGGAGGTGTCGCGCAGTTTCCAGGACGCCTTGCTGGCCCGGGAGGACGATCGTTTTCGCACCCATCCGGGCGTCGACGCGCGCGGGATCATCCGGGCAGCGATCACCAACATTCGGTCCGGCGAAGTCGAGGAGGGAGCGAGCACGATCACGCAGCAGTTGGCGCGGAACTCTTTCGAACTCTCGGAAAACCGTTGGGAGCGCAAGATCATCGAAGCCCTCCTGGCCCTGCGGATGGAGCGCGAACTGACGAAGGACGAGATCCTCGAAGCCTACGTGAACCGCATTTTCTACGGTCGCGGTCTCTACGGCATCGAAACTGCCTCGCGGGCATGTTTTGGCAAGAACGCCAAGGACCTCAGTCTGTCGGAAGCCGCCATCCTCGCCGGCCTCATTCGGAGTCCCAATCGCTTTAGCCCGCTCGAAGACACCGCAAAAGCCATCACCCAGCGTGATCAAGTGCTCGCTCGGATGGAGGAATTGGAACTCATCTCGATCGCCGAAGCGGACGCTGCTCGGGCCGAACGGATGCCCGCTGCCAAACGTCTCCCGCCAGTTGTGCAGGAGGATTATGCCATGGACGCCGTCATTCGCGATCTCCGGATCGTCCTGGCGCCCGACGTGATGGCTCGAGGCGGTCTGAAGATTTACACCACCATCGATCGCCGCCTGCAACTCATCGCCCAATCCGCCGTCGAAAATCACCTCGCCGAGATGGAATCGTCGAGCGGCTGGGGCCACCCGACGCGGGCGGCCTATGATCCGGAAAAAGGCTACCCCGCCTATCTTCAAGGCTCCCTCGTGGCCATCGACAACGCCACGGGCGGCGTGCTCGCGATCGTGGGTGGCCGCGACTACCGCGAAAGTCGCTACAACCGCGCGCTCCTCGCGAAGCGTCAGGTCGGATCCACCTTCAAGCCATTCATCTACGCCGCCGCGTTCGAAGCCGGTCTGCTCCCCGGCACGCTGGTCGACGACGGCCCGATCCGCACCGGCGAGATCGCTTCCATCAAATCAAACTGGTCGCCGGAGAACTCCGACGGCGGCGATGCGGGTCTGCTCCCAGCCGCCACCGGACTCATCCGGTCGCGTAACACGATGGCCGTCCGCGTCGGGGAGTTTGCCACCCTTCCCGCGCTGACTGCCCTAGCCGCCCGAGTCGGTCTCGGGGAGATCGCGCCAAATCCCGCCACCTACCTCGGCGCGTTCGAGGCGACGCTGAAGGACATCACCACCGCCTACACGACGTTCCCCAGCGGCGGGACGCGTCGCCAGTCCTTCGTCGTCGACCGAGTCGTCGACCGCACGGGACGCACGATCTACAAGGCGACCGGCGCTTCGATCCAGGCCATCGCCCCACCAGCCGACGCCATCACCGACGAGATCCTTCGGGATGTCGTCACGAGCGGCACCGCCGCAAAAGCCAAATCGCTCGGCGCTCACCGTCTCCGCCGCGGGGAAGACTGGCACGACCGACGATTACAAGGATGCCTGGTTCATTGGTTACACGAGCAGCCTGACGTGCGGCGTCTGGGTCGGTCTCGACCGACCTCAGCGCATCATGAACAAAGGCTACGGCAGCACGCTGGCGCTCCCGATCTGGGTCGATTTCATCGAAAAAGCCTCCCAACGCGATTTTGCGGCTGGCCGTCTTGGCATCGATATCCCTCGCGTCCGTGGCCCGCTCTGCCGCCGATCCGGACTCCAGGCCACGCCCGTCTGCCAGGCCTCGGGCGATGCCTACGAAGCGGAAATCCCAAAGGCGATGACGCCCGTCAACTCCTGCGGCCTGTCGTTCGAAGAGCATGGATCGATGACCATGACCGCTCCCCGCGTCGCGTCGGCCGTCCCGGTGCCGGTCGCTCCCGCCGCCGCTCCGCCGGTCGCGAGGGCGATACCCGCCGTCCGGGCATCAACGTCAAGCGCGCCCCCGGAAGAACAAGGTTATCGCGTCCGCCGAGTGGAAGGCGGATTCCTCTTTGAGAACGATTAGGAAATTGAACGACCAACCGGGAGTTCAATTCCGGGCTGGGCACTCCGCCCCCCTCGCCGTCAATCACTCCGATTCGCTGAGCCGCTTTTTCGGCTCTTCGAACAACAGTTCGTGCGCATCCCTCAAACGCCCGGGAATGCCTGCGGCGAACGGATTCCTGCCCACGGCCGCAACGAGTTCAGACTCTTCGAACTTCGATGCGTTTTCGCCCGGGAACCAATGCCCGGCGTTTCCGAGCAGGTTGTAGCGCATCTTCCCGAAGTCCACGAGGTCGAGGCCCCGGGCCAGGTTCGCAAGTCGGAGGATTTCCCAGACGTTGACGCCGCCCGGAATCTGGTCCCACTCCGGGATCCCCTGCTCCCAAGCGTCCATCCAATCTCCGCCGAGGATCTGCCTCAACTCGTCCTCCAATCGCTCTCGAATCGGAACAACCAGCTCTGCCGCCCGATCCCATTTTTCCAATGCTGCTAGATGCACGTCGAAGTCCGAAGGCTTCGCCGCCCCGATGCTCAGGGTGTGCACCTCCGGTCTCAGCAAACAATAGAGGTCATTAAATTCCATCGGGTGCAGAGGCGCGCAGAGTTCGAGCAATCGTTGAGACGGCTCGTGCAGCTTCCCGCCCTTGTCGTTTGGGCTGATGATAAAAACGCCCATGTCCCGCCGGGTCGCTTCCTCGACCGCCGGCCAGTTCCGGTCATTGACCCAATACCAATGCAAGTTCACGTAATCGAACTCTCCCGTCGCGTTCGCTTCGGTGATCAAATCTCGCGATCCATGGGTCGAAAACCCCAAGTGTTTGACCCTTCCCTCCCGCTGCAACCGGCGGCCAATCTCCAAACACCCGCCCCGACGAACCGTCCAGTCGAAGGTCTCGCGGTCGTTGATCCCGTGAAACGACAAAAGCTCGACGTGCTCCAGCTTGAGCCGTGAAAGCGACACTTCGAACGTTGCGAGGAAGTCCGCCGAATCCGCGCAGGGTGAGACTTTGGTCTGAACGATCAACTTTTCGCGGGGCAGCGTCGGCAGCACCCGACCAAGCTGCATCTCCGACGAACCGTAGCCCCTTGCCGTCTCGATGTGGTTGATCCCCGCGTCGAAGGCTCGGTGGATCGTCGCCTCGAGGTTGGCCTGCCCAGCCGCCTCGATTGCGTCGGATTCGACGTCCTTCCACGCCTGCTGATACCGCATCCCCCCACAACTTAAAACGGGCATCGCCAGCTCCGTTCGTCCGAACCGTCGTCTTTGCATTGCCATCGAGTTTTTTCTAAGCGGGCGTCGCGACCTCGAGCACCGTCATCACCTCGACCTCAGCCGTCTGCGGGAACATGTCGAAGGGCTGCGCGAATTTAAAATCATACCCCGCGTTCAGCAGCTTGAGATCCCGCGCCAACGTCGACGGATCGCAGGACACGTAGATTATCCTGGCCACGGGCCGCTCGACCAGTGCAGCGACGACCCGCTCGTCGAGTCCCTGGGCCGGTGGGTCCAGCACGACGATGGCCCGCTCGCGCTCCGGGTGGTTCAGCACGTCAGCCAGGCGATCCGCGACGTCACCCGCGATGTATTCCTCGTTTTCACCCGCCGCGGATTGCGCCAGAGCGACGCTCCCTTCGTTCCATTCGATGCCGACCACTTTGCCGAACTGCCCCGCCACCCGCCGCGCAAAGAATCCCGCCCCGCAATACGCATCGATGAGCAGCGGCCCACCCGCCCCGCTGGCTCCCTCCACCGCGTCCAGCAGCAAGGAGGCAACTTCGTCGTTCGTCTGATGAAATCCAAACATCCCCCCGTGTTCCCGCAGAGTGATCGCTTCGCCATCCCGGGACCGCCGGTCGCTCCGCTGCTTGGCGAGCGCCGCGTTCACGGGTTCGGACGCCAGCAGACAGCGTTCGACGTCGACCAGCCCCTGCCCCGTGCGCTGATGAAATCCAACCCGTCCGCCGCGCCGGTGCACGGTGATCCGATTTCGGTAGCCGTACTCCTTCGGACTGGGGATCACCTCCCGCACGTCGGGCGAATCGATCCCCCCAATCCGCCGAAGGACCTGGCCGATCTGCGCCCGCTTCATGCTCAGTTGCAACGGGTAGGCCACGTGCTGGTAAGCGCATCCACCGCACGCCGTGTAATAAGGGCACGGGGCTTTCACCCGCTGCGGGGAGGCTTCCAAGAGCGCATCGAGCCGGGCTTCGACGAAGCGCCGTCCGACTTTGGTGACGATCACACTCACCCGCTCTCCCTCGATGACGCCCGGGACGAAGCACGTCTTTCCACTCGCCAATCTTCCGACCCCTTTTCCGCCGAAGGCAACGTCGACGATATCAACGGTGATCGGTTCGCGCTCCTCGGACATCGGGGCATCATCTCGGAACGCCTCCCCGGCGCGAAGTCCAAAAAACGCCCACGCGCCGTTTCGGCGCGCGGGCGTCTGCACTGGGTCGACCGACCGAGATCAGCCGATGGCGATGCGCCGCGGCTTCGATGCCTCCGCCTTCGGCAACGAGACTCTCAGCACGCCCTGCTCGACCGTTGCCGCGATCCGCGACGCGTCGACGCTCGGGTCGAGATCGAAGACCCGGCGGTAATCCGCCCGACTCGACTCCCGGTGAATCGTCTTCGCTTCGACGGCCCGGGCACGCCGTCGTCCGGTGAGCGTCAGTTTCCCGTCCTCGAAGGTCACGTCGACGCCGTCGCGCGATACGCCCGGCATCTCGGCCTCGATGGTGTAGCCGTCGGAATCCTGCCGGATTTGGACCGCCGGTTTGACCGTTTGTTCCGCGGAGCGAGGGGTCACCTGCCGCAGCGGAGCTTCGTTTCGCTGTTCTTGTAGTTCCTGATTCATTTTTGGTTTTGGTTGAGATCCGTCCAGTTCAGCTGACTTGAACGTCGATTTTCCGTGGTTTGCTTGCCTCCGCTTTGGGCAGCCGAACGGTCAGCACGCCGTCCGCGTAGGTTGCGCTCACTCCGTCTGGAGTGACCGCCATGGGGAGTTCCAGCGACCGGCTGAACTTCCCGAAGAACCGCTCACTGCGGAAGCTCTCGCCTTCGTCCGCTGGGGCTCGGCGTTCGCCGGAGACCGTCAACGCGTCGCCGTGCAGCGAGATCTCGAAGTCTTCTTTCTTCAATCCAGCGGCCTCGAGTTCGACGATGAGATGTTCTTCATCTTCGGTGAGATCCAGCGACGGAGTCCATCCCCGCGCTTCTCCGGCGGGTTGGTTCGTTCCGGCCAACTGGAGCGCACTCTCCAACAGATCTCGCAGGGGCGAGATCCGATCAAACGACGACCAAGTCGCCGGGTAACTTTGATTGTATCGAATGAGTTTCATGATGGTTTTTGGTTGTCCTCGTGACGAGGGGTTCGTTGTCGTTTAAAAGGATAGCTTCGACCGTGCCACGGTGAACTTATTGAGCGTAAGATACGGCATAAACATCTAGCTTGCAGATGTTTGGATCCATCGGAGCCCGTCGATCTGTGCCGCGCGCTGACGGGTGAATGAGTCAAAAAGACTCGTTTTCGAACGTTTGAACTGGCGCAATTCTGCGCCAAAACGTCACACGCCTTCCAGCAGGCGGTTGATCTGTCCGAAATACCCGACGTAGAAATCGATGATCCGCCAGCCGATGTAGAGGGCGATCCCCAGGTAAACAATTGTCGGGAGCCACGCCGAGAGAGCGTTCAGTCGATCCTTGAGCTGCTCGTCGTAACGATTGCTCAGCCGCTCCATTTCGTCGTCGAGCCGCCCCGATTGCTCACCGGTTTCGAAGGCGCGGGTCACCAAGTCAGGAAAAGCTTCGCAATCCTCCACCGCCTCGCCGAGAGGTTCGCCATTGCGCACCGCCGCCGCCGCTTCGTCCGCTCCTTCGCGATAAACGGCGCTTTCGCAGACCGCTCCCGCCCGCTCCATCGACCGCAAGATCCCCCCCCCGATCGCACGAGGATGTTCATCGTCTGACAGAAACGCGACGCCACGAGGGCTACCCGGGGCTTCGCCGATGATCGGAATCCGCATGATTAAGCGATCCACCGCGGCGTTGCGGCGCACCGCCCGGTTGACGATCGTCACCAGGATGCAGACCGCGATGAGAATTGCGTAGAAGACGCCGAGCACCGACGCGACCGACACGATGAAGGCCTCCCCTCCTCCGTTGACTGCTTCCGGAACCGCGAGTAGCAGTGCGGCGACGTGCAGGAGCACGAAGGGATACAGCAAGCCGGTGATGATGCGGCGCCGCGTGCGGTCAAGAGTCTCGTAGTAATTCGACAGGTATCCAGTGACTGAATCCAAGCGCCCACCAGCCGCTCCTGCGGCAACCATCTCGCGATCCAAATCCGAGAATGCCTCCGGGACCGCTCCGAAAAACTCAGCCGCCGAGCCCTCGCCAGCACCATCGATCATCCGGCGCGCCAGTTTCGGCATCGCCCCGAAGCGCTTACCCGCTTTCCGCTCCAGCGTCTCCGGCAACGAGCGACCGCTGCGTAGCGACTGCGTCAGCTCATGAAAAAACTGCTCCTTCTGGGCGAAACTCAGCTTCAAGAAGCGATGATGCTCCCGCGAGCTGCTTTTCACAAGCCGCGTGAAGCGCGACCTCAGCGTTTCCGCATCAGCCAATACACCTCGCCCGGCCACCACGGCAGAGTCGCTCCCCAGCGGAGATTGAGCCGCATCCAGGCCGCCGAATTTTCCAGCGGGCTTCCCTTGCTCCGCATGAGGAAAGCGCCGGAAAGAAATTCGGTCGTGCAGCCCGCCGCCTCGCCCATCGCCACGACGCGCTCGGGCGAGAAGATGCTGACGTGACCCATTGGACCCGCCGTCTTGCGAACGGTGGTCTCGCGCTGCTTGATGAGCGCGTTCGGCAACACCGGGAAACCACCAATGAGCACGCCACCGGGCCGCATTTTCTCCGCCACCCGGGCCAGCACCCGCTCGGGCTCGAAGAGATGCTCGAGCACGTGGAGGAGGATCGCGGCGTCGTATTCGCGGGGCAGATGAAAGGTGTCGTCCTCGAGATTCGCTTCGCAGAAATCGTCGTAACCCGCCTTGCGCAGCTTTTCGGTCAGCATGACCGCGTCCACCGCGGTCCACGCGCCGAGTTCCGGGACGACCGGGGCTGACCGGACGAATTCCAGGAATTGCCCGGTGTGAACGCCGATCTCCGCGACGTCGACCGGACGACCGAGGCGCGCCGCCTCAGCACGCAGAAGGTGATAGCCAAACCAGTAGCGGAGAAGCCGGATCGGATATCGCACGCCCTTCGCCTCGGCCGGCATCCCGAAGCGCTTCGTGCGCACCACCGGGTTGTTTGCGAGAAATTCGATGTCCCAATCCAGGTGGTTGTAATTCGAGCCAATCAAGGCCGCGAATCCTGCGAATCCCCCCGACCCAGGTCAAGTCCCGGGTGGCACCAGCCACATCAACCCCCTGTCATCTTGAGCGAATCGAACGATCCCCGACTTCCATTCGCACGCGCGGAGGTTTGGCGCTTCGGATTACCTCAGAATGACCGCATTGGTCGAAGCGTCGCGCTACCCGCGCAACTCCCCCACCACTCGCTGCACATCTTCGACGCTCACCGCACCCGACACGAACGCACTCCCAAGCCGCTCGCTCAAAACGAAACGCATCGCTCCGGCCTCGAATTTCTTGTCCCGCCCCATCGCCGCAAGTATCCCGTCCTCCGACAAATCCGAAGGCACCCGCACCGGCAACCCAAATTCCTCCAGCTTCGCCACCACCCGGGCGCAGTCCGCTTCCGGTAAACCGGCCCGCTCGACCGACAGCCGCAGCGCGGCGTGCATCCCGATGGCGATCGCCTCCCCGTGGAGATACCGCCCGTATCCCGCCACTTGCTCGATCGCGTGCCCAACCGTGTGCCCGAAGTTGAGCAGCGCCCGCTGCCCGGTCCGCTCCCGCTCGTCCGACACCACCACGCTCGCTTTGATTCGCACGTTCCGCGCGATCAGCTCGTCGAGGCCCTCCCGCCGATCCGGGTCCAGCGTTTCCAACATCTCCGCGTCCGCGATCACCGCGTGTTTGATCACCTCCGCAAAGCCCTCGCAGAATTCGCGGCGCGGCAGGCTCGACAGCGCCCCCGGGTCCGCCAGCACGGTGAGCGGTTGATGGAACGCGCCGACCAGATTTTTGCCGCCTCGCGCGTTAATCCCCGTTTTTCCGCCGACGGAACTGTCCACCTGCGCCATGACGGAGGTCGGAAGCTGAACGAACGGGACTCCGCGGAAATACACCGCCGCGGCGAACCCTGCCAGATCCCCGACGACCCCACCACCCAGCGCCACAACTAATGCGCCGCGGTCCAGTCCGGCCTCGATCATCGCGTCACAGATCGTCTCCACGCACTCGAAGCACTTCGACCGTTCGCCCGCCGCAACCGTGATCATTTTCACCGAAAATCCCGCCGCTTCCAGCGAGGCCGTTACCGCAGCTCCGTAGATCCCAGCGACATTCGCATCCGTCACGAGCGCCACCGCCCGCCCCGCGTGCAACGCGGCAATTTGCTCGCCACACCGACCGAGCAGCCCCTCGCCGACCCACACCTCATAAGGATTGACCGCCAGAGCCACGTTCACGGAAATCAAATCTGCCATGGGTGCATTCTGCATTTCTCATTCCCCATTTCACCTTTCTAATTTCTAAAGGAGCGTGTTCGTCGAAACCCTCCTTGCCATCGTCACCGTCCTCTTCCACGCCGCGGGCGGACTTTTTGCCCTCCAGGGGCTGCTGATATCGCGCACTCCGCAGGCCGCCATCGGCTGGGCGCTCGCGCTCATCACCTTCCCCTACGCCGCCATCCCGCTTTTCCTCGTCTTCGGCGAATCGCGTTTTTCCGGCTACCCGCACGCCGGCACCGGCGACTTCGAGGCCCTTGATCGTGCGCTGAAGAACGCACAGAATGCGCTCGAACCCTACCGCGCAAATTTCAGCGGAAAATACGGCGAGATTTCCGAGCTGATTGAGCCGCTGTCGCAACTCCCGACGACCCGAGGCAATGACGCCCAGTTACTCATCGACGGCCACGAGACGTTCGACGCGATCTGCGAAGCGTTGGACCGCGCGGAGACGTTCATCCTGATTCAATTCTTCATTTTCCGCGACGACGCCCTCGGTCTTCGCCTTCAACGCCACATCCTCGCCGCTCGCTCGCGCGGCGTCACCGTCCGCCTCCTCATCGACCAAGTTGGCTCCCGCAAGCTCGGCAAAGCCTACCGCGCCGCCCTGACCGACGCTGGCGTTCGCTTGGACGTGTTTATCACCAACCGCGACCGCGGTCGCCGCTTCCGGATGAACTTCCGCAACCACCGCAAGCTCGTCATCGTGGACGGTCGCGAGGCCTTTCTCGGCGGCTTGAACGTGGGTGACGAATACCTCGGCCTCGACCCAAAGTTTGGCCCCTGGCGCGACACCTTCATGCGTCTTACCGGTCCCGTCGTCCGCGCGCTCCAGATGCCCTTCATCGAAGATTGGTTTTTTTCCACGCGCGAAATTCTCGATTTGCCGTGGGAGATCGAGCCTCCGACGGGCGAAATGCTCGCCTGCCCAGTCCCAACCGGCCCCGATCGTCCATGGAAATGCGGCCCCGCAGCCTACCTCGAGATCATCCAGTCCGCGCGGCACCGTCTCTGGTTTGCTTCCCCGTATTTCGTCCCCGAGAACGCGCTCGTCACCGCTATCGCCCACGCCGCCATCCGCGGCGTCGAGGTCCGACTCCTCCTTCCCCAGATGGCCGACCACCTTCTCCCCTGGCTCTCCTCGTTCACTTTTTACCCCGGCATGCGCGCCGCCGGGGTGAAGATCTACCGCTACCAACCCGGCTTCATGCACCAGAAGGTCGTCCTCGCCGACGACAACCTCGCCGTCGTCGGTTCGATCAACGTCGACTACCGCTCGTTCATGCTGAACTTCGAACTGTCCACCGTCATCGAAAGCAAACCCTTCGCGGCTCAGGTCGAGAAGATGCTGCAAGCTGACTTCGCGAAATCCGCCCCCGCCGACATGTACGCCTACGAAAACTCCAACGTCTTCTTTAAGCTCAAATGCCGGGCCGCCGCTCTCCTGAGCTCCCAACAATAATGGTCGGGTGGTCCAGCCCTTGACCGCCCATTTCATCTCGCAGCGGCGTTCGCGACGCCCACGCCCTTAGGCCTAGGCTCTCGCGAGGACCTCTTCGCTCACGACGTCCTCCATGGCCGGGCACGTGCAGAACACGTTTCGATCGCCGAAGACGTTGTCAATCCGTCCGACGGCCGGCCAGAATTTATATTCTCGCAAATACTCCAGCGGAAACGCGGCCCGCTCCCGCGAATACGCCCGGTCCCACGCGTCTCCGCAGACGACCGTCGCCGTGTGTGGCGCGTGTTGCAGCGGATTGTCGTCCCGCGACATTTCGCCCGATTCGATGGCAATCAGTTCTCCGTGAATCGAAATCATCGCATCGCAAAAACGATCCAGCTCGTCTTTCGATTCGCTCTCCGTCGGCTCGATCATGAGAGTCCCCGGCACCGGCCAGCTCATCGTCGGCGCGTGAAAACCATAATCCATCAGCCGTTTCGCCAAGTCCTCAACCTCGACCCCCGACCGCTCCTTCCACTCCCGCATGTCGAGGATGCACTCGTGCGCCACCCGACCATTGTTACCCCGGTAGAGCACGGGGAAGTAATCCTCGAGCCGCGCCGCCATGTAGTTTGCGTTCAGAATCGCGACCTTGGTCGCCTCGGCGAGTCCGTCCGGTCCCATCATCGCGATGTACATCCACGAGATCACGTCGATGCTCGCGCTGCCCCACGGTGCCTGCGACACCTCGCCAATCGCCTGATCACCCCCGGTTTCGATGACCGAGTGCCCCGGCAAAAATGGAGCCAAGTGCGCCACCACGCCGATCGGTCCGACGCCCGGACCACCCCCGCCGTGCGGAATGCAGAACGTTTTGTGCAAATTGAGATGACAAACGTCCGCGCCAAAATCTCCCGGTCGGCACAACCCAACCTGCGCGTTCATGTTGGCTCCATCGAGATACACCTGACCACCCGCCGCGTGCACGACCTCGCAGATCTCCCGGATCGACGCCTCGAAGACTCCGTGCGTCGACGGATACGTGACCATGACCGCTGCCAATGCGCCGCGATTCGCCTCGGCTTTCGCCCGAAGATCCCCCACGTCGATGTTCCCCGAGTCGTCGCACTTGACCGGCACGACCTTCATCCCCGCCATCACGGCGCTCGCCGGGTTCGTCCCGTGCGCCGACATTGGAATGAGACAAATCGTCCGGCCCGAGTCGCCCCGCGAACGGTGATACGCCCGGATCGTCAGCAATCCCGCGTATTCTCCCTGCGATCCCGCGTTCGGCTGCAGGGAGACCGCTGCAAATCCCGTGATCTCCGCCAGCCAGCTCTCCAACTGCGCGAACATCCGCTGGTAGCCCTCCGCCTGCGACACCGGCACGAACGGATGCAATCCGCCGACCTTGTCCCAAGTCACCGGCAGCATCTCCGCCGCTGCGTTCAGCTTCATCGTGCAGGAACCAAGCGGGATCATCGACGTCGTCAGCGACAAATCGCGATTCTCCAACCGCTTGATGTAGCGCATCAGCTCCGTCTCGGTGTGATAGCGATTGAAGACGGGGTGCGTCAGGATGGGCAACGACCGCTGCAAGGATTCCGGAAGCTCAGGCTCGCCCTCGACCACCGCGACCGTCGGCTCGTTGCCGTGATTGAAGATCCGCAGAAAATCCCCCAACTCAGTCGTCGTCTCGTCCAGCGAGATCGTGACCGTGCGCGCATCGAGCGCCC
This sequence comes from uncultured Verrucomicrobiae bacterium, assembly GCA_963761705.1. Classification (GTDB taxonomy): domain Bacteria; phylum Verrucomicrobiota; class Verrucomicrobiia; order Chthoniobacterales; family JAATET01; genus CAVVKW01. The sequence goes on along the minus strand of CAVXHK010000004.1, from coordinate 354,011 downwards.
GAAGATTGATCCCGTAACTCTCCGCCAACCGGAGGATCTCGACCGCCTGCACGTCGCCGAGATCCACCCGAATTGTGTCGAAAAATGGTTCTTCGGCCACGGTCCAGCCCAGCCCGCGAACGGCATCGGCTAGGGCGACTGCCTTCCGGTGAACTCGGCGCGCAATCGCGAGCAGTCCGCTCGGCCCGTGATAGACGGCGTACATCGAGGCGATCACCGCGAGCAGCACCTGCGCCGTGCAGATATTACTCGTGGCCTTGTCCCGGCGAATGTGCTGCTCCCGTGTCTGCAACGTCAGTCGCAGGGCCGGGTTGCCCGCCGAGTCCCGCGAGACTCCGACGAGTCGCCCCGGCAGACGCCGCTTGTGCTCGTCCTTGGTCGCTAGAAAAGCTGCGTGCGGTCCGCCGTAACCCAGCGGCACTCCGAACCGCTGAGACGAACCGATTACCGCATCCGCCCCGCATTCCCCCGGCGATTGCAACAGCGTCAGAGCGAGGAGGTCAGCCGCTACGACCGCCAACGCGCCTGCTTCGTGAATCTTCGCAACGATCGGTCCCAGCTCGCGAATCCGCCCATCGGTCGCCGGATACTGCACCAACGCGGCAAAGATCCCCTCCTCAGCCGGGTCAAAGTCGTCGATCTCGTCGACCCTAATCTCGATGCCCATCGGCTCCGCTCTCGTCCGCAGAAGCGAGATGGTCTGAGGGTGACAATCTGCGGCCACGAAAAATACGTTCCCCTTCTTCGAAGCGTGGCACATGGCCATGGCCTCCGCCGCAGCCGTTGACTCGTCGAGCAGCGAGGCATTCGAAATTTGCATCCCGGTGAGGTCGCAGACCATCGTCTGGAAATTGAGAAGCGCCTCGAGCCGTCCCTGCGCGATCTCGGCTTGGTAGGGCGTGTAAGCCGTGTACCAACCCGGGTTTTCCAGGATGTTCCGCCGGATGACCGTCGGCGTGTGGCAATTGGCGTAGCCCATCCCGATGCACGATCGGAAGACTCGGTTTGGTTCGAGGACATCCGCCAAGGCCTTGAGCGCCTCCTCTTCCGTCCTCGCCGCGGGCAGGTCTAGCCCGCCTTCGAGCCGGATAGCCTCCGGCACCGTCTCTCCGATCAGCTCATCCAGCGAACCTGCGGCAACAACCGCCAACATCTGCTCGATCTCATCCAACTGCGGCCCGATGTGACGCCGCGCGAACCGCCCCGCTGCAAAGACATTCCCGCTCATGAACCGATCTGCTCGCGGTAGGCTTCTGGTGACTTCAATGCGTCCAATTCGGCCCCGTCTGCCAGCTTCACCTTGTAAATCCAACCTTCGCCAAACGGGTCCGTGTTGAGCAGAGCCGGATCCGCGTCCAACGCCGCGTTCGCTTCCAGAATCTCACCGCTGACCGGAGAATAAATGTCGCTCGCCGCTTTCACCGATTCGACGACCGCGCTCGCCGCCCCGGCCTCGACCGAGTCGCCCACCTTTGGCGGTTCGACGAAAACGATGTCCGTCAACTCCGCCTGCGCGTGATCGGTGATCCCCACCGTGCCGACCCCATCCTCGACCCGCACCCACTCGTGCGACTCCGCGTATTTCAAATCGTCTGGAACGTTCATAAAATCTTAACCGAAGTTTGCCTCTCCCCTTTGTGAGCTTCGCTACTGGCTGTTCAAAGCTGTATTTGAACCTTTTACGCCGGGCGCACGTAAAGCGGTTTCTTCCGCACGCTCGCCCGGTAAATTTTTCCCCGCACCTCGATCCCGACTGCCTGCCCGGATTTCGCGAGCGTCGGCGGCAAATAGGCCAGCGCGATTCCGTAGCCAAGCGAAGGCGAAAGCGCCCCGCTGCACGTCTCGCCGACCTCCTCCCCGTCGAGCATCACGCGGTAATGCGGGCGAATCGGCGGCGATTTCTCCTCCACCGCAAGCGCCACCAACCGCGAAGGAGCCCCGTCGATTTTGTGTCGCTCCACCGCGTCCTTCCCGACGAAATCCCCCTTCGTCAAATCGACGAAATACCCCAGTCCCGCCTCCATCGGCGACCGCTCGGGCGACAAATCCGACCCGTTGAGCGGATAGCACATCTCGAGCCGCAAAGTGTCCCGCGCCCCCAGCCCACAAGGCACCGCCCCGGCCCCCAGCAACGCGTCCCACAGCGGCACGATCACGTCCGCCGGAGCCACCACTTCGAACCCATCCTCGCCCGTGTAACCCGTCGTCACCACGAACACCGCCGACCCCGCGAAGACCGACGACACGACTCGATTCCGAGCCTCGGCCAGCGTTTCGTTGAACACGCAGGCAAACAATTCCCGCGCCTTCGGACCCTGCACCGCCAACGCCGCGAAATCATCGCTCCGATCCGCGAATTCCACGCCGTCGACGAGCCGGCCCCGCAGCCATTCCCGGTCCTCATCGATTTTCGCCGCGTTCACGATGAGGAGAAACGCCGCCTCGCCCGTGCGATACACGATCAGATCATCGATCACCCCGCCCGTCTCGTTGAGCATGAGCGTGTATTGCGCTTCGCCCTCGGCCAGCCGCGCCACCCGGTTCGTCAGCAACCCATCGAGCCACGCCACCGCCCCCGGCCCATGGACGGTGAGCTCCCCCATGTGCGAAATGTCGAACACCCCCGCGCCCTCCCGCACGGCCCGGTGCTCGGCCATGATCCCCGCGTATTGCACCGGCATCTCCCATCCGGCGAAATCCACCAGCCGCCCCCCGGCCTCCACGTGCTTGTCGTAGAGCGGCGTCCGGCGGGGTGGCGAAGCGACGGGAATTTCCATTACGGCCATGAGTAATTCACCCGCACTCGGCACGCGACGGAAAAATCGGAAGAGATCAATTTCCGTCCATCGAGTTTCCTGATTCGCCGCCAGATGATACGTATATTTTTCTGTCGGGGCCGGAGCAAAACCGGACAGAGACGGAGCAAAACCGGAATAGGAGACGGAGCAAAACCGGACAGGGGGGTGGAAGCAGCGCGGGAAGCGCCTCGGAGGCGGCCGGAGCGGAGCGGAGGCCGCCGGAGAGGCGCTTCCCGCGCTGGCGCGCTTGGTGGGGGCGGCTTGGAAATGCCTTTCCCAAGCAGATGGCCACTTTGCTTTGGCTCGGCTTCCGGCGTGGACGATGATCCTGCGATGAAAAAAAGCAGTTAGCACACCGCCATCCCGCCGGGTTCGTCCGACGCACGCTTGCAGACTTCAACGCAGGAACCCTCGACGCGGCCACGGCAGCTGCGCATCTGGGAGTGAGCCGCTCCCGGCTCTACGAACTGCGCGGAGTCTTCCTGCGGGAACGCGCCGACTACGGACCGAAGGCCAGCGGGGGAGACCGGTCCGAGGACTGGCCTGCCAAGACGCGATGCCTGCTCGAGGAGTTCCTTCCCCTTCAAAATCCGCCCAACTACCAGCTCGTCGCCGATGAACTCGAACGCCTCTGCGGATTTCGCCGGGCGCGCTCCACGGTCGAGGCCCACGTCAAAGCGCACTACGCGCATCTGGTGCCCTCTGCGGCCCGCAAGCCCCGGGTTTACCGACGCTTCCGCCGCGAGCACATCGGAGAAGCTCTGGCAACACGACAGTTCCATCCACCAGTGGTGGCCAGCCAACTCCAAGCAGACCCTCCTGCTCACCGTGGACGACGCATCCGGACTCAATCTCGCGGGCCGTTTCGTCGGGTCGGACACCACTTGGAACCACTTCGAGCACTTCCGCGAAGCCTTCACCCGCTGGGGGCTTCCCGAGATCCTCTACACCGATGGTCTGAGCCTCTTCGGACCGAGTTCTACCGACGACCATCGCGATCCCCAAAGCGAGTTCCAGCGCGCCATGCTGGGGCTGGGCTTCGCCCACCTCGTGGCTCCCACCCCGCAGGCCAAGGGCAAGATCGAGCGGCGCTTCGGCACCTTCCAGCGACGCCTGGTCACCTTGCTCGCACACGCCCACGCCACAACTTGGCCGCAAGCCGACGCCATCCTCCAGATGGAGATCGAGCGACAGAACCTCAAGCTCAACCGCTCGTCCGGCAAAATCCCCCTCGAAGTCTGGGAGATCCAGTCCCTCCGTGGCCACACTCGCCTGCGTCCTCCTCCGTCTCCTGCCCTCCTCGATCTCCACCTCTCACTCCGCCTCTCCCGACGCGTGAACAACGACCACACCGTCGATTTTGAAGGCCGTAACTACGAGATCTCGTCCACCCTTCGCAAGCGCATCACCATCGTGCATCACCCCGCTCGCCAATTTTGGGTTGTCGAGCATCCGCCAGAACACGTTTGGCCTCCTATTTTAGCCCATTACAGCCTCTGAATACCTGTCCGGTTTTGCTCCGGCAAGAAATCCGGTTTTGCTCCGTCGCCGACAGATACGTATATTTTTCTTGCAAATAAATGCATCCAGCCTCGTGGTAGCTGAGATGAAAACGAAACGCCTCCGAATCCCCCCGCTAGCCGTCATGGTTGCCGCCCTTGCCCTCGTCGCCGCACCGAATCTCGCTCTTGCCCAAAATGGATCTCTGAGCACTACCTTCGATGGATTGAACTTGGCGGATGGCTTCATGTTCGACGTGATCGCCACTCGCCCCCTCCAGATTACCGGAGTGCAGTTCGCTTTTGCGTCCTTGCCGCTGACGGACACCTTCGAGGTTTACAGCAAGTCGGGCACTCACGTTGGCAGCGAGACGGTCCCCGCAGATTGGACACTAGTCGGAGCCGGTTCGATCACAACCTCGGCGCTGAACGTCCCCACCCCGATTTTACTTCTTTCGAACCCGATCACGATTCCCGGAGGAACCGGAGCGGCAATCTACGTTCGTCGAGTCGATGCCAGTGAGTCCATCCGCTACTCGAACGGTGCCGGAACCGGAACCGTCCAAGCCGCCGATCCGAACTTGTTCATTCTCGAAGGGAAGGGAATCGACGGACTATTCGGCGTTGATACCGTCTTTCCAAACCGCATCCCCAACGTCACCGTCCACTACACCCTCACCGACCTCGCCGCGCCGACCGTTTCCGTCATCGGGGCCAATCGCATCCGCACCACCGAGACGCGCCAACGCATCGACGGCATCGCTTCCGACGACGTCGCCATCGCCACCGTCCGAGTCCGCTTCAAGCGCCAGCGCAACAACGGCACCACCCGCAACGTCACGAGGTTTCTGCCCTTCGATGCCGCCACCGGCCTCTTCCGCATCAATGTCCGCACCTTCGTCGGTCGCAACCCCGTCCGCTTCAACGTCACCGACACCGCCGGAAAAAGTTCCGCCGTCGCCCGCGCCGTCATCATCCGAAAGGAGTAAGCGGAAACCAACCCACCTTGAGGAGCGGCGATTTTCAATCGCCGACCCAACCCAATCCGGCGACAGCCGGACACTCTCAACTGCGGCGACGGTCGTTTGATGGTGCCGCCCGCCATTGACACCGCCTCCCCAGCCCTTACCCTTTCGCGTCCATGAAACGCGTCCTCTTCGTCTGCACCGGCAACATCTGCCGCAGCCCGATGGCCGAAGGCCTCTTTCGCGAACTCATCAAGGACCGCCGCGAACTCGAAGTGGCCTCCGCCGGCGTCAGCGCCCAAACCGGCCAAGCCCCCAGCCGCGAAGCTGTCGACGTCCTCCGCGACGAGGAAAAAATCGACATCTTCCGTCAGCGCAGCCAGCCGGTGACCGAAAAGCTCATCGAGCAGTTCGACTTCATCTTCGCCATGACCCGCGACCACCAGCGCCTCATGGAAATGCTCTTCCCGACGTCGAAAGGCCGCATCAAGCTGGTCCGCGAGTTTGACGACTCCGCCCGCGACGTCCCCGACCCGATCGGCCAGGGACCCGAAGTTTACGCCCGCTGCAAAGACACCATCAAACGCGCCCTCCCCTCCCTTCTCAACCACATCGACCACACCATGATCTCGCACGAAGAGCCCACCACCACCGCCGAAACCATCCCGCACATCGAAGCCATCGATCCGGAAGTTGCCGCCGCCATCCACGCCGAGGCCCACCGCCAAGCCGAGCACATCGAGCTCATCGCCAGCGAAAATTACACCTCCCGAGCCGTCATGGAGGCCCAGGGCTCCTGCCTCACCAACAAATACGCCGAAGGCTACCCCGGCAAACGCTGGTACGGCGGCTGCGAACACGTCGATGTCGTCGAAACCCTCGCCATCGAGCGCGCGAAGCAGGTCTTCGGAGCCGACCACGCCAACGTCCAACCCCACAGCGGCTCCCAAGCCAACGCCGCCGTCTACTTCAGCGTTCTCACCCCCGGCGACAAGATCCTCACCATGGACCTCGCCCACGGCGGCCACCTCACCCACGGCCACCCCGCGAATTTCTCTGGCAAGCTCTACGAGACCACCCACTACGGCGTGAGCGCCGAGACGGGCCGCATCGACTACGATGCCCTCGCCGAGACCGCCGCCGAAGTTCAACCAAAAATGATCACCGCTGGTGCCTCCGCCTACCCCCGCACCATCGACTTCGCTCGCATGCGCGAGATCGCCGACGCCGTCGGAGCCTACCTCTTCGTCGACATGGCCCACATCGCCGGCCTCGTCGCCGGCGGCGCTCACCCAAGCCCCATCGCCCACGCCGACTTCGTCACCACAACGACCCACAAAAGCCTCCGCGGCCCCCGCGCCGGCCTCATCCTCTGCAAGGAACAACACGCCAAGAAGATCGACAGCCTCGTCTTCCCCGGCGTACAGGGCGGACCACTCATGCACGTCATCGCCGCCAAGGCCATCTGCTTCCACGAAATCCTCCAGCCCAGCTTCAAGGCCTACGCCGCGCAGATCGTTTCCAACGCCAAGGCCCTCGCCGCCCAGCTCGTCCGGCTCGGCTACACCCTCAGCTCCGGCGGCACCGACAACCACGTCATGCTCGTCGACCTCCGCCCGATGGGCATCAACGGAGCCGAGGCCTCCAAGCTCCTCGACAAGGCCGCGATCACCGTCAACAAAAATGCCATCCCCTTCGACACCGAGCCGATCTTCAAGACCGGCGGTATCCGCATCGGCACTCCGGCCATGACCACCCGCGGCATGAAAGAAGACGAGATGATGGACATCGCCGACCTCATCGACGCCGCCCTCAAGGCCAAAGACGACGAAACCGGCCTCGCCGACGTCCGCAAAAAAGTCACCGCTCTCACGGCTCGCTTCCCCCTCCCAGCCTAGCGAAGCCATCGGTCAGACGACCAGGACGGGTCCGGCCCTTGCCGTCCTACTCCCCCACGGCAAGACAGCCACCCGACTCACCGGGCGGCACCACCGGGCTCGCAAGACTCCGAAAATCAGTTCCACGACCCCCTACTCCAGACCCCGAGCCGCCACGTCGGCCTCGTCCATCCCGAGAAAGTGCGCGATCTCGTGCAGCAAAGTCACCCGCACTTCTTCCAGAAAATCCTCCTCCCGCCCCGAGGCAAAGTGCCACACGTTCCGGCACCAAATCCGAATGCGCGGCGGGTCGATCCGTCCCGATTCGCCGCAAGCTGCACCCTCGAAGATCCCCAACCAATCCCGTCCGACCCCGATCTCAAGATCTGCTGCGTCGGGCGAATCCTCCACGAAAACCGACACCGCCTCGACCGGACGTCCGATCTCGTCCGGTAGCCCATCCAGCGTCCGCTCGACCACCTCACGCGCCAACGCAATCTCCCGCTCCCCAAATTTCACAACCCCCTCAGTTCGACCCCACCGCACCGACAAAATCCAGCTCGAAAAACCACCGGCTTTTTCCCTTCCGTCCCGCCGACCCCTCCGCTACTTCTCGCGTCCCAATGTTCTTCAAGCCCCGCTACGTCAAGGAAGCGCACAACTACGTCCAAGCCGCCCGCCGCGTTCAACGCTACCGCGCCGACCTTCTCGCTCCCGCCGACTACGCCGCGCTCCAGGACGCCATCACGGAACTCGAACGCTCCGCGAGGGAGCGCAAGCCCGACGCCGTCCGCGAGCGGATCGCCCACCTCGACCAACTCGTCGGCCACATCGCCCCACCTCGCGACCACGCCGGATGGCGGGAAAACGTCGAGGTTATCCTCGTCGCCATCGTCATCGCCGCCGGCGTCCGCGCCTACCTCCTCGAACCCTTCAAAATCCCGACCGGCTCCATGCAGCCGACCCTCTACGGCCTCATCGGCACCCCGTCCGCCGAGCCACCGCCAAACATCATCGTTCGCGCGTTCGATTTCGTGATCGGAGGCCGCACCCACCTCAACACCGTCGCGAAAGACGACGAACGCGTGGTCGGTATCAAAGAGAACTCCTTCGCGAACTACTTCACGTTCACCAAAATCACGACGGACAAAAACGCCTACACCGTCTTCGCGCCCGAGCGGCAAGTCCGCGACGACTTCAACGTCACCGAAGGTCGCATCTACGCCGCAGGACAGCCCATCGTCCGCGGATCCGTCGACAACGGCGACTTCGTCCTCGTCAACAAACTCACCTACAACTTCCTCCGGCCCGAGCGAGCCGACGTCTTCGTCTTCAAGACCACCGGCATCAACCTCATCGAGCGAACCATTCCCAAGGATCTCGGCTCTCAGCACTACATCAAACGTATCGCCGGTCTCCCCGGCGACGAACTCCGCATCGCCCCCCCGAACCTCTACGTCGATGGCAAGCTCGCCTCCGAAAAACTGTTCGGTCGCATCATGTCTGAAAAAGACGGCTACCAAGGCTATGGCAACGGCCCGAACGGCTTTAACTATCTCACCAAGCCGGACGAGACGTTCCGCATTCCCCCCGACAACTACTTCGCCCTCGGCGACAACAGCTACAACTCCAGCGACAGCCGCTACTGGGGCTTGGTCGCGGAAAAGAACATCACCGGTAAAGCCTTCGTCGTTTTCTGGCCCATCACGAGACGTTGGGGTTTCATCGAATAAAGAAGCATTGCCTGCCACTCAATCTGCGGCGATCTGAAATCGCGACCCAACCCAGCCCCGTCGCGGCAAACTCCTCGTCACATGATCCGATTCTCCCCCGTCCTCATCGCCCTCCTAGCGACCGCCGCGGCCACCCTCGCCGCCCCACCTGAGGGCATGACCTGGATCCCCGCCGGGACGTTCGCGATGGGGTCCGACCTCGAAGAGTTTCCCGACGCCCAACCCGTTCACGACGTTTACGTCGACGGGTTCTGGATGGACGAAACCGAGGTCACCAACGCCGAATACGCCAAATTCGTCGACGCCACCGGCTACGTTACCGTCGCCGAGCGACCACTCGACCCAGCAGATTTCCCCGGTGCCTCGCCCGAGCTCCTCGTTCCTGGAGCCGTTGTCTTCGCGCCGCCAGCCAGCGCCGTCCCGCTCGACAGCAACCTCCGCTGGTGGTCTTACGTCCCCGGAGCCAGCTGGAAGCACCCAACCGGACCTGACAGCAACCTCGACGGCCTCGAGAACTTTCCGGTGATTAACGTCGCCTACGAAGACGCCGAAGCCTACGCCGAATGGGTCGGCAAACGCCTCCCGACGGAAGCAGAATGGGAACGCGCGGCCCGCGGGGGCCTCGACCAGAAGCCCTTCGTTTGGGGCGAAGAATTGACTCCCGACGGCAATTTTCTCGCCAACACGTTTCAAGGACATTTCCCCGAGGAGAACACGGCCGCCGATGGTTTCGCCGCCGCCGCCCCGGTGAGATCCTTTCCGCCGAACGCCTACGGCCTCTACGACGTCGCTGGCAACGTTTGGGAGTGGGTCGCCGACTGGTATCGCCCCGACACCTATGCCAAAAACGCCGCCGCCGGAGAGCTGACCGTCAACCCAATCGGTCCAGCCGACTCGTTCGACCCAGCCGAACCCGGTGTCCCCAAGCGCCTTCACAAAGGCGGCTCCTTTCTTTGCACCGACCAGTACTGCAGCCGCTACATGCCCGGAGGCCGCGGCAAAGGCGACATCATGACCGGCACCAATCACCTCGGCTTCCGCTGCGCCAAAACTCCATGAAAATCGCCCTTCTCATCGCTCTCGCAATCACCCTCACCGCTTGCCAATCCGCTCTCGAGAGCCCCTACCCGGAACGCGGCCCCACGTCCCCCGACGTCAGCACCCCCAGCAACTACCGCGGCAGCTCCGTCACCAGCCCGCAGATGTAACGCGGCGCTCGGGTCGAACTTCCACGAGGCTCGCTACCCAGCGAGTCGCGGTGCCAACTCTCCGAAAGCTTCGAAGAAGTTCGTCACGTCAGGGCACAGCAGGCGCGAAGCACCGCGGGAAAATCCTCTAGTCCCTACGCCGCGCGCCCCGCACACAACTTCTCGTGCGCAGCCGCCGCCGCCGGGTCGAACTTCAGCGCTTCGGGGTAATCCTCCCGCACCGGATCCGGCAGCCAGCGATGAACAAACTCCTTGAGTACCAGAACCCCGATGAGACCCGCCGAGGCGATCACCGCACTGGCAACCGGATGTGTCGAATAATCAGTCATAAAAAGGGTCTCGTCCGCTCCGAACATTTTCGAAATGGCAGTGCCTACGGGAATCGAACCCGTGCCTCAGCCTTGAGAGGGCCGTGTCCTAACCCCTAGACGAAGGCACCGTTAAGGGAGGGGAAACATGGGACAAAATCGCGGCGCTGGCAAGTCCCGATCTTTCCGAATACCATGACCTTCATGAAAATTTACGTGAAAACCTGGTGCCCCTGGTGCGTCGACGCCATGGCTTGGTTGGACAAACACTCCTACCAATACGAGCAGATCGACGTCCTCGCCGACCCCGCCGCTTTCGCCCACATGACGGCGATCTCCGGCCAATCGCTCACCCCCACCCTCGAAACCACCGACGGCAAAGTCCTCCCCGACTTCGACACACGGCAGCTTGAGAAATTCCTGGAGCCGAATAGCATCGCGCCCTGATGGTTACCAATGTCCTCATCGTCCTCGCGGTTGCCGTCCTCGCGATGGCCCTCCGCACCTACCGGCACCGCGTCGTGCACCGGATCGGGACACTCGGGATCTTCGCGACCTCCTTCCTCGCGGGCTGGCTCATCGGCGGAGACGTCTTCATCGGGGTCGCCTTTGCCGCGAGTTGGATCCTGCTTCCTTGGGTGGAAATTCTCACTCGCGTCCGCAAGCTCCGCCTCCCGATCGATCGCCAACTCAAGGACCGACGCCCCCCAAACCGCGCGGATTTCCCGAACTTCAACGAACTCACCGACGAAGTCGAGGCTGAGCACTTCGAGCACGTCGACGACATCGGCTGGGAACACGACGACCAGAGACAATTCTACCGCGTTCTGTATCAGCCCGAAAGCCGCACCGAGACCGCCATTTGCCTCGTCGAACAGAGCGAACTCGCCTTTTTTTACGTGTCGATCACGTCTCGCACCCCCGACGGCCACATTTACACAACGTGGAACTACCCGTTCTCCTACGGCCTTCGCCTCCTCCCGAGCCTCAGCCTCCACCGCACCGCCGGCGACCTCCCGTTCTCCGAGATGCTCTCCGAACACCGCCTCTTCCTCGACCGGAGTAAGGTCGGTGTCGACGCCGTCGAGACGCAGACCCCCGACGAACTCCGCTCCCGCCTCGAATCTGACCTCCGCGACCAGATCGTTCACAACATCGACCGCGGCCTCCTCATCCGCGACGGCGAGAAGAACATCCGCTATTCGGCCCGAGGGATGCTTTTCCTTTGGTTCCAATTCATCCGCGACCTCGTCCGACTTTCATGAAATCTGCCCTCTCCTTCCCCGCCCGATCCGTCGACCAAGTCATGGTCGAAGAACGCGCCGCGTCCTTCACGAAGCGCAGCATCAAAGCGGCCACCAAGCTCTCCGGCTTGCGCCTCGCTTATTCGATGATGGATCTCACCACCCTTGAGGGCAAAGACACTCCGGGGAAGGTCGCCTACCTCTGCCAGAAAGCCATCGCTCCCGCGGACTCCCGCTACGAAGTCCCTTCCGCCGCCGCCGTCTGCGTCTACCCGAACCTCGTCCCCGCCGCCAAACGCTTCCTCCGCGGGACCACCATCAACGTCGCTGCCGTGGCCACCGCCTTCCCCAGCGGCCTCATGCCTCTCTCGGTCAAGCTCGAGGACGTCCGCCTGGCCGTCGACTACGGAGCCGACGAGATCGACATGGTCATCGACCGCGGAGCCTTCCTCCGCGGCGAATACCGGCAAGTTTTCGACGAAATCTCCGCCGTCCGCGAAACGTGCGGAGCCGCCCACCTCAAGGTCATCTTCGAGACCGGCGAACTCCAGACCTACGACAACGTCCGCCTCGCCAGCGACCTCGCCATCACCGCCGGAGCCCACTTCATCAAGACCTCGACCGGTAAAGTCAGTCCCGCCGCCACCCTCCCGGTCACCCTCGTGATGCTCGAGGCCATCCGCGATCACTTCTACGCCACCGGCCTCCGCGTCGGCATGAAGCCCGCCGGCGGCATCAAGACCGCCAAGCAAGCCCTCGCCTACCTCGTGATGGTCAACGAAGTCCTCGGTGAGGATTGGATGACGCCCGACCTCTTTCGTTTCGGAGCCAGCACTCTCGCCAACGACGTCCTCATGCAGATCGCCAAGCAAATCGACGGCCCCTACCAGAGCGCCGAATACTTCTCACTCCCTTAATCCCTTCCCGCGCCATGCCGAAAACCGCCAAAAAACCGAGATCCTCCCGCGCCCTAGCGAAGTCCGACCGCCACCCGAACGCGGCGGCTCACCAGCTCGCCGCGGGTCCCGTCCCCGCCGACGAACGCACCCTCAAGCTCGGCACCTGGGCCTACGCGCCCGCCCCCGAGACGACGCCGGTCAAGATCGATTCGACCTACAACCTCTTCATCAACGGCCAATTCACCGCCCCGGCGTCCGGCAAGCACTTCGACACGATCAACCCAGCCACGGAGAAAAAGCTGGCCTCCATCGCGCTCGCGAACGCCGAGGACGTCGACCGAGCCGTCGCCGCCGCCCGCCGCGCCCAAACCAAAGTCTGGGGTCCCATGCCCGGACGCGAGCGCGGAAAATACCTCTACCGCATCGCCCGCCTCATCCAGGAAAAGTCCCGTGAACTTGCCGTCCTAGAATCCATGGACGGCGGCAAAACGATCAAGGAAAGCCGCGACGTCGATCTTCCCCTCGTCGCCGCCCATTTCTTCTACTACGCCGGCTGGGCCGACAAACTCGACTACGCCTTTCCCGGCCGCACCGCTTCGCCCCTCGGAGTCGCGGGCCAAGTGATTCCGTGGAATTTTCCACTCCTCATGGCGGCGTGGAAGCTCGCCCCGGCCCTCGCCACCGGCAACACCTGCGTCCTCAAGCCCGCCGAGACCACGTCCCTCACCGCCCTCCACCTCGCCCGCATCTTCCAAGAAGCCGGTCTCCCCGACGGCGTGGTCAACATCGTCACCGGTGCCGGCGAAACCGGAGCCGCCATCGTGAATCACCCCGACGTCGACAAAGTCGCCTTCACCGGCAGCACCGGCGTCGGCAAGCGGATCGCCGCCGACCTCGCGGGAACCGGCAAGAAGCTCACGCTCGAACTCGGTGGCAAAGCCGCAAACATCGTCTTCGACGACGCCCCGATCGAGCAGGCCGTCGAAGGCATCGTCGGTGGCATCTACTTTAATCAGGGCCACGTCTGCTGCGCCGGATCGCGCCTCCTCGTCCAAGAATCGATCCACGACGAAGTCATCCGCCGACTCCGCGACCGCATCAGCACCCTCCGAGTCGGAGACCCACTCGACAAGAACACCGACATCGGAGCGATCAACAGCGCCGCCCAACTCGCCCGCATCCGCGAACTCGTCGACAGCGGCGTCACCGAGGGCGCCGAGCTGGTTCAACCCAAGTGTGACCTGCCCAAGCAAGGCTATTACTTCCCCCCCAGCTTCTTCACGGGAGTCACGGCGGCCCACCGCATCGCCCGCGAAGAAATCTTCGGCCCCGTTCTCTCGGTCATGACCTTCCGCACCCCGGAAGAAGCCATCGAGCGAGCCAACAACACCCCCTACGGCCTCAGCGCCGGAGTCTGGACCGACAAGGGGTCAAAAATCTTCAAGGTTGCCGCCAAACTGCGAGCCGGCATCGTTTGGGCCAACACCTTCAACAAGTTCGACCCGACGTCCCCCTTCGGCGGCTACAAAGAGAGCGGCTTTGGCCGGGAAGGCGGCCTCCAAGGCCTCGCTCCCTACGTCAAATTATCCTGAAGTTTTTGAAAAGAAGGTAACGAAGGCAACAAAGGACACGGGGGGGCGCAAGCGTCCCCGGTGCGAGCTGAGGAGTCCCGCCGCAGCAACCCGGCAATCCGCACCAGCGGGAGCCGACCGCATCTCCTTCGTAACCTTTTGTTCAAATCGAATTCGTGTTCCCCCCCAGCACGACTTCCGCATACCCGGCCATCAACTCCGCGTCCAACGGCGAACAACGGAACGCCACGAATCCGTCCGGCCTCACCACGTAGGCCGCGGGCAACTCGACCCCATAGCGCAGGTGAGCCTCCGACCTCGCATCGAGCAACCACTCCGCCCCCGCCGGGGGACGTGACCCTCGCCAGATCCGCACAAACTTCTCCGCGTCCCCGCCCAGCGCCCGCACTCGCTCTTCAAACCAGCGGAGCGCCTCCGCGTCGTCGGCATCGGGCTTCCGCCCCGAGAAGAGCACAACCGCGTGACCACCGCCGCCGGCCATCTCGTCCAACAGGGCGATGGTCGCCTCCCGGCGCGAACAATAGACGTCCACCCCGCGAACTCGTTTTCCCGGAGGGAAGCCGTCGGACCGCCAATCTTCGTTCCACGACGTGTCGGCATCGATGATCGGACTCTGCGCGTAGGCCATCCGCAACCCGGACAGCTCCGACGCAAATTCCTCTTTAAATTTTTCAGTCGTTGCCAGCACCCTCACCCGGGCGTTCCGCGCGGCCCGCAGCAACGGGTTCCGCACCCGACTCATTTTCATTCGCTCGGCTGCGGCTTTCAGCACAGCGTCGGCAACCTCAGACCGCTCGACGTGGTAGCTCGTGAGCAGCGCCTCCTCATCGCCGCGACCTGCCGCGAGCAGTCCAAGCTTCCAACCGAGATTCACCGAATCCTGAATCCCCGCGTTGATCCCCTGCCCGCCCGCCGGACTGTGGACGTGAGCCGCGTCACCGAGCAAGATCACCGGTCCCTTCCGAAAAGTCGCCGCCCGCCGCTCGCTCACGCGAAACGACGACAACCAAGTTGGGTTCGACAACTTCCAATCGCTCCGCCCGTGAGCGGCCAAGTGCGCCTCCAGCTCCTCGATCGTCGCAGCCCCATTTTCCCAAGTATCGCCGCTCCTCCCGGCCACGATCCGCCAGATCCCCGGCACCACCGGATACAACGCCAGCGCCCCCTCACCCGCCCAATCGATCTGCATCACGTCGATCTCGAGATCCTGATCGATCTCGACGTCCCCCACCGCAAAACGTTCCTCCCTCACCTCTCCGACAAAATCGATACCCGCCCCGTGGCGAACGGCGCTGTGCATCCCGTCGCAACCTGCCAGCCACCGCGAATGGATGGTCAACGGATCCCCTTCGGAATCCCGCAACTCGCTTCGAACTCCGTCGCCCTCGACGTCGAAGGACGCCAGCTGCATCTTCCGCTCGACCTCGACGCCAAGCTCGCTCAACCGCTCCACCAGGATCCGCTCCGTCTCCGACTGCGGCATCAGCAGCGGTAACGGGTAGCGCGATTCCACCGCGTGCGACACGTCCATCTCTGCCAACAGCGATCCCTCCGCCGAGATCTGGATCGCCCGCACTTCGTTCCCCGCTGCGAGGATGCCCGCACCACAGCCCATCGTTTCCAGCGCCTCGAGGGTCGCAGCCCAGAGCCCCGGGGCTTTGGCGTGCGGTGTTCGCTCCGGCCGCATGTCGATGATCCGCACGTCGACTCCAAACCTTCGGCACTGGACGCCCAACGCCAATCCCGTTGGACCAGCCCCCACAATCAACACGTCGCAATCCGCCCCAGCCATCGAGTCATACAATCCCCAAACGCCACGTCGTTGAATCTCAAAAAACACCGACATCGAGCCAGCAATGCCAACCTCGTTTTTCCGCTCCACATTTCGGTCAAATGCGGCGACCTTTTCCGGTTCCATGACGCTCACCGACGAACAAAAAACCTCCGTTACCCGCTGGATCGAAGCGGGCGAAACCCTTTCCGAAGTCCAGCGTAAGCTGCGCGAAGAGTTCGGAATCGCCGCGACCTTCATGGAGACCCGTTTCCTCGTCGACGACCTCCGCCTAACGCTCAAGTCCGACCCGGAACCCGAACCGGTCGATCCGGCGCCCTCCGCTCCCAGCGATCCCCAGCCACCCGATGAGATCTTGCCACCCCCTGGCTCCGGCGGTCGCGTCACGGTCACGATGGACCAGATCGCCCGCCCAGACGCCATGATCAGCGGCAAAGTCACGTTTTCCGACGGTGAGGGAGCCAGCTGGTATCTCGACCAATCGGGCCGCCTCGGTCTCGATGCCAATACGCCAGGCTACCGGCCCTCGGAAGCAGACGTCATGGATTTCCAGGCGGAACTCCAGAAGCTCGCCCGCACCCAGGGCTTTTGAGTTGATCATCAAGCTCAACGGCACCGATCACGAGACCGCCGCCGCGACTGTGACCGACCTCATAGCCGAGCTTCAACTCCCACCCGAAACCATACTTGTCGAGCACAACACCACCGCCCTCCTCCGGTCGGAGTGGCCGGCAAAATCCCTCGCGGCCAGTGATCGCATCGAACTCCTCCGAGTCGCTGCCGGCGGCTGAAATTGACCTTCTGACCCTCCGACTTTAGACCTTTCCACCGATGTTCAACCGCCTCTCCGACAAACTTCAGGACGTCTTTAAGGACCTCCGTGGCCAGGGTGCCATCACGGAGACGAACATCAACGACGCCCTCCGCGAAGTTCGGCTTGCTCTCCTCGACGCCGACGTCCACTTCAAGGTCGCCAAGAACTTCATCGCCTCCGTCAAAGAGAAGGCCCTCGGCGAGGACGTCACCCGCAGCGTTACGCCGGGCCAGCAGATCATCAAGATCTTCCAGGACGAGCTCATCACTCTCCTCGGCGGCGACAGCGAACCGCTCAACCTGGACAAACCCGCCCGCATCCTCGTCGTTGGTCTCAACGGCGCGGGCAAGACGACTTCCTCCGCCAAGCTCGCCCGCTGGCTCAAATCGCAAGGCCGCACGCCGAATCTCATCGCCTGCGACCTCGTCCGCCCGGCCGCCATCGATCAGCTCGTGACGCTCGCGGGTCAAGTCGAGGTCCCCGTTTTCGCCCCCGACACCACTGAGAAAGACGTCCTCGCCGTCGCCAAGCGCGCGCTCGCGTGGGCCACCGAGAACGGTGGCAACGTCCAGATCTTCGACACCGCCGGACGCCAGGAGATCGACGAACCCCTCATCGCCGAGATCAAGGCGCTCAAGGACTACCTCAACCCCCAGGAAGTTCTCCTCGTTTGCGACGCCGCCACCGGTCAGCAGGCCGTCTCCGTCGCCGAGCACTTCCACGCCGCCCTCGGTCTCACCGGAATCATTCTCACCAAGCTCGACGGCGACGCCCGCGGCGGTGCCGCCCTTTCGCTCCGGGCCGTTACCCAACGCCCGATCAAGTTCGCGGGCACCGGTGAGAAGCTCGACCAATTCGAACCCTTCCACCCCGACCGCCTCGCTAGCCGCATCCTCGGCATGGGCGACGTCATTTCGCTCGTTGAGAAAGCGGCCAGCGCGATCACCGAGGAAGACGCCCTCCGCCTCGAGCGGAAGATGAAGACCGCCTCGTTCGACCTCGAGGACTTCCTGCAGCAATTCAAAATGCTCAAGCGCATGGGCCCCCTCGAAAATCTCCTTGGCATGATCCCCGGCATGGGTAATCTCAAGGATTCCTCGATTGACGAGGGCCAGATGAAACGGGTGGAGGCGATCATTCTCTCCATGACTCCCAAAGAACGCGCCAAGCCTGAGCTACTCAACGCCAGGCGCCGACAAAGGGTCGCCCGCGGCAGCGGCGTCACCGTCACCGAGGTCAACACCCTCCTCCAACGCTTCGGCCAAATGAGGAAGATGATGAAAAAAATGGGCGGCAGCGGCATGAAAAAGATGATGGCCCAAGCTCAGAAATCCGGCCTTCCCGGCCTGCCACGTTAGAAAAACTCAGGAACTCAAAAACCTACAAACCCAGGAACTCAGAAAAATGGTAGTCATCCGACTCAAGCGCGAAGGCGCCCGCAATCACCCCTTTTACCAGATCGTCGTCGCCGACCAGCGCAAGCCCCGTGACGGACGTTTCATCGAGATCATCGGCACTTACGATCCGAAGAAAGAGGGCGAAAACTACAAAATCGCCGTCGACCGCGCCGACTACTGGACCAGCGTCGGAGCACGCCCATCCCAGACCGTTGCCAACATCATCAACAAGGCCCGCAAACAGAGCGAAGCAGAAGTCGCGGCCTAAAGAGGCCGTGCAGGAGGGGTTCGCTCAACGAAGCTCGCGCGCCCCACTGGTCATCTTGAACGGAGCGAAAAGCTGACCAATGGGAGACAGCCCTTCACTTCAAATCACGATTCAGCCGGGCATTCTTTGATCTCTCAGGATTAAGCGCCCCACGTCTTCGCAAGCCCCGCGACCATGGAAGAGTTCCTCAAATACGTACTCGCCCAACTCGTCGAATACCCGGCCGACGTCGTGATCACGAAAGACGAGCTGCCCGGCAAAGTCACCTACCACTTGGCCATGCGGCAGTCCGATATCGCCACGGTCGTCGGAAAGGGCGGCCACACGATCCAGGCCCTTCGCACTCTCCTCCGCGCCTCCGGGCAGAAAAAAGACCTTCAGGTCGGACTAGAAATCACCGAATGAAAATTGCCCGCATCCTCCTCACGACCGCCGCGCTTGCGACCATCTTCATCGCCACCCCGGCCTGCGAGATGCAAAAAGCCGAAGACACCGTCAAGGGCTACGGCGAAAAGCACGAAGCGGAGACCGCCGAAGGCGAGTCCCCCGAGCCGTCCAGCGAGGCTCCCCCCACCTACTTCAAGGAGTAGTCGAAGTTCAGCTCAACAAGCGGCAAGGCGCAAAGCGTCGTCTTCGCCAGCCGACGGGGCCTTCTCACTCCCGGGGCGCCGGTACCATCTCAAGCCGCCCGCCCTCGCAACGAGCGCCCGCTTTTCCGCACCCCCCGATCAGCCGATCACGAATCGGCATTCATACAGGCCGCTCGCACTCTGCGTCTCCCGCCGCACGGGCCCGCCGACGACCTTCGCCACGAGATCCTGCTCCAATTTCGCGGTCTCTGGGTAAGCCGTGAGCAGGTCCGCAATCGGGCTGTGCCGCTCGACGATCGCCAGACTCGGCTCCGTCTCCAGCGTCGCCATGCAGCCCTCGCGCTCGCGCATCCGCGCAAACCACTTGGCCCGTGCCTCGCGATCTTCCCCCTTCACCTTCACCAAGTAATCCTCCGTCTTACGCCGAAAATACAGAAACAGCATCTTCGCCGGAGCGGTCGGTCCAAACAGCTGCTTCGCCGTCTCGAGCAACTGCATCGAGAGCGCGTTGGACTCCGTCGGAAAAAGTTCGTCCGCCTTCCGCGTGAGCCGATAGAGCATCTCCGGTCGCCCCACGGGCCGAGGATTCCGCCACGTGTCGAGGTAACCATCCCGCTCGAGATCGAGGCAATGCTGCTTGATTCCCATGTAGCTCATCTTGAGCCGCTTCGCGAGTTCCTTGACCGGCAGCCCCTGTGAGCGCTTCAGTTCATGCACGATCACAACTCGCTGACTCCGACCTATTTCGACCAACAAGCGATTCACAACGGACGCGACTCTAACCGATCGCCCAGCGAGTTGACGAGCCTCTTGGAGTGACCGAAATCCGAGCGAGCCCGCCTCTCCATCCACGGCCCGGCTACCCCAGCAGCTTGGACGGGCGCTCTGCGCCTACGGCTTCAAGATCGCGTAGGTCTTCGCGGACCCGCGATTGATCTTGAGCGAAACCCCGCGCCCACCGCGGTTCGCCTCGATGGCGGCCTTCAGCTCGTCCTCGTTGCGCACAGCATCCGTCCCAACCGAGGTGATCACGTCTCCGGTCTCGATCCGGGCAATGTCCGCCGGACTACCTGCCGCAACGTCGGTGACGAGCACACCCTGCTCGGGCTGCACCTTCATCGCGATCGCCAAGTCGGGGGTCAGAGTTCGGACCTCCAAGCCCGCGTTAGCCTGGTCTGTCCAAGGAATCGCCGGCGTGGCGCCTTGGTCGTAGGGGCGAGACAGATTCGACGCCCGCATGAATCCATCGGTTCGTTCCGCCGTGCGAACGGAGATTTTCAAAGTCTTGCCCGACCGCCAGACATCGAGATCGACGCTGTCACCCACCTCGCGCTTGAGAATCTCACGCTGCAGGTCCGACGCCGACTCGACCAACGTTCCGTTAACCGCAACGATCACGTCCGCCGAGCGCAGGTCGGAGCGCGCCGAAGGTCCCATCGGGTCCAGCCGCACGACGACGACCCCACCTTCCAACCCAGGAGCCACCTTGGCGTCGATTTGTTCCGGATCGAGCGTCTCGATGGCAATGCCCAGCCACGGGCGAATGAAGCGCCCGTTCGCGATCAGTTGGGACGAAACTTGTTTGGCGAGATTGCTCGGAATCGCGAAGCCGAGGCCGCGATTGATCCCGTTGATCAACGTGTTGACGCCGACGACGCGACCGTCGATGTCGACCAGTGGTCCGCCGCTGTTGCCCGGATTGATCGAGGCATCAGTCTGGATGTATTCCTCGTAATCCGGTCCCCCCGTGAGTCCCGTGCGCCCAACCGCTCCGATGATGCCGAAGGTGAACGAATACCGCAGGTCATAGGGAGCTCCGAGTGCGAACGCAAATTCTCCCACCCGCACTTTGTCACTGTCCGCCAATTCGACCGGCTGGAGATCGGGCGCTTCGATCTTGAGGACCGCCAGATCCGAAGCCGGGTCCATGCCGACCATTTGCGCCGGAAAGCTGCGCCCGTCGTGCAAAGTCACGGTGATCTCGTTGTCGCCGCCCTCCGCCAGCACGTGGTTATTCGTGAGAACGTAGCCATCCTTCGTGATGATGAAGCCCGAACCCTGATTCGTCTGCGGCGGGAAATTCTGGGGCAATCGATCCGCGGAGCCCTGATTCTGGAAGAAAAATTGCAGCGCCGACGCTTGGTTCGAGGCGGCTGGATCTTGGCGGCGCTCGACTTCGATGACGACGACGCCAGGCGAAACTTTCTCGTAGACGTCGGCGAAGGCCCTACTGAGACCCTTCGCGAGATTCACCGAAGCCGGAGAGGTGGGCGCGGCCACCGTCGCGTTTGTGGCGGGCGCCGGAGCCTGCGCCCAGCCGAGGACCGGAACGAAGCCGAAGACTGCAACCGAGGTGACCGAAAGAACCCGTGAAATCCGTTTCATAGCTGCAAAAGGTAGATGGTGATTCCCGCAATTCAAGCGGGCCGCCCAAAAATTCCGCATCTGGCATGAGTTTTGCATTGTCGTGTCACGCTCGGGATGCATTTTGTCGGGCCGAAAACTTAACCGTTCCCCGTCCAAACCGTAACCCGACGAAAACATGCCGAGAAAATCCGAAGAAACCGCCGGGAACTCACCGGGAGCTGATATCTGCCCCGCCACCGTTCCGGCTTCGACGGCAAATCTCGGCACCGACGATTTCGAGAATCTCGGAGAACTCCCCCGTCGCTACGACGAAGACACGATCTTCCTCATCGCCCAGGAGCCCCATTGGCTCTTCTGCTACTGGGACATCGACATCGCGCACCATCCAGGTGGACCGGCCTCGCTGCGGTATTTCCGCTCCCCCGGCGAGATCGAAGGTGAGATCGAGGTCCCTTTTGAAACGCGCAATTGGTACATCCCCGTCAGCCACGCCTCGGCCGAGTATTCGGTCGAAATCGGGTTTTACCGGGGCGACCAGTGGAAGAGCATCGCGCGCTCGGTGACCGTCAAGACCCCCTCCGAGGGGATGTCACAATCCGAGGATTTCGCCTTCGCCACCGTCCCGTTCCACCTCAGTTTTCAGCGGCTCGTCGACAATCTAAAGACCTCCGTCCAAAGCGGTGAAAACCCCGTGGAAACCGTCGCCCGCATGCAGCGCGACGGGGATTTCTCAGCTTTCGGACTGCCGAACAACGAGACGCTCGCTGAGATCGATCCCCTCGCTCTCCTGGCCGCCTTGGCTGGCCCCGAGCTCCTCGCCGAGCTCTCGAGTGGGGCGATCAGCTCCGAGGAACTCCATTCCCGCGTGCGAACCCACCTGACCGAGCGACTGACTTCCGAGGGCAGCTCGTCGTTTCTCGGCGGCTCGTCGGAGTTTCTTTCGTCGACCAGCTTCGCGACCGGCGCGACTTCATCAGGCGGAATGGCGTCCGGCACCTTCGCGAGCGAGATGCTGGCTGCACTCTCCTCCTGGTCGCCGGAAGAAGTTTCCAGCTGGCTGCAAGCGGCTGTCGTCAGCTGGTCGCAGGCCTTGGGCGGCGACAGCAGCTTCGAGAACGTTTCGTCCGGTTCGGAATGGTCCAGTCTCAGCGGCCCATCGAGCTGGTCACTGGAAGGCATCTCCAGCTGGCTTTCCGGCGGGGAGTCGAGCGGTTTCCCAAACGCGCTCAGTAGCTGGCTCGAAGGGGTGCAATCGAGCTGGGCGGAAGCTGCGACCTCAAGCTGGGGGCCTGCTGGCGAGTCGAGCTGGTCGCAAGACATCGATTCGAGTTGGGGCAGTTCCGAGACGTCAAGTTGGGGCGCAGGCGGTTCTGGTAACCTGTCATCGTTCAGCTCACCTGCGTCGGGCCGCGATTTTCACCTGAACGTGAACGCCGAGGTTATCTTCTACGGAGGCACCGACCCGAACGCCACCGTCACCATCGACGGCGAAGAGATCCTGCTGACGCCAGAAGGCACGTTCCGCTACCACTTTCTCTTCCCGAACGATTCTTACGAGATTCCGATCGTCGCCCGATCACCCGACGGGATCGAGACGCGCTCGGCGGTCCTGAGCCTGTCTCGCGGGACGGCAAAGAGGGGTCAAGTGACCGACTCGCCGCAGCCGCCCTTCCCAAACCCGATGGATCGGCTCGAATAATCGCCCTCGCGCTAGGCGCTTGCCGCGCTTCATCCGATGCCTTCCGATCCCCGAAAGAAGCGCGACCCCTTGGTCGATGCCTTCTTCGTCTTTCTGGAAGGCGAGCGAAATGCCTCTCCAAGGACGTTGATTGCTTACCGGCACGCCTTGGCTGAATTTCGCCGCTTTCGACCCGACACGTCTTGGCAATCGGCGACTCCCGACGACTTCCGCTGGTTCCTTCTCGATCTGATGAAGCGGGACCTGGCCCGCTCCACCGTCCGATTGACGTTTGCGGCGCTTCGGACCTTCTACAAGTTTTTGGTCGAGCGCAAAAACCTCCCCACAAATACTTTAACTAAGGTTGTTTTGCCGAAACCGGAGAAAACACTTCCATCCTTTTTGACTCTTGCCCAAGTCGATCTTCTCCTCGCCGCCCCGGAATCAGCTCCGCGCGAGAAGCAAGCGCCCGAGTGGGTTGCGGTGCGTGACGCAGCGATCCTCGAGCTCTTCTACTCCTGCGGACTCCGACTCGCGGAGCTGGCTTCCCTGAACGTCGCTGACATTGATCCCTATTCCGAGACACTTCGGGTGATCGGGAAGGGTTCGAAAGAGCGCGTCTGCCCCGTTGGTAGCCCCGCCCTCACCGCTGTATCCAACTACCGCCAGCACGCCCGCGTGACGGCTGGTCCGCTTTTCATCAATAAATCCCGCCGCCGCCTGTCGGCGCGCTCCATCTGGGCAATGATGAAAAAATACCTTCTCCAGACCGGCCTCCCTGCCACGCTGAGTCCGCATAAACTTCGGCACAGTTTCGCCACCCATCTGCTCGACAACGGCGCGGACCTCCGAAGTCTTCAGACACTCCTCGGTCACGCCAGCCTGTCGACTACGCAGATCTACACCCACGTCAGCACCGAGCGGCTCAAGAAGGCCTACGCCAAATCCCATCCAAGAGCGTGAGTCAGGCAACCAACGTGCGAAGCACCGCCCCATCCAAGAATCCAGCGGTAGGGCGGCCCAGTCCCTGCCCGCCGCGTTCTACTCCCGCGACGGCCGGATTCTGAAAACGGACCGAATCCGAAGTCTGAAGCTTGGTCGAGTCAACGCCCCACCAGTCAGCTCCAAACCGTCCGACGCGAAACCCGTTCGCTTGAGCTCCGAATGATCCGGGAGGAAGTGACGGCGCGGAGAGGACTCCGCGCCCTAACGGTTGGAACGGGGCGGCTGCGCCGCCGCGGGGCGCTCAGCGCATTTTCCGCAATAACGGCAATCCTGTCTTCTGGTTCTCGGACACCTCGTAGCCCTCCGGGAGCGCATCCATCGAACCCTCCCCCTCCGTGCCAGCGAAGTAATACAGCGAGACCTCCTGTCCGCCGCGCAGTTTCTGCCGACGATGGTGAAGGTGATAAGTCTTACCGGACTTTTTGCTGTCGACGGTGAAAGCCATGGTCTTCTGAGGGGGGAAACTCTGAAAGAGGCCGCGGAGGCCGACGGCTACTTGATCAAGTTCGCTTTTTTGAGCGTCTTGTAGGCCCCGTTTTTGTCGATCGTTTTAAAAGCACGCGCCGTCGCCTTGACGGTGACGAATTTCTTCAATTCGGGCACCCAGACCCGTTTTTTGCGCAGATTCGGGACGAACTCGCGCTTCACGACCTTGGTCACGTGCATCCCGATGCCGCCCTTTTTCTTCGCGAGACCGCGACGGTGAATGCGACCTCCGATGGTCGGTTTGGCTCCGGTGATTTGGCAAAGTCTGGACATAAAATCTAAAAACGTAAATTTGAGGAACGCGGACTATTCATTTCCCCCGCCCCGTGGTCAAGCAGGGTTTTGGGCTTAATTGCCGACCGCAGCCCGTTGCGCGGCGAAAAGCTGTTCGATCCCTACCCGCCCAACGGCGAGCATCTGCGAAAGCTCGTCGGCGGTGAAAGATGCTTCTTCGCCCGAACCCTGGACTTCGACGAACTCGAATCTGTCTGTCATCACGAGGTTCATGTCGACGCTGGCATCCTTGTCCTCGATGTAGTCGAGATCGAGCAGCACCTCGCCGCCAACCACGCCAACGCTGACCGCGGCAACCATCTGTTTGATCGGAGATCGCTTCACCTTCCCGGCTTTCTGCAATTCCTGACACGCCATCGCAATGGCAACTGCCGCTCCGGTGATCGACGCGGTCCGCGTCCCGCCGTCGGCCTGCAGCACGTCGCAATCGACCCAGATCGTCCGCGAACCCAGCGCTTCCAGATCGACGACCGCCCGGAGCGAGCGCCCGATGAGACGCTGGATCTCGGTCCCCCGCCCGTCCTGCTTGCCGCGACTCACGTCGCGCTGCTTCCGGGTGAGAGTCGAATACGGCAGCATGGAATACTCTGCGGTGATCCAACCGCCACTCACGTTTTGCTCCTTCATCCAGCGCGGAACTTTGTCCTCGACCATGGCGGCGCAGATGACGCGGGTATTCCCCGCGGAGACGAGAACGGAACCCATCGCGTGAGGGGCGACGCCAGGTTCAAATTTGAGAGGGCGAAGCTGATCGAAGGTGCGGGAATCGTGGCGAGGCATAATAGGTTTGGGGACGGGGCCGGGACCCTCTGCGGGTGAGCCGTTTTGAGCAAGAAGAAACCCCGGCAGTCAGCTGCCCTGCCCACCCAACAAATCCGGCCGTCGCTCCCGGGTGATCGCCAGCGCCCGCTCGCGGCGCCAGGCCGCGATAGCCGCGTGGTTTCCGGACTTGAGGACGTCCGGCACCCGCCAGCCCGCGAATTCCTCCGGCCGGGTAAAGTGCGGGTGATCCAGAATCCCCAAGTCACCTTCGCCGAACGAATCCTGCAACGAGGAATCTTCGTCACCCAACACGCCCGGCAGCAAGCGCACGACCGCGTCCGTCACGACGAGGGCAGCCAGCGCCCCGTTTGTGAGCACGTAGTCGCCGATGGACCATTCGTCGTCGATGAGGTGGTCCGCCACTCGCTGGTCCACCCCTTCGTAGTGCCCGCAGAGGAGAATGAGATGCTTCACGTCTCGCGCAACCCTTCGAGCCGTCGGCTGATCGAAAACCCGCCCCTGCGGCGTCATGAGCACCACCCGCGAATCCGGCGTCCGTAGGTCCGCCAGAGCCCGGTAGATCGGCTCGATTCGCATGACCATCCCCGGTCCGCCGCCGTAGGGCATGCCGTCGGCGACCCGGTGCCGCCCGGTGGTCCACTCGCGCAGATCGACGGCTTCGAGTTCCGCCAATCCCCGGTCCGCCGCCCGTTTCATCATGCTCTCGCCGAGGGCGCCGTGGCAGATTCCCGGAAAGAGGGTCAAGATTTGGATCTTCAAAACGCGCGACTTTTCTTTATGCGAGTCTCTCCGTAGCTTCGCAAGCGTCCTGTGCCGCGAAAGTCCCCTTCCAAACGCCCGCAACGCGCCCGTTCGCAGCCCGCCAAGAAAGCTGCGAGGCGCAAACCCGCAGCCCGAAAAGCGGCCCCCATCCGCCGACGCCCACGATCCCGCTTCGTCACCGGGCTCAAGCTCGCCGTCGCCCTCGTCGTCATTTGGGGTCTCGGTGGGGTCGCGCTCTACTGCTACGCCCTCACCTTCGATTTGCGGAAAATCAACGACCTTCCGCAGCGATCCGTCGTCCTCGATCGAGATGGAAAATTCTACAGCCGCCTCGCCGGGGAGAATCGGCTCGTCGCGCCCTTTCACCGCATCGCGCCCGACTTCATCGACGCCTTGGTCTCGCGCGAAGACAACCGCTTTTTCACCCACCACGGCGTCGACCCCGTCGGCATCGCCCGAGCCGCCGTTCGCAACCTTCTCCTCGGCGGCATCCGCCAGGGAGGCTCGACGATCACGCAGCAACTCGCCCGCAATGCCTTCCCGCTCGGAGGTCGCACTTTTCAGCGGAAGATCATCGAGGCGGGCCTCGCATTCCGCATCGAGACCGAGCTGCACGAAGGACGAGATCCTCGCCGCCTACGTGAACCGCATTTACTTCGGCTCCGGCTACTACGGCGTCGACACCGCGGCCCGCGCTTACTTCGGCAAGCCTGCCGCCGACCTCACCCTTGCAGAGTCTGCCCTCCTTGCTGGCGTGATCCGCAGCCCCACCCGCCTGTCTCCCTTCAACGACCTCACCGCGGCCACCCGCCAACGCAATCTCGTCCTCCAGAGCATGCGCGGTCTCGGCCTCATCACCGCCACCGAAGCCGAGTCCGCCAAAGCCGCCCCCGTCCGATTCGCCCCCCGCCCGCCTTCCACGGTCCGCTTCGGTTGGGCGATGGAGACCGTCCAGCGCGAACTCGACCTCGTCCTGACGCCCGACCAACTCGACGCCGGTGGGCTGACCATCGTCACCACCATCGACCCCGCCCTCCAGAAAGCCGCCACCCGCATCGTCTCCGACCGCCTGGGTGCCATCGAGCGCCTCCCCGGCTACCAGCATCCGCCCAAAACGGATCAAACCGACCCGAGCGACGTCCTCCAAGCCGCCCTCATCGCCATCGACAACCGAACCGGCGGCATCCGCGCGATCGTCGGCGGTCGCGACTACGGTGAGAGCCAATTCAACCGCGCTTTCCAGGCCGAGCGCCAGGCCGGATCGACGGTAAAACCCTTCGTTTTCGCCACCGCTTTCGAACGCGGCCTCACGCCCCGCGACCGCATTTCGGACGCCCGCCTTTCTCCCGGCGAAATCCCCCGCGATCTCGGCCCCTACGATCCGGGCAATTCCGATGGCAAATTCGGCAGCGACATTTCCGTCGCCGACGCGCTCGTGCGATCCCGTAATACTTCGACCATCCGCGTTGGCCTCCGGGCCGGGCTGCCCGCGGTAGCCGAGACGTTCGTTCACGCCGGACTCGCCGCGAGCGTCCCCGCCTTCCCCAGCATCTGCCTCGGCGCCTTTGAGACGACCCTCAAAAACCTTACCGCCGCCTACACCGCCTTACCAACCGGCGGCACGCGCCTCCAGCCCTTCATCATCGCCGAGGTGACCAACGCGACCGGACGTACGGTTTTCAAAGCCACGGAGGCGAAGTTGAAAATTTTGACCACCCCGGCCGCCGCCGAGACCTCCGCGCTTCTCGCCGACGTCATGACCCGTGGCACTGGTGCCAGCGCCCGCCGCCTCGGGCTTCGCCGCCGCGCCGCCGGAAAGACCGGCACCACCGACGACTCCCGCGACGCTTGGTTCATCGGCTACATCCAGAGCCTCACCTGCGGTGTCTGGGTCGGTTTCGACCGCCCCCGGCCCATCATGAAGGGCGGCTACGGCGCCACCCTCGCCCTCCCCATCTGGGTCGATTTCATCCAATCGACCGCCCCGTCCCGCTACCCCGATTAAGCCCAATTCACCGCGCAAATGCCTGCCCTCCTCCTCGACGACACTTTCAAAGCCCACGCCACCGCCCCCGGCCACCCAGAATCTCCCGCCCGCATCGACGCCATCCGCGACGCGTTCCAAGCCGCCGGACTGATTCGATCAGTGACCCGCCTCGCCACCCGCGAAGCCACCCTCGATGAGTTGGCCCGGGCGCACGATTCGGCTTACATCGAGGCCGTTCTCAGCGAGATCGCCGACGGTGCCAGCGAACTCGCGGGCGGCGACGTGAGCGTTTGCGCCGCCTCGGGCCACGTCGCCCGACTTGCCGCAGGCGGCGCGATCGCGGCCGTCGATGCAGTGTGTCGCGGCACCAGCCGGACCGCCTTCTGCGCCACCCGGCCACCGGGCCACCACGCGACGCCCGACCGCGCGATGGGGTTCTGTATTTTCAACAACGTTGCCGTCGCCGCCCGCCACGCTCAGGCCGTTCACGGGGTTGAGCGCGTTGCGATTCTGGACTGGGACGTGCATCACGGGAATGGCACGCAGGACATCTTTTACGCCGACGGCAGCGTTCTCTTCGCGAGCACTCACCAGAGTCCCTGGTATCCCGGGACTGGCGGCATCGACGAGACGGGCGAAGGTCCCGGGGCCGGCCTCACGCTCAACCGCCCGGTCCCAAGCGGCGCCGGACGGACGGAGATTCTCGGGATGTTCGCGCGGGACATCCTCCCGGCGGTCGAAGCTTTCCGCCCGGACCTGATCCTGATCTCCGCCGGATTCGACTCGCGGGTAGGCGATCCGCTCGGGAGTTTGACCCTGACCGATCAAGACTTTGCCGACCTCACCACCACCGTCCGCGAGACCGCGGAGAAGGTGGCCGGTGGCCGGATCGTCTCGCTCCTCGAAGGGGGTTATGCCCTCACCGGTCTCGCGAGTGCCGCAACCGCCCACGCCAGGACGCTCCTTCAATAAAAATCCCTTGCAAAAAAGCTTGCCCAAGCTTCCCCCCGCAACCTAAAACGCAGCCATCTCATGAAGTTTCCCGCCCTCTTCGCCATTGCACTCACGATCGGAGCCTCCATCGCCCTCGCGGACATCCAGGCGCCACCTTCTTCCGAATTCGGCCCGACCCGTAAGCTTGGACGTGGCATCAGCAACATCGCTTTTGGCTACACGGAACTCACCGAGTCCTTCGCCTCGGTCAATTACGCGGAGGGCAACAGCGCCGCTTTCGGCTACGGAATCGTCCGCGGCGTCGGTCGCTCGGTCGCCCGCCTCGGCTTCGGCGTATACGAGACTCTCCTCTTTCCATTTCCAACGAGCCGCGGAACCTACAAGCCACCCTACCGCAGCGACATCCCGTGGATTCATTGCGGATACGCGGAGTTCCCGCCGGAACTCGGCTTTGAGACTCGTTACAACTACGTCCGCAACTACCAGAAGAGCCCCTCGCTCTAAGCAACCGGACATTTCGATTTTGCCAAGCGGCGGAGAGCAATCTCCGCCGCTTGTCTTTTGCCGTGGCCTCGCTTCCGTGAGGCGAGCATGCCGATGAACGCCGACGCCGCCCTCATCTCCTGGACCTTCCCGCCAACCGTCGCCCTCGCTCTCGCGCTGTCCGCGACCCTCTACGTTCGCGGCTGGCTTCGCCTCCGACATCAGGCTCCGGCTCGCTTCTCCCCGAGTCACCTCATCTCGTTTCTCGCCGGGATCCTCACCGTTTTTGTCGCGATCTGCTCACCGCTCGACGCCTTCGCGAGCTTTCTTCTCAGCATTCACATGGTGCAGCACCTCCTGCTCACCATGGTCGCCCCGCCGCTCCTGCTCCTCGGCAATCCCTTCCTCCCCACGCTCCTGGGTCTTCCCCGCGTCATCCGCGTCGAAGCCCTCGGCCCCTTCCTGACTTGGCGTCCGCTCAAACTACTGGGCGGACTGCTCGTTCATCCCGCTTTCGCGTGGACCGTCTTCATCGGGTCGAACGTCGGCTGGCACCTCCCACCGCTCTACGATCTCGCCCTGCGCAATCAGACGTGGCACGAGATCGAGCACGCGACGTTTCTCGTCACGGCCATCCTCTTCTGGTGGTCCGTCGTCGAACCGTGGCCCAGCCGACCCGTCTGGCCCCGTTGGGCGATGATTCCCTACCTCCTCCTCGCCGACCTTCAAAACACCGCGCTCGCAGGCTTCATCTCGTTCTACGGCAAGGTCCTCTACCCGACCTACGCCACCGCCCCGCGCATCTCGAGCCTCAGCGCCCTCGACGACCAAGCCGCCGCGGGCGCGATCATGTGGGTGCCCGGGTCGATCGCCTTCATCCTCCCCGCTGCCATCATCGCGATCGCCTACCTCAATCCCAGAAAACGGACCACGCCGTCACCGACTCGATCCGCTCATCAGCCGGCAACCCGACCGAGATTTTCGATCACCCGCACCCTCGTCCACCTCCGCCGCCCGATTCAATTCCTTCTCCTCGCGCTCGCTGTCCTCGTGATCGTCGACGGCCTCACGGGCCCACCCGTTGCCGCGCTCAACGCCGCGGGCGTCCTGCCGTGGACGCATTGGCGCGGCCTCAGCGTCATCGCGCTCCTGCTCGTCGGCAACGCCTTCTGCTACGCCTGCCCGTTCACGCTCTTTCGTGACATCGTCCAGCGAATCCAATCCGCGCTCCGCATCCCGCTATCGTCCCGCCCCTGGCCGCTCCCGGGTAAGTGGCTGCCGGTCGCGCTCATCGCGCTTTACCTCTGGAGTTACGAAGCCTTTGGGCTTTGGAACGAACCTTGGTGGACCGCCCTTCTCGTCCTCGGTTACTTCGGAGCGGCCACCGTCGTGGACAGCGTCTTTCGCAACGGGAGCTTCTGCAAACACGTCTGCCCCATCGGGCAATTTCACTTCGTCCAATCCCTCGCCTCGCCGACCGAAGTCCGCGTCGCGAATCCCTCCGTCTGCCAGGCATGCCGCACCTTCGACTGCATCAAGGGCAACGCCGAGCACCGCGGCTGCGAACTCGATCTTTTCCAGCCCCGTAAATCCGGCAACGTGGATTGCACCTTCTGCCTCGACTGCGTGAGCGCCTGCCCCCACGACAACGTAACGCTCCAACCCTGCGTCCCCGGAGCCGATCTCCTCCGCGACGTCCCGCGATCATCCGTTGGCCGCTACGAAGACCGACCCGACTTTGCTTGGCTCGTCCTCGTGCTCACCTTCGGAGCGTTCGCCAACGCCGCCGCCATGACCGCGCCCGTCCAGGCGTTTGCCGTCTCGACCGGCCTCGGCCACGTCGCTTTCACCACGCTCTTTCTGGCCCTGACCGTGCTCGTTGTCCCCGCGATCCTGAGCTTCAGCGCCGCCAAGATCGCCGGTCAGAATCTGAGCCGCTTTGCGGTCGCACTCGCCCCAGTCGGATTCGGGATGTGGCTGGCTCACTTCACGTTTCATCTCGTGACGGGCCTCCTGAGCTTCATCCCCATTTTCCAACGCCTCGCCGGATCTGGCGGCAACGCGGCACCAGCCATCTCCTGGGAAGGATTGCTCGGCCTCGAGCTCCTCTTCCTCGACGCAGGCTTCCTGCTGACGCTGCTTCTCCTCTACCGGCTCGACCATCGATGGCGAGCGTTTCTGCCATGGGCCGTTATCGCCACGGCGCTTTTCCTCGCCGGAATCTGGATTGTCTTTCAACCCATGCAAATGCGAGGGATGATCCTACCAGGATGAAAACCCTCGTTGCCGCTCTCCTGTTCTTTCCCGCACTCATCGCGGCGGCTTTCGCCGACGGTGGAGCGGTCATCGCGAGCGAGATCGTGGGAACGCACCGGATCACCGTCTTCGCCGAGCCGGCGGTCGTGCGGGCTGGACCGGTCGACTTCAGCGTTTTCGTTCAGGACGCGCTCACCGACGAACCGACCCCAGACGCCCGCGTTGCCTTCACCCTCAAAAAATTCGAGCCGACCGAAGCACTCGCCCCAACCAAAGCCTGGCTCTCGCCTTGCTGCACCATCCCCTCGTTCAATCGCGACCGCATCCCCGCCACCCACCAAGCTGCGCAGAACAAGTTACTCCAAGCCGCAACCGTCATTTTACCCACGACGGGCGACTACGAACTCGTAACCCACGTCACGACAGCCAGCGGCGACGCTGTCGTCCCGGCCCGAATCACGGCTCGAGTCCCCTCGTCCCCACTGGTGACGTTCTGGCCCGTCCTCGCCCTCCCCGGAGTCGCCATCGGGTTGTTCGCCCTCCGCGAACGCCTAAGCGCGCAGCGCCCTAAGATTCGGTAGGACCGCCACGTCGCGGGTTCCGTCGCCACCTCGCGAGGCTTCCTAAAGCCAGCGAACGCTAGTTCGACTCCGGCAACCCAACCGGTTCCGGCACAGCGAACGTCTTCCGCATCACGCGATAGGTCACCGCCACGGCTCCTCCGTCCCTCCGGACCCGCAACTCGACCGTTGAAAACGGCTCACCGCGCAGCATCGTCGCCGCTTCTTCCAAGGACGCCCCGGCGACTTCCGTCCCGTCGATCGAAAGGATTTCGTCACCCGCCTGCAGGCCTGCGGCTTCCGCCGGGCCGTCCGGCAGGACGTTCGCAACGATGAGCACGTCGTCGCTCATCTTGATCACGGCAGCAACGCCGCTCATCTCGTCCGCCCGGACCGAGAGCGCCATGCAGACTCCCGCCAGAACGATCCCAAGCCCGCGCTTAATCATCAATCCCGCTAAAACGAAACCTTCGGCACTTCGCGTTCCGCCGGGTCCTCGATTTTGAAAAGCTCCGCCGGAGCGAAGTTGAACATGCCGGCCACGATGTTGGTCGGGAAGACTTCGCGCTTCGTGTTGTAGGTCATGACCGAGTCGTTGTAGGACTGCCGAGCGAACGAGACCTTGTTCTCGGTCGACGTGAGTTCCTCCTGCAGCGCCATCATGTTCTGGTTGGCTTTGAGGTCCGGATAAGCTTCCGAGACCATCATTAATCGACCGAGAGCACCACTCAGCCCGCCCTCCGCTACCGCCAATTCGCGCATGGCACCAGGGTCGCCGGGGTTCGCCGCGGCCTTTGACCCGGCGCTCATCGCCGTCGTGCGCGCTGCGGTGACCGCTTCAAGCGTCTCGCGTTCGTGTCCCAGGTAGCCTTTGGCCGTTTCGACGAGGTTCGGGATGAGATCGTTGCGGCGCTTGAGCTGCACGTCGATCTGAGCGAAAGCATTCTTGAAGCGGTTCCGCAGGCCGACCAGCGCGTTGTATTGACCAATGAAAAACAAACCGATCAGAGCTGCGAGCACCACCAGCCCAATGAGTATACCGAGAGCAACCATGCCGGGACGATAAACCACGCAATGCGGAAATTGCGACGTTTTCCCTAGGAAAATCTCCGATGGTCTGTTTCACCAAACGCATGCCCATCCGCGCCGTCCTCTTCGACCTCGACGACACCCTTATCGTCGACGGTGCCGTCACGAAGGAAGCCATCGCCGCGACCGCGGCGCTCGCTTTCTCCCAACTCGGCGCGAACGCGGCGGACTTTCAGCGTTCCGTTCTCACGCACGCACCGCGGCTCGCGAACGCGGCTGACGTGCGTCCGTTCTGCAAACGCATCGGCATTTCCCCCTTCGAATGCCTCTGGGGAGAATTTTCGACGGACACCGCGGACTTCCGGACGTTGCGCGAATGGGCGAAGGTCTATCGCGTCAACGTCTTCGACGCCGCGCTCCGCGACCAGCAGCTCGATGGCTCCGACGTTGCCGAACAACTCGCCGATTCTTACGAAAAAACCCGCCGCCGCCTCGCGCGACTCATGCCCGACGCGATGGAGGTGCTCGTTCGTTTGGCGCAGCCCTACCGCCTCGGCCTCCTCACGAACGGCGCCCCCGATCTGCAGCGCGAGAAGATCGCCACCAGCAATCTGGGCGGCTTCTTCGACGCCATCGCGATCTCCGGCGAACACGACATTGGCAAACCCGATCCCGCGATCTTCCACCGGCTTCTCGCGGAACTCGACGTGCCCGCCAGCGAAGCGGTCATGATCGGAAATAGCCTCGAACGTGACATCGCCGGAGCGACCAACGCCGGCATTCAGAGCGTCTGGATCAAAGTCCCCGGTTCGGAAGAGACCGCCGACGTGACCCCGACCGCCACGATTCTCACCCTCGCCGAGCTCCCCAACCTCATCACGCAACTCAGCACTCCCGGAGCTCAGTCCGTCAAATAACTGACCGGATGTCGCCCCCGCTCGTCGACCGAATGCCGCGACCGCTGGCATCCCTCGTCCGCGCGCTCCAACTTTACGGCGCGATCAACGGCGAGCAGCGCGCCGCCGCGTTCGCCTACTACGCGCTCTTTTCAACCGTCCCACTCGCGGCGCTCGTCCTGTCGATCGGCTCGTTCTTCTTCGATTGGGACGACATCCAGAGCGCGCTCGAGACCTTCATCCCCGTCACCGAGGCCCAGCGCCTACTCATTTTCAATTCCGTCGACACCCTCGAGCGTGTCCGCGGACGGGTTAGCATCGTCTCGATCAGCATCCTCATCTGGACGTCCCTCCGCTTCTTCCAAGCCCTGGTTCGAGCCGTGAACGCCGCCTGGCAGATGGAGGCGATCCCTTGGTGGCAGGTGCCGCTGAAGAGCCTGGTCATGATCGCCGTTATCAGCAGTTCGCTCGTGCTGGGCATCATCGTTCCAGCGCTCATCCAAGCCATCCGCCAGATCGTCCACGCGCTCGAAAGCATCCTGTCGGTAACGGTTCCCGGCGTTGACCTCGCCGCCATCTTCAGCGTCCTCGATTGGTCGCGCTACCTCGTGAGCGCCATCGTGCTCTTTTACGCGTTCGCCATGCTCTACCGGCTGGCGCCCCGTCGGCGACTGAGAGTGCGCTTCGCCCAGGTTTGGCTGCCAGCGCTCCTCGTCAGCGTTCTCCTCCAAGTCGTGCAGGTGGCGTTCGTGAACCTCCTGCCGAAATTCATCAACTACTCCGAAATCTACGGCTCGATCAGCGGCATCATGCTGCTGCTTCTTTGGATCTACATTTCCGGGCAGATCATCATCATCGGCGGCTGCCTCTGCGCCACCGTCGCGGGGAATTGCCCTACTCCATCCAGTTCATCAAATTGAAATCGGTGGACACGGCAAGCGCAATGGCCACCGCCGTCACCAAAGCGCCGACGACCGCAACGACCGCACCACCCAGCAGTAGGCGGCGAATCAACAGATCTTCGGAATCAGGCGCATCGGACATGACGGCAAAATAGAGCGAGCTCCACGGTGAAGTCAATTCTAGCAGACTTCGGAACAACCCTCCCTCCCAGACTGTCATTTTGAGGTCATCCGAAGAGCCTCCGACTTCCCGACTCGAAGCCCAAGCTTGACGAAATCCAGCGATCGACGCTGAAAACCATGGGCAAAAAGTGGGAGCCTGTCTCGCTTCGCTCGGCCCCTCACTTCGCCCAGAATCACCGATCGGGACGGGCAGCCGCCGTGGCGGTGATCAATCCCCGCCCGCCTTCTTCCGGCTCCCCCCGCCGCTGCCGGGGAGCGTGCGATCACGGGGCTTGCGGCCCTTCAGTTTGAAGGCG
Source organism: uncultured Verrucomicrobiae bacterium (assembly GCA_963761705.1). GTDB lineage: Bacteria > Verrucomicrobiota > Verrucomicrobiia > Chthoniobacterales > JAATET01 > CAVVKW01. The sequence continues at coordinate 318,106 of CAVXHK010000004.1, read as the reverse complement.
ATCGGAAGGCCGGGGTACTCGCGCTCTTCGCGGATTCGGGCGGAGAGGAAGCTCTCGTAACTGTCCGAGAGCTTCCGTGGGTCGTTAACGAACAGCAGCAGCTCGACGCGCCCGTAGGGTCGCGCCTCGGGTTTTCTGATCTGCGTTGCGTAGAGGATCTTGAAGCGCCGCCCCCCACGAATCGGCGGAGGCTGACGCTCGACGGCCAAGGCGAGTATGCGGTTCAGCTCGCCGGTACCGATCTTGCGCTGCGCGTGTTGGCGGACCTTCTCGATCATGTTGAAGAGCCGGGGTAAGTTCTCGCGGTCCTTCGCCGAAACGACGACGATGGGAGCGTAACTCAGGAAAAACATCTCCGCGCGGATCCGGTCGAGTTTCTCCTTCAGGACTTCGCGCTCATTCTGCCCGTCCTCCGGCTTCACGAGATCCCACTTGTTCAGCACGATAATGGCGGCCTTTTTTGCCGCCTGCATGAGCCCCGCGATCTTCTTGTCCTGGGTCGTGACGCCCATCGTTGCATCAATGACGATGAGGTTGAGGTCGGCGCGGGAAATCGCATTTTCCGAACGCATCACGCTGAAGACTTCGACCGACGTGTTGTGCTTCGATCGGTGGCGGATGCCCGCCGTGTCGACGAGAATGAATTTCCGCCCGTCGAACTCGTAGGGAATGTCGATGGCGTCGCGCGTCGTCCCGGCGATCTCGCTCACGATGGTGCGCTTGTCGTTGAGGAGTGCGTTAACGAGGGAGGATTTACCGACGTTCGGGCGGCCGATGATCGCGATCTTCGGCGGATGCTCGTCGGCCTGGGCCTCGTAGTCCTCGCCGGAAAGATCGACCCGCTCCTCGATCCGCTCGACGAGCGAACCGATCCCGCGACCATGCGCAGCGCTCACGCCTTCGATGAATTCGAAGCCCATGCGCGAGAACTCGCCCAGCATCATGTTGTGTTTATCGGTGTCGATTTTGTTGACCACGAGCACGGTCATTTTCGCGGATCGGCGGACCTTCTCGGCCAACTCGGCGTCGAGCGGGGTGACACCAAGTTGCCCGTCGACAACCAGCAGCAGAAGGTCAGCTGTCGCGATGGCGACGTCGGCGGCGAAGTGCGTCTCTTCGGCGAAATCCGGATCCGGCTCTGCGCCGATACCCCCCGTGTCGACAATCTCGAACGGCTCGCTGGCCAGGCGGCACACGGAATTGATGCGGTCGCGCGTGACCCCGGCTTGATCGTGCACGATTGAAATGTTGCGCCCGGCGAGGCGGTTGAAGAGCGCGGATTTCCCGACGTTGGGGCGGCCGACGATGGCGATGGTTTTCATGACGATTGCTTGGCTTCGTGGTGGGCGAATTGACGGATCCCCCGGACCACGTAGTCCGCTCCACTGATCAAGGTAAACACGCCCGCCGCCCAAACGGCACCTTCATTGTGCGGAATTTGTAGCATGACCCACGCGACGGCCACCATTTGAAGGGCCGTCGCGACCTTCCCCGTCCAGCTGGGCCGCACTTCCAGCTCGTCCGTGACGAACCGCACGACGACGCACCCGGTCACGATCACGACGTCCCGCGCGATGACGAGAACCGGAAACCAGAGCGGGAGCGCGTAATTCCAGGGACTTACGCTGAGTGTGATGATCGCAGACAGGAGCAATCCTTTGTCGGCGAGTGGATCGAGCACGGCCCCGAGTCGGCTCGTCTGGTCAAACCGGCGCGCCACCCAGCCGTCGAACGCGTCACTCAGCGCCGCCAGGATAAATGCTCCGATTGCCGCGTAGCGCCAACCCTCGACCGCCGCCCCAAGCTCGACGCTCCGCCCGTAGTAAACCGCGAAGAGCACGAACACCGGGATCAATAAAATGCGGACCACCGTGATCCATGTCGCTAGCGTCATACCGAGTTCCTAACCTAAATCATGTTCGGCGAACATATGTCTTAAACTCTCTTCCGCGCCGAGCTTAACGTCACTGGATGCCCGGCAACTACACCACGTATCTCCTTGCTGCCACCGCCCTGGCCACGGTGGCGGGAGTGGCCCACCCGGCAGTCCGTCAGGCGCTCGAACGCGGCGCGGGGTGCCTCGGACGCTACCCGGACGCTTGGCGTGTCCCGGCGCTGTTTGGACTGACTTATGGCCTCTATCGGGCCGCCGCTACGGTGCTCGTGCTCGTCCGGAGCGACGAAGACGTTTGGCGCTGGGCGAACGACTTCGGGACTCAGCTCCCGCTCCCCGACGCCCGCGACATCTTTGGTTGGACGTGGCGCTCGGCGCTCGAGACGACCGGGAGCACGTTCCACGTTTTTACGCTCACCTTCCCCGTCTCGGCGCTGCTTGCGATCCGATTTCTGCTCAACGTCGACGGCATCTTTGGCGCTTTGCTCGCCGCGCTTCGCCTGCGACTGCCGCGGGGCGGCGTCTGGCTGCTCGTGGGTCTCACCCTCTCGGCGATCGCCGCCGTCGTGAAACCATTTGTGACCCTATTCCTTCCGGAACTCACCGCCATCGTCCCGCAAGTACTGGTCCTCGTCGGCGGGGCGGTCCTGAACTACTCCGCGTTGCCCTTCGAGCTTCTCCTCGGATTTTTCCTTCTCACCTACTTTCTGCTCATCGCCCGGCTTTGGCGGCGGGGATCGCAGCTCGATCACCACGAATTGATCCACTTGAGCTGCCGCCGGTTGGGCTACGTGGCCAAATGGGCGCTGGTCTTCCTCTGCGTCGCGTTTGTCTTGGTTGTCCTCCCAAATGTCGCCGCCAACGTCGTGGAGAACACCTCCCTCTCCAGCTACCTCGACACGCTCATGTTGCCGCCGTTCAGCGCCTTCCTGCTCGCGACCGCGCTGGTTCCCATCACGCTCGTTTTTCGCAATCTTTCCCTGGCCGCCGCTCTCGCCGCCGCGTTTCGATTTCTCGCCTCCAACCTTTCCGCCGTCATCCTGTTCCTCGTCTTCGCATCGAGCACGAATCTGATTCTGTCTGGAGCCGGCGTCCTCGTGAACGCGGTGTTCGGCTACGAATCCATCACGGCGCTCACCGTCCGCTGCGTCCTCGCGATCGCGGAAGGCACCCTCGCCGGATGGCTTGTCGTCTCCTGGGCCTGCCTCTACGAATCTCGCATCCCCGTGCGCGAACCCGCAACCGGGGACTCGACCCGATGACCGATCTCGTACCCGCCCCCGTCGCCGCCGGGCTCTCCGCCGGTCAGAACAATTCCAACCTCGCCTTCGCGCTCGCATTCCTGCCGCTCGACCGCCGCGAGGACTCGCTCATATTTTACCGATTCTGCCGGATCGTTGACGATATCGCCGACACCGACGACCTCGATCTTCCCACCAAGCAGCGCACCCTCGGCGCGTGGACTCAAGCTTTGACCGACCGTCCCGGTGAGCTGCCCGCAGACCTCCGAGGGCTGCTCGAGCGCCGCGATATCGACTCCCAACTGCTCGTTGAGATCGTCGCAGGCATGACGACCGACCTGCACCAGACTCGCTACGACACCTTCGAAGACCTGCGCGCCTATTGCTGGCGGGTAGCCTCAGCGGTCGGTCTCGCCAGCATCCGTATTTTCGGCGCAACGCAGCCTGGCAGCACCGTCTACGCGGAAAATCTCGGCCTCGGCCTCCAGCTCACAAACATCCTCCGCGACGTGGGGGAAGACGCTGAACGCGACCGGATCTACCTCCCGACGGAGGACCTCTACCGCTTCCGCGTGAAGGAAAGCGACCTGCTCACGAGGCAGCCCTCGACGAATTTCGTTCAGCTGGCGACCTTCGAAGCCAACCGTGCCGCGACTTTCTACCGCGAGGCCGCAGAGGCCATCCCGCCCGGCGATCGTGCCGCCCTTCGAACGGCTGAAATCATGCGAGCGATCTACGAGCGAACCCTGCAAAAGATGCGCCACGACAACTTCCGGGTCTTTCGTAAACGCTATCGCCTCAACCGCCTGCAGAAACTCTGGATCGCCTGCACGACACGTTAGTTTAATCGGCTGCAAAAACCCGTCGCGTTCCGAAGCAAATCTGCGATGCACCCCCGGTCGCAATTTGAGTGAAGCCCTCGAACCTCGCCTTCGGTGGATCGTTCCCGCGGTTCTCGTCCTGGTGGTCTTGATGATCCAATTCGGGCTTGGTCGCGCGGATTCGTCCGCTGGCCAATCGGCGGCTCCAGCTCCGCGGCGACCAGCGGGCGTCGTCGCCCTCATGCTGCAACGTAGTCCCAACCTCGGCTGGCGCGACGTTCAGGAAGTCCTCATCCGCTCCGCCGCGAACCTCAATCCCTCCGACGGCGATTGGATCACCAACCCGGCGGGTTTCCATTTCAACCACAAATTCGGAGCCGGTCTCGTCGCCGCCGCCGGGACCTGAACCAAGCTGGGCCCGCGGACGTCCACCGTCTCGAACCAATCGAATTCCTCGTCCATTCCAGACGCCAACGCGACCGCCAACTTCCTTCGTGTCGGGAGCCGCCGACAGCGACACCAGCGATCTTGTCCTGCGCCCGAACGCCCTCAACGAATCGGTCGAGGAGCTTCGTTCTCACGATGGTATCCGACGTAAAAACCTTCGCCCAGTGGGCCACCGGTTACCCGACCCTCGGCGACTCGAGCCAAAGCAGCGACCCCGACGGGGACGGCCATCCGAATCTCCGGGAATCCGTCCAGGGCTCCGATCTCACGACGCGCAAGGCCAGACGATTCCCGGCGACGCGGTCACCGTCGAGCGGTCGAACAACCTCGTCGACTGGACTTCGACCGGCGTGACCTTCGATCCTGACGAAGGCACCAGCCCGATCGTCACCCGAAGGGCTCGCGCAACGGGCAACTTCCTCCGACTCAAAATCTCCGCAGCTGACTAGCCAAACCAAGGTAGGCAAGGCTGCGGCGCGGCCTCCCCACCTTTTGGCTGAGTCGGGGGTTACACTCCGATCTTTTCAAGCAGGCGGTCGACGTTCACGTGCTCGCTGACCAACTCCTGAATCCGCGAGATCTTGTCGGCGTCTCCGGGGAGGGTCTTGACGGTCATCGAATTGATCCGGCTCGCGATCGTGTAACTGTCCATCGGCGACGCGATCACGGGCAACGAGGAGTTCGCGATGATGTTTGCCACCGGTCCCGTCGGTCGCAGTGACTCGGAAAGAACGAGTCCGGTGATGCTTTGCCCACCCGAGGCGAGCTGCTGCTCCGCCTCGGAATGCGCGGCGAGAATGATGTCCTCCCGGTCTCCCGGCGTGATGAGGAGCGTCCGCTCCTCGAGTCGGCTCAGCACGTTCGTCGGCCGCATTGCACCGATCATGACGTTGGCAACCCTCCGCCGCGCGGCCGCCTCGCCACTCAAAAACTCGCCCCGAATCTTCGTGCAGATGTCCGTTAACGTCGGCTCGGCCAGCAAACGCTCCTGCGGGATGACGCCGAGCAATTCCAAACCCAGGCGCGCAAAGCCGCGTTCCGCGAAGTCGGAAATGTAATCCAGCTTCGACGGGACGACTTTGTTCATCACGACCCCAATTACCTCGACACCCATCGAGTCGAAGAGCGCTTTGTTGAGAGCCGCTTCGTCGATCGGACGCCCGATCCCCCCGGGCGTGACCAGAAGCACCTTTGCCTCGAGCAGCTTCGCGACGTGCGCGTTCGAAAGGTCGAAGACCGAGCCCACCCCCGCGTGTCCCGTCCCTTCGATGATCGCGAACTCCTTCTCCCACGTAGCCCGGTCGAAGGAATGCCGAATCCGTTTCACGAGAAAATCGTTGTTCGCCTTCTCGATGTACCGCCGCGTGAAGTCTGGCTCGACGGCGATGGGACTCATGTCCGCGATCGGTGTGTCGGTCCCGTAGGTATCGCGAATGAGCACGCTGTCCTCGTCGATACGGACACCATCGACCTCGGTGAATCGCTGGCCGACCGGCTTAATGAAGCCAATCTTCGGAAATCGCTTTCGGAGCACCCCGTAGAGGCCGAGTGACGTGGTTGTCTTGCCGGTATCCTGCTCCGTCGCTGCGACAAAAATGCGCGGTGTCGTCGTGTTCAAGTCTTCGCTCGCTTAGATGGGTGCCTGCTCGTCCGGATAAAGTTTCCGATATTCGATGGCTTGCAGCCCGACGAGTGCCGCAACGCTCGCGATCTCGTCCGGATGCGTCCCGCGCGACAGTTCGGCGGCTGGCCGCGTAAGACCAAGGATGAGTTGTCCGTAGACCCGCGCCTTTGCAAGGTGCTGGACGAGTTTGACCGAGATGTTGCCAGAATTGAGGTCGGGAAAGATGAGGCAATTGGCGTTGCCCGCAACGAGGCCGCCCGGGGCTTTGATCCCCGCGAGCTCAGGCACGAGCGCGGTGTCAGCCTGCAGCTCGCCGTCGACTTCCATCTCGATCCCGTATTTCGTTGCCAATTCCCGGGTCAGCGTGGCGGCCCGCGAAACGCGTTCGGTCGCCGCGTTGATCGCACTTCCTTTCGTCGAGTAGCTCAGCAAAGCCACTCGGGCTTTCGTCGAGAAGACCTGCCGGGCCAGCATTCCCGTCTGCAGGGCGATCGAAGCGAGTTGCTCCATCGTTGGCTCGGGAACAACGCCGCAATCGCTGAAAAAGAGAACGCCGCCGTCTCCGAATCCGCTGTCCGGCACGGAAACCACCATGCAGCCCGCGATCACCTCAGCGTGCGGAAAACGCTTCACCAGCTGGAGCAACGGACGCAGCAACGAACCACCGTAAGAACTCACGCCACCCACGAGCCCATCCACGAGGCCGAGCTGCAACATCATCGCCGCGAAGTAGTTGCGATTCACCATGATCGCCTTCGAATCGTTGATTCCATAGCCACGGTAGCGATCCATTTTCTCGAGAATTTCGCAGAATCGGGGAAGGTCGGAAGATGTCTCGGGGTTGATGATCGCGACGTGGTCGAGCGAGACTTTCTCGGCGAGCGCGACCTTTTCGATGACCTCACGACGCCCGAGCAGCACGGGAACGCCGAGATTTTCCTCGTAGAATTTCTGCGCCGCCCGCAGCACCCGGGGATCGTCGCCCTCGGGGAACACGATCCGCTTCGGATGCCGTCGCAACTTCTCGTTAACCGATTCAATAAAACTCATGGCGTTTGCTTCCGCCCGAAGCGTGAAAGAGAATGCCTCGCTTCACAAGCCCGAAGCACCCCGCTCATGGAACTCCACGCCCGCCACCACCACCTCACTTTCCCACGCCGCCCGCTCCTCATGGGTATCCTCAACGTCAACGACGATTCTTTCTGCGACGACGGTTCGCTCGACCCAATCTGGGCATCAGAGAAAATGGCCAGCCTCGTCCGCGACGGAGCCGACATCCTCGACATTGGCGCCGAAAGCGCCCGAACCAACCGGGCACCGATCAGCGAAACCGACGAAATCGCCCGCCTTCTTCCGGTCATCGCCGCTTTTCACGACCAGCGACGAATCACCAGCACGCAGCCACTCCTCTCCATCAACACCTGGCGCCCGCCCGCCGCCGCCGCCGCTCTCGCCGCCGGAGCCGACATCCTCAACGACATGGGCGGCCTCCCGACCGATGAGAACGCTCGCCTCTGCGCCGAACACGGTGCCGCCCTCCTCATCATGCACACCCGCGGCGCGCCGAAGGTCCCTCACCTAGCGACCACCTACCCCGACGTCATCTCGGACGTGCTGGAGTTCTTTGAGACCAAGATTGCCCAAGCCACGGGCGCAGGACTGCCGCCGGAACAAATCATTCTCGATCCCGGGATCGACTTCGCGAAGCAGCTCGCCGACAACCTCGCCGTCTTCCGCCACCTCGACCGGCTCGCGGCGCTTGGTCGTCCCATCCTCCTCCCCGTCTCGCGCAAGACCGTGATCGGCGAGGTCCTCAGCCGCCCCAACCCGCTCGACCGCGACCCGGGCACGGCCGCGTGCATCGTCGCCGGCTGTCTCCGCGGAGCCAGCATCTTCCGCGTTCACAACGTCGTCGCTGCCCGCCAAGTCATCGATACGCTGGAAGCCGTCGCGACTCCCTTCTCGAAGCGATGGTAGTCACGCGCCTCTCCCTGCTCGCCGCCCGCATCGTCATCGCGACGCTCCTGTTCGCCGCCGGACTGATCAAGGCGGGAGCCAGCGAAGGATTTGCGATCACCATTGCGCAATTTTCCATTCTACCGCCGACCGCGATCGCGGCATTCGCCACGTGGCTGCCTTGGGTCGAGATCGTGACCGCCATTCTCCTGCTCGTCCCCCGCTCCGCCCGACTGGGCGCCGGTCTTGCCGCGCTACTCTTCACCACGTTTGCCGCCGCTATCGCCTGGGCTCTCAGCCAAGGCCTCATCGTCGATTGCGGCTGCTTCGGCGGGTCGACCCCGTCCCGAGAGCGGATGATCTTTACCCTCGTCCGCAACGTCGTCCTGCTCGCGGCCTCTCTCGCGATCGTCTTCGTCCGCCCTTCGCGGTTGGCGCCCCGACCACCCGCCGACCAGCCGCCCGCGCACTGACCCGACCGCCGTCCCGATCGCTGGGCCATCCCCTGCCGCAATTTCCGCATTCGTTTCACCGCCGCGTCCCGCGACGTCCAGCTCTTCGGCGAGGACCTCCTCCGGCACGAGCCCGCGCGTGATTGCCCTGATCCGCCGATGGGTGTCGGTCACGATGTCCTGGATGCCCCGGGCCTCAGACCGCACGGCGTCACTCACGTCGTCCGTCTCGGCAAGCCGCCGCGCCGTCATCGCGAGTGCGGTGAGCAATTGACCCACCCCGTCGTGCATGGGGAAGGCCAACCGCCGCCGCTCAGTGAGCGCGGCTTCGCTGAGAGCCTGCTGTCGCGTGCCGCTCGGTCTCCTGCTGCTTCGATTTCGTCAGATCCAAGTGACAGCCGACCATCCGAACCGGCGCGCCGCTTTCAGACCATTCCACCACGGCACCTGCCGCCTGAATCCAGACGACCGATCCGTCCCGGTGCCGACACCGCAGCTCGGCCGAAAACCGCGCTTCTCCTCCACTCTCCAGATGCACCCGAAAAGCCTCCCGCGCCGCTGGCAAATCCTCCGGCAGGATGAGCCGACGCCACGAGATCGGCCACCCCTCCCGACCCACTTCCCCGTAGCCAAACATCCGACGAAAAGTATCGCTCACCGTCTCTTCATTTCGCTCGATGTTCCAATCCCAATACCCAGCCAGGGTGTGCTCAAGGATCGCGTCGATCGTTTTCTGCCAGCCTCACCGGACGAACATCCTCCCACCCCACCACGGAGCCATGATTCTCCACGTGAACGAGCTTTCCCAGCGGCCCGATAAAATCCACCCGCAAGCAGTAAGCCTCCCCCGTTTGCAAGCACCGTTCAACGGCGCGGCCCAGGCGGACGCAGCTGCTCGGCGTCAGCAAGTTCCGGTGCTCGGCCCAACTCGGGGCCGGTTTCTCGACGCCGTAGTCCAGCATCGAACGCAACGGCGGCGACCACCGCACCCGATCCTGATCCACGTCCCACGCCCAAGTCGCTAATCGCGGTTGCGAGAAGAACAGGTCGGAGACGTCCATCGACGATAGCTATCCTGACTAAGGGTTGCCCGACGAATTAAATCTCCGCTTCCCGAGAGACCGAGGTTCAGTCCCCATTTGCGGCTTGGCTTGAACCTTGCTCCCAAATAATTTTCCGCCTGCCGTGTCACGAAACTCCGCCGCCACGCCCTTCGCCAACAATCCCGGGACTTCGCCCGGCTCCGACAGCCAATCCGACCGTGAGTCCCTCGCCCGTCTTTTTTCCGAGCGACGCATCGGCTTTTCTGACTACGTCAGCCTCCTAGCCAAGCTCCGGGAGAAAGGCCCTGCTCCCAGCGCCGACGCGATCTGCGCCGCCCTGGTCGATCTCGGCTCCAATCGCGAAGACACCGCCGATTTCGCCCCGCCAAAACCCCCGCCAGTCGCCACCTGGCCACCTTCTCTCCCAGCCGTTCAGCCCAAGGCACCCGCGAACCTTCCGGCAGCTTCACCGCCCCCAGCGCCCGCCCCTTCGCCGCCCCCCGACGCCCAGCTCCGAGTCAGCCAGCTCGAAGCCGACCTCGCCGCAGCCCGCCGCCAGACCGTCGACAACTCCGCGCTGCAGCGGGAACTCACTCTTTGCCAATCTCGCATCGACGAACTCACCCGCGCGGAAGCGGACCTCCGCACCCAGCTCAACCGAGCCGAAGCCCGCCAGCGCCGCGTCGAACTCGCCGAGCGTGACCTCGCTCTCAGCCTCGACGACCTCGATCGCGCCCGCGACGCCGAGGCCCTGCTCCGCAGGCAACTCGCGTCGATCCTGGAAAAGGTCGAGAAAACCACGTCGCTCAAGCGCGATTTCGCCGATCAAGTCGCCGCCTCCAAGGTCGCCGCAAACCAGATCCGCGATCTCAAATCCGAACTCGCCACCGCCCGCGCCGAACTCACCAAACTCGACGATCTCCGCTCCGAAGTCGCCTGCGCCCGACAGAGCGCCGCGGATCGCACCCGGCGCGAAGCCGACCTTGCCTCCCGCCTCGCCGAAAGCGAACGACTCGCCTCCCGGGCCGCCTCCCTCGAGACCCAACTCACCAACTACCAGGACGAAATGTCCGCCAACCAAGCCGAACAGAAGGAGAAACTGGCTTCCGCCCATGAGCGAGAACGGGGCTTGCGCGCACAGTTGAAGGACGCCGCCGATCAGCGCGACACCGCGCTTTCCCGCGCCGACACCCTCCAACGCCAGATCACCGAAGAACGCGCCGCCAGCACCACCTCACTTGAAACGACCCTCGCCGAAGCGCGAAGCTCGGCCAGCCGCGCCGCTGATCTCCAATCTGCCCTCGACGCCTCCCGGACCGAAGCCGCCGCTCTTCGCCAGCAACTCGCCGCCGCCACCCGCGAAGCCGAGCGCGCCGCCAACCTTGCCACCGACCTCGAGTCCAGCGAATCGGCCCGCCTGGAGATCGAGGCCCGCGAGACGGCTCTGTCTAACGACCTCAAATTTTTTCGCACCAGCGCTGCCAGCACCCACGCCCAACTCGCCGACACCCAGGCCAGCCTCGAAGCCGCCCGGACGAAGGCCGACGAACTCGACGCTCAGCTCGCCGAAGCCCGGCAAACCACCGACGGCTGCCGCCCCGGATCAGCGCGACCGACGAACAAGCCGCCACTCGACTGACTTGTCCCCGGAGTCGTTAGCACCATCCGGGCCGACGCTGCCGCGGGCCTTTGCTCGTCCAATCGCACGGCCTCTCGCTTTTCATCCGATTATTCATCTCGAAACTACCGCACCCCGGCGGTTTTTTTCTGACCGTGTTTAATGAAAATCATACGAACCCGGCATCGCCAACGCCTCACCGTAGCGCATCCCTTCGATGATCCGCGCTTTCACAAGAATCACCCCCTCCTTCGACCGCTGCACCAACCCGCGAATCCGCAGAAACCGCTCCTGCGTCACGCAGAGCCGCCTCGCTTCAAAAAGCTCCGGCTCCAGGATCGCGTTCGCCACCCCCGTCTCGTCCTCCACGCTAATGAAGACGTAACCCTTCGCCGTCCCGGGCCGCTGCCGACAGATCACCAAACCCCCGATCCAGACATCTTCATTCTGCCGAGCCTCCGCCAGATCCCCCGCCCGCCAGAGCTCTGGAAACTCATCCCTCACCAGCGCCATCGGATGATCCCCCGTTGTCATCCCCGTGCCCGCAAAATCCGCCCCCAATCGCTCCCCCGCGACCATCCGCTGCAGCGGCGCTCTCTGAGCGCCGTCGTCGTCCGCTTGCCCCCCCCCAGCACCCGCGGCTTCCAAAAACAGATCCCCCACCCGCACGGGTTGCTCCACCTGCCAAAGCCCATCCCGCCGGTGCTCCGCCAATCCGTTCAACGCCCCGATCCGCGCCAGATGACGCAGCACATCCTTCGCCAATCCCGTCCGCGCTTTGAAGTCAGCCACGCTCACGAAAGCCATCACCGCCCGCTCCCGCACGATCCGCTCCCCTTCCGCCTCACTCATCCCCCGCACCACGCACAACCCCAGCCGCACCCCATCGTCCGCGTCCACCCCGCACCGCCAATCCGACGTCAGCACCGACACCGGTCGCATCTTGAGACCACGCACTTTTGCGTCCTGCACCAGCGTTGCCGCCGAATAAAAACCCATCGGCTGATTGTTCAACAGAGCACAATAAAATTCCGGCGCCCGGTGCGTTTTCAACCAGCAACTCGCGTAAGCGATGAGCGCAAAACTAATCGCGTGACTCTCCGGGAATCCATACACCGCAAACGACTGCACCGATCGCACGAGTTCATCGGCCACCCCGTCTTCGATCCCCTTCGCCGCCATTGCCGCCCTTAGCTTCACGCACACCTTATCCATCTTCTCGTGTGACCGGTGGAAGCTCAGCGCCCGCCTCAATTCCTCCGCCTCGCCCCCCGTAAAGTCCGCCATCACCATCGCCATCTTGAGCAATTGCTCTTGAAACAAAGGCACGCCGTAGGTCCGCTCGAGCGTGTCCTCGAGCAACGGGTGCAAATAAGTCACCGGCTCCTCGCCCGCCCGCCGCGCAAACAGTGGGTGTAACATCCCCCCCTGGATTGGGCCCGCCGGATCACCGCAACCTGGATCACTACGTCGTAAAAACACCGTGGCTTCAGTTTGGGCAACGTCGCCATCTGCGCCCGGCTCTCCACCTGAAACGTCCCCACCGTATCCGCCGCGCACATCAGATCATAAGTCGCCGCGTCGTCCTGCGGGATCGCCGCCATGTCCCGCACGTCCCCCCGCCGCTCCCGGCACATTTCCAGCGAATCCTGCATCACCGCCATCATCCCCAGCCCCAACAGATCAACCTTCACGATCCCTAAGTCCTCACAATCATCCTTGTCCCACTGCGCCACCACCCGCCCCGGCATCGACGCGTTCTCCAACGGCACCACCGAACTCAACGCGTCCCGGCAAATGATCATCCCGCCCGAGTGCTGCCCCAGGTGCCGCGGCAAACCCCGCATCTGCTCGTAAAGCTGCACCGCCGCCTCCGACCGAGCGTGACTTACCGGCAGCCCCGCTTGCTCGAGCTGCTCCCTGAGTTCCATCGTGTGGGGAAAATCTCCCGCCGAGTGCAGCCGCGAGAAGCGGTCTAAAATCTCGGGAGGAAAATTGAGTGTCTTCCCGATTTCCCGCATCGCGCTCCGCCCGCGATAAGTGATCACGTTCGCCGTCATCGCCGCCCCGTGTTTCCCGTAGCGCCGATAAACCTCCTGAATGACCCGCTCCCGCCGATCCCCGCTGGGAAGATCCAGATCGATGTCCGGCCACGACTTCCGGCTTTCGCTTAGAAAGCGCTCGAAAAGCAGCTTATGCTGGATCGGGTCACACGCCGTGATCCCTAAGCAATAGCAAACCACGCTATTCGCCGCGCTCCCCCTCCCCTGAACGAGAATGTCCTCGTCCCGGCAGAAATTCACCAGATCCCAGACGATGAGAAAATAACCGGAAAACTCCAGATCAATGATTAACTTCAGTTCCCGCTCCAGCTGCCGCCGCACCGCTTCCGGCAACCGCGCCCCGTACCGCCGCCGCGCTCCCTCGTAAGTCTGCACCCGCAGCCACGACGCCATCGTTTGGCCTTCCGGAACGTCCAAAGTCGGAAAGCTGTAGCCTAAGTTCTCCAACGAAAATTCACACCGCTCCGCCACTCGCGCTGTATTTGTAACTACCTCCGGCAGATCCCTAAACAACCGCTCCATCGCTTTGCCCGACTTGAGGTGCCGCTCCGAGTTCGCACTCAGCAAGCGCCCCGCTTTATCCAGATGCGTGTGGTTTCGAATGCAAGTGAACACGTCCAGCACTCGCCGCCGCTCCGGCGTCGCGTAAAGCACGCCATTCGTCGCCACCACCCGCACCCCCCGACTCTTAGCCAAGTCCACCATCAGCTCATTCCGTCGATCCTCCCCCCGGAGAAAATGCCGCCGCACCTCCGCGCAGACGTTCTCCTTCCCAAACGCCCCCACCACCCGATCCAACCCAGCCGCATCCGCCCGTCCGCCCACCAATGCCACCAGCCCCGCCGCAAACTCCCCGAGTTCGCCCCAACCCACCGCGCACTCCGTCTTCGTCCCCCGCAACTTCGCCCGCGTGATCAACTGGCAAAGATTTCGATATCCCGTCCGATCCTTCACCAGCACCGGCAGCACGCGCCCGCCCTCCAAAGTCAGCTCAGCCCCCACGATTGCCCGCACCCCCACCTCCTTCGCCGCCGCGTGCACCCGAGCGGACCCATACACCCCGTCACGATCACAGACTGCAAGCCCCCCCAGCTCGAGCGCCCCCGCCGCGACCACGAGATCCTCCGGCTGAGAAGCCCCCCGCAAAAACGAAAATGCACTCCGAGCGTGCAGCTCCACGTAATCGCTCACGCCTCGTCCTCCCCACCAAAATCAACCGGGATCACCTCACCGGGGACCGCCCGCGTTCCGCGTGCGAGCGGCCCCGTCCCGGTGCCGCCCCCGGCAACTTGAGCGAAGCGAGAGAGCCGACCGCATGCACGATTTTGACTCGCTCGCTCCCGCTCGTCTCGCCCTTCGGGCTGCACCGCGGAGCCGGTGCAGTCCGCCCCGAGCCTTCCCAAGCTCCGGTGCTCGACCGTCTGACTTTCTGACTTCAGACCACCCTCATAACCCCCCACCACCGCCCAGCCGCCACCCCGCTTCGCCACCCGCACCACCTCCCCACTCCGCAGCTCCACGTCCCACTCCTCCGCGATCCATTCATCTTCCCACCAATCCCCCGACACCCGGTAAGGCCCCACCGAACGCACCACGTCCTCCTTCCGAATCTCCCGCCCGCCACCCCGCACCCGCCGTAGCGGCAACCCAACCCGCTCCTCGACCACCGCCGTATCCTCATCGTCCACGTCGAGATCCAGCCCCTCCGTCCCCGCCAATTCGTAAGCCCCTGGTCGCCACGTGTCCGCCGCGCACGGCACCCCCACGGCGTTTTCCCCCACCACCGCCTGCAACCGCGCCAGCGTCTCACCAAATCGATTCGGATCCTTGAGACCCTGACCAAATAACTGCAGCTGACAATTCAGCGGCCGTTCCGCCCCCACCTCCAACCGCACGCCCGTCGGTTGCGCCTCCAACTTCAGCGATTCCAGATAAGTATCCAGAATCCGAAACAGCACCGCCGCATCCGTCGTCGGAGCCGGCACCGAAAAGACCCGCCTCACCTCCGGGCCACCGTCCACCGGCAACGTCAGCGTCATCCGCCCCACCACGCGCCCCGCCTCCCGCAACCGCGAACCCAGCGAATCCACAAACCGCCGCAGCAGAAACAGCAACGGCTCCGTCGTTTCCACCGGCATCTCGAACTCAAACGCCTCCACGTATTCCTCCGGCGGCGATACCAGCCGTAGCACCCGCTTCGACCGCCCCCCGATCTGTTGCCACGTGAGACCAGCCTCCGGCCCCAGTCGTTCGATCACCGCCTCCTTCGGCAGCTTCGCGAACTCCCCCACCGTCCGCACCCCCCAATCCGCCAGTACCGTCAGGAAATCACTCGTCCCACCCACCAGCACCTCCATCGGCAGCTTCGCAAAAAACTCCCCCGCGTCCCGCACGACGCAGACCGCCTCCTCCGCCAGCCCCCCCGTCGTCTCCGCCGCCCGCCGTGCCGCCAGCATGGCGTGATCCGGATTCTTCGCCACCCCCACGCACCCGCGCAGATCCACCGCCGCCAGCCGCCCGATCATCCTCTCCCCCAGCTGCTGCCAGCACACCGTCCGCGACGCGTTCCACAAGTCAACGGTCGCCACCCCGTCCGCCGTCCACTCCACTTTCGGCGAGAAAGAAAGCGCCGCCTCCACCAGCGCCGCGTTCGCCGCCCGCTCCTGAGCCGGCACCCGCGCCAAGAGCCGCAGCGTCTCACACCGAGCCATCGCTTGCGCCGACGTCACCCCCGGCCCCACACCAAACGCCCCCGCCGCCTCCGTCGCTTCGAGGACCACGCCCTTGTTCGCCGTCCCATCGATCACCGCAACTGGTCCCTCCGAATCCCGCCACCGCAGAACCGCCTGCAGCCGAAACTTCGGCAAAAGAATCGCCGCGTGCATCAATACCCCTTGGCCCCGGCTGAAAGCTGCTGGTTAAGAATCGAGAGGAGCGAAGTTCCCGCGCCTCCGAGTTCCGCCAAGCTAACCGTAGCACTAGGCGCACCGCGACCATCCGAGACCTTCGCAATCATTACGCCGACCTCCTCAAGCGGATCAAAGTCGGCGAAGAGATTTCCATCACCCGCCGCAACAAGCCCATTGCCCGCCTCGGGCCGACATCTGTCCCCGACGACTTGGTAGATTGATCGAAAAGCGCCGCCTTCACCCTCGCCCGAGACGAAGACCTGCAAGTCCCGGAGTAACCGCAGATCCCAGTTCAAAGTCGACACCGACACTCCATCCAAATCGGCTGGCAACCTGCACTAGCGGGAGCCGATAGCATCCCAGCTTTACCCGTATTATTTTCAACCTTTCTTACCTTCTGTTCAGAACGCATTCGTATTTTTGTGTTTGAAACTCACCTTAGATCCGCAGCTAAGCCGACCTCCGCGCTTCCTCCCCGTGCCACTCTCCCGCCACGACGAATTTCTCCGCCACTCGCACCTGCATCCGCGTCATTAGTTCGCTCCTCAGCATCCGCAGCGCCTCCAGCCCCCAGCGACTTCCCGCCATCATGCGCACCCGGGCCCCTTCGACCAGGGGTCGCCGCGTCACCACCACAAACACCGTCTCCGTCTCTTCGGCCACGCGTTGAAACCGGTGCCAAGCGTTCACCGGGATCTTTCGCACCTCCGCCTCCGGCAACCCCTGTAAATCCAAAGCCAGCATCGGCAAATTGCCATCCCGCAGCAGCAGATCCGCCGCCTTGAGCGCCATTCGCCCCTCGGTCGCCATCACCCAAAGCACCCGCCGAAGCAACCCCGCGTCCCAATCCCCTGGCTCGAACGAACACCCGCCATCCACCAACCCCACCGGACACCGAGCCCCCCGCGCCGCCGCGAAGAACGCCTCCAAAAACAACGATCCGCACCCCAACGACCCCGCAAACTCGCTCACCGCACCCCGGCGCAATCCCCCCATTTCACCATCCAGAGACGCCACCCCGGTCGGCACCCGCCCACCGTCTTCCACCCGCGGAGTCGGAAAATCTTCCGCCAGCTTCGCTCGCAAAGCTTCAAACTGAACAATTTTTTCCGCACTCATCAGTCTCAAATCACTTCATTTGCATCAGGACACTTCAAGGAGCGGCGGCTTCCAACCGCCAAAATTAGCAATCCGCGCCAGCGAGCGACCCGTCAGTTGATTCACTCGCCCCTCGTTGCCGTTGCGGTTCCCTCCGCGACTTCCTCGACATCCCGCACCAACCCGCGAAAAACCCCCGCGATCCGCACTTCCTCCACCGGCACCTGCACGTCCGCGTAAAACGGATTACTCGCCCTAAGAATCACCAAACCCCGCGCCGGATCGGGGATCACGTGCTTAAGCGTCGCCTCGTGCGCGTCGCCCACCAGCACCGCCGCAATCTCCCCCGACCGAGCGTCGATCTCCGGCCTAAGCAGCACCTTGTCCCCGTTCATGATCCCATCCCCGATCATCGAATCCCCACTCACTCGCAGTAAAAAATCCCCCGGTCGCACCTTGAGCAATTCCCGCTCCTCCAGCACCACTTCCGGAATGGCCTCCGCCAACGGGCCCGCCGGGATCGATCCCAAGAGCGGCACTCCACCCAGCGCCACCGCGTAACGCCCCCGCGCCGTCAGCCGCACCACCCGCGACCGCCCCTTGCTTCCGCCACCTCGCATCGTGACGCACTCCTCACGCACCAAGATCCGCAAAGTAGGCGTCAAGCTGCTCTCCCCCGCCAGCCCCAGCGCCCGCGCCAGATCCGGCACGAACGCCGGCTCCCCCCGGTTCTCAAAGGCCCCGATCATCCGCGCCACCCGCGCCTGTTTATCCGTCAATCGCTCCGAATTCCGCACATCGTGTAATTACACGATGTGCGACGAAAACGGCAACATTTTTCGGAAAATTCAGGTGCAGGTTCGAACAAAGGGGCCTCGGATTGCTACCGCCCAAACATCCGCTGCCACCACGACTTCGGCTCTGGGTTCGTGCTCCCGCTCGCGTATTCCCCCGCCCCGTTCCGGTAAAACCCCCGATCGAACACCCGGTCCGAATCTTCCCCCGTCCCGCGAAATTCCCCCATCTCGTCCCGCGTCCACCCCGCCTCTCCTTTCCGCGCCTCCCGCACGGGCTCCGAGATCACCGCGATCTCCGCCGCAGTCGCCCGCATCGCGTCCAAGGCTTTCGGCCGACTCGCCAGCACCCACCAACCACCGTAGCTCCCCGGCGCGCCCGGCGGCGTGATCTCGATCCGTAAGTTCCCCCGCTCCGCCCGCCCCCCCGCCGGATCGATTTCCAACACCGCGTCCGCGTCCGGCGGAAAATCCAACAACCCCGCGATAAAATCCCGGCAATTCTGCTGCGCTTCCAAGTCCCCAATCAGCTCATCGTAGACCCCCACCTCCACCGCCGCCGGCTCGTCCGGATCCCCGTAAATGTTCACCTCATACCCACCGCCCGCGCTCCGATACGACGTGTAAGGCACGCCATTGAGCACCCCCTCCTCGATCACCGCCGCCGGAGCCTGGTGCGCATCCGCCCCCCATGGCATCTGAATCAACCGCCCATAAATCGCCCGCCAGCTTGGAAATCTCCGCCGTGATTTCTCCCGCTCCGCGTCCGGCAGATTCAACTTCCCATCGTCCGCCGAGATCCGCGCGATCTCGTCCATCCGGTAGCGGTGCACCCCATAATCCATCACCATCACCAGATCCGTCTCCGTCGCACTCGTGATGTCTCCATAAACGAGCTGCCCCGTTTTCAGCTGGATCGCATCCGCCGCCCAGACTTGGAAAAATCCCCCGCCACCCGCTGCGATCAGCGCCGCCACAAAAACAAACCGTCTCACTCGCATTTCACCCACGAAAAAACCCGCAGCGAGCCAACTCACCACGGGTTTTCAAAACTGATTGAGAAAAAATTTCCCGCGTCCCAGGGGACCTACGGATTGACGACCACCACAGCCGGAGCCGTGATCGCCGGCAGGGGTCGGTAAGCCACCCCGGTCGTCTTCGGCGGGATGATGAGACTCCGCGCGATGTATTCATCGTTGATCGGAGCGATGAGGCTGTAGCCACCCGTGCCGTCCGGCAGCATCGGCGTGCCCCAACGATTGCGAGTCACGACTTTCTCGGCGAGGATCTCTTCGCCGAGGAGCGTGTGGTTATACATGTCGGGGAACGTGGTGGTTTCCGTGGTGGTGACCGAAGTCACCATCATCCCACCAGCAATAAGCAGCCAGGTCATGAATACGAACTAAGCCCCCCGGCGGCAAAGATGTCACGCCAAAAACGCAACCTTCACCATCCCCGACTGTCATTGTGATCCGAGCAAAAAATCTCTGACTTCTCGCCGCCTCACCCAACCCCGCCACCCGTCTCTGATCCTTCCCAAAAGCTTGGCGATCTGATGGAATCCCTCCCACCGATGAAAACCCTCCTCCTCCCCATCTCCATCGGCCTCTTCGCCTTCGTCGCCGGATTCTTCACCGCCCGCCAAAGCCCTCCCGCCGACGCAACCCCGCCCCAAACCACCCCATCCGCAACCCCGTCCAGTCGCACCAACCCCACCGCCCCATCGTCCGCCCCCGCCGCGTCCTCGGCGGCAACATCGCCGACCCTCAACCCCATTGTCCCCCTCGCCCAACGCATCGACACCGCCCTCGCCGAAACCAACCTCTCCCGCCGCTTCGCCCTCGTTGCGGCCCTGTCGCTCGACCTCACCAGCGAGAACGCCCGCCAGGCCGCCGACGCCGTCCGCGCCGCCGGCGACAAAGACCGCCGCACCGCCCTCCTCCCCGTCATCCTCGCCTCCTGGGCTCGCCTCGACCCCACCGCCGCCGTCGACTACGCCCAAAGCCTCCCCGAAGGCGATCGCCGCAACGCCCTCGTCGGCGCGCTTGCCGGCTGGGCCGACAACGACGTCGACGCCGCCCTCGCTTGGGCGGACTCACAACCCGACGCCGACATCGGTCGCTACGGCCGCTCCCGCATCATCGGTGCCCTCGTCGAGAGAGACCCCGACCGCGCCCTCGCCTATCTGGCCACCCAACCCCCCGGCAGTCAGCGTTCCCTCGCCTACACCATCTTCAACACGCTCGCCACCGACGACCCGGCCAACGCCGCCACCCGCGCCGCCGCCCTCCCCCCGGGCCAGAACCGCGCCACCGCCCTACGCGCCGTCATCAATCAATGGGAAGACGAAGACCCCACCGCCGCCCTCGCCTGGGCCCAAGCCCTCCCCAGCGACGGCTCCAAGGAGGACCTCGTCGGCAGCGTCGTCCAGAGTTGGGCCCGCCAAGACATCACCGCCGCCACCACTTGGCTCGAAAGCAATCCCGCCGGAGCCGACCGCGACCGGCTCATCAACCGCATCGTCGGACGCCTCGCCAACGACAACCCCACCAACGCCATCGCCCTAGCCACCCTCGTCTCCAGCGAAGAAGAGCAGGACGACGCCCTCCGCAACATCGCCAACACGTGGGGCGGCGACGACCCCGAAGCCGCCCGCAAGTGGGCTCAGAGTCAAAACGATCCCGCCGTCCGCGAAGCCATCTGGTCCGGAGTCATCGGTGGCATCGCCGAGAACGACCCCGCCGCCGCCGTCCAGTATCTCCCGAGTCTCCAAGACGCCTCCACCCGCGAGCAAACCCTCTCCCGCATCGTTTACAGCTGGTCCCGCTACGACCCGACCGCTGCCGCCAATTGGTCCGCCACCCTCGAAGGCAGCGAACTCACCTCGTCCCTCGGCAACATCCTTTCCCGCTGGAGCCGCTACGATTCAAACGGAGCCATCGCCTGGTTCGCCACCGCCCAACTCGGCGACAACCGCGACGCCATCGTCGAACGCTTCGTCGGCAACGTCGCCGAAACCAACCCCGCTCTCGGCCTCAAAACCGCCCAGACCATCACCAACGCCGACTCCCGCAACAACCAAATCGCGAACCTCGCCCAACGCTGGCTCCGCCGCGATCCCGCCGCGGCGACCCAATGGCTCAACCAAGCCAACCTCGACCCCGCCACCCGCGCAAGGATCACCGAAGAACGCTAAAGTTCCCCGGGGAGCACGCCCGTCCCGCCGCACTCGTCACCCAACGCGACGGTCACCCGTCCTCCAGCACCTCCCGCAACCCGTCGTAACTCCCCGGCCGCTCGGGATTCTTCGCCAACCCGCGAATCACCCCCACCGCCCGCCGTCCCCCCTCGCCGTCATCGTCCCGCGAGAACCGCCCAAACTCTTCCCCGGCGTCGTCACCCGCCCGGTCGCTCACCACCCGCATCGCCACCATCGGCACCCCAAACGACCGGCACGCCACCACGAGCCCGAAGAGGTTCAAGTCGATCGCCCCCGCCCCGGTCCGCTCCCGCAACCCATCCCGAAAGGCATCCGAAGCGCTGAAGACCTCCCCGCTCGCCACCACGAGCGGCTCCATTTTCCCCACCGCAACCCAATCCGGCACCGCCACCTCGAACGTCGCCGCCCGCGCCATCGCAAATCCCCCGACGTTCTCCGTCCCGCGCTGATACCCCACCACCCGCTCCACCAAAAACCATTCCCCGATCTTTGCCTTCGCATCCAGTCCCCCAACTGGACCGACCGAAACCACCAGATCGCACGGATACTTAGCGAACACAGCCGACGCCGAGACAGCCGTCACCACGCACCCAGCGCCCATCCGCGCGGCCACGACCTCGTGACCCCCGATTTTCAAGATCTCGACCTCCGTCCCGCCCACCTTCGCCATCCGCCCGGCCCCACCCGCCTCCGCCCGCAAAGCCGCGAAATCCGCGTCCAAGGCGTAGAAAAACCCAACCGTCTCCCCGCGCAACGACGTCGCCAAAAGAACGAGAGAAACAAAGACCCCAAATCGCACCATCATGCCGCGAACTACCAACCGACCCTCCCGACCACAAGCCCCATCGGCGCAGCCGCATCCGGGGAGCGCACGCTTCCAGGGTGCCGTGCCGAGCTTCCAGCTCGTCACAATTGCACGCAAGCGCACCTAGCCCGGATATTTCACGGAGAGAGCAAAAAAGTGGCGAAGTTCCGCGGATAAACCGCTAAGGTTGTTGGAGTTATGACATCAACCCAAAGGAACTTCGCCAATGCCAGAATGTAACCGGGAGCTTTTGCATTTTCCAAGCTTTGATCGACGTCAGATCGAAGGGAGTTTTACTGGCGGGGATGTGTCCAGTGACGGAGGGGTGATGGCGTTGCGGGCGGCGGATCGGCGCACGGGTTTGCTCAAGGCGTTGGACGCGGTGATCGAGGATCCGCGGGATGTCGATCAGATCACTCATCGCCAGATCGACCTCTTGCGCCAGCGCGTTTACGGGCTGGCCCTTGGTTACGAGGACCTCAACGATCACGACACACTGCGGCGCGATTTGGTGTGGCAGACCGTCGTTGAGCGCGGTGATGCGTTGGCCAGCAGTCCGACGTTGTGCCGGTTGGAGAACCGGGCGGATCGGGATACGGCGTGCGCGATGAGCCGGGTGCTCGTCGAGCAGTTTGTGGCCAGCTTTTCGAGCGCTCCCGAGGAGTTGATCCTGGACTTTGACGCCACCGACGACCGGGTCCATGGGCTGCAAACCGGGCGGGCCTTCCACGGATACTACGGGGACTGGTGCTTTTTGCCGTTGTACGTCTTTTGCGGCGAGCAGCTGCTGGTGAGCTATCTGCGGCCCAGCAGTATCGACGCCGCGCGCCACGCGTGGGCGATCCTGAAGTTGCTCGTCACGCGGGTGCGCGAGCAGTGGCCAGAGGTGAAGATCATCTTTCGAGGCGACTCGGGCTTTTGCCGCTGGAAAATGCTTCGCTGGTGTGATCGCCACGGGGTTGACTACATCATCGGGCTGGCCAAGAACTCCCGCCTGCTCGCACTCACTGAGCAAGCCCGGGAGCACGCCGCCGAGTGCTTCGAAAAAACCAAAGAGAAGCAGCGCCACTTCGTGTGGATCGATTACGCGGCCGGGAGTTGGGATCGGCAGCGGCGCGTCATCGCCAAGGCCGAACACAGCGCCCAGGGAGCCAATCCACGCTTCGTGGTGACCAGTCTGCCAGGCGACCCACAGGCGCTCTACGATGGCACCTACTGCGCGCGCGGCGAGATGGAGAACAGGATCAAGGAGCAGCAACTCGGGCTCTTTGCCGACCGCACCAGTTGCTCGGGCTGGTGGGCCAACCAGTTCCGATTGCTGCTCTCAAGCGCCGCCTACGTCCTCCTGGAAACCATCCGCCGTGTCGCTCTGGCGGGCACGGAGCTGGCCCGCGCTCAAGTCGGCACCATCCGCCGCAAAATCCTCAAGATCGGCACCGTCATCCTGCGCAACACCCGCCGCATCCGACTGCTCTTTTCCAGCGCTTACCCTTATCAAAAACTCTTCAACGAGACGATTGCCCGACTCAGTTCGGCCTGAACACCCGTGGTGCTGTCCCCGGCACCCAAAAACCAACGGGGGTTGGGGGTGCTGTCTTCACACACCACCAACAACTCGAAAATCGTCTCTTCCATCGACTTCCCTGCCTCCCATCCCTTCCAAACACCATCTTCTTATCCACCCGTGAAATATCCGGGATCAGCGCCTGACCGCACGCCGGTGAACGACCTCGCAAAAATGCCTCACTCCGCCCTACCGCGTCGCCCGCAGCCGCAGCGTCGTGCGTGCCGTCGCTGTCGCCGATGGCTCCACCTCGCTCGTCGCGTGCAGGCGCACCTTCACCGTACGCCGCACCGCGATCCGCCGCCGCGTCTGGGCCTCCACGACCACCCGCGCGCTCCCGCCCGCTGGCAGCGCGATCACCGCGTTACCCGAGCGCACCGCGTTCGTAATCGTCTGGCCGTCCAGCGTCGTCACCACCTTCACCGGCGGCTTGCGCCGCGGCTTCGACGGCCGTGGCGGGCGCGGCCCCGGATTGTGCGGCTGCACGCTCTTGCTCTGCGCCAGCCGGAATGTTGTCGTCGTGCTCCCCGTATTCGTCACGAAAAACACCGCCCGATCCCCGCGATTGCGCACCGACAGCGTCACACCGTAGTTCGGCTCCGGCGGCGCTGGCGGCGCGGGCGCTGGCACCATGAACGTGAGCGCATTCCCCGACAGAGCGACCTGACCGGCGATCCCCGTCACCGTAAAGTCCCCTGCCGAAAATCCCGCGACGCTTCCAAACGTCATCAGCGTGTAGACCCGCCCGATCTCCACACCCCCATCCGTCAGCGCGATCTCGTAGCTTCCCGCCGTCCCCTTCGTCAGCGCTCCGCTCACCACCGCCGGCGAGAGCGTGTCGTGAATCGTCGTCGCAAAAACGCCGCCCCCATCCCACGTGCGCCCGCCCATCGCCAGCGCCCCGTCGTCACCCGTCAGCGTCCCGCCCAGCGCCACCTCGCCCGCCAGCCCGCCCATGCCACCCAGCGTCGCACCCGGAGCTACCGCAACCGTGCCCGACCCGAGCGTCCCATCCACCAGCAGCGTTCCGGCCTGCAAATCAAAAGCCCCGCTTACCGTGTTCGTCCCCTCGAGAATCAGCAATCCCTCACCGGTCTTGACCAGCGCCCCGGCTCCCGCATTGCCTCCCGAACCGCCGCTTCCCGTCTGGTCGGCGATGTCATCGCCAACCGTCTGCGTCTCCCCGTCCCCCACCGCGAAGGTCACCGTGTTGTCTCCCTGAATGAAAATTCCGCTGCCGAAAGCCGAGCCATGCTGCCCCACGCTGGAACCGATAGTGCCCCCAGCTCCACCACTCACGCTCCCATTCGCGGTCGAGCTCGTGCCCGACACCGTCACCGTGCCGCCCTCCATGACGAAGAGAGCGCCGCCAGCGCCAAGACCTCCACCAGCCGCACGAGTGCCGACGCCCCCGCCGAAGCCGCCCGCTCCCGCGCTTCCCCCGAACGATCCACCGCCGCCACCACCGAAGCCGCCGGCCCCGCCGGAATATCCCGCGCCACCACCACCGCCGAAACCTCCAGCACCACCGACGAGTGCGGAGATATTGCTCGTCCGGACGCCACCACCGCCGCCACCGAAGCCGCCCGCGGTCCCCAAGGTACCAAGGCCGCCGCCCGCCGCTTGCGCGAAATAATCCGCCGAGGCTGCCCCGCCGTCCGCGCCCGCGACGATCGTGCTAGCTCCCGCCGTGCCGTTCGCTCCGCCGCCATTCGCGCTGGCACCCAGCCCGCCACCGCCCCCGTTGGGACCGCCATTCGTAGTGCTACCATCCCCTCCCGCGCCGCCCATGCCACCGCCGCCGCCCGTCGGGCTCGTACCTCCCGAGTAGGCAGGGTTGGAATCCTCGCCGCCAGCGCCACCCACGGCGGAATTCGTGCCGAAAATCACGTTATCAAGCGCCAGATCGACATTCGCGTGCACGAAAACGCCGCCGCCCAGTCCCGCTCCCCCGCCGCCGCCCGTCTTTCCATCCGAGCTGCCGCCGGCACCGCCCGCCGCCACCGCGTTGCGAATCATCAGGTTCGCGATCCCCACCGCGATCCGCCCCGAGGCCGAGTAGGTGAAAAATCCCCGATACATCCCCGCCCCATCCAACGCATATCCCGCCCCATCGATCGTCACATCCGCCTGCACCGCGGGCAGGTCACCCGCAAGCGTGATGTCGTTCGCGAAAGTGATGATGTCTCCATCCTCCACGGCGATGAGCGCGGAGCGCAGCTCGGCGTCATTCGAGACCGTGAAAGTCTGCGTCGCGGCCTGCGCCCAGGGAGCGACAGCGCTCAGCTGGAGGATTGCGAGCGAAACGCACAGGAGGAAACGGGATGTTTTCATGCGATAAATAGCGACGCCGTCAGACGTTGGCTCAAGCGTAGGAGTTGTAGTTAACCCTGATCATTAGGCGCAAATTCGTTTTCCGGCAAGCGGGCAAAATAGCTCCCCTACCGCCGCGCGAGGAAGGACTACGCGCGCATCGGTTTCCCAAACTGCACCCGCGAGTCGAACCACCGCCGGATCTCCGCCCGGTCCGGCAGTATATGCGGAAGGGGTCAGCCGATGAATTCGCGGAAGGGGTCAGCCGATGAATTCGGATCAAGATCATTGGGGCTGGGGCCAAGGAAACTGGGGGTCAGAAATGGGGTCGAAATGGGGGAAAGGGGTCAGTGGGGAATGGGGCAAAGTGCAAAAGGCAATCGACATCTTATTCTGCGACTGTCGGCGGAATAATTGCTTTTTGCACACTGACCCCCATCTCCCTGACCCCCATCTCCTTTTTGCCGAAGAGATCACTGCATTGTGGCAATTTGAGATCGTGTTGGCCGCCGAGTAGTCGATGGATCCGATTGCGCAGCATCGTGCGCTGACGCACGAAAAAACAGCGCTGTCGCAGGACCTCTTTGATTTGGCGGGTCTGGCGGCAGGGAACGTGAACGCACGAGACCAAATTGGCTCGCAACAGATTGGCCAGCGCCCGGGCGTCGATCTTATCGGTCTTGATCTGGGCCTCGGCGATGATCCTTGTCTTGAACGGGTTGGCCAGGACGATGTCTTCACTCGGAAGGACGGCTTCGAGAATCTCGTAGAGCCAATGCCAGTTCATCGTGGCCTCGAAGACGACCTTGCAACCGGGCCAGCATTCGACAAGCCGCCTGAAGTCCTCCGGAATGGCGTGATCGATGCGGCCTTGGCCGAGTATCGTGCCTTGGGAATCCAGCGCACAATAAACGCTGTATCTCTTGTGGTAATCGATGCCAATGAAGGTTGGATCGACGGCGTTTGGAGTAGGACGAGTTTTCATCCTACAATTTACACCATTGGATTTATCAGGCTCTCCTGACGTTGACTCTCGCAGACCTTGCGTTTATCGGCCTTTCATGTCGCCTGACCCCTATTCCGGCTTTAAGCAGTGCCATTCCACACTGATTAACCTCGCTAACCCAGAGTTCGACCCTACGGTGAATGCCAGTTGGCTTTGCAATAAGCCTGAGCCTCATCATAACCGCCATGAAAATATTACTCTTTGCTTTTGTCACCTTCATCTCGCTTCTTCTTCCCGCGGAAACCCGCGCGGCAGTCTCCGTGGTGGATATCGCCACAAAATCCGAGACCGATGACGACGGCATTATTGGCAACCTGAACATGACGATTACTGGAGGCAATATTCTGCTCTTCAGCCTCGGATACGATGCGGGAGTGGATGGGATTCTCGATGGCACCGTGTCGGCGACGTTCGGTGGTTCCGCCCTCACCCCAGTCATCACCTCCTTCCGAGCCGACGGGGAAGTCGGAAGTGCGATTTTCGCAATGATCAGCCCCGTTCCCAGCACGGGAGGGATCGAAGTGATTTGGGGAATCAATTCCGGCACGAGTTTCGTTGCTGCCTCATCCTTATCGGCAATCACGCTCTCGGGCGTGGATACCAGCAACCCCTTCGGCTCCCAGGCCAGCAATCTCAATCTCTCCACCGGGATCACGCTGAACAATATCGAGGCGGGAAATCTTTCGCTCTACGCGATTGGGGCGCAACAGGGCTTGGGTGCTCCGCCTCTCGATCTCAATGGCGCCAACGCCGTGGGACAGACGGGATTCGTGACCTTGGACAATGCCGGCGCTGACGGCGCGCGAGTTCTCAGCGGGGCATTCATCCAGCAAACCACCGGCAGCGTCGAATGGTCTCACTTTCAAACCATTCGCGAGTCCGCCGCCTCCGCGATCGAGATCAACGCGGTACCAGAGCCCTCAACGATCGTGTTGCTAAGTCTTGCTTGCGCCGCATTTTTCGTTCGCCGTCGCCGCAGTTCATCGAGAGGCTGAGGTCAGGCGGGTCCGCGGGGTCCGTCCCTGAATGGCGTTAAGATAAGGCGGAATTGGGATGGATTGGATACAAATTAGGTCAATCCTTCACACTGGCACATCAGGATGAGTTGGTAGCGGTGGCGAGAAGGCAGGTTCACGTTAGATTCGGCATGGGTTTGTGCAGCATCGGTCGTGCAAATATCGCAGTCTCTCGCTGATTCTTTACCTCGACTTCAGGCCGGTTGTCGAAAATGTGTCAATGTGAAGGACTGACCCTTTTGAAGCAGGTCATCCAAAACCTGCGTGAGATGAGCTCGGTGCTCAAGCAGCTCGAAGACGAGGGAAAGATCATGCTCGTGGGAGCCATGTACGACCTGGAAACCGGCAAAGTCGATTTGATCAAAGAATCGGACGCCGAAGGCCACGCTCACTGAGCGGCCAACCCTCCGCCGCCGACCGGCCAACCAACGCGCCGATCCGTTTCGCATTCCACTTAGCGCAACGCCGGTCGGGACTGGCCACTTTCGACAAACCCGAATGTCCCAGTCTGTCAGGAATGATCGACTGACCCCATTCAGGAATGATCGACTTCTCTGAAAGAGACGTGAAGGGCGTGTCAAGGGGCTAAAACACGAGAGTTTTTAGGCAGGTGAAGGTGAGAAGAAGGTCGCTGCGGATCCGAGGAAGGTGCTCGGGACGCGAGGATGCCGTGGTTCCTATCAATAGCAGGAACCGGGGACTTGGGAGGAAAGCGATGCTGGAATCACACTTCTCTGCGGGGCGGGCATGGCATTCAGAGGCCCCCATCCATTGCGACGATCAGATCCCCAGCCCTCCATCCTGACCCAAGGTGCGCCGACTAAGTGCTAGGACTTAGCGACCAACCAGTCGTGCATTGGAGCGGCTGGGGAAATTGTTCGAAGAGGATTTTCGCAAAGAGGCTCGGGCTTTCGTTGGAGCTGGTGGATTGACCCTTTCCTTTGCCGGACCGCGTCGGGGAAGGACTCCCGCGTCGCGGCCCTGGCATCGGAGTTTTTGGGTCACTGGAAAGTTCGTGTAGGTTCGCTCCTGGGTCAAGAGGCTCCACGTGATGCGAGCCATCCGGCGGGCGGTGGCCAGGATGGCGGTGTTGGCCTTTTTGCCGTGGGCGCGTTTGGCTTTGTAATAGTCGCCGAAGTAGGGCGAGCAACCGACGGACACCCAGGCCGCCTCGACGAAGGCCCAGCGCAGCCACTTGTTGCATTGGGTCAGGAGTCGTCCCTGATGGGTCTTTCCGCCACTGCTGCTCGTCGAGGGACAAAGTCCGGCGTAACCGCAGAGCTTCTGGGCAGAGGGGAAACGGCCAATCCCGTCGATCTCGGCGACAACGACAGCCGCCAGAATGGGTCCCATGCCGGGAATGCTCTGCACGCGCGTCAACTCTGGGCTGTCATCGAGCATGCCAGCCAGCGCTCGTTCATTCTCGCGGATGCGGGCGACCAGTTCATTGAGTAGGGCGAGCTGTTGGGTGAGCAGCAGACCGGCGGGATCGGGAAGCTCGAGCTTCTCCAAGAAGCTCAAGCCCTTCTTGCCGAAGAGATCACTGCATTGTGGCAATTTGAGATCGTGTTGGCCGCCGAGTAGTCGATGGATCCGATTGCGCAGCATCGTGCGCTGACGCACGAAAAAACAGCGCTGTCGCAGGACCTCTTTGATCTGGCGGGTCTGGCGGCAAGGAACGTGAACGCAGGAGACCAAATTGGCCCGCAGCAGATCGGCTAACGCCCGGGCGTCGATCTTGTCGGTCTTGATCTGGGCCTCGGCGATGATCCTTGTCTTGAACGGGTTGGCCAGGACGATGTCTTCACTCGGAAGGACGGCTTCGAGAATCTCGTAGAGCCAATGCCAGTTCATCGTGGCCTCGAAGACGACCTTGCAACCGGGCCAGCATTCGACAAGCCGCCTGAAGTCCGCCGGAATGGCGTGATCGATGCGGCCTTGGCCGAGCATCGTGCCTTGGGAATCCAGCGCACAATAAACGCTGTATCTCTTGTGGTAATCGATGCCAATGAAGGTTGGATCGACGGCGATTGGGGTAGGACGGGTTTTCATCCTACAATTTACACCATTGGATTTATCAGGCTCTCCCGCCAGCGACGTTCGCAAACCTCGTATCTATCAGTCTTTCATGTCGCCTGACCCCATTCACTTTCGACTAACCCCCGTGTCCCAGTCTGTCAGGAATGATCGACTGAGCCCATTCACGCGGCGATGATCCTTGCCGTGTCCGACTGGAACTGATACGCACCGCTGAATGAGGGTTTTCAACATGAAGGGATATCCACTTGTCTGCTCGATTGTAGCGGTGCTTTCAGTTGGCATCGGAAGTTGTCCCGCAAAGGGTTTTCAGCGAATGGCGGTTCCAAAAGGTGCGCATACGCTGGCTCCAAAAGCCAAAACTAACGTGCAAGCGTATTGCATGGATCAAGCGAGTGCGCCGCCGAATGCTGCAGCGGCATTCACGCAGATTCTTCAAGGTGGAGGCCAATCGGTCGCCATCCTTGCCGACGGAACGAAAATTCCCCTCGAGGAGGCGATTTCAAAGAAGATGATTGCGGTGTCCGGATCGGAGATCAGCCCGCAAGATCTCGCCCAGAGACTTTACCAGCAGTCGGGAAACCGGGAGTATGCGGAGAGCACCGCGGCTATTTACGACCAATATTTAAACCTCCCCCCAATAAAGTTCTACCAGTTCCTCCGTACTGAGGACTTCGAGGGCGAGCAAATACTCGGCCTTATGGAGGAGTTCAAAGCCATACGGGAGTCGGGGACGCACAAAGAAGTGGTATTTGCGAATTTGACAGATCAACCCATTCGTTTGGACGTTCAGGAAAACATCGTCGTGGGCGCAGACGGCCACGACGCAAATCATCTACCGAATCTTAAAGGCATCGAGGCGTCGACAGAGCTTACGCCACATGAGATTCAATTAAAGCTCTGGACTGAAGGCAACGGATTGAAGACGCTAGGAGACCTCGGTTATGTGGGCGGGCCCAAAGGTACGCCTCAGAGTGCACTTGTCCGGTTTCAAGAAGATTATGGCATTTCCGGGGAAAACGGAGAACTGGGTCCTCTCTCCCTCCGGGCACTTGTCGAAGGGGTCAGTCCGGGGTCGAAGGGGTCAGTCCGTGCATTGGTTCAGAAATCCCCTCCTTACAACCGCTTGCTAACGGCGATCGCCCCCGAAATCCACGCCTCGAAGGGGTCAGTCCGTGCATTGGTTCAGAAATCCCCTCCTTACAACCGCTTGCTAACGGCGATCGCCCCCGAAATCCACGCCAGTCTCCGCGACCGACCGCGCCGTCACGCCAGATGCGAATGCCCCAGGAAGGGGTCCGTGCATTGGTTCAGAAAGTCTCGGGCGACGCTCGTTTGCTGAGTTCGATTGCCCCTCAAATTTCTAGCAAGCCCCGGTGCTCGACCGCGCCGTCACGCCGGATGCGAGTTACCCCCTGGTCCCGGCATCCGTTGTGCCAACGCTCCCTTCTCGGAAATCGAACCCTCACCCGCTCCGACCGCAATCCTTCGTAACTCCCCGGCCGCTCGGGATTCTTCGCCAACCCCCGGACCACCCCCGCGGCCAACCGCCCCCCTTCGCCGTCGTGGTCGCGCGAGAAACGCCCGAACTCCGCCCCCGCCCGGTCGCTCACCACCCGAAGAGCCACCATCGGCACGTCATTCGCGGCGCACGCCTCGGCGAGGCCAAAGAGATTCACGTCAATCGCCCCCGCCTCGGTCCGCTCCCGCAAGCCATCGCGAAACGAATCCGCAGCGCTGAAAATCTCCCCCAGCCCCTTCACCGCGCACCGACCCGCCAACTGCCGACTTCAGCCCCAGGCGAGCGCGACCATCTGGTGGCCGGTGAACTCGGGCACGGTGAAGGTGACTTTGTCTCCGGTCTGCGTGAATGGAAGCGCGGCTCCTTCGGGTTCCAGCGTGGCGGCGGCGATGGTCTGCGGCACGCGGATCGTGACCGTGGTGTCGTGGAGCGGAATGAGTTCCTCGATGATTTCCAAGGGCTTGCGCTCGTTCCAGAATTTCTTCTGTGCCCGGAGGGTGATGGGGGCGTAAAGGAGGTGGGCTATGGAGCGGTTTTCGCCGGGCTGATCGAGCAGGTTGAACCGCGCGACGCTCGGGAGATCCGAAAAGGGGATCAGTCCGCTCATTGCTTCAAATCGTCCGCTTTCTTGGCCGGACCTGACAAAATCCCGCGAAAAGAACTATGTATTAGAAAAACTTATAGTCACCCGAACCGATGATGCGGTAGGCTCGCGGCATGGACGTCGAGATTCTTGCGCGGGCGCAGTTCGCCTTCACGATCATGTTCCACTACATCTACCCGCCGTTGTCCATCGGCTTGGGGGTGTCACTGGTCATCATGGAGGGAATCTGGCTGAAAACCGGAAACCCGCTTTTCCACAACATGGCGCGCTTTTGGACGCGAGTGTTCGCGCTCACGTTCGCCATCGGGGTGGCGACAGGAATCGTGATGGAGTTCGAATTCGGGACGAACTGGGCGACTTACTCGCGTTTTGTGGGCGATATCTTTGGTAGTGCCCTCGCGGCGGAAGGCATCTTTGCGTTTTTCCTGGAATCTGGCTTTCTGGCCTTGCTCCTGTTTGGCTGGGACAAGGTTGGGCCGAGGCTGCATTTCTTCGCCACGTGCATGGTCTGCGCCGGGGCGCACTTCAGCGCGGTGTGGATCGTCGTGGCTAACTCGTGGATGCAGACGCCGGCGGGATTTCACCTGGAAACGAAGGTCGACGGAGTGCCGCAGATCCTGCCGGAAGGCCACGTGGTCACCGCGGACGACCTGGGCACGGTGCGGGCCGTCGTCACCGATTTCTGGGAAATGGTCTTCAATCCCTCGTCGGTCGAACGGTTGACGCACGTCGTTCTCGGCTGCTGGATGGCGGGCGCGTTCCTGGTCGTCAGCATCAGCGCTTATTTCATCCTGCGCGGGCGGCACCTCGATTTCGCCCGTGCTTCGCTGAAGGTTGGCCTCGCTCTCGCGACCGTCTCGACGATCCTCCAGATCGTGAGTGGGAGCGTCGGAGCGAAGGGCGTTGTGAAAAATCAACCCGTGAAGCTCGCCGCGATGGAAGGCGTCTTCGAAACGAAAGAATACACGCCGATGACGCTCTTCGGCTGGGTCGACACGGAGAGTCGCACCACGTCCGGTCCGGCGATCCCGGGACTCCTCAGCTTTTTGGCCTACGACAATTTTAAACAACCGATCCTGGGCCTCAACGAACTCCCGCCGGACGAGTTCCTGCGCAAGCGCTACCCCGACGCGACCACCGAAGAGCTGGCCGAGATCCGCCCGTCTTACTGGCCGAAGGTGAACGCCGTGTTTCAAGCGTATCACCTCATGATCGGCATCGGCACGGCACTCGCCGGATTAGTCGCGGTCGCGTGCTTTTTCTGGTGGCAAGGCTGGCTCTTTCAGACCAGTTGGCTGCCGACCCGGCTTTTATTGTGGTCGCTCGTGCTCTCGGTGATCGGACCGCAGATTGCGAATCAAGCCGGTTGGTTCACCGCCGAGCTGGGCCGTCAGCCGTGGATCGTTTACGAACTCCTCAAGACCTCGCAAGCTCTCTCGAAGGTCGTCACGGCAAACGAAGTCCTCGCCTCGCTCATCATGTTTGCATTCGTTTATCTACTGCTGTTCGTGATGTTCATTTACCTCCTCACCCGCAAGATCCAGCACGGTCCCGAAGAAGCGGAGCAAAGCGAAGAGCTGCCCGATAGCTGGAAAGCGATCCTCCGCGCGGACGACAAATTGCCTCGAACGTAACGCGACCCCCTGACCTTCCGACCCCCGACCGCATCAATCATGGATCTCAATCTCATCTGGTTCATTCTCGTCGGCGTGCTCTTCACGGGCTACGCGATCCTCGATGGCTTTGATCTCGGAGTCGGGGCGCTGCACCTTTTCGTCAAGAAAGACGAGCACCGGCGGCTGATGCTGAACTCCATCGGTCCGGTGTGGGACGGCAACGAGGTGTGGCTCGTGACGGGCGGCGGGGCGCTTTTTGCGGCGTTTCCCGAGGCATACGCGACGGTGTTTTCCGGATTTTACCTACCGTTCATGTTGCTGCTGGTGGCGCTCATCTTCCGCGCGGTGGCGATCGAATTTCGCAGCAAGGAGAAATGGGGCTGGTGGCGGCAGATGTGGGACGTGGCGTTCGCGGGCGGAAGCGTGCTGTCGGCGTTTCTCATCGGCGTGGCGATGGGAAATATCGTGCAGGGAATCGCGCTTGACGCGGATCACGAGTACGCCGGGACATTTCTCGATCTCTTGAATCCCTACGCGATTTGGATGGGCGTCACGACGGTCATCCTCTTCGCGATGCACGGGGCGATCTATCTGGCGATGAAGACTGAGGGCGAGTTGCAGGCGATCATTCGCGGGTGGATTCCGAAGCTGATCGGGTCGTTCATCGCGGCTTATTTCATCTTCAATCTGTTCACGTTCATCGAAGTCGAGCGGATTATTCACCTCGTCCGCGAGCGGGCCTACATCTTCCCGGTCGCAGCGGTCGGCATCCTTGTCGTGCTGAACGTGCCGCGTGAGATCCATCACGGTCGCGAGTTCAACGCCTTCCTGTCCTCCTGTGCCGGGATGGCGCTCATGATGACGACCTTCGGTCTGAGCTACTATCCGAACATGGTGTATTCCAATCCGTTGCCGGAAAATTCACTGACCGTGACAAACGCGGCGTCAAGCGAAGGGACGTTGTGGACGATGTTCATCATCGCGTGCCTCGGGATCCCGATCGTTTTGGCTTACACGGCGAGCATTTATTACATCTTCCGCGGGAAGGTAACGCTCACGAGTCACAGCTACTAAGTCGGTCGACTCGGGTTTAGTCGAAGGATGAATCTCGATCACTGGACGCCACGGTTCGAGGACCTTGCCGGGGCGGCAGCGAGCGACGCCGCTCACGACCTGGCGCACGTCCGCCGGGTGGTTCGGACGGCGGAGGTATTGGCCGCGGCCGAAGGTGCGCGGCGAGAGATCATCGTGCCGGCGGCTTGGCTGCACGATTGCGTCGGCGTTGCGAAGGACTCTCCAGACCGCGCGCGGGCGTCGTCCTTTTCGGCAGTGCGGGCTGTCGAGGCGTTGGTGGAAATCGGCTATCCTGCGGAGTGGCACGGAGCGATTTTCCATTGCATCGAAGCTCACAGCTTCTCGGCGGGCGTGGCTCCCTGCACGATTGAGGCTCAGGTCGTTCAGGACGCGGATCGGATTGATGCCCTCGGGGCGATCGGGATCGCACGGTGCTTTGCCGTCGGCGGGGCGCTGCAGCGGGCCGTCTACTCGGAGTGTGATCCCTTCTGCGAGGAGCGAGAGCCGGATGACGCGACGTTCACGGTCGATCATTTTTTCGCAAAGCTGCTGCGGTTGCCCGAGGGTTTGCACACGGGGGCTGGGCGGCGGGAGGCCGCGGGGCGGGTTGGGTTTATGCGAGGATTTTTGCGGCAGCTTGAGTGCGAGGTTGCGGGCGACGATCGGGGGATTTTGGCAGGCTGACCCTTTAGAGGGCGCCTGGGCGCGGAGCGACTCGGTACCCTACCCAGGGCGGTCTTCACGCCGCCAGGGCGGCGAAGATGCGGTCGCGCTGACGGCGGGCTTCTTCCGGTTCGTGGGTGCGAAGGGAACGGCGGACTCGGCGTTTCGTGTAGTCTGGAAGGTGCTCGGTGTAATGGAGCCACCAGGTGCCGTGGTTGTTCCAGAGGTGGTGATCGGGATTTGCGGTGGTGATGCGGATGGCGGGTGTCGCGGGTGACATGGGTTTCGGTGATGGTGGGGTTGAGCTTTGCGCAGCACCATCGAGACAGTGAACGCGGGGCGGTCACCGGAGAATCCAGTTCGGTCCGCTTGCACGGCCCGCACATCGGTTTCGACTTGAAACCAGGCACCTCGACGTCTCCTCGCCAGGTTGCCGGGTCCGCTCGGGACGGACCGCTCTTAATGCTTGGCGGGACTCAAGCACGCCGGGACGAAGTGTGCACGGAAAAGTCGTGTCATAGTCGGCTCGACCGCCGCTTTCCCGCTTGATTCCTCCTGCCACCTCCCCCTAGTTTTCCACGTCAGTCGGATTTCGGGGGGTTAGCTCAGTTGGTAGAGCGCTTCGTTCGCAATGAAGAGGTCAGGGGTTCGACTCCCCTACTCTCCACCATCTTTCGACGGTCGGACGGCGCTTGATCGAGCGAATCGGTTACGGCTGAAGAACAGCGCGGAAGGGTGCGTTGAGGTCGTCGAGGACGTAAGGAATGGCCCGCGGGCGGCCAATGAAATAGCCCTGCGCGTAGTCGATGCCGAGCTCAGCGAGGAGTGCGTATTGGTCGGAAGTTTCAACGCACTCCGCCACGGTCTTGATGTTGCGAATCTTCGCAACCTCACGGATCGCACGGAGAATCGCTTGATTGAACGTGTTGTTCTCCAGATCGCGGACGAAGGCGCAATCGATCTTGAGAAAATCGACGGGGAGGTTCTTGAGGTAAGCCAGCGAGGAGAAACCCGCTCCGAAGTCGTCGAGTGCGATCTTGAGACCGATGGAGGACATTTTCTCCAGAATCTCGCGGGCTTTTTCGAGGTTGGACATGATTTCGGTCTCGGTGATCTCAAAATGGATCCGCTCGGGCTTGACCGAGCTGTTCGAGAGCACTTCTTCGACGAAGTCGAGGAGAGTCAGGTCGTTAAAAGACGACGCGGCGAGATTCACACCGAGGATGAGGTCGGGATATTGCTCGAGCTTGCGGATGGCTTTTTCGGCGACGAAGCGGTCGAGCTTGGCGCTTTGGCCCGAGCGGACGGCGGAATTGAGAAACGCGCCGGGACTCACGATCACGGTCTGCGCGGGATCGATGTAGCGAAGCAACGCCTCTTGATAGAGCATCTCTCCGCCGCGGGTGGAGACGACGGGCTGGAACCAAAGCTCGAGAGCCCGTCCGTCATGGCCTCGGTGATGCGGGTCGCCCAGTTCGTATCAGCGATCAGGCGGGCGATCTCACTGTCGCTTTCGTTGTGGATCTCGACGCGGTTACGACCGTGGGCCTTGGCGGTGTAGCAGGCTGAGTCCGCGGCAACCAAGATCTCGCTTGGCGTGAGCATGGGGTTGATCGGCGCGACGCCGATGGAGGCTCCGACCCGGAAGGTCTTCCCTCCCTCGATGAATTGAAACTCCTCGACCTTCTCGCGAAGCCGTCCGGCGATGGCCATGGCGTGATCGACGGAGGCATCCGTGAGAATGACGACAAACTCGTCACCGCCGAATCGGACGAGTTCGTCCTGCGGTCGGGTCGCGGTCTTCAAGATGGCCGACAGGGTGGTCAGAAGGCGGTCACCGGCCTCGTGGCCGAGGGTGTCGTTGACGACTTTAAAGTTGTCGAGGTCGAGGTAGAGGACCGCGCCGGGGCGTCCTTCCTGGGAGGCGCGGACGGCGGCCTCGAGGGCGGGTTCGAGTTGGCTGCGGTTCAGTAGCTTGGTGAGCGGGTCGCGGGTGGCGAGAAATTTGAGTTCGCGTTCGAGGCGCTTTCGCGCGGCGATGTCCTTCACCTGCTTCTCGGCGACGGTCAGCCGCACGTTGAGGAAATCGGGCACGTAGGGCTTCGCAACGTAGTCGCTGGCTCCCGCGTCCAAGATGTCACGCAAGTCCTCGGGGCGGTCGTTTCCCGTGCCGACGAGGATGTAATACTGGTCTCCGTCCGGCTGCGCGCGCAAGTGGCGGGACAGTTCGAGCCCACTCATGCCCGGGAGTTGCACGTCGAGCAGGATGATCGGGTAGAAACGCTCCATGAGCCGGACGAGTGCTTCCTCAGCCGTTTCGCACGGGACCGTGTGGTGGCCGCGTTTCTTCATGAGCCGGTCGAGCAGCGCCCGCGTGACCGGATCGTCCTCGACGATAAGGACGTCGATGGACGCGAGACTTTCGGCAGCCGTGGAGATGGGAAATTGACTCATAGAAAAGACGGGATGGCGTCGGTGAGGCGACGGAAGCCACGCCGACTCACCAACTTGAAAACCATGCACAAGCCTACCAGACCCGAAAAGCTCTATCCACGCGGCGCTTCTTCGGGCTAGCGTCCGGGTGATGTTCACTGGATTGGTCGAAGCCGTCGGCAGGCTCGAGGATTTTGTCGATACGGCGGCCGGCCGGCGTTTCCGCCTGCGGGCGCCACGGCTTGCTTCCGACCTCGTCCTCGGTGAGAGCCTCGCGGTCAACGGCTGCTGCCTCACCGCCACCGCGACGGCGGGCGAGATCGTCACGTTTGACCTCCTCGCCGAGACCCTCGACCGCACGAACCTCGGTGCCCTCAAGCCTGGCTCTCGGTTAAATCTAGAACGCGCGCTCGCCGCGAATGGTCGGCTTGGTGGGCATTTTGTGCAGGGTCACGTGGACGCCGCTGTCCCGCTACTCGGGATCGCGAAGAACGGCCCCGACCTTGGGCTGACGTTTGCTCTGCCGCCCGCCTTCGCTCGATACGTGATCCCAAAGGGTTCGATCGCGCTCAACGGCGTGAGTCTCACCATCGCGGACCTCGCCGACGACCAACTCACCGTCTGGATCATCCCCCACACGCTCAGCCACACGAACCTCGGCGATCTCCGAGCAGACGACCGGGCAAACGTCGAATACGATGTCCTCGCGAAATACGCGGCGCGTCAGGTCCGGCCCGAACCCTGAACTCAACGAACCGCGGCTACTCCGCGGCAACCGCCTCGACCACTTCAATCTGACTCGGTGACGAAAGTGCAATCTGCGGCGTCGCGTCGCGGTAGATCATCATGGTCCCCGTGACCGAGATCCGTTTGCCCTTCAGATCGTCGAAGCCATCGGGGAACATCGAAAGATCACCCTCCGTCACGATCGCGACGAAGCCGTTCGTTTCCTTGGAAAAATTTAGAAACGTGATGCTGCCGGAGTCCGTCGCGCCGACGGCGATCAACTCGCCAGTCACCGTCGCGATCTGCCCCTCCAGCGTGAGCAACTGCGCCTGGTCGCTGGCCTCGACTTGGACGATCGCGTCGGGATCGACGTCCGTCTGCGCTCGCAACGTGGTCGAGGGCAAAACGAGAAGGGTCACAACGGCGAAGCAAGCGGCAAATTTCATCGCGGCAAGGCTAACCGTCTCGCGGCGTCCCGCAAGCGCGAGATTGACCGAAAATCTCCCCAACTTCGGGCTTAAAACTTCGACCGAGCGCGACTACCTTCCCCAGCCTGCATGCGAGCCACGCTGAAAGTCCAACCCGTCGACCGCGAATCGTTCGAGATCGATATCGCGAATACCGCGACGATCGGTCGCAGTCGCGAGAACACCGTTGCGCTCGACTTCAGCCCCCACGTCTCCCGCCAGCACGCCATCATCCGCTGCCACAATGCCTTCGAGTATCAGATCATGGATCTGGGCAGCCGCAACGGAACCTACGTCGACGGTCGCCGCGTCATCACACCCGTCACCCTCCGCGACGGCTCGGTCATCCGGATCACCAACAACGAACTGCTGTTTCAACAAATCGAGGACGCCGCTCCGGCCCGCGGACCCGATCAGACCATTGCTGGCACTGAGCACGGAATGGAATCCGCCGCCGACGTCGCGATCATGGTCTGCGACATCCGGGCATTCTCGACGATGTCGGAGGTCATCCCGGAGGAGACGCTCGCCCGCTCGCTCGGCGATTGGTTCCGCACTGCGGGCAATCTGGTGCAGGGCAGCGGTGGCACCATTGACAAATTTATCGGCGACGCCCTCCTCGCCTACTGGACCAACAGCACCGTCGAACCCGGCGCGGAAGCCCGCACCGCCCTCCGAGTCGGCCAGGCCCTCCTCCGCGAAGCCAGCCACCGCCAGTGGCCCGGCCCGGAGAATCCAGCCTTCCGGATCGCGGTCGCGCTCCACCACGGCACCGTCACGTGCGGAAACATTGGCTTGGTGGCTCAACGCGATGCCACCATCATCGGCGACGCCGTGAACACCGCTTTCCGGATCGAATCCACGATGAAACTCCTCGACCAACGCCTCGTCATGTCCGGCGATTTCCTCACCGCCCTGGGACCAATGGAAAAAACGGCGCACGACCTGGGCGAACACCGTCTCAAAGGGAAAAATCAACCCGTCCGCCTGCACGGACTCGACCCGCTTTGAGCATTCCTAAGCGCACCCGCCACCGCGTCGCCGCGTCGACCAAATCGACCCCGAAACGACGCCGCAAGTCAGCCGCCGATCCTTTGACCGACTCGTCGGATTCTGCGATACGTGGGGATTCGCGAATGGCAAAGACTGGCAACACCGCCGTAAACGAAGCCCTCGGCGTGGTGCTTCTCGGCATCAGCGTCCTCCTCCTGCTTGCCCTCGTGTCTTACGATCCCGCCGACGTGCCGCCGTGGGTCTTCTTCAGCTACGTCACCCCGCCAAACCCCGAGATCAGCAACTTCGTCGGGATCATCGGCGTCCTCGTCGCGGGCTTTCTTTACTTTCTCTTCGGCGCGGCGTCCTACCTCCTCGCCGTGATGTTCCTGGCCTTCGGAGCCGCGAAGCTCTTCTTTCCCCGCTTCAGTCTCAAGGGCCGCTTCGGGTGGGCGTTTCTCTTCCTGCTCTGTGGCGCGAGCCTGCTGCACCTCCAGCCGTGGTTCCTGACCGGTTGGGATGAGCGATTCCGGATTCAAAGCCCAGGCGGCTGGGTTGGCTACTACGTCGGTGGCAAAGCCTTCACCAATGCACTCGGCGTCGTCGGCTCGGCCATCGTCCTCGGGGTGCTCTACCTGGCGAGCCTCATCCTGCTGACGGGATTTCACCCGATTAAATTCGTCAAACTCTGCGCCGCCGCCGTGAACGAACGCCTGGCCGCCCGCCGCGAGCGCCAGCGCGAACGCCTCACCGAAGAAGAAGTCTTCGAAGCCAACCAGCGCGAACTCGCCCGCCAAGCTGAGCAAATCGAAAAACGGCTCCGTCCCAAACGCACGGCCAAGCCCGCCCCCGAAGACGAACTGCCCCTCGAGCCCGCGCCCGAGCCCGCTGCGCCCGACGAGCCTCCGCTCCCCGAGCCCAAGATCATCGACACCTCGGTCCCTAAACCCGGCACTAAGCCGAAGCTCCCGCCCGCCCCGCCGCGGAAGAAACCCGAAGTCGCCGCCGGCCTCCAGGAGGTCCACCTCGACAACTACGAACTCCCCCACCTCGATCTACTCGATCCGCCCGACGAAGCCGGTCGCGTTCCCGCCGATCCGGCGGAACTCAAAGCCGTCCAGGACATCATCATCGACACGCTCGGCCAGTTTGGAGTCAGCGCCGCTCCGGGCGACATCACGAAAGGCCCGACCATCACCCGCTTCGAGATCTATCCAGCCAAAGGCGTCCGCGTCGACCGCATCGTCACCCTCGAGCGCGACATCGCCCGCGCCACCCGCGCCGAGCGCATCAACATCATCGCGCCCATCCCCGGCAAGGACACCGTC
Source organism: uncultured Verrucomicrobiae bacterium (assembly GCA_963761705.1). Taxonomy (GTDB): domain Bacteria; phylum Verrucomicrobiota; class Verrucomicrobiia; order Chthoniobacterales; family JAATET01; genus CAVVKW01. The sequence continues at coordinate 276,759 of CAVXHK010000004.1, read as the reverse complement.
GGCATCGAAATCGCCAACGCCAAAAAGGTGAAGATCACCGTCCGCGAACTCTTCGAATCTGAGGCGTGGACCGACTCCAAAGCCCGCCTCCCCCTCACCCTCGGCAAGGACGTCTACGGCAACGCCATCATCGGCGACCTCGCCGCCATGCCGCATTGCCTCGTTGCCGGCACCACCGGCTCCGGCAAATCCGTCTGCATTAACTCGATCATCGCCAGCCTGCTCTTCCGGTTCACGCCCGAGGAACTCCGCTTCATCATGATCGATCCGAAGGTCGTCGAGATGCAGATCTACAACACCCTCCCCCACCTCGTCACTCCGGTCGTCACCGATCCGAAGAAAGTCCTCATGGCCCTTCGTTGGGTCGTCGACGAGATGGAAAACCGCTACCGCATCTTCGCGAAGACGAACGTTCGCAACATCGCCAGCTTCAACGACCGGCCGAAACCCAAGACCCAGGCCGAGCTCGACGCCGAGGACGAAGGCAAGGGCGAAACCGAGAAAAATTCCGACCCCGCCTCCGCCGACGACGCCCCGCCATGGGAAGACCTCCCCGCTCCCGCCGCGAACGCCGCCGCCAAGCCAACTCCCAGCGATCCGATCGAAGCCCTCGCCGCCGCCTCCGAACTCGACGACCTCGATCCCGACAGCGACGCCGAAGAACTGACCGTGACGCACCGCAACAAGATCGCCGTCCCCCGCGACGCCGACGAGATCATCATCCCCGAGCAGATGCCCTACATCGTCGTCATCATCGATGAGCTGGCGGACCTCATGCAGACGGCCCCCGCCGACGTTGAATCGAGCATCGCCCGCATCGCCCAGAAAGCCCGTGCTTCGGGCATCCACCTCGTTGTTGCCACCCAAACGCCCCGCGCCGACGTCGTCACTGGCATCATCAAGGCCAACATCCCGAGCCGCATCGCCTTCCAGGTCGCCTCGAAGATCGATTCCCGCGTCATTCTTGACGAAAACGGAGCCGAGCGCCTCATCGGCCAGGGCGACATGCTTTACCTCCCTCCCGGCACCGCCAAGCTTGTCCGCACGCAGGGCGTCCTCGTGACCGACGACGAGATCGCGCGCATCGTTGATTTCGTTTCCAACCAGACCAAGCCCCAGTTCGAGCCGAGCATTCACGACAAGCTCACCAGCAACGCCCCGCCGGAGGAAGACATCAGCGAAGCCGACGAGGAACTCGTCGACAAATGTCTCGATATTATCAAGCAGGAACAAAAATGCTCCACCTCGATGTTGCAACGCCGCCTCCGCCTCGGTTACACCCGTGCCGCTCGCGTCGTCGACATCCTCGAATCCCGGGGTATTGTCGGCCCGAAGGACGGGGCCAAAGACCGCGAGATCCTCGTCGATCTCGACACCATTTAGCATGAAAAGCGACTCCACCGGCCAACTCGCCCTCTCCATCGGCGTCCTGCTCTCGACCGAACGCGAGAGCAAAGGCATCCCCGTCGAACGCGCGGCGAAGGAGACTCGCATGCGCGCTCAACGCATCCGCGACATGGAGAACGACGACCTCTCGTCCTTCACCAATCCCAGCTACGCGCGCATGTTTATCATCGCTTACGCGAAATACCTCGCTCTCCCCATGGGCAAAGTGCGCGAGCTCCTGCCCGACGCCGGTGAAGTCGCCTCCGAGGGCTACGCCTACACCCATTACACCCATTCGGACCTTCCTCCGCTCCGACCCAATCTCGTCAACAAACCCAAGCGCGGTCGGCTCCTACCGACCATCATTGGGATCGTCAGCCTCCTCGTCCTCGCCGCCCTCGGTTTCCTTCTCTACACGGTCGCCATCAACGTGACGCGACTGCGCGAGGATCAGGAAAAACAAGCCGCCCAACCTCCGGTCCCCGCCCCAGACCTCCGATCCGCCCAAGATGAACTCGCCATCCAGGACGAGGCTACCCTCGAGATTCGCGGCTACGAATTCAGCGCCACGGTCAGCCCGACGCCGAACACCAATCCGTTCGAGCCAACGCTCGACGAGACCATCGTCATCGTCCCGGGCGAAACCCCGCGCTCCGAGGACCTCTCGACCGAAGAGACCACCACTCTCGAAGGCTCCATCCCCGCCCCCGAAGCCGATCCCGTCGCCCCGGCCATCCCCATCGCCGACCCGATCGAGGAAGCCGACCGCGCTTTTCTCCTGCAGACGACAGCGCCGGAATAGCGATCCCCCCCACTTTCTTTTGTCGCGGTGCGATCAAACCAGGACAGCGTGCGGTCAAAGTAGGACTGTGTGCGATCAAACCAGGACAGCGCAGATTTTGCGGAGCTGGAGCGGAGCGGAAGCGGAGTAAAATCTGCGCTCGCGCCCATGGAATGGGGTATTTCGGGGACTTGAAAAAAACTACCAGCAACTCATCGGCCGTCATGCCGCGCCATATATCCGCGATGTCATGGCCCGTTTTCGCAAGGATTCGATCTCGGCACATGACGCCCAAGGCGAACTCGGTCTGAGTCGAAGTCGATTTTACGTTCTCTACAGCGACTATTTGAAGGCATGTGCCGGGCGCACCCAGCGTTCATGGGCCCCTGGGCAGTCCGGCGGCAATCATCACCGAGCGTGGCCCGAGGAGGTTTGCCAGCTCCTCACCAAGCTTCTGCAAGCGCGCCCGCCAGCCTCGTATGCCTTCGCCGCGGACGAAGTTCATCGCCGCCACCAGCTCAAGATTGATCGTGCCAGTGTGCGGCGCTGGGCGCTGTCCCGTGGACTCGGACCGGACACCCGATACAAGGCAGCACGCAAACCCGTGCGGCGTTGGCAGGTCCAGCAAATCGGCCAGCTCTGGCAGTATGACGCTTCTCCGCACCGCTGGTTTGGCCCCGCCCATCAACCCGCTCATTTGCTGGAAATCATCGACGATCACAGCCGGGTTGTTCCCGGTGCGCAGATCTACGCGCGCGAGTCTCTGCTCGCTCATCTCGACTTTCTTTCGGGCGCGTTCCGCGCCTACGGACTACCTCTGGCCCTCTACGTCGATTACCACTCCTTCTTTTTTACCAACACTCCCGAAGCCTTCACTCAACTTGGGGCCGCTCTTCGTTTTTACGACGTCTCGCTGCGCTTTGCACCCACTCCCCAAGCCAAGGGCAAGATCGAACGCCTCCACGACTATTGGCAGAAGCGGCTGCCTGCCGTCTTCGCGGCCGAGGCGATCACCACCCTGCCCGCCGCCAACGCTCTGTTGGCCCGACTCCTGGACCACCGCAACCAGCACGAAAAACACCGCGAAATTGCTTCAACTCCCGACGCCGCGTGGAAGCTGGCTCTGCGCGAGAAACGCTCGGCCCTACGTCCCGTTCCCGCCTGTCCGTGGTGGCCTTACGTCTGGAGCCAACGATCCAACGCCCGCGTCGAGCCTGATGGTCGAATCTCCCTCCCGGGACAACGTCTGCGAATCGACAAACCGCCCGGTTCCAAGGTCATTCGCTGCCTCCATCCCAACGGCGACTTCTCTATCCTCGACGCGGCTCCAGCCAAGAAATCCAAACCCCTCGTCCTTCTCCATTGCCCGGCTTCCAAACCTGTCCTGCTTTGATCGCACGCTTTTGTCCTGGTTTGAAATCCTCACCACACCCCCCCACTTTCTTTTTGACATCTACCCCAAGATGCCATACCGGGTATGGCATGAAGATGACCATGCACATCGACGAGGCCATCCTCGCCCGCGTGATGCGGGACCACGAGATCGACAGCAAAACGGAAGCCGTGAGTTTCGCGCTCCGCGAGATGGACCGAAAAGCCCGTTTGGCGGAGTTCCGCCGTCATGGCTTAGGCCTCTCCGCCGACGAATTGCGCAACGCCGTCGATCCCGACTACGACGTGATGGCACTCCGCGTTGCCGAAGAATCCCCGGGCTATGGCAAGCGACGCTCTGGTCGACAGTAACGTCTTCATCAGCTATCTCCGCCGTGGGAAAGATCCCGCGGCGGAATTGCTCGAGCGTTTCGAGGATGTCTACACCTGCCCGATGGTTCGGCTCGAGGTGCAGCGCGGGCTGAAGCTACCCGCCGCCCGCGACCGGTTAGCGGGGTTCTTCGACACCACCTGCAACGTGACAATCGATCACCGGATCTGGACCCAGGCCACGGAGCTGGCTTGGACGTTGGATCGCTCTGGGTTCACCATCCCCGCACCCGATATCATCATTGCCGCCTGCGCGGTTCGCGCTCGGGTTCCCATTTTCACCGCCGATCTCCACTTCGACCACGTCGAAGACCTCGAAGTCATCCCGTTTCATGATTCACACTAAATCCCACGACCTCTTCGCCGCCGCCCTCTCCCACATCCCCGGCGGCGTCAATTCCCCCGTCCGCGCTTTTCGCTCCGTCGGCGGTGAACCCTTCTTCGCTGAATCCGCCTCTGGCTGCCGCATCCGCGACGTCGACGGGAACGAATACATCGACTACGTCGGCACGTGGGGTCCCGCCATCCTCGGCCACGCTCCCGCCGTCGTCGTCGAAGCGGTCCAGCGCAACGCCACCCGCGGCACGTCCTTCGGCATTCCCAATCCGCTCGAAGTCGAAATGGCCGAAACCATCGCCCGCCTCGTCCCGTCGGTCGAAAAAGTCCGCATGGTCAACAGCGGCACCGAAGCGACCATGAGCTGTCTCCGCCTGGCCCGCGGATTCACCGGTCGCGACCGCATCCTCAAGTTCGAAGGCTGCTATCACGGCCACGTCGACTCCCTTCTCGTCAAAGCCGGCTCCGGTGCCCTCACTCACGGCCAACCCGACAGCGCCGGCGTCCCCGCCGCCCTCGCGGCGCTTACCACCACCGTTCCCTACAACGACCCCGACGCCCTCCGCGCCGTTTTCCAGCGCGAAGGCCGCGAACTCGCCGCCGTCATCATCGAGCCGATTCCCGCCAACGCCGGCCTCTACCTCCCGGATCCCGGTTTCCTCGAAACGCTGCGCACCCTCTGCAACGAGTCGGGCACGCTGCTCATCTTCGACGAGGTCATGACCGGGTTCCGCCTCGCTCCCGGCGGCTATCAAGAGATCTGCGGCATCTGCCCCGACCTTACCGCCATGGGCAAGGTCATCGGCGGCGGACTCCCAGTCGGGGCCTTCGGAGGCCGCGCCGACGTCATGGACCACCTTTCGCCGGACGGCCCGGTCTACCAGGCCGGCACCCTCTCCGGCAACCCCCTCGCCCTCGCCGCCGGCCTCGCCCAACTCCGCGAACTCGAACGCGTCGACGGTTGGAACCGTCTGGAGCGGATCGGAGCGACCTTCGAAGCCGCCGTGCAAACTGCCATCGAGGGCAAGCCACTCACCTTCCACCGGATCGGGTCAATGTTCTGCCTGTTCTTCCACCCCGGCCCTGTCCGCAATCTGGACGACGCCATGCGATGCGACAAACCAGCTTTCAACCGTTTCTTCCACGCTTGTCTCGACGCGGGCGTCTACTTTGCCCCGTCGCAATTCGAGGCCGGCTTCATCTCGCTCGCCCACACCGACGCCGAACTCGCCCGCACCGCCGAGATCACTTCAGCAGCCCTCGCTTCGTATTAATTTTTCTAATACCATGCTCGCACTTTCCGAATTTCTCGGCATGTTAGGACCCATGGAGTCAAGCCATGGCCGTTGAGCGCTTAGAAAAAGCGGAGGAGATTGCACTTCTCCAGCAAGTGGGTCGCGGTGACCGGGAAGCATTTTCGATGTTTTACGATCGCTACTCGGGCATCATTTTCTCGACGGCCCTCCGCGTTCTCAATGACGCGACCGATGCCGAAGATGTCACCCAGGAGGTCTTCGTCATGATCTGGGACAAGGCGGCCATGTATGACCCCACCCGCGGCAAACCACTCACCTGGGCCGTCACGATGACGCGGAACAAAGCCATTGACCGCATTCGTTCCCACCAACGCTGCTCCCGGCTCAAGGACGAGGCCGGCAACGAGCAACTTCCCGAAGACACGGTCAACAACCGTGCCCCCTCCGATGACGTCTTCGCCTTTGAACAAGGTGACATGGTCCGCGAAGCCGTCGGCAAACTCAGCACCGAGCAGCGCATTGTTATCGAGATGGCCTACTTCAAAGGTCTCACGCAGAACGAAATCGCCGAACAACTCAAAGAACCGCTCGGCACCGTGAAAGCCCGCATCCGCCGTGGGATGATGAAGCTCAAAAAGCTCGTTGCCCCCCCCGAGGATTAGTCTCAACGCTCTTCTTAAAAGGAGCGGCTTCCAAGCCACCGAAGTTCGCCGTCCCCTGGGATGAATCTGCGCGCCTTCCACTCCACCCCCGTTTCCGAGGTCGGCCCCGGCTGCTAGCGACTTGGCGGCAGCGACCGAGGCGACCCCTACTGCATCCCCACGATGAACGCGTCCGCCTCCGCCACGGACAACTGCATCTCGCGAATGAGATCATCCACCTGCCCCCGGATCGAACGCACCTCGGCATCAAGCCCCGCGATCACCCGCGCGTTGAGGTTATGCTTGAGAAAGAGGACCTGGTCCTCGAAAGCCTCCAGCACCGGCGACATGCTCGCCTCCGCCCGCCGCATCTTCCGCATCATCTCCGCGTAGCTCACCCGCGTCTCCGCCAGCTGCCGCTCACTCTGCCGCCGCAAGTTTTCGTTGCTGTAGTCCCTCAACTCCAACTTCCACTCGCGGAAGAGCGCGTCCCCGACGTCCTCCACCGAATCAATTCGATCCGACACCCGTTTGGCCGAAGCCCGGCTCGCCCCATACGCTGCCCTGAGACGGTCATACGTCCGCTCCAGATCGCCGCCGTCGGTCCCCGTCAAATCGGTGAACGCCTCCAGCGCACTCGTAAACGTCTTCTGCGTCTGCGTCTGCGCGTCGCGCGCCGACTCCACCCGATCGACCAGCAGATTCCGCTTCTCGATCCCCAGTTTCTCGAGCGAGGAATAATAGATCGTCCCGCAGCCGGACACGGCGAGGGCGATTCCAACGAAGAAGAAGCGGAAAAAAGAGGCGTTCATCAGGATTTCGGTGCGACGAGTGAATCGACGAGAGTCAGCAGATCGGTCGGGCTGTCGACGATAGCGTAGGGAACTTGCTCCTCCAGTGCCCGGCGCGAATTGTAGCCCCAAGTCACCGCCGCGCACCGCATCCCGATCCCCCGGCACGCCTCGATGTCTCGGGTCTCATCGCCCACGTAAAGCGCGTCCTCGATCCCAAATCCGTTCGCCCGCATCACCTGCTTGATCTCCCGCCCCTTGCCCATCAGCCGCGATGAACTCCGCACGAACTCGAAGATCTCCAGCCCATGGTTCTTGGCAAAAATTCCCACGTTCTCCTCCGAATTCGACGTCACCACCCCCAGGCGCAACCCGCGATCGACCAACGCTCGCAGCATCTCGACGACGTCCGGCAAAGGCTGAATCGAATGAATCCGCCCCCGGAGCAACTTCACGCCGTGTCGAGAGATGGCCGGCAGCTTGCGCGTAGGGACCCCGAGGTGCCGCATCAGCCCCCGGGTTGAGAAATCCCGCGCTCCCTCGACATCCTCTTCCAAAAGAGGACGATAGCCGTATTTTTCCGCTAATTGGTTCAAAATTTCAAACCCCGCTTGAAACGTATCGGCCAGCGTCCCATCGAAGTCGAAGATGACCACGCTCACCGGACCAGTCGGCAACGGCACCTCGGCGCGCTGCGATCGTTTCAGGAAGCCAAACATGCGCGTCAGAGCTACACGCGCCACCCACCAAACGCAATCACGCCGAAGCGGATCACGCGTAGCCTGACTTCCCGCTTGTTCCCCACCCTCACCACCATACCGTCCTCTCCATGATTCTCATCGTCGGAGCCGGACTCGCCGGATTGGTCGCCGCCAAGACCCTGCAAGCCGCCGGGGAAGACTACCTTCTCATTGACGCCGCCGAGGCCCCCGGCGGTCGCGTCCAGACCGACGAGATCGACGGCTTCCGACTCGACCGGGGCTTTCAAGTTCTTCTCGATTCCTACCCCGCCGCCCGCCAGCACCTCGACATCCCCGGCCTCCGCCCCCGCTACTTCGACTCCGGCGCGCTTCTGCACGACAATGGCGACTTTTTCCGCGTCCTGCACCCGCTCCGGCACCCCTCGGGAGCCCTCCCTGCCGCCCTCGATCCCGTTTTTCCCTTCGCCGACAAGCTCCACCTCGCCGCCTTGCTCGCCAGCACCATCGTTCACTCCGACGCCGCGATCCTGGCTCGCTGCTCCAGCCCGAACGATCCGTCGACCTCGACGCTGCTCGAGCGACTCGGTTTCTCGCCCACCTTCGTCCGCCGCTTCATCCAGCCCTTCTTCGGCGGCGTCTTCCTCGATAACGATCTCGAAACTTCCGCCGGCCTCTTTTGCTACTATCTCAAAAAGTTCGCCACGGGCCGCGCGCTCATCCCCGCCCGCGGCATCGGCGAGATTCCCCGCCAACTCGCCGACGACCTTCCCGCCAGCCGACTGCGTCTCAACACGCGCGTCGACCGCATCGACTCAGCGGGCATCGTGACCACCGACGGCGAGACGATCCCCGCCGACGCCATCCTCCTCGCCACCGACGAGCCCGCCACGCGCCGGATCCTCGGACTGGACCCCGCCGAAGCCCGCCCAGCCCGCAGCGTGACGACGGTCTATTTCCGCTCGACCCGCCCGCTCTACACCGGCGCTCTCCTCGTCCTCCCCGCCGGCTCGGACCGTCTTGTCCGCCACCTCGTCCAACTCACCAACGTCGCCCCTGAACTCGTCCCCGACGGCCAGCATCTCGTCAGCGCGACCATCCTCGATCCCCGCGGCCTGGACGACGCCACCCTCGCCTCCGCCGCTACGATCGAGATCGAAGGCATCTTCACCGAAGCCCGCGGCGCCCTCACCCACCTCCACACCGTCCACGTCCCCTACGCCCAACCCCGCCAGCCCCCCGGCTTCGCCGCCCACCTCGCCCGACCCACCACTCCGGCCAATGTCCTCCTCGCGGGCGACCAGATCCACTCCTGCAGTGTCCAATCCGCGATGGCCTCCGGGGAATCCGCCGCCCGCCAGCTGCTCAAGCTATAAACTTGGCCAGTCCCGGCCACCAGTTCTGGCCCGATTCCATCTCTCGGGACGATGCCCGTACCCTCTCGGCCCTCCCGATCGCAAAATCCCTCACCGATTTTTTCCTCCTCGCTCTCGCCGTCCGCAAGAGCGGCCGACTCGTCACGTTCGACCGAGGAATCGAAGCCGCCAACGTTCCCGGCGGCACCGCCTCCCGCCGCGCGGTCGGCGACCAGCGCCTCCGAATCCCGATCCCTTCGCCTTCTCCAAGACGTCGACCGCGGGCAAAGTGCGTGACACCCCCCGGCCCTTCCGGCTTAAAACTCCTCCGATGCTTGCCCTCTCCACCTGCTGGAATTCCTCCCGCCATACCGACGGCGAAACGATGCTCCAGGAGATCGTCGACCTCGGCTTCGACCACGTCGAACTCAGCCACGGCCTCAACGTCTCGATGATGGAGGGCATCCTCAAATACGCCGAACGCGGCGGCATCACCTTCACCAGCCTGCACAATTTCTGCCCGCAGCCGGTCGAAGTCATGACCGACTCGCCAGACTGCTACGAATTCAGCTCCTCCCGCGACGAAGTCCGCCAGCGCGCCATCAAGATGTCGCTCCAGACCATCGACTACGCCCAGCGCGTGGGAGCGAAGCGCATCGTCATCCACTCCGGCTCCGTCAGCAAAATGAAGGGCTTCACCCGCGGCCTCGGTAAGATGGTTCACGCCGGCGACTACCTCTCCAAGACTTACGCCGAAACGAAGCTGAAAGGCGTCCTCGAGCGTGAGGCCACTTCCGTCGAATCCACCCGCCGCGTTCTCGAAGCCCTCAAGCCCGTCGTCGACTACGCCGGAGAGCGCGGCATCCGCCTCGGTATCGAGAATCGCGACAGTTACGAGGCCATCCCCTCCGAGCGGGAATTTCCCGCCTTCCTCGACGAACTCGGCCCCACCTGCGGCTACTGGCACGACTTCGGCCACGCCCAGCGAAAGGAAAATCTCGCCTTCCTCGGTCACGAGACCTGGCTTCGCACCATCGGCTCCCGGGCCATCGGTTGCCACCTCCACGACGCTCAGTGGCCGCTCGAGGATCACCGCGTTCCTTTTTCCGGCGAAATCGATTACCACGCCCTCGTGCCGCATTTCCCGAAGGACATCCCCTACGTGATCGAACTCCACCCCAAGCGCGAAGCGGGCGACATCGTCGAAGCCGCCGACCGCTGGCGAACCGAATTTGGCGCGTGAAGCGCGCCTTCATCGCGACCCTCCAGATCCTCGTTTCCCTCGCGCTCATCGCGTGGATTTTTCATGATCCGACCCAGCGCGCCCTCATGGCCGAGGCCCTCCGCGTCGCCAACCTCTGGTGGCTCCTGCCCGCCACCGTCGCCACCGGTCTCGCCCTCGGCCTCCAGTCCGCTCGGTGGCAGATCCTCCTCCGTGCCGCCGGCATCCACTTCACCTGGTGGCGCACCACCCAGCTCTACTTCATCGGCGCATTCTTCAATCTCTTCCTCCTCGGAGCCACCGGCGGCGACGTCGCAAAGATTTACTACGCGGTGCGCGAATCCCCCACCGCCCGCGCCGCCGCCTTCCTCAGCATCGTCGTCGACCGCGTCATCGGCTTGCTCGCCCTCTGCCTCGTCGCTCTCGTCGTCGTTGCCCTCCGCTTCGACGTCCTCATGAGCACGCCCATCGCCCAAGCCATGCTCGGCACGCTCGTCCTCATCCTCGGCGGCGGCGTGGGAATGGTCGCCGTCGGCGCAGCCATTTCGTTCTGCAAACTTCAGGACCGTCTCCCCGCCCGCATGCCCTTCCGCACCGGCCTCGTCGACCTCGCCGTCGCCACGACTCGCTACGTTCAAACTCCCCTGGCGCTCCTCTCGACGTTTCTCATCTCCATCGCGAGTCACCTTCTCCTGTTCGTGACGTTCTACTTCGCCGCGCGCGCCCTCGGGACGGCGCTTGGCCTGCTCGACACTTTTTCGGTCATGCCCATCGTGAACGCCATCACCTCGATCCCGATCAGCCTTTCCGGCATCGGCGTGCGCGAAAAACTCTTCGAGCAACTCCTCAACTCCCTCTACGGCATCCCCGGCACCCAAGCCGTCCTGATCTCCCTGCTCGGCTACCTCACGGTCGTCCTCTGGAGCCTCGCTGGTGGTCTCATTTACCTCACCTACCGTCGCCCGACCGACCACTCGACCGTCGCAGAAATGGACGCCGTCACGGTCAACGCGGCCCACCACCCCGAGGCGTGAAAAAGCGCCCCCGCGTCCTCGCCAACTTCGCCGTCACCGCCGACGGCAAGATCTCCACCCGCAACCACACTCCCACCGGCTTCACCTCCAAGCGCGACTACAACGAACTCCTCCGCATCCGCTCCCTCGGAGACGCCCTTCTCGTCGGCCGCGGCACCCTCGAAGCCGACGCGATGAGCATGAACCTCCCGGTCAAAGCCCTGCAAAAACAACGCGCAGCCCGCGGCCAATCCCCCGAACCCATCCGCGCCGTCGTCAGCAACTCCGGCCAGTTCGACCCGACTTGGAAGCTCTTCCAAGCCGGAACCGCCGAACGAATCCTCTTCACCACGGAAAAAATGCCCGCCGCCCTCCGCGACGAACTCGCTTCCAAAGCCACCCTCCACTTCGCCGAAGGGGACGCCGTCGACACTGCCGCCGTCCTCCGTTTCCTCCACGACGAGCGCGCCGTCCGCACCCTCGTCTGCGAAGGGGGTCCCACCCTTTTCCGCACCCTCATCGAGCTCGGCGCCATCGACGAACTCTACCTCACCCGCGCCCCGCTCATCTTCGGCGGAAAGGACGCGCCCACGGTGACCGGCACAAATCCCGATTTTCTCCGACGCATCACCCGCGCCAAACTCGTATCCCTCGAACTTCACGCCGGAGAAGCCTTCTGCCACTACGTCATCCACGCGCCATGAACACCACCTCGTCCATCCTCATCCGCGCCCCCAAGCAGGAGATCTTCGACTGCACGTCCGACCTCTCCCGCTGGCCCGCCATCCTCCCCCACTACCGTTACATCGACTACCTCGAGCGAGGCAACGACCACCACGTCGTGAAAATGGCCGCCCACCGCGACGGCATCCCCATCGCCTGGACCTCCGAGCAAACGATCGACCGCGGGAAGCTCGAAATTCATTTCCACCACCTCAAAGCCTTCACCAAGGGCATGACCGTCGTCTGGACCTTCGACGAAAAACCCGAGGGCACCCTCGTCACGATCATCCACGTCCTCAACTTCCGCGTCCCCGCTCTGGCGAAAGTCGCCGAGCCCATCATCGGAACCTTCTTCATCGACAACATCGCCCACAAAACCCTCGCGACGTTCAAGACCCACCTCGAAGCCCGGAAATGACGTCCTCACCCGAAGCCGCGAAGCCGCGAAGTGATGGGGCCAATTCTCGCGCCGAGACGCAGAGCTACGGAGAGATCCTGATTAACCTTTTTCCCACCTCTGCGTCTCCGCGCCTCGGCGTGAGAATCATCGTTCCTTCGCGCCCTCGCGGCTTCGCGTGAGCAAAATCACAATGTCACACGCCCCACGACGCGCCGTCATCACCGGCCTCGGCCCCATCACCTGCATCGGCATCGGCCGCGACGCCCTCTGGCATGGCCTCCTCGCCGAGAAATCGGGCATCACCCCGCTCACCCGCTTCGACACCACCGACTTCCGCGCCAAGTGCGCGGGTGAGGTCAACGCCTTTGACCCCACGGCCTACCTGACCCCCGCCCGCATCAAGCGACTCGACCGCTACGCCCAATTCGCCGTCGCCTCCGCCCACCTCGCCCTCGCCGACGCCGGCCTCACCTATTCACCCACCGACCCGCAGGACCGCGTCGGCGTCAGCTTCGGCACCGCCCTCGGCGGCATCTCCAACGCCGAAGACGAGAAAGCCAAGTTCCTCCAAGGAGGCCCCCGCGCCGCCGACCAACTCATCGCCCTCAAGGTCTTCGGTGGCTCCGCCCACAGCAACATCGCCATCGAATTCGGCCTCCAGGGACTCGGCACGACCAATTCCAACAGCTGTGCATCCGGCCCCATCGCCCTCGGCGAAGCCCTCCGCTACATCCGCGACGACAGGGCCGACGTCCTCATCGCCGGCGCCGCCGAGTCCCCCCTCAGTCCACTCAGCTACGGCGCCTTCGATTTCATCAAAACGATGAGCCGCGGCCCCGCCCCGACCGCCTGCCGCCCGTTCGACCTCCACCGCGACGGCTTCGTCATGGGCGAAGGCGGGGCCTCCCTCGTCGTCGAAGAATACGAGCACGCCAAAGCCCGCGGAGCCCGCATCTACGCCGAGATCGCCGGCTACTCGCTCAGCAACGACGCCCACCACATGACGTCCCCCCACCCCACCGGCCACCCCGGCATCCGTACCATCCGCGAGGCCCTCGCCGACGCCCGGGTCAACCCCGAAGCAATCGACCACATCAACGCCCACGCCAGCTCCACCCAGGTCAACGACTCCTCCGAGTCCCGCGCCATCAAAGCCATCTTCGGCGACCGGGCGACGAAGATCCCGACGAGCGGGACCAAAGCCTACACCGCCCATCCGCTCGGAGCCACGGGCGCCATCGAAGCCATCATCTGCTGCCTGGCGCTGGAAAAGCAGTGGGTCCCCCCCACCCTCCACCACGAAACGAACGACCCCGATTGCGACCTCGACATCGTCCCCAACCACGGCCGTGAACTCCCCATCAAGACGATCCTCACCAACAGCTTTGGCTTCGGTGGCATCAACGCCGCGTTGGTTCTCAGATCAGTTTAATTCAAAGAGCGGCGGCCTCCAGCCGCCGAACCACCCAAGCGCGAAACGCCAAACTAGACCTTCGACCCTTCGACCTTCAGACCTTCCGACTTTTCACCCAGCCCCAGGGCCTCCATCACGCACAACGCGGCGAACGCATCGTTCGCCGCGTAGGCGAGCTGCTTCGACGTCAGCCGCTCCGCCGCCCAATTGCTCGTCGTCGTTTTTTTCGACTTCGAAAAACTCCGTTGCAGCGTCACCCCCACCGCCGCCCGCACCCCGATCTGGCCCGCGTAACCCATCTTCCGAAACGTCCGCTCGAGGTCCACGATACCCTGCGGCACGATCCCAAACCTCGCGCGGATCTGACCGTGATCGTTCTTCAAGCCAAACCCAACTTTGAGGACCCGATCCGACTGCAACAACTCCGCCACCGCTTCCTCGCTTCCCGATCGGTGAAGCTGAAAAACAAACGCCCGTTCGCGCAGCGCAAACTGCACCACGTGAGGCCCCCGGCTCTTCTCACCCACCTTGAACGTCGGCTTCGCCTCCGTGTCAAAACCGGCCACACCCGCCGCCAAAATCTCCGCGACCGCCGCGCGGCAATCCGCTCTTCCCTTCGGCACCACGATCCGCTCCAACGTCAACCCGTCAAACGGCTCCAAGAGCGCGGTCTCCGCCTTCGTCGGCGCGACCGGTCGCTCAACTCCTCTCCTCACCGACTTGTTCTCACGCTCCAAATTCACGCGCTCAAGCGAATTCTCGGGAGAGAGACCCGAATCCAATCGCCGCAGCCACCCATCGATTACGAACGGCGCAAACGGCACCAACGATGCGCCAAAGACCACCGCGCAATGCTTCAAGTCATACCTGAGGGTTGGAATCGCCAACAACAACGCCAAACAGAAGGCCACGAAAAGTAACCCGTGCGCCATCCCTACCACCTTCACCGCCGCCTCGATGCCCGCCAGATACTTCATCGGCATCGCGACGAAAAGCAGCACGATGAACGAAGCCCCCTCGATCAACGCGATCAGCCGCAGCCGCCCAATCGGAGTCGTCAGCATTTCAGGAACTCGTCCGCCCAAGCCACCACCCCGGCTTCCATCTTGACCAGCTCAGGCCAACCCCGCGTGTGCCCTTCCCCCGCCAGCTTCCGCGTTGCGTCCATCCCCATGTGCGATCCCATCGCCTCCACGCTCGGCGCGTGGTCCAGCGAATCACTCGGATTTTTGATGAACGTCGAATCTCGCTTCGGATCGGTGTTCGCGCACATCCGGAAAAGCACCTCGCTCGTGTTGTGCACGTCGCAGTCGTCGTCCACGACCACGATGTATTTCGCAAACATCATCTGCCCCATCCCCCACAGCCCGTGCATGATTTTATACGCCTGCCACGCGTATTGCTTCCGGATCGAAACAAAAACCAAGTTGTGAAAAACCCCCTCCGCCGGCAACGCCATGTCGACGATCTCCGGGAAGTTCATCCGAAAAATCGGGAGAAAAATTCTCACGCTCGCCTCGCCCAGGTAAAAGTCCTCCATCGGCGGAATTCCCACGATCGTCGCCGGATAAATCGCGTCCTTCCGCCGCGTGATCGCCGTCAGGTGAAAAACCGGATAATCCTCCACCGGCGTGTAAAACCCGGTGTGATCCCCGAACGGCCCCTCCGGTCGCAATTCCGCCGGATCCACGTATCCCTCCAACACAAAATCCGAGTCCGCCGGCACCTCGATCTCGTTCGTTTCGCACTTGATCAGCGGCACCGATTTCTTCCGGGCAAACCCCGCAAAAAGAATCTCGTCCAGCCCATCCGGCAATGGAGCCGTCGCGGCGAAGGTGTAGGCCGGATCGCCCCCCAGCGCCACCGCCACCGGCATCCGCTCTCCGCGTTCGTAATACCGTTTCCCGTGCCGAGCCCCGACCTTGTGTACCTGCCAGTGCATCCCCGTTGTCCGCCCGTCGTAGACCTGCATCCGATACATCCCCACGTTCCGCTCCCCCGTGTCCGGATCCCGCGTGTAAACCGTCGGTAGCGTCACGAACCGACCCCCGTCGTCCGGCCAACATTTCAAAACGGGCAAGTCAGCCAAAGTCAGCCCCTCGCCCTCAAACCGCTCGATCACCTCCTTGCACGGCCCGTCCTTCACCGACTTCGGCCGCGCGTGGATGAGATCGATCCCGTTTCGCAGCAACGTCACCGCATCCCTGAACCCCTTCGGCGGCTTCGCCTTCATGAGAAACTGCATCTGCTCCGCCAACTCATCGACCGACTGGAGGCCAAGCGCCATCGCCATCCGCGACCGCGACCCCATCGCGTTCACCGACACCGGGAACTCGGAAACGACCCCGTCAATCGTCGGTTTCTCGAAAAGCAACGCTTTCCCTCCACCCGGCGCCTTCATCTCCCGGTCCGCCAACTCGGTGATCTGCAACTCCGTCGCCACCGGCTCCGCGATTCTCTTCAACTCTCCCGCAGCCTCAACCGCGCCCAAAAACTCCCGGTACGACTTGTGAGCCATTAGGAACCAATTGCCGGCTCCAAAGAACCTCCGCGCCCTCGCGGGTTGGCTCGCTCGCCCCCGCTCGTCTCGCCCTGCGGGCGGCACCGCAGATCCGATGCAGTCCGCACCGAACCTTCCCAGGCTCCGGTGCTCGCGTGAGCATTGTCACGCTCTCTGCGCCTCTGCGCCTCTGCGTGAGAATCCGCATTCAGAAACAACGCGTGCCACTCCGCCCCCAACCACCGCCGCACACCCTTCCAGAGCACCTTGAGAACCCGCGGATCCGGCACGAACCCATCGCCCAATTCCCGCCACCCCGTATTCCGCCGACCCCAGCACCCGGCCGCCCGGCGCTTTCGCGCGATCGCCGCCAACCTCCGGTTGTAAAACGCCATGAACTTGGCCACCCGCCGGTCCACCGGCCCATTGAACGGCAAACAATCCAGATCCGCCTCCGGCGCGAGCGTAATCTCCCGCACCGGCCCCAGGTAAAACAGCGCGATGTCCATCCAGTAAGCCGCCGACATCAACTCCGCGTCGCCGATGTATTCATACTTGCTCTCGTAAAGCCCCTCGAACCAAGACCGGTACGAATGCCGGAATCGCGAGTTCAATTTTTCCAGATCAACCACCTCGCCCCGCAGTTCCCCCGCGATCCGCCCAAACGCCGCCCGCACCGTCCAGGTGCAGTAGTCCAACCCCGCGCTGTAAAGCGGATCGATGAACCCCGCCGCGTCCCCCACGACCTGCCAATTTCTCCCCGCTAGCGCCTCCGTGTAATACGGCAGCCCCGAGTAGGCCCGCGTCTCCCCCTCGATCGCCTCAGCTTTGCCAAAAAGCTCCCGACCAATCGGGTGCGCCAGCAAGTGCGCCCGCAGCCGCTCCGTCAGATTTCCCTCCGTTGGCGGCGTGAACAGCCGAGCGTCGTAAACCAATCCCACGCTCACGTCCCCGCCCTTCAGCGGAATGATCCAGCACCACCAGCCGTATCCGGTGAGGTGATTCGTTGCCGCCGTCCGACTCGTAATCGACGACGCTCCAAACTCCGGAAACTCCGTCCGCAATCGATAACCGTCCAGATCGTCCGCCCCGCGAAAACGCCCCCAAATCGCGTTTGTCGTGTGCTCGCCAAGCTTGCGGAAATTCCCCGTCTGCCGCGCCACCGTCGCCGCGCGCCCCGAGGCGTCCACGATCCACCGCGCGGACACCTTCTCGCCATCCACCGCCACCGAAGGAGCCTCCAAGTCGATGTCCGACACCTTTACCCCCCGCCGGACCTCCGCCCCCGCGTCCCGCGCCAGCCCAACCAGATGCTCGTCCATCTCGGCCCGATCCAGCTGAAACGACGGCATCCGCACCTGGTAATTCGCCCCCACCTCCGCGCAATCCTCGAACGCCGTTCCCCCATCCTCGTCCGCAAACCACAACCGCAGCCCCTGCTTTGCAATCTGATGATTCGCCAGGTAGGACGTCAGCGCCAATCGCTTGTGTAAAAAATTCCCCGCGATCTCCGTCGTCGCCTCGCCCACCTTCCGATCGAACTTGTCCGAACGATCCACCACCAGCACCCGAAGATCGGCAAATTCCCGCCGCAGCATCAACGCCAGCGAAGCGCCCGAAAAGGCCGCCCCGATGATCACCACGTCGTATTGAGAATTCACGCCCATCGTTCTAGAGTGCCTACGCCGACCTGGCAAATTTCGGTTTCAAAAAAGATTGCGTCCCTCGGGAGATCCGTGGATATTCCCCGCTCCCTTCAGTGAGGAGGGAGCCGTAGCTCAATGGTTAGAGCGCTGCCCTGTCACGGCAGAGGCTGCGGGTTCGAATCCCGTCGGCTCCGCACTTCATATTCGGCCCGGGGAGTTCAGGCTTCCAGCCTGGCCAGCGCGGGTTCCCAACCCAGGATTCCTCCTGCAAGACGGCACAACCGATCCCACCCAGCGCGCACCACTCATGCCGACCACCCCGATCCACCTCCGCCCGAGTCAGTTCGCCAAGTTCCTCTTCGGAGTCGCCTACTACCCCGAGCACTGGCCCCGCGACCAACGCGTCGCCGACCCCGCCCGCATGGCCGCCGCCGACGTGAATGTCGTCCGCATGGCCGAGTTTGCCTGGGACCGCATGGAGCCCCGCCTCGACCACTTCGACTTCAGCCTCTTCGACGAAATGATCGACCGCCTCGGCGACGAGGGCATCGACACGATTCTCTCTACCCCCACCGCCGCCCCGCCCCGCTGGCTCACGGCTGCCCACCCCGAATCGCTCCGCGTCGACGCTGACGGACGCGCCATGGGCCACGGCAGCCGCCAACACGTCTGCACGAACAATCCCGGCTTCCGCGCCGCCTCCCGCCGCATCACCCAAGCGATGGGCAACCACTTTGCCACCAATCCCCGCGTCATCGGCTGGCAAACGGACAACGAATTCCACTGCCACTTCAGCGAATGCTTCTGCCCCGCTTGCGTGACCGGCTACCGCGAGTGGTTGCGGGCGAAATATCCCGACATCGCCACCCTCAACGAATCCTGGGGCACCTCGTTCTGGTCGCTCACTTACGACACCTTCGACGCGATCGAACTCCCCCACCCCAACCGCCCGACCCACCCGAATCCCAGCCAACACCTCGACTACCTCCGCTTCGTCAGCGACTCGGTCATCGCGTTCCAGCGCGAGCAAATCGACATCCTCCGCGCCGCGCAGCCCAAATGGTGGATCACCCACAATGGCGTCTTCGACCGCATCGACTACCCGAAGCTCGCCTCCGACCTCGATTTCCTCTCGGTCGACGTTTACCCGGGCTTCACCGAGCAGCCCACCGATTTCGTCTGGGCGGCCACCATCAACGAGCGCACCCGCGCCGCTTCCGGCACCTACATCGTCCCCGAGCAGCAAGCTGGAGCCGGCGGCCAATCCCCGTATCTCCTCCCGACCACCGCACCCGGTCAGATGCGTCTCTGGACCTACCAATCGATCGCCCACGGCGCCGCCGGCATTCTCCATTTCCGCTGGCGCACCTGTCCCTTCGGTGCCGAGATGTATTGGAACGGAATCCTCGACCACGACGACATCCCTCGCCGCCGCTACGACGAGTTTGCCCAGGAAGGCCGCGAACTCAAACGCCTCGCTCCGAAGCTCCTTGGCACCACCGCCCACGTCCTCGCCGCCGTCCTCCTCGACCACGATCAGGACGAAGCCAACGCCACGCTCCCGCTGGGCCTCCCCCGCCCGAAGGATCAGCGCGCTCTCATTTACGGCGAAATGCTTCACCGCCACTTGCCAGCGGGCTTCGTCAGCGCCTCCGATTCGTTCGCGGGCCTCGAACTCATCGTCCTCCCCGGCTTCACCCTCATGGACGAGGACCTCGCCGCCCGCCTCCGCGCCTTCGTCGAATCCGGCGGCGTCCTCGTGACCACCGCCCGCACCGCCACCCGCGACCGTCGCAACCACGTCATCCGCACCACGCCCCCCGGCCTCCTCGCCGACGTCTGCGGCACCACCGTCGAAGAATTCGGCAAACTCACGCATCCGCTCCTCGACCTCGAGACCGACACCACCAGCTTTCCCCTCGCGGGCGGCTACGAGATCCTCGCCCCCACCACCGCGACCACTCTCGCCACTTGGACCGAGACCACCGACAGCTCCCCCCACGCCGCGCCCGGCAACCCCGCCATCACCCGCAACTCCCTCAACAACGGCACCGCCATCACCATCGGCACGTGGTTCTCGGCGGACAACATCGCCCCGCTCTTCGACCTCATCCTCGCCGAGACCAAGATCGCACCCCTCGCCGAAGCCGATCCCCTCGTCGAGATCACCCGCCGCGTCGCCGACGACCGCGAACTCACCTTTGTCCTCAATCACCAACCCACCCCCCGCACCGTCACCGGGCTCCCGACCGGTCAAGACCTCCTCGCCGACGCCCCCTGCCCCGGCACCATTCTCCTCCCCGCCTACGGCGTCGCGATGATCGAAAGCATCCGCTGATCTCCGCACCGCGTTCACCGCTCCGGCAAATCGAGCGGAAAACCCGCGCATTCGCCGGCAACACCCACTGGCGCTACGTTGGTCCCGCGACTTTTCGCAACAGCTTTTACCTCGAACTCGTCTTCAGGGATCACTCCACCGTGCCCGCCTGGATCTCCTGAAATCGCCGATACAGCAGGATGTATTCGGGACTCTTCGGGGTGATGGCGAGCAGCCCAGCTCGTAACACCTGACTCTCGCGATCCAGATCTCCCGTCCGCCGCGCCTCCAGCGAGAGCGTCCAAGCGGTGAGCTCACGTGCGTTCGCCCATTCGATTGCCGCGATTTCCGCCCACCCCGGCACAGCGTCCTCACCGAGCCACTTGGTGAGCTTTTGAAACGGCTTCCGCGTCGCTGCCGCAAGTTTCGTTTCCTCAGCGATCGGCTCGATCTCCTCGACGTTGCCCCCGTCTGCGGCAATCTGCCACTTGGCCAGAAACGGGAAAAGGTGATTTGGCTGGCCCTTCTGGTAATCCGCCGCGGCATTCAAGGCGATCTCCGGCTCTTCGAGCACCAGCGTTTGCAGCGTGCGAAAATAAAGAGCGTTCCCGGTCGAAGGCGTCGGAACCCCGGGAATCTTACCGCCCAGGATCTCGAAAGCCTCGTCTCTCTTCCCGGCTCGGGCCAACACGTCCGCCGCGACCGTGTAGGTCGCCCTCGGCCATTCCATCGCGCCCGCCATCTTCTCGGCGAACTCGTTGAGACCACGCGCTTCCAACGCCAAAATCATGTACTGCCCGTAGAGGTCTCCTCCGGAACTCCCGTTGTAGTAGGCCAGCGCTCGAAGGTCTTCCTTGGACGTCTCGTGGGGCAGTTTGGCGTTCGGAAGCGTTGCCGCCCGCAGCGCCCAACTCTCCGGGTATCGTTCGGCCAGCGCCATCAGGTCAAGTCTCGGCGGCGCCGAGGCATTGTCGCTCAACCGGCTCTTTGCCCGGAAGAACTGCAGCCGCTCCGGCACGTCCTCCCAAGCCTCCAGCGTGCGGTCCAGACTCTGGAGCCAATTTTTGTCGAACCCCTGAAGGGCGTAGCTCCGCGTCACGACGGCGAGTTCGTGGGTAGGGTCGCCCTCCAGGTATTTGCCCAACATTTCCGCGCATTTTTGAAGGTCACCCTCCAATCGGGCCATCAGTCCGTTTTCCAACAGCGCTTGCTCATCCGACGGTGGCTCGGTCGCCGCCAGCAGACGAGCGTCTTCACTCCACAGATCGGCCAGCTCCCCCCGGCGCCCGGCGGGGACGTTCATTTGTCCCGCCGCTCGGATCGTGCCCGCCGGATCAACGCAAAACCAACTCGGAAATCCCTTGATGCCAAGCGCATCCGTCATCTCCCTACTCGCGAGTCCCCTCTCACCTTCGACGCTCCGTTGCGCGTTGAGCTCAAGATCGACGAGCGTTGGCTCGGCGAAAAGTTCGAGAAAAAGAAAATCCTTCGACTCGGCTCGCCGCTGAACGTCCGAGAAAACCTGAGCCGTGTATTCCGACGGCAAGCACCAGTGCGCGCCAAACTGAAGCAGAACCCACCGCCCCTTCCAATCACTCGGAGAGTGCGACTCCCCGTCTCTACCGACGTAGGCGATGTCCGGCATCGGCTTACCCACCCAATCCCCAATTTCCCCTCCGCGCAGACCCGGCAGACCAACGAGAAGCAGCGCAAAAAATCGGATGAGCGAACCGGGAAAATGCATGGTCGTATCTACCGCCCCCATCCGGCGCGAGCGAGTCCCAAGGCGATTCCGAGCTGTCCCCGCTTCAGCCTCGCCCGACCTCCAGAATCCCCTACACTCCCCGCGATGCCGACCGAAGACTACGAGATCCCGTCCCTCGCCGAGCGAAACACCGAGAATGCGGAATGGATCAGCTACCTCCGCGACCAAGCCGACGCCCGCGACGCGGCCAACCAACTCGCCGACCTCGAACTCTCCGAACTCCGTGCCGTTCTCCGCAAACTCGACGACGAAAAATCCGCCGACATCATCGGCGAGTTCGGCCCCGAGCTGCAGGTTCGCCTCTTCGAGAAGATGCGGCTCCACCGCGTCTCCGGCATCGTCGACGAGATGTTCCTCGACGACGCCGCCGACATCCTCGTTAACCTCTCGCCCGAACGCCTCGGCGACATTCTCAAAAATCTCCCGCCCGAGTCCGCCGCTAAGATCACCGAGATCCTCGGCTACCCCGGCGACTCCGCCGGCGGCATCATGGACCCCGACTTCGTCTCGCTCCGCGAGAACATGTCCGCCCAGCAAGCCATCGAAGTCCTCCGCTCCGACGAATCCGGTGCCCACGAGGGCATGTTCTACGTCTACGTGACCGACCACGCCCAGCGTCTCCGCGGCGTCCTCCGCACCCGCGACCTCCTCTTCGCCAAACCCGACACCCCCCTCGCCACGCTCATGATCCGCGAGGTCCGCGCCGTCTCCGTCCACGCCGACCAGGAAGAAATCGCCAACCTCTTCCGTGAACACCACTTCGTCGCCCTCCCCGTCGTCGACGACCTCAAGCGCCTCTGCGGTATCGTCACTTCCGACGACGTCATGGACGTCATCGAAGAAGAAGCCACCGAAGACATGCAGCGCATGATCGGTCTCTCCGGCGAAGAGATGCTCGACACCCCCTGGAAGATCTCGTTCCAGCGCCGCCTCCCCTGGCTCTACGTCAACCTCGCCACCGCCATCCTCGCGGGCTGGGTCGTCTCACTCTTCGAACCCACCATCGACAAATACGCGGTCCTCGCCGTCTTCCTCCCCATCATCGCCAGCCAGGGCGGCAACGTCGGGATGCAGACACTCACCATCGTCGTCCGCTCCATGGCCCTCGGCGAGATGGAAGGGCGCCTCAAAAGGCGCATTCTCGCGAAGGAAATCCTCGTCGCCACCCTCACCGGCCTCTCCACTGGCCTCGCCATCGGCGTCATCGGCTGGCTCTGGCGCGGCGACCTCGTCCTCGGCGTCGTCGCCTGTATCGCGATGATCCTCAACATGATCGCCGCCGCCGCCGCCGGCGTCCTCATTCCGGTCGGCCTCAAAGCCTTCAAGATCGACCCCGCCCTGGCCTCCTCGATCATGCTGACCACCGTCACCGACGTCGTCGGATTCTTCCTCTTTCTGGGCATGGCCGCCGCCGGATTCGCCATGTTCCCACCCACCATGTGAACCTTATCCCAGCCCTCCAGCCAGCAACCACTCCCCCCGGCCAAGCCGCAACAACCTCACCGCTTCGACAACCGCACAAACAGCACCGTCCCCAGCGTGATAAACACCACGTTCGGAATCCAAATGAGGTACTCCGGAAAAGCCGCCGGATTATCCCGGAACGTGTCCGCGAGAATGATGAAAAAGAAGTAGGTAAACGCGATCCCCAGACTCAGCGCAAACCCCACCGAAGTCTCCTTCCGGTGAGCCGTGATCCCCAACGGCACCGCCACCAGGGCAAACGCCAGACAAGCCAGCGACGACGAAAAGCGCTTACTCAGTTCGACCCGAGTTGCCTGCCGGTCATCGATTTCAGCCTCCCCCAGCCTCCCGATCAGCTCCGGCAAGGTGAACGCACTCAGCCTCCGCCCCGTCAGGTGCTCATCGAACATCGCCTGCAACGAAATTGGAAACACGCCCTGCTTCATCACGATTCCCTGCTGGATGTTATAAATGTCCCGCGGATCGTCCTTGTCCCGCTGCTCGAACCGAGCATCCGACAACTTGAGCAGCAATTGCGCGTTCGCCGGATCCGGGGTCAGCTCACCCCGTTTCGCGAAGATGACCCGCGTCGGCGAGTTGTCGTCGTTGATGTCGAACATGATGAGATTCTCCAGCACGTCCCCATTTTTCCCGCCCACGTAAACCCGCTTGTCTGGAAAGTCGTCCACCACCTGATCCGCCGAGAACAACGAAATCGGATTGCTCGTCGCGATGTCGAACACCGCCTCCGTCATCCTCTGCTCCGCCTTCGGGGCCACGTCCGCGTTGATCCAGAAACAAATCCCCGTCAGCACCACCGCCAGAACGAACACCGGCACGCAAATCCGCGGGATGCTCACGCCATTGCTCCGGAGTGCAATCAGCTCATTATCCGCCGACATCCGCCCGAAAATGAGAAGAAGTGCCGTCAGAAATCCCCAAGGAATCGTGAACGTCAGCGAAAATGGCAGTACGAAGGCCATGAACGCCAGCAAAGTTCCGATCGGCACATCCCGATTGATCAGCAAATCGAGCAGCTTCTGAAAAAGATTGCCCAGCACTAGAACGAGGCTCAGGACGATGATGCCGATCAGCATCGTAACAAAAACGTCCTTCCCGACGGTGCGATCAATAATCTTCATGAACTAGCGAGCCAAGATCGGTAAACGGATTCCCAAACTACGTCAAATCCCGCGCCGCATGCTCGTCACTCCCGTCCTCGCCACTCTTCTCATCTCCGCCGCCGCCAGCCTCCAATCTCCGCTCGAGAAAATCGCGGCCGCCTTCGCAGTCGCCCACCCCGGCACGAAGATCGTCTACAACTTCGGCGGTTCCAACGCCCTCGCCCGCCAGATCGAGAATGGCGCTCCCGCCGATCTCCTCCTCAGCGCAGGTCCGATCCCCGAACTCCCAGCGATCTCAACGACCCCCTTCCTCACCAACACCCTCGTCCTCATCACCCGCCGCGAGATCACCACCCTCGAATCCATCCCCGACCTCACGTCCGACTCCATCCGAACCATCGCCGTCGCCAACCCCGCCACGTCCCCGGCCGGAGCCTACACCGCCGCCACGCTCGACCACCTGAATCTCGCGACCGCCCTCGCTCCAAAATTCGTCCTCGCAAAGGACGTTCGACAAGTCCTCACCTACGTCGCGACCGGCAACGCCGACGCCGGCTTCGTCTACGCCACCGACGTCACCGAAGACGTGAACTCCGTCGCGACCGCCCCGCCCGTTTCTCACCCGCCCATCACCTACCAAGCCGCCCTGATCGAAGACACCCCCGCCGCCCGAGCTTTTCTGCAATACTTGACCCGCCAGCCCGCCCAACGAGTCTTCCTCTTCCACGGCTTCACGGCACCCAGTCACTAATCACAGCCCCGATGTCGCCACTCCTCCTCTCCCTCGCCACGGCCTTCACCGCCACCATCCTCGCCCTGATCTTCGGCACCACCCTCGCCGCCTGGCGCGCCCACCGCCGCGGCCCGTGGCTCGCCGCCCTTGACGCCGCCTGCCTCCTCCCGCTCGTCCTTCCCCCCACCGTTACCGGCCTCCTTCTCCTCCTCACCTTCGGCAAACGCAGCCCCCTCGGCAGCCTCCTCGACCACATCGGCCTCCCCCTCGTCTTCAGTTGGCCCGGCACCGTCGTTGCCGCCTTCGTCGTCTCGTTTCCCATCGTCTACCTCTTCACCCGATCCGCCTTCCTCATGATCGAACCCGAGCTCCGCGACGCCAGCCGCATCCTCGGCGTCCGCCCCCTTCAACGCCTCATCCAGATCGACATCCCCATCGCCCGAGCCAGCATCGCCGCTGCCGCCGTCCTCGCCTTCGCCCGCGCCCTCGGGGAATTCGGTGCCACCCTCATGCTCGCCGGCAACATCCCCGGTCGCACCCAAACGATGCCCACCGCCATCTACACCGCCACCGAGTCCGGCGACCTCCCCCTCGCCCTCACCCTCTCCGCCGTTCTCATCGCACTTTCCACCACCGTCGTCCTCATCGCCAACCGCTGGGCCTGGAAATAAATCATTCTCTGCGCCGCCGCGGTTTGACTCGCTCGCGCCCGCTCGTCTCGCCCTCCGGGCTGCATCGCAGAGCCGACGCAGTCTACCTCGAGGCTTCCCAGCCTCCGATGTTCTGCGCGAGGGTCAGTATTTCCTTCGCGCCTTCGCGCCTTCGCGCGAGAATCAATCCATGCCCGCCGCCAAGAAGAAGCCCCCCACCGACACCCGCTTCCACTTCGTCACCGGCTCCGATGAAGCAGCCGTCAAGAAAGCCGCCACCGAACTCGCCGCCCAACTGGCCCCCTCCGACGACCCCCTTTCCATCGAAACCATCGACGGAGCCGACGCAAATGCCGAGCGCTCCGCCGAGTGCGTTGCCCGGACCATCGAAGCCCTCCTCACCGTCGCTTTCTTCGGTGGAGCCAAGCTCGTCTGGCTGAAAAACGCCTCCTTCCTCGCCGACTCCGTCACCGGCCGCTCCGACACCGTCGCCACGGCACTCGACCGCCTCGTCGCCACGGTCGAGAGCGGCCTCCCGTCCGACGTGACCTTCCTTCTCAGCGCCCCCGAAGCCGACAAACGCCGCACCGCCTTCAAAGCTCTCACCAAGCTCGCCAACGTCACCACCCACGACAAAGTCTCCTTCGGCTGGGGCACCACCGAGGCCGACGTCATCGATTGGGTCGAGAAACGGATCGCCGCTCGATGCCTCCACGCCACCCCCGATGCCGCCGCCCTCCTCGCCGCCCGCGTCGGCACCGACACCCGCCAGACCGACAGCGAACTCGAGAAACTCAGTCTCGCTTTCCCCCCCGATCACGAACTCACCGAAGACGACATCCGTGCCCTCGTCCCAACCACCCGAACCGGCGGCATCTTCGACCTCAGCAACTCCATCGCCAAACGCGACCTCCTCCTCAGCCTCGCCACCCTCACCCAACTCTTCACTCAGGGCGAAAAAGCGGTCGGCATCCTGCTCGCCGCCATCATCCCCACCGTCCGCAACCTCCTCCTCGTCAAAGACCTCATGGACCGCCACCGCATCCCGGTCCCCGCCCAACCCCAATTCTTCAGCGGAGCCTTGAAGAAGCTTCCCGACAGCGCCACCGCGCACCTCCCCCGGAAGAAGGACGGCACGTTGAGCACTTACCCCCTCGGCATCGCCGCCGCCAACAGCCGCCGCTTCGAGATCACCGAGTTGGAGACCGCCTACCTCGCGTGCGCGGAAGCCAACCGCACGCTGGTCACCACCCAACTCGCCGAATCCGTCGTTCTCGACCGCCTCATCGTCCAAATCTGCGGTAAATAAGGATGGGCAACGCACGCGGCGCCGCGTGCGAGCGGTAGCCTCCCGCCGCCGCATCTGCGGAAATCCGCGTCAGCCAGAGCCGATTTCATCTCATTTCAAACACCGTCACCTCCGGACGGCAAAGAAACCGCACGTGCGGCCGCAGCGACCCCAACCCCCGCGTCACGTAAAGATACCGCCCCCCTTCCTCAAACAACCCCTCGTCATACCGCTTCCCCCAACTCGGCAACCGCAATGCCCCGATCAGCGGCAACCTCACCTGCCCGCCGTGGGTATGCCCCGACACCTGCAGCCGCACCCGCGGGTCCGTGATCTCATCAAAGGGATCCGGCTCGTGAACCAGTAAGATGTGCCGCGAGTCCGCCGGCGTAGCCACCAACACTCCCGGATCTGGCTTCCCGGCCCAGTAGCTCTCCAACCCGCTCAAGTAACAACCGTCAAACCCCGGCAGCGCCACGCACTCGTTCCGCAGCACCCGAATCCCCACCGCACTCAGAGCCTTGGCGATCCGCTTCTCCCCCGACCAGAAATCATGATTCCCCAGTGCTACAAACGTTCCCAGCGGAGCCTGAACGAGCGCCAAGATCTCCGCCAGATCCGCCGCCCGCCGTCCGTCGTGGGAAAACAGATCGCCGCAGACCACAAAAACGTCTGGTTCCAACCCAGCGATTCGCGCCATCGCCCGCCGGAGATAGTCGACCTCGTATTCCGGATCAAAGTGCAGATCGCTCACCGCCACCACCCGCAGATCCCTCCCAAACCCCAAGTCCAGCCGCACCCGCCGCACCTCGATCCATTCCAACTCCACACCTCCAGCCCACGCCGCCCCCGCTCCCGCCAGCGCCACCGCCGCAACCCCACCTCGAATGAGCACCCGACGAGTCATCGCCCCGATCCGTTCCGCTTCAGCGATACCCGACATTGTTTGGATTGTTCCACCCTACCGTGAAATCCCAATGAAGATCTCGTGAATCTTTGATGCAATCACTCGGCCACCGGGAGCCCGCGCCGGCGGGAGCCGGACGGATCACCCATCGTCCCTCTGTTGCCTCCGTTACCTTCCGTTCAAAACCGGGTTTGGATTCGCGTTCGACCGATTTGCCCCCGCTGATACCATCCGCGCCCATGGACGGAAACTTCGATCTCCAATGCAATAAGAAGGCCTTTCAGGTCAACATGGATCAGCGCATCTACGGCACGTTTGCCGAAATCGGCGCTGGCCAAGAAGTCGCCCGCCGCTTCTTCCACGTCGGGGCCGCCGCCGGGACCGTCGCCAAGACCATCTCGGCCTACGACATGACGTTTTCCGACGCCATCTACGGCTCCGCCGGTCGCTACGTCAGCCGCCGACGCCTCGACACCATGCTCACCCACGAGTTCGATCTCCTCATCGAACGCCTTGACGCCACCGTCGGCGGCGACCGCAATTTCTTCGCTTTTGCCGATACCGTTGCCGCCCGCAGCTTCCGCACCCACGACGAATCCCACGGCTGGCTCGGCCTCCGCTTCCAGACCTCCCCCCGCGCCCCCTTCAACGAGATCATTCTCCACGTCCGCATGCTGGACGTCGACAACCTCACCCAGCAGGAGGCCCTTGGCATCATCGGCGTCAACCTCATCTACGGCGCGTTCTACCTCAATCACCGCCCCGAGGCCCTCATCGGCTCCCTCCTCGACGACCTCACGAACAAGCGGATCGAGGTGGACATGATCCGCTTCTCCGGCCCGGATTTTGTGTCCGTCGACAATCGCCTCATGGCCCTCCAGCTCGTCTCGCAGGGCCTCACGAAAGCCGCCCTCTTCCGGGCGAACGGCGAAGTCATCAACGCCGCCGACGCCTTCTACAAAAAGAACCTCCTCATCGAGCGCGGCTCCTTCCGCCCCGTCACGCACGTCACCAACGACATGCTCGACTGCGCCCGCACGATGTTTCTCACCGAGGAGCGACTCCGGGGCGAAGAACCCGAGGTCCTCATGGAGATCACCATGCAGAATCTCCTCTCCGGCGGCGAACTCGACCTCCGCGATTTCCTCGACCGCGTCGACATGCTTGCCGCCCTCGGCCGCACTGTCCTCATCAGCAATTACGGCCACTACCACCGCCTCATCGCCTACCTCACCCGCTACACCGACCGCCTCATCGGCCTCCCGATGGGTCTCCCCGCGCTGCAGGATCTTTTCGAAGAAAAATATTACACCGAACTCGAGGGCGGCATCCTCGAAGGCCTCGGACGGCTCTTCAAAACCGGCGTCAAACTCTACGTCTATCCTTTCAAGCAGGAAGACGGCACCATCGTTCCCGCAGACCAGTGCCAGGTCGCGCCGAACCTCAAGCACCTCTACACCCACCTCCTCGAAAATCGCTTCATCATCCCGATGGAAAATTACAACCCCGACTACCTTGGCATCCGCTCCGCCGACGTCCTCGCGCACATCCGCCGCTCCGATCCAGAATGGGAAAACCTCGTCTCCCCCGACGTCGCCTCGATCATCAAAAATCGCCAGCTCTTCGGCTACCGCTAGACGACCGGCGATGCTCATCATCGCCCACCGCGGAGCTTCTGCCGACGCAACCGAGAACACGCTCGAAGCCTTCCGACTGGCGTGGCGACAGGGAGCCGACGCCATCGAGACCGACCTTCGCCTCACCGCCGACGGTGAAGTCGTCGCCCTGCACGATCCGGCTCTCTCGCGCATCCACGGCAGCAATCGATTCCTCCACCGAACCACGCTCTCCGATCTCCACCGGGTCGCCCCCCGCGTGCCGACCCTCGCCGACATTCTTGCGATCAGTCCCCCCAGCGCCCACCTCGTCCTCGAACTGAAAGTGGGCCCCGAGCTCTTTGCACCCATCGCGACCTCGCTCGCCTCCCGCCGCGACCTCCAGATCACCTTCATCGCCTTTGACTACGATCTCATCACCGCGACCAAGCAGCGATTCCCGGAACACTCCGCCCTCTGGCTCGTTGACGAGATCCCGATCGGTTTAATCAACAAGCTCGACGCCGCCAACCTCGACGGCATCGATCTCCGCTACTCCCCGAGGCTCCGCCGCTCCCGCGTCCTCGCGCTCCGAAAGCGCACCCTCTACACCTTCACCGTCAACGACCAAGTCTCCGCCAGCCACTGCGCCCACCTCGGCATCGAAGCCCTCACCACCGACCACCCCCACCTCGCCCGGAGCTGGGTAGCGCAGGATTCCAGCCTGCGGTGACGGGGTTGGCTTCGTTCCGTCTCCCCTTCGCTCCGGCTCCAATCCGTCCCGATTGCACGCGAGTGCATCCCCGCCAACCGACCTTCAGGCTTGGCTCACCGCACCGCGCTTCGCAATCCTTCCCGGGTGAACGCGAAAAGACCGACCATCCAAAAACTCGCCGCCATTCCCGCACTAGCGATCACGATCCTCGCGACCTCCTCGAGCCTCCGAGCCGACCTCGCGATCGACGCGGTCCGGGCCTCCTTGACGCTGTATTCGACGGCACCTTCACGTGGTGGGTGAAAGTCTACGATCCGGAGAGCGGGGGCGGTTTTTATTCGATCGACGCGAAGGAACTCGCCGAATCGGACCCGCGTTTCGGCCCCAATATCGAAAAATGCGGCGGGATTCCGGCGTTCCCAACGATCTACGAGCGCTTGGAGGGAGGCCCGAAAGCATCGCCGCTTCATGCGCACCTGGAGAGCCAAGCCGCGCTGTCCGCTTGGTTGGAGCAGCTCCCCTGGGACCAGCAGGTGTGGACGGCAGGCGCGGCCCTCCGGGCTCAGTCGGGGCATTTTCAAGGGATGCCGGAACCAAAGCGATCGGAACTGCTCGGTACGATCGAAGCCTTTGTCCGAACGAAACAAGCGACCGACGGGGGCTTTCTCACCGAGAGGCACCGGCCCTCGCCGAGCGCGAACGGACGGCTGCTCGCGGGTGACGCCCTGGAATCCGACGCCAATGCTACCGGGCTCGCTTTGAGCGCCCGCGCGTTCCTGATCGAGTTTCTCACCGGCGAACCCCTGCCGGATCCCCACCCCCGGGCCGCGGAGCTCGCGCGGGCGCTCACCGGATACATCGCTCCGATCGCGCCGCGGGAGCGATCAATGACCGACCTCCCGGCGCACCCGCGCGTCTTCGCCACGGAGCCGAAATGGGAGGCTCTCCGGGCGCAAGTTCAGACCGATCCCGTGTCGAAAGCTTTGTTCGCCGTTCTGGAGCGTCGAGCCGCCCAGGCGATCGAGTCGCCCGCCGAAGCTCCGATTCTCAAGGGTCGTCGGATGCTCGGATCGATGCGCCGAAGTCTCGAGCGCATCTTGGATTTCGCGATGGTGTATCGGCTCACCGACGACGCCGTCTATTTATCCAAGGCTCGGGAGGAGATGCGTGCGCTCGCCGAAGCTCCCAGCTGGAACCCCGCACACTTCCTCGACGTCGCCGAGGCGACCACGGCCCTCGCCATCGGCTTCGATTGGCTCTACGCGGAGCTGAGCGAAGCGGAACGCAACGAGTTCGCCGCGGCCATAATCGAAAAGGGATTGCGACCGTCCTTCGACGCCCCAGCTGGCGACCTTTGGTGGATCGAAACCGACAACAACTGGAATCAAGTCTGCCACGCTGGGATGGTGATCGGGGCCCTCGCGGTGGCCGATCGCGAGCCGGACCTCGCTCGTCGCGTCATCGACCGGGCCCGGCTCAACCTGCCGAAAGCTGCCACCGCCTACGCGCCGGACGGTGCTTACGCCGAGGGCGCGATGTATTGGACCTACGGGACGACCTATCACGTGATGCTGATTGATGCGCTCGCCCGAGCGCTCGGAACGACGGGCGGAATGGATGACTTCCCTGGATTCCTGCAGAGCAGCGAATACCTCACGCAAGCCACGGCTCCGAGCGGCGATTTTTACAACTACGGCGACTCGAGCACGGGGCGGACTTTTTCTCCGGCCCTGTTCTGGATTGCGGATCGTCTTCGTTCCCCTCGGCTCCTCGGCCAGACGCTCGACGCGCTCGCGACCCTCCAAAACGAATCGAAAACTCCCGGTTTCCTGAACCGCTTTTTCCCGCTGTCGCTTCTCTGGTGGGACCCAGCCCTGCTCGCGAACCAGGCAGAGCCGTTTGCGCTTAGCTGGCAGGGTGCTGGCGAGAATCCGGTCGCCTTCCACCGGTCGGCATGGGGCGATCCAAACGCGATCTTCGTGGGGTTCAAAGGCGGCAGGGCCACGACCAACCACGCCCACATGGACGCGGGGTCATTCATCCTCGAAGCCGACGGTGTGCGCTGGGCGGTCGATCCCGGCATGGAAGAATACCCGGCTCTCGAAGCTGCGGGCGTCGACCTCTGGTCCTCCGGGCAGGACAGCGGCGCTGGCGCGTCTTCCGCCTCGGACCCGACGCGCACAATCTGCTGCGCTTCGACGGACGCGCGCCAGTCGCCGACGCGGCGGCCGCCTTCACCGAACACCAGGCCCAAAAGGACGTCCGCTACTCGATCCTCGACCTCACCCCGCTCTATCCAAAAAGCGTATCGTCCGCCCGCCGCGGCATCGCCCTCCTTCCCGATCGCAGCGTTGTCATCAAGGACGAGTGGACGGCGGGAGCCGACGCCACCCGGGGGATGTTCCAATGGCTGACCCACGCCGACGTCGACGTATCGCTGGACCGGCGGTCGATCCGGCTGGAGCAAGCCGACGAGCGGCTCGACCTGCACATCCTGGCACCGGCTGACGCGGCCATTGAAGTGACGGACGTTTCCGCACCCCGGCATTCCTACGAACAGCCAAATCCCCACCTCAAGCGCATCACCCTCACGACGACCACACCCGCCCGGACGGAGGGCGAATTTACAATTGTCGCCAGACCCGGATCAACTGCCCCGACGGCCTCGAGTGTGGACATCCCTCCCCTAGCCAAGTGGCGCGACTCGGTGCTCCCTTGACCAAATGTGAACCGCGAGGCTCGACGGGGCACCCGCCTGGACAAATTCCACGTCGCGTCCGATCTTTACAAACGAAGGCCTCCTGTCACATTGGCGGACTTTTCCGATGCCTGTCCTGCTCTATTTTCTTCTCGCGGCGCACGTGATCATGTGTGCGCTCATGATCCTCGTCACCCTCATGCAGCGCCCCCGGAGCGAGGGCCTCGGTGCGGCCTTCGGCGGCGGCATGACCGATAACATGTTCGGTGCTCAGACGACCAACGTTCTCGCCAAATTCACCACCTGGCTCGGGGGTCTCTTTTTCGTCGTCACCCTCATCCTCGCCATGCTCTACGCCCGCATGGGGACCAGCGGTGAAACCAAAATCCAGCAGGAACTCAAAAACCTGCCCGCTCCCGCCGCCGCAGCGTCCCCCGCGACGACGGACGCCGTCATTCCTGCGACCGACGCGGTCCCAGCGGAGCCAACCTCGGTCGAGCCGACTCCTGAAGCTGTCACGCCGGCTGGGGAGGGTTCTGCGGCCGCCGTTGAGCCAGCGAATTCGCCTGCGACCATGACGGAAGCAACGACCAACGAAGCGAACCAAGCGCGGGAAGAGGAGCCAGCGGGTTCCTTGGTCAAGCCATCGCCCGCGCCCCTCGCTTCGCCGGAGTGATCCAGCGCCGCTTGTGAAGACCGCGAGTCGGATCTCGCTTGCCCGGACCGCGCTGAAGCGGGCCCCGATGCCCGTCGTTCTCGTGCCGACGATGGGAGCCCTCCACGCGGGTCACGAAGCTCTCATCGGTCACGCCCGTCGGATCGCGGGGAAGCGGGGCACGGTCGTCGTCTCGATTTTCGTCAATCCCATCCAGTTCGACCGCGCGGATGACCTGAAAAAATACCCGCGAACTGCCCGGAAGGACGCTGCGATCTGCCGACGCGCCGGAGTCGATCTGCTCTTCCACCCCGCCGATGCGACTGACATCTACGCGGCAAACGCCTCCGTTTCAGTGGACGAGTCGTCGCTCTCGGCGAGCTTGTGCGGAGCCACCCGACCGGGGCACTTCCGCGGCGTTTGCACGATCATCACCAAGCTCTTCAACATCCTCCAACCAGACGATGCGGTCTTCGGCGAAAAGGACTGGCAACAACTTGCGATTATCCGCCGCCTCACCCGCGACCTCAATCTACCCGTCCGCATTCACGGACACCCCACCGTGCGTGAGGCCGATGGCCTCGCGATGAGTTCGCGCAACCGACGACTCTCACCCGCCGAACGAAACGCAGCGCCCCGGGTCCACGCAGCGCTCGTCGCCGCCGCAACTCGCAAGACCCCGGCGGGCATCGCGTCCGCCGCCGTCCGCGCGATCTCAGCCATTCCCGGAACCCGGATCGATTACGTCTCCGTCGTCGACGCCGAATCGCTTGCTCCGGCCCGCACCCTGGCCCGCCCGGCGCGGTTGGCTGCCGCAATTTTTCTCGGAACCACGAGGCTCATCGATAACGTAACGATTCCGTCACGAGCATGAGAGAATTCGATTACGTCGTCATCGGCAGCGGGATAGCTGGACTTTCCTTCGCCCTCAAAGCCGCCGAACACGGCAGCGTCGCCATCGTCACCAAACGCGCTCTCACCGACTCGAACACCGCCTGGGCGCAGGGAGGCGTGGCCTGCGTCGTGAGCGAAGAAGATTCGTTCGAGCTTCACATCGCGGACACTCTCACCGCCGGAGCCGGACTCTGCGACGAAGACGCCGTGCGCGCCGTCGTTACCGAGGGGCCGGACCGCGTCCGGGAACTCATCAAGCTCGGCGTGCAGTTCGACGAGCGGCTCGACGAGAACGGCGAAAGCGAACTCGACCTTGGCATGGAAGGCGGACACTCGCGGCGCCGTGTTCTCCATTTTCAAGACTCCACGGGCTTCGCCATCGAGGCAACCCTGGTCCGACACGCCAAGGAACACGCCAACATCACGATTCTGGAAAACCACATGGCGGTGGATTTCATCACGACCGGCAAGCTCGGCTACGCGATGCAAAACGCCTGCGTCGGCCTCTACGTCCTCGACGAAGCGACCGGGTTGGTCGAAACGATCCGCACCGACGTGACCATCGCGGCGACCGGCGGCTGCGGGAAGGTCTACCTCTACTCGACCAATCCCGACATCGCGACGGGCGATGGTTTGGCCATGGCCTGGCGAGCAGGAGCGGCGGTTTCGAACATGGAATTCATCCAGTTTCACCCCACGTGCCTGTTTCAGCCGGAGGCCAAGTCGTTCCTGGTTTCCGAGGTCGTTCGCGGCGAAGGCGGCATCCTCGTCGACGAAAAAGGCCAGCGATTCATGGACCGCCACCACCCGCTCGCGGAGCTGGCCCCGCGCGACATCGTGGCCCGCGCCATCGACGGCGAAATGAAGCGCACCGGCAGCAAATGCGTCTACCTCGACATCACGATGAAGTCGCCGGAGTTCATCAAATCACGCTTCCCGACCATCTACGAGACGTGCCTGCGTTACGGCATCGACATCACGAAGGACCCGATTCCCGTCGTCCCCGCCGCCCACTACCAGTGCGGCGGAATCAAGACCGACCTCAACGGCGAGACCTCACTCCGGGGCCTCCACGCTATCGGCGAAGCCGCCAGCACCGGTCTCCACGGCGCGAACCGCCTCGCGAGCAACTCGCTCCTGGAAGGTCTCGTCCTCGCCCACCGCGCCGTTGAGAAAACCACCCGCCACCGTCCGCCCCGCGCTCGCTTCGACCTCCCGGAGTGGCGTCCCGGCAAAGTCCAAGACGTCGACGAGCTCGTCGTCATCTACCACAACTGGGACGAAATCCGCCGCCTCATGTGGGACTACGTCGGCATCGTCCGCACCGACAAACGTCTCGCCCGTGCCGCCACCCGCCTGCGCAACCTTCACACCGAGGTCCAGGAATTCTACTGGAACTTCAAAATCACGACCGACCTACTGGAGCTTCGCAACCTCGTCACCGTCGCCTCCCTCATTGTCGACTGCGCGATCAGCCGCAAGGAAAGCCGCGGTCTCCACTACACCCTCGACTACCTCGAATCGGACGACGCGAAATTTCTCCACGACACGACCATGCGGCGCACTTGAGCCCCACCTGGTTTCAACTTGCAATACGAAGGAAACTTACCGATAGCTAACCGATGCTGGCCCGAACAAGCCTCCTGAGTCTCCTCCTCCTCAGCCTCGTCGTCGCCCCCTCGTTGGCGGAATCCACCGTCTCCGCCTCGGCCGATTTCTACAAATACGCCGAGAAACTTCGCGAGAAGGCTCTTCTCAAAGTCGAGCCACAAGTCGTCTCGGCGAGCAAATTCCGCTTTGGATTCAGCCGCTACGACTGGAAACGTAACATCGTCACCACCGTCTTCTGGGTCGGCGAAGATCCTTCGCAGAACAACCCCGTTTCAAATTACAAAAGCTCTTGGGACCAAAACTGGACCAGCAATTTCGGGGGCTACGACAACCCCGATCCCGCCGCCCGCAAGGACTTTCTGCCGAAAGCCTTCACCCCCCGCCAAAACCCGTTTTACGTCGCTCTGCCCTACAACGACGTCACCCGAGGCACCACCAAACCCGAGTCCCGCAAAGCGATCCCGTGGTTCCGCGAAGCCTTCGAGCGTCCCGGCAAATCCGTCTGCAAAGGCCGTTGGCTCGCCATCCGCCACAACAATCGCATCGCCTACGCGCAATGGGAGGACTGCGGTCCCTTCCGCACCGACCATTGGGAATACGTCTTCGGGAACCAAAGGCCCAAGATGAACCTCAACGGTGGTGCCGGTCTCGACGTCAGCCCTGCGGTCCGTGATTACCTTGGGATGACTGGAAAAGACGTGTGCGACTGGAAGTTCGTCGACTTCAAGGACGTTCCTCCCGGCCCCTGGGCGAAACACGGCGATAACAACACCTTCGTCCTCCAAAAGCGTGGCGATGATCTCATGACTGCCGACCGCAACAACGCCTACGGCGCCAAGCGGTAGCGGAGTCCGACGGGTCGACGTTTCCCCTTGCGCCAGGGGAAGATTTTGCAATCTTTCCTACCCATGCGCGCCCGACTCACCGCCGTCCTCTTCCTCCTCGCATTCTCGACTCCGCTGGTCGACGCGGCGACAACCGACAAGGAATACATCATCCTCAGCGGCGGCCCTTCGCTCCACGAATGGGAGAAATACAAAGCCGCTCCGCACGATCAATGGTGGGGAAACTTCATCCGCTCCGCCCGCATGCGCATTCAGGAGCTCCGCAAGCAGGCGGGCCCCAATGCCCGCATCACTTGGCTGGTCTACCGTCCGGCCTACGCCCGTCGCGCTTCCCGGATGAACGAGCCAGAGCTTATTGCCAACATTCAATCGGTCCGCGATAAATACGGTGTCAACCTCATCTGGTTTAACGACGGCTCGCAGGTCATCGGTTACCTCAACTCGGGCCTTCCCCGCAATCAGGTCAAGATCGCCAACTTCGAATTCTTCGGCCACTCGAACAGCAAGTGCTTCATGTTCGACTACAGCAACCAGATCGACAGCGCCTCCAAATCCTGGCTCCACGAAGACGAACTCAAGGGCATCAAGCGAGGTATTTTCACCAAAGACGCGTTCGTGAAAAGCTGGGGCTGCCACACGGGCGAGAGCTTCAGCGCCGCGTGGAAAAAAGCCACCGGTAAAAAGATGATCGGGGCCATCGGCAAGACCGACTACTCCCACATCTCGACCGTCGGCGAAGTCCTCGTGAACGGTCGCTGGGGCGGGTGAGAATACGTCTTCGATTCCCTCGTTACCTTTTGTTCAGACCGCGTTCGTATTTCTCAGTCGCCCAACCGTCTCCTCCCGGAACGCCGCAAACTCCCCGCCGAGGATCGCCGCTCGCGCCCGTTTTCCCAGCCCGCAGTAAAAGTGCAGGTTGTGGATCGTGGTCAGCCGCAATCCGAGGATTTCGTCCGCCTTCAGCAAGTGCCGTAGATACGCCCGAGAAAAATTCCGGCAAGCGTAGCACTCACACTCCTCTTCGATCGCCCGCTCGTCCCGCGCGTGGGGCGCGTTCTTCAGATTGAGCGTGCCGTCCCCCGTGAACGCCGTTCCGGACCTCGCCAGCCGCGTCGGCAGCACGCAATCCATCATGTCGATCCCCCGCGCGACCATTTCAATCACTTGCGCCGGCGTCCCGAGCCCCATCGCGTAACGCGGTCGGTCCGCCGGCAAGTGAGGCACCGCCCCCTCGACCGCCGCGAACATCTCCGGCTCCGGCTCGCCAACGCTCACCCCACCCACCGCGTAACCGTCGAACCCGATCTCCACCAGCTCCCGCGCCGCTCGCTCCCGGAGATCTGCGTAGCCCGATCCCTGCACGATCCCAAACACCAACGGCCGCTTTCCCGGAGCTTGGCCGTCCCACCAGTCCCGGCAACGCCGCGCCCAGCGCGACGTCAGCTCCAGACTCCTCGCCGCCGCCTCGTGTGAGCACGGGTGGGGCGGACACTCGTCGAACGCCATCACGATGTCCGATCCGAGGTCACGTTGGATCCCCATCGACTCCTCCGGCCCGATGAAGGTCGGCGTCCCGTCCAGATGATTCTGAAACTTCACCCCCGCTTCGGAAACCTTCGCCAGCTTCGCCAACGAGAAGACTTGAAATCCCCCGCTGTCCGTCAGGATAGGCCCGTCCCACCCCATGAACTTGTGCAACCCGCCCAGATCTCGGATCACCCCCTCCCCGGGTCGCACGTGCAGGTGATACGTATTTCCAAGAATAATTTGCGCCCCGATCTCTCGAAGCTCCCGCGGCGTCATCGCCTTCACCGTCGCCTGCGTCCCCACCGGCATGAAAACTGGCGTCTCGACCACGCCGCGCCGCGTCGTCAACTTCCCCGCACGCGCCGCCCCCTCGGCGGCCTGCAACTCGAAACAGCTCACGGCTAACTCAACGGCCACCCAGCTCCCAGACCGACGTCCCACCCACGATCGTCCGCACCGCCCGTCCCTTGATCTCGCGTTCGTGAAAAGGCGTGTTCCGCGAAAGCGACATCGAAGCATCCTTGTCGACGGTCCACTCGAGATCCGGATCGAGCAGCGTCACGTCCGCGGGCGCACCGACGGCCAGCGTCCCCCGGTCGAGCCTGAGCAGCTTCGCCGGCTCAACGGTCAGCATTTCGATCAACCGCGGCAACCCAATCGCTTTGCGCCGATGCACCAACGTGTCGCAGAACAATCCGAATTCCGTCTCCAATCCCAGGATCCCGAACGGAGCCTGATCGAACTCCACCTCTTTCTCATACTCCGCGTGTGGCGCGTGGTCGCTGGACAGAATGGTCACCGTCCCGTCCGCCACGCCCTCAATAAGCAAGTCAATGTCGCCCTCCGTTCGTAGCGGCGGGTTCATTTTGAAGTTCGTGTCGTATCCCGCCAGCATCCCGTCCGTCAGCACGAGGTGGTGCGGACACACCTCCGCCGAGATCTTCACTCCCCGCCCCCGCGCCTCCCGCAGCAACCGCATGCTGCCGCCGGACGTGATGTGCTGGCAATGAATCGGCGCGTAGCAGAACTCCGACAACATGATGTTTCGCGCCACGATCAGCTCCTCGCCGATCCGCGGCCATCCCGGCAATCCGAGCCGCACACTCCAGTCGCCCTCGTGCATCACCCCGTCGCCGACCAGCGAGTAGTCCTGGCAATGATCAAACAGCGGGAGATCGAACATCCGCGCGTATTCCAGCGCCCGCCGCATCACCTCCGGACTCTGCACGCAATGCCCGTCGTCCGTGATCGCCACGATTCCCGCCGCCGCCATCGATCCGATCGGGGCCAGTTCCTCACCCGCCAGCCCGCGAGTGATGGCTCCCGTGCAGAAAACGTTCACCACCGCCGTCGCCGACGCCTTCTCCCTAATCCAGCTGATCGTGCTCGGACTATCCGCAACCGGCGAGGTGTTCGGCATGCACACGACGCTCGTGAAACCGCCCGCCGCCGCCGCCGCCGTCCCGCTCGCGATCGTCTCTTTGTGCGCCTGACCCGGCTCCCGCAGATGCACGTGCAGATCGATCAACCCCGGCGCGACCACCAGACCTTTCGCGTCGATCACGTCGGCCTCGTCCGGACGATCGGCGACAAATTTGCCATTCGAAATGAAAAGGTTCCCCACCTCATCCCGTCCACTCGCCGGGTCAATCACCCGTCCGTTCTCGATCACCAAATCTGTCATAAATTACCGACTCCCCCGTCCCCCCGCCGCAGCCTCTTCACCATCAGACCGGCACCCCCGCACCGCCGCCGCAGAGGTAGAGCACCGCCATCCGCACCGCCAACCCGTTGGTCACCTGCTCGAGAATCACGCTGTGGGGTCCGTCCGCCACGCCGCTGTCGATCTCGATCCCACGATTGATCGGCCCCGGGTGCATCACCAGGCAACCCGGCTTCAACCGCGCCGCCCGCGCTTTCGTTAGGCCAAAGAGCGAGGTGTATTCCCCTAGACTCGGGAAGTATTCTTTCCGCTGACGTTCGTGTTGAATCCGGAGCAAATTAATCACGTCCGTCGACTCGATCACATCTTCCAGCCGATGCGTCACCTTCACTCCCAATCGCTCGAAGGCTCTCGGAACCAAGGTCGTCGGTCCGACCAGCGTCACCTCGGCCCCCAGCTTCGTGAGCGCGTGCACGTTGCTCCGCGCCACACGACTGAAAAGGATGTCGCCGACGATCGCGACCTTTCGCCCCGCTAGGTCGCCCAATTTCTGTCGCATCGTAAACGCGTCGAGCAACCCCTGCGTCGGGTGCTCGTGCGCCCCGTCTCCCGCGTTGATCACGCTCGCCCGCAACCGCTCAGCCAGGAACTGCGCCGCCCCCGCCGACTGGTGCCGGATCACGATGAGATCGGCGTGCAGAGCCTCCAGGATCATCGCCGTATCCTTGAGAGTCTCGCCCTTTTTCAAACTCGAAGCCGAGGCGCTCACGTTGATCACATCGGCACTCACCCGCATCGCCGCCAGCTCGAACGAAATCCGCGTCCGCGTGCTCGGCTCGACAAAAAAGTTCACCAGCGTCTTCCCACGCAGCGCGGGCACCTTCTTGAGATTTCGCTCCCCGACCCCCTTGAAGGCTTGGGCGGTATCCAGCACGAGCCGGATCTCGTCCGCCGACAACCCATCCAGCGAGACCAGATCCTTCCGCGTCCACGTCACTTCGCTCACGGCTTCACCACCTTCACGCTGTCCGGCTCGCCGTCGAGTTTCTCGAACCTCACGCGGATCTTCTCCGCCAGCTCGGTCGGCACGTTTTTCCCGACGTAGTCCGCCCGGATCGGCAGCTCTCGATGCCCCCGATCAACCAACGCGACCAGCTGGATCCGGGCCGGTCGCCCGAACGAAGCCACCGCGTCCATCGCCGCCCGCACGCTCCGCCCGGTGAAAAGAACGTCGTCGACCAAGATCAACGTTCGGTCGTCCAAGTCCAGTGGCAGCCTCATCGGCTCGACCGTCGTCATCCGAGCGCGCGTCGCCAAGTCATCCCGATGCATCGAGACGTCGACCGAACCCAGCTCGGGACGCTCACCAGCTATTTCCGCCAATTCATCGACCAGCCGCCGAGCAACCTCGACTCCCCGCGTCGGGATTCCAGCGAGGACCAATCGGCTCATCGCGATCCCGCTTTCGACGATCTCGTGAGCGATCCGCCGCAACGACCGCGCGATCGTTTCCGCATCCATAACTTCGACGATCACCCTTCGTCTTGCCCTCGTAAATGTCTGCTGGATGCGTTCATGAGATCTCCTTCGCGACCTCGCAGGATCACATTAAAGGAAAGCCGCCGCTAATTTCCGACGCTCGCCTTCTCCTCCCGAACCTTGCCGCTTCCACCTGCTTCAGCGACCGCCTTCGCTCGGAGGTTTCGCCACTCCGAGCGAAACTTGATGATCCAGTCGAGCAACGCTCGCTCAAAGCCAATGTCCTTACCCGCCTTCTCGCTTTCGATCCACTTGTGCCGGAGGATCTCCTCTCGCTCGGCGAGATATTCCCGGTAGAGGGAAGAATTTTTCAGAAGGTCGAAAACGACCTCGGGCTTGGGAGAACTCATGTGACTAGTCAAAGGTAAATGGCAGGCCGGAGAAGAAGTCAATCCGCTTTCGTAGGGGATCCACTCCAACCGAACGGCTCGTCAACGCTCTTCATTCAAAGGTTTCGATCATTTTCCGGGCTACGTCAGCAAAGGCCATGCCGGACGCACTTTTCGGCTGAAACTCCGCCACGGGCCGTCCGACGTCGCCGCCTTCACGCACCGGGATGTCGATCGGGATCTTCCCCAGCAACGGCACGCCCAAGCGCGCGGCTTCCCGCTCGCCACCGCCCTGACCGAAAATTTCATACCGCTTTCCGTCACTCGGACATTCGAAGTAACTCATGTTCTCGATGATCCCCAGCACCGGCACGTTGGTCTTCGCAAACATCCCAACCGCCTTCCGCGCATCGATGAGTGCCACCTCCTGCGGCGTCGTCACCACAACCGCCCCCGCGAGCGCAACGGTCTGCACGATCGTCAGCTGGATGTCCCCCGTTCCCGGCGGCAGATCCAAAATGAGGTAGTCCAAATCTCCCCACGCCGTTTGCCGCAGAAACTGCTGCGTGTATCGAGTCACCATCGGCCCGCGCAACACCGCCGGACTGTCCCCGTCCAGCAGGAGACCCATCGACATGATCGGTAGGTCGAACTTCCGCACGGGAATGATCCGGTCGTCCGCGTCCGCCGTTGGTCGCTCGTCTGCCCCCATCATCAGCGCGATACTCGGCCCGTAGAGATCGCAATCGCACAGCCCCGTCTTGTATCCCGCCCGCTGCAAACTCACGGCCAGATTCACGGCCACCGTCGATTTTCCGACGCCTCCCTTGCCGCTAGCCACCGCGATCACGTGCCTCACACCATCGAGCTTCTGCGCCCCAGCGTTCTCAGCGACGTTCGGTGGAGCTTGAATGTCGATCCGCACCCGGGCCTCCGTGACACCCTCCAACCCCTCGATCACCGCCGTCGACTCCTCCCGGATCTTCGCGGGGATCGCCGACTCGTTCGTCGCCAGAGCCATCTGCACGCCTACCCGCCCGCCTTCGATCTTCACCGCTTTCACGATGCCAAACGACACGATATCCCGGCTAAATCCCGGATACCGCACCCCGCGCAAAGCGCCCATCACTTGTTCCTCAGAAATCATTCCCCCACACTGCCCGT
Organism: uncultured Verrucomicrobiae bacterium; assembly: GCA_963761705.1. Lineage (GTDB taxonomy): Bacteria > Verrucomicrobiota > Verrucomicrobiia > Chthoniobacterales > JAATET01 > CAVVKW01. The sequence goes on along the minus strand of CAVXHK010000004.1, from coordinate 233,353 downwards.
TCGCCGTCACAATTCAAGGAGCGGCGGTTCGCAACCGCCGACCCAACTCATCCGGCGAAGCCGTCAAGGTCTCTGCCCCGACAAAGACGAAGATTAAGATTATGAGAAAGACAAAACTCTGCCACCCTCCCCGCTCATGAAACCCATCGCCCCCGGCGGCCTCCTCGTCGCCATCGAAGGCGTCGACGGAGCCGGTAAGACCACCGTCTCTGCGCTCCTTGCCCAATACTGCGGCGAACGCGGCATCGCCTGCGCTCTCTCCAAAGAACCAACCGGCCTCGGCGCGGGCATCGCTCTCCGCGAATCCGCCAAAAGTGGCCGCGCGACCCCCGAAGACGAGCTCGCCCTTTTCCTCGAAGACCGGGCAGCCCACGTCCGCCGCTCCATCCGCCCTGCCCTCGACTTCGGAGCCGTCGTCCTCCTCGATCGCTACTACTGGAGCACCGCCGCCTACCAGGGCGCCCGCGGCATGGACCCGTTCGGCATCATCGCCGCCAACGAGAAAATAGCACCCGTTCCCAGCCTCGTCATCCTCCTCGACCTCCCACCCGCCGGCGGTCTAGCCCGAGTCCGCGCCCGCGGCGACGTCCCCAACACCTTCGAAACCGAAGATGCCCTCCAGCAATCCCGCGACATCTTTCTTCAACTTCACGCCGCCTTCCCGGACACCTCCGTCCGCGTCGACGCAACGGCCGACCTCCGCACCGTCCACGCCACCGCCCGGTCAGCCTTCCTCCAGGCCATCGAAAAGAAAACCTGCGTCGGATAATCCAACGACCGGCGACCCATTCGCCCGAGTTAGCGCAGTGCCCATAAAAAAAGCGGACCAACCCCGGAAGGCTGGTCCGCTCGAATTGCAGCGAGCGTCAAGGACGCTCGATCGTCCCCGATTGATTACTCACGGTCGTCAGCGTCAGCCGCTGGTTCCGGGCCGTCATCTTCCGGCATGTCGACTCCGACGGCGGGCACGGTAACGGTCTCTTCGACCATTTCGACCTTCGGCACTTCCATCTTCTTCTCGACGGTTCCGACCTCAACTTCGGCGACATCAACGTCGTATTCCGGCATCTGACCGCCCTCGACCTTCACTTCCGGCATTTCACCTTCCTGCGTCTGATCGACGTCGCAAGCCGTGAGACCAGCTGCGGCGACCGCAACGGCAGCAAAACGGACAAAATTCGGGGTTTTGGAAAAGAATGTTTTCTTCATAGTTGTGAGAAATTCGTTTCAGGATCAACGATCGGATGGGTGATTTTTCATCCCGCTTCTCACGCCCACCGCCTCGGCACACCGCATCCCGTCCAACGCCGCGCTCACGATACCCCCGGCAAACCCGGCGCCTTCCCCGCAGGGATACAGGCCCGCCACCTCCGGATGCTCCAACGTCTCCGCGTCCCGCGGCACCCGCACCGGCGAACTCGTCCGCGTCTCGAACCCAACGAGCAGCCCTTCCTCCGTCACGTAACCCCGCATCTGCCTCCCGAATAATCGCAGCCCGTCCCGCATCCGTCGGACGATTCCGCGGGGCAAGATCTCGTCCAGCCGCGCCGACTTCACCCCGGGGAAGTAGCTCGTCTCGGGCAAATCCGCCGACAACCGCCCGCTCATGAAATCTGTCACCCGCTGACCCGGAGCCGTCTGACCACCGCCGCCCGCGATCTTCGCCGCCGTCTCCAGCGCCCGCTGCGCCGCGATCCCCGCCAGCACCCCGTGCTCCCTTCGCCAAGGCTCCGTGTCCTCCGGTTCCACCGTCACGACCATCCCGCTGTTCGCAAACGGCGAGTCCCGCCGCGCCAGACTCATTCCGTTCACGACCACCTCGTCATTCTCCGTCGCCGCGGGCACGATGAATCCACCCGGACACATGCAGAACGAATGCACCCCCCGGTCCGCGATCTTCGTCGCCAACGAATAACTCGCCGCCGGCAGCAACCGCGACCGCTCCGCCCCCCGCGGGAAGTGATATTGCTGACTGTCGACGAGGCCCTGCGGATGCTCGATCCGCACCCCCATCGCAAACGCCTTTTGCTCCAGCCGCACCCCCCGCCGCACCAGCAGCTCATACACGTCGCGCGCCGAATGCCCCGTCGCCAGGATCACCGCCGCCGCCTCGATTTCCCGCCCATCCGCCAGCACCACCCCGCGCATCGCGCCCCCCTCGATCCGAAAATCCACGACCTTCGCTCCAAAATGCACCTCTCCCCCCGCCCCCCGCACGCTCTCCCGCATCGCCTTCACGACGTTCGGTAACAAGTTTGACCCAATGTGCGGGTGCGCATCGACGAGGATTCGCTCCGGCGCCCCGTGCGCTACGAACGTCTCGTAAACGCTCGCCACCGGCCCCCGCTTCTTCGCCCGCGTGTAAAGCTTCCCGTCCGAAAAAGTTCCCGCTCCCCCCTCGCCAAAGCAATAATTCGAGTCCTCAACCACCGTCCCCTTCCGCAGGATCGGCGCAAGATCGAAACGCCGCGCCGAAGCATCCTTCCCCCGCTCCAGCACCACCGGTCGCAACCCCAGCTCGATGCATCGCAACGCCGCAAACAACCCGGCGGGCCCGCATCCCACGATCACCACCACCGGCGCCCCACCCGGCACCGCCGGATAATCCGGTGTCGGCAAAACCTCCTCCGCCAACGCCGCGTCTACCCCGACCTCCAACCGCAGCTGCACCTTGATCTGTCCCTTCCGCGCATCGATCGAATGCTTCCGCAACCGCACGTCCCGCACCGCCTCAACCCCCAGCTTCGCCGCCGCTGCCCGCCGCCAGAGCGCTTCGTCCGCCGACTCCTCCAGCGGCAGAATCACGTCCACCATTTCCGATCCCATCATCTTCCTCCCTGTATCACCTTTCGCGCCCGTTTGCGCCATTTGCGGGCCATCGGTCTCAGAAAGTCTTCCGCAAATGACTCGGCAAGATATCCAGCTGCTCCCGATACTTCGCCACCGTCCGCCGCGCGATCGGAATCCCCCGCTCGGTGAGAATCACCAGAATCGCCTGATCACTCAACGGCTTCCGCTTATCCTCTTTCTCCACGACCTCCGCGATCGCCTGCCGCACGCTCTCATTGCTGATGTCCGCCCCACCGACCGTCTGATACCCCGGCGTGAAAAAATACTTCATCTCGAAGATCCCCTGGGGCGTCCTCACGTATTTGCCGTGCGTCGCCCGGCTCACCGTCGTCTCGTGCACGCCCACCGCCTGCGCCACCTGATTCATCGTCATCGGCTTGAGCGCCGACGGCCCCTTCCGCAGAAACTCTCCCTGCCGCACCACGATCTCCCGCGCAATGTTCATGATCGTCTGCTGCCGCTGCTGGATGCATTTGATAAAAAATCGCCCGCCCTTGATCTTCTCGCGGATGTAGTCCCGCACGTTGTTCTTGTTTGCAGGTTCCGAGAGCAGATCCTTGTAGTAGTTGCTGATTCGCAGCATCGGCACGTTGTCGTTGTTCAGCGAAACGGTAAAATCATCTCCCTCCGCTTCGACCAGAACGTCCGGCGTGATCACCTGATGCGTCACCGTCGAAAATTGCCGAGCCGGTCGTGGCTCCAACGTCGCGATGAAATCCGCCGCCGCCTGCACCTCCTGCACGCCAACGCCCAACCGCCGCGCGATTTCGGGAAATTTACGCCGCAACAGATCGTCGCAAAACTGTCCCACGATCCGCGCCTCCAGACTCTCCCGCTTCCCGATCCTCGCCAGTTGCGTGAGCAAACACTGCCGCAGGTCGAGCGAAGCCACCCCCACCGGATCCAGCGCCTGCACTTCCCGAAGAACGGCCTCAACCCGTTCCTCCCGCGCGTTCGTCATCGCCGCAAGCTCAAGCACCGTCACCTCCAACAAACCCGCCTCGTTGAGATTTCCGATGATCGCGTCCGCCACCTCCCGGTCCTCGTCCGGGATGTTCGCCAACCCCAACTGATCGATCAGATGTTGCTGCAAACTCGTCGGCCCCGTCAGCGAATTGAAGAGAAACTCCCGCCGCTCCTCCGCCTCCTGCGATCGCCCCTCGTAAGCACCCGACTGCTGCATGTAATCCTTCCACTGCTCGTCCAGCCGACTCACCTCCGCCAGATCGTCGTCCCAGGGGTCGTCCTCCGAAGAATCCTCCAACTCCTTCACCGGAATTTCCTCTTCCAGCACCGGATTCGCCTGCAACTCCGCGACCGCCAGCGCCTGCAACTCCATCGACGGGGCCTGCAGCACGTGCAGGCTCTGCTGCATCTGCGGCGACAGCGTCTGCTGTAGCCCAAATCCGAGCATCTGATCCATTCCCGCCATCCGGGAAAACACTAGGCATCGGATCTGCTTGCGCAAGCAGTTTACGCGCCAATCGGTCGCGAAAATAATCGAAGCTCCCATTCCCGTCCCTCACCGAGCGAAGTCACTCCGCAGCCGAGGGTCCGCTTCCAGAGCCGCCTGGATCGCGGGCAGCCAATCCCGAGCCGACAGCACCGCGTAGAAATCGGCCTTGATCGACGAGGCGCGCTCGTATTCGTCCAGATTCTCTCGATCGGCGGGGAGCGGGCCGCGACGATGATGATGGGCAATGCCCTCGCTGGTGCCGCGGGAGGGGCGTGGGTCTACCTCGCGCCTTTTCTTGGCGCTCTCGGCAGTTTTTTCTCCGGCTCGGCGACCATTTCCAACCTCACGTTTGGCGGCATCCAAGCCTCCGTCGCCGCTGAAACCGGGACCTCCACCTCGACCTTGCTGGCCCTCCAGTCCGGCGGAGCCGCCATGGGCAACATGATCTGTATCCACAACATCGTCGCCGTCTGCGCCGTCCTGGGACTTGTCAACCGCGAAGGCGAGATCCTCAAACGCACCGTGATCCCGCTTCTCGCCTACGGGGCGATCTTCGCCGTCGTGACGTTTCTCTTCTTCTGACCCACCCTCGCCAATTTCTCATTCCTCAATCCGAATTTCTCATTTTGTATCGAGCCATGAAGCCAAAAGTCGCCTTTTTCGACACCAAGCCCTACGACCGCGAATACTTCGACCGCATCGCCGCCGACCGCGTCGAGTTGAGCTACTACGCCTTCCCCCTCCGCACCGACCTCACCTCCGTCGCCGAGGGTGCCGACGCCGTTTGTTGCTTCGTCCACGACCACCTTGACCGCCCGTGTCTCGAAGCCCTCGACGCCATCGGTATCCGCCTAATCGTCATGCGTTGCGCCGGCTACAATAAAGTCGACCTCGACGCCGCGACCGAACTTGGCATCCGCGTCACCCGGGTCCCCGCTTACTCCCCCGCCGCCGTCGCCGAGCACGCCGTCGCGCTGTTTCTCGCCCTCAACCGCCGCATCCACCGCGCCTACAACCGCATCCGCGACCACAATTTCTCCCTCTCCGGCTTCGTCGGCTTCGACCTCGCGGGCAAGACCGTCGGCATCATCGGCTGCGGCAAGATCGGTCGCAAAGCCGCCACTATCTTCAAGGGTTTCGACACCCGCGTCCTCGCCCACGATCCCGCCGCCGACGCCGAGTGGGCCGGACAGCACGACATCGAGATCACCGACCTCGACACCATCTGGCGCGAAGCCGACGTCATCTCCCTCCACACCCCGCTCGTCAAAGAGACGCATTACCTCATCAACGCCGAGACCCTCGCGAAGATGAAACGGACGGTCACGATCATCAACACCAGCCGCGGCGAATTGGTGAAAACCGACGACCTCATCGCCGCCCTCCGCGCCCGCGAAATCGGCGGAGTCTGCCTCGACGTCTACGAGGAGGAAGACGCCGTGTTCTACAGCGATCACTCCGACGCCATCCTCGACGACGAGCAGCTCGCCTACCTCCTCACCTTCCCCAACGTTCTCGTCACGAGCCACCAAGCCTTTCTGACGGCGGAAGCCCTCACCCAGATCGCAACCGTCACCCTCGAAAACGTCCTGCAGATCACGAACAACGAAGACCCCAGCCCCGACACCGCCCTCAACTAGCAGGCTCGCACCCGCCACGATCAAACGCCGCCGACGAGAGCCCTCCGCCGGGCACCATGAAAAAAATCGACCTCAAGCGAACCCTCTCCCCATTTTACCGCGCCTCCGCGATCAACGTTACCGAAGTCACTCTCCCGCCCCTCCGCTACCTCATGATCGACGGCCAGGGCGACCCAAACACGTCCCCCGCTTATTCTCAAGCCATCGAAGCCCTCTTCTCGGTCTCCTACGCCGCCAAGTTCGCGATCAAGAAAAGCGCCGCACCGACCGACTACGTCGTCATGCCCCTCGAAGGCCTTTGGTGGGCGGAAGACCATTCGGTCTTCACGGCCAACGACCGAGCCAACTGGAATTGGACCATGATGATCCTCCAACCCGCCTTCGCAACCGACATCGTCATCGCCGACGCCATCACCCAAGTCGACAAAAAGAAAAAACTCCCCGCCATCGCCAAGCTCCGCCTCGAAGAATTCACCGAAGGCCCCTGCGCCCAGATCCTCCACGTCGGCCCGTTCTCCGAAGAAGGCCCCACCATCGCCCGTCTCCACGACCACATCGCCGCCCGGTCCGCCCTCACCGGAAAGCATCACGAAATCTACCTCAGCGATGTCCGCCGAGCCGCGCCGAAGAACTGGAAAACGATCCTCCGTCAACCGATGGTCCAAAACAGCAACCTCTCGGCGACACCCGTCGCTTCAAATTAACCGAGCACTCCCAATCGCCATTCTCGGCGAGATCTGCACCACCAGATGCACCGGGTCCGGTTGCGCGTTCAGCTCCCGCACTTCAATTTTCCTCCATTCCGTCCCGCCTCACGCAGTCGTGTCAAAACGACTGGGTGCGGCCAATTTTTCTGAAATCCTCGATCGAATCACTCAGCCCTGCGGCTGCTCATGAGCCGCAATCAATCCTCGGACTCCGTGCGTCAGGTTCTGGATCACGGAGTCCCGGTCTTTCATCGCGAGGTCAATGAAGCCAGGACGTTCCCGATCCTGCGTGTGGGCCTCTCCCCAGACTGCAAGATCGACCAAAACCGGGATGAGGCCGATGGCAGGCTCTCCGGGTAGGTAGACGCGGCGACGACCATCGGAGGGATGCGGGCGACACTCGATGATCCCGGCTTCCGTGAGGCAGTTCAGCCGGTTCTGCAGGATGTTCGTCGCGATTCCCTCGTCCTTCCCGATCTCAGAAAACGAGGTCCGGTGCGCCAGCAGCATGTCTCGAAGCACGACCAGAGTCCACCTGTCACCCAGCAGATCGAGGGAGGCGCAAATAGGACATTCTGACCGGGATTTCTTAATGCTGAAAAAGTCACTTGCGTTCAGCCAGTAATCAACTACCAATTTCGCATGCCTTGCAAAACGCAAGCTATACGCCGCGCGCCGGAAACCAAATTATGAACTTTCAAGGAAAAAGAATCGTCGTCACCGGAGGAGGTTCCGGGATCGGGTCAGCCATTTCAAAAGCCCTTGCGGAAGCCGGGGCCAGCGTTGTCATTACGGGGAGAGACCAGGGCAAACTCGATGCCACTGCCGCCAGCCATCCGGGCATTTCTGGACAAATCTGCGATGGAACGAGGAACGAGGATGTGATCGCCCTCCGCGAAATGATGGATGCCGGCGGCGGGACCGACATTCTCATCAACAACGCGGGCGTGATGCACGCCTTCGACGTGACGGGGAGCTTCCCACTCGAGAAACAACTGCAAGAGATCGCCATCGATGCAGCCGGCCCCGTCCGCATGATCCACCACTTCCTTCCGGGGATGTTGAAACGGGAGTCCGCAGTCATCGTCAACGTCAGCTCTGGCCTTGCCTATGTCCCCTTCGCCTCCGCTCCGATCTACAGTGGTAGCAAGTCTTTTGTCCACGCCTACACGATCTGTTTGAGATCGCAGCTAGCGAACACGTTAGTCCGCGTGGTCGAGCTGCTACCGCCCGTCGTGGACACCCCGATGACCGCTACCCTTGATTGGCCGAAAATGCCTCAAGAAAAACTCGTGGCGGATTTTATGCGCGGCTTGCGACGGGGCCACGACGAAATCACCCCCGGTCAGTCACTTCAGCTCAAATGGCTGGGGCGCCTCCTCCCCGGGTTCATCTTCGGCCAACTCAACAAAAAACCGTTTTTCAACTCCTGATCCCGTGAAAACAGAATCCTACCGCCGCAATGTCAACGCGCTTGCCATCATCGCTTCCGCCGCCTTTGCCGGCGTCAATCTTTTCATCGGACTCTCAATCGGCACTTACTGGCTCAGTCTTCCTCCGCTGGATTTCGTGAACGGCTTCTGGCCGCAGTTCACCACGTTTCTGTACGCAGTCATGCCGCTTTTTCTGCTGACGCTTGTCGGCCTCGTCCTTTCGGCACGCCTCGACTGGAAAGATCAAAAACTCAGACGCTTATGGATCATCGCCCTCGGCCTCTACATCGCGGTCACGCTCATCACGCTGGGCATCCACATGCCGGAAAACCTCCGGCTCCGTGCGGCGGCTTACACGGCAGACGAGGCAGCCATCGCAAGATCCCACTGGCTGCTTTGGCACATTCCCCGCGTCGTCATCACCTTCGGCATCCCGTGGGTGGCCTTACGGGCCGTCTTCGCACAACTCGATCACAAACAATAACTACGCAAAGATATAAACTTAGGATTTGAAAACAAAGTCGTCCTCATCACCGGCGCCACCTCAGGCATCGGCAAAGCAACCGCCCTCGCCTTCGGAATGGCGGGCGCGAAAGTCGTCCTCAGCGGTCGTCGGGAAAATCTCGGCGCTGAAATCGCCGGGGAGATCCGGGCGACTGGCGGAGACGCGCTTTTCGTCAAAGCGGATGCCTCGCAGGAAAACGAAATCGCCGCCCTCGTCGCCAAAACCGTTGAGCATCTCGGCGCGCTCCAGATCGCCTTCAACAACGCCGCCTCCGAATCGTTTTCCCCCGTTACCGAAGTAACCGAAGCAGAATACCGCCGCGTCTTCGACCTCAATGTCTGGGGCGTTCTTGCCGGAATGAAACACCAAATCCCCGCCATTTTGAAATCGGGAGGTGGCTCTATCATTAACACCACTTCCGCCGTCGGCCACGTGGGAATGGCGAATGCCGCCACTTACGTTGGCAGCAAACACGCCGTCGAAGGCCTCACCAAAGCAGTCGCTCTCGAATATGCCAACCAGGGTATCCGCGTGAACGCCATCGCCCCCGGCGGAGTCATCACGGAAATGTTCAGCCGTTTCGCTGGCGACGAAGAGTCCGATGCGGCGAAGCACATCTCCTCCATGCACCCAATGGGACGCCTTGCAAGACCGGAGGAAATCGCCCAACCCGTGCTCTGGCTGGCCAGCAACGCCGCCAGCTTCGTCACCGGGCAAAGTATCCGGGTCGATGGCGGCTTCACGACCCAGTAAAACGAAACCAAATGAACAATCCCACGATTAGCGTTTCCGGAGCGACCGGCCTTACAGGTCGTCACGTTGTGAACCATGCTTTGAAACAAGGCTATAAAGTTCAGGTCTTGGCGAGAAATCCGTCGAAAGTAAAAATAGAGAATGCCAACCTCACCGTGATTCAAGGTGATTCTGAGGGTGTGGACGCCTTGAAAGAGACGGTTCATGGAGCAAGCCATGTGATCTGCTGCGCGGGAGGAACCTATGGCAGAAACTACGATAAGGGAATGATGACCCGCTTCATTGAACGCCTTTGGCCAATTCTCGATAGTGAGCAGTCACTCAAGGCATTTTTGTTCCAATCTGTCTTCTTCGCACCCGAACCAGGTGGATCGAACCCATTTCTCTTGAAATTATTGGCCCCACCTGCCGCTTTTTTTTACGGGTGGCACTGAGATGTTGAAAGACAACACGGCTGTCACCCGGTTCATGGCAGCCAACAAGAAGGATTCCTTTCACTACGTTGTGACCCGGCCAGGAAAGCTCGTGGATAAGGGAGGGACAACCAAGCTTAAAGCGAGCAAGAAGCCAAGTTTTTCCCCTATTTCCTTCGCGGATTTGGGACCCTTCAATGTCGATGCGGTCTTGGATAAAACGCTGTATGGAAGCTATCCCTTTGTCGCACCCGAAAGGTGATCATTTAGTCAGACATAAATCCTAGAAAACAGATCTCAAATGAAGAATCTCACGATTCTAGCCTTACAAATGGTTATGGCGGTTTCCGCCTACCTCCTGATCTTCAGGATCTATCTCCAGCCTTGGTTCAAAGCCCAGCCATTCGAGCAGGCGGTGCTACCGCTTCTGGTTCTGCATATCTTCCGCTACCTCGGACTCAGCCTGATCGTGCCCGGGCAGATCGCTGACTCGGTGCCGCGCGAAGCGTTACAAATGATGGCCTGGAGTGACTTCGCCTCGGGTGTCTGCGCTTTGTTGGCGGCTCTCGCTGTTTTCAGCCGATCCAAGCTGGGGACGCCGCTGGTAGCATTGTTCACTGTTGTCGGTCTCGCCGATCTGATGGCCGTAGGGCCGATCGCTCTGAACGCAGGAGTGTTCCAAGCCAACATCGGCACCATGTGGTTCGTCCTGGTGATCTTCGCGCCGACTCTTCTGCTCACCCAGATCTACATCGCCTACCGGCTGTTTTCACACCTCTTTGGGAAAACAAATTCCGCTACCACCTACTAATTCCAACTCGTGACAAATAAAAATATGCCAAATACAAATAGCCGCCCTCGCGTCCTCACTCATCCTGTCATCGAGCCGAACTCCCCCGTCCTCGTCACCGGAGCCACTGGCTACGTGGCGGGATGGATCGTTAGCAAGCTTCTAGAGCGCGGCCACACGGTCCACGCCGCCGTGCGAGATCCCGGGAATTCGGGGAAGCTCGCCCACCTCAGGAAGCTGGAGTCCGCTGGCAAAGGCAGTATCCGTTTTTTCCGATCCGACCTACTCGAGGACGGCTCTTACGCCGAAGCCATGGCTGGCTGCGACGTCGTCTTCCACACCGCCTCGCCGTTCAAGCTAAGCGTCAATGACCCGCAGAGCGACCTTGTCGATCCGGCTCTGTTGGGCACTCGAAACGTCCTGGAAGAAGCTACGCGAAGTCCGTCGGTCAAGCGGGTCGTGGTGACCAGCAGCTACGTCGCCAACATCGGGGACAACGCCGATCTCACGGAAAGCGGAAGGCAAAAGATCACTGAGGGAGACTGGAACACAACCTCTTCGCTCAACCATCAGCCCTACGCCTACTCGAAAACTCTCGCGGAACGGGAAGCCTGGCGGATCGCCGAATCGCAGAATCAGTGGAAACTCGTCACCATCAACCCCGTCTTCGTCCTGGGACCCGGCATCGACCCACACGCAAGTTCCGAGTCCTTCCACCTCATGAAAGGTATCGGCTCGGGGAAATTTGCCAGCGGGGTTCCGAACTACGGCATGGCCTACGTCGACGTGCGGGACGTGGCCGATGCCCATCTCGCCGCCGCCTTCATCCCGGAGGCGGGGGGCAGGTATCTCGTCTCCGCTGAAAGCAGCGATTTCCCCGCTCTCGCCGCCATCCTTCGGGAAAAATTCGGGAAGGAATATCCTTTCCCCAAGTCAACCGTCCCCAAGCCTCTCGCCTGGCTCGTCGCCCCGCTCATGGACAAGACCATGACCAGAAGAATCATCGCGCGGAACGTCAGCCACCCCATCGAAGTCGATGCCGGGAAAAGCATCCGCGAACTCGGCCTCAGCTACCGCCCGTTTCCTGAAACGGCCATCGAGATGTTCCAGCAGATGATCACGGCAGGGATCGTCTCACCGAAATAATTCACTCCTAATCACTCATTCAGGATGAAAAAAATCGTTATCTGTGGTGCCACCGGAATGGTTGGCAGTCGTCTGGCAAGTCTGTTGCACGAAAACGGCCATCCTCTGATGGTCGTCGGTCGGAGCCTTGATAAGATCAAAAAGTCGTTTCCCTTCGAAGTCGAAGCCCTCACCTGGAAGGAACTGCCGGACTGCGATGCCGCCGGGATTGAAGCCATCATCAATTTGAGCGGGGCCGGTGTGAGCGATGAAAAATGGACGGACGGCTACAAAGCGCTAATGCGGGAAAGCAGAATCGAGACGACTCAGCAGTGTGTCGCCCTCTCCGCTAAGAATCCCGAAATCCGTCTAATCAACGCTTCGGCCGTCAGCGCATACGGTTTCTACGATCAGGATCACCGCTCGTTTACCGAGAGCGATCGCGATAAGCGAACCGGCAACAATTTTCTCCGGCAATTGATTGATGACTGGGAGACGGAAGCCTTGAAGGTTGAATCCTCTGGAAATCCGGTGGTCCTACTGCGTCTCGGCGTGGTCTTTGATCGATCCAGTAAAGCACTGCCCGCCATGGCCAAACCCTATTCATTTTTCATGGGTGGGCCTGCTGGCACGGGCAAGCAGGTGTTTTCCTGGATCAGTATCCCCGACGTGGTCAACGCGATCGGCTTTCTACTAAAGCACCCGGAAATCACCGGTCCGGTCAATCTCGTGTCTCCAGGTGCCTGCCGGCAGGAGGAGTTTTCCAAAGCATTGGGCAAGGCCCTCGGGAAACCGAGCTTCATGCCCTCTCCCCCTTTTCTGATCCGGATGATGATGGGTCAGATGGGAGACGAACTCCTCCTCACCGGCCAGCGCGTGGTTCCCGAAAAACTCCGGCAAGCGGGCTTCGTTTTCCAGGATACGCAGATCGGCGAGTTTCTCCGTGCACAATTTCAGGAGGCCTGAACCTCCCTAAGTCTTTCTCGACGATGACGACCGATCGCCCGCTGGAGGCACCGATGCATCCCGCCGGACTTGCGGCTGTGCTCCGTGAGCGATGGGACGAATCGGCTCTCCCCGAGCCCTGTTACCGGCGAAGGAATCGCTGACCGAGTTGGTCGAGATTATTTATCAAGCCAGTTTGCTCGAGGGAAAGGGCCACTCGGTGAGGTGCCGGGTCCTCTTCGCCAGCCCGTCTGATCTTCGGAATCACGAAGCTGCCATTCCGTGAGAGCTTCCAGATTTTGGAGTTCGCCGAGGCTGCCGCTTATCCGCCGAAAAACATCAGGAAACTCGCTGGTGCCGCGGACTACTACCGCGCCAGGCTGGGCGTGCAATTCGATCCGGAAGGCGTTCTGCAAATCTGGGGCATCGTCGTGACTGGCTCCGAATGGGTGAATGCCACGCCGGGAGCGCGGACGGCAGCTTCCGCCCTGCCGCGAAAATTCGATCCTCAACGCACCGGGCCCTGGGCATCTCGTCGCAGCCTCCGGCCATTTCCGGATCCTCAAATCGTCGCACGGAAAATGCCTCACGGAAGGGTTCGACCGGTTTGAATGGACCTGGGTGCCGCGGCGCTTCGACGCGGAGCGCGAGGGTTTGGTCTCCGAACTCCTAAAATCACTGCCCAACGGGGCAAAGTGCAGGGTCAGCGACTCGTTGCTGCAGCATCTCTTGAAGAGCGTGACCCGTCGGACCCTGCGCCTCATCCGCGGCAGCGGACACGGCGGGACTGTGATTTACCTCCCTGTTCGTGCCGATCCAGACTTCAAAATAGAGAGTTGGCTTCGCTTTCGCGTGCGGTTCACCGACCAAGATCCGACGCGGAACTTTCGTAAACTCATCGTCCGTTTGCTCGCGAGGCTCATCGAGATCGGCGACTCGCTCGGACTTTCGGAGATCACGTTCGAGGACTACGACAAGATCGCCGACATCGGGTTGTCGTCGCTGAACTCGGCTGTGATCGAATTTAGCCATTTGCTGGCCGATCTGACATCCGTTGATGGGGCGGTGGTTCTCGATGAGAGCATGCGGCTCGTCGGTTTCGGCCCGGGGTCAAGGTCATGCCGGGGTCAGATGCCGGGGTCAGTCCGAGATGCCGGGGTCAGTCCGTTCATTGGTTCAAGATTAACTGGCTCACATCGATCGAAGTCGAAGAACCTGCAGTTCCGCCACTCGGAAGTTCGCAGCCCGGATGGCTGCGACGCGTCGGCTGACCGCGAACTGCGCTTCCACCCCGCCCAAACAAGCTCGACTCACCCGTCGGTTCACACGAAGACCCGCGGCCCCGCGCCGTTTCGGCAACCGAAGTTCACTCCCCGAGCCACCGCTCGAAGAATGCTACCGCCGCCACGTTCACCCGCTCCTGCGCGGCGTCATCCAGCCGGTGTTTCCCACCCTCGATTGCCATCAACTCGACGACGGTCCCGTGTTCCGACCCCAGCTTCTGGATCCGCGGCGGGTTGAGGTTGAAGTAAACCCGCTCGTCCTCCGTCCCGTGCGCGATGAGCACCGGTGGCAACTTCCCCTCCACCCGGCCAAACTTCACCCAGATCCCCCCCGATTGCTCGACCACCGCCCCGACTCGCGAGTCCCCCGCGCCCTGTTTCACGGCTAAAAATCCCCCCAGCGAATACCCGTAGATCCCGATCGGCTGCCCTCCGCTCAGCCCGCTCACCCACTCGACCGCGTCGTCCACCACCCCCAACCAAGTCGGAAACCCCTCGATCAAGCCAGCGTCGCCGAGCTGAAACCAATCGTTCGTCTTGTTAAAATAATTCACCACGTAGGCCGTCATCCCCGCCGCCGCCAAGTCCCGGGCCAGCGCCTTAACCTGCCCGCCGTCAAACATCATCCCGCCCGCTCCGTGCAGCACGATGACGGCTCGCGTCACGTCGCCCGGCCCAAAGACGTCGACGTTGATCCGGTCCCCGCCACTCACGAAGTGCTCGCGCCGCGACTTGATCTCGCTCGCCCCCGCTACCGTTACGGCTGCCAGCAACCCTCCCCCAATCCATCGGAATAAACTCATTTTCCGCTAATACGAGCGCGTCCCAACTTTCGGATCACCACATTCCCAGCGTCCCGCATCGCCTCGACCCGCAGTAGCCAACAGATCCCCGCGTAGACCCCAGCGGCTCCCACGATCACAGCCCCCAGCAGACCCAGCCGCACCAACAGCGGCCCCGTCAGCAAGGTCTCTTCCCACCGCCCAAGCGCCCACCAACACACCGCGCCCAGCCCCGCCGCCGCGACCACGCACTTCGCCACCGCGACCACCAGCCGCCCGGTCTCCAAGTTCCCCGTTGTCCGCCCCATCAGCACGTACAGCGTCACGAAATTGAGCGTCGCCGACACCGCTGTCGACAGCGCCAAGCCCCGGTGTCCCCAATCCTCGACGAAGATGAGGTAGTAGTTCAGCACGATGTTGAGCGAGATCGACCCGAAGCTCACCAGCATCGGCGTCCACTTCCGATCAATCGCGTAAAACGCCGGTGAGAAGACCTTGATCCCCGCGTAGGACACCAATCCCAGCACGTAAAGCTGCAGCGCAAACGCCGTCTGCAACGAATCCTCGGGCAGAAATCCGCCCCGCTGATAAATCACGTCGATGATCGGGTGCGCTAAAAGATAAAGCCCGACCGCCGACGGCAGCGTCAGGAAAACGACCAGCCGCAGCGCTTTCCCGAGCGTCGGCCCAAAATTACTAGGGTCCACGCTCGCCGCGATCCGCGAGACGACCGGCAACGTCACCGTCGCCACCGCCACGCCGAAGATTCCCAGCGGCAGCTGCATCAGCCGAAACGAGTTATTGAGCCACGTCACCGCCGACGGTCCACCCGGCGTGAAGGTCGCGAAGCTCGTGTTGACGAATACGTTCACTTGCACCGCGCTCGCCGCGATCACCGACGGAACCATGAGCGCAAGCGTCCGTCGCACCCCCTCGTCTCGCCACATGAAGTCAGGCCGAAACTTGAACCCCACCGTCCCCAACGACGGCACCTGCACGAGCAACTGCAACATCCCGCCAATCAGAGTCCCCATCGCCAGCCCAATCAGCGCCCGCTCGCCGAACTCTGGATCCATCCAGTAGCCCAGCCCCAATCCACCGATGATCGACCCGATGTTGAAAAAACTGGAGGCCATCGCCGGCACTCCGAAGACGTTCCGCGAATTCAGCATTCCCATCACCAGCGCCGCCAGCGACACCATGAGAATGAACGGAAACATGATCCGCGTCAGCAGGATCGTCATGTCGCGCGACTCCGCCGCGAACCCGCCCGCCAGCAGATCGATCAGCGGCTCCGCAAACACCACCCCGAGCACCGTCACCACGCTCATGAACACCGTCGCCAGCGTCAACATCTTGGCCGCCAACGCCCAAGCCGCGTTCGGTCCCTCGGTCTCGATCTTCTTCGAAAAAACGGTGATGAATGCCGTCGAAAGCGCTCCCTCCGCAAACAGATCCCGCAGCAAATTCGGAGCGCGAAACGCCACGATGAAGATCCCCAGCAGCTTCGACCCAAACAGCGCCGAAAACAGAATTTCCCGAACGAGGCCCAGCACCCGCGAGCACATCACCGCCACGGCGACCACCCCCGACGCCCGGGTATTCAACCTGTTCTCGCTCATGAAAGACCCGCCCTTTTATCTTTCCGCCGCCCAACGACAAGCGACGAATCCAGGCACGCCGTTTTCACGTGCTCCTACCACCCGCCCCCGACTCGCTCGGATTCGCGACCGAAAACACCACTCGGTTCCCGACGAGGCGTCACCTAATTTCCGAACCCAAGTCGCTCGCATCAGATCTGCCAACCTCGCGCGATTCCAGATTCCGTTGCAAAAATTCGAACAACTGCGGTCGCAGATCCGCGCATTGGCTCTTCAGCAGGTAGCCGTGCGGCGCACCGGCGATCTCGACGTATTGGTGAGCGACTCCGGTTGCCTTCAACGCGGCCACCAGCGAGCGCGACTCAGCGATCGGGACGATTTTATCCAGTTCGCCGTGGGAAACGAACACCGGCGGCATTGCTCCGGAAAGCTGTAGGATCGGAGACGCCGCCCGGAGATTGGCCTTCGTCTCCTCATCCGTCGCACCCGCAAAGATTTCAGGACGAGTCGAACTCATGTCCATTCTCCCGTAGAGATCGACGACGGCCCGAATCTCCTTCGGATGTCGGGCGGCCAGCAGCACGGCAAACGTCGCCCCCGCCGACAGACCCATTACCGCCACCCGATCGGGATCAACACCGAACTCTTCGACGCCGACGGTCCGCGTCCACTCCAGCGCCGCCTCGCAGTCCTGAAAGTTCCGCGGCCACGCCACTTTCACCACCCGACCGTCCTTCACTTCATTGAGCAAATAATCGATCGAAATCACAACATACCCTGCCGCAACCAAGACGGCCGCGTTCGTTTTCTCCGGGTATCCGTCCCGGCCACCCGTCCGCCAGCCCCCGCCGTGAATGAGGATGACCGCCGGATACGGTGCCTCGAAATTTTCCGGTGGCAGCCAGACGTCCAGCCGCTCGGCGCGATCCTCTCCCAGATACGCAACGGTCGATGCAACCCCCTCGGCTTTCAACGTCAGCACGCTCAACGCAAGTGCGACGAATCCCAAAATCAACTTCGCCATCCAGGTAGGCTAGGCACGATCGATTCACTCGAAAACTCCCGGTCTGATTTACGTAAAAATCCAATTCACTCGCGACAGGCATCCCGTCGGGGCATCCTCTCGTCTGCCCTCTCGCCCGAAATGCCCCCTTCCGAATCCCAACCCGCTCCGCCGACCCCCTACGCGGGCGGTGCCCCGCTCCTCACGACGCCCGCTCCCAAACGCAGACGCCGCTTCCGCCCCAGCGCGACTCTGGTCGTCGCCCTCGCCTTCCTCGCGCCGAACCTTCTCGGCTTTCTCTTCTTCACGCTCTTTCCGGTCATCCTCTCCTTCGGCATGGCCTTCACAAACTGGTCGCTGAAACCCGAGGTTCCGCTCCAATTCGTCGGCCTGCGCAATTTTGCCGATCTCCTCGCCGTCCGGCCGCTCGCCGACGGCCTCCCGCTCGTTTGCGCGCTCTACGTCGCCAGTGCCATCCTGCTCGTGGTCTCCCTGCTCGGGTGCGTCTGGGCCATTCTTTCAAAATGGCGGGGCCTCCGCGTAACCGGCCTCCTTCTCGCCGCCATCGGGCTGGCGATCACTGCCGTCGGCATCTTCCGCCACGCGCCGCACGGCTACTACGTTGTCGCAGCGGTGCTGTTCGTTCTGGCTCTGTGGGTATGGTCGTCGGAACCCGAACGACAACTTTCACTTCGGCCGACGCCACCGGGCGGAAGAAATCGTCCCCGGTCGCGTCCGCATTTTCGCTGACTTCCGCGAACCCCGACCCCAGATCGGCAACGTTCTCGCCTTCATGGACGAGCGCCGCGAATCACCCGGCATCGTCGTCTCCGACAGCGCGGACGTGAGGTTGGCCGACGTCACCCTTCACCACGCCGGCGGCATGGGCGTCATCGCCCAGCGCAGCACCGATCTCGCCCTCGACCGCGTCGTCGTCGCCCCACCCGTCGACGAGAGCCGGATGATCTCCACCGCCGCCGACGCGACCCACTTCGTCAACTGCCGGGGCCTCATCCGGATGACCGATTGTCGATTCGAGAACCAAATGGACGACCCAACGAACATCCACGGGATCTACGCCAAGATCACGGCTCAGCCCGCCCCCAACGAACTGGAGGTCCGGCTGATCCACTACCAGCAATTCGGCCTCGCGATCGCCGCCCCCCGCGACCACATCGCCCTCCTGAGTTCCGCCACCATGGACACCCTCGGGGACGCCACCGTGCAAACGGTGACCCGGGTGAACAAGGAAATCACCCGACTGACCCTCGACCAGGATGTGCCCGACGGAATCACTCTCGGCGACGCCGTCGAGAACCTCACCTGGACACCCGACGTTGTCATCGAGGGCTGCACCTGCCGCGGCAACCGTGCGCGCGGATTCCTGATCTCGACACCCGGCCAGGTCCGAATCGAAAACAATCACCTCCACGTCCCCGGCGCGGCCATCCTCATCGTCAGCGACACCAATTATTGGTTCGAAGCCGGGGCCGTCCGCGATGTCCTCATTCGCGGCAATCACTTCGACAATTGCAACCACGGCATTTGGGGCAAGGCCACCATCCAGATCACGACCGCCGACGACGCTCCCGAATCAACCTTCCACCGCAACGTCCGCATCGAAGACAACACCTTCGACGCCTTCGACGGTCGCATTGTTTTCGCCCGTCGCGTTGACGGCCTCACGATCGCCGGCAACACGATCAACGAATCATCAGCCTACCCGGCCCGCCACGTCGACGCCCCCCGCTACGACATCGCCCGTTGTCAGACCGTTACGACGGATTGACGCAACACCCTCCACCCCGCAGTTTCTCCGAGGCCTCAGCCGCCATCCCTGCCTCAAAACTGAGCTGCAGCGTAAATCTCGACGGATCAACCTCCGTGAGATCAATCATTTTTCCCGTCATCGCACCGTTCAGGCGATCACGGCGAGTCGAGATGTTTGCCGACCGACCCTCACTTCCGTTCCCCGAGGAGCCGTCGCAGCCGTCCGGTGGTTCATAGTGAAATCTCCACTCGCCGTCCGCACTCGGAACTCTCGATCGCGGCAAAAACCATGGCCAGGCTCTTGATGTTCTCCGAGGCGGCGGTCTCGGGAACGCGCCCCGTGCGCACGCAATCCACAAATTCCCGCAGCAATCCAACGTGCCCATCGCTCTTCGAGCCGGGATCATGCGGCGGCCAATCGACCGGAGACGCATCCCACATCAGACTGGATGAATCCGACACCGTCTCGGCTTCAAACCTCGCTCCCCCGTCCCACTTCGCGCTGCCTTTCGTCCCGATGATCCGCCAGTCGCATTCCCAGGACGTATTTAATCCCTCCGCGCACCAACTTCCCCGGTAGGTATAGGTGATTCCGTCGGACATTTCGAAAAGCGCGATCGCCGAGGCGTCTTGATCATACCAGGACCCGCGCGGATTCCATTCCCGGCAGTAAACCGCCACGGGGTCCGCCCCGGAAATGTAGCGCGCTGCGTCGAACGTGTGGATCGCCATGTCCAGAAGCAGCACGTGCGGCATTTTCTCGCGGAAACCACCAAAATGCGCACCTAGGTAGAAGTCGCTGTTCACCGTCGTTAATTCCCCCAACCCTCCGGTCTCCAAGAAACTCCGCAACCGCCGTATCTCCGGAACGTAGCGCCGATTCTGAATGACTGCGTAAATCTTGCCGGCCCGTTCCGCTGCGGCAACCATCTCGCGCGCGGCAGCCATCGAATCCGCCAACGGTTTCTCACCCAGCACGTGGCAGCCGTGATCCAGCGCGGCCAGGGTCACCCCGTGATGCGCTTCGGGGATCGTGCAGTCGAAAACGACGTCCGGACCGACCTTCTCCAAGACCTCCGCGAGATCGGTACCGGTCACTGCGGAATCAGCCCCAGCATCCGACGCCCGCTTCTTCGCGGCTTTTTCACTGAGATCGACAAACCCGCACAACTCGACCTGGCCGACCAACTTCACGGCATCCAACCAGACGCCGGCCATCCCGCCACACCCAACCAAGACTGCTTTCAATGGCTCTGTCATTGCAACGCGTCTACCGAGTGGAAAGTGGATCGCTTTTTCGACGCCCCATCCAAAAGACTGCCATCAATCCGACGACAACCAGCCCAACCGTTCCCACCTCAGGAACCGCGATCACGGCAAAACTCCCACCGTGATCCACGACCGCCCAAATCTCGCCCGCAGCTGGGTCCACGCCCCAATCCCCCAGCAGAAACTCGTCACTCCAAGCCACCTCTCCCACGAAATTCTCCCGCCGCACCGAGTTCCCCAAAATTGCCTCGATCCACTCGCCGCCATCAAACCACCCCAACCGCAAATCACTCACCGAATCTGCCAGCGCCACCGAATCAAAGCCAATCTGGAGGACAAATTTGAGATCACCCGTCTCGGAGAGATCGATCGTCTCGCCCAACGTCACCCCCGCCACGCCATCACCAAACTCCGCCAGATACTCGCCCGCTTCCGCGCGCAACAGCGCAAATTCCGTTCTTCCCCCCGCCTCGCTCCGATACCGGTGCGCGTCCTGGCCGGAAAATATCCGCGACTCCCGCCGCACCCGAGCCCCGCTGGCAACGTCAACGACCTCAACAAACCCATCGGGATCCATTCGCACCTCCAGCCTTCCTTCGCCACCCACCCGCAGCTGGCCGCGCTCGCCCCAATGTCCGCCGTCCACTACCAGCGTTCCTTCCCGAACGTCGAACTCCGCGCCTCCGTGCGCGTCCAGCAAATTGGCGTTGATCGTCTGACTTCCCTCGCCCCGTTTCACGAGCCGGGTCCCCCCTTCGATCCGCACGACAGCCGACTCAGCCTGCCCAGCACCAACGTCCAAAGTCAGTTGGCCCATCGCCCCACCTGACCCGCCGTCGATGATCCCAAAGCTATCCACCCGCAGCCCGCCAACACTCGTCCGGAAACCGTCCAGGTTCAGCCGCCCACTCAAGCGCAGCACCGACTCCGCCGACAGCGCCTCGTCCACCCCCAGCGTCAAATTTTCCGACAGGATCCACGTCTCCCCCGTGTGGAGCGATTTTCCCGTGAGCACGAGCGGGTTCGAAGTCCCGAGAACCAGATCAAGGTTCCCCGCAAAGGCCACACCAAGTTCAGTCGTTTCGAAAGGATTGGATTGAGGGGCGTTGAACTCCACCCGCGTCGGATCGCCGCCCCCGACACCCACGATCGTGCCCCGTCCCTGGAGTGAATCAATCGCCTGGTCAGGTCCGCTCACCTCCCACCGTCCACCCCGCTCAATCGCCGCCGCAACCCGTCCGTTCAATGGCGCGTCGGTCCGCAAGATCCCCCCGGACCGAACCGTCAACGAGTCAAGCTGCCCATAGCCGTCGATTTCCAAGGTCCCTCGGTTCACGACGATATCCCTTGTTGGCATCCCACCCGGACGGTAAACCATGCGCGCCTCCCCCGACTTCACCAGCTTCCACGGCACGCCCACGTTGACCGTCAGATCCGTTTCGGTGAAAAAATGGAGAAGCCTCTGCCCCGCACTCCCCATCTGCTGACCGCCCCCCAACCGATCAATCACGTTCGCCGATTCTCCGGTGGAAATCACCATCCCGCTTCGGACGTCGAACACCGGACCCGAGAACCGCAAAGTTGTCCCACCGCCGAGGACCAGCGAATTAACCGATACCGGTCCCATTGCGGTCGTCAACCCACCCCCCAGCTTCACGTTCGCACCAGCCCCGACCGAGGTCCGGTATTCATCCTCCACCAGTGCCCGCAGCGTCCCACTATCCGCGTCGTAGGTTGCGAAGCCGGTTCCCGACTGCGATGCGGTCGAGTCGAAGACCACACCGCTCAGCACTCTCACACTGTCCGTTCCCACCGCTCCCGTGCCCACCAACGTCGGCGCTCCGCTCAGTTTTAATCTGGCGTCCTCCCCCGACACTTCACGCCGGACGAGCAACAACGAGTCGGCCGTTCGATCGATCGCTCCGACCTTCAAGGGAGTCGAGTCCGCCTCTTCGCCGAAAACAATAGCCGACTGCCCCCCGTTGACGATCACCCCGGGAAGGGAAACGCCCGCGGCTTTCGACACGAATAACTCTCCGCCCGCCAGTTCCACCCGCACCGGATCCGGCGAGCCGAAACTGTTCCGGATCTCCCCGACTTCGAACCGCCCCCCACCCGAGATTCGCAACGTCCCCGTCCTCAACCCGCTCACTTCGTGCGGCACCAAATCCGTGACGACGTCAAACGTCCCCTCGACGTTGCCGAAAACCGATCCGCTGAAGCCATCGGCGATGTTCGCGATCCGCACGGTTCCACGTCCTTCGACCTGCAAACTTTGCACGGACGCCCCCAACCCAAGGGTCGCCACCCCGCTTCCACCGACCAAATTGACATGATCCCCCTCAACGTTTGCCACCGTCACGTCGCCGTTGGAAATATTGAGATCGACCAACGCGCGCCCGGTCATCGTTTGACTAAAGACAGCCCGCCCGTCGTCGGCTAACGCCGCGTTCACGGACACGTAATCAGCCTCGATCGAATCGTGAAACCGCACGGATCCCACCCGCTCGAAATTCATGTTGATCTGCTTATTAGCCGAGATGGGACCTCGGAAATTTACCGTATCCGTCGGAAGTTCTTCGCGGGCGGAGAGGGCAACGCTGTGAGCGCGGATTCCGCTCGCCACTGAGAACGAACCTCGCGTCACGAGATCCAGGTCGGCCTGAACGTCAAACCCACCTGCGAAATGGACCGCTCCTTGAGATTCGACCCTCAATCGATCCGCCGTCACCCTTGGCAGGAAATCGGTAATCCCGGGCGCATAGTTTTGGACGTTCAGGATCGAGCGACCACCGACGATCGCCGACTGCATCGTCAGAGAATCTGCCGCCGCTCCGAAAGTCACGCGGCTGGAACTACTCACCAGTAGCAAGCGATCCAGACCAAGAGGCTGCGGCAACGCGAAGGCCACCTCACGATTCGCACCCGACGGCGACGATACAAAAATCGACGCCCCGTCCCCGGCACCATTCGGCACGCCATCGTCCCAGCTCCCATGCTCCCAGCGCCCCCCGTCGGCGTCAAACCACGTCGAATTCACGTCCGCAACCGCACCGGAGAGCGGGGCAAACGCGATCGCCGCGCCCCAAACGGATGCCTTGAGAGAACGTTGAATTAGGTCCTGCATGAAAAAGAAGGCGAACGACGGCGCACTTCTTCCCATCGCGGTCCCCTTGACACAATGAGAAACGACGTCCCCAACCAGCCCCCCTCGCCCGCGAACACCAACGCGATGGCGACCACACCAAACTCCCGCGGATTCAACCCGTGACGGCTCATCCAAACACCGTCGTTCCAGCGACCCTGACAGTCGGAAAATGAGCTCAATGGTCTCCGCTTCCAAGGAGCAGCGATTGCAAATCGCGCCTTCCAGCGACTCTTAGTCAATCCCCTCGTCCAACCGAAACAATCACTCGCTCTTGTCGATCACTTTGATTTTTTGCACCTTCGAACGGTCTCCTTCGGAATCCTTCGCGTAGAATTTCATCAACGTCTTCCGGACCTTTGGCTTGAACTTGAAAACCCACTTACCGTTTGGCCGGATTTTCACCCTTTTCGTGACGACCTTGCCGGGCTTCTTCTTGTATTTGACGAAGAGCCTCTGGCCGACGGCCGTGCCTTCGACCTTCACGTTGTTCTTGGTCGTCTTAATCTGCTTTTTGCCCTGCACCTTGACCTTCGGCGGAGGCTCGGGTGAAGGCGTCGGCGTCGGCGCGGCGGCCTTTTTCCACGGACCAAACGTTACGTCCAACGTGGCACCGGGCGTGACGTTTCCGTCAAACTTCGACGGCACCTCCGGCTGACCACTTGGCGCCGGGCCGACCGGACCTCCGTTCTCGTCGAAGGCAAACCCGTAGGCCGATCCCATCACCTGCCCGCGGGCATTCGGAAAGGTTGCCGCGTCCAACGGACGGAAAAAGATCGGCTCCCCGCCGATCTGACCGACGTGCATGAACAAAGAAAACAGATTCTGCACCGCCCCGCTCGGATACCACGTCCGTTGATCGCCCCAGATCGCCGATGTCCCTCCGCTTCCCGCCGGATTCAAGGCCGCCGGCACCACGCCGACACCACGATTTAGCGCGCTGACGACCTGGTTCTCGAGATTGCCGAGCACGGAAGCCTCCGGGGTGTTCGCCGCGAACTGGATCGTGTTGTCCGCAAACACCCCGCTGTTCCCGAACACCATCTGGCCGGGCGTCAGAAACATCACCAGCTGCGGCAGCTTGGAAAACGTGTATTGCGAGTTCGCTGCCGGATTGCCCACCGACTGATTCAGCGTCAGCGCGTTCCCGCTGATTCCAGTGATCTGCGTGGTCGACGATCCCGCCACCGGACTCAAGCCTGCGCCGCTCACGTACATGCCCACTTCGAGACCCGTTACCGGAGTGGCCACCGTCAGCACGGAGTTCGCCATCCCGACCGTCGTGATCGTCCCCTTGATCTGTCCCCCGCTGGCGTCCGTCAAGATGGACAATCCCAGCGGGCTGAATACGTGAAACTCCGTCGCGCCGTTGGCAAATTTCAACGCGGGCAGTGACACCGACGTTCCGGGATAGTCCAGCGTCACCGGGGTCACGGTGTAATCCTGTTTGGGAATTCCCGCAGGATTCGAGGCCACCCCCGCCACCTTCAGCGTGCTCGAACTGAAGAGCGTTGCCAGGTCCGCATCGAAGATCCTGTTCAGAGGACTCTCCAGGTTCACAAACTCATTCTGCAGGGTCACCGCCGTCAGGTAGGCCCGCGGATTCAGGATTCCTCCGGCCTGTCCGTCAATGCTGCTCGGCGCAAACGTCAGGTCCGCGAACGCCGCGCCTGCGGTGCCTTCACCGGCCATGAAGCTCGCGTAGGCCGTGAAAATGTCGGCCCGGTTCACCGTCGGCGTCTGGCCCGAAGGGTAGATCGGCTGCCCGTATTGCTGGCCAGCCACGTTCGTCTGACCGTTCAACGTGATCGTTAGCGGAAAAATAAATCCGTCCACCGTCTGGATGTCGACCGTAGCCGGATGCGCGGTCGGGAGCGGAGTCGGTGCCGGCCCCGGAGGCGCCGGCGTCGCGGGCGGCACCGTCAACTCGACGATCGAAAAGGGCGGGAACGGAGTCTGCGGCGGGATCGGCGCATTCGGCGGATCCGTCGGTTGCTTGCCGTATTCCACCGTCGGAGCCGACGTCCCCACGGGAGCGATGAAGAAATAGAACCGCCCCCCCGTGAACGTCGTGATCGTGTCCAAACGGATCTCACTCAATTCGCCCGCTCCAGTCCCCACCTTGTAACTCGAGATCGTGCCCGAGTTCTGGGTCACCATTGTCCCAGCCGGCCCCAGCACTAGCTCATCCGCCGTGCTAAATCCCATTGCAAAAATCGAAAACTCCGCGGGATTCAACCCCGTCTCATCGACCAACCGAAAAATGTAGTCCGCTCCGCTGACCCGCCCCACCAATGCGAACAACACTATCAGCGAGCAAGACAAGGTGCGGAAGGAACGTTGCATCCTTTATCTGTCGCCCAGCCGTCCTGATCAGTCGACGTAAAACAATTCCCACCATCCTCTTGCAGCAGCGGCAGTCACCGCTCCGCCGCCGCCTTCCGCAAGCGTTCCATGATCGCGGCCCCGATCCCCCGCTCCGGCACGCCCTCCGCCAGGATCAACTCCGCTCCGCTCTGGTCAAGCCGCCGCAGCGCGCCGTAGAGATTCGCCGCCGCTTCCCGCAAATCACCGGCTTCCGACAGCACCTCGATCATCCGGTATTCGCAAAAAATTCCCCGCCGGAAGCTCAACAATGCCGTCCGATCGTCACCCACGTTTGGTAGATCGGCCCTCACCTCGACCCGGGTAGCCGGTGCGTAGTGGCTCTTCGTCGCACCCGGCACCACCGGAGCGCCAACGCCCCCGCCCCGGATCGGCGCCAACTCCCCCAACTGCTCCACGGTGATCGGCCCCGGACGCAAAATCGAAATCTCCCCCCCCGCCACCATCACGATGGTCGACTCGATCCCGTGCTCACACGCCCCGCCGTCCACGACCAGGGGCACCCGGCCGCCCAACTCCGCCACCACGTCCGCCGCCGTCGTCGGACTGATCCGCCCAAACCGATTCGCACTCGGAGCCGCCACCGGTCGACCGAACCCCGCCAGCACCGCCTCCATCACCGGATGCGCGCTCATCCTCACCGCCACGGTATCCTGCCCCGCCGTCACGATGTCCGGCACGGCCTCCCTCCGCGGCAACACCATCGTCAGCGGCCCCGGCCAAAACGCTTCCGCCAGCCGACGAGCAAGATTGCCCACCACCGCAATGCGCTCCAGCCACCCCGCGTCCGGCACGTGCAGAATCAACGGATCGCTCAACGGTCGACCCTTCGCCTCAAAAAGCCCCGCGCAAGCCACCGCGTCCAGCCCGTCCGCCGCCAACCCATAAACCGTCTCCGTCGGCAGCCCCACGCACCCCCCACCACGCAGCACCGCAACCGCCGCCTCCACCCCATCCGCCCCCGCCCCAACGACCCGCGTCACCCCATCGCGCGCAGCGCCTCGCCATTTCTCATTTCGCATTTCAAATTTGCAATTCCCTAATCCAGCTCGCTCGCAAGCGCCGCCGCCGTCTGCTCACGGCGAAACTTCTCCAGCGCCGCCGCCACCCCGGCATCCCCGGCACCCGCGATGATCGCCGCCGCGAAAAGCGCCGCGTTTTTCGCCCCCGCCTCGCCGATCGCAAAGGTCGCCACCGGCACCCCCGCCGGCATCTGCACGATCGACAGCAGCGAGTCCATCCCGCTCAGCGCCCGACTCCGCACCGGCACGCCGAGCACCGGCACCAGCGTGTGCGCCGCCAACATCCCAGGCAAATGCGCCGCCCCCCCCGCCCCGGCGATGATCGCCCGCAAACCCCGCCCCGCCGCCGATTTCGCGTATTCCGTCAGCAGATCCGGGGTCCGGTGCGCTGACACCACCCGCCGCTCGTGTGGCACACCAAGTGCTTCGAGCAAGTCACACGCTGTCCGCATGGTTTCCCAATCCGATTTGCTCCCCATCACGACTCCAACCAACCGCTCCGACTTCATCCCGCTCGGTATAAACCGCATCGGCACGAATTTGAAACGATTAACCCATTGACCCACCTCACCCCGGCTTCATAGTCGCTCTGCGGTCACCACCAACGCCCGCGCGCAACCACCCATCAGCAGTATCATGGCACGAGGAACGGTAAAGTGGTTCAACGACAAAAAGGGATTCGGATTTCTCATCGATCCGAACGTTCCCACCGACATTTTCGTCCACTACTCCGCCATCGTCTCCGAGGGCTTCAAGACCCTCAAGGAAGAGGAGGAAGTCGACTACGAACTCTACGAGGACGAAAAAGGTTCGCGTGCTCGCGACGTGAAGCGGTTATAGTCAGGGCGTGCTGCCCAATTTTGTCCTGATCGGTTTCATGGGCTGCGGCAAGTCGTCCGTGGGTCGCCGCCTCGCCCAGTCCACCGGCCACCGCTTCGTCGACACCGACGAACTCATCGTCGAAGCCGCCGGCCTCCCCGTCACCGAAATCTTCGCCGCCCGTGGCGAAGACGGTTTTCGTGAACTCGAGACCGCCGTTCTCCGTGACCTCGTCGGCGTTTGCGGCATCGTCCTCGCCACCGGAGGCGGCATCATCACCCGCCCCGCCAACCGCGCCGCCCTCCGCGATATCGGCATCATCGCCTGGCTCGACGGCGATCCGGACGCCCTCTTTGAACGGGTCTCCCGCAACCGCCGCCGACCCCTCCTGCAAACCGCCGACCCCCGCGCGACCTTCGACGCTCTCCTCGCCAAACGCCGCGCCATTTACGAAGGCACGAGCGATTTCCGCATCGACTCCACGGATCTCACCCACGACCAAGTCGCCCGCCAGATCCTCGACGAAGGCATGCGCTCCCACGCCCGGGGCGTTGCGGGATTGACGCCCCCCGACGCTCCCGATTTACTCCCCGGACGCCCCCCCGGATCTCACCAGGACCAACCCACAAAAAAACACAAGAACATGGTAAAAATTGGAATTAACGGCTTTGGGCGCATCGGTCGCCTCGTCTTCCGCGCGATCGCGGAACAAGGACTCCTCGGAAAGGAGGTTGAAGTCGTCGCCGTCAACGATCTCGTCCCAGCCGACAACCTCGCCTACCTCGTCAAATACGATTCCACCCAAGGCACCTTCCAAGGCGAAGTCTCCAGCAAAAAGTCCGATCCGTCCCTCGAAGAAGACGACATCCTGGTTGTCGCGGGCCAAGAGATCAAAGTCCTCGGCGTCAAGGAGGGTCCGGCCGCCCTCCCGTGGAAAGACCTCGGCGTCGACATCGTCTTCGAATGCACCGGCCTCTTCACTGAAGCCAGCAAAGCCCAGGGCCACCTCGAAGCTGGCGCGAAAAAAGTGATCATTTCCGCACCCGGCAAAGGCGACGACATCACCGTCGTCATGGGCGTCAACCACGAAAATTACGTCGCCGCCGACCATCACATCATTTCCAACGCGTCCTGCACGACGAACTGCCTCGCGCCCGTCGTCCACGTCCTCCTCAAGGAAGGCTTCGGCATTGAAGAGGGTCTCATGACCACCATTCATTCCTACACCGCGACCCAGAAGACGGTCGACGGCCCGTCGAAGAAGGATTGGAAAGGCGGCCGCTCCGCCGCGATCAACATCATCCCATCGACGACCGGCGCAGCCAAGGCCGTCGGCCTCGTCATTCCAGAAGTCAAAGGTAAGCTCACCGGCATGTCCTTCCGCGTCCCGACACCCACCGTCTCCGTCGTCGATCTCACGGTGAAAACCGTCAAGGAGACGAGTTACGCGGAGATCTGCGCGGCGATGGAAAACGCCAGCAAGACCTACCTCAAGGGCATCCTCGGCTACACCGGCGACGAGGTCGTGTCCTCGGACTTCATCCACGACACCCGGTCGTCGATCTTCGACGCCGGCAGCGGCATCGAACTCAACAGCAAGTTCTTCAAACTCGTCACCTGGTACGACAACGAATGGGGCTACTCCAACCGCTGCGTCGATCTCCTGAAATACATCATTTGAGGAATGGGAAATTAGAAATGCGGAATTAGAAATGGCGAGGGCCTTCGGACGAATCTTTGGATGAGAAGCGCCGAATGTCGTGCTCGAGAAGAGTTACGAGTTCGCGCTTCACGTCATTCAGCTAGCCGCAGACCTTCAGCGAGAAAACGAGTTCGTCCTGTCCCGGCAACTCGTTCGAAGCGGCACGAGTATCGGTGCGAACATCGAGGAAGCTCAGGCCGCCCAGACCAAACCTGACTTCCACACCATCATGTGCCGCGCGGCCAAGGAGGCCCGCGAAGTTCACTACTGGCTCCGGCTAATCCGAGATTCCTACCCAAGACACCGACCCAAAGCCATTTCCAAACTGACCCAAGCGGAAGAACTCAAAAACCACCGGCGGCAAATCGTAAGAACCGCGCGAAGCGCCTCGCCATTTCTCATTCCGCATTCCAAATTCCTAATTATTCCCTGAACAGCCTGATGAACAAACGAACAATCAAGGACCTCGACCTGGCAGGAAAGCGTGCGTTGATCCGCGTCGACTTCAACGTCCCGCAGGATAAGCAGACCGGCGAAATCACCAACCCGCAGCGCATCCAAGCCGCCCTCCCGACGATCCAATACGCGCTCGATCAGGGCGCATCCGTCGTCCTCATGAGCCACCTCGGACGACCCAATGGCCACCGCAACGAGAAATACTCCCTCGCCCCCGTCGCCGAGAAGCTTGAGGAACTCCTCGGCCAACCCGTCACCTTCCTCAGCGACTGCGTCGGACCCGAAGTCGAGGCCAAGTGTGCCGGACTCGAACCCGGCCAGGTCATTCTGCTCGAAAACCTCCGCTTCCACATCGAAGAGGAAGGCAAAGCCAAGGACTCCGAGGGCAAGACAACCAAGGCCGACGAAGACGAGGTCGCCCAATTCCGCTCCGGTCTCACCCGCCTGGGTGACGTCTACGTCAACGACGCCTTCGGCACCTCCCACCGCGCTCACTCATCCGTCGTCGGCGTCAACCTTCCCGATAAGGTTGCCGGCTTCCTCGTGGAAAAGGAACTCGAAGCCTTCTCGTCCGTCCTCGACGACCCGGCTCGCCCGCTCCTCGCCATCCTCGGTGGAGCCAAGATCGCCGACAAAATTCCCCTCATCCGGAACCTCCTCGACCAAGCCGACGCCATCATCGTCGGTGGCGGAATGGCCTACACTTTCCTCAATGTCACAAGCGGCATGAAGATCGGCAACTCCCTCTACGACAAAGATGGAGCTGCCATTATTCCGGAGTTAATGGAGAAAGCCAAGGCCAAGGATATCGCGATCCACCTTCCCGTCGACTTCATCACTGCCGACGATTTCAACGAAAATGCCAACGCCGGTGAAGCCACCGCCGAGGATGGGATTCCCGATGGCTGGGAGGGCCTTGATATCGGCCCAAAGACCCGCGAGCTCTTCAAAGCCGCCATCGGCGGGGCCAAAACGATCATCTGGAACGGCCCTCCTGGCGTCTTCGAATTCGACAAATTTGCAGGGGGCACCAAAGCCATGGCTCAAGCGATTGCGGACGCGACAGGCACCGGAGCCATCACCATCGTCGGCGGCGGCGACACCGCCACCGCCGCCAAGAAGTTTGGCGTCATCGATCAAGTCACCCACGCCTCCACCGGCGGTGGAGCCTCCCTCGAACTCCTCGAAGGCAAATCCCTCCCCGGCGTCGCCAACCTCAATGACCGGTAAGGCGGTCAGGCCCTTTCCACCCACTTCTTCACCCCAACCGCCGCCCCGCCGAAAAAGCTCCCATGCGTAAAAAAATTATCGCCGCCAACTGGAAGATGCACATGACCGTCTCCGAGGCGGAATCCTTCCTCAAAGACTTCCGCCTGGAGATCGAAGACGTCAACGGCGTCGAAATCATCCTCGCCCCCGCCTTCACCGCCCTCGCCCGGCTCTCCGAGCTTCTCGACGGCTCGCAGCGCATCCGCCTCGGCGCCCAGAACATGCACTTCGAGGTCTCCGGTGCCTACACGGGCGAGATCAGTCCAGCGATGCTGCGCGAACTCTACGTCCGCTACGTCATCCTCGGCCACAGCGAGCGACGCCAACTCTTCGTCGAGACCGACGCGATCATCAACAAAAAGGTCAAAGCCGCCCTCGCCTCCGAGCTCAAGCCCATTCTCTGCGTCGGCGAGACCCTCGAAGAGCGCGAAGCCGGTCGTGAGAAGGAAGTCCTCCGCACCCAACTCACCGGCTCCCTCGCGGACATCGACGCCGACAGCTTCACGAACATCGTGATCGCCTACGAACCCGTCTGGGCCATCGGCACCGGCAAGACCGCCAGCTCCGCCCAGGCGCAGGACGCCCACGCCCACGTCCGCGAAGTCCTCGCCGAACTCGCCACACCCGAAATCGCAGCCAAGGTGCAGATCCAATACGGCGGCAGCGTGAAACCCGCCAACGCGGCCGAACTCCTCAGCCAGCCCGACATCGACGGAGCCCTCGTCGGCGGAGCCAGCCTGGAACCCCGCTCCTTCGCCGAAATCGTCAAAGCCGCCAAGCCAGCCGAATAGGCCCCTCCCGGGAAATCCCCCGCGTCACCTCGGATTCGCTCAAGGAACGCACCTGGCAGCGAGCTGTCGCCGGACCAGATCCACCTCCGCATCCGTTAGCGGTGTTTTCCGCTAGCTTTCGATCACGCCGGGGAGGTTCTTCGGGTTTTGGACACTCTGAGGTGGCACCTTTCCCCTTCAGGATCACCCACCATCCGGGGAGCGCCAGCATCGGCAGGACCGAGATTTCGCGACCCAGCATCTTTTGCAGCCACTCCGCCACCCACTTCGCATTCCGCTCCGCCTGCGCCAAAGCACCCCGATCATCCCCCGTCGGCCAGAGCAGTTTCCCACCGTCGAAGATCACCTCGTGGGCTTTTCGACCCTCCTTCAATCCCGTCTTCCGCTTCCGGCGCGTTTTCGTTTCGATCACAAAAGCACCGGTCTGCCCAATCGCGACGTGATCGATGTTGAACTTCCGCCCGCCCGCCTCCGCCGGCACGTCGTGGAAGACGTGGAACCCTCTCGCGATCAACTGGGCCAACTTCTCCCCGACCTCCCGCTCCCCGAAGTAGCCAAGCTGGCAATGACGACGCTCCGTGAATTTTCTAAGAAAATATCGGCCAGAGATCGCCGCCGCTCCGATCAGAGTCAGAGCCGCGGGTCCAAGAAACAGCCACGGATTTGTGACATTCAGCCAAATGAAGGCCGCCAGCACCGCCCACAACGCGATCAGTGGGATAAAACCACTCAGGAGAAGCTGAAACGGCAGATCCTCGCCCATCTTCGCGATCCGAATCCGCAGCCCCTCACCCGGCTCTCGCAGGAGCTGAAACTCGACCGGCGGATGTTCTTTGCGTCGGTGAATGCCAAATCGAAAGATCGCAACGACGACCGTCAAGAAGACGAGCCACCCAACCAGAAGGACACCGAACCAAAGATTCATTTCAGTCGAAGGTCAGTTACCGGGAGGTGGACTCGAGTCCGTCACGCTACATCACCCCAATAGTGGGATTCTGTGGAAACCGCTCGCAGGTAAAGAAGTTGCCCGCCTCACGCCGGCTCGAGCACGAACGGATTCGCGACGGACCAGCGCCCAAACTCCCGCAGCATCGTGCCTTGATCCACTTCGGAGATCTGGTTTTTCGCCAGATGACGCTGGACGACCGGTTGCGCCGGACTTGGGATGCGCAGCAGAAAGAACGGCCAAAGGTCGACGCTACGATATTCCTGATCGGCATGGGGAAAATCTATGATCGGTTTCACCGCGCTCTGCGCTCGAAATTCGGCGCTGTAACGGAAAATCCATTCAGCTCCATCTCGCGTTAATTCGCCGATCTCCAAATCGTCCAACCGGATTCGAAAGGAGACGCGGCTTTCGGGTGCCGGTGCTTTCACTCCGCCGAGCCATTCAGCAATGATTTTCAACATACCGGGATTGCCTGTTTGAAACGAAAAGCTCGGCGAAAGGTCACTCGCCCGATCCTTTCTCATGAGATTCGATTTCCCGGGCAAACTCCTCGGAGAAGCTTGCGGCGTCCGACTCCCTCACCACTTCGTTTTTTACCGGCAATTTGCCAAGAATACTCATCGCCTGATCAAATGCCGGACGTAGTTCCGCCCTCTGTGGCTCCCCAAGCAATAGGTAGATTTTGAAAAGCTCGGGAGAATCCTTGATGCTTGAAACTTGTCCCAACCACCGGTGCGCCTTGTCCCGGATGCTGTCGGGTGATGCGAGGTCGAAGGAGATCGGCTCCAGGCAGTGCCAGATTCCATTCTTCCAGGCATGCTGAAACTCCAGCTCATCATCCGATACGGAGATCGTCTTGGATTCCAGGTGGCGGAGCAAATGCCGACTCTCGAGAGTGCGGCGGAATTTGCGCCACACGGCATCGTCGGTACGACTCTCCTGCTGGGGTCGATCCTCGTAGCGCATCACCATTCTCTCGAACAAGCGCTCCAAGGTAGCGGGAAGATCATCGGCCAATCCACTGCCGGGCGGCGACCACTGGAGCGAGCTGTCATCGGCAGGCAGAACTCGATGAGCGACTTCCAAAACAGAATCAGGAAGGCCATTCAGTGGAAGCTCGCCGGCCAATTCGAATCCAATTTCGTCCACTCGCGATTGGATGAAGCGCATCAGCCCACGGAATGACTCCCCATCCACCCCCGGAAAAGTCTTCGACACCCGTCCATACGTCGTCCGGCACATGGCACCCGCGTAACGAGCCTCCTTCGAATAAATCGCCACGCCGACATTGACGAATTCCCCGGTCGCGACGTCGTGCACGTAGCGCAAAATGGTGTAGGAATAAGGAGTTTTCATGCGAGGGCTTGTGCGAGGTTTTTGATAGCGCTGTCGATGTTGGCTTTCAACGCTGCAATGTAGTCGAGGATCGGAGCAACCGCATCTTCCACTCCCAGCCATTGCGGCGGCAATGCTATCCGATAGGCCTCCAGCCTTTCCGCGGTCACTACGTCGAACGCGCCGCCCAATCGGTCGAAATCCACCTTTGTCCCCCGCACTTCCTCAAGGAAGACGTGCCGGATCTCCGGCGGCTGTCTGACCGGGAATTCAATCGACCCGTCTTCCCAGGGCGGGCGCCAGAAGAGAACCCCCTCGGTGACGAACGCCAGTTCATGGTCGAAGATCGCCAACTCTCTTCCGTTCGACTGGCAATTCGGATTCGACACCGTGCGATCCGGGTTATTGAGGAAGACATCGAAGGCAAGAATCTCGGCTGCTACCGGCAAGAGAGCCCGGTTCAAAGCGCGATCCACTCCAATGGTCGTGAATCCCGGCGGCAAAAGCTTCGACCCGAAATTGATCCCCACGCTCTTCGCCGCGTGATCGCGCACGATCCGGCGTTTCTCATCGCTCGCGGGGATTGTTGCCGCAAACTCGGCTTCGGTCGCCACCAGAAACGGCTCCGGCACCGGCAGGTCGAGATCCGCCGCGAGTAACGCTGCCAGCGCTTCCCGTCGCAGAGCGCCGATTCCCGCTTCGCTGGCATTTGCCCATTTCACGACCACCTCCACCTCTCTGCCATCCTCTCGGTCGCAGGTCACCAGGGCAGGAGTCGTTTTGCCGACTCCCATCGGTTTGTCGAATCGCGCGGCAGTGACGACTTCAAGCATCGCTAGGCAGTAAAGGTTTCTCCGTCCCACCGCCGTGGGCGAGGTCGAGGGTTGCGATTGTGTCTGCCAGCCTCATCACCCCTCCGCAAAATAATCCGAGTCGATGCGCTTGAGCGGAATCGTGCGAGTCGTCGTCACGCCGAGGTCGTGTTCGATCATCAGCTCTGCAAGTCGCTGTCCGTCGATCAGGATCACCTTCTGCGGCACGCTCCGCGCGTATTCCACCGCGCTCGCGACGAACCCACCCGTCGTGATGAAGACGCCCTTGTGCGCCTGCTGGCCCGCCAGAGCTCCGACGAAGCTCTGGATCTCCCGCCGCCCAACCGGCCCCTGCCAGCGCTTGGCTTGGAGGTAAATCACATCCAGCCCGAGCCGGTCTTCGTTGATCACACCGTCGATTCCCTCGTCTCCCGTTTTCCTGGTCAGCTGCGCGGCCTCCTCCCGCGAGCCGCCGTAGCCCATCGCAAAGAGCAGGTCCAGGACGAGCTGCTCGAAGCGGAAGGGATCCATCTTCAACATGTGCTCGAGCAATTCCGACGACAGATTGGCGCGCAATTCCCGATCGGCCTCCTCGATCCGCTCCTCGGGCGGACTCGTCTCCTCGGTCTCCGGCTTCCCGTCGGCGGCATCGCCACCCGGTGGTTTGCGCAACTGCTCGATGTAAGTCCGGAAGGGCTCGAACTCCATGAGCACCGCCCGAGTGATCTTCGGCGGATTCGTGGCGAGGTATCGTTTACCGGCATCCGTGATCCGCACGGTGGACGTGCGCGTCGCCTCGATCAACCCGGCCCGCTTCAAATGGAAACTCGCCCACCCCGTGCGGTTGCGGACGTAATTCGATTGCCCGCTCGGCAGCAGCGCCGACCGCTCGTCCGGCGTGAGTTCGAAGCGATCCGCGATCGCCGCGCTCAGGTCGCGAAGATGGTGCTCTTGTCCGTCCGCCAACAATTCCAGCAGCGGGCGCGTGATTTCATCGTATTTCGGGATCGCCATTGAATTAGAGTGATCTGGTGGCGTTTCAATACCCCGCCGCATCCGCCAGCAGGAACTTCTTGTCTGCCACGGCCCGTTTCTGCCCCGCGTCGTAGCGCACCGTCAGCCAGTCCGGGCCTTTACGCGTGAGGATCAAGACTTTGCCATACGCCGGATGGCGCGCGTCGGATTTCGGCGTCTCCGCCGTCGTCTCGAAACCATACTTCGGATCGGCCAGCAACGCCCCGAACTCCGTCTTCCTCCCGTTGATCCCGATCACGAAATCCGGAAAGAACGGCCGCCCGTCGGCCAATAGCACCTGCACGCTCCACTCCTTGCGGGGCTCGTTGCGGTGCCACCACGTGACGACACCCGCCGGATCGCCGTCAAGGAATCCCGCGAAATTCCGCTCCCAAGAGTTCAGTCCCGGCGGCAGCGCGCCATAGACATTGAGCCGCGATGAGGCCAGCGGTTCCGCGCATTCGAGCGCTTCCGGCAGCTCCTCGTCGGCTTCGATCACCTCGAAATGCTGAGCCAGTGCCTCGCGCTGCGACTCGCTCAGGACTTCCGGATAGCGGGCGAGAATCACGTTGAGCATATGCGCGACCTTCGCCGCGTCGTCGGCGTCACAATTCATCTCAGTGAGCGTGGCCCGCAGTTTCCCGAGCAACGCGAGCCGCAGCTCCCGCGCATCGAAGACCCCGCCCCGGAGCAGCGCCGCATTCGCCAGCCGAGCGGCATAGTCGGGGTCCATCGCCGCCTGCACGAGGCCCAGCTCGAGCTGCTGGGTGAAAATATCGAGCGTCCGCATTTGCACCGGGATGCGGCCCACCATCGCCTGCAGGATCTGCTGTGCGCCGACCATGAATTTCTGCGCGCACTCCTCCTCCGTCGCGACATTGTCAGGCGAGACGACCTGCGTCTTGAAGCGCCTCGGCATTCCGGCCCGCAGCGCGTAGCGGTAGCCCGTCGCCGGACCGCTCTCACCGGGCTTCCCGGTCCCCGCCCCCCCGCCCGGCCCGAACGAAAAGCCCCCCGTGATCAAGTCCACGAGACTCCCCTCCCCGACGCCGGTCACCGTTGCATCCAGCCCGCCGGTGAAATCCACCCCGCCGCCCGCCGTCAGCGGTTCCAACTCCAGAAAATGCGTCTGCCCATCCGGCCCGACGGTCTGCACCTGCTTCTGACCCGCGATCACGACGATGGCCGTCGTCGGACTCACCTTCGCGTATTCGGTTTGCAGCCGATTGATTCGCTGTCCCGCCTTGTCGAGGCCGGTTTGCGCTTCCGCGTCCGCGAGGAAGACATATCCGTTGCGCAGGATGTCCGGCAGCGTCTTCTCCCGCGCCCGCCCTTGGAGCAGTCGATGCACCCGCAGAATGCGCCCGACGAGCTGAATCCCAAAATCCTCGTCCCGCGCCGCCCGCATCGACACCAGAATGCCCGCTCGCGGCGCGTCGAATCCCAGCGCAATCGCCATCTTGAAGATGAGCACCTCCCGCTCCGGATCATTCGCGATCGAGAGCAGCCCCGCGTCCGGTTCTTCAGCGATGTGCGTCGCGATCTGCTCGTCGGTAAAACCCTCCGCGATCAGCCGCTCGCGCGCTCGCTTCGCCCCGGCCGTGGACTCGACCTGCACGAGGAGCAGTGGCGGGACCTTCACGCCGAGCCCCGCGATGACCTCGCGCACCCGCCGGTGCATCTTCGCCCCTTCGCTCAGCGCGAGTTGCTCAAAATCGACCGCACCCCGCTGCCCCTCCGCCGCCAGGAAAGCCACGCACTTGATCCCCTCCTTGATCAATCCCTCGTCCACCGGCTCGCGCCGCCCGATCGTCACCCGGTTCAGCCGCTCCAGCTTGATGTCCTGCCGGAAACGCTCGATATCCGCATCGTCCGGCGTCGCCGTGATGAGCAGCGTGTATTCCGGCTGCAACGTCTGGCGATAAAACTCCATCGCCGCCGTCCCCGTCCCCCTGCCGAAGAATCCATGGTGCGCCTCGTCGATCACCACGCCGACCCGCAATCCGCGCGCCCGCAGCCCTTCGACCAGCTCCTCGACCGTGAGATTCTGCTCGCCGGGTTTGTGAACATTCCGCCGGTCCTTCACCCGCGTTGCCACCGTCTGCCAGGTCGTCACCCACGCGTCGCCCGCCCGGCTGTCGCCCGCGTTGCGATCCTCCGTCAGCTCCCTCAGCCGCAGCCCCGGCAGGTCGGTTCGCAGCGCGCTGGCCGTCTGCCCGACCACGCCCTTGAAGGGCGCGAACCAGAACCACACCACGTCCTCGCCCTCGGAGAATTTCTCCACCAGCCGCCCGGCCACCAGCGTCTTGCCCGCCCCGGTCGGCGCCTCGATGAGCAGCGCCCCGTGGTGCGCGATGGCCACCGCCCGCCCGGTCGCATCCCCGCTCGCTGCGTCGAGCAGACGCTTGGCCT
This sequence comes from uncultured Verrucomicrobiae bacterium, assembly GCA_963761705.1. Lineage (GTDB taxonomy): Bacteria > Verrucomicrobiota > Verrucomicrobiia > Chthoniobacterales > JAATET01 > CAVVKW01. The sequence continues at coordinate 194,917 of CAVXHK010000004.1, read as the reverse complement.
CGCCGAAGATCTCCAGCCCGCTGTCGATCGCGGCCTGCTGAAAGGGTTTCGGCTCCAATCTCACGCCGCACCTCCCGTCCGCATCCCGAATCTCCGCGCCAACGTCTCCGGGATCGCCAGGTGCGACACGTTCCGCGCCCGCACCCGCTGCGACAGAAAGGCCGGCTGCCACGAATACAATGCCACCGCCGCGCTCCGCTTCACCGCCTGGCGCAGCGCCGGCAAATCCTCCGCCCGGAATCTCGGCACGTAAGCCACCGCCGACTCCTCGTCTCCGCTCCACAGCCACGGCGCGTCCGCGAAGGGCTCCAGCGTCTCGCGGTGCATCAACTGCAGCGCCAGCCACACCTGCGCGTGGTCGATCTCCAACAACTTGCCGACCGGCACCCGCCGCGTCCGCAAATACGCAAAATCCCCACCCGTCCCCAGCACGTCCCCATACCCGCCGATCACGTTCGCCACCCGCCGCGCGCACACGTCCCGGCACAAGTTCTTCTCCGGCTCGTCCGCCGTCGCCTCCGTGTTCGATACCAAAATGAATCGCCGCCGACCCCCGTCCTCCGCGTTCAACTTTAACACCGCGTGCCCCGTCGTCCCGCTGCCAGCGAAGAAGTCGAGGACGAGGTCGTCCGGGCCGGTGCTCAAACGCAGAATACGATCCACTAGAGCAAGAGGCTTAGGCGTTGAAAACACCTCCGAATCAACCCCAAGGAGCTTTTTAAGATCAATACTCGCCTGCTTATTGGAACTAACTTCCTGATGAGGCCACCAAGTTCGCGGTGTAAGCTCGTCCTTCATTTCATGGAGGTATTTTTTGAGCATTGGCCGACCATCGCCCTTCAAGCCAAAAGTGATCCGCCCATCTTCCAACCACTTTTCGTATTGGTCTTCATTGCACCGCCAATAACGTCCTTTTGGAGGTAGGAACTCCTTGCCCGTGGGCCCGGCTATCTTAAACTGTCCAGCCGCATAAATCTTTCCCGCTGAGAGATTCTCAGCTTTCCAAGGTCCACGAGGATCATTGTCTGAATTTCTGAAAGTTGCTTTCTGCTCATCTGTCCGTTGGAGACGTCCCATCTTGAACGAAGCCGCATTAGCACAGTAAACGACGATGAAGTCGTGATTGTCCGATACAAACTTTGCGGTTTGATTCGCTGTGTAAGATTTTTCCCAGATAATATTTGCCACAAAATTCCCCTCCCCAAACACGCGCTTCATAAGCAGCGAGAGCGCGGCCATTTCGTTGTCATCGATCGACACGAAGATTACGCCGTCCTGCCGGAGCAGTTCGCGAGCGAGCGAGAGCCGTTGGAACATGAACTCGCACCACTTCGAGTGCCGCCACGAGTCCTCCCGGTCCACGAAGCGGTCATTATAGACGAAGTCGCGGTTCCCGGTGTTGTAGGGCGGGTCGATGTAGATGCACTTCACCTGCCCGGCGAAGCACATCTTGAGATGCCGCAGCGCGTCGAAGTTATCGCCCTCGATGATGAGATTCCGCCACGGAGCGTCCCCGCACGAGTGCTCCGGCACGAGGTCCAGCCCGACGAAATCGCCATTGAGCTTGTTATCCCGCTCGATCTCGTCTGCCTCCCACACGGCCGAACTTCGCCCGCCGGTCCCGCGCCTCCAGCACCTGAATCAACTGCTCGCGTGACAGATGCGCGTATTTCTCAGAAGCCATGGCCGGGTGTCGGGAGCGGGAGGACGTTCTGCATCGAAGCCGCGGAGACTACCGCCATTCACCGCCCGAGGAAAAGCTGCAAAGAATCTCCGCACCGACGGGAGCAGGGTTCGCACAAATCAGGAGCGATGATTACGAACCCGCTCCTTGCGAGAATCGTGCGAAGGCGATTTTTACTGCCGCTACGATTTCGCTGCATCTCCGGCGTTCGCATCCGATGCCCGAATCCCGAATCTTCCGTGCTCCAGAAACTCCGCAACATCCCCCAGAACTCTGGCGATGGAAACACGGTTCGCGATCACGAACTGGATCGGAATCGCTGCGGGGTGCTGAAAGATCGAGGTGAGCTTTGGTTTTTTCATCACCGACCACGGGTTGGGCGTTACAGATTCGCGATGATCGGAGAGAATCGCACCTCGCGCCCTCCTCGTGGCAAGGTGCGCCCAGAGCCAGCGCGTCTCACCGCCAGATGGACATCATTACATTCAGAGGTGAGAACGATTGACATCAGTGGTAACTTCCCAAGTTGCAAGACGGTTCTCGCTCGGAAACCTGACCATGCCCTTCTCGTTTTCACATCGCAAAGCCACCCAGGCGCTGAATTTCTTCGCCCGGCAGTCCGGCAACCGAATCAATAAGCTGAAAGCGCTGAAGCTGGTCTTTTTTGCCGATCGCTACCACTTTCGGAAGTTTGGCCGACCGGTGACCAACGACGAATATCTGGCCATGCCCTACGGCCCGGTCGCCTCGGGATCAAAGGACCTCGCCGAACTGAGCGAATTTCTTTCGGCCAACGAGCGCTCCTACGCCGAACAATTCCTCCGACCAGCGCCCGACGACCGCCATGCCTATCTCAGCCGCGCAGCGGTGGATGGCGGGACTTTGTCCGAATCGGACTTCGAAGCGCTCGATTTCGCCTGGCGAACCTTTGGTCACATCGAACAGTTCCAACTGGCCGAACTGACCCACGCCTATCCGGAATGGAAGCGCCACGAGTCTGCGCTCGCTGGCCCTGGAGTCTCTCGCACCCCCATGGACTACGCCGATTTTCTGCTCGATCCGGAATCGAACGACGCAGATCCCTGCCACTCTCTCACCAAGGAAGATCAAGAGGATCGCCGGGAAATGCTCGCCGCCACAGCCGGCTTCGAATCGCGCTGGCGCTAAGATGCCCGAGGTTCCGTGGGAACTGCGCCTGACCTTGCGGCCCGGGAGCGTCTATTATTTTACGGAAAGGGCTCTCACTTCCGCTGAACCGCACTTTTTCATCGTCGTCAATCGCGATCCCGTTGGAAGCGAGGTGCTCCTCCTCACCGTCATCACCTCCCAGGTCGAGAAGGTGAAGCGGTTTCGACGCGATCTCCCGGGGACGCTCGTCGAACTCGATCCCGGGCTCTACGACGAGCTGCGCAAACCTTCCGTCGTCGACGGCAACTCCATTTTTACCAAGTCACTGGACGAGTTCGTCGATCTCTTTAGTCGGAAGGAAATCCGCCACCACAAGGACATCCCGGCATCCCTGCTTGCGGATATCCAATCAGCCATTCTCGAGAGCCCGCTCGTCACTCCGGACGAAAAAGCCCGTATCACGGCCAATCCCTGACGGCTCGACGAAGCCATCCGCCCGCCCGGAACGATCCTCCCGAGCGTGGAATGAAGCCTCTCGAGCGTTGCAACGAGTTTCCGATTTGATGGAGCTACATTCCGGCGCGTTGTCACGACGTTGCCGACCGATGGAACGACGTTCCAGGCGGTTGGATCGAGGCTCTGCGCGGAAGTCGTGATGTCCCGGACCGTTGGAACGAGGTCCCCGGCGTCCGGAGGAAGGATCCGGCCTCGCGGAACGTCGTTGCAGGGCGCGGGAGCGAAGCAACATCCGGATGAAATTCACCTGAATTTTGTTTAACACTGAATTCACAAGTTATCCCCAAAACCACAACCTGTAGTGTTTCTGAAACATTTACCCACAATATGTGCTTTTTCTATTGACGTTTTCTGGAGAATTACGCATTTTGTTTCCACGCCACCGAACTATTCCAATGCCGACTGAACTCGTTCCCAATCTCTTCGCCTACCGGCTGCGGCAGGCTCGCACGATGCGGGCTTGGTCGCTGCAGGGGTTGGTGGAGGCGCTCGACGGGTTGGTGACGAAGGCGACCCTCAGCAAATACGAGAATGGCGCGATGCGCCCCTCGCCAGACGTCCTCTCGGCGCTGGTCGATGCGCTCGGGGTGGATGAGGATTTCTTCGAGCGGCCGGTGCGGGTGCAACTGGGCAAGGTGGAGTTCCGCAAGCGGTCGAGCCTCTTGAAGTCGGAGGAGATGGCGCTGCGGGAGCACGCGGCGGATTTCTTCGAGCGCTACGCCGAGCTGGAGGAATTCTTCGGGATCGGGGCGAAATTCGAGAACCCGCTGCGCGACACGGTCATCGAGGATGCGGAGATGATGGAATCCGCCGTCGTGCAGCTCCGGGAGGCGTGGAAGCTGGGGCACGCGCCGATCCAGTCCGTCCTCGCACTGCTCGAGTCGCAACACCTCATGATTTACGCCGAGGAGGCGTCGGAGAAGTTCGACGGATTCTGCGGGCAGGCCGGCGGGCGGGACCTCATCGCGCTGAACTCGGCCTTCACCACGGACCGGCGGCGATTCACCGCCCTGCACGAGCTGGGGCACGTGGTGCTGAAATTTGACCCGAAGTTCTCCGAGAAGGAACAACATTCGCTCTGCATGCGGTTTGCCGGAGCGATGCTGATGCCTCTGCCGATCTTCCGCGAAGCGTTCGGCGGTCATCGCCAGAAGGTGACGACGACGGAGTTGATCCGGCTGAAGGCCCGCTACGGGATCTCGTGTGCGGCGATCATGCGGCGGGCGCAGGACCTGGACCTGATGGCGCCCTCGACGATGGAGCGCTTCTGGACGAGCTGGAATGCCCGCGGCTACCGGCGGAACGATCCGGGCTCCTGCCCTTTCCCCGAGAAACCCGAGCGCTTCGCGGCGTTACTCGACCGCGCGGTGGCCGAGGGCCGCATCACCATCGCCAAGGCGGCCTCGCTGGCGGCGCAACCGGAGGAGGAGTTCCGCGCGGCACTCGAAATCTTCCCATGAACCTGGCCATCCACGATCCCGATCTCCTCCGCGCGCTGCACGTCGCCAACTGGACGGCCTGTTGGCCCCGGCGGCGGATCGTGGCGTGGATCCCGTCGGCCTACCAACGGTCGCGGTCGGCGGCGGTCGATCCGCTGCTCGCGGCGGGCCATCTCCACCTCACCGCCGTCGCCGAGCCGCACGCGGGGTTTTTCGAAGTCTTCCGCGAGCGTCTTCCTAAGGGCATGACCCGGCGGGAGGAGGAATTGCTCTTCCTCGCGGATCACTCGGCGAGTGTCGTGCTCACCAACGAGCGGATCGTCGCCGGGGTGGCGGGCGAGATCGGCCTCGTCGTCTGGGCGGGCGACGCGACTTCGCTCGATACCGTCTTCCCCCTCCAACCGCCGGACGTCGACCCGACGCCCGCGCTCTCCCCGACGCCCGCGCCCTTTGATCGGCCGCGGGTTTTTCTTTCCAGCGAATTTCCGACTCACCGGCGAGTGCCGGACCGGGTCGAACCCGTGTCTCGTGATTGGCAGCATACCCGGACTGGTCGATCCGGGTCCCTGCGTCCGTCCCGCCGCGCGCAACTCAACTAAACACAGAGGATTTTCATTAAAATCATGGTTAAACGTCCAATAAACGTCAGCCTGGAGAATCTCCTTCGTGCCTGGGAGGAACTCTCAGCGGATGCCAGCTTCGGCGGCATGACGCTCGAGGAGTTCCGCACCGCCACAGCACCTGTCTTCACGAACCGTCGGCGTATCGCCTGGTTGGATCAGGAGCGGGCCAGCATGATGGCGGCCCGGTCAGCCACCGATCGCGTTGGCATCGGGCAGTATCTGCTCGTCGTCAACTCGATCAAGGGCTCACCCGCGCACGGGGAAGACTCTCCCCTCTACCGTTCACTGGGCTACAAAACCCGGACCGAGCGGCGCTCCGGTCTCACCCGCAAACCGCGGACCGAGCCGGACACACAAGAGGCGGCTTAAAAAAGCCGCCTCTCGAAGGAACATCCGGCGGAGATGAATCCGCCACGGTCAACCCGGTGCCGAAACATCCGTGGTCAACCGCAAAGCGGTCGCGTGTCCTACCACGCGGCCGTTTTTCGTTTCAACAATTTGCCATCCGTCCGCGTAGGCCGCAAGTGATTTCACCCCGTCATTGACTCGGTAGCGCATCTCATTTCTCAATCACCGATCACTGGCTTCCCGCTTGCAAATCCGGACGCCCCGGGCTACTCCGTCCCTCAGTGTTTGTCCTTCGCCGCCATCTTCAACTCATCTGGGCCATCGCGGTCCTCTTGATTGGCGGCAGCCAGCTCCCGCACGTCCACGCCGATCCGTGCTGCCACGGTGAACAATCCACCGCGCCGCAGGAGCAGCCACCCACCAACGACTCCGACTGCCCGATCGGGCACACCTGCTGGCACGCTCACGGACCCGCTTTCTTCGCCACCTCGGGCGATTCTGGCTCGCTTTTCCTGACGGCATCCATCCGTCCGCTCCCCGTTCGCGATCAGCGTCCCGTCGAAGGACCGTCGCGCGAGATCGATTACCCCCCGCAACTGTCCTGATTCGTCGCGGGCGCATCGCGCCCACGACCAGCGTTTGACGAGGCACATCCGCCTCATCCCCCGGCGCCATCACGCCGCGGTCATCTCTCAAACCCCGCGCAACCCGTACCAATTCCGGGCCGCACCAATCAGGACAAATCATGAAAAATTACCAACGCCTCTCCGCATCCACCCTCATCGCCCTCGCCGCTTTCAGCACCACGCTGATCGCCGGATCCCCAACGATCCAACCGCCTTCAATCCAGACCACCATCGCCCCCAGCGGCGCTCTCACCAACGGCCAACTCGCCACCCGCGCCAACAAGCTGTTCGTCACCGGTAGCTTCAAGCGAGCGCTCGGTCAGGACATCCCCGCCGCCGCCCACGTGGACGTGTCGATTTTCGCCGCCGACGGCTCGCTCCTCGCTGAGCGCCAAGACGACATCCGCTCGTCGCATCCCCGGCTGAGTCGTGGACGCACCGGGCGCATCCCCTTCGTCGTCAGCTTCCCCCGGGGACTGGCTGCTTCGGCCAGTATCGTCCGAATCGCCTACCACCCGGAGCCCATTTCTGAGTCCCGGATGCGTCTCATCACCATCTCACTCCTTGCGGTCACGTCGATCGCCCACGCCGGGCCGCCTCTCGATCCCGAGCGGGCGGCGACCCTCGCGCTTGCCAATAATCCCCAACTCGCCGCCGCTCGCCACCTCGTCGCGGAGGCGGAAGGCAGCGCCCGCACCACCGGTCGCCTTGCCAACCCCGAATTGTCCGCCGAGCTCGGTGCTGGCCCCGACGCCCAAGCCCGCGTCGAAGTCGCCTTCACCCAGCGCTTCCCCGTCACGGCCCGCCTCGCCCACGAGCGCCACCTCTCCGCGATCCAGATCGAAATGGCCCGCCTCGAAATCGCCGACCGCGCCCGCCTCCTCGCCGGCAGCGCCCGCGCCGCCACGGTCGAACTCGCCACCACCCAAGCCGCCATCGACCTCCTCGAGCGCCAAATCAACACCCTAAGAACCTTCGCCGAGTCGCTCACGACCCAATCCGCCGAAGGCCTCGCCTCCACCCTCGAGGCCAGCCAGGCCAGCCTCGCCGCCACGACCGAGGCCACCAAACTCGCGGGCCTGCAGGCCACCAAGATCGCCGCCGCCGAGCGCCTAGCCACCCTGCTCGGCCAACCGTACAACCCAACGCTGGACGCCTCGCTTCCCGCCATCGCTCCCTCTCCCCCCAGCCACCGCCCTCCCGCGCTGCCCCCCATCCGCCTCGCCGAACTCGCCGTCGAATCTGGCGACACCTCCGTCTCCCTCGCCCACGCCTCCCGCTGGGACGACATCGGCGTCGGCGTTTTCTACGAGGGCGAGCGCCTCGCGGCCGAAGACGGAGGTTTCGAGAATGAAGCCATCGCGGGCGTCCGGGTGAGCATCCCGCTCCCGCTCTGGCAAAACGGCACCGGCGCCGTCGCCGAGCAGACCGCAATCGCCACCCGTCACCGCGCCGAGCTTGCCGCCCTCCGCCTGACCCTCCGCAACGAAGCCGACGCCGCCCACCGCATCCTCGTTGCCACCTTCCAGGCCGCCCGCACCCTCGAAACCCGACTTCTCCCCGCCGCCCGCGAGCAACTCTCCTCGACCGAAGCCGCCTACCAGCGAGGCGAGCTCGATTTCCTGACCCTCTTCAACGCCCGCACCCGCCTCGCCGAAGCCGAGTCCTCCGCCCTCACCGCCCGCCAGGCCTACCACCTCGCCCACGCCCGCTGGCTCACCGTGACCGAACCATGAACACTCGATTTTCCATCGTTCTGATCCTCGCTCTCCTCGCCGGTCCAGCGATTGCTCAGGAGCCACCGATCATCCTCACCGACGCCGCGGTCAAAAATCTCGGAATCGAGCTCGCCGCTGCCGAGGAAACTGACTTCGAAGAAACGGTGTTCGCTCTCGGCACCGTCGACATCCTCCCCGGTCACAGTGCCGCCGTCAGCAGTCGGATCGCCGGGCGCGCCACGGAAGTTTTCATCCAGCACGATCATTTCATCAAAAAGGGCGACCCCGCCGTGATCGTCGAAAGCCGCCAGCCCGGCGCCCCGCCACCGACCATCACCCTCGCCGCGCCGATGTCCGGACTCGTGACGACGACCAATGTCGCCATCGGCAAACCCGTTCACCCCGACGAGTCCCTCGCCGAGATCATCGACATCGACTCCGTCTACGCGATCGCCCGCGTCCCCGAGCACCTCGCCGCCCGGCTCACTCCGGGCATCCCCGCCCGCATCACGATTCCGGCCGTCGGCCCCACGCCCTACGAGTCAAAGCTCGAGCATCTCGGCGCCCACGCTGATTCCGAGGCCGGCACCGTCGAGGCGGCGTTCGTGGTAAAAAATCCCGATCACCTGCTCCGCCCCGGCATGCGCGCGGAATTTTCCATCATCGTCGCAGAGCGAAAGGACGTCATGTCCATCCCCCGCGACGCCATCCAGGGCGACCCGACCAACCGCGTCGTCTACGTCCGCGATTTCGAACTCCCCAATGCCTTCCACCGTTCCCCGGTCGAACTCGGCCTGCGCAACGACCAATCCGTCGAAATCGTCAGCGGCCTCTTCCCCGGCGACGAAGTCGTCACCACCGGCAGCTACCTCCTCGGCTTCGCCGGCGGCAACGCCGGCATTTCGCTGAAGGAAGCCCTCGACGCCGCCCACGGCCACGAACACGCGGAGGACGGCTCGGAACTCACCGCCTCCGAACGCGCCCGCCGCGCCGAAGCCGCCAACCCCGGAGCCGTCCCGGCACCGAGCAATTCCCTCACGCTCTTCCTCGCCATCACCTGCGCGGTTCTTTTCCTCCTCCTGATCGCCGCCGTCGTCCGCCGCCGCACCGCCTGACCCGATGCTGAACCGCCTCATCCGCTTCTCGCTCGCGCACCGTCCGTTGATCCTCATCGGCGCGCTGATCCTGCTCGTAATGGGCACCCGCACCGCGACCCAGCTCCCCGTCGAGGTCCTCCCCGATCTCACCAAGCCCACCGTCACCATCCTCACCGAATCCCCCGGCCTCGCCCCGGAGGAGGTCGAGACCCTCGTCACCGTCCCGCTCGAGAATGCCCTCATGGGCGTCAGCGGCGTCACCCGCCTCCGCTCCACCTCCGACGTCGCGCTCTCCCTCGTCTTCGTCGAGTTCGACTGGAGCACCGACGTCTACGCCGCCCGCCAACTCGTCTACGAGCGGATGCAAACCGTCGAATTCCCCGAGGGCGTCACCCCCTTCATGACCCCCGTCGCCTCGCTCATGGGCGAGATCCTGCTCGTCGGCCTCCGCAGTCCGGAAGACACCGTGGCTCCGCGCGACCTCCGCACCCTCGCCGACTGGACCGTCCGCCAGCGCTTCCAAAGCATTCCCGGCATCGCCGAAGTCCTCGCCATGGGCGGCGGCGTGAAGCAGATCCAAATCCAACCTGATCCGAACCGCCTTCTCGCCTTCGACGTCACCCTCGACGAAGTGAGAACGGCCGCCGCCCACGCTGCGACGAACACCACCGGCGGCTTCCTCACCTCCGGTCCGCAGGAGCTCATGGTCCGCAATCTGGCCATGACCACCGACCTCGACGACATCGCCCGCACCGTCGTCAAGACCGTCAACGACCGCCCGATCACCCTCGCCGACGTCGCCACCGTCACCTGGGACGTCGAACCCATGCGCGGCGACGCCGCCGTCAACGGCACCCCCGGCGTGATCCTCAGCGTCACCAAATCCCCCGGCTTCGACACCCTCACCCTCACCGCCGAAGTCGAGCGCGCCATCGCCGAACTCCAAACCGCCCTCCCCGCCGGCGTCGAGATCACGCCGCTCTTCCGCCAGGCGGACTTCATCGACCACGCCGTCCACAACTTGGTGGAGGCCCTCCGCGACGGCGCGATCATGGTCTCGCTCGTCATCCTCCTCTTCCTCTTCAACGTCCGGACGACCCTCATCACCCTCACCGCCATCCCGCTCTCGTTCGCGATCACGCTCCTCGTCTTCGACGCTTTCGACATCAGCGTGAACTCCATGACTCTCGGCGGCCTCGCCGTCGCCATCGGCATGGTCGTCGACGACGCCATCATCGACGTGGAAAATGTCTTCCGCCGATTAAGGGAAAACGCCGCCCGTGACGTCCCGCACCCCCGCCTCGACGTCATCGCCCGGGCCTCCGGCGAGGTGCGAAATTCCATCCTCTACGCCACCGTCTTCATCATCCTCGTCTTCCTCCCGCTCTTCGGCCTCAGCGGCGTCGAGGGTCGCCTCTTCACGCCCATCGGCATCGCGACCATCGTCAGCATGGCGGCCTCGTTCGTCGTCTCGCTCACCGTCATCCCCGTTCTCTGCTCCCTCCTCCTCCGCCCGAAGCCCGGCCAGGTCCACGGCGACAACCGCCTCGTCGCCGCGCTCAAGTGGTTGCTGAAAAACACCTGGCTCCGCCTCGCCCTCGACGCCCCGCTCCTCGTTCTCGCCGTCGCCGGCATCCTCCTTGCCCTCGCCGCCACCGTCTATCCACTCATGGGCAAGGATTTCCTCCCCGCCTTCCAGGAAGAGACCGTCCTCGCCGCCCTCACCACCGCCCCCGGCACCAGCCTCACCCAAACCAACGAAGTCGCCGCCGTCGCCGACCGACTCCTCCTCGCCATCCCCGAAATCCGCAGCGTCGGTCGCCGCGTCGGTCGCGCCGAACGCGGCGACCACGTCGTCCCGGTCTCGACCGTGGAATTCGACATCGATTTCAAACCCGGCGGCCGCCCCCGCGACGAAGTCCGCGCCGAGATCCGCGAACAGATGGCGACGATCCCCGGCACCTTCACCGCCCTCTCCGGCCCGCTCGCCGACCGCATCGGCCACATGCTCTCGGGCGTCTCCGCCAAGGTCGCCGTCAAAATCTTCGGCCCCGATCTCGCCACCCTCCGCCGCCTCGGCGACGAGATCCAGGCCGTCGCCGTCTCGATCCCCGGCCTCGGCGACGCCCGCGTCGAGCAGCAGGCCCTCATTCCCCAACTCCGCCTCGAAGTCGACCGCGACCGCGCTCGCGCCCACGGCCTCACCCCCGGCGGCATCAACGACCAACTCGCCACCCTCATGGGCGGCGAAGTCGTCGCCGAACTCACCGAAGGCCAGCGCACCATCGACCTCGTCGTCCGCCTCTCCGAGGAATGGCGGGAAAACCCCGACCGGCTTGCAGAAATGGTTCTCACCGCTCCGACCGGACGCCGCGTCCCGCTGGTCGCCGTCGCCGACCTCCGCGAGGCCAAGGGCCCCAACGTCATCCAACGCGAGAACACCCAACGCCGCTTCGTCGTCAGCATTAATCCGACCGAACGCGACCTCGCTGGCCTCGTCACCCGCCTCCAGACCGAAGTCGCCGGGAACGTCGCCCTCCCCGAAGGCTACTTCGTCAGCTACGAGGGCGAATTCCTCGCCCGTCAGGACGCCGCCCGTCGCATCACCCTCTTCGCCGCGCTCGTCCTCGTCGTCATCGGCGTCCTCCTCACCCACTACTTCGGCACGCCCGTCTTCGCCCTCCAGGTCCTCTGCGACATCCCGCTTGCCATCATCGGCGGCTCCTCCTCACCTGGGCCGTCGTCGACAACATCAGCATCGCCACCCTCGTCGGCTTCATCGCCGTCGCCGGCATCGCCGCCCGCAATAGCGTGATGCTCATTTCGCACTATCTCCACCTCATGCAGCACGAAGGTGAAGAATTTAGCCGCGCCATGATCGAGCGCGGCACGCTGGAAAGATTGATCCCCGTCCTCATGACCGCGCTCTCCGCCGGTTTCGCCTTGATCCCGCTCGTCCTCGCCGCCGGCGAGCCCGGGAAAGAAATCCTCCACCCCGTCGCCGTCGTCATCGTCGGCGGACTATTTACGTCCACGCTCCTCGGCCTCGGCGTCACCCCGGCGATCTTCAGCCTCATCGGCAAAAACGCAGCCACCCGCGCCATCCAACGCGAAGCCCCAGCAACGCTGTAATCACTCACCTCAAACCAAAAACAACCATGAAAACCAAAAGCATCCTCACCCTGCTCGCCGCCCTCACCTTGGCGACCCTCCACGCCGACGACGATCACGGCGCCAAAGTCGCTGGCCCGAACGGCGGCCGCGTCATCACCAGCGTCGAACCCCACGCCGAGTTCCTCGTTCTCGACGACCGCCGCGTTCAGCTCACCTTCCTCGACGACGCTCTGAAGCCGATTCCCATCGCAGAGCAGACCGCCGAAGTCATCTCCGGCGACCGCTCGAATCCCACCGAGCTGAGCTTCACCCAGTCCGACGGCACCCTCGTCTCCGACGCCCCACTCCCCGAAGGCAACGCCGTCCCCGCCGTTCTGCGAATCACCCCCCTCCCGGACGGCGAGACGGTCACCGAGCGCATCACCGTCAACCTCGCCCAGTGCCCCACCTGCGACTACGCTGAATACGCCTGCATCTGCGATCACTAGGGTCAAGCCGGGGAGCCGCCTCCCGCAAGCACCCGGCTACCCGTGGATAAAAAACACGTCCATCTCTTCGCCGTCATCCACCATCGGCACCTCGATCGCAAACAACTCCTCCAGCGCCATCGCAAATTCTCCGTCGCCCACCGACTCTCCGTATTCCGCCCGCAAGCTCTCGAGCAACGCCTCCCGCGACACCCGCAGCTTATCGATGTGCAGCAGCTGATACCGGTGCATGACCGCGGCGATCCGATACGCCAGCAACGAAGGCACGTTCCCCTCGCTCACCCGCCAGACAAACTCCTGAAACTCCCCGTCGTCGCCCGACAAATCGAGCACCTCGAAATCCTCCGCGAACCGAATCCTCCCCCACACCTCCGAAGGCCGCTCGAAAAATTCGACGATCTCCGCCGCCCCGAGGGCCCCAAGAAACGCATCCAAAAATTCTCGCCGTGCAGAAAGCATGGTCGAAATTACCGCCAAAGCCGCCGCCTTTGGCAATCGGTTTGTCGATCACCCGCCCGGCCCGCACCTCCCACCCACCCCGGCGGTTGAAGCGCTGGCTCGCTCCGTTGACGAATCGGCTCAGGGATAATCGACCGCACGTAGTTTGCTGCCTCCCCCGGCTCCTGCGACTGCCCCTTGTAGTCCACCATCGCCGTCTCGGGCAGATTCTCGAGGACCCGGTTGTAACGGTTCAGAGAAGTCGAATCGGCAAATTCTCGCACGCTCACGACGTTCGACCACGGAATCAGCTCACCCGAGCGCTCGGATCGCACGCAGATATTCTCGAGACTCGTCGGCAAGAGGGTCAGCGCAATGAGACTCGAAAAGCAGACCGCTGGCGCCATCGTCAAAGCAAACTCCGCGGACAACCGACCGATGTCTTCCTCCAGAAATGCAATCGGCACGAACACCGCCACCTGGGAGCGCTCGGCGTAACCCGTCGGCTCGGGGACCGTGAACCGGTCGCTCGAGAGATTCAGCCCCATGATGACGTCCTCGTCCGGCAGATTGTCGAGGAGGCCGGACACCCGATCGCGGATGTCATTGGCCGCCGCGTCGACGTCGCGGTTGGGGTTGGACTCGATCGAGATCCGCGACTCCCCGTCTTCGCCCACTCATTCGATGAAGCTGACCCCCTCGATCCCGGCGATCCGCTCCTCGATGACCTCCGTGATCCGCGTCTCGATCACGCTCGCCGCCGCGCCCCGATCACGTTCACCGTCATCAGTAAACCGAGCTTGAGGAGGAGTTCGTCATTGGGCAGTTCCGCCCGCACCGTGACCGAGCGCGTCGTCGGGTCCACCCGGCTACCCACCGCCGTGAAATCGTCACCCCCAGGACTTGACTGGCATCCTCAGATCTCCGCGAACTGACTCAGCATCCGGAAGGTCCGGAAGCGGCCCGCGATCTGGTCCTCGGTCACCGTTTTCAGGCGCTCGAGCGAGAAAGCCTCGACGTTGAAGCTGGCGAGGACGCTGCCGTAGACGACGGCTTGCTTGAGGCGGTCGAAGGTCACCGGCTCGTCGCTCTTGGCGAGAAAGCCCGCGACGCCGCCCGCGAAGGTGTCCCCCGCCCCGGTCGGGTCATGAATGTCTTCCAACGGATACGCCGGGCAGCTGAAGAAATTACTTTCGCCGAAGAGCAGGCAGCCGTGCTCGCCTTTCTTGATGGCGACGAAGTCCGCGCCCATCTCGCGGATCTTCCGACCGGCGCGGATGAGGCTCGTCTCACCGGTGAGCTGCCGCGCTTCGCCGTCGTTGAGGATGAGCAGGTTCACCCGGGCGACCAGCTTGACGAGCGACTCCTTCGCGATGTCGATCCAGAGATCCATCGTGTCGGCGATCACGAACTCTGGGGCCGTTGCCTGATCCAACACGTGGTGCTGCAGTTCCGGCCCGATGTTGGCCAGCATGATGATCTTCGCGTCCCGGTAACGCTCCGGCAGCGTGGGCTCGAAGTGCTCGAAGACGTTCAGCTCCACCGAGCGCGTCTCGCGAGTGTTGAGATCCCACATGTATTCGCCCGACCAACGAAAGGTCTTGCCCGGGACGATCTGCAACCCCTCGACGTCGATGTTCCTGCTTTTGAGCAGCTCGATGTGTTCTTTGGGAAAATCCTCGCCCACGACGCCGACGAAGTTCACCGGAGCCGAGAAACTGGTCGCGACCGCCGCGTACGAGGCCGAGCCGCCGAGCAGGTCGGCGTGTTCCTCCACGGGAGTTTTAATGGTATCCAGAGCGATTGAGCCGACAACGAGAACAGAAGACATAGGACGCGGAGTCTGCGAAACCGCTCTCTCGATTGACCAGCGAAATCCCGCCCGCGCCCGAAACCCCCTTTCACGACGACCGAAACTGTGTAGCCTCCAGTCGACCCGCGGGTCGTTCCAAATTATGAAAATCCCACTTCGAAAACACCTCCTTCTTGGTGCCACGCTCCTCGCGTCCACCGGTCTCACGGCTGTAGCCGCCAACGAACAAACGTCAACCCCGGCCCCCGAGAAAAGCGCTTCCGAGAAGAAGGAAGCCCCGAAGGCCGCCGACAAGCCAACTCCCGGTTCCGTCATCGACTCCAGCTTCGACTCGCTCGTCGGCGTCCTCCAGCAGGCCCGCACTCAGGTCGAGGAAGCACTCGCCCAGCGTGATCTCGCGATCAAAGAGCTCGACACCCGCCGTGAGCAACAGGCCGAGATGCAAAGCCGCCTGACCCAGATCGAGGGTGAGCTCAAGGCCGTCCGCGCCAGTGAAGCGAAATACAAGGCTCAGGCTGAGGATTACAAAAAACAGCTGGCTTCCGGCGAAGAAGCCTACGAAATGCTCATGAAATTTCGCAGCGAGATGGACGGGACCCTTCAGGAGGTCGCCAAGCTCAACAAGCAGCTCGACAACGTGAAGAGCGAGCTCGAAGCCCCCGCCGAGCGCGTCGCTCTAAAAAAAGAGAACGCCGAACTCCGCAAATCGTCGAAGTCGACCCAAGGCGAGCTGGATAAATCGCAGGCCGCCCTCGCCGCCGAGACCAAGAAAGCGAAGGGATCGGGCGAGAAGCTTGCCGCTCTCGAGAAGACCAACGCCGACCTGAAGGCCCAAATCAAGGCGCTCTCCGACGAAAAGTCCGGCAACCGCGAGCAGGTCGCCAAGCTCGGCGATCAGGTCAAAAACCTCAAAGCGACCAAGGAAGAAATGACGAAGCGCACCGCCGAGTTGAAGAAGTCTCTCGACGAAGCCACGGCTAAAATCGCCGCGAACGAGAAGGCCGCCGCCGCCGACAAAAAGTCGACCGAGAACGTCGTCAATCAGACCAACCTCTTCCGTGAGCAAAGTGAGGCCGCGATCGCGGCCAAGAAGAAGGCCGAAGAGATGCACGCCGCCGCCGAGAAGCAGCTCGACCAAGTCGCGGCTGAGCTCAAGGCCAGCGAAGAAGCCCGCACCCAGCTCAAGCAGTCGCTCAGCGACCAGGCCGCCCGCCTGGACCGCCTCCGCGCCCGCATGCGCGAGATGAACAGCGGCGACCAGGCGGAGACCGGGACGAACCTCGAGAACCTGTAAGTTCCCGCGTCAATCGTCGCGATTCTCAAAGCGGAGGCCCACTCAGGCCTCCGCTTTTTCGTGCCCCCGGGGATGGCGCCGAGTCCTTTTCGCGCCCAGGCTCTCAGCCGAGTCGCCCATCGATCAGCCCGTGTCGCCACGCCGTTCGAAGCCCGCACACGATCACTCCAATTAGCCACTCGCGAGACAGTCAGGAACGCCAAGGGACCGACGTCCCTACTTTACGATGCGCTACGCGCGAGCAAGCCGTCGCGGAGCCGCTCCGGAATGCCCCCGAGCCCGACCGCTGCTCCGAGCAACGCTCCGACGACTCCCGCCCGATGGCAATTGTCGCCGCCGACCATCGCGTTGGCCACGACCCCTGCCTCGAAATCGTCCGCGTATTTCCACGCCAGATACAGCGCCGCCGGGAACGCGTCGTCGATGTAGCACGCCGGACTCAGCCGCCGCCCGATGACAACCTCGTCCGGCTCGCGCGACCAGGCCTCGACCTTGCGCCCCGAGATCCAATCGGTTCCCAAGCGCAGGATCGTCTCGTGCGGGTCGGCCCCGCCGATCACGGCGACCAGGATCCGCGTCAGCACGTCCCCCGCCCGCATCACGTCGTCGCTCTGGTGCGTCAGTCCAATGTGCTCCCGCACCGACGCCAGCGCCGCCGTCTCGTCGTCGGCGAAGTATCCCGCCAGCAACCCGACGTGGGCCAGCCCGCCGATGTGAATGTCGCTTCCCGCGCATTTCCGCGGCTTCCTGCCGCGCGCGTAGGCGGTGAAAAATTTCCGATGATATTCTTCGACGTAGGTGTCGCGGTGCGATCCCGGCGTGAGCATGAAGGCGACGTAGCGCTCGAGGTAGTCATCCCCGTCGTAGCGACCCCGATCCGCCAACGACTCCGCGAGCAGTCGCGTGAGCTGGAAGTTCAGCGTGTTCTCTCCCGCCGCGAGGAATTGGTGATAATGCACCCCGCGTTGCCCCCAATACCTCGCCTGATCGTGCAGGATCTCGCCCCGCTCATTGAGCGCCGTGTATTCCGACCGCCAGAGGATGCTGTCCGGGTGCGGGTTCCGCGGGGCGGCGTAGTCGCGCAGCACCCCGTAATCCCGCCGCAGTGCCTCCCGGTCGTAATACCAATGCCCCGGCATCGCCAGCGCGTCTCCCACCAGGGGTCCCCACTTCGCTCCCTCTTTTCGATCAACTTTCATCCGTCCAAACTCTACGAACCTCGGCGAACGTCGACCGCACCGGATCAAAGCCAACGCACGACCGTCCCTTCACGCGACTAGGCCGACGACGGGACCCGCAATCACCCCAAACGCTTCACGCCCGCCAGGGTCTCGCGCAAGCGCTCCATTTGCACCGGCTTGGTTAGGTAGTCGTTCATTCCCGCGCTCAAGCACCGCTCCCGATCCTCCGGCATCGCGTGCGCGGTCAGCGCGACGATTTCTCCGGGATAGCCCCGCGCTCTCAGCCGTTCGGTCGTCTCGATTCCGTCCATTCCGGGCAGTTGGACATCCATGAGGATCAGATCGTACGTCCGGTCCTCACACCGCTGCAGGCACGCTTCTCCGTCCGCCGCGTGATCAGCCTCGGGTCCCAGCAGTCTCAGCATGCGGAGCATCAGCTTCGTGTTGACGAGGTTGTCCTCCACCAACAAGACCGACAGCGACCCTCCGACCACGATCTCCCGTCCCACGTCGGCCGATGTCGCGCCTGGTTCCGCCGGAGTGACCGCGTCGGAGAAAATCCGCTCCAGACTCCGCCACAGCGCCGCCAAATGGACCGGCTTCGCAATCCGTCCGCGCTCTCCGGGCAGGTCGACCGGGACCTCCGACCCGCGCCCATTCAACGGCAGGACCACGAGCACCGGGATGTCCAACTCCGCAGCCCGCTCGGCGACCGCCACCATCCCGCTCCCGCCCGCGACCTCGTCCGTGGTGGAACTCAGTAGAATCAAATCAATTCCCGCCGATCCCGCCATCCAGCTGAGCGCGGATCGGCTCGTCGCGCATCCGACCGCCACGATCTCCGCCCGACTCAGCACCCCGACCAAGGTGTTCCGCGCGACTTCGTTGCGATCAATCACGAGGACGCGTCGCTCCGCCCACCTCGGTTCCGGGACCGCCGCTTCCGATTCCTCGACGACGATGGAGAACTCAATCGCCGTCCCGCAGCCGGTCCGCTCTTCGATCGCGATACTGCCCCCCATCGCCTCGACGAGTCGGCGACAAATGGCCAACCCCAGGCCCGTCCCACCGTAGCGCCGCGACATCGACGCGTCCGCCTGCACAAACGGATGGAATAACTTCCCAACCTGGTCCGGCGGGATTCCGGGGCCAGTGTCTTCGACGCGAAATGCCAGCGTCACTTTCACCCCCTGCCGGGCCTCGACCCACCCCCGCACGAGAACGTGGCCTTCGTCCGTGAACTTAACCGCGTTGCCGACGAGGTTCGACAAGACCTGTCTCAAGCGCGTCACGTCCGCCCGAATCTCCGCCGGTAGGTCGGAAGCAAAGTTGCCGACGATCTCGATCCCCTTGTCGTTCGCCCGGTGGGAATGCACGTCCAACACCCCTTCGACACTCTCCCGCAACTGCAAGGGGCGGCGCTCCAATTCCATGTGACCGGATTCCAGTCGGGAGAAATCCAGGATGTCATCGATCAAGGTCAGGAGCGAATCGCCGCAGCCTCGGATCGTTCGCAGGTATTCATCTTGAGTCTCACTCAGCGGCGTCTGCCTCAGCAAATCGGCAAATCCCAACACTCCGTTGAGCGGTGTGCGAATCTCGTGACTCATCACGGCCAAAAATTCGCCCTTCGCCCGGTTCGCCGCCTCCGCGGCCTCCTTCGCAGCCTCCAAATCGTGCTGGACCTGCAGCCGCTCGGTCTCGTCCGTGAGGATCCCCGTCGTCCCGACAATGTCACCCGCTTCGTCGATCAACGGACGGCACCAGCCTTCGACGGTGCGGTAGCGGCAATTTCGTGATTTCAGGCGAATGTCGAATTTCGTGAACCCGTTCTGGCCCGACAATTCCCGCGAGCGGATCTCCTGCAACTTCGAACGATCCCCCGGCGCGATGAAGTGCGAGAAATGCTCGCCAAGAGTCTCGCCGACACTGAAGCCGGTCACCCGCTCCCAAGCCGGATTCAGGTAGGTCCAATTTCCTTCGACATCCGCTTGATAGACGATCTGGTGAAGCGTCTCGACCAGATGCTGGTAACGATTTTCGCTCGTGCTCAGTTTGTTTCGCGCCGCCTCGACTTCCCGCAGATCGCGCCAGACGACCAGCATGGTGTCGGTATGATTGTCCAGCTCGAGGGACGAAGTGCTCGCTTCGACCACGAACGCCTTCCCCCGGGCGTCCACGTTGGTCAGGTTGACTCGGCTCGTTTTTCCGCTGCGAGCCTCTCGCGCGACCTGCTCAGCGATCGCCGCGGTCGCCCGTCCGTCCGGTTGCGTCTCAGGCCAGAACCGGCGGAGCTCCGTGCCAATCAATTCGTCCCTGCCGCCGACCCCCAGCATCCGGACCGCGGCGGCGTTGCACTCGACGATCCCACCGGAAGCGACTAAAAAATGGGGGTCGCGCGAATCCTCGAAAATCAGCCGAAACCGCTCCTCGCTGCGCTTCCGATCCTCGATGTCCGCGCAGACCCCGTCGATCGCTATCATTTCGTCGTTCTCGCCGAAGGTCAGCGCCCCACGATCCAAAATCCATCGATAGAAACCCCCGCAGCCCGAGCGGATCCGGTAGTCGACGTTCAAATTCCGGCGATCCGCCTGCGCCTCCTCGAAACGGGCAACTACGCGGGGCCGATCTTCCGCGTGAATCATCTCCATCCAATCCGCTACCGTGGTCCCCATCTCGGCCAGCGTCCGTCCACAGAGTCTCTCGGTGTTGCCGATGTATTGAATCGAATCCTTCGCGACATCGTAACGATACACGACTTCGCCGATGGCCTCGATCAGCTTGCTCTCGAAAATCGCCCCCTCGTTGGGTTTCGAAGGCTCCACGAGCGCCTCCGCTTCCCGGACCCGATCGAGCGCCGACTGCGCCCGACACCATAACGTCGCGACCACGGCCGCCACCGCTGCGCCGCCCGCGATCGCCGCCCCGGTTTCCACCTTGAGAAACAGAAGCCCCGCCACGGCGAGCAACGCCACAATTCCAAAGGCCAGAACCCAAGATGAGACAGATGAAATTCGCAAAACCCTCCTACGTGTATCCCAAAAAAACCGGACGATCCGTTTGCCTCGACAATGGCCACGGTCCGTAATTGGGAAAGGTCAAAAAAAAAGAATTTCGTCCTCCCCCACCTTGATCGGCGTGATCTCTGCTTCCAACGCATCCAACGTTGCGCCCCTCGGGCGAATCCGTTAGCCAATCTGCCGCCCAGAATGATTTCCATTTCCATCGAGAGTCTCACCAAGAAGTTTGGATCCAACGTCGCGCTCGACGGCCTCACTTTCCGCATCGAACCCGGTGAGCTTTTCTTCCTGCTGGGTCCCTCCGGCTGCGGAAAAACAACTCTCCTCCGGAACATCGCCGGCTTCTACGTCCCCGAAGGTGGGCGCATCCTCTTCAACGACGACGACGTCACCCGCCTCCCGCCCCACCAGCGGAACACCGGGATGATGTTTCAGAGTTACGCGCTCTGGCCGCACATGACCGTCGCGCAGAACGTCGCCTTCGGCCTCGTCGAACGCAAGGTTACCAAACCCGAGATCGATCGGCGCGTGAAAGAGGCCCTCGCGTCCGTCCACATGGACAGCTACGCCGAGCGCAAGATCGGCCAACTCTCCGGTGGCCAACAGCAGCGAGTCGCCCTCGCCCGCGCCCTCGTCATCCGCCCCCGCTGCCTTCTCCTCGACGAACCCCTTTCCAACCTGGACGCGAAGCTCCGCCTCGAGATGCGCACCGAGATCCGCCGCATCTGCAAAGAATTTGGCCTCACCGCGATTTACGTCACCCACGATCAGAAGGAAGCGCTCTCGATCTCCGACCGCATGGCCATCCTGGAGAGCGGCCACATCGCCCAGATCGGCACGCCGACCGAGGTCTACCGTCGCCCGACCTCCCGCGTCGTCGCCGACTTCATCGGAGAGACGAACTTCATTCCCGGAAAAATCACGACCGGCACCACGGTCGAGACCGCCATCGGTACCTTTGAAGGCGTCGTGGCGGAAAAGGATTGGACCCCCACCCCGGGCGAGTCCGTCACCCTCTCGATCCGCCCCGAGGCCTGGACCATCCGCGACACCGCTGCCCCGCAAAACTCAACCCCCGGCCGCATCGGCGAATCGATCTACCTCGGCGAGATCGCGCAGTATCAATTCCAAGCGGGAGCCGAAGCCCTCAAAATCTTCGAGCTGAACCCTGACCTCACCCACCGCTCCGCCGACCGCGACCTCCACGCCAGCGCCGCACCCGACGACGTCGTCATCCTCCGGAAGTGAGATCATCCCCGCGCAATCCACGTCATCTGCGGTTGATTTCATGAAACTCCGCATCGCCCTCGTCGTCCTCGCGCTCATCGCCATCGTCGGCGTCCCGTTCGCGCTCAAGCCGACGGAGAACCTTCTCGCCGCCGCCGACGACAAGGTCGTCATCGTCACCCCACACAACGAGGCCATCCGGTTCGAATTTTCACAGGCCTTCGCCGCGTATTACGAAGCCCGGACTGGCCGCTCCGTCCGAATCGACTGGCGGCTCGTCGGCGGCACCAGCGAGATCGCTCGCTACCTTCAGTCCGAATACCTCACCGCCGACGAGCGAGTCGGCGGCGACGGTCCTCCGACCGCCGGTATCGGGATCGATCTTTTCTTCGGCGGCGGCGCGTTCGACTTCATGCAACAGGCCGCCGCCGGACGCCTCGTTCCCAGCGACGTGATCCGCAACCACCCCGAGTGGTTCAACGACGCCAGCATCCCCCTCTCGGTCTCGGGGGAACCCTACTACGACCCCAACGGAGCCTGGATCGGCACCTGCCTCTCGTCGTTCGGCATCTGCTACAACTCGGATTCACTCGAGCGCCTTGGCGTCGAAAAACTTCCCGCCGGTTGGCAGGACCTCACCGCCCCCCTCTTCTACAAGCAGGTCGCGCTCGCCGATCCCACGAAGTCCGGCTCGGCGGCCAAAGCCTTCGAGATGGTCATCCAGCAACAGATGCAGCAGGAGGTCGATCTCGAGGACGAAACCCCGGCTTCCATCGCCAAAGGTTGGGACCGCGGCCTTCAACTCATCCTGAAGGCCTCGGCCAACGCCCGCTACTTCACCGAAGCCGCCGGCAAAGTCCCCATGGACGTCTCGCTCGGCGACGCCGCCATCGGCATGTGCATCGATTTCTACGGACGATTCCAGAGCGAAGCCGTCAAAATCGGCGACGCCCCGTCCCGCATGAGCTACTTCACCCCGGTCGGGGGCTCCTCCGTCGGCGTCGACCCGATCGGCCTGCTCCGCGGCGCACCAAATCAGACGGTCGCCGAGGCTTTCATCGAGTTCGTCCTCTCGCTCGAAGGCCAGAAGTTGTGGAATTTCAAAGTCGGCGAACCGGGCGGCCCCGTCCGCTACGCCCTCCGCCGCCTCCCGGTTCGCAAAGAACTCTACGACCCGCAATTCAACGCCCAGCGCTCCGACCCCGAAGTCCTCCCCTACGAAGAGGCAAAATTTTTCACTTACCACGAAGCCTGGACCGCCCCCCTCTTCTCGCCCCTCCGCTTCATCATCAAAGTCACCTGCCTCGACGCCCACGACGAGCAGTCCGCCGCCTGGAAAGCCATCATCGAAGCCGACTTCCCCCCGGAAGCCGTTGCGAAATTCACCGACGTCTCCGCGGTCGACTACCAGCAAGCCTTCGACGTCATCAAACCAACGCTGAAAGACCCCGATCGATTGAAGGAAGTCCAGCTCGCCAAGCAGCTCGGCGACCACTTCCGCACCCAATACCGCGAAGCCGAGGCCCTGGCAAAGGAGGGGAAATGAATCCGGAGTTGATTCTCGCGCAGAGACGCAGAGACGCAGAGAACTCTGAACTGACCGAGGTGGGGTTCCGGGCAGATCTTCTGGTCGAAGATGAGGTTTGCGTTGAATTAAAAGCCGTCGAAAAACTCATTCCCGTCCACTCCAAGCAGGTTCTTCCCTACCTCAAGCTCTTGGACGACCGCGTTGGCCTCCTCATCAACTTCGGAGCTCCGCTTATTAGGGACGGCATCGTCCGCCTGATGAATTCTCACTCCCTCTGCGCCTCTGCGCCTCTGCGCGAGAAAAAATCATTATGAGCAAATCCCTCGCTCTCACCGTCTACGCGCTCACCGCGCTGTTTTTCGCGTTCTTCTTTCTCTACCCGATCGTCGAGACGCTCAGCGGCGCGTTCTTCCTCCCCGGTGGAGGGTTTACCTTCGCCTACGTCGCCGAGGTCTTCCAGAATCCAATCTACCTCGAAGGCCTCTGGAACTCCTTCCTCATGGGCAGCTTCTCGACGCTCCTCGCCACCCTCATTGCCCTCCCGCTCGCCTTCCTCGCGGACCGTTTCCTCTTCCCCGGCAAGACCCTCCTCGGCGCGATGGTCCTCATCCCGATGATCCTGCCACCCTTCGTCGGCGCCATCGGCGTGAAACAAATTCTCGGCCAAGAAGGTGCCCTCAACGCCCTCCTCGAATCCATCGGCCTCATGAATGCCCTCCACCCCGTCGACTGGCTCGGCGAGAGCCGCCTCACCGGAGTGGTCATCATGAACGCGCTCCACCTTTACCCGATCCTCTACCTCAACCTTGTCGCGGCCCTCGCCAACGTCGACCCGGCCATGGAAGAAGCCGCCGAGAACCTGGGCTGCACCGGCTTTCGGAAGTTTCGGAAAATTACCCTCCCGCTCATTATGCCCGGCTTCTTCGCCGGCGGCACCATCGTTTTCATCTGGGCGTTCACCGAACTCGGCGTCCCGCTCATGTTTGAATTCACCCGCGTGACGTCAGTCCAGATCTTCTCCGGCATCAAGGACATCGGCGGCAACCCCTTCC
Organism: uncultured Verrucomicrobiae bacterium; assembly: GCA_963761705.1. Classification (GTDB taxonomy): domain Bacteria; phylum Verrucomicrobiota; class Verrucomicrobiia; order Chthoniobacterales; family JAATET01; genus CAVVKW01. The sequence continues at coordinate 170,583 of CAVXHK010000004.1, read as the reverse complement.
CGTTTGCCCTCGTTGCCGTCATGCTCTTCGCGACCGTGCTCGCCTACGCCGCCAGCAAGTTCCTCTTCGGCCGCAGCAGCCACGCGATGATGGCCAAAGCCACCTCCGTCGGCGGGCCGAAACCGCTCCCCCCCGCGCAAGCCTGGCTCTGCACGCTCACCTTTGTCTTCGTCACGTTCGTCGCCGTCCTTCCCCACATCGGCGTCATTCTCGTGTCCGTTTCCGGCGATTGGTATAACAGCATCCTCCCGACCGGCTACACGCTCGGGCACTTCGAGGCCGCCCTCGGGCACAATCTCACGCTCCCCTCGATCCAGAACTCCCTCAAATACGCGGGCTTCGCGACCCTCATCGACATCGTCCTCGGCATCGCCATCGCCTACGTCGTCGTCCGCACCACGCTCCCCGGGCGGCAGATCCTCGACGCCATGGCCATGCTCCCGCTCGCGGTCCCCGGACTCGTCCTCGCCTTCGGCTACCTCGCGATGACCCAGGAGGGCAAACTCTTCGGCTTCATGAACCCGGCCATCGATCCGTTCATGATCCTCGTCATCGCCTACGCCGTCCGCCGACTCCCCTACGTCGTCCGCAGCGCCGCCGCCGGGTTCCAGCAGACCAGCGTCACCCTCGAAGAAGCCGCCCAGAACCTCGGCTGCCCCCCGCTCCGGACCCTTCGCAAGATCACCATCCCCCTCATCGCCGCCAACCTCATGGCTGGCGGCCTGCTCGCATTCTCTTTCGCAATGCTCGAAGTCAGCGACAGCCTCATTCTCGCGCAGAAACAGGAGGACTTCCCGATCACCAAGGCGATCTACGAGTTGTATCAACTGCTCGGCGAAGGCCGCTTCATCGCCAGCGCCCTCGGAGTCTGGGCCATGTGTTTCCTCGGCGTCACCATCCTGGGAGCCAGCCTCATCCTCGGCAAGAAACTCGGCGCCATCTTCCGGGTCTAAGACCGCTGCAACGTCATTCTCGTCGACGTGCCCGTTCGCCGCTCCGATCGACGAACGCTCGCCCCGCTCCGGCGAAGCAAACCAGCGTGACCGAACCGAAGAGGGGATAGATGACGTTGTGGTCCAGCACCGGCCCGACGCCGATCCGCGCCTGCTGCACAATCCCCCCCGCCACCGCCCCGGGGTAGCGACCCCGCGAATCCGTGGGTGATTCCTCCCAAAAACGCACCGGTCCCCTGCACCGCCAGACCCCAAGCCCACAGTCGCCGACTCCATTCCACCTCCGCCAACCCCGCCAGCTCCAGCCACCAGGCCAGGCCCCACGCCAAAGCGGCCAGCAGAAAATCCGTGCCCGCGACCGCCGGTTCCGTCATGTCCCCGCCAGCAGATCGCGCGTGTGCCGATACCAATCGCTCCGCCACACCTCCGCCGGATCCTCCTCGAGCTTGCGGGCAAAAAACTCATCAACCCGCGGATAACAGCGTCGAAGCTGAGCCGCGCTCGCGTGGCGATGATACGTCAGATAAAAACTCCCCCCCAGATCCGCGGCCAGGTCGATGAGCGCACGAAAGGCTCCCGCCGCCCGCTCGCGACCTTCCGGCGTGTGCTCGACCAGCAGATTGAAGATCACGCAGGAGAACGACTCCCGCGCCCACGCGAGCCAACTCTCCCCGTCGCGCTCGATCCGCCGCACCGTCCCGTAGATCACGATCACGCCCCGTCTCCGCAACTCCACCGCGGCACTCTGAAGCAACAAATGCAGCGCCGCGCCCGGCACGTAGAGTTCGGTGATCACGAGACTCGACGCGCCCGCCGTCGGCCGCAGCTCCGCGATCCGCCGCGCGTAATCCGGGAGATACGGACTGAGCTGATGCGTGTCCGACCAGTAAACCTGCCCGTTCGTCGAGCGGTAATAGGCTGCGTACTCGTCAAAAACCCGCGCCCGATCCGTGTAGGCGAGGTGGAGGAGCTGCAGCCAACCTTCCTCCGCCAGGTGGCGCGGCGGCACGTCCCCCGCCTCCCGGTCCGTGGGTCGATAGTAGGAAAAAACGCCCCGCTGCAGGAACAAATCCGATCGCTCGTCGATCGAAAATTGAAAATCCCCGTAGAGAAAACCCGCGGCGATCCGCTCCCGGAATCGCTCGTCCAACCCCTCCACGCCGACGACCTCCACCACCCGCTCCACCCGCTGCCTCGGCACCAGCCGCAGCGTCACGTCCACGATCGCCCCGAACAATCCGTAGCCCCCAATCACCAGCCCAAACAGCTCGGCGTTCTCCCCCCGCGAGCACCGCGCGACCGTCCCGTCCGCCCGCAGCAACCGGAACTCTTCGACATCCTGAATGATCGGCCGCATCGCCAACCCCCGACCGTGGGCGTTCGCAGACAAGCTCCCACCGACCGTGAAAGTATCCGCGCCCGTCTGCTTCTGCGCGATCCCCCACGCGGACTCGCCGTCCCCTTGCGCCTTCAGGTAGTGCGCGATGAGGGCCGGCCACTCGATCCCCGCCGCCACCCGAAGCCGTCCCGTCGTCCGGTCGAAATCCAACACGCGGTCCAGTCCCCGCAAATCCAGCAGCCGCCCGTCAGAAAGAAATTGCTGCCCACCCATCGCGTGCCGCCCGCCCGAAACCGCCGTGACGCGCCCGGCGCATTCCACCAACTCCTCGACACTCCGCGGCGCGACGACCTCCGCCACCCGCGTCGGGTTGAGGCCCGAATGCACGTCGTTCACCCAATTCGATTCCCGTAATGTCATTTCAAATCACCTCGCCGACCGCGAGGTATTCGCCAACCCTCAATCGATCCATCCCCCGGGTAATCTCCGCCGCGACGTCCACGGATCGAAAACCCCACCGCTGCAGAAAAGCCGCCACCTCCGACCTCCGGATCCCCCACGTGAACGATTCCCGTCTCCGAGCCAGCCATAAATCCAATGCCCGGCTCGGCCTGCGAAAACCCACCCTCCCGTCCACGTCCGGTTCCAAAAACGTGAACGCGATCCGACTTCCCGGCGTCGAAGCCGACCGCACGGCATCGAGAATCTCTCCCACCCGCCGCTCGTCGAAATACATGAGGAGTCCTTCCGCGATCCAAATCGTCGAAGCCGCCTCACCAAAATCCGTCTCCTTCGACAGATCCCGCGCCCAGAACGACAACCGCTTCGTCGCGAATCCTCCCGCCTCGACCGCCCGCCGTTTCCAGGCCTGCGTCGCCGGGTGATCGACCTCGATCACCGTCCGCCCCGGATCCTCGGCCGCCACTCGCAAGCCCAGCGTGTCAAACCCCGCCCCCAGCACCACCAATCGCCCACCCGGAGTCCACCCCCGCACGATCTGCTCCAGCCCTCTTTTCCGCTCGGCGTAATGCTCGGTCATCCCCGGGACCGAACACCGCTCGAGCCCGCGGATCGCCGCCCGAAACCCGGCGAAATCCAACGCCCGCAGCACCAGCCGACTCAGCGCCGAATGGTGCCCGAGCACCCACTCCCCGACCCGCACCGACTCCACCGGAACCAACGCGCCCGCGATTCCCGACCGATTCAGATGAACAAAACTCGCCGCGATCACCAGCGACGTGGCGCTCGGTCGGTCGGCCCTCACGCCGCCCTCAACGCGTCCAATCGCGCGGCCGCCTCGCCGTTCGCGATCGACTCCCGCGCCCGTGCCAACCCGTCTCCAAGATCCGCCGCCACGCCCGCAACAACCAACGCCCCCGCCGCGTTCCAACCCACCAGATCCTCGATCGATCCCGGCAGCCGCCCGCGCACCAACGCCTCCAGCTTCGCCGCGTTCTCCGCCGCTCCACCGCCCCGCAGATCGTCTAAATCCGGCACCTCGATTCCGTAGGATTGCGCACTCACCGAGAGCGTTTCGATCCGCTCCCCGTCCAGCTCGACCACCCGGCTGTCGCCCAGCGTCGACATCTCGTCCAGGCCGCCCGCGGGCGTCTCACCGTGCACCGCCCACGCCTTCTCCCGGCCCAGCTCGCGAAAAACTTCCGCGTAAACCGACGTCATCCCCGGCTCAAAGACCCCCGCCAGTTGCCGCGACGGCGACGCAGGATTGAGCAGCGGTCCCAATTTATTGAAAATCGTCGCCACGCCCCGCTTCGCCAGCGCCGCCCGCACCGGCCCGATCGCCTTGAACGCCGGGTGATACATCGGCGCAAAGAGAAACACGCACCCCGCATCCGCCGCCACCGCCGCCGCCCGCTCCGGCGGCACCTCGATGTTCACGCCGAGCGCCTCCAACACGTCCGCCCCACCGCATTTCGAAGTGATCCCCCGATTCCCGTGCTTCACCACCGTCACCCCGCACGCGGCGACCAGAAACATCGCCGCTGTCGACACGTTGAAAAGTCCCTGCTTGTCCCCGCCCGTCCCGCAGATATCCATCACCGGACGCCCGCTCGCGATCTCGATGGGACGCGCGTGCCCAATCAGCGTCCGCACGAACCAAGCGATCTCCCCCGCCGTCTCCCCCTTCGCCGACAGCGCCTCCAACAGCCCCGCCCGATCATCGACCCCCACCGCCTCGTCCATCAGCACCCGGCAAACTTCCGCCACTTCCGGCCCGCTCAATTCCCCGTTGCCGCGCAGCTTTTCGATCAATTCTTGCATTCGGATCAGAGTAAAACCAAGAGCACCGCCGCGAACAGCAGGATCGACCCCACCAGCCGCCGCCGCATCACGCCCGGCCCGCTGCCAGCCTCGTGCATCGCGAAATACCGCCCCAGCATCCACGCGAGCACGACACTCCAGACCGACCGCGACGAATACACGATGTTCACCGCCGTCGCGTTCCCGTAGAAGCTCAACGCCAGCGCCATCCCCAGCGCCTGCACGCTCAGGACAACCGATCCGGCCAACAGCACGACTCGGGCCGCCGCCGGAACGGAAAAAATTCCCATCCCCACCCGCGGCACGAACACCGCCAGCGAGAGACCCGCCACCACCGAAAACATGAGCGGGATGAACGCCGCCACTCCGAACTGCCCCGCCCACTGCCGCACGAACACGTCCGTCAGCGCGAACGCCACCGCCGCGGAAAGGGACATCACCGCGTCCGCCCGAAACAGCCGCGGCCCCAGCGTCCGCCACGTCGCCCCCGTCACCAGGATCACCCCCAACGAACTCGCCGCCGCCCCGACCCACCAACGCAACTCCAGCGCCTCGCGAAAAATGACCGCACTCACCACCGCAATGAAGAGCACCTTCATTCCCAGTAGCGGCGTCGCCACCGACACGTCCCCGTGCCGCAGCGCTTGGAACGTAAAAATCTGACCGAAGAAAAACGTCACCGCCGCCGTGAGCGGCATCCACCACAGCCCCCAATCGACCTCCGTTGCGAAGAAACCCAGCGGCAGAAACATGACCGCCGCGCAGACGTTCACCGCCAGGTTGACCTGCGACTGCCCCGCCCCGCTCCGGATCGCCCGCTTGAGTAAAAACGCCGCGACCACGTAGAGCGCCGCCGATCCCGCCGGCAACGCCAGAAGCCACTCTCGGTCCGCCACCCCGCTAAACCAACCGCCCCAATTCGTCGATCCGCACGCGCAGCTCCGCCGCCGACCATTGCCCCGCCACCACCGACCGCTCGATCCAGCCGTAATTGAGGACCGACCCACCCGCCGCGAAGAGCAGCCGCGATACCTTTCCGAAGCGCCCCATCGCCATCGCCGCCACCGGAAGCGGCGCTTCTTCCATCAACTCCAACACCGGAGCCAGCTCCGACAAGCGCCCTGGTGTGAACGCCACCTTGAACACGTCCGCCCCCGCATCCACCGCCCGCGTGACCATTTTACGAAGCTCCTTCCGACCCGGCGCCCCGCCGAAATCGTGCACCGACAGGATCACCCGCGCCTTCGCCGACCTCGCCGCCCGTGCGACCGCCTCCATCGCCGGAAGCGAAGCCAGTTCCAGATCAACCGCCTTCGCCACGCCCAGCATCCCGCGATACAGCTCCACCCGCCGTGCGTCATCGATCCCCCTGGCCCCACCCTCGCTCTCCGCCCGGACCGTCGCGACGATCGGCACCGGCAGCGCCATGAGCGTCTCGATCCGCGGCTGCGAATCAAAGAGATCCAACCGCAGCTCCACCGCGTCCAACCCGCATTCGGCCAAGCGCCGCGCCGCCACGAACCCCGCCCTCGATTGAATAACTCCCACCACGTTCGCCCGGTCGAGCCGCAGCGGTCTTTTTCTTTGACGCATGTTGTGTGGTAAAATGAAGTGTCGTCGCCTTGCCGCGACCGGCGGACTTGTATGCTAGCGCGAAAACGGGAAATCAACCTTCAACTCAACGAACTGGTCGACGCCGTCCTGCTCGGCCTCGCTTTTTGGGTCAGCCACCAACTGCGTTTTTACGGTCTTGTCAGCCTCGACGTCTCGCCGGAGATTCCAGAATTCGCTTATTTTTTCTGGGCTTTGGCGGTCATCATCCCGTTCGGCCCCTTCCTGCTGGAACTCCAAGGTTTTTACTACTACCCGCTCGAAAAGTCCGTCTGGCGATCTCTCTCCCAGATCGCCCGGGCCGGGGTGTGGCTCTTCGTCCTCGTCGCCGTCAGCGGGTTCCTCTTCAAGCTGGAATTTCCCAGCCGCTCCGTCGCGATCCTCTTCGCCGTCGTTTCGGCTGCCCTGCTGATCACGAAGGAACAAATTTTCACGCTCGTCTACAAACGCCGACTGGCCCACGGAGCCGTTGCCGAGCGCATTCTCATCGCCGGCGAACCCGCGAAAATGGCCGAACTCGAAGCTGCTTTCACAGCCAGCCAGCGCCAGGAGATCGACATCCTCGAGCGCATCGACCTCGAGGCCAACGACACCAAGGCCCTCGTCACCGCCCTGCACACGCACTCCGTCGGCCGCGTCGTCCTCGCTTTCAATCACCTGGAACTCCAGGCCGTCCAACGCGCCATCGCCGCCTGCGAAGTCGAAGGCGTGGAGGCCTGGCTCTGCGCCGACTTCATCCGGACGTCCATCGCCCGTCCGACCTACGAGGTGCTCGCCAGCCGCCCGATGCTCGTCTTCCGCACCACGCCCGACATCTCCTACGCCCTCATCGTTAAAACCGTTTTCGACCGCACCCTCGCTGGCCTCGGTCTCCTCTTCCTCCTTCCGTTCCTGCTGCTCGTCGCTGCGGTCATCAAGCTGACCTCGCCCGGCCCCGCCGTCTTCCGCCAGCTCCGCGCCGGGCGTTACGGGCGCCCCTTCACGATGTACAAATTCCGCTCCATGCGGACCGACGCCGAGATGCGCCGCGCCGAGGCTCGAAGCGTTCAATCTCATGAGCGGTCCCGTCTTCAAAATCGAGGATGATCCGCGCGTGACCGCCTTCGGCCGCTTCATCCGCAAGACATCCATCGACGAACTCCCCCAGCTCATCAACGTCTTCCTCGGCCACATGTCGCTCGTCGGCCCGCGACCGCTCCCGGTCTACGAAGTCGAGCAATTCGAATCGGCCGCGCACCGCCGCCGCCTCAGCATGAAGCCCGGCCTAACCTGCATCTGGCAGATCCGCGGACGCAACGAGGTCACGAAATTCGACGAATGGGTCAAGATGGATCTCGAGTACATCGACAACTGGTCGCTCGGCCTCGACCTCTGGATCCTCCTTCGCACCGGTCCCGTCGTCCTCTTCGGCTTCGGCGCGAAGTAGATCCCCGGGACCGGGGAGCGCGCGCATCCTGCCCGCCGTGACGGGTTTGACCTGGATCGCTCGCGCTCGGAGCACGTCGACTCCCTCGGCGCGGCGACGTACAGACTGGCTTCGTCCTCGGGTCGCTCGGATTCTTTTCAGGCGAACGCGTTCCGCCGAACCGCTGGGCCGCGATTAGGCTTTCGTTCGCGGGCGCGGCGATCGTTTCGCTTGGGGCCGAGGGTGGCGTCCGGCTCCACCACCGACAGGATTCCCCGTAGCCTCGAACACCATCACACCATGCCCCCTCGCCTAATGCGGGATTTCCGGCTAGGCATTGACGATCTCGCCCAGCGAGCTCCACCAGAACCTCCAAAAAATTTGCCATCACCTGATCGCTCGCTCCCATGACAACTTTTCAGCCCTCTCGATCTCAAGTTTCCCTACTCGGCGTCCTCGCCGTGGGCATCTTCGCCGCATTGTCCGGCAGCGCCAAAGCCGACGCGCCAACCGCCATCGCCGTCGAGACGCTCGTCAAATCCACAACGAGCTGGGATGGCAACCTCCTCCCCGCCTACCCCGAGGGACAGCCGGAGGTCACCGTTCTCCGCATCACCATCCAGCCCGGCGCGCGCCTGCCAATGCACAAACACCCCTCCATCAACGCCGGGGTCCTTCTCACGGGAGAACTCCAAGTCAACACCATCGACGGCCAGACTTTGCTCCTGAAAGCCGGGGACGCCCTCATCGAGCTGGTCGACAAGCTGCACTACGGAGCCAACGTCGGCACCACGCCGGCGACAATTCTCGTCGTCTACGCCGGCATCGAGAGCCGACCGGTCACCGTGAAAGCTGACGAACCGTAACCCGGCCCGCCGCGCGTATTTAAACGCAAACCGCTCGCCGCACGTCTCCCACTCGGGGGGCACGATCATCGAGATGACCGAAACGACAGCAAACACCGACTCGTCCATCATCGAGTCTGCGGCCCTTCGCCGCTCGATCCTCGGCTACGGCGTTTTTGGTCTGCTGGGCGTCGGATTCGCCGCGGTCACTCACTCGGACGCAATCCTTCTGGATGGCTACTATTCCGTCATCGCTGGCGTCATCGCTGTCCTCGCTCTCAAGGTCAGCCGCATCGTTGCCCTCCCCGACGACGAAACCCATCCTTTCGGCTACGCCAGCTACGAACCTCTCCTCAACGCAATCAAAGGCCTCCTCATCCTCGTTCTGTGCTTGTTCGCGCTCGGCAGCAGCGTCGTCGCGCTCTTTGATCAAGGACGACAACCCGTTTTCGGCGTCGCGATCATCTACAGTGCCATCTGCACCGTCGGCTGCCTCACCCTCGCTTGGCACCAGCGGCGCGCAAGCTAACCGGCTCGAGCCTCCTCGCCGTCGACGCACGGACCTGGGTCTTCGACGGCATCCTCAGCGGACTCGTTGGCACCGCGTTCGCGGGCGGCGTCCTGCTTCGCGGCACGGCTCACGCCCACCTCGTTCCCTACGTCGATCCGGCGCTCACGGCTGTCCTCGTGCTGTTCCTCCTGCCCGTTCCGATCCGCACGATCGGACTGGGTATCGGACAACTCGTCTTTGCCGCTGCCGACACCAAGCTCACGGCACGCATCATCCCGGTTTGCAAAGAAGCGATCCAACCTTGGGACCCCGCTGACTCGCGCGTCCGGGTGGTTCAAATTGGGCGTTCCATCTACGTGCTGATCACCATCCGCTTCGAGGAGATCGCAACGCCCCCAGTCACCTGCGAGATCGACCGACTTCGCGCCCACCTGGCGGGAGAGTTTCGCCATTTCGCGCCGCGAGTCGCCGTGGACATCATTCCCACCCACCGCCCGGAGCTGCTCTGACCCGTCCTCCGCCGCAGATCACGAGCTTTGACTCGACCAACTCGATCCCACCCCGAAACCGATGGAGCCAAGGCGTCCCGCCCATCGAAGCAGCGCCGGCTCACCTTCTTTCTGCTCGCCAACGTCCACGCTGCCGCTTATCTCCCAGCGCTGCATGTCAGAAGCTTCCGCGAAAAAAATCAGCGTTGTCACCGGCGGAGCCGGATTCCTCGGTTCCCATCTCAGTGATCGCCTGCTGGCCGAAGGCCATAAGGTCATCGCCATCGACAACCTCATCACGGGCAACACCGACAACATCGGGCACCTCGCTGGCAACAAGGATTTCAAATTCATCGACCACAACGTTGCGGACTACATCTTCGTCCCGGGATCGGTCGACTACGTCTGGCATTTCGCCAGTCCGGCCAGTCCGATCGATTACCTCGAAGCTCCCCATCCCCACGCTCAAAGTCGGCTCGCTCGGCACCCACAACGCCCTCGGCCTCGCCAAGGACAAAGGCGCGTCATTTTTCCTCGCCTCGACCTCGGAGTGCTACGGCGATCCCCTCGTCCACCCGCAGACCGAAGACTACTGGGGCAACGTGAACCCGATCGGCCCGCGCGGCGTTTACGACGAGGCCAAGCGCTTCGCCGAAGCCATGACCATGGCCTACCACCGCTTTCACAAGATGGACACGAAGATCATTCGCATCTTCAACACCTACGGTCCCCGCATGCGCCTCCGCGACGGGCGAGTCGTCCCCGCGTTCATCGGCCAGGCCCTTCGTGGCGAGCCGCTTTCCATCTTCGGCGACGGCTCCCAGACCCGCAGCTTCTGCTTCGTTTCCGACCTCATCGACGGCATTTACCGCCTCATGATGAGCAACTACCACGAGCCAGTGAACATCGGAAACCCCGGGGAAATGACCATCAAGCAATTCGCGGAAGAGATCATCCGCATCACGGGCACCGACTCGAAAATGGATTTCAAACCTCTCCCCGTCGACGACCCAAAGGTGCGTCAGCCAAACATCGGCCTCGCCAAGCGCATTCTTGGCTGGGAACCGAAAGTCGACTTCGAAACCGGCATCACCCATACGATCGAGTTCTTCCGCGATAAGGTCTGATTTCCCCACTAAGCAAATAGTTTTTAACAAACCAGTTTACGACCCGGAACGAGTTGGCTAGTATCCGACGGTCAAGCTTCCTCGCCAGTCCAATCAGACCCTCACGCTTCCACCCATGAGACTTCCCTCCCTTTGCTTCTACGCGCTCGCGGCCCTCGCCGTCATCCCCGGCGTCCGCGCCCAAAACACCGGCTTCGCGGTCGAAAGCATCGACATCTCGCTCGAACCGACACCCGTCTACAACCTGACGATTGGACCGCAGCGCAAAGCCAACAGTCAGGATTGGATGATGGTGGAGACGTCCTTTTCCTACGAGCCACGCGAACGCAATGCCGATCCGTTCCTCGACGAAGTCACCCTGAACTATTACGTGCTTCTCGACAACAAAAGCCGCGAGAACCCGACCGGCACCCTTCTCACCGGCACCATCACTCACGTCGCGGTCCCACCCGGCAAAGAACTTCACTCGGTCGCCTTCGTCAGCCCCAGAACGATCCAACGGTTCTTCAATGGCAAATCACCCTCGAAGGCTCAGGCAACTCAAGCCGTTGGGATCACCATTTCTCGGCAGGGCCAGATCGTCGCCGAGCAGAGCGTCGGCTTAGGCAAAGGCAAACCGCAATGGTGGAACCAGTTCCAGCAAACTCCCGGCTACGTTCTCAGCAAGGATCAGACACCCTTCGCACCACTGTTCTGGGACTATTACGAAGCCCTCAAAGCTCCCGCTCCCCGGTAACGTCCTCCCCGCACCCGCTTTCCTGACTTAAAATCAATGGCCGCAACGAACCGCACCCGTGTCCTGAATCTGGGCATGCAAACGGTGACCCTGGGAGAGTTCCAGGCTTCACCCGACGGATCCCTCACCCTTCTCAACTTCGAATCCACGGAGCTCATGGCCGACCCCGGAGCCGATGCGACTCGCTCGGGTCAGCTGAAGGTGGCCGTCGAGCAACTTCGCCAATCGGCCAAGATCAAGTCCGGTCGCGTGAGCTACGCGCTTCCATCCCAAGCCGTCTTCGCACGCTACCTCTCGCTCCCCGGCTCCAGCCCCGCCGAGCTCGATCAGATTATCGGCTTCGAAGCCCAACAGAACATCCCCTTCCCGATTGACGAGGTCGTCTGGGATTACCAAGCGCTCGGCGAAGCCGCGGAAGGCAAACTCAACGTCGCCCTGCTCGCGATCAAAACCGACACGCTCGAGGAAGTTAACCAATCCATCGAATCAGCCGGCTTCTCTCCAGACATCATCGACGTCGCGCCGATGGCCCTCTACAACGCATTTCGTTACAACTACGGCGACCAGCCTGGCTGTTCGGTCCTGATCGATATCGGAGCCCGCACGACGAACCTGATCTTTATCGACGGCGACAAGGCCTACAGCCGCAGCATTCCCATCGGGGGTAACACCATCAGCGTAGCCGTTGCCAAGGAGCTCGAAGAACTCGTCGAGCGGGCAGAATCTCTCAAACGCGCCAAGGGCCTCGTTGGTCTCGGCGGCTCCTACGCCGATCCGGAAGATCCCGTGGCCAGCCGCATCGCAAAGCTTGCACGGACGACGATGACGCGGCTTCACGCCGAGCTTGCGCGCTCAATCAGCTTCTACCGCGCCAACCAGAAGGGCAACCAACCCATGCGCGCCTACCTCGCAGGCGGCACGGTCTCCATGCCCTACATGCTTGAGTTTTTCGCCGAGAAAATGCAGATGCCGGTGGAATTTTTCAACCCGTTCCGGAACGTTGCCATCGCGCCTTCCGTCGATCAGGGCGAGCTTTCCAAGCACGCACCCGCCCTCGGGGAGCTCGTTGGACTCGCTTCGCGACACATCGGGAACGTCCCGGTCGAGATCAACCTCCGCCCGCCGACCGTCATCCGCGCGCACGACCTCGACCGACGCAAGCCCTACCTGATCGCAGCTGCCCTCTGTCTCTTCCTCGCTCTCGGCCAGTGGATCGTCTACTTCACGAAAGCCGCCGTCATCAAGAGCTCCGTCCTCGTCGAAGTTTCCCAGGAGGTCGGAAAATTGCAGACCTTCGCCACTGCGTTTGATCAGGCCAAAGTCAGCAAGGAACGGATGGAGGCGTTGGCCGCCCCTCTGCTGACTGCGGTCGCCGAGCGCCAAGCGTGGACTGCGATCGTCGACGATCTGGGCCAGAAGCTGCCCAAGGATTTCATCTGGGTCACCCAAATCACCCCGCTGTCCAACAACGAGCCCGTCGCCATAGGAGAATCAAGCTCAGGAGCAACCCGGGTTCTGCCCACCGCCCCCCAATCTCCTGGAAACAACGATCAGCCCGCTCCAGCGATCGACGCACTGCGCATCGATGGGCTTTACCTCGACAATCCAGCACAAGCAAAGGTCATCGATGACTTCGTCAGCAGCTTGGTCTCTTCCGACATCTTCAACGTGAATGCCGGGGACAACTCGAAGATCGTCACGAAGCGTAGCACCCCGGATGACAAGACGTGGGCCTACGCCTACCAAATCGTCCTTCCTCTCAAAAATCCGATTCCCCTGCCATGACCTGGGCCAAGAATAATCCATTCCTCGTCGCCTTTCTCATCATCGTCGTCCTCGTGGCGGGCGGCATGGGCTATTACCTCAACACGGCCTACGCCGCTTACGCCACCGTTTCCGAGGACTACGACGCGCAAGTCGACAAGCTTCAAAAGCTCCAGAACCGGGCGCCCTTCCCGAACGCCGCCAATAACGATGCCTTCGATGCCGTCCTCGAGAACTACTCGACCGAGTCGACCGCCTTACTCGCCAAACTGAACGAGACGCAGCTTCCCTACGAAAATATTTCGCCTCAAGCCTTCCAGGACCGCCTCCGCGCCGTCGTTTCCGAAGTGCAGGCCGCCGCTGAAGCGAAGGGCACGTCGCTACCGGAAGACTTCTACATGGGATTCGGTCAATACCAGGGGACTCTCCCCAATGATCGAGCCGCGGGACCACTCGCCCGGCAGTTGGGCGCCATCAAGCTCCTGGTCGATCAATTGATCGAGTTTCGCGCGTCTTCCATCAACGCAATCAACCGAACCCCGCTGGCTGAGGAATCGAATCGAGCACCCGCTCCGCCTCAAGGAAACAACCGCAACCGCCCAGGCAACGCGGCGAAGGACGCCGCTCCCGAAGTGATCAGAAAATCACCCTTCGAGCTCGTTTTCGTCGCGGAGCAGGGACGATTCCGGCAGATCATCAACGCGATCGCTGGAAGCGAGCAATTTTTCATCATTCGGAATCTTACCGTCGTGAACGACGAGCTGGAAGGTCCGAGCCGCACCGAAGAATTCGCCGACCCGGCCTTCTCGGCCGATCCGAACACCGCAGCGGAACCTACCGCGCCCGGCAGCCTCAAGGTCATCGTCGGCCGCGAGAAGCTCACCGTCTCAACCCTCATCGAGATGGTCACCTTTACACCACCGGAACCAACCTCCCAAGCGACACCGCAACCCTAGCTGTCCGGGACTTCCCTTAACTCCACATGGATTGGCTCAAAAAGCACTACGACCGCGTCATCCTGACGATTCTCGGTCTTCTCATCGTCGCCTGCGCGGCGATCATCATTCTCAACTCGCTTTCGTTTGACGAGATCTTCGATGAACGAAACAGCCGCAAGCCGCCCTCGAAAGAGTTCGATCAGCCGGACACCGAGCGAGTCCAAGCGCGCATCGCTTCGCTCCGGAAGCCGATGGAATGGACCCCGAGCGAGGGTTCTCTCTTCGTCTCCAAGCCCTATGTCATCGTCGACGGCATCCCAGTCAATCCCCTCGCTCCGGGGAGCAAGCCCCTCCATCCCCCGATCCCGAACGAATGGCTGGTTAAATACGATCTCGATTATTCCCTCGGCGATGTCCTCCAGCGCGATCCCGACAACGATAAATTCTCCAATCTCGAAGAATTCGAAGCTAATACCGACCCAACAAGCGCCGCGTCCGAGCCGCCCTACATCACCAAGCTGCGCCTCAAGGAATTCATCCAGATCCCCTTTCGACTCAAGTTCAGCGGAAGCCCGGACAATGGTGAGACTTTCACGATCAATACGCGCGACCTGAAATCGCCGACCCAATTCCTCAAACTTGGCGACCCGGTCGTCGGCACCTCCTACAAGGTCATCAGTTACGAACCGAAGAGCGACGTGAAGGACAGTGGCCTGACCGTTGATATCTCGGAGCTGACCGTTGAAAACCAGGAAACCGGCGAAAAAATCCTCCTCGTCTACGACAAGGAAGTGAACTACCCCACCGGATTCGCCCTGTTCCAATACCTCTGGGATGGCTCTGAAATTAAGGTGGAGAAGGATGATACCTTCTCGGTAGCGCCGGAGCCGGATGTCAAATACAAACTCATTGACATAAGCGACGCCGAAGCCCTAATACAGCGCGCGTCGTCCGGAGAGGAAATCAAGGTTCCCGCCTTGAAACCCTGATCCGGCCGGGATTATACCGATTCACAACCACCATTTCGCCGCGCTTTTCACAGTTTCACCCCGTCGACTGCTTTAACCATGCTTAGAAAATCCCTCATCGTCACAGGAGCGATCGCGTTCCTCATCTCCCTCATCGCACCCGTTTCCGCGCAGACCTCGGGACTGCAAGGTGCCGCTGAACGCGAGATTGTTCGCCGGGAGAGAAATCAGGATTTTGCTCAGTCCGCCATCAACAAGGGCACCAATGCCCTCATGAATAACGACTACGAATCGGCATTTGCTTTCTTCAAGACTGCCGTCGATGCACTTCCTTCTGGCGGTGAGGCCTCCGTCGAAGTTCGCGAAACGGCCATGGACGGCTTCAAGCGCTCGGTCATCAAGCTCACCGAGCAACGCATCTCCGAAGGCCGCTACGAAGACGCACAGACAACGGTTTTGGTCGTCCTCGACGAACGCTACGATCCGGAATACGGCCCCGCCGTGGACCTCCTTGCAAAACTCGAGGAGCCCGACCGCTTCAACAAGACGATCACTCCCGGATTCGTCGCCGATGTCGAATTGGTCAAACAGCTCCTTCGCGAAGCAGATGGTTTCTACCAGAGCGGCCGCTTCGACCTCGCCTTTAAACGGTGCGAACAGGTTCTCAACATCGATAAATACAACATCGCCGCCCGCCGCCTGCAGGAAAAAATCAACGGCAAGCGGCAGAACTACGCGGAGAACGCCTACAACACGACCCGCGGGGAACTTCTCAGCGATGTCGCCGGCGGCTGGGAACTTCCCGTCACCAAATACGACGCGGGGCCAAACCAGATCATCGAGCAACCCATCATCGACGCCCGAGGAACTACCGCGATCAATCGCAAACTCGACAACATTCGCATCCCCAGCATCAATTTTCGCGAAGCCACCGTCCGCGAAGCGCTTGACTTCATCAAGCAGCGCTCCCGCGACCTTGACACCGACGAGCCCGACCCGAACAAGCGCGGTATTAATATCGTGCCAAAGCTCGATTCCGCTACCGCCGACGCCGGTCAACGCATCACTCTCTCCCTCACCGACGTCCCCCTTCGCGAGGCCCTTAACTACATCGCCACTGCCGCAAGCCTGAAGACGAAAGTCGAGCCTTACGCCGTGGCCGTCGTCCCGCTCAGTGAGCGCACCGACGTCCTGATCACCAAGGAATACAAGGTCCCACCAGGATTTATCTCGAACGCCCCAGCGGGCGGCGGAGACGCCGGCGGCGGCTTCGGAGGAGGCTTCGGTGGCGCCGCCGAGACGGCAACGGTTGCCCGATCCGGCGCCCGCGAGTTCCTCGAAGCTCAGGGCGTCGACTTCCCCGAGGGCGCTAGCGCGAACTACCTCGCCAGCAGCAGCCGACTCATCGTTCGCAACACGCAGCCGAATCTCGACCTCGTCGACCAGCTCGTCGACTTCGACGCGACCGTCGTCCCAAGCCAAGTCGAAATCGAGTCTCGCTTCATCGAGATCACCCAGAACAACCTCAAAGAGCTTGGTTTCGACTGGCTCCTCGGCCAATTCGGTCTTCCCTTCGGAACCGGCGTCTACGGCGGTGGTGGCACCGCTGGTGGATCCAACGAGATCAATCCAGCGAATTTCCCAATCACTTCGCCAAGTTCCGGCCTTCCAATCGGCGCTTCGTCCGCAACGTCCGGCCCGCTCACTGCTGGCAACCGGAGCGGCTCGACCGCCATCAGCGCGAATGCCATTGACGGCCTGCTGTTCGCCGGACCAACCGGCCCCGCGGCTGGCGTCCTTGCTCTAGCGGGTGTGTTCAGCAACCCGCAGTTCCAGGTCGTCCTCCGCGCTCTTGATCAGCAAAAGGGCATCGATCTCCTTTCCGCTCCCAAGGTCACGACCAAGAGCGGACAGCGCGCGACCATCCAGCTCGTTCGAGAGTTCCGCTACCCTGTCCAATTCGATCCACCACAGATTCCCCAGACTGCCTCCGAGAACAATGCAGTCTTCACACCAACCACTCCTTCGCAATTCGAGACACGCAACATTGGTGTCGAATTGGAAGTCGAGCCGACCGTTGGACCGGATGGATTTACCATCGATCTCAACCTCTCGCCCCGCGTGACCGAGTTTGACGGGTTCATCAACTACGGCAGCCCGATCGGAACCGTCGCGCAGAGCATCATCGGCTCCACGCTCGACACGCTTACGTTCACGACGTTCTTTGGCCCGTCTGTCGCGCTCACGCTTTCGGACAACGTGATTAATCAGCCCATCTTCAGCGTTCGCCAGGTGACGACTCAGGTCACTGTCTACGACGGCCAGACTGTGGTTCTCGGTGGTCTCATGCGCGAAGACGTTCAGAAAGTGGAGGACAAGACTCCAATCATCGGGGACATCCCTCTCGTGGGACGTCTCTTCCGCTCCACGGCGGATCAGCACATCAAGCGCAACCTCGTCATGTTCGTGACTGCGTCGCTCCTCGACCCTGCGGGTCAACCGATCCTCCGCACCGACGAGGAGGACGAGATCATTGCCGCTCCGAACCCGGATGAACTCGGATCCGAGATCATTTCTGGCGATCCGCTCTCCTCCCCAAGCCTCTAAACCGCTGCTGCTTTAATCGATGACCAAACCCCTCTCACTCACCGCCAAACGCCTCGGGATCAATCTCGCGGTTCTCGCCGCGCTCGCCCCCGTGGCACACGCTCAAGTCAAAGGCGAAACTTACGTTGGAACCACGACCCTCAGCTCCCAGTCGGAACGCGAGATCGTCCGGCGTCAGGAAGACGTCCTCATTGCCCGGCAGTTCATCACCGAAGGTGATCGTGCTTGGGAAAAGGACGATTACGAGACCGCTTACCAGAGTTACCTGAACGCCCTCGACCTCCTGGGTCCCGGGGCTGCAACCAGCTCGGAGCGCGCCGACACGCTTGATAGCTTCAGCCGCGCGGGGATCGACTACGCGAACGAGCTGATTGAAAACGGTCGCTACGCCGACGCGGAGCGAGTTTCAAAGACGATTCTCCTTCCCAGATACAACCCGACGTATCGCCCGGCAGTGGCGTTGCTCTCAAAACTCGAGCAGCCCGACTACTACAACAAGACCGTCACTCCTCAGTTCGCGGCGGACCGCGACGAAGTCTCCCAGCTTCTCATCGAGGCCGAGGGATTCTACACGACGGGGCGGTACGATCTCGCGACGAAGCGTTACACCGCTGTTCTCAACATCGACCGATACAACATCGCTGCCCAGAAGGGACTCGAGCGAATCGCTGGCGCGAAGGAGAACTACTACGAGAATGCCTACAACGAAACCCGCAGTCGCCTTCTTTGGGAGGTGACTGAGCACTGGGAACTTCCCCGCAAAAAGTTTCAGGGCGGCAAGGACACCATCCGCGACACGACCCTTGGCCAGGCCGCGACCAACGAGCAAATCACCGCCAAACTCAACCGGATCATCATTCCGCAACTCGACCTCCGCGACACGACAATCCGCGAAGCTGTGGAATACCTCCGCCAGATCAGCCGGCAACTCGACACGCTCGAACCTGATCCTGCCAAGAAAGGCGTGAACATCTTCTTGAAGGTCCCGAGTGGCTCAGCCTCCGCCCCGACCGATGGTTTGTTGGGCGTCCCGGGCGATGACGCTCCAGCCGCGGCACCTACCGCAACCGAGGACACCACGGTCACCCTGGCGCTGAATAATGTCCCGCTCTACGAAGCGCTCCGCTACCTCTCCGATCTGGCCGGATTGAAGATCAAAATCGACTCCGTTGCTGTCTCCATCGTTCCGGTCACCGACGTCACCGATGAACTCGTGACGAAGGAATACCGAGTCCCTCCAACCTTTATCCCATCGCAGGCGGGCAACGCCGAATCGGCTGGAATTGCTTCTTTCTCTTTCGGAGCCGAGACCACTCCTGAGGAGCGAATTCAGGGTCGGCAGAACGCTCAGAAATACTTGGAGTCTCAAAGCATTCCGTTTCCTCCGGGAACGAGCGCTAACTACATCGCAACGGGCAGCCGTCTCATCGTCCGCAACACGCAGGACAACATCGACCTGATTGACGTCTTGGTGGACATCTCGGTCGGTCAGGCCCCTACGCAGGTCGAGATCGAAGCGAAGTTTGTGGAGGTCAATCAGAACAACCTCAAGGAACTCGGTTTCGACTGGGCTCTTGGGCCGCTCCAGATTGGTGGCACGAACAGCCCCATCTACGGGGCCGGAGGCTCACCTGGACTCAACGGGGCTGACTTCCCGTTCAGCGCCCCGGGTGGCGGAGTGATCGGCCAAAACAACGTGACCGGCGGGCTTCGCTCCGGTCAGGGCGCGGGAGGAAACTCCGCTGTCTCGATCAATGGTTTGGACGGTCTCCTCAACGGTGTCGCTGCCGGCGCCTCTCCCGCGATCTTCGGACTGTCGGGCGTCTTCACGAACCCCCAATTTCAGCTGGCGATTCGCGCGTTGAATCAGAAGAAAGGGATTGATCTCATGTCGGCGCCGAAAGTGACCACCAAGAGTGGTTCCAAGGCGGTGATCAACATCGTTCGCGAGTTCCGTTACCCAACCGAGTTCGATCCACCACAGATTCCTCAGTCGACGGACACCGTAAGTGGTTCCGCGCTCACTGCCCAGGGTTTCACAACCTCCGGCGTGATCACACCGACGACCCCAACCGCCTTCGAAACGCGCAATACCGGCGTCACGCTCGACGTGACACCGGTGGTTGGACCCGACAATTACACCATCGATCTCGAGCTATCGCCCGAGGTGGTCGACTTCGAGGGATTCATCAACTACGGCACGCCAATCCGCGGAATCGATCCCGGTGATCTGTCGAATCTGTTCACGCCCCGGGTTCAGGTTGTCACCAACAACGTGATCAACCAGCCAGTCTTTAACACCCGCAAAGTGACGACGAACGTCACCATTTGGGACGGCATGACGGTCGCTCTGGGCGGCTTGATCCGCGAGGACGTTCAGAAGGTGGAAGACAAGGTGCCGGTCCTCGGCGACATCCCCCTCGTCGGACGACTGTTCCGCTCCGACGTCGACCAAAAGATCAAAAAGAACCTCATCATCTTCGTGACGGCCAAGCTCATGGATGCGGAAGGAAAACCCGTCCGCTCGGCAGAACAGGAGGAAGAGATCGTCGAACTCCTCGGCGTCCCGGAGTCAGTTCCTCCACCAGTCTACGAAATCAAAGGAGGCTACAAGTAAGCTCAACGCTTTCTTAGTCGCTTCGAGTTCGGCGGGCGGGGTTACCCCTTCCCGCCGAACTTTTTTCAGTTCGGACTGACCGTTCACACCGACACCTCTCGATCGAATTTTCACATGCCAGGCATCGGCATCACCGGAGGAATTGCCTCCGGAAAATCAACTTTCCGCAAGCTACTTCTCCGGCGGATCAATGCCGACTTCGTGGACACTGATCAGTCCGCCCATGACATGCTCGCGAACGATTCCGAGGTGAAACAACGCATTCTATCGGAAATCTCAAGCTCCGTCGCCGACTCGGATGGGCGGATCGACCGCCTACTGCTTCGTGAGATCGTCTTCAACGACGCGGCGAAACGGAGAGCGCTCGAGCAAATCCTGCACCCAGCGATCCGTTCCCAGTGGATGAACCGGGCGGCCCAAGCCCAAGCTAACCACCGACTCTTCGTGGTCGAGATTCCCCTCCTCTTCGAAACGGAGTCAGAAATCCACCTCGACCGCACGATCGTGGTCGGGTGCCCAGAAACACTGCAGATCGAGCGCTTGGGCGGGTCTCGCGGAATCTCGCCCGAGATTGCCCGGAAAATCCTCGCTTCTCAGCTCAACCTTGAAGTTAAGATGCAGCGGGCTGACCACGTGATCTGGAACGGCGGGCCGCTCCAGCTTTTGGACGCCCAAGCCGACCTTCTTGCTTCTTTTCTCACCTCACTACCATGACCGCATCACCCGAGCCTCCGGTTACCCCGGCGCGCGCCCCCGCGACGATTTCCATCAACGAGCTTCACCTTCTTTCCAGGAAGGAGCTGGTTGCCCGGGCTGAGGAGCTCGAGATCCGCGTCCGGACCGATGGAAGCCTTCACCATCTCGTGATGGATCAAGTGCGCTTCCATCTGGCCCAGGGAGACCGCGTGGAGGCCGAGGGGATCGCGGAGATCGATAACCAAACTGCCATCCTCCGCTGGCCGCGCTTTCATTTCCGTGCCTGTCCGGAAGACGTCCGCCTCCCACGAGCCCTCATCGAACCGCACGGCATCCAACCGGGTCAGCGGCTACTCGTAACGACGCGTGCTCCCGATCGGCGCGAGCAGGGTCTTGTCGCTGAATCGATCATTGCCGTAGAGACCGTTCCCGTCGCGGAATGGCAACCAACGGTTGATTTTGAAAAATTGACCGCCCTCTTTCCCAATCGTCGGATTCTCCTCGAGGCACCGGGTAGCACCGAGATCTCACCCCGGGCTGTCGACATCATCGCGCCGCTCGGTATGGGGCAGCGTGGACTGATCGTCGCCCCACCTCGCGCGGGCAAGACGGTGCTGCTCAAGGAACTCGCCCGCGCAATTCGTAAAGCCGAGCCCGAGATCCATCTCATCCTTCTGCTAGTCGACGAACGACCGGAAGAAGTGACCGATTTCCAACGAGAATTGGACTGCGACATCTTCGCCAGCACCTTCGACGAATCCCCCGCCCGCCACGTTCAAGTCGCTGAGCTGGTGTCGGAGCGAGCGAAGCGCTTGGTCGAGATGCGGAAGGACGTCGTCATCCTCCTCGACAGCATCACCCGCCTCTCCCGCGGTTACAACAACCTCATGCCCGGCGGAAAAAAGGGCCGCACGATGAGCGGCGGCATCGACGCGAAGGCACTCGCGCGACCCAAGCGTTTCTTCGGAGCCGCCCGCAACGTCGAGGAGGGCGGCAGTCTCACCATCCTCGCAACGGCATTGGTCGACACCCACAGCCGGATGGACGATCTGATTTTCGAGGAATACAAGGGCACCGGCAACATGGAGATCCACCTCGACCGCTCGGTTGCCGAGCAGCGCGTCTTCCCAGCCCTCCACGTGACGAAATCTGCCACCCGGCGGGAGGAGTTGCTTTACCACCCGGATGAGCTCGACCGCGTCTTCGTCATCCGTAAGCAGCTCGCCGAGATGCCGCCCGTTGAGGCCATGGAAGTCTTCCAGACCAACCTGATGAACACCGCGACCAACGCCGAGCTTCTCCTAAGCGGACTCCGGGGCACGTGAAATCTGGCGACGCGGGAGGGCGAATGCGGCGGACTCTGACGACGCTGCGGCGGATTGGACAACGTCATCAGCTCCGCGAATTGCTGCTGCTCTGCCTCCCAGCTGCTCTCCTCGCGATCGCCCTTCGTTTCTACTTGATTTGGCACTATCCGGTCGCCTTCATTCACAATGACAGCGCCTCCCTGATCGAGACTGCGCACACGCTCCTCACAAAAGCCGCCTTCGCGACCGAGGGAAAGAAGACGCTGCTCGTGCCGGCGATATACTGCATCCCGGCGTTACTCGGCATCCCCATCCTCGCCTTCGCGGCGGCGCTGCAGCACTTACTTGGCGTCGCGCTCGTTTTCCTCGTCGGTCTCTTGGCGCGAGCTTGGCTGTCGAACTGGCGTTTGTTCATTTTCCCGCTG
This sequence comes from uncultured Verrucomicrobiae bacterium, assembly GCA_963761705.1. Lineage (GTDB taxonomy): Bacteria > Verrucomicrobiota > Verrucomicrobiia > Chthoniobacterales > JAATET01 > CAVVKW01. The sequence goes on along the minus strand of CAVXHK010000004.1, from coordinate 147,963 downwards.
ACGTGCCTCATCGCGATTCACCCCGTGCTGCTTTGGTATGAGCACGTCGCCCTCGCCGAGACCTACGCAGTGTTCACTGCCGTCCTCTTCCCGTTGGTCGGCTGGCTCTTCAGCCGACTCCCCCGGCCTGCCACGCTCGCCGGCTTCCTCGGTGCTTTGGCGCTCGTAGCAACGGCACGTCCCGAGGGCAATCTTTTTGCCTTTTTCGCGATCTCGTTAGTTGCCTGGGTCTACTGGGGAAAATGGCGGCAATTTGCTCTCGCAACCGGAGCAACTTGTGTGTGGGCAGCGCTTCTCTTCGTGATCACGCAGACGTCGCAAGGCGGCACCTTGCTCTACGCGTCCGTCGTTCACCTCACGCCCGACCGCCTCGTTCTGTCGCCCGGGATCTCCGAAGCCGTTCGTTCCGTCCGCGCGGACAGCCAAGCCGAATGGGCTGGCCGGAGCATCCCAGGCCTCGTGGGCATTCGCAAATCGCTTCAGGACGCCGTCGAGACTGAGTTGGCCGCCCAAGGGACGGACCCTCGCGAAGCACGGAGCCAGGTAAATTCCGTCTGCAAGGTTGCCGCGGCCGAGACGATTCTCCGCGCCCCCCTCGCGATACCCGCCTTCGTCCTCCGAAAGTTTGTGATCGGCCACCACGAGCCACCGGTACTCGGCTTCAATGATTACGCGATCGCCGGGCAAGCCAGCGCCCTCGTCGATGACGGTGAATCCCAGAAAGCGCTCCGCTTCACGAACCTGGCGTGGGCGGAGGATTTCACGAGCCACCGCGAGGCCGAAACGTATTTTACCGAAACGACCACTCCCGTTCCCGGCGACTGGCTGTGGGGCTATCTGCTCGGTTTCCAGCGAACGATCCTCACGCCCGTCCTTCCATTCTCACTCCCCGGCGCGGACACGGAAGGCGTCGACTTCAAAGGCCTCCCGTGGCTTTACAGCCTCGCCGTCCTGGGACTCATCGCACTGGCGGCCCGTCCGCCTCGACCGGTGAATTTCCACGTTCTCTTTGGACTCTTTCTCGTCGGATTTTTCATCGTCGTGATCCTCACGGCCAACGTGCGCGCCCGCTTCCGCCTTGGGTTCGAGCCCTTCTGGTTCATCTACGCGGCGGCGTTTCTCGATTCCATCTGGTCGACCCTGCGAGCAAAAATGGCGCTGACGACCCCGCAATTATGAAATCGCGCGACGCCCTCGATTCTCTTCTCCTCTTTTTCGGCGCTTTCGCGGTTAGCTGGATCTACCAGACATCTCCGTCTCTGGGGGATGACCTGAACTACTGGGGCCTGGCGATGGATTTGCACTCGGGGGTTCCCGGTGCGTGGAGCACCACGTCGTTTCACGATCTGCGCTGGCCGATCTGGGGCCTGTGCTGGCTACTCCAGATCCCGTTCGGCTTCGACGCGTTATCCTACTACCTCCAGCCGATGATCTACCTCGGGGCCGGAGCGGTCGTCGTCCGCGCGATGACTCGCGAAGTCGGCGGAAGCCGAGATGTCGCGCTCTTGGCGGGCATCCTTTTTTTGTTCCATCCCCAACTCGATTCTGTGATCGACCGGCCAATGCCCGACCTCTCGGAAGGCTTCTGGGTCGCCACGGCCTTTCTAGCTTGGCTGAAACTCATGCGGGCTCCGTCCGTCGGGCTCCGTTGCGTCCTTTCCGCCCTCACCGGATTGTGTCTCGCCGTCGGTCAGGCCAATCGGATAACCGGCGTTTTTGCAATTCCGGTGCTCGTTATTTGCACCCTCGCGTTTTACCCAAGGAAGATTCTCTGGCTCGCACTCTGCGGTGCCTTCGCCGCTGGGTTCGTAGCCATCGAAGCCGCGATCTACTATTCGTTAACCGGCGACTGGCTGCACAACATTCACGCGAATCTCACAGCGACCGGCCGGAAAGGAACCGAAACCCAACCAATCTGGCAGCTCCCGTTCCGCTTCCTTCCCGCGTTTTACCGCCGATACACCGACGTCATTTACATCGTCGCTTCCCTCATAGGCATCTATCCCGCCGTTCGCTTTCTCGGGAAGCCGGGACGCGCGCTCATCGCCTACGGCATCCTTTACCTCCTGACCTACAGCTGCGCTCTCCAGAGTCTGTCCCCCCCCCGTCCACTCGTCCGCGACGGCGATCGTTTTTTGGCCAGCCTCGCTTTTCCGCTTTCGGTCGCAGCCGCGTTGGGGCTGGCCTTTCTGCTTGTCCACGCTCGGCGATTGATTTTGCCGAATAACCACCGGCCATTTTACATCAAACCGCGAGTCCTCCTCGTCGCTCTGGTACTTGGCCTCATTCCGTTTGCAGCGAGGCCATTTCGAGGCCCAAACTACCTCACCGAAATTGCCCGATACGTGGAAGGCGTTCCCGCCGCGAGCCACATTCTTTCGAACCCGGCGATGCACCATGTGGTGACCATGGCAAACGCTCGACGGGCCGGCACGTTCGATTGGACGCTCAAAAAAGATCTCCTCAATCCGGGCAGCGAGACACTGCTTGTCGCCGGGCGCGCGGACCAGATTTGGTTCATTCGAAAATGGATTTGGACCGGCACCCGCAAGAAATCCGAATACGACATCCTCGCTGGCATCGGTGACATCGCGCCGTATCTCCGCCCACCCATGACGAATTGGACAGCTGCGCGCGCCATTCCGAAAGGCGACGTCCCCGATTTCGTCTTCCTCGTTCGCCGCGAAGACGATCGCGAACTCAGCCCGCTCGCTCCGAGCGGTCAATCCCTTCGGGAGCTTTTCGTTCCGCAACTAACGGTCCCTGGCGAATGGCAACTGCCAGCTCAGCAGACTGATCCAACCGAATATCCACCCGTCGGGATCCCAACCGAATTGCGGGGAAAGACCCTTTTCCTCGGTCTTCGGTACTCTTCTGACGAAACGGAACCCGTCCGGGTGAACGTGTATTTTTACCAACACGGGAAACGGATTCAGGAGCTGACCCTCAAGCCCTACCTCTTTCCCGAGCCGAGTGAAGATTTCTTTTTCCTGACGATTCCGGACGAAGCCGATGCTCTCAGTCTGAGGCTCCGAATCCGACCGGAAGCGAAACGCTTCACCCTCGACCGTTTTGACCTTCTGATGGAACAATTAACGCCATGACTCTTCACCAAATTGCCGACCTTGTTTCTGGCCAAGTTGCTCCCGAGAACGCCGCCATCGAAATCGATCGCCCGGCGGCTCTCACCGAAGCTGGCGGTGGCGACATCGCCTTCTACGGCGATCCGCGATACCTCGTCGCTCTCCGCGAGACGCGGGCGACAGCCGTTCTCGTGCCCGCGGATTTCAGCGAGCCAATTTCCGCAGCTCCCATATCCTGTGAAGACCCAGCCGCCGCGTTTGCGTTAATTTTGGCCGAATTCGCCCCGACACCGCGCGAGTTTCCGCACGGGATCCACCCATCGGCAGTCGTCGCTTCCGATGCCACCGTCGATCCCACCGCGCACGTTGGGCCGTTCGCTGCGATCGAATCCGGGGCTCGAATCGGGGCCGATACGATCATTCAATCCCACTGTACAATTGGTCACGGTGCCATCTTGGGCTCGGGTTGTCGTCTCCATCCACGAGTTGTTGTTGAAGACCGTTGCGTGCTCGGAGAGAGGGTGGAAATCCAGAGTGGTGCCGTTATTGGCTCCGACGGATTTGGATACGAACTCAAAGACGGACGACACGCGAAGATCCCACAGACCGGCATCGTACAAATCGACGACGACGTCGAAATCGGGGCGAATGCGACCATTGACCGAGCCCGCTTCGGGCGAACCTGGATCCGGACCGGCACAAAAATCGACAACCTCGTTCAGATCGCGCACAACGTGAGTGTTGGCGAGCACTCAATGCTGTGTTCCCAAGTCGGCGTCTCGGGCAGCACCCGAGTCGGCAAATACGTAACGCTAGCGGGGCAGGCTGGCATCGTCGGCCACCTCGAAATCGGCGACAAAGCGATCGTCGCCGCCCAGAGTGGCGTCAACAAGAGTGTCCCTGGCGGTGAGATCGTCGGCGGCGGCCCGGCCCGGCCAATCAAGGAATACCGGGAAAACTGCGCCCAGATCTCACGGCTCGGAAAACTCTACAAACGCGTTAAAGCCCTGGAGACCGTCGCCTGAACCGTTCGAACCGAGAATTCCTGTGACCGAGCTTCCGTGAAGCTCGGTCACAAGGCGTGATATCTTTCCGATGATCCGGAGCTTCTCAGCCGCTCCGCTCCGACGGGCTTCCCGATTCGGCTAAGATCCCATCAGGCAACCTCGCCGCAGATCGCGACTTCCAACCCGAGCGCCCGCATCGCCGCTGCCTTGGCGAACAACCCGCGTTTCGCCCCGTCACGATCCGGCGCGTAAACGACTTGGATGTGGTTTGCCTGGTGCCGCCCCATCATCTGGTCGCGCGTAATCCCTTGCAGGATCGCGTGCATGATTGGCCACTGCGGCGTGGTTAGCTCGAGCCGATCCTTGGTTTCCGCTTCTGGCAGCTCGACGACTTCGCCGAGACCGGTGTCGAATTTCAGCCTGTCATCGGCGACGTAAACCCGACTCCACACGATCCAGCCCGGCTTGCTCACGCCCGCCAGCGTTCCCCCGCCCTTGCCGAAATACATCGGTGGCTGGCGGTAGCTGTGTGAACCCTTCCATCCCCCGATGTAATGCGCGGGCGGCGCGGCTCCTGAAATTAGGAACACCCAAACGTAGTCGTCGAGCTCACGACCGGCGCACGCCCCCTTGAAGTGCCGTCCCCATCGCAGGTCGTGCAGGGTATTCTCCGGATCGAAGCCAAGCTCACGCCACAGCCCGTCGGTGATCAGGCCGTCAAGACCCGCGCACTCGTCGACCTCATTGAAGTGAGGCAACGCCTGCCCGGGCAAAATTTCATCGCTGGTTCCTTCGCGGAAGACCGGCGGACGGTCGACGTTGTTCAGCGTCCCCTCGACCAGATCGGACGCGGGACAGAGATCCTTGAGGCCCTGTTGATACTGAATGCCGATCGTCGCACAGCCGAAGTCGTCGGCGATCCGCACCGCGGCAACGTACATCTTGCACTGTTCGAGCACCTGCTCCTCGGTCAGCTCGGTCGCGTCGGCGGAACCGAGGTGAAAATTCAAACCCCGTCCGAGATACCAGTCGTAGACGGCCCGCGCTTCGGCTTCCGTAACGGTCAGCATGCGGGCATAGAGCGCGGATTGACTGAGCCGCTCCTTGAACACACCCGTCGGGTGCAACAAAGCGTCCGGAATGATCGCATTGAACATTCCCATGCAGCCCTCGTCGAAAACGCCCATGATGGCCTTGTTCTTTTGAAGCGAGGCGGCAAAACGCTCACCCAACTCCGCGGCTTCGCTCGGGATCTCCACGTCGCCAAGCGCGACGACGTGGGACGTGTCGTGCTTGACCGAGCCACTCTCCAGCCACTCGGCGAGACCGTTCTTGAAGAAGTCATCGGAGAAATCCTCGCTCCAGAGAGTGCTGTATTTCACCTCCGCCTTCGTCAGCGAGCCATTGAGGTTGAGCATGCCAACGAGGCCGGGCCAAGTGCCGCTCCAATTTGCCACGGTCAGGATCGGCCCCCGGTGCGTCGTCAGTCCGGCCAGCACGTGGTGACTGTATTGCCAGACCGCCTCGGCGACAATGAGCGGTGCGTCGGGCGGGATGCCGCGGAAGACCTCCATGCCGTATTTCTGGCTGTCGATGAAGCCGTGTTGTTTGGTTTCGTCGAAGGCGTGCGCCCGCTTGACTTCGGCTCCGGCGGCTTCGACCGCGGCAACAACTTGCGTTTCCATTGCGGCCTGCGCGGCCTCACAGGTTTGGTTGGCGGCGATGCGAAGGTCGCCGTTGGCGATCAGGTAGATTGTTTTCATGAGATCTGGATGGGTTTGTTCGAGAACGATAAAATCGGTGAGGATTAGGTTTAGAGTTTGCACCGTAAAGCCTTTGCAGACGGCGGAAAAGTCTAACTACTCACCGGCTGGCACCCGGTTCACCCGGGTCGGAAGTAGTCTGAAAATAAGGGTAATACCGAAGTCGCGGATCGGGATGGTGTCCTCGAAGACCTCCGAGTTCCGGCGTCCGATCGGCGAGGCGTCGAGCCAATGAACTAGGCCGCGTCGGCGCGCCGACTTCTCAGTTACCGTAACCAACGCGCGGGGTCTGCCCGTGAAAGGGATTGAGCCAACAAGCATCCGCCTGATTGGGAGTCGCCTCACCTCAGACTTCTGACGACGCCGAGAGGACGTTCCGATTTCTCACCACGCGTTTGCTTTGTCCCCAATGGATTCGGTCCGGCGAGAACGACATCTGCATTCTGCGGCTTTCCCACGAGGTGGCGGGCGGATGAAGCGCGCGGAGAGACCGTGAATGTTCTCCAACGAAAACGATGCCTTGCCGGATCCCAGAATCGGAAACCGGACTGAGCCAGTTGGCCGAATCGAAATCCGTCGTCCTGAACCGACTCAGACAAAAATGGCTGACGGCCGCATCTCTCGCGACCGAACCTTCATCGTCGCCAGATCCGTCTCAACGCTCCGAAGAGCAGCTCACCTCCAGCGGATTCACGAAACAATGATCCAAGAAATTTGCTTCGGCGTAATCCCCGATTCTGAGAACGATCTTCCACTTCGCCGCTGCGCGTTTCGCCATTTTCCTGGGGGCCGTCCTTGCGGCTTGTCTAACCGCCGGTTGCGGTCCGGCTGATCAGACCAGCGCTTCCCCAACGGTCCTCGACAATCCTGTGGACTCACTTGCGCTCGTTCTCAGTGAACACGTCGGAGAATCTCAAGCGGACAAGACGATCCAAAAATATCAAGCCGCTGTCCGGCGGGGGTTCATGCTCGATGCCAACCTCGAGCGCCTTGGCTGGGCTTACGTCGCGAAAGCTCGCGAGAGCTTCGACCCCGGCTACTATCGTCTCGGGGAAGGCTGCGCGGCTCTTCTTGCGGTCGACAATCCCGACTCACCGGAAGCCCTTCTTCTCCAAGGTCACATTGACCAAAATCTGCACCGCTTCTTTGCCGCACACGCCCGGGCAGAGCGACTCGTCGAGCTCCGTGGCAATCCCTACGACTATTCGTTATTGGGCGATTCATCGCTGGAACTCGGTCGCCTCGAGGAAGCCATTCCCGCCTACCAGAAAGCGCTTGATCTCCGTCCCGACCTCCAAACCTACGCCCGCGCAGCCAATCTTCGCTGGCTTCTCGGAAGCGTCGATGGGGCGATCGAGCTCGCCAGACTCTCCGTCGGTGCGAGTTCAATGGCCGATCCCGAGTCCCTCGCGTGGACGACCACTCGCCTCGCGACCTTCGAGTTTCAGGTCGGACAGACGGCTCTCGCGGAAAAGGCAAACGACGCCGGACTCGCGGCCTTCCCCGCTTACGCGCCCGCATTGCTGCTCAGAGGAAAAATGCTCCTCGCGGCGGGAAACGCAACTGCTGCGATCGAGCCTCTGAAAAAAGCAGCCGACGCAAACCCCCTCCCAGAGCCTCGCTGGACCCTCGCGGAAGCTCTTCGTGAATCGGGCGAGATAGCCGAAGCGGAGAAAGTCGAAACGCTCATTCGCTCCCGCGGCGAACGCGACGATCCCCGGACGTTGGCACTGTTCCTGGCAACCCGTCGGCTCGAACCGATGCTCGCCGTCCGGCTCGCCGGCGAAGAACTGGAAAATCGGCAGGACATTTTCACCCACGACGCCTTCGCCTGGGCTCTGGATGCTGCCGGAAGGACGGAGGAAGCGCTTCCCCATTTGGAGCGGGCACTCGCAGAAGGAACCGAGGACGGTCGTCTTTACCTGCACGCCAGCGTCATCAATTTTCACGCGGGTCGCCTCGCCGATTCGAGAGAGTGGCTCGGTGCCACCAAGGAACTCAGTCATACGCTTCTTCCTTCGGAACGCGCTCGCCTCTCCGAGCTCGAAAAAGAGCTCACTGCCACTCTCCCGCCTCCGGAGCGCGTCGAAAACGGATCACCCAAACCAGAAACAGAAACCAAAAAAACGAAGTCATGAAGAAATCACTCATCCGCAACCTCGCCATCGCTGGGGTTGTCTCACTAACCGGGGGAGCATTTGCATCCAGTCACATGGATGCCCCGCTCATCACCCTCGATCCAGCCGCAAACACGACCGACGTCTACGCGTTTGTCTCCAGCATCGGCGGCCAGAAGTATCTCGTCACCGCGCTCGGCGTCTATCCGCACCAAGAACCCGGCGTCGGCCCGAACAAATACAACTTCGACGACAACGTCGTTTACGGCATCAACATTGCCACCGGACCAAACGTCGCCGCCGGCACGCGCACGCTCACGTACGAGTTCCGCTTCAATACGACCTACCGGAACCAGAACACCATCCTCCAGTCCTACCTTGGAGTGATCAATTCGGTCGGCGATGCAAATCAGAACCTCATCCAGACCTACTCGGTCCGGAAGTTCGATTTCAACGACAACTCCAACGTTCTCCTCGGAACTGGAACGGTCCCGCCAAATAACCAAGGCGTCGCCACCCCGCTCTACAACCAAGGTAACGACGGCAACAACCCCGCCAAGCCAGGTGTCATCCTCGGCGGAATGCTTGATGACTACACCGCTCAAGCCGTCACCACGTTTCCCGATGGGACGATCGTCTTCGCCGGCCAGCGGGATGACGGCTTCTACGGCGACATCAACTCGATCTTCGATCTCCTCTCGCTGCGTTCCACCGCGAATGGCACCGACCCGAACACCGGAGTCGATTCCCAGGGCGGTTTCAACATTCACATGATGGCCATCGCAATACCCGTGAACCAGCTCGGCGGCGATCAACAGATTGTCGGCGTCTGGGGCACAACCAGCCGTCCGACGTTTAACATTGTCACCAACACGACCTCCGATCGTGACCGTAAAGTCTCGAAGTCGCCGAATGGCCGCCGGACCCGCATCAACGTCGTGCGCACCAACACCACGACGCAGACGGTCGTCCCAACGTTCGTTCAGGTTGCCCGCCAGGGTAATCCCCTGTTCAACGAAGCGCTCGTCGCTATCGCGGACAAGGATCTCTACTCGCGCACCACGCCGCAGGTCGACGCCACGACGTTCCGCGATTACGCCCTCAACCCCGAGCTAGCGGCGCTGATCAACGCAATCGTCTTTGGTGGCAGTGGGCCGGCAGTCGAGACCAACCGGACCGACATCGCTGGGATCTACATCCCAGACACGATTAAAGTCGATCTCTCGACGCCACCCGCCCGGCTCGCCGGTAGCGGTAACGCAATCGGAGCTGTCCCAGGTGACACCAATCCGGATGACGCTGGTTTCTCCAACCAGAGCATCTTCGGAGGTGATACGCTGCCGAGCGCAATCCAAGACCCCTTCGCCAATGGCGGCAACATCCCCGGCGGTTGGCCCAACGGTCGTCGCTTCGGCGATGACGTCGTCGACATAGCCGTGACCGCGTTGATCAGCGATCTGCGCGATCCGAACAACCTCATCATCAACTCCGCCGCCGGAATCGATGGGGTGAATCGGAACGACGCGACCTACAGCAAGGTCTTCCCTTACGAGGCAACGCCGCAGAATGGGCGCAACCACACGCACCCTTCAGCGTCCAACCCAGCACCGTAACGCAAACCATCGCGACTCCGCGGCGACCACGTCTGGTCGCCGCGGCACGCGCTGGTGTGCAATCTCGTTTGTCATGGGGAAGCGAACCTCCCAATGTCTGGCCCTTGCGCTGATCTTCTCCGCCCTCCTGCCGTGCGCTTCAGCCCACGATCCTGGGTTGAGCAGCACGAGCGTCACGCTTGGGTCAGCAAGTATCCAAGTGGTTGCGACGTTCTCCAGCGTTGAGCTCCAGGCTCTTACTGCCGGAACGGACTCCAGTCCCGAGGCGTTGCTTGTCGAAGCCATCCAATTCGTTGCAAACGATGAGACCCTTGAGCCCGCCAGCTCGTCAGCAACGTCCGATGCCGCGAACAACGTCCAGTTTGACTTCGAGTTCGCGGCGCCTGGCGCGACTCAACTGACAATCCGGTCGCCCCTCGTCAACCGACTCAGTTTCGGCCATCGTCAGCTCCTGACGGTCCGCGATTCCGCAGGAAATCCGATCCGCGTAATCCTCCTGAAAGCCGGCTCCGACTCGGTCGATATCGAAACCGAATCGCCCGCGGGAACCTCGACCGATTCAGCCAAGGCTGTGCGCACGCCCTCGTTCGGCGGCTTTGTCGTGCTTGGCTTCGAGCACATCCTCATCGGTTTCGATCACATCCTGTTTTTAATCGCGCTGTTGATCGTCGTGCGGAGCTACGGCGATGCACTTCGCATCATCACTTGCTTCACGATCGCCCACTCCATCACGCTCGCTCTCGCGACTTTCCAGATCGTGACTCTCCCCAACCGCGCCGTCGAAGCGGTCATCGCCAGTTCCATCATCTACGTTGCCGTCGAGAACCTCGTCCGCAGGGGCGAACCGCGCGGGCGATACTTGCTCACGGTTGCGTTTGGCCTCGTCCACGGGATGGGCTTCGCGTCAGTTTTGCAAAGCCTCGGAATTGGAGCCTCGACCTCGGGCGCAATCCTTCCCCTTCTTAGTTTCAACGTCGGGGTCGAGCTCGGTCAAATCACGCTCGCGGCAATCACCCTCCCGCTCCTTCTTCGCATGCGAAATATTGCGACCTGGACGAAGTGGGGCATTCCCGCCGCCTCTGCGGCGATTGCCCTCGCCGGAGCAGCCTGGTTACTGGATCGGGTCGCGTGATTTTATCACGACCTATCTGACAATCTCCGTCCCAACACCGGCGTTGGTGAAGATCTCGAGCAGAAGACAGTGATGCACCGCTCCGCCGACGAGGTGGACCTTACCGACACCAGCCTCCAGGGCGCGGACCGCCGACTCGACCTTTGGAATCATTCCGCCCGCGATGATCTTCTCTTTCATCAGCGCCCGAGTCTGTTCGACGGTCACGCTCGGGATCAGGGAGTCCTTCCGATCAGGATCGCGCATGATCCCCGGAACATCACTCACGAAGATTAACTTTTCCGCTCCCAGTTCCCTCGCCAAGGCGGCAGCGGCGACGTCGGCGTTGATGTTGAGAACCTGCCCCGAAGCGTCGGCACCAATCGGCGAAATGACGGGCACGCGTTCGGCCGCAATGGCGGCCCGCACGTCGTCAGCCCGAACGGTGGTGGCTGAACCGACAAACCCGATGTCCACCACCTTCCCGCCGTCGGCCTCGATCGGTTTCAGCCTCGCGGCGGTAAACGTATTTTTCCCGGAGAGCCCGGTCGCGTGCCCACCGTGACGCACGATGGTCGCTACGATGCCCGGATTAATCACACCGTCGAGAATGTCCTCGACGATCCGAACAGACGCCTCGTCCGTCACGCGCAGACCGTTTACGAACACGGGCGCAACCCCGGCTTCGCGCATCTTTGCCGAGATCGCCTTGCCGCCGCCGTGCACAACGACTGGGTTGATCCCGACCGCCTCCATGAAAACAACGTCGCGCAATAATCGGTCGACCTGCTGTTCGTCTTCCATCGCGCTGCCGCCGTATTTGATCACGAACGTCTGGCCGCGAAAGCGCTGGATGTAGGGCAGCGCCTCGATGAGGCTTTCCGTCCGGGCCAAGGGTGAGAGTCCGTTTCGCATCGTCTATTCGCCCAGGTTGAACCGGACGTATTCTTCGGTCAGATCGGTCGTGAGAACGGAATAGGTCCCCTCGCCCGCGTGCAAATCCACCGTCACGACGAAGGATTTTTTAGCGGCAACTTTCCTCAACTGGCCCGCCGGAGTCTTCGCTGGCATCCCTCCCCGCACCGCGGCGACTTTGTCGTAGTCGATATCGGCCAAGCCGGGATCGAACCTCGCACCAGAATAGCCCACCGCATCCAGGATGCGGCCCCAGTTTGGATCTCCTCCGGCCCAGGCACACTTGACGAGCTGCGAGTTCGCTACTGCCTCCGCCGCGCGTCGGGCGTCCTTCGTCGACTTCGCGCCGTTCACTACCACTTCGACAAATCGACTCACCCCCTCACCGTCCAACACGATCTTCGTCGCAAGCTCGAGTGCCACCGCGTCCAGCGCCGCTTGCGCCGCGGTGAGATCCACTCGCCCCGCCGCCCCGCTACAGATAAGTATCACCGTGTCATTCGTGCTCATGTCGCCGTCGACCGTGATCCGGTTGAACGAGCGCTCGACCGCTAGCTTCAGCATCCGCTTCGCCTCCCGCTTCGTCAGCGCCGCGTCGGTCGTGATCACACTCAGCATCGTCGCCATATTCGGATCGATCATCCCCGCCCCCTTCGCCACACCGCCCACCCGGAACGTCTTCTTTCCAACTGCAGCTTCCACCGCCACCTCCTTCGGAACGCTGTCACTTGTCATGATCGCTGTCGCCAACTTCGTTGACGATTTTGCATCCAGCGATCCAGCCAAAGCTGGGATGGCGGCCCGGATTTTCTTAATCGGCATCGGCACCCCGATCCGGCCCGTCGAACAAACCAGAACTTCCTCTGGACGCGCGCCCAGAGCGACCGCCGCCTCCGTCGCCATCGCCCGGGCATCCGCCAGTCCATCGTCACCCGTGCACGCGTTGGCGTTGCCGCTGTTTAGAATAACGGCCCGGCACGTCTTGTGAGCGACGTGCTCCTTGGAGATTAACACCGGTGCCGCCTGCACCCGATTCGTCGTGAAGGTCGCCGCCGCCACGCCTGGCTCGATGGACGCCAAGATCGCGAGATCCACCCGGTCCTTGTTCACCGACTTGATACCCACGTGAACCGCCCCGGCAACAAACCCTTTCGCGGCACACACACCACCTTTGATTCTCTGCATTTTCATAATTCTAAAACAGCGCCGCGAACCGCTCACCCCGGACCCGTCGACCTTCGAGCTTCCGACAAAGCATCAGCTCAATCCCAACGTCTCATCAAAGCCCGCCATCAAATTGAAACACTGCACCGCCTGACCCGCAGCGCCCTTCACAAGGTTGTCCTCGGCACTGAGCAGGATTAGGCGCTCTGCCCGCTCGTCCCAGCGGGCCGCGATGTCGCAGAAATTCATGCCCATGACTGACTTTGTGTCAGGAAGCCGGTCCCCGAAACGCACAAATGGCTCCTCCTCGTAAGCTGCCTCCAATGCCGCAACCACCTCAGGGAAGTTCACTCCCCTCGCCAGTCCGGCAAACGTCGTCGTGTGGATACCCCGCGTCATTGGAGCCAGATGTGGAACGAACGTAATGACCACTCTCCCCCCCGCCGCCGCGCTCAACTCCTGCTCGATCTCCGCCAAGTGTCGGTGCTTCGGCAGGCCGTAGGCCCGGAGGCTTTCGTTGCACTCCCCGTACAACAATCCAACGTCCGCTTTCCGACCAGCCCCAGAGACCCCGCTTGCACTCGAGACCACGATCGAGCGGACGTCCAACAAACCATCCCGCAACAGCGGCACGAGCGGAAGCAGGATGCTCGTTGGGTAACATCCAGCCGAGCCCACCAAATCAGCTGCCCGGATCGCGTCGCGGTGCAATTCCGGCAACCCATAGACCGACTCGGCTAGGCGGTCGGGAGCTGGGTGCTGTTCACCGTAAAATTCCTCAAAAACCGCTGGATCTCGCAAACGAAAATCCGCGCTCAAATCAATGACCCGCTTGCCCTCGTCCACCAGCGGCAACGCGAACTCGCTCGCCAAACCGTGCGGTAGCGCCAAGAAAACGAACTTCGCCTCTCCTCCAAACAAGCCCCCGCTTTTCGGACCGATGAATTGAAGATTGCTCAGTTCCCCAACGCCATCCAGCCGTGGCATCACCTCGCCGACCCGTTTTCCTTCGTGTTGTCGAGACGTCACCGTGACCACCTCGACGCCCGGATGCCGTGCGAGTATCGCGCACAACTCCTCGCCCGAGTAACCATTGGCACCGACAACCGCCACCTTCACAACTTCCATCGAGACGAGTATGCCGATCCAAAATCCATTGACCAGTCTGGACCCAGCGAGTTTATTGAAGCTCGTCCCGAGACGCCGGGACATCCGTCAGAGAACGGGCTGTGGCTCAGCTTGGTAGAGCGCCTGAATGGGGTTCAGGAGGTCGTGGGTTCGAATCCCGCCAGCCCGAGGCGGATACAGGGTTTCCGGGCCACCCGGAGCCCTCTGTGCTAAACGCCTTGTGCTAAAATCCGTTTTTGAAAGGGCCAATGGGTTTTGGCGCGGCTCGTCTGGAGAACCGTGGGGCCGCTTTCTCCTTGCGAGCAACCGGTCATCCTGTCCCGCGGAAGTCCGCGTTTTTCGGGCGAAACTCGAAAACTTGGGAAAAACAGATCCAAAGTTCCCCCGCGACCCGCACCTCCATCAGGATCCAAGGTCAGCCGCTCGTCCCCTCCCATTGGTCGTGAAAATCGCGGGGACCCCGCACTCGTCACATCGGCCTTGCAGGGGTATCCGCGACGTTCTCCGATTGCCTAGAGGGCCTCTGCTCACCGAAACCAAGCCATGGATTGCTCGCAAGCGCTCGACTGATCGGCCCCCGCAACGGCATCGCGAGTCCGACCTTTCTGAAGCCATCTTTCGATCTGCGGGTGCGCTCAGCCCGTCCACCTACGATTGGGTATCGACGACTCTCCTTCGCGAAGCCGGTCTACGAGAGAGAGGCCACACGAGCGATGCGACTCAAGGAGTCGTATCGCTATCGCCGCTCATCGGCGGAAGAAGCTGTGGCGATCCGCGAACGAAACATCACCCTCGCCTCCTTTTATCGAAGAATCCTCGACGCTGAGAGCCGCTATGCCGATTGGCATCAACGCGAAATCGAAAACCGGCTCAAGAGCGAGCGGTGAGCGCGACCTTTCCGGCTCTGCTGCTAGTTTCGAGCGCCCACGAACAGCAACTTCAAGACCCGCCAGTAGATCTTCTTTTTGAACGAACCGTCGAAAATTTGACCGTGGCGGCATCGCCGAACACGTCAACCAAGCTGACCTTCAGTTTTCTCGCGACCTCTTCGACCAACTTCAGCGAGACCCGCCCCCGCACGTTCTCGGCCCAGTGTAGTGTGCTCTTCGAAACGCCCAACCTTCGACCGAATTCAACGTAGGACATATCGCCTCGCGCCTGCCGCAGAAACTCGGCGAACTTCTGCTCGAGCAAACTCTCCATTCCAGAAGGCAATCACATCCAATATCCAAGATGTTGGATGTTTGGGCTTGCGCGGCATTTAAAATCGTGCGAAGCATCTTCCATCCAATATGTCGGATGCCATCAAACGAACGATAGTTACGCTCTGGAGCAACGGAAAGATGACAGCGCAAGTCTACCGGAGGCTGAAGACCGCGACTGCAATTCTGGTAATCGGAACTCTCGCGAACGGCTGCAACCTTGCCGGACCCGACATTGAATTGAACGGTGTCACGCTCTTCGGGACGCCGATTTCGTTCTCCTTTCAGAATCGAGAGAAACGCCCAATTACGATCCAGCGTGTTGTCGTGAACGACGATTTCGAGCTGACCCGAGTGCTCTACGACCCACGAAAACGAGAATTCACGCCGACCACCCTCGAGCCCGGCGATGGGTTCGCTCTCGACAACCCCCTCGGCGTAAAGGCGCTAACCGTCACGGTCTATACCGACCGGGGCAGCATAACGTGGGACCTCGACTAACAACTGATATATCCATGAAAAACAACACTTCAAAAACCCTTATCGTCCTCGGCTTGCTACTTCTCATCGTGCCCAATTTCATCGGTGGCGCGCTCGGTCTCTCAGGAGGAACGGGAGTCAGCACAGTCTTCGCAATCCTCGCGCTGATCGGACTAGGTCTCTACCTCGGCGGCCTCGCGGTCGTCGCTCGCGCGAGGGGCCATAGCGCA
Source organism: uncultured Verrucomicrobiae bacterium (assembly GCA_963761705.1). Classification (GTDB taxonomy): domain Bacteria; phylum Verrucomicrobiota; class Verrucomicrobiia; order Chthoniobacterales; family JAATET01; genus CAVVKW01. Next base: position 132,150 of record CAVXHK010000004.1, on the reverse strand, counting down.
TTCTGGGGAGCGACTGGACTCATTTTCCTCGTCGGAGGGCTCATTGTCCGCCTCCTTCCAGACCGCTCCTCCAAGAACAGCCCTGCCAACACAGCAACCTAACACATCTATGAAAACCACTACTGCTGCACTTTTGACCATCCTCTGCGGAATCTCCATCGCGACGGCACAACCCATATCAATTGCCACGGGGAATTGGTTCGGAACTCGGACTGACTACAGATTCGACGGACCTGAGTCATACGCAACCAAGGTCTCAGTCCGCGAATCTGGAGGAGCTATCGAGTTTGAAGAAAAATACAGTTACCAGCCGGAGGGGCCCGAATCGGACCGCGCACATAGGACAGTCACTACGACCTTGTCGCCAAATCGAAAGATCGTCGTGTATCAGGGAGATCCGACCGAATATATCGATTCGCAAGGAAACGGAAAATGGTGGCGGCAAGGAAAACGTCGCATTGTCGCCAAGGTTGAAAGGAAAAACTGGATCGGAACCGAGTCGGCTGGAACGATCGAGTTCATCGTCAGAAAGCGCAGGATCACCATCCGCGGCAGGTTTAAAGTCACCGCCACCGGGCCACACTTCGCCATCGTCGATCCAGATTTCGACATCTCGCTCCGGCGGACTCGCAGATGACCGGGCGTTTGCCTCGAAAACCTCATTTTGGAATCGCAACTTGTCTGTCTGTGTAACGAGTTGCGGGTTCGGCTACATGCTCAATTGTGATCGAACGACTCTCCTCTAATCAGTCCTCATCACTTTCGGCGAGATACTTCCAGGCAAGCAATACGGCGAAAGCGGCGAAGACGACTTTCACAACCGCCGCGAGATAGGGGTGAACGCTCCAAGAACCACCGAGGCGACCCAGCACGCGACCACGCCCACTGCCATCACAAGACCGCATTGAAATGCGACGATCGCAACTGGGACGACCACTCGAAATGCCCCCAAAATCAAGACGCCGCGAACGACTACCAAAGCAAACCCTACCGGTCCCTCATGACTGAACCCAGCCTGCTGCAACCACCGCGACAGATCGCCAATTCCGATCCAAATTTCGATAACCAGCCACGTCCAAGCCACACCGCCCGCCAAGGCGACAGAATTGTAGAAACGGCCATTGTGATTCCACTCGCGTAGAGCGCCGGACAGCCCATATGGATTGAGCAACGCCCACCAAACGCTTTCCCGAACGCGGCGCCAAACAGAGTGCGGCGGGCTATAATCCACGTCAGCAGACGTATCTGGCGGATTGGGCGAGTGATACGCTAGGCCCATAATTTCAATCAGCTTCAGCGCATCGAAGTCGCTGTTCTTATACGCATCGATAATTCCTTTCGTCAGCTCGCCATACTCGATTTTACGCTCTGGATCCGTCGTCATGTCGGGATGGAATTTCCGCAGCAACTTTCGGTATAATGCTTTGAGGTCATAATTGGTATTTTCGTTCATAGTGGAAGATACCGGACTCATTCTTACCAGTTGCCCTCCCTCACCCCGGGCATGCACCTGGTTGCCAAGGCGCGATAGAAAAAAAGCCGTTGCGGTAGGCTTCGCGAATCCGCCATGGATACTTCGCCGTAGCGCGAAGAAACTCCGGACGCATTTTCCGACGCTCGAGGCGATCCGCCCGACCGAGATCTCGCGCGGAAATTTCCTGAGCCGCCCATTCTCCCTCGTGGTAACGGCCAAAAATGGGCTGGCCAGTCGCATCGTAAGCAACGTGCGAGCCGTCGGAGAAAATCCATCGGCCCAGTTGATCACGACGCAGGGGTTGAGGTCTTTGCGGGTGCCCGGGCGACAAAGTGTGATACCGATGGGCCTGAGTGATGTGCTTTCGCGGGGTTGGGTTTGTGTTCATAGATTCAAAATTGCCTGGTCCGCCTTTTCAGTGAGCCTGAACCGGAGATATCTCGCGGTGGTCCTCAAATCGGACGATCCATGCGCCAACGCTTCCGCCACCGTCATTAGGCAATGCCCGCTTCCCTCGTAGATCCGAATGGCAAAGGTTTTTCGCCACGAGTGAGAGGAAAGCCCTGACGCTAATCCTGCTTTCTTGACGGCTTTGGCAATCATCGTCTGAGCCATGCGCACCGTCATTGCGTGGCCGCGCTGGCGACTGAGAAAGATGGGAAGGTGAGGGTCGAGGTTGATCCCACGGCGACGCAACTCGACCATCCACCGACCGATCGCAATCGCAGCGCGTGGATGCAGAGGAATTACGAAGCTGGCCCGCTTCCCTTTCATGGCTTTACGTGCGACTCGGATCGTTTTTCGGAATCGACGACCGTCATAGACATCCCCCACTTGAAGACTGAGCGCCGACGCGACTCTCAATCCGGAGTAGAGGCCCAGAGTTACGAGGGCGCGATCCCGCCGACGAAATGTGCCTTCGATGGCCGCCAAAAATCGGATCGTTTCGTCCTGGCTTTCAAAGGGGCGTGCTCCGCAATACATATCACCAAGATACTGAGACGCTCCTCGGAGCTTTCGCGCTTGCGTGCACGGAAACTCAGCGGACCTTCAGCAGAGCCTTTTTTTGAATACTTTTCCTGCACTTTGAGCGAAGCCTCGCCGGAACGTAACCACAGCCTCCTCCCCGCTTCGCGGAATACCCGAAGCGACTTTCGTGTTCTACGGCAAACGCGCAACTCAGAATGGGTTCAAACCTCTCGCGCAACCGTTTCGCGGTGCGCGAAGGTAGCGATCGATTCCCCGCTGGAGGCAATCCGGTGTTCTCCGGATTTGACTTTCAACCCAATGGATTGTTCATCTGACGGTTCAACCGAAACAAATAGCGGGCGCCGTTGACGCTTTCAGATCGAGGGCGAGTTGCAAACGCTGACTAGATCGGGAGAGAACCGATCAAAGCGGTGATTTGGTTACTCTGAAAACTGTCATCAACGCTCCAGAAGATCTGGCAGAGGACTCCCTAACGGCGTGTATCCTTCCGAGTCGCCTCTCAGTGAGGGCCATTTTAGGCAAAGCATGGAAGTCCCGAGATAGCTTGAGAGGGTGGTGACCATCGACTGATGCCCAAGCGCCTGACTGACGGAAGCGAGCTGAATCCACAACGTGCCTGTCCATAGTGCGCGATAGATCGCTTGTTGAACGGCCCGAAACGCGCACGCGTGGCGCAGGCTCTGAAGCGTGAACGTGAACGATGTCTCTGACATACCGAGGTCCGCCCGGACAACATTGTAGGCTTCATGGACCCATTCGTTTACGCTCCGCTGGAATGCCTCTCCTCTGATCGGGAAGTTGCGATCAGCGGGAATCCAACGCCCATTACCTTGAATCAAGAATCTTTCGAGCAGCGCCTCCCCGACCGGATCCGAGCTGAACAATCCAAGATGGACGGTGCGGGACGCTGCATCGGTTTTATTTCCGTTGATGCGGACAATCCTCGGATTCGCCAGACTATCGATATGCTGCTCTAGAATCAATGCAGCCTCATTTGCCCGACACCCAACTAATAAAGCTAAAGTTGCCCACCAAAGCGCAGAACGCTTCTGGTCCGGCTTCGCAGATTTCGCCAAAATTTCTTCGAATTTTTCGAGGAACAGCAGAGTGTGTCGAGGCCACAACAGGTGTTCTGCACGACCGGTGAACAGCTTTCCCTGGTTTCGGAGGGATTTCATGATCAGACGAGCTGTTGACAGCGAGCTTCTTCGATATTCGGGAGACCCGTTATTGCTGGCTGCCTTGGACGTGTAGCAGCCAAAGTATTCGATTTGCTTGCAGATTTGGCCCGAATCTGGAAAGCGATGAGCGCCCCGGAAATACTCTGTCAATCCTTCAATTGAACACAGCCCCATTGCCGGAAACTGCGCGGTGGATGGGCGTCCGCGTCCACTGGAGTTCACCATTCTTTGATAGCTCCGATATTTCGAAATATCTCGCGGTCCCGGAAGAAAAACATTCTTCCAAATGCCTCCGGTGACCGTTGTGAGCAATACTCCCGCCCCAAAAACTTGAAAAAACAGATCTTGGATATCGAAAAAGTTGCAGGGCTTGATTCCTCGACCGCTCAATGATCCGAAGATTAATCCTCCAAAACGGGATCGCGCTAAGAACTTGGATCCTGTGGTCAGCACATTACGCACCCACACCTCGGTGCGAACATCTGAACATCGACGGACCAGCGATCTTGCGAAGCGAATCATTTCATCGTCTCCGTGACGATTGAACCCCCGCAAAACAATTCGATGCTCGAAGCGACACTTGTCCGCAGCAATAGCCCTATTCTTTCTTTCTCCGACGTAGATGCATCGCAGAGTCAGAAACAGCAGTCGGCCGATTCGGTCTGACAATCGTAGAGGCACCAGACCCAGTCCTTGGTCTTGTTGGGGGATTGGAAAAATCACGAAATAAGCCGCCTTTCCGCTTATCTTACTTCGCACGACTGAATTCCCGCGAAGATATCGAACGTAGGCTTGGACATGGTTCAGCGGAACTCCTCCGAGAATTAGAAGTAGATAGAGAACTTTTTTGAGTTGCTCAGGATGTCTGCGGAATTCGTTCCACGACGTTTCGATTACATTCAACAACGACTTGAGAAACTCAAGCTCGTCTGCCTTAGGAATCGGCAAGTGTTGGATTGTGCCGGGTAATTCGGCCCAACTCAAAATCTTCCGTTCTTTCGATTTACTTCCCGCTTCAGCGAGTTTCGCTCGCTTGAGTTGGTGAACAGACGGGGGTTTCAAGCGATCAATCGAAGCTTTCAAACCTGCCTGCTGAGCGACCTGATCGACCACGCCTTGTGCCTCGAAAAGAAACCAACACCACGGCAACGGAGAGATCGGCCCCAAGGCTTTGGTCAAAGCGAACCCGTGGCCGAACAGGAATGAAATCATTTCATCCCCAAGGCCGCGAGCTAGACACTCCGAATAGAATGCCTTACGTCCGCCGTTCCGATCTCCTCTGAACGCCCGGATTCGTTCGACCTCTTGTTTAGCAGATTTCGGAACTCCAATCCTACTTGGACCGAATGACCAATCGCCTTCAGCGAGAAACCGCCTCAGGTCTTCTGGGACTGGGAGCAGCCGGGGAAATGCGCGTCCACCCAGATTCTTGTCTTCGAAACGAAAAACCTTTTGCTCATCAATCAAGTGGTTCGCTGGATTGGGAATTTCTGATGAGTATCTGCGCCCAAAGATCCGGATCAAACGATCCGTCTGCGCCGCTTTGATTGGAAGCCAATCGCAAGTTTTTGCTGCCATTTGGCCGACCGGACCTAGCTCTTCGAGCGTCGGTAGACCCGGAGGGCCAATCTGCCGATCCCGAAGCAAACCTGCGCCGACTGGCATATTTTTCGCAACGGTTATGCGCGTCGAACGGGAGATACCCGTCTCGCCGAATAGAACGCTTTGCACCGCCACGAATGCTGCTGCAATCGTCTCGGCAGAAACACAGGCGTAGTTGAGGCTTGCGCGCCAAGGGCCGTATGGTCGTCCGATCATCAATGACAAGACTGGCGGGGGGATCCCACACTCGACAGCAGCCGCGTAGACAAATCCCGAGTGGGGCAAGGTGATGAACCGTTGGAAAATTTGGTGCCGCCAGTGCGGAGACGCTTCGCCGTAGGGATTTGGAACACTTTTGACCAAACCGTAGCGAATCTTCCCTAGAGAATCCCCATTGATCTTCCCAAGAGAATCCCCACTGATAGTGGTCGCGAATGTCTCGGTTGCTCCCTGACCAACCAAATCCCGGACCTGATGGATCAACTGAGAAAGAAATGGTAGCGGAGCGACAATATATTGATCTGCTATACGGCTTTTGAAACCAGGATTTCCGGATGGTCCGATGAAGAGCACCAAGAAGAATGGCTCGAACTTAGTGTCCAATCCGTTCTGAAAACACGGCATTCGTAGCGATCCTAGCTCGGCCCAAGATGCTAAAAATCCAATGATCCTTCGCGACTCTTCATTTCCGGACGCTTGAAATGCTCGAAATCCGGCCTCAATCGATTCTGGGGGAAACAACGCAATATTGACTACTTGCTCAAGCGGGACGCCGGTCAAAGCCGAGACTGCGCCTGCAAGCAGCCTCGCCGAGCGATAGCGCATCCGTCCGTCCCGAATCGGGAATTTTGCCTGCAATTGACGAGTCGAATTTCGAGCAGCTTCAAGGAGATGCTTTGCTGCCAGCAAGCCGCGGGGATCCGGCGCCAGAAAGCTTGTCACCGCTGCGTTGACTGCATGAACGCGTGCCAGCGGCGACTTTTTTCCGGGAGAATCATCAGCGCCTCGAACTTGATCGACGCCAAAGCCTACGCGATCTCCGTAGAAGCTGAGTGAGAATTCGAGGTCCCGATCTTTGGCGACGTCCATCTGTTCTTCATCAAAAGCACCGCTGAAAACATCGTGCCCGGCCAGAAAATGAACGGACTTTTCGATCAAATCCATCGCGGTGGCCCTGTGGCAATTCCTGAAAACCGTGCTGGCTTGACGAGTATTGTCAGCAATTGGCGCAGAGACACCGGGACGAGGAACACGCCAAACTCCATGGCCCGAAAGGAGGGAGGTGATGCTGTTTCGGCTAGCAACGTTCACGCCGGTCCCCGAGATCCACATGAGTCTCCGAGCAATAAGCGCAACCGCCGATCTCTGCGGAATCGTGTAGCCATGTGCCTCAGTTTGGTAGCCGAGGACGTAAAGAATTCCCCGCGCTACTTCACTCTGATCAGTGTCTCCAAGAACATAATTTGCCAGCGCGTCCGGGGGCGCAGAAGCCAATGCACAACAGCCAAGAAAGGATCATCTTTGTATTGCGGACGAACCTGCACGGCATAGACACGACGGAACGCCCTGTCCGCCACTTTCGTCTGCTCTTCTTCGAGCCAGGGGTAAGCGGGGAGCTTCTGAAATTCGTCGATGAATTGGCCGACCAACACGGTGATTGAAGGTATCCAGAATTTCTTGATTTTTCAACATTCTGATTTTATTCGAATCTTAAAGTTGATGTAACTCTCTGACTATAAAATACTCCTGCCAACTATCGGACTTGACTGATCAGAGCACTCCCGGGTCGTATCCCGCGACGACTGAATCCCCGACGCAACTATCGTCCAATGTCGAACCGTCATTGAATACCGCCTTCCCAATTGATCTCGCCGAACCGGACGGGGACGAGATTCAAGCGACGAACTCGATAGATTTTGGTTCTTCGCTGTTTGGAGTAGGTAATCCAACCTGTCCGCGAAGCGCTGACCCCTTCCCGGCGACAGGAGATCTCCGGCGCAACCCCTTAACTGCTGAAATTGAGGGCGTTGCGTTGGGGATCGCCTGTCGCCCCATAAGGGGGCAGAGCAACATTGGCACCGCTACCCACTCAAAACGCCGAAGAACCTAGATTTTTGGCATCCAATTCATCCTCAAAACGTAAATAAGAGGTTCGTCATTCCTCTACGTAATCAGCTCACTCGATTTTGCCGTCGTGCGGAATTTCCTCGAATCTGTTGGTTCCGATGATGTCCTTTGCGAAGTCGGTTTCATCCATCTCGTCGGGCGTGTCGAGCGCGCGATAGACTTCCCACGAACGCTTCTTGTCGCCCATCGGTTTCTCCGGTGGCGCTGGAAACCCGCGGATCCCGAGTCGCAGTCCGCCCTCGCCGGGGTGGTCTTTCCAACGGTGGTTCAAAAACGATTCGATTGTCGGAAGGGGCCTGATCTTGTGCCACGTGTAAACGAAGGCAGCCGCTTGGATGTCCTGAGTCTCCGGCGAGTCGTCTTTCGTGTGGTAGCCCTGCTCGGTCAACAAAATCGTGCGCGGGGTTTGTCCTCTGAAGAGAAACCGCGGCTGGGCGAGGTAAGCGGGCAGCACTTCGATATTTTTCGGGGTGATCATTTTGGTATCGAAGTCGAACGTCGCCGCCGTGTCGTTCCACGTCGCGGGTTCGAACAGACTCTCGGGATACGGGTGATAGGCAACGCCCCATTCGAAATCGCCCTCGGCCTCGCCAATCTGAGCCAGCAGGTCAAGCATCTCCCTCGGTCGGTATTGGCGGAAGTCCGGCTCGGCGGGATCGGTCCAAAAATGCGTGAGCGAGATGAACGTCCGAGCGGTCGGATCATATTGCCGCAGCGTGTTATGCATCGCCCGCATCGACCGGACGTAGACGTCCATCACGAGTTCCATCGGCTGCTCACCCATGTTCGTCCAGACCCAGGCCTGATCGATCTCGTTATGCATCACCCAGCGTTCAACCGAGCCGAACTCCCGGTCGGCTCGCGAATACCGCTCCACCACAAATTCCAGCAACGCCCGGTAGGCGCGCGAGCCGTCGGGCGTGGCGAGGTTCGGCATCACGTAGAGTCCGGGTGCCCCGCCGCCGGGGTAAGCGAGCAACTCAGCCAGCTCCGGATCGACTGGCAGCCGCACGAGGACGACCCCGGTGACAACAACGCCGTGACTCGTGGCCCACTCGACGATACGATCCTGCCGTGCCAACGCCCGCTCGTTGATCCGAAACCGTTCGCCTTCGTATTCGTAATCGATGCCGCCCCGGGCGTCCGGCCTCAGCAGGAGCGCGGAGAGGACGAAGTTCACGCTGATGTTGTGGACGCCGAGCTCCAGCAGTTCGGGCAGATCGTCGTCGAGATCGACGCCGGCCATGCCTTTCTTCGAGGCTGGCGTCATCGGGGTCGGCGGTTCGCGACGCAGCGCACCCGTGACGTCGGTCGCGGCCTTGGCGTGCGAGGCGAGACGGAACCCATCGCCGACCCGGCGCACGACGGCCCAGCGGGAAAAGATCCGATCCGTCGCTCCGGCTTTCCGCGGCAGTTCGATTCGAAATTCCCCTCCGGCCAACTCCTTCACGCGAGAGAACTCTTCCAGTGCCCACGGTTGTTCGTGCAGTTCGATCTCTGCCAGCCACGAGTCCGGCGGCGCCTTACCCGTGATTTCCACCGTGTCGGCGTCGACCTGCACACCTTCGATCTCACCGGGGAGCTTCGCGTCGAGATACCCCCGCATCCGCCTTGCCGCGTCGCGTTTGGCCTCCAACGCCGCGAGCCGCGCCTCGGCTCCCTGCCGCTCCTCCGCTGTCGGTGCCCGCAGGTGCAGGCCGCGCACCTGCAGCTTCACGCCGGGCTGGCCGCCGGTGTCGAGTCGCAGTTGCCGAAACCCCTCTGCCGCCAACTCGTTCTTGCTCAGATCCACGGCGAAGGGCTGCCACGTCTCCGCGCGGGCCATCGCGCCACCCGAGAGGCTGGCCGCTTCGCGCCAAGGCGGACCGAAATACACCGTGAGATCAGTCACTCCCGCCGCGCAGAAGTATTCAAAACTCAGCACCGGCTCCGCGACGACGTCGGTGCCCGCGGGGAGGGGTGTCGTCACGACCCACGGATCGTGGCCGGTCGTGACAATGGAATAGATCCCACTCGCCTCCTCGGTGATCTCGACATCGTTCGAGTTCGTCGGATCAAGACCGATTTCCGCCCGGCCCGATCCAGCAAGCAACAGCCCGACCGCGAAAATCGCCAAACTCTTCATTTGCCAAACCCCTGCTCGCCGCCCACGCCGAAGAAGTATTCATACCACCCCACCTCCTGCACGTTGAGCGGAGTCTTCGGGAGACCGGGGGGCGTCAGCCCGCCCGCCCACGCGGCCAGCTTGTCCTCCAGGTCCTTCGCGATCTCGGGCTCCTCGGCGAGGAGGTTTTTCGTCTCCTGCGCGTCGCTTTCCAGATCGAAGAGGAACGTCGCCTCGCCGTCGGCCTTGAGCAATTTCCACTTCCCTTCGCGCACGGCCGACTGACTCCAAAACCGCCAGAACAACGCCCGCTCCGGCGCCGCCGCGTCGGCCTCCGTGAGGTAGGGCAACAGGTCGATGCCGTCCATCTCCGCGGGCTGCTCGAGACCGGCCATTGCCAGCGCCGTGGCCGCCAGGTCGAGCGAGATGATTGGCTCGTCGTAGGTCGTCCCCGCCGGCAGCGTGCCTTTCCACCGCAGCAGGAACGGGACGCGGATGCCGCCCTCGGCCAGCATGCCTTTTTCACCGACCCACGGTGTGTTGAGCGAGCCATCCCAGCCATTCGTGTCGATCGGCTTCGTGTCCGGCATCGACTGATTCAACGGGGCACCGTTGTCGCTGAGGTAGACGACCAGCGTGTCCTCCTCGATCCCGTATTGATCGAGTTGATCGAGGATGCGGCCCACACCGTCGTCCATCGCCGACATCATCGCCAGACCGTAACGCCGCCGCTCGGCCATCTCCCCGGGGAAACGGCTCAAATATTTCGCCGTCGCTTCGAGCGGCACGTGGGGCGCGAAGTAGCACAGGTAGAGGAAGAAGGGTTTTTCGTGATTTCGGTCGATGAATGCCAGGGCCGCGTCAGTCTGCACGTCCACCCGGAAGCGGGTGTCCTTTACCCCCTGCCCCTCCGGTCGCAGCGACTCGCCCTTCAAGTCGTAGTTCGCGTAGTAATTCACCAACTCGCCCCAGAAGTATTCGTCGAAGCCCCTTTGACCCGGCCCGTAGCGCAACCGCTCTTTCATCGGGATGGCCAGATGCTCGCCCGGCTTCGCCTCGACACCCGGCAGGTTTTTCTTCGCCCACCGGTAGCTCACGCCGTTCGGTTCGAGGTGCCATTTCCCGACCATTCCGCTCACGTATCCCGCCTCCTTCAAGCGGTCCGCCAGCGTCACCTGGTCGAGCGGAAGCGGTCCGTCGGGGATGTGCTCGAAGTCGAACTCCTGCTGATATCGCCCCGTGATCAGTCCCGCCCGCGACGGACTGCACTGCGGCGCGCTGATGTAGCCCGCGGTGGCGTTGACACCTTCGGCGGCCATCCGGTCGAGATTCGGCGTCTTGATGTCGTCGACCTGTCCCTGCACACCGAGGTCGGCCCAACCTTGATCGTCGGTGAAGATGACAATGATGTTCGGCTTTTTCCCGCTGGGCTCGGCGGCGGAAGCGCGGGATGGCGCGACGAATGGCAGGATGGCGATGAAGCCGATGGCAAAGAGACTTTGAGTTTTCATGGTCATGATTGGAAATGGGTCAAGGGGTGGAGCGAGAGCGTCGCACCCTCGGCGCGGACGGTGCGCGGGCGGCGGTGTTGAATTCCTGCACCCACGATTGGATGGCACCGCGGAATGCCTCCGGGATCACGCCGCGCAGACCAGGCGAGGGCGAAAACCGGTAGGTATGAACGGCATCGGGCGACTCGAACCGCACCGGCAGACGCGTCCGTGGATCGAGCAGTAGACGATACCTTCCCGTCGGGCGGGCCGGCTGGATCAGGTCGTCGGGCTTCTCACCGACACTGAGCAGCAGAGCCATCGTCTGCTCCTGATCGGCGAGTTCCCGCTTGGTCAGCGGCATCGCGCTTCCTTCGATCTCGACGACGAGAAATTTCACTTCGTCGATCTCTTCGGCGCGGAGCGCTTGTCCCAGCGCCCAATAAAGCTCGGGGAAATCGCTCTCGGAAAAATCCGCCGCCTTGGTGTCGCCGGGCAGCAGCCGGATGACTTCCGTCTCACCAGGCGCACGGTAAAACTGCATGCGCGGGAGCATCCAGAATTCCTCGGTCGTCCCGTCGTCGTAGGCGCGTTGGCCACGGTAGATGTCGCCGTCCTTCTCGCCGGACCACGCGGTCAGCTCGGGTGGTCGCGGCGGGGTCGGCGCGCCGTCGGCGGAGCGTTTTGGTTTGTCCCGTTTCTCCTCACGCTCGACCACGACTTCCCACTTCATTTTGTCGGGAGCACGAAGCTCTTCGAGGGTGGCGGCTGCGGCGTCCGACTGGCTCCGAGCCTCCGGGGTGAAAAGAAGCACCAAGGAAAGCAGTGGGGACAGAGCAAGGATTCGAGATGGAAGCAGCTGGTTCATTCGAGGGAGATTTCGGTGGTTTGATCGAGCGTCTGATTCGTGAACCGATCGATGGCGAAGGAGTGCCAGAGTCGGCTCTCGCCGGTCGGGATGAAGTCGCCGGAGTCCGACACGCGCCCGGATTGTGCGATGATGTCGACGAGGAAATTCCACGCCCGCACCGTGCCGGCGTCCGCCAGCGCGGCCATGACGACGTCGCGATTCCGCTCGATGGGTTGGTCGGAGCCATCAAGCAGATCGGCCATCAAATCGTCGTCATCACTGACAACCCCGACGAAATTTGTCCCACTCACGAAGCGCCCCACCAACTCGGATCGGTCGCGCAGCGGCCCCTTCCCCGCGTCCGTGCTGGCGGTGAATTCCGTGAGCACCGCCGCCATGTCGAGTGCGGTGGATTCATCGATCTGCGCACCGCCGACCAGTCCGGCACCCGCCACCAGCGCGGCGATCACGGGCGCCTGCCGGGTATTCAGATTCACGCGCCCGGCGACCAACGCGTCGTCGGGGCCTTCCCCGACCCGGAAGACGTCCAGTAACGCGCGGTCGCCGCTCGCCGGTGTCATGAAATCGAGATTCCGCCACGGCGTTCCGCGAAAGGCATTGCCCAGCTCCGCGACCGAGCGGAAGGGCCGGTCGAGGATCGTCGGACGACTCATGGTGTTGCCCTCGTGCATCGGCCAGCCGGGGCTGGACCCATCGACGGCAAACTTCGCAGTCCCGCCCCGGCGCACTCCATCGGGATCGGCGTAGCGGAGAGAATCACTCGGACCATTTCGCTGGAGCGATCCAAACTGCGCGCCCGTCGCCAGCCCGCTCCAGCCCGTCGCGGCGGCACCCGCGGGATCCCTGGCGAGAAAAGCGGGGAACGCACCGGGGACCGGGTTCGCAGTCAGCTCGAAATTGTATACGTAGTTTTCGTATTGCGGCACGTTGGCCGCGACGAGGGAATACCAGCTTCCCCAGCGGTCGGTGCGCGGATCGATTCGATCCGTCATCCACGCCTGGATCTGCGCGGCGGATTGCTCGTTCGCGGCGAGACTCTGGCTGAGTCTGTCGAAGGTCCACCAAGTATCCGAGCTACCCTGCCGATATTGGAGGCTGAAGGAGACCGGTCCACCCTGCGGCCTCCGCAGATTGAGGTAATACGCAAGGCTTGGGGGCATGCCATATTGCGGACCCGCGGGCAGGTAACCGGCCACGAATCCCAACGCCTCGGCTCGGGGCGAAGGAGCCGGGGCGTCGTGAGCCACGTTGGCGGGCACCGGAGTCTGCCGGTTGACAATCGTCTGAACGCTCACCGTTGTGTCAGGGACACCCGGTGCCGCCGCGTCGCTGACTCCCATGTCCGGCGAATTGGGAAATCCTACCGCGTTGCTGCCGGACGGGTGGCCCGGCGACGCCAGCGCCACGGGTTGCCGAAAGGCGCTCGAGTCCGCCTGGAAGGTGATCGAGGCACTGGCCAATCCGCTCAGCCCGCCCTCTCCGCCGCTGTAGGAGATCGGTCGATCACAATTCGGACCATTCGGACGCGCTGAAAAATCCGACGTCCAGGCAACCGGCGGACGCGACCCGGGAGGAACCACCGCCGGCCAGAAATACTGCGCCTCGTAGCGAACGGGCGTAACGGTATCCGCGACGATTCGAAACTCCGTGGGCGCATCGCCACCGATTCCCGTCGAGGGCGAATGCGGATTCCAGACCGTGGGCTGGAGCATGAGCACCTGGAGGAGGGATTGCGCATACGGGGGGCTGGCGTCGTTCGGTCGCGGCCCGAAGCCGGGGATGGTGCCGATCAGAAAATTGCGCTCGCGAACCCGGTAGAGCCCCGGCAAATCCTCCTGCCCGTAGAAGTCACGACCGTCGAAATTGATGCGCGTCGGGTAGCTGTCGGCGTCGGCCTGGTCGATGATGTTCGCCGCGATCTGCACGATCTGGTAGTTCACCGATCCGTCGACGCCTCCCAGCCGGGCGGGCAGATCGGCCAGCCCAACGTGGGCACCCGGGAAGGTCACTCCCAACTGTTTGCCAAGGCTGCCGACCGTGATCGCCGCCTTCAGCAACTCGAAGAAATCGGGATCGCGATCCGCGGGCACATCGACCAGCGGAAGGATGTCGGCGGCATCTCCGTGGTCGTAGATCCAGCGGTTCGCCGCCGGGTTCCATTCCAGACCAAAAAACTCCCGAATGTCCGTCCCGGACGCGACCGGGTTCGCCGGTGGGATCGGCGTCGCGACCAACTCGAGTCGCGACAGCGGGAAGCGGCGTTTGATGGCGAGCGTTCCGTCACCCTTGACCTCCGTCAGCAGCGACGGGTTGAGATCGTTGTCCAGTCCGTTCGCATCGTTGCCACCGCTCGGGCTGTCCGCGCCGACCTTCGGACGATCCGGATCGGGCTCGTGGCTCGGTCGGTCGAGGTCGCGGCTGAACGTCGTGAGATACTGAAGCGCGGGCAGAGTGCCGTCGGCATTCGCGACGAAGGTGCCTGGAAACGCGCGGGCGTAGCGGACGAGATCCTGCCGCGAGGCAAACATCCGGTCGGACGCCGCCCCGCCCGCCGTCACGAAGGGCCGCCGCCAACCGGATCGCTCGTAATGGAGCCGCGCCGCCGAGTTCACGTCGAAATCGCCCCAGTCCCCCGTCAGCCGCCACCCTGGCGGCCACGCCGTCCGCGCCGCCACTCCGGCGGAGGAAAAGGCGGTCGCGGCGATCCCCGGAAGCACGCGCAGGTCGGCCCACACCGCGTCGCCCTTCGTGCGGACCTCCGTTGGCTCGGTCTGGCCACCGTTGATTGCGCCGAAGCCGGCGACGTTCGCGTCCAGCAGACCGCCGACATCATACACGTTGAACGCGACCCGCCCGATGGTCGTCGCGCCCGCCGTCGCGCTGTAGCCGTCGCTGTTCACGTAGATCCAGCGCGGCGTCTGGCTGGCGGCAAAGGGCGCACCCGTGAGCATCGGCGCGGTCCACCGCGCCGGGCTCACCACGCGCTTGTTGGGCGCCGCCGTCGACGAGTTGTTGGTCGCCGCAAAATCGAAGATCGCGGCGGCGCTGGAGAACGGCTCGCCGCTTTGTTTGACGAGATTCAAAAAATCCTCGTCCGCCAAGCCGACCGCGGAGGGCAGGGCCCGCACCGGTCGCATGTCGGCGGTCGTCTTCGGACGATGGAACGTCAACGCCGGCGAGCCGACGGTGACCGGGGTCGAATTCTCCCGGATCTCTGCACGCAGATCGCCCGAGATCGCGGCCAGCGCGCCCTGCGCGAGCAGGGTCGCGCTCGTCCCCCCGCTACGCGCGACCTGTGTCTTGCGAGTCGCCGTCACCGCACTGAAGAACGAAATCAATAACGCCGTCAGGAGAACGATCATCGCCAGAGTGATGACGAGCGCCACGCCGTCGGAGGCGCGACGGAGAGAAGGCGGGCGCAGGGAGCAAGTCGTCGTCATAGGATCAGTCCAGGGAAACGCTTCGTTGAAAGAACCGCAGATTCTGGCGAAGTGGCGCAAAACCCACGTCGCCGACGCCCGCCTCCCACACTTCCAGCGGCGTCTCACCGGCGTCCGGATTCCCGAGGTCGGAGCGGACTTCATTCAGTCGGTTGGCATCGGCGGCCTGAGCCAGCGTGCCGGGATTCACCACCGCAACCGCGACGAGCAGGGACCGGACGAAGGGACCCGGCTGCGGGCCAGCCGTCGCCGCGGTCTCCGGCGAGGTCGCGACGGCGTTCCAGTTCGTCGCCATTGCCCGCCCGTCGAGGAACGGCGTTGGGTTGCCCGTCGTCGAGGACTCCACCCGATAAATCGGCGGCTGCTGCACGATCGTCCCGTCGTCCAGCACGTAGCTGACCCAGAATCTCACGATTCCCGACCCCAGTGCGGTCCATTCCCCCGCCGCGGCGTCCTGGGCGGTGAGTTCCTCGAAGGCCGGTCCCGGCTGGTCGGCGTAATCGAACCGCCCGAGCCACCGCTCGAGACCGGTGTAGGAAAAAGCCGTGCCGCCACTCGTCGCGGAGATCGCGCGCATCCCGTAGGCGATCAGGGCACCCCGCGGCTGAGTCGTCGACGCCGCTTCGGCTTCCGGTCGCGAGAGCGACAAGAACCCGATGGCGCTGTCGGTGCCCCCGCCCGCCGAGGCGTCGCGAGCGACCAGGGCGAGACCGCGGTCCCGCATCGCGGTCGAGAGGTCCGCCTCGATCCGGTCCAGGGCCGCGCTCCCGGTGGCCAGAGCGGCGCGCTCGTCCCCGGCGGCACCGACGGCCAGATTCGTCTGCGAGACCATCTGAAACGTCATCACCAGCAGCAACGACAGCACCGCCATCGCCGCGAGCACCTCGATGAGCGTGAAGGCTCGTCGGTCGCTATCGAGGAATTTCCGCATACACAAAAGTTTCCACGTGTCCGTCCGCCTTGTTCCACTTGCCGCCGCCCGAAGCCACCCAGGTCGCCGCCGCCGGCCAGGCCACCGAAATTCGCACCGGCAGGAGGTCCGGATTCCCCGCCGGAGCCGCGAGCTGCTCGATCACCACCGAGCCGCGTCGATCCGCCGGGTTGTCGACGAGCCCGTCGACGCCGACCGGCAGCGTCGTCGAGCCGCCGCCCACGGCGACCTCCGCCAGCGTAGCCGGGAATCGGTGGACCGCTCCGTCCAACCGGACACCCCGCACGGCCTGCGCGAGATCGCTCAACACCTGCGTGGAGCGCGCTTCCAGCACCGCGTTGCGTTGCACGTTCAAACCCGCCGGAAGCAGACCGAGCAGCGCGACGAGCACGAAGGAAATCAAACCCACCGCCAGCGTCACCTCGACGAGCGAAAACGCCGCCCGCCCTCGGCAGACGAGAGCGATCCGAGACACCGAGCGTCTCATGGCTGCAAGACCTCCACCGCGCCGGAGCCGCCGAGGTAAACGACGACCGCCGCGTTCTTCGCGTTCGTCTCTTTCACGGTGCCCCGCGTCGGCACGAGGCCCACGACCGCCACCGGCAGAAATTCGACGTCTCCGGGAGCGGACAGCAATTCGCCCTGCGGTGAAATCACGAGCGTCGGACCGCCGACGAAACTCTGCCGACCCACGGTGAACGCGGCTCGATTCGGGAATTTTCCCCCCGCCGTGCCCGGCACAAAGTAGTCGTCCGCGTCCGCCGACAGATCGGTCACGCGGGTCGAGAGCGCCGCGGGAATCTCCCCCTCCGAGCCGAGCGCCACGTTTTCCACCGACACGAGCCGCGAGATCGGCTCGAGGTTTGCCGTCGACACGTCAGTCGTGCCGTCCAGCGCCGCCGCCGCCCCCATCCGCACTTCCCGGTTGCCGTCGGTGTTGGTCACCTCCGCGAAGCTCACGTAGGCGTAAGTCCGCCGCGCCATGGCCTCCGCCCGCGCGAGAGAAAGCAGCCCATCCGTCTCCGCCGCCGCCTGCGCGACCCCCTTCGCCCGCAGCATCCCCGGGATCGCGGGGACCGTGAATGCGGCGACCAGCCCAAGCACCGCGATCACGACGAGGAGTTCGACCAGACTGAATCCACCCGAGGCGCGATGCGAGCGAGTGAACGAGCCAGCAGGGAGAGGAGGTTTGAGCATCTTGGGGGGAGAGACTGAAAGTGAAGGGAATTGCAAGGCACCGTCGGGCCGGGCGCGCCCCGCGTCAATGGGAAAGGTTTCTTACGAGGCGGGTATTCGGTGTTTCACGGAAAGACTTCATTTCGGCGAAGTCCGCGTTTGAAGATAAGTTTCGTCGTCGGTGATCTCGCGCCATTTGCTCATCTCATCACGCAGCCTCTGTAGGATTTCCGCTTGCTCGGGATCGGCGGCCAAATTTTCCGTGGCCCACGGATCGGCTTCGAGGTCGTAGAGTTCCTCCTCGGGAAGATCGCCCTCGACGAGCTGCCGCAACAATTCATAGGCGAGCGGAGATTCGTTCTTCGCCGCAACGGTCGCTGCGAAGGACTTGTTTCCCCACGGTTTCTCTTGCCAGAGGTCCGCGTTCATCGGCGGATTGTCCCAGCTCCCGCGCGGCTGCGTGAGATTCCGGACGTAATAAAATTGCCCGTCCGTGACCATCCGCCCAAGGAAATGCTCGTTCGTCATTCCAAAAATGGTAGGTCGGCCCGCGAGTTTCCCCGCGCTTCCGTCCAGGATCGGCCAGAGCGAAGTGCCCTGGACCGTCTCCGGGGTTTGGATGTCGAGATAACTCAGGACCGTCGGCATCACGTCCACCAGACTGACCGGCGCGGCTGACCGCTTTCCCGCCGCCACGCCCGGACCTTGGAAGATCAGAGGCACGTGCAGACCCGCCGGGTAGGCCGACACCTTCCCGCGGTGGTAGGCGATGCCGTGATCTGAACTGAAGACCACCAGCGTCGATTCCAGAAGCCCGTTTCGTTCCAGACCGTCCATCACCGCTCCGACGCACGAATCCGCCAACTCGACGCAGGCGAAATATCGCGCCAGGTCCGCCCGGATCGCCGGCGTGTCCGGCAGGTAGGCCGGAACGCCGATCTCGTCGGGATCGACGTTCTTTGGCCGCCCCGCCTCGTCGACGAGGCCGTTCGGCTCGAGGTGGGCGTCGAAGGGAAGGTGCGGCGGACTCACGTTGGCCAGCAGGAAGAACGGTCGTCCTTCGGCACCGGTTTTCACCTGGTCGATCAGCCGATCGTATTGCTCCGGCTTGTTGTGGTAATCGAATCCCCGCGAGAACGGGAATTTCCACATCGGCTGGACGTGCGTCTTCTGCGTGATGGCCTGATAAAAGCCGTGCATCGACAGGACCTCCACCAAGGTCGGCACATCCTCGCGCAACGCCGATCGGAAGGTCTCCGGCTTCGACGGCTTCACGGCAATGGACGGGAATTTCAGGCCCCCATTCGCAGTCAGCCGATCCAACCCATTCCAATTCGAGAACGTTCCCGTGAGCAACGCCCCGCGGCTGGGCGAGCAGACGCTGTCAGCCGCGTAGGCGCGGGTGAAAAGCGTTCCCGCCGCGACCATCCGGTCGAGATTCGGCGTCTCGATCCCCGGCGTGCCCATGCACGACAGGTCGAAGCCCATGTCGTCCGCGAAGATGACAACGACATTGCGGTGCGGCTCCCCGGCCTGAACCGCGAAATTCACCACGGCCACGCTCACCGCGACCACGAATTCCAGCGCGCGACGCCGCACGATCAACGCCGCGCTCATCGTGCCTTCTCAATCCGCACGTCGTCGATGAGCGTCGTCTCGCTGTTCGGATTCGCGTTTTCCGGGTGCGGGATGTGGTGGCGAAAGTTGAGCCGCATCGATTCCGCCTTCGCGACGAATTCGTAGCGGCGCGTCTCCCACTCGCCCTGCGCGATCACGTCCTTGCGATCCTCCAGCACGGTCGGCGGCGTTTTCCCGTCGGCCGGGCTGACCGAGACCGTCAGCGCCCCCTGACCAGCGTCCGACACCCGCGCCGTCTGCTGCCACGACACCGCGTATTTCCGGCCTACCTCCAACCCAATGACGTCCACGCCGAAGACGCTCTGCAGCTTCAAGTCGCGCCCGCTCGTATCCGGATCGCCCTGCAGGAACGCGACCTGACTCCCCTCCGCCGCGTCGATTCCCTCGGCGAACGATACGCCCTCCCGGCATATCCCGGTAAAAAATCCAAAACTCCACCCCAGCTCCGACCGATGCTCGGCAAACGTCGGCATCGATGGCGTCAGGTAGGCTGGTCGCTCCAGGATCGACGGTTCCTCGAAACTCGGGTTCGGGAGCGTCGGCCCGTCCGCCGCGTGCAACGCCAGCGGCAGTAGAATAAAATAACGCAAGCCTCTGGCTTGCCCGTTCAGCAGACGCCAAAGCGTGTGGGGTGAGGGTGTTTTCATAATGTTTCCGGTTTGGGCGACTCGATGGAGAATAGAAATGCCTCCCCGTCCCGACCGGCAGAATCCAGACGCGAAGACGAGACGTCCTCACTCCCTTCCAAAGCCGCGATAACGTTGACTTCGACGGCGTCCCGCGTGACCTCCACGTCGAGCAGTCTGCCGCGAAACGCCACGTTCGAGACGCCCAGCCGATCCACCCCGTCCGGCAGCCGCGGCTCGATCCGAAACCCCTCCGCCGTCGGCTCGAACCCAATGAATCCGTCGAGCACCACCGATGGCAGCATCACGCTTTCGTAAAACTCTTCGTCGATCCCGAGACCGCCCGCCGTGCCCCCGCCTTGCAGGGTTCCCCGCCCCGGCTCCGCGTAGTAGGCGCGCGCGCCGCCCGCAGCCTCGACTTCCGCAGACCAATCCTGAATCTCCAGCAGCCGCCGCCACGCGTCGTCCGCTCCCAGCGTCCGCAGCCGCGCCATGATGTCGTGATACGAAAATCCGAGCACCGCCCCGCCGTCCTGCACCTGACCGCCAAATGGCAGGGCCTCCGGGTTCGACCACACGTAGGCGTAGTAGTCGAGGTTGCGCCGCGTTGTCGCCCGCGGCGCGAACCGCCACCGGTAAATGTCCGCGCCCGTCGACGTATCGCCTTCCACCACGCGCTTCCCGTCCTGCCACGCCAGGATCTCCCGCGCCTGCTCTTCGGTCGCCAAGCCGTAGAAGATCGCCTCGTTGTTCAGAAACGTGAAGCCGTAGTCGCGAAACGCCCCCGTGTCGTCGATGGGCGCAAACCGCCCGGTCGCCGGATTCCAGAACGTCGCTTGAAATTTGCCACGCACCTCGGCCGCCAGCTCCCGCAGTTTTGCCACGTCTTCGGCAAAGGTCGGCAGCTCCGCCGCCCGCTCCAGCGCGTGATGCAGGTAGATCGTCGCCAGCACGTCGTCCCCGCCGAAGGGCAGCAGATCCCAGTAATTCCCGCCCACGCCCACGCCGGGTTTCACGATTTTCTTCCCTTCCGGCGTCCGCTCGACGCCACTGCGCCCGTCGTGACCGATCCACGGCGTTCGCACCAGCTTCGCCTCCCGCACCGCGAATTCATCGAGCAGGAAGTCCAAAGCCCGCCGCAGCTTCGGTCCGTTTTCCTCCAGAAACGCCTGGTCCCCCGTCCAGGCGAAGTAGTTCGCCACGGCAATGAGATAATTCGCGTTATTCACCGAGTGCCGCGAGTCCACCGCCGAAAACACCCGCTGGATCGTCACCCGCCCCGGCCCGGCGTTCCCGAACCCGATCCGCAACCGCGTGATCGCTCCCTCGCCGCGCGTGACCTCCGCGATGGGCACGTTGAAATCTTCCACCGTCCCCGCGCTCGATGGCGCCGGCTCGGGAAACGCGACCCGCCGCTCCGCCGAGAATTCCGGCTCCGCAGCCGTCGTCCACTCCAGCCACGGCTCACCGCCCGCCGGCAGCTCCGCCGCGTCCCACTTTACCCGCACGAACGGCGTGACCAACGCATCGACCGAGAACTCCGGCGACGTCACCGTCGCGTTCGGCTCGGTCAATTCGACCGTCCATCCCCGCTCCGCGTCCACCCCGGCACTCGTTGCCCCTGACAGTTCCCACCCGCCCACGTCACCCGTCTGACGCACCCGAAATTCCTCACCGAAGGGCACCCCCGCCAGGGTGAAATAGAACCCAAATCCACCGGATTGCGTCGGCAGCGGAAACGGCCAGCCCTCCGAATGCGCCAGTCCCTCGTGCTGGTGACACGACACGTAACCGTCCGCATCCACCTTCATCCGCCGCAGCCGATTCGCGGTTCGCAACTGGGTCGAGGTCAGACCGCCCGCCGCCACGTCCCCGGCCCACAGCATCGCCCGCGGAAGCCACGCGAGCGCGTAGGTTCCCGCCACATCGATGTTCGCCGCCGGATGGAAGCGCGCCAGCATCGCGTTCGTCGCGGTCAGGTCGCCCCCCTCCGCTCGATACTCCGGAAACGCCGCCGCACCCTCCCGCGCCGGCATCACCAACCCCCACGGCGCGTCCCCGTTGCGCGCGACCGCCGCCGCCGGGCCGCTTCCCGTCGTCCACGTCCGGTCCGACACGATCCGCACCGGCCCCCTCCCGTTCGCAAACCGGATCGTGAGATCGAAATACAAACCCGCCGGGCCCTCCGACGCATTGCTCGCCTCGATGACCAATTCGTTCCGTCCCGACTCGAGCGCGTCCCCGAGCCGCCCCTCGCCCAGCGGACTCCACCCGCCAGTGAAGCGACCGATTTCGCTGCCGTTCAGCGTCACCGTCGCCCGGTTATCGACGCCGATCAAAAACGCCGCCTCCGCGACGGTCGCATCGGCGGGCAGCTCGAACGTTCGCTCGAACCGGACCTCCCCAGCCGGAGCCGAACTCGCCGCCGTCGGCGTGTCCCCCGCCCAAATCCAAGCGGGGCGCTCCAAAGCACCGTCAGCGATCGCCGAAGGACTTCCGAACACCCCGGCAGTTACCGCTCCAACCAGCGCCAGCATTCTCACGCTGCGACAACGCACAACTGTCACCATTCGGGAGTATTGCATGACCAATAAAGGAAAGCGGGCTGAGGCGTCTCCACCCCAGCCCGCCGAAATCGTGCGAATCCGGGTTCGTTCGCTTACGCGAGCTGCCGCCGCCGACGAAGAACACAGACGAGCAGCAGCCCGGCACCGATCAGCGCGTAGGTCGAAGGCTCCGGCACCGCAACAATGCTGAGCGTCACGTCACCCGCATTGAAGCTCACGCTCGGCGTGTAGTCCGGACCGAAGTTTGTGAAGCTGGTTGCCAAAGTCGAGGCATTGAACCCACCCGTCGAGGCATAACCCGCGTGGTCAATGAGCGTGAAGTCGTAGCTCCCCGCACCCAGCGTAAGCAGGCTTCCATCAATAACCAGAGAACCGCCGGACTGGAAACCAACTTCCGCACCCGCGATGTCGATCAGCGAAACGTTTCCGTCTGCGGCTAGATTAAACTGGAGCGTTCCACTGGAGCGCACGTTGAACGCACCCGCATTGGTGTTGATACTGGAAAGAGTCGCGCCGGAACCGGTCACGTTCATGTTTCCGTATACGGAAAGAATGGATCCCGAAGTGGCATTAGAACCCCAGGTCACAGACCCTGAACCCGATACATTCAATGTGCGGTTCGTCGGATTGCTAGCGTTGCCAACGTTGATGAAACGGGTAGTGTCGAAGCTACCGCCGGACACGGAAACCGATGATCCGGTGGCACCAGCCGCAAGGCCAATCTGAACGCCTCCTCCGGTCTCCAAAACGGTTCCTGCGGTCTGGGTCATCGTTCCCCTGCTTTCTTCTCCGACCTTCATTCCGTCCAATCCACTGACCGAAAGATTCCCGCCAGAAAGATTAAAAACTCCCTCCGAAAGCTTGAGAGTGGCCTGATCATTGCCTACCCGGAAGAAGCCGGTGGCGCGGAGATTTCCGCCAGACATTTCGAGCGTCCCCGTCGACCCTTCCGACGCGCTGCCACCATTGCGACCAAGCAAAACCTGACCGATGGTGTAGGCGCCCCCTGTGTAATTCAGCGTTCCATCGCTTGCAGTCGTGTTGCTGTTACCCACAATCACGACGCTGGTCAGTCCAGAGTCGCCAAACAGATTGGCAGTCCTTCCGCTCGCAATAATTCCGACGTCCCCCGACCTCGGGATAGCGCTACCTGACCAGTTTCCGCCAACCAGATAGTCGCTCGGCGTTACCGGCAGGAATGTGCGGTTGACAGCGTGCGCTGATGTGGAGATGCCGAGGATTCCAAAACATATTGCTGGGAGGAGTAGGGTATTTTTCATAAGATCTAGCATTTACTTACACGTATATTCTTTGCTGCGGCAACGAAAATTTTTAATATTTTTTTGGAGAGTTCTCCTTGCATCCAACGAATTAGCGGTAAATCTCGCCCGGATGGATTTCCACACGCTCGACGGCTGGATTAGTGCTTTGGAATCTTGAAAGCAGCTCCACGACCCATCTCCGGCGTCGAGCTTGCTCGCAAACTGGGCATCTCTCACGCAACCATTTCATTCGTGCTCAATGGCATCGCCGAGCAGCGCGGCATCTCGCGCGCCACCATCGAGCGGGTCCAGGACGCCGCCCGCCGCTTCAATTGCATCCCCAACCAATCCGCCCGCCGCCTGAAGAGCCAGCGCAGCGAGATGATCGGCGTCATCGTCGGCAACTTCAAACTCGATTGGGCCGAGGCCGTGATGGAAGGCCTTCAATCCGTCCTCGACCCCACGCCCTACGTTCCGTTCGTGGCCACGCACCGGTTCGACATCGAGCGCAACCGGAAGGAACTACTCTCCTCCCTGCGGCGGCGCGACGACGGCCTCATCACCTTTCCAACCGGCGGCTGCGAAGACCTCTACCGCCTTATCCGATCCACCGGGACTCCCATCGTCCTGATCGCCGACGAACTGACCGAACTCGCTGACGAGGTCAGCTCCGTGACGTGGAACGCCAGCGCCGCCATCGAAAGGGCCGTCGCGCACCTCTGCGACCTCGGTCGGCGACGCATTGCCTTCCTCGGCATTGACCTTCCGGGCGAGTCGACCCGCCACCGGTTCGATTGTTTCCAATCCGCCATCGCCGCCCGCAGCCTCGACCTACCCGCGCGTTGGATCGCCCGGCCCCCGGCCTCGAACGTCCCCGACGCGATCATCCGCGCTGCCCTCGATCAATTTTTCGACTCACCCGGTCCGCGCCCCGACGCGGTCCTCGCGCTCAACGATGGTCTCGCCATCCCCGCTCTGGAAGAATTGGAGAAACGCGGCTACCGCGTTCCGGAAGACATCGCCTTGATCGGCATGGGTAACCTGCCCCTGACCCACCATCCTGCCATCAGCATCACGACTCTCCCCGAACCGGTCGAGCAAATGGGTGCCCTCGCGGCTCGGGTTCTCCTTGATCACATTGAGAAAAAAACCACGACTCCCGTCCGCCGCGAGGTCGCCACCGACGAACTCATCATCCGGCGGACAACGGTCGGCGGGCAATAGCCCTCACTCCGCGAAGAACCTGGTCCAGGACTACCCGCCAGCCCGCGCATCCAGCAACCCGCGCGTCTCCCGAGCCCGCTCGTGCGAGATCGGGTAAAACCAGATCGCTGCGGCCGAGATAATCAGAGCCACGCCGACCACGACAATGAACCCGATCCGCAGCCAAAGCAGCGTCTCCGGTGCCTGCGTGGCCGCCTTTTGATCGAACCCCGTCGCCAGCAGCACGTAACCGCTCAGCAACGTCGAGAGCGCAATGGCCATCTTTTTCCCGAACTCCATCGACGCCGAATAAATCCCCTCCCGCCTCAGCCCGGTCGCAAGTTCGTCCGCGTCGCAGACGTCGCCCAGCATCGACACGCCGATGAGAAAGCAACCGTTCAACGCGAAGCCGATCACGAAATTCGGGATCAACGACAGCCACGGAGCCGCCGGAGTAAATAGCCACCACGTAGCCGCAACGGCCACCCAGCAAACACCGAGCATCACCAGCATCGCGTGGCGCTTTCCGATTTGCACCGAGAGCCACGTCACGAAGGGCAGTCCGAGGAAGCCCGCAGCGAGGGTGAGCATCCCGGCCGCGCCAGCGAGCGTCGCGCCGGCGGATTTGTCGCCGTCGTAGATGTAGAAGAGGTTCACGTAGAGCCCGAGCGGACTCGCTAGAAACAGCCCAAGCAAAATGCAGAGCACCGACCCGGTCAGTGTCAGAAACGCGCGGTTGCGAAACGTCGTCTTGAGCGAACGCAACAGCGGCATCGACTTTTCACCGTCGGGTCGGGATCTTTCCCTCAGGAAAATCGCCGGGATCACGCCGAGCGCGATTGCGCCCGCAGCCATGATCCAACTCACCGTCCGCGCGCCCTCGGCCTCGGTCGGGCCGATGATGAAGCACAATTTGTAGAGCCACGGGATCGCCAAGCCCGCCGCAAGACCCGCGTAAGGCCGCCACGCCAACACGCGCGTTCGCTCGTCGTAATCGTCCGTGATCTCGAGTCCCAACGCGGAATACGGGATCATGAAAAACGTGTAGGCCACGTAAAAGAGCGAGCACACCACGAGGAACCACCAGAAGAGACCCGACTCGCCGAGCGACCGCGGCGGGCAAAAGAGCAGTCCAAGCAGCAGCGCGGCAAAGATGGCTCCGAAGAAAATGTAGGGTCGCCGCCGGCCCCAGCGGCTGCGCGTATTGTCGGAGAGATTGCCGATAAGCGGGTCGGTGATCGCGTCCAGGATGCGCGGCAGACCCATCGCGTAACCGAGCTTCACCGCATCGACGCCCAAGCCGACGTTGAAGATCGGCAACACGAGCGTGTTCATCCCGTTGTAGAGGATGTTGTCCGCCGCGCCGCCCGCGCCGAAGGCAGCCTTGGCGCGCAATGGCACCTTCTTGCGCGGCGGGGTGTCCGGGGGGGCAATGGGGGAGGACATGATGGTTTAGACAGGATTTACAAGATTCTCAGGATTGAGAGACAAGCGACGGCTTCGCCATCGAAGATTCCACTTCATCAATCCTGTCCATCCTGTGCATCCTGTCTGAGAACGAATTCGTGTCGGCCCGGCTCCAGCTCGACGCGCACCCAATGGCGTTCGCTCCGTCCGCTCGGTGCCGCCGCCGTCTCCGGTTGGTCGCCGTCCAACGTCAGATCTCGCGCCCACTCGACCGGCACCTCCGCCCAGCCGTCCACGTTCGGCGGGAGTGTGACCGTCCACTTGATCCGACCATCCCTCTTCATCCAACGACTCCCGATTTCCCCGCGAATCGAACGGTGCCGACAATCCACCGACTCGAAAACGAAGTGCGGGCGAAACCGCACGCGCCGAAACCCCGGCTCCGCCGCCTGGATCCCAGCCACGTCCTCAAACAACCAGGCAATCAGGTCCCCCGTTAGCATCACGTGGTTCCCCGAATTCATGAACGGAGCCGCCGTGTCGCCGTTCCAGAGTTCCCAAATCGTCGTCGCCCCCTGTCCGATCATGTATCCCCAGCCGGGATACTCCTCGCGCGTCGCGAGATCCCGCGCGACGTCCGCCCGCCCGTAAGCCGTGAGCGTGCGCAGCAACGACCGTGTCCCAACCAGCCCCGTTCCGAGCTCGGCAGCACCCGTCGCCGTCATCTTGGTGACGAGCGCGTTGAAGACTTTGCGCTCCTCACCCTCCGGCGCGAGGTCGAAGGCCAGCGGCAGCACCGACGCCGTCTGCGCGCCATTGTCGTAGCTCCCGGTCGCTTCGTCGTAAAACCGCGCGTTCAGCGCGGTCGTGATCTCCGCGCGACGCGCCCGCCATTTCGCCGCCAGATCGTCGCGTCCAAGCCGGTCCGCGAACGCCGCGGCAATCTCGAGATCCCGTGCGAAATACGTTGAAGCCAGGATCACGGAGTGGGTCTTGCGCCCCTCCTGCAGCGTGAAGATCAAATGCGCTTCCTCCGGCGGCACGCACCAATCGCCGTAAAGATCACGGTCGATCAAGCCGTCGAGCAGGTAGCGCGACATGTGGTCGAGCCACCGTGCGAGTGCATCGAAATTTTGCGCGACCACGCCGTCGTCACCGTAGTGGCGGTGCAGCCAATGCGGGATGAACACCGCCACGCTCGGCCACGTCACGTTGTCTTGATACATCCGCCAAAAAGCCGGGGCGATGTCCGGAATGCAGCCGTTGGGTGCCTGCGCGTCGCGAATATCGTCGAGCCATTTCCGGTAAAAATTCGCCAAATCGAAGAGAAACATCTCGCTAGGTGCTCCCCCCGCCCGGTCGCCCAACCAGCCCATCCGTTCGTCCCGCTGGGGACAATCGGTCGGCATACTCCGGCAGTTCGTGCGAATCCCCCGCGCCGTCGCCTCAACGATCTTGTTGAGCACTTCGCTTTCGCACTCGAACGACCCCGTCGCCGGCACGTCGTCATGCACGTAGATGGCCTCCAGCTCGACCACCTCCGCCTCGCCCCGCAGTTCGGCGTAGCGAAATCCGTGGAAGACAAACTTCGGCTCGAACCGCGTCTCGCCCTCGCCCAGCGTGATGAAATCCGTCGCCTGCGCGGACCGCAAATTCTCCACCGACAGCGCGTCCCGCGACTCCAGCGTCTCCGCGTGCCGCAGCACCAAGCGCGTCCCCAATTTTCCGCGCAACGTCCCCCGACACCATCCGACGAGATTCTCGCCAAAGTCGTAAATCGTCGTCCCGTATTTCGTCGTCCAGCTTTCCCGCACCGGCACCGTCTCGTGCCGCCGGATCGGGGCGCACACCTGCGCCGCCAGCTTACCCATCGGCGCGGCAACAAGGCGGGCTTCACCCCAGTCCGCGTCGTCGAAGCCGGGGCGGCACCACGCCGGATCGTCGCGCCGCGCGTCGTAATGCTCCCCGTCGAACTCGTTGTTCCAACCGATCGCACCCTCCGTGTTCAGCCGCCAACTCGGGTCGGACACGATCCGCTCCGTCGTGCCATCAGAGTAGCTGACTTCCAGCTGCAGCAGCAACTTCGGGCACCCGTAGGTCTCCATCGGAAACGGCACCCGTTTCCGCGGCGCAAAATACCGACCATTCCCGAGAACGCAGCCCAGCGCGTTCGCCCCTTCGCAGAGCAGCTCTGTCACGTCGTGCGTTCGGTAATGCACCCGCACGCCCGGGTCCGACAAATGCGGCGATAGCACTTCCTCGCCGCCAATCCGGGTGCCGTTGATCCAAGGCTCCGACAGCCCCTGCCCGCTCAGATACAACACCGCCCGATCGACCATCCCGCGCACCCGAAACTCCCGCCGCAAATAACGCGCCGACAGATTCGGATACTCCATCGCCGTCACCAGATGCCACGGCGCGATCCCGTAACTGCCCAACTCCCGGACGGCGGTCTCCCCATCCTCCGCAATCTGCCGCCAAGTCCCATCCGTCGCCACCTCGACCCCACCCTCAATCCGCCGGTGTTTGGTCGCGAAGAGCGCCGTCTCCTGGCCTTTGCCAGAGTCAATCACCTCGCGCCCGCCCAGCAGCAACCGTGCGATCGCGCCCGCATCCGGGTCCCGCGCATGCCGCTTCCTCACCGTCACTCGGATCACGTTCTCCCCCGCTGGCAAACTAGGCACCGGCACCGCAAGCGGCAGCGGATAAAGGTCGGTATTGCCCTGCGCCCGCGCGAGTTGACAAAGCGGCAATCCGTTGATCTCCACCTCGCCCTCGTCGTCCGCGAGGCCCCAGAGTTCCCCCGCGAACGGCTCGGCCAGCGTGAAGCGTTTTTCAAAAATTACCGTCCCTGGAACAGCCCTGGCCTCGGTCCATATCCACCGCGCCCCGACCAGTGGATCCGGCGGAGTCTCCGGCGCGGAATCCAGCCCAATCCAATAGCCGCTCCATTCCGCCTCCTCCAGCAATCCGATCGTGAACGACGCCACCTCACTCGTGATCTCGTCACCCGCCGCGCCCCAGCACGTCACCCGCCACCAGCACCGCATCCGACTCGTCAGCGGCGACCCCAAGTAGTCGATCAACGCGGTCTCGGTGTCCGCGACCCGCCCGCTGTCCCACAACGTCCCGCGCCCCGCCGCGGCATCCTTGAGCGTCTCTGCGACGACGATCCGCCACGCACTCTGCCGCCACGCCCCGGCGTCGGGATCACTGAGCTCCCAAGTGAAAGTCGGTGTCGGATTTCCGATTCCTCGAGGCTCGACGAGGAGATCGGTGCGGAGGTGCGTTATGATAGTCATCAATTTCAAAGGGAGTGAAGACGACTCGACCTCACGAATTCACGGAGGCGAGACGTCCCCGCTCCGTTAATTCGCCGGCCACTCTTTGATCACCGAACCATCCGCCGCCACCAATCGCAGATCGCGAATTTCGATCTCGCCCGGTGCCCTCGAAGGGTCGATGCGCAACCCGCGCAGTTGCCCATTCACATTGAACGCCGCGACGACCAGCTGCCACTCTCCTGAGTGCCCGACCGGCAGAGTCGTCAGTTCCCCTTTGAATGCCGGTTTCCCCGTGCTCCGATAAAAAACCTGCAGCGGTCCGGTCGAGTCCGACTTCATTTCAAATTCCAGCCGCACCTCGCCCGTCACATCCGGCACGTCCGCCGTTTCCATTCCCGGATCGTCACCGGTCGCCGTCATCGCCCACACGCCATCCCCAACAGCCACGTCTGCGTCCACCGTGGGCAACCAACCCGCCGAGAGGTCCTTCCCGTAATTCGGATTCGCAAAGGGCACCAGAGCCCCGATGTCCGCGTGGTGCCCGTCGATCAACGCGTCCATCGCCTTCACTCGCTCCGGCTCCTGCTCGGCGAGATTCTTCGTCTCCCCGATGTCGTCCGCCAAGTTGTAGAGTTCGAATCGATCCTCCTGATTTGGGCCGTCGTTGAAATAGCGCAGCAACTTCCAATCCCCATCCCGCACGCTCGTCGCCGCCACGTTTTTCGTAGCTACGACGTTGTGCGGAAAATAATCGAAATACGGTCGCGACGAGATCTCCCCGCCCTCTAGCACCGGCAGGATGCTCTCGCCATCGAGCGGGTGCGCCGGATCCCGCTCGAGCCCCGCTACCTCCAGAAACGTCGGAAACATGTCGATGCTCGACGTGATCGTCTCGTCTACCACACCCGCCTCGATCTTCCCCGGCCACACCGCGACGAACGGCACCCGCACGCCTCCCTCGTAACTGTTCCCTTTCCCGTTCCTCAGCGGCGCGTTGTTCGTCGGCGTCGTCCCGTCCACCTCGTCATACATATTCCCACCGTTGTCCGAGGTGAAAATGACGAGCGTGTTTTCGGCCAGCCCCAGCTCCTTCAACTTCTCCATCACCCGCTCAATGTTCGTGTCCATCGTACTGATCATCGCCGCCATCGTGGGCGAATGCTGCGGCGCGCTCTGGTCCGCCAGCTCCGTGAACTCATCGACGAGGTCCTCCTTTGCCTGGAACGGGGCGTGGACATCGTAAAACCAAAGATTCAGGAAAA
Organism: uncultured Verrucomicrobiae bacterium; assembly: GCA_963761705.1. Taxonomy (GTDB): domain Bacteria; phylum Verrucomicrobiota; class Verrucomicrobiia; order Chthoniobacterales; family JAATET01; genus CAVVKW01. The sequence goes on along the minus strand of CAVXHK010000004.1, from coordinate 101,515 downwards.
ATGGCCGGTCCCGGTTTTCGTCGATGAACTCGACCGCCGCATCACCCAGCACGTCAGCGATGTGCGTGCCTTCCGGCGACTTCGGCAGGGTATCGATATTCCAGGGCGCGAAGAAAAATCCCGGCGGCGGCGGGCCCGGATTCTCCCGTCCGCCGACCACCACGTCGAAGCCCTGATTCTCTGGAATGTAGGGATCGCTACCCAAATGCCACTTCCCCATGAAAGCGGTTGCGTAGCCCGCCACCTTCAACCGCTCCGCAATCGTCACGTAATCGTTCGAAAGCCGCGACACCGGCGTCGGCGTTACCGTCTTCGCTTCCGGCCCCGCCTGCGTCGGCAGCGACGCCTCCAAAACCACGTCCGCGATATGTCCGTTCGGCGTCGTCAGCCCGATCCGCCCGGGATACAGCCCCGTCAGTAACGCTGCTCGCGTTGGCGAACACAGCGGATTCGAAGCGTAGGCGTTGGTGAACCGCATCCCCGTTGCCGCCAGCGCATCGACCGCCGGCGTGCGGTAAAATTCGCTCCCGTAAACCGCAGTATCGCTCCAACCAAGATCATCCGCGACGATGAGAATAATGTTCGGCTTCGGGTCCGCCGCGCGCCCGGGAAGCGCACTAGCGAGGACCGAAATGGTGAGGGCAACCGTGAGGCGAAAAGAAGTCAACATAACAGCAGAGTTTTGCATTTATTCTCCAACCGTCCCGCGCACCCGGATCAGGTCGATTAAATGAACCGAATCGACCGTGCCGGAATTGAAGTCGACGCGGAACGTCGCGCTCTCCCCGCTCGGAATCACGTAAGGCGTGATGAGTTGATTCTCGACCTCACCGTTCGCCGGAATCGAATTGATCGTCTCGGTCAATGCGCCCCCGTTCTCGTCGTAAAGTTGAAACGCCAACAAGTTCCCCTTCGCCTGATCCAGAGAAAGACTCTCCACAGCCAGGGGTTTTCCAGTCTCGTTCGTTACCGTGAACCCCAGAAAGAACGCCCCGTCCGTTCCGGCCTCGTTCCGAAAAGACCACGCGTTCAGGCCGTCGCCCGCTGCACCGCCCCGATTCATTTCCAGCGTCGTCGCTCCCGGTTCAATCGATCCGCCCGCAAGGTCAGGCTCCAAGTCGGTAAGGTCGGACACCGTCACACCGTCGACCGGTGACCCATTGAAGACCGTCAGGTCGCCATCGAGTTTCCAAGTCGTCACAAAGGTTTCGCCGCGGGCCGAGACTGCGGAGCCCACGAGAATTGCGAGAAGAGATACGGTGGAGATTAGGGGGATTTTCATGATGTTTGACAAACTAAAGGAAACCTTTCTTTAAGCACGCACGAACTCCGGCGCGGCCAACAATCCCGCCGGCCAAAGCACCCACGCCTCGGAAAAAGCCGCACCCTCCGTGATCCAATTTTCAGGGCCGTAAAACGGCGTCCGGCGCGGCACCTGGTGCAGAGGCCCGAAGGTGTTCCGCCGCGTCAGCACCACCTCAAGCTCCAACCCCCCGCCCCCACTTAGAACTTCCGTCACGTCCGCCTCGTGCGGAGCAAACGCGATCAACTTCGCCTCCCCTCCATCACTCTTGACGACCACGCAAGCCGCCTCCAATCCCGGCAGCCGCACACTCCCCGCCCCGGCAACCGCCTCCTCTGGCAGCTCGTAAGTCATTTTTCCCCCGTAGAACGGTAGTCCCTGCGTCGTCACGCACCCGACGTCAAGCGTCCCGGGCAGCGCGACGAGCGTCTGCACGCACCCATCCAGCCGCACCCCAAAGTCGCCCAGCAAATACAGCGCCTCCAGGTCGGTACCAGCGTTGAAGTCGACTCCCAGTTCGATCACATTTAAGCCCTCCCGCAACGCTTCCGCCGGGATCGGCAACCGCTCGAAACAGCGGTCAATCCACCAGCCATCCGTCGCTGTCGCGTCCAGCTCCGTATGGTTCACTCGAATCCCCGCGTATTGCCCCGGCGACTCCAGCGCCACCGCCACCTCACCCTCGGGCAGCACTTCGACTGAGAATTCGAACCTCAGCCCGACCCGAGCCAACACCGGTCGCTCGTCGTTCTGGCTGTACCAAGGTTGCGGCATCCGCCATCCGCGCAGCCGAGCGCCGAGCGCCGAGCGGATCGCGCGATCAACCTTGAGAATCTCGGTCGCCACTCGCCAGTCTCCGCCATCCAGTCGCCAGGACGCCCGGTCGAGCACACTCACGTTGGGTTCATTGAGCCGGTAACGGAAAGGTCCCGGGGTCGAGACGACCTCACCCGCAATCCGGGATCCTGCGGTCGACTCGGCCGCCGTCTCGACGATCCGATACAAATGCTCGCCCGACGGCCCGAAATCCGCGCGAAATTCCAGCCATTCCCCCACCTGCTCCGCCGCGATCGCCCGCCGCTCGCCCGTGCGCGCATTCCACTCCTCCACGCCTCCCGCGCCCTTCAGCCGAACGAGCACGTTTCGTTTCCACCCCACCCGCTCTACTCGCAGCAGCATCACCAGCCGCCCCTCGTCGGAGTCGCGGGCGTGCGCGTAGATCGTCGGTACCCGGTACCCGAACTCCGTGTCCAACGCCTCGGCGAAGATCGCGACCTTCGCCCGGCACGCCCGCGTCAGTGAACTCTGGTAGAACGGAATTGGCCCCTGGCGCTCGTAGAACTCCCGCCCGCGCTCCGACGGAAGCGCGTCCACGTAGGTCGGCGCGTCGCCCGACACGACGACGCTACCTCCCGCCGCCACGAACTCCTCCAGCAAATCCAGCGTGGTCGCGCGCAACGTCTGCACGCCCGCGACCAGAACCGTCCGATATTGCATCTCTCCCAGCACCAAGACCGGCGCTCCGTCGGCGTTCTCGACCCGTCCCATTCGCGCCAGAAAATCCTCGTCGCCGTAGTCGAAGTCCATCTGCGTTCCCGCTAGCCAATGAAACACATCGGCGTAGGCCCGCTCTAATTCTTGGACCGGCTCGATCGCAGCGACGAGATGATTCACCCATCCGTGCCGGATCTGCGCCCACACCGACTCGACCGGACTCACCACCAGCAGCTCGCACACCGGCGTGCCCCGCTGAAGAAACACGCCGATCCGGCTGAAATAATCCTCCACGAACGCGTAGTGCGGCCACCACGCCGACTGGTGCAGGATGCTCGCCGGGTAGTCCCGTTTCGACTCCCCCGCCATCGTATACCAAGAGAGGTGGTGACTCCGCACGTTGACCCCGAAGAGCGCCTGCCAATCGCCAACCTCCTTGTGCCCTTGGAACGTGAACTGCCAGCCCGTGCAGCCGTAAAGCTCCGACAGCACCCACGGTTTCCCGAGCTGCCTCGCCGCCGACTGGCACTGCTTCGCAAGCCAGTATTTCTGATTCCCCTCCATGAGCACGTCCACCCCGGGAACGTCCATATGTTCGTAGTTCCGAATCACCGATCCGTTCGGCACCGCCTGACAGACGAGACTATCCTCGTGCAGCACGTGACCGGTCAGCGTCAGATTGTTCGCGCGGCACCACGTGTGCATCGGCCGCATGAAATTCTCTAGGAACAGCCGCTGGATCAGCTCCATGTAGTGCCACTTCACCTGCGAGAGCGGCTGTCCGTAGGGTTGGAGAAAGATCTCGGGAAGCCGTTCGACGATGTCATAGCCGAACGCTCGCTCAAATTCAGCAGCGAGCTCACCCGTCCACGGAATAACCCAGGAGGAATGGTGATGGTCCGCAAAGCTACTCATCACCATCCCGCGGTGCGGCTCGTCCGTGAAGATCCCCTTGATCGAGCGTCCCAACCGGTCGCCGCACTTCGCCTTGTAACGCTCGTGCGTCACGCGCAGAAACTCCGCCGTCGCCGCTGGATTCATCGTGTCGAGGTATGACGCGTCGTTGTAGATCCCATCCTCATCCATCAGCTCCACGTGAAACGTCAGCGCCACGTGACCCGGCGGAAGATCCGCCTCCGCCCGCCCGATTCGCCTTCCTTCACTGAACTGAAATCCCTCGCCATGGAAGGTCGCGATATCACACAGAAACGCCGCCACGTAATCCTCCGACCAAACAAACTCCTCCGACGGAACCCGCTCCATCCGCAGGTAGCGCATCCGGTATTGTGGATCCCTCGTCGCGATCCCGCCCGCCGATCCGCTCGGCCACCGATCCTCGTCGTAGAGCCACGCCTCCATCCCGATCCGCTCCGCCTCGTCCGCGCAAGCGTTGATCAGCTCAAACCACTCATCGCCAAGATACTCGGTTTCGAGTCCGGTCCGCGAGTGCATGAAGAATCCGCCCATCCCCATGTTCTTGAGGATGTGCATCTGCCGGATCAGCTCGTCCAGATCAAGCTTGCTGTTCCAGACCCAAAGCGGCTTCCCGCGGAAAGCCGCCGTTGGGCTTAGCCACAGACTTTCGAATTCGCTCATAAAAAATAAATCAGCAGACTTGCGCCACCTCAAGCCCAAGCAGCTTCCCGAGCTTCTCGATTTTCGCCGATACGCTCCCGACGCCAATGGCGCAATGGTGCGCCGGCCCGTGCGAGTTCCAGTTTTCGACGAACGCCCGCGCACCAATCGGAAATTTATACCGACTGTTCGTATTCCCAATCTCCAGGATCGGCCCCGGCACCGACTCCCCCTCCGCCACCAACAACTTGATCCCACCCGCCCCATCCTCGACGACTGAAAGCAACGTCACCGGCCCATGTTTCACCGACATCTCGACGGAAAGCCCTCTCCCGACTTTCCCGTGATAAACCTCCAGCGGGCGCACCTTCGTTTTCCCTTCCGCGATCGCCAGATGCCCCGGCCCGTCGTGACCCATCAGCACCACGTCGTCGGCGAAATCCATCGCGTAATACTCCGTGAACGACCCGCCCGCCCCGAAGGCATCTATGATCTTCATCGCCTGCACATTCTTCACCTCGTATTCTCCCGCAACCGGGATCCCCCGCGCCGTCAGCAACGAATTCCCGAGAATGATCGAGCTGATCGCGTCCTCGTTCTCCGCGCTCCCCGTCCCCATGTGGTAATACGCGAGCGATCCCAGACCGTGCTCCGCCACCATCCGGTCGAGCGCCACCGAAGTCCGAGCCGCCCGCTCCAGCTCCTCGTCCGAACACCCGTCGGTGATCTCAAATTTCTCGCGAAAATCCGCCACCCGCCCCGCGATCTCGCCCGCCGTCACGTCCCGCCGCAGCGCCGCCAATTCCTCGACCTCCACGATCTCCATGTGCCCGCCGAAAGACGCACACTGGGCCGTGAGGTCGGAATAAATGTCCAGCATCCCGTTGTAGTAGTGCCCCATCAGCCCCAGCCGATTGTGCTCCATCACGTTCGCGACCCTCGCCGCTTCGACCCATTCGTCAATCTCCCGCGCGCAGACCGGGTCGTCCTCCAACGTCCCCGTCACCTGAAAGAACTCGATTCCCGCCCGCCGGAAAACGTTCGCGATCTCCGGCACCGGGCACGCCGCGCAATGTGCCAACCAGTCCCCGGTCATCTTCGTCCGGTCTCCCATCGCGTTGAACTTCGCGTAATCGATCGCCGCCGCCGGCTGGAGATTTAGCACGATCACCGGCACCTTCGCCCGTCGCACCACCGGCAGCACAGTCGACGACAACGCGTAAGTCGTCACGTGCAGAAAAATGATGTCGACGTCCGCCCGCCGCAGCTCGTGCCCTGCCTCCACCGCCCGAACCGGATTATCCACCAGTCCAACATTCACAATCTCCACTCTTTCACGCTCCAGCATCCCCGCCGTCACGCCCAGATACCCCTCCAATCGCTCCTTCAGCCCCTCGAATTGCGGCCAATAGGCATCGAGGCCAATGCCAAACAGACCAACACGCAGCGGAAACGAGGAAAAGGAGGACACCCGACCTTTCCTAAAGGAATGCTTTCTTATGGCAAGCTCTGAAAGCCGCTATCTTTTGCAAAAAATCCGGATTCATCGGCGATCGCTACCCGCCACCAGGCCAAGTTGCGGTCACCCGCAAGCGGCCCCGTCACGGCTCAGTTGGTTCGCCAAAATAGTGCCGATACCAACCTTGCTCCTGATCGTTCAGCCCACCCTTCGGCAATCCCGTCGGACGCACTTCGGATGCCCAGGCCGTCAACGACGCCTCCAATTCTCCCGCGACGTCCGCGTGGTCTTCGATGACGTTCACTCGTTCTTCCGGATCGTCCGCGAGATTAAAGAGCATCCGAATCCCTCCCCCCGCCTGAAGATATTTCCAATCGCCGGACCGGATCGCCGCCTGATTCCAAAACTTCCAATACAAGTCCTCGTGCGGCGGACCAGTCACATTTCCCGCCAAAAATGGAATGAGATCGACTCCGTCAAAGACCGGATCGGCCGTCAACCCGGCCATCGCGTTCGCCGTGGCCGCCACGTCGAGCGACGAAACCGGATCGTCGAAAACCTCACCTTCCGGGATCGTCCCCGGCCACGACATGAGGAACGGCACGCGAATTCCCCCCTCCGCCAGCATGCCCTTCTCACCAGTGAGCGGATCGTTCAGCGACCCATCCCACGCTCCACCCGGGAACGAAATCGGCAGGTCTTCCTTGTCGATTTTCAATGGTGCTCCGTTGTCGCTCATAAACACGATCAACGTTTTGTCGCTCAAGCCATTCTCCTCGAGCCGGTCCATGATCGCACCCACGCCATCATCCACCGCCGAGATCATTGCCAGAGCGTAGCGTCGACGCTCGGGCATTTCGCCTGGAAATCGATCCAGATATTTCTGCGTTGCCTCGAGCGGGACGTGCGGCGCGAAGTAGGCCACGTAGAGGAAAAAGGACTGATCCCGATTCTGATCGATGAACGCCGTCGCCGCCGACGTCTGCGTATCGATCCGGAATTCCGTATGGTTGACCCACTCTCCCCGGCGATTGCGTTTCTCTCCATCAATCCCGTAGTTCGCCCAATATCTGGCCATCTCTCCCTTGTAAAATTGGTCGAACCCGTGGTGCACCGGGAAGCCCTCCTTCTGCACCGCGAGCGGAACTCCGATCATTCCGTTCGCCTCCATTTTCGCACCCGGCAGACGCTTCTGCATCCACCTCACCGTCGCCGGATTCGCCTCCAGATGCCACTTCCCCACCATACCCGTCGCGTAGCCAGCGTCCCGAAGTCGCTCGGCAATCGTCACTTCCTCCGTAGGGAGCGGCCCATCAGAGATCGAGTCGAAGCCAAACCTCTGCTGGTATCGGCCCGTCAGCAGTCCTGCGCGTGACGGACTGCATTGAGGCGCGGTGATGTAGCCGTTGGTGAACCGCACGCCCCGCGCGGCAAGCCGGTCAAGGTTCGGCGTCTTGATGTCGTCCAGGATGCCCTGCGCACCCAGATCCGCGTATCCCTGATCGTCGGTGAAGATGACAATCACGTTCGGCTTGTCACTGACGGGCTCGACCCCGCTACCCACGAATCCATAAATCCGGATGGCATCAATGCTGTGCCGACTCGTTGTCGCACTCGAATTGAAATCGATCAAAAAGTCCGCAGATTCACCCGGAGCGATCGTCGTCAGCTCATCGGCAGATACCACCAACTCAGCTCCGCTCCCGGGCACCCCAGTCATCGCCGTCAACTCTCGACCATCGGCATCCAGAAGCTGGAACGCCAGCAAGGCCCCGCCCTTCAAGGTCATTCCCAATGAGTGAATCTCCACCGCCTTCTGCCCGGTGTTCCTGACGGTGAACGACAGAAAATTAGGCTGCTCCGCTCCCTCCCGACGACCTCCCCACGCCGTTGACCCGTCTCCAAGGTCCGCGCTCCGCTCCAGAGCCAGGCCACCGTCTCGCAATGCCATCGCTCCGTTGATCGTGGGCCCCAAATCCGTGAGATCCGAGACCTCGACACCATCGATTGGCGTCGCGTTGGTCACCACCAGCCCGTCGTCGAACTCCCAGGATGCACTGAACTCCTGGGCCGGCAATGAGCAGACCATCCCCAGAAAGACGGCGGCAAGGGTCGAGTGAAGCGGAAAAGCGGCTGATAATTTCATAATGATCGGGGGAAGGTGATGGTTGAACTTTGGAGAGCGAAAAATTCTGACCGGACCATGAGGTTTCGGTGCCCGCGGGAAGGTCTCGTCTTTCCTTGAAAACTGACATCTTTCGAATAGGCAAGCTTTCTTATGGGCTGAAAGCCAGCGAAACCTCCTTAAAAAGATTGTCGCCCGAGGTCCTCGGCCCCGGTTGTCCGAGATCGAAATTCCGCGAGGTTGCTTCCCGCATAAGAAACCTTTCCTTGACGGTTCATTATTCGCCATTAGCTTCGCCGGAACGAAGGCATCCAACTTGGCGCTTTCTCCCCCCATTATGAACAGACTCTCCCTCCCGTGGATGACCCTCTCGGCATCCCTAATCGTCTCTTTCCAGCTCTTTTCCGCGCCGCTTGCCGAGCCGGTTTACACCTCACCGCCGACCCCGAACAAGACGGCGCTCTTCGCCGGAGCAATGATGCCCGCCCCGAACGCAAACTTCGAGGACACCAGCATTGCGACCTTCGTCCATCGTCCCGCTTGGGCAGGCTGGACCTTCATCGGCAATTCCGGGATCGTGAAAGAAGGTCAGGCCTATGCGGACGGGCACCCGAACCTCCCGGCAGGCGAATACGCCGCGTTCATTCAGCGCGAAGGCTACTTTGAATCTTCGATCACACTCACCCCCGGCGTGTACCGACTCGTCTTCTGGGCCAGCCAGCGAATTCAAAACGGGACGGCCAACGCGCAATCCATCGCCGTCGAGGTCGACGGCCTACGCGTTTTTCAGAAGCAACTCGAGTCTGACCTGACGGGGCAAACACTCTCGACGGCCCCGTTCCGAGTGACGAGCGGGCCCGCTCTGGTCCGCTTCAGTGGCCTGAGCACGGGAACGGATTCCGCTTTGGTCGACTTGGTGCGAGTCGAGCCCATGGCGGATTGGCAGTCGGCCAGTTCCTGGTCACCATCCGGCATCCCGACGTCTGGCCAGAACGTTCGCATCCCCCCGCAGGTCCCCACGGCCCTCGACGGAGCCTGCGCTGCAGCCACCCTCCAGATCGAAGGCTCGCTGGATGTGATGCCCGCTGCGACCAGTTCCCTCCAGACCCGTTGGGCGCTCGTCCACGGCGGATATGCGGCCTTCACCGCCGGGACGGAAACCCTGCCCATCTCCGGGGAATTCACGCTCCAGCTCACTGGCGATCTCGGCAATACGGAAAACATCCTCGGATTCGGCTCGAAATTTCTCGGCGCTCGTGATGGCGGCATCATCGATTTCCACGGCGCTCCTCAGACGAGTTGGACCCGGCTGGCGGCGACCGCCCCGGCTGGCCAGAATTTCCTCATCGTCGAGGGTTCCCAGCTTCAGTGGGGAGTGGGCGACCAGATCGTGATCGCCCCCACGAGCGCGGTCGGCTCCGCCAACGACGGGGCCTGGAACGAGGCCGAGACTCGGATGATCTCCAGCCTCTCTGCGGAGCCCAACAACCGGACCCGCGTCGTTTTCGCGGCTCCCCTCGCGCACCGGCATCTCGGTGTCACCGAAACGTATTCTCGGACCAAAAATGGCGAGACGACGACCTGGACCGTCCCCCTCAGCGCTGAAGTCGGCCTCCTCACCCGAAATGTGCGCATCACCTCCGCATTATCGCCGGGATCGTCCTACGGTGGACACGTTGCGATCATGGGCGTGCACTGTCCAGCGTGCACCGCACCGGGAGTGGGTCGATTTTCCCACGTGGAGTTCGACCACCTCGGCCAGAAACAACGCGTCGGTCGTTATCCCATCCATTGGCACATGCTCGCCGAGGAGGGCCTCGGGCAGTTCGTGCGAGATTCCAGCATTCACCGTTCGTTCAATCGTGCCGTCACGATCCACGGGACCAATTCCGTCGACGTGTCCCGAAACGTCGCGTTCGATCACGTCGGCCATGGAATTTTTCTCGAAGATGGGTCCGAGCGATTCAATCGTTTTGAATCCAATCTGGTTTTGAACACCCGCCGCCCCATCGTCGGCGAGGAAATCATCCCAACCGACAATTCCCACGACCAGTTCCAAAATCGATCACCGTCCAGCTTCTGGATCACCAATCCCAATAACGAATTCATCGGCAACGTCGTCGCGGGGACGGCGGGATCGGCCTACTGGTTTGCCTTTCCGACTTCCCCAACCGGTCATTCCGCAACGGATCCCCGCTTTGCCGGACTAAAGCCCTTCGAGGAACCTCTCGGCTCTTTCCGCAACAACGTTGCTCACAGTTGCCGACTCGCTCTCGACATATTCGACCGCGTCGACGTGAACACGCTCGAGCTCATCAAGAATCTTTCCTGGAACATCACATCCGTCCAGACCCTCGAGCGCTTCACCGCGTGGGGCAACGACATCGCACTCTACTCCGGACTCGGCGACAGCCGGGACAACGTCGAGTTCGTCGACTGCATGCTAGTGGATAACCGCGAAGCCACTGTCTTCGCCGCCTACCTCGAACTTCGTAACAGTCTACTCGTCGCCGACAGTGGTAACGCCATCTGGCCTGCCGCCACCGCGCGTTACGCCATTGCCCTCTACGACGGCCCGGCTCGATTCCGCGATTGCCACTTGGTCGGCTTTGGCGCGGCACCCGCCAATCTCGCGCGCACTGCGGGAGGAGCTGTTCCGAGCATGAACTGGATCCTCAGCGGAACGACCTACGACTTATTTCCTCGCTTTGCCTTCAACAACTATCAAGGTGCCGGCAGTGCCACGGAAGCCCGCATCTGGGCGAAGATCCTGATCGACGAGGATGGCTCCCTCACCGGGCATCCCCTCGCCAGCATGGTCACCAACCATCCGATGTTGACGACCGGTAACGAATTTCCGGCACCACCAAGCTGGCAGAACGTCGTTGTCTCCAATCAGGAATTTGCCCGGCTTTACTGGGAATATTACAATGCAGCGACCCGACTTTCACCGCCCGTTGCGACCATTCGTCGTGAACGCTTCTCCAGTCCGGGCAGCCCCCTGGTGTTTACCAATCAAACTCAGTTCCCCGGACACCTTTTCCCCGTCATCGTCAACGACGCTGACTTTTTCTACACGATTGCTCACGCGAACCCCGCTCCGGGAAATCGAATTCATCTGGTCTTCGGCGATACCGCCTTGGGTGATGAGACGGTCTTGCGCTTCAACGATCTGGCGTCCCTTCCGAGCTGCACGGTATCGGACGCAACGGAAAAAAGCTCCCTGACCGCGCTCCGCACTTCGCCGACCTCGGGGTTTTACAAAGCTCCCGCCGGACACCTGTGGATCAAGATCGTTTCGCTCGCCACTATGTCAAACGAACGAACGACGCTGAACATAACTTGGTGAGGACGAGCCTGGAAAAACACCCAATTTGCCGCTCCCGCGCTTATCCAGCTATGGGCAAATTGATCATTTGAAGTTCAGCGACGATCTCCCCGCCAGCAACTGATTGCGCCGTTGCCGAGGCAACCCGAACGAGCACGGTCCACCTGTCCGAGTTTGCAGCGATCACACTAATCGGAGCGATTCAATCTAGACGCGCGGCTTCTCGAAGCGGGGACTGAAAGTTACGTCCTTCCCGAGCACGTATAGTCCGGGGAAGAAAAATCGAGATACACCCCAGCCGTCCACCCGACCTGCGTCTGCACCTCGTATTCCGCGCTCCGCAGCCCGCCCGCGACCACGTCGTATTTCTCCCACAACTCACCCGTTTCCGCGAAAACCCGCTCGACCAGTCCGCAATACTTGACAGCGATCCGCTCCGCCGCTTCGCGGAACCCGTAATTCAGAAGCCCCCGCGCCACGACGAACTGATACGGCGGCCACCCGAACGGGGCATCCCATTGCAACTCCAGGCCCGGCAGCGTCCAATCACTGGCTTTCACACCATGATCCGTTTCCAAGCTCGCAAGATTCTCCGCCATCCCTTCCGCCTGCCGAGCCGTCGCCACACCCGTCCACAGTGCAAAGAACGCCGCAGGCGTCAACACGGGTGAGTGCACACCACCGACGAAGTCCCAATCCAGAAACGCCCCCCGCGTCTCGTTCCAGAACACGTCGGAAAAACGCCGTCGCCTCTCCCGAGCCCGCGCCTTCCACGTCTCGGCCTCGCCCAACGAGCCAAGCTCGCCCGCGAACCAAGCCAAGTTTCGCTCATACCCGAAGAGCAACGCGTTCACCTCGACCGCCGCGAAATCCCCCGCCCGACCCAGAAATCGCGAGCAAAAGTCCGCCCCCGACTCGGCCTCGGTCAGGTAATGAGACGCCAACCGCCGCTTCTCCGACGGTGGAGCATCCACCGGAAATTGCAGCCGCGGCACCAGGCAATGATCGTAAAACCGCAGCAAATAATCCTCCGTCGCCCCGTGCCCAAACCGATTGACCCCACACTCGCCCACCCACCGTTCCCGCATCCAGAAATCGTATTCCCGCCGCAGGACGTCGATCTTGCCCGCCAAAAAATCCCGGTCGCCCGTCGCCTCGTAAATCAATCGCACGTAAGCCGAGAGCATCGGCGGCTGCGATCTGTTCGCCTCCGATTCGACGTTCACGTTCGGCACGAACCCGAACCGCTCGAACAGCTCGACCAACGCCTCCAGCGTCGACCGCGCCAGATCCAGCCGCCCCTGCCGCACGAGTCCGAGGGCCGCAAAATACGAGTCCCAATAGAAGAGGTGCTGCAAATGCCCGCCGACGGCGGGGGTGACGTAGCGCGCCGCGATCGGAATCAAATGCTCCGCCCCCGGCCCCGGCCACGTCCGATCCCACCGCTTCGCGACGTATCGCTCGATCTCCCCGCGGATCCCCGCCACCTCCCGCAACCTTTTTCCCGCGACCGTCCTCACCGCCGCTCGATCTCGCGCGGGTCCCTTTCGATATCGCCGGTCTCCCGCCGCCACTCCGCGACGGCTCCCCGCAGTTCCTTTAGCTTCTGCGTCGACGCCGGGTCGTCAGCGAGATTCGCCAACTGCCCGGGATCGCTCTCCAAATCGTAAAGCTCCTCCGGCGCGCGCCCATCGAGCAGCTCCCGGAGCTTTTCGTATTGCTCGGGATCACTTTCCCGCGCCGCCACCGCCGCGTCGTAGCTGCCGTTGAACCACGGTGGCCCCGACTGCCGCAGGTCTGCAGGCAACTCGTAGGTCTTCGCCGGCATCAGGTTCTCGATGTAATAGAACCGCCCGTCCGTCACCGCCCGACTCGGATAGATCTCCGCCGGATTCGGCCCGTGCGAATTGTGCTCGGCGAAAACGTAGTCCCGCTCGTCCCACTCACCTCCCGCCCCCGTGAGGTAGGGCCGGAGCGAAATTCCCTGCACCGTCGCGGGAATCGGAAGCTTCAAAAAAGCGAGGATCGTCGGCATCAGATCGATCCCGGACACCAACTGATTCGTCACCACTCCCTCGCGCACCCCCGGCCCGCTGATTACCAGCGGCACGTGCACCCCGCCCTCGTAAGCCGACGCCTTCGCCCGGTGGTAGCCCTCCCCCTGATCCGAAGTGTAAATCACCAGCGTCTCCCCCCGCACGCCCGCGTCATCGAGCGCTTCCAGGATCGCCCCCGCGCACCGGTCCGCCAACTCGACCGTGCCGAAATACTCCCGCAGATCCTTCCGCATCAACGGCGTATCCGGCAGGTAAGAGGGAACTGGAATCTCGGCCAGCGCGGGCAGATCCCCATCGAAATCCCGCAGATGATCCGGAAACGGTCGGTGCGTTGCCGCGATGTTTGCCTGAATGAAAAACGGCCGTTCACCCGCTTCCTCGATGAACCGCCCGATGACCCGTCGAAACTCCGCCGGCTTAGTCCCCACCGGGTCCCGCGCGTCGAACGGGTATTTCCACGGCGGACTCAGGTGCAGCTTCTGCGTGATCGCACGAAAGAACCCCGCCTCACCCAACACCTCGTTCAGCGTCGTGATGTCCTCGTGAATCCCCACCGTGTCGATCGTTCGCCCCGCCCGCGTGAACTCGACTTCCGGCTCGTCCAATGTCGGCGTCACCGTATTCCGCCAATGCCCGTGCGAGTGCGGCACCATCCCGGTGAGAAGCGAACTCCGGCTCGGCGAGCACGACGCCGACACCGAATACGCTTTCGTAAAAAAAATCCCCCGCGCCGCCAGCGCGTCGACGTTCGGAGTCTCGATCCCCGGAGTCCCCAGCGCCGACAGATGCGCCCCCTGGTCGTCCGCGAAAATGATCACCACGTTCTTCACCGTTGGTGCCGCCTCCCCGACCCGCAAGGAAAACGCCGCGCAGACCGCAATGGCAGCAGAGATCGCGAATTCACGGAAATGCATCGTTTCTTATCCAACCGATCTTCTCCCGCTCGGGCAAGCAAATCTAGCGGGCTCGTGAACGAACCAGACGTGAGGACTCGCCAAAATAGGAATGGTTTCCTTGATCCATCCCTGCCACGCTCCCCGCGTGCCCCCCGCCGCCGAGATTCCCTCCGTCACCACGACCACTCCCCAACCCTGCGTCCCCCTCCCCACTCGCGTCGCCTGGGGTATGGGCGGCCTCGCGTCGAACTACATTTACAATCTGCTCAACTCGCTGGGGCTGCTGCTGTATTCCAACTACCTCGGGATGGATCCCATCCTCGCCGGGATGGCGCTGCTCATCCCGCGCCTCTTCGACGCGATCACCGACCCCATCATCGGCAACCTCTCGGACAATTTCAAAAGCCGCTGGGGCCGCCGGAAGCCATTCATCATCCCGGGCGTCATCGGTTGCGCGATCATGATGCCGTTCTTCTGGACGCCGCCGTTCCCCGACACCATCCACGCTCCGTGGTATGCCAACGGCCCCTTCTGGTATCTGGCCGCACTCGGCTGCCTCTACTCGCTGGCCTATACCCTTTTCATGATCCCGTGGACTGCCATGGGCTACGAACTCACGCCCGACTACGACGAGCGCACCCGCGTGCTGGCCTGGCAAATGTATATCGGCCTCTTCGGCAGCATGACCATTCCGTGGCTCTACCGATTCTGCCTCGGCGGCGACTTCGGCCCCTTCACGCTCGAGTTTGCCGACGCATTCGAGGGCGCGGTATGGGTCAGCATCGCGGTCGCTCTCATTGTCCTCGTGACCGGCCTCGCCCCGGTCGTCGCCTGCCCCGAGCGACCGGACGCGCAGACGCAGCCCCCCATCCGCCTGTTCGAGGCCCTTCGTTGCACGCTCGCCAACCGCGCCTTCGCCATCCTGCTCGTCGCCTACGTCGTCGTCATCGTCGCCATCTTCAGCGCCGCCAGCCTGCTGCCCTTCGTCTTCCTCTACTACGTGTTCGGCGGCAACGAACTCGCCACCGGCAACCTCACCGGCCAGGCCGGCACGCTCGGGGCCGTTATTTCCTACGTCAGCATGTTCCTGGTCATCGCCGTCTCCGCCCACACGACCAAGCGCAAAGCCATGATCATCGGCCTCAGCCTCGGCCTCGTCGGAGCGGCCTCCTCCTACTGGGCGCTCGATCCGCGCTGGCCGATGATGATTTTCCTACCCACGATCATCTCCTCCCTCGGGATGCAGGGGTGCTGGCTCATGGTCAGCTCGATGGTCGCCGACATCTGCGACGAGGATGAACTCGTCACCGGTCGTCGCCGCGAAGGCATGTTCAGCGCCGCCATCAGCTTCGCGCTCAAGGCTTCCCAGGCTCTCACCTTCGTCATCGGCGGCATCCTGCTCAAAGTCTCCGGCTTCGATGCAACCGAGGCCAAAATTTCGGGCGTCTCGCTGGAAACCGGCCTCGCCATGAAGGACATGGTCGTCGGATTTCAGGTCGTCGGATTTATTATCGCGATCGCCGCCTTCTGGTTTTACCCAATCTCACGCGAGCGATCCGCCGAGACCCGTCGCCAACTCGAAGCCCGCCGCGGCGAAACCATTCCAGAACCGATTTAGACCAACCCTATGACCGCCCATCTTTCTATCCTCTTTCTCCTGACCAGCGTCCTCTCGCTCTCTGCCACCGAGCTGGAATGGGAAACCGGCGTCTTCACCGACGCACAGACACCACCGACCGTTCATCTGCTCTTCGAGCCCGCCGGCGAGGTCGAAGTGCTCAAAGCCGATCATTCCGAGACCTATGAGGAAGGCCGTGACTTCACGCTCGCGGGTCGCACGCTCACCCGAACTGAAGACTCCCGCATCCCGCTCCTCCCGTTCTATTCCGACAAGCCCGCCCCGCCCCTCTACCGGTTCGCCGACACTCAGGGCCGAGTCTTCTATAATCCCGGCGGCAACACCAAGCACCTCGGCTACGACGTCGAGATTCGCTACGAGCCCACTGAAGGCCCATACCGCTGGACCCAAATCTTCGAAGGAGCGACCAGCGGCAATGTCCCGGCGGCCATCGCCAAACTCCAGGCAGGTGGTCCCTTCACGCTCGCCGTCCTCGGCGACAGCATCTCGGTCGGAGCGCAAGCTTCGGGCCTCGCCCCCGCCGCGCCCCCCGAGCGCCCCGGCTACGCCCAACAGTTCGCCGACTCGTTGGGCGAGCAATTTCCCAAAGCCAACGTCACCCTCGAGAATCCGTCGGTGGGCGGCACCGTATCGGGTTGGGGGGCTGGGCAGAGCGACGCCCTGGCTGCGAAATCGCCCGATCTCGCCGTGATCGCTTTCGGGATGAACGACGGAAGTCAAGATAATCCGCTCGAGCGCTACCGGTCGAACGTCGAGCTGATCGTCAAAAAGCTCCGCGCGCCCAACCCTGACCTCAGCATCATTCTGGTTGCTTCGTTCCTGCCCAACCCGGAGTCGATTCAAGCCAATTACGAGCTCCGGAAAGGCTACGCCAGCGCACTCCGCGAACTCGCGGATTCCCATCCCAACACCGCATTCGTCGACATAGGCATCGTCTCGGAGCGAATCGTCGCCCGCAAAAAATTCGCCGACATCAGCGGCAACGTCTTCAACCACCCCAACGACTACCTCATGCGCGTTTATCGCGACCTTATTCTGACCCTCTTCGAGCCCAATCACCCGTGAGCACCACCAAGCCCCTCTGCGAATCGCTTTCGAACCCACTCGGTGCCGACGAACCCGATTGGGTCGACGCCCAATGGATCGGCGCGCCCACCCCGGACGGCAGCGCCCCCCTGCTTCGGCGGAAATTCATCGCCTCGCCCGGTCTGATTTCCGCGCGACTCCACTTTGCCGCCCCCGGATACGGTCAGCTTTTTCTCAATGACCACCCGGTCGAAGACGCCGTCCTCGATCCGGTCCAGACCGACTACGACATCTTCGCCTTCTACCGGACCTTCGACGTGACCGCTCTGGTCGACGAAGGCGAAAATGCCCTCACTGCCCTCCTCGGCAACGGCTGGTTTTCGCAGGACCGCGTGTGGGAAATCGCACCCTACGGCGATCCGGGACTGATCGCGCTCCTCCGACTCGAATACGCGGACGGCAACGTTGAGACCCTTGGCACCGACTCGTCATGGGAGGTCTCGACCTCCGGCCCGCTCCTCGAAAATAGTGTCTACGGCGGCAACGTCCACGACGCCCGCCGCGAGGAAATCACCGATTGGCAACCCGCCGCCGAAGTCGCCCCACTGACTCCCGAGTTGCGCCCCCAACTCCTCCCTCCCAGCCGCCGGGTCGAGGAGATTGCGACCGTCAGCGTGAATCGACCGCTGCCAGGCATAAGCGTTTTCGATTTTGGTCAAAATTTCTCCGGCTGGTGCCGGCTCCGCGTCACCGCGCCGGCGGGCACCGAAATTTGCCTGCGCTTCGCCGAGGTCCTCGACCCCGACGGCACCATCAACCCCCTCACGACCGGCGTCTGGCACACCCGCACCATCCAGACCGACCGCTACATCTGTCGCGGTGGCGGCGAGGAAGTCTGGGAACCCCAATTTACCTGCCACAGTTTCCGCTACGTCGAGGTCACCGGGTTTCCCGGCGAGGCCCCCGCCGAGGCGCTCACCGGCATCGTCGTTCATTCCGATCTGTCCGTCGCCGGCTCGTTCGAGTGCTCGGACCCCCTGCTCGAGCGCATCCACTCGACGGCCCGTTGGACCCAGCGGACCAACCTTCACGGCCTCCCGACCGATTGCCCCGGACGCGAACGCTGCGGTTGGCTCGGCGACGCGCACGTCTGCGCTCCGTTCATCCTGCTGAACTGGGACGCCACCACTCTCCTCGAGAAATACGTCGACGACATCGTCAACTCACTCGGACGCGGCGCGGAAAACGGCCACCCCGATGTGCCCGCCAACATCGCCCCCGGCAAACGCCGCTGCGGCCAGGCGAACCCCGACTGGGCCGTCGCCCTCGTCCTCATTCCCTACTACCTCCACTTCTACAAGGGCGAGATCGGCTCCGCCGACCGACACTTCGACAAACTTGCCGCCCTCCTCCGCTATCTCGACGGGATCGCGAGGGACGGCATCATCCACGAAGGATTCGGCGACTGGTGCCCCCCGGGCCGCGTCGAGCCCATCGCCACCCCAGTCGCCCTCACGTCGACCGCGCTTTATTTCCAGGCAACCGACTGCCTCGCGCGACTCGCGCGCGCGCTCGATCGCGCCAAGGAAGCCAGCGCCCTCAACCGCCGGGCAGCAAACATTCGGTCCCGCTTCATCGCCGAGTTTCATACCGACGACGCCTTCGGTTCCCAGGCGGCAGACACCCTGGCGCTCACCTTCGGCCTCTGTCCCGACGGCGCAGACGCCCAAGTCGCCGCCGCCCTCGCCGCCCGCGTCCGCGCCAACGACTACCGCTTCGACACCGGCATCCACGGCCTCCGCCATCTCTTCGACGCCCTCGCATCCCACGGCTACGACGACGTCTGTTGGCGCCTTCTCCAATCCGACGGCCAACCCAGTTTCCGCCATCACTTCGCGCAGGGCGGCACGACCTTTTGGGAGACCTTCTTCGACCTAGCCCAACACCCCGAGATGATCGAGCGCTCCCGCAATCATCCCATGCAGGGTGCCTTTGCCGCTTGGTTCACCGAAGGCATCGGCGGCATCCGACCCGACCCAGACCATCCCGGATTCCGGCATCTCAACATGCGCCCGCAACTTGTCCGCCAGCTTGACTACGTCCGCTGCACGCACCGCTCCCCGCACGGCATCATCCGCAGCGAGTGGCAACGAGACGGCGACGAGATACGCTGGGAAATCGAACTTCCCGCCGGCGTCACCGCCGACGCGTCGATTGCAGGTTTGGTGGAACCAGCAGTCCGCCTGAAAGGCGGTGTGCATTCGTTCAAATTTGCAGCGGCGCGGCGGTGACCTCCGCTACCCTCCACCGGAGAGGCTGCTACGATCCAGGCACTGGTCCGACACTCTCCCGCGCCACGAACCGGGTCTGAAAGACCACCGACCGCGGCGAGTGCGCAATCGACCGATCCCGACCGCGAATGAGCAACGACACCACTTCTTCGGTGATCTCGTTCATCGGCACCTGAATCGACGACAGCGTCACCGGCAGCTTCGAACAGATCGGGCTGTCATCCACGCCGACAATCGACACGTCCTCCGGCACCCGCAATCCGGCTTGGTAAGCCGCTCGCATGATGCTGATGGCCGTCACGTCATTGTGCGCAAAAATCGCAGTCGGCCTTTTTACCTTAGCCTCAGCAAAGACGCTCGCCATCCGCGCTATCACCTCGTCGTGACTGATCCCACTCTGAATCAACAAGTCGGAGTCGGATGACAATCCGAACTCGGTCAAACTGCGGAAAAACACTTCCGGCCTGTGTCCCGCTGCTTGCCCCGGCACCGTCGCCTGCACGTAGAGAAACCTCCGATGACCATATTCCGAAAGTGCTCTCACGCTCTCCCGCATGCCCTCGGTGTAATCCGCCAGCACCAAGTCGAGATCGAAAGCGGCGTCCATTTTTTCCGTCATCAGGACGATGGGATGACTTTTCGCTAAGCGGTGCAGCAACTCCCGGTTGCGCTCGACGTCGATCAGGCAGACCACCAGTCCGTCGATCTGTCGATCGAACAACGTCGAAAGAATCGACTCCTCAAGATCCGTGCTATTGCGCGAACTTTCGATAATTAGATCGGCGTTGTGCCGACGCAGATGGTCCTCCATGAGTTCGGCACCGAGAGTGAAATATTGATTCTGCAGATCTGGAATCAGGAGTCCGAACGAATTGAACTGCCCTAGCCGAAGACCCAGCGCAGCGCGATTCGGCCGATAACCCAGTTCTTTGGCCGCATCGAAAACACGCGCCACGGTCGCCGCCGAGGACCAGGAATTCGGTCGACGGTTCAAAATAGTCGAGGCCGTATTGACCGCCACTCCCGCCCGCTCGGCGACATCCTTCAATCGAATCTTCAAACAGATATTCTAGGAAACCGTCTACTTTTGTCGATAGCTCGAATTTCTCCGTAAATTTCTCTCGACAGTTCCTCGTGGCCGACTCCTCCTGACCAATTGATCCCCCCGAACACACCGCACCCCTAAGTCCCCGAAAAAATGACGAAGCTCACAATTCTGGCAGCTTCTCTCCTTACCACTTCACTTTTCGCCCAGCCCGTTGGCATTCACCGCACCAACCTGGGATGGCTGAAGAACCCTTCGAGAGAGCTCGCCATTCTCGATGAAATTCAGGCACTCGGTGCCCGCTCCGTTCGTCTCTCGCTCAATCGTCCATTCGATCGTGTGGTCGACCACGTAGCGCATTGCAACGAGATCGGACTCGAAGCGTTTCTCATGCTCGCCATCGAGAATCCCGCTTGGTTTCCGCCCGACCGAACTATTCGAGCAGGCACCGATCTCCTCTACGACATGCCCCGGCTCAGCGAGATCGATCCGAAGCTTTTCGAAGCAGAACTCAGCCGCATTCTGAAACCCTTTACTAATCGAAATCTCAAAATCACAACCCTCCAACTTTTTAACGAACTGAACTGGGCCGGGTTCAACGGGGACCTGCCGGCTGCCGATGCCGGTCTCGAAATTGATCGGAATACTCCGACCGACGATCCGAATTACGTGCAGTGGCGAAAAGGCATAACGAACTACGCCGCCCTTCTCGGCATCACCCGCCGAGTCCTCGACAAGGCCTTCGGGAAGAACGCCGTCGCGCTTCTCCCCGCCGCGACGACCCGGGCGGAAACCGAATGGCTCACCCGCACCGGCGCAAGCATCGTCGCGCCAGAATTGTATTTTGAGATGCTGAAAACGAAAGGCCCCGATGGTCACTCCGCTCTCGATTCCGTTCAAGGACTCGCCGTTCACATCTATCCGAAGACCATTCCTCCCACCAAACAACAGGCCCGGCGCGAAGCTCAGCTTCTCATTCGCGAAACCATGCAGCCGATCCTCGATGTCGTCGGTAACGCGAAGCCCTTTTCCATTACGGAATGGGGCTACGGATTGAAGCGACCCGGAGACGTCGATCAGGATGAGAAACGCCTCAATGCCTATCTCGGTTTCCTTGAAGCCCTCGACACGTCCGGTCTCCGTCCCAAACCCGTTTGGCAGCACGTGATCCTCTATTCCTACGATCAAGATCCGCCAAAAAACATCACCGTCGAAGGTCATCCGCTTCCCAGTGCGAAGATCATTCGCAGTTGGAACGATGCGAACTAGCCCGTGAAGCCAGAGCCACGGGTGTCGGGCCGGTCCGGGCTGTCTGATGCCCGTGCCCGCTCACCATTCGATCTCAGCCCACTTGAGCGGCACCTTCGGATACTCGCCCGGATGCAGGGAAGAGGGTTCCGTGAAGCCTCTCCTCAAGCTCCCGCCTCCCGATGCATCCGCGTCGGCTCCCGCTCCGGATCTGCTTGCACGAGCCGCTCCATCATCGCCGTCCGCACGTCCGCAAAGTCTGGATCATCGAAGCGATTCCGAAGTTCCCCCGGGTCATCGCGTAAATAAACAGCTCGCCCCACGCTCGCCTCCTGTAAACCGTGAGCTTGTAGCGCTAGGTCACCAACGTCCGCAAATGGACGGTCTTTGCGTTGTGATGATTTCCGATGATCGCGTGATCCCGCGCCGCTGGTCCGCGTCCGCACCACGCTTCGATTTGATTCCGCTCCTGCATCGCGATCGCCACTCCGCGCGTTGCCGCTCCTAGAAACGTCGGGGCTTGATCCACGAGCGGCTGAATCTCCGCCGACACCGCAGCCACCGGAATCCGATCCTTCCAAGCCGCGACGAACGGCACCCGGATCAGGTCCTCGTAGTGAAACGGCCCCTCGCGATCAGTCCGTGTTCGCCGACAACATGCCCTTGGTCCAAAGTGAAGACGATCAACGTTTCCTCCAACGATCCGAGAGCCTCAAGCCGGTCCAGTATCCGTCCGATCCAGTGATCCATGAAGCTGATCGTCCCGTAGCAGGTGGCCTGCGCCCGTCGCATCTCGGCCTCCGTCTTGCCCTTGTGAACGTGGTAGCCGTGACTCCCCATCCCGTCCCCGCAGAATTCCTCGAAGTCCTCGCCCGCTCGCCGGGTCATCCCGTGCGGCGGCGGCATTCCGTCGAACTCACACTTCACGAACCTCCCGACATCCATGTCCGCCGGATCGTAGAGGCTCGCCCACGGCTCCGGCACGCTACACGGCGGGTGCGGGTCGTGGTGGCTCGACCAAATGAAAAACGGCACGCCACGCGCCCGTGCGTCATTGATCGCCGCGATCGTGCGCTGCCCCGTCCACGCTGCGCGGTGAAATTCCTCCGGCAGATCCCAAGCCCCGCCTTCCTGCCAGCCGTAATCCGCTTCGTCCGCAACCACCGGAGCCCGCGATCCCTCACCCGCCACCTCCCGCACCCCGTCCTTCCGCGGGTGAAAATATTCCCGCCAATTCGTCAGGCCGCGCTGCTCCATCCACAGCGCGTGATGTTGCCCGACGTGCCCATCGTCGGCGTGGTTCCGGGTCAGCTCGACGTGATCGAAGCCATACCACGGCGTTCGCGTGTTGTTGAACCCACGCCAAAATCAGGTCCCGCAGCGTCGGATAGCTCTCCACCGAGAGCGAATCCGCCGTCGAAACTAGCGGCTGAAAGTGCGCCTTTCCGACCAGCGTGCTTCGATAGCCCAGATCCCGCAGGTGGTCACCCACTGTCGGCACGTCCTCCGGTAGCCTCTTGCCGAGCGCGTAGGCCCCGTGCTCCGACGAGTAATGAGCCGTGAGAATGGACGCCCGCGTCGGCGCGCAGGTTGGGTTCGGACAGTCGGCGCGCGTGAAGTTCGTCCCCATCGCCGCGAGCCGGTCGAGGTTTGGCGTGCGGCTGCGCGGATTCAACACGCCGAGTGTCGACCAGTGTTGCTGGTCGGACGTGATGAGCAGCACGTTCGTCATCCCGCAACCAATCCCGTCTCCGCCGCGACCACGCTCCACGCTTCCCCGCCAAATTGCACCCGAGCCGTCGGCGATCCCGCGCCGCGGAATCGTCCCGCACCCGGTGCCGCAGCCGCGACTCGACCACGATCCTAGCCGCTTCGTTCTCGAAGTGTTCACAAATTGCCGTCACCTCCGGCGCGCCCCAGTGATTTCGCAGTTCGCCGACATCGTTTGCGTGATTGTAAATTTCCGATTCTCCCGGCGCGCCCACCGCCACAACGACCCGATACCGCTCTGACCGAAACGCCACGAGCCGCTCCGGCCCGCCGCGACCGACTCCCAATCGCACACCGTCCATTCCCGCGGCTCCGCGCCGTCGAGAAATTGCGGAAACGTCTGCCCCGGCAATCCCGACATCGGTTCGATCCCCGCCAGCTCGCAAAACGTCGGCGCAATGTCGAGCGTGTCGACCAGCCCAAACCTCGTCTCGTTCTCCGGTCCGCCCGGCCATTTGATGATCCATGGAGTTCGGTGCACCGACTCGTAAACTCCGAAATTTTTGTGAAACAGACCATGGTCCCCCGCGAAATCCCCTTGGGCCGCGTGGTAGAGGATGATCGTGCTGGCGAGTTCACCCCGCGCCCCCTCGTAGGCCGCCGTCGCCCGGTTGTTCAACTCGTGCAGACCCCGATGCACGTTCGCATTGTCGCACTCGTAAAACCGCGCCATCGCCTCGATCACCGCCCGCGGCTTCTGCGTCGTCGCCGCATTATCCAGATACACCAGTGGGTGCCCGTGGATATCCTGCTGCAAGGCCGGAAATTCCTTTTTCAGAGTCTCCTCTCGAAAATCGGCTTCCGTCGAAGCGGCCAGCGTGGGTGAACGCGTCATCGATCTACCAAGCTAACCCGAAACTTGCGGGAGTGAAGCCGACACTTTCTCGTCTGCCCCGCTGGGACTATATTCAAATAATCGTTTGATTATTTATTCATTACGAGCGAAAGATTCTTCATGCCTGCTCGCCAGTCTTCGAAAGTCATGGGAGGACGCACCCCCGCGAGGACGGTGATGAACCCGGAAGCGCTCGCGAAGCAGGACGCCGTCTTGCACTTGCTGGCGCGCTTCGGCGAGGCTCTCTCGAGTCCGAAGCGGCTCAAGATCATCGGCCTACTCAGTCAGGGTGCCAAGAACGTCGATGAACTGGCCGAGATGACCGGTCAATCGATGGCCGCGACCAGCGCCCATCTCAAGGTGCTGCGGGCTTCACAACTGGTCGACTCGCAAAAAATCGGTCGCCGCGTGCGATGCAGCCTGGCCAGTGAAAGTGTCGCGAGTCTCTGGCTTGCGCTGCGAAGTCTCGGCGAGGAATTACTCCCCGAAGTCCGGGAGATCGTGCGCGACTACTTCGAATACCCCGATTTGCTTTCCCCGATGAGCATGGAGGAGGTCCTCGAGGAGGTCACAGCCGACCGCGTGATTCTGCTGGATCTGCGGAACGCCGAGGAGTTCCAGACCGGGCATCTTCCCCAGGCGCGGCACGTCCCGGTCGCCGACCTCGCGAAATTCCTCAAGCGCCTGCCGCCCGGTCGGAAGGTCCTCGCCTACTGCCGCGGCCCCTACTGCGTCACGTCGCTCGACGGAGCGGAGACGCTGCGCCGCCGCGGCCGCCCGGCCGCCCGGCTCCCATTCGGCGTCCCGGAATGGAAAGCCGCCGGCCTCCCCGTCGAATTTTCCCAACCCGCCAACCCGATCAAACCATGAACACTACCACCCACCCGTCCACCCTCTCACCCACCGACGTCCACGGCAGCCAGCAGGACCTCCTGCTGCTCGACGTGCGCACGCCCGCGAAATTCGAAGAAACCCACATCCCCGGCTCCGTGCTCCATCCCTTGAGCAAACTTTCGCCGGACCACGTCCGCGATCTCGCCAACGGAAAGGACGCGTGCGTCGTCATCTGCCACTCCGGCAACCGCGCCCGGCAGGCCGCCGACAAACTCGCGCGCCACGGCATCCCGGACGTCCACGTGCTGGACGGTGGCGTCGAGAGCTGGGCGTCGGTCGGACTCCCGATCGAGCACGGTCAGAAGACGATGTCGCTCAAGCGCCGGGTCCGCATCGCGGCGGGCGCGCTCGTCGTCGCCGGGGCCACGCTCGGCTATCTCGTCCATCCCGCCTGGATCGCCCTGCCGACGTTCGTTGGTGCCGGGCTTGTCTTTGCCGGTTTCACCGACACCTGCGGCATGGGAATGCTCCTCGCCCGAATGCCCTGGAACAACCGCCGGGCCTGCGCGGCCTGAGTCCGCTCCCTTCCTCAAACCTCCACCTCTCCATCCCATGTTACTCCGCCAAATCTTCGACCCCTATCTGGCCCAATACGCCTACCTTATCGGGTGTCAGCGCTCCGGCGAGGCCCTCGTCATCGATTCCGAATGGGACATCGACCGGTATCAGCAGCTCGCCGCTGACAACGGGCTGCGAATCACTGCCGTCGCCGAGACCCACATTCACGCCGACTTCGTGAGCGGCGCGGCGGAGTTTGCCGCCAATCCCCGCGTTCACCTTTATCTCTCCGGCGAAGGTGGCCAGGATTGGAGCTACCGGTGGCCGGTTGGCCGCTCGAATACGCACCTGCTCGCGCACGGCGATGTCTTTCACGTCGGTAACATCCGCGTCGAGGCCGTGCACACGCCCGGCCACACGCCCGAGCACCTGAGCTATCTCATCACGGACGAAGGCGGCGGGGCCGATCAGCCGCTGGCCCTCGCCACGGGCGATTTCGTCTTCGTCGGCGACGTTGGCCGGCCCGACCTCCTCGAATCCGCCGCCGGGCAGAAAGGCGCGATGGAACCCTCCGCCCGGCAATTGCGGGCCTCCCTCCACGATCGGCTGACTCCGTTCGCGGATTTTCTCCAAATCCTGCCGGCTCACGGCGCAGGCAGCGCCTGCGGCAAAGCGCTCGGCGCGGTGCCGACGAGCACGCTGGGTTACGAACGCCGGTTCAATCACGTCTTGAAGTTGGCGCTGACCAACGGAGATGCCTTCGTGCGAGAGATCCTCGCAGGCCAGCCCGACCCGCCGCTCTACTTCGCGAGGATGAAACGCGTTAATCGCGACGGCATCGCGGTGACCGGCGGCGTTTCGGCCCCGGCCCACCTAGCCACGGACGCGTTCGCCGCGAAGGCCGCGGAGCCGGAGACTCGCATCCTCGACGCACGAGCGGACCGCAAAGCCTTCGACTCCGCGCATGCCGCCCGCTCGATCCACGCACCCTTGCATTCGCCATTCTTTTCCACCTCCGCCGGCTCCTATCTGGCCGAAACGGATTCCGTCCTTCTCGTGTTGGAGAGCCCGACCGACGCCGACCTCGCCGCCCGGCAGCTCTTCCGCATCGGCTTCGATCAGGTCGTCGGTTGGATCACCGCCGCCGAGGCGCAGGCCGCCGGATTGTTCGACTCGAGCCAGCCGCGCGTTGATTTTCCCGACT
This sequence comes from uncultured Verrucomicrobiae bacterium, assembly GCA_963761705.1. Lineage (GTDB taxonomy): Bacteria > Verrucomicrobiota > Verrucomicrobiia > Chthoniobacterales > JAATET01 > CAVVKW01. The sequence continues at coordinate 74,828 of CAVXHK010000004.1, read as the reverse complement.
TCGGTCCCGCCCTCGCGATTGCTGAAGGCGAGATCAGCGACGTGCGCACGACATCCGAGTTCCAGGACGGCCACCTCGACGGCGCGCGGTCGTTCCCCTACACGCGGCTCGGGAAAAATCTGACGAACCTGCCGCGAGACCGGCGGCTCTTCGTTCACTGCGGCTCGGGCAAGCGAGGCTCCCTCGCGGCCTCCTTCCTTCGGACGGAAGGGTTCGACGCCGTGCACGTGGACGGAACCCGCGCGAAATGCAAGCGCATCGCGGAGGCGCGGGGAGTCGCGCATTAGAGACCATGACGTTGCTCTATGGCGGCATTGTCGGAATCGCGCTCGGTCTCACGGGCGGGGGCGGATCGATCTTCGCCGTCCGGCTGCTGCTCTACGCGGTTAGCCTGCCGCTGTGGGACGCCATCACCGTCTCGCTCGCCGTCGTCGGTCTCACCGCGCTCTACGGATCAGTCATCCAGCGACGACTCGTCAACTGGGCACCCGGCGCGATCTTTGGAGTCGACGGGATTCTCGGCGCGCTAGGCGGGGCCTGGCTCGGCGTGCGCTTACCGGAATTCTGGACCCTCCTCCTGTTTGCCTCGCTGATGACGTTTATCAGCGTGCGAATGTGGCGGGGCGCGAATCGCGAAACGAATCCCGACTCGCGCTTCGCGTGCCGCCGCGATGCCGACGGCGTCCGACGGCTGGGCTGGTCGTGCGGGTTGAAGCTGCTCACGTGGGGCGGACTCACAGGGATTCTCTCCGGCACGTTCGGCGTCGGCGGCGGATTTCTCGTCGTTCCCGCGCTGCTTCTCGTCACGGCGATGCCCATCGAGCACGCACTCGCCACCTCGCTGGTCTGCATTTTCCTCATCAGCGCCTCGGGCTTCGCGTCGAATCTGCTCGCTGGGCAACACCTCGAGGTCGGCATCACGGTCTGGTTTCTGACCGGCGAAGCCATCGGCATGACCGCCGGAGCCGCACTCAATCGCACCTGCCCGGGCCGCTGCTCAAACGCATCCTTGCCGTGGGTGTCCTCGCCGTCGCCGTCTGGATCGTCGCTCAGACGCTACTCGATGGACCTCCCATTCGGGGTTCGGAGTCAACCGAAGTTCACTCGACCGAGGCCGCGAGCCGCCGTTGCTGATCCTCGCTCAATTGCTCAACGCGGGCAGGATTCGCTCGAGATTCTTGAAAGCGACGACGTCGATTCGGTCCGCCAACGCGTAATCGACCTCGCCGGGATAAACGACGTAAAGCCGCTGGAGACCGAGGTCCTCCGTCGTCTGGACCATGGATCGGGAAAGCTTCGGAGCATCCGCCGCCTTGAACTCGAATCCGTAAAGGCCATCCGGTCGCTGGAGAATGAGGTCCACCTCGTTCGCCCCCTGCACCGACCACGTGAAGCATTCCTCGTCGCGAGAGTTGGTGAGACGAATGATTTGCTCGATGCAGAATCCCTCCCACGAAGCCCCATAGCGGGGGTGGACCTGCAACTGCGGGAAATCCCGCGTGAGCAGGAGCGCGTGCAGCAAGCCGCTATCCCGCAGATAGATCTTGGGTGCCTTGCGCAGCCGCTTTCCGATGTTCAGAAAATAGGGTCGTAATTCGCGGGTGATGAACGCGCCCTGAAGCAGTTCCATGTAACGTTCGACCGTGTGATACGTCACACCGACCACCCGGCCCGCCTCCGAGTGGTTCCAGTTCTGCCCGTGGTGGTGCGCGATGAGCTGGAGCAACCGAAAGACCTGCGCGACGCTCAGTCTCGTTCCCGCGAGCTGCGGCAGGTCGCGCCCGATGAACTGCTGGATGTAATCCCGCCGCCATTCGAACGAATTTTCCACCAAATGCCGCGTAAACGCTTCCGGATACCCCCCCTTCAGCCAAAGATCCCGCCACCCGCTCCAGCCGATCTCCTCCGCCGTGAACCCGCCGAGTTCGATCAACCGAACCCGCCCGGCCAGACTCTCCGACGCCGCGCGAACGATCCCGGGCGAGGCGCTTCCCGTCAGCAGGAAGCGGGCCCGCCGATCCGGTCGATCCGCCAAGACCCGCAAATACGGGAACAAATCCGGCCGCCGCGGGGCCTCGTCGATGACCACCGTCCCCTCCAGCCCACTCAGGATCGAAAACGCCTGGGTCTCCAGGCGCACGAGATCCACTGGATCGTGCAGATCGAAGTAGTTCTCCGGGCGCGACGCGAAGCCCCGCGTCAGGGAAGTCTTTCCGCATTGCCGCGGCCCGAGCAGCGCGACAATGGGCCATCCTTCGAACCCGGCCCGAATTCGAGCCAGAACGGTCGCCCGGGGAAGGTGCTGACTTGGCGAAATCACGTTTGCAAATTAGAAGCAAAACTTCTATTCTGCAATGCAAATTCCGTGATTCCTCGCTCCTCATCCCTCGTGACCCCAGATCGGACCCTTCGTCTCGAAGAACTTTCCGACGCGGAGTTCGAGCAATTGCTTCTGCTGTTTTTCGATACCCATCCCACTCTGACGATTAGCCGGAACGGAGAAACGGTCGTGCGCCGCGTCAGCGATGCCACAACGTATGCCCGCGAAGGACGGAACCAGAAGGGAATCGACCTTCGCCTCGAAGTGGAAGGCGGGGAAGTCTGGGCCATCCAGGCGAAGCGGGTTCGCCAGTGGACCGAGGGAAAAACGAAGATCGCCATCGACGACGCCAAAGCGTTCGGCGCGTCCCACAACTTTCTCCTGCTGGCCTGCAATCCACCCGCATCCGTGCACGACGAGATCGCTCGCCACTCGCATTGGACCCTGTGGAACCGCGACCGCACGTGCGCCGAGATCCGGCTGCGAACGCCGCCCGATCAACTGGCCAAAGTGCTCTCGCCTCTCCTCAGCCCCGACGAGTTGCTCCGGTTCGCGCCCTTCGCCACGTCGGCGCTGATTTCGGCGTCCGACTTTTTTGCAGCCCGGCTCGGGCGCGACCACATTTTCCGTCACGACTGGGAGCTGATCGGCCGGGAGCCCGAGCTGGCCGCGCTCGCGGCATTTCTGGCGGACTCGGAAGCGCAGGGATTCATCTTGTGGTCGAAAGGCGGCGAGGGAAAAAGCCGCCTGCTCCTCGAATTCGCCCGCCGGACCGAATCCACGACCCCGGATATTCCGGTCCTCTTTCTCAATCCCGGATCCCGGGAGCCTCTGGAATTCGCCCTACTCCAGCCCGGGAAAAACTTCGCCGTCGTCGTGGACGACGCCCACCGCCTCGATCCGCGCCATCGCCAGCTCGTGCAGCTCGCCGCGCAGGACGAGCGCATCAAGCTGGTCTTCGCCACGCGTCCGCAGGGTTTCGAGCCGCTGCTCCGGGAAATTCACAGCGCCGGCCTCCGCGAGAGATGCCGTGACCACGCGCTCACCCCGCTCCGCAAGCCGGAGGTCCGCAAGCTCGCCGCCCAGGCGCTCGGGCCGCAACGGAAGACCCGCGCCCGCGATCTCACGGAACTGACCGGAGACTCGCCCTTCCTCACCGTCCTGGCCGGCGACCTGTTGGCTCGAGGACAGCTCCAATGGTCCCAATGGACCAGCCACGCGGAGCTTCAGCGGCTGGTTTTCGCCGCCTTCGAGGAGGAAAATTTTCGGGACACCGATCCCGACCAGCGGAAGATCGACGCCCGCATCCTTCGCGTGATCGCCCTCGTTGCCCCGGTCGTGTCCGACGCAAAATTCTTCGACTCCATCGGCCACTGCCTCGGGATCCCGGCCATCGACGCCGAAGATCGCATCCGCAGCCTCACGACCATCGGCCTGCTGGGAGCCGACGAGGCGGCCCTCCGCATCACGCCCGATCTCTTCGCCGATTTTCTCGCCTACCACACTTGCTTCGATCCGTCCGGGCGAAACCTTTCACTCGTCCGCCGCGTGCGAGAGACCTTCCCCGCAAGCAACTCGGCCATCCTGCGCAACGTCGCGGAGACCGCCTGGATCGCCGTCGGAGACGGTCGGGACGCCAAGTCGTTTTTCGAGCCGCTCGTCGAGGAAGAGTTCCGGCGATTCGAGCGATCCAGCTTTCCCGACCGAGCCAGGCAAATCGACCACTGGGATCGCTTCGGCGTCTTCCTTCCCGAACAAACCATCGCTCTCGCCGACCTCGCCCTGCGCCTTGACGAAGCACCTCCGCCCGAGCCGGAGACGCCCAGATTTCTCCCCTTTCCCGAGGAGTTCGACACGCACCAGCACGTCCTCGGCAAGCTGCCCGGGCTGCTCCATCCGATCGCACTTTACCATTCCACCCACCGCCAGGCCGCTTTGGGTCGCCTCTGGGAGGTCAGCGCGCGATCTCCGACGAAGCACACATTGCACACCGAAGCACCCGGTTGGAGCGCGATCGCCGAGGTGATCAAACTTCAGGCGGACAAATCCGTCGACGTCACCCACGAGGCGCTGCGTTGGTTGAAGCAGAAACTCGGCGAGGAGGGCAACTTGGCGATCATCGAGGATCATCGTCGTGCGCTCGCCCTCATGCTGGGTGGTGCCTTCGCTCGATTTGTGGAATTCCGCGAACAGAAAGGAACCTCCTTCTCATATTGGGAACAACCCGTCGACCTGCCCGCGACGCAAACCATCCGCGCCGACGCCCGCGCCATTCTGCGGCAGATCATCGAGCACGGATCGTGGAAGGCTGCTCTGGCGGCACTCGACGTCGCGCAGACCGCCATCCGCCGCATTCCGAAATCCCAGCAATGGATCACCGACGCGGACGCGTTCCGCCGACGGTGGCGGTCGGAGCGCCTCGCGGCGCTCGACCTGTTTCGCACCGCCATCGAGCGGCATCCCGAACCCGCGCTCCGCTACTCCGTTCACCTTTTTCTCCGGCGCGTCGCGTCCTTCGAAGAAGATTCAAAATTTCAAGCAGCCTGTTCCGCCCTGGCCGCGAGCATCCCGGACGATCCCGCGCTTCGCTTCACCCGCGCCCTTCTGTCGGAAGGAACCTTCGAGTCGGATGACGAGGATGGACTCCCGCCGACGAAAGAGTCCCGTCAAGCTTGCCGCGAGAACTGGGCGGCGATCCGCGATCAGTTCTTCGAAGAATTTCTCACCAGTCATCCCGCGCCGGACGATCTCCTCACCGCGTTTCGCCTCACCGATGAGCATCTGCGTGAAGGAGGATTTCACCCGCTCCCCGGCCATTTCTTCGGCCACATCGCGAGCCGCCACCCCGGCCTCGCTCACAACCTCGCCAGCCGGATCATCGAGACTCTCCCGGATCACCCGCTCACTCGATTCTGGCCCTGTCTACTCCCGCCCGCCACACCACAGGACGCGACCGCTCTGGCCCTGCAAACGGCGGCAGCACTCCGACCCGATTCCGCCGCATCGTGCGCCGCCATCGGCTCGCTGATCGGACAGCGCGATCCCGCTTCCCCACCGACCGAAGGTCAACGAGACCTCGTCTTCGAGATCGCCGCCCGCGCCGGGCTGTCCGAAATCTCGACCTTCTTGCGCCTGATCGAGATTGACCGTCCAGCCGACCTCGACCTGCGCTGGGAAATCGTCTCCCGGCTCCCCTTCGAGCGGTATCCCGACGAAGCCCTCCCTCTCGTCCTGGACACCCTGCCGCAGCTCTGCGCCGACCCCGCGCCCCCTGGTGAATGCATCCGCGCCCTCCTCGCGAAATTCCTCCACGCCCGGCAGTTCGAACTCGACCTCAGGCCGGAGGCCGGGGAGCTGCTCAGTCGGGTCCATGCTTTCGAAACCCTCCGCTTTCTGCGAGCGCGATTGGAACTGGAGATTTCGTCGACCGCTCCCGAGGGTTTCCGTGCCCTCCCGTTCATGGACGAGATCCATCTCGACGTTTCGTCCATGAAGCAGCATCCGGAGTTCGAAACCCTCCGCGAGGACATCTGGCACCACTCCACTTCGGGGGATTCCCACTCGCGGGTTTGGCGGCGACTCTTCGCTTGTTTCGGCACCGACGATGCCACTTGGCTCCTTCCCCGTCTCGAGCAAAAGATCGACGCCGCTGCTGACATCGAGACTCTCCGCTCACTCACGAAGCTCATCAAATTCGACGGCTCGCTCTTTGTTTTTCGAAACCCCCATCTCACGCGGCGGTTCCTCACCCGCGCCGAGCAGGTCGGCGACCAGGACGGTCGTCTCGATCTCCGTTCCGCCCTCTATCTCGCCACCGGACCGCAATCCTGGGGATGGACCAACGGAAAAAGAGACCCCGAATCCGACTACGTGCAAGCCGAGGCCATCAAGAGCGCGACCACTCACTCGGAAGACCAGGTCCTGTATCCGTTCTATTGCTGGATTGCCGAGTGCGAGCAGGCCCAAAAGGATCGCCTTCTCTCCGAGCACGAGATCGACATGCAGAACTTGGAATAGCCACTGGGATTGATGCGCACCATGGGCAAGGGCGGCGACCCGCGCCGATGCCAAGGACGTCTATGGGAGCCGTTCTCGGGGAAGCTCGAGTTGGGATAGACCTGCGATTCAGCGACCGATCACCGGACCACTTGGACTTCCTTGGGTGCTTCACAATTCCTTGGACTCGAGAACCCGATAGGCGGCGAGCTTGATACGGTCGTTCACGAGAAACCAGGCCAGCGCGTAACCCCACACGAGGAACGCCCAGCCCCATCCGATGGGCGTCATGAAGACGCCGAAGACCGCGATGAACGTCGCGACAATCTGGGTGCCGACGACGGCGGCGAGCAGCACGGGCGCAGGACGGATCGACCAGAACGGCCCGCGCGTGCGCGTAACGAAAATCGTGAGGTGTCCCGCGACGGAGAGCTTGAGGTAGATAAGTGTCTGGATCGTTTCGCGGTCGAGGTGAAAGACCTTCTCGCCGAGATAGAAGAGGCCGAAAGACGCGGCCACGCCCGCGATGCCCAGCACCGTCGAGACACCCAGCACCTCGCCCCATGACCTCAAAATCGATGGATGGATCGAGATCGCGCCTGTCACCAAAGACACGAAGATTCAACTTGAATAATTGCTAACTGACCAAACGAGCCCTCAGCTTCCGAGAGACGATCTTAATCCAAATTCTTTGCCTGCCCACATCTGAACGGCGCGGAAAATGAAGACCATCACCCATTTCATTCTTTCGAAGTCTGATTCGGAGATTCCTCCCTGTCGCTCGTGGATCAGAAGATCAGATTCGGTCTGACGTAAGGGAAATTTCAAGGATAAGATACTCCCGCGCGCAGACCACCAAGCTCGCTACAGTTTACGACTTACGATCTCGCTTTAGCTTCCGGATCGCTAGTTCGAGCGCGTAGTTTTCCAGCCCCCGCATCCCCGTCACGCTCGTGGCTATTGCGTGTGCAACATTCTCGCGCTCCTCATCATCGCAGATCATATCGGCATCCATTTCAATCACGCTCAAGCGTTCTTTGATTTCCGCAGCCTCGGGCTGACGAATCTCGATGATGCTCCCGAGCCTATTAACCAGCTCGTCGGGCAACCACCCAGCGGAAACAATTCTGTCGAAGGTGATTGGTTCAAGAGCGCTAATTTCCTCTTCCACGAGGACTTTCTCGCGGCCCAACTCGGCTCGATAGAGATCCTGAAAAGCACCAGCGGCCACGAAGTGAGACTGCTTTAGAGCTGAAATCTCGAGGTCGCTCCAATTCGGCCAAGCATCCACCCGCCCGTCCAGCAAAGCCATGATCTCATCCCAAACAAACGCCAAGTAGTTAGCGTTGTCGGAGCGATCTGCATGCAGCTTGTCCACTTCATCAATCATGATCAGCGATGCCCCGCTTCCAGATAGATGGCGACGGAGTGATTCACAGGTCGGGAGGTCGGATCGTCCGCCACTGATCAGCCAGCTGCCAACGGTCGCAGTGAAGAACGGTAGGGATGCCATTTTCGCAACCGTCCCGCAGACCCAAGTTTTCCCACTTCCACTCAATCCGACGAGAAGTGAGTTGCTCCGGGGAGTGATCCCACCAAACTTGAAGCCGGCCCGCTTGACGCGAATGAGTTCTCCCACTTTCCGCATGGCGTGCTTTTGCGACTGCGTGCCGCCCATGAAAAGCGACTTGGGATCACTACATGGCTCGGGCGCTTGGATTTCCGGTTCGAGCACGGTGGAATCCACATACGCTGCCTTGCCCTCCCACGCCCGCCATTCGAGGAAGTGGCCATACGCCGGGCTCTCACCTGAGGGCGTGGCGATCCAATGTAGCATCAATTGAAGATCAACTCCAAATGCCTCGAGGTCAGCCGTAACGCGGAGGATCTCGCCGCGCGCTCTTAGTGAAGCCGCTGCTCGCGCGATACATTTGAGGGCCGGACCGATCTCGCCGTTTGGAAGATAGCGGCATGCATCCAAAGCATGACAACGCAATCCGCTGCCTGTCCATGCCTCGAGATCGGCGTTGGAGATCCACTCTCGACAGGGCGGCGTAGCTCGATTCCTCTCCAGGAAAATCTCCAGTGATCGCCCCCAAGTTCCGATGGCGATGATGAAGTCACTGGAAAATTGTTGATTGATATTGATCAGTCGGAGCCAAGGGAATTTTTGAACATTCTTCATGTTTCGAAGATACTGAGAGTGCCGTGAGGAGATCTCGTTTCGCCGCCTTCGTTCACGATGCCCGCCGGAACATTCTTGAATGATCTTTATCAAAGAATCACCGCCTGTCGTTTCATTGCTGGAATCGCCCCCCGGATTCTCGTGCGCGCATCGATGCCGCCTACCGGTCTATCGGCCAGCTCGTTCTTGAACGCACTGAACGGATCCACGCCTCAACGAGGCAAATCATGGTGCGTGCCTCGCGTCAGCATCGATCTTTCCTTTGGCTTTTTTCCACACCGCCGCTGCGACATCCGTCGAAACTGCGTTGGGGCGCTTGCCCGTCTTCGTCAACACCTCGTCCAACTTGATCCCGTTCGCTTTCATCAATTCGTTGAGCTTTCTCACAACCCGTGCCTGCTTTTCACCATTGCTGGCGGCCAGCAGCTCACCGAGTTTTCCGACCATGTCTTCGATTTGCTGAGATTGCTTCGCTTGCGTTCGCTCCCCACGCAACGTCGCGTCAATCGACCCGGCCACTACCCGCTTCTTCCAATAGTTTTTCTCGATCGTTTCGAGATTATCACCGCTCCACGCTGAAACCTCTTGGAGCGTGTGATTTCCGCTATTGACCAGCTCCGTGATCCAGGAATGACGCATCGCGTGAGGATAGAACTCGGGATGCCCGATTCCAGCCATGTAGTCACCGAGCGGCTTCTTGAAGTCGTAGGTTCCGTCCCGGGATTTCCGGCTTTTTCCGCTCTTCAGGATAAATTCCGTGTTCGGCTTGTCTTTCAGGTATCCTCGGAGAAATGCGACAAATTCCGCCGAAAGCGGGATTTCGCGGCTCTCAGCATCCTTCGACTGAAAATCCCCCTCTTTGGCCGGGACGCGGAGGATACCGCGATCCAGTCGGAACCAGCTCGGTTTCGCGTGGCGGATTTCATTCGACCTCAATCCAGCCCAAAAGCCACACATCAGAACGAATCGTGTCTTCAGATTGAGATCCTCCTCGATCGCAAGAGAGCGCTCGGAACGGCACGCTCCGGCGCTGGCGCGTCCAAGCCGAACGAAGTTCTCAGTGCCGCGAACGAACTCGCTTGATTCCGACACCGAATAGACCAGCTTCCGCGATTCCAATTCACGAGTGGCCGGGAGCTGAATCTTCCCGGGTGAACAGCCGAGATGCGTTAAAAAAGCCTGAATCGTCGCGATGATCGTTTTCCCGCCGGCTTTCGACCGTTTGCTGTGAAGAGCAAAATATCGTTCCAGTTGACTGATGGTCACTTCCCCAGGGGACCGCGTCCCGGTCCACTTTGCGAACGGTCGCAACACGTATCCCACGGACGCTGCCGTCTTCGGCCTGAAAGTTCGCCACGCTCCTTTGAACCCCGGAGGCCGCTGCGGGCGCTGCTTGTCCAGCAGATATCGAGCAATTGATTTCTCCCAGCCGTCACTGTGGCCAACTCGACGACCATATTGTTCCCTGACCTCAGCCGCCCTTTCGATTGCCCGACTTTCGTCAGATGTCTCGAGACTCTTCCGGATCTGTTTTCCACCATACGAGAATCGAACCCACCACGTGCCCCCACGGAGAAAGATCCCCTCCGCAGATTTGAGCCGATTTTTGCGCACGCCATACTGTGCTAGCACACCTGTGCTAAATCAAGCCCGTAACGAAGGGCATTCATCGATTTCCACCAGAACTCCCTCCAATTTCATTCCACTATCTCTGAATAGTTTACAACTTACGGCATTCTGAATGGGGTTCAGGAGGTCGTGGGTTCGAATCCCGCCAGCCCGAGATGGATGCGGGGTTTCGGGGCTTCCCCTAGTCTTCTGTGCTAAAATTAGATTTCGGGGTGCGCCAATGGATGTCCGTGCGAGCCAGATGTTTTCGACTTTCCGCAGGAATGACGATCATCCGCGGGCTGGTTTGACTGATCCCCCAGCATGAAAAATCGACGCTTCGTGGTTCTCCGTGCCGCAGACCCTTGGAGGACCGAACCCTCCCACACGTGAAGTGCAACAGACGGTCCGATCCAACGTTTCTGGACCGCGAAACCCTACTCCGGAAAGTCGCCGAGAGTATTGAGATTGCTGAAGGCGTTGGCGCCGCCCAGCTAGGTCCCCGCCACTGGCCGGCCCCCGTCGGGTCGTCGGTTACCGCTTCACCGTCGGTGTCGAAGCCGGCGCGCCGACCGATCGAGAGAAGCACCTCCGCCGGCGCAACGCTACGCAGAGTCTCGAGTTGGTGCCGCCACCTAGGCGTGCCATTCCAATCGAGCACCGCCTTGTCGCGACCCATGCGAGTGGATCGCCCGCCAACCCTCAACAGAGCCGCGACCCCACGTCCCTCTGCCCGCGAGCGGTTAGACATCGCCGACGTGCAGCACCCCACTGGAAAGCACCCGCAACCCGCCCCCCCTGAGCAAGAGACCTACGATGTCCATCACCGCATCCGAGCCAACCCGCAGCTCCGACCGCTACTCCTTTCGCAGATATTCCTGCCGGGACGCGTTGTTATTCATCACGTCGATCACGCGTTGCGCGTCGACAACGTTGTCGGTCAGATAATCGAGGTTCCCGTCGGGACCGATGATCGCCGTCGCGAAACCGGTCGGGATCTCGTAGAGAAAACCCACGCGCGGCCCGTCCGCCACGACGACAAACGGAATGTTCGATCCCACGGCGCCGCCCTCTTCCGTGAACGCGGCGAAACAGACAAGACCCTTCGAGGCCAACCGCTGGTAGTCCGACTCCAATTCTTTGAGCTGCTTCCGGAATTTCCGATTCCTCGGCGACGGCGCAATCAGCAGCACCACCGGCTGCCCCTCCAGCGACTTGAGAGACTTCGCTGCACCTGCGGACGTGGCCCACGAAAAATCCGGAGCGGGTCGCACGACTCTCGCCCAGGCGGCCCCGCCAACCAGCGAAAGAACGAGCGCCCCAATGATCAACCAGGTCCGCGCCTTCATACTTTCATGATCTCCACTTCCTTCGCGGCAAACTGCTCCTCGATCTTTTTGTTAAACCGATCGGTCAGCTTCTGGATCTCGTCCTCCGCCGTGAGCATCTGGTCCTCGGAAATCTCCGCCGCCTTCTGCCCTTTCTTCACCTTCTCCATTGAATCCCGCCGACACGACCGGATCCGCACCCGGGTCTCCTCGGCGATGCCCTTGAGCATTTTGACCAATTCCTTGCGACGCTCTTCGGTCAACTCCGGAAACGGGATCCGGATAATCTTCCCGTCGACAACCGGATTGATCCCCAGCCGCGACTCGTGGATCGCCCGCGCGATGTCCTTGATCGTCGTCTGGTCGAAGGGCTGCACGACGAGCATCCGCGGCTCTGGGGCCGAGATGACCGCGACCTGCTTCATTTTCATCGGGGTCCCGTAGGCCTCGACGTCGAGGTTGTCCACGAGGCCCGGCGATGCCTTGCCCGTGCGGATCGCCGCAAACTCGTGTCCCATAAACTCGATGGCTTTCTCCATCGACTCTTCCGTCTCCAATAAAACTTCGTCCGTATCCATTTTAGCTTATTTCCGGTGATTCCGAGACCAGCGTGCCGACCTTTTCGCCCATCACGGCGCGGCGGATGTTCCCCTTCTCGGCCATGTCGAAGACGATAATCGGCATCCGGTTGTCCATGCAAAGGCTGAATGCCGTCGAGTCCATCACCTGCAACCGCCGCGACAGCGCGTCGGAATACGTGATGTGGTCAAATTTCTTCGCGTCCGGATTCTTCACCGGGTCGGCGTCGTAGATCCCGTCGACTTTCGTGGCCTTGAGGATCACCCCGGCACCGATCTCGTTCGCCCGCAGTGCCGCCGTCGTGTCGGTGGAGAAAAATGGGTTGCCCGTCCCCGCGACGAAGATCACCACGTGCCCGACCTCGAGGTGCCTCACGGCGCGCCGCAGGATGAACGGCTCGGCGACGTTGTTCATCTCGATCGCCGTCTGCACTCGCACGCTCACGCCGATCTCCTCGAGGCCGCTCATGAGCGCCATGCCGTTGATCACCGTCGCCAGCATGCCCATGTAGTCGGCGGTCGTCCGATTCATCCCCCGGTGGCTCGCCGCGAGGCCGCGCCAGATGTTGCCACCTCCCACGACGACCGCGACCTCGACGCCGAGCTGCCGGAGCTCGGCGATCTGCTTGGCGACGTTGTGGACGATCTGCGGCGAGATGCTGTCCCCACTGCCAATCTCACGAAGGGCCTCGCCGCTGATTTTGAGGACGATGCGCCGGTAGCGCGGCGACGCGGAAAGTGGGTCGGAGTCAGCCATTTGCAAGCGGGCGAATCCAATCGGATTCCCCTGACCAATGCAAATCCAGAAATCGGATTGCTCCCCGACCGCACCCTCTGGTATTGCCCTGCATGTGATCCGGCGCGGAACATTTCCTACCAGCCAGCTCCTCTTGGCGGCGCTGCTTGTCCCCGTCGCCGCCCAAGCGCAGGACGATCCCAAGCTTCACGCGATCGCCAACATGTTCGACCCGAAGTCGACTCCGGCGCTGATGATTCACGAGGTCTCGCTCCTCGTTCTACTCATTTGCGCGGGCATCTTCGTCGTTGTCGCCGGACTCCTGACTTTCACCATCTTCAAGTTCCGCCGCCGACCCGGCGACGATGAGACCAAAGAGCCGCCCCAGGTCTACGGCAGCACGCAGATCGAACTAGCCTGGACCGTGCTGCCTATCCTCATCACGGTCGTCCTCATTCTGGTGACGGCTCGGACGATCGCCGACATCCAAAACGCCCGCCTCCCCGAGAGCACTCTCGATATCAAGGTCATCGGGCACCAGTGGTGGTGGGAGGTCCAATACCTCGACAAAAGCGGCCAGACGATCTTCACGACCGCCAACGAGATTCACATCCCGCTCAGCACCGACGCCGACCCGCGACCGACCCGCGTGGCCCTGCAATCCGCCGACGTCATCCACAGTTTCTGGGTTCCCCAACTCAACGGCAAGACCGACGTCATCCCCAACCGCACCAACGAACTCTGGCTCGAACCTTCCGAGACTGGTCTTTTCCTCGGGAATTGCGCCGAATACTGCGGCACCCAGCACGCGCACATGCTCCTTCGAGTTTTCGTCGAAGAACCCGATGCCTACGCCGCGTGGGCGGACAACCAACTCGCCGCCACCCCGACGCCAACCACCGCCGACCCCGATACCGAGCTGGGCCGACATCTTTTTGCGAGCAACGCGTGCATCAATTGCCACGTCGTCGACGGCAGTCTTGGCACCACCGTCTTCGGCCCCGACCTGACCAAGCTCGCCACTCGCACGACCATCGCCGGCGGCGCCATCCCGAACACGACGGAAAACCTCTTCGACTGGATCAAAGATCCGCAAGCCAAGCACATGAAGCCTGGCGCCCTCATGCCTGCCATGCAACTCGTCGACTCCGACATCCACAAAATCGTGACCTACCTCGAAACGCTCCGATAACCACTGCAAAGGAGAGGCGATTTCCAATCGCCGACCCCACCCGACGGCGAAGCCGCAAATCTCACTTCTCTCTCAACCAAACTCCGATGGCCAACGGCACCACCATCCACGCCCCCCGCGAGATCCCCATCGCGCCCACGCGCCCCGGCGAGGAACCCGGGACGCTAACGAGCGCGATCCAGTCGTTCATCTACACCGTTGATCACAAAAAAATCGGTCTCCTTTACTTCGGCACCGGCCTGTTCTTCTTCCTCGTCGCGGGACTCATGGCCGCCGCGATCCGCATCCAACTCGCGATCCCGGACAACGATTTCCTCGCACCGGACGTCTACAATCGCTTCTTCACGATGCACGGCACGGCGATGGTCTTCTACGTCGGCATGCCGCTCATCTTCGGCCTCGCAAACTACTTCGTCCCGCTGATGATCGGAGCCCGCGACATGGCGTTTCCGCGGCTGAACGCGTTCGGTTTCTGGGTCTTCTTTTTCAGCGGCGTCCTCTTCTACTTTAGCTACCTGGGCGCGCCCGGGCTCTACGGAGCCGGCTCCGCTCCCGACGTTGGCTGGTTCGCCTATTCGCCGCTCACGGCGAAGGCCTTCTCCCGCGGCCATTCGACCGACTACTGGACACTCAGCTTGCTCCTCAGCGGGATCGGGAGCATCGGCACCGCCCTCAACATCTTCGTCACGATCATCTGCCTGCGTTGCAAGGGCATGACCCTCGGTCGCATGCCACTCTTCGTCTGGCTCCTGTTTGTCACGGCGTTCCTCATCCTCATCGCCATGCCGTCACTCTCGGCGTGCCAGATCATGCTCACGCTCGACCGGTACCTTGGCGCGACGTTTTTCAACACGCAAGCCGGCGGCAGCGCGGTCCTCTGGCAGCATTTCTTTTGGATCTTCGGCCACCCCGAAGTCTACATCCTCATCCTACCAGGCTTCGCCGTCGCGTCGGAGATCATCCCCGTCTTCTCCCGCAAACCGATCTTCGGCTACCCGGTCATGGTCGCAGCCACGATCATGATCGCCTTCATCAGCCTCGGTGTCTGGGCGCATCACATGTTCACCGTCGGCATGACGTCGCTTGGTAACACCTTCTTCGCCGTCTCGACGATGATCATCGCCATCCCGACCGGCATCAAAATTTTCAACTGGCTCGGCACGATGTACGGCGGCCGGATCCGGCTTGAGCTGCCGATGATGTTCTGCATCGCATTCTTGTTTCAATTTCTCATCGCGGGCCTGACCGGAGTCATGCTCTCGGTCGCACCGTTCGACTGGCAGCTGAGCGACTCGTATTTCGTCGTCGCCCACTTTCACTACGTCCTCATCGGCGGCCTCCTCTTCACGATCTTCGCGGCGATCTACTACTGGTACCCGAAAGCCATCGGCCGCATGCTGAGTGTCCGCCTCGGCCACTGGCACTTCTGGCTCTTCATCATCGGTTTCACCGTCACCTTCGCCCCCCAGCACGTCGCCGGCATCCTCGGCATGCCTCGACGCATCTTTACCTACGACGCCGGTCGCGGCTGGGAAATCTGGAACCTGATCTCGACCATCGGCGTCGCCTTCCAGGGAGCCGGCATCCTCGCCTTCGTCTGGAATCTCATCTGGTCAGCCTTCCGCGGCAAACCGGCCGGCGACGACCCGTGGGACGCCTGGACCTTGGAATGGATGACCACCTCGCCGCCCGCGGAATACAATTTCGAAACTCTCCCCGAAGTTCGCTCACGTCGCCCGCTCTGGGACCTCAAACACCCCGAAGACCCCGACTGGAAGTATGACTGATCCGTCCTCCAACCAGCTCATGATCAACGACCCAGCGTCCGACGCCGAGGTCACGCCATGGGTGCTGCCTTCAATCCGCAAGGTTGGGATCGGCTCGCTCATCTTCACCGAGACCGCGCTCTTCACGATCTTCGTCGTCGCGTATCTCTTCTACGTCGGCAAAAGCCTCACGCCGCCCTACGCGCCGGACGTTTTAAAATTTCCGCTCATTGCGACGATTGCACTGTTTTCGAGCAGCGTGACCGTCGTTGTCGCCGAGAAAGCTTTCCATCAATTTGATCTGAAGAAATTTCACCTCTGGTGGGGCGTCACGATTCTCCTCGGCCTCTTCTTCATCGGTTTCACGGCCTACGAATGGTATGAACTCATCGTCCACGAGGGCCTCACCCTCCAATCGAACGTCTTCGGATCGACGTTCTACTCCCTCGTTGGACTTCACGCTTTCCACGTCGTTGTCGGACTCATCCTCCTCAGCCTCGTCTGGATCTTGAGCATCTTAGGACGGGTCAAATCCGACCAATTTGAACGAATCCAGATGATCTCCTGGTATTGGCACTTCGTCGACGCCATCTGGGCCGTCGTCCTGATCGTCGTCTACGTCATCAGCGCAGGACTCATTTCATTCTGATGAACGACCCGCACCGCCACGCCGATCACATCGAACTCCCCACGCCCACCCCGTGGCCGATCATCACCGCTTTCGGACTCGCCCTCATCTTCGCGGGGCTGGTGACCAGCCTCGTGGTGAGCGGCATCGGCCTCGTCTGCGGCCTCTTCGGTGCCGTCGGCTGGTTTCGCGAATGCCTCCCCCACCCGGCTCACGAACCTGTCCCCATCCGCCCGCCCGGCGAACGCCCCGCTCCAGTCGCCACCTCCGCCCGCTCGGTCGACCATCTCACGGTCGGGAAAAAGGGCCACCGCGCCCGCATCCCGGTCGAAGTCCATCCCTACACAGCCGGGGCTTTCGGTGGCCTCGTCGGCGGTGCCGTTATGGCCGTCCTCGCGATGGGCTACGGAATCTGGGCGGAGGGAAGCATTTGGTATCCGATCAATCTCCTAGCCGCCGCTGGAGTCAGCACCCTCGCCAGCGCCGACCTGAAGACTCTCACGGAATTCAGCTTCCTCGGTCTCGTCGTCGCCATCTTCGCTCACAGCTCCGTCTCCGTCCTGATTGGACTTCTCTACACGACCCTCCTCCCGATGTTGCCCGACAAATTCCAGTGGTTCTGGGGCGGAATCATCATGCCCCTCATCTGGACCGGTTTACTCTACCCGGTCATCGGCCTCATCAATCCCGCCCTCGCCGACCGCATCGACTGGCCGTGGTTCATCGTCTGCCAGGTTGCCTTCGGCATGGTCGGCGGCTTCGTCGTCTTCAAGAGCGGCAAGATCGACACCATGCAGAGCTGGAGCATGGCCGAACGCCTCGGCGTCGAAGCCCAAAGCCAGGAGGACGACCAGTGATGCGGGCCACACCATTTCTGCTCACAGCACTCAGTTTTCAGCTTCTCCTCACGTCCTGCGATTGGATGCCCGGCGCTCCGAAAAAGGACGGCGCGTGGAAACCCGATTCCGCCATCACCGATTTCAAGACGCTCTACGCTCAGAACTGCCTCGCCTGCCACGGCGATGGCAACACGACGGCGGCTTCGCTGCCGATGAACTTCCCCCTCTACCTCCACTTCATCCCCGAAGAAACACTCCGGTCGGTGACCGCAAACGGCATCCCCGGCACCCTCATGCCCGGCTTCGCCGAAGCGAACGGCGGCCAACTCGCCCCGAACCAAATCGACGCCCTCGTCGATGGAATCCTTGACTGGCGCATGGGCCAGGCCCCGACGAATCTCCCGCCCTACGAAGCTCCCCTCGGCGACATTGCCGCCGGAGCCACCGCCTACGCAGCAAATTGCGCCACTTGCCACGGCCCGGACGGAAACGGCGGCACCGCCGGATCAATCGTCGATTCTGCCTACCTCGGCTTGGTCAGCGACCAATACCTCCGCACGGTGACGGTCGTCGGCCGCCCCAACCTCGGCATGCCCCCCAGCAACCTAACCGACCCCGAAGTCGCCAACCTAGTCGCTTGGATGGCCTCGCACCGCAACCCGGCAGCCAGCGAACTCCCCGGCCCATCAAACGATCCAAATCGCCGAGTTCCTTCCCCGGCCCTACCAATCAATCCCAACCGATGAACCCGGAAGAACCCAAAACTCCCGCGACCTCCTGCTGCGGCGGCAGCTCCTCCCCGCCCCCGGCCCTCGGCCCGGAAAAAACGACCCGCCGCGACCTTATGCTCAAGGTCGGCCTCGGCCTCAACGTCGTCGCCGGAGCAATGATCGGCGTCCCCCTCCTCGGTTACGCCCTCTCGTCTTTCGCCAAGAAAATGCCACTCGAGTGGATCCCCCTCGGCGACGTGACCAAGTTCCCCGTTAACACCACCCGCCTCGCCAGCTACCGCAACCCCGAAGCCCGCACCTGGGACGGTCAGACGGCCGACCTCCCTTGCTGGGTCCGCCACTACGAGCAGGACGGCCAACAACTCTTCCAAGTCTTCGCCATCAACTGCGCCCACCTCGGCTGCCCGGTCCGTTGGTTCGAAGAATCCAAGCTCTTTCTTTGCCCCTGCCACGGAGGCGCCTACTACCAGGACGGCTCTTACGCTGCCGGCCCCCCTCCCCGCGGCCTCTACGAATACGAGCACAAAGTCGAATCCAACGCCCTCTGGGTCAAAGGCGGCGTCCTGCCCACGCTCGCAAACACCAAGGTCTGAGCATGAACGCCAAACAGCGCCTCACCAAGCCGGTCCTCGACCTCTACAATTGGATCGACGACCGCCTGCACGTGACGAAAATTTGGGAATCCACCGCCGGTCACCACGTCCCGAAGAACGCCGGCAGCTGGTTCTACGTTTTTGGAAGCGCGACCCTCACCTGCTTCATCATCCAAGTCCTCACCGGCGTCCTCCTCGCCCTCGTTTACGTCCCGTCCGGAGCCGAAGCCTTTGGAACTCTGGAATACATCACCTATCAGCAGGAACTCGGCTGGTTCCTCCGAGCCGTTCACAACTGGGGATCGAACTTCATGGTCGGCATCATGATCCTCCACATGACGCAGGTCTTCCTCTGGGGTGCCTTCAAATATCCCCGCGAGATCACCTGGCTCTCCGGCTGCGTTCTCCTTTTCCTCGTCCTCGGTATGGCCTTCACCGGTCAGGTCCTCCGCTTTGACGCCGATGCCTACTGGGGCCTCGGCATCGGAGCTGCCATCGCGGGTCGCGTTCCGTTCATCGGTGAGGGCCTCGTCCACCTCATGCTCGGCGGCCCAATCATCGCAGGCGAGACGCTGTCCCGCTTTTTCACCCTCCACGTATTCGTCATTCCCGGCACGATCATCGCCCTCATCAGCCTCCACCTTCGGATGGTTCTCACCAAAGGAATCAACGAATACCCGACTCCCGGCGTCCTCGTCAAAAAGGCCACCTACGACCAGCACTACAAAGACCTGCTCAAAAAAGAGGGCGTCCCGTTCTTCCCGGACGCCGTCGACAAAGACGTCATCGCCAGCGCCGTCGTCGTCTTCGGCATCTTCCTCGCCGCCGTCCTCTTCGGAGCGAAAGGCCCCGACGTGCCGCCCGACCCGACGATCATCAACATCCTCCCGCGCCCCGATTTCTTCTTCCTTTGGGTCTTTGCCATCGCCGCCCTGCTCCCCGAATGGCTCGAGTCCGTCGTCCTCCTCGGCGGGGCGCCCGTCATGATCGCCATCCTCTTCGCTCTCCCATTCGTCCTTGGGACGGGCGAGAAGCATTGGCGTCGCCGCCCCGTTTCCGTCATCGTCGTCATCCTCACGTTCCTCGTTCTCGGCCTGCTCACCTACCTCGGCAAGACTTCGCCGTGGTCGCCGGAAATGGACGCTTGGTCCGGGGCAGTCACCCCGGCGAACTTCATCAAAGACCGCACCCCGCTCGAACTCGCCGGGTCCGCCGTTTTCCAGAACAAACAATGCCGCGCCTGCCATGCCATCGAAGGGATCGGCGGCCACCGCGGGCCCGACCTCGCCACCGTCGGCACCCGGCTCACCGAGCCGCAGCTCACCCGCCAGGTCCTCCAAGGCGGTGGCAACATGCCCGCCTATGGCAAAAATCTTAGCCCCGACGAGACCACCGCCCTCGTGGCCTACCTCGGGTCCCTCCGAGGCAACCGCAACCACGCCCCCGCCCGCGACTCCTGGCAGCCCGCCACCCCGCCGAAGCACGCTTCCATTGACTAGCGACCTGGGACTGTTCGTCGACCGCATTCGATCTTTGCAAGACCCCGCGGCTCCACTACCCATTGTCGCCGTGCCACCCGAGGAGTCCCTGCCACCCATCCGCGTCCGCGCCAAATTCTTCTTCGAGGGCGACCGGAAATTTTTCATCAAAGGCGTCACCTACGGTCCGTTCGCACCCGATGCCAACGACGAATACTTCGGCGATCCTGAGAAGGCTGCTCGCGACCTCGCCCTCATGGCCGAGACCGGGATCAACCTCGCCCGCGTCTACTACGTCCCGCCCGTCTGGTTTCTCGATGCCTGCGCCGCGCACGGCATCCGCGTCCTGATCTCGCTCCCGTGGGCCGAGCACATCGAATTTCTCCGCGACGCCAAGGTCCGCCGAGAGATCATCCGCTCCGTTCGCGAAGGCGTGAAGCGCAACGCCGGCCACCCCGCCATCTTCGGTTACCTCGTCGGTAACGAAATCCCGTCCTCCATCGTCCGCTGGCAGGGCGCCCGCGAGGTCACCGAGTTCGTCGAACTTCTCATTAACGAAGCCCGCAAGGCCGACCCGCGGGCCCTTTACTCCTACGCTTCCTACCCGCCGACCGAATACCTCCTCCCGCAGAACGTCGACTTTTACACTTTCAACGTCTACCTCCACCGCCAGGACGACTTCGACCGCTACCTCGCCCGTCTCCAGAACCTCGCCGAGGACCGCCCGCTCGTCATGGGCGAGTTCGGCATGGACACCATCCGCCACTCCGAGGAAGAGCAGGCCGAGATGCTCACCTGGCACGTCGAAAGCGTCGTCCGCGGTGGCTTGGCGGGAACGGTTCTCTACGCGTGGACCGACGAGTGGTTTCGCGGTGGCATGGAGATCATGGACTGGAACTTCGGGCTCGTCCGCCGCGACCGCACGCCCAAGCTCGCCCTCGCCGCCGTCGCCAAGCTCTTCGCCGGCACCGACCCGATGACCCAGCGGGTGCAGCTCGACAACTACCCGAAAGTCTCCGTGATCGTTTGCTCCTACAACGGAGCCAAGACCCTCGACCGCTGCTTGGCCTCGCTCCACCTCGTCGATTACCCCAACTACGAGGTCGTCCTCGTCGACGACGGCTCGAAAGATAACACGCCCGAGATCGCCGCCGCCCACCCCTGGATCGTCAGCATCCGCCAGGACAACATGGGCCTCTCCCACGCCCGCAACGTCGGTGCCCACGCCGCGACCGGCGAGATTATCGCCTACACCGACTCGGACTGCATGGCCGACCCCGACTGGCTCTACTACCTCGTCCACACCCTCACCAGTGGCGACTTCGCCGGCGTCGGGGGGCCAAATATCTCACCGCCCGCCGAGGATTGGATCCAGGCCTGCGTCGCTGCCGCCCCCGGCGGCCCGAGCCACGTTCTGCTGACCGACGTCATCGCCGAGCACATCCCCGGCTGCAACATGGCGTTCCACAAATGGGCGTTCGACCTCGTTGGCGGGTTCGATCCAGAGTACCGCAAGGCCGGCGACGACGTCGACTTCTGCTGGCGGCTCCAGCAGCTCGACGGCAACATCGCCTTTTCCCCGTCCGCCATCGTGTGGCACTACCGCCGCTTCACCCTCACCGCCTTCCGCAAGCAGCAGGAAGGCTACGGCGAGGCCGAGTCGATGCTCCGCTTCAAGCACCTCATCTTCTTCGGACCAACCGGCACCGCCAAGTGGCGCGGCCAGATCTACGGTGCCCCCCGCTTCACCTGGCTCATCAACAAACCGATGATCTACCACGGCGTCTTCGGCGAGGGCCTGTTCCAGTCCATCTACCCAACCCCTCAGTCCGAGATCGCCGCCTACCTCAGCAGCATCGAGTGGGTCGTGCTCGCCGCCTTCATTTTTGTCGTCTCGATCCTCATCCCCGATCTCCGCATCGTCCCGTATCTGATGATCGGCGGCACCTTCCTGGTCGCTTTGTCCTACATGATCCACGCAAAGCTCGAGCCGAAATACGACACCATCCCCGCCCGCCTCCTCGTCACCTTCCTCGCCTTCACCCAGCCCCTCGCCCGCGGCTGGGCCCGTTACATCACCTGGCTCAAACACAAGCGCACTCCGCCCTCCGTCATCGCCACCCACGAGGACAATTTCAAATACTCGGGCAAAGGCAGCATCACCCACCTCAATTTCTGGAGCGAAGAAGGCACCGGTCGCGAAGCACTCCTCCCGAAAGCCATCGACGCCTTGGAGAACGAAGGTTGGAGTTACTCCATCGACACTGGCTGGAAAAATTGGGACGTCCAGATCTACGGCAGCTTCTGGTGGGGCATCCGCGCCGCGACCGTCACCGAATACCACGGCGGTCCCAAAGCCCTCACCCGCGTCCGCCTCACGACCCACATGGTCGCCACGACGTTCCTCGTGAACCTCGTCATTCTCAGCACGCTCCTCATTCGGCAGCTCGGGCGGAACGAACCCGACCTTTGGTTCCAGGTCCCCTACGCCATTTTCCTTCTCTTCCTCTTCAACAACCTACGGAAGCTCAAGCGCCGAGTCGCCGAACTTTTCGAAGCCTCCGGGCAACGGGTCGGCCTCAAGCGCGTCTTCAAGTAATTCAAGGAGCGGCGGCTTCCAGTCGCCGAAGTTCGCGTTGAACCAGACCTCCGACTACGACTTCACGCTCCCGACCGACCTCATCGCGACCCACCCGCTTCCCGACCGGGCCGCTTCCCGCCTTCTCGTCGTCGATCGCGCGACTGAGACGATCACCCACCGCCGATTCACCGATTTTCCGGAGTACCTTCGCTCCGGCGATCTCACCGTTCTGAACGACTCGCGCGTCCTCCGCGCCCGCCTGCACTCCACCGACGGCCGGATCGAATTTCTCTTTCTCGAAGAACGCGCCCCCAACGAGTGGGTCTGCATGGCGAAGCCCGGCAAAAAACTCCAACCCGGCGGCCAGGTCGACGTGGCCAACACCACCGCTCACGTGCTTGCAGTCCTCCCGGGCGGCGAGCGCGTGCTTCGCCTCGAGTCGCCCATCGATTTCGAAGCCCACGGCGAGCTCCCCATCCCGCCTTACATGGCGCGTGCCGCCGACGTCTCCGACGACACTCGCTACCAGACCGTCTACGCCGACACGCCCGGGTCCATCGCCGCCCCGACCGCAGGCCTCCACTTCACCCCCGACATTCTCGGCCGCATCCCCCACACGTTCCTGACCCTCCACGTCGGCCAGGGCACCTTTCAATCGGTCAAGACGAATGCCCTCGCCGACCACACGATGCACGAAGAGCGCTACTCGATCTCCGAGAAAAGCGCCGCTGCCATCAACGCCGCTCCCCGGGTCGTCGCCGTTGGGACGACCACGACTCGCGTCCTCGAGAGCCAGCCCCCCGGCCCGATCGCCCCTCACTCCGGTCGAACCAACATCTTCCTCCACCCTCCGAAGCAGCTCACCCGAGTCGACGCTTTGCTCACCAATTTTCACCTCCCCAAGAGCACCCTCCTCATGTTGGTCAGCGCTTTCGCCACCCGCGAACTCATCCTCGAAGCCTACCGCCAAGCCATTGCCGAGCGCTACCGCTTCTACAGCTACGGCGACTGCATGCTCATCCTCTAAACGGGGAGCACGGGCTTCCAGCCCGTCCTCATTTGAAATCCCTGAACCACCGAGCCGCCGAGGATCTCACCGCAACATCCATTGCTTCCGCAGCACCCAACCCAAACACAACGGCCCCAACGCCCACAGCATCGCCCATCCCCCGGGCCCAACCTCCACCCGACGCATCCGGGTTTGCCGCGCCTCGTCCACACCCTTCCCCAACGCCGCCGCGAATTCCTCCGGCTGATCGCGAGCCTCTTCGACCGTCCAAGCCGACCCGCTCGACACCGCCGACCACTGCCTCAGCGTTTCCATGTCCCGCCCGGTCCGCTGCATTTCCAGATTGGTTTCGCGAATCTCCAACACCCTCCCCGCCACCGGCGCGCCCTCACCATCCAGCACCGCCACCGAGTATAGATCCGCCCCCGCCGGCGTAAATTCCACTTCCACCGCCCGCCCCGGCACCAGCTCGACCGCCTCTTCCGCGACCACGTCCCCACGCCCGTCCGCCACTCGAAACGTGAACGCTCCCGCCGCATCGTCCGCCGCATCGTCCGCCGCATCGTCCGCCTCCGCCTCCCGCTCGAGGGTCAACCGAATCACTCGCCCCGGCCGCAACTCCTGATCCAACACTTCGATCCGCACCGGCGAACGCCCCGTGTCAGCCAACCTCCGGATGAGCTGCCTCCAAAACCGATCGAACTGACCATGATCCGCATCCCTCGCCAGTCGCCATTTCCACAGATTCTGCAGCGCCACCACGACCGCCATCCCCGATCCGTAAGGCTGCTCCGCCATGAGAATCCGCGGCTCCCCGTTTGGCCCGACGTCATCGGCGTGGACCGCCCAGATCGTTGCCCCCGCCTTTGCCTCAGCGATCCGCCCGTAATCGTCGAAAGTTGGTAGTTTGCGCCAGGCGTCCGCCGTCTCCCCCGGCCCGGCAATCTCAAAAATCGGCTCCACCAAACCCTCCGCCGTGAGCCGCATCTGAAACGGCTGATCGAGTCCCCGCACCCCGCGGTCCTCGTCGAAACGCACCGGCAAGATCTTCTCCAGCTCGCTTCCCCGCCACGATTCATCGAACGTATCCCGGCCACCGATCACCAGCACGCCCCCGCCAAAATCGCCGCAGAACCGCGCGATCGCCGTCTGCTGCACCGCCGACAACTGCGACGGTTTCAAACTCGAAAGCACGACCACCGAGAACGGAGCCAGCTCCGCCACGTCGTCCGGAAACCCGTCCAGCAACTCTCCCGGCGACTCCAGATTCTGCCGAAAGACCGACCGCTCACTCGTCCGGCTCAATCCTGTCACCTGCACCGTCGGATCGCCCCGCAGCGCGCGGCCAATAAATTTGAAATCCCACGTCAGCGCCCCCTGCATGTAGAGCACCCGCACCTCCTGATCGCGGCTCACGGTCACCGTCGCCTTCGCCGAGTCCCCCACGATCACCACGCTCCGATCGCCCGGCGGCTCCAGCTGGACGTGATATGTGTGCCGCCCGTCCTGCATTTCGCTCACCTCAAAACTCTCCGACCAATACCGTGACCCCGCCACACCCTCGACCGTCCGCCGCTGCAGAAATTGGCCGTCCCGCAGCAGGATCAAATCAAACGGCGGCAACGCGCCCTGCAGCGAAGCCTCGATCCGCGCCGAGACGCGAAACGTGCTGTTCGGGGGCACCCGCTCGGGCGCTTCGACCGCCAACAGATTCAGAGTCTCGACACCCCGATCCGAGCCGAATCCGACCGAAAGCACCGGCGTGCCCGAAGCCAGCAAGCCTCCGACCGCCGCCGCGTTCGATTCTGAAAAATTCGCCGCCCCGTCCGTGAGCACCACGATCGCCGCGGGCGAACGAGTCGTCGAACCAAGCGACGCGAGTATCGCCCCTCCTAAATCCGTGCCTTCACCGACCGGCTTCGCCGCGGCCAATTCACTCGCCTCGACCGCCACCGCCTCGCGGTCGAACACCACCGGCCGAACCTTCAAGCCCAGCCCAGCCACCGCTCCTCCGACCACGTCTCGCGCAAAGATCAGCGCGTCTCGAAACCGCTCTTCGCCCCCGTCCTCCAGCCCCATGCTCGCGCTCCGGTCCACGAGCAGCACCACTTCCCGCCGATCCAGTTCATCCGGATCCGGAGTAAGGAACACCGGCCTTGCCAGCAAAAACGCGATCACCAGCATCGCCAGCAACCGCAACACCGCCAGCACCCCATTTTTCCAGCGAGCCAGCCCGCGTCGCTCCAAGCGCCAAGCCGCCCAAGCCACGAGCGCCAATGCGGTCAGCCCGACCACCAGCCCGACCCACGGATTCTCGAAAACCAACCGCCAACCCATCATCCCTTCGAACCGAGCAAGACCTGAAATCCGACGCTCACCCCTCCGACAACTTCTCGAAGTACCGCTTCACCCGCTCGCGATACTCCGCCGGCGCCTCCGCCGGATCGTATTTCAGCAGCGTCGGGTCGATCGGTTTGTCCCGCTCCAGATCCGCCATCTCAAGCCGGTAGGACTCGAGCCGATCCACTAGCTTCCGCAACGCAAGCTCATCGATGTCGAGATCCACCGTGCCGTTGAGATCCTCCAGCTCACGTGCGAGAGCCGCGAGTTGGGGCACCGCACTGGTTTCCTCCGCGTC
Organism: uncultured Verrucomicrobiae bacterium; assembly: GCA_963761705.1. Classification (GTDB taxonomy): domain Bacteria; phylum Verrucomicrobiota; class Verrucomicrobiia; order Chthoniobacterales; family JAATET01; genus CAVVKW01. The sequence goes on along the minus strand of CAVXHK010000004.1, from coordinate 48,622 downwards.
CAGCAGCGCCAGCCGGGCCTCATTGAGTTGCCCCCGCAACTCCTCGTCACTCAACTCACGCGACTCCGCCAGCCGCTTCGCCAGCCCGCGCAACATCCGCGCGGCGTCGCCAACCCCCTGGTGACCCGCCAGACTCTCGCCCGCCGCGCCGCGCAACGTCCCCGGCTGGCTCGCCTCGAACGCCTTGGCCAACTCCGCGAGAGCCTCCCCAGCCTCGCCCGCACCCTCGCCTTTTCCCTCCTGCAGCTTCCCTGCCGCCGCTTCCAACTTCGCGCCCGCCTTCCCGCCGAGCGCTTCCGCGAGACCCGGTCCGAACAATTCGCCCGCCTCCGTCTCCCCGAGCGTCTCCTCCATCGCCTCTTTCGCCCGTTCGATCTGCTCACCCGTGTCCGCCATCCGCTCCTTCTCGGCGTCATCCGGTTGCTCGCCCGCCCCCGCGAGTTGCTCCCCCGCGGCCTCCAGCACGCCCTTCAGCCGATAGACGTCCGCCACCGCCTGCAACCCAGCCTGTCGCACCAGCGATTTCTCGAGTTCGCCCAGGCGCTCCGCCGCCTCGAGCGCGTCGTTCGCGCCCCGACCCTGACCAACCGACATCAGCGCTTCGCTTTTCTCCATTGCCGCCGCCACCCTCCGGTCGATTTCCTCCGCTGCTTTGAACGGCTCCGGGGCCCGCTCGCGCACCCGATCAAGCGCCTCAGCGATCTCCTTCTGCTTCTCCGCGAGCATCGGGAGGTCGTCCGATCCGGCGCCCTTCGCTTCGCCCGCCAACGCCTCTTGAGCCGCCTTCGCCGACCGCACCGCTTCCATCGCCGCCGCCCGCGCGTCGCGGAACTCCACCAAGTCCGCGATTTTGTCGCCGAGCTGAACTTCCATTCCCGCCACCGGCTGCGATTCCTCGTTCTCCCCGCCCCCGCCGCCACCCGCGCCGTTCTTGATCGCTTTCACCAAGTCTTTCCGGCTCTCGATCAACTGTTGCAGCGCCAATTGCTCCGAAGCAAGTGCCCGAGGATTGTCGGGCGTTTCCAGATTCGCGACCGCCTCGCCCATCGTCTCCCGCGCTTTCGCGAGCTGATCCAATACGGTCCCAATGTCCTCGTGCTCAATCTCCGCAACCTCCCCGTAAAGATGCGCCGTCGACGCCCGCGTCTCGTCCTGCGCAGCCACGAGCTTACGTTGATCTTGCTCCCGCTCCTCTGTTGTCTCGGCGGGCCGCCCGGTCTGCCGATGCGTCCCACGGAGAATGTCCGTTTCCTTCTCGATGAGCCGGTTCAACTTTTTCAAACACGCCAGCCCCCCACCGCTTCCACCGCCCGCTTCCAGCTTCATGAGTTCCTCCCGAAAGGGCCGGATTTCGACGAAAAAAATCTCCGACGCGTACCGCGACGACTCGCCCGCCGTCGCCGCCGCCGAGTAACTCACCACGTCCCAATCGTCCACCGCCAACTCGTCCAAGTAAAGAAGCGGCTCATAGACCGCGTAGTTCGGCTCCCGCGGCGCGGGAAACTCACGGTCCTCCGCCTCCGCTCCGTTGACCGCCGTCGTCCACGACGCCCGCTTGAGAGCTTCGTTCGTCGCGGCCTCCACCGTCAACGGCAGCACGTCGACCTTCGTCAGCTTGAGGTCGCCGCCCGGCTCGGTGATTCGCACCTCTCCCCACGGCGCCCGCATCTGCGAAGAAGTGTCCTCCGGAAGGTCGAGTTCGAACGGATCGTCAGGTCCCTCCAAAACCAGCGGCGCCCCGCCACCAATTTTTTCCCACGGTTGGGTTTGGCTGAAAAACACCCACGTCGCCGCGACGACGAGCGCCGCGACCCCGACCGCCGCCCCGGTTGAACGCCCGGAAATCGCCGCCCCACTTTCGACCCTCGCCAGCTGCTCCCGCGCTTGCTCCCCGATAGCCGGCACAAATTCCCCGCCCGTCCCGCGATTCCGCAAATCCGCCAGCGCGTTCACCCGATCCATCAGTTTCGGAAACCGCTCCTCCATCCTCCCGGCCAACCAAGTCTCCGTTCGACTCGCCGACGCCGCCCGGATTACCGCCACCACCAGAGCCAGAGCGCCGAACAGCACCGCCACCCCGACTCCCATCGCCGCCACCGACCACTCCGTCACCCAACCCAACAGCGCAGCCCCACCGAGCATTGCCAACCAGGCGCACGCGACCACCGTCGCCCACGCCATCAAACGCCAGAAAAGCAGCCAGCGCCACCGCCGCTGCGCCCCGACCAGTGCCCGCTCGACGTCCCGGTTCACGCGACCTCCGCCCTCACGTTCGTCCAGATCATTTCAATCATGAAAATCGCAACCCCGCCCAAAAGCAACCACCACCACAACGTCCCCGCCCGCTCCACCATCGCCGCCACCGGCCCGGACTCCCGCGCGACGACGTCCTTCGGCTGCAAAGTCCACGCCGCCACCGCCGCCGGCATTTCTTGAATGAAATCCAACTCCGATTCTGCCGCCGCCGGACTCACGCTCACCAGACCCAGTTCTTCGTCCGCACCCACCGCGTCGGCCCGCCGCAACTCGTAGATCCCCGGCTCATCCGGCGCCACGATCCGCAAGCGACCACCCTCGTCAGCCGTCGCCCGCGCTGCCTCGCCCCGGTCGCCCGCCAGCAAAAATTCCACCCCCGCCCACCGCTCCATCACGCGGTCAAGCACCTCCCCGGGCTCCACCGACGTCTGCAACTCCGGAGCCGCCCGCACGTGCGTGAGACACCCATCGATGAACGGCAAGAAATCCGGGCGCACGACCCAGTTCGTCCATTCCGCATCCGCGCCAAAACCAAACACCAGCATCCGCCCCTTCGTCCCACGCGTCTCGAACATCACCGGTTCCCCGTCCCCCGCAAAGAGGATCCCCTCCGCCGCGAGACCCTCGACGTCGATCCGAAGAAAGCGTTTCAACCGCACGGCGAGCAGATCCCCGAAGTCCTTCCGCGCAAACTCCGCCAGCGCCGGATGCGTCAACGCCGCGTAACGAAACCCCGTCCCCTCCCCGCCCGGCGTCACCGCCGTCTCGCCACCCGAGAATCCCAGCGTCCGCAGAAAACCCTCCACCAAAGGCGTCGTCCGCGTCACAAAAAGCAACACCCCACGCCCGTTGTTCAAGTGCTTGAGCACCACCTCACGCACCTCCGCCGACTGCAGGTAATCGCTCTCCACCACGACCGCGTCGAAGCCGGGTCGGTCCGCCGCCGCTGCCTCGCGAATCGCCGCGGGATTCAACCGCGTCACGTCCCAGATCCCCTTCGAAATCTCCGGATCCAAGCTCGCCCGCAGATACGGCGATCGCGCGATGAGCCCCACTTTCCCCGGCTCGATCGGCGGCACGGCGAAGTAGCTTCGGTCATCCTCCGGCAGCACATCGGGTCGCCCGGTCAGCTCCACTTCACCGCGCACCCACGCGGCCTTGTCCGCCGCCAGGTCCTTCCAATCCGTGCGCACCGTGCGATTCCCCGCCTCCAGTTCCAACTCCCGCTCGAGCACCGCCGTCGCTCCGGACCAAACCACGATCGCCGCCCGCCGATTAACCGCCTGCGCTCCCAGATCCAGAGTCAATTCCGTGACCGCCCCTTCCCGCCCCGGCGTCCGCTTCACCCGCGTGTTTGCCGTGTGGAGGTTACCCGCCCCGTTGGTCCCCGCCGCCTCAGCCATCACCACCTCGACGTCCTCGAGAAAAGGCGGCACCGCCAAATTCTCTTCCCACTGATTCCGCTGCCGGTCTCCGTGGACAAAGATTCGCCGCCGCTCCCCGAGGGATCGGTCCAGCATCGCCGCCGCCAATCGAAACGCTTCCAAATAACTTCCCCGCTGGTGCGTTGATTCCAGCCCCTCGATCGTCAACGCCGCCTCAGCCGGATCGCTCCCCAACTCCGCCACCACCCGGCTCCGCGCCGCGACCTCGATCACCCCCACCTGCGTCCCCGCACCCGCCGCCCGCACCTCCCTGGCGACCTCCCGCTTCGCCCGCTCAAATGCCCCCCCCACCCGGTGGCTCATCGTGTTATCCAGAATGTGAATCCGCACCTCCGTCCCCCCCGCCTCGACGCGGCGATCCCACGCCAATCCCGCCAGCGCCAGCACCGCCAAGATCACGGCCAGCACCCGCAGGAGAAACAGCGGCCAATCCCGCACCTGCAGCGGCATGTCCCGCGGAGCCGGCTGATCGTCCAGAAACCGCATCGCGCTGAAGACCCGCACGTTCGTCCGGTGCCGCCGCCGCAAGTGCAACCACACCGGAGCCACCAACCCAAGCAATCCCAGCAATCCCAGCGGCAACAGGAAGTTCATGATCTAGAAATTCGGATCAACCGGAACGGGGAAAGACCCGTCACCGCAGCCTCCCTCTCGCCGCGAGAAACCGCGCCATCGCGGCATACGGTTCCTCATCCGTCCGCACCACCACGTGCGGGATCGCCAGCTCACGGAAGAGTTCCCGACGCGGTGCCATGAACGCCTCAAATCGCTCCAGGTATCTCCGCCGCGCCCGCTCCGGCGTCACGTGCCGAAGCAAACCCGACTCCGCGTCCTGAAAAACAGCCGCCTCCCCGAACGGGAACTCGATTTCATCCCGGTCGAGAATTTGAAAAACAAAACAATCGTGCCCGCGGAATCGCAGTTCCTTCACCCGCGCGGCCAAGCCCTCCCCCGCATCCAAGAAATCCGAAAGGATCGCGACCAAGCTCCGCCGCTTGACCAGTGCATTCCCCTTCGAAAGCAAAAATTCCAGCCCGCCCTCCCCCCGCGCCACCACCCCGTCCAGCTCTCGCAGCAACAGCCCCAGCTGCGTCGACCGCTGGGTCGGCGGCACCAACCGCACCCCCCCATCGGCTCCGGTCGTCAGCACACCCACCGCATCCTTCTGCCGCAGAAGCAGCCAACCCAGAGCCGCAGCCAGCGCCTTCGCCATTTCGATCTTCGTCCCCCAGGCCGCGTCCCCGCCATACCCCATGCTCCCGCTCGCATCGACGATCAAATACGCCCGCAAATTCGTCTCCGCCTCGAACTCCCGGATGCAAAGTCGATCCGTCCGCCCGAAGAGCCGCCAGTCGAGGTGCTTCGGATCATCCCCCGGCTGGTAATCCCGATACTCCGAGAACTCGACCGAGAACCCTCGGTAGGGGCTCGCGTGAATCCCCGTCAGAAAACCCTCCACCAGATACCGCGCCCGCAACGGCAAAGTCGCGAGCGCCCCAATCACTCCCGGATCAAACCCTTCTCGCACCGTCATGAGGATTCCCCTTTAGGCACGCGAACGAACGTGAAAATAAATCTCCGAATATTTTGAAATCATTTCATCCCTTTCGCGATCGCTCGCGCTTTTGGCGGGTCGATCAGGACTGGATTTTTTGAAGCAATCCCCGCACCAGATCCCCCGCCGAAACCCCGTCCGCGTCCGCCTGGAAGTTCCGAATCAGCCGGTGCCGCAACACGTTCGGAGCCAGCGCCGACACGTCCTCGCACGCCACGTTGAACCGCCCCTGACAAGCCGCCCGCGCCCGACCCGCGATGATGAGATTCTGACTCGCCCGCGGCGAAGCGCCCCACCGCAGGTACTTTCGGACCTCCTCCGGAGCCGAAGCATCATCCGGCCGCGTCGCCCGCACCAGATCCACCGCGTATCGCACGACGTTCGGAGGCACCGGAACCCGCGCCACCGCTTCGCGAAAGGCCGCCAATTCTCCCTCTGCGAACAACGGCTGCAACTCGCTCGTCGGCGTGAACGAATGCCGCTCCACGATCCGCACCTCGTCCTCCGCGCTCGGATACCCCACCTCCAGCTCGAACAAAAAGCGGTCCAGCTGCGCCTCCGGCAACGGATACGTCCCCTCCTGCTCGATGGGGTTCTGCGTCGCCAATACGATGAACGGCTCAGCCAGTGGCCGGATTTTTCCCGCCACCGTCACCGTCTTTTCCTGCATCGCCTCCAGCAACGCCGCCTGCGTCTTCGGCGGGGTCCGGTTGATCTCGTCCGCCAGCAGCACGTTCGTAAAAACCGGGCCCGGCGCGAAGACGAACTTTCGGTGACCCGACACCGCGTCCTCCTCGAGTATCTCCGTTCCCGTTACGTCTGAAGGCATCAGATCCGGCGTGAATTGAATCCGCGCAAACGGCAAACCCAGCAGCCGCGAGATCGCATTCACCAGCAGCGTCTTTGCCAACCCCGGCACGCCGACGAGCAGGCAATGCCCCCGGCAAAGCAGCGCTTCGAGGATCGCTTCGACGTTGGGCCTCTGGCCCACTACCACCGTCTCCAACCGCGAATGCAGCGACTCCAATCGCCCGCACAGATCCCCCAGTAACTCCACCGCGTCTCGATCCTCAGCCATGGACCGGCACCCTGCCCTCCGCCCGAAAGCAACGCAAGCCCGCAGCAACCCACCTCTCCTCTGTCAATCTAAGCGAAGCGACGAACCGCTGGCTCCCCAGTCCGGCTCGACCGCTACGACAGCTCCGCCAGCTTCAGTAACCCCGGGAACCGCCCCTCGATTTCTTCGTACCGCAGCGAAGTCATGCATTTCGTCCCCTCGACCCGCGTCCTGATCAGACCAGCCTCCCGCAGCACGCAGATGTGGTGCGACCGCGTCGCCTTCGACACATCCATCGGAAACTCGTTGCAGGCAAATTCCCGACCCTCAGCCGCCAGCAGCGACCTCACGATCCCCAGCCGCCACGGGTCTGACAGCGCCTGCATCACGACCGTGATGCCCACACTCTCCAACGCCGGATGCCGATACTGCTTCATAACGACCTAGGTTAATCCCGCCCACGATGTTCGACAATCGTCGAAAACACTTTCCAGCATCCAAAGCCCTCGCAGCCCCCGATTAATTCCACCGTGATAACACGTCCCTACGCAATTTTCGCAACGCTCCTCTTTGCCGCAGTGGCAGCCCCCTCGGTGCCCGCCGACGACGAGGCGTCCCCGACCCAGACCGACTTCGACCGCCTCACCCAACTCCAGATTTTTCTCGATAACGCAAACTTTGGTCCTGGCAAAATCGATGGCCGCTGGGGTGAGTTTACCCGCAAATCCCTCACCCGTTACCTCCGCGCCAACGGTCGGAACGTCCCGGAATTTACCGAAGAAATCCCCGCAGACTTTCCAGCCGACGCGACCTCCGTCGAGCCGATCTTCATCGATTACGCGGTCCAGCAAACCGACCTCGACAGCCTCGGCACCGCCCCGAGCGAGCCCGCCGAGCAAGCCGAGCAGGATGCCATGCCCTACACTTCGCTCTCCGAACTGATTGGCGAGAAATACCACGTCGACCGCGACGACCTCGCCAAGCTCAACGAAGGCACGGCAATCGACGATGCTGAAGCCAACGATAAGATCCGCGTGCCCAATGTCGCCCGGCCATTCTCGCTCGCTGACGTTGAGAAGCGGGCCAAGGAACAGAAGGAAGCCGACGAACAGGAACCGAAAGCCGACGAGAACGACGCCCACGACATCCCGCCCGGGCCGAACAACTCCGTCGGCATCGTTTGGATGGCCCTCGACATAAAAGGCATCGGTCTCCACGGCACGGCCAAGCCCGACACGATCGGTCGCACTTCCAGCCACGGCTGCATTCGCCTCTCCAACTGGGACGCCGCCAAACTTAGCCAGATGATCGAACCCGGCATCCGCGTCCACATCGAATGACCGGACCGACCCACACCTCCGGCGGCGTCGATCTCCAAGCGCCAACCCAACCCAGCGACGTGGGCAAACCCCTCAGCTAATCACTGGCGCCACCCCGCGCAGCCAACGAGGCGTGCAACTCCCGGTATCCATCCGTGGCCAACTCCAGAGCTGCCCGCTCCCGATCGCTGTAGCCCTCGGGCAACTTCGCGCCGAAGAGCAGCGCCCGCGCCCCGGCCAGGTTCCGCGCCGTGGCCAGGTAGTCTCCCGATTCGCCGCCGAAAAAAGCAGCGTAGCAACTTGCCATGGCTGTCGCCACCGCCTCGGGCTTCCCTCCCTCGAGTTCGATTTCACGCCAGGAAATTTCCCCGCGTGCACACGCATCCGAGTCAAAATCCCTGCCGGTCTGACGCCGGAGAATCACGTATTTTTCCTGCAGAGGCACCAGTGCCCGCGACGGCCCCAGACCATCCGGGTCGCCCGCGAACTTCCGCAACACCGACACCGCCCCCGTCTCAGCACTCGCGATCTGGAAGCTCGCCAGGGGCGCGACGCCGTAGTGAAACGCGTAGATCCGGAACAACGGTATCATCGCACCGAACCCTCCGTCCGCCTCGGCCTGCCAAGCCCGCATCTCGAGCCGAGCCAGCTCGGTCGGAGTGAACTCCGTCAAAGTCGGATTCCGCGGCCAAAGCAGATAGACGAAAAAAGCGACGACGATCAGCAGGAGGATTTTGGTGATGGGGCGCATGGAGAGTCACCCACCATGGTCCCTAACAACCCCCGATTAATCCAGCGAAAATTGTTGAGCCTCACCCCCAAACCCCACACACCTTGACCATGACCGACCGCATCCTCACACCCGACGCTTTCGCCCGCTGGGCCGCCGATTTCAAAACGTCCGGTCGCCGCTTTGTCTTGACCAACGGCTGCTTCGATCTCCTCCACGCCGGCCACGTCGACTACCTCGAGCGCGCCGCCGCCCTCGGCGATGCCCTCGCCGTTGCCGTCAATTCCGACGCCTCCGTCCGCTCACTCAAGGGCCCCACCCGGCCCCTCAACCCCGAGGCCGACCGCGCCCGCGTCCTCTCCGCTCTTCGCGCCATCGAAGTCGTCAGTATCTTCGCCGACCTCCGCCTCACCGACGTCATCCACGCCACGCGTCCCGACGTCTACGCCAAAGGCGGCGACTACACCCTCGACACCCTCGACCCCGGCGAACTAGCCGCCCTCCGCGCCGTCGGTGCCCGGATCGAAATCCTCCCCCTCGTCCCCGGTCGCTCCACCACCACCATCCTTGCCCGCGCCAACACCAGCCGATAGGACCGCGATTCTCTTCATTTGGCCCCGATCGCGTGCAGCCGCACTCAGCGGCATCCCCCACTCCACCGCGGCCCAATCCTCCACGGCCGAGAGCAAGCCTTACGCGCCTCATCACGACAAAAATATTCCCCGTTCCAGCTCCCAACCCACCGCCTTCCCGGCTAGGCTCTCCACCATGCTCATCGACACCCACGCGCACCTCGATTTTTCCGACTTCGCCGACGATCTCGACGCGATCCTCGACCGCGCCGCCGAAGCAGGCGTCACCCGCATCATCACCATCGGCACCGGCCTCGAAAGCAGCCGACGCGCGCTCGCCCTCGCCGAGCGCCACCCCCAAGTCTTCGCCGTCGTCGGCGTCCACCCCGGCAACGTCGCCGACGAACCAGCCGACTTCCTCCCCGTCCTCCGCGAACTCGCCGCTCACCCCAAAGTCGCCGCCATTGGCGAGACCGGCCTCGACTACCACCGCCTTCCCAGCGCGGAGCTGACCTCCTCACCCGCCATTGCCGCGCTCGGGGCCGAAGTCCCCGAAGACGCTCAAGCCGCCGTCGTCGACGGAGCCTACAAAGCCCTCCAAGCCGACGTCTTCCGCCAACAACTGGACCTCGCCGCCGAACTCGGTCTGAACGTCGTCGTTCACCAACGCGACGCCTGGGACGACACGATCGACCTCCTCCGCCCCTACACCGGACGCCTCCGCGCCGTCTACCATTGCTTCGGAAATTACCCCCACCAAGCCGCCGAACTCGCCTCACTCGGCCACCTCGTCTCCTTCACCGGCATCGTCACTTTCAAAAACGCCCCCCTCGTCCGCGACTCCGCCATCGCCGCCCCTCCCGACGGTTTCATGGTCGAAACTGATTGCCCCTACCTCGCCCCAATCCCCCACCGCGGCCAACGCTGTGAGCCTTCCCACACCCGCCTCGTCGCCGAAAAGATCGCCGAACTCCGCGGCACCGACCTCGCGACCGTGGCCGCGCAAAGCACCGCTACCGCCGAAGCGTTCTTCAGACTCGCCAAATAGGTTCCGCGATTGCACAAATCACCAAACCTATCCCATCAACAAACTAGACATGACCCTCCTCGGCATTGACATCGGCGGTTCAGGCATCAAAGGCGCACCCGTCGACACGGAGACCGGCACGCTCGCTGGCGACCGCTTCCGCATCCCCACACCGCAGCCCGCCGTCCCCGCGGACGTCGCCCAAGTCGTCGGCGAAATCGCCAATCACTTTGAATACTCTGGCCCCGCCGGCATCACCTTCCCCGGCGTCGTTAAAAAGGGCATGATTCTTTCCGCCGCCAACGTCGACAAAAGCTGGATCGACACCGACGGCGGAGCCCTTTCTCGCCCCACATCGGCGGAGCCGCTCACGTCGTCAACGACGCCGACGCCGCCGGCATTGCCGAAGTCCAATTCGGGGCCGGTCGCGACCAGTCTGGCGTCGTCATTCTTCTCACCCTCGGCACCGGCATCGGCTCCGCCATCTTCATCGACGGCCAGCTTATCCCCAACACCGAATTCGGCCACCTCCAGATCCGCGGCAAAGACGCCGAAGACCGCGCCGCCGAGAGCGTCCGCGACGAGAAAAATCTCTCCTGGAAAAAATGGGCCAAAGAGATCAGCAACTTCCTGGATCACATGGAGACCCTTTTCTCCCCCGACCTCTTCATCATCGGCGGTGGCGTCAGCAAAAAGGCCGACAAATTCATCCCTCACCTCAAAACTAAAAAATCCGTCCCCATCGTCCCAGCAAAGATGCAGAACCAAGCCGGCATCATCGGAGCCGCCTACCTGGCCCGCAACCTGGCGAAGTAGCCCCCCGGGGGAGAACCCGTTCCAGCTCGCACCAACCAGGCTTGCAGCCCCACAGGCCGGACATCTAGATCATCCACGGATCGACCGCGAGAAATCCCTCACCCCGCGCGTGCATTGCTCCTGTCGGGGCCGGAGCAAAACCGGACAGAGACGGAGCAAAACCGGAATAGGAGACGGAGCAAAACCGGACAGGGGGGTGGAAGCAGCGCGGGAAGCGCCTCGGAGGCGGCCGGAGCGGAGCGGAGGCCGCCGGAGAGGCGCTTCCCGCGCTGGCGCGCTTGGTGGGGGCGGCTTGGAAATGCCTTTCCCAAGCAGATGGCCACTTTGCTTTGGCTCGGCTTCCGGCGTGGACGATGATCCTGCGATGAAAAAAAGCAGTTAGCACACCGCCATCCCGCCGGGTTCGTCCGACGCACGCTTGCAGACTTCAACGCAGGAACCCTCGACGCGGCCACGGCAGCTGCGCATCTGGGAGTGAGCCGCTCCCGGCTCTACGAACTGCGCGGAGTCTTCCTGCGGGAACGCGCCGACTACGGACCGAAGGCCAGCGGGGGAGACCGGTCCGAGGACTGGCCTGCCAAGACGCGATGCCTGCTCGAGGAGTTCCTTCCCCTTCAAAATCCGCCCAACTACCAGCTCGTCGCCGATGAACTCGAACGCCTCTGCGGATTTCGCCGGGCGCGCTCCACGGTCGAGGCCCACGTCAAAGCGCACTACGCGCATCTGGTGCCCTCTGCGGCCCGCAAGCCCCGGGTTTACCGACGCTTCCGCCGCGAGCACATCGGAGAGCTCTGGCAACACGACAGTTCCATCCACCAGTGGTGGCCGGCCAACTCCAAGCAGACCCTCCTGCTCACCGTGGACGACGCATCCGGACTCAATCTCGCGGGCCGTTTCGTCGGGTCGGACACCACTTGGAACCACTTCGAGCACTTCCGCGAAGCCTTCACCCGCTGGGGGCTTCCCGAGATCCTCTACACCGATGGTCTGAGCCTCTTCGGACCGAGTTCTACCGACGACCATCGCGATCCCCAAAGCGAGTTCCAGCGCGCCATGCTGGGGCTGGGCTTCGCCCACCTCGTGGCTCCCACCCCGCAGGCCAAGGGCAAGATCGAGCGGCGCTTCGGCACCTTCCAGCGACGCCTGGTCACCTTGCTCGCACACGCCCACGCCACAACTTGGCCGCAAGCCGACGCCATCCTCCAGATGGAGATCGAGCGACAGAACCTCAAGCTCAACCGCTCGTCCGGCAAAATCCCCCTCGAAGTCTGGGAGATCCAGTCCCTCCGTGGCCACACTCGCCTGCGTCCTCCTCCGTCTCCTGCCCTCCTCGATCTCCACCTCTCACTCCGCCTCTCCCGACGCGTGAACAACGACCACACCGTCGATTTTGAAGGCCGTAACTACGAGATCTCGTCCACCCTTCGCAAGCGCATCACCATCGTGCATCACCCCGCTCGCCAATTTTGGGTTGTCGAGCATCCGCCAAAACACGTTTGGCCTCCTATTTTAGCCCATTACAGCCTCTGAATACCTGTCCGGTTTTGCTCCGGCAAGAAATCCGGTTTTGCTCCGTCGCCGACAGCGCGTGCATTGCTCCTTGCAAATCCCCCCAGCTGTGCAATTCTGGACGGCTCTATGAGTCAACATCCCAGCTTAAAAGGCAGCGGTTCCATCACGGCGAAGCGCAGCGTCCTCAAACGATTCGAGCGCGTCGAATTGCTCAAAAAACGCGGCCAATTCAAGCCCGGCCAGCGCGTCATCGGTCTCGCCAAGACGAAACCCGAAGAATAGGTCCGACCACGGGAACCGGGACTTCTCGTCCCCGCGTCACCCCTAGCCGCACCACTTCGCCATGCGGCTGAATCGCTTTCTCGCCTCAGCTGGCCTCGGCTCCCGTCGCGCCTGCGACGAACTCATCCGAGAGGGCCGAGTCTCCATCAACGGCCAGACCGTTGACAATCTTGCGACCACCGTCTCTCCCGCCGACAGCGTCCGCGTCGGGCGACGAGTTGTCCGTCCCAAGTCGCACACCTACGTGCTGCTCAACAAGCCAGCTGGCTACGTCTGCACCCGCTCCGACGAGCTGAAGCGGAAAAACATCTTCGACCTCCTCCCGGACGACATCGGTCGCCTCTTTCACGTCGGCCGCCTCGATAAAGAAAGTGAAGGTCTCATCGTCCTCACCAACGACGGCGACCTCTCCCAGGAACTCACCCACCCCTCGCACCAGGTGGAAAAGGAATACGACGTCATTCTCGACAAGCCCTTCGACCCCGCCCTCGTCGCCAAGCTCCTCAAGGGCGTCTTCATCGAAGGCGGCCGGGCGAAAATGGAATCCGTCCGCGTCATCAACCCAACCAAATTGATCGTGATCCTTCGCCAAGGCCTCAAGCGCCAGATCCGCGAAATGCTTTGGGTCACCGGCGAATACCGCGTCAAGCGCCTCACCCGCACGCGCATCGGTCAACTCACGGATCCAAAATTAAAAGTCGGCCACTGGCGTCCCCTCCGCCGCCCGGAAATCGAAGCCCTTCAGAAAAACCCACCACCGCGCCGCGTTCCAGAAAATTAACCGAAGAAACGTCGCCTTCCAGCCACCGGACTTGGGACACCCACCCCCCGGAATGGCTGTTTAATGAACCGCCAATCCAGCCGAGATCCGCGCAGCGAACCACCTTTCCCTCAGGGTTCCACGACTCCGCCGACCGGACTCGCCTCAGGCGCAGGCGGAAAATCCCCAACGGGCGTCGAATCCGCCCCCAAATCAACCGGCGTCATCGCGGGCGTGGCAGCAGGCTCCGCTCCCAATTCTGGCGAAACCTCCGGTGTCGGCATTGGCGTCATCTCCGGCAACGGCGACGAAGTCGCTAAAGCCGCTTCCGCTTCTTCCTTAGCCCGCTCAAGTTCTTTTTGGGCCTGGACCAGGTCTTGTTTGCCCTCGCTGATCTCCTCGCGCGCCTCCTGCACGTCGCCCGCAGCCTCATCGACCTTCTTCCCAAGATCTTCCTGCTTCCCGTCACACCCCATCACCGAAAGCAACGCCCCAGACACCAGCACCACTCCAGCCGCACGGGCAACCGACTTCCCATTTACAAATTTAATCTTCATCAGCCGTAAAACGTCTCCCGTCGCCCTTCTGCGCGGGTCCTCAACGTCGAAAGCCGCCGTCTCACCTGACAGTCACACGCGGCTCACCGCACGCCTGCCAGACCACTTCCCCGACTCGGCGACCCGTCACCACGCCGTCGACCCCGGAAAATCCATAATGGATCCCGCAATACACCCGGCTCGTCGCAACCTCCAAGGCCGCCGCCCACAGCGATCGGTAGCTCCGCTCATATCCCGGGATCATCCCGCTTGATACCGAGAAGGACTGCCCGTCCGACCCGAAAAATCGCGCCAGCACTTCCGCCGCCGCTCCACTGACTCCAGCGTGACCCGACGGATATTCCGGATGCGGCGGCGACGGCAGGAGAGAATTCCAATCCCCGTCCCCTTCCGTCTCCGGATTGCCATCCTCCCACGCCCCGCGGATCGCATCGACCGGACGCCAGAACCGATACTTGCTTTTCGCCCGCCAGATCACGATCGCCGCGTCCGCCATTGCGAGATTCAGCGTCGCAAACAAGCGCACGCCGTCTTCAAACGACAGATCCTGCCGCGTCGCCAGATCCCGCGCGATCGCGTTCCAGTGACCCGGGGGCGTCTCGGTGAACCGAAAATCCGACCAGAAATACGCGACCACCTTCTGTTCCCTCGTTCGCACTTCCGACGTTTTCCCCCCGATGGCCTTCACCTCGTTCAGCGCGTCCGTGTAAGCCTGACTCACCAGATCCGGCGGCCCGTCCGGCATGAACAGGTCGGGATTCGTCAGCGTAAAGGGCCTCACGCCGCCCCACTGCGGCAGTTCCGCCGACAGATACTCCGGGGGCGTGTGTCGCCACTCTCCCGGTCCTTCCCGCCCGGGAAGGTCCACCTCGGCGTCGCTCCCGTCATTCTGCCGGTCACGCACCAGCTCGACCGCACAATCCTGGCCGATCTGAATCGCCGACGTGCTCCCCGGGCCGTATCTCGCCGCCTCAACCGTCGCCGCTCCTTTGGGAAAAAAATAATTTCCTACCGTCGACGCGGCGGCCGCCACCGCGACCACCTGGTCCTCTTCGCTCAACCCCGCTTGCTCCGCCCGAGCCATCGCGTTCCACATCGAGAAATGATAAATCGCCAGCGCCCGCGAGGCCCACGCTGGAGCCGCCCCATCGAGCGTCAAATCCTCGATGAAAGCCTCGTTCATCGCCAGCACCGGATCGACTCCCTCGCCGCGCGCCGTCGGCCAGACCGCCCACGTCGCAACCATCGCTCCGATCCACCACTTCCACTGCATCCCGCTATTTAGGCGGCCCGCCCACCCACCGACAACGAAAAATACCGGCCCTCATCAGTCCCGCTGCCCGTCGCTCCAGACGGCCAGCTCCCGGCGACTCACCTTGCCTCGCGCCGTGACCGGAATCGCCCCAACCGAGAACACTTCCCGCGGCACCTGCCAATTTGCCAGCCGCTCCGCGCACCACCGCCGCAGATCCCCCGCCTCCACGTCGCCGACGACCACCGCCGCCAAAGATTGAGCTCGAGCAGCGTCCCCCCGGCCAAAGACCGCCACTTCCCGCACACCCGGATGCTCCGCCAGAACCGTCTCGACCGACGCGGGATTCACCTTCCGCCCGCCGACGTTCACGATTTCCGACGTCCTCCCGGCGATCCGGTAGCCCCCCACCGCGTCTCCCTCCAACAGATCCCCCGGTCGCAACTCGCCGTTCATCTCTCTCCCCATCGCCGCACTTCGCACGCGCACCCCGCCGCTGCCGTCGTCGTCCCACACCAGCTCGACCGAGCGAATCGGCGTTCCCACGAAGCCGTCCGGCACGTCCGTCCGGTCCGACCCATCGAAGCAAATCCCGCCGCACTCCGACGCCCCGTAAAACGAATGGACCTTCAATCCGTGAGCCAGCCGGAACTCCCCAGCCACCCGCGCCGGCAGCGGAGCCCCGGCGGAAATGCACAATCGCAACCGCCCCTTCTCCGCCGCGACACCCGCCAGCGCCCGAAAAATCGCGGGCACCGCCGGCAACACGGTCGCGCCGCTCGCCACCACCCCGCTCCACAACGCCCGAGGTAACGAATCAGCTGCCGCCACCATCGACACACCGCGAAACAGCAGCGGAGTCACCAAATTGCTAAAACCATACGAGTGCGCGAAGGCGATCACCCCGTAGTTCACGTCCTCCACCCCGATCCCCATGGTTTCACAAACCTGATCGCAATCCGCCAGCACCGCCCCCGCGTCAAATTCCAACTCGCGCGCTGCCCCCGTTGTCCCCGACGTCAATTTCACCAGCACCGTCTCGCGAGCTGGCCGCCAGTCCGTCCGAGCCCGATCCAACACCCGCAAGCCACCCTCCCCGCTACCAGAGATCCGCGCGACCGCCCCGCAGCCGGTTTCTGCTGCCACGATTTGCGACTCCGCCAACGACGCGTCGACCAACATCGCCACCCCACCAGCCCGCCAGATTCCCAGCACCATCGACGGCCAACTCGGCACATTCCCCGCGCACAGACTCATGACCGTCCCGTCGGGCCAACTTTCCAAAGCCGCGGCGACCAACTCCGCTTCCGCTTCGACTTCCGCGAACGTCCGCGCAACCGAGCCATCCGGCAACAACACCGCCGCCGCATCGCCCCGCGACCGCCACGTCGAATCCCACCGAGCAAGCAGAGAGAGATTCGGCTTGCGCACAAATCCACCCTCGGTCACCTTCTCCGATTCCATTTTTCATCATGAAGGCCGAAATTCATCCCAACTACACTGATACAACCATTAACTGTGCTTGCGGAGCCAGTTATCACACTCGCTCGACGAGCAAAGACCTTACCATCGGTATCTGCGCCGCGTGCCATCCCTTTTTCACCGGAGAGCAGAAATTCGTCGATACCGCCGGTCGCATCGAGAAGTTCCAGCGTCGCTACGGCAGCATCCGCGCCACCCGCGCTCCCAAGAAGCCCTAGCGAACCCAGTCCGACCCCCATTTTCAACGGTGAGTCCGCCCCGCGCGGACTCACCGTTTTTCTTTGCCCCATCGGCGAAGCCACCTTCCGACCTTCCGACCTTCCGACCTTCCGACCTTCCGACCTTCCGACCTTCCGACCTTCCGACCTTCCGACCTTCCGACCTTCCGACCTTCCGACCTTCCGACCTTCCGACCTTCCGACCTTCAGACCTTCAGACCTTCAGACCTTTAGACCTTTAGACCTTTAGACCTTTAGACCTTTAGACCTTTAGACCTTTAGACCTTTAGACCTTTAGACCTTTAGACCTTTAGCCCCCCCCTACCCTCCACCGCATCCATGGACTACGCCCCTCTCACCGCCCGCATCGCTGCCCGTTTCGAGGAACTCGAAGCCGCCATTTCCGCTCCCGATCTCTACGATGACCCCAAGCGCGCCCAAGTCCTCCTCCGCGAACACTCCCGCAACCGCGGCATCCTCGACAAGTGGAACGCCTTCCAAAAGAGCACCCGCGAACTCGCCGAAAATCGTGAACTCGCCAGCGGCCCCGACCACGAACTCGCGGACCTAGCCCGCCTGGAGATTGCCGAACTCGAAGAATCCCTTCCAAAAACGGAGTTCGCCCTCCGCATCGCCCTCCTCCCGCCCGAACCCGACGAAGACAAGGACGCCATCGTCGAAATCCGCGCCGGTACCGGCGGCACCGAAGCCGCCCTTTTCGCCGCCGACCTCTACCGCATGTACACCCGTTACTCCGAAGTCGCCGGACTCAAGATCGAAGTCATGGACAGCTCCGATTCCGACCTCGGCGGCCTCAAGGAAATCACCTTCCGCCTCACCGGCGAATCCGTCTTCCGCCGCATGCGATACGAGTCCGGTCCCCACCGCGTCCAACGCGTCCCGGCCACCGAGACCCAGGGCCGCATTCACACGTCCGTCGCCACCGTCGCCGTCCTGCCCGAAGCCGAGGAAGTCGATCTCGTCCTCCCGATGAGCGATCTCCGCATCGACGTCTGCCGCTCCGGCGGTCCGGGTGGTCAGGGCGTCAACACCACCGACTCCGCCGTGCAGATCACCCACATCCCCACCGGCCGCATCGTCCGCTGCCAGGACGGGCGCTCCCAAATTCAAAACAAGGCTAGCGCCCTCCAAATCATGCGCTCCCGACTCCTCGAAGACAAACGCCAGGCCGAAGAAGACAAGTATTCCGCCCACCGCAAAGCCCTCCTCGGTGGCGGCGGCCGCGAGGAAAAAGTTCGGACCTACAACTACGCGCAGAACCGAGTCACCGACCATCGCATCGGCCTCACGCTCTACAATCTCGATAAATTCATCGAAGGCGACATCGGCGAAATGATCGAATCCCTCGCCGCCTCCGACCTCGAAGACCGCCTCGCCGCCGAGACCACCGCCGCGTAAACCGATTGTCATGACCACCCTCGAAGTCATCCAAGCCGCCGCCACCTACCTGGCCAAGCATGACGTCGAGTCCCCCCGACTCAACGCCGAGCACCTCCTCGCCCACAGCCTCGGCAAGAAACGTCTCGACCTCTACCTCGAATTTGACCGCCCCCTCTCCGACGCCGATCGCGCGCCCCTCCGAGACCTCGTCCGCCGCCGCGGCGAAGGGCATCCACTCCAACACCTCATGGGCACCACGGAATTTTACGGGCGAGAATTCCTCACCGACCCCCGCGCCCTCATCCCCCGCCCCGAGACCGAGCAACTCATCGAACTGTTCCTTTCAACGCTCGGCCCTCCCCCCAAAACCCTTCTCGACGTCGGCACCGGCACCGGAGCCATCGCCATCACCCTTAACCTCGAACTCCCTGGCGCCACCATCGACGCCACCGACCTCAGTCCCGAGGCCCTCGCGCTCGCCGGAGAAAACGCGACCCGCCTCACCGCCACAAACGTCACCTTCCACCAAGCCGACCTCTTCCCCGCTGACGCTCCCCGCTACGACGCCATCCTCGCTAATCTCCCCTACATCCCCGCCGCCGACATCCCAACCCTCTCGCGCGAAGTCCAGCACGACCCGACCGCCGCCCTCGACGGAGGCCCTGACGGCCTCGACCTCATTCGCAACCTCATCGCTCAAGCCCCCAACAGTCTCGGTCCCGGCGCCTCCCTCCTCCTGGAGATCGGCCACAACCAGTCCGAAACCGTTCTCAAGCTCTGCCAAGCCGCGGGCTTCCGAAACGCCACCGCCCACCCCGACTACCACGGCATCAGCCGCTTCATCCGAGCGACCACCTAAAGAGCGCCCACCCTCCTCCTTTATTTTTCGCGCCCTTCTTTCCCGAAACCCGTTTGGCGGAGAGGGTGGGATTCGAACCCACGGAACCTTTCGGCTCTCCAGTTTTCAAGACTGGCGCAATCGACCACTCTACCACCTCTCCTGTCGACGCCGAGAGACATACCGCTGCCCGGGCGCAATCGCAAGCTCGCAACCCCTCCCCGATCCAGACAATCTCCCGCCCCATGCGGATCTTGATCGCACCGGATAAATTCAAAGGTTCGCTCACGTCCGCCGAGGCCGCCGCCGCCATCGAGGCCGGTTTCCACCGCGTCTTCCCCGACCTCTCCGCGACCCGCATTCCTCTCGCCGACGGCGGCGAGGGCACCGCCGCCCTCTTCCGCGAAGCCCTCGGCGGGCAACGGATCGAAGCGACCGTCTCCGATCCTCTCGGCCGCCCCGTCACCGCCGACTTCACCTCGCTCCCACGAACGAAAGAAGCCGTCATCGAGATGAGCGCCGCCTCGGGCCTCTGGCGGCTCACTGAGCCCGAGCGCAATCCCCTCCGCACCTCCACCCGCGGCACCGGCGAGCTCCTACTCGCCGCCATCGCTCACGGAGCCAAGCGCGTCTTCATCGGCCTCGGCGGCAGTGCCACCACCGATGCCGGCGCTGGTCTTGCGGTAGCAATGGGATACCGATTGCTCGACGCGACGGCCAACGAACTCGACCCGATCCCCGCCAACTTTCTCAAGATCGAGCGCATTGTACCGCCGCCGACCCTGCCGCCGACTCAGATCATCGCCCTCTCCGACGTCACCAATCCGTTGCTTGGCCCCGCGGCGCGACCCGGATCTACGGCGCCCAGAAAGGCGCGACCGACCTCGATGACCTCGAGTTTCGCGTCGCCCATTTGGCGAAAATTGCCTCCCGCGACTTGCGAACCGACCAAAGCGCGACGCCGGGTGCCGGCGCCGCCGGCGGCCTGGGATTCGGCCTTCTGACCTTCCTGCACGCCGAGATCCGCCCTGGTTTCGACGCCTGCGTCAACCTTCTCGGCGTCGACCGCCACATCGCCGAAGCCGACCTCATCCTCACCGGCGAAGGCCGCCTCGACTCCTCCACCCTCGACGGCAAGGGTCCCTCCGGCATCGCCCGCCTCGCTCGCGCCGCCGGCAAGCCCTGCGTCGCTTTCGCCGGATCCATCGCCAACCACGACGCCCTCCGCGGAGCCTTCGACGCCTGCGTTCCGATTACCGAACACCCCACATCTCTCGCCGAAGCCATGGCCGACGCGGCAAATCTTCTCTCGCGCGCCGCCGAACGCGTCGCCAGACTCGTGACCCTCAACCAGCAATTATGAGTAAAAAAATCGCACTTCTCTTCGCCGGACAGGGCGCGCAAGCCGTTGGCATGGGGAAAGACCTTGCCGCCGCTTCCCCCGCCGCCGCTGCACTCTACGAACAAGCTGACACTCAACTCGGCTACCCCCTCAGCGGGACCAGCTTCGACGGCCCGACCGAGGAACTCACGAAGACCTCCGTCTGCCAACCGGCTCTCTACGTCCACGGTCTCGCCTGCCTCGCCGCCCTCCGCGAGAAGCTCCCCAACTTCACCTTCGCCGCCACCGCTGGCCTCTCGCTCGGCGAGTTCACCGCGCACGCCGCCGCCGGCACTTTCGATTTCGCCACCGGCCTCGACCTCGTCTCCAAGCGAGCTCACGCCATGCAAAAGGCCTGCGACGAAACCGAAGGCGGGATGGCCGCCGTCATCGGAGCGGAGGAAAACAGCATCCGCGACCTCGCCGCCGCCGCCGACGTTGACATCGCAAACCTCAACTGCCCCGGCCAGGTCGTCATCTCCGGCCAGTCCTCGAAGATCGCCCTCGCCTGTTCCCTCTCCCGCGAATACGGAGCCCGCAAAGCCGTCGAGCTCACCGTCGCCGGAGCCTTCCACTCCCGCCTCATGGAGTCCGCCTACCAATCCCTCACCGCCGCCCTCGCCGACACCGCCATCGAGACCCCCCGCGTGCCCGTCATCTGCAACGTCGACGCCATCCCCGTCGCCGAACCCGATAAAATCCGCCGCTCGCTCGCCGACCAAGTCACCGGCAGCGTCCGCTGGACCGAGAGCGTCGAATACCTTCTCGACCACGAAAAATGCGACCTCCTCATTGAACTCGGACCCGGAGCCGTCATCGCCGGCCTCGTCCACCGCATCCGCAAAGGAACGGAGGTCATCACCATCAACAACGCCGCCACCCTCGAGGACGCCCTCGCGAAACTCCAATAGGGGCGGGGGGGGGCATCCTCCCCCCGCGACCGCATTCCCTTCGCCGCACCGAATGCCACATTCGATCCTCATCCTCAACACCGGCAGCTCCTCCCTTAAATTCGCGGTCAAAGAATCCGCCCGCACCGTCGCCACTGGCCTCGCCGAGCGCCTCAACACTCCCGAAGCCACCCTCACGATCAAACGCGACGGCGAGAAAACCACTCGCGACCTCCCCCACGCGGATCTCCCCCAGGCCCTCCGCGCCCTCGCCGGTCTCCTCGGCACCGACTTCACCCCCGCCGCCGTTGGCCACCGCATCGTCCACGGCGGCGAGAGATTCCCCGCCGCCACCCTCATCGATGACGAAGTCCTCGCCGGCATCGAGGCCCTCGGTCCCCTCGCCCCACTCCACAACCCAGCGCAAGCCGCCGGCATCCGCGTCGCCCGCGGTCTCTACCCCGGCGTCCCCCAAGTCGCAGTCTTCGACACCGCCTTCCACCACACCATCCCCCGCCACGCCCACCTCTACGCGCTCCCCTACGAGCTTTACGCAGACCACGCCATCCGCCGCTACGGCTTCCACGGCACCAGCCACCACTTCGTCTCCCTCCGAGCCGCCGACATCCTCGGCCGACCCATCACCGACTTCCAGATCCTGACCGCTCACCTCGGAAATGGCTGCAGCGCCTGCGCGATCCGCGACGGCAAAAGCGTCGATACCACCATGGGCCTCACCCCCCTCGAAGGCCTCGTCATGGGCACCCGCAGCGGCGACGTCGACCCAAATCTCCACGCCTTCCTCGCGAAAAACGCCCAACTCGATCTCCCCACCATCACCGATCTTATCAACAAAAAGAGCGGCCTCCTCGGCATCTCCGGCCTCAGCAACGATCTCCGCACCCTGAGCAAAGCCGCCGCCGAAGGCCACGAACGCGCCGCCCTTGCCATCGACATTTTCTGCTACCGCCTAGCCAAGGGCCTCCTGAGCCTCACCTCCGCCATCACCCGCCTCGACGCCATCATCTTCACCGGCGGCATCGGCGAAAATTCCCCCCTCGTCCGCGAAAAAACGACCAACCACCTGCGCATTCTCCAAGCGCACCTCGACCCCGCCCGCAACGCCGCCCACGGGAAGACCTCCAACCACCAAATCTCCCCCGAGAACACCACCCTCCCCCTCCTCGTCATCCCCACCGACGAAGAGCAAATGATCGCCCAAGCCACCGAGACCTTCCTCCCGACCGACTGATCTTGGACTTTCCGACCTTCAGACTCTCAGACTGCACTCTAACCGCATCATGAAACGCACCCTCTTCCTCGCGCCCGCCAGCCCGTCCGCCGGACTTACTACCGTCGCCCTTGGCCTCGTCCGCGCGCTCGACCGCCGCGGTCTCCGCGTCGGATTCTACAAGCCCGTCGGCCAATCCGGCCCGGGCGAGATCGAGC
Source organism: uncultured Verrucomicrobiae bacterium (assembly GCA_963761705.1). GTDB lineage: Bacteria > Verrucomicrobiota > Verrucomicrobiia > Chthoniobacterales > JAATET01 > CAVVKW01. Next base: position 25,823 of record CAVXHK010000004.1, on the reverse strand, counting down.
GCTCCACGCACTTCATCCGCGAGACCACCCAGATCCAAACGGCCGACCCCATCCCGCTCGCCGAGGCCGAAGCCGCTCTCAGCCACCCCGACGATTTCCTCTCCGGGATCATCTCAAATTTCCGCCGCCTCTCCGCCGACCTCGACGTCATGATCGTCGAAGGCCTCGTCCCCGCGCTGGAGAACCCCCAAACCGCCACCCTCAACACCGAACTCGCCCAGGCCCTCGGTGCGGAAGTCATCCTCGTCGGCAGTCTCCACGGCAACGCCGCCTCGCTCCGCCAGCAATTCGATGCCGCCGCCCGCCCCTTCGGTGGCCTCGACAACACCCACCTCGCCGGCTGCATCCTCAACCGAGTCGAACCCAACGTCCCGGTCGAGACCCTCCGCCACGACTGTGCCCGACTCCGCCGCGGCGGCCTCCCCCTCATCGCCGCCATCCCCGCCAACCTCGAACTCACCTACCCCCGCACCATCGACGTCGCCAACGCCCTCGCAGCCACCATCCGCTCCGCTGGAGAAATCGACACTCGCCGCGTGCGGTCCATCTCCGTCCTCGCCCGAACCGTCCCCAACATGCTCCACGCCTTCCGCCCCGGAGCTGCCCTCGTCACCCCCGTCGACCGCAGCGACGTCATCGTCGCCGTCGCCATGGCCGCACTCAACCACGTTCCCATCGCCGCCCTCCTCCTCACCGGCGGATCCGCGGCCCCCGACCAACGCATCATCGACCTCTGCCGCCCCGCACTCGAAACCGGCCTCCCGCTCCTCACCGTTCCCACCAGCAGCTACGAGACCGCCTCCGCCCTCAACCACATGAGTCCCGAGATCGCCCTCGACGACCTCACCCGCGTCGAGCAAGCCATGAACTTCGTCGCCGACCACGTCGCCGACTCCTGGATCGACGCCCTCCTCACCACCGAGATCGAGCCCCGCCTCTCCCCCGCCGCCTTCTTCCACCAGCTCACCGATCGCGCCCGTACCGCCAACAAGCGCATTCTCCTTCCCGAAGGCACCGAACCCCGCACCATCCGCGCCGCCATCCATTGCCAGGAACGCGGCCTCGCCCGCTGCGTTCTCCTCGGCGACCCCGAGGAAATTCACCGCATCGCCGAAGGCCAAGACCTTGCGATCCCGGACGGTCTCGAAATCCTCGACCCGGAAAAAATCCGCGAAACTTACGTCGCCCCGCTCGTGGAGTTCCGCAAAGCCAAGAACCTCGCCTCCGAGACCGCCCGCGACCAACTCACCGACACCGTCATGCTCGGCACCGTCATGCTCGCCCTCGGCGAAGGCGACGGCCTCGTCTCCGGTGCCGTCCATTCCTCCGCCAACACCGTCCGTCCGGCCCTTCAAGTCATCAAGACACGACCCGAAGTCCGCGTCGTCTCCTCCATTTTCTTCATGTGCCTCCCCGACCAGGTCGTCGTCTACGGCGACTGCGCGGTCAACACCGACCCCAACGCCGAGCAGCTCGCCGACATCGCCATCCAAAGCGCCGACTCCGCCGCCCGCTTCGGCATCCCGCCCCGCGTCGCCATGATCTCTTACTCCACCGGCACCTCCGGCTCCGGGGCCGACGTCGACAAAGTACGCGAGGCCACCCGCATAGCGCAGGAAAAACGCCCCGACCTCCTCATCGACGGCCCGCTCCAATACGACGCCGCCGCCACTGCCGACGTCGCCGAAAAAAAAGCGCCTGACAGCGAGGTCGCCGGCCGCGCCACCGTCTTCATCTTCCCCGACCTCAACACCGGCAACACCACCTACAAAGCCGTCCAACGCTCAGCCAACGTCATCTCCGTCGGTCCCATGCTCCAGGGGCTGAAAAGGCCCGTCAACGACCTCTCCCGCGGAGCGCTCGTCGAGGACATCATCTACACCATCGCCCTCACGGCCATCCAAGCCGAGCAGAACATCGAGGTCTGAACCCCCACCCCTCCCCCAATCATGAAAATCGGAATCATTGGAGCCGGCAACATCGGCGGCGCGCTCGTCCGCCGATTCCGCCAAGCCGGTCACGAAGTCGCGGTCGCCAATTCGCGCGGCCCCGAGACGCTCGTCGACCTTGCCGCCGAGACCGGAGCCGTCCCGGTCACGACCGAGGATGCGGCCCGCGGGCGCGACATTGTCGTGATCACCATCCCGATGGGCAAGATCGTGAACCTCCCCACCGACCTCTTCGACGATGCCACCCACGACCTCGTTGTGATCGATACGTGCAATTACCTACCGCAACAACGCGACGGACGGATCGGCGGCATCGAAGACGGACTCGCCGAGAGCCGCTGGGTCAGCGAACAACTCGGCCATCCGGTCATCAAAGTCTTCAACAACATCGACCGCGACCACCTCCTCCATCACGCCGACGACCACCCCAGAATCGCCCTCCCGATCGCCGGCGACGACCCCATCGCCAAGGCCACCGTCAGGGACCTCGTCGACTCGATCGGCTTCGACGCCATCGACGCCGGGACCATCGACCATTCCTGGCGGCAACAACCCGACACCCCAGTCTACCGCACCAACCTCGACGCCGGTGGCGTCCGCGCCGCCCTCGCAGCAGCCAAACCCGAACGCCCCGAAGACCGTCGCGCCACCCCCGACAGCCCCGGCACCTACGACCACCCAGCCTGAGCGCCATTCCTCATTTCGCATTCCACATTTCTCAATTACGTTGTTTCCTTGATCGCCACCGACCTCACCGAAGCCATCCTCGAACTGAAACGCGAGCGCAACGCCATCATCCTCGCGCACAACTACCAAGTCCGCGAGATCCAGGAGCTCGCGGACTACGTTGGCGACTCGCTCGGCCTCAGCTACCGAGCCGCCGAGACCGAAGCCGACGTCATCGCCTTTTGCGGCGTCCACTTCATGGGCGAGACCGCCAAGATCATCAACCCAACCAAGACCGTCGTCATCCCCGACATGGATGCCGGCTGTTCCCTCTCCGACTCGTGTCCACCCGAGCAACTCGAGTCCTTCCTCGAAGAAAACGCCGACAAGAACTACTACGTCGTCACCTACATCAATTGCTCAGCCGGCGTGAAGGCCCTCTCGGACGTCATCTGCACCAGCGGCAACGCGATGAAGATTGTCGAATCCGTCCCCGCCGACCGCAACATCCTCTTCGTCCCCGACCAGAATCTCGGCTCCTGGGTCATGGAAAAAACGGGCCGTAAGATGGACCTCTGGCGCGGCAACTGTTACGTCCACGTCGAGTTCACCCGCGACAGCATCCGCAAGATCCGTGAGCAATACCCCAACGCCCCCGTCGTCGCCCACCCCGAGTGCACCTACGCCGTCCGCATCCTCGCCGACGAGGTCTGCAGCACCGAAAAAATGGTCGACTACTGCCGCGAGAACGAATCCAACGCGTTCATCATCGTCACCGAAAGCGGCATGCTCCATCGCCTCGAACGCGAACTCCCCGGGAAAACGTTCATCCCCGGTCCCACCGACAATTGCGCCTGCGCCGACTGCCGCTACATGAAAATGAATACCCTCGAGAAGCTCCACGACTGCCTTCTCAACTTAAGCCCAGAAATCGAACTCCCCGAACCCCTCCGCGCCCGCGCCGAACTCCCCATCCGCCGCATGCTCGAGCTCAGCCGCTGACCATGATGATGCACCGCTCCACTGCCCTACTCCTCACTCTTGCGTTCACTCTCACCGCCCAAGCCGAACCGATCGCCGACATTCTCGGAGACCGTGCCCCGATCGAGATCCGCCGCCTCATTCCGAGCGAGACCCCGGTTAACCTCCGGATGGAAGATCTCGACTTCATCGCCGCTTACCAAGTCATCGGCGAAGCCACCACTCTCACCCTCGACCAAGCGACGACGATCACGGACCTCACCACCGACCCCAACGCGTTCGACTCGGACGGTGAAGCCACCTGCGAATTCAAGCCCGGGATCGCCATCCGCTTCGGTAAAGATACGAATGCTACCGACCTTCTAGTCTGCTTCGCCTGCGACGAAGTCGCCACGGTCCCCTCGGGCGAAAACGTCACGCAGCTCGCCATCATGCCGCAAAGCAGCCGCGACGTCCTCCTCGACCTCGCAAAAGCCGCCCTTCCGGACGACCAGGCGATCCAAGATCTTCCCTCCGTCCGCCGCGAGGGCTCCGCCCCCCCACCCTTCGCCCCACCCCCGCCCGAAGGCATCCTCGGAAGGTAGTGAAGCCGCGACGCCGGGTTCCCAAATCGGTGCAAGTGAACCCCCGCAAACCCAACGCACCCCAGCACCCAGCCGACCTCACCCTCCCACCGCTCGATAGAGTCCGAGAAGAGTCCGCCTGAACGCCTCCAACTTCTCTCCGCCAAACTCCGCCTGTCGCAACCGTACCTCCAGCCGCCCCACCCCATCTTTCCAGGTCAGCTCCCATTCCAGCGGCCCACCCAACCCGCTCGCCCCGTTCGACCGCGCTTCAGCCCCCCGCACCGTCTGCACGAAAACGAGCGGATACCCCTCGTTCAACAACACCGCCCGCGTCCGCGGCTGCAGCGCCAGAGCCCACTCCCGCGGCAGGACGAAAGGTGACACCGTCCCGCCCCCGATTCGCTCCACATCCGCGGACCAAGCGAAGTCCGCTTCGATCTCCCCCGGCAAAGAGCCCACCCCGCCCGACGTCCGCAGCACCCCGGCAACCGGCTCCAGATCCGCCGCAGTCAAGAGCGGCAGCGTCCCGCCGTAAGCCGCGACCGATCGCATTGCCCCCCGCATCGCGTACCCCGAAAAGCCGCTCGCTCGCAGGTCGACCGTTCCATTGGCGCCCGCGAAATTCCAATCGATCTCCAAGCGGTGCGCTTCCGCATCCGGCTCGGGCAACCGCACCAATCCCGTCACCCCAGCTTCGACCACCAGCACGTCCCGCCCCGGATCACCCGGCGGCAACATTCCGAACGGACAAACGTCGTCCGTCGGGTCCAGCCACATCGGCCCACCCGGCAATTCAACGCGCGAGATCGCGTGATTGAAGGCAAGACCGGGAACGGCCTCGTTCGCCTCGCTGAATCTCGGGACTAGGACTAGCTGAGCCTCGATCCCCTCCGCGCGACACAGTGCATTGAGTAAATTCGCCTTGTCCTTGCAGTCCCCGTAGCGGTTCTCGAGCACGCTCGCCGCCGCGTGCGGTCGGTAGCTATTGACGCCCAGCGGGATCGAAACGTAACGGAGCCGGGTCACGAATTCATACAACCTCCGGACCTTTTCCTCGGGCTCGTCATCGTCGATCCCCGTCGTCAACGCAGCCGCCGTCGCGCGAATCTCCTCCGTCACCGTATCCGCCTGCTCGATCAACCGTAGATACCAAGCTACAAAGTCCGCCCAATCCGGAAACGTCGACACCTGCAACGTCGCCGCACCGCCCGGCGGAGCCAAGACCTCGGCCCCAGCCGCCGCGACGTCGCCCCAGGTCCATTCAAGCACCCGACCGTAACTCGTCTTCCGCTCGCTCGGCTCGACCCGCAGCTCCGCTGCCTCACCCGCCACCCGCGCGTGCATCGCCTCCGCCTCTCCAGCCTCCACGGAGATCGTCAACCGACGCACCGGGATATCATCCTGCACCGGCAGCTCCAAGAACACGTGCGGAAACGGAAAACGCCGCCAAGTCCGGCGATACTTCACGTGCAGCAGCGCACCGGGGCTCCACCCCGCGAAGCGAAAACATCTTGCTTGCCGAGGTGCCGTAGCCCTCGCCCGAATCCGCCTTCGCCTCCAGCACATCTTCCGGATCAAAAATTTCCCTCGACCCATCGGTCGCCAAGACTTCCAACGAAAGAAATCTCAGATCCTCCTGCGGCGGCGAAAAATTCACGCGAAAGTCCCCGTGCCGCTTTCCTTCCGCGGTCAAAATCTGAATCGTCTCGTTGATCTCCGCCCCGATCGCCGGATTCTCCCCGATCGTGTAGCGCAGCGACCGCTCCAACACCACCGCATCCGCCCCGGGATAATCAATCCCCCTCACCCTCTCCAAGTCGAACCACGCCGCATCCCTAGAGGTCCCCCGCGGGGTCAGTCCGCTCATTGACTCAACCTCGCCTCCGGCCTCGGCGACCAGCACCGGCTCCCCGGCCCCCGCGGCGAACCAAGCCGGCTCCTCCGTTCGCGCCAACGACCGTGTTTCGTAGTAATCCGCGATTCGCGGCCCGGCCCGCCTCGCCAATTTCTCCAACGTTGCCTTCGGAACCGCCCGCCACTCCCGCAGTACCAAATCCAATCCGATCGGATCGCTCTCGAATCGAGTCGACGCCTCCGACGCGAATACCCCCTGCCCCATCGCCGCCAGCTCCACCGCCACGGCTCCGCTACCGGGAAAAAAAAGGACCCACCGCACCTCAGCACCCCCCAGCGCCGCCGTTCGTCCAAACTCCCGGAAGTCTGCCGCCGACACCCGCGGACCCGCCACGTGCAGAACGCTCTCGCCGCGGATCAACCCGCCGTGGCCCCAAACCACGACCGTAACCGGATCTGCCGATTCACCGACCTCCTGACCTACCTCGAGAAGTCGCTCTCGCGACCCTTTTTCGATCTTATGGTCCTTCCATTTGCCGACGACCGCAACGTGCTCGGGGTCGTTGACCAAGAGCCGCACGGCCGCGTTGCCAACCTCCGCCGCGTCCATGACCTCAAGAAGCGCGACGAGGGAACTCTGGTAGGCCCGATCCGATTCCACGTCGCCAGGAAGCCCACTCAGCACCACGATCCGCCCTTTAGTCAGCGGTTCAGAGGCCCCGGCATGCGCTGCATGGAGTGCGACTAGCAGGAGCCGAAGAAGGAACTGTCGCATGCCGTATGGCTACCGCCGGATCCGATTACCAGCAAGCCGCCAAAATTTCTGACATTTCTCCCTTGTAAAAGCGACGAGTCCGGATGACTGTTAAAGTTCAATCGCGGGATGGAGCAGTCTGGTAGCTCGTCAGGCTCATAACCTGAAGGTCGTAGGTTCAAATCCTACTCCCGCAACCAATTTCAAGGCCCTGTAAATCTCTGATTTACAGGGCCTTTTGGCTTTTTGGAACGATTGGAAAATTGGTCCAAATCCGGGGGTTCGAGGGGCGTGTGTCTGGTAACGGCGCAAACGTGTGTCTGTCGGTCGTGAAAACGGCCGCAACATTGACCGTCACGCCCTGTTCCACACATGCCTTCGATTACCCTACGTCGCCGAAAATACTGGATCCAATATTACCTCCCCGGTTGCCCCCGCCCCATCCGCCAGAGCTTGGGAGTTGAAGACCGCGCCCAGGCGGAACGCATGTCCGACAAGCTTGGGAACATGCTTGCCCTGCTCGATCCCAGTCTCTCCGACGTTGAGCTTCCGCCCGAAATCCTCGCAACGCTTCCATCGAGCATGGGACTGATCGCTCCTATCGTTGCACCTGTCCCGTGCCCAAACGAACCGCCAACGTCGTCATTGATCGCACCTGCCGCCAACATCGAGGAAGCCGTGCGCGGCTATCACTCCCACATCCTTGAATCCAACAACGATCCACGCTGGGTGTCGTTGAAGATCAAAGTCCTTCGCGTTTTGTTCGGTGATCGCCTGGTCTCTAGGGCGACGGAATTGACCTTCAAGCGGGTGGCTCCGGAGAAAGGCGTCTTTCACGGTGACTCCCTCGAAGAGATTCCCATCGAGGTCCTCACAAAAATGGTAGCGGATCGAAAAGGCCGCGATGGCGAAACGCCGGCCAGCATCAAAACCAAACGCCATTACCGCGAAATCCTCCACGACTTTTTCGAATACTGCCTCTCGAATTCGATCATGCCAGTTCTCAATTTTCATACGCCGAATCCGGTCGCAGCCCTGCCCTCTTACCTCGAAAACAACAACTCGATCCGATTTCTAAACGAGGAACAAATTGAAGCTCAGCACGTCGCCGTCGCGCATGATCCGAGCCTCAACGCCGCGGTGATGATCATGATCGAAGCCGGACTGCGTCGCTCAGAGGCGCTCTGGCTCGATCGCGAGTCCCTAGCTCCGGATCTCCGCATTCTTTCGATTGCCACCCGCTACGATCCAGAAACCGACCGCGAATCGACCCTGAAAACCAAACGCAGCCACCGCTCGCTCTTGATCTCTCCCAAGCTTCGCGACTTCCTCGAGACCTATTTACCCACGCTCAAAGGAAGGTGGCTGATCCCCAGTCCCCGTGGCCGTCAATGGAATCCAGACAACTTCAGCGAAGCACTACGTGACGCCAACAAAACGGCGGATCTACCTTGGACCTGCGCGGACTATCGACACACGTTCGCGACCAGACGTGCCTTTATTGACGGGTGGAATTCCGTCCGCCTTGCTCGCCACATGGGCACAAGCGTTGCCATGATCGATAACTTCTACGCAGGATTCCTGCACCCTGATTAAGAGGAGATCGATCATCCCCACTTAAGGGAAAGCGCGAGCACGCGTATACCACCGCTTGCCATGGCTTCGGGCAAATTTACCCCAAGCTTGCTCTATCCAGCTTTTCCGCCAGATCGCCACGGGAAACGGCGGATTCTTGAGTGAGGCCAAAAGCGACATGTTTTCAATCATGGCTCGGGGCGCCAAGGCAGTGAGCAGGTGGCAAAACTCAAGTTGAAGATTTTGGCAAACCACTCTCAAAACATGGAGGGCGGGAAAGTTTCTGGTTCCCATCCCAGTGAGTGTCGATTCACGAAGAATCATCGCGAGATGCGCCTCAGGAGAGCCGACATGCTCAGACACGATTTTATGAAAAAGTTTTTGCAGTGCCAGAAGATCGGTTTTTAAAAGTTCCGCGATCTGCGACTCACCCCTCATTCTAATCAAGAATGATGCATCGCAGTGCGTCAGCGCCCAATGAAAGTCGGCCGGAAGCAGATCGGAGGTCTCAAATGCCTTGTAGAGATTTTGCTCGGATCTCATACCCGCCGCCTCCCCCCCGAATGTCGCCGAACTCCAACGTTCGAAGAATTTCACCGGCAGCTCCACCGGATTGGGAGACATCGACTCGATGGCCATTCGGTCGCCACAAAAGAAGCGATCGTGTTTTTCCTTTTTCGGCAGACGGACCCTTTCCCTCCACTCCGTCTGAACCAGTTGGATCAGTCGCAATTGGGCGCCAGCATAGTAGGATTCGAGAAGCGACTCCAGGAAGGCATGAGAAAAGAGGACGACTTGCTCGGGACGCGGCTTGGCATCCTTCTCGTTCTTCCCATCCTCACTGGTATGGGAAGTTTCCAGTTCAACAAAAGGGCGATCGCCTCGCAGAGTCTGCCTTCTAACCACGCTGCGAGCCGTGTGTAGTATTTCATCGAGCGACTCGCCGCCATCTCGTGGCATCAGCAAATGTCTGGGAAGCAAGAACCGCCGTTCTGGATCGCTGGAACGAGAGACTTTATTTCCGTTGCTGTCAAAAAGCGGTCCACCAATCGCACCAGGAATCGCGTCATATCCCAACGTGTCCGCACGACTGAATGTCGCGTGAGCAAGAAACCGGAAGGAAGCATCCTTCAATCGTCTGACCCTAGACTGGTAGGCTTTCGTCGCTTCGATCGACGACGCAAGCGTTTGCACAATTTCGCATTGGATTCCCGCCGTCACAAGTGGCTCAAGCTCGTTGCGTATAGCTGAAGCCGTAATCAAAAAACCGCTTGGCGCGAGGTGGTGCCGAAAGGCGCATAACGCAACCTCGGCATTGAAATCGGTGTAGAACACATGGGCAGATCCGATTGTTGCCTCTTCGTATTTTTTGAGCCGACTGCCGACGGGATCCTCGCCTAACGATTCTTTAGTCGAGAGGAGAGCATCCGTTTCAAAAGACGGAGTCTGCTCGGTGTAAAAAGCCGTGAGTGTGAAACGTCCGAAATGAAGTGTTTTGATTTGCGCGTGCCAATCGACCACCGACTGCTCGGGAGCAGGTCGGTCGAAGCGAACGCGGCGGCATGCGGATCGAAGACTCTCGAATAAATCGCGCGCCTCGATATCGGCCCCGCAAAGCCCTGTCCAGTCGTAGGCACGAGTCGGAAAAGTCGGCAAGTGATCCGGACGCTTGGTAACGACACGGTCCTCCTCCGTCATCCCATACATCTCCGCGAGACGCCGCGGCATGGAACGCTCCGAGAAAACGATCGACACAGCCCAGCATCCATCTCCGATCCACACTCCTCCGATATCGACGATCGTCGGTACATCACGTCGATTTTTGCTGGGGCGAGGTTTGCTCATCGTTTTTTCGGTCACGCCCTGTTCCGGTCGTGAAGACAAATACCACTCAACAGTATACCAGCGCCGAGATTGCCCGACAACTAGCAGTCCACCGAACGTCAGTTGCAAGGCTCATGCGCAAAGCCGGGATTTCCGGACTGAAATCCGGCTCAGCCCGTCAATGCGGCCGGACATTTTCGGAACATGACCTCGCTCGCTTGCTGGCTTGGATGCGACGCCAGGCAGGCTCAGTTCAGCAAGCGGCCGGTTCCAAGAAATCCCCAGATTCATGAACGCGGGCGATTCTGGAATCTCCGAGATCCGTGCCGAGTTTCCCGCAGAACTTCGAGCCATGGCCCGCGATATCGTTACCGATCCCGCGATGAACTACGACAACATCGAAGGACAGGCTGCGGATCGGATCGTTGAAGAGTATCTCACCGCGGAAATTGCTGATGCATTGAGCAAGAGCATCAAAACCCTCTCTGCGCCGCCGACTCGAAAGCTCACGAAAGTCTGCCGCATCTACGTTCGTGTCGGTGCAGTTGACGCAATCAAAAATTTGCCGCTCCGCGTGCAGGAGCGAGTCTTGGCTCAAGTCCTGCAGAATATTTTCTCGCGCCATTTTCTGGCCGCCGTCCGTGAAATCGTTGGAGATCCGTATGAAGCACCTACGATCGATGTGTGTCCGCGTGAAGACCCCGTCCATATTCCAGGCTCCGAATTCGGCGAAGATCCAAGTGATGAAAAAGCCCCCTCGGTCTCCACATATAAAATTGTCGAAGAATCGAGCGAGGAAGATACTGGCCAAATTTACTTCGAATTTGCCTGACGATGGGAACGCCTAAAAATACTCCGGAGGAAACCCGATTGATTGCTCTCGGTGCAGAAGCAATCTCGGATGCAGATCTTCCACTGATTTCAGCCTCTCATCGCGAATCTCTATTTTTCGCGGCCGAAAAGCCTCGCGGAATGTGGAGGATCTTCCTCGGAATTCTACCGCTCATTAAGGACACGATCCTCAAAGCAAAGTTGCTTCACGAACCCGTCTCTGCCCCGATTGATAGCCTACTGCAAAGCCCATATGAGAATGAAAATCCTCTGGGATTCATCTTCGCGCGTAACCCGTGCCGGGACATGAAGAGCGCGCCGGCGATCGTGGAAAAGGCGGTCAAGTCCGGAAAAACTCCCGAATTCGATTGGAACGAAGTTCACATTGATACAATCCGCGAAACGCTGGATCTTGTGCACGTCACGTGTCTCGTCTGCGGCGTAACGGGCGCGGGGAAGATCGATTCCACTGCGGTGGTTAAACGCATTCTCGATCAACACCGCCACGTTATCGCTTCAGACTATTCTAAAAACAAAAAGCTCTCCATGACTCTCGCGGAACGATTCGCGTGCACGGGCGGACCAATCTCCGGGCACTTGGCTAGGAATCGACTCTTGGCCTTGCGACTTCTCGACGAGGAGGAGAAAGTTAGACGGCAGGATCGGAAAACGGATATCTTTGCCCGCATCCCCGGAGATTGGTTTTCGGCAAGCGTTGGCAAGCGAGGCGAAAGCAAACCGACATTCCAAACCCAGCTCCGCAGCAATCCAGAGAGGTTTCGTAAATTCCTTTTTTTCACGGAACCCGAGAACACTCGCAGTTCGACTAAAGTCGGCAAAATTACTGAAAAGCTACTTCGCAACTCAGACAAGATTCAGAGCTTGAGTCGAATCGCCAGTCCCGGACAGCCCTGCCTGCCTGAAATTCGAAACCTAGTGCGCTTGGCTTGTGCCTCGTTAGAGCAGCCCGGGCCCGCAGCAATTGCGTTCCTTGTCTCCGCAGGTGTGCCTCCCTGGAACATCCAACCCTACAATATCGATGTGGGTTCGTCTTCCGCGGTCGTGCGCCGTCCGGTTTTGCTTTGGCAGGACTCCATCGTCGTGGATGAAACCATTCACGAAGTGCCAACCACCACCTTTGTTTCGTTCACCTCCGCGAGCATTGGCGCCGCCGTTAAACAACATCTCGCGGCCCACTTGGATTTGGAAAGCGAAAGCAATGCATGGCTCGAAACGCATTCTCACGGCATCACGGTTTCGAAGCTCTGTTCCACACTCCGCCATAACCTTCCCATTTGGTCGGCGATGCCGGCCATTTACTACGCCCTAGGAATCGACGGGTTGAGTCGGAACCATCCCGGCTGGATGCACTATATTCATTACGATCCCCGGGATTGGCTTCCGGCCATCTCGAATTTTCTGCGAGCGGAGTTTGACCCCAATTTTTCATGCGACGCCTCGAACCTTGAGACGACAGGGAGTGCGCTCTGCCCAACCTCAGAATCCCTTTCCGTTCTCTTCGATACAGCCAGCCATCTTGCTCGCAATCCCACGTTTACAGACATCGACACTGCGATTGCGGATTCCAACATCGTCGCCGCCGCGGCTCGGCTCGCCGAAAATCTTCTGACGTTTACACGTAATAGGGACGATTTCGAACCATTGGCTCTTCACGCCAGATCGCGAGACGCCACCCACGACGTCACTCGAGTCCTTCGCGAGAAGCAGTTCCTCCGCACGATTGTTTACACGCGCTCGTTGCGATTGCTGCTTTTGCGGTTGAATGGTGCGCTTCGCCTCTATTTGGCGATGTTACGTGACTGCGGGCTCGAAGGATCGGAACGTGTTACCCGGTCTGCATACTGGTTCTTGGAACTCAATAAGGGCCTCCTAGCGGAACTTCCCTTCTCACATCGCACAGTCTCCGACTGCCTAGTCGCCCACCCGAAAACAACTGCAATCCAATATATGCATCGCCGGGTGATGCGAAACTACAGCAACACTGTGCTCCGCGTCGATGGGGTCCTGCCGGAGGATGTCATCCTGGCTATCCACAACCACTATCCGTCCCGGGCACGCAGCCCTCATTCACCCGATTCATTGCGAGCGCGACTCATCGCCGTCGAGCGTGAGATAGCGGCGCGCCATCTGGTAAAAAGAGTCAACATGGAGTGGGCAGTTTCATGAACGCAAGATTCACGCGTCAGCGAGACGGCCACAGCTCAACTGAATCGTCGCGACAAAGATCCCAAGCGTTCGATCTCGAGATCACAAAACGTGCCTTTCCCGATACCGCCTTGGATTTCGTCCTTCGCGCCAGCCTTCTGCCAATCGGCCAACGAGCGTTGGAGACCATCATCGATCAGTCCGCTTGGTCGTGCGAGGAGGAGTGGCTACAATTGGAGTCAAAAGCCGGCCCGACGATCGCTTGGAATACCTTCCGCGGCTTTACGGCACCCGCCAACCTCAAAGCCACGATCGAGGAAGGCACGCTGCTCAACTACCTGCAAAATCAATCAATTTATGATTTCCGGTCAAAATCCCCACCCGTCCGGGCTCTTGGAAAACTCTTGGAAGGAAATCTCAGTGATTACTTTTCTCCGGCAATCATCGGCTATGTTAATGCCACCCTCGTGACCGCCAGCCCCGTGAGGATCGATTTCGACATGACCCGAGGAATCATTTCCGAGGAAACGCGAAAACGCGAAATCGTAGCCTCGCGGTTTCCCGCCTTTTTCAGGACGACGAAGTCGCTACGAGAAGCTTTAAATGGACCCGCCGCCGATGAGCATGCGGTTAGCATCGACCGTGTGCTAGATGTGGCAGAAAGCACGGCAGAAAACTCTGAAGACCGGGATGCCACTCATTGGTTGGTGCGGATTTGTCGAGAGGACAAGAATCGGAAACGGCTTCTTGAAAACGCAGGGGTTAAAGGGTTTTCGCTTCTGCGGAATTTATCATCACTGCCATCGCTACTACTACGGCTCTACGACCCCCAAGATGAACCCTTTCCCTACACAACGAATCATACCAAAGCCGCCAAGCTTCTCTACATCGACAAGGAGGTGGCGTTCCCAAAGGAACTAGCTGATCGCTTAAAAGAGGAATTTAGAAAGGGTTACCTCCGCCCCTCGAGCTTGAAAGTCACGCTTGTTGGGTTTAACTCGGTTCGTGAACACTACGGCCTCAACGCAGGATACCCGCCGCTGAGCGACACAGGGTGTTGCGCCCGCCGGGCAATCTTATTAGTTACGAGTTGCGGTAGGCGTCTGAGCTGCATGTTTGGCGTCTCGCCGGAGGGATACATCGAAGACGAAAAGCCGTTCCTCATTCTTGGACGCACAAAGGTCAAGCAATGTGCCGATTTCCGCCTCCCGCTTGGCTCTCTTCTCCCGCCAAGCGATCAGGAATTTATTAGAGAGTGGCTCCATAGCCTCTCAGACTCAGATCGAACGAAGACGCTTTTTGAACTTGCTGGGATCGACCGTTCTCTCCTTTTCGGGAAAATCGAGCACGCCAAGATTCACAACGCCTACGCTGATCTGCTCTGCAAAGATTTCGGTTGGTCAAAACGGCCACGACTCCATGACCTACGCCGAATGGGTATCACATGGTTGTCCATCCGGCTTTCGTTGGCCCAAAATCGCGACCTGTCCATCCCCTCTTTCCTCGCACGGCAGCTATCAAATCCGCTGTTCTCGAAAGAGGCTCTCCAAGAATTTGGAGACTATTCCCAATTCGAAGATCCTCTAGATTTCATCGCGAAAGTTGCGGGCCATGCGAGCCGGGTTACGACCCGAAAAAACTACAATTTCTCGCTCCCCGTTCACACGGCGATCGAGGCGCGGACCAAGTGGGAAAGAATCCGAGAGTCCGTCGCCCTCGCTCCGATGAAGGACTCGATCGATCGGCTGTTCAGCTAGCATCCGGATCCGTTTTCCGAACGTTTACAGGCCAGTCTGTCACCGAGAACCATCCATCACGGTATCCCTTGCAAATTCGCGATGGGTATCGGCGTCCCGTTCCCACGTATTCCCGATTCATTCGGCGTCCGTTCAACCGGTCAGCCTTTCCTTCATGGAACGCCGCGATCTCCGCAGCCCGCCATTCGGTTGGAGAATACTCACCGGTTACGGCGTCCCCCGTGACTGTCCATTCACCCACGAGCCATCCTCAAATATGGCTCGGCCTCGGCTGTCCCGACGGAGTTCTTTCGGCCTCTCATAGCCCATCCATTTCGGAGCTTTTTCGCTGATCAGGTATAGTTTTGCTAGGTTCATGCTAGAAAGATACTGAGAGCATCTTTTTCGAGTAACCTGCGACCCTCACTAGATTCCGGGCAACCTAAGCCCGCTTGGGTTGGTTCGACAGAGCCGAACTCCCTCGCCTGGCAACATAAGACGTCAAACGTTGCCTGACCTCTGTTGGAATGCGGCACACAGCACCTTACATCAAGCTCGTCGAGAGACCCTTTTGAGGGTGTCGAGAAAATCTGTGATCTCATTGGAGGCAAGGTTTTCTCGATAAAGACAAGCATGCTCGAGCATCGCGCGCTTCCGAGCTGATACCGGCAGGAAGCGCACACCGCTTGGAAGCAGATGGGCCACGCCAGCCGGGAGTAAACTGATCCCCTGCCCTGCCGCGACCATGGTCAGCACCGCAGGCACTCGATCAGTTTCTTCGACGATCCGCGGCTTGAATCCTTGTGCATGGCAAAGCTCGTCAAACTGAAGTCAAAACTCCGGAGCGGCCTGCCGGGAAACCATGACCCATGGCTCCCCGCTTAGATCCTTGAGCCGCACAATGTCGGAGTCTCCTAATCCATGATCTTCCGGAAATGCTACGCGGAGATGCTCTTTCTTCCAGACGAGGCTTTGCAAATTCCGCAGTAATTTGCGCGGGCACGCTCCCACAAACGCAATATCTACCGAACCATCTTCGATCCGCTCCATCTGCACACCTGGGGGCAGATCCGAAAGATGCACCTGACAGCGCGGGTGGGTTTTACGAAAATCCTGAATCACTCGCACGAAGGATTCGTCGAGCAGCGCCCCCACGAATGCAATACGCAGACGTGCCGTCTCTCCCATAGCCGCCCGTCGCACGGAGTCCGCCGCGGAGTCCAGCGCCACGAGCATGATCGCGGCATCGCGCAGGAACATCTCGCCAGCCGGAGTCAACGCGACAGAGCGTGTGTTTCGATCGAAGAGGCGGCTTCCGAGTTTTTCCTCGAGCGATCGAATGTGCCGCGAAAGCGGCGGCTGCGTGAGATTCAAACGTCTGGCGGCCTTCGAGAAATTGGATTCTTCAGCAACAGCGACGAAGCATTCCAACTCAACCACCGACGGACGATTCATGCTCAGATTGAATCACTGTTGTTTATTTATAGCAATTCACGACAGCGAATTTTCCAATCTATGGTTCGAGGCATGTCTGAAATGAACAGCAAATCGACCGTGGCCGAGATCCGGAACCGCTTCGATCGCGATGTGGCGAGGTTTAGCAAGCCATTATCTGAGGATGAGCCCGCCTGAAAGGGTTTACCCCACCGCAGTGTATCGATTGCAACCGAATCCACCTTGCCGGTCATAGCAAAACGCGTCTTGTAGGCAGCCAGCAGCGCCCGCTCGACCTCCGCCTCACTAGGAGTCGCTGACTCTACTGCATCCTGAGCTTTCGGTGTTTGCGTCGGTTGCGAAAAAGGAGCTTTGGAGCATCCACTGACCACCACCGACAAGGAAACTGCGCTGACTAAATAAGGTTTGAATAGGTTTTTCATTAGAACAAGATACCGGGGAGCCTGTTTCGGGGTTCCCCTATCGGCGACAGGGAGATCCCACCCGCCGTTCCTCTTGCGAAGAGACTTCATCGATTTGTCCGCTCGACCTCAAAATCAGTGTTGTGAGAGGTTCCTTCTCGCTCGGCGGCATTTCGCAGCGAACACCAAAATCATGCATCCTCCAACAATGAGACCCAAGGCCCGAGGCTCCGGCACGACCGCGAATGAGTAACTTGTGGATGTGACCCCCGAATTAACTGCGGAAAATGGATTCAAATATCCCGAAACCGAGTCAGAAGATCCAAAGGCGACACCGACCACAACCGAGTAGGAATAGTTCCAGGGATCTGGGACGGCGGGGAAAATCATAGCGTCCGGAGTAAACGACGTCTGCGCGGTCGAAAGCCCGCCGTAGCTGGAAGTGGACGCATCAGCCCCGTCGCGGTTGAAACTAACTCTGATCTCGGAATCCTCGGAGTCCAATCCAGCGACGGAAGTCCACTGAATGGTTAAAGGCGAAGATCCATCCCAGGTCGAAAAGGAGCTGGCGTTTGTGATCGTAACAGGACTCGGCAGGATCGATGGACCAAGACCAGTCATCTCATACAATTCCGGCAAATCAGGTGATGAGAACGTGTAGAGCCCGGCTGCAAAACTAGAGAGAGGGTAGCGGGCGGTGGTGATTCCAAGTTGGAACCCTGGAAACTTCTCAAACATGGCCGCAGTAAAGGAGTTGGGACCAGCCAACTCCCCTTCCGATGTCAGATTCGAGCCGACTTGCTTCAAAGTCGCCACCGCGAACGAATCCGCGATTGCCAACGAGTTGCTCTCACTCTGATTCCAAATCTCCTCCCATGAGATCCGTGCCGTAACCGTCTGTGCTGAACATGCAACGATGGCAGATGACGCCCAGAGAAATATTCCAATGATTTTTACCCGCATGCAGTGCAATTAACATCAGGATGGCGTTTCTACCAGTAGAATTTCTATAGGTAGAACTTTTTCCGGGATGCGAGGGCTATAAATCCACAGTGGCCGCAAGAAATAGCCCCGACGATAAAAGGCGGAACATATTTGGTCCGCAGTTGAGGAAGGTTCGCGCCGCGAAAGGGATCACTGGCGTGGAGTTGATTCGCAAACTCCAGATCGCGGGATGGGATCTTTCGAGTTCATCGCTCACTCAAATTGAAACGGGAACTCGAATTCTCGCCGATATCGAGCTGGTAAGGATGGTCGAAGCGCTCGGCATCGATCTTTCCGACTTGGACATTCCACGCGGCACAAGAAGGCGAAAAGCGTAGAAACTCCACCCCCACCATCTGCGTCTCCATCTTGAAGACGGAGGGTCGAGTGTTTTCGCCAACTCGGAAGCTGCCGGATGCGCAATGGACCGAATCACAGGCTCAAGATGGCAGCATCTACATCTGACTCCTCGAAACTCAGATACTGTATCGTGGTCGCCACATTTGCGTGCCTCATCGCATGGCATGTTCTCACGAGGTCGTTACCGAGAGCTTCGTAGACTTTCTTTGCGTAAGTCTTCCGGGCGCTGTGGCACCCAAGCTCCCCGCGCGCTCCGTGGAGTCTGGCAAAATCAAAAGCAGCTTTGATGATTCGCCAAGCTCGAATGCGATTGAGCGAAGTTTTCCGTCGGCGACCCGGAAAGATGAACGCTTCCGGATGCTTGTCCGAGAGAGAGTCCAATTGAAGTTGCAACGCTACCATCGCTTCCCGGTGCAAAGGCATATCGGTGCCAGAACGCCTTCCCTTCAGCGCCGCTCGTCTGATTCGGATGCGGTTCCGAATTTCTCCATCGTGCGACACGTCTCCAACTCTCAACGACAAGACCGACGAGATTCGCAGCCCGGTCTTGAGCATGGCGATAAAGATTGCGCGATCTCGAATGACAGTAGGACCTCCCAACGCGCTCAATACGCGTTCAGTCTCGTCATCGGTGAGAGGTCTGCATCCACGCATGCAGCGAAGATACGAACCCCGTTTTTTCGAGATTTCGGGCTCACCAAGGTGACCGGGCAGACCGGACCGCCGCCGGAAAAGATGCAGGCCGCCGCGAGCGAATGCTGCGACGGCCTGCTGTTCCCCCCAGAACAGCCCCCTATATCGCAGGCTTCGTGCCAACTCCCAAGTGACGTTTCCGTCATGAAGTCCCCTCCTTCACTGCGAGGCAACAAAACAACGAAAACGTTGCCTCGCCCCTGTTGGAGAGATCCCGCCTCCTACGTTTTCCGGGTCCTCGATGCGGTGATTGGAAAGCGTAATCGCCGCATTTCTGCGGAGCTTGCAGGCTAGAGGTCGAAGCGTTTTGCCTTCTCGCCCTGTCCCCTCCGATATCGCCCCGATCGCTATCCTATATTGAGATGATACCGTGTGCTCTTCAGCGTCCCGGTTTTGGACATCGCCCCTATCTGGACCAGTTCCTGCAAGTCACGCGTCGCGGTGGCGCGTGAGGTCCCGGTGATGCGGATATATTTGTCGGCGCTCATCCCGCCTTGGAAACCGTCTACCTCACGGAACATCCGCACGATTGCCTTCTCCTGCCGCTCGTTGAGCTGCCCGCGATATTGCTCGAAAAACTTGGCCTTTCCGATGATCCGATCGACTGCTTTTTGGGTCGCGAGCTGCGCGGACAAGACGGTTTCCGCGAAATAGACCAGCCATGAGGTGATATCGAGTCCCTGATTGTTCTGCTCGAGAAGCTCGTAGTAGATTTTTCTGCGACTGTTGATCGCTTGAGACAATGAGATCAGCGTCGGATGTCCCAACGATTCGGCGATCGACTTCTCGCTGATCGCACGGCCGATCCGGCCATTGCCATCCTCGAAAGGATGGACGCTCACAAAATAGAGATGAGCAATGCCCGCGCGGGTCAGGAGTGGAAGCGGCCGATTGGCCGACGGGCCGGTCTCTTGGAACCATTCGAGGAATTTCTTCATCTCGCCGGGCACGGCTTCGGAGGGGGGCGCCTCAAAATGAACCTTCGGCTCGTGCAGTGCTCCGGAAACGACCTGCATCGGATCATTTCCCGTGCGATATCTTCCGATGTCTCGCAGGTCGCGGCGGCCATTCGTCAGCATCGCATGCCACCTGAACAGCGTTTCCTCGGTCAATGGCTCCTGCGAATGCTGATAGAGATCGCTGAGCATTTCCGCGATTCCCTGCTCCGCCGGAGAGACTTTCCGGAAATCTGTCGGCAAACCCAATTGCCTGCGGATCGATGATTGGACACTCTCTCGGTTGAGGATTTCACCTTCGATCTCGGATGTCTGCACGGCTTCATCACTGATCAGGCTGACAATGAGCGATTGCCGGTCTTCGTCACCGGTGTGTTTCAAGGTCCCGACAAGCGCTCCCGCCTGAAGTAAAAACTCGCTTTCGAGCTTCTCCAGCTTTCCTGGATCGAAGCCAAAGCCGGGCCACTCGGCCCTTTCCCAATTCCATCTCACCTGCATCACGAGGAATAAGATGACATCCTATAGCTCATTATCAATCGCTTTGTGAGTTACAACACCCCATCTTATCCCTCAACTGCACCAGCTGTCCGGTTACCTTCTTCGTGGAGCATGACCGACCGAGGCATGCTCGTGCAGCTCGTAATCCCCGCATGGACATGACGGCCTCTCTGGCTGCGCGCATGTGTTCATTCTGCGCCGCATTGAAGCCAGCCGCATCATCGATCGCATCCATCAATCTTGCGACCTCCTCACAAGATGGCAGTTTCACCTCGATGACGGTCGCCGCGATACGATTGACCAACTCCGCAGGCAACCATCCGGCATTGAAAATATCATCTGCGGAGAGCGACAAATCCTCCACTTGCTCTGCGAACATCACATCCTCGCCGAGCTTGCGGAGGTAGAGATCCTGAAAGCTTCCGCTAAAAACAAAATGAGATTTTGAGAGCGCATCGACTGCTGCCGGCAACCACCCCCACGCGCCAATCCTTCCATCGAGAAGCGCTAGAATCTCGTCGAAGACCGTTGAGTAATAGTTCGCATTGTCGCCTCGCGTTCTGATCTTGTCGGCCTCATCAACAACGATCAACGAGGGCCCGTTTTCAACGAGGTGAGCATGCAAGCGGTTGCAGGCGGGAACCGCAGTCTGACTTCCGCGTGGCGTCCATGATCCAGTCGTAGCTGTCCACAATGACAACGCCGCTTTTCGGGCAACGGGCGGATAGACGGTTGATTTCCCGGCACCGCTTGGACCAACAAGCAGCGCGGAGGTGCGGGGCTGCCAGCCCGCAAAATTCAAACCCGCCCGCTTGATCTCAATGAGTTCCACGATTTGCTCAACGGCTGAACGCTGTGCACTCGTGCAATGATCAGTCGAGGCGGTTGCTGCGGCCAACGCGGAGGCACTCTTGGACGGCCGCCGAAAGATCTCCACTCTCGTGTCTTGAACCACGGCTCCGGGAGCATCCAGCAAACGCCATTGCGCGAAAGGCATGGGGGATGTCGCATTCGGCGAAACAATGAAATGAACACACCTTTCGAACAAATAGTCGTAGCTTTGGAGGGTGTCCCACTTCACTTGAACTCGATGTGTATGGCTAACTTCGCAGGCCAGCTCGACGAGCGTCGAAGCTGCGAACAGGAGCGTCTCGAGATCATCCGCGAATGGCTCCGTCTCGTCTTGAAGATATTCGAGCAGATGACAGCGAAGGCCGGAAACCTGATGTCCGGCAACTTGAAGTTCGCGGAGCAGCGTTACGAGCGCGGCGTGAGTCTCGGGCTTTCGGCCAACGAGAACTCTTTTGCAGGCTTTGCCCCATTTCAAAATGGCGACTTGCATGTCGGTGTAACGGGTTTCTGGCAGAGAGATTAGTTTGATTGGTTTCATGGTGTTCGAAGATACTTTTGCGGTTGAGCCCGACATCTAATGGCGCTAGAGCCTGTTTTTCATTCAGTTGCGATCAATTCACTCGCCCCCCCTCAACCCTCCACATCTCTCCCAATCGGATCTCCGTAAATATCCACCGGCCTGGGGCGATAGTTGCAGGTTACTGTCAGTTTCGGGTCGGTATCTTCGTTCATCGAGACGACCGACCCTAGAATCGGCTCGCCGTCTGACCGTTTCGCCGGCCCCGACCAAGTCGGAATCGAGAAAAACCCCCGTCGGTAGGCCGCTCGAACTCACGTCGGATACCGGGCGTTTCCGGCAAGGAATTCCACCTTCATTCTTCGACGCCCCCTCCGGTCGGATCGACCGAGGTTTTCGGCGGAAATCTCCTGAGCATGCCACTCGCCTACATCGTAGGACCCAAAGATCGGAGATCCGACCGCATTGATTGTCAGATGGGATCCATCTTCAAAGACCAACCGGCCGAGTTGATCTCGCCGGAGTGGCTGAGGGCGGCGCGGATTGGTGGGAGACAGAAGGTAATACCATTCTGCCAGACTTCGTTTGGGTGTGTTTTTCGTGTTGTAAGGGCGTGCTACGCACGCGGTTTTTGTTTCGGTTGGACGGGCGATGGATTTCGCTCGTCCGCAATTGGCTTAAATATTCAGAAGGATGCTCTCGGCATCGACGGCAACGGAGCGGCTGTATCGCGAAGTTGTCTAGATCTGTCGGCGTCCGAAGATGGCCCCCGTATTGATGAGGCAGTGACCGCCCTTGCGGTGAACGGTTGGGGCAATCCACTTGTGCCACGAGTGCGTGCTGATCCCTTCGGGGAGTCCTGCTAGCTGCGCCGCTTCAGCGACAATGCGATGGGCACTTTTTCGGCTGATCGCTGGGGAGAATTTGCCCTCCCTCCCGCCGAATAGCGGACGGTTGGGATAAAACGTGGCTTCGCAGTGAGAGAGGTCCACGAGCCATCGAGTGATCGCCGTCCGAGCCTCAGGATGCAACGGGAAGCCGCGACCGGCCGCCTTACCTTTAACGCTCCCGCGCCGGGTGTAGATAGAATCGCGTAGCGTGCGGCCATCGAGCACGTCGCCGATCCGCCAACTCAGAATCTCGGTGATCCGCAAACCCGTGCGGCAACCGGCGATAGCAAGAGCCCGGTTGCGCCACCGGAACCCCCCGGTCATCGCGGCCAATAGCCATTCGATTTCCCTCCGGTCTTGAAATGCTCGCGCTCCGACTAAGCTCATGAACGAAGATACTTTCTCGGTTCTCGCTCGGGTCCTCGCGCCAATTCGACCGCGACGCTCTTCGGAAAACGCCTCACTCAAGCTCATTTACTCCGTTGGCAAAGGATGTGCGCTTGGGTGTCGCGTGCGTGAAGCGCACTGGATTGCCCAACCTGCCAAATACGCAGGGGGACATCCAAAATTCGTCTTCTATTGGCGCGTTCGTTCCTTCCGAACTATGTAAGATGGCGGTGAGTATTCTCCGTGCTTTAAGCAGTAATTGCCGCGGGTCATGTAAATTCCAGGCTTCGTTTCCTCGCAACGGAGCCACTCTAGCTCATGGTTGTCAGTGAGCAGGAAATTCTTAGCATCTTCGCGGCTGTCGAATAGCATCTTCTGCCCGTTTTGGTCTATGAGTGGTCCGTTGGGACGAGTATTGAACGTGCCGTTGTGGTAAAAGTATGTAACTTTGATGTAATAGTTGGAGTTTGCGTCTGTCGTCTTCATTTGTTTTTAAGTTCTACCGACCGATCTATTCGATCTATAGTGAAAGAAACGGCGGAAGCTAAATAAGCGCAAGGGGTCATTTTTTAAAAAGTTTGATTCGTATCTTAACCCCTGAACGGCTGAGTAGAGTTGCTCCGTCGCTTCATCGCTGGTGATTTCTTCGAGAAGCAGGATGTCCGGTCTAGGTCGCGACCGATCATTTGCGCTTCCGCCGTCTGAGTTGCCATGTCGGCGTCCGATGCTCCCGGTCGGCCGCCGGGAAACCACTTGATATTCCCACGGGTGTCCGGTTAAGAGAGGATTGAGTATCTGTTAGTTGATTGAAGTGAGGGATTTGCGGATGAAGATGGGTGCCACGCATTTGAATTTCGTGATGCTGGCAGGCACGTTCGTCGGCCATGAATACGGGTCGATACGTGCTGTCTCAAATTCTGGATCTGGTGGATCGCAAGACGCTCTCTCGTCATGTCACCCGCTACAATGCGGAGTCGAAAGTCCGGCATTTCGGTTGTCGCCAACAGCTCATCTGCATGGCTTTTGCCCAATTGACATGGAGGGAAGGGCTCAGAGAAATCGAAGCGTGTCTGAACGCTCGCCCCGAAGCGCTGTATCATCTGGGCTTCCGGGAGCCGGTGGCCCGTTCGACTCTGGCCGACGCCAACGAGGTGCGCGACTGGCGGGTGTGGGAGGACCTTGCCCAGGGACTGATCGCCAAGGCGCGGACGCTTTACGCGGGGGAGGACTTGGGGATCGACTTGGAAAACACAGTCTACGCGCTGGACTCGACGACGGTCGATCTGTCCTTGACGCTCTTTCCGTGGGCGCATTTTCGTCGGACGAAGGCGGGGATCAAGATGCACACTCAGCTCGATCTGCGCGGCCCCATTCCCACCTGTATTCGCGTCACCGGCGCCCGTCAAAGCGACGTTCTCTGGCTCGACGAGCTGATCTTCGAGCCTGGGGCCATCTACGTGATGGATCGCGGATACATGGATTTCGACCGGCTCCATCGCATCGCCTCCTCGGCGGCGTTCTTCGTCACGCGAGCCAAGGGCAACCTGCGTTTTTCGCGCCAACAGTCCCGTCCCGTAGACCAGAGCACCGGGCTGCGCAGCGATCAGATCGGCAAGCCCAAACTTGCAACCGCCCGCGCGGCCTATCCCGGGCTGCTGCGCAAGATCCGCTACTTCGACCGGGAAACCAGCCGCGACCTGGTCTTCCTGACGAACAATCTCGAAGTGCCGGCACTGGTCATCGCCCGTCTTTACCGGATGCGTTGGCAGATCGAACTCTTCTTCCGCTGGATCGAGGGCCACCTGCGCATCAAGCATTACTTCGGCACGAGCCCCAATGCCGTCAAAACCCAAATCTGGATCGCCATGTCGGTCTATCTCATGGTTGCCATCCTTCACAAGCAGCTCAACCTTCCCGGAACCCTCCACAGAACTTTGCAGCTTTTAAGTGTCCATCCATTTGAGAAAGCTCCTCTCCATGAACTACTTGCAGATTCCAACTTCAACTCTTTCACTCCCTTAAAATCTAACCAATTGAACCTGTGGGACTTATAACCGGACACTCGTGTGATATTCCATGTGACGAGGCGGGGATCAGCGGCTTGCGGAGGAGTAACAACCAAACAGATGACAGACACTGTTAGCGCGAGAACTGAGGCGAAGCGGAGTTTCACGAAGCACGCAGTTAATTGACTCCGTCTATTCGTCGAGAAGATTGGAGCGCTCGGCATGGCTACCAAGCCGCGATCGAATGCCATCCTGCGCAGTAGGCGCGGCAAATCCGTCGAGGATATGTCGCGGTCGCCTTCCGAAACGCTGGTCGCATTCGGCGACGGGCAAGACGATCACGTCGGCCGAGGTCATGTGCGCCTGTTTCCTGCGAGATCCAATCGCTCGGAGAATATTTACCGAAGACTCTCTCTCCCGTCATCGTGATGGAGAGGTAGGACCCGTCTTGGAAGACCTTCCTGCCCAATTTGTCCGTGCGGACAGGTTCAATTCGACCGGTAATTCCAGGAGGTTGAGTTGTATACTGCTCAGCGAGCGTTCGAGTTTGGTTGTGTTTTTTCATAAGTGTAAAACCGCATCATTCGCCTTTTCAGTGATGCAAAATCGAAGATACCGCGCAGTCGTTCTCACATCTGCGGGGCTGTGAGCGAGAACTGCCCCGACCGTGAGAAGACAGTGACCCGTCGCGTCGTAGAGTCGGGACGCGAAAGTTTTGCGCCAGCTATGGGTTGAAATCCCCTCGCCTAGTCCCGCACGATCCGCAGCCTCGGCAACGAGGATCTGAGCCATACGAGCACTCATTGCGCGGCCCTGCTGCCGACTTGAAAACAACGGTGCCTTCGGATCGAGTCCCTGACCTCGTTTTCGAACTGTCACCAGCCAACGCGCGATCGCCCGCTTCGCGCGGGGATGAAGCGGC
>CAVXHK010000003.1:0-708059 GCA_963761705.1 uncultured Verrucomicrobiae bacterium | reverse complement strand
GCTCATAACCTGAAGGTCGTAGGTTCAAATCCTACTCCCGCAACCACTTTCAAGCCGTTGTAAGACAATTTCTTACAACGGCCTTTTGGTTTGCTGGTTTTCTCCGTTTTCGGCGACTGTGCCTCAAAATGTGCCCGCAGTTGTGCCTCAACCGAGTCCGTGAAACCGACGTTGTCACACTTTTGCAAAGTGTGCCCGTGGCGGTTTCCTGGAAAAACCCACGGCACACCTTCATCAACGAGGACGTTCCTACTGGATCAAATTCCGGAATCCCCTAACCCGGGAAGAGGTGCGCGCGAGCCGTGAGACTCGTGACGAAGCCCAAGCCCGCTGCCGCCTTCGCAAGGTCGAAATGCTCTGCGCGCTCCGGGAGCCCGCGGTCGTGTAGTCCCAGCCTATTTCAAACTGATACCAACTCTCGTGGATAAGCTTTCATTCTACGCGAGGGTTAGTAAGGTTTGGTATGGCAGGAAGAAAATTGAGATTGTGCCAGCCTGAGGTAGCCGCAGTGGTAGCAGAGCTTTACCGCAAGGAGCAGGATGGGCGGCGAAAGAATCGGCTTTTAGCCGTTAAGTTGGTGGCTGGAGGAGAGCATACTTCACAACAGATTGCGGATCTCTGCGGCATCGCCCGGCCTCATCTTTTCGAGTGGTTGAGGACGCTGCGAGATCGGGGACTTGAAGGGCTATTGAACTACGGCAAACCCGGGCCAAAAGCCGGGACTCGCAAAGGCCTGAGCGCCGAAATAGAGGCTGAATTTGAAGCCAAATTGGCGGCTGGTGAGTTCGTCACAGCGGTCGCGGCTCAACGGTGGCTCAAAAAGGCCCACGGGGTGGATCGGCCCTATCAAACGGTGTGGCGATGGTTAAAAAAAGCCGGAGAAGTGCTGTTGGTGCCGCGACCCAGCCACTCCAAAAAGGACCCCGCGGCGCAAGCCAAGTTCCGTGAAGAGCTTGCGGAAAAGCTTCTCGCCTTGGAACTTCCTGCCGGCAGCCGGGTCAAGCTCTGGATGAGCGACGAAGCCCGCTTTGGCCTACACACAGAAATGCGGCGGCTCTGGGCATTGAAAGGTCAACGTCCCGTCGTGACTCGACAGATCCAGATCAAATACCAATGGGACTACCTCTACGGCTCGCTCGATCTCACGAGCGGCCAAGCCCACTTCTGCCAATTTCCCTCGGTCAACCAACAATGGGATCGGGTCTATCTCGAGAACCTTGCCGCCAGCGACACCGAGGCCATCCACGTCGTGATCCGCGATCAGGCTGGGTTCCATCTCAAAGACGGTGATGCTCGTCTACCCGATCGAGTTCGCCTGATTAACCTCCCGCCTTACTGCCCGGAATTAAATCCCTGCGAGCAGCTCTGGGACCTCATCAAAGAAGAACTCGGCAATCGAGTCTTTGCCACCATCACCGAACTACGCCGGGCGACTTTGCCTGCCTTGGAACGATATTGGGATGATCCAGGTGCGGTTCTCTCCCTCATTGGACGCGACTGGCTGCGCGATCAACTAAACTCTTCGCAGAAAACTCAAATGTCATTTTAATCTAGAGAGATGGTATGAGAAGAGATCTGGGTTGAGGTAAGCTTTGGAGGACTCCCAGTCCTCGGAGATCTCCATGAGGATGGCTGAGACCAGACGTAGGCAACTGGCCTCGTTGGGGAAGATGGCGGCGACGGGAGTTCGGCTTCGGATGGCTTTGTTGAGAGCCTCGCAGAGGTTGGAAGTTCGCAGGCGTTTGCGCACGGGTTCTGGGAAGGCGAATACGGTGAAGCCCTCGGGCAGGTTGGATTCCATCCAGGCGGAGAGCTTGGGAGCGGTGGAGGCGTGTTTGGCGGCGATGACAGCGAGTTGATCACGAGCTGCGCTCAGCGACTGGCAGGAGACGATCGAGCGGATGTCGGCGACGGCTTCTTTGAGGTCCTGGCGCTGAACGTAAGCCTGAGTGTTCTGCTGGTGATGGAACTGGCAGCGGGTTCCATGGGCTGGTGGGGAAGACGGCAGTCAGGGCGGCTTTTAGGCCCTCGTGAGCGTCACTGATGATCGATCCCGTTCGAGCGAGCCCGCGGGCCTTGAGGCTGGAGAGGAAGTCGCACCAGTGGACCTCGGCTTCTGAAAGGGAGACAGAGACGCCGAGGATGGCGCGCTGGCCGTCGCCCGAGCGGATGCCGATGGCGATTAACACGGCGCAGGATCGCACGATCCCGTGCCACCCTTGGCGGGGCAAAACGACACCATCAGGCGCGAAGCCATCTCTCAAATTCGGCTCTCGGTTCGCCATTACCGGCGGTCAGCCATTCAAACCGCGAAGATTCTTCTCTTCGTGAGCGAAATCACCCGAACCGCCTCCTTGTCGGTCCAAGCAGGTCCGTTGAATTTTGGGGCTCAGAGAGTTCGGTGCGCGTCTCGAAATTCAGAGCGTGACCTCCAGCCAGCCCTCTTCGTCTTCATTCGGGAACAGATGAAATCCCACGGCACATCGACGTTTCTCGGCACATTCAGCCCCTGGCGCGATCAGGCGAACTTGCAGAGATTACGGGAGCAAGAAAATTTAATCGGTGTCACGGAAGCATGCCCTGCTAGTCGTTCTATCCTTGCCCTCGAAGCGGCTCGCTGGCGATCAGCGCAAGTCGCATTTCGCCAAACATGAGAACCGTCCGATCCTGTTAGAAGCAACGATTGGCCAGACCTTCCCGCTCAAGAAGTCGTCTCCTTCTCCAAAAACCGTCTGCCTTCACGAGCGCTCCGGCAAACCCGAGCCTGAATCAACAATCTCGACGCTGTATGCAAGTCGTTTCAGAATGTCGACAATTCCCAAAGTGGAAGAATGAGGCCAGGGGATGCCCCGCTCTTGAGCAGCCTTACCCGAGCAGATGACACTGACGTAGGGGAGCGCCGAACGTTGCATGACGGTGGGCAATGGTCGATTTCATGAGGCATCTGGGAGAGCTTTTGCGGTTGGGGAAGCGTCGATTGGGAGGTAGGAGCTCTCCGGCGCCGAGACCTACTCTACCCTCCGACTCTACAGCCTGTCGTCACGAGCGGGCCTTTTTTTAAGATCGAGTGCTCGCGTGACGGAGGCCACATCGAAACAAAACGTTGCGCAAGCCTGGCAATCAACTACGTTCGTCGTCCCGCCACAGCCGCCGACCCGCATTGATGCCGGTCGGAGTTCAACTCGGCAGCGTGGTTTCAACTTAATCAACCTCAACCATCCTTATGGCAGAAGTATCCCTGCAAGACCTCCTTACCAATTCAATCAAGAATTACAAGGAAGGCAGCATCGTCAACGGGCACGTGCTCGAAATCCGTTCTCGCGAATTCCTCATCGACATCGGCTGGAAATCCGAAGGCGTCATCCCCGCCAGTGAATTCGAAGACCCCGAAGAGGTCGAAGTCGGCGACGAAATCGAGGTCCTCCTCGTTCGCCTTGAAAACGACGAGGGCATGGTCGTCCTCTCGAAGGAAAAAGCCGCCCAGCGCCAGAACTGGGAGAAGATCGTCAAAGTTTACGAAGACGGCGGTCTCATCAAAGGCAAGGTCAAGGCAGTCGTCAAAGGCGGCCTCACCGTTAACGTCGGCGTGGAGTCGTTCTTGCCCGCCTCGCAGATCGATATCATCCCGCCGCGCGACCTCACGCAGTTCGTCGGCAACACGTACGACTTCAAGATCGTCAAGATCAACGAGGACCGCAAAAATGTCGTGCTCAGCCGCCGCGAGATCATCGAAGCCGAGCGCTCCGAGAAGCGCGGGAAGTTCCTCGAGTCCGTCAACATCGGCGACATGGTCTCCGGCAGCGTCAAGAACATCACCGACTTCGGTGCGTTCATCGACCTCGACGGCATCGACGGACTCCTCCACATCACCGACATGTCGTGGGCCCGCCTCAACCATCCGTCTGAGATGGTCAACATCGGTGACAACCTCGAACTCGTCATCCTCGACATCAACAAGGACAAAGAGCGCGTCTCCCTCGGCCTCAAGCAGACCCAGTCCAATCCTTGGGAGAAAATCGAAGAGCGCTTCCCCGTTGGCCAGACCGTTAGTGGCAAGGTCACCAACCTCATGCCCTACGGCGCGTTCGTGGAAATCGAGGAGGGCGTCGAAGGCCTCATCCACGTTTCCGAACTCTCGTGGACCAAGCGCATCGCTCGCCCGTCCGACGTGCTCGAACTCGGCCAAGAAGTCGAAGCCATCGTCCTCGGAGTCAACACCGGTGAGCAGAAGATCTCCCTCGGCGTCCGTCAGCTCGAACCGAACCCGTGGGACGAGATCGAATCCCGTTACATGATCGGCAAGCAGGTCTCCGGCGAGGTCCGCAACATGACCGCCTACGGCGCGTTCATCGAACTCGAAGAAGGCATCGACGGCATGGTCCACGTGTCTGACATCAGCTGGACCCGCAAGATCAACCACCCGTCCGAGATCCTCAAAAAAGGCGATCCGGTCGAAGCCGTCGTCATCGATATCGACAAGGCCAACCAGCGCATCAGCCTCGGTGTCAAACAACTCGAAGGCGATCCATGGAAGGACATCGAAGGTCAGTTCAAGATCGGCGATCTCGTCAAGGGCACCGTCTCGAAACTCGCCAACTTCGGTGCGTTCGTGCAGCTCGAAGGCAACATCGATGGCCTCGTCCACATCTCGCAGCTCAGCGAAGATCACGTTGAGAAGGTTAAGGACATCCTCAAGGTCGGCGACGAAGTCGAAAGCCGCGTCATCAAGATAGACAAAAACGATCGGCGCATCGGCCTCTCGATCAAGGCAGCCAACTACTCGATGGAAGACGTCGAGAAGGAGAGCGCTGCGTTCGAAGGCGTCAAGCCCGGCGAGGATCTCGTCGGACTCGCAGCCGCCTTCCAGATCGCCCAGGAGGAATATCGTCCGGGCGAAGGAAAGAACTAATCGTTCGCGATCCACGAACTCCACGCGTAACTACACACACCATGGCAAAACCAGAAATCACCGCTTACCTGAAGACCACCTGTGGCTGGAGTGCCGGCGTCCGCGCCGTCCTCGCCAAATACGACCTCCCCTACACGGAGAAAGACATCATCCAGAACCCAGCGTTTCGCTGGGAGATGGAGCAGCGGAGCGGTCAACCGCTCTCCCCCTGCGTCGAGGTCAACGGCGAGATGGTCGCCGACATCAGCGGCGAAGAACTTGAGGCCTACCTCAACGAGAAAGACCTCGTCGGCAACAGCGACAAGGCCACGAGCGTCCCGCTCAACGCCCCCTGCACCGACGAAGAGCACGAGGCCATGGTTCGCATGAAGCTGTAACTCAGCTCTAAGACCACCAAATCAGAAAAGCCGGTCGCGCCACGCGACCGGCTTTTTCTCTGCCCAAATGACCCAAGATCTCCACGAAATGTCAGGTCCCGATCGGAGGAGTCGACGGAAGAAGACCCTCTCGTCAGAGCGTCGTGACCTCCGCAGCCACGAACAACCTCGACCGCGCGGCCGGGCGCGGACGGTGACTTCACTCGTCGCCGGGACGCTCATTGCGATCGTCAACAGCAGCTTCGCGGAGATCTACACCATCGCCCCCGAACCATCGTGGGCCACCCCGCTCCCATGCACGGTCCCGGTCTCCAGCCCAACCAACGAACTCGCGAACGGGATCTACTATTTCCTCACCGACGAATTCATTCGGCAGGCTACCGAGGAGTCCTACGGTCAATTCGCCCGCCACATCGTCAACGAGACCGGCGTCCAGCACGGTTCTGAGATCCGCATCGTCATCGATCCTGAATACGAAACCCTCGCTCTCCACAAGGTCGACGTCCTGCGCGACGGCACGTGGACTCAACGGTTGGAGCCGGACCTCGTTTCGACGCTCCAGCGAGAAACCGACCTCGACAACTTCATCCTCGATGGCCGCATCACCGTGATCGTTCGCCTCCCCGATGTGCGGGTCGGCGACGTGATCTGCTACTCCTTCACCCGAACCGGCGCGAATCCGGTGATGGGTGGACACTTCTACGATTCGCTCGAGGTCGGCTTCGACGAGCCGATTGAGACCATCCGCCACCGGATCGAGACCGATCCGACTCGCCCCCTCCACGTGCGGCGGCACGCGACGGACATCGCCGAGACCCTCACCGAAAATCTCCTCGAATGGCGGATCGGTTCCCCCGCCGTGATCCGCTCGGAAGACGACGTTCCGCCCTGGATCAACGTCTACCCTTGGATTGAGATCAGCGACTTCAACCGCTGGAGCGAGGTTGTCGAATGGGCGATCCCGCTCTACGATTTCCAGCAAGCCTTACCGCCAGCGCTCGAAGCGGAGATCACCCGCATCGGCGGGTTGCCGACCACGGAAGCACAAGTTTCTGCCGCCCTTGCTTGGGTGCAAAACGAGGTCCGCTACTTTGGCGTCGAAACGGGCGTCAACTCCCACCAACCCCGCCCGGCGGCCGAGGTCTTCGGCCAGCGATTCGGCGACTGCAAAGAGAAACTCAATCTCTTCGGAAACGTGCTGGCGCGACTCGGCATCACCGTCCACCCCATCCTCGTCAATACGCGCTGGCAACGTGGCGTTCGCGAGGCGCTCCCTTCTCCCTACGCCTTCAATCACGTCATCGCCGAGGTCATCCTCCCCAACGCCAGTTACTTCCTCGACCCCACCCGTCCGCTCCAGCGGGGCCCGCTCGATCAGCTCTACATCCCACCCTACGGCTTCGGGCTGCGCATCAAACCGGGCGAGACCGAACTGTGCGTAGTCGAACCGCGACCCGCGTCGCTCGGCAAAATCCACGTCCGCCAGACCTTCAACGTCCCCCCGACCTCAAGCGACGATCCGGCCGTGATGACCATCGTCACCACCTCGACCGGCTCTCAAGCCGAACGCAAGCGCCGCTGGCTACGGGAATCAAGTGCCCGCCAGGTCCAGGAGGATTACCTCAATTATTACGCCAAAGACTATCCCCACGTCACGACGACCGCGGAACTCGAGATCCAAGACGACACGGATGCAAACACGCTCATCGTCCGCGAATCCTACGAAATCGCGTCATTCTGGGTAGACGACGCGGACGATCCCATGATTCGTAGGGCGGATTTTCATCAGCCGGAACTCGAAAACCAACTGAATTGGCCGGCTCAATCGAAACGCGAGTGGCCCTACGAGCTTCCCTGGCCACGCGACTTCGAGTTCCAAACGCGAATCAACCTCCCCGAGGAATGGCCGAGCGACGAGTCGGATTTCCGAGTCCGTAACGCGTGGTTCGACTTTTCTTACGTCACCAAAACCCGGAACCAAACGGTCGAAATCGACGCCCACTACCGAGGCCTCGTCCGCTCAGTTCCTGCCGCCGATACGGCAGCCTACCAGGCCGCCGCTCGCAAGAGTTGGGACGCGATCTGGTTCTCCCTCTCCTCGGACCGGCGGCTGGACGAAAACGGACCCTGGAAGTTCAGTCCCATCGTGGCAGCGCTCCTTCTCGCGATCACCATCGGCTGCGCCTTCGGAATTTGGCGGTTGTTCCGCACTGACCCGAGACCACCCCCACCGCTCGCGGAACCGGTGAATTCCCGGCTCGTCGGTCTGCGGGGCTGGCTCTTTCTCGTTGGGTTCGGCGTCGTCGTCTCCCCGGCGGTCATGATTCCCGAGGTCGGACCCGAGATCGTCTCGGCGCTCAACCAGCACCAATGGGATGCCTTCACCGCGGAAGGCTGGAATGGCGAAACCCTCGCGCACGCGGGCTTTTACTTCAGTGTGATCGCCGGGCTCCTCACTCTTTTTTTCTTCCACGTCGCGCTCATCCCGTTGTTCCTCGGTCGCTACCGGATTTTTCCAGCCGCCTACATCGCCGTGGCGGCGGCCACGAACGTCTACCTCGCTCACGTCGTCATTTATCCGCGCCTCATGCTCGACGGATTCGGATCGGAGGCCGACGACTTTGCGGAATTGGGATTCAGCTTAATCAGCTTCGCCGTTTGGACCGCCTACATGCTGAAATCGCGCCGGGTGAAGGCAACGTTTCGACGCCACTGCGTCCCTACTCTCCCCGGTAGCGCACCCGCGCCGTCGGCGTCTCGTGGATGACGATCTCGCTCAGGCCCGGCAGGCCCGGGGCGAGCCGCTCCCAGAACCAAGCGGCCATCAGCTCAATCGTCGGGTTCTCCAAACCTTCGATTTCGTTCAGGTAAGCGTGATCCATCAACTCGACCAGCGGATTCATCACCCGCGAAATCCGCGCGTGGTCGTAGATCCAGCCCGTTTCCGGATTCACCTCGCCCGTGATCGAGATCTCCACGAGGAAACTGTGTCCATGCATCTTCCCGCACTTATGCCCTGCCCCCGCGTTCGGCAGAGTCTGCGCCGACTCGAACCGAAAATCCTTCACCAACGTCGCCTTCATGGTCCGATCTTACGTTTCTGAATTGGAATGCTCAAACCCCGGTTTTCTTCGGGTCCCAGATGAATTTGTGCATCTGCAGCTGGAACCGCGCCTCCAATCGA
The DNA here is from genome assembly GCA_963761705.1 of uncultured Verrucomicrobiae bacterium. Lineage (GTDB taxonomy): Bacteria > Verrucomicrobiota > Verrucomicrobiia > Chthoniobacterales > JAATET01 > CAVVKW01. The sequence goes on along the minus strand of CAVXHK010000003.1, from coordinate 699,589 downwards.
TCATCCAGCATCCAGGCCACGATGTCCCGCGGATCGACGCTCCCGAAAACCGGACTCAATAACACCGCCCCCACCCGCGCGGCCAATCCATGCTCCCGCATCTGATCCCGCGTCCACTCGTAATCCTCCCGTGATCCGATCACGAACTTCACCTCGTCCCGTTTCGCCAGATGCACGACGTTTGAGGTCAGATTCCGCGCGACCTCGCCGCTCGACGGCGTTTTGAAATCCATGATCCGATGCACCCGCGGATCGATGACGGATATGTCATGCGCCCCGCTCGTCTCGATGAGCACCTGCCGGCCCTCGTCGCAGAGGCGAGCCATCAAAGGAAGTACGTTTTTTTGGAGCAGCGGCTCGCCTCCCGTGATCTCGACCAGCGGACACCCGGTCGCAAGCACCTCCGCAGCGATGTCATCCACCGTCCGCTTATCGCCCTTGTAGAAAGCATACTCGGTGTCGCAATAAGTGCAGCGGAGGTCGCAAAACGTCAGTCGCACAAAGACACACGGCAACCCAGCCCACGTGCTCTCACCTTGGACGGAGAGATAGATTTCGTTGACCGTCAAGTTCATTGCCACTCCCACTTGTTCATCAAATCTTCCAGCCGTTGCTGCCGTTGCCGTTCTTCGAGGTATCGGGCGTGGATCTCCGGCTCCGGTTCAACGGGCTCACTGAAAATCTGCTCGACCGGCTCGACGCCGCATTTCTCCAAGGCGAAGACCGCCGCACCCCGCAACGACGCTTCCGGCTCCGGATTTGCGTAGATCGGTTGCCCCAGCACATTCGCCAGGCGCGTCATCGCCGAGCCCGATTTAAGGATGCCTCCCGCGACGATCCACATCATTCGTTCCGACATGGATTCTGCAACGGCGGCCATCCGGTAAAAGGTCGCTTCCTGGATTGCCTGCGTGAGGTCCAAAGCGGTCGTTGCTTGCCGGATGCCGACGATCGATCCCGCGTCGTCCTCGTTCCAATGCGGTGCGCGCTCGGCGTTCCAAAATGGCAACACCGACAGACCGTGTTCCGGCGTGACTCGCGACCGCATCGCAACCTCGAGCTCCGCGTCTCCCGGCAGCCGAAATTCCCGCCCGCACCAAGCGAACAGATTCCCGGCGTTGCTCACGGCACCGCCGACCAGATACCGCCGAGCATCGACCCGGTAGGCGAACAGTCCGAACGGTGCCCGGACCTCGATCCCTTCCCGCATCACCCGCAGGGCCGCACTCGTTCCGAAATTGATCGCCGCCCGCCCCGGCCGCGTGGCCCCCGAACCGAGATTACTCGCCGCGCCGTCGCCGATCCCCGGGAAAAATTCACCGCCTCGCCACTCCGTAGGCGCATCGGACACCGGGAGCAGCTGGGCGACCCCGATGCCGCATGCCTCCAACATGCGCTCACTCCAACGCCCGCTTGTCGGATCAAACAACCCCGTTCCGGTCGCCATCCCGACTGCGCAGGTCGCGACACCCGTAAGTTGCCACTGCAACCACTCGGCCGGGGAGATCCACCGATCGACACTGGCGAACGTGCCCGGCTCCGTCCGCCGCAACCACCGGAGCTTCGCCGGCCAGAAAGAAGCGCGAAGCATGCAGCCCGTCTCAGCGTGGATCGTCCGCTCATCCAGCTCGGCCCGCAACCGCTCAGAATCTTCCCGGCACCGCGAATCCGCCCACGTGTAGATCGGCGTCATCGCCCGGCCGCCGGAATCAACGCCCACCAGACTGTGCCAGAAACATGACATACCGACCCCCCGCACGTCTCCAACTCCCGTCCCAGCCACGTCCGCGCAATACCGCACCGCCTCAAGGAGTTCCACCGGGTTCAGTACGGCCTTCCCATCCGCATCCGTCTCCAGCCGGTAGCCTCGCTGAGCCATCGACCCAGCGACACGCACACCGTCGTCACCAAACACCGCCGCACGACACGACGACGTCCCGATGTCCAACGCCAGAATCATTGCGCCCCCGGCCACGTCAGCGTGAGTGAACGCATGACCTCATCCCGCCTCCGCCCACTCCGGCTTGTCCTCGAGCTGATACAACATCTCCCCCGCCTTCGGCACGTAGAGCACACCTTCATCTTCCCGGCCCTCAAAATCTCCGACCCGGATGGTCGCCGGATCCCGGTAGCCCAGATTGATTTCCCGGCAGACGGCTTCCGGGATGCCCGTCGCGAGCGTCACCCGAATCCGGCAGCGCTCGACGCCATCGGCGTACTCTCCAATCCCCCGCACGTGCGTCGAGTGCGCAAGCACGCCCCAGGATTCGTCTTTAAATGCGTCCCACTGCTTGAGGAAATAATCGCGGCAGTGATACCCGATCCGACGAATCGTCTCCCCGTGCACGGTCGAGACTTCGTTGATGTGCGGCGCGTAGATGATGAGCTCACCGCCATCGGCCACGACCGGCTCGAGCTTATACATGCACTTGCCGCCGACCCACAGCTCGTCGTACATCGTGGGAGCCTGCGACAGCACCGTGTGGAAGGGCTTTGGCACCTTCACCACGTGATCCCGGGCCGACAAATCGCTCGCTGCGTCCCACGCTTCCTCCGGCGTCCCGGCAAAAATACCCGCCAACCTGCCGCCGCTCACCACGAGGCAAAAACACAGTTTCTCGACCGGGACCAACGCCGCCGCCCGGTCCACCACCCGCCGCACCGGCGTCCATTTACTCCCGATGATCATCGGATTTGTGATCACAGCGCCGAGCCAATGGAAAAAATTGAGTACCTCGGGGCCGCTCACACCCGGGAAGAGGTACTTGTTCCCCCCGGAGAATCCGACGACCTCGTGGGGGAAGACGGGGCCGATGATGACGATCTGATCGTAGCCCAGCACCGCTCGATTGATCCGCACTTCCACGTCCATCGCAAACCGGTCACCCGACAGAGCCGCGATCTCCGCCGCCGGGATCGTTCCGATCACCGTTAGCGCATCGTCGTTGTTCCAATCGTGGTTCAGTAGCTCGACCCGTTCGTAATCCGTCCGCCGCTCCTCTTCCGTGATCTCCAGTCGCGCGCAGATCCCGGCCTCCGTCATCGGCGGATGCGTCCCGAGTGCGACCATCACGTCAAACGCCTCCGCTTGGCCTGCGACCGCCGCGTGCAGCGCCTTGAACACCGGCCCCACCGGAGCCGTCCGGGTGGCATCGGGGACGATCACAAGTATCCGTCGCCCCGCCGACTGGAGGTCCCGCACGGCTTCGGCTACGAGACCCCTCACCTCAACGTCCGTCACGGACGAGTCCCGCTCCGCCACTCTGCTCCACACCTGCATCGCTTTAATCGATCACGTGCTCCCGCATCCGGTCGATCACCATCTGCCAGAAACGCTCCAGCTTTTCAGCCGCCTGCGCGTTGGGAAGTTTCCAATGCCGAAGCTTAATCAGAGTCTCCCCCGCGTTGATCTCGGCCAAATCGACCTCTAACTCCGAGTCGAGCGGAAGCCACCGCGCTCTCACCCGCTCAGTCGGTCGCAGGTCCGTGATCGCCAGATCCGCTCTCCGCAGCCACCTGGCCCGTAAGCCATCGTCCGCCCACAGCTGGAAGACGGCCTCCCGGCCCGCGAGAAGCGTGGCCGAAACCTCGACTTCGAAACCATCTGGCATCTCGATGCAATCCGCCGTCTCCCCGGCGCGCTCAAACTCCGTCGCAATCGCCTGCCGCCACCAACTCGGCACACTGTGTTCGCGATCCAGCCAATCCGTCACTTCCCCGGACGAGCCCGCATCCAGCTCAGCCGCCCGCAACAATGCAAACCACTCACCCCACCCCTTGCCGGTGGCGGTGGTCACAGCGGCGTCATCGATCGAAGCATCTCGGGGCGGCATTGGCATTTTCAAATCCATCGCATCCTACCCGCCCCGTCGGACGTTTGGAAAACGGATATTGTCCGCGGCGACGGATTCCTGATTTCCTCTGCCCCTCCAACTCATGACCCTGCGAGACACCCAAAGCGAACCCGACAACCGTCAGATTGCCATCGACCGCGTCGGCGTCAAAGCCCTTCGCTTTCCCATTCAAATTCGGGACAAAAGCCACGCGGTCCAAAATACCATCGCCACCGCTGCGCTCACGGTCGATCTCCCGCATCAGCACAAAGGCACGCACATGAGCCGCTTCGTCGAAGTGCTCAATTCCCACGGCCCGCTCCTCCACGTCGACAATATCACCGGCATCCTCCATCAGCTTACCGAGCGCTTGCACTCCGAGAACGCGCACGTTGATTTCGAATTTCCCTTCTTCCTGGAGAAAGCCGCTCCCGTCTCCGGGGCGGTTGGCCTGCTTGATTACACCGCCCGCTTCAGCGCCTCCGTCGTCGGCGAAGAAACCGAGTTCATCGTCACCGCGCTTGTCCCCGTCACGACGCTCTGTCCCTGCTCGAAAGCGATTTCCGCAGCTGGCGCGCACAACCAACGCGGCTTAGTCACCCTCTCGGTTCGCACCGACAAATCGATGTGGATCGAGGACATGATTCGCCTCGTCGAGGAAAGTGCGAGTTCCGAGCTCTACAGCCTGCTCAAGCGACCGGACGAAAAAGCCGTCACCGAGCGCGCCTACGCCAACCCCGTGTTTGTTGAGGATCTCGTCCGCAACGTTGCTGTGCGTTGCGACGCCGATTCGAACATCCTCTGGTACCGGGTCGAAGCCGAGAACTTCGAGTCCATCCATAATCACAACGCCTACGCACTCATCGAGAAAAAATAGCGCACGCCGAGCGCGGCTGCTTTACTCGCGCTCGAGCGCCACCAGACACACGTCGTCATCAAACTCCGCGCCACCGGCTGACTGCTGGATGTCCGCCAGCACGCTCTCGCAGTGCTGCTCCGCACCAAGCCTGGCGTGCGACTGGGCGGACTTGATGAATCGCTCCAACCCGATCACGTGCCCGGCTGGATCGCTCATTTCGATGGCCCCGTCCGTGAAGAGGAGGAGCCGATCCCCGCGCTCCAAGCGCAACGACTCTACCCCGTAAACCGCCTCATCGAAGATCGCCAGGGCCGGTCCGCGCTGATCCCGCTCCAGTGGCACCTCCCGGACCTCCCCGGTCCGTCCATCGCAGAGCACCGGTCCCGGGTGACCCGCCGAACCCAGCCGGATCTCGCCCGTTTCAACATCCATCACGAGATAGAAAGCCGTCACCAACAGCGGCTCGTCGATGTTCCGCAAGATGGCCCGCAACCCCAGGTTCAGGCTCGTCAGGAAACGATCCGGCTCGCCAGCTTGGTCTTTCACCTGCTCGATCAGTCCTCGCACGATCGCCGTCCCTAATGCCGCTCGCAGACCGTGCCCCATGATGTCGCAGATGAGCACCCCGACCTCCCGACTCGAGATGGGGAGAATCGTGAAAAAATCTCCGCCCACCGCCGAAGCCGGGCGGTAGACCGACGAGATCCGCAGCCGACTCTCCCCGCCCTCGGCCTCGCTTGGAAACACCACGTCGGCCCCCGGCAACAGGGCCTCCTGAATCCCCTTCGCCATCACGAGATCCTGCTCGAGCTGCAAGTTCTTTGCCCGCAATTCCTCCGAGAGATCCTTGAATCGCAGGCGCTCGGCGTCCACGGCATCCTCGAGCAGTTTCATCTGCGTGATGTCGTGCGTAATTCCGAATGTCCCCGTGATCTCGCCGTCGTCCGTCCGCAGCGGAAGTTTCGACGTGAGCGACCACCGCACTTCCCCATCCGGCAAAGTCTCTTTTTCAAGTTTATTGATGATCGGCTCGCCAGTTCGGATGACCTCCCGCTCGTCCGCCAACGCTGGCTGCGCGTGCTCGGAAGTGAAGAAATCGTGGTCCGTCTTCCCGATCACCGCGCTCGCGTCCTTCGCACGGAAAAGCTTCCGCATCGATCGGTTCACCCGCAGAAAGCGGCTCTGTAGATCTTTGAAATAGATCCGGTCCGGCAGCTGATCGAGCAGGTTGCTCAGCATCTCCTGCTCGCGTGCTAATTTGCGTTCCACCGACGCCCGCTCGATCGCGTGGTGGATCGCTCGAACCAGCGACCTTGAAGTCAGCTCCGGTAGCAGTAGACAGTCCTGCGCACCGCGGCGCAGAGTCATCGATTCGATCTCGGAGTGCTCGACCGTCGTGAGGGCGATGAGCGGGATCGGCGACACCACCGCGATGACCCGCTCCAACGCGGTCTCGGCGCGCTCCCCATCGCTGGGCAACTCGACGAGCACCACGTCGGGCGGACGCTCGTTAATCGGTGGAACGCTCGCAACGGTCAACCGTTCGGCTCGTAGCAGGTATTGGGACCGCATCCGTTCGGCGAGCAACTCGCCGATCCGAGATTCGATCTGGGCCTCAGAAGTTAGGAGGAGAATTCGATGCATACGCGGGTCGTGGCGGGCGCTAAGCGAGGCTGTCTCAGGCGCCGAAGGACATCAAGTGTGACGGCGGGTAACGGCCGAGAAAATGGGAGCGGAAGGGTTCCAATGCTATACCGAACGTTGCGATCAATTCCCCGACCGTCCGAGCAGCAGCCGCGTTTCCCGCGCCGCCGCCGCCAGTGCCTCTTCCGGTGTCGCTTGCCCGGTAATCGCCGCGCTCAGGTGACGCTGCAGGATGTCGGACGCTTGGGCGTATTGCGGGATTTGCGGTCGAGGGGTCGTTCGCTTGAGCACTTCGTAGAGTTCCGCCTGCACCGGGTCGTCCGAATCTTCGTAGAAGCTCCGCCTCGCTGGCTGCAACCCGATTCGGTCGTTCATCAAGCGGACCGATTCAGCCGAGGCGACAAACTCAATCAACTCCCACGCCTCCCGCTTCGCTGGACTCGACTCGACGATGGCAAAACCAGCGCCACCTAACGTTGCCGCCGATTCGCCGCCAGGATTCGCCGGCATTGGGATGATCCCGACATTTTCGAGCAGGTTCGAGCCATCCGCCGCCAAGGATTTGTAAACGTAAGGCCAGTTGCGCAAGAAAACGGCGCCACCACCCTGGAAGAGCAGTCGACTTTCTTCCTCCGCGTAGGTGGTGACGCCCGGCGGCGAAATCGTCCCCACGCTGTCCTGTAGAAACTTCAACGCCGCCACCGCTCCGGGCTCCTCCAGACCAACCGTTCCCGTGTCCGGATCGATCCAATACCCACCAAACCCCCGCAACACTTCAACGAAATCGCAAATCAGACCCTCGGATTGCTTGCCCTGCCAGACAAATCCCCAGCGCCCCTCGCCCTGCAGCTGCTCCGAGATCGCCCGCAGCTCCCCAAATGTCCGCGGCGGTTGCAAGTTCGCTTCTGCCAGCCAGTCCTTTCGGTAGTAGAGGAGCCCGCCATTCAGTTGCGTCGGGACTCGATAGATCCGCCCGCCCACCGTCGCCCCGTCGATACTCGCCGGGACGAAGTCCTCCCACTCGTCCCAATAATCCGTCAAATCTTCCAGCCAGCCAGCCGCCGCAAATTTCGGCACCCAGATCACGTCGGCGTAGACCAGGTCGTAGTCGTCGCTCCCGGCGAGGAGCGCATTCACGTAGAGATCCTCCCGCGAGTCCGTCGCCGCGGGTCCTTCCACCAGATTCACCCGGACACCCGGGTACGCAGCTTCGAACCGATCAAACAGCTCCCTCCAAGCGCCCCGACCATCCGGCTCCATCAACACGCTCAGCACGGTATCGCCCTCCGCCGTCCGTTCGTCCGATCCGTCGCAACCGCAGATCAGCGCAACCGCGCCAAACAATCCGACCTCGACCACGCTCTTGATCCAGCCGCGCCGCCCCGGACCCGATCTCACGCCAACTTCCGTGTCTTCGACAGACCCCGCAAGCGGACCGGCGGTAGGGACTCGTAATCACGGCGCATCGCGACCATTTCGGGATCATCGGGCCCGCGAAAGCTGGAAAGCGTATCCATCGCTGCCCGGTAAAAATTCTCCGCTTGTGGGTAGCGTTTTCGCGCAGCGTAGACAGCCGCCAGATTGCTCATCGACTGGGCCACCTCCGGATGCCGCCCGCCAAAGTTTCGCTCACGGATCGCCAGAGCTCGCAGGTGAAAGTCTTCCGCCTGATCCAGCCGCCCCGCTTCCATCAGCGCCACGCCCAGGTTGTTCGAGATGAGCGCGACTTCCTGGTGGTCGGGACCGTGGAGCTTTTCCGCCTCGCGCAGCGCCCGCCGATAGGTCCGCTCGCAAGCTTCAGCATCCCCGGTGCGCTGGTGCAAGGAAGCCAAGTTGTTCAGCATTGTCGGCTTCTGCGAATTCTCGTTAGCCCGCTCCATCGCTTCGATGGCTTGAACGTAAAACCGAACCGTCGTCTTCGGATCGACTACCCCCTCCGACATCATCGCAAGTTTCGTCGCGATCCGGGCGACCGCCGCGTGCATCCCCGCGGCACGCGCCATTTTCAGCGCCTCGCCGAAACACCGCATCGCATCGTCCGTGGTCCCGCTGGTTTGGTGGATGTCGCCGGTGATCTCGAGCGCGTCCTGCAGCCGCGGTGAGTCCGCAGCGAAAACCTGTTTCGCGGCATCTTCAAACGACCTCGCCGCCGCCCCGCACTGTTCAGCATTCTCCAAAGCCCGCCGGGCTTCCAGATCCCGGCAAAGCTCATCCCACAGATTTGCCGTGCTTTGCATGCCAACTAGCATGCTAGCGCCTCAATCGATCTCGTTGCACGATCAATTCGATCCCCGGTGACCAACTTTCGCTTCGCACGCACCCTCAGTTCTGCGGCCTGACCGCCGGCTAGAACCGGACCCGATACCGTTCACCCGTGGCTACCGCCACGACTTCCATGGAACTGAGATGCACCTCTTCAAAGGTAAATGTAACGCTCAGCCTGCCGTTTCGATACTCCGCCTTCCGCCCCTGCATGTGCGTCGCCGCTTCAAACGCCTCGCCAAGAACGATCCAACCCGACAGATACGGTGGCGCGTTGTCCGGGTGCCCCGAAAAGCCGCCCTGCGCGAGAGGCCCCACCGCCGCCCACCCCCCAGGAATCCGCGCAAGCGTCAACATGACCTCCTCATCCGACTCGATGGTGATCCGCACGTTCCCGGCTTGATCGCGCGCGAAGGTCCCGCGCGCCTCCAACTCACCCACGTCCCCTTTCACACTCACCGCTGCCCGCCGCGACTCGGTCGCTGCGAAGTCCGGCAACGTCACCGCGCAACCCACCAAAAAGACCGCCGCGCAACCGGCCAAACCCAGACCTTTGACCTTCGACGTTCCGACCTTCGACCGCATTTTCAACCCAGCGCCACGCGAGGCGACAACGGTAAAACCCGCTGCGCCGCCACCACCGCCCGAAAGACCCACAGCCGCCACCGAATCGCAAATTCGGTGCCGAGATTTCCCGCCAACACCGCGTTCACCGCCGGCACCACGTCGAAAAATTCCGTCGGGTTGAGCAGCGTCTCGACGAACTCGCGCCGATACCAGCCGTTCACGAATTCAAGGTAAAGCTTCATCACCTTCCGCAACGTCTTCGAATACGCCGCGAACTCCCGACCCGCCACCCGCGAGTCCTTCAACGCCGCGTCGAGCGCATCCGCCGCTCGCTCACCACCGAGAAGGGCCAGAAAGACTCCGCTGGAAAAGATCGGGTCGATGAACCCCGCCGCGTCCCCCGCCAGCAGCCAGCGGTCCCCGTGCAACCGATCGCTCCGGTAGGAGTAGTCGCCGCTCGCGTGAACCTTCGACGCAAGCACCGCCGCGCCCATCCGCGCCTGCATCGTCGGCGTCTCCGCGATCTCCCGCGCCAGCATGGCCTCCGGCGTCAGCCCCGCCGCCTTGCATCGAGCCGTGTCCATCACGACCCCGACGCTCGTCCGCGTCCGCGACAGCGGGATTAACCAAAACCACGCACGCTCCGTCCGCACCATCCGAGTCAACGTCCCGTCGACGCCGTCGGGCATCGCCACGCCGTCGTAGTGGGCGAAGATCGCGAATTTCTTCAGCTTCGGATAAACCCTTTTGAGGTCAAACCGCTGACCCACCACCGCGTTCCTTCCGCTGCAATCCAGCAGATAGCGCGCCTCCTCCCAGCGCTGGTTCCCATCCGGTCCCGCGACCCGCAACCGCACTCCCTCCTTCGAACAGTCCACCTCCCGCACCCCCGTCTCCTCGTGCACTTCGGCACCGCACTCCGCAGAATGGTCCAGCAACAATTCATCAAACCGCGACCGCTCCACCTGCAACGCCGTCTCCCGCTCGGGGCGAAATCCATGTTTAAAGTAAAACCTAACCTCCCGCTCCCCCGTCCCCGCGGCGATTTCCGCGCCGTGCTTGGGCATGAAGCCCGCCGCCTCGACCTTTTCCGTCACTCCCAGTCGATCCAGAGCCGACATCGAAAACGGCAACAAAGATTCTCCGATGTGAAACCGTGGAAATTTCTCCCGCTCAAAGACAACGACCGACCGCCCTTTCTTCGCCAGCAACGTCGCCGCCGTGCTCCCCGCCGGCCCCCCCCCAATAATCGCGACATCGAACATTGGCGAGACGCTACGTCAATTCACGGAAGGTGTCATCCGGAGATGCGGTCTTGCACGAAAGGTAACGAAGGAAAAAAAGAATACCCGTTCAGATGGTCACAGAGGTCGCGAGCGTCCCCTTCGTTTCCTTCTGTTCAAACGCATTGTGTTTCTAGCCCCCCGCGGCCTTCTCCAAGTGCCCGCCGAACTGATACCGCATCGCCGAGCACACCTTCTCCGCCATCGTGTGTTCCTTCCGCGACCGGAACCGACCGTAAAGCGCCGACGTCAGCACGTCGCAGTCCACCGCCTCCTCGATCGCGGCCATGATTGTCCACCGACCCTCACCACTGTCCGAAACGCGCCCAGAATACCCATCTAACTTCGGATCTCCCGCGAACGAGATCGCCGCCAGATCCAACAACCACGAGCCGATTACCGAGCCGCGCCGCCAGACTTCCGAGACGTCGGCGAGGTTAAATTCATAGTCCAGATCGTTGTTCATCCGCGGGGCCGTCTCGGCGTCCTGCGCGTGCTCTTTCAAGTCGATGTTGGCGTTTGCGAGGATGTCGAACCCTTCACCGAACGCAGCCATCAGCCCATATTCGATCCCATTGTGCACCATTTTCACGAAGTGCCCGGCTCCATTGTGCCCACAGTGCAGATAACCCATGTCCGCCGTCCCGCCGAGCTTCTCGCGGCCGGGCGTCGGCGGCACGTCGCCCTTCCCGGGCGCAAGAGATTTGAAAATCGGATCCATCCGCTTCACGGCCACGTCTTCACCACCGATCATCATGCAATAACCCCGCTCGAGGCCCCACACACCCCCGCTCGTCCCGACGTCGAGGTAGTGAATCCCTTTCGGCTTGAGAAATTCCGCCCGCCGCCGATCGTCGCGAAAGTACGAGTTCCCCCCGTCGATGATCGTGTCGTCCGCGTCCAACAGCTCGGCCAGCTGATCGACCACCTTGTCCGTGATCGCCGCCGGGATCATGATCCAGCAATTCCGCGGGGCTTCCAGCTTGGCCACGAAATCCTCCATCGACTCCGACCCGATCGCGCCTTCGCCCACGAGTTCCTTCACCGCGTCCGGGTTCATGTCGAAGACCACGCACTCGTGCCCGTCCCGCAGCGTTCGGCGCACCATGTTCGCGCCCATGCGCCCGAGACCAATCATTCCAAATTTCATAAAAAAGAAGGGTTAAAGATTCGCTGGGCACGCTGACCCGACCCCGCCCAACAATCAAGCCGCAAGGGGAACGCACGCGTCCCGCGTGCGAACGGAAACCGGTTCAAACGTCAGAACTGCAGTTTGAACCCCACCGCGCCACCGTTGCTGACCACGTTACCCGAATATTCACCCTCGTATTGCACCGACACGCTCGTCCGCTCACTCGTCTGCACCTGCCAGCCAGCCGTCACCCGGCCCGACACGGTATCGACCGGGATCGTCGTGCCAAACTCGCCCGCGCCGCCCGCGGCCTCGGCGAACCGCGAAGTCTGCGTCCAATCCCCGCCGGTCGATACGTTCACACTCCCCACCACAAACGAACGCAGGATCATCCCGTTCTCAAAGTCCGTCCGCAGCCCCAGCTCGACCCCCGGACTCGCGACGAAACTAAAATCGTCGTTCTCCTCGACCTCCAGATCCAAAAGCCCCCCACCGCTCTCCGTGTAGCTTCCCGCCCGAACGTAATTCGTGCTCAGCGTCAGCATCGGGCGCACGTAGAATTTGTCGAACTCCAGCGAATAGGCGGCCCGCAACGCGCCACTGACGGTCTGCACGGTCGGGTGTCCCTCGATGTCGGCGCGATACCCCGGCAAATTCACCGACCGCTCGGTCTCGAACCAACCCGCGCTCCCGGAGATCGCCCCGGAGAAAAGCCAGGACCCGCGCTCGTGTTTGAGCGTGATCGCGGCGAGACCCGTGTGTCCGTCGCCAGAAGCGCTCCCGTTCTGCGCGTTCAGCCAATCGTATTGGTAGGCCACCGCGCCCCCGACGAACCAATCCGGCGCGACTTCCCATTGACCGCCCACCTGGTAGGTCGTGTTGTTCTGGGTGAAGTCGGAAAAACCACCCGGCACGCTCTGGCTCGCGGACCGTCCGTAAGTTCGAAAATAACTCGACGACGTCTCGGCGGGCCGGGCGGTGTCCCCCTCGAAGACCGGCCCGTTGAGCGCGGCGGTCTGAAAAGACAGGGCCGTCGAGAGCCCCCGCGCCCCGAACCCCAGCGTCGCACCGGGTGAAAATTCGTCGATGAACCGTCGGGCCAACCCGGCGTTGCCGCGCGTACTCCGGTCGAGCACGCCGAAAAACTCCGCAACGTCCCGGTCCCGATTCTCCACGAAGAGCGAATCGAGGTAGCCAGCGACGGCCCGCTGATTCGGCGACAGCCCGCCCAGCGCCGGACTCGAGAAATCCGCTTCGGCACCCAGGAAAAAATCCCGATCCCGTCGCGTCACGCCGTAATCGAAGAAGAGCGATCCGTCCTCGAAACGGTCGTCGACCACCCGGAGTTCTCCCGTCACGTCGCCCTGGACCCGGGCGAACCGGACCGCCTCGCTGGTCAACGGACCCGACGACACGGGGACCACCTCACCGGCGAGATTGGCGTCGCCGGTGATCGTCAGCAAATCGGCCCGAGAATTGAGAAAGTCGACGTCGACGAGGGTTCGACCGCCGCGAAACTGCGTGAAGTCACCCCGGATCACGCTCGTATCGAACCGACCGGCTTCGCGCTGACGCCCGATCTCGATGGTCCCGGCGTTGAGGACGTCCACGTCCGAACCCTCCCCGGCAAACCACGTCCCGCTTGCGAGGTTGTTCAACCGCCCGACTCCGCCGGCCACGTTCCGCGTGCGGATGTCACCCGCGAGATCGCCGCTGTTGTTGATCGCCGGGGAGAACGACCCGGTGTATTGAACGACGGTCTGCGCCTCGACGAAAGCAAAGGTGCCGAGGTTGACGACGTTCTGAGCGTTCCCGCCGTCCATGAAGATGGCGGGCGGATTGGTCCCACCACCAATGGCCACGATCTGCCCGTTGACCACGACCGAGATCGCGCCACCCGTGTCGTTCGCGGAGGTGCTTTGCGCGAACACCCCGACGGCATTGTCGCCGAAGGTGCTCACCGTGCCGTCGACGGTGACGTTCACGTTCCCGCCAGCGGAGGCGGTTCCTTCCGAATTCGTGGAGCCGAAGTAAGTTGGCCCTCCCGCCACGGGGACGATCCCGCCCGCTCCTCCGATGCTCTGGGCGACGATCCCGTGCGCGCCAGCTCCGTTCGTGGAGACCTGCGCGTCGCCGGTCAGGTCCACCGTGACCGTTGCGCTGAACCCGAAGCCATCGAGACCGTTCGTGACCTTGGTGGTCGAGATCGTGTCGCCGCCCGGTGCGTAGCCCCCGATGCCGCCACCACCCGAGATCGATTGTGCCACGATGCCGTGAGCTCCGTCGCCCTGGGTCTGGATGAAAGTGTCCGATCCAAAATTCAGGTTCACCGGTCCGCCGTTCGCGTTGTCGAACGAAAGACCGCCCACCCGCGCCGAGGTGGGCGCGCGCACGCTGGCCAGGCCACCGCCGCCGCCGATGCTCTGCGCGAGGACGCCGTAGGCGTAGTCGGCGTTCGTTCTCACCGAGAGGTTGGTGCCCAAGATGCTGACGCTCCCCCCGGACCCAGAGTTCTCGCCGCCGGTACCGACCCGCGTCGCCAGATTGCTGGCGGAAGGGTCGCCCACACCATTTCCCGCTCCCCCGATTCCTCCGCCGCCACCGATGCTCTGCAGGACGATGCCGTGGGCCGCTTCGCCGTTCGTCGTCACGGTGAGAGAGCCAGATTCGATCGTCACAGTGTCGCCCGAGCCACCGTTGTTCCCGTCATTTCCTACGGCGATCAGGCCGGGAGTCGAGGGCGAGCCGCCGTTGGCCGCATCCGAGCCATCTCCGGCGAGGCCGCCCCCGCCCCCGATGCTCTGGAGCAGGACGCCGAAGGCGGAATAGCCATCCGTCGAAATCGTGCCGTTCGTCGCGGTGAAAATCACCTGCCCGCCAGAATCGTTGCCTCCGGCGCTCGAGCTTCCGACGGTTTGGGTGAGATCCGCCACCGCTCCCGACCCCGTGTAGGCGGCGCTTCCCGCTTTCCCCCCCCCGCCGCCGATGGCTTGCACGACCACGCCCTGCGACCAGTCGCCCCGCGTCGAGACCGATCCATTCAAGTCGAGCTGCGCGTCATCGGCGAAGCCGGAATCCCCCCCGGTGTTGGACCCGAGATTGACGGTGAACTCGGGACTGAACGGAACTGTCAGCGTGAGGCCGTTCACGTAGGCGGACTCGAATTTCCTCACGACATTCACTGATCCGGGCAGCGGCGGCACGAGCGGATTGTCCGCCGAGGCCTCGGCCCCAGCCGATCCGACGACGCCACCGCCACCCCCGATATTCTGCAGCAAGATGCCGACGGAATCGTTCCCCTGCGTTTGGATGGTTCCATTGTGCGTCACCGCAACGGTCGCACCCCCGTTCCCGCCGCTCCCGCCCCGCGTCCCGGCGGTGAAATTGAGCGCCCCCTTGAGCTTGGGTTTGATGGGGCCGGTCGGGGTGTTCAGCGAAAAACTCGCGCCCAGGCTCAGCGTCCCGCCCTGCGAAGTCCCGCCGCCCCCCCCGATGCTCTGGGCGACCAATCCGTGCGAACTGTCGCCGTACGTGACGATCGAGCTGTTCGGCTGGGTGACGAGAACGGCTTGCCCGCCGTCGCCACCCGCTCCTCCCGTCGACCCGAGCGTGATGGCCGTGGTGAGCCTCGTCTTCGTACCGAAGGATTGCGTGTTGCCGCTGCCGACCCCGGCGTTCCCGCCGCCGCCGCCGATCGAGTGCGCGGTCACCCCGTTCGCAAAATCCCCGTAGGTCACGATGGACGCCGGGGTCGTGCTTCCGCTGTCGTCTCCGACCGTCACGTTCACCGATCCGCCATCGGACGCCACACCCCCGGTCCCGCCGCTCGCGACGTCCACCTGAAAACTCAAAGTCGTGGTCTGCGCTTTACCCGCGGCGATCTTGTAATTGATCGTTGCGCTCGAAGCCGAGGAGTCACCCCCGTTGCCCCCGCCCCCACCGACCGACTGGGCCAGGATGCCGTGCGATCCCTGGCCCTGCGTCACGAGATTCGTCCCGGGATTGAAGGCGACCGCCACGTCCCCGCCGTTGCCGCCGCCGCCGCCGCTCCCCCCGAGCGCCAGACTGGTGGCGGCCGTCACGTTGACCCCATCGGGCGGCACCGGCAGGCCCACCGCGATGGCTCCGGCCGTGGCCGGTCCGCCGTTGCCGCCGCCCTTCCCGATGGACTGCGCGAGGATGCCGATCGCGTCGACGGGGAGAAGATTCGTGGCCGTGGCCGGCGGGGTAAACTGACCCGTCGTGATGTTGCCCCCGTCGAGCGTGATGCCCACCCCTCCCCCGTCACCCCCCGCGCCGCCACTCCCTCCCACCGCGACCGCCGCGCTCACCAGCAGGCTCACGTCGAGCGCGTAGGCCGCGCCGCCGTTGCCGCCGCCACCGCCGATCGATTGCCCGACGATGCCGATCGATTTCGTGCCCCGCGTCGTGAGGTCCCCGGCGCTCGTCACCGAGACCGGGCCCCATCCCCGCCGCTCCCGCCGGACCCGCCGATCGCCAACGCGACACCCGACGTCACGGCCGTAGCGTCCCCGCCATTTCCCCCGCCACCCCCGACCGAGTGGGCAATCAGTCCCATCGCGAGATCACCCGCGGTGGTCACCGTGCTGCCTTCGAAAAAATTTGCAGTCACCGATCCCCCGGCTCCACCGCCGCCCGCTTGGCCCCCGATGGCGATGAACCCCGCGCTGGTCCCGCCGTCGCCGCCGCCGCCTCCCAGCGACTGTAGAAGGGCACCGTGGGAACCGTCGCCCGCCGTGGAGATGAGCGTATTGTTCGACGCCGTCACGGCCCCGGCGTTGGACGGAGTCGGGTTGTTCCCTCCGAGGGAGACAATCCCGAGTTCTGAGCTGCCGCCAGCACCGCCGCCGCCCGCGAGTGACTGCGCGAGGTAGCCGTGCGAGTTGTCGCCCATCGTCGTGATGTTGCCGCCGTTGCTGAGTTGGATCAGCCCGATCGCTCCACTCGAGGCCCCGTTGCCGGCGGACCCGTAGATGACGACCGAGTCGGCTCCACCGGTTCCGCCAATGCCGCTGATTCCCTGCGCCAGCAGCCCGTGCGAATTGTCGCCGCTGGATAAGATGGTCCCATTATTGGAAAGATTGATGTTCCCGGTCGAGCCACCGTTGCCACCTTGCCCCGCGCTTCCGCCAAACCCAGCCAACCGAGCGCCCCCGTTGCCACCGCCCCCGCTCACGCTCTGGCCCACCAGCACGCTGGAATCATCCCCCGTGGTCGTGGCCCGCGTGCCGTTAAACAGCACCAGACTCAACCCAGCCGCGTTGCCGCCGCTGCCCCCGTTCGGCGCATTCCCCCCCGCCGTGGAACTCAACTGACCTCCCGCTCCACCCGTCCCGCCGATGCTCCGCGCGAAAATTGCCGGACTCTGGTTCCCCGAGGTGGTGACGTTTGCTCCGTCGTTGAGAGTGATGTCGATCGGCCCGCCGTTGCCACCCGCGCCGGCCAATCCCGCCCCACCGCCGCTCGTGCTGCTGCTCAATTCACCTCCCGCCCCGCCCGTCCCACCAATGGAGAGGGCCAAGATACCCGGCGACTGAGTGCCGCCAGAAGCGGAGATCTTCGGGCTACCGTTCAGGGTGATGCTGACACGCCCCGCAGCCCCACCGGCCCCACCATTCCCCGCCTCCCCCCCGGCAAACTCGCTGAAAAACTGCCCCGATCCGCCGTTGCCCGCCTGGTTTTTGAAGAAAATGGCCGCCGCGTTGTTGCCGCTCGCGCTGATCGACGTGCTCGCGCTGGCGGTCGCCAGGATCGCGGTGATGTCGCCCGTTCCCCCGCCCACGCCACCGTTGCTGTGCTGCTGGTTGTCCGCCCCGGCTCCGCCATTTCCACCCTCGTGGACCGCGGACAATGCGACCACCCCGTCGCCTGAAGCGACGATCAGCGAGTCGGTCACCAGCACGAGCGAGCCGGCCTGGCTGGTCGTCGCTCCGTTATTTTCGAACGAAAAACTCCCCGCGCCCGCAGCCCCGCCAGTCCCCCCGAAGGAATCCGCGCCCTCCTGCCCGCTGTAGGCATCACCGCCCAACCCCCCGCGGCTGAGGCCGCCCACCGTCGCCGCGTTCACGTTGCCGCTCGCGCCTAGCGCGACGTTCGTCCCCGCGGTCAGATTGAGGAAAAAGCCGCCTCCGTTACCACCGTTACCACCGTTGAGACTCTCCAGGTAGGAGTTCGACCCGTTGCCCCCAAAGGACTGAGCCGCGATCGCGAAAGCGTCCGAAGCGGCGCTCCCGGCGGGCGTCTGCGATCCCCAGCCAATCGACAAGCCGCCACTCTGGTTGATCGTGACCTGACCGGCATTGCCGCCGCTCTGGCCCGTTTGCCCCTCACCCGTATTGCCCCCTCGGCTGAGTCCCCGGACGCCAAACAACGTCGCGTTCGCAACCCCGTTGGCGCTCAGGCTCGTGAAGCTCGCGCCGTTCGTCACGCTGATCGCTCCCCCACTCCCGCCCAGTCCCCCGTTGCCCCCATTGAACTCGGGCTGCCCCTCGTTGTTCGTCCCACTCGAAGCGACCGATCCTCCGTTCCCCCCAACGCTCTGCACGGTCAGCAACGAAAAGCCGCCGTTGAAAATCCCGGAGACCGCCACGTTCCCGTTGTTCACCGCGGTGATCCCCTCCGCCGTCCCACCCGGCCCGGCGTCGTTCGAGATCCCACTGTTGGTTTGATTCCCCCCGTCCCCGCCCTGCAGCTGGGCGAAAATCCCGATTACCGGAAGCGTCTGGTTCGCGCTGAGATTGAACGCGGCATCGTTCGTAAACAGCGAAATCGCGCCGCTGAAACCCCCGTCACCCCCGTTTGCATCGTTCGAATCGCCGCCGAATTGCCCAACACCCGCCACCCGCAAGCCGAACTGCGTGCTCCCGCTCAAGCTGCCCGAGACAGCCACGGATTGCGTGTATTGAAAATCCGAATTCCCACTCGGCGAGACCGGCACGTCCACCAGAGCCTGTCCCCAGAGCGAAGCCCCGCCAAAAAGGCCCATCATGATAGCGTGGCAACCGGTGCGGCGGAGGTTTTTTATGATCATCAGCTCCTGGAGGATAGACGTAAAAGACGAACGTCAAAAGTCTTCCGGATCACTTAAATTTTTCAACGCCGTTCTTACGCAACCGCTGACCTAGCGACCAACCACGACCACCCCACGCATCCGGTTCAGAGCCGCCGCCAAATCCAACCCCCGAAACTCCGCCAAATCCCCGCGCGCCCCGTCCCCAAACCCATCCATTCCCCCGTCCCGCATCCGCGCCACCACGGCCTCCGTGATCTCACCCACCGACCGCCGCCCGTCAACCACGCCCGACGCCACCGCCCAGGCCAGCCCCGCCGCCAGCGCCCGCGTCTGCGCGGGATGCACAATCTGGTGCAACCCCGAGAGATCCACCTCGGTCCGTCCGACCTCGATCGAATCCGTCCGTCGCGCCCGACTGTGCACCTCCCGCCGGCCCCGCGAGACGTCCAGCGACCCCGGATCGACGACCCGCTCGAGCCGATCCGCCACCCACGCCCGCGCCTCCGTCACCCGCCCCGTCGGCAGCCGTCCCGCGATCTCTCGCGCCTCCGCCGTCCGTTCGAACGCCCGATACGCGTCCATCGCGATCACCGTATCCGCGACGTCGAAATAATCACCGCATCCCCCCAGCACCATCACCGTCGACACCCCGCGCGACTCCCACATCTCCCGCACCCGGTCGACGAACGGCGTGATCGGCTCCCGCTCCCGCGGGATCAACGCCTGCATCCGCCGGTCCCGCACCATGAAATTCGTCGCCGCCGTGTCCTCGTCGATGAGAAGCAGCCGCGATCCCGCTTCCAGCGCCTCCACCGTGCCCGCCGCCTGCGACGTCGATCCCGACGCGTTGTCCGTCGAGAACCTCCGCGTATCACTCCCGTCCGGCAGGTCGTCGATGAACGGAGAAATGTCCACCCCCGCCACGCTCCGGCCCGATTCCGCCTCGATGCTCATCGCGTCCGCCCGCGCGACGACCCTCTCCCGCCCATCGCCGGGGCAATGATTGGTGACACCCCGCGCCAACGCCTCCAGCAACGTCGACTTCCCGTGAAATCCACCCCCAACAACGAGGGTCACCCCCTCCGGTATCCCCATCCCCACCACCAGTCCCGAGTTCGGCGTCGCCAGCTCGACCCTTGACCCCGCCGGACTCGCGAACTCCACCGCCTTCCCCCCAACCAGCGGAGTTTGCAGATTGCCACCCGCTCGCGGCAACACCGCCCCGTCCGCGACAAACGCCACCAACCCCCGCCGACTCAGTTCCTCACGCAGAGCAGCCGCGTCCTCGTTCACCTCCGCCGCCAACCGCACTTCTTCCGGCTCAAAACTCGCAAAGGCCAACCCCCGCTCCGCGACGCGCGCCAACCTTCGCGCCAGCAGCTCCTCCGCCGCCCGCCCCGCGATCCGCCGCCCCTCGCCCGGCAACCCCACCACCAGCCGCGCTTCCCAGAATGCTTTCACCAACCGCACCGCCGTCCGCGCGATCACCTCCTGCCCCGGCGCGTCGATCTCGATCAATCCCGACTTCCCCGACCCGCTCCGGCCAGCCGCCTGCCGGCACACCCGCTCCAATCGACGGGCCACGAGATTCTCAACGCCCACCCGCCGCGCCGCGTTCGACACGCACTCCTCCGGAAAACCCGCCACCTCCCGCCGCACCCGCACCGCCACGTGCGACGGAGCCGCGAACGGATCGCCCTGGATCCGGTCAAACCGAAGTTCCCACTCCACCGCACCCCCGACAAACGCAAACATCCGCCCCCGCAGATCCTGGTAAGCCGGGTAGGGTCGCCGGTCGATCCGCGACAGCGTCTCGATTAGCTCCCCGGCGTCTTCCTTCCCCGCCGCCCCACTCACAAGCGCATCCGCCGCTCCACCTCCGCGTCCTCCGATTCGTAGCGCTCCCGCGACCGCCGGCGCTCCCGCACGATCACGTACACGCAGACCGCAAACGCCAGGATCACCACCAACGTCCACGGCACCCGGATCGCCACCGGCGGCTTCGTCGCCAGCACAAACGGCGGCGACGGCTTCGACTCATCACCGTCCGCGTCCAGCGCGATCACCGCCAGAGTCAGCTGCTCACCCGCCGCCAATCCGGTCAGATACGCCCTCGCCGTCTTCTCCCCCGTTTCCAATTTGGCGTCCCGCACCCGCTGCCAATCCGTTCGCGCTTTTCCGTCCTCGCCGAACACGATTTTTCGCCGGTAGAGGACAAAATTTTTCACCCCCCCCGGCGGCACCGTCCACGCCAGATCGATTTCGTTGTGAGTCAACCTCGTCACGCCAATCTCTTCGACCGCCGGGATCGTGTTGTAGCCCGGCCCCGTCCGCGCGATGTAAGCGGGCACCGCGCTCACCGACCCACCTTTAGTCAGCGTCGAAACGACTTCTCCGGTCAGCCCGATCCGCACCGGCTGCGCGCCCCCACGCAGGATCAACTCTTCCTCGATCTCGCCCGGTAGCGTCCTCGTAAAAGTCAGTTCGAACTCCCGCTCCGCCCCCGCCGCCAACGGGTCCAGGGTCGGCTCCGGCGTCACCCGCACCGAACCCGGCATCTGGGCGCTCAATTTTGCCTCCGTTCCCCCGACGTTCCGGATCACGAGTTTCTTCCGGATCGTCTCGCCCGCCCTCGGCTTTCCGAGATCCATCCCACCGTCCGGATCCGCTCCCCGCACCACTAACCGCGCGGGCGCCGGCGACACCGTCAACGGGACCACCACGTTCACCGATTCTCCCTTCAAGGAAATGTTCCCGTCCAACGCTCCGAGGAATCCTGCCACCGTGTGCAGCGCTACCTCGCTCTCCGAGCCCGGCCCGACCTCGACCGACCCTTGCACGACCAACTCTTTTGGGGCAACGATCGTCAACTCCTGCGCCTCATTCGTCACGTTCCGCACCGTCAACGAACCAGACCGCACCTCCGAGTCGTCCACCGACCGCATTTCCACCCGCAGCGGAGCCGTTTGGATCGGTGCAAACCCCCGCCCGCTCAACCCGAGCTGGAGCACGGAATCGTGCGAAAAAGTCGCCGCACCCTCGTAGTTCCGATCCGCCCCCGGCGCGAACCTCACCGCGATTCGCACCACCTCCCCCGGCCCCAACGAATACGTCCCGACGCCCTCCGGCAGACTCCAGGGCCGCGGCACCGTCAGCCGACCAGACACCCGGCCACCGCCGGAATTTCGCATTTCCAAAATCTCCACCGCACTCTCGCCCAACGCCGTATCCTCAAATTTCAGCCGCGACGGAGCCTCGAACACCGGCACCCTCTCGCGCACGATCACCGTCACCTCCGCCGAAGCCGAAACCCCGGAATTCGGCGCCTGCACCGCGTAGCGGAACGAATCCGTCCCGACCCCTCGACTCGCGTCGCTCGTGTAAGTGACCACCGCGCTGTTCCGGTCCTCGTTGCGCACCGCCGAGAGCGTCCCCAACCCCGGCCTCACCCGGATCAGAAACCGCAACTGCAACCCCGTCCGGCTCACCCCGCCGAGCGGCACGTTGACCGACTCGCCAACAAAAACCGTGACCGTCTGCGCCGTCGGTTGCGGCGGCGGCGGCAACGGCAGATCGATGTCCGCCCGCGCCATCCCAAAGGCGAAACTGGACAAAAAAATCGCGCGCCCGCAGATCGCCAAACGGCTCGCACCCCGAGGCCGCACCCGCCCCATTGCCGGGAAAGTCGTTGATAAATCGGTCTTCAAGAAGTATCGCAGAGTCTTGACGCCCGAAGCCTCCGACTCAAGCGCGATGCGATTTTTCCCGATCAAATTCAGATTCCCAACCGCTGCGGCTCTCACCCTCGCCCTCCTGTGTTTCGGGATGCCGGCCGAGTCCAAACCGCGCCCCCGCTTCGCCTCGGTCCCCGACATGGACCCCCGCAGCGCCACTCCGAAGAAGCAGAAACCCGCTTCTGAACTCATCTCGAAGCCCGGCCAGCCCAAGACGGTTCCCCGCGTCCTCGACCGAGCCAACCCGAGCAACACCCACGTCATCGTTTCTCTCGGCAAACAGCGCGCCTACCTCATGGTCGGCGACGAGATCGCCATCGACTCACCCATTTCATCCGGCAAAAGCGCGGGCATGACTCCTAAAGGTAACTTCACCATCCTCGAGAAAGACGCCGACCACCGTTCCAACATCTACGGCAGCTTCGTTAACAGCCGGGGTGAAGTCGTCCGCTCTGGCGTCAGCACCCGCATCGATTCCGCCCCCAGCGGCACAACTTACCGCGGCGCTCCCATGCAGTGGTTCATGCGCATGAACTGGCAAGGCGTCGGCATGCACGTCGGCGAGCTCCCCGGCTACCCCGCCTCCCACGGCTGCATCAGAATGCCGCAGGACATCGCCAAGCTCTTCTACGAAAGAGTCAAGCTCGGCACCAACGTCACCGTCACCGACTGAGGGCCGCAATCCAACTCAGGGCGCGGCGATTTCCAATTCGCCGACCGGACCTGGTTTAGCGAAAGCCAATCACTCCTTCGTGAACTCTGCCCGCAACTCCTCGAGCATCGCGTCCACCCGCGTCGCCCGCATTTCATTCACTTCATCGCGAAGCCCTTCTTCCAGCTTCCGCCGCTCCTGCCGGTAGCGCAGCTCGAAGACCTCCCGCTCGTCGGGCGTCAACTCAAGACCGAGTTTGGCAATTGCCTCGTCGATCACTCGATCGATTCGAGCCCGTTCGTTGAGAGCCCGTTCGACGACCTCCTCCCGTTCCCGCGGATTCATCTTTCGCCACTTCGACCAGTTGGCCAAAAACTTACGCTTTGCGTCCGGCGGCAATTTCTCGAACCGCTCGCGAAATTTCCCCGGGATCTCGCGCTCGCCACCGTCATCTCCGCGCCGATCTTTCCGGTCCTCAGCCATCTTGCCACCAGACTCCCCGTCGCTTTCCGTTCGCTTGCCAACTTCTCCTGAACGCTTCCGCTCCTTGTCTTCAGAACGATCACGAACCACTTCTGCGCCCGCGTTTTTTTCCAGAGCTGGCGGCGGCGTCGGCGGAGCCGCTTCGAGGTTCGAAAACCAGACGAGGGTTCCAAGCGCTCCGACTACAGGGGTGAATTTTCCAGCCATAACGTCGTTTCGTTGGTCGTCACGATGAGATCCAAATCTTGGATCGTTTCAAATTCCACCGAGGGAGCCGCCATCGCCACCCGCGCCTCCCGACTCCCGCCCGACTCCATCCCCACGAGAGTCAGGACCACCAAGGTCGACGCCAGTCCAACCGGCAGCGCCCACCGCAACCAACCCCGGAGCCCTTCCTCGCGCCGCACGCCGTCCACCGAACGAACCACCCGATCCGCAAACCACGGCGAAGCCTCCGTCATCGGCACCCGCCCCAGCAACTCATCCAACTCGTCCATCGAAACAAAAACCCCCGAAGCCCCCAAAGGTTGCGAAAAAAGTGACGAGGACTGCGCGGGTCGCTTGAGGATCGCACCGGCCCGTCGCCGCACCCCGCGCCGGGGGTGCCGAAAGCAGAGAACCCAGGTTTCCGAGCTACTCAGGCCGAACGAACAATCCCCGATTCGCGCAGAAAACCCTACATATCCTGCGGCTCGAGGAACCCCTCGAGCTGCCGGATCCGCGTCGGGTGCCGCATCTTGCGCAGCGCTTTCGCTTCGATTTGTCGAATCCGTTCCCGCGTCACCTTGAACTGTCGACCAACCTCTTCGAGCGTCCGGCTGTAGCCATCGACCAACCCAAACCGTTGCTCGAGCACCTGCCGCTCCCGCTCGGTGAGCGAGTCCAGCACGTCCTTGATCTTATCCTTGAGCAACACGATCGCAGCCTGGTCGGCCGGATTCTCGGCCCCCTTGTCTTCGATGAAGTCGCCAAAGCTCGTGTCATCACTGTCACCCACCGGGGCCTGCAAGGAGATCGGCTGCTGAGCCATCTTGAGAACCGCCCGCACCCGCTCGACGGGCAGCTGGATTTCGTCGGCCACCTCCTCGGGGTTCGGCTCACGCCCGTATTCCTGCACGAGCTGCTTCTGCACGCGAATGAGCTTGTTGATCGTCTCGATCATGTGGACCGGGATGCGGATCGTCCGCGCCTGATCCGCAATCGAACGCGTGATGGCCTGCCGAATCCACCAAGTTGCGTAGGTCGAAAATTTATACCCGCGCCGATACTCGAACTTCTCGACTGCCTTCATCAGGCCCATGTTCCCTTCCTGGATCAGGTCGAGGAACGACAAGCCACGGTTCGTGTATTTCTTCGCAATCGAAATCACGAGTCGCAGGTTGGCCTCGACCATCTCGGTCTTCGCCTTGAGCGCCTTCTTGTGCCAACCAGACAGCTCCTCGTGCGAGGCCTCGTATTCCAACGGACTCTGCCAGACCCTCGCCTGGACCTCGGTCAACTGCTGCGAAAGATTCCGCTTCGCCTTGTGGCTGTCATCCTTCTTCGATTTCTCGGCCCGCGCGATCTCGCGACCAAGATTGTGGAAAAGGCGGTGCTGCTCGTCGGCCACGACAACGAAGTCCTCGATGACCTTCTGCTTGAAGAAAAATTTCGGATAGAGCTTGGCCAGCGACGCCACGCTCTTGTCGAAGGTCTTCCGCTGATCCTCGGTCCCGACGGAATTTTTCGTCGCCGCAATCTCGCGATACGTCTCGGTGATCCGTTCGTTCGCCTTCTTCACCTGCTGGCACAGTCGAGGCAGCACCTTCATGTACCGCTCGCGGCTCTCGATCTTCTTGTCCTGAATCACCCGGTCAAAGCGCTCGCGCATTTCAACGAGTTTCTCCGCGAGGTCCAGATGACCTCGGGCCACGAACCCGAACCGATACAAAATCTCCTGCACCTTCAGCTCGGCGTCCTCGATCCGCTTGGAGATCTCGACCTCCTGCTCGCGGGTGAGCAAAGGCACCTGACCCATCTGCCGCAGATACATCCGGACCGGATCGTCGAGGATATCCAGCTTAGTATCCGGCTTTTCGTCCTTCTCGTCCTCGTCGTCCTTCTTCTCTTTCTGGCTCTCGTGATTGTCGACGTCCGACGAATCGATGATGTCGATCTCCACGCTCCGGAGCTGCGTGATGATGTTGTCGAGGGTGTCGGGATCCGTCACGCCGTCGGGCAGCGCTTCCTCGAGATCCTCGAACGTCACGTAGCCCTGCTCCTTGGCCAGCTTGATCAACTCGCGGACCTTTTCTTGGATCGCCTTCTGGACTTCGCCGGAGAGTTTGACCGCTCCGTCGCCGTTCGACCCGGAGTTTGAGTTCACCGCTTCCGCGATCACCTTCACAGCCTCCGCTTTCGCGTGTTCGTCCTTCTCGACCGAAGCCTTCGACTTCACTTCGACCTTCGGCTTGGTTGCAGCCTTCGCCTTCGCCGTTGCGCTCGCCGCAGGCTTGTCCTTCTTCGCAGGAGCCTTGGCCTTCGGCTTAGCTTTCGACTTCACCACCTTTTGCGGGGACTCTTTCGGCGCCTCAGCAACCGCGGAAACGCTGTCATCACCCGAAGCGGCCCGGGCGGGCTTTTTCGCCTTCGCCGGAGCTTTCGCGGACTTGGAGGTGGCTTTCGGACGAACGGTCGACGTCCCCTTGGACGCCGTTTTCCCGGTGGCTTTGGAATTGGCTTTCAAAAAATGTGAGGCGGCTTTGCTAGGTCAAAAGGGCCGAGTAACCTGTGACAGCTCGGCTTGGAGGTCAAGGACTTGTTTGTGGATCTCTCCAACCTCCGCCATCGAACGTCCCGGTGCGCGCATCCGCGCCTGCAGCGCCGCAATCCTCACCCGCAGCCGACGCGCTTCCAGCCCCGCCCACGCCTCCTTCGCCGCCAGCCCCGGATCCTCCGGTAAATGGACCAGACTCAAGCTACTTAAAACCCGTTCCTCCGGCCCCTCCAGCGTCGCGCAAAACGCCGCCAATCCCGCCGCCGTCTCCAACGCCAACTCGCTGTCGACCAGTCGATCGACCAGCGCGAACTCTTCCCCGTAGGCGCCCGCTAGCACCGGTCGCTCGCGCAACCACGCCCTTGCTTCCGGAGACGCCACCGCCACACGACACAATAGCCGCGCCGCTTCCGGCAACACGAGCAGCTCGATTTTCCGCTCCGGTTCCTCGACCCGCGCACCTCCTCCGTCGATCTTCGCGGCCTTCACCAACGCGGCCCAAGCTTCGGCCCCGACCTCGAGCCGCGCCCGGATGCGGTTCCCGAGCGCCTCCCGCAGCGCCGGGTCACCGATTGATTTCAAAAAAACGGCCAGCCGCCCCGCGATCTCGGCCCGACCCCGCGGCGACGAATCCTCCTTCAACCCGAGATCAACCGCCTCCTCGAAATAATCACGCGCCCCCACGATCCGCTCCCGAAAGGCCTCGACCCCCTCTTTTTGGATCAACGAATCCGGATCCTCACCCGCGGGCATCCTGGCCACCTTCACCGCCACCCCCTTCGCCAGCAACGCCGGCAAGGACCGGTCCACGGCCTTGCGACCCGCCGCGTCCGAGTCGAAGCACAGCACGGCCGTCCCCGCGAATTGCTTCACCAGCCGCGCCTGCTGCTCGGTAAACGCCGTCCCCTGCGGCGCGATCACGTTCGTCACCCCAGCCTCGAACGCCGCGATGCAGTCCACCTGCCCCTCGCACACCACCGCCTCATCCGCGTCCAGGATCGCCCGCTTCGTCTGGTGCAGCCCGAAGAGCACCCGGCCCTTGGTAAAAATCGGCGTCTCCGGCGAGTTCACGTATTTCGCCGGATCGTCGCCCAACGTCCGCCCGCTGAACGCGATCACCTCCCCGTAGTCGCTGTAAATCGGAAACATCACCCGGTTCCGAAACCGGTCGTAAACCCCACCCCCATCCCGCTGCGCCACCAAACCGGCCCGCGCCAATTCCCCCTCCGCGTATCCCTCGCCCACCGCCCACTGCGCCAAGCCATCCCAGCCGTCCGGCGCGAATCCCAGCATCCACCGCGTCGCCACTTCCGACCCGATCCCCCGCCCCTTGAGATAATCCCGCGCCACCTGCCCGCTCTTCCGCCGCGTCAGATTCGCGTGATACCAACCCGCCACGGCCCGGTGCAGCGCCAGCATCCGATCCCGCTCCCCCCGGCGCTTTTTGTCTTCCTCCGTCTCCTCCTCGATCATGATCCCGCCCCGCGCCGCCAGCCGCCGCACCGCCGCCGGAAAATCAATCCCTTCATAATCCTGCACAAACCGGAAAACACTCCCCCCGGCCCCGCAGCCGAAGCAATGAAACATCTGCTTGCTCGGCGTCACGTGGAACGACGGCGTCTTTTCGTTGTGAAAGGGACACAACCCCCGCCAACTCGTCCCCGCCCGCTTGAGTTGCAGATACGATCCGACAAGATCGACGATATCATTCGCCGCTCTCACCCGTTCAATCGTATCTTCAGACATCCGACCCATGACCCGCCAAAATAACCGAGCCTGGAACAGATTGAAATCTATCCTCCCCGTATTCTTCATTCTCTTCGCGACCATCTGTCCGAATTTGTATTCCGCCGACGAGCCGACGATCACCGAAGGGTCGGTCGTCGTCCTCCCCATCGAGGGCGCGATCTCGGAGCCCCAGCTCATCTTCCTCCGCCGCGTCCTCAAGGACGCCGAGAACGCCAAAGCCTCCGCCATCGTCCTCGACATGGACACCCCGGGAGGCCGCCTCGACGTCACGCAAGACATCGTCCAACTCCTCACCAAAGCCACGATCCCGACTTACACGTGGGTCAACACGAACGCGGGTTCAGCTGGTGCCCTCATTTCCCTCGCGACGAAGCACATCTACATGTCTCCAATCAGCGCCATCGGGGCCGCCGCGCCCGTCTCGGGCGGTGGCGAAGACATTCCGGAAACGATGAAGAAGAAAGTCGTGTCCTATAATTCCGCCTACTTCCGGGGCGTCGCCGAAGCCAACGACTACAACCCCGGCCTGGCCGACGCCTTCATGGACGAAACGAAGGAGTTTAAAATCGGCGACGACGTCATCAGCCCCAAAGACGAACTCCTCACCCTCACGGCAACCGAGGCGATGCGGCAATACGATGGCCGCCGCCTCCTCGCCGACGGCACCGCCAGCGACCTCGACGAACTCAAGGAAAAGGCCGGTCTGCAGGGCGAGACCGTTCGGATCGAACCCAGTGGCTTCGAGCGCGCCGCGCAGATTATCACCACCCTTGCCCCACTCTTTCTGCTCGGAGGGATCATCGGGGCCTACCTGGAATTCAAGACTCCCGGCTTCGGCGTCGCTGGATTCCTCGCCGCCGCCAGCTTCCTCATTTTCTTCGTCGGCCACAGCATCGCCGGCCTCACCGGCTTCGAGGTCATCGCCGTGTTCGTCCTCGGCCTCCTGCTCGTCATCTTCGAGCTCGTCTTCTTTCCCGGCTTCATCATCGTCTCCCTCGTCGGCAGCGCTCTCATGTTGGGAAGCATTCTCTTCGCCATGGTCGACTACTACCCCGGCGATCCCGTCATCCCGAGCGTCGACGCCTTCGTGACCCCGATGATCAATCTCGGCATCACTACCATTCTCGCCATCATCATCATCTCCATCCTGGCGCGCTACCTCCCCGACCTCCCCGTCTTCCGCCGACTCATCCTCGCGACCCACAACCCCATCGGCCCTTCGATCACCCACCAATCCCGCGACGTCTACGATCTAGCCGCAAAGGTCGGCGACACCGGCATCGCCAGATCCACCCTCCGCCCCAGCGGCAAAGCCCAGATCGGAGCCGCTCTCCTCGACGTCATCACCGACGGCGAATACCTCGAAACCGGCACCTCAATCCGAGTCATCGAATCCACCCCCAACCGGATCCTCGTCGAAAGAAGCTGATTCAGGGAGCTTCAAGAAGCGGCCACCTCCCACTCGCCGACCCAACCCAAAGGCGAAGCCTCAAATCAGACCTTCCGACTTTCCGACCTTCTGACTCGGAAATCACATCCCCGGTAGCCCGGGTATGTTCATCCCCGCCGTCAGCTTCCCCATTTCCTCGCTCGCCATCGCCTTCGCTTCCCCGATCGCCTGCTGAACGCCGCTCAACACCAAATCCTCGAGCATTTCGCAATCCTCAGGATCCACCACCGCCGGATCGATTTTGATCGAAAGCACATCTCCAGCACCATTCGCCACGACCGTCACTTTCCCGCCCCCCACGCTGGATTCCACCGTCTTGTCACCGAGTTCCGCCTGCGCCGACGCCATTTTTTCCTGCATCTGCTGCGCCTGCTTGAGCATCTTTTGAATATTCATGAGGCCGGAGCTTCTATTTCTGCCCGGAAGACTTCAATCGCTTTCCGAATCAGCGGGTCATTTCGGAACTCCGTCATTGGATCCGTCTTCGGGTCCTCCGTCTTGACCTCGACCGGCGCCACCAGCGCTTCCGGCTCTTCTTCCCACGGCGCTTTCGCCGCAGCCATGCCCGACGAAAACTCGCAGACGAACTCGACTCGTCGACCGAGTGCCGCCGTCAACCGCTCCTCGGCGTTTTTCTTCAGCTCGGGCCAGAAGATCGCCGTCGTATTTTCCTTCAACGAGGCCGGGAACTTCACCCGAAACCTGCTCCCGTCCAGGCCCGAAAATTCCCCGCTCTCCAGCCAACTGAACCGAATGACCGACTCAGCCGCAAGTTCCCCCGCCACTTTCGTCCAGGACTCACCCGGATCGCCCGTCACCGGAGGAACGTCCTCGCCTCGCTCGACTGCGGTGTCCCCCGCAGTCGCAATCTCAGCATCGTCCGCGCTATCCGCACGCCCTGCGGTCGAAACCTCACGCTTTGCCGCCGCCACCGTTTCCGGCCGCGGCACCTCCCGCTTCACCTCGACCGTCTCCTTCGCCAGCGGCACCTCCCGCCGAGCCACCACCGTCCGTTCCGGCAGCGGATGCCGAGCCTGCGCCAGCTGCTCCCGCGCCGCCGGCGACACCCGCGGTGCCTCGACCGGCTCGCCCCCTTCGCCAATCGCCACCAGCGCGTCGATCACGTCCGTCAGCGTCGTCTCTTCGAGGATGTGCACCGCCTTGATCACCGCCACGTCCAGATAAAGCCGCTTATCCGTCGCCCAGCGCAAACGCCCCTCGGTCTCGGCAAAATGCTCGAGCAACAGAATCAACTTATCCTGCGAAAGCCCCTCCGCCTGCTCAGCGTCCACGTCTCCCGAACCCGCTTCGCCCGGCTGAACCTTCCGCACAAGCAGATCCCGCAGATGCGCGATCACGTCACTCAACAACCGAGACAGGTCCCGCCCCGCATCCGCTTGATCCGCCACCAGCGCCAACGCCGCCGCCGCGTCCAACCCGAACATCCGTGCGCACAGATCATTCACCGTCTCCCGCGCCGTGAAACCAAACACCGTCAACACATCCTCCTCGGAAATCGCGTCCCCACAGAACGCTACGAGTTGATCCAGCATCGACTCCGCGTCGCGCAACCCACCATCGGCCCCTTTCGCAATGGCGGCCGCCGCCTCGTCCCCCAATTTCACCGACTCGTTCTCAGCGATCGCCTGCAGATGCGCCGCGATGAGATCCGCCGGAATCCGCCGGAGGTCAAACCGTTGACACCGGCTCGTGATCGTCGCCGGCACCTTTTGCGCCTCCGTCGTCGCGAAGATAAATTTCACGTGAGGAGGCGGCTCCTCCAGAGTCTTGAGCAGAGCGTTGAACGCCGCCGTGCTCAGCATGTGAACCTCATCGATCAAGTAAATCTTGTAAGGCCCCCGTGCCGGCGCGTACGCCGCGTTCTCCCTCAGTTCCCGCACCGATTCCACCGAGTTGTTGCTCGCTCCGTCGATCTCGAGCACGTCCAAAGAATTCCCCTCGGCGATCTCGCGACACGCGTCGCACTCCCCGCACGGCTCGATCGTTGGTCCCCGCTCGCAATTCAGCGCCTTGGCGAGAATCCGCGCCGTCGATGTCTTCCCGATCCCCCGCGGCCCGACGAAAAGATAAGCCTGCGCCAGCCGCTCGGCCTTGATCGCATTCTGCAGCGTCCGGGTGATGTGTTCCTGCCCAACAACCTGTTCAAAAGTCTGCGGGCGATACTTCCGTGCAAAAACGCGATAACTCACCCCCCAACCCTACCTCACCCAAAATTTCACTGTCGAGCCAAGTCGCCGCGTCCCGCCGCCCGAGGAACGAAGATTTTCATTCTCCAACCAAACCCAACGCCGCCAACTCACACCTCCGCCGCAGCGAACGCCTCCATTCCCTCCCGCGTGATCGCGTGCTTCGCCCCGCACCGTGGGCACCCCATCCGGATCACCGCCTCCTCGCCAAAGAGCTCGTCCGCGTCCCGTCCGAAGACCGGCAGCAGCGCACTCATCATCCGATCCTGATTGCAACCGCACTCGAAACGGAAATACCGCTGCTCCAATAGACTCATCTCTTCATCCTCGTCCAGCCGCCGGATCGCGTCCGGCGTCAGCCTCTCCAGCCACTCGAGATCGCAATCCGGTTGCGCCCCCACCAACACGAAGTCGTCGTCCGAGTGGTGAAAAAAACGCCCGAGCCGTTGCTCGCTGTTTTCGTAAAACCGCTCCGCCGCCGCGAAAAAATCACCGCCTTCGAAATCCACGACGCTCCGGCGAAAATCCCCCCGCCCCGGGACCACGTCTGAGTAGAACAGCCCCTTCGGACCCGGCTTCACGTCTTTTGTAAACACCGTCGCCACGACCGTCCCGGCCGGATTATCCGCCGCCGCGAAGACGTTGAGCAGCGGGTGCTGGAAGTTCACCGTCCATGCCACCCGGTCCGCCCGCGGACGCGATGCCCCGTGCAACGCGATTGCCGTCAGTGCACTTTTTACGTATTCCGCTGCGTCGGGATCAACGGTCTGGGCGTAATCAGCCAGGTGAAGGTAATAATCGACGTAGATCTGGGAAAACTCTCCCCGAGCTACGAGGGCGTTCCTCCCCCGGACAAAATAAGTTCTAATTTCAATGCTACGGTCGTCGATCGGTTCCTCTGCGCTCACTTGTTAATCTTAAAAATGAATGGTATCCATTGCACGCTGATGTTCGAAAATCAAAAGGAAGAAACTGCCTGCCTCCACGTTCTGGGCCTACTCGAAGGCCCCCAGTCGCGTGATTTCGAGACCGAACTCGCCAGCGATCCCTCGCTCGCCCGCACCGTCGCCGATCTCAACGAGACCCTCACGAACCTCAGTTCATCGACCACGAAGATCGAGCTTCCATCCGATGACTTGAAAAGCCGGGTCCTCGACCTTGTGGACCTCGTCGCCCCACGCGTCTGGACCGATACCTGCGGCTACGTCACCGGGATCAACTCCGCCTTTACCGGTCTCTGCGGCTACACCTTCGGAGAAATTGCCGGACGCAAGCCTGGCCACCTCCTCCAAGGCAAGGGCACCAACCAAGCCTGCATTCAAGCCCTCCGATCCGCGATCCGCGAAGCCCGCGAGCACCGCACCGAGATGCTCAATTACCACAAGGACGGCACCCCCTACTGGGTCAAGATCCAAGTGACCCCGACCTACGACGACCAGGGCACCCTCACCGGCTTCCAAGCCGAAGAACAAAAAACCGACCTCCCACCCGAGATCGCTGCCAGCCTCTCGTAGTACCGGCTTCCAGCCGGTAGCCACACCCTACGCCGAAGGCGAACTTTTCCGCCTCGCCCCCTGAGCTATAAGCGTATCTAATATTACCAAATGGCCATCACCTCCGCCGCTCCCACCACCAAACGCCGCCCCGCGAACCCGCTCATTGCTTGGCTTCTCTCCTCCATCGGGAAGAAAACCGTCGTCGCCGTCACCGGACTCGCTCTCGTCGGCTTCGTCCTCGGTCACATGGCGGGAAACATGACGTTCTTCTTCGGTCCCGACGCCATTAACGCCTACGCGATGCATCTCAAGGACCTCGGGATTTTCCTCTGGGTCATCCGCCTCGGCCTCCTCGCCATCGTCAGCCTCCACATCCTCTTTGTCGTCCTCCTCACCGTCGAAAACAAAAAGTCGCGGCCAATGGGCTACGAGGTGAAATCCCGCGTCCAAGCGAGTATCTTCGTCCGCACGATGCGCCTCACCGGCATCGTCGTCCTCGCCTTCGTCGTCTTCCACATCGCGCACTTCACCGCTCAGATTATCTACCCGTCCTACAGCACCCTCGAAGCAACTCTCCCCGACGGTCACGTCGTCCACGACGTCTACGCCATGGTGACCATTGGCTTCAGTCATCCCCTCATCGCGATCTTCTACGTCGTCGCCATGGGCCTTCTCGCCTTTCACCTCAGCCACGGCATCTCCAGCCTCTTCCAGACCCTCGGTCTCGCCAACCGTCGCCTCCTCCCCGTCTTCCAAAGAGCCGGCTTGGCGCTCGCCTGGATCCTCTTCCTCGGCTTCTCCGCGATCCCGACTTCCGTCGGCATCTTCGGCCTAGGAAAAGCCTACACCGAAAAAAACCACCCGGCGGCCAAGGCCATGCCCGCTCCGGAGACCCCCTCTGCGTAACCCGCGAAATCTGCGGTTAATTTTCAACACGCCATGACCCTCGACGCCAAAATCCCCGAAGGCCCACTCGCCGACAAGTGGACGACCTACAAAAACAGCGCCAAGCTCATCGCGCCGAACAACAAGCGCAAATTCAAGCTTCTCATCGTCGGCACTGGTCTCGCCGGAGCCTCCTCCGCCGCAACTCTCGCCGAGCAAGGCTTCCAGGTTGAGTGTTTCTGCTACCAGGACAGCGCCCGCCGCGCCCACTCCATCGCCGCTCAGGGCGGCATCAATGCCGCGAAGAACTACCAAAACGACGGCGACTCCGTCTACCGCCTCTTCTACGACACGATCAAAGGCGGCGACTTCCGCAGCCGCGAAGCAAACGTCTACCGCCTCGCCGAAGTCAGCACCTCGATCATCGACCAATGCGTCGCTCAGGGCGTTCCCTTCGCCCGCGAATACGGCGGCCTTCTCGCCAACCGCTCGTTCGGCGGAGCCCAAGTTTCCCGCACTTTCTACGCCCGCGGCCAGACCGGCCAGCAACTCCTCCTCGGAGCCTACCAGGAAATGTCCGCCCAAGTCGCGAAGGGCCAGATCAAGATGCATCCTCGCACCGAGATGCTCGACCTCGTCCTCGTCGACGGCCACGCGAAAGGCATCATCGTTCGCGATCTCCTGACGGGGAAAATCTCCGCCCACGCCGGCGACGCCGTCCTCCTCTGCTCCGGCGGCTACGGCAACGTCTTCTACCTCTCGACGAACGCGAAAGGTTGCAACGTCACCGCCACCTACCGCGCTCACAAGAAAGGCGCGCTCTTCGCCAACCCCTGCTACACGCAGATCCACCCGACCTGCATCCCGGTCAGCGGCGAATACCAATCCAAGCTGACCCTCATGTCGGAGTCGCTCCGCAACGACGGACGAGTCTGGGTACCGAAGAACGCCGAAGACACCGGGAAGAACCCGTCCGACATTCCCGAGGAAGCCCGCGATTACTACCTCGAGCGCAAATACCCATCCTACGGCAACCTCGCTCCCCGCGACATCTCTTCGCGCTCCGCCAAGGAAGCCTGCGACAACGGTCTCGGGGTCGGCCCATCCGGTCGTGGCGTCTACCTCGACTTCGCCGACGCGATCAAACGCCAAGGCGAGCGCACGATCCGCGAGAAATACGGCAATCTCTTCGAGATGTATGCGGAAATTACCGACGAAAACGCTTACGAGCGCCCGATGCGCATCTATCCCGCGGTGCACTACACGATGGGTGGCCTCTGGGTGGACTACAATCTCATGTCGAACGTTCCCGGCCTCCACGTCCTCGGCGAAGCGAATTTCTCCGACCACGGCGCCAACCGTCTCGGTGCCTCCGCCCTCATGCAAGGCCTCGCGGACGGTTACTTCGTGATCCCCTACACCATCGGCGACTACCTCACGACCCAGTTCGGCAAGGAAAAGGCCACCACCGACCACCCCGCCTTCACCGAAGCCTTGGCCAAATGCCAAGCCCGCGTCCAGCAGCTCCTCGACATCAAAGGCACCCGCAGCGTCGACTCCTTCCACCGCGAACTCGGCCTCCTCATCTGGGACAAATGCGGCATGGCCCGCGACAAAGCCGGCCTGGAAGAAGCACTCCAAAAAGTCCCCGCCCTCCGCGAACAGTTTTACAAGGACGTCAAAGTCCTCGGCTCCGGCGAATCGATCAACTCATCGCTCGAAAAAGCCGGTCGCGTCGCCGACTTCCTCGAGTTTGGCGAGCTCATGTGCCTGGACGCCCTCACCCGCGAAGAAAGCTGCGGCGGGCATTTTAGAACCGAACACCAAACCGGCGAAGGCGAAGCCCTCCGCAACGACGACGACTACATGTTCGTCAGCGCCTGGGAATACGGCAACGGCTCCGGCCACAAGCTGGTGAAAGAACCGCTCACCTACGAAACCGTCCACCCGGCCACCCGAAGCTACAAATAGGTCCCATGAATTTTACCCTCAAAGTCTGGCGTCAATCCTCACCAAACGCCCACGGCGAACTCAAGAGCTACGAAACCAAAGGCATCCCGCCCGAGGCCTCGTTCCTCGAGATGCTCGACATCACCAACGAGATGCTGATCGAGCAGAACGAGGAACCCATCGTTTTCGAGCACGACTGTCGCGAGGGCATCTGCGGATCGTGCAACCTCACGATCAACGGTATCCCGCACGGCAAAGACCGTGGCGTCGGC
The DNA here is from genome assembly GCA_963761705.1 of uncultured Verrucomicrobiae bacterium. Lineage (GTDB taxonomy): Bacteria > Verrucomicrobiota > Verrucomicrobiia > Chthoniobacterales > JAATET01 > CAVVKW01. The sequence goes on along the minus strand of CAVXHK010000003.1, from coordinate 663,343 downwards.
ACCACCTGCCAGCTCTACATGCGGAAGTTCCGAGACGGCGAAACGATCAACATCGAACCTTTCCGCGTCGGCTCCTTCCCGGTCATGAAAGACCTCGCCGTCGATCGCTCCGCTTTCGACCGCATCATCCAGGCCGGCGGCTTCATCTCCGAACGCAGCGGCTCCGCCCCGGACGCCAACGCCGTTCCGATCCCGAAGCAGATCGCCGACGAAGCCATGGACGCCGCCGCCTGCATCGGTTGCGGAGCCTGCGCCGCCGCCTGCCCGAACAGCTCGGCCATGCTCTTCGTCAGCGCCAAAAGCGCTCACCTCAACCTCCTCCCCCAAGGCAAACCGGAAAAGAACCGCCGCACCCTCGCGATGGTCCACCAGATGGACGCCGAGGGTTTCGGCAACTGCTCGAACTACTACGAGTGCGAAGCCGTCTGCCCCGCCCACATCCCGGCATCCTTCATCGCCAAGCTCAACCGCGACTACACCAAAGCTTCCCTCGCTCACTCCGCCGGGGCTTAGCTAGCCGTCCCGGGACCTCACGCGTCCCCACGTGAAAGCGGCGGCGTTCCCGCCCGTGCGCATTCCAAGTTGACCCCCTTGGCACCCTCCGAGTTCTTTGCGAGAACCAAATTGTAGCGTATGATCACGGCGTGAGCCCCCTCTCCGCCATGCCCGCCCGGCATTTCCGCCCCGAGCACGCCGCCCGTCTCCTCTGGCGCGCCGGCTTCGGCGGCACCTGGGACGAGGCCACTGAGCTCGCCGACCTCGGGCTCGACGAAGCCGTTAACCGGCTCGTCGACTACACCCCTAACGCAGCCCTCCCCGCCCCCGACTGCGCGAATCTCCCCAATCTCACCGACGCCGAATTCCGCGACTCGATCGCCCAATACGACGAAGAGGAACGCCGCGACTTCGCCCAAATTCGCCGTCGCACCGAACGCGAAAACATCGATTCTCTCAAGACCTGGTGGCTCCAGCGGATGCACGCGACCAACGCACTCGTCGCAAGCTCGCCACCCCCGCTCGAAGAAAAACTCACCCTCTTCTGGCATTCCCACTTCGCCAGCGGCTTTGACGAAAAGATCGAGCGCACCCACCCACTCTGGCAACAAAACCAGACCCTCCGCGCGAACGCCGCCAGCCCGTTCCACGGACTCTTCGCCGCTATCCTCCGCGATCCCGCGATGCTCGTCTGGCTCGACAACGCCTCCAGCCACAAGGGACGTCCGAACGAAAATCTCGCCCGAGAGTCGATGGAACTCTTCTCCACCGGCGTCGGCCCCTACACCGAAACCGACGTCAAGGAATCCGCCCGCGCCCTCACCGGTTGGTCCGTCGACCGCGACACTTGGACCTTCAACTTCCGTGAAAACGCCCACGACCCCGACGAGAAAACGATCCTCGGCGAAACCGGCAATTTCGACGGCAACGACATCGCCCGCATCCTCTGCGAGCAACCCACCACCGCCACCTTCCTCGCCCGCAAGCTCCTCGATTTCTTCGTCGTCACCAGTCCCGACCCCGACCTCGTCACTTCCGCCGCCGACTTCTACCGCTACCGCAACCTCGACACCCGCGAACTCCTCCACGTTCTCCTCCGTTCCCAGATCTTTTACGCCAACGAAAACGCCCAATCCATCGTCAAGAGTCCCATCGTCCTGGCCATCGGCGCCCTCAAAGCCATGGAAGTCCCCTACCCCGACGGTCAGATCCTTCTCGGCCCGCTCCGCGTAATGGGCCACAACCTCTTCTTCCCCCCCGACGTGAACGGCTGGCTCGGCGGATTCGATTGGATCAATTCCAACACGCTTCTCATCCGCTACAACTTCGCCAATTTTCTCCTCAACGGCGTCAGCCCAGACGAATTCAAGACCTTCGGCGACAACCTGGCCGGGAGCCAACGCCGAGAATTCGTCGAGAACCAACGCAACGCCAACGCCATCGACTGGTCCCCACGCGAACAACTCGAAGCCACCGGCACCGCCCGCACCCTCCTCACCACCACTGACATCGTCGACCATTTCACCCGTCAATTCCTCCAGCGCCCCGCCTCACCCGAACTCCGCACCGCCCTCCTCAAGTTCGCCGAAACGGACGCCGCCGGTGGCCGCCGCACGATGAGCCTCAACGACACGAACTTCGACGAACGCGCGCGCGGCATCGCCCACCTCATCATGTCCAGCCCCGACTATCAGCTCTGCTGACCCTCCGCCCCCCATGAACACAAGACGCGAATTTCTCACCAACGGCCTCAAAGGCACCGCCCTCCTGGCGGCGACCGGTTTCGTCCCCGCCTTCCTCACCCGGACCGCGATGGCTGCGACGCCCGGAACCGACTCCCCCATCCTCGTCGTCGTTCAGCTCAGCGGCGGCAACGACGGCCTCAACACGCTCATTCCCTTCACCAACGACCTCTACTACCAGAGCCGCCCCACCATCGGCATCGGCGGTGATTCGACCCTCCGGCTCAGCGACCATCTCGGACTCAATTCCGCGATGTCCGCTGCCCGCGCCGAATTCGAAGCCGGTCGCCTCGCGATCGTCCAAAACGTCGGCTACCCAAATCCCAACCGATCCCACTTCCGGTCGATGGAAATCCTCCACACCGCCCGCAACGACGACCGCGCCCTCACCGGCAACGGCTGGCTCGGCCGCTTCTTCGACGCCGAGTGCAGCGGAGCCGACCCGACCGACGCCGATCTCGGCCGCATCGGCATCAGCTTCGGTAAGGTCATGCCCCAGGCGTTCCGCAACGACGCCAACGTCGGCCTCGCCATCAACGATCCCGATACCTTCCAATGGAACGCCAGCGGCGAAACCCCCGCCCTAGCCTCCGCCCAGGAAAAACTCTTCGCGAAACTCAACCGCCCCAAGCCCGCCGACACCACCGCCGACAATTTCCTCCGCCACACGGCGATGAACGCCACCCTCGCCGGCGACGACCTCCGCCGCGTCCTCCGAGCCGAGCGCAATAAAGCGGAATACCCCAACTCCGGCCTCGGCTCCGAACTTCGCCAGATCGCCCGCCTCGTCGCGGGCGACTTCCCCACCCGCGTTTACTACACCGGCCAGGGTGGCTACGACACCCACGACGACCAGCCCGGTCGCCACGCCCAACTCCTCGGCGACTTCAGCGAAAGCGTCAGCGCCTTCCTGTCCGACCTCCGCGCCCAGAAAATCTCCGACCGTGTCGTCGTCCTTGCCTTCAGCGAATTCGGCCGCCGCGTGGCGGAAAACGGCAGCGCGGGCACCGACCACGGAGCCGCCGCCCCCATGTTCCTCTTCGGTGACGCCATCAAAGGTGGACTCCACGGCACCCCACCCGACTTATCAAATCTCGACAACGGCGACATCCGCCACACCACCGACTTCCGCCAGATCTACGCCAGCCTCCTCACCGGCTGGCTCAAAACCCCCGCCGAAAGCATCCTCGGTGAAACCTACGCCCCACTCCCGATCATCTGAATATTTTCCAATCCTTCGTTGCCTTCCTTTCAAAACTCACCCCGCCAACATCTCGCCCAACTCCACTCGCAACGCCCGCTCGTCCCCCACGACAAATTCCTCCCCGGCCCGCAGCCGGACGCTCGCGCCGCCGTGCCCGTCGCCAAACTCCATCACCACCGGTCGCTTTCCGGGGAATCTCCGGATCATCTCCGCGATCCGCTCAAGATCGTCTTCCGCTAGCGCCTCCCGCACGAACCGCAGCTCCACCGGCTTCCGCGATACCCGTGGCTTGAGCGCCTGAAATGAATTTGCGTTCACCCGGATCTCGTCGTCCCGCCGCGACACCCGCACGGAAGCACCGACCGCCGCTCCCGGCACAAGCAGCGCGGCGTTCTCGCCGCCCGCCGCTTCGTCCCAAGCGATCATTTCCAGCGAACCGGTGAAGTCTTCCAAGGTCAGCACCGCGAAGGGCTTGTTGTCCTTCCGCGTAAACTTGCGCTCCACCGACACGATCATCCCAGCCACCTTCATCGACGTCGGCTCGGTCGTTTCCTTGGCCGCGGCGATCGACGTGTATTTCGCGCTGTCGAAAACCCCCGCGTACGAATCAAGGGGGTGACCCGTCACGTAAAAGCCGAGCAACTCTTTCTCGTTACTCAACGTTTCGAGCACCGACCACGGCTCGATCTCCCGACCAGCGCTCCTCGCCATCGGCTCAGGCTCCTCGTCCAATCCCGCGAACAACGACACCTGACCGCTCGCCCGATCCTTTTGTACCGCCGCCGCACCAGCCATCGCGTCTTCGATGACCGAAAAGACCTTCGCCCGGTTCGCATCGAAGCAGTCGAACGCCCCGCACTTCGCGAGCGACTCGACGATCTTTTTGTTCACCGTCCGCGAGTCCAACCGCGCGCAGAAATCATCCAGCGACTTGAACACCCCGTTCTCCCTCCGGTCCGCAATCGCGTTCTCCATCGCGCCCGCGCCCACGTTCTTGATCGCCGCCAAACCGAACCGAATTTCGGCCCCCTTCGCCCCACGCACCGGGGCGAATTTCAGCTGACTCTCGTTCACGTCCGGCGGCAGGATCGCGATCTGCATCCGCTGACACTCCGCGATCATCGTCGTGAGCTTCTCGGTGTTGTCCGAATCATTGCTCATCAGCCCGCACATAAACTCCACCGGGTAATGCGCCTTCAGATACGCCGTCTGATACGAGATCAGTCCGTAAGCCGCCGAGTGCGACTTGTTGAACCCGTATTCCGCAAATTTCTCCAACAATTTGAAGATCGCGTTGGCCACCTTCTCTGGGATGTCGTTCGTCTTCAGACAGCCATCGACGAAGGTCACCCGCTCCGCCGCCATCTTCGCGGCGTCTTTCTTACCCATCGCCCGCCGCAGCAAATCCGCCTGACCCAGCGAATACCCGGCCAACACGTTCGCCGCCCGCTGAACCTGCTCTTGGTAGATCAAAATTCCGAACGTGTCGCCCGCCACCTGCTCGAGCAGAGGATGCGCGTATTCCGTCGCCTTGAGTCCCTTCTTTCGCTCGATGTAATCGGGAATGAACTGCATCGGACCCGGTCGATACAACGCCAAGATGGCGATGATGTCGTCGATGCTCCCGACGTCAAAGCGTTTGCAGCAGCTGGTGATCCCGCCACCTTCCAGCTGGAAAACACCGACCGTCTCACCGCGGTTGAGGATGTCGAACGACGCTTGATCGTCCATCGGGATCTGGCTCAGATCGAAATCCGGCGCGACCTCGTGGATCAACGCGATCGCGTCGTGCATCACCGTCAGCGTCTTCAACCCGAGGAAATCCATCTTCAGCATCCCGAGGTCGGTCAGCGGCGACATCGAAAATTGCGTCACGACCTCGTCGTCCTTGCCGCGGCAAAGCGGAATGTATTCATCCAGCGGGCGGTCACCGATCACGACACCCGCAGCGTGAATGCCGGTGTTGCGGCTGAGTCCCTCCAACGTCGTCGCGTATTCCCAAAGCTGCTTGGTCGCTGGCTCGTTCTCGATGGCCGCCTTGAGATCCGGATTCATTGCCTCCGCTTTCTCGAGCGTGATGTTCAACTCCGTCGGCACCATCTTCGCCAGCCGATCCCCGTCGCCGTAACTCATCCCCATCACCCGCGCGACGTCGCGCACCACGCTCTTCGCGCCCAGCGTGCCGAACGTCACAATCTGTGACACGGCCCGCTCGCCGTATTTTTGGCGGACGTATTCGATCACTTCGCCGCGCCGCGTCATGCAGAAATCGATGTCGATATCGGGTGGACTGATCCGCTCTGGATTGAGGAATCGTTCGAAGATGAGCCGTACCGCAGCGGATCGAGATCGGTGATCCGCAACACGTAAGCGATCAGCGACCCCGCCGCCGAACCGCGTCCCGGCCCAACCGGGATCCCGCGTTCCCTCGCGTAATTGATGAAATCCCAGACGATGAGAAAATAGCTCACGAACCCCGTCTTCTCGATGATCCCCAACTCATACTCGAGCCGCTCCAGCAATTCTTCGCTCTGCTCCGCCCGCTCGCCGTAGCGCTCGCGCAGCCCCGTGAAGCACAGCTCGCGCAGATAAGCGCTCCGATCCTTCCCGGGCGGCGGCTCGTAGGCGGGATACTTCGTCGACTTGAAATCAAACTCGATGTCGCACCGCTCCGCGATCCGCACGGTGTTTGAGATCGCGTCCGGGTGATCTGGAAACAGTGCGGCCATTTCATCGCCGTTTTTAAAGTACAGCTCCGGCACGTAACGCATCCGCTTCTCGTCGTGCACCATCGACCCCGTCCCGATGCAGATCATCACGTCGTGCGCCTCGTGGTGAGCCCGGTCGAGAAAATGCACGTCGTTCGCCGCGACCAGTCCCAGCCCCAGCTCCTTCGAGATGTTCAGCAAGCCCGGCATCATCTCCCGCTGTGCGTCGATCCCGTGGTCGTGCAACTCGATGAAGAAATTCTCCTGCCCGAAGATGTCGCGATAAATCCCCGCCGTCTCCAGCGCCCGCTCGGCCTGCCCCGCCCGCAGGTGCACGTTGAGTTCACCCTTCAGACACCCGCTGAGTGCGATGATCCCCTCCGAGTGCTTCGCCATCAGCTCGTGATCGACCCTCGGCTTGTAGTAAAAGCCCTCCAGGTGCGCGAGACTCACCAGCTTCACCAGATTCCGATACCCCGCGTCGTTCTCCGCCAGCAGCGTGAAGTGGTACGCCGCGTCGCGCCCCGACGAAGCCTTCTTCTCGTGCATCGACCCCGGCGCGACGTAGACCTCGCAGCCAATGATCGGTTTCACCCCCGCCTTCTTCCCGGCCTGGAAAAAATCCACCGCGCCGAAAAGATTCCCGTGGTCCGTCATCGCCACGGCCGGCATCCCGTATTCCGTCGCCCGCTTCATCAGGTCCGGGATCCGCACCGCCCCGTCGAGCATGGAGTATTGGGTGTGCAGATGAAGGTGAACGAAGGGCGCGTAACTCACGCCGACATCCTACCCAGCTACGCGAATCGCGGAACCCCGAATCGGGAAAAATTTACCCGCGCCGCCGACAGACGAGAATCACTTCGTCCACCCCGTCCGCCACCACGAATCCCGGCTCGAAACGCAGTTCGCGCTGCAGCCAAATCCCCAACGGAGCCATCCAGCGCGCATATTCACGCGCCGACTCCCGCGGGTGATGCCGCATAAACCAGACCCCCAGCTCCAACAGCCACGTTGACCGCGGGGCGATTCCGTAAACCGCGCTCCGCTCGACCACAAAACCCGCCGACGCGAGCTTTGCCAGCAGCTCCCCCGGCTCATACCGCCGCGAATGCCCCACAAAATCGTCGAACTCCGTCCAGGCCTGCTGGAACAAAGGCACCGCCAACAGCAGAACGCCATCCGGCCTCACGACTCGCGCCAGTTCCCCCAGCGCCGCCACGTCGTCCTCCACGTGCTCAACCACGTCGAGCGCCGCCACCAAATCAAACGCCCCCTCGACCGGCAATGCCGTGAGAGTCCCCACCCGAGCGTCCCCGCCCGCGGCCCGCAGTTTCCCCACCGCCACCTCGCTCAGATCCACAAAAACACCACCCGCCACCGGCAGCCGCGGTCGCAACCCCGGCCCGACCTCCAACCGCCGCTCCCCCAGCTCCAGGAATCCACTCACCAACGGCCAAGTGTTGAACCGCTCCGGCCTCGCCACCTCCATCGCACTCCACAGCCCCTCGTAAAACTCACGATTCGTCTCGGTCAGATCCGCAACCCCGGAACGCTCCGACCGCCGAAAGAACGCGCTGAGCCACCACCAGATTCGCCACACCGCGAAAGCTGCACCCAGACCCAAAACCAAACGCCAAACCGTCAAAACCCCGGCACTCTCGCCCGAAGCAGCACGAAACGGAAAACCAAAAATGGGACCCCCCGCTCTCACGGAAGGCCCCACATGATTCGACAGCTGTAAGCCGGATTTTGTCCAGCGGACTTGCGCCCGCTTGGACGGTCATTTCTCTATTGCGACTAATACCCGAGGTCTCGCCCGGTCATCGCTGACCGAGCCGCCGGGCAGGCTGCCCGTTCCTCTGTTGTGTCTTGCACCGCATGGGGTTTTTCGTGCCCCGGCCATCACTGGCCGGGCGGTGGGCTCTTACCCCGCCATTTCACCCTTACCCGACCGAAGTCAGGCGGTATCTTTTCTGCGACACTTTCCGTCGAAGCCCGCTTTCGCGATGCTCCTCCCGTGCATTCTACACGGCATGCTGCCATCCGGTGTCCGGACTTTCCTCCCGGATCGACCGAAGCCAACCCGAGCGACCGCCCGCTGCCACCGTTCGGAATACCTCCCGCCGACCCCGGAGTCACCCTCATTCCAACTCTCAACCTTTTGGCCTTCCGGCTTTCAGGGCGCATTTCCCACTTGCCACCACAACCTGTTGTGTCAACGTGCCCCCGAGCGCCGCTCGACCCACAATGCGTTGTCCCAAATGCAGCTCCTTGGAAGACAAGGTGATTGATTCCCGCCTTTCCAAAGAAGGCTCGTCCATTCGCCGCCGACGCGAGTGCCTCGACTGCGACACCCGCTTCACCACCTACGAGGAAATCGAACGCGTCGAGCTCCGCGTCCTCAAGCGCGACGGTCGCCACGAACCCTTCGACCGTCACAAGCTTCTTAACAGCTTCCTCAAGGCCTGCGAAAAGCGGCCAATCAGCATCGACATCATCGAGCGATCCGCCGAAGCGATTCAGACGGAATTTGAAAGCGCTCAGCAACGCGAAATCGACACGCGTCAAGTCGGTCTCCACGTCATGCAGAAGCTTCACGGCCTCGATCCCGTCGCCTACGTGCGCTACGCGAGCGTTTACCGGGAATTTCAAGAAATCGGCGACTTCATCGACGAGATCCAATCCTTCGAGCAGCGCAGCGTCAAAGCCCCCGACCAGCCCGACCTCTTCCCAGCGTGATCGCCTTCAAGGACAACCTCCCTCTCGTCCGCTTCGACGACGGCCAGGTCATCGCCTTCGAGACTTCCTGGCTCGCCCGTGGCCTCACCCGCGCCGCCGCCCAAGTCGGCTACGATCGCTGGTGGCTCGCCGGACACGTTGCCGAATCCGTCGTCGCGTACCTCGAAAACGACTTCTCCGACAACACCGTCGGCCTCCAGCGCCTCCGCACCGCCGTCCGATCCGTCCTTCAAGTCATCGGCTACTCCGACATCGCCGACGCCTTCGAACCCCTCCCACCCCCCGTTCGCTTTTCTCTCGCTGCCCTCGCCCACGAAGCCGGCAGCGGTTATGAACTCACCTTTTTCCACCTTCTCCGCCACCGACTTCGCGAGATCGTCGACTCCAACACGGTCCAGGTCGAACTCCGCGACCTCGCACCCTGCGTGAAAATGCTCCGATCCGCCAAGATCTGGCGTCGCGACTGCACCGGCCTCCGCACGGAAATCGTCCGGTTCGTCCGCTCGTCGATCGACGAAAGCGACCGCGCCACGGAACTTCAACTCGCACTTTCATGACCCTCTTCGAGGAAATCATTGCCCGCAAACGCGCCGCGAACATCGTCCACGAAGACGACCGCTGCCTCGCCTTCCGCGACGTTTCTCCCCAGGCACCCACTCACATCCTCGTCATCCCAAAAACCCCCATCCCTCGGCTTGCCGAAGCCACCGAAAACGACGAATCCCTCCTCGGCCATTTGCTCGTCACGGCAGCAAAAATCGCCCGCACCGAAAGGGTCGAAGAAAGCGGTTACCGGATCACGATCAACAACGGCCCGGACGGCGGTGAGACGGTACCCCACCTCCACGTTCACCTCCTCGCCGGCCGCAAACTCACCTGGCCACCGGGCTAGAAACGTTATTCGCGTTACTTCGTGACTTTGGCGGGCAGCGCCGTCGGGTCAAAATCCGCCGCGTGGTACGAGCTCCGCACCAGCGGCCCGCTCGCTACGAAATCGAATCCCTTCTTCTCCGCGATCTCACGGTAAAGATCGAACGTCTCCGGTCGCACGTATTCCACCACCGGCAGGTGTTCCGGCGTCGGTCGCAGGTACTGCCCCATCGTCAGCACCTGCACGCTCGCTTCGCGCAGGTCATCCATCGCTTGGAAGATCTCGTTCTCCGTCTCGCCGAGGCCGAGCATCAACCCACTTTTGGTCACCATCTCCGGCCCCAGCTCCTTCGCCCGCTTGAGAAACTCCAGCGACAGTGAATACTTCGCCCGCGACCGCACCAGCGGCGTCAACCGCTCGACGGTCTCCAGATTGTGATTAAACACGTGGGGCCGCGCCGCGATCACCTTGAGCAACGATTCATCCTTCCCGTTGAAGTCCGGAGTCAGCACTTCGATCACGATCGCCGGGTCCACCGCGCGAATCGCCTCGATCGTCCTCGCAAAATGCTCCGCCCCCCCGTCCTTGAGATCGTCCCGCGCCACCGCGGTGATCACGACGTGCTTCAGCTTCAACCGCCGGATCGCCTCCGCCACCCGCGTCGGCTCATCCTCCTCCAAGTCCATCGGCTTCATCGTCGAGACCGCGCAAAATCCACAAGCCCGCGTGCACCGCTCCCCCGCGATCATGAACGTAGCCGTCCCGGCACTCCAGCACTCCCACCGATTCGGGCACTGCGCCGACTCGCAGACGGTGTGGAGTTTCAGATCCGAGATCAGGCCCTTGGTGGAAAAGAAAACTGGATTGGAAGGCAGCCGGACCTTGATCCAATCGGGCTTCTTCTCGATGTGCAGCGACGGATCGATCTTCGCAAGTGTCATATGACCTCGACTATCACCCAGCCCGCCTAAAAATCCAAAACCGATTTTAGCCGAACGGGAAGCGCAACCTCGGGCGCACCCGCCGCCGCAATTCCTTGCGACCCACCCCGTTCCCCCCGATAGTCCCCGGCTCGCCATGACCCACGCCAGCAGCCGCACCCGCAATTTCTGCATCATCGCCCACATCGATCACGGCAAGACCACGCTTTCCGACCGCCTACTCGATTCCACGGGGACCATCGCGGCCCGCGACAAGCAGGATCAGCTCCTCGACTCGATGGATCTCGAACGCGAGCGTGGGATCACCATTAAAAGCCACCCGGTGACCATGAAATACCGGGCCAAGGACGGCCTCGACTACCGGCTCAACTTGATGGACACCCCCGGGCACGTCGATTTTTCCTACGAAGTCTCCCGCTCCCTCGCCGCCTGCGAAGGTGCTCTCCTCATCGTCGACGCCGCTCAGGGTGTGGAAGCGCAGACGGTCGCCAACGTCCACCTCGCGGCCAAGCAGAACCTCACCATCATCCCGGTCATCAACAAGATCGACCTGCCCAACGCCGACGTCCCCTCCGTCAAGCAGCAGCTCGAGGACATTCTTGCGATCCCGGGCGACGAAGCCATCGCCGCTTCCGCGAAGGCTGGCATCGGGATCGAGGACATTCTCGAAGCCGTCGTCACCCGCATGCCCCCGCCGAAACCCGGCGACGAGACCCTCCGCGCCCTCGTGTTCGACAGCGTGTTCGACGGGTACCGCGGAGCCGTCGGCTACGTCCGCGTCTTCTCCGGTCGACTCCAACCCGGCACCCCGGTGAAGTTGATGCACAACAACAAGAACTACGAGATCAAGGAAGTCGGCGTCTTCACCCCGAAGATGTTTGCGACGGAAAGCCTCGAGTCCGGCGACGTCGGCTACTTCATCGCCAACATCAAGACCACCGCGGAGATCAAGATCGGCGACACCCTCACCGACGCGAAGCGCCCCGCCACCGAGCCGCTCCCCGGCTTCCAGGAAGTCCACCCCATGGTCTTCTCCGGCATCTATCCGATCAACACCGCCGACTTCGAGCACCTCAAGGCCGCGATGGGCAAGCTTCAGCTCAACGACGCGGCTTTCCAATTCCAGGCCGAATCCTCCGTCGCCCTTGGCTTCGGCTTTCGCTGTGGCTTCCTCGGCCTCCTCCACATGGAGATCATCGTCGAGCGCCTCCGCCGCGAATACGACATGGACATCATCTCGACCTACCCGTCGGTCATCTACGAAGTCCTCAAATCGAACGGGGAGACGCTCGAAGTCGACAACCCCGCCAACCTCCCGGACATGTCCATCGTCGCCGAGATCCGCGAACCGGTCATCAAGTGCTTCGTCATGGTCCCGAACGAGAACATCGGCGACATGATGCAGCTCATGATGGAAAAGCGCGGCACCGTCGAGCACACCGAATCCATCGACACGAAGCGGATCATGATCACGACGATCATCCCGCTCAACGAGATCCTCGTCGACTTCAACGACAAGATTAAGACCCTCACCCGCGGTTACGGGTCCATGGACTACGAACCCGCCGGCTACCGCGTTGGCAACCTCGTCAAGCTCGACATGCTCGTCAACGCGGAGCCCGTCGACGCCTTCAGCTCCATCGTTCACCGTGACAAAGCCGAGTCCCGCGGCCGCTCCATCGCCGCCAAGCTGAAGGAGGTCATCCCGAAACAGCTCTACCAGGTCGCGATCCAAGCCGCCATCGGCGGCAAGATCGTCGCGAGGGAAAGCGTCACCGCCATGCGCAAAAACGTCACCGCCAAGTGTTACGGCGGCGACATCACCCGCAAGCGCAAGCTCCTCGAGAAGCAGAAAGAGGGAAAAAAGCGCATGAAGTCCATCGGCAGCGTCAACATCCCCCAAGAAGCCTTCATCGAAGTCCTCAAAACCAGCTAAGTCCGGGGAGCGCACGCGTCCTCGCGTGCGGGATGCGGCGTCCCGCCGCATCACCCGGCAATTCGAGCGAAGCGAGAGAGCCGAACCATCCACCTTGCCCCCGCCGACCGATCCACCGTAAAAAAACCACCATGTCGCTCCTCATCACTTGGCTCATCACCTCCATCGCCGTCTACGTCACCGCCCTCATCCTCCCGGGCTTTCAGGTCAAAAATTTCGCCAGCGCCATCCTGGTCGCCGCCATCTTCGGCCTCCTCAATGCCCTCCTCGGTTGGCTCCTCTTTGCCGTCTTCGCCATCGCGACGCTGGGCATCGCCTGGCTCCTCGCCTTCATCACCCGTTGGATCATCAACGCCATCCTGCTCAAGCTCACCGACGCCCTCACCGACCACCTTACGATCAAAGGTTTCGGCAACGCCCTCCTCGGCGCGCTCATCATTTCCGTCGTCAGCACCGCCACCTCTTGGCTACTCGGCGGCGTCCTCGGGTAAAACAGGCATCCTGCCTGTCCCGCCGGGCATCCTGCCCGGCGGAACGCCTGCCGACCAAACTCCCGATCCCCGACTCCGCCCAACCTGCCGCGCCCGCCCCACCTCCGGCGACCGCACAAACCGTCGGTCGAAGCCCGCGCAAGATGCCCGCGCCAACAGCCAGGATGGCTGTTTTCCCCCGCGCGCAGCCCCGACTGGCAACCCGCCACGCGCCCCCGCGCGACCGGAACCCCCTACAGCCCAAGCTTGGTGAGCAGGTCGCCGCGCTCGCGCAGCGCCCGCTTGGCGATCCGGCGGAATTCGCCCATCCAAGCCTTGAGAGCTTTGAACGCCACGTCCCGGTCGGCGGTCGCTTTCTTGGCCGCGCCCGCCGCGCTGGCCGCCGCCGACGAGAGATCGCCCACGAGCTTGATCCCCGCGAGTTCCGCGTCGATCCGGGCCGCCGTGTAGCCCCGCCTCGCGAGCTTCTCGGCATAGGGTGCCTTCTTCCCCGCGGCGTAGGACGCCTTGGCGGCGGTGAGAAATTTCTGCAGATCGGGCGGCGTCCGGCCGTTCAGCCCCAGCGCCACCTTCGCGTCGGACGCGGGGAAGACCGCCCGCGCCGTCTCGCGGTAATCGGCGAAGTCCTTGCGCTCGGTGACGGCCGCGGCGTCGAGCAGATCCTGAGTGCCGTCCGCCTTCGCCATCGCCGCCGCGCGGGCCTCGTAGGCGGCCTGCGCGGGTTCGTGAAGCGTCGCGATCGCCTCGTCCGCCGCCGCCCCGTCGTAGCCACGCTCGGCCAGGACCGCCGACACCTCTCCGTCGTCGCGCAGGGTCTGCAGCGTGGCCAGCGCCGCGCTGATGTCGTTGGCCATGGCCTGATCCTGCTCGGCTCGTTTCTGGCGGGTCTTCGCGACGGCGGGAGAGATTTCGTTCATGGCAGTATATTTAGCCTAACGAGTGTTTGCGAAGCGAGTCATTTCGACGTCGCCGTCGATCCGACCGTCACGATTGTCGCCGACCCCGACCGCCACCGGACTCGACCCAAGTCCGAGCGTCCCCACGGCAAACTTCGCGGTCATCATCCTAATCCCGGCGGTCATCCCGCCAAACTTGGCGGTCATCCCGTTCGACCCGGCGGTCATCGCCGCTAACCCAGCCGTCATCCCACCATCGCCAGCGGTCAGGTCCGCTACTCGGGCGCGACCACCCTCTAGCCATCGGGGAATCCCCCAAGCCAATCCGGTCACTCCGCGTGTTTGCAGGGTTTGCGAAGGAATGACGGTCGTCCCCTCCGCGCCACGTCCCGCCCGCCCCCGCGAAAGCCGAACCCGTCACCTCCACCGCCCCGACGGCCACACGCTCCTCCCCGAGAGCGAAGTCCCACTCCTCCGCGCTCTGGGCGGCGAGCGGGTGCGCGACGTCGCGACCGGCCACCTCGAATGGACCGACCTCGAAAAGGTGCTCGAGCAAACCTCCGCCCCGGTGACCCACTAACGCTCGTCAGACCGCACCCCGCGCCGGTCGCCGCAAACACGTCCACCACACCCACGCGACGAACACCCCCTGCACCGGGAGCCGCGCCCACAACACCCACGTCGGCACCGGCCCGCCGAAGAGTTCCATCCCGTGCAGCGCCGCGTCCACGTTCGCCGGGAAGACCGCCACCAACAGCGCGATCAATCCCCAGCCCGCCACCCTTCGCAGTCGCGGCACCAACACCCCAATTCCCCCGGCGACCTCCGCCACCCCGCTCCAGAACACCGCCGCCCCCGCCCAGGGAATCCAGCCCGGCACCATCGCCACGTAGGTCCCCGGATCCACGAAGTGTCCCACTCCCGCCGCAACAAAAGCCAACCCCAGAACCCACCGCAAAATCCGCCGAACCATCCGCGCACCCTACCCGCGGGTTCCACCGTTTGCCATTCACATGTTCCCGGTCGGGGCGGAAGCAAAGAAGAGCAGCCTGCAACGGCGGAGCTACGAGAGGCTTGGGCGATGACCCCGTCGAACGCTGCCCAGGGGTGACTCCGCGTTCTTGACCAGTAGCTGATCAGCCACCACCGATCCCGGAGGCCATCCTCGAAACTCCCGGTCACTTCAGCGCTGACCGGCCAAAACTCGCGCCTTCCACAGGACCCCGGCCCGACCTGGGATGCGCCGACATGGTTTCAAGCGTTACCATGAATAGAATTCATCAACTACAGAAGGATATTTCCCAAGATTACCGGCCCACATCTTCCTCTCGGCGCTCGCTCTGCTCACTCCATCGATCAGCGACGTCAATCCGAAGCGCCGTCCAACCCAACTCACCCAACCCAACCAACCCAACGCATGAAATACCTCACCCGCACCTTCATCCTCGCGGTCGCCCTCGTGACCGCCGCACTCGCGCCCGCCTCGGCGCAGTCCAGCCTCGGCGAATACTGGGAGGGCAAATCCGCGACCGGCGAATGGCTCGGCCTCCGCCCGACGCTCGAAGACCATGGCGTCAAAATCTTCGGCTGGTGGCAGGGCACGTTCTACGGCATCACCGGCGGCGGGCTCGATCAGCGCGGTGCCTTCGACGAAGAAGTCTGGCTCTTCGCCAACCTCGACCTCGAGAAGCTCGCCAACATTCCCGGCCTTTCGCTCACCGGGTCCGTCCGTTACCGCGACGGCACCGACGCGAACGAATACGTCGGCGCGTCCCCGATCTTCAACCCGTCGCACACGCAGGCCGGCAAGCAGTTTCGCCTCATGCCGTTCTACTTCACGTGGGCCTCGGGCGACCTCATCGGGCCGAACAACCTCTTCACCCTTTCGGGCGGTTGGCAGAATCCGATGCTCCACTTCGCCGTCCAACCGGATTCGAAGTTCTTCACCAACAACTCGATCTTCCAGATCAAGGGCATCGGAGCCAACGGCATCCCGTTCAACGGCGCCTACGAATCCTGGGGCGGCTTCCTCAACGTCAAGCCGAGCGACCTCTTCTACGTCCAAGGCGGCCTCTACCTCGCCGTCCCCGGCGGCTCCAGCACCGACAATCACGGCCTCTACTTCGAGGGCGCGAACCCGCCGGAGAGCAACGGCCTCTACGGACTCGTCGAAGCCGGCCTGACCCCGAAATTCGGCGAGGACAAGCTCCCCGGCAAATACGTCGCCGGAGCCATCTACTACGGCGAGGACAACACGTCGTTCAACGGGGCCTCCTACGACGAGCGCAACACGTTCTACTTCCAGGCCGACCAGATGCTCTTCCGAGAATCGTCACCGCAGCCTGAACCCGTCTATGCCAAGGGCCCGTCCGATGGCAAAAGCTCCACCAGCGAGAAGTCGTTCAAGACGCCCGTCGATCCGGTCAAGCCCGAGTTCAGCCCGCAGGGCCTCTACCTGATCAACTTCGTCAACTTCGCACCGAAGTATAACAACCTCCTACCGTTCTACTTCCACACCGGCCTCCTCTACAAGGGACCGTTCCCGGGTCGCGACGACGACAGCATCGGCGCCGCCTTCATGTATGGCCAGTTCAGCTACGACCGCATCCAGGCCCGCCAGGACGCCGGTCTCCAGATCCAGAAAACCTACGAAGCCGTCATTGAGGTCGACTACCGGTTCGCCGTGAACAAATTCGTCTACATCCAGCCGTTCTGGCAATACATCATCCGACCCAGCGCCACCGGCGAAATCCACAACGCCAACATCCTCGGCGTCAGCGCCAAAGTGAACTTCTAACGCCTCCCGGCCCCCGAAAAGCGGCGTCCCCACCAGGACGCCGCTTCCTCGCGCCCACAAATCATAAATCATAAATCATAAATCATAAATCATAAATAAAATCACCCCCTCCCCTCCGCGGCCATCCGGCAAAGCCCGATGAACGTCCGCTCCGTCTGCCGCACCGTGCGATTTCCCTGATGCACCACCGCCCACTGGCGGGCGATCTGAAACCGCGGCGTCGCCCGCGCCACCAGCGACCCCTCCGCCAATTCCTTCTCCGCCACCCAAGGTGCCATCAGCGCGACGCCGAGACCCAACCGCGCGAGCTGCTTCATGATCTCGAAGCTCGGAATCTCCACGTAGGACTGCAACCGCACCCCGCTCTTGAGGAAAAAATCTTCCGCCCGCCGGAAGGTCACGCTGCCCTGCTGATAAAGTAGGAAATGCTCCTTCGCCAGGTCCCGCGAGACCACCCGTTTCCTGGCCGTCCACGGGTGCAGCGGCGAAACCATCAGTTCCAGCCGATCCTTGAAGAGTCGGTGCGCCGTCAGTCCGGCCGACAGAGCGTCTTCCACGACGATCGCCAGATCCGCCCGCCCCTCCTCCACCTCCCGCACCGCCCGTGGCGAATCCTCCAGCCGGACGATCACCGACACGTCCGGATACGATTCGCGAAATTCACGCAACACCGGCGCGAGAATCGTTTGCGCCATCGAGGTCGAAAAAATCACGCTCAACTTGCCCCCCGCCATCCCGTTACCCGACACGGACTCCGCCGCCCGGTCCAGAGAGTCGAGGATGCGGAGGACCTGACCCAAAAAGTGCCGCCCCTCCGGTGTCAGGTGCGTGATTTTGCCCTTCTTGTAGATTAACGCGCACCCGAGCTGATCCTCGAGCCGCTTCATTCCGTGGCTGATCGCCGACTGCGTCACACTCATCACCTCCGCCGTCCGGGTAAAACTTCCCAGCCGCGCCAGCGTCGCAAATACCCGTAACAACCGCAGATCAAGGTCCGACTCCATTCATGAACGATATTCATGCTTACTCTCGAAAACAATCACCGCGTGAACACCCCGCAACCGCCCCGACTGGCACCGCCCCTGCTGAAGAGAGCGGCATGCCGAGGGCGCAAAAAACACCAGTCCACCTGAACTCATCCGCCCGCGGTGAGTTCCGCATCGGCTACGTCCCCCTCATCGACGCCGCTCCCCTCATCGTCGCCGACGAGCTCGGACTCTTCCGCGACGCCGGGCTCGACATTCACCTCTCCAGCGAACTCGGCTGGGGCTCCATCCGCGAAAAGATTGTCTACGGCGAGCTCGACGCCGCCCACGCCCCCGGCGGCCTCCTCTTCTCCATTCTCCTCGGTCGGAACTCTCCCGCCTGTCCGGTCTTCGCCGATCTCGTCCTCAATCTGCAAGGCAACGCCATCACGCTCTCGCGCCGCCTCTGGCAGAAAGGCGTCCGCGACGCCCGCACGCTCCGCCTCACCTTCCGCAGCGAATCCCCGCGCCGTCCGGTCTTCGCCGTCGTCTCCGCGCATTCCAGCCACCCGTTCCTCCTCCGCGAATGGCTCCGCTCCGCCGGACTCCACCCCGACCGCGACGTCCGCATCGTCGTCCTCCCGCCCCAACTCGTTGGCGAGCAGCTTCGCGAAGGCCTCATCGAGGGCTTCTGCGTCGGCGAGCCCTGGAGCTCCGAAGCCGCCATCAACGGAGACGGTTGGGTGATCGAAACCAGCGCCAGTCTCGCGCCCGACCACCCGGAGAAAGTCCTCCTCGTCCGCGAGTCGGCCCGCGCCCGGCAGCCCGACGCCTACCGCGCCCTTCGCGCCGCCATCGTCGAGGCCGCCGCCTTCTGCGACGCCGACCGCCCCGCCGTTGCCCGCATTTTGCACCGCCGCCGCACGTTCCCGCACCTTCCCGAACCCGTCCTCCTCAACTCCCTCGTCGGCCCCTACCGCACCGGAGTCGCGACCCTCGAGGAGGACACCCCCTTCCTCCGGTTCCACCGCGGCAACGCCAACGCCGCCACCCGCGACCGGGCCGAATGGTGCATCGAAGCCCTCGCCGACTCCGGCACCCTCAAGCTCGACGCCCCCGCCCGCCGCCTCTGCTTCGACGCTTTCCAACTCACCGAACTCACCAAACCAAAACGCCCGGCCCGCAACCAACTCGTCACCGCCTGACCCAACCCACACCAGCCCATGAGCCTCAGACCACTCGCCCTCACCGCCCTACTCGGCCTCGCCGCCACGCTTCAAGCCGGAGTCATCGACGCCGAAAAGCCCGACCTCAAATTCGGCTTCATCAAGCTCACCGACTGCGCCCCGCTCGTCATCGCCAAGGAGCTCGGCTACTTCGAAGACGAAGGCCTCTTCGTCGAAGTCGAAGCCCAGGCCAACTGGAAAGTCCTCCTCGACCGCGTCATCAGCGGTGAACTCGACGGCGCCCACATGCTCGCCGGCCAACCCATCGGCGCCACCATCGGCATCGGCTCGAAGACCCCCATCATCACGGCCTTCAGCATGGACCTCAACGGCAACGCCATCACCGTTTCCAACGACGTCTGGAAGAAGATGCAGGAGCTCGATCCAAACCTGGCCAAGGAAAAACCCGAGCACCCCATCACCGCCGACACCATCGCCAAAATCGCCGCCGACTACAAAAACCAGGGCACGCCGCTCAAGTTCGGCATGGTCTTCCCCGTCTCCACCCACAATTACGAACTCCGCTACTGGCTCGCCGCCGCCGGCATCAGCCCCGGCTACTACACGAATGGCGACACCACCGGCACCACCGACGCCGACGTTCTCCTCAGCGTCACGCCCCCGCCGCAAATGCCCGCCACCCTCGCCCAAGGCACCATCCAAGGCTACTGCGTCGGCGAACCCTGGAACCAGCAAGCCGTCTTCAAAGGCATCGGCGTCCCCGTGATCACCGATTACGAGATCTGGAAAAACAACCCCGAGAAAGTCTTCGGCGTCTCCGAGGAATGGGCCAAAGCCAACCCGCAAACCCACGTCGCGGTCGTCAAAGCCCTCATCCGCGCCGGCAAGTGGCTCGACGACAGCACCGAGAACCGCATCAAAGCCTGCGAAATCCTCTCCCGCTCCGAATACGTCGGGGCCGACGTCGAGGTCATCGAAGCCAGCATGACCGGCACGTTCGAATACGAGAAAGGCGACAAGCGCGAGCTCCCCGACTTCAACGTCTTCTTCCGCTACGACGCCACCTATCCCTTCTACAGCGACTGCATCTGGTATCTTACCCAAATGCGGCGCTGGGGCCAGATTGCCGAGACCAAGACCGACGATTGGTATGCCGGCATCGCCAGGCAGGTCTACCGCCCCGACGTCTACCTCGAAGCCGCCAAATCCCTGCAGGAAGACGGATTCCTCACCGACAGCGACATCCCGAAAACCGACGGCTACCGCCCCGCAACCAGCGAGTTCATCGACGGCATCCCTTACGACGGCAAACAACCCAACGCCTACCTCCAAAGCCTCGAGGTCGGCCTGAAATAACTCAGCCTTCACCGCCTCGCAAGCCCATGCAAAACACCGCCGAACTCATCCCACCGACCGCCCCGGTCGCGGCGGCCCCCGCCTTCCAACCGGCACCAGCCGCGCCGTCCCGCACAAAGGCAAAACTCGCCGCGCACGCCACGACGATCCTCCAGCGGGTCGCCGCGCCCGTCGTCGCGTTTCTCGTCTTCCTCGTCCTCTGGGGAGCCATTGCCGGGAGCATCAAGGTGAATTTCGGCAGCATTCCCGGCCCGGTCGCCACTTGGAACGAGGCCGTCCTCCTCTGGCAGGATCACGCCGGGGAGCGGGCGAAGGCCCGGCAATTTTACGTCGACCTCGAAGGCAAAAAGGAAAAATTCCTCGCGAAGTTCCCGGACCGCACCTACCCCGTCCGCAAATACGCCGGCAAGCCCACCATCGTCGACCAGGTCTTCACCAGTATCTACACGGTGTTCTTCGGCTTCCTGCTCGCCTCGCTCGTCGCCATCCCGCTCGGCATCCTCGCGGGTTCGAACAAATGGGTCGACAGCGCCATCGCGCCATTCATCCAGATCTTCAAACCCGTCTCCCCGCTCGCCTGGCTGCCCATCATCATGATCCTCGTCAGCGCCCTCTACAATCCCACCGACCCGCTCTTCGCCAAAGCCTTCCTCAGCTCCGCGATCACCGTCGCCGTCTGTTCGCTCTGGCCCACGCTCATCAATACCGCCGTCGGCGTCGCCTCCATCGACAAAGACCACCTCAACGTCGCCCGCGTCCTCAAGCTAAGCCCCTGGACCCGCGTGACCAAGATCATCATTCCGTCGGCCCTCCCGTTCATCTTCACCGGTCTCCGGCTCAGCCTCGGCGTTGGCTGGATGGTCCTCATCGCCGCCGAGATGTTGGCGCAAAATCCCGGCCTCGGAAAATTCATCTGGGACATGTATCAGAACGGCTCCAGCCACACGCTGGCCCAGATTTTCGTCGCCGTATTCATCATCGGGTTCGTCGGATTCCTCCTCGATCAGCTCATGGTCATCCTCCAACGCCTCGTCAGCTTCGACGGCAAAGCGACGTGAGATTTATGATTTACGATTTATGATTTTTGGTGGTGGCGAGGGTTGCTCCGAAGATCTTAACCAGCTCTCCGGCTTCGCCGAGGAGGGGCTCGAGTTTGCTCTTCGGAAGCAGGTCCATTTCGTCGATCATTTCGAGCCAGAACATCGTTTCGTCCGCCTCCTCGAGAACGATGGTGATCTTATTGGCAAAGTCGGCTCGGGACTTCCCGCGCAGAGCCGCCCGGTAGTTCGCGGCCACCGAACACCCGCTTCGGCAGATCTGATTCCCAATCGTCCGCCCCGCGTAACCAGTCGGCAACGCCACGTTAGATTTATGATTTATGATTTACGATTTATGATTTTTGGTGGTGGCGAGGGTTGCTCCGAAGATCTTGACCAGCTCTCCGGCTTCGCCGAGGAGGGGCTCGAGTTTGCTCTTCGGAAGCAGGTCCATTTCGTCGATCATTTCGAGCCAGAACATCGTTTCGTCCGCCTCCTCGAGAACGATGGTGATCTTATTGGCAAAGTCGGCTCGGGACTTCCCGCGCAGAGCCGCCCGGTAGTTCGCGGCCACCGAACACCCGCTTCGGCAGATCTGATTCCCAATCGTCCGCCCCGCGTAACCAGTCGGCAACGCCACGTTAGATTTATGATTTATGATTTATGATTTACGATTTATAATTTTTGGTGGCGGCGAGGGTTGCTCCGAAGATCTTGACCAGCTCTCCGGCTTCGCCGAGGAGGGGCTCGAGTTTGCTCTTCGGAAGCAGGTCCATTTCGTCGATCATTTCGAGCCAGAACATCGTTTCGTCCGCCTCCTCCAGAACGATGGTGATCTTATTGGCAAAGTCGGCTCGGGACTTCCCGCGCAGAGCCGCCCGGTAGTTCGCGGCCACCGAACACCCGCTTCGGCAGATCTGATTCCCAATCGTCCGCCCCGCGTAACCAGTCGGCAACGCCACGTTAGATTTATGATTTATGATTTACGATTTATGATTTTTGGTGGTGGCGAGGGTTGCTCCGAAGATCTTGACCAGCTCTCCGGCTTCGCCGAGGAGGGGCTCGAGTTTGCTCTTCGGAAGCAGGTCCATTTCGTCGATCATTTCGAGCCAGAACATCGTTTCGTCCGCCTCCTCGAGAACGACGGTGATCTTATTGGCAAAGTCGGCTCGGGACTTCCCGCGCAGAGCCGCCCGGTAGTTCGCGGCCACCGAACACCCGCTTCGGCAGATCTGATTCCCAATCGTCCGCCCCGCGTAACCAGTCGGCAACGCCTCAGCCACCCTCAGCACGCGTTTCGCAAACTCTTTCGTCCGAGCCGCCAGTTGATCCCGATTCATGATCTCACCCCAAATCATCAATCATAAATGGTAAATCATAAATAAATTGACCGCTTTCATCGACATTCAAGACGCTGGAAAGACCTTCAAGTCCCCCGACGGCAAAACGTTCACCGCCCTCCAAGGGGTCAATTTGAGCGTTAGCGAGGGCGAATTCGTGGCTCTCATCGGCCACTCCGGTTGCGGCAAATCGACCCTTCTCAACATGGTCGGCGGTTTCCACCTCTGCGACACCGGCAGCATCACCGTTGGCGGCAAACCCGTCACCGGCCCCGGCCCCGACCGCATGTTCGTTTTCCAGAACCACTCCCTCCTCCCGTGGCTAACAGTCCGCCAGAACGTCCGCCTCAGCGTCGACGCCGTCCACGGCACCCTTGGCAAAGCCGACCGGACCGCCCTCGTGGACGAGCACCTGGCCATGGTCTCGCTCATCCCCGCCGCCGACAAACTCCCCGGCGAAATCTCCGGCGGCATGAAGCAGCGCGTCGGCATCGCCCGCGCCCTCGTCGTCAAGCCCCGCGTCCTCCTCCTCGACGAACCCTTCGGCGCCCTCGACGCCCTCACCCGCGGCCGCCTGCAGGAACAACTCCTCAGCATTTGGGAGGCCCATCGCATCACCGTCCTCATGGTCACCCACGACGTCGAAGAAGCGATCCTGCTCTCCGACCGCGTCGTGATGATGTCCAACGGCCCCGCCGCCAAGGTGGGCGAGCTCATGACCGTCGGTCTCACCCGACCCCGCACCCGCGGCGAGGCCATCAATCACCCGAACTATTACCGGCAGCGCAACGAACTCCTCTATTTCCTCAACAAGCACAAAGCCAGAAAGGCCGACGGTCCGAAGCGAACCGCCACGACCATCGGGTTCATTCCGCTCTCCGACTGCGCCCCATTAGCCATCGCAAAAGAAAAGGGATTTTTCGAGAAGCACGGCGTCGACGTTCAGCTCTGCCGCGAGCCGAGTTGGAAGGCCATCCTCGACGGCGTCCTCGACAGCCGACTCGACCTCGCCGCCATGGTGGCCGGTATGCCGCTCGGCTCCACCCTGGGCCGCCCGGGGGTGAACCCGCAACCCGTCGTCGCATCGATGGTCCTGAGCCGAAATGGCAACGCCATCACGCTCGCCGAGCGCTTTCACGCCCGCGGGATCCAGACCGCCACCGACCTTCGGGCCTACCTCGACGGACGCGACGCGGGCGACCGCAAGCTCATCTTCGGCGTGGTTTTCCCGACCTCCACCCACAATATCCTGCTCCGCGATTGGCTGAGCGCGGGCGGGATCGACCCCGATACGGACGTCGAGATTATCGCCGTCCCGCCCGCGCAGATGGTCGCCAACCTCGCCGCCGGCAACCTCGACGGCTATTGCGTCGGCGAACCTTGGAACGCCCGCGCCGTTCACGAGGGCATCGGCTACGTCGTCGCAACCGACCTCGACCTCGCCCCCGGCCACGTCGAGAAGCTCCTCGGCACCACGCCCGCGTGGGCGAACGCCAACGTCGACAAGCACGCGTCCATCGTCGCCGCCCTCGAAGAAGCCTGCGGCTGGTGCGACGAACCCGCCAACCGCGCCGAGCTCATCGAAATCATTTCGCAAAAAACCTACGTCAACGCCGACCCCGCCTACAGCGCCCGCGGTCTCGACGGCACCTACGACTACGGCCACGGAAAGACCGCCGAAGTCCCCGACTTCAACGTCTTCTCCGAAACCACCCTCACCCGCGCCGAGTCGGAAAACATCCTCGCAGGCCTCACCCGCTGGAAAGTCGTCGCCCCGCCCGCGGACCCCGAAACTCTCCTCGACCAAGTCCACCCGTCCCCCACCCTCCAGCCCGCCTAACCCGGCCAAATCATCAATGGTAAATCATCAATCATAAATAACATGCCCTACCTCGAACTCACCAAACTGACGAAGACCTATCCCGGTCGCGCGGGCGGTCCGCCGACGTGCGTGCTCAAGGACATCGCGCTCAAGGTCGAGGAAGGTGAGTTCATCGTCCTTCTCGGGCATTCCGGCTGCGGCAAATCCACGCTCATGAACGCCATCGCCGGCATGAGCGCCCCGACCGAAGGCGGCGTGATCCTCGAAGGCCGGGAAGTGACCGAACCCGGCCCCGACCGCATGATGGTTTTCCAAAACTACTCGCTCCTCCCCTGGCTGACCGCCACCGACAACGTCCGCCTCGCCGTCGACGCCACGATGCCGAAGATCTCGAAGGCCGAGCGCGCCCGCATCACCGACGAACACATCGAGATGGTCGGCCTCACGCCCAGCGCCCACAAGCGCCCCGGCGAACTCTCCGGCGGAATGAAGCAACGCGTCGCCATCGCCCGCGCGCTCGCCATCCGCCCGAAAGTCCTCCTCCTGGACGAGCCATTTGGCGCGCTCGACGCCCTCACGCGCGAGGAAGTTCAGGATCAGCTTCTCGAAATCTGGGAAGCGACCCGCACGACCGTCGTGATGATCACCCACGACATCGACGAAGCCATTCTCCTCGCCGACCGCATCGTCATGCTCACGAACGGCCCCGCCGCCACGGTCGGCGAGATTTTCGACGTCCCCTTCGAGCGCCCGCGCTCCCGCGACGCCATCGGCGAAGACCCGCGCTATTACACGCTGCGCAACCAGATCCTCGATTTCCTTTACGAGCGCTTCGGCGACCCGGTCCTCGCGGACTGACCCGATTAGTGATGAGCGAACTGCCCACTCAACCCTTCACCGCCGAACAGAAGGAATACCTGCAAGGTTTCTTCGCCGGAGCCGCGCAGCGGGCACCCTTCGTCGGGCGGCAGTCGGACGGCCTCCTTACCAGCGACCCCGACTCCGGCGCGCCGAACCTCGCGGAGGCAACGGTCCACGGCACCCCGATCGAGGACCTGTGCGAGCAGGAAGTCTGGAAGCACGAGCAGAGCGGACTCGACACGTGGGACGACCTCGCCGAGCACGCGCGGGAGAACAAACTTCCCGACAAGCGCAACACGTTTCAGTTTCGCAATTTCGGCCTCTTCCACGTCAGCCCGGTGCAGGAGTCGTTCATGCTGCGAATGCGGATCCCCGGCGGCGAACTCACGTCCGCGCAACTCCACGGGATCGCGGAAATCGCGCACGACTGGGGCGGCGGATACGCGCACATCACGACCCGCGCCAACCTGCAGATCCGCGAGATCGAGCCGAAGAACACGATCAACGTGCTCAATAAATTGCAGGACCTCGGCCTCACCGCCCGTGGATCCGGCGTGGATAATCTGCGCAACATCACGGCGTCGGCCACCGGCGGCATCGACCGTGGCGAGTTCCTCGACACCCGCCCGCTCGCCAAGGGAATGCACTATTACATCCTCAACAACCGCGACATGTATGAGCTGCCGCGGAAGTTCAACATCGCCTTCGAGGGCGGAGGCGCCATCGCCACCGTCGCCGAGACCAACGACATCGGCTTCCTCGCCGTCCGCGTCCCCGAGGGGAAATCCGTGGAGCCCGGCGTCTACTTCCGCGTTCAACTCTGCGGCATCACCGGCCACGAGCAATTCGCCACCGACTCCGGCATCCTCGTCAAACCCGCCGACGCCATCGCCGTCGCCGCCGCCATGGTCCGCGTCTTCACCGAAAACGGCGACCGCACCAACCGCAAAAAGGCGCGCCTCAAATACTTGGTCGACCAGTGGGGCATCCCGAAATTTCTCGAAGAAACGGAGAAAAAACTCGCCTTCCCGCTGACCCCATTCCCCCTCGAAGCCTGCGCCCCACCCCACCCGCCGATCCCCCACGCGCACATCGGCGTCTGGCGTCAGAGACAGCCACACCTCAATTACGTCGGCGTCGTCACCCCCGTCGGCACGATGACCTCCCGCCAGATGCACCGGCTCGCCGACCTCGCCGCGAACCACGGATCCGGCCACCTCCGGCTCACCGTCTGGCAGAACGTCCTCGTTCCCGACGTGAGCGACGGCTTCGTCGAGACGGTCAAGCGCAGCCTCGTCCGCATGGGCTTCCACCACGAAGCCACCGCCATCCTCGGCGGCCTCATCGCCTGCACCGGCAGCGCTGGCTGCAAATGGGCGCAATCCGCCACCAAGGCGCAGGGGCTGGAATTAGCCAATCACCTTCAGAAAAAGCTCACCCTCGACCAGCCGATCAACATTCACCTCACCGGTTGCCCGAATTCCTGCGCCCAGCACTACATCGGCGACATCGGCCTCCTCGGCGCCCAGGTCAGCCACAACGGCGCGAAGGTCGACGGCTACCACGTCGTCCTCGGCGGACGCAGCATCGGCGGGCAAATGATCGGACGCCAAGTCTTCACCGGCATTCCGTTTCCGCAGCTCCCGGCGCTGCTCGAAGGCGTCCTGAAAACCTACCTCGCACGCCGCGAGGGCACGGAGACCTTCGGCGACTTCACGGCCCGGCATTCGGTCGGCGAACTGCAGGAAATCTTCACGAACTAAGCCAATGAGCACCGCACCCTTCATTCCCGACACCGCTCCGTTCTCGACCGAGCAGCGCGCCTGGCTCAACGGCTTCCTCGCGGGCGTCTTCTCCGGCAACGACGCGACTCCCGCGGCCCTCGAAGCCCCGAAAAAAACGGTCCCGATCTACTTCGGCACGGAAAGCGGCAACGCCGAATCTCTGGCCAAACAAATCGCCAAAGCCGCCAAGAAGCGCGGCTGGGAATCCAGTGCCATCGGCCTCGACAAAGTCAAAGTCGCGGACTTAGCCAACGTGCCCGTCGCCCTCATCGTGACGAGCACCTTCGGCGACGGCGAGCCACCCGCCAACGCCCACGATTTCCACGAAGAACTCATCGCCGACACGGCTCCGCGACTCGAAAATTTCCGATACTCCGTCCTCGCCCTCGGCGACACGAACTACGAGGCGTTCTGCAAATTTGGAGTCGACGTCGACACCCGCCTCACCGACCTCGGAGCCAGCCGCCTCTACGAGCGAGTCGACTGCAACGTCGACTACGAAGAGTCCGCCGCCACCTGGCAGGAAGCCGTCTTCACCGCATTGGAGTCGGTCGAGTTCCCAATCGGCGAAGCCGCCATTCCCCAAATCATAAATGATCAATCATCAATCATCAATCCTGCTCCCGCCTACGGGAGAAAGCACCCCTTCCCCGCCAAACTCATCACCAACCGCAAGCTCACCGCCGACACGTCCGCCAAGGAAGTCCGCCACTTCGAAATCGACCTCACTGGCTCCGGCCTCACCTACGAAGTCGGCGACGCCCTCGGCGTGATCCCGTCGAACTGCCCCGCCGTCGTCGACGAGATCCTCCACGCTCTCAATTGCGACGGCGAGGAAGCCGTGGCCACGCCCGAAGGCGGCGAAGCCCCGCTCCGCAATGCCCTCGTCCGTGATTACGAGATCACCAGGATTCCCGCCCAGCTCCTCGACGCCATCGCCGAACGCAGCTCCGACAAAACGCTCGCCGACCTCGTGGTCCCCGAAGCCAAGGAGGCGCTCGCGCATTACCTCTGGGGCCGCGAGGTCGTCGACCTGCTCGTCGATTTCCCCGGCGTCACGTTCACGCCCGCCGACTTCGTGTCCCACCTTCGCAAGCTCCAGCCGCGGCTTTATTCAATCTCGTCGAGCCTCAACGCCTTCCCCGACCAAGTCCACCTCACCATCGCCGCCGTCCGCTACGACAGCTTCAGTCGCGGGCGCAAGGGCGTCTGCTCCACCTTCCTCGCCGACCGCGTCACGGGGCCGATCCCCGTGTTCGTTCAGGTCTCCAAAGGCTTCCGGCTCCCGCCGTCGGGCGACACGCCGATGATCATGGTCGGTCCCGGCACCGGCATCGCGCCGTTCCGCGCGTTCCTCCATGATCGCCGAGCCACCGGCGCAACTGGAAAAAACTGGCTCTTCTTTGGCGACCAGAGAGCAGCCACCGATTTTCTCTATGAGGACGAACTCGAAACCTTTCTCGCGGACGGCCACCTCACCCGCCTCGACACCGCTTTCTCCCGCGATCAGGCCGATAAAATCTACGTCCAGAATCGGATGATCGAGCGGGCGACCGACCTCTGGGCGTGGCTCGAGGACGGCGCGCATTTCTACGTCTGCGGCGACGCCAAACGCATGGCCAAGGACGTCGACGAGGCGCTCCACCAAGTCGTCCAAACCGCCGGAGGGAAAACCGAAGAGGAAGCCGCCGCCTACGTAGCCGACCTGAAAACAAACAAACGCTACCAACGTGATGTGTATTGAACCCAGAGTAGCACCGGCTTCCAGCCGGTCTCGTTCCCCTCGCTTCGAAGAAGCCATTTCAAGAATCGACGAGGAAAATGCCCAAGACCCCCGAACTGCCCAGGTCGATGGGACCCCCATCCCCTTCGAATTCTTCTATTCCCAACGCCTCACCCACTGGGTCCACCAACTTGACCCCACCCCCTCCGAACCCCTTCGCCTCGCCGCCCGCTGCCAGCACATCGCCCGGTGGCGCGTCCCGCGTTCGTCCTACCCGATGACTCGCCCCGGTTACCTCAAATGGCGAGCCAATCTCAAGCGCCTCCACGCCGACACCGCGACCGGCATCCTCGCCGCCGCTGGCTACGACACCGAATTGATCGACCGGGTCCGCTCCCTCAACCTCAAGGAACACCTCGGCACCGACCCCGACACGCAAACCCTCGAAGACGCCCTTTGCCTCGTCACCATCGAACAACAACTCGACGCGCTCATCGACAAAACGAATCGCGACCAACTGGTCACGATCCTCCGCAAGACCTGGAAAAAGATGTCCCCCGCCGCGCACGCCTTCGCCGCCGCCATCCCCGTCTCCCCGGAGGCCGCGTCGATCCTCAACGAGGCGCTCGCCTCATCATGAACACTCTCACTCCAGCGGAGCGGCATTCACCAATAACCAATAACCAACAACCAACAACTCCCCCCAACCTCATCGACGAACTCCTCGCCGAGCAACGCAACCTCACCGCGGCCGAGCGCTTCGCCCAGCACCACGCCGACGCGACGAGTCCGACTCAGGCCAAGCATTACCGCGACCTCATTCCCCTCACCGCCCCCGGACCCGGCGAGCAATACGCGTTCGAGGTCGACCTCGACAAATGCACCGGCTGCAAAGCCTGCGTCTCCGCCTGTCACAGCCTGAACGGACTCGAGGAAAACGAAACGTGGCGCGACGTCGGTATGCTCCTCGGAGAAGCCGAAGGCATCGCGTATCAGCAGACCGTCACCACCGCCTGCCACCACTGCGCCGACCCCGCCTGCGCGAACGGCTGCCCCGTCCTCGCCTACGAGAAGGACGAAATCACCGGCATCGTCCGCCATTTGGACGACCAGTGCATCGGCTGCCAATACTGCAGCCTCAAGTGCCCCTACGACGTCCCGAAGTATTCCAAAAAAAAGGGCATCGTCCGCAAATGCGACATGTGTCATTCGCGGCTCGCCGTCGGCGAAGCCCCCGCCTGCGTGCAAGCCTGCCCGACGGAAGCGATTCAAATCGTCTCAGTCCAAAGTCCAAAGTCGAAGGTCGAAGGTCAGCTTCTGCCTGGCGTCATCACGTCCAGCTACACGCAACCCACCACCCGCTACGTCACCAAAAAGATTATCCCGTCCTCTGCCAGCCGCGCCGACGCCCGCCGCCCCCGCCTCGAGCACAGCCACCTCCCGCTGGTCATCATGCTCACCCTCACTCAGGCCGCCGTTGGTCTCGTCCTCGCGGCAACGATCTCGTCGGCAAGCTTCCCCCTCACCCTCTCACCAACTCTCAACTTCAAACTCTCAACCCTCAACTGCGCCGCGCTAGCGGCGCTCATGACCGGCCTCACCGCCAGCGTCCTCCACCTCGGTCAGCCGCTCAAAGCCTGGCGCGTCTTCCTCGGGCTGCGGCGCTCGTGGTTAAGCCGCGAGGTCGTCGCCTTCGGCGCTCTCCCGCCGCTCGTCGCTGGTGCGGTGATCTTTCCGCGTCTCATTGGCATCCCGGCTGCGCTCTACGGCATCCTTTGCGTATTCACATCGGTGATGGTCTACGCCGATACCCAGCGCGAACTCTGGCGCTTTCCGCGCACCGCTTTCCGGTTTTACGGCACCGTTGCACTCTTTGCGACCGCCGCCGTCGCGGCCTGTTATCCGATCGCGCTTCTGATCCTCGGTGCAAAACTTCTCGCCGAAGCCCGCTTCCGCGCAAAGGCCGCGCCCGCCGACCCGTCTCACGATTCCCTCTCGGCCCAGCTCCTCCGCGGCCCGCTTCGCCGGCAGGTGCTGCTGCGCAACGCGACCGCCGTCCTTGGCGCGGTGCTGCTCCCCTTCCTCCCGGTCGTCGGTATGGCCATTCTCGTCCTGAGCGAGGGCATCGAGCGCCACCAATTCTTCACCACCGTCGTCGCCCACCGCATGCCCGGCGGCGCGTGATCATCTCATCGAATGGACGTGCGGGTGTTTGAGAATAGGAGTTGGAAGATTCACTCGCCTTCGCGACTGCGCACACGCCAACGGATCGAAATCATCCCGCGGCATGTTCCAATCTTCCTCGGGAATGAGCGGGCCATGGAGCGAGCCGAGAATTTTGACCCTCGGATCAAATCCCGCCTTGCTGCGGTTCTTTTTTTGAAGACCTCCTCGACCCGCGCGATCGGCAGGTTCCCATTGCAGATCACCACCGTCTCCCCCTCCGCCACCCTCGCGAGATACTTACTCAAATTGTTTTCAGCTCCGCCACGTTGACCAACGTTTCCAAGGCCAACAACCCAGCCAACTAACTTGCCATGTCAAAACTCCGCTCGGCCATCGACTCTCAACTCTCAACCGACTCCCTCCTCCGCCCCCGCACCGGCCCGCTCACGGCCGACCTCGTTCAGTCCCCCGCCGCGTTCGGGCTCGGCTCCGTGCCCACCCGCCTCACGCCCGACGCGACCACGACCGCCGTCTGCGGCTACTGCGCGACCGGCTGCGGGCTCCGAATCCACCTCAAGGACGGCGAGGCGATCAACCTCTCCGCCGACACCGAGTATCCGGTCAATCTTGGCATGGCCTGTCCGAAAGGATGGGAGGCCCTGTCCGCTCTCGATGCACCCGACCGGGCGACGACCCCGCTCATCCGGGACGCCGGAACCGGCGAGCTGAAGCCGTCGGACTGGCCGACCGCCGCCACGGCCTTCCGCGATCATTTCCAGCGCATCCAGCGCGAGCACGGTCCCGACAGTCTCGCGTTCCTGAGCACCGGCCAGATTGTCTCCGAGGAGATGGCGTTCCTTGGAGTGGTCGCCAAGTTTGGAATGGGGATCCGCCACGGTGACGGCAACACGCGGCAGTGCATGGCCACGGCCGTATCCGCCTACAAAGAGTCGTTCGGGTTCGACGCCCCGCCCTACACCTACGCCGACTTCGAGGAGTCCGACGTGCTCGTTTTTGTCGGTTCCAACCTCTGCGTCGCGCACCCCATCATGTGGCAGCGCGTCATGCGCAATCCCCACGATCCGCGCATCATCGTCATCGATCCCCGACGCACCGAGACCGCGATGGCCGCGACCGATCACCTCGCGCTCCGTCCAAAATCCGACCTCGCCCTCCTCTACGGCGTCGCCGCCCTGCTCATCGCCATCGACACCGTCGACCGCCGTTTCATCGAAGCCCACACCACCGGCTTCGAGGAGTTCGCCGCGTTCGCCACCACTTTCACGCCCGAGCGCGTCGCCGCCGACACCGGCCTCGCCGTCGCGCAAATCCACGACCTCGCCGCGACCATCGCCCGCGGTCGGCGCGTTTCGTTCTGGTGGACGATGGGCGTGAATCAGAGCCACGAAGCCACCCGCACCGCGCAAGCCATCATCAACCTTGCTTTGATGACGGGCAACATCGGCCGCCCCGGCACCGGCGCAAATTCCATCACCGGCCAGTGCAACGCCATGGGGTCGCGCATTTTCTCCAGCACGACGAACCTCCTCGGCGGCCATAAGTTCCAGAGCGCCGCCGACCGCGAAAAAGTCGCCGCCGCCCTCCGGATCCCCGTCGACCGTATCCCGCACGACGACAGCCTCGCCTACGACCAGATCATCGACGGCATCGAGACGGGCCAGATCAAAGGCCTTTGGGTCGTTGCCACGAACACGGCCCATTCCTGGATCCAATCCAAGCGCGCCCAGGCTCTCCTTCGCAAGCTCGACTACCTCGTCGTCCAGGACATGTATCATTCCACCGAGACCGCCCAGCTTGCCGACCTCGTCCTCCCCGCCGCCGGCTGGGGCGAAAAAGACGGCACCTTCATCAACTCCGAGCGCCGCATCGGCCTCGTCAAAAAAGTCCGCCGCGCCCCCGGCCAGGCGCTGAGTGATTTCAGCATCATCCGCGTCCTCGCCGAGGCGTGGGGTTGCGGCGACCTCTTCGCCGAGTGGACCAGCCCCGAGGCCGCGTTCCAAATCATGAAACGCGCCCTGGCCGACCAACCCTGCGACATCTCCGGCATCCGCGACTACCAGCACCTCGACACCGAAGGCGGCATCCAATGGCCTTATACCCAGGGCGAAGCCCAAACTTCCCAAATCATCAATGGTAAATCATCAATCATAAATCAAGAGCGTCGGCTCTTTCAGGACGGCCAGTTTCACCACCCCGACGGCCGCGCCCGCTTTATCTTCGAATCCCCCCGCCCGCTCGCCGAGCCCCCCGACGCCGAGTATCCCTTCACGCTCCTCACCGGCCGCGGCACCTCTTCGCAGTGGCACACCCAGACCCGCACCGGCAAGAGCGACGTCCTCCGCAAACTCTATCCCGCCGACGCCTACGTCGAGATCCACCCCGCCGACGCCGCCCGCCTCGGCATCACCGCCGAATCGCAAGTCGCCGTCACCTCCCGCCGCGGCACGATCACCGTCCGCGCCTGCGTCACCCCCATCGTCCAACCCGGCCAGGTCTTCCTCCCGATGCACTACGGCGTCACCAACGAACTCACCCGCAACGAAGTCGACCCGACGTCCCGCCAGCCCGCCTACAAGGCGTGCGCCGTCCGGCTCGAGCCACGCTGATCACGAATCGGGCGTGTTCAGATTCCGAAATTTCCACTCGTCCCACGCGGGGAGTGGTCTCGTCTGGACTTCATCAGCGGCGGCAGCGAGGCGCACGAAATTTTGCACCGACGGGTCCAAGCCTCCCGCCACTTCCGCCGCCAACGCGCTGAGGCCTTCCCCGTAAACGGCAGCCAGGCCTTCGAAATAGCCCCCCCGTTCGAACACCTGCCCTCGACCCTCGACGGTCGCGCTCGAGGTCATCCGCTTCAGGAACTGCGGGGTCATCTCCGGCAGATCGATCGCCAGGACGAGCAGCCACTCGCAATCCGTCGCCGCCAAAGCCGCCGCGATCCCCGCCATCGGACCCCGGTGCGCAGGATCGTCACTCAGCATCACCGATCCATCGCCGTTGAAGTCGCTCCGGTTCCCGATGCAGAGAAAGACTTCGTCCGGCCCGAGCGCGCGCAGAATCCCAAGCTGATGCCGCCACAGCGGACGGCCTTGCCACTCGATGAACGCCTTGTCGCGCCCCATCCGCACGGACTTTCCGCCGACCAACAAGGCCGCCGCCAGCCGCCCGCTCACGCCGCCCCCGCGCGAATCACGCCATCCGTCAGCACCCGCGCCCGCAGACCGCCCCGCCCCTTGAGCGCCGTCAAGGCTCCCGGCCCAAACGCCGCGTCCATCCACTGGCACGGAGCCGCCTCTTTCACCCCCAAAAACCGCACACCCTGGACCGAAAATTCCTCGCCCTTCATCCCCCGCAGATCCACCCCCCGCGTCAGCACGTTGCGCCGGAAGACCTCCGGCCCCCGGTCCCGCGTTCCCATCAGCTCACACAAATCTTCCCAGGTTTCGACCGCGAAGAACGTGACCTGCCCGTCGTAGCCATCCGGAAATTTCGCGGGTTTGAAATCGTAAAACCGATCCCCGACCAGACCCTTCCCAGCGTGGCATTCCACCGCCTCGACCGACACGGTCGCGTGTTCACCCGGCGGCTTGCCGAAGTGACCAAAATAATTGTGCGCCGGAGAAATCCAAAGCTTCTCGATGCTGGCGCCCGGTCTCATCCGCCGCAACGCTATCCCCGCGATCACCCCGATCCAATTCCAAAAATCCCCACCCGCCCGTTCATTTTCGCCCGCTCCCCCGCCATTCACAGAATCGCCTTGCCACCCAAAACACGAGCTAACACCCTCCTCCATGGTCCACGACCTCTACCTTGCCGCCGACGAATTCTTCCGCCAGCCCGTTGGTCTCACGTTCGATGACATCAGCCTCGCAACGCGCTACTCCGAGATTCTCCCCCGTGACGCCCAGCTGGCCGTCGCCCTCTCGGACTCCCTTCAGCTCCAACTCCCCATCGTCTCATCCGACATGGACACCGTGACCGAGTCGCGCATGGCGATCCAGATGGCCCTCAACGGCGGTCTCGGGCTCATCCACTACAACATGACCGATGAGGCTCAGGTCAAAGAAGTCGCCCGCGTTAAAAATCACATTCACGGCTTCATTCAAGAGCCCATCAAGGTCGGGCCCGACCAGCTCATTGGTGAAATCCTTGATCTCATCGCGAAAAAGCGCTTCGGCTTCAGCACGTTTCCGGTCGTCGATTCGGAAAATCGCCTCCTCGGTTTACTCCCAGGCCGCGTCGTGAAAAATCGCTACGCCCACCGCTCCGTCCGCGAGGCCATGACGCCGCGCGACCAAGTCTTCACCATCGCCGAATCCGAGATCCGCTCGAAGCCGATCGACACCGCCGACCACTTTTTCACCGAACACCTCGGCATCCATAAGCTTCTCGTCGTTGACGGAAAAGACCGCCTCCGCGGCCTCTTCACTCTCTCCGACATCGAGCGCATCGAGGAGGAAACCCGTCGCCTCGTCCGCCCCGCCCGCGACGCCAAGTTTCGTCTCATGTGCGGAGCCGCCGTCTCGCCCCACCGCCACGCCGACGGCACCCTCGACCGCGACCGCATCCTCGGCCACGTCGGAAATCTCGTCGACGAAGGCATCGACGCCATCGCCGTCTCGACCGCCCACGGATTCACGAAGGGCGTCGGCGACGCCGTCCGCCTCATCCGCGACGCCTTCCCCGACCTCACCCTCATCGCCGGCAACGTCACCAGCGCCGACGGCGTGGAATTCCTAGCCAAAGCCGGTGCCAGCACGATCAAGATCGGCCAGGGACCCGGCAGCATCTGCACCACCCGCGTCGTCGCCGGCGTCGGCATTCCGCAGATGACCGCGCTTTACGTCTGCGCCCGCGCCGCCGCCGAGCATCACGTCACCACCATCGCCGACGGCGGTATCACGAAGTCCGGCGACATCGTGAAAGCCCTCACCCTCTCCGACGCCGTCATCTGTGGCGGCCTCCTCGCCGGAGCCGACGAATCCCCGGGCCGCATCATCGAGATCAACGGCAAAGTCTACAAACAATACCGCGGCATGGGTTCCCGCGAGGCCATGCAGGAAGGCAGCGCCGCCCGCTACGGCCACGAAAAATCCGACGCCCCGCAGAAAGCCGCCCCCGAAGGCATCGAAGCCCTCAAAGAATCCAGCGGCCCCCTCGACACCGTCCTCCGAGAAGCTCATCGGCGGCCTCCAGTCCGGCATGGGCTACCTCGGCGCCCGCGACCTCCCCGCCCTCCGGGAAAACGCCCGCTATATCCGCGTCAGCCCCGCCGGCCAGCGCGAAAGCAACCCCCACGACGTCATCACGGTCAAGGCAACGCCGGGGGCGGAAGCGCGATGACGCGCAGTCCAAGGTCGGAAAGTCGTTTCAGAATCGCTGGTGCGATTGTTAGATACGCGAAGCCACTTCCTGACCTTCGACTTTCCGACCTTCGACCTTCCAACTCATGTTATCCCCATTCACATCCCAACTCATCGCCGACACCGGCATCTCCACCGGCGACGAGGGCAAGGGTCGCGTTATCCTCGAGGTCCTCGACGAAATTCGCGAGTCCACCGGCCGCCCCGACGCCGTCGCCGCCGTCATGAAAGTCAACGGCGGTTCGAACTCCGGCCATTCCGTCGGCGACGTCAAACTGAATCTCATCCCCGGGGGCGTCGTCGATCCCCACGTTCCGCACCTCACCATCGGCGCCGGCGTCGTCGCCGATCCACGCAAATTCCTCTGGGAAGCCGCCTACTGCGAACTCCACGGCCACACCGCCCTCCCCCGCCTCCGCATCGACGAACGCACCCTCGTCTCCGATCTCAGTCACCGCCTCCTCGACCTCGCGTGGGAATTTTATCGGACCGAGATCCTCGCCGAAGAACCCCGGGGTTCCACTGGGCGCGGCATCACCCCGGCCTACACGGACGAGATTTCCCAATTCCAAATCACCTACTCCGACTTCCGAGCCGACCGTTCGCTCTTCGACCGCAAAGTCCGCGCCCGCGTCAACCGTGCCCTCGCGGTCATCGAGCACGTCTGCCAACTCTCCCCCGACCGCTGGGCCGGACTGTTCGAGACGCTCACCACCGCCGAGACCCGCGCCCACGCCGAGGTCCTCGCCGCCGATCTCTTTTCCACCGCCGAATTTGACTTCACCCGTTTCAACGCCGGTCCGCCCTTCACCCTCGACGTCGAACTCCTCGTCGAAACTTACTGGCAAGCCGGCCAGGCCCTCGTCGCCAGCGTCACCGACGTCCGCGAACTCACCCTCCAAGCCCTCGCGCGAGGCCAAACGATCCTTGGTGAATTCGGCCAAGCCTACTGGCTCGACAAACGCCACGGCTTCCCACCTAACGTCACCGCCTCCCACACCTTCACGCCGGAATTTTTCCAATCCGCCGGCATCCCCGCCCAGCCCGTCCACACCATCGGCTGCTGCAAAGCCTACGACACCAAGGTCGGCACCCACCTTTTTCTCACCGAACTCACCGACGACCACCCGCTTGGCCGCACGCTGCGCCGCATCGAATTTGGCTCCACCACCGGCCGCCAACGCATGGTCGGCTGGTTCGACGCGGTCGAAAAAGGCGACGCCCTCCGCTACGGCGGCTACCAGGACCTCGTCCTCAACAAACTCGATGCCCTGAGTTACTCAGGCGATTGGACCGACGGCGAACTCGCGATCTGCGTAGCCTACGAGACCCTCGACGGCGAACGCGTCGACCACGTTCCTCGCGACGATACGTTCCGCCGCACCCTTCGCCCCGTCTACGAATACGTCCCAGGCTGGTCCGAAGACCTGAGCGACACCCGCCACTTCGCCGATCTCCCCGCCTCCGCCCAGCGCTACGTCGCGACCGTCCTCCGCGCCATCATCGAGGTTGCGGGAGCCCAGGACGCTCCACCCAACCTCCGCTACATCGGCGTTGGTCCACTCCGCAGCCAGATCATCAAAGATGTCCCGGCCACCGTCGACCTTCTCGCTTCGCTCGCGGTGCGCCCCTTCCAATGAAAGCGATCTATCTGCTCGTCTCCAACCAGTTCGACAACATCTACGGCCCCGCTGAGCGCGGCCAGATCGAGAAGATGGTCGAAGTCACCGCTCCGCCACTGACCGCCGAGACGGTCGACGAACACCCGCAAGCCCTCGCCGAAGCGGAGGCGATCTTCTCCGGTTGGGGTATGCGGCGACTCGACGAAAAATTCCTCGCCTCAGCGCCCAATCTAAAAGTCGTCTTCTACGGCAGCGGCTCGATCAAGGCCTTCGCGACTGATGCGGCTTGGGATCGCGGCATCACCATCTGTTCCGCCTGGGCCGCCAACGCCATCCCGGTCGCCGAATTCAACCTCGCCCAGATCATCCTCGCGAACAAACGCGCCTGGACCTACCCCGCCGCCCTCCGCGAATTCGGAAAAATGCCGACCCGCGTCTCCGTCCCGGGCAACTACCGGTCCACGGTCGGCATCGTTTCGATGGGAATGACCGGCCGCCTCCTGCGCGGCTACCTCGCGCCATTCGAGCACAACGTCATCGCCTACGATCCTTTTTTGACCGAAGCCCAAGCCGACGAACTCGACGTCGAGCTCGTTTCTCTCGCCGATCTCTTTCGGCGCAGCGACGTCGTCTCCCTCAATACGCCCCTCCTCCCCGAGACCATCGGCCTCATCACCGGCGACCTCCTCGCGTCGATGAAGACCGGCGCGACGTTCATCAACACCGCCCGCGGAGCCATCGTCGACGAACCCGCCCTCATCGAGGTCTTCCGCGACCGCCCCGACCTCACCGCCATCCTCGACGTCACCCATCCAGAGCCACCCGAGCACGATTCGCCGTTGCTCACGATGCCAAACGTCATTCTCACCCCTCACATCGCCGGTAGCCAGAACCACGAATGCCGCCGCATGGGCCAAGTGATGGTCGACGAATGTCGCCGCTACTTGGCTGACGAACCCCTCCACGCCGCCATCACCCGCGAAGCCGCCGCCCGCATGGCGTAAGCCCTCCTAACCATGATCACTCCCGGCCTCGTTTCCATCACCTTCCGCCCGCTCGCGCCCCGCGAGATCACCGAACTCTGCGTCCGCGCGGGACTCCAATCCATTGAATGGGGCGGCGACGTCCACGTGCCCCCAAGCAACGAAGCCGCCGCCCGCGAAGTCCGGTCCCTGACCGCCGACGCCGGTTTGAGCGTCGCGGCATACGGATCGTATTTTCGGATCATCGCCGCCGACGGAACCGCACCAGATTTCGAACCCGTCCTGGCCTCCGCCGCCGAGCTCGGAGCGCCGACCGTCCGCGTCTGGGCGGGCACAAAAGACTCCGAGGACGTCAGCGCGTCAGACTCCGCGATTCTCGCGGATCGCCTGCACACCATCTGCGATCAAGCCGCTGCCGCAAAGATCCGCGTCGCCCTCGAGTTCCACGGCGGTACCTACACGAACACGGCCGACTCGACGCTCCGGCTGCTCGAAGCCGCCGATCATCCGAATTTAGACACCCTCTGGCAACCGCCGGTCGGGATGTCTCAGGCGGATTCTCTCGAGAGCCTCGAAGCCTGCCTCGCGCGCACGAGCAACATCCACGTGTTTCACTGGCACCCGACAAGAGAACGGCAGCCACTCGCAGTCGGGGCGGATCGCTGGGCAAGCTACTTCGCAAAAATCGCGCAGTCGCCGACCGACCGCCACGCCCTGCTTGAATTCGTCAAGGACGAGAGCCCCGACCAGCTCGTCGCCGACGCAGCGACGCTGCGCGCAATCCTGGGAGACTAGCGTCGATCCCACTTGGATTCTCCTCCGTTTCTTAACGAAGGCCAACCGCGCGAATCAGGACCTGCTTCTCGAGCGAACCCCTCAGGGCACCCGCCGCCCCGTCACCAGCTGAACGACCAGCACGACGAGCGCAACCAAGAGAATGAGATGAATCAGATTTCCCGCGAGGCCGAAACCGAGGCCGAGAGCCCAAAGAACGATGAGAATAATGAGGATGGTCCAAAGCATAATGAGATAGAGTTACAGGTGAAACGCGCTCCAACCGGCAACTGCGCTTATCCAATTCCCAAAAGTTCTGACCGGCAGCAAATCGGACCCGCGTAGTCGATGGAAAGAGACCCAGGCGACGAGCGCGGCGAGCTCCGCTGGTGT
The DNA here is from genome assembly GCA_963761705.1 of uncultured Verrucomicrobiae bacterium. Lineage (GTDB taxonomy): Bacteria > Verrucomicrobiota > Verrucomicrobiia > Chthoniobacterales > JAATET01 > CAVVKW01. The sequence continues at coordinate 623,126 of CAVXHK010000003.1, read as the reverse complement.
GAATCCCGTTGGGAAAGCGTTTAGGCCCGCCTTCGCTTCACTCAGTGGGCCGGTATTCGACTGACCGTATTTCGGTCGAATACACCTTCCAACCGTCGCTTTTCCAGCGCATGTCGTGCGTCCCCCTCAACTCACGGCCGCGAAAACCCGCTCCGCCCTCGACGACCAAGGTGAAGCCGACCTCGGTGCTATCGATCCCGGGTTCCGAGAAACGTAGGTCAGTCAAATCGAGTCTCGCCTCGAACTCGGCTAGTCTCGCGACGCTCGCCGCCATGTCTTCAGCCGCGGGACCGTCTGGATCTACGGTTGCCAACGCGGCCCCAACGTCACCACCAGCCATCGCCTCGACGTGCGCTCGGACCGCCGCCGCGACCTTCCGATCGTCGACTCTCTTCGTTTCGTTGCAACCGCAAGTTATCGCCAGCACGAGCCCGATCGCCAGCCGAGCGTGCGAACTATTTCCGGCAACCCGGCCCACCAGCCACGATCTCTTTTTCACAACTGCGTTCATTGAGCCGCCGAACCCTTCCATTCTTCAAGCGAGATTTCGTTTGTTCGCTATAACGTGTCCAATCTACCGTCTGCCCCGTGAGCCAACCCGCCCCCGCTACCGATGAACTAATGCACGAGCCCGAGCAGAAGTTCCAGCACGTCGACGAATTTCTCAATATCGGCAAAGAATACGAAGCCTCCGACATTCACATGAGTGTGAACTCGCCGCCCTCTTGGCGTCGATTCGGCCGCCTCACCCCGATCTGGGACGACGCGCCGCCGCTCACCGCCGACGACACCGAAAAGCTCGCCATGGGCTTTCTGTCCGCCGCGCAGAAGCACCACCTCGCCGACGTCGGCGACGTCGACTTCGCCTACGCGAACGAACAGGGCCGCTTTCGAACCAGCGTCGTCCGCCAGCGACTCGGCCTCGATCTTACCTTCCGCATCATTAACAGCAGCATCCGCACGATGGACGACCTCGGTCTTCCCCCCTCACTCAAGCTGCTGACTCAATACCACAACGGCCTCGTCCTCGTGACCGGCGCGGTCGGCAGCGGAAAGTCGACGACGCTTGCTGCGCTCGTCGACGAGATCAACAAGAGCCGCCGCGACCACATCATCACTCTGGAGGACCCGATCGAATACACCATCCCGTCCCGCGGCTGCCACGTCACCCAGCGAGAAGTCCACACTCACACCGGCTCCTTCGCCGCTGCGCTCCGCGGTGCCCTTCGACAGGACCCCGACGTCATCATGGTCGGAGAGATGCGCGACTTGGAGACGATCCAGCTCGCCATCACCGCCTCCGAGACGGGTCACTTGGTTCTCGGCACCCTCCACACGGCCAACGCCGCCCGGACGCTCGACCGCGTGCTCGACGTCTTTCCAGTCGATCAGCGCGATCAGATCCGCATCATGGTGTCGGAATCTCTCCGCGGCGTCATCAGCCAGCAGCTCGTTCCCCGCGCCGACGGCACCGGACGCTGCCTCGCGCTCGAGGTCCTAATGAACTCTCCGGCCGTCGCCAACACCATTCGCGAAGCCAAGACCTTCATGCTCCCCGGCATCATCCAGACGGGCAAACGTCTTGGCATGAGGCTCATGGACGACTCCCTCGCCGAGCTTTTTCAGCAAGGCCTCATCTCCGGTGAAGAAGCCGTCTCCCGCGCCGACCAGAAGAAAGACATGCGCAAACTAACCGGCCTCGAGTAGCTGGCCTCAGACCTTCCGACCTTCCGACCTTCCGACCTTCCGACCTTCCGACCCAACTCCCATGGCCTACATCGATCAATTCTTCAAAGTCCTCATCGAATCCGGAGCCTCCGATCTCCACCTCGCCGAAGGCGAACCCCCAAAAGTCCGGCGCCACGGTGAGATTCTTCCCATTCGCGACGAGGTGATCACCCGCGACGAAGCGACCTACATGCTCAGCGAAATCTGCTCGCCCCAGCGGTGGGAAGATTTCGAGAAATCCGGCGATCTCGATTTTGCCTACGAGATGGATGAAGCCTCTCGCTTCCGTTGCAACTATCTCAAGCAATCGAACGGCTACGGAGCCGTGTTCCGCCTCATCCCGACAAAAATCGCCACCCTGGACCAGCTGGGCGTCCCGGAGGTCATCAAACGTTTCGCCGAACTCCGCGGCGGGCTGGTCCTCGTGACCGGCCCCACGGGTTCAGGCAAGTCGACGACCCTTGCCGCTCTGATCGATCACATCAATTCGACCTCCTCGCGCCACATTGTCACCATCGAGGAACCCATCGAATTCGTTCACAAAAACAAGAACTCGATCATCACCCAGCGCGAAGTCCCGGAGAACTCCACCTCGTTTCCGTCTGGTCTCAAAGCCGCCCTCCGCGAAGACGCCGACATCGTTCTCGTTGGTGAGATGCGCGATCTCGAGACCATCTCGCTTGCCCTCACCGCTGCCGAGACCGGGATGCTGGTCTTCGGCACGCTTCACACGAACAACGCCCAAAAGACCGTCGACCGGATGATCGACGTCTTTCCGTCCGATCAACAAGCGCAAGTCCGCACCATGCTCGCGTCATCCCTGCGCGGCGTCATTGCGCAGCTCCTCATGAAAAAGGAGGACGGCAGCGGTCGCGTCGCGGTCAACGAAATCCTCGTCGTCAACTCCGCTGCGGCCGCCATCATCCGCGAAGGCGCGACCCAAAAGCTTCAGGACGTCATCGTCGGCGGACGCGCTGAGGGGATGCAATTCATGGACGACGCCATCTGGGAGCAACTCCGCACCGGCGACGTGTCCCCACACGAAGCCTACATGAAGGCCATCGACAAAGGCCGCTTCCGCAATTTCCTCCCTCCTGAAGAGGCCGAACTCGCCAACAGCTCCGGCGCGTCGGAAACCGACGAGAAAGGCAAACCGCCGCAGCGCAAGCCGCTCGCGTAACCTTGTGGCCAGCCGCACACTCCTCCTCGACAACAGCAACTCTTTCACAAAGTTCGCCGTCGCCACCGGCGACAAAATTGGTCGAGTCCACCGGCTCACGACGCCAGACCTGACGGCAACAGGTCTCAGAGCCACTCTAGCGTCGCTCGACTTCGACCGGGCCATTTTCGCCTCGGTCGTTCCGCCCAAGGCTGAGGTCATCCGTCACGCGCTGAACAAGTCGGCCTTTCTCGAGGTCTCCGCCGCCCTCGACCTCGGCGTCACCATCGACTACCCCGCACCCGACACCATCGGAGCCGACCGCCTCGCCAACGCCGCCGCCTGCGCTCTCCTCCATCGCCTCCCCGCCATCGTCGTTGACTTCGGCACCGCCGTGACCTTCGACATCATCGCTGCAGGTCCCCCCGGACCTGCCTACATCGGTGGCGTCATCGCCCCCGGCCTCGAGGCGATGACCCATTACCTCCACGACCGCACCGCACTTCTCCCCGCCATCACTCTCGCGGAACCCACCACCGCTGTCGGCAAATCAACCCCTGCCGCCATGCTCGCCGGAGCCGTCCACGGCTACCGCGGCCTCATCAAAGAAATCCTCGCCCAGATCCGCCGCGAAGCTTTCCCGCGCCGCCGCCCCCGCATCATTGCCACCGGCGGCGACGCGGAACTCATCGGCGGCTCCCTGAAAATTTTCGACACCATCGACCCGACCTTGACCCTCCAAGGCCTCCGAACCATCGCCGAGCGGAACTTCTGAGGGTTCCACGCCTTCTCGCGGCAAGAAAATCTCGGCCGCAAAATAAATTGACTCCCCGCCCGCGCCCCCTAGCCTCTCCCCTCCCACTAATCTCTCATACCATGGCACTCACCGAAGTTATCCTCACTGAAAATATTGGCCCGCTCGGAGCCGAAGCGGACATCGTCAAGGTTCGCCGCGGCTACGCCCGCAATTTCCTTCTGCCCCAGGGCAAGGCGCTCGAAGCCAACGCCGGCTCGATGCGCGCCATCAATCACCTCAAAGCCAAGCGGGCCGAGCGCGAAGGTCGTGAGCTTAACGAAGCCGAGGAACTTGCCTCCCGCATCAACAAGCTCCGCATCAACCTCACCCTCGACACCGGCGAGTCCGGCAAGGCCTTCGGATCCATCACCGCCAAGGACCTCACCGAGAAGATTGAGCAGGAACTCCAGAACGTCACCCTCCCCAAGCACGCCGTCGTTCTCGACAAGGGAATCAAGGAATCCGGCGACCACGAGGTCCCCGTCAAAATCCATCCCGACGTCACCGCCAAGCTCAAAGTCAAAGTCACCGCAAACGTGATTGAAAAGACGACCGCTCCCGACGAGGACGACGACTAATCAAGGCGCAGGCCGTAGCGGAGCTTCCATGACGCTCTGCACCTCAAGCGTCGCCGCCACGACAGACCGCACCGATGTCCGAAGATTCTCAGGCCAGAAAGCCGGAGAATCCCGCTAGAAATAACGGGGAAGGGCGAGGCAGCCGGGAATCCCGTTCCGGGAGTTATCCCCAAAAATCCGGGAGTTATTTACCGGATATTCACAGAACGCTCCCCCAGAGCCTCGACGCCGAGAAGGGCCTTCTGTGTTCGGCCCTGCTCTCGCCCAACGGCGTCATGGTCGACTGCGCCGAGCGGATCGGCCCGAATCATTTCTACCACCCGCCCCATCAGACCATCTACGAGGTGATGGTCCAGCAGTGGAAGGACTCGAAGCCCGTCGATTTCATCACGCTCACGCAGATCCTCGACGACCACGATCAACTCGAAGCCTGCGGCGGCCCCGCCACGATCTCGGAACTCTTCACGTTTGTCCCGACCGCAACAAACGCGACGTTCTACCTCGAAATCGTCCGCGAGAAATTCCTCCTTCGCTCCATGATCGCGGCCTGCACCGAGGCCGCGTCCCGGTGCTACGAGGAGCAAGGCGAAGTGAAGGTCCTGCTGGACGACGTCGAAAAAGCCGTCATGGCCATCGGCGAAGACCGCTTCAAGGGTAACCTCCCGGACATGCGGACGATGATCCTCTCCGCCATCGACGAAATCGAGACCCTCTACAAAAACAAGGGCGGCCTCACCGGTCTTTCCACCGGATTCAAGCAACTCGACCAAATGACCGGCGGCATGCGCGGCGCGGAGATGTTCGTCATCGCCGCCCGACCATCGATGGGAAAAACGGCGTTTTCGATGAACATCGCCGAGCACGTCGCGGTCACTTCGCAAAAATCCGTCGCCGTCTTCAGCCTCGAAATGTCGAGCTCCCAGCTCGTCCAGCGCCTCCTCTGCTCCTGCGCCCGGGTCAACCTCGCCCGCATCCGCGACGGTTTCCTCAGCCGCGCCGACTCCGAGAAGATCGGGCAAGCCGCCAAGCTCCTCATCGAGAGCCGCATCTTCATCGACGACACCCCGGGCATCACCGTTCTCGAGCTCCGCGCCAAAGCCCGCCGCCTTCAAGCTCAACACGGCATCGAGCTCATCGTCATCGATTACCTCCAGCTCCTGCGCTCCAGCTCCAAGCGGGCTCAGGAAAACCGCCAGATCGAAATCGCGGAAATCTCCTCCGGCATCAAAGCTCTCGCCAAGGAGTTAAACATCCCCGTCATCGTCCTCGCCCAGCTCAATCGAAATCCCGAAAGCCGCACCGGCGCATCGAAAGGCCGACCGCGCATCAGCGATTTGCGGGAATCTGGTTCCATCGAGCAGGACGCCGACATCGTCGGCCTCCTCGTCCGGTCCGAAGTCTATGAAGACGACGACGAAGCGAAGCAGGAGAAAGCTGGCGAGGCCGAACTCATCATCGCCAAGCAGCGAAATGGCCCCACCGGTGACATCCCCCTGACGTTCCTGAAGGAATACACGAGATTCGAAGACCGAGCCGAAATTCGCGGCGAGAGCTGAATCGCCCGTGGCATTGGTTTCCAGCCAATGACCCAACCCGCTCAGCCAAGCCGCGAGCCGCGCAACGTCACCCCTCCATCTCTTCCAGCTCCCGCCCCTTTGTCTCCCGGACGAACCAGAGAACGAAGAATACCGACACCAAAGCGAACGCGGCGTAAGACGCATACGCTCCACCCAAACCGATCCCGGCAAGCATGATCGGAAACGTCATCGTAATCCCGAAGTTGGCGACCCACTGCCCCAGACCGCTCACCGCCAGACCCGAACCGCGAATCTGATTGGGAAACATCTCGCCGAGCATCACCCACATCACCGGCCCCCACGAGAAGTTGAAGAAGATCACGTAAAGATTTGCCGCCACCAGCGCGATCGGCCCCGCGCTTCCCTCCAGTCGCAAGTTCCCCGCGGAGTTCGTTCCCGCCAGGCCGAAGATCAACGCCAGCGCCGCCAACGTCACAAACATTCCGACCGACCCGATCAACAGCATCGGACGCCGACCAATCCGATCAATCACCGATATCGCCACCGCGCAGGCACCGATGCTCACGCCGCCCGACAGCACGTTGATCAGCAACGCATCGCTCTCCTCGAACCCCGCCGATTGCCAGAGCACCGAACCGTAGTAGAACACGACGTTGATCCCAACAAGCTGCTGCAATACCGCGAGTGCGATGCCGACCCAGACGATGGGCCGCACCCCATTTGGGCCGATCAAATCGCGCATCCGCGGCTGGTGGTCGCTCACCAGAGACGCCGCGATCTCGCCGTATTTCCCCTCCGCTCGTTCTCCCATCAACCGCCGCAGAACGTGCAGTGCTGCTTCGCGCTTACCCCGAGCGACGAGAAATCGCGGACTCTCCGGGATGCCCAGTAGCGCCGCGAAAAACGCCACCGCCGGCACCAACTCCACCCAAAACATCCACCGCCAAGCCTCGTAACCCCAAGCAAAGACCCCGAGCGAGCTCCCAGCCACTCCCGCGATGAAGTAGTTGCTCAAAAATGCGCAGAACAAACCCGAGATGATCGCGATCTGCTGAATCGACGCCAGCCGACCCCGCCATTTCGCCGGCGACACTTCGCTGATGTAAGCGGGTGCCAAAACGGACGCCGCCCCAACCGCCAGTCCCCCCAGCACTCGATAGACAATGAACTCGCCCGACGACGTCGCGATTCCCGAACCCCACGCACTCACCGCAAAGAACACCGACGCCACGATAAGGATGCTCCGCCGTCCAAATCGATCCGCCATCCACCCGGCGAGAAACGCTCCCACCGCGCAGCCGAGTAGCATCGACGCCACGTTAAATCCCGTGACGACGCTGTCCGATTTGAAGGCCGTCTTGAGTCCATCGACGGTCCCGTTGATCACCCCCGAATCGAAGCCAAAGAGAAAACCGCCGATCGTCGCAACGATGCTGATGAGGGCGATGAATCGAAGATTATCCGATTCAGCGGAGGGGTCGTTTTTCATATTCCGGGGGGCAGCGCGCAGCTGTTTGCGCGGCAAGAGAAATACCGCCGAACGGCCATTCCCACCACCAGATTCCGCAAAGTCGGGGTGCCCAGGCTTCCAGCCCAGCGCGGCAACGCGAGCTCCGACGCCCAATCCACCCGAGACCACCCAAACGCCTGAGCCGCCTCAGCTCACCCCACCGCGACGAAAAACTCCCGACCGTCAAATTCCACCCGGTCTCCCGCCAGCACCTTCCGTCGCTTCCGCGTCTCAACCTCCCCGTTGACGCTCACGAGTCCGCCCGCGATCACCACCTTCGCCGCGCCCCCGCTATCCGCGACCCCAGCGAACTTTAGCAGCTGACACAGCTCAATCGGCACACCCCGAACGGTCACGACATCATCATCTCTCATCCCTCCAATAAAAGGCGTTTCCCTCCCGTTGAACAACCCGCAAACCGGCAAGCGATCGCGGGGCTTGTCGCTCGCCGCCCCACAACGGTGACGGGTAACCGTCCGCGTCCCGACATTCCCACCGGCCCGGACGATTGGATCAAAGGCCTCCAATCTACAAAATTGTCGAACAGCCGAGCCGGGGATCGTTCAGGCCGCTCGACCAGCCCGAGACAGGTCCCGCATTTAATGAGAAACTGACCCACCATTTTCGCCCTCCTTGCCGCGGCCGCCGACCCGTTGGGCACCGGAATTGCTTTCAGTGCGGTCGTCACATGTCGTCCCCGCCACCGCCAGCCTCGTCTCTCTGGAATCCTGATCTCGCCCCGGTCCCGCTGAGCGAGCGCACCTGGAACAAATGGCACATCGCCGCCCTGTGGGTTGGCATGGCGGTCTGCATTCCGACCTACATGATCGCGGGTGGCCTCATCGACGCCGGGATGAACTGGTGGCAGGCCACGCTCACCGTTCTTCTGGGCAACCTCATCGTCCTCGTTCCCCTTGCCCTGAACGCCCGCGCCGGCACCGCCTACGGCATCCCGTTTCCCGTCCTACTCCGTTCCTCCTTCGGCGTTTTCGGATCAAACATTCCCGCCCTCATGCGCGCCATCGTCGCCTGCGGTTGGTTCGGCATCCAGACGTGGATCGGTGGCGCCGCAATTTACCAAATGACCGCCATCGTTGTGGGCTTCGACACCGCCGCCGCGGTCCCACTTCCCATCCTCGGCATCTCCGGCGGACAATTCCTCTGCTTCCTGATCTTCTGGGCCATCAACATGGCCGTCGTCGTCCGCGGCATCGACTCCATCCGCTGGCTCGAAGCCGTGGGTGCGCCCTTCCTCCTCGCCGTCGGCCTCGGGCTGCTCGCGTGGGCCTACGTCGCCGCCGACGGCTTTGGCCCGATGCTCAGTCAGCCTTCGAACTTCGCGACGTTCGGCGAGTTCTGGCCCGTCTTCATCCCCGGCCTCACCGCCATGGTCGGCTACTGGGCAACCCTCTCGCTCAACATCCCGGACTTTTCCCGCTTCGCGGTATCGCAGCGTGACCAAGTCCTCGGCCAGGCCATCGGCATGCCCGGCACGATGGCGCTCTACGCCTTCATCGGAATTGCCACGACCAGCGCGACGGTCGTCGTTTTTGGCGAAGCCGTCGCCGATCCGGTCGCACTCCTCGGTCGCTTCGACAGCCCGTGGATCGTCGTCCCTGGCCTCATCGCCCTCGTCATCGCGACCCTCACGACCAACATCGCCGCCAACGTCGTCTCGCCAGCGAACGACTTCTGCAACCTCGCGCCCCGCCACGTCAGCTTCAAGATCGGCGGCCTCATCACCGGTGCCCTCGGCATCCTCGTTTTTCCGTGGAAGCTCGTCGCAGAAGGCACCATCTTCGCCTGGCTCATCGGCTACAGCGCCCTCCTCGGACCCATCGGCGGCATCATGATCGCCGACTACTTCATCGTCCGAAAACAGAAGCTCGACTCCGACGCCCTCTACGATCCCACCGGCGTATACTCCTTCACCCGCGGCTTCAACCTCCGCGCGCTCGCCGCCCTCTTCCTCGCCATCCTCCCCCACGTCCCCGGTTTCCTCGTTTCCATCAACGCCCTCACCCCCGATCAAGTCCCCGCTTTCTTCCAGTCCCTCTACACCTACAGTTGGTTCTCCGGCTTTGCCTTCGCCTTCGCCCTGCACCTCGCCTTTTCATCCAAACGTAAATAATCCCATGCCGATTCCAGCCTTCGACCACCCGCCCGCCCCCTACACCGGCCCGACCAAAGCCGAGGTCCGCGCCCTGCGCGAGCAGCACGTCAACCCCGGCATTTTCCTCTTTTACAAAGAGCCGATCATGATCGTGGAGGGAAAGATGCAATACCTCTACGACGAAACGGGACGCCGTTTCCTCGACGCGTTCGGCGGCATTGTCACGGTCAGCGTCGGCCATTGCCACCCCAAGGTCGTCGCGGCACTCAACCGCCAGAACGAACTCCTCCAGCACACCACCACGATCTACCTGCACCCAAACATTTCGGAATATTCCGCCAAACTCGCCGCCACCCTCCCCGGCGATCTCAAGGTCGTCTACTTCACCAATTCCGGCTCCGAGGCCAACGACCTCGCGCTCCTCATGGCCCGCGCTTACACCGAGAGTTTCGACTTCCTGGCACTCCGCAACTGTTATCACGGCGGCTCGCAATCCACAATGGGCCTCACCTCCCACCACACGTGGAAGTTCAACGTCCCGCACTCCTTCGGCATCCACCACGCCATCGCCCCCGACCTCTACCGCGGCCGCTGGACCGACGCCGACTCCGGCCCCCGCTACGCCGAGGACATCCGCGAGACCATCCGCTTCGCCACCTCTGGCCGCATCGCCGGCTTCATCGCCGAGTCCATTCAGGGCGTCGGCGGAGCCGTCGTCTTCCCCGACAATTATCTCAAAGAGGCCTACCGCCACGTCCGCGACGCGGGCGGCCTCTGCGTCGCCGACGAAGTCCAATCCGGCTTTGGCCGCACCGGCAGCCACTACTGGGGCTTCGAGACCCAGGGCGTCATCCCCGACATCGTCACCATGGCCAAAGGCATCGGCAATGGCTTCCCGCTCGGTGCCGTCGTCACCACCCCCGAAATCGCGAAGACCATCTCCGCCCGCGTTCACTTCAACACTTACGGCGGCAATCCCATGGCCTGCGCCCAAGGCAAAGCCGTCCTCGAAGTCATCGAAGAAGACGGTCTCCAAGCCAACGCTCTCGCGATGGGCAACCGCCTCCTCGAAGGCCTTCGTAAGCTCCAAGACCGCCACCCCGCCATCGGCCAAGTCCGCGGGCTCGGCCTCATGCTCGGAGTCGAGCTCGTCCAAGATCGCGAAAGCAAGACCCCGGCCAAGGACCTTTGTCTCCGCGTGTTCGAACGCGCCAAGGATCTCGGCCTGCTAGTCGGCAAGGGCGGCCTCGACGGCAACGTCCTCCGCATCAAGCCGCCGATGTGCATCAACCAGGACGACGTCGACTTCATCCTCGAAGTCCTCGACCAGGCCATCGGCGACGCCTAACCAAATCCCTGCAAAGAGCGGCGATGTCCAGCCGCTGAAATTCGCTCCTCCTCCGGGAGCGGCGATTTGCAATCGTCGAACGTATCCTCTGGCGGAACCTCAAACCATCCATCCCACGTGAACCCCACCCACTACCAACGCGTCCGGCTTTGGAGCGGCATCACTTCCATCGGCGGCAACCTTGGGGCGATCTGGATCCTCGCGCTCACCGCCGTCGGCTGGGCCCCGCTCATTCCGGAGCAGTTCCCCATCGTCGCCGTCTTCGCGCTGATTGCCTTCGCTTGGCCGCTCGCCAACCTCCCGTTCGAGATCCTCACCGGCCACGCCACCGAGACCGCTTTCGAACGTACCACCCAACCTCTCCGCGAATGGCTCACCGACTGGCTCCGGTCGTCTGCCGTCACCGCCGCCGCCCTGTTCGTCGCCTTCACGTTTTTCTACTTGGCGGCCAGCGCCGAACTGGCGTTCCCGTTCTTGATCCTGGCTGTCCTGTTCATCGCTGCCGGCCTCTTCCGCCTTCCGTCGGGCCACGAAGCCCCACCTGGCTCACCCGAAGCCGCCTACGAGACGAAGCTCGCGGTCGAGCTCACCGCGCTCGACCAAATCGCCCGCCCGATCCGCTGGTTCGACAACGCCGAGACCACCACCGTCAACGGTTACGTCCGACCGATCCCACCCCGGCAACTCTGCCTCGCGACCAACGTCGCCAAGCACCTCACCTCACGCGAAACCGCCCTCCTCGCCGCTCGCGAAAACTGGTTAATCCGCTCCGGTGCCGGGCCCCTCGTCACCGCCATCGCCGCTCTCTGGCTTCTGGTCGGCGTGACCCTCGCTCTACTTTTTCCCGCCCCATTCCCGATCCAATCCGCCTTCCTCGGCCCGGCGATCATCACGACCTGGTGCTTCCTCGCCCTCTTTATCTGGCCCACCCTCAATCGCATTCTCAACCGCCGCGCCGATTGCCATCTCCTCACCCTCGCTCCCGCGGCGGAGGTCACCGCTCTGCTGGCGCACCTCCAGAAACTCAACGCGACTGACTCCAACCTCCCCGGAGCCAAGACCTCGATCTTCCACCCGATCCCACCGGCGGATCAGCGCACATCTGCTCTCCGATGAATCAAATTCCCCGCCTCCTCTTCATCGTCAGCCGCTGGTTCGGCAACACGATCTCACGCTCCCTTCACTGCCACGTCGGACGTCCGCGCACGACGACTCGACCACCGAACTGGTCTTGATCCAGATCGCTACTCAGCCGGCTGGAGCCCGGGAATTCGATTGATCGAATCCAGCTCACGATCCGCGTTCGCAACGTAGGGCTCGAACCGAAACCGTCCGCATTTCGCCAGGAAGTCCGCGATGCGCGCGTTGTTCTTCGCGTCCCCTCGCTTCCCGTTGTCGACGTAATCCACGCACAACACCCGCTTCCCCAATCGAGAAAGACGCCAAAGCATCGACGCCTCTCCGCTGCAACTTGCGGATCGCCGACCGTTTGAACCGCGTCTTCGCCGTTCCGTCCTTCGAGTCATCCATGACCGCGGCGTCGAACCCAGCTCTCGCCAGCGTCCGCGGGTTCGGATTCTGAATCTGATAGACCCAGCTATCAGCCCACCAAGACGATGCGGATAAACAAAAAACGGCCAACGCGGCAAGCCTCCTTCCATCATACAACCGGTTACGTGACGTTGCCTCGATCGAAATAAATCACTCGCCCCTCGTCGCCTCGTCGTTTCACCTGTCCATCATCGCAGCCATGACGAGTCCACCAACTGATTCCCCGCCGACCACACCGAGCGGAAAACCCGGTTCGCTCGCTCCGCCGGAGGATGCTCCGGCGCCATCCCGGGTTCGCCGCGTCGTCATTTCGCTCTTCCAGATTGCCATCTCGGCCGGGCTGCTTGCGTGGATTTTTTCCGATCTCGATCGCCAGGGAGCGATGACCACACTTCTGGCCGAAGCCGATCACTCGTGGACCCTCGTCGCGATCGCCAGCGCGGGCATCGGAGTCGCCGCTGGGATCGTCCGTTGGCGTTTTTTTCTGGAGATGCTCGACCTCCGCCTCTCGTGGATTCGCCTCACCGCCATCTACCTGATTGGAGGTTTCTTCGATCTCTTCCTCATCGGAGCCACGGGCGGCGACGCCGCCAAAGCCGTCTGCGTGATCCGCGAATACCCCGACCGTAAGACGACCGCGTTCATGAGTCTGGCCATGGACCACATGAGCGGCCTCGGAGCGCTCCTGGCAGCGACCGTCATTTTCACCGTCTCGCGCGCGGACCTGTTTCTGGCAAACCCCGTGACGGCCACCATGTTTTGGTTCGTCATCGGCTACATTTCGTTCGCTCTCGTCGGAATTGCGCTGTGCGTTCTCATCTCGAAATTTCCCATCCCGTCCTGGGCCCCGATCCCCGCCAGCCTCGGCAAAGTTGCCGACGACATGCACGCGGCGTTCACGCAGATGCGCCGCCAATGGCGCTCCAGTCTCGCGGCCGTCGCGGTCTCGTTCGTCGCGATCTTTGCGTATTACTTCACGTTTTTCGCCGCCGCCCGCGCGCTCGCCGTCCCGGTCTCGCTCCCGTCATTTCTTTCGGTCATGCCCATCGTCGAAGCGCTCATCTCCCTTCCTGTCTCGGTCGCCGGCCTCGGGGTGCGGGAGAAATCCTTCGAATACCTCCTCGAAGCCCTCGCTGACATACCCATGGAAAGCGCGGTGCTCGTCTCACTCGGGGGATTCGCGTGTTGGAGCGTCTGGAACCTTGTCGGCGGTCTCGTCTTCGCCTTCTATCGCAAATCACCGAACGATCAGTGACCAACGCACTTCCCTCCAACGACCGAATCGCCATCTGTCTCAGCGCGTCGTTCCTCGGCTTCTTCGCCCACATTGGCTTTCTCGAGACGCTCGTCGCCGCGGGCATCACACCCGCCCACGTCACCGGAGCCTCCGCCGGCGCGTACGTCGCCGCTCTTTACGCCGCCGGCCTCCCCCCCGCCCGGATCCGTGAGATCATCATGGACCCGAAAATGGTCCTCTCATTCTGGGATTGGCTCTGCGTCTTGCGTGGCTTCCCCATGCTCGTCAATCTCCGAGGTTTCACCGGTCTCCTGAGCGGTCGCCACGCGCTCGCCCGGCTCCGAGACGTCATCGGTGATCGCCGGATCGAGGACTGCGAGACCGCCGAGCTCAGCCTCGCCGTTGCGAACCTCACGCACGGTCAGTCGGAGATCATCACCGCTGGCCCCATCGCGGACTTCGTCGCCGCCAGTTGGTCCGTCCCCGGGCTCTTCGCCGGAGCGCGCGTCGGCGATTCGCTCTACTGGGACGGCGGCATCGCCAACGGCAGTCCGGTGACTCACCTCCTCGACGATCCGACCATCGACACCATCATCATCCACACCGCCGATCACCCCGAGCACACCGAACTCGCCCACCGCGGCACCCATTTCACCATCGCCGACGGCATCAACGTCGCCCACAGCATCATCCTCAAACGCGTCCAGGACCTCACCGTTCAACTCGCCGAGGCCAAAGGCAAACGTCTCGTTCACTACCGCTCGATCTACCGTCGCCCGAAATTCGGCGATCACTCCGACCGCCGGCACCTTGTCGACACCGGAGCCGCCACCGCCGCCCGCCTCCTTGCCGAGCACCCGCTTCGACTCAATCCCATCCATTCACCGACACCCGCACATGCCGTCTGATCTCACACCCGAAACCATTGAAGCCGCGCTCCTCGAAATGATTGCCAACAACCTCCTCGAGACACCACCCGATTTCAGCATCGAGTCCGACCTCTTCGCCGCAGGCCTCGATTCCATGGCCATCATGCAACTCCTCGTGATGATCGAAGACGGCTTCGGCGTCGCCATCCCTCCCGAAGAAATGACCACCGAAAATTTCGGTACCATCAAAGCCATCACCGCCCTCGTCCTCCAATACCAAGCGGTGCACCTCCCCCCTGTCACTTTGAACGAAGTGAAGAAACTCTGAGTTCTCACCTCAGCCGCACAAGAGATGCCCGCCACGCGACAGACCATCCCGCTCACCGGAGCCGACGCCTTCGTCCTATCCGTCAACGAGCTGATGCGCCGCACCGGCCAGGATGAACTCGTCAGCCAAAGCCGCATCGAACTCGACCGCCTCCCCGACCTCGACGCTCTCCAGTCCGCCGCCACGCGCCTCGCCGCGGTCCATCCTCTTCTCCACGCCCGCATCAACCGAGGCCTCCTCACCTCCGAGGCCCGCTGGCATCCCATTTCCGGCGATCACCCTCTTCCCGTTCAGTTCTGGCACGACCGCAGCGCCTCGCCTCCCCCTGACCGCCCCTTCACCCCCGCCGCTCCGTTCGACACCTGGGCGGAAGAGCTTCTCAATACCCCCCGCCCCGATCGCACGGTGAATCTCCGTCTCGACCTCTATCTCCGCACCGATGCAACCGCCGTTCTCATCCTTTCCTGGTCCCATCTCCTCTTCGACGGCAAGGGCGCGGAGTATTTCGCCACGGAACTCGCCGACCCATCGGCACCAGCCGCCGACATCGACCTTCCGTCGCCCAACGCGAACCCGCTCCCAACCCTGCTCGATCACCTCAAGAAGTCCTTCCTCATCATGGATCGGCTCAACCGCTTTTCGCGCCTCGGTTTCCAGTCTCTCGCCGGCCCCACCGCCCGACCCGGTCGCATCCGCGCCCTCTACCGGACGTTCAACGCCGACGAATCCGAGACAATCCGCACCCGCGCTCGCGCCCTCACCGGCCCGCTCTTCAACCTCGCTTATTTCCTCGCCGCCGTCGCCCGCGCCCACCGCGCCATCTTCCTCGACCGCGGACAGGACCCCGACCGCTACGTCGTCAGTATCCCGATCCAGGTTCGCCGCAAGGGCGCGAAAGCGAACTTCTTCCAGAATCGGATGAGCATCATGTTCTTCGGCCTCGAACGCGACACCCTCGGCACCCTCGAACACGCCACCAGATCCGCCCACCAGCAATTCGCCGACATGACCCGGCAGAAGCTCGAAGTCGCCTTCGGAGCCATGATGCAGCTCATGCGCCGACTCCCCGCCCGGCCCTACATGGGGCAGGTCCGCTGGCAATTCAACGGCGAGATCACCAGCTTCTTCCACTCTCACACGGGCCCCTTCGCGCCCAATCTCACCGAGCTGCACGGCGCGCGCGTCACCAACGCCTACCACGTCCCCTCCCTCTGCAACCCCCCTGGCTCCGGCGTCTTCTGCAACGAAAACCAGGGCCACCTCACCGTCGTCACCACCTGGCGCGAAGGTAGCGTCACCGATACCGAGGCGGAGAAACTCCTCCTCACCACCTGCGAAGACCTTCTCGGTGCACCGCTCCCCCGACCAGCCTGACGTCCTCGTCGTCGGCGGAGGCCCAGCCGGGATCGCCGCCGCCACCACCGCCGCCCGCGCCGGAGCGCGAACGACCCTCGTCGAGCGCACCCACCAACTCGGAGGCAACGCCGCCAACGCTCTCGTCCACACCATCTGCGGCCTCTACCACATCCGCGAAAAACCCGGCTTCGAATACGCCCACGACGGCTTCCCCCGGGAATTCGCCGAACGCCTCCTCCGCATCGGCGGCGCCGAGCCACCCCTTCGGCTGGGCCGCCTCGACGTCCTTCCCACCAACCCCGCCGCCTTCGCCCAGCTCGCGGCCACGCTCGTCAGTGAGACGAAAAACCTCAGCGTCCGTCTCAACTCCACGACTCTCGAGACCGCATCCGTCGTGATCGACACGACCGGTGCCGCGGCTCTGAGCCCGGACGCATCCGACCTCGCGAAGACCCTCCAGCGACCCTCGATCATTTTCACCCTCGCGGACGCTCCCCCCCTCACCCCGAACCTTCGTCTCCAGATCGCGAATCACCTCCGCCACGTTGCCCCCGGCACCGCCCTCCGCGAAAGCGTCGGCGAGACCTACGTCACGATCGACCTCCCGCACGAAGACTTTGACCGCGCCCTGGAAGTCGCCCACGAAGTCATTGGCGAGCTCCACTCACTCCCCAGCTTCGAATTCGTTCAAATTAAGACCCTCCCGATCCAGCTCGGCATCCGCGAGAGCCACCTCGCCCACGGCCAATACCAACTCACCGCGGACGACATCCTCACTGGCGCCACGTTCCCCGACGCCGTCGCGGTCTCGACCTGGCCCATCGAGCTCCGCGAGACGATCCACGGCCCAAAGTTTCGCTACCCCGTCGGCCCCTGTCAGATCCCCGCCCGCGCCCTCCGATCCGAAAGCAACCCGAAGCTCCTTACCGCCGGTCGCTGCCTCAGCGCCACCCACGAAGCCCAAGCCGCCCTCCGCGTCATCGGCACCGCCCTAGCCGCCGGTCGGCTCGCGATCGATGCGATTTAAACAGAAGGTAACGAAGGAAAGGCAGGAATCCGGATGACGTCTCGTTGCCTTTTCGCCCCTTCGTTACCTTCTGTTCAAAATCAGAAATCCATCCGCTGCCGCAGTCCCGGTCGATAGCTCCGACCTACGGCGATCGCTCCTTCGACTTCCCGCACCGCCAGCCGCCAGGCCCCTCCCCGCCGGTCCAGACCCTCCACGTAAGCAAAGTTTACGATCACCGACCGCGACACCCGAACGAACTGCCGTTCCGACAACTCGCTCTCCCAGTGCTTCAGGCTCCGCGAGTCCAACGCCGTCCCGCCGCCGAGCAAATGCACCCGACTGTAATCCCCCTGCGCTGCCAGGTGCGTGATCTCCGCCATCCCAACCCCGCGATGCTCCGACGCATTCTGCAGATGCACCACCGCTGGCTCCCCCGGCTTGATCCCCTCCGCAAAGGCCGGCGCGCGCGAATACGCGAGCAGCCTCCGCGCAAATAACCGACCCACCCTCCGCAGAAGTTCAACGTCCTCCTCCGTCCAACTCGCCCTCTCCCGCGTGGTGTCGTAACCGATCTGGAGCGCCAGGCGTCCCCGAAAAAAGACCGGCACCGCCAGCAGCGACTTGATCCCCTGCCGCCGAAACTCGGCCTGCAGAGCCCGCGCCCGCCGGGGCATCTTCCGCGTATCCGCCAGATACACCGGGCGATCGTTCAGCAGGCTCTCGTGCAACCACGCAGCGAGCTCCACGGGGATACCCTGGAGCTCGCCCACGTACGCGCTCGCCTCACCCCGCGCCCACTCGTGCGTGTTCCAAAAATGCGTAAACCCCCAATCGTAGCGAATTAACCACGCCCGATCCGCCCCGTGGGCCTCGCCGAGCATCCTCAGAATGCGATTGATCCCCCCATCAACGGACGCTCCGAGCAGCAACGCCGCCGTCCTACGCCAAAAAATCGCCTCGTCCACCGCCCTCATCGGAGCGGCATTCAATCCAGTCGATGTCACCCGTCAACAATTGATGTCATTCGACGAGTAATAATAGGTTTTATCGACAGAGTAGCGGATAAAACCCGTAGCATCGGCACCACCTCGACCCATACCCACCAATCAACATGAAAACCCGCCTCGCCACCACTCTCGCCAGCCTCCTTGCTATCTCGTCGCTCTCGGCCCAGCTCAGTCGCGAAGCCGTCCAAACCGCCGTCCTTCGCATGGACGCCGTCGCCGAGCGCGCCATGCGCACGACCGGGATTCCGGGCATGGCCATCGCGGTCGTTCACAATGACGAGGTCATCTTCCTCAAGGGCTACGGTGTTCGCAAAGTGGGAACCTCGCAGCCCGTCACGCCGGACACGGTCTTTCAGATCGCCTCCGTCTCCAAGCCCATCTCCAGCACCATCGTCGCCGGACTCGTCGGCGACGGCACCGTCACCTGGGACGAGCCCCTCATCAGGAACCTCCCCAATTTCCGCCTCAGCAATCCCGCCGCCACCCGGAATGTCAGTCTCCGCGATGCCTTCAGTCACCGCACCGGCCTCCCCCCTCACGCCGGCGATCTCCTCGAAAACCTCGGCTTTTCCCAAGCGCCGATCGTCCGCCGCCTCCGCCAATTTCCCCTCCTCGGCGGATTCCGCTCCCGCTACGAGTACTCGAACATGGGGCTCACCGTGGGCGGACTCGCCGCCGCTGCCGCGGCCGGCACCGACTGGCCCACCATCGCGGAACGCCGCCTGTTCGACCCTCTGGGCATGACCTCCACCAGCATGCGCTCAGCCGACTTTCGGTCCGCGCCCAACCGGGCCGCCATGCATACCCCGGACGACAACGATTTTATCATGAACGGAAAATGGGTCGCCCGCTTCCGTCGCAACGCCGACGCCCAAGCCCCCGCCGGCGGCGTCAGCACCAACGTTCGCGATCTGTCGCGCTGGTTGCGACTCCAGCTCAACGGCGGACGTTTCGAGGGCCGGCAGATCATTGCCGCCCAGCCCCTCGGCGAAACCCACCGCCCCCAGATCAAGACCACTGGCGGATTCTATGGTCTGGGCTGGAACGTTGGCACCCGATTCGACCGCACCGTTTGGTCCCACTCCGGCGAATTCTTCCTGGGCGTCCGCTCCGCCGTCGCGCTTTACCCAACCGAAAATCTCGGCATTGCCGTCCTCTGCAACTCCGCTCCGCACGGCATCCCGGAAGGCCTCGACTTCTCGTTCGCTGACTTCCTCTTCCTCGGCAAGCTCAGCCGCAACTGGGTCGCCTTCGCCAACGAGCGCTTCGCGGAACTCGCTGCCGACCAGCTTGGTCGCGACCCAACCGACTACCGCCGCCGCCCCGCCGATTTCACCCCACCGCGCCCCCTCTCCTCCTACGCCGGCCGCTACCGGAGCGGCTTCTACGGCCCCGTCCGCCTCCAAGCCCGCGGCAATCGCCTGATCATGCGCATCGGCCCCGACCGCCAGCGATTCATCCTCCGGCACTTCTCCGGCGACACGTTCTATTACATGACCCGGGGCGAAGACCGCACCGGTCTCCGGGCCGCCCGCTTCACCAACGCCCGCGACGCCCGGTTCCGGCAACTCAACCTCCCCGCCCTCGACGACTACTTCGACTTCGACGACTACACCGAAGCCTTCGTCGAAAACGACAACACCACCCGCCGCCCCCGCTACACCTTCGGCCGCTTCCGACGCTGACCCGCCGCCGCGAACCGTCAAAATGATCGCAACGCCATTCAAATTACTCGGCGCGACCGCTGCAGGCCTCATCCTCATCCTCCCCCTCGCGCCATTCACCCACGCCGCCATCATCTACTCCGGCCCGGTCAACCTCACGATCACCCCCACCGGCGGCGACGCCTTCTTCAACTACAGCGGCGGCCCCGGCAACGACGCCCGCCTCCTCTTCCTCTCCAACGATCCCGCTTCGCCCGAGGTCGAAGGCTTCACCGGCCTCATCCGCGCAAACCCGAACGAAGGTCTCCCACTCATCGGACCAGGCGTCACCATCGACAAGACGTTCCTCTCCGCCCAGAACAACGGCTTCTTCTACCAGGACCTCTTCAACGAGACCGTCGGCGGCTACGGCGGCGGCGCGACCGGGTTCATCGGACTCATGACCGGTGCCGACGAGGACAATACCCGCTTCGGCTGGGCGCGCTTCACCTACGTCGACGACGGGCCAAATTCAACCCTCACCCTCGTCGACCACGCCATCGAGACCGAATTCAACCAACCCATTGTCACCGGCGCAGTCCCTGAGCCGGGCGTGATTGCCCTCCTCGTGATCGGAGGAATTGCCCTGACCTTTTCGCTCCGATCTCGAGAAACTCGCGGAGGATGGCAAAGCCCGTCCGAGACTGCTGCAGGACGACTCAGAAAATCGGGCAGACCGAATGCAACGAATCGCCAATGACAACCAAATTCTCATTGCTCCTCTTAGCGGCGCTTACCATCGCAACATTGGACGCTCAGCAGTTCTGGGACGGAGCCAACACTACCGCCAATGGCACCATCGACGGCGGCACCGGCATCTGGAACGTCGCCACCACCAACTGGACCAACACCGCCGGCACCGCCAACGCAACTTGGGCGGGCGGGCTTGACGCCGTCTTCGCCGGTACAGCTGGCACCGCCACCATCGCCGACGGCTTCACCGCTGACCCCGCCGACGTCGATTTCCAGACTCCGGGCTACACCGTCACGGCCTCGGGGTCAGGCAATTTGGAGATCGCTGGGAACACCAACTTCACCACCGCCGCTGGCAACACCTCCATCTCCGCCCCGGTCACCGGCTCAGGTTCCCTGACCAAACAGGGTCCCGGCACCCTCACCCTCTCCGCCGCCAACTCCTACACCGGCGACACCGTCATCAGCACCGGCACCCTCGCCGTCTCCGGCTCGATCAACACCCCTTCCGGCCAGATCGTCGTCGGCTTCGACCCGGGAGACAACGCCACGCTCAACGTTCCGACCGGCGGCTCGGTCACCGGCGTCGTGGTCGGCATTGCGGGCGACACCGGATCCACTGGAGTCGCGCGAGTATCAGGGGGAACCCTCGCCAGCAACGGCGCCATCGTCATCGGGTCCAGCGGCAACGGCACCCTCGAGGTCACCAACGGCGGCACCGTCACGAACGCCACCGGCTTCCTCGGCTTCCTCGAAGGTTCCGTCGGCACCGCCCGCATCTCCAGCGGGACCTGGACGAACTCCGACACCCTCACCGTCGGCAATCGCGGCATGGGCACGCTCGAAATCAGCGGCACCGGGCAGGTCGACAGCCAGGGCGCCATCGTCGGCTTCGATCAGGACGCCATCGGCACGGTATCGCTCAGCGGTGGTTCGTGGACCCTCGCGTCCAACCTCATCCTCGGTTTCGAGGGCGAAGGCATCCTCGAGGTCAGCGGGACGGGCAGCGTGACCAACCAGATCAGCTTCCTCGGCGTCGAACCCGGCTCGACCGGCACCGTTCAGGTCAGCGGCGGCTCTTGGACCAACTCGGACGGTCTCTCCGTCGGCTCCGGCGGCACCGGTCGCCTCGACCTTACCGGGGGCACCGTCCGCGCTCCCGTCATCGCCCTCGCCGAAGAAAGCGGTTCCATCGGCACGATCAACGTCGGCACCGGCGGCACCGCGGGCATTCTCTCGGTCGGGGAAATCAACGGTGGAGACGGAATGGCCACGCTGAACTTCGACCACTCGCAGTCCAACTACGCGTTCACCACCGACGGCACGCCGGGCGGCGCGCCCATCACGATCTCGGGCACCGTCACCGTCAATCACAGCGGCCCTGGCCGCACCATCCTCACCGGCACCAACACCTATTCCGGCGGCACCCATCTTTCCAAAGGCACCCTCTCGATCAGCCGCGACGAAAACCTCGGCGCTCGGAGCACGTTCGTGACCTTCGACGGCGGAACCCTGCAAAACACCGCCGCCCTCGCAACGAGCCGGTTCTTCGTCCTCGAAAAACGCGGCGGCACCCTGCAAGCCGACGCCACCCTTCGCCTGAACGCTCCCATTTCCGGCGCCGGCGGACTCACCAAAACCGGGGCCGGCACGCTGACGCTCTCCCGCCAAAGCAGCTACACCGGCGGCACCACCATCGACGCCGGGACCGTTCGGACGACCAATTCCTCCGCCCTCGGTCGCCGCGCGGCGGTGACGTTGAACGACGGCACTCTCGACCCGGTGGGAACGCTGAACATCAACTCGCTCGACTACCGTGGAGGCCGGATCGCCACCGATCTCGGCAACAAAACCGACCTCGTCAACGCCCGGGGTCGACTGAGCCTGTCCGATCCCATTCGCTTCCGCTTCAACAACACCGCCCGCTTCGACCCCGCCGCCGAGTATCTCATCCTCACCGCCCGCAATCTCGCGCGCTTCGACGCCATCACCGACTTCCTCGGCAACCGCCTTCAACAACTCGTCCCCATCTTCCGCATCGCGGGCAAGCGCCTGTTCGTCACCTTCACGCCGCCGCCCGTCACCTCCGGCCCCCTCCTCCAAAACAGCAATCCCGTCAACGTCGCGACCACCGCCGACTTCACGGTGGACGGCCGCGTCACCACCGGCACCCCGACCGAGGACAACACCATTAACTCCCTCCGCTTCCAGCCCGGCAGCTCGCTCCAAATCTTCAACACCCTCACCGTCACCTCCGGCGAACTCAACGCGCTCGGCGGCACCAGCCTCATCACCGGCGACCTCCTGCGCACTCCCGGCGATCTCCGCAAGACCGGCCCCGGCTCTTTGATCACGAGCAATACCTTCGACGTCGCCGGCGCCACCCTCGTCGAGTCTGGCGGTCTCCTCGTCAACGGCACCCTTCGATCGCCCGGCGGCGTCGACGTCGCCCGCACCGCCCTCCTCGGTGGCACCGGCCTCCTCATCGGCGATGTCACCAACCGCGGCACTCTTTCCCCCGGCAACAGTCCCGGCACCCTCTCCATCAACGGCGACTTCGCCCAGACCGCCACCGGCACTTTCGATCTCGAAGTTGCCAGCCCCGCCGCCTTCGACCGTCTCCTCGTCACCGGCACCGCGGCGCTCGCCGGGACCCTCCGCACCATCAATCTCGGCAAGTCGTTTGCCTTCGGCCAAAGAATCCCCCTCCTCTTCGCCGACCGCATCACCGGCGACTTCGACCGCATCACCTTCGCCGATCCCTCCCGTTACCGCGGTCGCTTCTTGAACGACTCCGGCACCGGCACTCTCCTCATCGCGCCGGCCAGCTACACGCTCGTGGCCGGAACTCAGAACCAGCGCAACGTCGCCCGCGCCCTGGACAGCTTCATCGATTCGTCCGACCCCGACCGCAACCGCGTCTCCCTCGCTCTCGACTTTCTGACCGCCGAAGGCTACCCCGCCGCCTTCGACCAGATCTCGCCCGCCTTCCACCAGAGCATCGCCAACATTCAGATTCAGGAAACCTTCACCCGCACCCAACTCGTCAACCAACGCCTCAGCTCCGCCCGGCTCGGCGCCCGCGGCTTCCAGCTCATGGGCCTCGACGAAGAACCGCTCACCTTCGACAAGGACGGCAAGGCCTTTGCCGACCCCAAAGACCCCGCCGCCAACACCCCCACAGACTGGACCGCTTGGGCCATGGGCAGCGGCATCTTCGCCCGCGTCACCAGCGTTAACCAGGTCCCCAACCACCGTTTCGACTCGGGCGGCTTCCTCATCGGAGCCGACTACGATTGGAATGGAAGCGAACGCGACGGCCTCACCACCGGCGTTTTCGCCGGCTACCAAGGCACCACCGCCGACTACGACGGCGGCGGCTCCACCGTCATCAATTCCGCCCTCTTCGGCACCTATGCCAGCTGCACCCACGAAGGCTACTACGCCGACGGCGTCATCTCCGGCGGCTTCAGCAGCGCCCGCGTCCGCCGCGCAATCGAGTTTTCCACCGTCGACCGCCTGGCCCGCAGCGACCAGGAGACCGGCCAAGCAAGCGCCGCCCTCAACCTCGGTAAAGACTGGACCATCGGCAATTTCACCTTCGGCCCCATCGCCGGAGCCCAATACACCTACCTCGGCATCGCCCCCTTCACCGAAACCAACGCCGACAGCCTCGACCTCCGCGTCGATCAGCAGGACGTCCACAGTCTCCGCTCCACCCTCGGCGGCCGCGTCGCCTACTCAATCGACCTCACAACGAACATCCGCCTCATTCCGGAGATCCGCCTCCTCTGGCAGCACGAATTCCTCAACAATTCCCGCAACATCGGATCCGCCCTCGACGCCGGATCCGGCCCCAGCTTCGACACCGCCACCGCCGACCCCGGTCGCGACGGTGTCTTCGCGGGCGCTGGCGTCACCGCGCAACTCGGCGACCGCTGGAACACTTCCGTTTACTACAATGCCGACTTCGGTCGCCAAGACCTCACCAGCCACACCGTATCGGCGAGCCTCGGAATCCAGTTTTGAACAAACGGTAACGAAGGAAACGAAGAAATACGGGGGACGCCTCATTGCATTTTCGCCCCTTGGTTACCTTCGTTTCCTTCTGTTCAAAAACCGCATGAACCTAACCACAGAAATCTTCCGTCGCGCCATCCCTTCATCCCCAGCGATCCTGACGCCCACCCGCTCCGTCACCTACGGCGAACTTGACAGCCTCTCCGCCGAAGCCGCCGCCACCCTCCCGCCCGTCCCCCGCATCGCCCTCCTCCACCCCGACGGCGTCGATTACATCGTCCAAGCCCTCGCCATCCTCCGCTCCGGAGCCACCTTCATCCCCATCCCCCCGGAACTCGCTCCACCCGAGCGCGAGCGGCTCCTCGCGACCACCGGGGCCGATCTCGTTCTCGACAATTCCGCTGCCCTTTCCCTTCGCGACTTCAGGGCTTCGCGTGAGCAAATTTACCCGGCCTTCATCCGCTTCAGCTCTGGCACCACCGGCACGAGTAAAGGGGTCCTCATCTCCCACGAAACCCTCCTCGCCCGCATCGAAGCCGCCAACGCCGGACTCCGCATCACCCCCGACGACCGCATCGTCTGGATCCTCCCGATGGCACACCATTTCGCCGTCTCGATCATGCTCTACCTCTGGAATGGAGCCGCCACCGTCCTCCCCGATCGCCACTTCGCCGCAGATATTCTGGCCACCGCCCGCCAACACGACGCCACCGTCTTCTACGGCTCCCCGTTCCACCACCAACTTCTCGCCGCGGAAAAATCCAGCGATCCTTGGCCGACCCTTCGCCTCTCGGTCTCCACCTCCGCCCGTCTTCCCGCCGAGACCTCGCGCGCCTTCGCCACCCGCTACGGCCTCGCGCCCAGCCAGGGCCTCGGCATCATCGAATGCGGTCTCCCGTGCCTCAACCTCGACGACCCCGCCGGGCGTCCAGAATCCGTTGGGCGTCCGCAACCCGGTTTCGAAGTCGAAGTCCGCGACCCCGACCCGCAGGGCATCGGCCCCCTCCACGTCCGCGGCCCCGGTTTCTTTGACGCCTACCTTTCACCTCCGCGCAGCCGCACCGAGGTCCTTGACGCCGACGGTTGGTTCGCGACCGGCGACCTCGCTCGGCAGGACGCCGAGGGATTTCTTTATCTCGAAGGCCGCACCGCCTGCGTGATCAACGTCGGCGGCCTCAAGTGCTTTCCCGAAGAAATCGAAGCCGTCCTCACGCTTCACGAAGCCGTCCGCGAAGCCCGCGTTTACCCGCGACCGAGCGCGCAGTTCGGCTCCGTCCCCGCCGCTGAGATCTTCCCCTCCGACCCGGGGAATCCGCCATCCGCCGCGATCCTCTCCCGGTATTGTCGCGAACACCTCGCTCGGTATAAGGTCCCGCTCGAATTCCGCACCGTCACCGAAATCCCAAAAACCCCCAGCGGCAAAATCAGACGCACCCCGGTCTCATGAGAATCGCAGTCATCGGCGGCGGGCCCGCCGGATCCGCCTTCGCGACCTTCGCCACCCGGCGTGGCTGCGATGTCGCAATCTTCGACGAAGGCCAACGGCCCGACCTGATCGTCGGAGAGTCAAACATCCCCGCCGTCGTCCCGATTCTCCAACGCCTCGGCATCGAGGAGAAAGTCGCCGCCTTCAGCCTCCGCAAGCCCGGCGCATCGTTCGTCCCGTTTCCCGAAGACGCCATCGACTTCACGTTCGAGACCGTTCGCGGTTACCTCCCGACTTACTCCTACAACATCCCCCGCCCCAAGTTCGACGACCTGCTTGCCTCAACCGCCCGCGATGCCGGAGCCACGGTGATCCGTCGTCGAGCCGACGTTCAGGCCACCGATGGCCGCGTCGAGCTCACTCCCGAAAGCCTATCCGAGGTCCCCGATTGGCACGACCGCCAGCCCGATCTCCTGATCGACGCGACGGGACGCCGCCGCGCGTTCGCCCGTCTTCTCCGGATCCCCGCCCAATTCGGTCCGCGCAAAGACGTCTCGCATTTCGCCCACTACGAAGGTTTTACCGCCGAGTCGCCCCGCGGCCAGATCGCCGCGATTCACCTCGACCACGGTTGGGCCTGGCGGATCCCGCTTCGCGATTGCACCTCCTTCGGTATCGTCCTCGACAACCGCCGGGCCGCCGATCTGGGCGACACCCCCGAAGCCCGTCTCGACCACGTCCTTCGCCACGACCCTGCTCTCAGCCATGAAGCCCGCAACGCCCGTCGAATCACCCCCGTCCAGACCTACGCGAACTACCAGCTCATCTCCGAGCGCGGCACCGGCGAGAATTGGGCTGCCATCGGCGACGCGTTCGGGTTCGTCGACCCCATGCTCTCACCGGGCATGATCACCGCCCTCGGTTCCGCCGAGAAACTCGCCGACCTTCTCGCCGAAAAAAAACCAGACCACGCTCTCTCCGCCTACGGCAATTGGATGAATCACCACCTCACCTGCTGGATGCAATTCATCGAGTATTTCTACAGCGGACACATCTTCGCCATGCACGAGACCGGAGCCAAGTGGCGCGCCGCCCACCCGAATCGCGTCACCACACTCATCGACGCGCACATCGCCAAGCACCTCGGCTGCATGGCTTCCGGAGCTTTCACGACCCGCACGTACAGCCGCCAACTCCTCAAAGCTGTCGGCCACCTCGCCACCGCCCGCAGCGATCCCCGCAAATTCGCGATCCGATGAAAATTCTCCTCCTTCTCTGCGCCTTCTGCGCCTTCTCGCGGCCAATCCAATCCGCCGAACCCGACTGGTTAGCGATTGAGAGTTGGATCGCCCGGCAGCAAACCGTTCGTACCCTCCAGGGTGAATTTGCCCAGACCCGCCGCCTCCCCACCCTCCGCATCCCCTCCCGCACCACCGGCAAGATCTGGTTCGAGAACGACGGCAGCTTCCGCTTCCAACTCGGTGAGCCGCCCGAGACCATCGCCATCCGCCGCGGTGACACCCTCACGCTCCTCGACAAAACAAAGAACACCGTTCGCGAGATCAACGAGTCCGCCGCCAACCCGGAGACCCAGCAGCTCATGCTCATGCGGTTCCCCGTGACCGATTCGCTCGCGAAGTTCCGCCAACTCTTCGACGTAACGCGCATGGACGAATCCGGCGACCGCACCGAGCTCGACCTCGTTCCCCGCGACGCGCAGGCCACCAAATTCGTCGCGGCGATCAACCTCGAATACGAAACCGCCACCGGCATCCTCACCAAGTTCAACGTCGAGCTCACCAACGGTGGCGGCCTCGAAACCAAGTTCACCAAGGTCGACGTCAACCACCCCCTCCCCGCCGACATCTTCGAACCCCGGATGAACACAGATTAACCCGGATCCGTCCGAGCATTTCATCCAGCCGTGTCCATTCGTGCCCATCCGTGGTCCAAACCCGTATTCATCGTCCTCGCCTGCGCGTTGATCTTCCTCGGCCTCTCCCGCATCAGCTTCAACGTCGAGATCCTCGACCTCCTCCCGCCGAACATCGACCAAGCCGAGGGTCTCGCGACCGTCCTCGAGAACTTTGGCCTTCCGAACGAACTCATCGTCACGGTCGAAACCGCCGACCCCAACCTCACCACCTTCGCGGCCTCCAGCCTCGCCGACCACCTCCGCAGCGAGTCCGACCTCACCAAGCTCGTTGTCGACCGGCCCCTCTGGGAAGCCGAGCCCGAGAAGCTCGCCGACTTCGCCGCCTACACCGCGATCAACCTCCCGCCCGCTGACTTCGCCAAGATCGTCGGCGCACTCGACCCCGCCGCCGCCCCCGCCAACGCCCAATCTGCCCTCGCCGAGCTCACGAACACGCTTTCGGGACAGGACCTGGCCCTCCTCGGCTACGATCCCTACCGCCTCCTTCCCAACCTCCAGACCATCGCCCCCACCGGCGACTCCCCCAGCAAATCCGAATTCGTCTCCGCCGACGGCACCTTTCGCGCCCTCTACGTCACCGCCGCCACCGACCTCGCCAACTACCGCCTCGCGACCGACTGGATCACCGCCGTTAAAGCCAGCATCGCGGATTGGAAAAAATCCCAACCCGACCCCGCGGCGATCCAGATCGGCATCGCCGGAGACCCCGCCTTCGTCTCGGAGCTTTCCTCCGGGATGGAAACCGAAATGCGCCAAAGTGGCCTCGTGACCGCCGCCATTGTCGGGATCATTTTCTTCGCCGTTTACCGCCGCTTCATCACCCTTGCCGTTCTCATCGGCCTCCTCGGTCTGAGTTTCGTCATCGCCCTTTCGGTCGCCGGATTCATCGAGAGCGGCATCACCATCATCAGCGCCGGTTTCGCCTCCATCCTCGTGGGCATCAACGTCGACTACGGCCTCATCATCTACCAGACCCACCTCAACCGCCGTACCGACGCCGCCACCCTCCGCCGCGAATGCACCCCCGGCATCGCGTGGGCCGCCGCCACCACCGCCGCCGCCTTCGCCAGCCTCCTCTTCTCCGGCGTCCCCGGCCTCGCCCAGCTCGGGCTCCTCGTCGCCCTCGGCGTCATTGCGGGAGCAACCCTCATGCTGACGCTTTTCACCAAGGCCGTCGTCCGCTTCGCGAGGCCAGCGCCCGCCACCCAGTCTCGGGTCCGCGGCTTGGCGACCGGAGCGGCCCTCACCGGTCTCGCTGTCTTCTCCGCGCTCGCAACCCTCGTGGTCGATGGCTTCCCGGGCCTTGAATCCACCGCCGCCGCGTTGAAACCCCGCAACAGCCTCGCCTACGAGACGGTTAACCGGATCTACGAAAAACTCGCCGACTCACCCCGCACGCTCAACCTCCTCGTCACCGGCGACGATCCGACTCAGATCCACGCCCGCCTCCTCGACGCCACCGCGTCGATTGAACGGCTCAAAGCGGAGGGCCTCGTGAAGAGTTCCCTTCTACCCACCGCTTTCTGGCCAGACTCCGCCGCCCAGCAAAGGAACCTCGCGGCCATCGCGCCCGCCATCGCTGCTCGCGACCAACTCGCTTCCGCGCTCGAAACAGCGGGCTTCACCGAGCAAGCCTTCGCCCTCACCGACGCTTTGTTGGACCGGTGGGAGACATTCTCAACCCCACCGATCTGGCCCCACGACGACCGGACCCTCTGGATCCTCCGCCGCGCCGTCCACCGCCCCAACGCCGCGATGGGCGCGGTCGAACCCGCCCCCTCTCTCTCCGACGCCGACTACGCCTCCCTCCCCGCCAAGATCAACGCCCCCGGCATCGCGCTCCTCAGCTGGCCACTCCTTGGGCAAGAGCTCGCCCGCTTCGCCGCCGAGGAAATGATCATCCCCCTCGCGATCTTCGCCGCCGTGCTCATCGTCATGCTCATCCTCGCCTTCCGCAACGCGTTCGACGTGCTGTTCGCCATGGGCATCCTCACGCTTAACACCCTCACGCTGCTCGGCGGAATGACTCTGCTCGGATTCACGTGGAACTTCATGAACATCGCCGCCGCTCTTCTCCTCCTCGGCACCGGCGTCGATTTCAGCATCCACCTCATCCGCGCCCTCCGCGAAACGAACGGTAACCTAGCCACCACTCACCGCACCGTCGGTACCGCCCTTCTCCTGTGCGGCATCACGACGACCGTCGGCTTCGCCAGTATCAGCTGGGCCGCCAGCGAAGGCCTGGCCAGCCTCGGCCGAGTCTGCGCGCTCGGTTTCGCCGCCAACACGGCCATCGCCATTTACCTACTCCCGCGGCTTTGGGTGGAAATACAATCCCGTTTGAACCAAAGGTAACATAGAGGTGCCTGCCTTCGGCATCTCCTCGAGCAACTCACACTTTCCGAGCCAAATTCTGTATTCCTCGTTCCCTTCGTTACCTTCCGGTTAGAAACGCATTCGCATTTCCGTCGGAGACTCAGGCGTGGATGATCACGTCCTCGCGTGGGAATCGCACCTTCGCCCGCCCCGCCGACGCGTCGTCCGTCGCGCGGTAACCGGTCGGACACGCGACGACCGTGAAAAAACCGGTTCCAGTCAGTCCCAGCACGTCGTCGTAACCCGCCGGATCGAGCCCTTCCATTGGACAGGTGTCCACTCCCATCATCGCCGCCGCTAGCATGAAGTTCCCCAGGGCTATGTAAACCTGGCGCGAACCCCACTCTCGCAGATCCAAGGGATAAGGTGGTTTCTCCAAAAATCCGGCCACCACTTTTTCAAATCCGGCCAGCGTCTCGACCGGCATCCCCTGCACCGCCGCCGTCCGTTCGATGTGCCGCCGCACGTCCGAAGCGTCCAGCGGACTCTTTACCGCGAACACAACCAAGTGCGACGCGTTCACCACTTGCTTCTGGCCCCAGGATTTCCCGACTAACTCCTCACGTTTAGCCGGGTCCTCGACCACCACAAACTTCCACGGCTGCAACCCAAACGACGACGGAGCCAGGACGAGCGACTGCTCGAGGGCCTCCCAGGTCGCGGCGTCGATCCGCCGCTCCGGGTCAAATTTCTTGGTCGCATAACGCCAATTCAGAGCTTCGACGATCGAGTCGGGAGTTGCATTTTCCATCGGTCGATCAAACGCCACCCCTTCCGCGGCGGCAAGCGCCACCTACCCTCGCGGTTTCATCTGCGGGAAGAACAAGACGTCGCGAATCGATTCCGCTCCGGTCAACATCATCACCAACCGGTCGATCCCGATCCCGATCCCGCCCGCCGGCGGCATCCCGTATTCCAGCGCTTCGAGAAACGACTCATCCAGCATCTGCGTCTCCCCGCCGCTCTGCTCCATCAGTCGCTCCCGCTGCACCGTGGGGTCGTTGAGCTCGGAATAACCCGGCGAGATCTCCTGGCCGTTGATGACCAATTCATAAACGTCCACGACCGACGGATCCTCGACGTTCTGTTTCGCCAGGGGCACCAGCTCCTTCGGGCAGTGCGTCACGTAGAGCGGATCCATCCGCTTCTCCTCGATCAGCTTCTCGAACACGTGCTGGGTCACCTCGAAATCCGCCACGCACTGCGACACCTCCAACCCAATCTCCCGGCAGCGCTCGCGCCGCCGTTCTGGCGTCAGCTCATACCAGTCCGGCTGAACCGACTTGATCAGATCCGCGTAGCGCTCCCGCTTCCAGGGACGCGTGAGATCAATCGTCCGTGTCACGTTCCCGTCACCATCCTTGTGCTCGATCTTCAACCCGCCACAAACCATCTCCGCGAGGTGACAGATCATTTCTTCGACCAGATCCGCCATCTTCTCGAAATCGGCGAAGGCCCAATACGCCTCCAGCATCGTGAATTCCGGATTGTGCCGCCGCGAAATCCCCTCGTTTCGAAAATTTCGATTCAGCTCGAAGATCTTCGGGAATCCACCCACCAGCAGCCTCTTGAGGTACAGCTCCGGCGCGATCCGCAGGAAAAGGTCCATCCCGAGCGCGTTGTGGTGCGTCTTAAAAGGCTCTGCCGCCGCGCCCCCCGCGACCGACTGCATCATCGGCGTCTCGACCTCGATAAAGGCCCGGTCTTCCAGAAATCGCCGGATCTCCCGCACGATCGTCACCCGCTTCTGAAAAATCTCCCGCGACTCCTCGTTAGCGATGAGATCCAGATACCGCTGCCGGTAGCGGATTTCCGTGTCCTGCACCCCGTGCCACTTGTCCGGCAGCGGCTTCAGCGATTTGCTGAGCACCTTGAACCCACTAACCTTGACGGTCGGTTCCCCGGTTCGCGTCATGAACCCGACCCCTTCCACGCCCACGAAATCCCCGATGTCCAGCTGTTGAAAAATCGCGAATTGATCCACCCCGATTTCCTTCGCGTGAACGTAAATCTGCATCCGTCCCGTCGCGTCGGACAGGTCGAGAAATTGACTCTTCCCCATGTCACGATGCGCCGTGATCCGCCCAGCCATCCGCAGCGGAGCTTCCTCCGCGAACTGCGCCCGCACGTCCGCGACCGCCCCATCGGTCTCGTACGCCGCCCCGTACGGAGCCACCCCTGCCTCCACCAACGCGTCCAACTTCTGCCGGCGCACCGCCAGCAACTCACTCAAACCGGTCTCTTCCATCCCCCACCTTAACCACCGGGGAGCGCGGGCTTCCAGCCCGTCCTTTCCGGCTTCCAGCCGGAAAGATCGCCGTCACCAAAATGGTCCTGCCTTAAATTCTCCGTGAGCGCGGCACGAAAGCCACCGCCCAAAGAGGGCAGCGACTCGCTGCAACGTCTCCGCATCCGGCGGAGACCCATGAGCCTCCTCCGAAAACGTCACCAATTCCACCGGCACCCCAACTCGATCCAGCTCCGCCATCATCATCCCACTCCGCTCGACCGGCACGACTTCGTCCTTCTCCCGTGCAGCGAAAAAGTTGGCGGATCGTCGGCATCCGCGTCGGTTTGACACGATCCAACGCAAGCCATCGGTCACGTCCTTGATCTACGCCGGAAATTTCGCGGGCGAGCTCTCCCGCTGAGCTCCACCGCCGCCAACTCACGCGATCAACTGCCGTGTTCCTGACTCTTCAGCTCGTCCGTCGCGTAACCCAACTCCTTGCAACGCGTCACAATCTCCGCCAGCTTCCCCTCCGGCAGCGAGGCGTCGCGGCTCATGATGAAGAGATACTTCTTTTTCGGATGTCCGATCACCACGTAGGAATAATCCTCGGGTAAATCGATGATCCGATACCCCACCTTGAAAGGCCAAAAAAACTGAGCCTTCATCTCCCCTTCTTCGCCATCGTCACCCGGGAACAGCCGCGAGCTGATCTCTTTTTCCTCATCCTCACCTTCTTTCCGGTACGTCGTCCGCACGTCGTAAGTCCCGTCCTCGCGCAACGTGTAATACTCGACCGTCTCCAACCAATCCTTGTCCAAGGCCGTCGGAATCGAGGTCAGCGAATACCACTTTCCGTCGAATTTTTTGAGGTCGATGTCAGCAATCGGTTCGTTCGTAAAAGCCATGGCGTTAGAGAGAAGGAGAAGCGACCCGGTTGCGAGAAAGGCGAGGTGCGTGGTGAAGTTTTTCATTGTCTAGAGTCGAAACGCGCCCGATCCCGCCGCCGGATGCCTTGGCGCGCAAACCGATCTCCTCAGCGCACCACCAAGCTCGAGCCCGTCATTTCCGCTGGCTTCTCCAGCCCCAGCAGATCCAGCAACGTCGGAGCCACGTCCGCGAGGATCCCGTCCCGCACCGTCACACCCGCCGCGTCCGCTCCCACGTAGAGGCATTGCACCAAGTTGGTCGTGTGCGCCGTGTTCGGCGTTCCGTCCGGATTGCGCATCGTCTCGCAGTTGCCGTGATCCGCCGTGACGAGCGCACACCCGCCGAGCCTCAAGACCTCGCCGATGACCTGCCGCACGCCCTCGTCGATCATTTCCACCGCTTTCACGCCCGCTTCGACGACGCCGGTGTGCCCGACCATGTCCGGGTTCGCGAAATTGAGGATCACCAAGTCGTAATGTTTCAGCTGTTCGACGACGGCCCGCACCACCTCAGGCGCGCTCATCTCCGGTTTGAGATCGTAGGTCGCCACGTCCTGCGGAGACGGGACGATCTTCCGATCTTCGCCGTCGAACTGCTTCTCGACGCCTCCGTTGAAGAAATAGGTCACGTGCGGATATTTCTCGGTCTCCGCGATCCGCAGCTGTTTTAGCCCAGCCCCGCTCACGATCTCGCCCAGAATCCGCCGCGGTGGCTCCTTCGGAAACACCACCGGCACGCCGTACTTCTTGTCGTATTGCGTGAGCGTCACGTAAGCGACCTTCGGCGTTAGCTCGCGGTCGAACCCATCGAAGTCCGACTCCAGAAAAGCCCGCGACAACTGCCGCGCCCGGTCCGCCCGGAAGTTGAAAAACAGCACCACGTCCCCGTCGCGTACCCGCTGCTCGTCGGCGTGCGCAAAAATGATCGGCTTAATGAATTCATCCGTCTCCCCCGCTTCGTAGCGCGCCGCCAAGGCCTCACTCGGCGAACTCTCCGTCACCTCGCCCCGCCCCAGCACGATCGCGTCCCAAGCCAGCTTATTCCGATCCCACCGCTCGTCCCGGTCCATGGCAAAATACCGTCCAACCACCGTCGCGACCACCGCGCCAGACGGCCTTAACCCCGCCACCACCTCGGCGAGGTAATCCTTCCCGCCGGTCGGCGAAGTGTCCCGCCCGTCCGTGATCGCGTGCACGAGAATATCGTCAACCCCCGCATCCCTCGCCGCGCCGGCCAACGCCACCAAGTGTTCCTGGTGACTGTGCACTCCTCCGTCAGAGACGAGCCCCAGTAGATGCAACCTTCCCCCCTTCGCCTTCGCAAACGCCTCCACGAGCACCTCGTTACCCGCCAGCTCCCCGTCCGCGATCGCCTTGTTGATCTTCGTAAAATCCTGGTACACCACCCGCCCCGCCCCCAGGTTCAAGTGCCCGACTTCCGAGTTCCCCATCTGGCCATCGGGCAACCCGACGTCCAGCCCGCTCGCACTCAGCGTCCCCTGCGGATATTTGGCGTACAATTCATCGTGGAAGGGAGTCTTCGCCAATAACGTCGCGTTTCCATCGGCTTCCGCCCCGGCCCGCCCGTTCGGATTGATGCCCCAGCCGTCACGAATGATTAGAGTCACGGGTTTTCCCATAGCCCAAGACCGTGTCCAAAATGCCCCTGACCGTCAAACAACGGCCACCAGAAACCTAAAAATTCGCTTTAACCAGGAGGCGTCCGAGCCAGCAGCGGCTAGAACGAACGAGCTCAAGCCCACCTCGTCGTTCTCTCCTTTGCCCCCTCCGCCACTTTTTGCTCAAGAACGCAGGCGCGCGTTCCGAAAATCAACTGCCCGCGGCTCCGGCGAACTCCTCTGGAAACTTGGCCAAGAAACTCTGCGTAGGCCAAGCGCACGCTTCGCCGAACGCGCAGATCGTCCGCCCCGCGATGTTGTCCGCCACGTTTTGCAGCGTCTTCGGGTCCTGCGCGGCACCCTCACCCGCCAGCATCCGGGTCGTCATTTTCGACATCCACAGACTGCCCTCGCGGCACGGCGTGCATTGACCGCAGCTCTCGTGGGCGTAGAACTGATTAAGATTGTTAAGCGCCCAAACCGCGCTCCGCGTGTCGTCGAGCACCATAACCCCGCCGCTCCCGACCATCGTTCCAACCGAAGCGAGACCAGCCGCGTCCATCGTGACGTCGAGCATCTTGATCTCCTTCTCGACCATCTCGCCATCCGCCCCCTTCGACTTCACTTTGAACGTCTCGTCCGCCCGCAGGACCTTCGCTGAACTCCCACCCGGGATCACCGCCTTCAAAGTCCGCCCGGGCTTCAAGCCGCCGCAGATGTCAAAAATCAGCTCGCCGAGCGTCACCGCCCCGCAAGGTAGCTCGTAGTAGCCAGGCTTCACCACGTCACCGCTCACGCACATCGTGCGCGTTCCGCCGTCGCCGGGCGAACCCATCTTCGTGTATTCTTCCGCGCCGAGATTCACAATGTGCTTCACGTGGCAAAGCGTCTCCACGTTGTTCACGATCGTCGGCTTCATGTAGAGGCCCAGCACCGCGGGGAAATACGGCGGCTTGATTCGTGGGTAGGGCCGCTTGCCCTCCAGCGACTCGAGCAGGCTCGTCTCTTCGCCGCAGATGTAGGCCGCCGCGCCTTGGTGCACGTAGATGTCGCAGTCGAAGCCGCTGCCGCAGATGTCTTTTCCGATGAATCCCTTCGCCTTCGCTTCCTTGATGGCGTTCCACACGATCTTAGCTGCGTGCGGGAACTCACAGCGGATGTAGATGTAGGCCAGCTTCACGTTGTTCGCCCACGCCGCGATGAGAAGTCCCTCGAGCAGCTGATGCGGATCGTTGTGCAAAATGTAGCGGTCCTTGAACGTGCCCGGCTCCGACTCGTCGGCGTTCACCACGATGTAATGCTCTTTGCCGTCGTCCCGCTTGATAAAGCTCCACTTCACTCCGCACGGAAAACCCGCGCCACCCCGCCCGCGCAGATTCGCCGCCTTCACGAGGTCAACGATCGCCGCCGGCTCCATGGCGAGAGCTTTTTTCAGAGCCTCATAGCCATCGTTGGCAAGGTAGGTGTCAATGTCTGGCGACCAGCCAGGCTGGCTGATGTTGCCGAAGATGACTCGGCGTTCTTTAGGGTGAGGTTGTGGGATGAGAGAGACCATGGGACTTACGCTTCGACCGTTGAACAATCCGTTACGATCTGAGCGACGTCGTCGAGACCGACATTTTCGTGCAACTGGTCGTTGATCAAACAGACCGGGGCCGTGCCACAACTCGCGAGGCACTCGACAAACTCCACGCTGAACTGTCCGTCCTCACTCGTCGGCGGCGCGTGTCCGAATCCGTGGTGGCTCAAAGCCGGATCGATCCCAGTCGCTTCGCAGAATTTGTCCTTCAGCTCGTAAGAACCGGCCATCGCACAGGCGAGAGTCCGGCAGACGCGGACGATCGTCTTACCGGCGGCTTCCCGGCGAAACCAAGGGTAGAAGGTCACGAGTTCCAGAATGTTGACGGGTTCTAATTCCAACTTCGCGGCAATCCACTCGACACCCGACTCGTCGATGAAACCGAAGTGATTCTGCCAGAGGTGGAGGAGTGGCAGCGACGCGCTCCGCTTCGAGACTGGGTAGTGCGTCACCATCTCGTCGAGTTCGGCGAGCAAATCGTCCGGGATCTCAGTGGCTTGTTGGGTGGTCGAATCGGTCATCATGCAGCCTCGAAAGAGGAAACGTCATCATCCAAAAAATAGATGCCCCGTCGACGGAAAAGACGCGGAACAGCGTCGCTTTTGCCGTCCGTGGCTAGCGCTCAGAGTCATCGTGGCGTATGGAAGAATCTCAAAGATGAAACGCCAACCCTACTTCCGCCGTCATTGGTTCGCCATCGCCCTCGTTTTTGGCTTCCCCGTTTACGACTTCCTGGAGTCGGGGTCGTCCCGCACCTGCGCTCCGCTGATGCCCGGCATCATCCCAACCGCGACCGCCGCCCTGCCGGTGCGGGTCGGTCCCGCCCCGGAGTGGTCGCTCGAAAAGCCGGAAGGAGGCACGATATCCAGCACCGATTTCGCCGGGAAAGCGGTGATTCTGAATTTTTGGGGCACGTGGTGCCCGCCCTGCGTTGAAGAGATCCCCGCGCTCGTCCGACTTCAAAGCGAGTTCGCCGACCGCGATCTCGCCGTGATCGGAATCGCGGCGGAACCAAATTCCGCCGCCCTCGCGTCGTTCGTCAAGGAGGCTGGAATCAACTACCCCGTCGCACTTGCCGACCGCGACACCCTCTCCGCCTACGGAAACGTGCGGGTCTTCCCGACCACGTTCTTCATCGACCGCGAGGGAAACATTCGCTCCTACATCGAAGGCCCCCTGGATTTTGAAAAATTCAAGCAAGCTGCGGAGTCAATCCTCGATTGAACCTAGACTCCGGACACCCCTCGGCCTGGATAAATGGTGCGCGATACTGGGTTCGAACCAGTGACCCCCTCCGTGTCAGGGAGGTGCTCTACCGCTGAGCTAACCGCGCCGTTCCGATTCGCTCAAAACGAGCTTTCCGGGAGGCGAGAAAGTAGGAGGCAGCCCAAGGGTGGTCAATTGAAAATTGACCTACGATCTCCGACTAGACGCCACCACCAATCCCCGCTGAGACCTCATCGGCCGGCTTGACTGCGAAGCGCTTCGTTTTGCAGCCGATGGTGCTTAACTCCCGCGTCCTCCGTGAAGACCAGGTAGGTGTAAGCGAGAATCCCGACCGTTGCGACGATCCCACAGGCATAGATGACCGACATGAGAACCGAACGCATGCGGGCTCCGACGTCGAACTCGACCTTTCGGACTCCATCAAAATCCTGCGCCACTCTCGGCGGCTCGGCGGGAAGCGCCACGGCCATTTCGGGCCGGGGCTCGATCGCCACTTCCCTCGTCGGCGTCGGGTTGGCGGTAGAAACCGCGAGCGCCTTGGAATCGATCACCGACCAGACCGAACTCACTGCTTTGCGCTCCCCCGCTGCCGCGACGCTTGGTTTCTGAACCGAGAGCTGCGAAGACGCTGGCTTGCTGAGCGGCTCGGCGATCGGCTTGACTTCCTTCAGCGGCTCGGAAGCCCGCTCAATCCGGCTCGCAGCCGACTTGGCAGCTTCGGCTTCAGGTTTCCGGACCGACTCCGTCTTTGCGACGGGCAGGGCCGGGGCTGGCCTCGGGAGATTTTCGCCTGCTCCCAGCTTTGCTGAGGCCGTCGTTGGGATCGGATCCTTCGTGGCGGCAAGCGCGTTCTCCGCCGGCTCGGAAGCTTTGGTGAACTCCTCGACTTGCGGATCGACCGCTGAAGCGGCCTCGGTTCGCGGCTCCTCGGTCGCCGCTCTTTCTTCCAATCGATTGACAGGAGGTGTCACCACCACCGGGTCCGCCATGACGGCGGGAATTTCGCGCTTCTGCTGGGGCGCTTCTTCGCGCCTCGCTGCGTTCTTTTCGCGCCGCCGCCGATTGGGCGAGCTGCGCAACTTCCTTTGACGAATCGGCTCCACCGGCAAGGTGTGCCTGAACAACTCAGAGACCGCGTTCTCAAATTCCGGTGCTTCCGCGACCTCACGCGGAACCGCGCTCGTGTAATAGCGGATCTTCCCAGTCGAACAATCGTAGAAAAATCTGATCGCGAACGCCTGATCCTCGTGGCGGAGAATCACCGCAAAATACAGCTGCGAAGCTGGCGTAATGGGGCGATCGCCTGCGTTCACTTCCGGCAGCCACAGCGACCACGCCTGGTCCTCCTCGCCAAAAGTTGCCGCCGCGCCTTCGAACGTTTTGAGAAAGGTCGAAATCTCACCTCCCTTTCGCGCTCCTTCGATTTCACCAACCATATTTCAGTTTCTCCGACCGTTAGTTTAGTTTCTTGATAAGATGATCAATGGTTTCACCTGGATAATCAAAAGTTTTCTTCGGAAAGTTGGCGGATGTCACAATTGCGTCGTCAAGACTCGCCGGACTTGCGACCGCTCAGCTGGCTAGGCACGTTTAACGGCTGATGACCGAATCCACCGACACCAACTCCGCACCTTCCAATCTGCCAACCCGCCGTCGGCTCGAAGGTCAGAAGGCCATCGTGACCGGCGCCAGTTCCGGGATCGGCACGGCGGTCGCCCAATCGCTCGCCGCCGCCGGAGCCAGCGTCGCGGTGAACTACGTGGGGAGCGAGGACAAGGCCGACGCGGTCGTCGCGGACATCCGCTCGACTGGCGGTCACGCGATCGCGGTGCAGGCCGACGTCTCGAAAGAGTCGGACGTCGACGCGATGTTTGAACGGGTCTGTCGGGAATTTGGCACCGTCGACATCCTGGTCAACAACGCAGGCATCCAGCAGGACGCTCCATTCGACGAAATTACGCTCGATCAGTGGCAGAAAGTGATCGGCGTCAATCTGACCGGCCAGTTTCTCTGCGCCCGCGCTGCCGTGCGCGAGTTCAAGCGCCGCGGCGTCAAACCGGAGATCTCTTGCGCCGCCGGCAAGATCATCTGCATGAGTTCCGTTCACGAAGTGATCCCGTGGGCGGGTCACGTGAACTACGCCGCCTCGAAGGGCGGTGTGATGTTGATGATGAAATCCATCGCGCAGGAGGTCGGGCCCCATCACATCCGCGTGAATAGTATCGGTCCGGGTGCCATCCAGACACCGATCAACAAGGAGACGTGGAGCGACCCGGAAAAAAACCGGGACCTCATGCGTCTCATCCCCGCCAACCGCATCGGCGAACCGGAAGAAATCGGTCGCGCCGCTGTTTGGCTTGCTTCGGACGAGTCGGACTACGTCCACGGGATCACCCTCTTCGTCGACGGCGGGATGACGCTCTACCCCGGCTTCGCCACCGGCGGGTGAGGCGTCCTGCTTACTTGCAGACGCAGAGAGAGCGGGGCCTGAGCGCCAGACTCCCCCTCCGTCGACTTCTCCGCTACTGCCCTTCGATCCCAAACACACCCGAGAGAAATTCCTTCATTTCTCCCCACGACGCCTGATCCGCGTGCTGATCGTAACCGATCGGCACCTCGAACTCAGCCGCCGCCGCGTCGGCATC
Organism: uncultured Verrucomicrobiae bacterium; assembly: GCA_963761705.1. Classification (GTDB taxonomy): domain Bacteria; phylum Verrucomicrobiota; class Verrucomicrobiia; order Chthoniobacterales; family JAATET01; genus CAVVKW01. The sequence goes on along the minus strand of CAVXHK010000003.1, from coordinate 582,616 downwards.
CGGATTGGTGAACCCGTGCTCGGCGCCCGGGTATTCGATGACCGTGAGATTGGCACCCGCGGCGCTCATCCGTTTCTCGAAAGCCTTCACCTGCTCGTCTGGAACAAATTCGTCGGCCGTCCCCGTCAGCACCAGCATCCGCGCTGTCGGCGTCACGCCGTCCGGCACTTTGGCGCCGAGTGACCCGTGGAAGCTCACCACCGCGTCCAGACCTTCGACGCCGCTCGCCGCCATCTGCAAGACGATACCACCGCCAAAGCAATACCCGATCGCCGCGATCTTCCCGGACTCGACTTCGGGCTGGGCGGCAAGAAATTTCATCGCCGCCTCGAATCGTTCGGTCGCCTCCGGGAGATCGCTCATCACCGCTTTGGCAAATGCCCCCGCGTCATCCGGGTGCTCCGCCGTCTTCCCGTCGCCATACATGTCGACGGCGAGCGCAACGTAGCCCAGCTCGGCCAGCATTTCTGCCCGACCGCGCGCGTAGTCATTGATGCCCCACCACTCGTGGACCACGAGCACGCCGGGATGCTTTCCCTCACCAGCGGGCACCGCGAGCAGGCCATTGGCGATCACCTGACCAGCTGGATAGGTCACCTCCCGACTCATTGTTTCCGCCCTTGTCCCGCCGACGACCATCGCTCCCAACACCAATGTGCTCAGTAAATTCTTCATCAGGGGAAGGCTCCCGCCCTAGCGACGGGCCGTCAACTCCTGATCTAGGTTGTAGGCCGCGCTGATGAGGGCGAGGTGCGTGAACGCCTGGGGAAAATTGCCCAGGTGCTCGCCGCAGGGCCCAACTCCTCCGAGTAGAGACCCAGGTGATTCGCGTAGCCGAGGGTCTTCTCGAAGAGGAACCGCGCTTTGTCCACGTCGCCCGCCCGCGACAGGCACTCGACGTACCAGAACGAGCACATCGAGAAGGTCCCCTCCGTCCCCTCGAGACCGTCGTGAGCCCCGTCCTCCGTGCTGTAGCGGTAGACGGTCGAATCCGCGACCAGCGATTTCTCGATGGCTCGCAAGGTCGAGATCCAACGCGGATCGGTCGGGCCGATGAATTTCACCATCGGCATGAGGAGACAGGCCGCATCGACCGCTTTCGAGCCGAGGTGCTGGACGAACGTCTGCAGATCGGGGTCCCAGAAATTGCGATAGACGTCGTGGTAAATCTCGTCGCGCACTTTCATCCACCGCTCCATCGGTGCCGGGAACGAGCGTTTGAGCGCCAACCGCACGCCCCGGTCGACCGCGACCCAACACATGACTCGAGAGTAAGTGAAATGCTGTTTCTCTCCGCGGATCTCCCAGATCCCTTCGTCCGGCCGATTCCAGTTGTCGCAGACCCAATCGATCATTCGCGTGAGGCTCGTCCACAGGTCGTAGGAGATCGGCTCGCCGTATTTGTTGTAGAGATAAACCGAGTCCATCAGCTCGCCGTAGATGTCGAGCTGGAGCTGTCCGTGCGCCGCGTTGCCGATCCGCACCGGCGAAGACTTCCGGTAGCCCTCCCAGTGATCGAGGTTGATCTCGGGGAGATCGGACTGCCCGTCGATGGAATACATGATCGCCATCTGACCGTCGGCCAGCTCCCGGCAGCGCTCCTCGATCCAGCCCATGAAGTGCTTCGCCTCCGCCGTGTAGCCAAGCCGCATGAGTCCGTAGATCGTGAACGACGCATCGCGAATCCAGGTGTAGCGGTAATCCCAATTCCGCCCGCCGCCGATGGCTTCCGGCAGGCCGAACGTCGGTGCCGCGACGATCGATCCGTGCGGGTGCGAGACCAGCATTTTGAGCGTGAGCGCCGAGCGTTTCACCATCTCACGCCAGCGGCCTCGGTAGTTCGAATGATGGCACCAGCCCCGCCAGAAATTCAGCGTCTCCTTGAAAAGCTCCGAGACGTCGTCGCTCCGCCGCCGCCTCGGCGCGTTGCAATCTCGAGCGTCTTCCATGATCACAAACACGCTTTCGCCCGCGTGCAGCTTGAACTCGGCGGTCGCCGCTCCGTTCTCGATGTTGATCTCGGCCTCGTGCTGGACGATCAGCCGGAGGGCGGTCTGATCCCGGCCCTCGCTCGTGAAGACAATCCCGTCGGACGTCCGCTCAACCTTGTGCCCCGAGCGCCCGTAGTCGAAGGCTGGCGCGAAATTCAGCCGAAACCGGATGTCACCTCGCACCGCCTTGGCCCGGCGAACGATCTGGTGGGCGTGGCCCTTTTCCTCCACCGGCATGAAGTCCGAGACCTCCCCGATTCCCTCGTGAGCCAGAAAGCGCGTGAGCAAGATGTTCGTGTCCGGCAGATACATCTGCCGGTGCTTCGCGTCCCGCATCTCCGGTGCAAGGGAAAATCTCCCACCCTTCTCGTCGTCGAGCATCGCCGCGAAGATCGACGGCGAGTCGAAGTGAGGGAAACACATGAAATCGATCGACGCGTCCATTCCCACCAAGGCGACCGTGTGCAGGTCGCCGACGACTCCGTAATTCTCAATCGGCTGATAACTCATTCCCGCGGAGACTAGCCGGAACGGTCGGAGCAGACGAGCGTTCCCGTCGGCGATTCCAGCGTTCGCCGATCGCGTGGAACCATCCGAACAAAGCGACCAGCATCCCCACGCCGAACAGCGAGATCGCCAGACCAGCGACTCCGAGCCCGACCAGCCATCGACCATCGCCCAAACGAATTGGCCCAAGCACAGGATCGATACGAAGAACAAAGTCGGCGTCCGGCCAATCCGATCGACCACGAATGCCCCGAGCGGCGCGCCGACCACCACCACCGGTGCTGCCGCGAGCCAATTTTCGAAGACTCCCGGCTGGAGCCCACCGCCGACCGTCCATTTCGTAGCGAGGCCGATGAGTGACGTCGCCGCCATCAAAATGACCGACGTCGGGATCGCGATTTTGAGGTCCGCTTGGCACAACAGCACCAGCACGCAGTAGATCGCCATGTCGATGCCCACGCCCGTCACCGCTGCCACGGTCGCACCCGCCAGCAAGCCGGTAGCCAATCCCGCGACCCGGTCAAACCGGTGGGCGGTGGGAGCGAGACCGTCGTGTCGCGCGAACTCTCGCAATCGAAACAAGTGCAGCACACCGAAGCTCGCCCACACCACGGCGAAAACAACCTTCACCGCGATCCCCGGCACCAGCGGCGCGATGAACACGATCCCAAGCGGCGTGCCGAGCGCCGACCCCAGCACCGCCCACCGGAGCATCGGCCACTCGACCGGCTGACGTCTCGCCAAAATGAACAACGCCGCGCTCGTCATCCCAACGCTCTGCACCGCGAACGAAAAATCCCGCCCCAGCTCCGCCGCCTGATGAAACGCCAGAACGAGAATCGGGAACCCCACCGTCCCACCACCCATCGGAGTCGCCCCCGCCACGTAGGATCCGAGCGCCATCGTCACCGCGATCGGCCAATGCGCGGCCACCACCGACCAACGACCACCGACGAGGATCAGCCAACCAACGTAGAACAACGCGACTCCCCCCATCCACGCTACCAATCGCCGATCAAACTGCATTCCGCTCTCCTATCGGTCCGGCGAAAAATGTCACTGCCGCGAACGAGGTTTGTCATTTTCTTCAGCGATCGCTAATGAAAACGCGGTGACTGCAGAACACCGACGCCTCCAGGAGAATGACCGGCGCGCGCGCTATTGGTCGCAGTGGGGTCCCTACCTCTCGGAGCGACAATGGGGCACGGTGCGCGAGGATTATTCCGCCACCGGCGACGCCTGGAGCGCCTTCCCCCACGACCACGCACGCAGCCGCGCTTATCGTTGGGGCGAGGACGGATTGCTCGGGATCACCGATGCCCGCTGCCAACTCTGCTTCGCGCTCGCGCTTTGGAACGAACGCGACCCCATCCTGAAGGAGCGCCTTTTTGGTCTCACCGGCCCGCAGGGCAACCACGGCGAGGACGTGAAGGAGCACTACTTCTACCTCGACGCCACTCCCACCGCCTCCTACCTCCGCGCCCTCTACAAATACCCGCACGCCGCCTTCCCCTACGACCAGCTCGTCGCCGAAAATGGCCGCCGCGGACTCCGCGACCGCGAGTTCGAGCTCAGCGACACGGGCATCTTCGCCGACGAACGATACTTCGACGTCATGGCAGAATACGCCAAGGCTGCCCCGGACGACATCGCGATCCGAATCACCGTCACCAACCGCGGCCCCGACCCCGCGCCGTATCACCTCCTCCCGACCCTCTGGTTTCGCAACGATTGGACGTGGGGCGCGGCGCACGAGAGCCTCGCGACGAAGCCGACCCTCTTGCTCGCCCGTCCGGGTGAAATCGACGGATCGCACCCCAAGCTCGGCGACTTCACCTTCCGCTACGACGAAGCCGACGCCCCACCGCTCTTCACCGAGAACGAAACAAACTTCGCCCGACTCTACGGGCAGCCGAACGCCTCGCCTTTCGTCAAAGACGGCTTTCACGCCACCGTGATTCACGGCGATGCCTCCGCGACGAACGCAACCCACGGGACGAAATTCGCGCCCCACCTCACCGGCGATCTTGGTCCCGGCGAATCCCGCACCCACCACTTCCGCCTCGCTTCGAAGACGACCGACCATCCGCCCGCGACGAGCGCTGAGACCTTCGCAATCCGCATGGCCGAGGCCAACGCCTTCCACGACGCCGTCGCTCCCCACACTTTGTCGGAAACCGCGCGCGCCGTCACCCGCCAAGGCTACGCGGGCCTCGTCTGGAGCAAACAATTCTACCACTACATCGTCGAAGACTGGCTCGACGGCGACGCGAATGGCCCCGTCCCGCCCGGAGCCCGCCGGTCGGGACGCAACGCAAAGTGGCCGCACGTCTACGCCCGCGACGTCCTCTCGATGCCCGACAAATGGGAATACCCGTGGTTCGCCGCGTGGGATTCGGCCTTTCACATGCTCCCCTTCGCCCGCATTGATCCGGGCTTCGCGAAAGCCCAGCTCACGCTCTTCCTCCGCGAGTGGTACCTCCACCCGAACGGCCAGATCCCCGCCTACGAGTGGAACTTCTCGGACGTAAATCCACCCGTTCACGCGTGGGCGGCCTGGCGCGTTTACAAACTCACCGCCGCCCGCGGGCAGCGCGACCGACCCTTTCTCGAAGGCACTTTCCAGAAGCTGCTGCTCAACTTCACCTGGTGGGTCAACCGCAAGGACGCCGACGGCAATAATCTCTTCGCCGGCGGCTTCCTCGGCCTGGACAACATCGGCGTCTTCGACCGATCCAAGCCACTCCCGACCGGCGGCACTCTCCAACAAGCCGACGGCACCGCGTGGATGGCTTCCTACTGCCTCACGATGCTGGCCATCGCCCTGGAACTCGCTCAGGAAAATCCCGTCTACGAAGACCTCGCCTCGAAATTTTTCGAACACTTCGTTTACATCGGCGACGCCATGAACGACCTCGGCGGCACCGGCCTCTGGGACGACGGCGACGGTTTTTATTACGACCAACTCAAGCTCGACGGTCGCGTTCAGCCCCTCCGCACTCGCTCGCTCGTCGGCCTACTTCCGCTCATCGCCGTCGAGGTCCTGGAGGAAAAACAGGTTGCCGCTCTCCCCGCATTCAAGAAGCGGATGGACTGGTTCCTTGCCAACCGCGACGACCTCACCGAGGTCGCCCACTGGTGCCACACCTGCCCCCACGAGGAACACCGCATCCTCGCGATTCCGTCGCGCGAGCGGCTCAGGCGGACGCTTGCGACGATGCTGGACGAGAACGAATTTCTTTCGCCCTACGGCATCCGGTCCCTGTCCAAAGTCCACGCCGACCACCCGTTCGTATTCCGCTGGCCGGGCGGCGAGGAGCGCGTCGCCTACGTACCCGGCGAGAGTGACAGCCATTTGTTCGGGGGAAATTCGAATTGGCGCGGACCGATCTGGTTTCCCGTTAACTTTCTCCTCGTCGAGGCGCTCGAGCGCTACCACCATTATTACGGCGACGACTTCCGCATCGAATGCCCCACCGGCTCAGGGAACCACCTAAATCTCGCCGAGATCGCCGCCGAACTCGCCCGTCGCCTAGCCGCGATTTTCCTTCCCGACGAAAACGGCGAGCGTCCCTGCAACGGCGGCGACCCCCTCTTTGCCCGGGAGCACTGGCGCGACCACGTTCTCTTTTCCGAATACTTCGACGGCGACACCGCCCGAGGTCTCGGTGCCAGTCACCAGACCGGTTGGACCGCCCTCGTCATCAAGCTGCTCGAAGAGCACCGACGGTAGGCGCAGCCGCTACCAAAACCGAGGCAGGAAGTCCCCGCTGCGGCTTCCGGAGCAGCCCCCCGTTGCGTCGGCCAAGCCAGGAAACCAACCTCCGGCCAGCCCCGTCCCCTACAACCGCGAACCCGCGTTCACCTTGTTATCCCAGCGGGTCAACAGATGAGTCACCACGTTGATCCCGAAGCGGAAGCTTCGCTCCAACGACTCTTGGTCGAGGTTATGAAGATACACCCCACGCTGTTCCCAGATGTTCAGGTTCACCGCGACTTTCTTGCCCGTCTCGTCCGAGCCGAGATCGATCTTCCCGTCCGCGCCTAGACCCACCTGCCACATGTCGCCGTAGTCGTTCGCCGTGTAGAGGATCGCGATCTCGCCGAAGATCCGCAACGCATAGACCGGTTCCTGGTAGAAGTTCAGCCCGGGTGGCGCCGACTTGATCTCGGGATAATAGTTGTTTGTGAAGATGGGGTGATTCGCCGGGAGCGGCTCGAACTTTTTGTCGACGTCTGGAATCACGCGGCGCATCTCACGCTTGAACGCGAGATCGAAGCGGGACCGGAGCCGGGCACCGAACTATCACCCCAGATCGCTCCGCCAATCTTGACGTATTTCCGGAGGTTCTCGACCTCCTTTTCCGTGAGAACAAAATCCCGCGATCCGGTGATGAAGATGAACGGCGGAACCGGGTCGGCGAAGAGACGATCACTGTCCAACTCGACCGCTTCGACGTTGCGCTCGTTCGTCTTGATCTTGTCGCGAGACCATTTCGAGATCACGTAAAGCAAATTGGGCAAACTCCCTCCCTCGATTTTCCCGCGGCTGACCTGGACGGTCGAATCCCAATTCCCCCCCCGGTATTTCCCAAGGTAGGCGATGATCGCGAACTCGCGCTGGCGCAGCCCCGTCCCGGATCCCGTTTTGTTACCCTTACCCCAACCAGCCACGGTTGCGCCGATCGCGGCGGCGTCGCCTTTCGTCATACCCGACGTGTTGGTCGGCATGGGAGCTGGAGCGGCCGTCGCGGCGTCGACCGTGGTCGGCGTGATCGTTGGCGGAGCCATCACGGTGTTCATGCTGAAATCCAGCGTCTCCGGATTCATCGTCGTGATCGCGTTGAGCGACGTGGTCTGCTGCTGAGGTGCCGTGACGGTGAAGGTCGTCGGCTGCGGCTGGTTCGGCGTCGGCGGAGCCGCCGTGATCGCCGCGTCGTCAACGAAACCACCCTCGCCACCCTCGAAGTCGGAAGGCTCCTGGATTGCCTGAAAGAGGACCGTCGTTCCAAAAATCGCGACGAGCACGATGTGGAGCAACAACGAGATGGTGAAAAATCGAGACTGGCTAAATTTGTCGATTAGTCGCTGAACGAAGGTTTCGGAACCGGGGGCTGCCATGCCGAAAGGTATCGCCAGCGCACGAGAAACTCAACGCCAATCCGCGCAGTCATTGATCGCGTCGAGCAACGTCCGGATCACACCAAAGTCCCGCTTGAGCGGCTCGAGCACGAGACGGGGCAGCGCCGCGATCTCGTTATCGTCGATCTCCTCCGGCAGCGCGCTGACCTGCTCGATCGCGCCGTCGACCAGCAGGCTCGCGAACCGCTCGTTCAACCCGGCGAGCGCCGAGTCCGCGATCCGGTGGTGGATTCGCACGACCATCTTCTCGCGGACCCAGCGGTAGGAATGGAAGACTCGGTAAAAATTTCTCACCTCCGCAACCGCCTCCTCCGCGCTGTGGGTCGAGCGGAACAAATGGAAATCCGTCTCCGAGACCAAGCCATTTCCGAGGAGATCGGTCCGGACGAATTGCCGCCACGTCTCCCAATACCGACCGCCCGGCTGGTCGAGCAGAATGATCGGGACGATCTGCGTCTTGCCGGTCTGCATGAGCGTCAGCGCTTCGAATCCCTCGTCTTGCGTGCCGAAGCCGCCCGGGCAGAGCACGAACGCGTGCGTCTCTTTCATGAAATTGAGCTTCCGGGTGAAGAAATATTTGAAGTCGATGAGCTTCTCGTCGCCGTGGATCGTCTCGTTCGCGCGTTGCTCGAACGGCAGCACGATGTTCAGCCCAAAGCTATTCGCAGCCCGCGCACCCTCCTGCGCCGCACCCATGATCCCGTCGCCACCGCCCGTGATGATCATGTAATCCTCGAGAACCATGAGGCGGGAGAATTCTCGTGCCAGCGCAAACTCCGGGCTGTCCGCTCGCGTCCGCGCCGATCCGAAGACAGCCACTTTCCGCCGGCCCCGGTAGCGGGCAAAGACCTTCGCAGCATCGCGCATCTCACGCATCGAGCGGTTGAAGAGTTTCAGGTCGCCCAAGTCCGCCCGGTCCTCGCCCAGCTTCAACGCCGTGGCGATCAATTCCTCCACCAGATGCGCTGAGCGCCCCGTCGCAACTTCCGCTACCAGCTCCCTAATCCTCGCATCGATCTCTTTATCGCTCATACTTCAACTTCGACGGTGCCACGGAACGTGATTTCCGCCAAAGTCATCCCACCATGATCATCGTTCTCCGCCCCGGTTCTTCTCGTGACGAAATCGACACCGTCCTCACCGAGGTCACCAAGCTCGGCTACGAGCCGTCGCCCATCCACGGCGTCGAGCAGACCGTCATCGCCGCCATCGGCGACGAGCGGACCAACCAAACGCTCGAGTCCCTCAACGCACTCCCGCAGGTCCAGAGCGTCCTCCGCGTCCAGAAACGCTACAAACTCGCCAGCCGCCTCTCGCACCCGGAGAACACCATCGTCGACGTCGACGGCGTCCCGGTTGGCGGACCCACTTTCACCATGATGGCCGGCCCGTGCTCGGTGGAGAATGCCGACCAGCTCTTTGCCACCGCCGAAGCCGTGAAGGCCGCAGGCGCCACGATCCTCCGCGGCGGTGCCTACAAACCCCGCACCTCGCCCTACGAATTTCAGGGTCTCGGCAAGGAAGGTCTCCGCCTCCTCCGCGAAGCCAAGGAGCGCACCGGCCTCAAGATCATCACCGAAGTCCTCAGCGAACGCGACGTCGAGCACGTCGCCCAGACCGCCGACATCCTGCAGATCGGCGCTCGCAACGCGCAGAATTTCCAGCTCCTCATCGAGTGCGCCCACACGAAGAAGCCCGTCCTCCTCAAGCGCGGAATGAGCGAAAAAATCGAAGAGTGGATCCTCGCGTCGGAATACCTCCTCGCCCACGGGAACCCGAACGTCATTCTCTGCGAACGCGGCATCCGCACCTTCGAGACCTACACCCGCAACACCCTCGACCTCTCCGCCGTCGCCATCGCAAAAAAGGAAACCCACCTCCCCGTCATCGTCGACCCGAGCCAGGGCTGCGGCCGCGCCGACCTCGTGACCGCCCTCTGCGCCGGAGCCGTCGCCATGGGAGCCGACGGCCTCATCGTCGAAGTTCACCCGAATCCCGCCGAGGCCCTGTCCGACGGCCAGCAACAAGTCACCTTCGACGGCTTCCGCGACCTCGTTGATTCACTCAAACCATTCCTGATCGCCACCAACCGCGTCGCGTGACCACCGTCGGCTGGAAGCCGAACCCACGTATCCTTGGCTTCCAGCCAAGTCTCCAAACCCAGATCCGAAAGATCAAATGAGCTTCAGCACCTCCACCACTCGCTCCACCGGCAACCCCACAACATTCTCAAACGACCCCTCGACCGCTTCGATGATCTCCCCCCGATCATCTTGCGCCGCGTAGGCTCCCGCCTTGTCCAGCGGGTCGATCCGCGCCAGGTACGCTTCGATCGCCGCCGCGTCCAACCCACGAAACCGGACGAACGTCGACTCCGCGAACGTCTCCTTTCGCCCGCTCACCCCGTCCACCACGCACACTCCGGTGATCACCTCGTGCGTTTGCCCGGCCAGCCGCGCCAGCATCCGCCTGGCGTCGTCGAGGTCCGCCGGTTTTCCAAAAATCTCGGCCCCGAGCACGACGATTGTATCCGCTCCGATCACGACCGCATCGCGCCGTCGCGCCACGACGGCGTTTGCTTTCAGCTCCGCGTTAAACATTGCGAGCTCTCGCGGCGTCTCGTCGATGTCGACCGCCTCCCGAACGTCCGCGGGCAAGCACTCGACCGCCAAACCCGCCACCGCGAGCAACTCGATCCGCCTCGGGGACCGCGAGGCCAGCACGATCGGCCGACTACCCGGCCCCTCTTCGCTCGCCAAACTCAGACGATTTCTTCGAGCTCCTCGATGCTCGCGTTACCGCGGATCGAATTGAGCTGCTGCCGCATTCGACTCGAGGAATCCGGCCGGTCCTTGATGCGGGTGAACACGCCCGCCGCAAATGGCACGACCGCCGCGGTCCCGGCTCCGATGAGCGCGATAGCCGTGCGCTGCCGCGAAACCAGACCGATTTTGTCGGCGACGAGGAGACCAATGCCGAGACCAACGGCAGCTTGGGAAAATGCGACCAGACCAGACACCGGGAGGTTCTGACCAAACTTCGAGATCGGGAGAAAGACCATGGGCTGGAAGCTAGGAGCGGTGTGTGTCATTTTCAACTGCAAATGACGGCTCAACGCATCCTCGGTGTCGACCACGGTGACGCCCGCATCGGGCTCGCGCTCAGCGACGAACTCAATTTTCTGGCTCACCCGCTCGAGACCATCGACGTCAAAAAGATCTCGCCCGTCCGCCGCATCCGCGAGGTCGTCGAATCTCGCGACGTTGGCCTCATCGTCGTGGGCCTCCCGCGCAACATGGACGGCTCCCACGGTCCCGCCGCCGCCAAAGTCGCCGCGTTCGTCGAAAAACTCCGCGCCTCGATTCGCTGTGAGGTCACGACCGTCGACGAGCGCCTTTCCACCGTCTCGGCCCAGCGTTCTCTCCAGGAAGCCGGCCGTAAAGCCCATCAGCAACGCGGCGTCATCGACCAGGCCGCCGCCCAAGTGATCCTCCAGACCTATCTCGACGGCCAGACCGGCCTCCCGCCCCTTCCGGACGAATAAGCACCCGTGCGCCTCCGCCTCACCATCGCCTACGACGGCGCGCCCTTCGCCGGCTGGCAGCGGCAGACCGACGCCGACTCGATCCAGTCCCGCATCGAGCGGGCGTTCACCAAGGTCACCCACCAGCGGGTCGCCGTTCACGGAGCTGGCCGCACCGACGCCGGTGTCCACGCCCTCGCCCAGGTCGCCCACGCCGACGTCCCCGGCCTCGCCATCAAGCCCCCCGACCTCCAGCGCGCCCTCAACGCCACCCTCCCGCCCGGCATCCGCGTCACCGCCCTCCGCCGCGCCCGCCCCGAGTTTCACGCCCGCTACTCCGCCAAGGCGAAGGTCTACCGCTACGTCATTCACACCAGCCCGATCTTACCACCCCACCTCCACCACCGCGCCTGGCACGTCCCCCAGCCCATCGACTTGGAAAAATTCCGCGCCGCCCTCGCGCTTTACGAAGGCACCCACGACTTTCGACACCTCTCCGCCAACCGCCGCCCGCCCCCAAAGAGCACCATCCGCGAAATTTTTTCCGTCGATGTCCAAGCGACGACTCGCACGATCCGCATCACCTACACCGGCAACGGCTTTCTCTACAAAATGGTTCGCATGCTCACCGCCTCCGCCCTCCGCATCGCCCAGAACCGCAATCCCGAGTCGTGGCTCACCGACCTCATCGACAACCCCGACGGCAAAAAATCCAACCGAGTCGCCCCCCCCGACGGTCTCACCCTCGTCCGGGTGATCTACTAATCACCACGGGGAGCGCCGGCTTCCAGCCTGCTCGTGTCGGGTTTGTCCCGCAGAGCCAAGACTGTCTCCGCTGCGCTTCGGCTCCAGCCCGGCACCACGCCACGAGAGAAAACTTTCCGACCCCACAGATTCCGCCTACCGCCAACCGAGCGGCCCACCCGTGTGCCCCAGATCGTTCCGCGACCCATCCCGATCCCTGAACCGACGCGCCGTCGATCCTGCATCCACCCCGGGACTCGTCCGCCGCGGCACGAAAGCGGTCGCGTCCAGCTCGTTCGGCACCCGGCGACCCGCCCGACCCCGGAAGCGCGGATTCCCATCCTCGTTCGAGCGAAACCTCGGCTCGTTCACGGCGATCTCGGCATCGCTCACGAGTCGATAATCTTCGAAATTCCCGGTGAGCACCGCCGACCGCGCGTTCCGGTAAAACAGGTTGTCCTGGATCCGCGCCGAACCGCCGAAATCGCAGATTCCCCGGCCCGTCGGTGCCCCGCTCGGAAGACGCGAGCCATTGAGAACGAACAAATTGTTTCGTACCACCGTCGGTCGCGGACCGCCCTGCAGCAGCAGCGCGTTCCCGTTCCCCCGCACGATCGTGTTGTTCACCACGACCGCGCTCGCACCGCTGTCGACGAATATTTGGTGCGCGTCCGAAGTCGCCAGCGGTCGCGGATCGAGGTTATAAGCGAGAAGGTTGTTCGCGATCACCGGTCGGGATCGCCGACCGCGCACGTAGATTCCGGCCCCCATGTCGTTGGCCTGGTTGTCAAAGATCACCGTCCGCCGGATCGACGGCGAGCTGTTCTCGATCAGAATGCCCCCGCCGTCATCGGCAAACCCACCCGTCACCGTCACCGAGTCCAGGACGGAACGGCTCCCCTCGCCCGACCCAAACCTCACCACCGACCCGTTCCCATCCCCGACGATCACCGACTCCGGCCCGACACCTCGAACGGTGATCTCCTTCCCCGAAAAATCCAGATTCCCCTCGTAGCGCCCAGCCTCGAGCGTGATGCGTTCGCCGCTCACCGCCAGATCAATCGCCTCCTGAATCGAACCGCCCGGCTGAACGATAATTTCCGCCCCGGCAGGCAGGATCGGGACCAACGCGAAAAGGAGCAAAGCGGCTTTCATGTCCCTTCGAGTCGTCGGGCACCCCATTTATTCCGCGCCCCCCGACGATTTCTGACAAAAAGTTCAGCCCCGCCGACTGTCCTCAGCCAGCTGCAATTCGACGCCGAGATCGCCCATCTTGATTAAAGAAAGTCCGGCCAGCGCCGGCGTGTCAGCCGCCATTGCCTTGAAGACCTCCTCGATCGCGTAGATCCCGTTCGAACCGCCGACGGCCTGAATGAGATCGCGTAAGATCTCCCAGTCGTCCCGCGCCTGCCCCGGCGAACTCACCGCCCGGTTCAGCCGTTGAATCCGACCGGCCAGATTGATCATCGAGCCACGCTTCTCCGAGAACCCCGCCGATGGCAAAACCACGGTCGCCGCCCGGGTTGTCGCGCTCGGGAGGATCGCCGTTGCAACCACGCAATCGAGCTTCTCGAGATCTGCTGCGTCGATCCCGCACTCGGTCACGTCTTCGCCGAGACAGATCAGCGCCTTCACGCTTCCGTTGCTGATCCCATACGCGATGTCGGTCAGCTTCCCGGTCGCCACGCCAAGCAGCTTCGCGCCCGTCGTGTTCGGATTGCCATCTTCGGAGATGAGAAATCCGTCGCCCTCCTGCTTGCGCGCAACGACGTCGATCTGCTTCGTCCCAAGCGAATCTGCCAGTCGCTTCGTTAGGTAAAGTTCCTCGTTGGTCATCCGCGCCGACGCGATGATCGCGATCTCCGACGGCTCAAACGACTTCAACCGGTCGCCAGCGACCCGGATCGCCTCCGACCATTTCGTTGGAGCCTCACCGCCACTCACGACCGGCTCTTTCAGCCGTGAGTCGTCGTTGAGATGGTGGAAGTTCAGCCGGTGGGTGTCCGGCATCCAGCAGGAGTTCACCGCGTCGTTCTCGCGCGGCGTGATCCGGTAGATCGTGTTCTCGCGGCTGCCGATGAGGATGTTTGTCCCCTGCCCACAATTCACGTCAATGGACTTGGTTTCCTTCAGGAACCACACCCGCATCTGGAATCGAAAGTCCTTGCTCGTGAGCGCACCCACCGGGCAGATGTCGACCGTGTTGAGCGAATAATTGTTATCCAGCCGCTTGCCCGGATACACCGACAACGTCGTCTGGCTCCCGCGATTCAGAAATCCGAGCACGTCGTCCTCGGCGATCTCCTGCATGAACCGAACGCACCGCGAGCACATGATGCAGCGCTCGTCGTCGAGCACGATGTTGCGCCCGATGTCCTGGCGCTTCGGCTTCTTGACCTTGTCCTCGAGGAAGCGCGAGTCGCCGTTGCCGAACTCCACGCTGAATTCCTGCAGCTTGCACTCCCCGGCCTGATCGCAGATCGTGCAATCCAGCGGGTGATTGATGAGGAGAAATTCCATCACGCCCTTCCGGCACTCCTCGACCATCGGCGACTCAGTCCGCACGCCCATCCCTTCGGAGATCTCCGTCGCGCAAGAAATCGCGGGCCGCGGCCCCCACGCGATTTCCGGTTTCCCGTCCTCGCCGGTCACCACGTTGCGCTCGGCGTCGCGCTTGGGCATGCCCATTTCCACGAGGCACATCCGGCAATTTCCCGGCGTGCTCAGTTTCGGGTGGTAGCAGTAGTGCGGCACGAAATGCCCGCTTTTCATGCAGGCCTCGATCAATTTGGTGCCCTTGGGGAACGATTTCCATTCCCCGTCCACCTGGACGTTGATCATCTGCACTTCGGTCTTTTTCTCGGTTTCGGTGGCCGTCATTTTCTCAAATTAGATGCGCTAATATCCGATGATTGTCTACGAGCAATCCACGAAGGGTGGAGGCCGAAACTTCTCCCGCAGCGCCGAGTCGAGCATCGATCGGAAGGCCGCAATCGCCGTGCGCCCAGGCGCAAACTTCCAACAACGCCGCCAGCTGGTCGAGACCAACTCGCAACTCAGGATCGAGTCGGTGGGGAGAAGCTGTCGCGGGCCTACTTCGTCCGTCGCCGCTCTCCCGGTTCAATGTCAATTGCGGATATCGACCTCATTCTTGCTGAGCTGACCCCGAACCAACACCGCCAACCCCGTCGCCAAGCAGGCGATCACCAGAAAATAATAGTTACAGAACGCCTGTTTACTCAGGATGAAAAACACGCCCATCGCCAAGCCACTCCCGACGCCGAGGCGAAAAATCCGATCGCCTCCGCACCGCCCAAGCCACGCCCAGACCGCGCTGATTCCCGCCAACCCGGCCACCCACCACGCCGAAGCCGGGAGGTTCAGCCCCGCCCCGTGCAGAGCCGACCCGACCGTCAACCCATCGGTCCGAAACGGCACCTTCGCGAGCACCACCACCGTCGAATTCCAGAACGCCGCCGGATCCCACAGGATCATTGGCAGCGTCACGACCGTCCCGGCCACGACCATCCGCCAGAGAAACGCCGGCCTCCGCGTCTCCGGCAGGCACACCCAAGCCGTCGGCAGTAGCAGCAACGGCAGGTGCTGTTTACTCACCAGCAGCAAACCGAAAATCCACGGAGCCGCGCCCCGCCGCCACCCGCCCGCTCCGAGCAAGCACCAGACAAATCCCGCGAACAAGGCGGCGGAATACACCTCGGTCCACGCCATCTCGATCACGAAAAAATTCATCGGCGAAAACAAAAACGTCAGCGCCACCAACCGCCCCCACGCGCCCCCTCCGATCCCGAGCAGGAAGCCCGCCGCGACGACCACCGCCGCCACGCTTCCGTATCGCACGTCACCCAACAAAGCACCCGGCACCGCCGTCCAGAGCGTCAGCGGCAGATACGTGTAGCCCGCGTCCAGTCGGCCCTCGGCGTCGAGGACGTCCGCCCCGTAGAGCGACTCGGCCATTTCCTTCGGATAGACCTGCGTGAATCGCATGGCGTAAGGATTCTTCCCCGCCAACGCACCCGCTGCCGCTTCGCGGTGAACAGAAAAGACATCGATTCGCGGCGACGGCGATGCGTGCAACACCCAGAGCGCCGCCAACGCAAAGATCCCCACGGCCAGCCACGCCGCCCATCGTCCGAGCCGCTCTCCGCCGAGAAACGCAACGCCACTCGCCAAAGCGGCGACCGCGATCAACCCGGAGAAATCCTGGACCCTCGTCCCCGCCAACATCTCCAGCGCTGGGTCACTGCCGCCAATCAAAGCGAAACTCACCAGCAGCCCCGTCAATCCCGTCGCCACCGCAATGCCTTTGCTCACCACCCGCCCGCCTCCCCGGAGGGCTGCCGCCGTGAGTGCGAGCCCAACCACCAACAAGCCGAGTGCCCGCGGCGAATACCCGCCGTGCCAATCAAACAAAGCCAACCCGATGACCGTGATCGCGAGCAGTAAAAGGCAGATCGCCGACGTGGGTTCGCTCCCCCTCCGCGACGACTGGTCTTCAAGCTCAGGAATGACTCCCGTTGTCTTGATTCGAAGCTTCATTTCCGACGCGGGCTGCTCAAGCGACTGAGTAAATCCGGCACCCGTCTCGTTTGTCGACGTCTGAACGGACTCCGGAGATCTCGACCCATCACGCAACGAACTCAAGGTTCTGATTTCTGGACCTCCGCCGACAACGGATAGCGGCCAATGCGCTTGACCCAACGTGGGGTTTCTGGGCGTCTCGAACCCCATGTTTGCCAAAAACTCCCGTCAAAGCCGTGGGCGCCCACGGCCAGTTTCACGACCCTCGACCGCGCTCGCAAACCGCCCGCGACCAGCCGACGGTCGACTCCGCCGCCACGCACTCGTCTGGGCGTTTGCGTTCGTCGCGGCGACAAATCCGCTGACGCTCCGCGGGGCAAACCCAGGTAAAACCATCCAACCGCGCGCCGAAGATTCGGACAAAACCGTCGCGCCGATCGTCGTGGAGAAAAACCCTTCGACGTTCCCAGACAACGTTTTCGACCAGATTTGGGCGCTCCCCGTCCTCTACAAAAATCCGGACAATCCCTTCATCCAGAAGATCGCTTTGACGGGTCGATACCAGGGACAGGTCTTCGGGCTGAACTCCAACGCCGGCAGCGCGAGCGGCTGGCAGAACCGCCGGGCCCGTTTCGGTGGAAAGGTCAATTTCCTGAAAACCATGGAGGCCCAAGTGACCTTCAACGCCAATTTCGACGGTGCGACCACCGGACGCTTCGTCGAGAGCCTCGAAGACTTCGGGGTGCTTTGGGAACCCATCTCGTGGTTCAACGTCGAAGCCGGACTGTTCAAAGTCCCGATCACCAACGAGTGGCGTGAATCGTCGAACCGCATCATCACCATCGAGCGGTCGAACTTCATTAACCAAGCGATCGCACCCAAGCTCGGCGGCGCGCTTGTCACCGGCGAGGTGAAGGGCTTCACGGAAGGTTCGGCCATTACCTACGGCGGTGGACTCTACTCCGCTGCTCGGACCGAAGACTGGGAGGCCCCCGCCCTCGACGGCAGCGCTCTGATCTACAGCGGCGTGGGCTACAAGTTCAACGACACCCAGACCCTTCGCTTCGACAGCGGGATCATGACCGGCGAGAACGACCGCGACGCCACCCGACCCTACTCCTACACGGCGGCGCTGAGCTACGAGGGCTTCTTCTTTGCTGAGAAATTTCGGCTCCAGTCCGACCTGGTGACGGCCATTGCCGACGAGGGTAACACGAACGGCGACCTCTTCGGCCTCATCGTCCTGCCTTCCTACAAAGTGACGGATCGCATCGAGCTCGTCGGACGCTACCAGTTCCTCTTCAGCAACGAGGACCGCGGCGTCTCCGCCCAGAGCCGCTACGAAAGGCGCGCGCCCGATCTCTCGTCGTCACGGGGTAATAACTACCACGCCCTCTACGGCGGGGCCAACTTCTACGTCTACAAGGACAAGATGAAGTTCATGACCGGAATGGAGTATTCCCACCTCGACCTTCCTGACGGCGAGGACTTCAACCAGCTCACCCTCTTCGCCGCCTTTCGCGTCTGGTTCTAAATCTATCCACCTGGCGCGGGTCGGATCGGGTCCCGGGATCCTCCCCGAAAGTCGGCCCGTGTCGATTTCGTAACAATCCTCACTTTGCCGCGCCCCTCGAGCACCCGTCAGATACCCAGCGCAATCCAAACCGAACACCATGAGAATCCATCTACCCACACTCCTAGCCACCACCGCCGTGACCGCCCTCGGTCTCGTCGGGTGCGATCAACCCACGTCGGCGACCGGGCCGGAGGAAGCCACACCCCCCGCCGACTCGATCCGAATCACCGGAGCCGGAGCCAGCTTCCCGGCTCCGCTCTACCAACGGTGGGCCCAGGAGTTCCACGCCGCCAACCCGGACACCCAGGTCAACTACCAGTCCATCGGCAGTGGCGCCGGCATCAAGCAATTCATCGCCGGCACGGTCAACTTCGGTGCGTCTGACGCGGCCATGAAAGACGAGGAGATCTCCGAAGTCCCGCGCGGCGCCGTCATGATCCCCGCCACGGCTGGCAGCATCGTCGTCACCTACAATCTGCCAGACTTTCCGGGCATCAAGCTCTCCCGTGAGGCCTACGCCGGCATCTTCCTCGGCACCGTCACCAAATGGAACGACGCGGTCATCGCGGCGGCGAACCCAGGTGTTGAGCTTCCCGACCTGGACGTCATCGTCGCCACCCGTTCCGACGGATCCGGCACGACCTTCGTCTTCACGAAGCACCTCGCGGCCATCAGCGAAGACTTCAAAGAGGAAATCGGCGAAGGCAAGGCGGTCTCCTGGCCGAACAGCGTGGGTGGGAAAGGCAACGAAGGCGTTACCGCCCTCGTCAAGCAGACCCCGGGCGCGGTCGGCTACGTCGAATACGGCTACGCCAAGAACAACGGTCTCCAGATGGCTACCCTCGAAAACAAGTCGGGTGAATACGTCGCGCCCACCGACGAGTCCGCCGCCGCGACCCTCGCCAGCGTCGAGCTGCCGGAAAATCTCCGCATCTGGCCATCCGATCCAAACGGCAAGGGCGACTACCCGATCGTCACCTTCACCTGGCTCCTCGTTTACGGTGAATACCCGGACGCAGCCACGAAGAACGCCGTCGAGAAGTTCGTCAAATTTGGCCTCACCGAAGGACAAAAGTTTGCACCCGAACTCGGCTACGTGACCCTTCCCGACCCGGTCGTGAAGAAAGCCATGGCCGCCCTCGCAACCGTTAAGTAACGCGAAAACTCAGATCACCGAGTAACTCGGAAACCCGCATGAGCGACAGATCCTCCACGGCGCCAAAATCGCTCGAAGACTTCCACGCGGGTCCCGATTACTTCCGTATCCTGTGCTGGGTGGCGTCGGTCGCGACCGTCGCCACCCTCGTCTGGATCGTCGGCGAAATCGTCCGCCAAGCCTGGCCGGCCATCAAAGAATTTGGCTTCGGCTTCGTCGTCGGCACGGACTGGATTCCCAACCGTGGCCAATTCGGCGTTCTTCCCTTCCTCGTCGGCACCGCCGTCAGTTCGTTCGTTGCGATCCTGTTCGCGCTCCCGCTCGGCCTCGCGGTCGCCATTTTCCTCAGCGAGGACTTTCTCCCCCTCCCCGTTCGCAACTCCATCCGCTTCGTCGTCGAACTCCTCGCCGCCATCCCCAGCGTCGTCTACGGCCTCTGGGGCATCGCCGTCGTCATCCCGCTCGTCCAAAAATACGGGGCCACGCTCGCCGACGCCGTCGGCAACCAGGACAGCTGGCTCGCCGAGACCGTCGGTTTCGCCATCCCACTCTTCAAGGGCCCGTCTTTCGGCAACAGCATGCTCACCGCCAGCATCGTCCTGGCCCTCATGATTCTGCCGACCATCACGGCCATTGCTCGCAGCGCGATGGTCGCCGTCCCGAAGGCCCTCCGCGAGGGCGCCTACGCCCTCGGCGCAACGCGCTGGGAAGCCATCATGGGCGTCATCATGCCAACCGCCGCGCCTGGCATCGTGGCCGCGACCATCCTCGCGCTTGGTCGAGCCATGGGTGAAACGATGGCCATCGCGATGCTCATCGGCAACAGCTCCAATCTCAATTGGTCGTTCCTGCGCCCGGCGGGCACGCTCTCTGCTCTCCTCGCCAACGAGTTCGCCGAGGCCGGAGGTCTCCAGATCGCCTCCCTCATGTACGCGGCCCTTCTGCTCGTGGTGCTAACCCTCGGCGTAAACATCATCGGCGAGATCGTTCTGAAGCGGGCTCAAAGAAACGTCGCCGGAACCCTCTGACCCTCTCGTCGCTTCGACCATGGAAAACATCGTAACTCGCGAGTCCGATTTCTTTCACGACCACGCCATCGAGGGCGGCACCGCGGGCCGTTCCCTCGGCAACCGCGTCCTCACCTCGATCTGCGTCGGCCTCTCGTTCCTGACGCTCATCCCCCTCTTTTCGATCGTCTACATGCTGCTAGTCAAAGGGGTGCCTCTGCTCAGCTGGGACATCTTCACCGGCCTCCCGCCCGCCCCCGGCACCCAAGGCGGTGGCTTCGGCAACGCCATCGTCGGCACCTTCATCATGGTCCTCATTGCCCTCGCCATCGCCACCCCGCTCGGCATGCTCTCGGCCATTTACGTCAACGAATACGCGCCGTCGTCGAGACTCTCACGGACGGTCCGCTTCGTTGCCAAGCTCCTCACCGGCATTCCGTCGATCATCGCCGGCGTCTTCGCCTACGCGATCATCGTGCTCTTCGGGCTGAGCATCTTTGGCTTTCAGATCGTCCCCCGCGGCTTCTCGGCGTTCGCGGGCGGAGTCGCCCTTGCCGTCCTCATTCTCCCCACCATACTCCTGACTTCCGAGCAGGCGCTCCTCGGCGTGCAACGTGCCTACCGCGAAGCCTCGTTCGGTCTCGGCGCCACGTCGTTTCAGACCATCTGGCGCATCGTCCTCCCCGAAGCCCTTCCAGCCATGATGACGGGCATCATGCTCGCCGTCGCTCGTGCCGCCGGTGAGACCGCGCCGGTCCTCTTCACCGCGCTCTTCAGCTACTTCTACGCAAATTCGATCATGGACGAGACCGCCTCGTTGTCCGTTCTCATCTACAACTTTGCCACGCTGCCCTACGAATATCAGGTCGACCTCGCCTGGACCGCGTCGCTCGTCCTGGTCGCCCTCGTGACGCTGACGAACGTCACCGCTCAACTCGTCTTCCGCAAAAAATAATCGCCGCCCACCGATCTAATCCTTCAAATGAAGCCTACCATGGAGAAGCCCGTCCCAGACAAAGCTCAAGCCTCAACCGAGTCTCAATTTCCCGGACTGAACGAGGACACCATCCCGGCTGAACAAGATTCGGCGACCCGCGCGGATTTCATCACGGTCCGCGATCTCAATTTTTTCTACGGAGCCAAGCAGGCCCTGTTCAATGTCGACATGGACATCCCGGAAAAGCGTGTCACTGCCTTCATCGGACCGTCTGGCTGCGGCAAGTCGACCCTGCTGCGGAACTTCAACCGCATGAACGAGCTGATCGATGGCACGCGCTACGAGGGCGACATCACCATCAACGATCGCAGCATCTACGATCCGAAAATCGAGGTCATCGCCCTCCGCCGCAGCATCGGCATGGTCTTTCAAAAATCGAATCCCTTCCCGAAATCGATTTACGAGAACATCGTTTACGGAATGCGTATCGCCGGGAAAAAGAACAAGAAGCTTCTCGACCAGACCGTCGAAGAGAGCCTGCGCGGAGCCGCCCTCTGGGACGAAGTCAAAGACCGACTCCACGACAGCGCTCTCGGCCTCTCTGGTGGCCAGATGCAGCGCCTCTGCATCGCCCGCGCCATCGCGAACAAGCCGAAGGTCCTTCTCATGGACGAACCCTGCTCAGCCCTCGACCCCATCGCCACCGCCAAGGTCGAGGAGCTCATCCACGGGCTAAAGAAAGAATTCACCATCGTCATCGTCACCCACAACATGCAGCAGGCTACCCGCTGCTCCGACCGCTGCGCGTTCTTCTATCTCGGGAAACTCATCGAGTACGACCGCACGGCGAAACTTTTTTCCAACCCCGCCGAGAAACAGACCGAAGATTACATCACCGGTCGCTTCGGCTAACGATCTTCCCTCATGCCCGACACCCAAGGCCCCCACATCTCCGCCACGTTCGATGGCATCATGCAGAACCTGCGCAACAGCGTTCTCATGATGTCCAGCCTCACCGAGCGCAACGTCCAGAACGCCAGCAAAGGTCTCTTCGGGCGCGACAACGGCCTCTGCAATGTGGCGATCGCCGACGACGAGGAAATCGACCAGCTCGAAATCCAGATCGACCGCGAAGGCGTCGACATCCTCCTCCGCTACCACCCTCTCGCCACCGACCTCCGCCAGGTGGTCACGGCCATGAAGTCCAGCGTGAACATCGAGCGCATTGCTGACCAAGCCGTCAGCATCGCCCGCCGGGCCAAGAAACTGAACGCCGTCCCCGAGCTCCCCGTCGTTCACAACTTGGAGCCCCTCTTCGCCCTCGCGACCGGCATGTTCCGTGACGCCATCGTCGCTTTCTCCGACAGCAACGTCGAACTCGCTCGCTCCCTCAAGCCCCGTGACAAGGAGCTCGACCTCCTCAACCACCAATTTGCCGATCTTTGCACCGACCGCATGGCCATCGAATCGGGCAACGTCCAAACGTATTTGAATTACATCTTCATCGCCCGTTCCCTCGAGCGCATCGGCGATCACAGCACGAACTTGGGAGAAGACATCGTCTTTGCCGTCTCCGCCGAAGAAGTACGCCACAGCCAGACCGGCCCCCTCCTCTAGCTAAGCGGCATCGGCTCCCAGCCAACGCACCAACCCAACCCGCGAAGCGGCAAACCGCCCCCGGAAACTTCCATTCCCCCGAGAGCCCGCCTACCCTCCGCCCCATGATCAGCATGACCGGATACGGCCGCGGCGAATCCACCGCCACCCCGCGTTGCGTCGTCGAGTGCAGCAGCGTCAATCGCAAAGGCCTCGAAGTCGCCTGCCAAATGCCCCGCGACCTCTCCGCGATCGAGGTCAAGATCCGCGACGTCGTCCAACGTCACGTCGCCCGCGGTCGCATCGCCGTCGTCGTCAGCTTCCCCGCCTCGGCCACCGCATCCTCAACTCCGGCGACCACCATCGACGTCACCCTCGCCCGTGACCTCGTCGCCCAACTCCGCTCCCTCCAGACCGAATTACACCTACCCGGCGACCCCGACATCAACGCCCTGCTCACCGTTCCCGGCATTCTCAGCGCCCCCGAGGCCGCCACCAACACCGACGTCTGGCCGGCTCTCAGCGAGGCCCTCGAAGCCGCCCTTAGTGCCCTCGTCACCATGCGAACGACCGAGGGCACCGCGCTCGCCACGGATCTCACCACCCGCCTCGGTGCCCTCACCGACCTCCTCGCCGAGATGACGACCCACGCCCCCCGCGTCGTCACCACCTACCGCGAACTCCTCACCAAGCGCCTCGACGAAGCCGCTCTCGCCATCCCGGTGGACGAGCACCGACTCGCCGCCGAGATCGCCCTCTTCGCC
The DNA here is from genome assembly GCA_963761705.1 of uncultured Verrucomicrobiae bacterium. GTDB lineage: Bacteria > Verrucomicrobiota > Verrucomicrobiia > Chthoniobacterales > JAATET01 > CAVVKW01. The sequence goes on along the minus strand of CAVXHK010000003.1, from coordinate 559,134 downwards.
GAGCGCAGCGACGTCTCCGAAGAACTCACCCGCCTCGCCAGCCACTTCGAACAGTTCCGCGAGAAGCTCACCGGCACCGAACCCTCCGGCCGCGCGCTGGAGTTCCTCACCCAGGAGATCGGACGTGAATTCAATACCCTCGGTGCGAAAGCCGGTGACAGCGCCCTCTCCCGCTTGGTCGTCGACGCCAAGGTCGAACTCGATAAGATGCGCGAGCAGATCCTCAATGTTGAATAACACCCTCACCCGCACCGGCATCCTCTTCGTCCTCTCCGCCCCTTCCGGCGCGGGGAAAACCACCCTCACCACCTCCCTTCGCCAGAAGCCCGACTTCGTCTACGCCGTCTCCTGCACCACCCGCCCGCCCCGCCCCGGCGAGATCGACGGCGAAGACTACATCTTCATTTCCGAGGAAGAATTCACCACCCGCGCCGCCGACGGCGAATTCCTCGAGCACGCCGAAGTCCACGGTCGCCGCTACGGCACCCTCAAGTCGACCGTCCTCACCCAGCTCAACGCCGGCGTCGACATCCTCATCGACATCGACACCGCCGGAGCCGCCAGCATTCGCGCCTGCGCCGACCCCGTCATCCAAGACGCCCTTGCCGACATCTTCATCATGCCCCCGAGCCTCGAAGAACTCCGCCGCCGCCTGACCAAACGCGGCACCGAGACCCCCGACCAGATCGAAGTCCGCATCGCCAACGCCGCTTCCGAGATGCAGCATTGGCGCAGCTACCGCTACACGCTCGTCAGCGAATCGATGGAAGAAGACATTCAAAAATTCCGCGCCGTCATGCGGGCCGAGCGATACCTCAGCCGCCGCTTCGCCGAGACCGCCATCGCCCCGCCCGCCGCGCTCGCGCCATGAAGACCATCCTCTTGGGAATCACCGGCTCCATCGCCGCCACCAAATCGCCCGACCTCGCCAGCCGCCTGCGAAAGGCCGGCTACGAAGTCCACGCCATCCTCACCGCCGCCGCCGCCGAGTTCGTCACCTCCCTCGCGCTCCAGGTCCTCACCCGCAACCCCGTCACCACCGGCGTCTTCGACGAAAAACAAAGCTGGCACCCTGGCCACATCGATCTCGCCGACCGAGCTGACCTCCTCCTCGTCGCCCCCGCCACGGCCAACATCCTCGCCAAGCTCGCCCACGGCATCGCCGACGACGCCCTGACCTCCATCGCGCTAGCCACGAGAGCCCCCCTCGTCATCGCCCCCGCTATGAACGGTAAGATGTGGGATCATCCAGCCACCCAGCAAAACGTCGAAACTCTCACCTCCCGCGGAGCCACTTTCATCGGCCCCGAGTCCGGCCTGCTGGCCTGCGGCTACGAAGGTCTCGGCCGCCTCTGGCCCGTTGAAGACATCGTCCGAGAAATCACCCGGCTCGCAGAGCCAAAGTAGGGGAGCAAACCCGTCCCGGGTGCCCTAGTCGGCGTCCCGCCGGCGAGTCTAATCCGGCGAAGCCGCTCTTATCCCCTTACGCCCGATACACCGCCCCCTCGTCGAACACCTTCTCCTCCCGCACCGGCAGTTCCCGCCCTTCACGGTCCATTTCTTGAAAGAAGCAGCTCCGAAATCCCACGTGACACGCCCCGCCCGCCTGCTCGATTTCAAAGAGAAGCACGTCCGCGTCGCAGTCCTTGAACCACCGCACCACCCGCTGCGTGTGACCGCTCGTTTCCCCCTTCAGCCACAGTTTCCCCCGCGACCGGCTCCAGTAATGCATCGTCCCCGTCTCGAGCGTTTTCTCCAGAGATTCCCGGTTCATCCACGCGAACATGAGAATCCGCCCCTTATCCTGACCCGACGCCGCCTGCGCGATTGCCGGGATCAACCCATCCGGCCCAAATTTGAGATCCAGTTCCATCCCGCACCCATCCCACAAAACTCTTCCCTCTGAAAACCGAAAACTGAAGACTCCAACCCGTATGAGCGAAACCGTAACCACCGCCCCCCGCTACCGCCACTTCACGGTCGCCCCCCGCACGCTCACCCTGTCCGCCCACGTCCTTCTCACGAACGTCTCCGCCGACGTCCGCACCCGCCGCGACCCCAGCGCGCCCCTGACCGTCGCCTGCGCCGACATCCTCGGCACAAGCACCCCCCGCGTCCGTTCCACCCGCCTCCGCGAGTGGCTTCCCGACTCCATCGCCATCGACGCCGACCTCCCGGACTGGATCGCCATCCCCACCGCACCGGTCGCCCTTGCCTACCGACCCACCTCCGGTCGCGAGCTTCTCGCGCCCCTTCCTTCCGAACAAATACCGACCCCCGCGTCCGAGCCGGACCCAGCCGCAGCACCGGAAGCCACCCGCCCAAAACGCGGTTGGAAAAAAATCCTCAAACCCGTCCTCGGTCCCTCGATTGAAGAAATCGAAGAAAGTCGCCAGGCGCTCCTGCGTCCCGCCCCCAAACTCGCCGCTGCCGAGACCACGCCGATTCCCGCACCCCCCGACGAGGCGGTCCAAGCGCCCGCACCACCTCCAGTCGCGGAACGCGAGGCAGCCGTCCCTGCTCCCAGCGACACGCTTCGAGCTTCCTCAACCCTCCGCGCCATTTTCCACACCGACGAAGACCTCACCCTCCAGCGGGTCGCCGACCTCGCGGGGTCGCTCACCGGGGTTCAGGGAGTCATCCTCACCGTCGGCGACGACCTCCGCCTCTCAGCCGACATCCCGGAGAGCTTCGACGTCCGCGCCATTCGCGACCGTCTCCTCGCCCTTCTCGCCGACGCCCCGAGCGACGTCACCTCCCTCGGCGCGATCCGCACCCCCGCGCTCACACTGTATTTCGAGCAAGGCCCACTCAGCATCATGAGCAATGGCAACGCCAGCCTCCTCATCGTCCACCAAGAGCGCACGTTCCTCCCCGGCCTCCGCGAAAAACTCAGCGCCACCCTCGAAGCTCTGAGCAGCTAAGACGCAAGTCGAGGAGCGGCGAGTTGCCATCGCCGACCCAACGCAACCCGCACAGCGGGCACTTCCCCCCGAAACGTGAAAGCCGCCATCTGCACACGCTACGGCTCCCCCGACGTCCTCGAGTTGAAAGACGCCCCCACGCCCGTTCCGAAAAGCAACGAGATCCTCATCCGCATCCAAGCGACCACCGTCACCTCCGCCGACTGGCGCATCCGCAGCCTCGATCTGCCGTCCGGCTTCGGACCGATCGCCCGCCTCGTCTTCGGTTTCAAACGCCCGCGCCAACCCATCCTCGGTTCTGAAGCCGCAGGCGAAGTCGCCGCGGTCGGCGACGCCGTGACCCGCTTCAAACCCGGCGACCGCGTCCTCGCGTTCGACGGTCAGCGACTCGGCTGCCACGCCGGTTTTAAAAAGATCGCCGAGGCCGGCAACGTCGTCCCGCTGCCACCCGAAATCGATTTCACCACCGCGGCCGCGCTCCCCTTCGGCGGGACCACGGCGATGCATTTTCTTCGAAAAACCCGACTCCAGCCCGGGGAGAAGCTCCTCGTCATCGGCGCATCCGGCAGCGTCGGCTCCGCCATTGTTCAACTCGCCCACCGCCTCGGAGCGACCGTCACCGGAGTGTGCGGCCCCACCAACACCGACTTCGTCCGGACGCTCGGAGCCGCCAGCGTCGTGGACTACTCTCGCGAGGACGTGGCTTCCCTCGGCCGAAACTTCGACGTCGTCCTCAAGTGCGTGGGAGCGCTCGACCTCACCCGATCCCTGCGGCTCGTCCGCCCCGGCGGTCGATTGGCCCTCATCGCCGCCGGACTCGGCGACCTGCTCGCCAGCTCGTTCAAAGGACGCCCCCAAGGCATCAAGATCGTCGTCGGCCCAGCCGAGGAGCGACCCGAAGACTTGAAGGAGATCGTCACCCTCACGCAACGCGGCGAATTCCGACCGGAGATCGAAGCCGTCCACCCGCTCACCGACATCGCCCTCGCCCACGCCCGTGTGGAGCAGAAACGCAAACGCGGAAACCTCGTCATCACCCTCCCCTAAACCTGATCAAGGAGCGGCGACTTCCAGCCGCTCGTCCAACCCAAACCTCGAAGCAGGCACCTCCGCGCGACGCTGATCCTGATCCACCAGTCTACGTCGTGCCTTGGCGATGGTGCTGTTGGTAGCGTCCGGCGTCGGTGCACTCGCGTGGAACCCGCCGGGCTGGAGCCGGAGCGAAGCGGAGACGGACGGAGTCAACCCCGGCGCGGCACCCTGTAAATGCATGCTCCCCTCGATCTACCGGATCCGATACTTCCCGTCGCCGACGCTCAGGACCTCGATCCGCACTCGAACGAGGCCCTGATTGTAAAAGCCAAGCTTCTTGGCGACCGGGGCCGTGACGTCGATGATCCTCCCCGCGATGAACGGTCCCCGATCGCTCACGCGGACCGTTGTCTTTCGCCCGTTCTCGAGATTGGTGATGCGGACGACGCAAGGGAGTGGGAGAAATTTGTGGGCCGAGGTCTTCGTGCCCGGACGGAGCTTCTCGCCGATCGCCGTCTTGCTCGGAAAGAAAAAATTCCCCTCCGAATAGTGCGAGGCGATCCCCGTCTCCGTCCAACCGACCGCGTCGCGCGGACTGAGCGGGAAATACTTCACTCCGCGGACGGTGTAGGGTTTGTATTTGTAGCCGTCGTAGTTCGGCGTGCCGCACCCGCTCAGCACCACGACCAAAACCAGACTCGCCAGTAACCATCGCATGCCGGAGGCTACCGGCCCCCGCTCGAAAATCGAGACTCGAAAATCAAAATCCCCATGCCCTCACCTACTCGTTACGACTCCATGTCCTACCGCCGCTGCGGTCAAAGCGGCCTGCTCCTACCCGCGATCTCGCTCGGCTTCTGGCACAACTTCGGCGGCGAGGCCTCCTACGAAAATGCTCGCGAGATGGCACTCGGCGCCTTCGACCTCGGCATCACGCATTTCGACCTCGCAAACAACTACGGCCCGCCTCCAGGCTCCGCCGAGGAGACCGTTGGCCGCATCCTCCGCGAGGATCTCGCCGCCCACCGCAACGAACTCGTGATTTCCACGAAGGCCGGCTACGCCATGGGACCTGGTCCCTACGGTGATTTCGGCTCGCGCAAATATCTCCTCGATAGCCTCGACGAAAGTCTCGCCCGCCTCGGGCTCGACCGAGTCGACATTTTCTACCACCACCGTCCCGATCCCGACACGCCGCTCGAAGAGACGATGGGAGCCCTCGCCGATGCCGTTCGCTCCGGCAAAGCGCTTTACGCCGCCATCTCGAACTACCCCGCCGACCGAGCCCACCGAGCCGCCCAAATCCTCCGTGACCTCGGCACCCCGCTGCTCCTTCACCAGCCGAGCTACAACATTCACCAGCGCACCGCGGAAAACGAAGGTCTCTTCGACGTCCTTGAACGCGAGGGCGTCGGCGCCATCGCCTACTGCCCGCTCGCCCAGGGGCTGCTCACGGACAAATATCTCGAGGGCATCCCGAGCGGCTCCCGCGCCGCAACTTCATCGCCGTTTCTCCGGGCCGAACAAATCACCGACGAGAAGACGATCATCACGAGTAGACTCAACGCGATCGCCGCCAAACGCGGTCAGAGCCTCGCGCAGATGGCGCTCGCGTGGACGCTCCGCAAGCCGGTCGTCACGTCTGCGCTCATCGGAGCCAGCCGCCTATCCCAGATCGAAGAGAACGTGAAGACAATCGCAAACCTCGAGTTCTCGCCCGAAGAGTTGGAGGCCATCGACCAAGCCACCCTGCCGGTGGCTTGAAAGCCGGAGCAGCGGTTCTCTGAATCGACGACTTCCGCTGGCAATCGACCCGGTGAGCGCTTCCCAGAAGCGCCGCTACACCGCCGGGACTTCTTCCGGTAGCCCCTTCGACTTCTTTCGTTTCTCGACCAGCTTCTCGACGACGTAGAACGCGACCGGAACGAGGAAGATGCCGATCAACGTCGAGGCGAGCATGCCGCCGATGACTGCCGTTCCGAGGATCCGCCGCGACACCGCGCCGGATCCCGTCGCGATCCAGAGAGGAACGCAGCCAAGGATGAATGCAAACGCCGTCATCAGGATCGGTCGCAGCCGCAGCTTTGCTCCCGCGAGGGCAGCGTCGTAGATCGTTTTCCCTTTCTCCAGCTCGGCCTTCGCGAACTCGACGATGAGAATCGCGTTCTTCGCGCTCAGCCCGATCAGCATCACGAGGCCGATCTGCGTGTAGACGTCGTTCTCGTAAAATCCGGACTCGAAACGTCGCAACAGCAGCGCCGCGAATGCGCCAAAAACCGCGACCGGCGTCGCCATGAGCACGCTGAACGGCAGGCTCCAACTCTCGTATTGTGCGGCCATGATGAGGAACACGAAGAGCAGCGACAGCCCGAAGATGACTCCCGGCGACACGCCTTCCGCCGCCTGCTTCTCTTGAAAAGACATCCCGGAGTAATCGTAGCCCATCTGGTCGAGCGGCATCGTTTCTTCGAAGACTGCTTCGAGCGCCGCCATCGACTGCCCGCTGCTGTAGCCGGGTGCGCTTGTCGCGTTGATCTGCGCCGAGCGGTACATGTTGTAACGCATCGTAAACTCTGGGCCCATCCGCGGCTCGACGTTCACGAGAGCGCTGAGCGGAACCGCATCACCCTTGTCGTTGCGGACGTAGAACAGTCCAAGATTCTCGATCGAGTTCCGGAAATCGCCATCGGCCGCGAGGTAGACCTGCCACTGGAGGCCAAAGCGATTGAAGTAATTGATGAAAACGCCGCCGAGAAACGCCTGCAACGTCTGGTACACCGACTCGAGCTGAACGCCCTGCTTGAGAACCTTCTGCACGTCAACCTCGACGCCGAGCTGCGGCACCGAGGGTAACAAAGTCGTCGTAACGCGCGAGATCTCCGGACGCTTCTCCGCCGCTTCGAGGAAGGTCTGCGTCTGCTCAGCGAGGAATTCGACCGAACCACCGGAGCGGTCCTGCAGGATGAACGTGGCCCCGCCAGACGTGCCGATGCCCGGGATCGCGGGCGGCGGAAACGCGAAGGCCATGGCTCCCGGGACTTGCGAAAACTCCCGGTTGATGTGCTGCAGGATCGCCGGCACCTGCGTCTCCGGCGTGAGCCGCTCGCCCCACTCTTCCAACGTAATGAAGAAAAACGTCCCGTAAGTCATCGTGACCTGGCTCATCAAGTCGTAACCCAGGACGGTCGTGACCGCCTCGACGCCGGGGGTTTTTTCGATGATCGCCTCGAGCTGCGTCGCGACCTCACCCGTGCGCTGCAGCGACGACGCGTGGGGCAGCTGCGCGAGCGCGAACACGTAGCCTTGATCATCGTTTGGAATGAACCCCGGAGGCAGCTTGGCGCCCATGAAGACCGTGCCGGCAATCAGGATCGCCAGGCCGAGCAGCGTGATGACGCTCTTGCGGATGAGCAGACCCGACGTCTTGACGTAGCCGTCGGTCGCTTTGCCGAAGCCTTTGTTGAAGCCGCGAAAAAATTTTGAAAGCAGACTGTTCGACTCTTTTTTCGGCCTGAGCAGCATCGCGGCGAGCGCCGGACTGAGAGTGAGCGCGTTGAACGCGGAAATCGCGACCGAGACCGCAATGGTGACCGCAAATTGCTGATACATCTCCCCGGTGATGCCGGGGATGAAAATCGTCGGCACGAAGACCGCGATCATGACGAGCGCGATGGCGACCACCGGCCCCTGCACTTCTTCCATGGCCTTAAACGAAGCGTCGCGCGGCGAAAGCCCTTTCTCGATGTGCTGCTCGACGGCCTCGACGACGACAATGGCATCGTCCACGACGAGACCAATCGCGAGCACGAGGCCAAACATCGACAATGTGTTCACCGAGAATCCGAAGACCGGGAAAAACGCGAACGTTCCGATCAACGACACCGGCACGGCGATGAGAGGGATGAGCGTCGCCCGCCAACCCTGGAGGAAAATGAAGACGACGATGATAACGAGCACGATGGCCTCGAACAGCGTCTTGACGATGTCCCGCATGCTCTCGGTCACCGCCAGCGTGGTATCGAGCGCAACGGTGTACTCGAGACCTTCCGGAAAGCGTTCCGACGCCGTGGCCATGATCTTTCGCGCCGAAGCCGCGGCGTCGAGGGCGTTGGAACCGGCTTGCTGGTAGAGCGCGATGACGGCGGAAGGTTTGCCGTCGAAGCGGCCCTGGATGGAGTAATTCTGCGCGCCGAGTTCGATGCGGGCGACGTCCTTGAGCTTCACGCTGGATCCGTCCGCGTTCTGGCGGATCACGATGTTGCCAAACTCTTCCTCCGTCACGAGGCGACCCTGGGCGATGACTGAGTAGGTGAACTCCTGACCCGCTGGCACGGGTGAACCACCGATCTGGCCGGCAGGGTTGACGGTGTTCTGCGCGTTCACGGCGCTGATGATCTCCTGCGCCGTGATGTTGAGCTTGGCGAGGGCGTCGGGGCGCACCCAGAAGCGCATCGCGTATTGGCCCGCTCCGAAGACATTCACGCTGCCGATGCCTTCGACGCGGGCAAGATCGTTGGTGAGATTAATGTAGGCGTAGTTCGCGAGGAACGTCGCGTCGTACGTCTTGTCCGGCGAGTAGAGCGCGAAAACCATGAGCGGCGCCGACGTTGCCTGATTCACGGTGACACCGAAGTTCCGCACGTCCGTTGGCAACTGCGACGTCGCCTGGTTCTGCCGCATCTGCGTGAGGATCTGGTCGGTCGTGCTGTCGGTCTCGACGCCGAAGAAGACGTTGAGCGTCATCTGGCCGTTGTTCGAGTTCACGGAATACATGTATTCCATGTCCTGCACGCCATTGACCTGCTGCTCGATGGGCGTCGCGACGGAGGCCTCAACGGTGAGCGCGTCGGCCCCGACGTAGGTGGTCGCCACCTGGATCTGCGGCGGGACGATGTTGGGGAACTGCGCGATGGGCAGGCCGAGCAGACTGACCAGCCCGAGGATAACCAGGATGATCGAGATGACGATCGCGACGATCGGGCGGTTGATGAAGAACCGTGACATCAGTTCGTCGCGGCAGGTGTCGTCGCGGCCGCGGGGGTCGCCCCGGGCGTTGGACTCGGCTGTGCCTCCAAGTCGGACCCCGCGACTTTCTCACCGTCCGGCAGCTCGAGCGAGTCCGCCTCTTCAGCGTCCATCTCGTAGGGCTTGGTCCGGACAACCGCGCCGTCCTTCACTTTCTGCAAGCCCTCGACGACGATCACGTCGCCAGCCGACAACCCTTCCTTGATGACCTGCAGGCTCCCAATCGTGGGGCCGACCGTCACCGCCTTCATCGTCACCTTGTCACCGGCGCCCGATGATCGCGACCCGGCTGATCCCCTGCAGATCGCCGATGGCGCGCTGCGGGATCGCGATTCCTTCCGGAAGCACTTTGGTGACGGCCGTCACGGCCCGAACTGCCCGGGTCGCAGAAGATTGCCCGGATTCGGAAAGATACCCTGCATCGAAAGCGATCCAGTCCCGGCGTTCACCGTGCTGCTGACAGCCGTGAGCTTGCCGGCGCGCGGGTAGACCATCCCGTTCGCCAGCGTGAGCGTCATCTCCGTCAGGCCACCCGGCCCGTCGCTTTTGCCGATCGGCGATTTCGAGGGATCCTGAAAAAATTGCTCTGCGAAATCGATGTATTCCTGCTCGGCGGCCGAGAAGTTGACCTTGATCGGGTCCACCTTCGAGACCGTGCTCAAGACCCCGGTCGACGGTCCGACCAGATCGCCGACCTGCGCCGTCGCGATGCTCGAAAGCCCGTCGATGGGCGATACGATCTTCGTAAAATCTAGATTCAGCCGCGCTTCCTGCACCGCCGCATTGGCCGAATCCGCCGCCGCCTTGCTGGCCTGGTATTGCTGCAGCGTGTCGTCGTAGCTCTGCTGGCTGATCACCTGCTTCTGGTAGAGCCTCGGCGGAGCGGTCGGCGTTGAGCTTGTCCTTGGTGAGCTGGGCCTGGGCCTGGGCCGCGCTGCCCTGAGCCTTCTCGAGCGATGCCTGAAATGGCCGCGGATCGATCTGGAAAAGCACGTCGCCCTTTTTGACCAGAGAGCCATTCGTATAAAGCTGTTCTAAAAGGTACCCGCTCACCTGCGCACTGATCGCCGCGTTCACGTCACCATCCAACGTTCCGACCCAAGTGTGCGTGATTGGCACCCGCTTCGCCTCGACCGTCATCACCTCGACCAGCGGCGGGGGCGGCGCGGGGGGCTTTTTTTCCTCGCAGGCGGTCAACGCGAGCAACGCGGCACCGAGACCCAGGCTTGATCGAACTATCAGGTGGTTGCGCCTCATCACCCGCGGGTTCTAACTCAACAAACGCCATCCGGGGAATCAAAAAGACCGACCCCGGCTAGGAATGGAAGATGCCGTCGGCTTCGTGGCGAGATCGCGTCGAGAAAGAGTCACGGTCCACCGGGATCGCTTGAAACGCGACCACCGCTCCCCTCACCGCGGCGGTCGCCGAAGGCACCGTTCGCCCGATGCATGAGCGGTTCTGCGTCCAGCCCGGGTCCGATCAGCACGGCGACCGGGGACTCGACGCGCGATTCGCGACCGATGGGCAGCCACTGCGTCTCGCCGTCTTCGACTCGCTGAAAGACGTGATACTCCTCCGGCGAATCCGCCAGCCGCGCCAAGCCCTTCACCCGCACGACCTCGCGCGGCAAAGCATCGAGAAAACCAGCCAGCACCGCCCGGTCGACGATCGGCGGCAGGTCGATCTGCACGGACGAGAAATGATTCGCGTCGTGGCGGCGGTCTTTCGCTCTCTGAACTCTGTAAATTGTCCCCCGCCCCTTTGCGTCGCGGACCGTCCCTTCGATCCCGCGCAACGTCGTCGCAAACTGAGCCGGAGTCACGCGAGGCGCGACAACGCCGTGCTTTGCGAGCGAATCTTCGACGGCCTCCCGCCGCTTCGCGTCCACCTCGTCCCAGCGCGAGAGCGACAGGAAGCCCGCCGTCCGCGTCTGCTCGAGCTCGAGCGCGTTGTGCCAAAATCGCTTCTGCCAACGCTTCGCGTCGATGATCGACAGTTGGATTGGCTGCGTGAGCGCGCTCAATCGTGGCTCCAGCGCGAGCAATTCCACCAGCGCCTCGGCGTCCGTGGTGCCGTTCGTTTCGACGACGACCACCCGGCCTGGCCCCGGTTCGAAGGCCGTGAGCGACTCCAGTAGCTCGTCCCGCGATCCGCAGCACACGCAACTCCCGCTGATCGGCACCACCGTCTCGGTCAGCTCGCGGAGCAGCTCCGCGTCGACCCGGGCGTTCTGATAATCGTTGATGATGACGTGCGGCTGCAGGCCCTCGGCGGTGAGCGCAGAAATCAGCGCCCGGAGGTAGGTCGTCTTCCCGGCCCCGAGAAATCCAACGAGAAGAACGAGCGGCGTCATGAGCGTTGATCCAAAAATTTTCCAGGGTTCAGCACCCCGGTCGGATCGACCGCCGACTTGATCGCGTGATGAAGCGCGCGCACCTCGATCGAAGTCGCCTGCTCCCACCACGGCATTTTTGCGAGACCGATCCCGTGCTCGCCGGAGATCGCGCCGCCCCACTCGAGCACTTTGGCAAAAAGTTCGTCCAGCGCCGCGTGAACCTTTGTGCGAACGTCCGGGCGGTCGTAGTCCGCGGCCATGATGTTGACGTGGATGTTTCCGTCGCCCGCGTGGCCGAAACACGCGATCGCGTAGCCGGAGCGTTTTTCGAGTCCCTCGGCGAACTTGACCAAATCAACCAACCGCCCCCGTGGCACGACGATGTCTTCGTTCAGTTTCGTGAGTCCCGTCGCCCGCAGCGACATCGAGAAGCCGCGCCGGAGGGACCACAGCTCCTGACAATCCGCGTCCGTCGTTGCGGTCACAACCTCGGTCGCCCCGCTCTCCGCGAGCAGCGAAGCGAGGTCTTTCGTCTCGCCCAAAACGCTCGCGACCTGCCCGTCGATCTCGATGAGCACGTGCGCGTCACCTGGCGGGACGCGGGTCAGCGCGCCATTTGCCCGCGCCGCCTCGAGCGTGAAGCGGTCGGCGACCTCCACCGCGGCTGGCAGAAAACCTCGGCGAAAAACGGCCTGCACCGCGCCCGCTGCCGCCCGCATCGTCGGGAAGCCAGCCGAGAGTACCGCCCGCGCTGGCGGGTCGGGCAACAGCCGCAGCGTCGCCTCGGTCACGACGCCGAGCATGCCCTCCGATCCGACGAACATCCCGATGAGATCGAAGCCAGTTTTGTTTTTGTGATTGCGCCCCCCCAGCCGCACGACGCTCCCGTCCGCCAGCACGACCTCGAGGCCGAGCACGTAATTCCGCGTCACGCCGTATTTCAGACACCGCGGCCCACCCGCGTTCGTCGCGATATTTCCGCCGAGGCTGCAATTTTCCAGACTCGCCGGGTCCGGCGGGTAGAGGAGGCCCTTCCGTTTCGCCCGCGCCTGCAACTTCCCCGTGATCACAGCCGGCTGGACCACCGCGACGAAATCCCTCGCGTCGACCGCGAGGATCTTGTTCAGCCGCCGCGTGCTCAGCACGATCCCGCCGCGCACCGGCACGCACCCGCCAACGTAGCCGTAGCCAGCTCCCCGCGTGGTCACCGGCACTCCCGCCGCGCTGGCCGCCCGCATCACGAATGCGACCTCCGCCGTCGATCCCGGCATCACAACGAGCTCCGGCCGATGCTCGGCGAACCATTTGTCCCCACCGTAGGCATCGAGCTTCGCCGCGTCCGACACGACATTTTCGGATCCCAGGCGACGGACGATCTTCTGACGGAGTTGCGAACTGACCACGCCGCACTATCCGCAAATATCCCGCTTCGTAAAGCGCACCTTGCTCTCCGTTATCGCCGCCGCTTCACCAGATTTCGCAGCCGCCGCTTCCGGCGCTCAGCACTCTTGCTGATGGCGAGAATCACCAAATCATAAACGATCCGTGCGAAAAAATAGCAGATCACCGCCGCGATGGGAGCCGTCACTACCGTCCCGATCAACATCGGCCACGGCGACATTCTCACGACATCCCAAACCGAATGATCGCGGAGCAGCCGCCAAGGAGTCTCCCGGCCGAGTAGGAAAAAACCAATCTGCAGCTGAACGACCCAGATGAATCCCATCGTCACCGGATTAGTCACCCAGCAACCCAGCAGCGCGGCGGGCACGTTCATCCGACCCGCGATGGCGACCGCCGACGCGGGCAAACTCTGAAACGGAATCGGCAGCATCGAAAGAAATCCACCGACCGCGAAGCCCCTGGCCATGGGCTCCCGTTCCGGTTGCCAGAGGCTAGGATCGAGCAAGCGGTCGCCGACCCACCGGTGCAACCAGGAGCCGCGCAGGTGTTTAATGCGGGGAAAATGGCGGAGCCATTTGCCGACCGACGAGCGTCGCCAAAGATGTGGTTTCACGAGAGCTGCGGATTCAGCACCGGATGTTTCCCTTTATCAATCGCTTTCCCGCCTTGCCACTCCGCCGAGATCCCTGTAGCAAGCGTCATTATATGAAGAAGATTGAGGCGATTATTAAACCTTTCAAGATGGAAGACGTGAAAGAGGCCCTGGCCGAAATCGGCATCGAGGGGATGACCGTCAGCGAGGTCAAAGGCTTTGGCCGCCAGAAAGGTCACACCGAAATCTATCGCGGCAGCGAATACACCGTCGACTTTCTTCCCAAGGTGAAATTCGAAATCGTCGTCGGTGACGAGACCGTCGCCAAGACTGTCGAAGCCATCGCTGCTGCGGCAAAGACCGGCAAGATCGGTGACGGCAAGATCTTCGTTCTTCCCATCGAGACCGCGATCCGCATTCGCACCGACGAGACGGGCGAAGACGCGATCTAGAGACCACTCGCCCTCCGCGCGGCGCCCGCCGCGCCCCGGGCGTCGTCCAATATGGAATGGTGGCAGGCCGTAGTCCTCGGCCTCGTTGAAGGACTGACGGAATACCTCCCGGTAAGCTCCACTGGGCATCTCATCCTCACCCAGCGCTTGCTCGGGATCGAGTCGAACGCGTCCGCCGACGCTTTCGCGATCTGCATCCAGTTCGGCGCGATCCTCGCTGTCCTCGGCCTTTATTTCGGACGCGTCCGCCAGATGGCCGAAGGAGCGCTCGGTCGCAACCCGGAGGGCTTCCAGCTCGGGGTCAACGTCGTCGCCGCCTTCCTGCCCGCCGCAGTCGTCGGGCTCCTCCTCGAGGACTCGATCAAGAAGTACCTCTTCGGCGGCGACGCCTGGGGGCTCTGGCCGACCGTCGCAGCGTGGTTCGTCGGCGGCATCGTCATTCTCGTCGTAGCCGCCTGGCGCAAACGTTCACCCGAGACGCCCGGGAGTCTCGCGGGTATCGCCGAGCTCACGTGGAAGGGAGCGCTCATCATCGGCTTCATTCAATGCCTCGCCATGTGGCCCGGCACGAGCCGCAGTCTCGTCACCATCCTCGGAGGTCTCGCCGTCGGACTCAACCTCGCTGCCGCCGTCGAGTTCAGTTTTTTGCTCGGTCTCCTCACCCTCACCGCCGCGACCGCTTACGACGGCCTCAAACACGGGAGCGAGATGCTTGAGAGCTTCGGCGTCCTCCCGCTCATCCTCGGTCTCATTGCCGGTTGGATCAGCGCCGTCCTCGCGGTCAGATGGATGGTCGGATATCTCAATCGCCACGGTCTCGCAATTTTCGGCTACTACCGCATCGCTCTCGCACTCGTTGTCGCCGCCCTCCTCCTCTCCGGATTGCTCACCTTCTAACCACTCGGAAATCGAGACTCTCAAATCGAAACTTCCCCCACCATTCTGCCCGACCTCCAAGCCTGCGTTCTCTGCGAGGACGTCCGAGCCGAGGCCAGCGGCCAGCAAACGCTCGTCGGCGTGATCACCGCGATCCCGGCGCAAAGCCTTCCGATTGCATTTTTCAAGCTCTGCCTGTGGACTCGCTGGTGCGGCGGAGAGGGAAGTTTCCGCCAACGCGCCGCCATCATCGCCCCCGATGACGAGACGAAACTCGCGGAGTTTCACGTCGATTTTCAACTCCCGGAGATGACCGCCAACGCCACGAACGTCCACGTCTTCGGCGGCCTACGCTTCGAGGAAGCCGGTCTCCACACCATCGAAGTCCACCTCGACAACGAGTTCCAGCTCCGCGTCCCCCTCGCCGTCATCCTAGTCCAACCCAAATAGCCGCGGGGACAACTCGTCCCCGCGGCCCGCACCGCACCGCAATCCCCGGCACTTGCAGCCGGCCAGCCCCCAACCTACTCTCCAGCCGTATGCGAAAGTCATGGTTCTGGTTCGCGCTCTTGGCGCTCGTCGCCGCGCTCGTCGCGGCCCCGGGCGAGCAGCAAGCCCGGGTCCGCCTGGCCGACGGCTTCGATTTCCCCGTTGGTAAGCCCGACGCCGAAAACTACTACAAAGCGCGCGGCTTCCGCCCCAATGGCCACCTCGGCGAAGACTGGAACGGCATCAACGGCGGCAACTCCGACCTCGGCGACCCCGTCTGGAACATCGGCCACGGCATGGTCGTCTTCGCGAGGGACATGCGCAGCAGCTGGGGGAAATCCGTCATCATCCGCCACATCTACCTCGAAGGAAAAAAACTCGTCACCATCGACTCAATGTACACCCACCTCGATCGGATCGACGTGAAAGTCGGCCAGCAGCTCGCGCGCGGCGAGCAACTCGGCACCATCGGGTCAAATCGCGGCATGTATCCCGCCCACCTCCACTTCGAGATGCGCAAAAATCTCAACATCGGGATGAACCGCTTCGCCTTCAGCCGAGGCTTGGAAAACTACATTGACCCGACCCCCTTCATCGCCCAGCGCCGCCAGACCCCGGGAGGCAAACGCAGCGAACTCATCGCCATTAATACCTTCGGCGACAACCGAGTCGTCGACGCTGAACGCAGTGACGAACCCGACGTGAGCACCGCGAAAAACGAAGAGCGTTCGAACCCGCCCTCCAGCATCCGCCCAGGCGGCAAGCGGAAATCAACTTTCCGCGTCGATCGTTTCGACGACATCGACTCCCTCTGAGCCGACTCACCCCCGCAACCGCCCGCTTGCAACTCTTCGCCGCTCGGCTATCAGTGACGGGATTCACCCACCGCGGCGAAATTGTTTCCAACCCGCGGCCCGCGAACATTCGTTTTTCATGCGCAGCTCCCTTGTCCTGATCGCCCTGGCGCTAACCGCCTCCTTTCCCTCCCGCCCCGCCTCCGCCGCCGAGCCCGAACTCATCCGCCGCAGCCTCGTTCGCATTCAGTCCGTCGGCCAATCCCCCGACTACCGCGTGCCGTGGAATGCCGGGGGCGTCTCGCAGGGCGTCGGCGCTGGCTTTGTCATCAGCGGCAACCGCATCATGACCAACGCCCACGTCGTGAGTGACCCGCGCTTCATTTCCATCACCAAGGAAGGCGACCCCCGTCCCTACGAAGCCAGCGTCCTCTTCGTCGCCCACGACTGCGACCTCGCCATCCTCCAACCGCAAGACCCCACCTTTTTCGACGACACCGTCGCGCTGGAGTTCGGCGGCATCCCCGACATCGAGTCAACCGTGAGTGTCTACGGCTACCCCATCGGCGGCGAGCGCCCGTCCGTCACCCGCGGCGTCGTCTCGCGCATCGACTTTCAGGAATACAGTCACTCCGGAGCCGATTCGCACCTCGTCATCCAGATCGACGCAGCCATTAACCCGGGAAACAGCGGCGGTCCCGTCATGCAGGACGGCAAAGTCGTCGGCGTTGCGTTCCAAGGCTACAGCGGAGACGTCGCGCAAAACACCGGCTACATGATTCCGACTCCCGTCGTGAAACGCTTCCTCACCGACATCGAAGACGGCTCCTACGACCACTACGTCGACCTCGCCCTGACCTATTCACCCCTCTTCAACCCCGCCGCCCGCCGCGCCCTCGGCCTCGGCGACGACAACGTTGGCGTCCTCGTCGGCACCGTCTTCGGCGGAGGCTCCGCCGACGGCATCGTCGAACCAGGCGACGTCATCACCGCCATCCAGGACCTTCCCGTCGCGATGGACGGCACGGTTGAACTCGATGGCGGCACCGTTCAGATGCCCGAGATCGTCGAGCGCAGCCTTCGCGGCGACAACGTCCACCTCGACGTCCTCCGCGACGGCAAGCCTCTCCGGCTCGACGTCGAACTCAGCGAACCTTTCCCTCACAATCTCTTCGCGAACAAATACGACGTCCGCCCGCGTTACGTCCTGTTCGCCGGCCTCCTTTTTCAGCCGGTCGACGAGGATTTTCTTTCCGCGAACAGCATCTCGAACCAGCTCACCCGCTACACTTACGACTTCTTCCTCGCCGACAACCTTTACGTAGATCACCCCGAGATCGTCATCCTCAGCAACGTTCTCTCCGACCCGATCAACGCCTACGCTTCCGAATTTGTGGGTGCCATGGTCGATTCCGTCAACGGTTCGAAAATCAAGACCCTCGAGGACCTGTCCAACGCCCTCGCCGCCGTAGCCGACGACTACGTCATCGAGTTCGCCGGCACCAACCGCCCGCTCGTGCTCGAGGCCACCGCCGTCGCCGCCGCCCGCGAGCGCATTCTCACCCGCTACGCCGTCCCCGCCGAATCGAATCTCCTGCCGTGATCCGTCCCACCTCTCTCTGCATCCTCCTCGCTACCGCGAGCCTCGCCCTGGCCGACCTCTCCACGCCGCCCCCGGACGACAACGCCGCCGCGCCCGCGTCCATCGCGGCGGCCCTAACGACCACAACCGACCTCGCAGCCACCTCGTTCGTCCGTGTTAACTCGACTAACCAACGCTTTAACTTCACCCGCCCCTGGGTCAAGCGTCCCGCCTACAGCCGCCGCGGCATCGGCACCGTCATCACCGGCGGCGACGTCCTCGTGACCGCCGAGCTCGTCAATGACCACACCTACGTCGAAATCGAGCGCGCCTCCGACTCTGCGAAGACATCCGCCGAAGTCCGCCTCGTCGACTTCGCCGCGAACCTCGCCCTCCTCCACCCCCTCGATCCCGAATTCCTCGCGGACGCCACTCCCGTCGGTCTCGCTCCACCGCTCGCCGTCGGCGACGAAGTCGACATCGCCCAACTCGAGCGCAACGGAGCCGTCGCGACCACGGGCGGCCTCATCACGACCATCACGGTATCCAGTTACCCAGTGGATGGGATCTCCCTCCTGT
This sequence comes from uncultured Verrucomicrobiae bacterium, assembly GCA_963761705.1. Lineage (GTDB taxonomy): Bacteria > Verrucomicrobiota > Verrucomicrobiia > Chthoniobacterales > JAATET01 > CAVVKW01. The sequence goes on along the minus strand of CAVXHK010000003.1, from coordinate 541,049 downwards.
CCTACGCCGTGAGCGCCCCGCTCCAGTACCGCGACAACAGCTTCACCGTTCCCGTCTTTCACGGCAAAGACCTTGCCGGTCTCCTGATGCGTTACGACTCCCGCTCGCAGACCGCCACACTCCTCCCGTCGCCGATCATCCGCGCTTTCCTCGAGCGCGCCACCATTTCACCCTACGAATCCTTCCCCCGCGCTGGCATCGCCTTCACGTCCACCCGCGACCCGCAATTTCGCCGCTACCTCGAAATGAGCGCCGACCAATCCGGCGTCTACGTTTCTGAGATTCTCCACGGCAGTGCCGCCGAGAAATCGACCCTCCGGAAGGGCGACGTCATTCTTGCCGTCGACAACCACGACATCGACGACGACGGGAACTACAGCGACGACGACTTCGGGCGCATCTCGTTCGGCAACCTCGTCTCCAACGCTACCGCCGGAAGGGAATCTCTCCCGCTCACCATCCTCCGCGACGGGCAACGGACCGAAATCAGCCTCCCACTCGAGCCCCAAGACCCGGCGAGCGTCATCAGCGAACCCTTCGTTGCCGGCGAGCAGCCACCCTATCTGGTTCTCGGCGGAGTTGTTTTTCAGGAGCTCTCCCGCCCCTACCTCGAAGAATGGGGATCCGACTGGCGCAGCAACGCCCCCCAACGACTCGTCTACCTCGACGCCTTCCAAAACGAACTCCCCGCCGACCGCGGGAAAATCGTTTTCGTGAGCCAGGTCCTCCCCAGCGACGCCACCCTTGGCTACGAAGATCTTGGCTCCATCGTCGTCAACAAGGTCAACGATCACGAGATCAAGAGCCTCGCCGACGTCGCCGACGCCATCGAGCAACCCGTCAACGGCTTCCACAAGATCGAATTCGATTCCGACCCGGGCGTCATCTACCTCGACCCCAAGCAGGCCGACGACCAAGCGGATCGCCTCCAGCAAGCCTACGGCCTCCCCACGCTCCAAAACCTTCGTTGATCCGGCCGTGGCATCGGCTTCCCGCCGATGATCCAACCCTCCCCGGCGAAGCCGCATCTCTCCCGCACCATTTGACCCCCGCCCACCCCGCTGCTACCGTCCGGCCCACATGAAAGGCAACGGCAAACGCATCCTCGTCGGCATGAGCGGCGGCGTCGACTCGAGCGTCACCGCTCACCTGCTCAAACGGGACGGTTGGGACGTCATCGGCGTCACCATGAAAGTCTGGCCGCAAGACTGCATCTCCCGTGCCGAAGACAAATGCTGCGGTCCCTCCGCCATCGCGGATGCTCGTTCTGTCGCCAACTCTCTGAGCATCCCCCATTACGTCGTCGACGAAGCCGATCAGTTCGAAAAACTCGTTATCGACTATTTCTCGAGCGAATACCGTGCCGGCCGCACGCCCAACCCGTGCGTCATGTGCAACGAGAAGCTCAAGTTCGGCAACCTCTGGAAAAAAGCCGCCGCCCTCGGTGCCGAATACATCGCCACGGGCCACTACGCCATCGTCGAACACGACGGACCCGACCCCGTCCTCCGCCGGGGCCTCGACGACAACAAGGACCAGTCTTACTTCCTCTTCAGCCTCAAAAAATCGCAACTCGCCCGCGCCGTCACTCCACTCGGTGGCATGACCAAACCCGAGATCCGCGCCATCGCCCGCGATCTCGGACTCAAGGTCGCCGACAAGGTCGACAGCCAAGAGATCTGCTTCGTTCCCGGCAACGACTACAAGGCCTTCCTTCGCTCCCACCTGGGCGACACCGAGTTCCACCGCGGCGGCATTTACGACACCTCCGGCAACCACATCGGCGATCACGAAGGCATCGAGATGTTCACCATCGGCCAACGCAAAGGTCTCCCCGGCGGTTCACCCCGCCCGATGTATGTCGTCGACATCGACGCCGACAACTCCCGCGTGATCATCGGCACCGACGAAGAACTCACCCGCGAGACCTTCGAAATCGACAACGTCAACTGGCTCACCGACACCCCGACCGAGCCAACCAACGTCACGGTCAAGATCCGCTACGCCCACGGCGGCACTGCCGCCACCGTCGAACCAGCCGAGGGCGGTCGCCATCTTGTGCGACTGCATGAGCCTCAGCGTGCCGTTACCCCCGGCCAAGCCGCCGTCCTCTACGACGGCGACAGGGTCATTGGCGGAGGTTGGATCTGCCGTGAAGTGGCCACGGTCAAATTCCAGACTCCCGTCCCGGCCTTGGCCGCCTGACGTGGCCGCGGTCGCGCTCATCCTCTCGACCTTCGAGCGCGAAGAGGACGCGACCGACACCATCCGCACACTCCTCCGCGAAGGCCTCATCGCCTGCGGCACCATCACCCGCGGTACCCGCTCGATCTACGTCTGGCAGGACGAAGTCCACGACACCCAGGAGCTCCTCGTCCTCTTCAAGACGAGCCCCAGCCGCGCAACCGCCGCCGCCGCTCGCATTGCCGACCTTCATCCATACGAGGTCCCCGAAATTCTTACTCTCACCGCGAACGCGGCGGAAGCTTACGCCGAGTGGTGCGCCCGCACCCCATCCCCAACGTAGGGAAGCCGCGCCACAGGTTTCGTCACCCTTCGCACCCGAGCGCTCCCCCCCGTCGCAATCGAACCCATGAGCGCTTCATCGAAGCACCGCTCCAGCTAAAAGCGAGTGGGTCGCACCTTACGCTTCGATCGTGTCGTCCAGCCAACCGAGCAGCTCCGTGATGGTCTCGACGGTCTCGTCACCCATGTTGGAGATGCGGAAGGTCTTGCCCTTGATCTTGCCGTAGCCGCCGTCGATCACGCAGTGGTATTTCTCGCGCAAGCGAGTGATCCACCCCGCGATGTCGACCTCGCGATTGTTTCTAACGCAAGTCAGCGACACCGACCGGTAGCCCTCGGGGGCAAAAAATTCGAAGCCGTGCTTGCGAACCCATTCGTGCACCATCGCGTTCAATCTCGCGTGCCGGGAGAATCGATTCTCCAGCCCCTCGGTGAAGATGTCGTCCAGCTTCGAGCGCAGCGCGTAAACGTGCGAAATGACCGGCGTGCTTGGCGTCATGTCATTTTCCTGATTCTTCCGGAATTCCAGAAAATCGAAATAATATCCGCGATCCGTCATCGTCGCCGCTTTCTCAAAAGCCTTCTCCGACGCCGCGAAGAGTCCCATCCCCGGCGGCAGCGCAAGCGCCTTCTGGCTACCGGTCAGCAGGACGTCAATTCCGAGCTCGTCCATCGGGATCGGCTCCGTCGAAAACGAAGACACGGTGTCGACGATGAGCAGCACGTCCGGATATTTCCGCACCACCTCGGCGATCTCCCTCAGCGGATTCTTAACACCGCAGGACGTTTCGTTGTGAATGAGCGTGATCGCGTCGAACTCACCGATCGCAAGCTTTGCGTCGACCGCGTCGGGAAGGATGGGCTGGCCCCACTCGACCTGCAACGCTTCCGCCGCCTTGCCGCAGCGCTGGCTCACGTCGAACCACTTGTCCGAGAACGCGCCGCACATGCAGTTGAGCACCTTCTTCGCGACGAGATTGCGAATCGCACCTTCCATCACGCCCCAGGCCGACGAAGTAGAAATGAAGACGGGCTGCCTCGTCATGAAGAGCTCCTGTAGCCGCGGCTGGATCTCGCCGTAGAGTTTTTTAAAATCCCCGCTCCGGTGTCCGATCATCGGACTGCAAAAGGCGGCGTAGGTTTTTTCCGACACCTCGACGGGTCCCGGGATGAAGAGTTTGACGTGATCTTTGGTGATTGGCATGAACCCTATTTGTCCCAGATAAAGTTCTCCAGCCGCAAGCGCTTTACGCGCTCCGCTGCCTCTTCGGACCGCGGCCCTTCCGTCGCCGCCATCTTCTCGTAGATGGCTCCCGCTTCCTTGAGCTGATTTCGCTCTTCAAGCAATCGCGCTGCATCGAAGCCGGCTTTGTAGTACCAAAAGTACTCCGGCTCCCCGTCGCGTGGCGCGTTGAGGACCTCGTAATAACCCGCCAACGCGGGGTCAAAGTGCCCCGCCCGCTCATTCACCGAGGCCGCTTTGGCCAACGCCTCGTTGCGCTCCGACGCCGATGCCGATGGATTCCTCGCCACTTCCCTCCAGGTTTGGATCGCCGCATCGGTTCGCTCACTCCCCTCGTCCGTCATCCCGCTGAGCGTGTCCGCCTTCTTCAACCTCGCGGCGATCTTCAGCCGAGGATCCGTCGCGGACTCCGCCACTTGGTCAAACAATCCCAGTGCCTCTTTGGCGCGCCCCAGCGCGTTGAGCAGCAGCGCTTGCTCCAGCAAAGCCCGCGTCGCCAGCGGCCCGTCGATCTGCCGCACCCGTTCGAAGAGTTCCACCGCCTCCTCCAACATCGCCGGCTCAATCAGACGTCCCGCCGCCCGGGCCGCCAAAAAGAGCGCGCCTGCGCGATCCCCGTCACTCGCCGCCTCGCGCGCAGCTAGTTCAAACTGCCCGCGCGCTCCCCGGAGATCCCCCGCCCTCGCCAGCACCTCACCCCATTTCATCCGGACATCCGAGACGTGTTCCGACGCCGGGTAATCCGCCACGAATCTCTCCGCCGCGGCGCGGGCCGCCTCCCCGCCGCCCGGGGTTCCGTCGTCCGCCGCGTAGATCGCGAAATAATTCGCCTGCTCGCCCGTCGCGTCATTCGCAATTCTGCGGAAGTTCGACCGCGCCCTCTCCCGATCTCCGTTCATCCAGTTCCACTCCACGATCCCCAGTCCCGCCCGGTTCCGCACCGCTGGATTCGTCGCGTTCCGGCTCAGTCTCCGCAGCGAAGCGAGCGTGCGCCCACTGCTCGCACCGCTTGAACCCAGCGCCGTTTCCAGCTCGATCAACTCTGCTTCCAGCGGATCTTCGCCGCGTAGAGCGGCTAGGTCCGCCGCCCCGCCACCGGGTAAAGAGCCCGCCGCCAGGGCCGCGTTCGCCAACGCCGCGGCTCTCAACCAATCCGGCCCCTCGCTTGCTTCCCGAAAAAACCGGGCCGCCGCAGCGTAGTTCCCCGCCCGGAAATTCGTCTCCCCCCGTGAGAAAATCAGGCGGGCGGATATCTCCCCGTCAAAGAGCTCGCCCTCAGCTTCCGCCAGCGTTCGCACGGCGGCCTCAAGTTGTCCGTCCGCGAGCAGCAGACTCGTCAGCCGGACCGTCGCTTCGCCGCGCAACGGGTGATTCGGGTGTTCAGCCAGAAATTCGCGATAAGTCTGCTCTGCGCGATCGGGCTTCCCCTGCCGCTCGTCGTTGCGGGCGAGGTAAAACGTCGCGAGAGCCGCCAGCGGCGCGTGCTCGTCTTTTTCAAAACGTTTCAACTCCGCGTTTACCGGATCGCTCGAGGTATCGTAAATCTCATCGAGCTTTGCCATCAGATCGCTAGCGAAGGGGCTCCGGGCGTTTTCCCGGATGAAAGTCTCCAGCCCCCTCTCCGCGAGCGAGACCTCTCCCTGCCGCAAGCGAGCCTCAGCGACGCCGATGGCCGTGCCAGCCGCGAGCCGACGATTCCGGACGTCCAGACCACCGTAGGACGCCAACGCGGCGTCGTAGTCGCCGCGCTCCAGCTCGATGCGTGCCCGTAAATACTGCCTCTCCGCGGCATCTCGCCGATTGGGATCGCGGATTCCCTCCAACGCCAAAGAAGCCGGCTCCAGCCCTCCGGCGTCGATCAACAGGGCCGCCGCGCTCAGCCGCGCTGGATGAATGACCCGACTTTCTTTCGGCACGGCGCCCAACGCGATCAACGCCTCGTTGAGACGCCCTGTCGCCTCCAACATTCTCGCTTTACCGAGCAACGCCTCGCCAAGGCGGGCGTAACCCTCCACGTCAGCGACCTCAGAATACAACGCCAGCGCCCGCTCGTATTCCCGCGCCTGGGCGAGTGCCTGAGCCAGCCAAAACTTTACTTCCGTCCCCGCAGCCAATTCCGTGTCGTCCAGCACTTTGACGGCCTCGTCCTCGCGATCCGCCTCGAGTAGACACCTCGCCAGTTCTACGGCCACCAAGCCCCGGTCCTCGGGGTCCAGTTCCCACTTCAACGCCTCCTTCAAATTGTAGACCCGTCCCTGCGGCACCCCCTCATCTCGCGCGACGCGGGAGCTGTAAACCAAATCCGCGATCTCCCCGCCAAACCCCACCGACCCCGAAAGCGCCAAAACCAACCACGCCAACGCACCCCTCATTCCTTAACCCATACCAGCGCCTAAAAGCGGGTCAAGCGCCCCCCATCCGCCCGCTAGGCCGCGGCCCGAAGCTTCGTCGTGCAATCCGCGCAATGTCCGAAGAATTCAAGCGAGTGGTGAACGCCCGAGAATCGCAACTCGTTCTCGATCAAAGCCTCCACCTCAGCCACCGGACACGGGATCGAAAGAACCTGAACGCTTCCGCACTCGGTGCAGATGATGTGGTCGTAGTGCCGCGCTGGATTGGTCAGCTCGTAGTAGCTGCACGATCGCTGCAGGTTCACTTTATGAACCAATCGGAGGCTCTCCAGCAGCGTAATCATCCGAAAAACCGTTGCGTAATCCGGCAGCATCCCACCCTCGGCCAACGCGTTTTTCTGGATCTCCACCAATGAAAGCGGGCGCTCCGCGGCAAAGAGCGCCTGGATGATACCCTTCCGACTCCGGGTTACCCGCAGTCCCTGACTGCGGAGCATAGCGAGGATACCTTGGGCACTGAAATCGAGGTTTGGCTGGGACACGGTAGGCGCGGGTTATGAGCCTCCTTACAGCGATTCGCAAGTGAAAATCGAGACGTCCCGCGGCTCGCTGAGAGAAAAGTTAACCTCACTTGCCGCAGCAACGACGCACCGACAAACTCAATCGATCGTTCGAGCAGTCGAGACGACGCGTTTGCCCCGGACACTCGCCTTGCCCTCCCCATCGCCGAGCCACTGCGAACGCTTTGACGGTCGCCTCCTTTGCGCACCAGAGCCAAAGCCTGGCGCGCGTCGCGAGACCCGAGATCTCGTCCGAATGAGCAACTCCTGCTCGCATTCAATCAATCTGACTTCTCAGATCATCCGCCGCGAAAAGGCGACCCCAAACCCGGCCTAACCCACCATCCGCACCGGCACCCCGCGTCCGGCGAGTTCTCGCTTCACGTCGCCGACCGTAAATTCCCCGAAGTGAAAAATGGTCGCCGCCAGCACCGCGTCCGCCTTGCCCGCGTCCAGCACCTCCACCAGATGATCGATCGACCCAGCACCCCCGCTCGCGATCACCGGCACCTCCACCGCCTCGCTAACCGCCCGCGTCAGCCCGAGATCATACCCGCCTCCCGTCCCATCCGCGTCCATGCTCGTGAGCAAAATTTCCCCCGCCCCGAGTCGCGCGACCTCCGCCGCCCAAGCCACCGCGTCCAGCTCCGTCGCGTTCCGGCCGCCGTGGGTGTAGACCGTCCACCCGGAGCCATCCACGTTCCGCTTCGCGTCGATTGCCACGACGATGCATTGCGACCCAAAGAGGTCCGCCGCCCGCCGCACAAACGAAGGATCACGGATGGCTGCCGTGTTCACGCTCACCTTGTCCGCCCCCGCCAGCAGCATCGTCCGGACGTCCTCGACGACCCGGATCCCGCCACCCACGGTGAGCGGCATAAAACACTGCTCGGCGGTCTTTTCGATGACATCGACCATCGTCGCCCGCGCATCGCTCGAGGCCGTGATGTCAAGAAACACCAACTCATCCGCCCCCTGAGCGTCGTACGCCTTCGCGCACTCCACCGGGTCCCCGGCGTCGCGCAAGTCGAGAAATTTTGTCCCCTTCACCACTCGGCCTCCGGTCACGTCCAGACACGGAATCACGCGTTTACCAAGCATGCTCTCCACCCTGCCGCCCGCCCCGCCGAAACCCTAGTCCAAAATTGTTGCGTTGCCCCTCCGCCGCACTACCCTCCGCGCAACGCCCGCAAACCGACCATGAAAAACGCGATCAGCCTCCTCGCTCTGGCCCTCCTCGCCCAGCTCTTCACGAGCTGCGTCGGCCTGCAAGGCGCGGGAGACTTTGACACCGTCATCGTCGACGCCGGCCACGGGGGCCACGACCGCGGAGCCCGCCCCCTCAGCGGACAATACGAAAAGGACCTCGCACTCGACACCTCCAAACGCCTTCGCAACGCCCTCTGGTGGCGTGGATTCAAAGTCATCATGACCCGCGATTCCGACGAATTTATCGCCCTCAGCGAACGAACAAAACTCTCGAATCGCACCCGCAACACCATCTTTGTCAGCGTCCACTACAACTACGCTCCCTACCGCTCCGCCCAAGGCATCGAGACCTACTATCACTCCGAGCGCTCCGAGCGTCTCGCCCGCAACGTTCAGGGGGAGATGCTCAAAGCCTACAGCACCAAGGACCGCGGCGTGAAGAATCGCGGCTTTTACGTTCTTCGAAAAAACTACCGCCCCGCGATCCTCGTTGAATGCGCGTTCGTCTCCAGCCCGAACGACAACGCCGCCGCGCAAAGCAGCCGGGGCCGCCAGCGCATCGCCGACGCCATCGCCCGAGGCATCGCCAACGAACGCCGCGGTAAACGTCCGTAAGCGAGGGAGCCTAAGACCACTCACCAGTCGCTCACCCCCGCGCCAACCGCTGCCCCCCGCCACTCCCGGTACGCTCCCCGCCACGTCACCCCGAGCGTCGCCGAGTGCAAGGCGTGCCGCGGCAGCCAAAGCGCCGCCGCCATCTCGTCCGTCCACCCACCCTCGATAAAGCGCAAGTACCACCCCTCATCCGGTCCGTAGATCTTGTCCCCCACCACCGGGAACCCGACGTGCGCCAGATGCACCCGGATCTGATGCGTCCGCCCCGTCACCGGCCTCGCCCGCACGAGCGCCACCCGGCGTCCCCCCGGCCACTCGGCTCGCTCGACGACCTCAAATCCCGTCCGCGCCTCCGCCCCGGCCGCGTTCACCCCCCGCTTCAACCAGATCCGCGACTCCGCCACCTCCCCAAGCCGCAGCAACGGTGCATCCACCTCCAGCCGTTCCCATTCCGGCCAGCCAAAAACGAGCGCCAAATACTCCTTCCGCACCCTCCCCGCCGCCATCGCCATCGCCGCCTCCCGCGCCGCCCCCGGCGTCTTCGCCAGCAACACGAGGCCACTCGTCTCCCGGTCCAAGCGGTTGATGATCGACACCTGCCCCCCGTTCGCGATCTCGTAACCCAACAGATCCCGCGCATCGTCCCACAGAGTCCGTGGCCCGCCCGGCTTCGTCGGATGAATCAGCACCCCCGCTGCCTTGTCGACAACGAGCAGTTCCTCCGTCTCATCCACAACCGTAAAACTCACAACTCGAATAAGCTCACCAACCCCGGGACTTCAAAACCTCAAAACTTCGGAACTTCAAAACCTTGATCACCCTCACCCACGTCACCCGCACCTACCGCACCGGCACCGCTGAGGTCCGCGCCCTCGACGACCTCACGCTCACGATCGCCGACCGCGAGTTCGTCGCCGTCACCGGTCCCAGTGGCTGCGGAAAGAGCACCCTCCTCAATCTCCTCGGCGGCCTCGACCACCCAGACTCGGGCGAGATCACCGTCGGCGACTTTCCGCTCCACGCCGCCACCGAAGCCCGCCTCACAGACTACCGCCGCCACCACCTCGGCATCGTGTTTCAATTCTTCAACCTCCTCCCGGCCATGACCATCGCCGAGAACGTCGAACTCCCCCTCCTCCTTCAGGGCACCCCCCGCGCCGAGATGCGCGACCGCGCCGCCTCCCTCCTCGACCTCGTCGGCCTCGCCCCCCGCGCCGGTCATTTTCCCCACCAACTCAGCGGCGGCGAAATGCAGCGAGCCGCCATCGCCCGCGCCCTCGTCCACCGACCCACCCTCCTCCTCGCCGACGAACCCACCGGCAACCTCGACACCGCCAATGCCCATCGCGTCCTCGACACGCTCACAAAAGTCGCTTCCAAAAATCTGGCCACGATGCTTATGGTGACCCACAGCGAAGAGGTCGCCAACCTGGCTCCTCGCCGAATCCAGCTACTCGACGGCCGCATCACCCATGCCTGACTCCCTACCGCCCTGCGATCCCCCCGACAAACCGACCTGCCAGAGCGAAGTACTGTCGAAGTTTCGCCTCTTCGCCGGCTTCAAGGAGGACGAGCTCTCTGCCGTCCTCAACCTCTGCGACGCAGTGAACTACGCCGAGGGCGAGAAAATCGTCACCCAGGGTGAGGCCGCCGGTCACTGCATGTATGTCATCATCAGCGGCCGAGTCCGCGTCTACTACTCCGGGCAGGACCGCGACGTCGAACTCGCGGAACTCGCCAGCGGCGACTTTTTCGGTGAACTGGCCCTCGTCGACGACGGCCCCCGCTCGGCGTCCGTCGTCGCGATGGAACCCACGCAGACCCTGCAGATCAGCCGCATGGTCCTCGGCGTCCTCGCCGGGGTCAAACCCGGGGCCGCCATCCACCTCCTGGCCGCCATCGGTCGTTCACTGGTCAATCGCCTCCGTGCCGGGAACCAGAAATATCTCGACCTCATCCTCCTCGGTCACAAAGAATCTTCTGCTTCCGAAGGGTAAACGTCCTGCCGGGATCGTCTCCAACTCAAGGATTCAGTGGAAAAACAACGCACCCTCGCCGCCCCCGCCAGCCTCACCGGCAGCTCCCTCCACACCGGAGAGGACGTCACGATCACCCTCCAGGCCGCGCCCGTCGGCCACGGCTACAAATTTCGCCGCACCGATCTGCCGGACTCCCCCGTCGTCGATGCCCACGTCGCCAACGTCAAGTTCGTCGAGCGCGCCACCACCCTCATCCAAGGCAACGCGAAGATCCACACCGTCGAGCACGTCCTCTCCGCCCTCGCTGGCCTCGGAATCGACAACTGCCTCATCGACATGGACGCGAACGAACCGCCCATCTGCGACGGCAGCGCGGGCGAATTTGTCCGCATCATCAAAGAGGTCGGCACCGTCGAACAGGACGCCGCCCGCATCGTTTTTGCCCCCACCGAGCCGATCAACGTCGAGACCAAGAACGGCTCGATCTTGACGATTCTCCCCGACGACAAGTTCCGCGTCTCCTGCACCCAGGTCGGTCCCGAGGGTCGCTTCACCCAATACCACAGCACCGAGATCACCCCCGAGATCTACGAGACCGAGATTGCCGCCGCCCGCACCTTCGTTTTCTACGAGGACGTCCAGCCGTTAATGGACAAAGGCCTCATCCGCGGCGGCAGCCTGGAAAATGCCATCGTCGCCCGCGGCGATTCCGTCCTCAGCAAAGAGCCACTCCGCTACCCCGACGAATTTGCCCGCCACAAGATCCTCGACGTCATCGGTGACCTCGCACTCGCCGGACGCCGCCTCCAAGGCCACGTCGTCGCCGTCAAACCCGGCCACGGCGCGAACGCCGACCTCGCCCGCGCGATCGTCAAAAAGTTTGACGCCCTCACCGCACCCGCCGCCCGCCCCGTCATCGCCCACGGCAACGTCCTCGACATCAACCAGATCATGGCGATCCTGCCCCATCGATACCCCTTCCTCATGGTCGATCGCATCGTCGAACTGGAAGAACTCCGCGCCGTCGGCACAAAATCCGTCTCCATCAACGAACCCTACTTCCAGGGGCACTTTCCCGGGCACCCCGTGATGCCGGGCGTCCTCCAGGTCGAAGCCATGGCTCAGGTCGCCAGCATCGTCATGATGCGCCGCACCGAAAACGAGGGGAAGATCGGCTACTTCATGAGCGCCGACGACGTCAAATTCCGCAAGCCCGTCTTTCCCGGCGATGTCCTCATCATCGACGTCAACCTTACCACCGCCAAGAAGCGCCTCGGCAAAGCCGACTGCAAATGCCTCGTCAACGGAGTGGTCGTCTCCTCCGGCACCCTCCTCTTCGGCATCGTCGACCGATAATTTTCAAAGAGCGGCGATGTCCCGTCGCCCACCCGACCCAAAGGCAAAGCCTCAAACCATTTCGCATTCCTCATTTCAAATTTCTCATTCCCCGAAATGACCCACCCGACCGCCGCCATCGACCCCTCTGCGGAAATCGATCCGACTACGACCATCGGTGCCTTCACCTACGTCGGCCCCAACGTGAAGATCGGCCCCCACTGCACGATCCACAATCACGTCAGCATCGCCGGCCCCACCACCATCGGCTCCCACAACGTCATCTTCCCTTATTGCTCCGTCGGCCAGCGCAGCCAGGATCTCAAATACACCGAGGAACCCACGCACCTCTTGATCGGCGACCACAATTCCTTCCGGGAATTCTGCACCCTGAACCGCGGGACCGCTCCCGACTCGAAGACCACCATCGGCTCCCACGGCAACTTCCTCGCCTATTCCCACGTCGCCCACGACTGCACCGTCGGCGACCACGTGATCTTTTCGAACAACGGCACCCTCGCCGGCCACGTCACCGTCGAGGACCACGCCGTCATCGGCGGTCTCTCCGGCGTCCACCAATTCTGCCGCATCGGCCGCCACTCCATCACCGGTGGCTGCACGAAGATCGTTCAGGACGTCCCCCCGTTCATGATTGCCGACGGCAACCCAGCCGAAGTCCGCGGAATCAATCAGATCGGCTTGGAACGCCGAGGCTTCCCCCCCGAGACCACCCGCGCCCTCCGCGAAGCCTACAAACAGCTCTACCGGACCAACGCCAACGTTCGCCAGAGCGTCGAGATCCTCCGAGCCGTTGAAGACCCGCCGGCCGAACTTACCCACCTCCTCGACTTCATCGACACCAGCCAACGCGGCATCATCCGCTAGCGCCCAGCACTCCGCCACGCCGCGCCGCGGAAATCGAATTCCCTCCCGCGACCCGACCGCCTAAAGAACTGGGATGCTCTGCCCAACCTGCCAGACCCACCTCTCCCGGCTCGAAGGCCCAACCGGGGTCCAATGGCGCTGCCCCACCTGCGACGGACGCGCCGTCACGGTCTCTCAGCTCCGCCAGATGGTTGACCGACCGACCGTCAACGCACTCTGGATCGGCGCCGGCGAAGGCGGCGAACTCTCCGGCAAAGGATGTCCGTTCTGCCAGCACTCGATGACCGTCGGTCAGATCCTGGCCCAGGCGGACGAGAGCATCGAAGTCGACGTCTGCCGGACGTGCCAGTCGATCTGGTTCGACGTGAGCGAACTCGCGGCAGCCCAAGCCGCCGCCCCGGCTCCCCAGCCCACCGAACCGCCCGAGATCCCGGAACGGGCGCGGGAGGCCCTCGCCCTGGCGGAGATCGCCAGCATCCGTCGGCGAGCTGAATCGGAAGGCGGCGGTCTCGGCGAGTCTCTTCCCCCGTCCGGATGGACCGCCATCTTGACGATCTTCGGCATCCCGGTCGAAGAGAACGCACCGGGTCTGAAAAATTGGCCCATCGTGACGTGGAGCATTCTCTTCGTGATGATCGCCGCCACGTCGTGGATGATGCTTGCGGCCCCCGACGCCTACAAAGAGTGGGGCCTCGTCCCCGCCGACCCCTGGCGTCACGGCGGCGCGACGTGGGTCACGTCATTTTTCCTCCACGCTGGCTGGTTTCATCTCGCGATCAACGCCGGGTTCCTCTGGGTCTTCGGAGACAACGTCGAAGATTACCTGGGGAAATGGCGCTACGTCCTGCTCGTCATCACCGCAACTCTCACCGGCGATCTCATCCACGGACTTCTCGAACCTCGCAGCACCATCCCCTCGCTCGGAGCCAGCGGAGGCATTTCGGGAGCCATTGCCTTCTATGCCCTCCGGTTTCCGAAAGCGCGTCTCGTGTATTTCTTCCATTTCGGGTGGATCTTCCGCTGGATCCGCGTCGAAGCCGTCTGGGGATTCCTCGCTTGGATGGCAATCCAGTTCTGGGGCGTCTGGGAACAATTGTCCGGTCTGACCAGCGTCTCTTCCCTCGCCCACGTCGGCGGTGCCTTCGTTGGTGCCGCCTGGTGGGCCATGGACCGTTGGGGCACCACCCGCGGCGCAATCCCCAACCAACCACCCGACGATTGGCTCTGACTCCCGACTCAACTGGAAATCTGCCTTAGCGGAGGTTCTGTGGACCGCTCACCCCGTCCCTTGCAAATTGCACCATGAGCGCTTCACCGAAGCGCCGCTCCAGCTGGTTCCGGCGGCCCTAGAAGAACACCGGAATCAACAAGATCGCCACGATGTTTACCACCTTGATCATCGGATTGATCGCGGGGCCCGACGTGTCCTTGTAAGGATCGCCCACGGTGTCGCCGGTCACCGCCGCCGCGTGCGCGGACGAACCCTTGCCACCGAGATTACCCTCTTCGATGTATTTTTTGGCATTGTCCCAGGCGCCGCCGCTCGAAGTCATCGCGATCGCTTGGAACAATCCGGTGACAATCGTCCCGACGAGCATTCCACCGAGCGCCAGCATCCCGAGTCCTGGGATAGCCGCCACGAGCACCACCACGACGATCGGCAGCAGCGCCGGCACGATCATCTCGCGTAAAGCCGCGCTGGTCACAATCGAGACGCACCGCCCGTAATCTGGCAGGTCTTCACCTTTGAGGATCCCCGGCTTCGCTTCGAGCTGTCGCCGCACCTCCAACACCACCGCGCCCGCCGTCTTCCCGACCGCATCCATGCTGAACGCCGAAAAAACGTAGGGCAGCAACCCACCGATCAACAGACCCGCAAGGACCTGCGGCTCCATCAGCGAAAACGTCAATGTGTCAAGCAGAGGAGAAGCGGTCGCGAGCAAATGGGCCCGCAGTTCGTAAACGTAAGAACCAAAGAGCACCAGTGCCGCCAATCCGGCCGAAGCGATGGCGTAGCCTTTCGTCACGGCCTTCATCGTGTTGCCGACCGCATCGAGATCATCCGTGATCTCACGCGTCTCCGGCGGCATTTCGCTCATCACCGCGATCCCACCCGCGTTGTCCGTGATCGGTCCGAAGGCATCGAGCGAAATGATGATCCCCGACAGCGAGAGCATGCTCATCACGGCGACGGCCACACCAAACAATCCACCCAGCGAAAAGCTCGCGAGAATCGCAATCACGATCAGGATGACCGGTGCCGCCGTGGCGTGATTGCCGACCGCAAGACCGGCGATGATGTTTGTCGCGTGACCGGTTTCCGACGCCCGGGCGATTTTTTTGACCGGGTAGTATTTGGTCGAAGTAAAGTAGTTGGTGATCACCACGATGGCACCCGTCATCAACAAACCGATGATCGCGCACCAGTAGAGTCCGCCCCGGGTGTAGATCTCATCTCCAACCGTGAAGACCGCCGGGAACAAGCCGAACGTGATTGGAACGTAGAGCAACGCTGACACCGCCGCGCTGACCGCGACCGACGTCATGAGCGAAAGCGACGCGGTCCCGCGGAATTTATTGACGAAGAAGATGCCGAGTATCGATCCGATGAGCGAAACGCCGCCGATCAAAAATGGAAATGATACGGCCTCGTGGGCCAAATTCGGCATCAGCAGAAACCCGACCAACATCGCACCGATAAGACTTACCGCGTAGGTCTCGAAAACGTCCGCTGCCATGCCCGCACAGTCTCCCACGTTGTCGCCGACGTTGTCCGCGATCGTCGCTGGGTTTCGGGGATCGTCCTCGTCGAGATTGCTCTCGATCTTTCCGACGAGATCCGCGCCGACGTCCGCCGCCTTCGTGTAAATGCCGCCGCCCAGCCGGGCAAACACCGAGATCAAACTCGAGCCGAGAGCGAGACCGATCAAGCTGGTGATCGCCGGCCCCATCCCGAAAAAGGCATTGGCCAGCGCGAAGTAGCCTCCCACGGCCAGCAGCGCCAACCCGACGACAAGCAACCCGGTGACCGCACCTCCGTTGAATGCGACCTTCAGCGCCTCGAAGCGCCCGATGGTCGCAGCCTGCGCCGTGCGCACGTTAGCCAGCACCGCGATCCTCATTCCCACGTACCCGGCTGCCATCGAGCACACCGCACCAATCACGAACCCAAGACTGGTCGAAAAGTCCTTGAGAATCCAAAGCAGCACGAAGATCACCAGCGCAATCGCGCTGATCGTGATAATTTGCCGATTAAGGTAAGCCTGAGCGCCTTCCTGCACCGCCTTTGCGATCGCCGCCATCTTGTCATTACCGGCCGGGGCCGCGAGGATCGACTTGATGAGAAGCACCGCCACCGCCAACCCTCCGAGTCCGCAGAGGATGGAAAATGGAATGGCCGACGCGGTGAGGAAAGATGCTGCTAAATTCATGGGGAGGCTGAGGAAACGTGAATAACTACCGGCTGGACGTCCTCCCGGCAATGGCAAAGGCCTTTTACCGCTTCCCGAAGCTGTTCCCCTTGGCGTGCTTTGTCGCCACGTTCGCCAATTCGTGCGGACCCACCGACCCCCGGGAGCCGTTCGAGCCCGTCTTCCAAAAAGGCGTTGCCTTCCTTCATAATCACAGCACGGAGACGGGCTACGGCACGGAAATGGCCGCGCGTTCCCTGGCGGAGCTCCAGCGCCTCGGCGTCGACTCCGTCAGCCTCTTTCCGCTCGGCTACGCTTTCAACCTGCACGACCCCCGTATCTTTGGCTATCGAGGCGAGGACCTTACCATGACCCCCGACGCCATTCGTCGCACGATCCGCGACGCCCACGCGCTTGGTCTCAAAGTCACGCTCGTCCCGCAGATCTGGGTCGGCATGTTCGGCTCCCGAGGGGACTGGCGTGGCGACATCCGCATGAAGACCGATGCGGACTGGCGCGCGTGGTTCGAGGCCTACACCGAGTTTATCCTCTTCTACGCGAAGATGGCCGAGGAAGAAGGGGTCGAGCTCTTCAGCGTCGGCAGCGAGATGCGACTCTCGACCGAGTTCCGCCAGCGCGACTGGCGTCACGTGATCCGCGCAGTCCGCGGCGTCTACCGCGGACCCTGCACCTACTCCGCCAACTGGGCTGACGAGATCCATTACGTCAAATTCTGGGACCTCCTCGAATACATCGGCCTTTCCGCCTATTTCCCGGTCGGGGACGGCCCTCTGGCCGCCCGGCTCGCCACCGCCGGTGAAACCCGCAATCAGATCGCCGCACTCTCCGCCCGCTTCAACAAGCCGGTCCTGTTCCTCGAGAGTGGTTTCCGAAGCGTCCCCGGCGCTGGGTCGAAACCCCACGCGTGGCGGGACGACGAAGGTCCGCTTCCCGTCGATCTCGAGCAACAGCGCCTTGGCTACGATGTTCTATTCCAGACGTTTTGGGCCGAACCGTGGTTCTACGGATTCTACTGGTGGGACTGGTTCGCCGATCTCGGCTACCGCCCAAATCCCCCGACCGATTTTCAGTTCCGGGACAAACCAGCCGCCGAAGTCCTCCGAGATTACTACCAGCGACCCGCCCCTCGTCCGGTCGCACCAACGTCCGTCCAAGGCGACCGCTGAAACCCAGCCAAAACAGAACAATTCCCCCTGCCACCATCAAAAATCCCAGCAGAGCCGGCTCCGGCACCGGGGTCAGGTGATTCTCCAGCACCGCCAGCTGCGGACGACCGCTCGCCGCGTCAGCCGCCACGGAAAATGGATAGTCCGGCCCCCACTCGCCCGCGGCCCAATACGCCCACCCCAACCAGACGTCCGCGTTCGCGTCGATCGCGTCGAGCGCATCGTCCAACGCCGCCAACTGCAACGCGCCACCCGTCACCCCAAATTCTCCCAGAAATCCCCGAGCGCCCTCCGCCCTCAACCACTCTGTGAAATCCGCCAACCGCTCCGACCCAATCGTCTCGCTCACCACGTCGCTCGATGTTCCCGACGAATCCCAGTCAAAATACTGGTGCACCTCGTAAGCAAAGTTGTCCGCGCTGTCGACCACGCCACCCATCACGTCCCCGTTGGCCGTCCCGTAAAAATTGCCAGGCGGGTTCGTCCAACTCCAAGCCCCGGAGTACCCGTTGCCCGGCACGAGAACCAGATTTTCCGCCCCCGTCTCCCGGATCGAAGAGATGGCCGCGTTCGCCGTGCCCAGCCAGCTCTCCGTCGAGACGCCATCCTGATATTGTCCCCTCGGTTCGTTCATCAGGCCAAAGATCACCCGGTCGTTGTCCTTGTATTGAGTGGCCAATCGGCTCCAAAGTTCCGAGAAATCCGCGTTCGTCACGCCGGATCCCGCGGCCCCGATCACGTCGCCAAAATACTCGCCGTAATTGTGCACGTCGAGAATGACGTTCGCCCCCGCCGCAGTCGCCGACGAAACGAAAGCATCCAGCCGCCCGAATTCGGCAGCTTCAAACGCCGCTCCCGCCGCTCGCTGCAACCGCTCCCACCGAAACGGAAACCGGATCGTGTTGAAACCGCGATCGACGAAGTCAGCCACGTCGGCCGCATCCGGATACAGGTAGTCGACACCCGCCGAACCCGGCAGATTCCAGTCTCCAAACTCGGCACCAGCCAGATTCACTCCCGCATAATCGACCGCCCGCGAAACCCCACTGAGCCCGACCCAGACTGCAATGATAGCTACCGCGCGATTCCCCACGCGCAATTCAATATCTCCCCAGGCAACCTTGAGCAATCGCAAAGAAACAACAGTTTCTTGAAATTTGAGGAGGTTTAGACCAACTCGCGCGAATCCTGAGACATTGGCTCAACGCCGAAGAAACGTGGAATCAGCGTTTGTCAGTATGACAGTGGGAACCGATTTCAGACGTCTCTAGATTTACCAACCGGATTCTCACCTCGACGCTTCACCCGTCAATCGACGCCACTCAACGCCGCTCAAGAGAGCACAAAAAAACCTCTACCCTCCGCCCCCGCAGCACCCACCCTCGGTGCGGCAACCACAAGACCCGGCGCCCTCAGTCGGTGCCTCATCCTCACCGATGAGCACTGTCTCCAAAGAAATGTCCTGAAACGCCAACTGCTCCCGCACCATCTGTAGAAATCCCAGCACCCGTTCGTCTGGCTCGTAAACCGTCCTCAACTGAACGCACATCGGTTTACCCATCAACTCAGGCATCTGCTCTGCCATCTCGCCATCGAGCATGAAGGAGGCGTAGGCGTTCAGCTTCTCCTGCAGCTTCAGACCCATCTGCTGATTGCCCCACCGCTCAGTCGCAAACATCGCCAGCACCACCCGCCCACTCCGGTCGTCGAAGGCGCAAGCGTCAAGCACCCCGGGGTGATCCAGACCCGATCGCGTCGCAGTCGTCACGACCGCTGATTTGCCGCGTCCACCCGCGCAACCGTGTTTCGGATGTAGACCCCGAGAAATCCACCGACACCGCCGAGCACCACCAACAAAAACAAAACGCTCCACGACAACGCCATGCTCGCAGTGACCGTCTCCGGCTCCTGCAAAATGACCAACTCACCCTGCGTCTGACACCCCGGACAGGCTTCGGCCGTCGTCGCGCCGAACCAGCTGGCAAACACCAACGTGAATGCCAGGACGACGCCGCGAGTCCATTTAGAAAGCTTCGGGTGGCTGCTCTTAGAACGATTCATCACTACTACTACGCTCGCGCATGAGTCCCCCGATGTCCATGAGAAGCTGGGGGATCAATTCGCGATCGTTCAGATCGTGATAAGTCCGGATCCGGCCCTCCGCGTCGATGACCAAAAACCGTTGTGAATGGATCGGCAACTCATCGTCTCCCTCCGCCAGCGGCTGCAACATTCCCTTTTGAATAAAATCCTTAACGACCTCCGGTTCCCCCGTCAGAAACTTCCACAACTCCGGCTCTGCCCCGTAGGTCTCCGCGTACTCCCGGAGCACCTCCGGACCGTCGTATTCCGGATCCACGGTCACACTTACCAACCGCACGCCTCCGCCTGTCTTACGAATGACCGGCTCGAGCGCAGCCTGAAGTTCCCCCATTCGACTCGTCATCACCGGACACGGACCGGGGCAGCGGGTGAAAATAAAATTGACCACCCACACGTCACCCTCCAGATCCTCCAGCCCGAACGGCTGCCCCGTCTGATCGGTAAACGAAAATGCCGGGACCTCCGCCAGAACGTCCAGTTCTTCGGTCATCGGTTTGGTCTGCTTGAGCTGCACCCACGTGATGCCGATCAACGTGACCGCAGCGACAAAAGCAATCGCCCAGCCAAGCCTCGGGATCCTGCGGGGTTCATCGGTCATCAGATCGCCGAACTAAATCACGTAAAGCACCAAGTAGACAACGATCCAGACGACGTCGACGAAGTGCCAATAAAGACTCACGTTGTTCAGCGAGACGTGCCGCGCGGGCGTGTAGCACCGCGTAAAGAGCTGCTTGAGAAAGCACCAGACGAGAAGCAAAAGGCCGACGAATACGTGGAGTCCGTGGAATCCCGTCGTGACAAAAAACGTCGTTCCGTAAACGCCAAAGAGACTTCCACCGTTCTCTCCACCCGGAAACCACAGGCCCTCGTGCTTAAGGTGCATCCATTCGTAGGCCTGAACGCCGAGGAAGATCGATCCGAGAACGATGGTCAGCGCGAGGAGCGGCAGACCCGATTTCCCGTGTTTCGCGACCTGCACTTCCGAGAAATGAAGTGCGAAGCTGCTCGAGATCAGGATCGCCGAGTTCACGATCATCACGATGTTCATGAAGTTCGGTGGGAACGTCAATTGGATGTTCGCCCCCTCCGGTACCCCCGCTGGCGGCCACTCTCCGCCCACCGCGCCACGCAACACGATGTAGCCCGCGATCAATCCGGCGAACAGCATCGCCTCCGAAACGAGGAAGATTACCATCCCCATCTTGGCGGTAGCGGGAGGCGCTCCGAGGTGGTCGGCGTGGTCGTGGGAAAGTGCGGCGGTGCTCATGAAATCGAGGTCGTTATAAGTGGAAAAAAGAGTTCGGTCGTCAAGGAATCACCGGACCAGCGGCGTACAATTTCCAGAAGATCACGACCACCAACAAGCCAACCGCTGCCAGCCAGACGAGCAGCATGATCAGCCAATTTCTACGACGAACGTCCCTGCCCATGACCTACCCGCGCGACCGCGTTGCAATCAAGAGTCCCAGCAGCAGCGGCAGGTAAATGATCGATCCGAAAAATAGGAGCCGCGCCCCCGACCGCGTGCGCAGTCTGAGAAAGTTCACCGCCAACGCGACGAACCCGATTCCCAAAACGAACGCTCCGAAGAAATAGTAGACCGTGTTCAACCCGATCAGCCCCGGCAGGAGGCTGATCACCAACAGGCAACCAGCGTAGAGCACGCTCTGCCGTGCCGTCGCAAATCCGTCCTCGTCCTTACCGGTCAGCATCACGTAGCCAGCTCCGGCGTATTCGTCTTTGTACATCCACGCAATCGCCAGAAAGTGCGGCATCTGCCAGAACCAGAGAATTCCGAAAAGCACCCAACCACCCAGTCCCGCCGAGCCGGTTGCCGCCGTCCACCCGATCAGAGGCGGCAGCGCCCCCGGGACAGCACCAACCAACGTATTGAGATCCGTAGCGCGCTTCATGGGCGTGTAGACGAGCACGTAGGTCGCAATCGTCAACAGTGCCAACAACGCCGTCAGCCAATTCACCAGCAAGCCAAGGCACACGAACCCCGTCGCGCAGGAGAAGAGCCCAAGCATCAGCGCGTCGTTCGCGTGCATCCGTCCGCCGGGAAGCGGACGGTCCCGCGTCCGCTCCATCCCGGCATCGTGCTCGCGCTCCCACCATTGGTTCAACGCCGACGCGCCGCACGCACTCAATGCCGTCCCGATGAGGGTCGCCGCCATGAGGAGAAAATTCACCGGGGCTGCGCCCAAACCGAGGAGATAGCCCACAAACGTCGTGCAAAGAACGAGCAGCGAGAGCCGGACTTTTACCAATTCGCAAAGATCCCCAAAAAAGCTCTCGCTCACCACCACGGAATCGATGTCAGAAGGCTTCACCGTGGCTTCAAGGGCCGGACTCCGGCGACCACTCACGCGGCGACCTCCACTCGGGCCGGACGCCGCGAGGGAAGCGGATTCGCCCCACCAACACCGCGCTGCATCGCAAACAGACGAAACGTCAGCAGCGCGCACAGAAATAGAGTCAGCGCCCCGAGCGCCATGTGCGCGGTCGCTACATCAGCAGCCTTGTTGGTCCAGATCGTGTAGGCGCCCAAGACGATCTGCACAACGATCATGCCCGAGAGCACGACGCTCCAACGCCGCACGGCGACCGCCCGCGTCCGAAAAGCCATCCACGCGACGAGTCCGACGCCCACCGCGATGATGACCGCGATCCAACGATGCACGAGCTGCAGCCAGATGAGAGCCGCCGTCGTCGGCATTTCGTTCGCGGCGTAGCGCGCTTCATTGATCGATCGGATCACCTCCGGACTCGTGTCGGGGATCACTTGCCCGTAGGCCAGCGGGAAGTCGGTGATCGACAGCCCCGCGTGGGCGTGTCGCATCGTCGCCGCCACTCCGAGCTGGACGAACACGATCGCCGTCAACCCGAGGACCACCCAACGCAAGTTTCCCGTTCCGAGCGCGGGAGCCCATCGCCCCCGCAACCAACTCGGGCTGGTCACCACCGAGATCACACCCAGGAGAACAAAAAAGGCCTGCGCCAGCGTTCCGTGAAAAATCCCGATTTCATTGCGAACCGCCAGAACTCGCCAGCCTCCCAGAATCCCCTGCACCACGACGCCAACAACGGCCGCGATCACCAGCACTTTCACCCAGCGCCGCGAATCAACCAGACACGTCCAGACCGCAAGCACAACCGTCAGCAGCCCGACCCCACTCGCCAACACGCGATGGAAATGTTCGTAGAAGACCCCGCCGATCCAGCGATCCCACGGGAGGGCAAACATGTTGTAACCAAATGAAGTCGGCCAATCCGGCACCGCCATCCCGACCCCGTGCGAGGTCACGAGACCGCCACTCGCCAGCAAAACAAAGGTCGTGAGTGTGGTCAGGATCGCGAAGACGTGGAGTCCAAGGCTTGAACCCAGCGGTCGGGTGGATGAGATCGGTTTCATAAATCTTGAGCTTCTACAGAATGAACGTAGGCAGTCCCCTCCCCGGGTCCGAAAATGATCTGAAAATCTCCCGCCGTCTCGCCGGCCCCGACATCCCACTTCGCCGAGACCACCTTTGATTTCTCCCCGGCCCCGAGCTTGTCCAAACGAAACAAGTTCATCCTCGTTTTGACCGCGAGGACCACATCAGCCCGCGGATTCACCCAAGCGCTCCAGTAGTAAGTGCCCGGCACCTTCCAATTGAGTTCGCCCGAAAATCGCCGTGATCCCTGATCGACCGCAAAATCCGCGCTCGTGCTGATCACGGCTTCAACGGAGAGTTGTTTCGGATCGCGATCCGTTCGAATCCGCTGGCGGATCTCGGTGAAACCCGCCCGATTTAGCCTCACCGCCATGGCGGGCTTTCCCTCGGCAGCTTCGTCGACCTCTTCGCCGATCTCGTTCAAGTAGACGATTTGACCGTTACCAGCCCACCTCGACTTGCCGTCTTCAAAACGGCCATTCTCGATGACGTCACCCCCAAAAGATGGCCCCACTAAGCCAGTCGAGGCCAGCATCACGGCTACTCCGAGCGTGAGACGCGCGGGATGCATCCGGATCAGTGCGCCTCCAGCTGTGCGTCTTCGGGAGCGATCACGTTCTGCGGCAGATAATCCTGATCCATGCCCGGCACGCTGTATTCGTAAGGACCGTTGTACACGGTCGGAGTGACCTCGAAGTTTCCGTGTCCGGGAGGCGATGGCACCGTCCACTCAAGAGTGTTTGCGTTCCATGGGTTGTTCGGAGCTTTCGGGCCGTTCCGCAGGCTCGCGATCACGTTCCAGAAGAACGGAATCATCGTGAGACCCAATCCAAACGCACCGATCGTGCAGAGCTGGTTCAGTGGCTGCAACTGACGCAGGTGCTCGTAGACCGTCGGGTCCGCGATGCGGCGCATCATGCCGCCAAGACCCAGATTGTGCATCGGGAAAAACGTCAGGTTGAAGAAAATGAACGTCAGGACGAAATGCACCTTGCCGAGCGTCTCGTTATACATCCGCCCGAACATTTTCGGAAAATAGAAGTAAATCGACGCGAAGATCGCGAAGATACTGCCGCCGAAGAGCACGTAGTGGATGTGCGCGACGATGAAATACGTGTGGTGAACGAACAGATTGACCGGCGTCGAGGCCATGAAAATGCCACTCAATCCGCCGATCACAAACATCGAAACGAAGGCGAGCGCAAAACACATCGGCGTTGTGAACTCGACCGAACCCTTCCACACCGTGCCCAGCCAGTTGAAGGTCTTGATGGCCGACGGAACGGCAATGACCATCGTCGAGATCGAAAAGGCCGCGCTCAGCGTCAGATTCATCCCACTCACGAACATGTGGTGACCCCACACGATAAAGCCCAGGAACCCAATCGCACCCATCGCGTAGACCATCGCCTTGTAGCCAAAGATCGGTTTCCGCGAGAAAACAGGCAGGATCTCAGACACGAGACCCATCGCCGGCAGGATCATGATGTAGACCTCCGGATGACCGAAAAACCAGAACAGATGCTGCCAAAGCAGCGGCTGTCCGCCAGTCATGATGCCGTCCCGCACGGGAACAAAGAAGTTCGTGTTAAAATTGAGGTCGAAAAACAGCATCGCGCCAGCCGCCGAGAGGATCGGCACGGCCAAGATCAACAACATCGCCGTGATGAAGAGCGACCAGACCGAAAGCGGCAGTCGGAACATCCCCATGCCCGGAGCGCGCATGTTGACGATTGTCGTGATGTAGTTCGACGCGCCCGCGATCGAGGACAATCCATTGATGAAAATGCCAATCGCCCAGAGGCTCTGGCCAATCCGGGTCTGGTTGTACGCTTCGACCGCGCTCAGTGGTGCGTAGGCGGTCCAGCCGGACGACGGTGCGCCACCCGGGACGAAGAACGCCGCCATGAGGACGATTCCCGACGTCACGTAGAGCCAGTAACTCAGTTCATTCAGGAGCGGAAACGCCATGTCTCCCGCTCCGATCTTCAACGGAATGAGGTAATTACCGAACGCACCAATGAGGAGCGGCATCACGACGAGAAACACCATGACGGTCGCGTGCATGGTGACCAACATGTTGTAACCCCCGGGCACGATCGCACCCTCGATCGCCAGCGTGGTCGGCAGAAAATCACCGATAATCGGGATCTTCGCTCCCGGAAATCCGAGCTGGTATCGCACGCCCAGGGCCAGGGCACCGCCAACCAGGAGGAAAAAGAGAGCCGTCCACAGATATTGCAGACCAATCATTTTATGATCGTAAGACCAAATATAATAAAAAAACCAATTTGGTTTTTTGTGATCGTGGCCGTGGTCTTCGGTCGGATGCGCGGAAAGGGGTTCGGCGGTGGCTGTGCTCATAGATATTAGCTCTGCTTATACAAGTGCATCGCTTCACCCGAACGCGCAATGAATTATTCCGGGAAAACCTCGACCAACCGAGTTCGCCTCCAAAGGACTTCCCCGATCTCGGCCGCGACCATTCTCACGATCTCCTGAGAGTGGGTGACGGAGGGATCGATCTTGAGCTCGCGTGGAAAGCGTGTGTCGGAAAACTGACCGAGGGTCAGGCCGGCGTCGGGCGAAAGCGCCCATCGTGCTCGGCGAGCCCATCCGCCCCCTCCCGGGAACCTCGGCCCTAACGAGCAATCCCTCCTCATCCCGCAAAATTCTCCGATCTGGGGCATTGCCATTCCGCCGGTCCAGTCTTACTCTCCGCACCTCCTCCAAAGGATGGGTGGCAGAGTGGTCGATTGCGCTCGCTTGGAAAGCGTGTGTCGGGAAACTGACCGAGGGTTCGAATCCCTCCCCATCCGCGGGATGACAGCTCTTGAGGATTCGTAGCCTCGGCTTCCACCAAAGTCCTTTGCCACCATCCTCTGGAAGCCGAATCCACGAAAACCATCGCTACCCCAACCGCCGGGCCATCGACGCCGAGGCTTCGTTGTAGTGGTGCATCGCAAACTGCCACCACGGGTGCAAACGATCCTCGCGAGTCCGCCAGATCTCCCGGTGGATCTTCGACATCGCCTCGGCGTCCCAGAGCAGCGCCATCAATTCCCGCTGCTCGAGCGCGTCCGGCCCCTCCGTGAGCAAACGCGTCATCAGTCGTTCGAGCTGCTTCTCCTTGTGCCTCGCCACCACGTTCGACCGCCGGAGCATCGACAGATGAATCGCGTTGATCGGTGGCGCGACGACCACTTGAAGCAGTCCAAATCGCGCGACCTTCTCCAGCGCCCCCGGTCGGTTCAGCGCCGGAGGGGGCTCGTCGAGACCCTCCAGGATCCGCGGAGGCTCGATTTCTTCCGGGATCAGCAAAAACCCGCGCTCCCGCAGCGCCGCACCCACTCGGTCCGAACTCGTCAACATCGCCAACGGGATCGCCCCCACCCACCCCAAGAGGATCGGCGATAACCACGGAAGCAGCCCCGGCGTCCACACCGTCGCCGCGACCGTCGTCACCACGCCCAGCAAAGTCGGCTCCCAATAATCCCGCAGCGCGCTACCCAACGACAGAGCCGAGCCGGTCCTTCTCTGCGTCTTCCAATCGACCCGCAGCCCCAGCACCGTCAGCACGACGAACTTGCTGTAGAAATACAAAAAAATCGGCGCCAGCAGCACCGAGAACACCGTCTCCAGCAACGAACTCCCGACCACCCCGATCCCGCCACCGAACCGCCGTGCGTCCCGCATCAACGCCAGCGACCCAAGCACCTTTGGTAGAAAAAGGAGGACGACCGTCAGCGTCAGAAGTAGCCACCCGCTCGGTCCGACCTCGACCCAACCCGCCTCTCCCGCCTTCGCTGAGAACGTCGCGAATTGCTCCTTCCAGTAAAAATCAACCGCGCTCACGGTGACAAACACCACCAGAAGCGGCGCGGAGAGATAAGCCATCAACCCGAAGAAAATGTGAATCCGGCTCGTAAACGGCGTGCTCGGCGCGAGCAAAAACCAGAAGTGCTGAAGATTTCCCTGACACCAACGCCGGTCCCGCTGGAAGCTCTCCGTCAAATTCGGCGGCCCCTCCTCGTAGGATCCACCTTCCCGGTAGGCGAACCACACCTCGTAACCCGCCTGCTGCATGAGCGCCGCCTCGACGGTGTCGTGACTCAGGATGTGCCGCTCCTTCGCGCTCCGACCGGGCAGTTCCGGCAGCACGCAATGCTCCATGAACGGCTGCAGTCGAATGATCGCGTTGTGCCCCCAATAGCTCGACCCGCCGAGATGCCAGAAATTCGACCCCGCCGCGAAGATCGGCCCGACCGACCGGGTGGAAAATTGAATTAACCGCTGCAACAGCGACGTCCCGCGCACGATCGCCGGCTGCGTCTGCACCATCCCGACTCGCGGATTCGCATCCATCACACCCGCCAGCCGGACGAGCGTCCCGCCCTCCATCACGCTGTCCGCGTCGAGGATGATGACGTAGCGATACCGCCTTCCCCACCGTCGGCAAAAGTCCGCGACGTTGCCGCTTTTTCCGTGCAGCGACACGCGACGCTTTCGGTAGAAAATCCGACCCCACGCCTCCAACCGCGTGCACAAGTCGACCCAGGCACATTCTTCCTGAATCCAGTTATCCGGATTGCTCGAGTCGCTCAGAACAAAAAAATCGAACGCCCCGCCCCGCCCCGTCGCCTCCAGCGATTCGTACATCTTCTCGACCGCGCGGAAGACTCGCCCCGGCTCCTCGTTGAAGACTGGCATCACCACCGCCGTCGACCCCAGCTCTGCCGCGCCCCCGCCTTCCGGCAGTGTCCTCATGATTTCGTAGCAATCTCCACCCACCAGCCGCACGACGAAACCCCACAGCGCGATCGTGAACCCGAAGGCCAACTGCCCAAACAGCACGACGAACAGCGCCAGCAACACCCACTCCGTCCCCCGCATCCCGTCCGCGCGAAACATCTCCACCAGCAGCCACGTCCCGGCGAACGTGATCCCCGCCCCCGTCGCCAGGAAAACGGCTTGCCGAAAGGAAGCTGCCTCGCGCGGTAGATCCGCCGTCTTCCGAAACGCTTTCACGCCAGATACCCCAGGTAAAATCCGTAGACTGCGACGAAGACGAGCGCCCAGGCCAGGAACGCCCGCAACACGTGCCCCCACGAAAACGTCGTCCAAGTCTCCTCCGCGATGCCCTCCATCGGCCCGTAGTCGACCTCCTTTCGAATGAGACTCGTGAATTCCAAATCCGGCCCAGCCTGCACCGAAGCGGTTCGCACTGCCTCCCGCATCTCGTCCGGGATCTCCTCGCGAAGAAATGCTCCCGGCCACCGCCGATAGATCCCCGTCGAGTAGTAGGCCGCCCGCCCGCGGTCCGACCCCGCCCCGTCGACCAGTCCAGCAAACCAACGTTCGACCCGCGCATCCGCCACGGCCATCACCCGCTCGGTCGCCCCCACACCCGACGCGTCCGCGCTCCGGGCGTCGGCCAACAACTCCGCCACTAATTCCACCTGCCGCGACCGATCCTCGATCCGGTGCGCCCGCAGGAAATCCTCCAACCTCACGCACGCCGCGTTCCACTCCTTTAAATCAACGTCCCCACTCATCGCCTGCGTTTCCTCCAATCACCATCCATTATTCACCAATCGCGCATGCCCTGGCGGTCACGGCACCCACGTGTAGGTCCAGGTTTCCGTCATCGGTCGCCCGTCCAGCGTGAGGGTGCACCGCATCTCGACCGGCTGATCCGTTCGGCCCGTCGCGGGGACAAAACTCACCCGCCACGTCCCGTCGTTCACGTTCTTCTGGATTCCAAAATCCGCCATCTTCCCGTTCTCGCTGATCCACAAATCCGGTTTCACCGCCGCGTCGGCTTTCAAGCCACCCAGCTCACCGCCGCCGAAATCCAGCACCACTTGGCGGTAATACTTCTGATCTTGGTAATCGATCCGCGTTGCCAGACTCCGCCCGAGCGGCGGCAGGCCTGCGTTCTCCGTGAACCACACGAGCGTGTAATCGTATTCGCGCCGCCCACCGGCGGCGATGGGTTCCGCCGACTGCCAAAACGCGACCACGTTATCCATGTATTCGTCGCCCGTCGGCAACTGCAGCAGCTTCACTTCGCCCGCCCCCCAATCGCCGTTCGGCTGGACCCAGACACTCGGTCTTTGGTGGTAATTTGCCTCGAGGTCCTGGTAGTGCTCGAAAACGCGATCCCGCTGAAAGAGCCCGAACCCCTTCGGAGTCACCGCCTGCTCGAAGACGTTCCACTGCGCTTGCTGGGACCAGGCCAACGGCCGCCAGAGCCACTCACCGCCCGCCGTCTCGAGTTGCAGGCCGTCCGAATCGTGGATCTCGGGCCGGAAGTTTCCGAACGTGTTGCTCGTATTTTCCCCGTACCAATACATGCTCGTCAGCGGCGCGATCCCCAGAGACTTGATCTCCTCCCGGGCGAAAATCACCGCCCGCACGTCGATCCGCGTTTCAGGCCCCGGTCGCACGCGGAACTCGTAAGCTCCGGTCAAGCTAGGCCCGTCCAGCAGGGCATAAAATTTCAGATCCCCCGCGCCCGCCGTCGGCTCTTCGAACCAGAACGTCGTGAAAATTGGAAACTCCTCGGCGCCCTTCCCGCCCGGATCGATCGCGATCCCCCGAGCCGAGATTCCCCAGACCTGATCCTTCGCCATTGCCCGGAAATAACTCGCGCCGAGGAACGTCACGACCTCGTCGAGCTTGTCGTCCTTGTTCATCGGGTAAAGCACCCGCACCCCCGCGTAATCGACTTTTCCCTGATCCTCCGCCGGGATTTCGTTGTCGACGTATTCAAAGTCGTCCGCCGCTGGGCGCAGCCACTTCGCGCCTTCTCGATTCGTGGCAAAGAACGTCACCGGCTGGAGATGCAGACCAGCCGTCGGAAAGAACGCGAGCTGAAAAGGCAGTCCCTTGTCGCGCCAGACCGAGCGTTCGCGACGCGGTTTGATCTTGCGCACCGCGTCGTAATCCGCCGTCCGCAGCGCTTCCGACGCGACGTCCGCCCGCCGCTCATAGGGTACCAAGCTCAGCCGCTTCGCCTGCCCAATCACGTCGTCGAACGATAACGGTGCCGACCCCGTCCGACTGATCACAAAGACCAGGAGCGCAATCGTCATCACTGCAAAAACCAGATGCGTCTTCATCGAATTGCCCCGCTCATCGCTACCACCATCAACCGCACGGGCCTAGAAACACGAGAATGACCCGAGTGGAAACTTCAAACTCCGCGCAACGGATAAACGTGCACGTCCACGCCGTCGCTCATGAGTGCGTGATCCGGTGGCACCCCGCCGACGTCGAAGCCCGCCTGCTCCATCGGCAGCTCACTCCAGCGGGGGACCTCCGCCGGCGCGACTTCGTAGGGTTGATGCCACACGCTGCCCGAGAAAAGCCGCCGGTCCCGGTAAGCAAACAGCCGATACCGCTCCACCAGAAACGCCTCCAACGTCCCCGCCACCGACCGTGCGAACGGTCCGCTCGCCCGGTATTCGTAGTGCGCCGTCGCCCGCTCGCCCCGGCGCTTGCAATCGTAGTAGACAAACGAACTCTCCGGCCCGACCTGCGCCCGCATCCGCGCCCGGAAATAGGGCAATTTGAAAAACGTCCGCGCCGCCCACACCGCCACCGGCTGAGTGCAATCCAGGGAGTAAAACCACACCCCCGGCCGTCCCTCGCGGTCCCGCACGTAGGTCCGCACGTTCAACTCCAGGAAGTCCGACAGCCAGTAAACCGGGGGACAAAACCGCGGGCGCACGTCTTGCATGAAAAACGGCACCACTCCCACGTAGGCTCTCCCGTCGAAGCGATCCACCTCCAGCCCATGCGGCAGCGATGCCTGCACCGCCTCCGCGTCCACCTCCCAGTGAAGGAACAGCAAACGCCGCCATTTCTGCCGCATGACTTCCGGACCCGAAGGCCGCGCACTCACGTCAACGAATTGATCCCGCATCACAGATAAAGAAACGAACGCCGAACCGCCGTCGGATCGCCCATCGTGGCATCGGGTCGTCCAGAGCGGCGGTCTCCACTTCGCTCCGGCTCCAGCCGATGACCCAACCGAACGGCGGAGCCGTAACCTTCCCTCACCGGGCCGCCGCGATCTTTTCCGAGATGGTCACCTTTTCTTCCGCCTTCGCATCCTTCGCAACCGGGATCGTCGGTGCGTCCGGCACCTTCGGTGAAACTTTCCAGAACTGACTCTGGAAAGCGCTCCAGTCGTCGAGCACCGTCTTCGCCAGCGCACTCCCGGTCAGCTCCAGGTGCTTTGAGACCAAGGTCTTCAACTTCTCGAAGTCCGCGTCGTCCGACAACCGGTTGGCCTCGACCAATTGATGGTTGAGATTTTCCGGAAAGTCGTCGCTCGCATCAAGGATGAACGCCTCGCCGCCGGTCATGCCCGCGCCGAAGTTCTTCCCGGTCCCCCCGAGCACGACAACCGTGCCGTTGGTCATGTATTCGCAGCCGTGATCACCCAGCCCCTCGATAACCGCGGTGCCGCCGCTGTTCCGCACCGCGAAGCGCTCGCCGGCCCGACCGTTTGCATACAGGTGCCCCGCCGAAGCACCGTACATCACGGTATTTCCGATGATGCTGTTCTCCGCCGCGACAAATCCCGCCCCAGCCCACGGCTTGATGATGATCTCGCCGCCACTCATGAGCTTGCCGACGTAATCGTTCGCCTCTCCGGTCAGGATCAATCGCACGCCCGGCGCGAGGAACGCGCCAAAGCTCTGCCCGGCGCTGCCCGACAGATTCAGCTCGATGGTTCCCTCCGGCAGCCCCTCGGCTCCGTATTGGTAACCGATCTCGCCGGAGAGTTGCGTCCCAACGGAGCGATTCGTGTTGCGCACTTTGTAGTGCAGCTTGACCGGCAGTCCTTCGTTGATCGCATCACGCGCGTCCTGAAGCACGTCCTGGTCGAGCGTGCGGTCTTCCGGTCCGTCGTTGCGATCGCGCGTGGCGTGCCGCGCCGCGCCCGGGTCGTCACCCGCCACGTCGACAATCAGCCGCGAGAGATCCAACGTATTGGCTTTCGGATGATCCGGCACGTGGCGCTGCCGCAGGCACTCGACCCGCCCGATCATTTCGTCGATCGTCCGGAACCCGAGGCCAGCCATGAGCGTGCGCACTTCCTCGGCCACGCCGTTGAAAAATTGAACCACGTTCTCCGGCTTGCCCTTGAACTTCGCCCTGAGATCAGGATTGAGCGTCGCGACGCCGACCGGGCAAGTATTGAGGTGGCATTTGCGCACGTAGACGCAGCCCATCGCGATCATCGCCGCCGTTCCGAAGTTGTATTCCTCCGCGCCGAGCAGCGTTGCGTAGATGATGTCTTCGCCGCTCTTCATACCGCCATCGGTGCGCAGCGTCACCCGGTTTCGCAGCCCGTTGAGCATGAGGACCTGGTGCGTCTCCGCCACGCCCAACTCCCAAGGCCCGCCCGCGTTCTTGATCGAACTCAGCGGCGAAGCTCCCGTCCCGCCGTCGTGACCGCTCACGAGAATGATGTCCGCGTGCGCCTTCGCCACGCCCGCCGCAATGGTGCCGACGCCGGCCTCCGCCACGAGCTTCACGCAGATCCGCGCCCGTGGATTCACCTGCTTGAGGTCGTAGATCAACTGAGCCAGATCCTCGATGGAGTAAATGTCGTGGTGCGGCGGCGGCGAGATGAGCGTCACGCCTTCGACGGAATGCCGTAACTTCGCGATGTAGGCCGTCACCTTGTGGCCCGGCAGCTGCCCGCCCTCACCCGGCTTCGCGCCCTGCGCCATTTTAATTTCGATCTCCTTTGCCGTCGCGAGGTAAGCCGCTGAAACGCCAAATCGCCCGGACGCGACCTGCTTGATCGCGCTGTTCGCCCAATCGCCGTTTTCCCGGCGCTTGAAGCGCGCTGGATCTTCCCCGCCCTCGCCGCTGTTCGACTTGCCGCCGATGCGGTTCATCGCGATCGCGAGCGTCTCGTGCGCCTCGGGACTCAACGCTCCGAGCGACATGCCCGCCGTCGTGAAGCGGCGACGAATTTCCTCAATGGGTTCAACTTCGTCCAAAGGCACCGGTCCCGAACTCAGTGGCAGCAGCTCCAGGAGATTTCGAAATGCGCTCGGACGCGACGCCACCAACGCGGCGACGTATTTTTCGTAATCCTCCAGCTTCCCCGCTTTGTCCGCGCCTTTGATGCCGACGTACGTGTGGAAGTTTTGGATCACCGGCGGCGTGTAGGCGTGCGTCTCCCCCCCGCGGCGGAACCGATAGAAACCCGGATCCTCCAGCTTCCCGGCCTCGACCGGCACGGCGTTGGCGTACGCCATCTCGTGGCGGACCAGCATTTCCCGCGCGATCTCCTCGAAACCAACTCCGCCGACCTGCGAAGAAGTCCCCTTGAAGCACCCGGCGATGAGGTTATCGCCGATGCCGATGGCCTCGAAGACCTGCGCTCCGCGGTAACTGCTCACGATGGAGATCCCCATCTTCGACATGATCTTGAGCAGCCCGTTCTCGAGCGCCGTCCGGTAATTTTTCGCGCAAAAGGCGTAGTCGCCCTCGACCCCGCCATTCTCGACGAGCTCACGCACCGTCTCCAGCGCAAGGTAAGGATTCACGCAGCTCGCGCCGTAGCCGACGAGGCACGCGATCTGATGCACGTCCCGGGCCTCGCCGGTCTCCACGACCACGCTTGCGCGCATCCGCTTCCCGACCCGCCGCAGATGATGGTGCACCGCGCCCATGGCCATCAGCGCCGGCACGGCAACGTTCGCGTGGTCAACGCCGCGATCCGAAAGCACGAGAATCCGCGCGCCATTCTCGACGGCGGTCGCGGCATCTTGCCGGATCCGCTCGACCGCCGCAGCGAGACCAGCGGGCCCTTCAGCAACTGACCAAAGCGTCGAGACCGTCGCCGACGCGTGCGGCGCTGGCAGAGTCCGCAATTTCTTCAGCTCCGAGTCCAGAAGGATCGGGGTATCGATCATCACTTGCTCGCAATGCGCCGGCGTCTCGCTCAACAGGTTTCGCCGCCAGCCCAACACCGTGTGCAACGACATCACGAGCTTCTCGCGGATCGGATCGATCGGCGGATTCGTCACCTGCGCGAACAGCTGCCGAAAATACGTGTAGATCAGCCGCGGCCGCAACGACAACACCGCCAGCGGCGTGTCGTCGCCCATCGAACCGACCGCCTCTGCGCCCGTCTTCAGCATCGGCTTGAGGATCATATCGACCTCCTCGCTGCTGTAGCCAAACGCAACTTGCCGCTGCGTCAGCGTCAGGATGTCGACCTCGTCGGTCGTCGGCTTGATCTCGTCGTCCGTCGACTTGTCGACGCGCACAAGATTCTCCGCGAGCCAACTCGCATAAGGTTGGCCCGCCGCGAGCTTCGCCTTGATCTCGGTGTCGTGGAGCAATTTCCCTTCAGCCGTGTCGATCGCGATCATCTCGCCCGGAGCCAGCCGCCCCTTTTCGATCACGTCCGTCGCGGCAAGCCCATCCACGCCAACTTCGGATCCCAGCGTGAAGATGCCGTCGTTCGTTAATTTGTATCGCGCTGGGCGCAGTCCATTCCGATCCAGGCAAGCCCCGACCGTTGTCCCGTCCGTGAAGACGAGCGCCGCCGGTCCATCCCAAGGCTCGCAGATGCAGCGGTGATATTCGTAGAACGCGCGCAGGTCGTCCGGCATCTTCCGGTCCGTCCGCCACGCGGGTGGAACCAGCATGGTCATCGTGTGCAGTGGACTCCGGCCTGACATCGACACCACCTCCGCAACGTTGTCGAGGCTCGCGGAATCCGACCCGCCCGGCTGGATGATCGGCTTTAGCAGATCGATGTCCTCGCCCCAGAAATCCGCCTGCAACTCCGACTCGCGGGCGTGCGTCCAGTTGCGATTTCCCCGCACCGTATTGATCTCGCCGTTGTGCGCCATCATCCGGAACGGCTGAGCCAGCGGCCACGTCGGGAAGGTGTTCGTGCTGTAGCGCTGATGGTAAACGACGATCGCCGTCTCGTAGTCCGGGTGCGACAGGTCGGGATAAAATTTCTCCAAAGAAGCCGAGACGAGCAGTCCTTTGTAAACGATCGTCCGGTGAGAAAAGGACGGGATGTAGAAGTTCTGAATCTTCGCCTCAGCGGCCGCCTTCTCGATCTCGTTACGAGCCAGGAAGAGTCGCTTTTCGTAGTCGGCGTCCGCCATTTCCCACGGCTTTCCGATGAGCGCGTGCTCGATGCGCGGCATCGTCGTCTGGGCCTTGTCACCGAGGACGCGCAGGTTGATCGGCACCTCCCGCCAGCCGAAGAAAAACATCCCGCGCCGCTCGATCACTTCCTGCGTGATCGCCTTCGCTCGCGCTTGCGCGTAAGCGTTGTCGTGGGGCAGGAACAGCACGCCCACGCCCAGGTCCGATTCCTTGTAGAGCTGATGGCCCAGCCGCGCGACCTCCGGCGCAAAAACCTTGTAAGGGATCTGCGTGATCACTCCAGCGCCATCGCCCGTCTTCGCGTCCGCGTCGAGCGCTCCGCGGTGCATGAGGCTGCAAAGCGAACGCAGGCCGATCCTGAGAATCTTGTTCGAACGTTTCCCGCTCACCTGCGCGATCATCCCAACGCCGCACGCGTCGTGTTCGTTTTCCGCCGAGTAAAGGGAGCGGCGGACGAGATCGGAATTGGGCAGAGCGTGATTCATAGACAAAATTCGTTACGAGTTAGGTCCCGGCACGGAACCGGGCGGAGTAGAAAACGCGGGGAATCCGCGTCAACCAAGGGAAAAATTTACCACCGCACTCCGGTCGCCGCAACTTTGCGCACGAGGTGATTCTGCTCGCGCGAAGAACGGGGAGAACGCCAAGAATTGCCAATGCCGGACGACGAGATCGCCCCACTTGTCGCGAAAGCTGCATTCGAACTCCACCGTAAACCCGGTCTCGGCCTCCTCGAGTCGGTCTTCGACGTTCGTCTAGCAAGCGAGGTGATAAAATTGGGGCTTCAGGTCGAACGCGAAGAGCCGACCCAGATCGAACTGCGGAAAGAGCGCTTCGACGAGGTCGTTCGCAATGAACTCGTGATCAACGAAGCTTGTCCTCAGCGAACCCGAATCCATTCAAGCCCTTGCCGTCATCATTGGCAAAAAACGGTCTCAAGCGACCGCAAGCTCTCGAACTTTCATCTCGGCTTCCTCGTCAATTTCGGCGGAAGGTTGTTTTGAAGAAACGTCGAACGCCTCGCCTCCAACTCAAATCGAGTCCCACCAATTGCCCTCGGCGTTCTCCGCATTCCTAGCGCGAAACCGCATTCACCCATGACCTTCCTCCGCTCCAATTGGTTCGTCCTCGGCATCCTCGGCGCCATCGCGTTTGCCGCCGCGCTCCCCGGCCCGAGCGATCCAGACGGCCCCTTTCACCCAGAGCTCGCCACTACCGCCGCCGTCTTCCTCGTCTTCTTCGTCAACGGACTTATCCTCCCGACCGAGACCATCCTCGGCGGCCTCGCGAAATGGCGTGTTCACCTTTTCGTCCACGTTTTTCTCTTCATCGTCACCCCCATTCTCGTCCTGATTCTTCTCCTCCCCGCCCGCCCCCACCTCACCCCATCTCTCGTCAGCGGATTCATTCTTCTCGGCGCTCTTCCCTGCACAATCTCGACTTCCATCGTGTATTCCGTCCGCGCCGGCGGCAGCCTCGCCCCCGCCATTTTCAACGCCACTGCCGCCAACCTCGTCGGCGTCATCCTCACCCCCCTCATCGTCGGCCTTCTCGCGCCGGCAGATTCCGGCCAAGGTATCGACGTCGCCACCGCGCTTCTCAACACCGCCTCCGCCGTCCTCCCCCCGATCTTCTTGGGCCAACTCGTTCGCCGCCCAATCCACGAATGGACCGCCCGCCACAAATCAAAACTCAACAACTTCAACAGCGCCCTCATCCTTCTCGTCATCTACGTCGCCTTCGCCAACAGCGTTCGTGAAGACCTCTGGACTCGCCTTGGCACTGGCACCTTCGCCATCACCGCCGCCCTCTGCCTCGTCCTCTTCGCCCTGCAGATCATCCTCGCTGCCGTCGCCGTCCGCCGCCAACGATTCGCGACCGACGACACCATCACCGCCTTCGTCTGCTCGACTCAGAAAACCCTCGCAGCCGGCATCCCGCTGGCCAACGCCATTTTCCTCGGCACCGGCCTTGATCTGGGCGCCGTCCTCCTCCCGCTCCTCATCTTCTACGCCATCCAGCTCCTCACCGGCGACGCCATCATCCGCCGCGCCGTCCCAGCGCACAGCGGCTCCCTCAAAGGGTAAAAAAGGCACGCCGCGGCGTAACCCGACTTAAAACGGAATCTCGTCTTCTTCTTCTGGCTCAGGCCGACTCGGCGCTGGCCGTGAACGCTGCGGAGGCGCCGCCGGGCCATCGTCGTATTCGCGGCTGCTGCTACGACCGCCACCGCCACCGCCACCACCGTCGCCGTCACCGCGGGAACCAAGGAACTGCATCGTCTCCACGACCACGCGCATTTTACTGCGCTTGGCCCCCGACGTCTTGTCGTCCCAAGTATCGAGCTTCAATCGGCCCTCGAAATAGACCGGACGCCCCTTCGAGAGATACTGACCCGCCAATTCCGCGGTTTTGCCCCAAAGCTCGCAATCGACAAACGTCACCTCCTCGCGCTTGTCGCCGTCAACGGTGTAGTTGCGATTCACCGCGAGACCGACTTCGGCAACCGCCATGCCTTTGGGCGTATATTTCACCTCGGGATCACGGGTGAGGTTTCCGATCAGGATGACTTTGTTGACGCTGGCCATGGTGCTACTGGGTGGTTAAGTCGAATTTCGGTGGTGCGAATCAGGCTGCCGCTTTGACCGCCGGAAGCACCAAGTAGTTCTGGAGCATAACGTCGGCGTCGAGCTTAAACTTCGCCTGCAGCTCCACGATCTTCGATGGCTCCGTCTCGATCACAAAATTAACGTAATACGCCTGCTTGAGATGATTGTGCTCGTAGGCAAGTTCCCGCTTTTCGAGACGCTGGGTCTGCTCGACGCTCGCTCCGCCCGCTGCGAGATCCTTCTCGATGCGTTCGATGATTTCTTTGGCACTCTCCTCTTTGCCGCGCGTGTCGAGCGCGAACAGGGCTTCGTATTTCTTTTTCATGTTCGTTTAGTCAGTTGATTAGTTGTCAGTTGTAAAGATTCATCGCGGCACCAAATCCGCGTTCGCAGATGCAGCCCACCGCGTCAGCCGCCCGGACGATCGCCTCGTCGACGTCCACCCGTTCAGCCTTGGTAAATTTCCCGAGGACGTGTCCGTGCAGCGCCGCCGCTTCCGATCCACCGATTCCGACCCGGAGCCGAGGCACTTCAGCCGTCCCGAGATGCATCAGAACGGATTCAAGGCCATTGTGCCCGCCCGCGCTTCCCGACTTCCGAAGCCGCAGCTTCCCGAGCGGCAGTGCCACGTCGTCGATCACGATCAAGGCCTCGCCAGCTTCGAGCTTGAAAAAGCGGCAATAGCTGCCAACCGATTCCCCGCTCAGATTCATAAAAGTCCGGGGTTTCATGAGACAAACGTCGCGAGCACCGGCGGCCACGTCAGCGTTCCATTTTGTCTCGTGCTGCAGGCTGGACCCGCCTCGGCGAGCGAGCTCATCGACCACGAGAAAACCCACGTTGTGCCGCGTCCCTTCGTAGCGCCGACCAGGATTCCCCAGTCCAGCCACGAGACGGCAGCGCGAGCCGTCGTTCGCCGGCACCGGGGTTGGATCCATCGGACACTCGGACGCGGTCGGTTAAGACTCCGCGTCCTCGCTCTTGGAGTCGGAATCCGCCTCGGCGGTCTCGCCCGCCTCGCCATCCTTCTTCTCAGAGATAACTTCTGGAGCGGTCGTGCCAGCGTCCTCGGTCTCCTCCATGACCTTCGGCTCGGAGATGAGGAAGATTGCTTGGTCAGGCTCGGCCTTGGCCTCGACGCCGTTCGGCAGTTTGAGATCACTCACGTGAACCGGCACGCCGATTTTCAGCTCCGTCACGTCGTAGTGAATGACGTCCGGCAGGTCCTGCGGGAAACACTCGACCTCCAAAGCCTGCGTGAGCTGCTGCAACACACCACCACCCTGCTTCACACCGACCGCGTCACCCTGGGGCTCGATCGGCACTTCGGACGTAATCTTTTCCGTCCGCGAGACGGCCAGCAGATCAACGTGCAAAACATCGCGCCGCACCGGGTGCTTCTGCACTTCCTGAATGATCGTCAGTTGGTTCCGCGCGCCTTCGCCGCCGATCTCGAGGTCGACCAGCACGTGCTCACTGGCCGCGTGAGCGAGCAGGCGATCCAGCTCCTTGCGGTTGATCTCGAGGTTCGCCGGAGCAACGCCCCCGCCGTAGAGATTTGCGGGGATGCCGCCACGAGCGCGGACTTGTTTGACGGCGTTGCGGCCAGATTCGGCGCGGGGAAGAGCGGCCAGTTTCACTTGCTTGGACATGATATCAGAGGATGAGGTTACTTATTCTTGAGCTGGAAGAGCGAGGTTACCGATTCATCGTTGTGAATCCGGCTGATGCCTTCGCCCAGAAGTTCCGAGACGGACAACACCTTCACTCGACCTTCGGCACCCGGATGAACCGGCGTGCTGTCAGTCGTGATCAACTCCTTGATGTCGGAGTCTTTCAATCGCTCAACCGCCATTTCTGTCAATACCGCGTGGGAAATACCAGCATAAATCTCGCCCGCGCCGCGCTCGCGCAAGATCCGTGCCGCCCCGGTGATCGTGCCCGCTGTCTCGGTCAGATCGTCGACGATCAAAATTGTCTTCCCTTCAACGTCGCCGATCACGTGCAGCGCCTCCGTTTCCGTTGCCGACACCCGCCGCTTGACGACGATTGCCAACGAAGCTCCGAGCGCTTGCGCGTAGGCCGCGCCCATTTTTACGCCACCGACGTCCGGCGAGACCACCGCGAGGTTAGTGAATTTCTTCGTCGAAAGATACCGCTCGAGCACCGGCAAAGCGTGCAGGTGATCGACCGGGATGTCGAAAAAGCCCTGCAACTGCTGCGCGTGCAGGTCCATCGTGAGTACCCGGTTTACGCCCGCCGCCACGAGTAGATTCGCCACCAGCTTCGCGGTGATCGGCACCCGGGGTTGATCCTTCCGATCCTGCCTCGCGTAGCCGAAGAATGGAATCACAGCCGTGATTCGCTCCGCGCTCGCCCGCCTCGCCGCGTCGACGAGAATGAGCAGTTCCATGAGATTTTGGTTCGTCGGCGGACACGTTGGCTGAACGATGAAGATGTCCCGTCCGCGAATGTTCTCGTTGATTTTGACGAACGTCTCACCGTCCGGAAAAGACGTCACCGTCGCGTCGCCGAGCGGCACACTGAGGTAATCGCAAATCTTCTGCGCCAGCTCCCGGTGCGCGCTTCCGGTGAAAATCTTGATCTCGGGCTTGGAACGATACATGGCTGAACAGCCCGGCAAACCCTAGGGAGAGCCAATCCCGAAGCAATCCGAAAAGCCGCCTGTGTCGCGAAGAGGCGCAGAAGGCTCAAAAAGATGAAGACCGGATTAAAAAGATCCAACCCCTCTTGCGCTTTTTGCGCCTTTTTGCGGCCAACCGACCGAATCGAAAGCCGATCTCTACGCGGCGACCGCGTCGCCGTTCACCGGATCCGCCTTCATCCGCCGCGGCAGCGCGAGCGTGAGCACCATCCCCAGCGCCACCAGTGCTGCCCCGGTCCAAAGCGGCGTTTGCGCGTAGAATTCCTTCCCGCGGCCGACGTCGAAACTCAGCAACACGCCCGCGATCGCCGGCCCCACCCACCGCGCGGCGCTCCCCGCCGACTGCACCAACCCCAGCCCTCGCCCCTGCCAATTCTCGTCCACACTCCGCGACGCGATGCTCGTAAGCGTCGGCGAAACCAGACTATTTCCGACCGCGATCCCCGCGCTGAAGACCAGCAGCATCCCCAGCCCTCCCGCCCACGGCAGCGCAAACAGACTCGCCGCCAACACCAGCGATCCAAACGTCGCCAACCTCGCCTCGCCGAACTTCGCGACCAGCCGCCCGATCAGCCCACCCTGAATGATCACGCCGATGATCCCTACCATCCCGAGGATGTTCCCGGTGTGCAGCTCATCCATCCCAAATTTGTGCCAGAGGAACAACGCGAAGACGAAAGTCATCATCGAGAATCCCGTGATCAGGAAAAAATACGCCGCCGTTACCAGCGAATACACCCGCTGGTCCGCGTGCTGAAACACCGCGAAGATCGACTCCCGCGCCTGCACCCCGCGACGCTCCCTCGGCAGACTCTCCGGCAGGATCACCAGCACCATGACCGCGTTCACCAGCGCCAGCCCCGCCGCGAAGAACATCGGACTCTGATACCCATACGCCGAGCTCAACCACCCACCCAGCGCCGGACCAAACACAAAACCCAACCCAAACGCCGCCCCGATGAGCCCCATTGCCTTCGCCCGTTTCTCCGGCGTCGTGACGTCCGCCACGTAAGCCTGCGCCGTCCCGATGTTGCCCCCGGCAATCCCGTCGACGATCCGCGCCACGAACAACATCCACAACGCCCCGGCGAGACCCATCATGAGAAACCCCAGTGACGTCCCAAGAATGCTCACAAATAGCACCGGCTTCCGCCCCACCCGGTCGGAAAATTTCCCGAGGATCGGAGCCGCCAAAAACTGTGCGAACGAATACGCCGCGACGAGAA
Source organism: uncultured Verrucomicrobiae bacterium (assembly GCA_963761705.1). Lineage (GTDB taxonomy): Bacteria > Verrucomicrobiota > Verrucomicrobiia > Chthoniobacterales > JAATET01 > CAVVKW01. Next base: position 499,541 of record CAVXHK010000003.1, on the reverse strand, counting down.
GTCCATTCTCGATCGCCGAAGCCCCAAAGTGCTCCGCGTAACGCGGCAGCACCGGAATCACGATCCCGAACCCCACCATATCGATGAAGATCGTGAAGAAAATGATGCCCAAGTGGGCCTTGCGATTCGCCATAAATTAGCAGCAACCGCAGGCTCCGGACCCGCACCCACCGCCCGCCGCCTTCGACTCGGTCTGCTTCCCCTTTTCTAGGTAGCCGTATCCCCCCGAGATCACCCTCCGAACAGGCCTCCCCGAGTCGGGATCAAACCGCAGAGCCTCATCGCGCATCGATTGCTTCACCTCGAACCGACGCACCACCTTCGCGTCAGTCGTCTCATAAACGTAAGTCGGCATAATGGCGAAACGTAGAACCCACCCCCCGCGAACCCAAATCCAAAAACGTGGAAAAGGTCACGCCGTGCGTTCCCAGCCATCCCCCAGAACCCGCCTACCGCTCAAATACCCCAGCCTCAACCGAACCAAAAGCCCCGCTACAACGCCAAAAAATTCCCCAACAGCCGCTTCCCCTCCGAAGTCAAAATCGACTCCGGATGAAATTGCACGCCATACACCGCCAGCTCCCGGTGCCGCAATCCCATGATCTCGCCCTCCGCCGTCTCCGCCGTCACCTCCAGACAATCCGGCAACGTCTCCCGCCTCACGATCAACGAGTGATACCGGGTCGCCTCGAAGGGATCCGGCAATCCCGCGAAAACGTCCGTCCCCCCGTGCCGGATCGGCGAAGTCTTTCCGTGCATCAGCCGCCCCGCCCGCACGACCTCACCGCCGTAAACCTCCCCGAGACACTGGTGCCCCAGGCACACACCCAGCACCGGGACCTTCCCACCGAACTCCCGGATCACGTCATTGCTCACCCCCGCGTCCGCCGGCGTCCCCGGCCCCGGGGAGATGCAAATCCGCTCCGGCCCCATCGCCGCGATCTCCTCGACCGTGATTTCATCGTTCCGCCGCACGACTGGCCCAGCCCCCAACTCGCCGAAATACTGCACGAGGTTGTAGGTGAACGAATCGTAGTTATCGATGATGAGAATCATTTGCCGTCCTCCGCCAGAGTCCGCGCCAATTCGATGGCCCGCGCCGCCGCCATCGCCTTGTTGACGCTCTCCTGATACTCACCCTCCGCCGTCGAGTCCGCAACCAACCCGCCCCCCGCCTGCGCGTAAGCCACCCCGTCCTTGAGCACGATCGTCCGCAGCGCGATGCAGGAATCCAGATTTCCATCGAAGCCAAAATACCCCACCGCCCCCGCGTAAACGCCCCGCTTGCTTTGCTCGAGATCGTTGATGATCTGCATCGCCCGCACCTTCGGCGATCCCGACACCGTCCCCGCCGGGAACGTCGCCCGCATCACGTCGAAGCCATTGCGATCTCCCGCCAGCCGCCCCGACACCTGAGAAACGATGTGCATCACGTGGCTGTAGCGCTCGACGGTCATGAAATCTTCCACCACCACGCTGGCAAATTCCGCGATCCGCCCGACGTCGTTCCGCGCCAAGTCGACCAGCATGAGGTGCTCCGCCCGCTCCTTCGGGTCCGCGAGCAAATCCGCCTCCAACGCCAGGTCCTCGGCCTCCGTCTCCCCCCGCTTCCGCGTCCCCGCCAGCGGTCGGATTTCGATGAGCCCATCCGTCACCCGCACGTGAACCTCCGGCGAACTCCCCACGATCGAAAACCCATCCTCGACCCGCAGACAGAAAAGATACGGCGAAGGATTCACGAACCGCAGCGCCCGATACAGCTCCAGCGCGTTCCCGGTGAACTCCGCCTCGAACCTCTGCGAAGGCACCATCTGAAAAATGTCCCCCGCGCGAATGGATTCCTTCGCCGCCTCGACCATCGCGAAATATTGCTCCTTCGTCGTGTTACAGGCCATCGCCCCCGCCGCCGGCACCTCGCCCGTGAACATCGGCGTCACCGCCAGTGGCTCCGATAATTTGCCAAGCACCTTCAAAATCCGCGACACCGCATCCGCGTAATTCGCCTCCCGGTCCGTCCCCTCGACGAACGCGTTGGCCATCACCTTCATCCGCCGCTTCCGGTGATCGAACGCCACCATCGTGTCGGTCATCAAATAGAATAAATCCGGCACGCCCAGTTCGTCCTTCGGTGCCTCCGCGACGGTCGGCTCGACCCACCGCACCGCGTCGTAGGCCAGATACCCGACGGCCCCACCGCGAAACTGCGGCAACCCCTCCTGCGGCGCGATTCGATACCCCGCCATCCGCCGCTCCAGCTCTTCGAGCGGATCCGTCGCCGTCTCGTATTCTCGCTTCTCGCCATTTTCGACGACCCGCATCGACCGCCCGTGCGCGGACATCGTCCAGCGCGCTCCGGTCCCGAGGAACGAGTTCCGTCCCACGTGATCGCTCTGCTCCGCCGACTCGAAGAGGAAGCTCGGCGCGTCCGCCCCGAGCTTCTGATATGCAGACACCGGCGTCTCGTAATCCGTCACGAGTTCGCACCACACCGTCACGACATTGTAGTCGGCGGAGAGCCGAATAAATTCGTGAAGCGAAGGCTGAAACGAAGGTCTCATCGAGCGACAGAGACAACCAACCGTCCCCGCCTCCGTCAATCCGCCAAACGCCCCCGCCTCACCTACTTCAATTCAAACGAAGTCATCTCCCCCGCCACGTAACCAATAAAAATCTGCATCTGCGCCGCCAGCGGCACCCGCAGCTCATCGTCGGACACCCAGATCTGCCCCCCCCGAAATTTATCGTAGTCCGTGAGCCGCTTCAGCTTTTTGCTCTTCACCTCGATCTTTCGCAGCTTCAGCGACAGCCGGATCGCCTTCCGCGCGGCCCCCATCACCTCGATCGTCTCCCGCCCCTCGACCTTCGCCGCGGCGTAAAAAGGCGAATCCCCCGGATACGCCAGGAAGCTCACCTCGTCACCATCCTCAAGCGGCTGGCTCCGCACGAAAAGCAGCCCCCCCGCCATGTCGAAAATGTCCCGCACCTCGATCCGTTTCCACTTCCCGACCTTATCGTCGACGCTCACGACCCGTTGACGCCAGACCTGTTCCGGCGTGAAGCTCACGTTCGTTGTGATCGTCCGGTCGCTGTAGCGGTCGTATTCCCAAAAGTGGCTCGCCCGCAGCGTCCGCGCATCCACCCACGATCGGTGCTCCGCCTCGAAATTCCAAAGCAACCGCACCATCCCCAGTGATCCCCCCGTCACGACCACCTGATACTCCGGCTTGGCGCCGAATCGACCCCCGGTCCGCGTAATGTCCACCTCCGTCGAAGCGGCATCGATCGTGTTCGACCACCCAAACGTGTAGCTCGCCGTGAACCCCGGCATCGCCGGAAAACTTCCCGGCTCCGGCGGCGTCAATTCCGTCAGCAACTTCGAAAGTTTCTCTTCCCCCCGAGCCGACCCCACCAACAGCGCAAAAAGACAAAAAACACGCAGCGCCCTCAGAAAGGGTGGGCAGGTCGCGCCGCGCTCGGCCCGACTTCCGACGAACCACCCCCGCAAACCCAAAACCGACCAGCGGCAGCCCACGCCACCCGTTCCCGCCCTCACAACCCCTTCTCCGGCACCACCATCGTCAACGCATCCGACGCCACCCACCCCCGTGCCCCGGCCGCCACTTCCACGTAAGTCCAAGCCCCCCGCGGCGACAGCACCCCGACCGCCGCCCCCGCAGCCAGCTTATCGACCACGCTCGAGTTTTTCGCTGGCCCGGCCAACGCATCCACGCCCCCCACCTGCGTCACGACCGCAAGGTTCGCGTCCGCCACCCGCGGATCCGCCACCACGCCCATCGCAAACAGCCCCCCCCCGGCCATCGCCGCCGCGATCGCACCAACCAACAGACCAGACCGTCGCTTCGGGCCAAAAATCACCACCGCCAATCCCGCCACTCCGACCCAACCGAGCGCGGCACCCAAGCCCTGCAGCCACCCCGGATGCACGACCATCGTCACGTCGTTCAACCATTTCCGAGGACGCATCGAGATTCCCTGGTCCGCCGCCAACAACGCCAGATTGTTGTTCGCCGACCGCAGCCCCGGATCGAGCACCAACGCCCGCCGGTAGTTCACCGAAGCGTCCACCACCCGCCCCGACTTCTCCAACGCCACCGCAAGGTTGTAATAAACCTCCGCGCTCACCTGGCCGTCGCCGATCAATGCCTCGTAAGCCGCGATCGCCTTCGGATAATCCTCGACCGCCATTTCCACGTTCGCTTTCGCCAGAGCCCCGTCGTCCGCCCGCGCCAAGATCGCCCCAAACACCGTCACCAGGATCAGCCCGATTCGCATCGCAACTCTCATCGCCCACCCCCTAACTCGGTCAACGCCGCGACCACCGCCCGCCGCTCATCCGCTCCGACGGTCACCTCCGCGCCGCTCGCAAACTTCCGCTCGTCCCCCTTTGCCAGCAAACCTTCCAAGGCCGCCATCCCCGGCTCCGACAGCTGCCCGGACCGGATCAATTCCCGGTGCCCGTCCGCCGCAGCCGCCTCCACCAGCCCATCCAGATCCTCCTCCGCCAGGGCCAAAAATTCCCCGTCGTCCAACGACGGATCCCGCAACCTCCCAACCAACGTCGCGTGGCGCTGACGCCATGCCGCCCGGCGCGCGCGCTCCCCAGACCGCAGCCGCCGCATGAGAAACACCCCCGCAAGTCCCAGCACCGTCACCAGTGCAACCGCGTTCGCCGCGAGAAAACCCACTTGCCTTACCGGCGGGGTGAACGTTCGCCGCGTCGCCGACTCAAGCACGCCCGCCCGCCCCGGCACGTCCGGATTCGCGGATCCCACCGCGGCGACCGCGCCGTTCTCGTCAGCTCCCGCGGGCGCTCCGCCCGCGTCCGGCGTCGGCGTCGCGACCGCTGCCTCCGCCACCACGGCGATCGGCTTCCCCTCGAGCGTCACGTATTCTTCCTTCGCCGGATCGAAATACGAGAACTCCACCCCCGGCGTCTCCGTCTGCTTCGCCGTCGCGACGATCATGAAGTCATACGTCTTCACGCCCCCGAACCCGACCGAATCCGCCGCCTCGAAGTTCGCCGACGGCGGGTACGACTTCCAGCCCTCCACCCCGACCAACGCCGGCTCGCCCATCGCACTGAAGTTTCCCCGCCCGTTCACCTGAGCCCGCAACGTCACCGGATCACCCGCCGCCGTCGTCTTCGGATCCGCGTCGATCGCGAGCGTGAAATCCCCGATTGCCCCCTTGAAATTCTCCGGCCTCCCGTCCCGCGGCAATGACTTCACCGCCAGCTTGACCGGATCAGTCGTCACGTTCAGCTGCTCCGAATCCGTCATCATCGAATTCCCGAAAAACTGCGTGAAAATGTCGTCAAACCCCCGGGGCGCCTGCGACGGCACCTGCACGATCGCTGGCATCGTTACCCCGGGTATCTCCAACTCGCCCGACTTCACCGGCGTGATCGCGCTCTGAAAACTGAAAACGTGATACGCCGTTCCGCCGACCATTTGCTCACCGCGTTTCGGAGCCGTCAGATCCTCGACGGTAAATCCCTCCCCGCTCAACGTCGGCTGATCCGCTAACAACCGAAACCCGTAATTCTTGTTGAAGTAAAATCGGATTTCGACGGGCACCATCTCCCCGACGAACACCGACTCGCGCGGAATCACCATCTCGGCGAAAGCCAGCCGAGCGTCCGGGTCCGGCTCACTCGGCGCGGGCTCAGGCGTCGCCGTCGCCTGACCACCCGTTCCCGGGAAGACCGGGGTCGCCCGCCGCGACTGCGGCGCCCCGCCACCCGTCACTTCAAGCGTCACCGGGTTCGTTGTCACCATTTGCCCATCAACCTGCAAATTGATCGCTGGGATCTCGAAGATTCCCTCTCGCTGCGCCAGCACCTGGTACGTGATCACCGCCATCGACGTGGATTGATTCCCCCGCTGCTGCACCTCCGACGACCACCCCCGCTGACTGATGAGCAGTCCGTCCACGTCGACCGTCCGCGGCACCCGCACGTTCGCCGACCCCTCGACCTTGATCTGCAACTGCACCGGCACCCCCATGGCCACCTGATCCGCCGACAACTCCGCCTTCACCGCCGCGTCAACGGTCCCGGCCCCCACCACCGCGACCGCAGCCAACGCCACCACCCATTTCAAATTTCTCATTCCAAATTTCAAATTTACCAAATCTACCAATCCCGCCGCACGCCGCGTTCATCCTGACGTTCCATCATTTGCACCCGCTCCTCGTCTCCCTGCATGGATCGCAACAGGCTGCGAGCCTGCGCCTCCGACATCTCGCCGTCAGGCACCTCCTCAGCCCCTTCGGCCTCCCCGGCTTGCTCGCCTTCTTCCGGCTCTTCGTCCCCACCTTGGGACTTCAGATCTCCTTCCTTCGGGTCCCCGGGGGTCGGCGTCGGCTCCGCACCCGGCTGATCCTGTTCCCCCGAACTTTCACCGTCGTTTGACTCATCCTGGTCCTGCTCGTCCCCCTCCGAATCCTGCGGCTTCTCGTCGTCGGATTGTTCATCTCCCGATTCGCCCTCCTGATCGTCCTGCTCATCCCCCTTCTCACCGTCTTGCTCGTCCGGCTTCCCCTCGTCTTCGTTCTCTTCATCCCGTTTCTGATCGTTCTCCTTTTGATCCTCGCCTTCTTGATCGTCCTGCTTCTCGTCGTCTTGTTTGTCCTGCTCCTGCTTTTTTTCCTCTTCCTGCTTCTGGTTCAGGTCCTCGAGCATCTTCCGCACGATCTCACGGTTCTCCTCCGCCAACGTATTTCCGGGGTCGAGGTCCAGCGCCGCGGTGTAGTGATCAATCGCGTCCGTCCAATCCGCCTTCTTCCCCTCCTCCGACTTCGCCGCCTCGCCCCGGCGCGCCAAGGAGTTGCCCAGATTATATTCCACGTTCTCCCGCAAACCGTCGTCGTCGGACAAGAGAGCATCCGTAAATAAATCCACCGCCTTCGCGTAGTCCCCCGCCTGATAAGCCGACGCTCCGGCGTTGAACTTCAACTTCTCTGACTCCGGCAGCCGCTCAGCTTCCGCCTCGAACGCTGCCATCGCCCCCGCGTAATCCCCCGCCCGATAACTCTCCATCCCGCTCGCCACCACGCTTCCCTGCACCGACACCAACGCCATTGCCAGAGCGGTCGCCTTCACCCGCGCCCCCGTCCGGCCCGCCGCCCAGCGCCCCTCGCCCAGCAAGATCCACAGCGTCAGGCAGATCAGCGCGCCCCCCAGCGGCCACTCGTATTGCTCAATGGGTAGCCTCGACGACATCAAACCCGTTTCCTGCTCCTCCAGCGGTTCGATCCCTTTCGTAAAAACCTCCCGCGCGACGTCCGGCGTGAGCTGCGTGTAAAAGCCCCCGGTCACTTCCGCGATCTCGCCGAGCCGAGCCGCGTCCAAACTCGACTTCACCGGTTGCCCCGCCGAGTCCAAAACGTAACCCTGCCGCCCGTCCGCCGTCCGAATCGGAATCAGCGCTCCCTCCGCCGAACCCAGCCCAATCGTGAAAATCCGGATTCCCTCCTCTCCAGCCCGCTTCGCCGCCGCCACCCCGTCCGCGTCGAGTTCCTCACCATCCGTGAGAATCACCAGCGCCCGCATCACCCCCTCGGCCTTTCCGAAAGCATCGATCGCCGTCTGGATCGCCGCCGCCAGATTCGACCCGCCCCTCGGGATCACGTCCGTGTCCAACTCGTCCAACGTCGTCAGCACCGCGTTGTCATCCAACGTCAGCGGAGCCTGTAAAAACGCCGACCCCGCGAACGCAATCACCCCGAGCCGATCGCCGCGCAGCAACAGCATCAGATCCTGCGAAACCAATTTCGCCCTCGCCAGGCGCGTCGGTGTCACGTCCGTGGCCAGCATGCTCCGCGAGGTATCGATGGCCAGGAGGACGTCCCGCCCCTTCGTCTTGATCTCCCGCTGCACGTAACCCATCCGTGGTTTCGCCATCGCCACCACCGCCAACCCGATCGCCAGAAGAATCAGCCCCGTCCGGATCCAACGCATCCGAAGACTCACGCCCGAAGCCAATTGCTGCCGCAGCCTCGGCGCCACGATCCGCTCGATGAGCCCCGCTCCGTTTCACCTGGGCACGCCAGAAAAACGCCGCCAGCAACGGCACCAACATCAACCCCCAGAGCCAAAGCGGCTCCCCGAAAGTCAGTCCAGTTTCTACGGCAGTCGTCTCCATATCGTCTGTGAAAGCAGGACCTCGCCCGTGAGCGTCACCACACCCAGCAAGATCGCCCAGTGAAACCAATCCGTGTATTGCGCCACCTTCTCAACCTCGACTTTGGATTTTTCCAATTTGTCGATTTCGCCAAAAATGTTTTCCAACGATGCCGTGTTCGTCGCCCGGAAATACTCACCCCCCGAGATCGACGCGATCTGCTTGAGAGTCTCCTCGTCGAATTGCACCGGGATGTTCTGATACCCCATCAGCCTCCCCGTCGTTGATCGCATCGGATACGGCGCCGAACCCCGCGTCCCCGCGCCAATCGTGTAGATCCGGATCCCCAGCGCTTTCGCCGCCTCCGCCGCCGTGAGCGGTGTCACCTTCCCCGAATTATTGTCCCCGTCCGTCAGCAGCACCACCAACTTGGTTTTCGCCTCCTTGTCCTTCAGGCGATTTGCCGCCGACGCGATCGCCGACCCGATCGCCGTTCCGTCCTCCACCATCCCGATCTGCACCCGCTCCAGATTCTTCAGCAACCAATCGTGATCCAGCGTCAACGGACTTACCAGGTAGGCCTGACCCGCAAACGCCACGATCCCAATGCGGTCGTTCGGTCTCTGCTCGATAAACTCCCGCGTCACGCGTTTCACCGCCTCCAGCCGATTCGCCCGCTGATTCCCAATCGAAAAATCCTCCGCGAGCATCGACCCCGACACGTCGATCGCCAGCATGATGTCGATCCCACTCGCCTCCGTCCGCGTGATCGTCTGCCCAGACTGCGGACGCGCCGCCGCCACCACGAACGCCGCAAACGCCAGCAGCGAAAGCGCCGTGAGCAGATCCCCCGCCCGCGATCGCCGCCGCACGCCGATCGCTTCCAAACTCGTCGTCGAAGAAAATACCACCCCCGGAGTCCCCCCAAACTTCCCCTTGAGAACGGCCAGAATGGGAATGAGCAGCAACAACAGCAACACCCAGGGATACGCAAAACCGACTCCCATGAACTCAAACCCACTCACGCTCTCACCCCCTTCGCGCTCTCATCGACAAACCCCACCGCGCTCTCCAACAACCCGCGACTATCCTCGTCCGTCGCGTGAATCCGCGCAAATTTGATGAGATCCGCCTTCTCCAAAAACGTCGCCAATAACCCCCGCTCCGCGTCCGAAAACTGCGGATCGTTCGCGATCGCCGCCAGGAATTCCATCGTCGTCTGCGTCGTTGCCCGCAGCCCCCGCGTCTCCTCAATGAACCGCCGCAACACCTCCGACACCTCGATACTGAAGTCGTAAACCTCCGTCGTCCCAACCCGCTCCCGCAACTCGCTCAACTTGCGCCTCGCCCGATCCCGGCTCGAGGCCACCCGCGAAGACCGCTTCCGCAGAAAGAAAAACCAAACGAGCAACCCAAGCACCGCCAAGACGGCAAGCGCCGCCAGCACCACCGCCCACACCGGGTAAGGGAAAAATTCCACCGGTCCCGCGATGTCGTGCAAAGGAGCGGGAGTAGCCGCAGTTTCCGGATTCACGCCCCTTGTCTCCTTTCGCGTTTCTCAAAAAATGCCCGCAGCGGCATGAGATAATCCCGGTCCGTCCGCAACGCAATCACGTCGATCCGCCGCTTCCGAAACATCCGCTCCAGCTCCGCGTGCCGCTTGTCCTGAATCGCCACGAACGCATTCGCCACCGAGCGCGCCGAAGTGTTGATGTCGATCTGCCGCCCAGTCTCCGCGTCCTGGAGGGTAATGATCCCGATCTCCGGCAATTCCTCCTCACCCGGATCAATCACCGGCATCGCCACCAGATCGTGCCGCTTCCCGGTCACCGTCAGCGCTTTCGAGAAATCCGGCGCGAAGAAGTCCGAGATGAGAAACACCACCGCCCTCCGCGGCACAACTTTGTTGAGATAATCCAATGCCGCCCCCACGTCTGTTCCCGTCGCCCGCGGCTCGAAGTAGATCATCTCCCGAATCAACCGCAGGGTGTGCAACCGACCCTTCTTCGGCGGAATAAAAAGCTCCACCTCATCGGTGAAGAGGAGCAAACCAACCTTGTCGTTATTCTGAATCGCACTGAACGCCAGAATCGAAGCAACCTCCGCCGCCAGCTCCCGCTTGCTGTTCTCGACGCTCCCGTAATCCCCCGACGCACTCACGTCCACGAGCAGCATCACCGTCATCTCGCGCTCCTCGGTGAACTTCTTCACGAACGGCGCATCCATTCGTGCCGTCACGTTCCAATCGATCGTCCGGATCTCGTCCCCCGCAACGTACTCCCGAACCTCCTCGAAATTCATCCCCCGCCCCTTGAAGACCGACTGGTAGGCCCCCGCAAACGAAGCCTCAACCAGCCGGCGCGTGCGGAGCTCCAGCTTCCGGATTTTTTTGAGGATTTCCTTCGGGTCCTGCATGACAACCACTCAGCAACGGGCTCGACCGAGCCGCCGCCGAATCAGGGAACCGGAATTCCAGCGAAGATTTTCTCGACCACCATCTCGCTGGTCACCTCCTCGGCCTCCGCCTCGTAGCTGACGGCCACCCGGTGGCGCAGAATATCGAGCCCGATGCTCTTCACGTCCTGCGGCGTCACGTAGCCACGTCCATTCAGGAAGGCGTTCGCCTTCGCGGCCAGCGTCAGGAAAATCGTCGCCCGCGGCGACGCACCGTAGCGGATCAACCCATCGAGGTTCAGTTTGAACGACCGCGGATCGCGCGTCGCCCACACGATATCGACGATGTAATCCTTCACCCGGTCGTCGACGAAGACCGAGTTCACCACCTCCCGCGCGCGGATGATTTGCTCCGGCTCGACCAACGCGCTCACGTCCAACTTCGGGGCCGAAGTCGCCATCGCGTCGAGGATCGCCCGCTCCTCCGCGCGAGTCGGATACCCGACGTTCACCTTCAACATGAACCGATCCAACTGTGCCTCCGGCAGCTGGTAGGTCCCTTCCTGCTCGATCGGATTCTGAGTCGCGAGCACCAGGAACGGATCCGGCAGCTTGAACGTCTTCTCGCCGATCGTCACCTGCCGCTCCTGCATCGCCTCAAGCAGCGCACTCTGCACCTTCGCCGGGGCCCGGTTGATTTCATCCGCCAGGATTAAATTTGAAAAAATCGGCCCCAGCTTCGTGCTGAACTCACCGTCTTTCTGATTGTAGATCATCGTGCCGACCAAATCGGCTGGCAAGAGATCCGGCGTGAATTGCAACCGCTGAAATCCCGTGTTGATGCTCGCAGCCAACGTCCGCACCGTCAGCGTCTTCGCCAATCCCGGCACACCTTCCAAGAGAACGTGACCATTGGTCAGAAGACCAACCAGCAGACGCTCCACGAGAACGTTCTGCCCGATCACCACCTTCCCGATTTCCTGCAGTAACGGCTGCACCCATTGGTTTGTTCCTTGGACTTCTCGATTCAGCTCTTGCGTGGACACACTACTCATAAAATTGGAAAGAAAACAGACACGCCACCCCGCAAACCGTTCAAAATCAGGCTGGGGAGCACCGGTTTCCGGCCCGCGAGCTCCCGCGCAAAAACGAACCTCCGATCCACGGCAGGCCTACCGCACCAACAGCGGCCCCACGTCAAACGAGTCCCCCACTCGCACCGCCTCCCAGCGCTCCTTCCCCAGCCGCTCCACGGTGTAGGCCTCCACCGTCCCATCCATCATCGGCACGTCAACGGTCAGCGTGTAATTCCCCTCCACGCTCCCCGTCTTCAGACCATCAACCCCAAACGTAATCTGTTCCTCCGCCAGCGGGAAAAAATCCTTTTCAACCACCGTTCCCGTCATCCTCGCCGCCATCACCCCCTGCCCGCTCGTCCAAACCGCAAAGAAGATCCCCGACAACAACAGCACCCCGACTGAAACCGCCGTCACGATCAATTTCCAAGGCGTCTCCACCTTCACCACCCGGCTGTTGACCTCACTCATCGCCAGCGTTTCCTCCGAGCAGACAAACGTGCCCCATTTTCCGCCCCGCCCGGGGCTCCACCTTCCCGTAAAGGTGCAACTTCGCGTCCGGATCGTCCAAAAACTCCGCCCAATCCGGCTCCCCGTCCGTCCACCGATCTCCGAGCAGATTGACCATCACCACCGGTCGCAGCAATTCGACCGACCCCAACGGCAGCCCACACACCGCCCGCAGTTGCTGCTCAAATTGACTCGTCACGCACGCATCGAAGGAAAAGTGCCCCGAATTGTGCGGCCGCGGCGCCATCTCGTTCACGAGCACCGATCCATCCCGCAACAGAAAACATTCCACCGCGATCACGCCCACCACGTTCAACCGCTCGGCGATCTCCGCCGCGATCCGCATCCCCTCCGCCGCCGCCGCGTCGGGTATTCCCGCCGGCACAATCGACCGCTCCAGGATGTGATCCCGATGCACGTTCTCGGCAACCGGAAAAACGCTCACCACTCCGTCCCGCCCCCGAGCGCAGATGACCGAGAACTCCTTCTCGAACTCGACCCACCCTTCCAGCACCGCCCGCTCCACCCCCAGCTCCCGCCAAACCACCAAGGCATCCTCACTCGTGTCATCGGCCTCCTGCCGATCACCCAGTTCACCGCGCGACGCGCCACTCCGACCTTCGGCCTTCGTCACCATCACCCTGACCTGCCCCTTCCCATCATACCCCGACTCCGCTGTTTTGAGGACGCCCCCGAGCTCGCCAAGCTCCCCCATCGCCACCGCCAGCTCCCTCGCCGAGCTCACCACCCAAAACGACGCGCACGGAAACCCATTCTCCCGCAAAAACGTCTTCTCCCGCTCCCGGTTCTGACAGACGTGCAACACCCCTGCCCCCGGCAGCACCTCACATTTCTCGGCCACCGCCGCCACCGCGTCGACCGGGATGTTCTCGAATTCATACGTCACCACGTCCACCCCCGCTGCGAATTCCCGCAACGCCGCCAGATCGGACCACTCCGCGTTCACCTCTCGGTCCGCAACCTGCCCAGCCGGCGAATCCGCCTTCGGCTCGTAGACGTGAACCCGATACCCCAGCCGCCGCGCTTCCAGCGCAAACATCCGCCCCAACTGGCCGCCGCCCAGCATCCCGATCGTCGACCCCGGACCAACCACTCGCCGCACCGTCCCCGCAGCCCCCCCCGCCGTCGCGGAATTTCTTCCCGTCTCCGTCTCCGTCCGCCTACTGTCCCCGACCGCATCACTCTTCATGGAACGAGTCATTTACGCATTCGCACTCGCCGTCGTCACCACGATTCGCGCCCTCCCCCTCCCGATCTGCTTCGCCGTGGGCCAAGCCATCGGCGCGATTCTCTGGTTCGCCCTCCCGCCCTACCGCCGCCTCGCCCACGCAAATCTCGCCAAAGCCTTCGGCGGGGAGAAATCTCCCACCGAGCTCCGCCACCTCACGTTTCGGCATTTCACCACCCTCGGTGCCAACACCTGCTCGGCCTTCAAAGTCGCCGTGATGACCGACGAGCAGCTCGCCCGCCACATGACCATCGAAGGCCACGAGCACATGACCGACGGACTCGCCGCCGGCAAGGGCGTGGTCCTCACCATTTCTCACCTCGGCAACTGGGAACTTCTCGCCCAAGCCAACTACCTCGCCCGCCCGTGGAAATCCGCCACCATCTACCAGGCCCTCCGCAACAAGAGACTCGACGACCTCATCAACAGCGACCGCCGCGCCAAGGGCACCGCCACACTCGACCGCAAACGCGGGCTCACCAAAGCACTCACCTACCTCAGGGAAGGCAATCTCGTCGGTGTCCTCGTCGATCAGCACGCCGGCGACTCCGGCCTCTGGATCCCATTTTTTAACGCCCTAGCTTCGACCTCGCCGCTGTCCGCCACGCTCGCCACCCGCACCGGCGCCCGCGTCGTCCCGATGGCCTGCTTCACCGTCGGCTTCGCGAAATGGCGGCTCTCGATCCGCCCGCCGATCCCCTACGACCCGGACGACGCCGACCAGCTCACGGCCGACATCAACGCCGCGCTCGAATCCCAGATCCGCGAGTCTCCCGCCGACTGGTTCTGGGTCCACAACCGCTGGAAGACCCCCCACCCCGACTTCCTCCTAGCCCGCACCAAACGCGGCGTGTACCTTCCTCCAACCACCGACCCCGCGACCTTGAAACCCTTCCGCATCCTCATTCGCTCCAGCAACTGGCTCGGCGACGCCGTGATGAGCAGCCCCGCCGTCCGCGCCATCGCCGCCGGTCGCCCCGACGCCCGCGTCACCGTTCTCACCCGGGAAAAACTCGCCGATTACTGGCGCACCGTCCCCGGCGTGCAAGACGTCATCGCCGTTCCGTCCGACGCCGGCGTCTTCAAAGTCGCCCGGCGCATCCGCGGCCGTTTCGACGTCGCCATCATCTTCCCCAACAGCTCCCGCACCGCCCTCGAAACCTGGCTCGGTGGCATCCCCCGCCGCGTCGGCTACGAAGGCGAGAGCCGCAAGTGGATGCTCAACCACGTCGTCCGTCCCGAAAAAAAACGAATGTGGCCCCGCCACCAGGCCTACCATTACCTCCGCATGGCTGACAGCGTCGGAGCCGAACGCGGCGAACTCGTCATTCCCCCCGCACCCAAGCCCACCGGCCCCCTCCGCATCGGTCTCTGTCCCGGCGCAGAATACGGTCCCGCCAAACGCTGGTATCCCACCCGCTTTCGAAAAGTCATGCAGAGCCTCGCGGAAAAACATCCCGATGCCACCCTCGTCCTCGTCGGCACCGCCGCCGACACCCCGGTTGCGGCGGACATCCTCCAAGGCTTCGACGGTAAAGTCGAAGACCTCACCGGTCGCACCACTCTCGCCCAACTCCTCGAAGAGCTGCAACGCCTCCACACCCTCGTCACCAACGACACCGGCACGATGCACCTCGCCGCCAGCCTCGGCGTCCCGTGCGTCGCCCTCTTCGGCAGCACCGAGCCTCTCTTGACGGGTCCACTCGGCGACCACCACATCGTCATCCGCCACCAAGTCGAGTGCTCCCCCTGCTACCAAAGAAACTGCCCCCTCGACTTCCGCTGCATGGAAGCCATCACGGCGGAAGAGGTCACGGAGGCGGTCGAAACGATCCTCGCCCGGTGAAAATGCACCTTCGAACCGAAGGTCGCAATGGTAGCAAAGAAATTCAGAGAATGAGTCGGCAACCCGCGTCAGCGGGAGCCGCCCCCGCTTTCACCCCTCTGCGCTCTTCGCGACCTTCTGTTCAAATTGTATTCGTATCTCTCCGCATCACGGAAACCGACCATCCGTTCATCGCTTCCTCCGCCACCCGCTCGAACCCCGCCCGCTCGAACAAGCTCTGACGCTCCTCCGTCAGACACCAGATCTTCCCGTGCCCGGCCTCCTTCGCCGCCGTCACCGCGAAACCGATCAACCTCGTCCCCACCCCTCGTCCCCGCACCTCGCGATCGACGATCAGACTCGCCACCCAAGGATTCCATTCCTCAGGTGCTCCGGGCATGTCTCCAAAAACCACACTCACCGACCCCACGATCCGCTCGCCCTCCAACGCCACGAACGTCACCGGCAACCCCTCGCCCGGCTCCGCCAGAAACTCAGTCAACGCCGCCCCCGCATCCCAGTCGGCGTACAGGTGCCCCCACTCTTTCCCGTGCCACGAAGCCAAATGAGCCGCCCACTCCGCCCGCCTCTCCATCCGCACGATCCTCACTCCCGTTCAATTACCCGGAACTTCAAAACCTCAAAACTCCAAAACTTCAAAACTTTTTGCTGGCACGCTCCGTGCTCTAAAATAGGACCCGGAATGATTCACGCCAATTGTCGTGCCCGGTTCACCGCGGATGATTTCGATTTCATTGTCCGCTCGCTCAGCCACTCGCCCCGCGACGCCGTCTCCCTCGCCGATCTCCTCCTCGATGCCGACAGCCGCGACGAGGTCCTCGAGCACGAAGCCCTCGCCGACGCGATCCTCGATTCCGTTGACAATCTGCGCATCTCCGCACACCTCTACTTCTACGTCCTCTGCCGGAGAGTCCTGAAAAACACCAGCGTGTCCAGTCGCGACGCCGCCGACTACATCGCCGCGATGCTGGAAGCCTATTCCCACACCGGACGCGGCACCGCTGCGACCCCCGCGCCCTACCTATCCGATCTCCTCCTCGCCTTGCGTGAGGCCAGCCCCGCCGAGGCGTTCCGCCTCCGCGCCCACCTCGCCAACTCAGCCCTCTTCTTCGCCGGAGTCTTCGCCGACAACATTGACCAACGCGCCCAGCGCGGCGCGCCCGACCTCTCCTTCTACGAGAGCCTCGGCCGCTCCAGCTTCCACGCCGCCGCCAACCACCGCGATGCCCGTCGCTTCGAGCTGGACGCGATTTTTGAGGAACTCTCCGCCGGCTTCACCGACGCCCGCTTGGCACTCAACGACCTCGCCACCCGCCTCTTCCACTTCGACACCCCGATTTTCAACCCGGTAAATTGAGACAAGTCTCTGAGCCGAAGGCTCGGAACCCAGCTTGCACGGCAAGCCCTCGTCCAAGCCCGGGTCGGGCAAGCGCACCGCGGGTGCCGTGACCTCCTCCCAGCGTCCCCGCCACCCCGGGGGCCAAAATTCCCACCCCCACTCCCCCCAAACCCTGCTACGCCTTCCCCCATGCAGTTACTCGGATCCATCGCCGCCGTCTGGACCCTCGGCTTCTTCTACTTCATCGGTGCTCTCCCAGCGGGAGTCGCCTTCGGCCTTCCCGTCGTCGCCACGGCGATCATCGCCTGGATCGGCTACGCCGCTGGCGGCCTGGTTGTCGCCCTCGCCGGCGAACCCCTCCGCGCCTGGCTCATGCGAAAGCTCAAAGTCTCGCCGACGCCCGACCGCACGAGTCGCATCTACCGGATCTGGGATCGCTACGGCCTCTGGGCGTTGGCCCTCATCGCCCCCGTCACCATCGGTCCCCAAACCAGCGCCCTCCTCGGGCTTTCCCTCGGCGCTCCCAAGTGGAAGCTCACCGCCGCCCTCGCCATCGGAGTGATCCCTTGGTGCATCCTTTTCGCGACCCTCACCGCCCTCGGCGTCAAGATCGCCGAATGACGGTTCACCGGCCGTTGCCAAACTTCCGTGAAGCTCATCATACCGGCTGCCTGCAAAGACCCGTCCGGAACCCCTCCCGAAAGCGCCGCTGGAATGAACTCTCCCTACTGCTCGGCGACCGCTGCGCGATACTGGATGTAGGCCGTGCGTGCCGCGATGTAGCGGTCGAGCGCGTTCTCGGTCGCAGCATCGAGCGTGGCGAGCGAACCCGGCAGCGCCTGCAACGTGTTCACGGCAGGGAAGACAATCGTCCAATTCGGCGGGCAGAAAAACTCGTAGCCGCAGTAAATGAAGTTCACCCAGTTCACCGGATTCAACGCGTAATCACCCGCGTAGCCCACGGTGTCCCGCACACTACTCGGCCCGAGAATCGGGAGCACGAGGTAAGGGCCGTGACCGATGCCCCACTTGGCAAAAGTCTGACCCGTGTCGGCCGCCGGTAGATCAGCCAGGGCCGGAAACCGTTCCGCCGCGCGCATGAATCCCGCTACGCCCAGCGTGCTGTTCACCAGGAATTTCCCGGTCTCCTTACCCGCCCGGCCAAACTTGCCCTGCAGCGTGTGGTTCACGAAACGAACCGGAAATTTGACGTTCTCGAACGCGTTCGTCACCCCGGTCCGAGCGAACTCGGGAACCGCGTATTCGTAGCCCGTCGAAATCGGGCGCAGGAGCACGGTGTAGATCCCATCGTTGAGCATAAACGTCGCGCGGTTCAACGGCTCGAGCGGATCCGCCACGACGGCGGCCGAGTATTCGTCGAGATCGTCTTCCGCAGCCAGATCGTCGATCTCTTCCGCGTTCGAAGCCACGGTGCGCCCACTGCCTTCGTCACCAAGCTCCCATTCCTCCCCGGCGACGATGGCCGCGTCCGACGTCGCCGGCTTTTTCGAAGCGGTGGAGCAGGCGCTGAACAGCGCCAGCGAACTGAGCGCGAAGAGTGACGAGAGGCGGGTGGGTCGGATTTTCATCAGGGTTTGGCTACGGATTGGTTGAGAGCACTGATGACCGCCGCAGCGCCACCGTTTTTAAACTGAGCGTCAAGTTGGGTGCGGTAGTTTGCGATCAGGCTCACGCCTTCGATCACGACGTCGGTGATCATCCAATCGCCGATCTTTTCGAGCCGGTAAGTCACTCCGTATTTGCCGCCGCGGTAGTTCAGCTCCGTCGGGACCTCGACGCGCCCAGCCGCGGGCTCGGTCGCACTTCCGTAGGTGATGTCGGGCTGCTCGCCGGGGGTCAGCTTTGCGCTGTAAGTGCGGATGATGAGCGTGGTGAAGAGATTCGTCGCTTCGTCCCGTTGGCCGCCGGAGAATTGACGCCAACCCGGGCCCACCGCACGGCGCGTCATTGCCTCAAAGCTGATGTATTTTTTCAGCACCGGACGCAAACTTTGCTCGAGACCGGCGGGGGTGGAGGCCTTCGCCGCGACGGCGAGAGCACCGTCCACCGCGGAGTGGAGACGCTTGTCGGCGTCGGCGGTCGCCGCCAGAACCGAGCCGGCGTGGGCGAGGATGAGCGTCGTTGCGAAGAGGAGAGAGTAAACTTTCATGGGCTGGTGAGAGGTTCGTCCGCCGAGGCGCTTTCGGACTCCACGCTGCCGAAAGCCATTTTGCTGATGAGTCCTTCGAGATCGACGGACGACTCGGTCATGATGATGCGATTGCCGGATTCGAGGTAGGTCTCGTCGGCGCCGGGAGCGAGCGCGACGTATTTGTCGCCGATGAGACCGGTCGTCTTGATCGACGCCATCGTGTCCGTCGGCAGCTGGAGAGCCGTGCGCACGCGCATCGTGGCGATGGCGCTGAAATCCGCTGGATCGATCTCGACGCCCTCGACGCGTCCTACCGTCACGCCGGCCATGAGGACACTACTACCCTTGTTCAGCCCGCCGGCGTTCGCGAAGCGAGCTTCGAGTTCGTAGGTGTCACCACCAAGAATCGATCCCGAGCCGATCTTGATCGCGAGGTAGGCGATCGCGACAATCCCGAGAAGGACGAAGGAACCCACCAGAATTTCGAGTCGGGTTTGTTTCATAAGTTTTCGGGCGGAGTGTCTTCGCCCCGCCGGATGGAAGCAAGGGTGTTGCCAAGTGCGGTGGCACTATCGCGAAAATCGCAGACCGTCGGGTGCGTGGACGCGTCGAACTCCGCCGCCGTCCCCTCAAAACACATCTGCCCCCCGTTGAGCAAGGCAACCCGGTCGCTCGCGATGAGCGCCTCAGCAAGATCGTGCGTCACGACCAGCGCCGTGAAGCCAAATTGGCGCTGATACTTCGCGATCATCGCAAACACGGCGTTCCGCCGCAGCGGATCGAGCCCAGCCGTCGGCTCATCGAAAAAGACCAGCTCCGGTCGCGTGACGATGGCCCGCGCCAGCGCCAGACGCTTCTGCATGCCGCCGGAAATCTGGCCGGGGTAATGGTCGGCGTGCTCCTCGAGTTCGAGCTGCCGCAGCGCTTCGAGGCTGCGCTCGCGGATCTCTTCCCTCGGCACGTCACTCGTTTGCTCGAGCGGGAGCGCGACGTTTTCCATCGCCGTGAGCGAAT
The DNA here is from genome assembly GCA_963761705.1 of uncultured Verrucomicrobiae bacterium. GTDB lineage: Bacteria > Verrucomicrobiota > Verrucomicrobiia > Chthoniobacterales > JAATET01 > CAVVKW01. The sequence goes on along the minus strand of CAVXHK010000003.1, from coordinate 479,817 downwards.
CGAACAACGCGTTGCTCTGGAACAAAAAACTGCACCGCCGGCGGAAATTTCGACGCGTCACGGCGTTCCCGATGCCCAGCTGCCGCCCGTCGAACCAAATCTCGCCGCCGTCCGGACGCTCGATGCCGGCCAAGCACTTGAGGAACACCGACTTTCCCGCCCCGCTCGGCCCAATCACGCTAAAGAGGCTGCCCCGCCGCACGTCGAGGCTCACGCCCTTGAGCACCTCTCGCCCCCCGAAGCTCTTGCGCAGCCCGTCTATCCGCAGAAATCGAGCACCATTTTCCGTCTCCGCTCCCATCAGACCAAAAACGAGGTAATCGCGTAATCCGCCGCCAGCACGAGAATGCTCGAGTGCACAACCGCCCGCGTCGACGAAGCACTCACCGCCCGCGCCCCCGTCGCTGACCGGCACCGGTGAGCGTTGAAGCCGTGAAACGCGCAGACGCTGATCGTGAGAACCCCAAACGCCGCTGCTTTGATGAAACACTCCCGCACGTCTTCCACTCCGACCGCCCGCTCGACCGACGACCAATAAACCCCTGACTCCACCCCCAAAAGCAGCGATCCCGACAAACTTCCACCCCACAAGCCCACGCCGACGAACAGCGCCGTCTGCAGCGGAAAAGTCACCAGCGACGCCAGCAACCGCGGCGCGACGAGGTACCCATGACTGCTTGCCCCCATCGTCTCGAGCGCGACGATCTGCTCGGTGTTGCGCTGGATACCCAACTCAGCAGCCAAAGCCGACCCGGCTTGCCCGACCAGCATGAGCGCCGCGAGCACGGGAGCCATTTCCCGAACCAGACTCAGTGAGACGAGCGCTCCCAGCAATCCTTCCGAACCGAAGCGGTTCAACACGTAATACCCCTGCAGCCCCAAGACCAGACCCGTGAACGTCCCCACGATCAGAATGACCGGCAGACACAACGTCCCCTGCTCATAAATCGCCCGCGCGACCCGTCGCCCGAGCCGCCGCGAACCGACCGCCGCCCGAAATGACGTCCCGGTAAAAACAGCGTAATCACCCAACTCGGCGACGACGCCGAGAGCCTGCCTGCCGAGAAATCGCACCACGCGTGAAATAAGCGGGAGAATCCGTTTTTCCACAAGCCCGATCCCAAAAAACCCGCTCACTCTTCAGCTTCTCCCCTGCCTGCGGTCCAAAAATCAGCCCCGCGTCCGCCCCGCCTGTGCCATCCGAAATCCGACGACCTGCGCCACCACCACGGCGATGTAAAACTGTCCAAACGTCGCCTCCAGCCAGGCGAACGTCGCCGCCACGTGATTGACCGGAGTCACGTCGCCGTAACCCAGCGTCGTCAACGTGACAAAACTAAAGTAATTGAACAACGCCTGCCGCGCGTGCCGACTCGTCAGATTCACCGCCATGTCGGAGTGGATCACGAACGACCCCGGCGACCACAGTTCGATCGCCTGATACAAGCTCGACCAAGCCAGCCCCAGCAGCAGATAGCTGCACAGCGCCCCGATCACGTCATCCGCCCGCACGCCCCGCCGCTTGACGATACCGTGCAAAATCACCCCCGCCGCGTAACCGTAGAAAACCAGCGTGCTGAAGTGAAAAATCAATTCCAGCGGCAGAAAGGACTTTTCCCCCGCCTCCCAGTAACGCACAACCGCCGCCAACGCCGCCGGAGCCAGCAGCGCAGTCGAAAGCAAGCGCTCCCGCCGCGAATCGAAGACGAAGAGCAACACCGCCAGCGCGATCACCGACGCCAGCGCATCGTAAGCCCCCCAAGCCGCCCGCATCTCGTGAGCCAGCGGCTGCACCAGCATCACCGTGACCAACGTGACCAACAAAGCCACGTGCCGCCGAGGCCAATGGAAAATCCGACGAAGGACGCTCATTTGGAATCCACCATCGCGACCTGCCCTCGGAACTCAATCCCGTTCCGTGAAAGCTCGCGACCGAGAAATTCTTCACCTCTTCCGGAAAAAATCATCTCACCCGCACCCCCACGTCCCCATCCGCGAACCGCGTCACCAACTCATCCCCCGCCGACACCCCCGCCGCCCGCCGCACCACCTTCCCGTCCGCGCCCATCGTCATCGTGAACCCGCGCGCCAAGGTCGCCCGTGGACTCAGCACCGCCAGCAACCCCCGCGCCGACTCCACCCGCCGCCGGTCGTCCCTAACCCGGCGCTCAGTCAGTTCCAGCAGTCGTTTCCCGACCTCCCCCAGCCGCTCCCGCACAACGGCCAGCGCTGCGTCCGGCCGCCGCGCCCGCAGCACTTCGCCCGCGTATCGCACCCGCTCCCGCCGCTCGTGCACCCCATCCTTCACCGATGCCAGCAGATCCTCGGCCAATCCATCCACCACCTGACGCCGTTCCCGGAGCACCCGCTCCGGCACCCGACCCAACCCAACGCCCACCAAGCCATCCAGCCGCGTCCGCGCGAACCGCACCGCCGACCCCAATTCCCGCCGCAGCCTCACCCCAGCTGCCTCCACGACCCGCCGCAGCTCCGCCCCGTCCGGCGCGACTAATTCCGCCGCCGCGCTCGGCGTCGGAGCCCGCAAATCCGCCACAAAATCTGCGATCGTGAAATCGATCTCGTGCCCGACCGCGTTCACCACCGGGACCGCCGACTCCGCGATCGCCCGCGCCACCACCTCCTCGTTGAACTCCCACAGATCTTCCAAACTCCCACCCCCCCGCGTCACCACCACCAGATCCACTTCCGGCAGCAATCCCTCCTCGGAAAAATCTCGCACCGCCGCCGCGATCTCCGCCGCCGCCCCCTTCCCCTGAACCCGCACCGGATGCACCAGCACCTCGACCCCCGGCATCCGCCGAGTCAGCACGTTGAGAAAATCCCGCACCGCCGCGCCCGTCGGCGACGTCACCACCCCGATCCGCCTCGGAAACCGTGGCAACTCCCGCTTCCGCTCCACGTCGAACAAGCCCTCCGCCGCCAAACGCGCTTTCAGCGCCTCGAATTTCGCCTGCAAGGCCCCGACCCCCGCTTCCCGGACCTGCCGCACCACGAGCTGATATTGCCCCCGCGCTTCGTAAACCGTCAGCTCACCGAAGACCTGCACCTCCACCCCGTCCGCCAACCGCGCCGGACCCGCCCGCCGCGCGGCCCCCGCAAACAGCACGCAAGAAACCTGACTCCTCGCGTCCTTCAGCGTGAAATACTGGTGCCCCGAAGACTGCAGGCGGTGATTTGACACCTCCCCCTGCACCCACACCTCCCCGATCTCGCCCTCCAGCACGTCGCGCACCGCGCGCGTCAATTCCCCCACGGAAAACACCCGCGGCCCCTCGTCCTCAACCACTCCGTCCGCGTCGGCGTCGTCCGGTTCGCTCAGCGAAAAATCAAGCTGCATCGCCGTTCGGATCCTCCGCGTCATCCTCGAAAGTCCGCCGCCACGCCTTCGAAATGTAGGGCCGCACAAACCCGTAAACCAGATACGCGACGAACAAAATCGCCGGCATCCACTCGTAATTCAAAGCGCTGAAGACCAGCACCACGATCAGAATCAAAAACGCCGGAATCGACCGCTGCGTCCGCCAATTGATCGACTTGAAACTCGGATACCGCACCCCGCTGAACATCAGCACCGACAGGAAAACCATCAGCGGCGGCAGCACGAATTTCCAGTTCCCGATCTCCCGCTGCCCCTCCTCCATCCACAGCATGAAGAGCGTCAGAGACGCGATCACCCCCGCCGCCGCCGGGATCGGGAACCCCCGAAACTCCTTGTTCGCCTGCTCGCTGCTCAACGCCGCCACGCAATTAAAACGGGCCAACCTGAGCGTCCCGCACAGCAGGTAGAAAAAGGCGATCACCCACCCCGTCCGCGTGAACTCCCTCAGCACGATGTCGAAGACGAGCAACGCCGGAGCCACCCCGAAGCTCACCACGTCGGCCAAGGAGTCGAATTCCCGCCCAAACGGACTCTCGTTCCCCCCCAAGCGCGCCACCCGCCCGTCCAGCAGATCAAAAACGCAGGCCCCCAGGATAAACGCAATCGCCTCGTGATACTTCCCACTCGCCAGCGCCTCCCCGTTGCTGAGCAGCGTCCCCTCGATGATCCGCAGCACCGCCGCAAACCCACAGAACAGATTCCCCGCCGTCATCAGGTTCGGCAACAGGTAAATCTTCGGCTCGTTCGGGTCCCGCATCGCGGCAGAATACAGAACCGGACCGCGTTGGAAACGCCGGAGCTGTTCGTCTCGGGGATCGACGGCAATCCGTGGAATACCCAGACCTTCGATGCCCTCGCGACGGCCACCTCCCACGTCCTCGAGTTCGAGATCACCCGGGGCTTCGGCGATCCCCCGCTCGTCCTCGATTCCATCACCGCCACCATCCTGCCCAACGGCCAACCCGTCGTTTCCGTTCGGAAGCCGGGCAAACTCCGCCGCCTCACCCGCGCCCGCGTCCGATTGCGCGGCGTCGCCGCCAGCCTGCTTCCCCTCAGCTCGGTCACCGTCCTCACCCGCGGTCGCGCCATTCCCGCCAGCGTCAGCGGATCCGCTTGGAGTCGGCGGATCCGCGCCGCCCGCGGCGTCAGTTTCGTTGTCGTCACCGCCACCGATCTTGCCGGCACCGAGTCCGCTCCCCTCCGCGTTCGGATGCGGCGACGGTCACGCGATTGAGTCTACCCCGGGTTTTCTTACCAATCTCATCCGATCACGAAGTCGCCTTGGAACATCCCTTTTCGACCGCCCTCTGTGACCGGAAAGAGCCAGCGTCCATTCCCAGCTTACGATTCCTCGCACGGTCGTTCGCCGGGTCGTCAGCCGAACCCGCGCCCACGTGTTTCCCAGCCCTCCGCGGGCACCAAGCGCGCCTTCCGCTCGGCGACCTTGTCCTGCCCGCTTGGCGGCCTTCGCAGTCACACCCGCAGACTTTTCCCGCCGAGGTCTCGTCACGTCCACCATCGCGTCAGCGTGCGCGACCGGGCCTTTGCGAGGCTCGGTCGCGGAGTTTCGCCGTTTAATATGTTATGATACTTATCTGGTTACGAAGTTTCCCTTGAACCGAAGCTTCTCGAGCGCGACAATCAAAAAAACTCCCGGAGATACCTCCCAGTTCCCGCCGGCCGTCGCGGTCGTTAGCGGGTCACTCCGGCAAATCTCACTGGTCCATGAAATCGTTACTCCTCGCTCTCACCATCGCCGCCACTCTCACCGGCGCGCACGGTGCCCCCATCGCCAACTCCGACTGGACCGGCATCCGAGCCGCCCACGATGCCTGGAGAAACCGGATCACCGTCCAACCAGACGGCACCCACGTCGCCCGCAATCCCTCCCAGGGTTGGACAATCGCCTTCGACGACCGCGGCTTCCTCGCCACCCCCGACGGCGCCGACTGGACCTGGGGGCTTGAACTCGCCAAGCGCGATCCCGCCAACTCGGCGACCGCCGACGAAAACCGCCTCGCCATTCGCCGCTCACCCGCGCTCTCCGAGTGGTTCGTCAATCACCCCCACGGCCTCCAGCAGGGTTGGACCCTCACCAAACGCCCCGCCGCCAGTGACGGCGATCCGTTGCTTCTCAGCCTCGCCGTCCGCGGCAGCCTCGCCCCGACGGTCACCCCCGACGTCGTCCAGTTCACCAACCCAGCCGGCGCGACCATTCTCACTTACGACGGTCTCCTGGCCTGGGACGCCGACGGGCGCACTCTGCCCACTCGCTTTGTCCCCCGTGCCAAAGGCTTTGCCATCGAAGTCGACGACCGTGACGCCCGCTACCCGGTCACGATCGACCCCGTCGCCCAGCAGGCCTTCTTCAAAGCTTCGAACACCGACGCGGGCGACCGCTTCGGCGGCGCGGTCGCGATCTCCGGCGACACCGCCATCGTCGGAGCCACCGGCGAGGAAAGCACCGCCGAAGGCATCGGCGGCGACCAGACGAACAACGGCCTCAACTCCGCCGGTGCGGCCTACGTCTTTGTCCGCAGCGGCACGACCTGGATCCAGCAGGCCTACCTCAAAGCCTCCAACACCGACGACAGCGACAACTTCGGCGCGGCGGTCGCGATCTCCGGCGACACCGCCGTCGTCGGCGCAAACCTCGAGGACAGCGACTCCAACGGGGTCAACGGCAATCAGAACAACAGCGCCGCCTCGGCCGCCGGAGCCGCCTACGTCTTCGTCCGCACCGGAGCCGCCTGGTCCCAGCAAGCCTACCTCAAGGCGCTGAACTCCGACGCCAACGATGAGTTTGGCAGCGCGGTCGCCATTTCGGGCGACACCATCGTCGTCGGTGCCCGGTTCGAAGACAGCGACTCGAATTTCATCAACGGCAACCAACTCAATAGCGCTGCGCCAAGCGCGGGAGCCGCTTACGTGTTCGCTCGGGTGGGTAACCTCTGGAGTCAGCAAGCCTACCTCAAAGCGTCGAACTCCGACGCTGGCGACCGCTTCGGCACCGCCGTTTCCATCTCCGGCGACACCGTCGCCGTGGGCGCCCCCCTCGAAGACAGCAGCGCGACCGGCATCGGCGGCGACCAGACCGACAACGCCAGCGCCGGATCCGGAGCGGCTTACGTCTTCATTCGCTCGGGCACCACGTGGACCCAGCAAGCCTACGCCAAGTCGACAAACACCGATGGGGCAGACTCATTCGGCACGGCGCTCGCCATCTCGGGAGACAGTCTCGTCGTCGGCGCCCCGTTCGAAGACAGCGGCGCAACCGGCATCAACGGCGACCAGACCGGCAACCTCACCTTCGATGCCGGCGCGGCCTACGCCTTCGTCCGAAGCGGCACGACGTGGTTTCCCGAAACTTACCTCAAAGCCTCCAACGCCGAGCTCAGCGACCAATTCGGCCGATCCGTTGCGCTTTCGGGAGCGAATCTCGTCGTCGGGGCGATCTTCGAGGACTCCATCGCCACCGGCGTCGACGGTGAGCAAGCCGACAACACGACCGGCGAGTCCGGCGCGGCTTACCTTTTCTCCCGCTCCGGCACCACCTGGTTCCAACGAGCCTACCTTAAATCCGCCAACGCCGATCCTGATGACGAGTTCGGCGGCTCGGTCGCGATCTCGGGCGACACCGCAATCATCGGAGCCACCCGGGAAGACAGCAACGCCGCCGGCATCAATAATCCCCTCGCCATCAACGACAACACTGCGAGTGACTCCGGTGCCGCCTACGTCTTCTTCATTCCACCCACCACCCCTCCCGCCATCGCGCCCGACCTCACGCGACCGCGCGTCCGCGTCCAAGGCCGCCGCCGCGTCGAGTCCACCCGCCGCCGCATCGTCTTCCGCGGTCAGGCCACCGACAACGTCTCCATCGCCCGCGTCGAGTTCAAAATTCGCGGCCAACGCGGCGGCTTCAAGCCCACCCGAGGACCCGGCCCCCGCTGGCGCGCCGTCGTTCGTCCAGATCCCGACAAGCGCACGACCCTCGTCAAGATCCGCGCCTTCGACGCTGCCGGCAACCGGTCCAAGGTTCTCAAGCTCCGGGTCATCCGCCGCTAGATCACTCCTTCGACTTCTTCCCCCCTTCCGGTGAAAAACTCGCCCCACCATTTCCCCTCGTCCGCCCGCCCCTCGGTGTGATTCCCTGCACGGGATCGTGACACCGTATTTCATCACCACCGCCATCGACTACACCAACGGCGCGCCGCACATCGGCCACGCCTACGAAAAAGTCCTCGCCGACTCCCTCGCCCGTTACCAGCGCGGCCTCGGACGCGAAGTCTTCTTCCTCACCGGGGTCGACCAATACGGCCAGAAAGTTCAGCAATCCGCCGAGAAGCTCGGCGTTCCCCCCGCCAAATTCGTTGCCAAGCTCAGCGATCAAGCCCGCGAACTTTGGGCCAAACTCGACATCAGCCACGATGCCTGGGCGGCCACCACCGATCCGCTCCACGTCCGCTGCGTGCAAGCCATCCTCCAACGCCTCTACGACTCGGGCCACATTTACAAATCCACTCAGTCCGGTTTTTACAGCGTCCGTCAGGAGCAATTCGTCACCGAGAAAGAGCGCGCACCCGACGGCAACTTCGGTCCCGAGTGGGGCGAGGTCGTCGAGATCGACGAAGAAAATTACTACTTCCGGCTCGCCCAGCACCGCGACTGGCTCCTCGCCTTCCTCGACGCCCGGCCCACTCACGTCACCCCCTCCTTCCGCCTCACCGAGCTTCGCAACGCCGTCGAGCGCCTCACCGGAGACCTCTGCATCTCCCGCCCGAAGACGCGCCTCCAGTGGGGCATCGAGCTCCCTTTCGATGCCGACTTTGTCACCTACGTCTGGTTCGACGCCCTCATCAACTACATCTCCTTCGGCGGCTACGGCTCCGACCACTTCCGCCCGCCGTCGCTCCACGTGATCGGCAAAGACATCCTCATCCCAGCCCACGGCGTCTACTGGCCCATCATGCTTCACGCCATCGGGTTCGCCGACGACGACATCCCGCCGCTCCTCGTCCACGGCTGGTGGAACCTCTCCGGCGCCAAGATCAGCAAGAGCCTCGGCAACGTCATCGACCCCGCCGAACTCATCGAAAAATACGGCCCCGACGCCGTCCGCTATTATCTCCTCGCCGACATCGTCACCGGCCGCGACGCCGATTTCAATCCTACCCGGCTCGAAGAACGCGTCAACGCCGACCTCGCCAACGGCATCGGGAACCTGCTCAACCGCACCCTCAACATGGCAAAAAAATACCGGGCCGGCACCCTCCGCTCCAACGCCACCGAGGGCCTCCGACCCGCCGCCGAGACCGCCGTCGCCAACTACCACGCCGCCTTCGAGCGCCGCGACCCCCGCGCCGCCATCGACGCCATCGTCACCCTCGCCAACGCCGCGAACCAATACGTCGACCAAACCGCCCCTTGGAAACTTTCCAAAGAGGAAGCCAACGCCGCCCAGCTCGACAAGGTCCTCTACCACCTGGCGGAAACCACCCGCATCCTCGCGATCCTCCTCGCTCCGATCGTCCCGTCATCCGCAGAAAAGATCGCCTCTCAACTCGCCATCGACCCCGTCACCCTCACCCTCGCGCACACCGACTGGGGCGGTCTCCCCGACCGACATACCCTCGGCACCCCAACTCCCGTCTTTCCGAGAATCGAAACCAAACCCGCGTAGCGGCTCGCCATTTCTAATTCCACATTGGCAATTTCGAATTCTCCGGTGCCCGACCTTTCCACGCTCCCCGCCCTCAAGCGTCTCCGCTACCGCTTGGAACACGCCGCCCTCCGCGCTGCCGCCGACCTCATTCCCCTCCTCCCCTACGAAGCCCTCGAACCCCTCGCCACCGCGGTCGGCTCCGCCGCTTACCACCTCGACGCCCGCGGCCGGTCCAACGCTCACGCGAATCTAGCGGTCGTCTTCCCGGAAAAAACCGCCGACGACCGCGCCCAGATCGCCCGAGCCAGCTACCAGAGCTTTGCCCGCGCCATGCTCTGCCTCTTCTGGTCCCCCAATCTCAACCGCGCAAATATCGACCACTTCGTCAGTATCGAAGGCCTCCAAGACCACCCCGTCCACTTGGACAACACCCGTGCCGCCCTCTACTACACCTTCCATTTCTCGAATTTCGAATGGTTCGGACACGCCAGCGCCCACGCCGTCACCCCCGGCCTCATCGTCACCCAGCAGTTTAAGAACCCCCTCCTCGGTCCGATCTTCGATTCCCTCCGATCCAGCTGCGGCCACACCGTCATCCCGCAAACCCGCGCCCTCGTCCGCCTCCTCAAGCACCTCAAGGCCGGTGGAAAAACCGGAGCCGTCACCGACCTATCCCTCGACCCCAAGCACGGAGCCATCCCAATCCGATGCTTTGGCCTCTGGACCCCCGTCTCGCCGCTCCTCGCCGTCGTTGTCCAACGCGCCAACGCTCTCCCCGTTCCCTGCGAAGTGCGCCCCGCCCCCAATGGCCGCTTCGAAATGACCTACCATCCCCCCATCGAACTCCCAGCCAACGCCACGCCGCAAGCAATCACCCAAGCCTGCTGGGACGCGATGGAACCCGCCATCCGCGCCCGCCCCGAGTGCTGGCTCTGGGCCTACAAACAGTGGCGCTTCCGCCCGGAAAACACCGAAGGAAAATCCTACCCCGCCTACAGCAATCCCGCCAAACGCTTCGACAAACTCCTCGGCGAGTTCATTTGAGAAATTACCTTTTTCAGATCAAGGACCGAGCCGCTTCGACGACGCTCTCGGCCGTCATTCCCAGCTCCTTCATCACGGTTCCACCCGGGGCGCTCAGACCAAACCGGTCGATTGCAACGACCTTCCCATCCAAGCCCACGAATCGGAACCACGGATCCGACACGCCCGCCTCGATGCTCACTCGTTTCCGGCAAGCGCTCGGCAGCACCTCTTCCTGGTAAGCCGCCGACTGACGCCGGAACCGCTCGAAACAAGGGATCGAGACAACTCGCGTCCCTGCGCCCAACGTTTCGGCCGCCTTCATCGCGTGCTGCACCTCGCTACCGCTAGCCATGAGAATCGTCTCCAGCTCGCCAGTCTCCCTTTTGGCGATGTAGCCACCCGTGATCGCACCCTCGCGCCGAGCCGCGACCGGCACGTCGTTCATCGTCGGCACACCCTGCCGCGTGAGCACCAGCATCGTCGGTCCATCCACTCGCTCGAAGGCCGCCGCGAACGCTCCAGCCGTCTCCTCCGGATCCGCCGGGCGAATCACGTCCAGATTGGGGATCGCCCGCAAGGCCGCGACCGTCTCGACCGGCTCGTGCGTCGGTCCGTCCTCACCCACGCCAACCGAATCGTGCGTGAAGATGTAAACCACCGGCAGATTCGATAGCGCCGCCAAACGAATGGATCCCCGCGCGTAATCGCTGAAGACGAGGAACGTTGCGCCACTCGGACGGAAGATCCCATCGTAAGCGATGCCGTTGAGAATGCCACACATCGCGTGCTCGCGGATGCCAAAGTGGAAGTTGCGCCCACCCCGGTCCTCGCGGTCAAAATTTCCACCGTCCTTGATGTAGTTGAGGGTCGAGCCGTGCAGATCCGCGCTTCCGCTGATGACCAACGGCATCGCCTTCGCGACCGCTTGCAGGATCGCGCTCCCCGCCTTGCGAGTCGCCAGCTTCTCCTCCGGATCGAATTCCGGGATCACGCTCGAGAGATCCGGCACTTTGTTCGCCTTCGCGTCCGCCAGCTCCTGAGCCAGATCCGCGTTCCCGGCCTTCCAAGCGTCGAACGTCTTCGTCCATTCGTCGTAGTCCGCCACCAACGATTCCCGGTGCCGTGCGAAATACGCCTCCGTCTCCGGCGCGACGAAGAATTTCTCCTCCGGGAGTCCGAGCCCTTCTCGAGCCGAGTCGGCGAACTTCGCACCACCCTCACCGTGAGCCTTCTGCGTGCCCTCGACCTCCGGAATGCTCTTTCCGATCATCGTCTTCGCGATGATGAATTGCGGCTTGCCCGACGTCGCCGCCTTCGCCTTCTCGAAGGCGGACTCGACGGCGTTGAGGTTCTGCCCGTCGATCTCGTGCACGTCCCAACCGTAAGCCGCGTAGCGCGCCCCGGTGTCCTCGCTCTGCGACACCGGCCCCATCGCATCGAGCGTCACGTTGTTCGAATCGTAAAAGAGAATCAGGTTATCCAAGCCGAGGTGAGCCCCGAGAGCCGAAGCTTCCTGAGCCACGCCTTCCTGGAGACAGCCGTCGCCCGCCAGACAAATGACGTGATGATCGAAAATAACGTGCTCCGCCGTGTTGAATTTCGCCTCGGCCAATTTCGAAGCAATCGCGTAACCCACCGCGTTCGCCACGCCCTGCCCGAGCGGGCCCGTCGTCGCCTCGACGCCCGGCGTCTCGAAGTGCTCCGGATGTCCCGGCGTCTTGCTGTGCAGCTGGCGGAACGCAGCCACGTCCTCCCGGCTCACGCCATAGCCCGACAGGTGCAACCAAGCGTAAAGGAACATGCTCCCGTGTCCCGCCGACAAAATGAAGCGATCCCGGTTGATCCAAGTCGGATCTGCCGGGTTGTGCTTCATCGCGTGCCCGTAGAGAACCGCCCCGATCTCCGTCGCCCCGAGGGGCAACCCAAGGTGTCCGGAAGCCGACTTCACAACGGCATCAATCGCGAGGCCCCGCGCGTCGCGGCTGGCCAAAGTAAGGGAATCAAAATCAAGGCTCATAAGTGCGACGAGGAAAATCGACCCACCCCCCAAACGCAAGCCCAACCTCCCTACCGCCCCGCCCGGTCGAGCAACCAATCCCCACTCGCGATCCGCCGACACCCAACGCAGACCCGCTCCGCAATCTCGTAGGTCCAACTCTCCACAACTTCCCCCGCCTCGCCACCAGCTACCGACACCCGAATCCGCAGATACTCACTCTCCGCTGGCCGCTCAGGGTCGAATCCCTCCAGCTCATCCAAGCGCCCCAACGTCTCCTCCGAAACCTCGAAAATCTCCCCCGTCACCCAGCCCGCCACCGCATCGACTCGCAACCCCGGATACTCCCCAAGATCAAACAGTCGCCCGTGAACCCTCCCCTCTCGAACGAACCGCCCCCCGCCGAACGAGACGGTCAGATCCCGACAATCTCCGCGTCTCAACGTCCCGTAGACAAAAACCCGCTCCATCGAAGACTGATAGGCACCGCCAACCGACACTTCAAGGAACGGCACCAGCCTCGTGCCGAAGTTCGGCAACCCGCGTTCGGAAATCTTCGTGACTTCCGTTACTTCCCGAAGCCCTGCACTTCCCGAAGCCGCGCCTCCAGCTCCCGCACTCGATTCTCGAGCTGATGAATCGTATCCGCCGCCAGGTCCACCTGCCGCCGTTTCTCGAGCAGATTCACCTCCAACTCCCGGATCCGCTTCTGCAAGCTCAGCCGGATGATCCCTTTCGACGGCGCCCGCGCCATCAGGTCCTCCGTCGTCACCTCCTTCTGCTCCTTCGGGAAAAAGGCACACTCGCCGAACGGCATCTCCTCACCCGAGCAACAATCGAGCACCACCGTCTTCTCTGAAATTTCGAAATTCTGCAAAAACTGCAACAACGCCCCGACCGTCGTCGGCCCGTAGTAGTGCCCCTCGTCCAGTTTCACGATCCAGTCCATTTTGAGTGCCGGGATCATCGGAGCTTTCGTCCAGACGAGACCGTCCTCCGAGAGCATGTCCTGCGGAGCGATCTGCGCCGTCCCCGCCCACTCCAGGATCTTCCCGAAATTCACCGGGCCAAAGATTTCGCCGTCGTCGTATTTTTTGAGCTGCCAGTTACCGGAATTTTCTGCGGGCATAAGTCGTAAAGGAGGTTTCGATCATGCTCCACCTCCCACTCGAAAATGACAAGGCCCGACGCGCATCCCTTGCGAAATCCTCTCGCTCGACCGACTCTTTTCCTCTTCGCCTCGAATGAAAAATTTCCCGCCGCTCCTCCTCACCGGCCTCTTCGCATTTCTCGCCAATTCCCCGGCCACCGTCCACGCCGGCACCACCCCGCCGAGGAATCCGCCACTCCGACTCCCGCTCAGCACCGTCTTCAAGGGCGAGGATGAGTTCAATCGACTCGTCGCCCGGGCCGTTCGCGAAAACTGGCGCGCCCTTCCCATCGGCGAGCGCACCGCCACGGTCGGCCAGGCTCTCGTCGGCACCCCCTACGTCAACTACACCCTCGAGATCGACGACCGGATCGAAGCTCCGTCCGCCAACTTCAACGGCCTCGACTGCTGGACCTTCTACGAGATCTCCCTCGCCTTCGCCCGCATGATCAAGGCCCAGGCACCCCCCTACGAACCCCGGGACCTCCTCGCCATGATCGAACTCGAGCGCTACCGCGACGGCCGCTGCACCGGCGGTTACCTGTCACGCATGCACTTCCTCGAAGAAGTCTTCGCCGACAACACCCAGCGCGGTCTGTCCGAAAATCCCACCCGCTCTCTCGGCGGTGTCCGCATTCGCCGCGACATCACTGAAATGACCTCCGCCTGGAAGAGCTACCGCTACCTCCGCAGCGATCGCTCACTCCTCCCGGAAATGGCCCGCATTCAGAAAGATGTCTCCGCCCTTCCCGTCTACCACATCCCCCGCGCCCAGGTCCGCGGGATCGAGAACCAACTCCGCACCGGCGACGTCGTCGCCATCACCAGCACCTGGCACGGCAGCTACACTTCGCACGTCGGCCTCATCGTTCGCGACGGGGACCGCGCCCGATTCCTCCACGCGACCTCCAACCGGGACCTCGGTCGCAAGGTCATTCTCGACACCACCATCACGGACTACCTCAAGCGATCCAGCGACCAAGCCGGCATCATCATCTACCGCCCCAAGGACGTCTGACCGCGCCGCAATCAAAGGCAGGGAAGGCATTCCCTCGCCCAGCGACCCTACTTCCGACCCAAAACGAGGCGATAGATCAAAAGCAGTACGATCGCGCCCAACACCGCCACACCAAAGCTGCCGATGTTGAAACCATCCACCCCGCCAAATCCCAACAGCGTCCCAATCCAGCCACCAACCGAGGCCCCAACGACGCCGAGTATGATCGTGATGATACAACCTCCCGGATCCTTCCCGGGCATGATGAGTTTCGCGACGGCCCCAGCGATGAGGCCAAAAATGATCCAAGAAAGAATGCCCATAGAAGTGATTTTTGTAGCTGTTGATAGCCGGGAAGATCCAGACCGAAGAAATTTCGCAGCCCGCCCTCAATTTGGCTGTATCTTGAACAAACGAACCCCCAATTCGACATCACCGCCGCCTTCCAGCTGACCGTGCAAATTCCTGCAAACGCAGAGCAACAGCGACACTCGCGAAATTCCCGTTTGGCACGGAGGGTGCTGAGTTGTTTCCAAGTCACGCTTGTTTTTCGACTGAAGAGCCTTCGGAGAAAAAGCGACCGGCTGCTGATTTTCATGCTCACACCACCGTTCAACCACCGACCGCCCTCTCGGGTTCCGCGATCCAGTTGGTCGGCAAGAAGCCCGAAACTAGCTCCGCTTGAACACCCCGCGCCCGTCAACCCGTATTTCGCTGACAAACAATCACTTGAATCAAGTCACAATGTTGGCACATTTTGTCTTTTGCGGACCCACGCCACACCCTGCAAGGAGTTGAGAATGCCATTCGGTCGAACAGAACCTTCCAACGTTGCCCTGCAGTGCAGGCTCCGAGGCCATCGCGGTGCCTTCTCCCTCGTCGAGCTCATCGCCGTCATGGCCATCATGGTCGTCATGCTCAGCCTCCTCGCTCCCTCGTTGAGCAACTTTGGCAGCACGATCGGCCGAAAGGCAGCTGTTACGACTTTGATGAACACTTTCGAGCAAGCCCGGGTTGCAGCACTTGAATCTGGGGCCAACACCTACGTCCTTCTCCGCCGTCGGACTTTTCCGGATCCTGACGCGCTCATGGTCATTCGAGATCGCCCTATTTGGGAAACAACATCTCCGGGCACTGGTCCCGTCCAGCTGACCAAATGGATCGATCTTCCAGACAAAGTTCTCCTCTACTCACTTGCTAACACCATTGTCACACCGACGACTCTGTCGAAACCAGCATCGCTCCCGAGCAACTACGAGCCACCAGGATTGGAAGCAGGCGAGGCTGGCAAGCTATCCTACGTCCAGTTCAACCCGTCTGGAGCGATCTCGTATCCAAGCGCAAATGACGCAAACCTGACTCTCTTCATCACCGAGGGCGTGAGGGGTGAAGCTGGGACGCAAGCAAAGTTGTCCGATTTCGAACGGATTGCTTTCGCAAGATTCACCGGTAGGGCGCGCCTCGACATCACAACTTTGACTGACTTCAAGTCTAGCTCGAACGAAACACGATGATGGCCCGGGCGATCCGCCGGGGCCAAGCCGCTTTTTCACTGATCGAGATCGTTCTTGCGGTCGGGATAATCTCATTCGCACTAGTTGGAATTTTAGGTCTATTCCCAGTTGCCTTGGACGCGGCGACGGCCGCCCAGGACGAAACTCAAGTGGCCTTCATTGCAAGCTCGATTTTTTCAGGACTCAATTCGAATCCTCCTTATTTCGGTGACGGACAAGCCACTAATCTGACGAGCAGCACAACCGAGAATCTTAATTTTTTTGAGAACGGAACGGCCGAAGGAAGCGAGGCAGCAACCGACTCCCTCCATGCAGACAGTCCAAAGTTTTTAGCATCTGTCACTTTTTCGCCAGACGATCCAGCGGTTGGGTTGACTTCAGTATCCATCCAGATCGTCACACCTGCGGAGGCTCCGGCTAACAGCGCCGGGAGTACGAGCTATTCATTCTCGTCAATAATTCGCCGTAAAACGCCTCCCTCCGCTCCTCCACCCTAATGATCCGACCTCCGTCCGGATGCCGTCGAACGGCTTTTACGCTCTTGGAGCTTCTCGTTGCTATCACGGTCCTATCCGTTTTGCTCCTGATTCTTCTGTCGATGGTTGATGGCGCATCCCGCCTTTGGAGGGACAGCGAAAACCGTGTCGACAGCTACCGCGAGGCTCGCGCTGCATTCAACACTATCGCGGCTGATCTCAAATCCATCCACCCGTCGATCGAAGAGAAATTTTTCGACTGGCGCACATCTCGATCCGATATCGAAGACCTTGTGAGCGGACCTGCTCCCGATGGCATCGCGAACAGCTTGTTTTTCGTAACCGCAAAGCCTGACTCAGCTCAGGAGCAGGGCAGTGAAGGCGATCTCTGCGCCGTCGGCTACTTCCTCGCTTGGGGAAATACTTCGACCGGGGCGTCGGCAACTGGTTCGTATAACCTCTATCGATATTTCATCAGCAGCGATGACACTTTCGAGAATATTTCGACCGGCCAATCAACTCCGTTCTTTACGGATGGGACGGTCGCGACCCCGCTCCCGTCGAAGACCGTCGAGGTGCTCGCGCGGAACATCGCAGCATTCATCGTCACGCCAAAGACTGTCACATCTGGGCCTGCCTTGACGGAGTTTGATCAAAGCTCCAGCCAGCCGATGCCGAACGTTGTCGAAATCAAAATCGTCGCCGTAAATCAAGACACCGCCGACAGGTGGGGTGATGATAAAGCGATATGGCAAGACGCGACCACCCCTACCTACCTTGAAAATGCCAGGACATTCGTTATCCGCGTCGATTTACCAGTCGCCCAATCTGCCAATGCCGCAGCCGCAGCCAGCGTAGCCCCCTGAATTGTATATGCGTGACCACCGTCGCCTCCATTCTGGCTCTGCCCTCATCTCAACTCTTCTAGCCGTCGTTGTCCTTACGATAATCGTAACGGCGTTCCTCCAGAGTATGACGGTCGAAAGGCAAACTGCCCGGAGTTACCTTAATCGAGAGACCGCCGAACTTGCGGCGGAAGCAGGGCTTGCCGATGCGGAAGCACTGCTCACCAATAGTCTTGCGGATTCCCGTTTCCATTACGTTGTCACCTACAAAGACCGCGGGCTTGCAACGGAAACCGCCGAGGTGCGCGTCGGAATTCTTGATTCAGACGAGTTGGAGACTGCAATTGAGCTTTCATCCGGACAAAACGGGGAAACTACCGTTATAGAGGTTGTTGGGTCTGGTTCGCAGGCGGCAGGAACGTCAGCGACCCGAACAGCGGCTTGGAAACAACTGCTCGATGAGGATGGCGATGAGATTGCCCGCTTCGCGTATTGGCTCGATGCGGGAAGCGCGAAGCAAAACTTCAATGTTTTTTCAGGCATCCCTAACCGTGACAAACTCGAGAGTTTGTCCGAGATCCCTCTCTTCTCCCGAAACGGATTAGACCTTTCCAACAAGCTCGCCGCTAATTTCGCGACAGCGCAAAGTTCCGATCCCGACCTCCCGTCCAACCTCCAACTGTTGACTCCAAAGACGGTCAATCACTTCATCTCGGATAATCCAACTCCTATCACCGATTTCGACGCAACGCTTAATTCGCCCTCAGCTCTCTTAACTCCAGAGGGTAACCCAAAACTCAATTTGACCCGGCTGAAACGATACCTCGATGGCGGCACCTACACCGCCTTGGACCGAAGAGGGAACGAGGTTTTCTCGGAAAGCTATATTCAACTTCCGCTTGAGCAGGGTCCTAGCAGTGAACGGTTCGAACTGGTCAAAAATCTACTCAATGAGGACGGGAACTATCCGGCGAATGAAGAGAACGACTGGGGCTACGGCAATCTTGAAATTTTACGGACGCTGTTCCCAGAATTGGACGGCAATGGGGACCCGACTCAAGCCCGACAAATCGTTGCGAATATCCTAGACTATATTGACGAAGACATCATCCCGACGACGGATGGTTCGCCGGGACCAGAACCCGCTGGAGCCGGCACCGGGATCTCCTCTCCAAACAACCCGAATAACAATCACATACTCCAACCGCCCCCTCCTCGTCCAACCGTCTTTGGGCTAGAGGCTCGTCACGGGGACGATGTTGACGGTGGGATTTCTGAAGTCCGTGGACATCCCTACATCATTTACATCGGCCAAGGCTTCATCTTCAATGGGAATGGCTCCTTCGTTTCTTCTTCGCGGCTCCTCGGTTGGTTTGGCCTCGGCTATCCGTGGGCTCAAAGAGCTCGAATCACAATTGGTGCAGACACTCGCTATCAAGCTGAGCTCCAATTCCGACTTGACGGCACCGTTGAAGGCGGTAACCGAGGACCCAACATCCAAGAAAACTACATTCTGCGGAGTTGGCTGGCACAACAGTCCGGGTATTCGTCGGACGACGCGGTTCGAAATGGTACAAAATATTTTGAGCCAAAAGCGCCAGGCGATACGAAGGGATATTCCCTCTTCCCGCGGACGTACCACGGCTCCTTTGACCTCGCTAACGGGTTCTATTCTATCAGTGCGGGAGGGGTAAGATTCAATAGCTTGACGGCCTACCCGGAAGTCGCTCGTTTAATCTACTACTTGAACGGTCAACGATACCTGGTTCAAGAAGCGTCCATGCAAGCGGACAAGGCCCGTTCGTGGTCCCCCACCTCATTCCCGTTAGAGGCTTCTCCGACAAAGTTCAAACTTGGTTTCGGATGGAGTCAAATAGACTGGCACTACCAAGGTGATCCGCGAATGAATTTCCGAGCCGAAGGATGGTCACCGTCTGGAACGACGGGCTTCTCAACGGCAACCGGCTATGCGCCCACGAGCGGTGACGACATGTATGCTGCACAGCCGAATCCCGATCGCGACAAACTGCAAACGTTGGGTCCACAAGCTGGGCAATGGTCGCGATCCGAAGGAACAAAGAACCACTTTCCGACTTTTGCACAGGGGTACGAACCGAGCAAGGAGCCCGGTGATGTCGCTTTGCGGTCGTTATCGGAGCTTGGCTTCATTCACGCGGGTGCACCTTGGCAAACGTTGACCATGTTTCACGATGCCGAGCGGTTCGAGTCACCCTATGAAACCGCAGATTGGCGATTACTCGACTACGTTGAACTTGGCGACAGCCCCCGGCAGCTGAACGCATTTGATCAGTTCGAGACGGACGGTCTCGTCAATCCTAACACTCCAAAGCGCGCAACGATCCAAGCACTCTTGACCGAAATCCCCTCCTTGGCCCAGCCGCTTCCGCTCATCAATGCGTTGACTGCGAATTCGGCAGGCCCATTTTTTAAGGCATCTGATGTCTTAGATGATCCAGTTTTCCTTGCGGACGGAACGACGGAATTCGAAAAAGAACGACTGGTCGGAAACGTCACCCCAGCGCTTACGACATCGTCGCAGACTTTCACCATCTACTCAGTTGGCGAAGCCAGAAATCTGGGTAGAACGCTGTCCCGAGTCACCTTGGTTACCGAAATCCAGATGCTGCCAACAGCCAGCGGCACCTCCTCTCAGCTAACTCCTAAAATTATCCGCCAATTTGTCCAATGAGCTATCGAAAAATCCTTCCATCGCTGGCCCTGTTGTCTAGCAGTCTGGCTTGGGTGTTCTCAACGTCTTCGGACCTGAGAGCTCAAGCCCCTATCGACAATGAAGAAACGACCAAAATAGAAAAAATCGAAGTCGTTGCTGCAAGCCTTCCAGAATCAAACCTTACTTGGACTAAAATTGTTTGCGATTTTAAGACCGTCGATAAGTGGACTGACGGTGTATCCATGAATTTTTACGTCCTTGTGAAGGGTGCGGGCGGCGATGAAAAGCGATTATTAGCTGGTGGATTGACGTACATGAACGTCCCGGCTGGGACTTCAAGGGGCATCATCTACATCAGCCCGAACGCGACTGAAAGGTATGGGAAGCCGCTCGGAATCAAGGTTGAAATTTTTCGCGGCGACCGGATCTCCGGTGAAAAGTCGTGGGGTGAAGCGCTCCCCGAAGATTTGCAGGCGCTCCCTCAAGTCAACGGAATGCTAAAGTCAGTTTACGAAACACCCTGGCTGACGGTCGACGCATCCAAATCCCCAGACCTGTTAGTCCGCTAATCCCGCGAAACCCGCGATTCTTAAAATGACGGCAGACCCAATTCGTTTCAACCGAAGAATAAAGGTTAGGCATTTCCTCCCTCAAACTGAACGCTTTCTGCTTTTGTTGATCGCGTTCGTAGGTGTCGTCGATTCATTTCCGAGCATCTCAGCACAACCTATTCCCAACGAATCACAACGAGCGAAACCGGACGAGAATATCTCGGGAGTAGAGTTCAAATTCATTCAGGAAGCGCTTCCGGGGACAACTGAAAACTGGGCCAAATTGGTCTGCGATTTCAAGACGACGGATCCATGGACGGACAACGTCACGTTTCGCTACTCGATGATTGTTGACCCACAGATTGGAAAAAAGTCGCGTCTTCGCAACCTCACTGGCGAAATCACCTACTCCAACGTTAAGGAGGGTACTTCCTCGGCCGTGATGTATCTAAGCCCAAACGCCACGGAAAGATTCGGTACACCCGTGGCGGCACGCGTTGAAATCGTGGTAAACGACCTGGTAATCGATTCGATTGATTGGCTCCCGGATGGCAACGGGGAGGGCTATGACGCAGTGACTCAAAAAAGAGCTCCTGCTTACAGGGGAATTTTGCTCTCAATGGGGTCAACGCCTTGGCTCATACACGACATGGAGCGTACACCAGACCTCATACGATAATTCAAAAACTCTCGGAATCACCGTTGGGCAAAAAATCGTTTGGACGAGGCTAACTAGCGCCTTACGATTAAAGGGCTTTCGCACTAGATGAAACCGCAGAACGAGCAACTTGGGGATACTTTTAGCTCATTCGGATACTGGCTCGCGCCCCCGTTTTTTATGAAGCACCCGACAAGCAACTGTAGGATATTGCCTCCAGAAAAATCGTCTTTAAGTTCAACCTTTCGCTAACGATCGATCCGTCAGCCGAACCCCTGCCTCGACGAATGCGGGAGCTGACCTTTAGAAGATTTTGTCAAAGCTACTTCTCAAGGGCTGGATAGGGATCTACTCAAAACGTGTTTCAAGCGAAGATCCAACTGCTCAAGATAAGTGGGCCCATCTGCCGCAAGCCAGTTTCGAAGTGACAAAATCAAGCGGCTCGACGGCGATAGGCGTAGAGAGCAACTCCGGAAATAACTAGCAATAGAATCGTAGTCGGCTCGGGGACAGGCATGTAGTTCGACAAAACAACGTCATTTCCCGAGAGGCTGACGAGGAACGATCCATCGGCGAACGCCACTCGATCGCCAAAGGCCGCGTTTGCGAAGGCTCCGGAGATCCCCTGTAGACCTGAGACGATCGTAAACTGATCGGATTCGGTTGGAACGAATCCCCCGGAGAGAGATAGCACGAGCGTTCCATCCAGAGTCAGCAAGCCCTCCGAGACAACTAACTGATCAAACTCCGCTCCGAGCAGACCCGCCAGCTGCATCGTCAGGCTGGACTCGCTCCCGAACGTGACCGGGCCACCCTGGATGGTTAGCGTCTGCGTCAACGTAGCAGCCAACGGACCCCCGGGAGCAAGATCTCCGTTCACGACCAGACCCGCCGTTGGTGCGACGACCACGCCACCACCCTGCAGGCTCTGCGTCACCTCGGCGTTCTTTGTGATCACGTATTCCGTGGTCTGAGCCGAGAGGTCAAAGGTCGCCCCAGCATCGACGCGAATCGACGAACTCGCCGAGATCCCAGCACCGTCCGCCAAAGCCAAGGTACCTCCCTGGACCGTGGTGATTCCGGTATAGGTATTTTGCTGGGTGAGTGTCAGGGTTCCGCTGCCGGCTTTATTCAAGACACCTGCAAATTGCCCTTCCGCTCCACCATTCGCGATCACCCCAGAGATCGTTACGTCTCCGAGGACGGTCAGCGTCTTTGCAGCTGAGCCGAATGACGTGCTGAAGCTTGTGAACTCGATCGCGTTCGCCGTGGCATCCACGGTCGCGTCTCCGCCGTGACTCACCGTCACGTTGATGGCGTTTGCTCCGCTCAAATCCGAGGAGGCCCGGACCGTGCCACCGTTGAAAAACAACGAACCCGTTCCTAGGCTAGTATTCGATGCCAACTCCAGAATTCCCGCGTTGAGTGAAATGCCGCCCGAGTGACCAATGTTATCACCGTTCAGGGCAGTCGTTCCCGGTCCCTCGAAAGTGATCCGGTCGGCTCCCAGCAATGACGCGCTGATCGTCAGGTCGATGGCTGCTGCGCCGTCGGCGACCGAGAAATCTGGCGCGATCCCGTTCGTAGCCACGAATCCCTCGATGAATGAGCCGCCGGCGTCCGCGAGAACGTTGACCGACTGACCTAAAACCACTACTCCGCTCAACCCGTCCGTTCGAACGGTTCCGCCGGTGAGGAACAGATTGCCAATCTGGTCGGTATTTGCGGCGAGATCGAGAACTCCGCCACTGTTGACAGAGATCGCGAGGCTGTCGCCGAGGAGGTTACTATCCGTCGTTCTCACGGTTCCTTCGTTGATCGTTATCCCGCCGGTCATGTCGGTCGTCACGCCGAGTTCAAGAGTGCCCGCACCCGTTTTGACTAGGGAGCCACTCCCCGTGAGCGGACCGCCAACGAACGAGTAGGTTCCGGTGGTGTTTGTCACCTGCGCCTGAATCGGCGAAACGCCGCCCGCGTCGAGATTGACGGTTCCGACGTTCGCATCCGTGAATTGAACCAAGTCGCCGTCACTGTAGACGGTCGATTCGCCCGTCCAGTTGGCATCGGTCGTATTCCAGTCCCCACCGGTCTGATTCCAAACCAAGGTCGAAAATGAGCCGGCAACGGCATCAAAGCTAAGGTCATCGACCGCTAGGCCGTCGTCTGATCCCGCGTTGTTGGTGTCCGTCCACCGAATCGTCAGCGTCGTTCCCGGCTGCCATAGAAATCCGGAGGTTGTTGAGCTGATCGTCGTCTGGTTCGCGGCGAGGTTCCCGTCGAGCGCCCCACCGTTTTCCCCGGTGGTGATCGTTGGTGTCAGATTGAGCGAAGGGGCCGGGCTGAAGATACCGCTCGTGATGTCCGGGGCGTTCAGGCTGTATTCGAAAACGAACGGCGACTGACGATCGCCAGACCCACCGTAGCGCCATTGCTCCCCGTTGTAGTTCAGCGTAAATGAGGTGAGCGTTGAAAGCGTATCGTTGGTGAAAACCGCACCGAACTGGTAACCCCCTGATCCGCTGGCGAGACCTCCCAAAGCACGGTCGGAGCTTCCAACTGAGCCGAAACTATACATGCTTCCGCTGTTTGCGCTGCCATCGCCAACCCGGAACAACGCGGGGGCACTATTGCCCTCGGCTTTGAAAAAACTCCACCCGGCAATGCCAGGGACATCGAATGGACCCGCACTGGCAAAGGTCGGATCGGGTGTGGCACTCGGAAGCCCGTCAAAATTTTCCGAGTAGGTCGTGCCGCTGAACGAGATCGGTGTTGCCGCATGCAGGAAATGGGCGGTTCCGAGAGACCCGCCGCAAATGAGCGCGAGCAAGGCAGCGCGGAAGGTCTTCGGGGTCCTGAAAGAAATTTTGTTTTTCATGGTGGATGCAATCGATTGAGTAAAAATCATGACCGTTCAGTCGGCGGGCCGCGAAACCGTAGGTGACTCCGACATTGTCGCAAGTCAGTCCCGACCTATCGAAGTGACGTTTTCGTCACACGCCCGAGAAGCAAGAAACTTGCCATTCTGCAAAAAAATAACTGCGCTGCGCACAAACGCGACTCAGTCAGTTGCGAAGCCGTCGGACGCTATCGTCCGGAGGATGTTCCCAGCGGCTCAGTCGGAGTTATGACCCGCCGCTTCGCGCTTTCGTCTACTCGAACACGTCTCTGCCGGCCTCGCGGCCGGTCCAGCGTTCAACGACCAGGACGTGGGCGGGGCGGTTTCGGGGATCGAGGGAGACGAAGTTGCGGCTGCCTGACCAGTTGAAAGTCTCGTTCGACAGCAGATCGCGCACCCGGTAGCGGCCGCCCGGCAGCAGTCCAAAGTCCTGCACCGGCACGTCGACGAAGCCGCTCTGAGTCGCGAATGGGTCGAGGTTGACGGCCACGAAGACGATGTTGTCGCGACCCGCAGTCATCTTGCTGAAAAAGAGGATCTGGTCGTTGTCGGACTTGTGGAACGCTAGGTTGCGGTATTCCTGCAACGCCCGGTTCTCGCGGCGGGCACGGTTGAGGGCGGTGATCCAGTCTTTGATGTTCCCCGGGGCGTTCCAGTCGCGGCCCTTGAAGTCGTATTTCTCGGAGTGATTGTACTCTTCCTTGCCAGGAAACTGGTCATTTTCGCACAGTTCGAAGCCGCTGTAGATCCCGTAAACGGGCACAAGCGTTGTCGCCAGAACCGCGCGAATGAGAAATGCCGGACGTCCACCGGTGACGAGGTGCTCGGGCAGGATATCGGGCGTATTGGTGAAGAAATTTCCGCGGAAGTAGTCCGCCATCGGCCCCTGGCAGAGTTCTTCAAGGTACTCCGTGAGGTCCTCTTTCGTCTCGCGCCAGGTGAAATACGTGTAGCTCTGCGTGTAGCCGACCTTCGCCAGCTCCTGCATCATCTTGGGCCGGGTGAAGGCCTCGCTCAGGAAAATGACGTCCGGGTGCTTGGCCAGCACTTCGGCGATAACCCATTCCCAGAACGAGAAGGGTTTGGTGTGCGGGTTGTCGACGCGGAAGATCTTCACGCCGCGATCGGCCCAGAAGATGAGAACATCGCGAAGTTCGTCCCAGAGTGCTCGCCAGTCCTTGCAGTGGAAGTTGAGCGGATAGACGTCCTGATATTTCTTCGGGGGATTCTCCGCGTATTTGATCGTGCCGTCCGGACGCTTGAAGAACCAATCGGGGTGGTCGCGCACGTAGGGATGATCGGGCGAGCAATTGATGGCAAAATCCAGCGCGATCTCCATGTCGCGGTCGTGCAGCTCTCCAACGAGCCAGTCGAAATCTTCGAGCGTGCCGAGCTCTGGCGCGACGTCCTTGTGACCACCGCCGTTTACGCCCTGCGCTGAATTGCCAATCGCGTAAGGCACCCCGGGATCGCCAGGACCAGCGTTGAGTGTGTTGTTCGGACCCTTGCGGTTCGATACCCCAATGGGATGGATCGGCGGAAAATAAATCACGTCGAAGCCCATCGCTTTCGCGTCGTCGATGCGAGGCAAGCAATCGCGGAAGGTCGATCCCGAGTCGGGCTTGCCTTCGGCAGAGCGTGGGAAAAATTCATACCAGCTCGCGTAAGCGGCCCGTTTGCGGTCGACCCAGATCGGCATGACTGGGTCCGCCGTCGTCGCGAGGGTTCGGTCCAGCAGATACTCCATGCGCCCCTCGACTTCGGGGTCGATCGCGATGGCTTTCAGTTCAGCGGGAGTCGAGGACTCGAGCGATTTCGCGAATTTCTCGAGGAGCTTCTTGTCCGCCGAGTCCTTCGAGCGTTTGGCGGCATCGCGGAGCATGCGCGCACCTTCCAGCGACTCGCTCGTCAGATTCTCCAGCCCTCCGTCGACCTTTTTGACGACCTCGTCCTGCCAAGACAGGAAATCGTCGCCCCAAGCTTGGATGACCGCCTCCCAGTGACCCGGCTCGCTCACCGACAACGTGCCGGTCCAGCGGTCGTTCACGAGCGGCGTCATCGCCGTCTCGTGCCAAGTGTCGGCGCCGACCGGTCGCCACTTCAAGCTCGCCCGTACGACGTCGTGACCTTCCTTGAAGATGTCGGCTTCGACGGTGAGTTCCTCGCCGACCGCGCGCTTGACGGGGTGTTTGCCGCGCGAAACGAGCGGCGAGATGTTTTCGATGACAACGGTGGGCGGGTATTCACTTTTCACGGGAGATTTTCGAGCAGTTGGATGAGTTCGTCGGTTCCGTCGATGCGCTTCGCCACCTCTCGGAGCGAACGCTGGGCGGCGGGGACGTATTCCAGGAAGTCAGGTCGACCCCCGCGCAGTCCCAGAAACCCGTAGGCCCCGAGCGCTTGCATCAATCGCTGCGCCGCGCACATCCAGAAGATTTCTTCAAAGTTATCACCGACCGCAACCCCCCGCTTCGCTGCGAGGTCCCGGTAGTGGGTCAACAGCTCGGATCGTTCGCCGTCGGTGAGGGTGACGTAGGGGTCGTAGAGCAACGAAGCGAGATCGTATTGAGGAAGACCGGGGCGCAGGCCTTGGAAGTCAATGAGCCAGCCTTGCCCCCCGAAGACGAGGACGTTTTGCGACTGAAAATCGCGATGCACCAGCACGCGCGGCTCGCGGGACAGCGCCAGCGCCATTTCGCCAAGGATCGGCAAGGCCGCCGCCCGAGCAGCGGCGTTCGCATCGAGTCCAAAAATCCCCATTAGGCAATGCTCGACGAAGTATCCTTGTTCCCAAAGATACAGCTGCTCGTCAAACTCCAATTCGACGGACACGGGCGAGGCTTCGAACGCCCGGGAGGCCGACGTGTGCAGCTCGTAAACGGCGTCGATGGCGGAACGGTAGGCTGGGCCGCGCACGGACCAAGACTCATCGCGTAGACTCCAAAGATCCTGCGAACCAAGGTCTTGCATCCAGATGAGCCCCTCGGCGGGATCGTGGAAGTGGATCCGCGGTACGCGCACGCCACTCGCGTCCAGGAAAATCGCGAGATCGACAAACTTGAGATTCTCCGTCCGCTCGGGCGAATACTTCACCACGATCATCGACGACCCGTCGCCGACCGCGATGCGGTAGTATTTTCGCCCGGAGCCTCCCTTTTCAATCGGCACAACGCTCACGTCCGACAGACCCAGATCGGGAAAACGTTCGCGGGTCTGGGAAATCACAAAATCGGGCTGCATTGGGTCAAAAGAGGGTCAAATGTCCTCGCCCGTACGCGTCCCGCTGGCAATTTGAAAATCCCGAACCACGCACCGGTGCAGCTGACCGTCCGCGTCGATCCCGGCTTCGTCCCACACGACGCAATCACGCAAGTTCGCCCGCGAACCCACGCGAGACCGCGCTCCAATGACAACGGTTTGCTCGATGACGGCATCGTCGGCGACCTCTGCAGTCGGATGCACCCGCACGGGCCAAGGATCGTCCGAGGCGAGATAAGCGGGTCTCCAGCCGGATTCATCAATCACGCGGTGGACTCGGAGATACTCGTCGCGCGTCCCGACGTTAAACCACTCCCCGTCGTTCAGCACGACGCCACCGACCCTCCCTCCGCCCCCGAGCCGATCCGCCAGCACCGGGAAAAAAGGTGCCTTCTCACGCGCTGGCGGGAGCCACTCGACCGAGTTGCGCGTCCAGATCGACACGTTGGCGAAATCGTATTCGCCGGTGTGGCCGTGGCGCCCTTTGAAATCGATCACCCGGCCATCGCGGCAGGCGATGGCTTCGCTCAGACCCGTTGCCCGCAGCCCGACCGTCACGTCGCAGCCGCTCGCGGCGTGTTCCATCGCGAGGCGTCCAAGATCCACGTCCGTGAGAACGTCGCCGCTGTAGACAAAAAAGGGTTCATCCCGCAGCCAGCTGACTCGGTCGACCGCGTTCGCGATTCCGCCACCCGTCTCGAGCAATTCGGGCTCGAAGACGAAATCGATCGCGGCGCCGCGGTACGTCGCGCCCGGAAGGAACTCCGCCCACCGGTTGGCGAGGTGGTGGGTATTAATCACGAACCGCTCGACGCCAACCGACAGCAGGTGGTCGAGAGCAAAGGTGACCAACGGCTTGTTGAAAACGGGCACCAGCGGCTTCGGCCGGGAATCGGTCAGCGGACGCAGGCGGG
Organism: uncultured Verrucomicrobiae bacterium; assembly: GCA_963761705.1. Lineage (GTDB taxonomy): Bacteria > Verrucomicrobiota > Verrucomicrobiia > Chthoniobacterales > JAATET01 > CAVVKW01. The sequence goes on along the minus strand of CAVXHK010000003.1, from coordinate 451,779 downwards.
ATCCGAGGCCCGCTCCCATGACGAAGGCCGTGCGCACGCGAGCGGCAGCCATTAATTTTTCGTCAACTTCACGTCGTCGATGTAGAGCACACCATCGCCGGGCTTGAGTTCGAAGATGATTTCGATGTCGACCGAACGAGTTGCGTCCAATTTGTTCAGGATGCTGCTCTTGAATCGTGGGGTGAAGATCGACTTCACCTCGCGCCACGTCGAGCCAACGGAGAAATCTTCGGACTCGCGCACACGCTCAAACTCGACTTGGCGCTTCACCGTCGCCCGCCCGCGGTCACCCCGCACGATCTGATCCTCGCCAATTTTTTCGCTTTGATCGAAAATGACCGAGACCTCCGCGTCACTAACTTGATTCCCCTTTGCCATGAAGCTGAGCGTGTAGGAATCGCCGATCTTCAGGCGCGAAGGCGTCCGCTGCCGGAGCATCACCAAGTTCGACGGAGCCGACTCCATGAGCTCATTCGCGGAGAAGTTCCCGTTGTATCCTTTCTCCAAATCGAAGTTCCCGCGAGCCGGGAGGACGTTCAGAGGACTCGGCATCACGACGTTCGGGTTCGGCACGTAGCCGATCTTCAAGCAGCTCTTTCCCTCGGCCGGCTCCTCGTCCACGACCGACACGAAGGCGAGGTTGTTCCCGCGCTCCAACCCCAGCGAGACGTCCCAGCCGGAAGGCCAGCGCATCGCGGGGAACGGAGTCGCCCCGCCAAACTCTTTGAGCGCGTCGAATTTCGGCTCCTGCAGCGTCCCGGTATTCAGCGCGTAGGAGATGTTGCCGTCGGCCTGTCCGACGACAACGTCGAACTTCTTGTCTCCGTTCAAATCACCCGCCGCGATGGTCGTGATCCCACGAGCCGCCAGTGGCTTGCCACCCCCCGAGAGAAACGAAGCGAAGGGCAACTCAACCCCCGGCTCCCACGGCTGGTCGGTTTGCAGATAGACACCGATCTTCCCGTCACGCGCGCCGACGAGGAGGTCGGGACGCCCGTCGGCATTGTAATCCACGACCGCCGGGGTCAGCTGCTCGCGACCGTCGCCGAAGGCCAAAACGTGCCGATTGTTCTCGGAGAATTTCGGCGAGCCGTTCGTCCCTTCGTTGATCGCGAGGTGGATGTTGTTTGCAGAATACGAGCCCTCGCCGATCAGGATGTCCTGCTTGCCGTCGTTGTTCCAATCGATCATCACGGGCGCGAAAACGTTGCCCCAGCGCGCGTTTCCTTTCGCTGTCGTCGGAATCATGAGTCGCGTGAGATCCGGCGGCTGCGCGAATGACGGCTGCTGGGCGCTGCCTTTGTTCGGCAGGATGAAGATTTCGCCAAAGTAGTTGCCGATCAGCAGTTGCGGCGAACCGCCGAGCTCTGCCACGCTCACCCGCGGAGCGAGGCGCGTGTAGTCGCGTCCCTCAAATTCCTCGACCGGCTGCGACAGGTAGGCCTGCGCCAGTTCGCCCGTCGTGTATTTCGGCTCGGTCGGCGTCCCTTGATTGAAATAGATCCGCACGTAGCCCTTCGGATCCCCCGTAACGAGGTCCGGCAACCCATCGTTGTTCATGTCGTGGATCGCCACCGAGACCGGCATCGGCGTCTTGCCGATCGCCCCCGACTCCGTCAGGACCGGGACCGCGGCCCGGAAGGAATCCAGCTTTCCTTTCGAATTGACGCCCGTCCAGGGATTCTCGACTCCGTAAGATCGCTCAAATCCGCCATTCGCCACGCTGAGCGGTAGCTTCCGCTCCGGCTTCTCCGGACTCTGAGCCCGGGCCGAGGCCACCAAATTTACCAACCCGGCAACAACCGAAAAACACACGAGGGAACGCATCCCTTCACCATGCGGGACCAGTGAGCGAAAATCAACTCTCGCGATCCTCGCCACTCTCGCCACCACGACCTCAGCCGAGCCGTCCACTCTTTGGGGCAAGGTGGGTGGAAAATGGTCGCCCTCACCACCGGTCAACCATCGGTTCTCGACCCGCAGAACCTGCACACCGCCCGACTCGAACGCCGCCTCCGCCAACGGAAAAACGATCAGCTGTCGCACGGTTACGACAAGCTCGGTCAGCAGACGAGCGCTGGAACCAAAAATCGCGGGGCGCGACGGGTGCCCGGCTTCACCGGGTTCCACCCTCCGATTTATTCCAAAAATCCTGCGCTACTCCCGCGAAACCAATCGCAGAATCGCATCCGCCGCGCTCGCCGCGCCGAAGCCGTTGTCGATATTGACCACCGTCACCTTGCTCCCGCAGCTCGTCAGCATTCCCAGCAACGCCGCCAGCCCACCAAAGTTTGCCCCGTATCCGACGCTCGTTGGCACGGCGATCACCGGCATGTCGACCAGACCCGCGACCACACTGGGCAGCGCACCTTCCATCCCCGCCACCACGATCAGCACCCCGCAACCCCGCACCGCATCCAGCTGACCGAGCAACCGGTGCAATCCCGCCACCCCCACGTCCCAGTACCTTTCGACCCGCTGGCCGCACGCCTCCAGCGTGACCGCGGCCTCCTCCGCCACCGCAAGATCAGCCGTGCCGGCACTCAGGATGCCTACCGCCCACCGCCCGCCATTCGGCTCCGGCACCCCGCAAGTCACGCACCGCGCCCGCTCGTGATGGACGCTCTCGGGCAAACTCGCAGCCACGGCGTCGGCCTGCTCCCGTGTCACCCGCGTCGCCAAGACGATCTCGCCGCGCCGCCTCAACTCGACGGCGATTCCCGCCACCTCGTCCGCCGTTTTGCCCGGACAATAGATCACCTCCGCCCGGCCACAACGCTCCCGCCGCTCCGTATCGACCCGCGCAAAACCAAGCTCGCCGTCACCCGATCCCATTTCTAATTCTCCCCCAACGCCATCCGGAGAGGCTGCATGTCACTCACGACAAAACCCCGGTGACAGTAGAAATCGATCGGTCCTTGATCCGCCCGGTCCGTCAGCAGGGTGATCCGCAGAAATTTTTTCTCCCGGGCAAAGTTCACCGCGTGTTCTAACAACTTCGATCCCAACCCCTGCCCCCGATGATCCGAGTGAACGACCAGATCCTCGAGCAACATCACAAATCCACCCTCGGCCGTGCTGATCGTGATGAGTAGATTGATCATGCCGATGATCGAGTGATCATTCCGCAGCACAAAAATCCGCCCCCGCGACGGATCCTCCAGGATCAATTCCAGCCCGCGCGTTTGCTTCACCCGGTTCGGCACGAAATCCGACTCCAGCGTGAACAGATCGTGCAACAGATCCGCCAGCACCGGCAGGTCATCCAAGGTGGCCGGTTCGATCCTCAAGCTCTCGTGCATCGCCGGACTATCTCAGAACCCCAAAACTTCAAAACCTCAAAACTTCAGAACCTTGAAAAGTCACCCTCGCCCAAATTTCCGGGCCAGCTCCGCGAACGAAAGGTGCACGAGCGTCGGCTTCCCGCTCGGGCACGTGTAGGGCAGATCGCAAGCCATCATCTCGTCGAGGAAATCACGCAGCCCCCTCGTGTCGCCCGGCAGATCCTCCGCGGGAGCAAAGCGCGCCACCGACCGCGCGATCGCCTCCTCCACCGCCCGCGCGCGCCCCGGAGCACCGGTCGCCCGCCCGTCGTCGATCAGGCGCAGCAGCACCTCCGCGGCGGGCACTCCCCCGAGCGGCGGCGGCACCCCGTCGACCTTCACGCTTCCCCGTCCAAACGGCTCGACCAGCATTCCCACCCGCTCCAGCGCGTTGAGATTCTCTCGCACCCAAGCCTCGTCCCGCGGGGCGAGCTCCACAACCGCCGGGAGTAGCAACCGCTGGGAGGTCCCAACCCCGGACTCCATCTGCCGCAGCGTCCGTTCGAACCAGATCCGCTCCCGCGCCGCCCGGTGATCCAGCAGCACCATCCCCGCCGCGTCCTCCATCACTACAAGCCGCTCCCCGAGCCGCCCGACGAACCGAAATCGCTCCGCTGCCGTCGCCAGCTCTGGGTGCAGCGGGGCCTCCGTTGGAATGAAAAACCTCTGTAGCGGCGATTCGATGAACCGCTCAGGCGGCCGCGGCGATTCGTGGAACGGCTCGTCCGGCGTGGGCCGATCAATTGGCCCATCCCACTTTTCCGCTTCATCGCTACCGTCCGACTCCAGCTCCCGGCGCCGCTGGGCAAGGATATTGTCCACCCGGAACTCATCCTTCGCCACGGGCCGCTCGGCCGCCGACTTGACTTCGACGACCGGAGCCCGGCTCCTTCCCTCACGACCTCCAACGCCGCCCGCACGCACGCCCCCACCGCTTCCCGCACGGCGATCCCGTCGCGAAACCGCACCTCTCGCTTCGCCGGGTGCACGTTGCAATCCACCTCCCGAGCGTCCATCCGCACAAACAGCACCGCCGGGGGCTGCATCCCTTTCGGCAGGGCCGTCCCGTAAGCTTCGCGCAGCGGCTGCGACAACACGCTGCTCACGATCGCCCGCCCGTTCACGAACCAAAACTGCTGCGACCGGTCGCCCCGCCCGTGACCCGGTCGCGCCAGCAACCCGCTGATCGCCAGTCCGTTGTGCGAAAATTCATCAAACGTAAACAGCGAACGTAAAAAATCTGCTCCGCTCAGATCTCGCACCCGCGTCCGCAAGTCGCTTCCCGCCGCGAGGAGCCGCGTCTGTTTCCCGTCTTTTGTGAGCGTGAAGCGCACACCAGGATTCGCCAGCGCCGCCACCAGAAACGCCTGCTCGATGTGCGCCGCCTCCGTCCGCTCTCCTCGCAAAAATTTTCGCCGCGCCGGGAGATTATAAAACAGACTCCGCACCTCGATGCGCGTTCCCTCCGCCGCTCCGCTCGCCCGCACGTCCTCGATTTTTCCGCCCGCGACCACGATCTCCGTACCTTCCGCCGCCCCGTGCTCCCGCGTCGTCAGACGGAACTTTGACACACTCGCGATGCTCGGCACCGCCTCCCCCCGAAACCCAAACGTCGCCACCGTCTCAAGATCACGCCCCGTCCGGATCTTGCTCGTCGCGTGCCGTTCCAGGCAAAGCACCGCATCCTCTCGATCCATCCCCCGTCCGTCGTCCGCCACTACAATGTAGCCCGTTCCACCGCGACGATACTCGACGTCGATCCGCGTGGCCCCAGCGTCGAGGGCATTTTCTACGAGTTCCTTCACCACCGAAGCCGGTCGCTCCACCACCTCCCCCGCCGCGACCTGGCTCGCCACCTCCTCCGGCAACCGCTTGATCAATCCCATCTCACCCCCCGTGGCACCGGGTTGCCCAGAGCGGCGGTCTCCGGTTCGCTCCGGCTCCGACCGGCAACCAACGCCTCCAACAAACGGACCAGCAGAAGCAAAAATCCCGGCATCCGCCCACGGTTTTCCCGCCGCATCATTTGACTTCGCGCACGACCACCCATAAAACTGCCCCATGCTTTCTATAACCGAAAACGCAGCGGAACAACTGCGAAGCCTGCTCGCGGAAAAATCCGCCCCCGCGGGCCACGGTCTCCGCCTCTCCGTCGAGCGCGGCGGTTGCGCCGGCTTGCAATACGGTATGGAAATGGGCGAACGCCAAGACGGGGATGAGATTTCTACCCGCGACGGCGTCAGCGTCTTCGTCGCCAGCGACAGCACCGACCACCTCGACGGCTGCACGCTCGACCACATCGACGACCTCGCTGGAGCCGGTTTCAAGATCGTCAACCCGCGCGCCATCCGTAGCTGCGGCTGCGGCACGTCGTTCGAGCCCGCCGAGACCGCCGCGGCCTCCGCCTAAGACACCCGAGCCATGCCCGAACCCCGCTCGAAATACGGAGGCCGCCGGAGCACCTCCCGCGGCTTCAAGACGAAATCAGCCGAACCCAAGCGTCGCGCCGACCTCCTCGGGTGGTCCATTTTCATCGTCCTCCTCATCGGCTTGGTCCTCATCTGCTGGATGGGCACCTACTACGTCTTCGGACACCCCGAGGAGCCGTTCAGTTATTCGATCCTTCAGAAGATGAAGAAAATCGACCCCCCCAAGCGCTTCGAGATCCTCCAAGCTCCGAAGGGCGAGTTCCTCGACGCCAACAAGCTCCTCGACCGGTACGGGAAAATGACCACCCGCGATCTGAAAAAGGAAAGCAACGTCCTCCTTCGCCAATACCTCGAGAACTACCAGCACCGTCAGGGCCTCGTCCCCTACGTGACCGGTCGCTTCAACATCCTCGATTCCTACCAGCTCACGAGCGACGACTTCATCAAGTCCGGCGTCGTCGCGCTCGCTCAAGACACCGACAATCCAGGCGTTCTCATCGAGCACGTCTTTCCCGCCGAGGAGCGCATGATCCCCGCCCTCCACCGCAGCCTCCTCACCGGTCTAGACATCCCGATTCAGCGAACCCAGGACCTCACCGCCATCACGAACGTCGAGAAGCTTTCCGACGGACGTCTCAAGCTCACCGTCGTCCCAATTCACTATCCAAGCTACACGGCCTCCGCCGGTCCTGGCAGCTTCACCCTCGATCCGCCGACCAGCCTCAACGTCGAAGCCGGCCTCCCCATCCTCTCGAAGTCGAAGATCGCCGACGCCGATGCCCGCTACGCCACCTACCGTCGCAAGGCCGGACTCGACACCACCACAGCGACCGCCGGGGGCGAACCCGCCGCAGCCGCCAACGAACTCATCCGCGTTCAACCAGCCACCGACCTCGCCGGAGCCACGCCGGAGCCGCGAGCGCCCGCCCCGACGCCGGAGCCGACCGCCGGGCCGGTGGTTGCGGACACGCCACCACCGGCGGTGCCCGTTCCGACCATCGATCCGACGCTCCCGGTCCGTCCCGCCGTTCCGGTCAACGGCACCACGGTTGCCGCTGCGCCACCGACTCCGGCACCCACGGTCGCTCCGTCCGTCCCACTCAAACCCTTCAATTCCTCATCGAGCCGACCACCCACCGTCGCGAACGCAGCCGCCGGAGGTTGGGAAACCTACCCCGCTGGCCAGATGCCCCGCGGTCGCTTGGTCGGTGTAAACGAATCCGCCGCCCTCGCCGGGCAACCCGTCTCAGGAGACCGCGTTTACCTCTCCGGTGATTTCGTCGTCACCGCTTCCGGGACCAATCGAGCCGTCCTCCGCTCCAACTCTGGAGCCACCGGAGCAACCACTCGCGTCATCGTCGAATACCCCGCCGGCAGCCAGCCACCCACCGAAGGTAACCAAGTCAGCCGCGGCGGCGAGCGACCCTTTCTCATCACCGACGTGAGAAAAACCGCCGACGGTACCGTCAACATCTCCGTCCGGGAAATCACCCGATAGCGAGCCGGAACAAAGCAATCAAAGCGCCCCCCCATCGTTGATCCCCAAAGACTTCTTCCAAGGAGCGAGGATTTACGATCGCCGCCCCAGAACTCGCTGCCATTCCCGTGTCATCCGGCCTCCGACCGATGGAAGTCACACACCAGGTTCCACGGGAGGAGAGACCCTCCCGGTCCAGGGTCGCGACCTCCGCCAGAACGAGCGACCAGACCAGATTCTAGTCAGGTTGATCCAGGGAGTCGGTCCCGACCGGAGTCGACGAATTCTGCGAAACCCTTCTAGTCGCCAAGCCCACTACCAAACCGCCACAACGAAACGGACCGGCGGCCCAACCTCGAATAAAGCGGCGTCCGCCCCAGCCTACGCCGGCAACGCCACCGAACTGAACGCCATCTTCCGCGCCTCGCTCCACTCACGCATTGCGTCGCGCAGCCGATCCGTCGCAGCTGCGAGCTCACGCTTCAGCTCATCGCGCCGCTGACGCGAGATCGCACCGTGACGCTTAGCTGCTTCGCGTGACTCCGCCAGGAGGTGCTCCCAGCTCTCGACGGCCGCGTGCATCCGTTCCTGCGCGGACGCGATCATGGCCTGAACCGATTCGCAGATCGCACCCTGGTAGGTTTTTAGATGCTCGTCCAAGTGCCGCTGCTGCTCCTGAATCTGAGCCTTCACGATCCGCTCCTCACCGACGCGGCGAAGATTCGAGACGAGGCCCAGCTTGTTCAGAGTCCAGATCACCCACTTCGTCGGATCAAACTGCCAAGGCTTCACGCCATTGCGGTAGTCGTACTGAAACTCGTGGTGATAGTTGTGATAGCCCTCACCAAACGTGAAGAGGGCCATGAGAAAACTGTCCCGCGCCGAGATCGCCGACGAATACGGCCGATCGCCGATCCAGTGACAGAGCGAATTGATGCAGAACGTCATGTGATGCACGAAAACAACCCTCGCAACGCCAGCGAGCAGGAAACCGCCCAGTGCCGCCGTCCCGCCACCGTAGAGATAGCCGATCAACGCTGGTAGTGCGAAGCCCATCCCGACTCCGATTAGCGCGTAATACCGGTGCTGCCACCAAGCCATTTTGTCCTTCTCCAGATCGCGCACCCAAGTGAGCGGCGTGTCGGGGCCACGACGGAAGAGAAGCCACCCGATGTGAGCGTGAAAAAATCCTTTCGAGATGTCGTAGGGATCTTCGTCGTGGTCGACATGCTTGTGGTGCTTGCGGTGATCCGCGCACCACCCGAGCGCCGAACCCTCAAAGGCCGCCGCCCCGAAGAGAAGCGTAAACAGTTTGACCGGCCACTTCGCTTTGAAGGTCAGGTGAGAAAACAGACGGTGATACCCCAGCGTGATGCTGAAGCCGGTCGCCAGGAAAAAGAACACAAACAGCGTGGCTTGAAAGAGATCCACACCGTGGGTCCAGATAAACAAAGGCACCGCCGTGCAAGTCGTCACGAAGGTGCCAATCAGAAACGCGCTGTTCAGCCAGCGGACTTTATTAAGAAAATTCATAGATGGATCAGAGTACGAAGCGAGGACAGTGCTCCGCCCCCCCGACGATGTCAAATGAATCGGCCACTGGCAGCGCCGCGCAATTTCCCAATTCACACGGCCCAAATCCTCTGTATGCTCCGCACCCACCGCTCGAGTGGCGAAATTGGCAGACGCGCCAGACTTAGGATCTGGTTCCGCAAGGAGTGTGGGTTCAAGTCCCTCCTCGAGCATTTACTCTTAAAGCACTCGTTTTGAGATGGTTGTGGGACAACTTTCGGAGACCCGGGCAGCGTTTGGAACGCGCAAGCCGGCGGATACAGTCGCTCAAAAACGTTCCCGTTTCTATCCCACCTGTGGGTCGAAAGTTACGGACGGCGACCGAGGGTCGGACACAGTTTTCACTCTCCGGACTCAAGGGCATCAACTCACCCCGGAACGGTACCCGGTTGGATTACGGGATTCGAGGAAGTGACCCGCATTCCCAGCTCATCCCGGCCGATCACGGTCGAAGTTTTTCCCATTCCGCTTCCCAGAACTGGGGACATCGCGCCAGAATTCTCGCCAGGCTTCAGCCTCTCCCCCGTGCGAGTGCCCGCCTGAGACTCTACTTCCGATGGGTCCCACCTCTGGGGTCACGCCGAGATGGACCCTTTCCTCGCGTCCCTCGGCTGACTCAAACCCGCCAGTTGAAGATCGGTTAACGGGGACAGCGCTGTCCGCCGTCCGTCAAAACATTTTCACGTCCCCGCTTCTTAGCTGAGTCAGATCTCGAGGCGTGCTCGCAGACCACTCACCCGCTCCCGCACCCGGTCATTCCGCACCGCTGCGGCCAGCGCTTTGCGCTGACCGACCACGATCGCCAAGGCCTTGCCTCGCGTGATCGCCGTGTAGATCAGGTTCCGCTGCAAGAGCACAAATTGCTCCATGGCTACCGGCACGATCACGCACGGGAATTCCGACCCCTGGCTTTTGTGCACGGTGATCGCCCACGCCGGCTCCAATTCGTCCATTTCTCCAAACTCATAAACGACCCGCCGCCCGTCAAACTCCACACTCACTTCCCGCTCCGTCCGATCGACCGCCCGCACCACGCCGATGTCGCCGTTGAAGACCTCTTTGTCGTAGTTGTTGCGCGTCTGGATCACCTTGTCTCCCGCCCGAAAAATCGCGCCAAAACGCTCGACCTCCCCCGCCCCTTCCCGCGCCGGATTCAGCTCCTCCCGCAAACGCGCGTTCACACTTCGCACCCCCAGAGTCCCTTTGTTCATCGCCGACAGGACCTGGATGTCGCGAACGGGATCGAACCCGAATTTTCCCGGCACTCGCCTGGCCACCAGCTCGATCACGGTTTCCAATGCCGCCGCCGAATCCTCCCGCTCGATGAAGTAAAAATCCGACCCTTCCCGGTGGGCCAGCTCCGGCAACGCACCGGCATTGATCAAATGAGCAGCCGTCACGATCCCACTCGCCTCGGCCTGACGAAACACCACGTCCAGTCGGGCGACCGGCACCGCTCCCGAAGCGATCACGTCCCGGAGAACCAAGCCCGGCCCGACGCTCGGCAGCTGGTCCGCGTCCCCCACCAGCAGCAAGTTCCCCCGCCGCGGCAGCGCCCGCAGAAACCTCGCCATCAGCGGCACGTCCACCATCGAGACCTCGTCCATCACGAACAAATCGCCAACGAGTGGGTTTCCCTCGTGCCGCTTGAAGCCACCGCCGCGCTCCGGCTCCAGCAGCCGGTGAATCGTCATCGCCGCCAGCCCCGTCGACTCGGCCAATCGCTTGGCCGCCCGTCCCGTCGGCGCGCACAGCACGCAACGAACCCCCTTCGCGCTCAGGATTTTTAAAATCGAGTTCACCAGGGTCGTTTTCCCGACGCCCGGCCCGCCGGTCACCACCGCGATCGCCCGAACCAGCGACATCCGGAGAGCCGCCGCCTGCGACTCCGCCAGCAGCTTCCCCGTCGAGTCCTGCACCCAGACCAGCGCCCGATCGACGTCGATCTCCGGATACGCGGTCGACGCCCGCTCCGCCATGGCCCGCAACCGCTCCGACACCAGGCGCTCCGCCGCCAGCATCGTGGGCGAGAAGATCAAATCCCGCCCGCCCGGCGCGTCCGCCACCAACTCCTGCCGCTCCAACGCACCCGCCAACACCCGCTCAACCAGGTCGCCATCCACCCCGAGCAACTCCCCCGCCGCCCCCACCAATTTTCCCCGCACCATTGCGCAATGCCCATCGCCCGCCGCCTCGTCCAGGCAGTGTGCCAACCCCGCCCGCACCCGCAGCACGCTGTCGCCCGCCAGTCCCAGCTTTGCCGCGATCGCGTCCGCACTCTTGAACCCGATGCCCCGGATGTCGCGCGACAGGCAATACGGATCGGTCCGGATCCGCGCGATCGCCTCCTCTCCGTAGGTTTTGTAAACGCGCACCGCCCGGCTCGTGCTCACCCCATTCGCGTGCAGGAAGACCATGATCTCCCGCACGACCCGCTGCTCCGCCCACGCCTCCTTGATCGCCCGCCGCCGCTCCACCCCGATCCCCCCGACCTCCTGCAACCGTGCCGATTCGTTTTCGATCACGGAGAAAACCTCTTCCCCGAACTGCGCGACCAGCTTCTTCGCGTAGACCGGCCCGATTCCCTTGATCATCCCGCTCGCCAGATACTTCTCGATGCCCTCCCGCGAATCCGGCGGCTGCGTCTCCACCCGCTCCGCCTTCAGCTGCAGCCCGTGCTCACGGTCTCTCACCCATCGACCCTCCGCCGTGATCCATTCCCCCGGCGTCACCGTCGCCACGTTGCCGATCACGGTCACCAGGTCCTTCCGCCCACGAACCAGCACCCGAAGAACGGAAAAGCCCGACTCCTCGTGGTGGAACGTCACCCGCTCCACCACCCCCCGCACCCCGTCGTCGTTCACTGAACAAAAGGGGGAGCGCAGGACTCCAGCCTGCTCATCCCGGGCTTCCAGCCCGGGATTCTTCGATCAAGCAGCGGGTCCATCCCCACTCACCACCCGCCGCAACGCGTTCAAGGCCGCCTGCGTGACCAACATTTTGAAAGTCGTCCGATCCGTCGGGAAGCTCTCCCGCCACACCTTCACCTCCCCACCTCTCCGCCCTAGCGCAATGAAAACGGTCCCGACCGGCTTCCCCTCCGTCGCCCCACCCGGCCCCGCGATCCCCGTCGTCGACAAGGCAAAATCCGCCCCGGCCCGTTCGCAAGCCCCCACCGCCATCGCCCGCGCCACACTCTCGCTCACCGCTCCCTCCGCCTCGATCACCTGCGGGTCCACGCCCAGTTCATCCACCTTCGCCTCGTTCGCGTAGGTCACCCAGCCCCGCAGGAACACCGCCGAAGCTCCCGGCACATCCGTCAGCCGACTCGCCAGCAATCCCCCCGTGCAAGACTCCGCCGTCGCCACCGTCAGTCCGCGCTTCGCGAGCTCCGCGACCACCACCGTTTCGAGCCCCTCCGCCTCCATCGTCACCAGGAAATCCGCCAGCTCCGCGCGCACCTCCGCGTCGACCGAATTCAACAACGCCACTTCCCCAATCAACCGAAAATCCACCTCGTTCGGCCGCGCGCAATACCCGACCTCCAACCCAGCCACGCTCTGCAGCCGCGTCCCCAACCGCGCCTCCACCATCGACTCCCCGATTCCGACGCACCGGTAAGTCCGGCAGATCTTCACCACCGACCCCGCCGTCAGCTCTCGCAATCTCGGCAACACCTCGGCCTCGAACATCGGCTTCAGTTCCCGCGGCGGCCCCGGCAGCAGAAACAAATGCGGCGACCGCCAAGACGGAGCCTCGACCGGAGGCACGTAGAGCCCCGGGGCCGTTCCGCTTCGGTTCGGCAAGACCACCGCTCCCTCCGGCACCATCGCCTGCCGCCCCATTCGTTCCTGAAAATCAAACCCCCGTCCCGCACACAGATCCTTGATTCCCTGCAAAACGGCCTCATCCCGCACCAACCGCAATCCCAGCAGTTCCGCCACGATTTCGCGGGTGAGATCATCCGACGTCGGCCCCAACCCACCCGTCACCAGCAAAATCTCCGCCCCACGATCAAAAGCCTCCACCAACGCGTCCCGAATCTTCGCTCCATCCGGCACCGCCACGCCCCGATCAATCCGCAACCCCACCGAGAAAAGCCCCGCTCCGAAGTAGGCCAGATGCGAATTCACCACCGCCCCGAGCATCAACTCCGTCCCCGTATTAACAACCTCAACCTTCATAAACTACTTGGGGCTACATGGGCAGCGCCGGCTTCCAGCTCGGCCTCACGCAGCCAGAAAAACCGCACGAGCATCCCAAAAACCTCCCCGGGCACCCGCACCACCCCCCTATTTCACATCTGCCGTCAGCGCCCGGATCCACCCATCCACCTTCGCGTGTTTCTCCTGATCCCGCCGCAGATCGTAGACGTAAAGCAGATTCGCCAGTGTCCGGATGAGCAATTGCCGCGGGCTGGCATCGGCCAGGTGTCCATCGCAGAGCGACAACTGCTGCTTCGCCAAGATCGCCAGACAGTCCGCCTTCGTCATGATCCGCCCCCGGTGGAACGGATCAAAATACAGATCGCCGTGCCGCGCGATAAAATGCCCCGGTAGATTAACCCCCGCCACGCACATCCCCGCCCTCGCAGCCACCATCTTGTAGAGCAGCGTCAGCGCGATCGGGATTCCCATTCGCGTCTCAATCACGCCGGGAAAAAGACAATTTCGCTCGCTGTAATAATCCTCCGTGTTCCCGCGAAAACCCAATTCCCCCGCCATAAACTTCGCCAGCAGAATCACCCGCTCCCGGCTCGACACCGCCCCACTGCTCTTCACCAAAAACTGCCTCCCCCACGCGTTCACCTTCGTCTCGAGCGGTCCGATCTCAGCCTCCGGCATCAACGCCCGCGCCAGCATCCAGTTCGCACGCTCCAGATCGTGGTGATCCCCAAAAAAATGGCACAGCAGCCCAAAGTCCCCCTCCGCATCGCGATCTTCGACCGCGCGCAGCACGTCCAGCGCGTGCCCCGCCGCCGCTGCGCTGCAATCCTTCAGATCCCGCAACTCATCGAGCACCGCGTCGTCCGCCTGGAGGAGCTGCTCCTTCACGAGCCGCACCGTCTCCGGATCATCGTCCTCCAACAGCCGGACGATGGCTTTGCTCTGACCAAGAATCATCCCAAACGGTTAGTCCACAACCCGACCCCGCGCAACCACTTCGACACCCGGTCGATTCATTGTCGAGCGATCAAAGGTTTACCCGCCTCGTGTCCAGGCAGACTTCCCGCCTCGCCCACCACGCGCCCATCGTGGAGCACCTGCGCGAACCAAGTGTCCTTCGGCTGCCGCTCGACTTTGTAGATTCGCAGCCACCGCAGATCCGTGACCGTCCGCGATCCGCCGCCCACCTCGATGCGCACCGGCACCTCCCGACTTTGTACCAGCTCGACGTCCTGCACCTCCGTCGCCCCACCGATCACCAAAACGACCTGCACCGTCAGCATCGGTCGGTTGCGCAGCGTGAGCCGCAGCTCATCGACTTTGCCCGAAGTCATCGTCCGGATGTTGCTCCCCCACCTCGAGTAATAGCTGTAGCGGGTCGAACTTTTCGAACCCACGTTCACCACGTCCATGTCGATACTCACCGACCGTTCGACGGGCTCAGCGGGGACCTTCTCGATTTTCTCAGCACCCGCTGCCGCCACCGACTCCCGCGCCAGCGCCTCCATCGCGGCTGGCAGCAAATCTTTCGTGTGCACCATCCGCAGCGACCCATCTCCTAACTGCAACTGAACCGCCGCCGGGAACACCTTGACGACTCGGTCGACCTCGAGTGTTTCGCCCGTTTTCAGGCCAATCTCGAATCCACTGGCAGTTCCACTCCCGAAGACGGCGCAGCCCACAAGCCCCGCCACCACCGCCCGCGACCAATTCACGCCGGCGAGATGTCCAGCGACACCACGGCACCCGGTTCACAGCGGACCCGAATGTTGATCGGGCGGCAGCACACCGCGCAGTCTTCGATCATCACCACTTCCGTCGTCGTCGTCTCGACCTCAATGAAAAACTCCTCGCCGCAGTGCGGACACTCCACCCCGATCTCCTCGACGATATCCATCCCCTACTCCGTTTTGACTTCCTGCCAATCCCCCGCCAACCGCGGCGCGTCTCCCCACAGATCCTCCAGAGTGTAAAACGCCCGCGCCTCGTGGTGAAACACGTGCACCACCACCTGCGCGTAATCGATCACGATCCACCGACTCACCGCCATCCCGTCCTCCGAATAGGGCCCAAACCCGAACCGCTCCCGCACCCCCGACCGCACCGAGGCCCCGATCGCCCGCAATTGCGGGTCCGAAAGCCCGCTGCAGATCACAAAGTAATCGCAGAACGACGACCGCCCCTTCAGGTCGATCACCGTGATGTTCTCCGCCTTCCGGTCAGCCGCAAATTCCGCGCAAGCTCGCGCCAGATCCTCCGCGTCGGTCGTCCCAGCCGCTCTCGTTCCTTCCTCAGCCGTCACCATACAAATTCTCCCGAGCAATCACCGCACACACGCATTCCGGACAGAGGTATTGAATCGACCGCCCCCGCGCAACGCGATTCCGCACCTCCGTCGACGAGATGTCCACCGTCCGCCGCACCACCGGGAACTCCGGCGGCACCGCCACCCCCTCCCGCGTCAACACCACAAACGTCACCAGCTCCCGCAGCGCCTCGATCTCCCGCCATTTCCCCAGATCCGCCACGTTGTCATCCCCGATGAAGTAAAAAAACTCCGCCCCCTCCAGCCGGCCACCCTTCCCGCCAAGCTCCCCGACGGTCTCCACCGCGAACGAAGCCCCCTCCCGCACCGCCTCCAGATCATCCACCTCGAACCCCGGCTCCCCCGCCACCGCCCCCCGCACCATCTCAACCCGCAACCCCGCCGCCACCGGCGGAGCTTCCAGCTTGAACGGCGAAACCCCCGCGGGAATAAAGACCACCCGATCCAGCCCAAATTGCTCGAGCGCCTCCCGCGCCAGAATCAGGTGCCCAAAGTGAATCGGATCAAACGAACCTCCAAAAAGACCAACCTGCTCATTCGCCACGCCCCGCAGTATTACCTTCCATTCGAAAATCGAAAATCGAAAATCAAAGCTTCCATGACTGGCCAAACTCTCCTCGTCGGCGTCCCCGGCAAAACCCTCTCGTCCGACACCGCCGCCCTCTTCCGCCGCATCCAGCCCGGTGGCTTCATTATTTTCAGTCGCAACATCGAGTCGCCCACCCAACTCCGCCGCCTCCTCGACGATCTTCGCGATCTCTCCGAGATCGAACCCATCATCACCATCGACCAGGAGGGCGGCCGCGTCTCCCGCCTCCGCGAGATCGGAGCCGAACCGCCGAATGCCCAGCAGCTTCGCGAAAAGGGCGATCCCGATCTCGTCCGCTGGCACGGTCAGCTCACCGGCCACCTCCTCCGCCTCTTCGGATTCAACCTCGACCTCTGCCCCGTGCTCGACATCTCCTTCGACGACGACGCCGACAACTCCGTCAAAGGACGCTGCTACGGTAAGACCGCGGCGCAAGTCATCCACCTCGCCGGCATCTTCAACGACGCCCTCCGCGGCACCGGCATCCTCAGCTGCGGTAAACATTTCCCCGGCTACACCTCCGCCGGCCTCGACCCCCACCACGAACTTCCCCGGATCTCCCGCTCCCGCGAACTGATGGAAGAGCACGAACTCGCCGTCTTCCGCTACTTCGCCGACAAGGTTGATTCCATGATGACCGGCCACATCACCATCGACGGTTTGGAAACGACCGACCGACCCGCCTCTTTGTCCCGAGTCATCACCACCGATCTCCTGAAGACCGACCTCGGTTTCAGAGGACTCACCATGACCGACGACCTCGACATGGGCGCCATCCTCAATCACTACGGCCTAGCCGACACCCTCCGCTTCGGCCTCGAAGCCGGCAACGACCTCCTCATGATCTGCCACCGCGTCGAGATGATCACCGAAGCCTCCGACATCGTCAGCGCCATCCCGGATTCCACGATCGGCCCGGCTTTGGAAAACATCGCCCAGTTCAAAAAGAACCTCGTCCCCCCCACCGACTTCAGCCTCGAGGCCCACACGACCCTCGATGAAGAAGTCAAAAAGCTCCGCGCCGCCACCCTCGGCGAAGCCGAAGCCAACACCAGAAGCCCCGAAGACGGCAAACGCTCCCCCGTCGAGCTGTATTAGTCCAACCTGGTCGGGACGCGCTAGTCCCCCTGTCGTCCCACTTCCCCACGGCACCCGCGCGCCCACCCGGCCCCGGCCTCTCCGCCGAGTTCTCCCAAAGCCCCCCTCACCGACCTTCGACTTTACGACTTTACGACGTCCCGACCGTCGACCCTCAGAGCAACATCCGCGCCGCCTGATCCACGTCCTTGTCCCCGCGCCCGGACAGGTTGATCACCACGATCTCATCCTTCGACATCTCCGGCACCACCTTCATCGCGTAGGCCACCGCGTGCGCTGACTCCAGCGCCGGGATGATCCCCTCCACTTCCGCCAACGTCCGAAACGCCCCCAGCGCCTCGTCATCCGTCGCGAAGTCGTATTGCACCCGCCCCAGGTCCCGGAGGTAACAATGCTCCGGCCCAACCGCGGCGTAATCCAACCCAGCCGACACCGAATGCGTCGACTCGATTTGACCGTCTTCGTCCGCCAGCAACCAAGTCTTCGCCCCCTGCAGCACGCCAAGCCGACCACCCTGGAACCGAGCCGCGTGCTCCCCCTTGGCTATCCCGCGACCCCCGGCCTCGACGCCGACCATCCGCACCGCGTCGTCATTGAGAAACGGGTAAAACAACCCGATCGCGTTGCTCCCACCCCCCACGCAAGCCAGCAGCAGGTCCGGCAACCGCTCCTCCCGCTGCAAAATCTGGCGCCGAGCCTCGTCGCCGATCACCCGATGAAAATCCCGCACCATCCTCGGATACGGGTGCGCCCCGTAGGCCGTCCCGAGGATGTAATGCGTCGATCGCACGTGCGTCACCCAGTCCCGCATCGCTTCATTCACTGCTTCCTTGAGGGTCGCCTGTCCGGCGGTCACCGCGACCACCTTGGCCCCCAGAAACCGCATCCGCGCCACGTTGAGAGCCTGCCGCTCCATGTCAACCGCGCCCATGTAGATCGTACATTCACAGCCGAACCGTGCCGCCACCGTCGCCGTCGCCACCCCGTGTTGACCCGCCCCCGTCTCCGCGATCACCCGCTTCTTCCCCATCCGCCGAGCCAGGATGATCTGCCCCACCGCGTTGTTGATTTTGTGGGCACCCGTGTGCAGCAGGTCCTCGCGCTTGAGGTAAATCTTCGCCCCTCCCAGCCGCTCCGTCATCCGCTCCGCCAAATAAAGCGGCGTCGGCCGCCCGCAAAAATCCTTCAGCAACCCCGCCAACTCCGTCCGAAACGCAGCATCCTTGCGTGCCTCCGCGTAGGCTCCATCCAGCTCCTGCAGCGCCGTCATCAGCGTCTCCGGCACAAACATCCCGCCGTATTCACCGAAGTGCCCGGTCTCGTCCGGCTCAGAAATCAAAGAACTCATGCCGCTAACCTAGCATCAGGCCGCGCGAATGCCACCATCCCAAACACCGCCGAACCCACGATCAAGATCAACGCCCCGATCGCCACCTCAAATCCCCCAAACACGTGGCTCAACCACCCCGTCAGAAGCGGCGACACGATTCCCGACGCGGAAAAAAACGTCACCAGGATCCCCGTCGCCGCCCCCGACTGATTCGGAAAAAGATCCGTGCAAATCGAGTAAAACGGCGCGTTCGGCATCATCGCGAACCCGATCGCCAGCGACAGACACACCACCGCCAGCACCGGATCCCGAACCAACAGCAACGCCCCGAAGAATCCCACCGCCACCGCCTGACCAATCCAAATGAGATGCACCCGCGCCACCCGGACGCTCCCCGTCCGCGCCATCAGCCAATCCGAAAGCCAGCCCGCCAGCACCATCAGCCCCAGCGCGATTCCCCACGGCAACACCGAGAACCAACCCGTCGCCTTGAGGTCGATTCCGTAGGTCTGTTCCAAATATCCCGGCAACCAACTCACGCCGAAAAACAGAACGTATCCGAACGCAAAAAACGACCAGCACGTCGCCAGCATCGTCCGGTTTCGCAGCAGATCCTGCCAACGCACGATCCCGTTCGAACTCACCACCCGCATCGAGCGATTTGGCCCGTCCCGGTAGCGCCACAGCATCAGTCCCCCCAGAACGAGTCCCGCCCCTCCCAACCCGCCAAACGTCCCTCGCCAACCGAAGCTCGTGATCATCTGCGACGACAGCGGACCCCCGATCAGCAACGCCAACGGCACTCCGACCAGACCGACGGCCAGACTCTTCCCCAACTTATCCGGTGGCATCCAATCCGCCATCACCCGGTTCATCGCCGGAAAATTCACACCCTCCCCCACGCCAAGCAAAAACCGGAGCGCGAGAAACGCAGTCAATCCGGCTACCAACCCCTGCCCGATCATCACCACCGACCACAGCAGCACCGCGCCACCCCAGAGCAGCCGCACGCTCCCACGATCCAACAGGACCCCAGCCAACCCGTTCACCGCCAGCGTCCCCAGAGCGAACGCCGACATCAACAGCCCAAACTGCGAGTTATCCAACCCGAATTCCTGCTGGATCGGCGAGATCGCAAACGAGATCACCACCCGGTCGAGGTAGTTCAGTAAAGTCAGCGCCAGACAAATCGCCATCGCTCCATTCCGTTTTCGTGAACCCGATCCCGCCGCCATCGCGACGCATCCTACGAACTCAGGACGCTCCCAGCAATCGTCGCATCACCCGCCGATGCGGAGCCGGAACGGCCAGCTCCTCCAGTTCCCCGACCGCAAACCGCCGCAACCCATCCCGCACCACCCCCGCGACCACCTCCATCCGCACGAGATACCGGGTGATCGGATAGGTCTCCACCGTCAACAATCCACCACCCTCCTCCCACTCCGGAAGCAGCCACATCCCGCGCCACCGCGGACCGCTCGAACGTTCCAGCCAAATCCCCCCGTCCGCCAAAATCCACGCCCGCCGATCCGCGATTTTCGTCACCTTCGTCCGCGCTCGCTTCACCGGCAGCCCCTCCGCGTGATCCCTCCCCGTGCAAAATTCTCGCACCGGACACGCCAAACAAAGCGGCGATCGCGGACGACAGACCAGCGCCCCCAATTCCATGATCGCAGAATTATAAATCCTTCCTCCCTCGGCGCCTCTGCGCCCCTGCGTGAGAACCTGCAATTCCCCAGCCGTCTCCCGCAGCCAAGCCTTTCCCGTCCCCGAATCGATCACATCTTCGTAATCGAACACCCGTGCCAGCACGCGAGCCACGTTCCCGTCCACCACCGGAGCCGCCCGGTCGAACGCAAACGATCGCACCGCGTTCGCCGTGTATTCCCCCACTCCCGGCAAACTCCGCAGATCATCGTAACCCTCCGGCACCACCCCACCAAACCGCTCCACCACAGCCACCGCCGCCGCCAGCAGATTCCTCCCCCGCGAGTAATACCCCAGCCCCTCCCACGCCGACAACACCTCATCCTCCCCCGCCGCCGCGAGTTCCCCCACCGTCGGCCACCGCGCCATCCACCGCTCGAAGTAGGGCACCGCCGCCGCCACGGTCGTCTGCTGGCACATGAACTCACTCACCAACACCGCGTAAGGATCCGTCGTCCGCCGCCAGGGCAAATCCCGTCCCGCCTCCGCGAACCAATCCGTCAAAGCTCGACGAAACCGCGCTGAATCAAAATTCACCCTTTGTTTCCTTCGTTACCTTCTGTTCAAAACCGTATTCGTATCCCGTGCCACCGCTCACCACCTACACCAAACCCCTCACCCCCGCCCAGGTCGAGTCCCTCCGCGCCGCCCTCGTTGCGCAGAATTTCGACTTCGAGGAAAAACCTTACACGCACTACGCCGCTCGCAGGGGTAAGCTCACGGTCGCCGTTTACGAAAAAGGCCCCAAGGTCCTCCTCCAAGGCCGCGGCCTCGAGGATTTCATCACCTTCACCCTCGAACCCCAGGTCCTCGGCGAGGCCATCTTTGGTTACGACGCCGAGGAGCCGCTCGACCCCGAGCTTCTCACCCCCCACTTCGGCATCGACGAATCCGGCAAGGGCGATTTCTTCGGCCCCCTCGTGATCGCCGGCGTCTTCACCGACGAAAAGATGACCCGCCATTTCCGCGAGATCGGCGTCACCGACAGCAAGGCCATCAAATCCGACGCGAAAATCCGCACCCTCGCCGCCGCCATCCGAAAATCAAAGACCGCCCAGACCGTCATCACCATTCCCCCCGAACGCTACAACGTCCTCTACGCCAAGATGGGCAATCTCAACCGCCTCCTCGCCTGGGGCCACGCCCGCGCCATCGAGAATCTCTGCGAGCAGCAACCTGACTGCCCCCGCGCCCTGTCCGATAAATTCGCCCACGTCTCCCTCATCAAAAAAGCCCTCATGGAGCGCGGCCAGCAGCTCCAACTCGACCAGCGCACCAAAGCGGAATCCGACCCAGCCGTCGCCGCCGCCTCGATCCTCGCCCGCGAAAAATTCATCGACTGGCTGCAATCCACCGGCGACCGCCTAGCCGCCAAACTCCCTCGCGGAGCCAGCGCCCAAGTGAAAGCCGCCGCCACCGAACTCGTCCGCACCCACGGCCCCGACATCCTCCCGACCGTCGCCAAGACCCACTTCAAGACCGCCGCCGAAGTCCTCGCGGCCGCCGGCCCCACCCGGTAGGGCGGTCAGTACCTGCCCGCGCCGACCATCTCCCAGCGCGACGCCGCGCTCAAAACGAGCAGAAGCAAGGAACCGTAAAGGAAACAAAAACGGCGTCCCTCAGAGTCTGGTCATCCTCCCTGGATCCGCCTCGATTGACGTTTATCTCCACGAGTCGGTCGACGATCCTAGCCGAAACCTGCAACGTTTTCTGCGAATTCGGAAGCTTGCGCACGACGAGCCGAATAAATCGAAGAAATCGATTTCCTCCAGTGCCCTCTAACGGCAAAAAGTCCCGCGCCGTCCCCGCAAGCAGCAAAAACGCCGCCCTTCCGCGCAGATTATCCGCGACGCGATCATTCAGCACCCGGTTGGCAAGGCGGGCGAACTGAACGAGATTTCGCGGATCCCTCCGAGCATAATCGCGTACCGTTCGCACGACCCTCACAACCGCCGCCCGGTCCGTGCGATCACCAACCGCTTCAATCAGCTCCTCCCGAAACTCCACCACCGTCGACCTCGCATCGACGCGCGCCAAACCAGCTGCCACCAGCACGAGCCCCAGGACAACCGCCCTCAAAACGCAAACCTCCCCTCGCAGACACTCTCGGTCACCGGACGTCGTCCCGAAGGTTTCTCCATCTCCTGATAATCCTCCGGCAGCTCGGCGGGATCACCCGGATGCCCGAGCGCGAACATCGCCGCCACGGCAAAATCATCCGGCACGCCCAGCTCTTTCGCCGCCCGCTCGTAGTCGAATCCCGACATCCCGTGCGCCACGAGACCCATCGCCGAAGCTTGAAGCGCAACGTTTTGCCACGCTGCACCCACGTCGTACAAATGCACCGGATTCGGCTTCCCGTTCCGCGCGAATGTTTTTGCCGCGAGCACGACAACGAGCACGCCTGCGTCCTTCGCCCAAGCCTGATTCGCCTCAACCAGCAGATCGAAAAATTCGTGCCACTGCAGCTCTCCGCGCCGGGCGTACAGAAACCGCCACTCCTGTTCGTTGTAGCTCGAAGGAGCCCACCGGGCCGCCTCAAAGCACGCGAGCAGCTCCCCTTCCGTCAGCGGCTGCCCGCTCATCGCGCGCGGCGACCAGCGCCGCCAGATGAGGGGTTCAATTTTGTGCTCTGGGCTGCGGTGATCTTCGGGCTTCGGGAGTGTGCTCATGTATCAGGGAATTTCGTGTTTGTGGTTTCCATCCTTCGATCAGTGTCTTCGTTCATCCGCTTCTCGCGCAGCGTCGGCGGCCGACGAGAAGCATCGTAGATCGACCGCTCGCCGACAACTTCAAGATCAGCGCTTCGCAGCAATTCTTTGCCCCTCGCCAACCTCCGCTCGATCGTCTCCCGCGGAATCGTCCGGTGACCTCCGAGGCTCACCCGCGCCCCGCTCGGACCAGCGATCATGACGATCTTTTTCACGTCCCCAAACATTTCACAATTTTGAGCCTTTTGCGCCTCTTCGCGGCTGAGCTACTTTCTCCCCCATGTCCGCCAAATCCGGAAAAGTCAAAATTGGTCTCATCCAGAGCCGCAGCGCCACCGATCCCGCGGAAAATCTCCGCATCGCCGAGCGCGGCATCCGCTCAGCCGCCGAACTCGGCGCTCGCATCATCTGTCTCCAGGAGCTCTTTCTCACCCCCTACTTCTGCCAGAACGAAGACCACGAGAACTTCAAACTCGCCGAGTCCGTCCCCGGCCCAACGACGGAACTCCTCTCCGGTTTAGCCGCCGAACTCGAGGTCGTCATCATCGCCTCGCTCTTCGAGCGTCGCGCGCCCGGCGTCTACCACAACACCGCCGCCGTGATCGACGCCGACGGGGCCTACCTCGGGAAATACCGCAAGATGCACATCCCGGACGACCCGCTCTTCTACGAGAAATTTTACTTCACTCCCGGCGACCTCGGATTCCAAGCCTACGACACGAGGTACGGTCGCATCGGCGTCCTCGTCTGCTGGGATCAATGGTATCCCGAAGCCGCCCGCCTCACGGCTCTCCGCGGCGCGCAGATCCTCTTCTACCCGACCGCCATCGGCTGGCACCCCACCGAGAAGACCGACTACGGCCCCCGCCAGCATGCCGCTTGGGAGACCGTCCAACGCGGCCACGCCGTCGCGAATGGCTGCTACGTTGCCGCTCCGAACCGCGTCGGCCTCGAGACGCCCATCGGCGGCGATGGGATCGAGTTCTGGGGTCAGTCGTTCGTCTGCGACCCATCCGGCATCATTCTCGACAAAGCTCCCGCCGACGACGAAGCCATCCTCGTCACGGAGGTCGACCTCGACTCCGTCGACACGCAGCGGACGCACTGGCCATTTCTTCGCGACCGGCGCATCGACGCCTACGGCGAAATCACCCGCCGCCTGATCGATTGACCCGCATGCCGACTCCGCGAGCGCGCCGCCACGACCGGGCCCACGACTACCGTCACCTCATTCGGCGTTGGCGGGCGGCCATTCGCCCGACCAAGCTCGTGCTCCGCAAGTTTGGCGAGGCGTCCGGGTTCCCGCTCTACTACGCCCAGTCGAAACGTCCGCCCGCCAACCGCCCGTGGATCTACCTATCCGCCGGCATCCACGGTGACGAACCCGGCGCGACCGAAGGCCTTCTCGCCTGGCTGGAGCGTCATCCTAAGCAGCTCGAGCGATTTAATTTTCTCCTCTTCCCCTGCCTCAACCCTTGGGGACTGATTAATAACGTCCGCACCGACGAACTCGGTCGCGACCTGAACCGAAGCTATCGGGTGACCGAGATCCCCCAGACTGCCGCCCACCTCGCCGTCCTCGCAGGCCGCCGTTTCGCTTGCTCACTTACCCTCCACGAAGACTACGACGCCAACGGCATCTACATCTACGAGGTCAAGAGTCGCAAACCCTTCTGGGGCGAGGACCTGCTCCGCGCCGCCGCCCGCCACGTTCCCCCGGACAATCGCAAGTCGATCGAGGGCCGCTCCTCGCGCGTGGGCCTCGTCCGCCGCAGCGTCGCTCCGGAGTATATGCCGTACCATCCCGAGGCCTTTACGCTGCACTT
Organism: uncultured Verrucomicrobiae bacterium; assembly: GCA_963761705.1. Classification (GTDB taxonomy): domain Bacteria; phylum Verrucomicrobiota; class Verrucomicrobiia; order Chthoniobacterales; family JAATET01; genus CAVVKW01. Next base: position 427,225 of record CAVXHK010000003.1, on the reverse strand, counting down.
CCACCACGCCGACCGCACGTTCACCATCGAGACACCATCCGAGTTTTCCATCGACGTTCGGGCCGACACCCACGTTGCCGTCATCCAGCGCGTCATCGCGCTCAGCGCCGCCGAAACCCGGGACGCGTAGGCGCTATTTACATCGCGACCAATCCCAATAAGTTGTCGTCATCAATCCCGAAAGTGCCCGTGCAGCGAACCGTCCTCCTTACCGCCTTCCTTGCCTGCCTCCTCCCCGTATCGGCGGACACCGTCCTCTTGAAAACGGGCCAACGCGTCGAAGGCAAGATCATCAACGAAACTCCCCAGTTCGTGACCGTGGAGGTTCCCTTCTCCGAGACGATCATGGAGAAGCGGATCATCGCGCGAGCTGACATTGCCACCGTGGAAAAAGTCGCTGGCGAGGACATCGCCTACCAAGGCATCCAGGAAACGCCGGACCCCGACACCCTACTCGGACCCGAAGCCGTGAATGAATTCCTCGACGGACGCCTCCGCCCCTTCGTCAAAGAATACCCGAACTACGTCCACGTTCCTGAACTCAAAAAACGGATCGCCAGACTCGAAGCCGACGCTAAGCGTCTCGACTCGGGCGACATCAAGATCTTCGGCATGTGGCTGTCGCCCAGCCAGCAAACCGCCGAGAAATACCAGGTCGAGGCCGCCCGCATCTTCGTCGAATTGCGCAAGCTCAACGAGCGGGACGCGTTCGGTGACGTGCTCAACGAGTTCGGCATTCTCAGCACGAAATTCCCCGGGTCCATCGGCTACGTCCGGGCCGTCCCCATCGCCAAAGAGGCGGCCCGCAGCTTCATTCAGCAGATCGATTTTACCCTCGCCAATCTCCCGGCCACTCTCGCGGAGCGGCAGCAGAGCCTCGACCTCGCGGGCGTCGGCAACCGTGCTCAAGTCCAGTCCGCCCTCGACCGTCAGGACGCCTACGCCGTGAGCCTCGCCGAGCGCGCCCGCACCCAGCGAGTCGACTTCTACGCAATCCTCGCCTACGACGAAAAAGGCCTCACCGCGATGCGCAAGTCGGCCGCCAAACTCCTCCAAACCATCGACAGCATCAACACCGCATCGCTCGAACGCGCAATCAAAGTCATCGTCCAAACGCACTCGTTCATCGAATCCGGCAACCTCGCTGCCGCGGAGACTACCAGCCGGGACCTCGCGGAGGAGTGGCCGAAATACGAGGGCGTTGCCCGGATCAAGCAACGCATCGACACCGCCAAACGCGACGTCGAAATGAAGAAAGCGGCTGACCAGAAAGCCGCCGCCGAAGCTGCCAAGGCAGCCGAGCCCGCGCCCGCCGCTCCGTAACGCGAACCCATTCCTTAGCCATCACCAGACCGTCACCAGCGCCGCGCGTCGGCATCGTCGACTACGGCAGCGGCAACCTCCGCAGTGCTTTCAAGGCCGCGGAACGTTGTGGCGCAGACTGCGAGTTCGTCACCGATCCAGCCGGGCTGAACGACTGCGACGCACTCGTAGTCCCCGGCCAGGGTTCCTTCGGAGACTGCGCTCGCAACCTGCGCTCGTCGGGTCTCTGGGAACCAATCCGAAACTGGATTTCCGAAGATCGGCCCTTCCTCGGCATCTGCGTCGGCTACCAGCTGCTCTTCGAATCGAGCGAAGAATCTCCCGCCCAACCCGGCCTCGGCGTCTTCGCTGGCACGGTTCGCCGTTTTCCCCACGACAGCCTCAAGATTCCCCACATGGGCTGGAACCAACTCGTCTGCCAACCCACGGACCGTCTCTACCGCGAGCTTCCCGATCCCGTCGAAGTCTACTTCGTCCACTCCTACTACCCCGACCCGACCGACCCGGCGATCATCTCCGCCACCTGCGAATACGGCCTCACTTTTGCCGCCAGCGTCACCCGTGGCAACCTCAGCGCGACCCAATTCCACCCGGAAAAAAGTCAAAAGACCGGCCTAGCGATCCTCCAGAATTTCATCGATTCGATCCCCAAATCATCAATCACCAATCATCAATAGCATGCTCCTCCTCCCCGCCATCGACCTCATGAACGGCGAAGTCGTTCGTCTCAAACGCGGCGAGAAGACCGAGAAGACCGTCTACTCGTCCGACCCAGCAGTGTTCGCTGCCAAGTGGGAAGCCGAGGGCGGCGACTGGATTCACATCGTCGACCTCGACGCCGCCTTTTCGGGCGAGACGACCAACCTCGACTCCGTCCGCGCCATCTGCTCCGCCGTCTCCGTCCCCTGTGAACTCGGCGGCGGAATTCGCTCGCACGACTCCATCGAGGCGGCGCTCCAAGCCGGCGTCACCCGCGTTGTCCTCGGCACTCGCGCCAGCGAGTCCATCGACTTCGTCGCCGAAGCCTGCCAGCGCTTTGGCGGCGACCGCATTGCCGTCGGGATCGACGCCCGCGACGGGATGGTCGCCGTCAAAGGCTGGACCGAGACCACCAAGCAACCCGCCACCGATCTCGCCCTCGCCGCGCAATCCGTTGGCGTCGGCACGATCATCTACACCGACATTGCGACCGACGGCATGCTCATCGGCCCGAACTTCGCCGAACTCGAACGCCTCCTCGAGACGCTCGACTGCCAACTCATCGCCAGCGGCGGCGTCTCCTCCGCCGACGATCTCCGCCGTCTAGCGTCTTACCCGAAGCTCTACGGAGCCATCATCGGCAAAGCCCTCTACGACGGCCACATCACCGGCAACCTCCGCGACATCGTCGCGAACGCAGGGTAGGGAATCCGCGACGCCGGACCCCAACTCTTGGTCACCCGTTGCGATCAGCCGGTCCAAATCTCCTGATCCGTCGTCCTCATGGCTCGCCGTGGCGGTCCCTCCGCGAAGTTCCCAGACAACGGGGGTCACCTCCGCCACCACCGATTCAGCCCTTCCCCCCGACCACCACCCGCCGCCGCCCCACTCGCGCAGCGATCACCACCAGCAAAGCGCCCGCAACCAGCATCCCGATCAAAGCCGCCGCCCGCCAAAACACCGCGTCCATCGCGCGCTGGCTCCGTTCGTCCACGACCGCCGTCAGCTCCGCGACCCGGGCTTCCCATTCACCCGGGGCCGTCTGATCGAGCAGTTCGTTCAATCCATCCACCACCGCGTTCAGCCGCTCGAGCGAAGTCACCGTCCCACCCAAAGCCGCCACGTATTCGTCCTGCGTGAAGGGAAGGGACGCAATCTTCTCGGCGAGAGAATCCACCGAGTCAGCCGTTCCCCGCACGGACCCCGCAATCCGATCCGCTGTATCCAGCGAATCCCGTACTTCCGGCCACACGGCCGCCATCTCCGCCGCAAGGTCAGGAGCATAGGCAGCGTAGAAGTCACCCAACCTTCCCGGGACCGTGTGTGCCAAATCGACCCATCCTTCGAAGTCTGGATTAAGCGTCGCGATCGGAAACCGCTCAGCCACGCGGTCCACCGTAAGATCGGCCTGCCGCTCTAGCAGATACGGCAATCGCTCGAGGTAAAACAACATCCGCTCACCGGTCAGCAACGACTGATCGACCGTTCCAAGCAGACGCTTCACGCTAGCCAGCAGCTTGTTCGCCGAAGGAGCTTCCTCGAAACGGCTCAACACCACGCCATCCAGGTTTCGCAACCGCACATCCATTGCGTCGCGCGGCCTCGCTCCACGTTTCCACTCGGCGATTAGCGAGCGTAAATCCGCCGCCTGCCCCTCAGTGAGAACAGCGTCGACCTCGTCCCAGATTTTCGCATTCGCATTCGCAAAGACGGTCCGCAGGTCCGCCGCACCGTCCCCCAGCAACTCGGGTACCCAGTGGCGATCCGCCGCCCACTGCCCCGCCGAGATGAACACCGCCATGTCGAGTAAGTTGGCCCGCGGATCCCGCGAAGCCGCGATCATCATCGACGTCGTCACGAGGCTGATCTGGAGCCGCTGGGCCGCCACTTGACGGCCCACGTCCAGCTCGGTTCCCACGTAAGCGTCGAGAACGGCCCGTAGATCCGTCGAAAACTGATCCGAAAAATCCATTACCTCCTGCTGCACCCGCACCGATGACCTCCGCGAAGCCGGGGTTTCCTCGGCAACCGCTTCGGTGAGAGTCGCCCCGCTCCCAACGCTATCGTCTGCCGCCACGGAAGCTTCAAAACTCGTCGCGCAACCAGCCAAAACGACAAAACCGACTCCTCCCAACAACAAGCGCCCGATCACCAACGGACAACAACACCCCGATTTCTGAAGTCAAGCCCAGCCCCTGGAACGAACCAAATCGAGTCCCTCGAGTTCAACTCATCGCTCCGACTCGCGTCTTATTGTTCGCACGAAGTTGCAGATAACGAGCGACCAACGAACACGCAAGTGCCCAGCCGGTCCCGATGCACCATCCCGCCAACACGTCCGTCGGGAAATGGACCCCAAGATAGAGCCGCGACAGCCCGACGAGCACCGTCGGCACCACGGCCCACGCCATGACGTATATCTTTTCGCGGCGCAACGAACTAGCCGCGGAAAGCAACAGCCCGATCGACAAAAACGTCGCCGCCGACAAGGTCGAATGTCCACTCGGAAAGCTCATGTCACTCGTCGGCATCAACCGGAACGCCAACTCGGGTCGCTCGCGGTCGAAAAATGTCTTCAGCGTCACGCTCACCAGAGTCGCCCCGACGACGGAAACCAGCAACAGCCCGACCAATCGCCACCTCCGCCGGATCGCCAACCAGCCCGCCGCCAACAGAGTCAGTAAACTCAGGATCGCGGCACTGCCCAGGGCGGTGATGTCCCGCACGACCCGCTGCAACTCGTCGGGTCCGACCGGCTTTCCGAGATCCCCCGGCTCCCGCAGCGCCATCAGGATCGACCGGTCAAAATCCGCCGTCGCCCCTTCGCGGACCTCGTCCGCCAATTCCAGGAAGCCCCAGGCGCAAAACGCGAGAACGAGCAAACCCGCCAGTGTCCCGGCTTCAAAATATCCCGACCTCCAGCCCGACCATCCGACCACGGCTCGAAACGCTCGGCCAAAAGGACCCTCCTCCGCCACCGTCTTGCTTGCTATTCGAACAACCCGAGGATCGGCTGCGGGTAGACGCCGAGCAGGAAAATCGCAAACGCCATGACGACCATCGCCACCTTGGCCGCGAGCGAGCACGGGATCGCCACCGCTTCATCCGCCGGAGCCTGCCAATACATGGCCCGCGCAATCTTCAGGTAATAATAAAAGCCAGCCGCCACCGTGATCACACCGATCGCAACGAGGACGAAATGACCCTCCGCCAAGGCGGTTTGGAAAATGAACAGCTTTCCGAGGAATCCCGCCGTGAACGGGATACCGGCCAGCGACAGCATCGAAAGCAGCATCGCTGCAGCCAGCCACGGAGCGCGTTTACCCAGACCGTTGAAGTTGGCAATGTCATCGCCTCCGACCGCCTTCGAGGCGACGACCAGCACGACGAAAGCCAGCATTGTCGTGAAAAGGTAGGCGACCAAGTAGAACGAGATCGCTGCACCCGCCATCACCGCGCCCACGCTCGCCACGCCCATGAGCAGATAGCCGGCGTGTCCAATGCTCGAATACGCCAGCAGCCGCTTGAAATTCGTCTGCGGCATCGCCGCCAGGTTTCCGTAGATCAGAGTCGCCCCAGCGAGGATCGCGAGAGCTGGAACGAGCTTCGCCTGCACCGCGGGCAGGACGTAAAAAGGTTCCAGCACCCGCAAAAGCACGACGAACCCGGCTGCCTTCGAACCAACGGACAGAAATGCCGTGATCGGCGTCGGCGCACCTTGGTAGACGTCCGGCACCCAGAACTGGAAAGGCACCGCCGCGACTTTGAATCCAAGGGCGACCAACACGAGCGCCAAGCCAAAGAGCAGCGCCGTCAAGTTGACCCGCGGCATCGTCGCGAGCGAGTTCCCAATCGCCGCCAGATTCGTTTGCCCGGTCATGCCGAAGATCCAAGTGATCCCGTAAACCAGGAACCCCGTCGACAGGGCACCGAGGATGAGATACTTCGTCGCGGCCTCGAGGCCCGTCGGACTTTTCCGCAAGTAGGCGACCATCACGTAGAAAGAGATCGTCACCAGCTCAAGCGAGACGAAGATCGAAACGAAGTCCGTTGCAGAAGCCATCCACATCAAGCCAGCGCAGGTGAAGAGCGGCAGCACGAAAAACTCCCCGACGCCAGCGTCGCCCCCGACTCCGGGAATCAACCGGCGAATGACGGGTGTGTAGTCGATCGACAACACCAAGACGAAAATAGTGCAAACGAGGGCAAATTGCTTGAAGAGCATCGCCACCGGGTCCGCCGTGTAGAAGCGCGCGACCGACGAGTCGGAAGCGATCGCTGCCGGATCGACGAAGAACGAAAGCCCGAGCACCACGAGCAAACCGGCGATTCCCGCGTAGGCGACGAGTGTCTTCGGGGCCTTGTCGAAAAACGACTCGACCATCAGCAACCCAATGCCGAGGCAGACAACGGAAATTTCAAGGAAGAGCGGGTTCACGGCAGCAAAATCGATGGGGTCACGAGCTGGAGGAGCATCTGCGGTCGAAATCCGATCACCAACAAAACCACCACGAGGAAGATGACCGAAATTTTCGGCCAGAACGAGATGTCAGCGAGTCCGGCCCATTTTTCAGGCATCGACCCGAAGAAAACCTTTCGGTATGCGCGCAGCATGTAAACCGCCGAAATCACCACGCCCCAGACGCCGATCGCGGTAACAATCTGCAGGCCATTGAAACCGCTGCCGAGATCGCCTCCGCCCGAGAACGCGCCGAAAAATACGAGTAACTCACCCGGGAAATTCGCGAAGCCCGGCAACCCAATCGACGCCATCGCCGCGAAGCCGAAGAGCAAACCCATCGTCGGCGTCACCTTGCCGAGTCCGCCGAGTTCCGAGAAATCCAGTGTCCCCGTCCGCTCGCGCAGCGACCCGCAGAGCGCAAACAAAGCCGCAATCGACAGCCCGTGAGCCACCATGAGCAGCCCCGCCCCGCTGAGGCTCAATTCGTTCATCGCGAGCACGCCGAGGAAAATGTAGCCCATGTGCATCACGCTGGAATAACCCAGCATCCAATCGAGCCGCTTCTGCGCGATGGTGACCAAACCGACGTAGAGCAAGTTCGCCGCGATGAGAACGAGGAACAGGTTAAGATATTGCTGCATCGCTTCCGGAAACACCGGGACAACGATCCGGATGAGACCATAGAGGCCAAACTTCTTGAGCACCCCGGCGTGCAACATCGCTGCGGGCGTCGGGGCGCTCGCGTAGGCCTGCGGTGCCCACGTGTGGAACGGGAAGAGCGAAACCAACGTGCCAAAGCCGAAGAACAGCAGGAAGAACACCCAATCCGGTGCGGTCAGTGTCCCATTCATCGCCGCCGTCTGGATGGCGACCAGGTCGAACGTCCGCGAACCCTCCGGCATTGCCGCGTAAAGTCCGAGGATGCCGAGCAACAGCACGAAACTCCCCAGCCCGAGGTAGATCGTCGCCTTCCAAGCCGCAGCCTGCCGGTCACCCGATCCCCAGATTCCGATCAGCAAAAACGTCGGGATGAGCGCCAATTCGTGGAACGCGTAGAAAACCAGAATGTCGGTCGAGGAAAATGCGCCCACCACACCCGCGCTGATCAACAACACGCACGCGGTAAAAAGATTCTCCCGCTCCGTCGTCGGCGGGATCACCCACACCGCCGCCACGGTCACGATGGCCGCCAAGAGCAGCATCGCCAGACTCAGTCCATCCGCACCGAACGAAAGCGACAGGCCCATTCCGGTCGCCAAATCAAACGACGAGAGAAATTGAAATCCACCCAGCGTCCGGTCGTAGGCGAAAACCAGCCACGCCGTCAACAGGAGCAAGGTAACCGAGAAAACACGCCCAACCAATTTGGCTCCGCCCGCAACGAGAATGAAAATCGCGCCAATGAGCGGCACGAGCGTCAGGAAAAAAAGCGGACTCACACTCATGAAGGCACCACGATGAGGTAGTAAATAAGGGCGATCACCCCGGCCCCGAAGAAGAACGCGTAGGCTTGGATGTTACCAAGCTGCAGAAATCGCAGCGAGAAACCGAAGGCCCACGTCAGCTTCGAACTCAACCCGACGCCGACGCCATCCACGACCCAACGATCGAAGAAGGCCGAGGCGGTCGCCGTTCCGTCCTGCGCCCAGCGCACGAGCTGCGCGTAGATCGCGTCGATGTAGAGACGGTTTGCAAACAGCGGGATCCGGATCGGATCCTTCTCCGGTGCGCCGCGATAAATTGCGATCGCCGTCGCCATTCCGGCCAGCACGAACGCAATGAGCAACCATGGCACCCACCCGGCCACGTCGTGCGGGTGCTCGCCGATGTTGACGAAGATTTTCTGGATGGGCGGAAACCCAAGGATGATCGACGGCACCGCGAGGATTCCGAGCGGGACGACCATGATGAGCGGCGATTCGTGAGCCTTCTTCGCCGCCTCGCTCCGGGGGGCTCCCATGAAGACGACCCACAACAAGCGGGTCGTGTAGACCGCCGTGATGAAAACACTGATCGCCGCGAGCCAGAACCAAGCCGGGCCCGCTTCGTAAGCCCATTCGATGATGAGATCCTTACTGTAATATCCGCTCGTCACGAGAGGGAAACCCATGAGGGCCAAGCCACCCGCGATCGTCGCGAAGAAGGTGAATGGCATCTTGTTTTTGAGCGCTCCCATCTTCCAGATGTTTTGCTCGTGATGCATCCCCATGATGACCGAGCCGGCGCAGAGGAAGAGCAGGCATTTGAAACACGCGTGCGTGATGAGGTGAAACATCGAGACGCCCTCCGTCGGCGCAACCGCGATCCCGAGCACCATGTAACCGAGCTGCGAAATCGTCGAATACGCCAGGATTCGCTTGATGTCGTCCTGTTGCAGACCCATCAGCCCCGCTAGGAAACACGTGATCCCACCGACCCAACCGATCACCGCTAGCGCGTCGGGCGACATCTCCAAGATCCCGAAGATCCGGGCCAACAGATACACGCCCGCCGCGACCATCGTGGCCGCATGCAGCAGCGACGAGACCGGGGTCGGACCTTCCATCGAGTTCGGCAGCCAGACGTGGAGTGGCATTTGCGCCGATTTGCCGACCGTTCCGCAAAACACGAGGACGCACGCCGCCGTCAGCCAACCCGCCGCGACCGCCCCGGTCCCGATGGACGCCGCCACGTCGGAGAACAGGAGCGAACCCGTCAACATCCAGAAGATGAGAATGCCGAGCATGAAACCAAAATCGCCAATCCGGTTGACCGTGAATGCCTGTTTGCAAGCCTCCGCCGCCGCGTCGCGTTTGTAGAAGTGCCCGATGAGGATGTAGGAACTGACGCCGACCAGTTCCCAGAAGATGAACATCATCACGAAGTTGTCCGCCAGCACGATGCCGAGCATCGAAAACAGGAACAGCGACAACCCCGCGAAGTAGCGTGAATACCCTTCCTCGCTCGCCATGTAGCCGACCGAATAGGTGAAGACGATGGTGGCAATCGTCGTCACGAGCACCAACATCAGTTTGCTCAGCGGATCGATGATCACGCCGATGTTCGCCGAAAATTGAACCGGCGAATCGGCACCCAGGATTTTCCCAAGATCGATCCACTCGATCTGCGCGGTCTCCGCACCACCAGCTCCGGTGACGAAAAGATACCAACTCAGCAGACAGGCCAGCCCCGCCCCGCCGATCGCGAGAATCGCGCTGACACCCTTCGAGTATTTTCCGGCAAACAGGATGACCGCCGCCACGATGAGCGGCAGAAAAAGGATGATGAACGGGATCGTCTGCGCGTTCATCAGAACTTGAGAGCGTTAAGGTCCTCGACGTGCGTCGTCTGCCGGGCCCGGAAGAGCGCCACGATGATCGCTAGCCCAACCGCCACCTCGGCGGCGGCCACGGTGATGATGAAAAACACCAGCACCTGCGCGTCGAAGTTCGGCATCCCGTCCGCGCCAAGATTGAATCGTGAAAACGCCACCAGCGTCAGCGTAGCCGCGTTCAGCATGAGCTCCAGGCACATGAAAATGACGAGGATATTCCGACGAAGTAACACCCCGGCCAGACCGATCGAAAACAACAGTCCGCTAACGATGAGATAATGCCCAAGCGTTACTCCCACGAAACAACCCTCCGATCAAAAAACGCGAGCCTCACTTGAGCTCCTTTTTACTGAGAACCACGCAGCCGATCGTCGCCGCCAGCAGCAGCACTCCGATGATCTGGAACGGGAGGTTAAAATGGGTGAAGAGCGTCATTCCCACGGCCGAGACATCGCTTGCCTCGGGATGAGCCAGCGCCGGCTTCACCCGCTCGAAACTCGGCGTCGCGAGAATCACTTTTGCCAACAACGCGACGAACCCACCGAGAACGAGTCCACCGCCAATCCACGCTGGCAGGTTCAATTTCCGCCGGGTCTCGGTCTTGAGATCGAGCAGCATGATGATGAAAAGGAAGAGCACCATCACCGCTCCCGCGTAGACAAGAATCTGGATGATCCCGATGAAAAACGCGTCGAGCGTGATGAAAAGAGCGGCCAGCGACACGAAAGTCATCACCAGACACATCGCCGACGACACCGGACTACGGCAAACAACGACGCCCACCGCGAAGGCGAGCATCAGAGCGGCAAAAATCCAAAAGAGAGCCAGTGACACGGTGATAGAAAGCGGTGAAAAGTGGTAGAAGCCAGGCTTCGGCGTGGGGTTTTACCAGCCGACTCGCGGGGAGACTACTTTTTTTCGTTCCACTTGTTCACGACGCCATTCATCACGCCCCCCAGCTCGTAGAGCTTCTCCTTGTCGTGAACCATCTCGGCGCGGGTCAAACCGGTGATCGAGTAGTCCTTCCGCAAGTAGATCGCCTGCTCCGGACAAACTTCTTCGCAAAGCCCGCAGTAGATGCAGCGCACCATGTCGATGTCGAATGCTTGCGGCTTCTTCTCGACCTTCGACCACTGATCGTCGGCTGGAATCTCGGCGGGTTTGATCGTGATCGCCCGGGGCGGGCAGATAAATTCGCAAAGCTGACAAGAAACGCAACGCTCACGGCCCCACTCATCCTTCACCAGCGTGGGAGCGCCCCGGTAATACTCCGGCAGCTCGGCATCCCATTTTTCCTCGGGATATTGCATCGTAACCTTCGTGTCCCCCAACATCCGCTTCCGGAAGTGGTTGATGGTGATCATCAAACCTCCGAACAAGGCGGGTAAGTAGAGTTTCTCGAAAAGAGTTAAATTGGGGCGTCGAACGACCAGAGCCATGGGCAGTAGGTGAGTGTTGGGATTTGATACGCTTGATATCTGCCCCCCGACGCGCCTGTCGAGTCACAATGGGCGGAAATGACTGAGAGGACCGCTCCACCCCGCCTTTCATCTTGAGCTGACCCGAAGAGCCGAGCGGAGTGAGACAGCCTTTCACTTCGATCTCTACGAAAATAAAAGGCGATCGCTGACTCCGACTCGCAAGCAGCCGGAGATCCGTCGCTTCATTCGGAATGACAAGTAAGAAGAACTCCCACCCTGAGCCGATCCTCGCTACATTCCCGCCGATGTCCGAACCCAAGACCTGGCAAAACGCGAACCCCGGCAATCTCACCGACCTTCTGCCCGAGATCACCGCTTCACCGGTCGAGGACGCCATCATCCGCTCGACGAAGAGCTTCCCCCAGTGGTCTCAGCTCTCGCTCGATGCCCGCAAAGACGCCCTCCGCGGCTGCCGCACCGCGCTCGAAAATCACCGTGAAGCGCTCTCTCATTCAATCAGCCAGGAGACCGGCAAACCGCTCACCGAAGCCCGCGGCGAACTCACCGCCGTCCTTGCGAAATTCGACCTCACCTTCGAAGACGCCGACCACCACGTCGCCCAACGCTCCGTGACCGGCGGCCCCCACCCGGCCGCCATCCGCACCCGCCCGCGCGGCCCGGCTGCCGTCATCGCGCCATTTAATTTCCCCATCCACCTTGGTCACGGTGCGACCGTGGCCTACCTCCTCGCCGGCAACACCGTCCTCTTCAAACCCTCCCCGCTCGCCGCCGCGACCGGTCGCAGCTACGTCCGGGCCATGCAATCCGCCCTCCCCCTTGGCGCGATGGAACTTGTCCAAGGCGGCGGGGAAACCGGACACAACCTCTGCAATCACGCCGACGTGCGCTCCGTCTGCTTCACCGGCTCGGCGACCGTCGGTCGCCAGCTCGCCCTCGACCTCGCCGCCGATTACTCGAAGTCGCTCGCGCTCGAACTCGGCGGCAAAAACGCGTCCCTCATCCTCGACGACGCCGACCTTCCAGCCGCCGCCCGCGCCGTCGTCGATTCGTTCTGCGCCACCGCCGGCCAACGTTGCAACGCGACCAGCCGCGCAATCGTTCACGAAAGCGTCCTCGATGAATTCCTCGACCTCCTCCGCGCCGAACTCGCCCGCTACGTCCCCGGCGACCCGCTCGACGAAGCCACGACGCTCGGCGCGCTCATCTCAGCCGCCGCCGTCGACCGCTACCGGAGCCTCACCGATCTGAAACTGGGCGACTGGATCGTCCCCGGCTCGATCCCCGATGAAGTCGCTGGTCACCGCGGTCACTACGTCACGCCCGCCGTCACCCTCGTCCGCGACGCCGCCGATTTCACCTCGACCCCGCTCCACACCGACGAGGCCTTCTGCCCGATCCTCGCGGTGCTGCCGGTCGCCAGCGACTCCGAGGCGACCCGGGTCCACAACACGTCGCCCTACGGCTTGACGGCGTCTATTTTCACGACCGCCGCCGACCGTTTCGACGCCATTGGGGACAAACTCGCCGTCGGCAACCTGTACCAGAATCTCCCCACCACCTTCGCCCCCTCGACGCTTCCCTTCGGCGGCCACGGCCTCTCCGGCAACGGCAAACCCGGCGCCCGCGGGTTCATCCGCTACTGCGCCGACGAGCAAGCGGTGCAATTCGGCTGATCCGACCATCCGATGAAACGCGGCTTCCTCGACAAACTCATCAACCGCCTCGGCGTCGTGCAGCCCACCGACGTGCAAAATTACCTCGTCGAGCTCGCCCGTGAGAAGGGATTCCTCGAGACGATCTTCAACTCGATCCTCGAGGGCGTCATCGTCACCGACCCGCGCGGCCGGGTCATCTACCTCAACGCCGCCGCCGCGAATTTCTTCGGTCTCGAGGTGGAAAAAACGATCAGCCGCCCCTTGCAAGAGGTCGTCAAAGGCCTCGACATCGCCGCCATCACCGCGTCCGGCCAGACCGTCAACCGCGACCTCGAAGTCTTCTACCCCGAGAACCGCTTTCTCAACTTCTACGTCGTCCCCATCCCCGGCGACGACGGCCAGACGACCGAGGGCCACGCCATCATCCTCCGTGACGCAACCGAAAGTCGCCGCTCCGCCGAGGAGACGATCGAGAGTGAGCGCTTCACCGCGCTCACCCACCTCGCCGCCGGCGTCGCGCACGAGATCGGCAACCCGCTCAATTCCCTCAACATTCACCTCCAGCTCCTCGCGCGCCGCGCCGGCAAGCTCCCGCAAAAAGTCCGCACCACCTACGAACAAAGCCTTCGCGTCGCCCGCGAAGAGGTCAATCGCCTCGACCACATCATCTCGCAATTCCTCCGCGCCATCCGCCCCCAACCGATCGAAACCCACCCGACCAGCCTCAACACCATCGTGCGCGAATCCCTCGCCTTCCTCGCGCCCGAACTCGACGACCGCGACATCCTCGTCGAGGCGCACCTCGACGAGAGCCTCCCGCCCACCGACCTCGACGCCGACCAGATCAAAGCAGCCTTCTACAACGTCATCCGCAACAGCTTCCAAGCGATGAAGAGCGGCGGCATCCTCCGCGTGACGACGGCCCTCGACGAAACGCACTTCACCGTCACCTTCGCGGACACCGGCGGCGGCATCTCCAACGACGACATGAGCCGCGTCTTTCAACCCTACTACACGACCAAGGAAAACGGCACCGGCTTGGGCCTCCTCATCGTCCGCCGCATCGTGAGAGCCCACGGCGGCGAGATCTCCATCGAAAGCACCGCCGGCAAGGGCCTCAACTTCATCATCCGCCTCCCCCGGGTCGACCACCACGTCCGCTTTTTGGAGGACCAAAATTGAGTCCAAAGTCAGTAAGTCCAAAGTCCAAAGTCAATACCCGCGAAGCGGCACTCCGACTTTCCAACCTTCCGACTTTCGGACCTTCGACTGCGTTCACCACCTTCCTGGCGGTCTGCACGACAGTCCTCGCCATCGCGTGGCTCCAACAGCCCCAAACCAGCGGCGAACTCGTCGGCCACGCCGCCAAGCTCCGTTACTTCTCCGACCTCGTTCTCGCCGAGGGCCGCCTCCCCGCCTGGCTCCCCGGCTACCTCACGGGGTCTCCGTCCGCCACTCTCCTCAGCTTCGCCCTCGCCTTCCCCGTCTACCTCCCCGGCATTCTCCTCGCTGGCCCGGTGATCGGAATGAAGCTGACCGGCCTTCTCCTCCTCGCCGCCGGAGGGTTCGCCGCCTTCCTCCTCGGTCGCCGTCTATCCGGGGGAAATGGTTGGACTGGATTCGCCGTCGGAGCCGCCTATTTCCTCGCCCCCCAGATCCTCCTCCGCCTCGGCTGGCAGGAGCACATGACCATCGTCGTCTGCTACCCGCTCGTCCCCCTCTGTTTCTGGGCGCTCCTCCGCGTCACGGACCGCGGCACCCCCGTCGACTCGATCCTCTTCGCCACCCTTTTCTCCGCCACCCTCCTCGCGTGGAGCAAGATGGGCGCAACGCTCGTCGTCCCGCTCGCCATTTTCTCCTTCTGGCTCTTCGCCACCCGTCCCGATGACCGCGCCCGCCTCCTCCGCGCCCTCCTCTGGATCGTCCCCGCCGTCCTCATTCTCGGAGTCCTGGCCCTCCTCCCACTCCTCCGCGAACGGGCCTTCATGGCCGTCTTCGAGCTCGAACCCTTCGACGCCTGGCAGGCGCAATATTCCGTGAAAACCGCCACCTCTTGGTTCGATCGCGGCGGCTGGATGTTCCGCTCTCTGCCCCCCACCTTCGGCATCGACCGCGGAGCCTATTACCTCGGCCTCCTGGGCCTCGCCACCGTCGCCATTCAGATCGGACTCCATTGGCGAACCACCCGCGACTCGCCGCCCGCCGCCCGCCGACTCGCTCCTTTTCTGGCGATTTTCCTCACGACGTTCTGGCTCTCCTTCGGCCCGCGCTCCGTCTGGTCGGCGAACTCCGCGTTTCTCGGCTCCGCCATGCGGCTGGACGACCTCGTCATCCCCCTCCACTGGCTCGCCTTCGCCGCCCCCGCCGTCGTCATCTGGTGGCTCTGCAAACAAACCTTCCGCGCTCCCCTCTTCGCATTTTCCATTTTCAGTCTCACCTACTACTTCGTCCCCGGCTTCCGCATCCTCGAACTTCTCCCCGTCTACCAGGACCTCCGCGCCCCCGATTCGTTCTTCATTCTCAACGCCACCCTCGCTTGGTCCGTCTGCGTCGGCCTCGCGACCGCGGACCTCCTCCGCCGCATCGACCGCACCGCCCTCCGCACGACCGCAGCCGTCGCCGCTCTCGGGTTCGCCCTTCTCGATTCCTCCATTTACGCCCGATGGTTTTTTCGGAGCGACCTGACACCGTCCGCGATCACGAATTATTCAGCTGCGGTCGCCAAACTCGCGGAAGGCACTGGACGCGTCTACCCGCTGTCCGGTCGCTACTTTTACCTCGATCTGCCGATCAGCGCCGGACGCCCCGTAGCGGTGGAGGCCCTCAATCGCTACCTCATGCCCCGCTACGCCTCCCGGCTTCAGGTCGCCTCGCGCCTCTCCGCCCCCGCCTTTCTCGGCTACCTCCGCCTCGCCGGCATCACCGACCTGCTCCTCGACAAGAACGACCCCACCATCCCGGACAACTACAAAGCTTGGGTCCGCACCCTCCTTCCCGTCGCCTACGAAAATCCCGATTTCGCCATCCTTCACCACCCCGACGCGCTCCACCCAGCATTCTTCGCTGCGCGAACCACCCCCGCCCCCACGGGACTTGAAGAAACCACCGAAGCCCTAAGGCAAAGCGAACGCAACGTCCTCACCGTCTCAGGGAGCGGCGATTTGCAATCGCCAACCCAACCCAACGACGAAGCCGCGAGCCCCTTCGCCCCCATCGCTGTCACCACACCCGACTCCGACACGCGCACAATTCAGCTCAAAGGCAAAGCCGAATGGCTCGTCCTCGACGCGGCCTGGCACCCCGATTGGCAGGCCACCATCGACGGCGCCGCCGCCACCGTGCATCGGGCGGCGGGAGCGCTCCCGGCGATCCAGGTCGCCCCCGGCGACGAAACCGCCACCTTCACGTTCCAGCCGCCAACCTGGTACCCGATCACCCTCACCACCTCCGCCGCGGGCTGGCTCGCGGCCATCGGCTTCCTCGCGTTCGCCCCCAGCCGCTGGCGCACTCCGGCTCGCATCACACCGCTCACGCAGGACAATTCGCCCGTCGCACGTCCCCTCGCCCTCCTCCCCACCTTTGACGAATCGGCCAACGTCTCCACGATCCTCACCGAAATCCTCTCCGCCGACCCGCGCCTCGAGATTCTCGTCATCGACGACGCCTCCCCCGACGGCACCGCCGACCTCGTCCGCGCCCACCCCGACTTCGGCACCCGCGTCCATCTCCTCGCCCGCCCCCAGAAGCTCGGCCTCGGCTCCGCCTACCGGGCAGGTTTCCAGTGGGCCATCGACCACGGTCACGACGCCTGCCTCGAGATCGACGCCGACCATTCTCACGACCCCGCCGACGTCCCCCGTCTCCTCTCCGCACTCGAAGATGGCGTCGACCTCGCTGTCGGCAGCCGCTACCTCGGTGGCACCCGCGTCGTGAATTGGCCCCGCCACCGCCTCCTCCTCAGCACCTGCGCGACCCACTACACCCGCGCGCTCACGGGCCTTCCGCTCACAGACGCCACCAGCGGATTCAAAGCCATCCGCACGACGGCCCTCCAAGCCATCCCTCGAGACACCCTCCGCGCTGACGGCTACGGCTTCCAGATCGAGCTCCATTGGCTATTCTGGAAAACGGGGCACCGGATCCGCGAGATCCCAATCACCTTCACCGAACGCCGCTCCGGCCAGACGAAGATGACCCCCGCCATTGCCCTCGAAGCCACCCTGCTCGTTCCCCGCCTCGCGATTGCCACCCCTCCCAACCTTTGCGAATCGTGATCGCGTCGACCGACGAGATGCCCGCCTCAAAAAGCGGCAAGCTATTCAGAGCCGCCGATTGGCTCACCGGCCTCCTCGCCACCCTCCTCTCATTCGCCGTCTACGCGTGGACCGCCGCCCCCAGCGTCACCCTCCTCGATTCAGGCGAGTTCATCCTGGCAGCCCAAGCCTTCGGCGTGCCCCACCCGACCGGCTACCCGCTGTGGACCTTCCTCGGGTGGCTCTTTCAGCTCCTTCCGCTCGGCAACGCCGCGTGGGAGATCACCCTCCTCAGTGCGATCCTCGGATCGCTCGCCGTTGGCCTAGCGGCAACGCTCATCCGCAGCGCCGCCGCGTGGTGTTTCCCCCTTCTCGCAACCGCCGCTCCCCGACTCACCACCGCTCTCGCCATCTCGTCGGCGCTCGTTTTCGCCTTCAGCCTCTCGATGTGGTCGCAGGCTACCATCGTCGAGGTTTACACGCTCCACGCGTTACTCATCGGTCTCTACCTCACGAGCCTCTACGCCTGGATCCGCCACCCCGCCAGCGAGACGGCAATTTATTGGGTTTTCTTCACCTTCAGCCTCGCCTTCAGCAACCACCAACTCACCCTCGCGCTCGCCCCGCTCCCGTTTCTCCTCGTTCTCATCCTGCGCCGCGACCTCCTCTGGGATCTCGGTGTCGCCGCCGCGGTGAGCACCCTCATCGCCTACCTCGCGTTCGCGCTTTTCACCGACAATCCGGTCGTCATCAAGGCAGCCATCCGGCTGACCTACCTCGTCGTTGCAATCATCGGCGTCACCCTTCTCGTCCGTGGCTTTCACCTTCGCTGGAAACTCATCGCGTTCCTCCCGGTCGCGATCCTCCTTGGATTGCTCCCCTACGCCTATCTGCCGGTCGCGTCTGCGACGAATCCTCCGATGAACTGGGGCTACGCGCGCTCCGCCGACGGCTTCTTCGCCTCCTTCAACCGCTCGCAATACCGCGGCACCCTCTCCGACCAGAGCCTTCGGGTGCTCGGACGCATCGTCGGCGTTTCCGAGCTCAGTCCCACCCCGCCAAGCTCAACCAAGGCAGAAAAAAGTGAGCCGGAGCGGGAAATCGAAGGCTGGCCCGCATTTTTCTCGAAGAAGCTTCTCACCTCCTTTTCCCCCCTGGCGGTGCTCTTCCTCGCAGCCGCTCTGCTGTCGACCCTCTGGCAATCGTGGCCGCAACGATGTTGGACGCTCGTTCTGCTCCTCGGCTTCATCCTCGCGGCCTTCCTTCAACCCCTGCTCGACCAGGCCCGCACCGACGTTGCTGGCTGGTGGGTCCAGATGCCCTACCACGTCCACACCAACCTTTTCTTCGCGCTCCTCTGCGCCCTCGGACTGTTCGCGTTCGCCGACTCGCTCCGCCGCTCCCGTCTTCCCCACCAGCTCGCTTGGGCAGCGCTTGCCCTCCCTTTCTGGCCTCTGATTCTGAACGTCTCCACCGCCAGCCAGCGCGGCAATTGGCTCGGCTACGACTACGGCCACGAGATGCTCCGTGACCTCCCGCCCGGCAGTGTCATCCTCGGCGGCACCGACCCCGGCCGGTTCATTCCGACCTACCTCATCCTCGGCGAGAGCATCCAACCAGCCCGCGTGAAGCGAGACCCATCTTTCGACCGTCGCGACCTCTTCATTCTCACTCAGAACGCTTTCGCCGACCGCCATTATCTCGCCTACGTCCGCGACCAATACACCACCGATCGCGACCTCCCGACAAATGCCTTCGAACGCTGGCTGGGCCGCTCCGACAACTATCCCGCCGAGACGATCAAACTCCCAACCCTCGACGAAGTCCGCCAGATCCTTCGCGAGACTTCGACGGCCCTCCAGACCCGCCAACCAGCCCCGACCCCGACGGAACTCGCCGAGGACACCCAGGCCGCAGTGGTTCAGTGGATCTTCGAGCAGAATAAATTCGCCCGCGCCTTCTACGTCGAAGAGAGCTTCCCGCTCCGCTGGAGCTACCCCTACGCCGTGCCGGACGGGCTGCTCATCCGCCTGAACCCCACCCCGCTCGAAACTCTCCCGCCTGACGCAATCGCAAAAGATCTGACTTTCTGGGCGGAAAAAACGGCAACCCTGCTTGCCGACCCGACGTTTCGCCGGGACTTCGACGCTCAACGAGCATTCTCGAAGCTCCGGACAACCACCGGCAATCTCTACGCCTTTCGCCAACTTTACCCGGAGGCCACCATCGCCTACCGCGAGTCGCTCCGCCTGAATCCCATCAGCATCGAAGCCCTCCGCGGTCTCACTCAGGTCCTTTGGGCTCAGGGAGAATTCGCCGAGCCCGTCGCCCTCCTCGACGCGGCGATTCCACTGGATCCGAACAACGAAAATCTTCGGTCGGCCCGCGAGACCGCGGTCAAACGCCGCGACGTCGAATCCGATATCACCGCCACCGAGCGGCGATACGCCACCGACCGCACCTCGATCCCGACGCTCGAGCGACTCATCACCCTTCACTCCCGGGTCGGCGACACCGCTCGCGTCGCGGAGATTCTCGCCGAGGGGGACGAGACCTTTCACGACGACCCCGAATTCTTGCTCCTGGCGGTCCGCGTTGCCGAGGCGACCAGCGACTGGTCCGCCTCGATCCGCTACGGTCTCCGCCGAACGGCAGCAGAACCGGAAAATCCCGATGCGTTCTATCGCCTAGGCCGCGCCCAATACGCCAGCGGCGAAGCCGCGACCGCGGTCATTTCGCTCCAGCGCTCAATCAGCCTCGGCGGCGATGAATTCCGGCAACGCCTCCTTCAAGACCCGGTTTTTGCGAACTCAGGTGCCGACCCCGTCCTCGCTCCGATCCTAAACAATTAGATCAGGACAAAATACAGGCCGTCGCGACGAATGCCACGACGGCCTGCTGTTCCCCCCAGAACATGAGCGGAGCTAATCAGCATTTTCGAACGCTGACAACAAAAAAATCGCCGACGGACGATTTTTTCCGCTCCTCACGCCGAAGCGTCTCGCATCGCCTTGATCCGGTCGTGAGCCGCCTGCACTTTCACGGTGATCCCAGCTACGACGGTCTGAACCGAGTCTGGGAGCGTCTCAGCGGTCGCCTCACGGCAAGCTTTCAGCGCGTGATCCTCACCGCGCTCGCACTCTGAGAGGATCGCGTGATCGTCTCCCGACGTGAGGGCTGCCTTCAGATCGATCCAGCCCCGGTGGAGCGCACTCGTCACGCTCGGCTTGTCTTCGGCAGGGTCTGCACTCGCCAAGGTCACCATCTCGTCCACCATCAATTTACGCTCGCTCGCCAGCTCAGCCAGCATCGCCTTGAGCGACGGGTTCTTGGCTCCCTCTGCCGCTTTCGTGTAGCCCTCAACACCGTCGCGGAGGGTCTGAAGGAGGTCGTTCACTGTCTTCAATGTTTCTGCACTCATAGGCGTACAATTCGAGCGGACCTGCCGCAGCGGATGCTCGCAGCTTGCAACTATTTCAACGACGACACCCTTTGCAATGTTCGCCCGCGATGTTACTCGTCTCCGCGCATCATGAAGATCCGTCACCTCCTCCCGCTCCTCGCCTTGCTGGCCGTTGCGGAAATCACCTCGGCGCAGACCACGATCCGCTTCGAGGGATTTGCCGATTCGCCCCGCAACTGGCGGCCAAGCCAACCCAATCTGCCCTTCGGTTTCGGCAACCGCGATTCCTTCGGCACCCGCGGCGACGCCGGCGGACTCTTTCGACCGTCCAGCTCGTTCAATTACTACGCCGACCTCTTTCTCAACGGCTCCTTCAACCGAGCCACCCCGCTTTCGGCCAGCGGCGAGATCCTCATCGGCCAAACGAGCGTGAATCCGCCCTACGCGGCGACCACCTACGTGGGTCACTTCTCCCAGTCGGCCAGACCATTCGTCCAAGTGCTCGGCCTAGCAATCTCCGGCACCGGGGAAAATCCTCTCACCGCCTGCGCGATCATCCAGTTCGCCGACGGCAACGCCTTCGTTGGCAAGCCGTTTCGCGTCCAAGCGAACCCCGACCGCATCCTCACCTGGTCCTACGATTGGAATCCGACCGGCGGGGCGAAGGGAGCCGGGCAACTCGAGGTCCGAGTGGGCAGCTCCCGAACAACGCTCACGCTCAGCGAACTCTCCGCCGGCTCCGACTTCTCCCTCGACAGCTTTGGCCTCTCACAGCCGCCGTTTCAGACCCCCGACTCGCGCAGTTTTCTCCAGCTCTTCGTCGATTCGATCAGCTACACCGCCAACGTCGGACGCGCTCCCTCGCTGCGCATCCGCGGCCCCCGCACTCTGCGCACAACCAACGAAACCCTCACCGTGCGCGGCAACGCCAAAGTCGGACGCGGCAATCAAGTCGTCCGAGTCCGTTACCAGCTCATCCGTAGCGGTAACCCGACCCGATTCCGCACCGCCAACGGAACGGACCAGTGGAAATTTGAGACCCGCGTCCCGCGGGGCGCGTCCCGCATCAAAGTCCTCGCTCGCAGCGACGACGGCACTTCCACCACGAAAACCCGCCGCATTCGCCGCCGATGAATTTCAGCGTCCTCGCTTAACGGCTCTCACCTTTTCCATCTGCGTCAAGCAACCCGGCACGAACGACCTGCGCAGCCTTCCGAGAACAGAGACCCGTCCCAACGACGCTTCTCCGCCTCGGATGTAGACGGACGATCCGCACGCAGCGAGAGCACCGCCTCGGTCCGCAACGGAGGCAAAGCCTCACCCGACCAGAACGCGACCTAGACCTGGTAAGCCTCCGGCAAGCCCGTCAGCAGATCCTCTTTCGGCATCCGCTCACAGAACTCGCTGAAACTCTCGTCGCCCGTCTTGTTGTCCTCGTAGTGGTGCAACAGCGAGTCAATGACCGTATCAACATCCGGAGCCAGGATTTTTCCCTTCAGCAGCGTGTTGAAACGTCGGTTCGCCCCCAGCCGTCCACCGACGAACATGTCGTAGGCGTCCATCATCTTCCCATCGATCTTTTTCTTCGCACCGCGGAAACCGATGTCAGCGATCTGTTGCTGGCCGCAGCTCGATGGGCATCCACTGAAATGCACCCGGATTTTTCCCTTGTACCAGCCACTCTTGGCTTCAAGTTGCTCGACGAGCGCCAGCATCCGGTTTTTCGTCTCGGCAACCGCCAAGTTACAGAACTCGATCCCCGTGCACGAAACGCAGCCTTCACGGAAATTTGACGGCGCGTAGGACAATCCCGCCGCGTCCAGTTCCGC
This sequence comes from uncultured Verrucomicrobiae bacterium, assembly GCA_963761705.1. Taxonomy (GTDB): domain Bacteria; phylum Verrucomicrobiota; class Verrucomicrobiia; order Chthoniobacterales; family JAATET01; genus CAVVKW01. The sequence continues at coordinate 404,846 of CAVXHK010000003.1, read as the reverse complement.
CTTCATCCCCTCGAGATTTTCGTTCGGCACGTTAGGAATCACGAGATTCTGCTTGTTCGTGAGCCGGATGGAAGACGAGCCCTCTTGGCCATACTTCGCCGCGATCTCGCCAACTTTCGCGAGAGTCCCGTTTTTCATCCGCCCACCCGGGAAGCACACGCCCACCCAAGAGAGCCCTGGCTGGATCTGCGCGTGGATCCCCATGTGATCCGTCTCCTGATCGCGCGGATAGACAAAGTCTTCGTGCGTCGGCATCTCGTAGCCGAGGCGCTCCTCGACTTCGGCGCGGATCCGCTCGACACCCCAATCCTCAACGAGAAACTTGAAGCGCGCCTTGTTCCGCTTCGCCCGATAACCCTCGTCGCGGAAAACCTTACTCACCGCCTCGACCACGGGCCAAGCCTGGTCAGGCGCAATCCAAACATTCATCGTCTGCGCCATCTTCGCCGCCGATGACAGACCGCCGCCGACCTTAATCCCGTAGCCGGCCACGCCATCCGCGTTCCGCAAACCGAACAGACCGACGCAATTAATGTCCGGCTGCGAGCAGTGGATGTCGCAGCCGCTGATCGAGATCTTATACTTCCGGGGTAGATTCGAAAAATCGCGGTTGTTCGTCAGCTCCCGGTTGATTTCCAGAAGTTGTGGTGTCGCGTCGATCACTTCGTTGGGGTTCAACCCACTCACCGCGCACCCGCAGACGTTGCGAGTGTCGTCGCCGCAAGCTCCACTCGTCGTGATGCCAACCTTGTCCAACGTATCGAAAATCGGCGGGATGTCCTCGATCCGAAGCCAGTGGAACTGCAGGGTCTGCCGCGTCGTGATGTCGACCAAACCGTGCGCGTATTCGTCCGCCAATTTCGACACGGCAATCGCCTGCTCCGGCGTCACCTGCCCACCCGGCACCTTGAGTCGCAGCATGAAGTAGCCGCTGTCCTTCGGCTTCTGCCGATACACACCGTACCACTTCATCCGGTCAAAATCCCCGTCGGTAATCGCCTCAAACCCCTCCTTGGCGTAGCGATAAATGTCGTGGATGACGTCCAGTCCGTCCTTGTCGAGCTTGAGTTGCTCGGCCGGGTTGACGTCGATGAGGCCCTGCTTGACAGCGGCGAAGTTTGGATGGATATCAATCATGATCTTGTCTCGCAGAAAACGTTACACTTGAGAGCGCACCCCCGATGGGCCGTTTCGACGGTCAAAAAGAATCCCATGCACCAAGACCAAGTCAAGTCCCCGTCCATCGGCATGAGACGGCGAGATCGTTCGGCGTTCACGCTCATCGAGTTGCTCATCGTTACGACCATCATCGCCGTCTTGGCCGCGCTCATCGTGGCGTCGATCCCCGGCTTCATCGAGCGCGGGAAGATGGGCAAATCGCTCAATAACCTCCGCCAGATCGGCGTCGGCTTTCAACTCTACGCGAACGAAAACGATTTCAGTCTCCCGTCGCGCGTCAGATCCGGGGTAAAATGGCCGACCCTCCTGATCGAGTACCTCGGCAATGATCCCAAGGTTTACGCCGACCCAGCCGACGAACAAAACTACGTCGTCCGTGACAAAAATCCTCTCTCGAATGGTCCCAACAACACGAGCTACATCATGAACGGCTACAACGATCTTGGTGCCTTCGATGATCCGACCGTCACCATCCGAGCGAACGCGATCGAACAACCCAGCAGAACGATCCTCGTCGCCGCCCAATCGCACAGCGGCAATTTCTACATGGATTTTGTTGAGGAAAATCAGAACAAGGTCCTGAACAAAAGGCTTTACGGAGACGGTTCCACTTACCTCTTCACGGACGGGTCATCAAGGTTCCTGAAGGAGGAAGACTACAATGGTCCCGCCCCCGCCGGTGCCGCCACCGCCAACTACGGGGATTGGCTCTGGCTCGTCAGCAAGGACAACGATCCGACTGGCAACCCGTAGGTTCCCGGAAAACAGAACCGGGAACCCTCACTCAGCCGTCCAATCCGGTGCCCACTTCGGGTCGATCTGCCGCTGGTCTTTCGGAAGATCGTCGATTTCCGAGATGTCGTCCGCGTCGAGGTCGAAATCGAAAATGTTAAAATTATCGACTCGGTGCTCGTGCGAAGTCGAACGCGGGATGACCGCCACCCGGTCGTGACTGAGCAAATACCGGAGCGCAACCTGCTGGGCGCTCTTGCCGTATTTTTCTCCCAGCCGCTCGAGAGCGGTCCAGTCTTCCAGCTCCCCGCTTCCCAGCGGTGAGTAAGCGGTGAGCAGCAAGCCCGTCTCCCTGGCGAACTCGAGCAGCTTGTCCTGACCCAGAAACGGATGGAATTCCACCTGATCGCAGAAAATCGACACGATTGAGCGAGCCTCCCGCAGGTGCTGCAACGGAAAATTGCTCACCCCGATCCGGAGGATCTTACGCTCCTCTGCGAGTTGGGCCAATTCGCCGAGAGTCTCCCGCAACGGGATTTCCCGATTCGGCCAGTGAATCAGCATCAAATCCAAATAATCGACGCCCAGCTCCCGCAAGCTCGCTTCCGTTTCGGACCTCACGTCACGCGCCCGCAGCATCGATGGTCCGATTTTCGACGTCAGAAAGATTTCGTCTCGGTTGACCCCAGAGGCTCGGATCCCGGACCCAACCTCGGCCTCGTTCTCATACATCCGCGCCGTGTCGATCAGCCGATAACCGATCTCGAGCGCATCGCGCACCGATTCTGAGCAGACCTCTCCCTTGATTTCCCAAGTCCCAAACCCCACCCGCGGGACTCTCGTTCCGTAAACATCCAAGTATTCCATACCAATCCAACGTCCGTCGCACCGTCGACGGTCCTTCGCAACCCCTCAGCGCGACATCTTCCGATAGGTCGCGAGTGCCAGCAGCGGCCAATACAGCCGATACATTCCGTAACGCAGATAAAAGACGGTCGGAAAACCCGTCCCGGTCGTCTCTTCTTCCGTCCAAGACCCGTCAGTCTCCTGCCGCAGCACCAGAAATTCGATCCCCCGCCGCACGGATTCGCGCGACGCATCCCCGCACGCGCACAGCCCCATTACCGCCCAAGCGGTCTGACTCGGCGTGCTCGGCCCCTTTCCCTTCAGATCGGGATCGTCGTAGGACGCGCACGTCTCGCCCCAGCCACCGTCCTCATTTTGGCAACTCTCCAGCCAGTCCCGGCCGCGGCGAATCCAGACTTCGTCCATGTTATACCCGATGGCACCCAGGCCCCGCAGTACCTGCCAAGTCCCGTAAAGATAATTTACCCCCCAGCGCCCGTACCAAGACCCGTCGTCCTCCTGGGTCAGCCGCAGCATCGAGATCGCCCGCCGCACCGACTCGGACCGGCGGTCGTAGCCGAGATAGCCGAGCAATTCCAACACCCGCGCCGTCAAGTCGCTGCACGTCGGATCGAGGATCGCGTTGTGGTCCGCGAACGGGATGTCCTGCAACCAAGCCTTCGTCACGTCTTTGTCGAACGCCGCCCAGCCACCGTCTTTACACTGGAAACTCAGCAGCCACCGCAACGCCCGAGCCGCCATTTCTTCCCGTGCCACCGGATCTCGCGGAGCCGTCAACCTCAGCGCCATGAGCACCATCATCGTATCGTCAGTGTCGGGATAATACTTGTTCGCGTGCTCGAACGCCCAGCCACTCGCCTCGGGCACCGGATTTTTTACGACCCAATCGCCGCGGAATCGGACCTCCCGCTCTTCCAGCCAAGCCGCCGCCCGCACCATCGACACGTGGTCCGGCTCCAGCCCGGATTCCCCAAGGGCGATCGTCGTGATCGCCGTATCCCACACCGGCGACAAACACGGCTGAATCCGAAAATCACCCGTTGCCTCGTCGTCCACGTAAAGTCCGCGAAAATCCGCGTCCGCCTTCCGCACCAGCGGATGATCCTCCCCGTAACCCAGCGCCCGCAGGGCCATCATGCCGTTGAGCATCGCCGGGAAGATCGCGCCCAGACCCTCGCTCCCGTCGCCCATCCGCTCGACCATCCAGCGCTCAGCCAGCTTGAGAGCGTGCTCGCGCAAAAACGTCGGTCGCACGGCCTCAAAGAACTTGAGGGCCGCGTCGCACTTCAGGAAAAAATTCCGCCACGACAGAAACTTCCCCTTCTTGAGTGAAAGGTCCGTTCCCTCCAGTCCCGCTGGATACAATTCGTGGAGCTGAAACTCCGCTGGCAAATCGCGCGTCGGTCGGAAGTGGTTGAGGATCGCCAGCGGCGCGAGAATGCCCCGCGTCCAAGACGACATGTCCCAAACGCTGAAAACAAACCACCGCGGCAGAACGAACAACTCGACCGGCACGGTCGGCAAATGCTTCCACGGAAATTGCCCGAGCAGCGCCAGATACAACTTCGCGTAGGTGTTCATGTGCGGGATCCCGCCGAGTCGCAAAATGTTTGCCCGTGCCTCCTGCATCCACGGCTCCGACGGCGAATCCCCGCTCAGCTTCAACGCGAAATAGGCTTTCACCGACGCGTTGATCTCGCTCGGCCCGTCCACGTAGATGTTCCATCCGCCATCCGCCATCTGCCGACGCCGCACGTGGTCCGCACATTTTCGTTCCAGCTCCGCGTCCCGCCGCCCCGTCCAGTGCAAATAGAGCACCACGTCCGAGCAAAGCGTCGAATCAACCGTCAGCTCCCCCTCCCAACGCCCATCAGACCGCTGCAATCTCAACAAATACCCCTGCGCCGCGGCAACCGCATCGGCCACATTCGGGATTCCGCCGCCACCCACCGCGGGGAACGGCACCACTTTCTGCGCAAAGTTCAAAACTGTCGGACGGTAGGGAAGCCGCGCCGCGGATTCCGTGACTGTCCCACCGGAGTCCCGCCCCCACTCACAGCGCGACCTTCTCCGACGCCTCCGGTTTCCCGGTCTTGTGCCCCTTCCCCGCGGTCACGCCATTGAACGCGTTCACGCTCGCACCTTCAACGCGCACCCCCGGCTTCTTGCCAAAGTTGAAAGCCACGTTCGCCCAGGTATCCCCCGGCTGCGCGTCGCGCCCGAGCGTCGCGCTCGGCTCGTAGCCGCAATGCACCATGCAATTCGCGCACCGCGGGTCCTTCGCCTCGCCGTTGACGACGCCGTAATTCTCCCACTTCGTTTCGTCGAGCAACGCGTCGTAACTGGGAAAATGCCCGTCCGTCATCAGGTAACAAGGCCCCTTCCATCCCATCACGTTCCGAGTCGGAATCGCCCACGCCGAGCAAGTCAGATCCCGCTGACCCGCCAAGAAATCCAGATAAATCGGCGTCCCGAAAAAAGCGTATTTTTCGCCCCAAGCCCGGATGTTTTTGAATTTCTCGCGCGTCGCCTCCCGCGTGAGGAAGAAATTCTCCGGCTGCAAGTTCAGCCGTTTTTGCATGTCCTCCTTGGCGCTATCATAGTCGTAGCCCGGCGAGATCGTGTGCCCGTCGATCCCAATCCAACTCAAGAAATCAAACATTTGCTCCAGCTCGTCCATGTCGGTCTCCTTGTAGACCGTCGTGTTTGTCGCGACCTGATACCCCAGCACCTTCCCCATCCGCATCGCCGCGACGCATTCCTTGAAGACGCCCTCACGCTCGACGATCAGATCGTGGGTCCGCTCCATCCCATCGAGGTGAACGTTCCAATACATCCACTGCGTCGGCCCGATCACCGGACCCGAAACCGGCGTCTTCGGAGCCTTGATGTCCTCCACCTGCGCCGCCGTGATCAGCTCTTCACTCACCAATTTCTCCAACAGCGGGCCAACCACGCCCGGCTTCCGCGCAAACTCGACCGTCAGCCAGTCGCGCATCTTTTTCCGCATGAACATCCCGTTCGTGCAGATGTAAACGATCCGCTTCTGCGCGAGCAACCCCTCGACCAGCTCCTCGATCTGCGGATAAATGAGTGGCTCCCCGCCGCAGACCGAGATCATCGGGGCTCCGCACTCCGTCGCCGCACCGAGACAGTCCTCGAGCGACATCACGTTCTTCAGCGAGGTCGAATACTCACGAATCCGCCCGCACCCCGTGCAGGTGAGGTTGCAGGTGTGCAGCGGCTCGAGCTGCAGAACGGTGGCAAATTTCTCAACCCGGCGGAGTTTTTTCCCGACAATGTAAGCCGCTATTTTTGCCGTTAAAGCGAGTGGAAACCTCATAGGCGCGGGAGCGTAGCACCCACCATGCCTCCGTCAACCTCCGTGGCACCGGCATCCTGCCGATCACCAACCCAAGCACGAGGCGCCGCTACCTACCCCACCAACGCCACCGCCTCGATCTCCACGTCAAAACCCAGCAACCCCGCGCCGACCGTAGCCCGCGCCGGCTTGCTCTCCCCAAAGACCTCCGCGTACACCGCGTTCATCTCCGCAAACGTCTCTGGATTGAGCGGCTGCAGATACACTCGGCACGAAACGATCTGATCCAGCGAACTCCCGCCCGCTTTCACCAAACGCTCGAGATTCGCCAGCACGATCCGGGTCTGCTCCGTGATCGTCCCGCGCACGATCTTCCCTTCCGCCCCGTCGAACGGGATCTGCCCCGAAACGAACAAAAACTTTCCCTCACCGATCACCGCCGGCGAATAAGGTCCAATCGCTGGAGGCCCGCCCGCCACTTCCGAAATCACTTCACGCATCCTCGTAGCCTGCCGCAAATCGCACCGTCCGCACAAGCCCCACGCAAGTAGCCCCCGACCCTTGCCCCCGGCGCGTAAATTGCTTACCACCCCAGTCTCAATTTTTTGCAAATCACCCATGTCATCCCAAGTCCCACTCCAAACCGGCCTCGACACTTCAGCGGAGGGCATGAAGGCCCTCATCCGCAACCAGCTCACCTACGCCCTCGCCCGCGACACCACGACCGCCACCGCTCGTGATTGGTGGCTCGCCACGTCCAAAGCCGTCCAGGCCCTCATCATCGAGCGGATGATCGCCACCCAATCCGCCCTCCACGAACAGAACGTCAAGCGAGTCTACTACCTCTCGCTCGAGTTCCTCATGGGCCGCCTCTACAGCAACAGCCTCTACTCCGCCGGCGTCCACGACGAGATCGAGAAGGCTCTCGTCGAGCTCGGTCTCGACCCCGACGTCATCCGCCACGAGGAGTACGACATGGGCCTCGGCAACGGGGGCCTCGGTCGCCTCGCCGCCTGCTTCCTCGACTCGCTCGCCACCCTCGACCTGCCCGCCGTCGGTTACGGGATTCATTACAAATACGGCCTCTTTCGGCAGGAATTCGTCAACGGCCACCAAGTTGAGCATCCCGATGATTGGATGAAATTTGGCACCCCCTGGGAGATTGTTCGCCCCGAGCACGCCAGCGAAATCGAGATCTTCGGCCAGGTCGAGAACGTCTTCGACGACCGCGGCAACTACGTCCCGAAATGGACGAACACCCGCAAACTCATCGGCGTCCCCTACGACATCCCGATCCCCGGCTTCAACACGCCCACGGTCAACTATCTCCGCCTCTGGGAGTCCCGCGCCGGCGAGGAATTCGACTTCGCCGCTTTCAACCGCGGCGGCTACAGCGAAGCCGTTCACGATAAAAACGTCTCCGAGACCGTCTCCAAGGTCCTCTACCCGAACGACGCCACCGAGTCCGGCAAAGAACTCCGCCTGATCCAGCAGTATTTCTTCGTCGCCTGCTCGCTCAAGGACATCCTCCGCCGCTTCCGCAAGACGAACGACGACCTTGCGACCTTCCCCGATAAGGCCGCCATCCAGCTGAACGACACTCATCCGGCCATCGCCGTCGTCGAGCTCATGCGGCTCTTCTACGACGAAGAAGGCATGGGTTGGGACACCGCCTGGGACCTCGTCACCCGCACCTTCGCCTACACGAACCACACCCTCCTCCCCGAGGCGCTGGAAAAATGGAGTGTCGGTCTCTTCGAAAAAGTCCTCCCCCGCCACCTCCAAATCATTTTCGAGATCAACAAACGCTTCCTCGAAACCGTCGAAGCGAAATGGCCGGGCGACGCCGCGAAGAAGCGCACCCTCTCCCTCATCGAGGAAGGCAACGGCAAGATGGTCCGCATGGCCCACCTCTCCGTCGTCGGCAGCCACAGCGTGAACGGCGTCGCCGCCCTCCACACCCGCCTCCTCAAGAGCGACCTCTTCCCCGAGTTCGACGCGCTTTACCCCGGCAAGTTCAACAACAAAACCAACGGCATCACCCCGCGCCGCTGGCTCCTCGCCTGCAACCCCGAACTCGCCGCCCTCGTCACCGACAAAATCGGCCACGGCTGGGAAACGAAGCTCGAACTCCTCAAGGGCATCGAGCCCTTCGCCGACGACGCGGCATTTCAGAAGGAATTCATGGCCATCAAGCGGCGCAACAAGGTCAATCTCGCCCGCATCATCGAACGCGACACCGGCGTCGTCGTCGACCCCGATGCCATGTTCGACGTCCAGATCAAGCGCCTCCACGAATACAAGCGCCAGCACCTCAATCTCCTCCACATCCTCGCGCTTTACCGCCGATTGCTCCAGGATCCTGATCTCGACATCGCCCCGCGCGTCTTCATTTTCGCCGCTAAGGCCGCCCCCGGCTACGAAATCGCCAAACTCATCATCAAAGCGATCAACTCCGTTGGCGCGACCATCAATGCCGATGAGCGCATCAAGGGGAAACTCAAGGTCGTCTTTCTGCCGAACTACCGCGTCTCCCTCGCCCAGCGCATCGTTCCCGCCGCCGACCTCTCCGAGCAGATCTCGACCGCCGGCAAGGAAGCCTCGGGCACCGGCAACATGAAACTCGCCCTGAACGGCGCGCTCACCATCGGCACCCTCGACGGCGCGAACGTCGAGATCGGCGAAGAAGTCGGCGACGACAACATCTTCATCTGCGGCATGACCGTCGAAGAGGTCGAGGAACTCCACAAAAAGCGTTACGACCCCGAAGCCGTCTACAATGCCAACGAAGAACTCCGCGCCGTCGTCGACTGGATCGGCTCGAATTACTTCACCCCCGACGAACCCGGCGTCCTCGCCCCGCTCCGCGACAACCTCATCCACTCCGACCCCTTCCTCGTCCTCGCCGACTACCAGAGCTACGTCGACAAGCAGGCGGAAGTCGACGTCGCCTTCAAAGACACCACTCGCTGGGCCAAAATGGCGATCCTCAACACGGCCCGCGTCGGCAAGTTCAGCAGCGACCGCACGATCGCCCAATACGCCAAAGAAATCTGGAAAGTCGAATCCGTCCAAGTCGAACGCCGCCAATCCGAGCGGTAAGGGAATTCGGGAGCGCGGGCGTTCCGGTCTGCGAGCGGCCCAACGGATCCACCCCCGCCATCCCGCTCGACCCCCAAGACTTGATTTTCCCCCAACCTCCCCCAAACTCGGAGGGATGAGGCCCACCGTCCGCGCCGTCATCCTGCAGCTCGTCCTCGCAACGGTATTTGTCCCCCGCCGCCCCGCCCCCACCGACGGTCGGTCCCATTCCAGAAGCGGTCCCCGCTCTCTCCGTTCCCGGTCTCCCACCCCTCCCCGCGCCCGAGGTCGGTCCCGCCGCGCCGCCCTCCACCCCGTCCGAAGACCCCACGATTCGCGAAGCCGAGGAGGACGTCGAGAAAGCCTTAGCCATCGTTGCCGGCGTCAACGCCCGCCTGGCGTGGAACGAACAATGCGCCCGTCTCACCGCCGAGATCATCGAGCTCGAACTCAGCCTCTCCGACATCGATCAGCGCCTGATCGCCAACGCCGAGCGCACCCGCGAACTCGCGGCCGCGCTTCCAACCCAAGGAAACGTCAATCCCCCGCTGAATCCGGAACGCATCCTCACCCGCGCCGAAGCGAACCTTTCCCAAGCTGAAGAGCTCTTCGACACCTCCAGCGCCCGTCTCGCCAAATTCGAAGAACGCCGCGACCTCCTGGCGGAAGTCATCGCGTCCCGCCGTGACGACCCCCGCCTCGCCAAGAAACGCCTCGACCAAGCCCGCCGCGCGCTCCGTTGGGCAAACAACCCCCTCGCCCCGCGGAACATCCGCTATTGGATCGAAGATCACGTCATGAACCTCGGCGCGATCTTCGTTCTCACCATCGTGCTCTCCCTCGCCGTCCGCCTCGTCGGCCGCCGCATCGTCCACGCCGTCGCCCGCCACGGAGCCCGCGGTTCGGCCGAAGAACGCGACTCGCGCGCGCACACCCTCGTCACCGCGTTCGAACAAGCCGCCTCCCTCACCTTCCTCATCGGCGGCCTTCTTGTCATCCTCAACGAGATCGGCATCCCCGTCGCCCCCCTCGTCGGCGGTGCCGCCGTCTTCGGCGTCGGCATCGCCTTCGGTGCGCAGAATCTCATCCGCGACTTCTTTCAGGGCTTCATGAGTCTCTTGGAGAACCAATCCAAGCTCAACGACGTTGTCCAAATCGGAGTTCACTCCGGCCTCGTCGAAGCCATCACGCTCCGAGTCACCACCCTCCGCGGCATCGACGGCACCCTCCACCTCTTCCCCAACGGCCAGATCAACGTCGTCGGCAATCTCACCCACGGCTGGTCCCGCGCCCATTTCGAGATCGGCGTCGCCTACAAGGAAGACGTCGACCGCGTCATGGATGTCCTCCGCGAACTCGGAGCCGAACTCCGCCGCGACCCCGAGTTCGCCCCCCTCATTCGCGCCGACTTGGAAATGCTCGGCGTCGAAGCCTTCGCCGACTCCGCCATCATCATCAAATTTTACATCCTCACACCCCCGGTGAAGCAATGGACCGTCAAACGCGAATTCCTCCGCCGCACCAAACGCCGCTTCGACGGACTCGGCATCGAATTCCCCCTTCCCCACCAGACCACCTTCCACCGCTTCGACTCCCCCATCCCCATCTCGAAAGATTGACCCAACGCCGGGGAGTGCGGGCTTCCAGCCCGACACCACGCCACGCCCGAATCGCGCCCGAAAAACCTACCGCTCCGTCCTCGCCAAAAACGTCACCATTTCGTCGAGCCCCAGGCAATTCACCACGTCTCCCCGCGTCAGCCACCCCTTCCGTGCGAGCCGGACGCCGAGCGCCAGATTCTGCAATCCCCCGACCGAGTGCGCGTCCGGATTGATCGCGCACTTCACGCCTTTTTCCTTCGCCATCGGCCACCAGCGCCAATCCAGGTCCAGCCGCATCGCGCTACAGTTCAATTCGATCACCGTCCCCGTTTCCGCCGCCGCGTCGATCACCGCCGGCACGTTCACCGCGTAGCTTTCGCGCTCCAGCAGGAGACGCCCGGTCAGATGCCCCAGCATCGTGACGTGCGGATTGCTGATCGCGGCAATGATTCGCTTCGTCATCTCCGCTTCTCCGAGCTGCATCGACCCGTGCACCGAAGCCACCACGTAATCGAGCGTCGCCAAGACGTCATCCGGGAAATCCAGCGTTCCATTTTTCAGGATATCGCACTCCGTCCCCTTGAAGATCCGGAAACCGCCCAGCTCCGCGTTCAGTTCGTCGATCTCCTTGCCCTGCGCCGCCAGGCGCTTCGCGTCCAAGCCATTCGCCTGGACCGACGCCTTCGAGTGATCCGCGATTCCGAGATATGCTAACCCGAGGTCCAACGCCGCCTCCGCCATTTCGCGCAAACTCGCCCGGCCATCGCTCGCCGTCGTGTGATTGTGAAACGTCCCGCGCAAATTGTGCCAGTCGATCAGCTGCGGCAACTCCCCCGTCTCGGCGGCGTCAAATTCCCCCCGATCCTCGCGCAACTCCGGCACCACGAATCGCAGGCCCAGGGCGCGGTAGATGTCCCCTTCCTCCCGGACCTCCGGGATTGGCTCTTCGAGCTCTTTCCCCTCCGCCTCGCTGAACCGATACTCATTCAGCGACCACCCGCGCTTCAGTGCCCGGTTCCGCATCCGCACGTTGTGCTCTTTGCTTCCCGTGAAGTAATTCAGCGCAAAGGGATACTCCTCGTTGCTCACCACCCGCAGATCACATTGCAGCCCGCCTTTGAGAACCACGCTCGACTTCGTCGCCCCGTGCGCCAGCACCGACTCCACCAGTTCGTGCCGCGTAAAGTCCTCGCTCACGATCTCCGGCGACGCGCTTGCCACGATGAGATCCAAATCGTGCACCACCTCCTTCGATCGGCGAAAGCTCCCCGCGATGTCGGCCAGAAGAACCTCGGGATGCCCCCGAAAATCGTCCAGCAACCTTGCCGCCACCGCCATCACATCCCCCAATAAAAACAATCCCGCGTGTTTCTCGGCATCGCTGATCGCCTTGAGAAAATTCTCCGCCGACTTCCCGCCGAATCCGTCCAGCTCGGCAACTCGCCCGTCTTCGCAGGCAGCCCGCAACTCCTCGACCGAAGTCACTCCCAACTCGTCGTAGAGCGCTTTGATTTTCTTCGCCCCGATGCCCCGCAACTCAAACAAAGCGAAAATTCCCTCCGGAAACTCCGCTCGCAGCTTGTCGTAATACTTCAGCCGTCCCCCGCGCGACAGCGTCGTGATTTTCTCCTCGAGTGCCTTCCCGATCCCGTCCACGGACTTCAGCCGATCCTCCGCGATGACCGTCGCCAGATCCTCGCTCATCGCCTCCAACGCCCGCGCCCCGTTCACATAGGCCCGCACCTTGAAGGCATTCTCCCCCTTCAACTCCAGCAACCGCCCGATCTCCTCGAGCACACCAACGATTTGATCTTTGTTCATGACGTCTCGCTTCTCACGCGAAGGCGCGGAAGCTCAGAAAATTACTCCGCGTAAGTCGCGCACCGATTGCGCCAACCCGCCAGCCACTTGAGCTCGTTTCGCGAAGCGGGCGAATTCTCCACCCGCCGTGTCAGCACCGCGTCCGCCGCCCGCGAAAACTCCACCATCGGCGGCCCGCCACCCATCGTCTCCAGCACCTGAAGCAACCCCCAGCCCTGCCCGTCATACCGCTCGCTCTTCGAGGTTCCCTCGCCCTTGAAGTTCACGTAATCCATGAGCGCATACATCCCCAGCGGCTCGCCCGCCACGCGGTAAAAATTTTCCTGCACCCTCTCCCGCTCTCCGCGCGGAACTGCCCCTAACATTTTCGGCAGCGCCGCCTCCAACCGAGCCGCCGCGAACCGCGCCTGCCACCCCACCGTGTCGACCAACATCGAACGCAGCTCCCTCATCCTCTTCGACCGGAAATCCGCCATAAAATCTTGCCGCGAATCCCACGGGCAATCCTTTGTCTCCCGCAACCACCCAGGCACGTCCACGCGGTTCGCCTCAAGGAACTCGACCAACCGCGGGAAACTTTCCTCGAACGGCCCCGATTCGCCCCGCGGATACCAGATGAAGTGCCCGATCCCAAGCGAAGCAAAATCCTCGCCGCCGTTCCACGCGGTCAGCCCATCGACGGTTCCGGCGCACTCGTTCTGCCAGATCCGCTGACCGATCTCGAGCGCCTGCCGCTCCGACAGCCGCACCTGCTGCCCCGTCGCGACTCCCACAACTCCCATCACCACCAAAAAACTTCCAACTCTCGTCCACATCGGTCCGACCCTATCGACTCCCAAGCCCACCGCCAAAAAATTTCATGCAGAAATTCCTCCCCGTTCTCTTCGCGTTCGCGGTTTCTTCCGCCACGTTGCCCCTCCCCGCTGGTCGCACGAATGGCCTCCACGACTTCACCAACAACGGCCTGATCAGTTTCCACCCGCATCACAGAACCGCACCGTCTGGGTCATCAATCCAGTCACCCGTAAGACCTGGAGCCGAGACCCCGATGACGCCACCCCGAGTCTGACCAGCCCGCAGATCGACTCGCTCTCGACCGCCGCCCCGCAATCCGCGCCTCTACCTGATCGGCGGCTACGACACGGCGCTCGCCGCCTTCTTCCCACTGCCCACGGTCGCAAATTCCGACAACGGCGTTCTCAATCTCGATGCCCTCACGACTCCCACGGTCATCGGCTCCGTCTTTGGCGGTCTCATCGCCGAGGAACCCAACAACGGCGCGACCGCCACCGCCATCGAGTAGCGCGTCAACGGCACAAACTTCCGCGACCAACCGGTTCGAGGAACCGGCAAGTGGAGCCTCAACGTCCGCCCCCTCCGCGCCGTCAACGGCGGCAGCGGCCAATCGCGCACGCAGACGATCATCATCCGCCGAAACTAGTCACCGAGTCCGGTCTCCGGGCGGCGACCGGATCGGGGCTACATCAACTCGTTGACGATGTTTTCCAGACGCTCCTGGCGACCGCTCGTGTGCTGGACGGGGTCAGGCTGACTCAGCGCGTAAGCCTCGAGCTCGGCGAATCCGGCCTTGCCAGCTTCGACCTCGGCGCCGATGCCGCTGTCCCACGACGAGTACCGATTTTTGACGATCTCGTCGATGCGACCATCCGCGCGGATCGCCGCGGCAATCTTCAGGCCGCGCGCGAAGGCGTCCATCCCGCCGATGTGCGCGTGGAAAAGATCGTCGACCTCGAAGCTCTCCCGCCGCGGCTTCGCGTCGAAATTCATCCCGCCAGTCGTCAGTCCCCCCATCCGCAACACTTCGAGCATGATGTCGGTCGTCAGATAAAGGTCGGTCGGAAATTGATCGGTGTCCCAACCGATGAGTTCGTCGCCCGTGTTCGCATCGACCGATCCCAGCGCTCCCGCATCCACCGCGACCCGCATCTCGTGGCGCATCGTGTGGCCGGCCAACGTGGCGTGATTCGTTTCGAGATTCAGCTTGAAGTGCTCGAGCAGATCGAACTCTCGGAGAAAATTCAGGCACGCCGCCGAGTCGGAATCATACTGGTGCGTCGACGGCTCACGTGGCTTCGGCTCGATGTAGAACTGGCCGGTGAAGCCGATGGATTTTTTGTAGTCGACCGCGAGGTGCAGAAATTTCGCAAGGTGCTCGAGCTCACGCTTCATGTCGGTATTCCACAGCGTCGAATACCCCTCGCGTCCACCCCAGAAGGTGTAGCCCTCGCCGCCGAGTTCGTGCGTGACCTCGATGGCCTTCTTCACCTGCGCCGCCGCGTAGGCGTAGACGTCCGCGTTCGGACTCGTCGCGCCTCCGTGGCAGAAACGCGGATTGGCGAACAAGCACGCCGTGCCCCAGAGCAGCTTGGTGCCCGTGCGCTCCTGCTCTTCCTTGAGGACCTTCACCACCGCGTCGAGGTTCCGATTCGATTCCGCCAGTGAAGCCCCCTCCGGCGCGACGTCCCGGTCGTGGAACGCGTAGTAGGGAGCGCCCAGCTTCTCGATGAATTCGAACGCAACCCGCGCCCGGCTGCAGGCGTTCTCGACGGAGTCCGTCCCGTCATCCCAAGGCCGCACCGCCGTCCCAGCTCCGAAGGGATCGCTCAGCGGGTTGCGAAACGTGTGCCAATACGCGACGGAGAAACGCAAGTGATTGGTCATCGACTTACCCTCGACCAGCTCACTGGCGTCGTAATGTTTGAAAGCGAATGGATTGCGGGATTCGGAGCCTTCGAAGGCGATCTTGCTGATGTCGGGGAATGCTGATTTCACGGTCGGGAGACGAATTGAGGACTACAGATCGAGCACGTCGGTGACGCGATCCAGCACGGTTTTAGCGGCCTTCACGCGGGCGGGCCATTTGAAATTTCCAGCGATCACTTTCCACGGCGCTGCCTCGGTCGACGTCTTGGCGAACATGTCCTGCGCGGCCTCGATGTGGACGTCCCACTTCTCGCGGTTGCGCCAATCCTCGTCGCAGATCTTCCAGTGTTTGTAGGGATCGTTCTCTCGGGCCGTGAAGCGCTTGAGCTGCTCGTCCTTGTCGATGTGGATGAAAAGTTTGACGAGGACCGTGCCGTCGTCGGTGAGCTGCCGCTCGAACTCGTTGATCTCGCCGTAGGCCCGCCGCCACTCCGCGTCCGTCGCGAAGCCCTCGGCCCGCTCGACGAGCACCCGACCATACCAAGAGCGGTCGAAGATCGCCGTCTCGCCGTAAGCCGGCAGCTTGTTCCAGAAGCGCCACAGGTAGTGGTGCGCGTATTCCTCCGCCGTGGGTTTGGTGATCGACCAAACGCGCACTTGCCGGGGATCGAGCTTCTCGGTGATTCGCCGGATCGCCCCGCCCTTGCCCGCCGCGTCGGGTCCCTCGACGACGACAATCAAAGACCGCTTACGCTCCCGCAGCTCGGACTGCAGCTTGAGCAGCCTAAGCTGAGATTTCTTGAGCTGATCCTTGTATTCGCGGACTTCGAGAGATCTTGATTGATCCAATTCGTCGAGGAGAACGTGCTTTTTCGCCATGGGAGAAGAGACGATCTGCCGGAAAACGTCCGCGGACGCAAGCCCTCCGAGCCGGTCAGGCAAGGTTCGCTTCCCTCAAAAATGACAGGCTGGGACGGGCGGACGGCGACATTCTCGTCGTCGAGCCCCAACCTCTCAGAGCACCAGCCAAGTCGCCAACGCGAGAAACGTCCCCATGCTCACCACGTCGGTCGCCGTCGTCAGGAAAATACTCGAAGCCGTCGCGGGATCGGCGCCAACCCGCTTGAGAACAAGCGGCACCAACACACCGGCCACCCCGCTGATCACGCACGAACCGATCATCGCCAGAAATACAACCACCCCCAGCATCGCCGGACTGTGATCCTGCCCTTCCGCTGCGCCGAACGTCGCGAAGAGGAACATTCCCACCCCGGCCGTCACTCCGACCAGCGCCCCGTTGAGCAAGCCAAGCAGCGCCTCTTTAACGATCGCAGTCGCGCCACTCCCCGCCACCAACTCTCCGAGCGTCATCCCCCGCAAAGTAACCGCCAGCGCTTGGCAGCCGGTGTTGCCCGACTGGCCAGCGAGCACCGGCAGGAAGACCGCCAAAACGGTGATCTGCTCAATGGTCCCTTCAAAAATGCTCACCACCCCAGCGGCCAGGAATGCCGTCAGCAGATTCAGTTGCAACCACGGATGACGGAAGAGGAGGCTCCGCCGCCACGGTGTCGCCAGCCGCTCCTCCTTCGTCACACCGACCATGCTGCCGGCCTGGGCGCTCAACTCGACCGCCTGCTGCTCGAACATCTGCTGTCCCCGCACCAAACCCACGAGTTCCCCCTCGCCATCGCACACGGGGTACACCGGGTAGTGTCGATCCAACGTCGCCTTCATCGCGTCGATCAACGGAGTTGCCGCTTCCAAAGCAAAAACGTTCGCGAGCATGATCTCCCGCACGCTTTGCGTCCGATCCGAAAATAGCAGATCGCGCATCGTGATCACCCCGACCAACCGCCGCTCTCCCTCGACCACGAAGCCATACGTCACGAACTTCGTTTTCACAATGCCGCGCAGTTTGTCGACCACATCACCCACGGTCTCGTCCGGACCAAACACCGCCACGGGTGGCTCCATCACCCGCCCGACCGAGTTCTCGGGATAGCGGGTATCGGCCTCCCAGTGCAACACCCGGTCTCGAGGGGCCGCAGCCAAGATCTTCCCTCGCTCGACGTCCCCGAGCTGCTTGAGAATTTTGCGCGCTTGCGAGGGCAGCAATTCGACCAGCGTCGCCGCCGCCGCTTCCGACTCCTGATCGGCCAACAATTCCGCCGCTTCCCGAGGTCCCAACGCTTTGCACCGGGCGAAAAGGTCCCCCACCGCCAAGACTGGATCGTTGTCCGATTGCTCCCCCATCGCTGTCATTTTGTCCCCGATCATCGCGCGAAAGGGAAGCCACTTTCTGCGAAGTTGAATTCGGAGGATCGCGCCAGCACGCGTCGAGCCGCAAGCAACGCCCACGCCCAGATGGATGGAATCCCCGCTTGCGCCCAGCCGAAAGCGGGGCTATCCGGTTCTTCGTGTTGACCGGTTGGCGAAGAGCGGCAGTTTTCGGTGCCAGCCTGATCGGGCTCGGCGCGAGCGAAGCCCGGGCGCAGCTGGAATATTTCGGCGTCAATCTCTCCGGCGCGGAGTTCGGCGACGGGAATCTGCCGGGCTCGGTGCCGACCGACTACTCCTACCCGGGGTCGAGCGACATCATCGACTTCGTCAGCAAGGGGTTCAACACCTTCCGCCTCCCCTTTCGCTGGGAGCGGATCCAGACGTCGACCGGTCTCGCGCTCGACTCGACCGAACTCGGCCGACTCGATAATTTCGTCAATTTCGCGACGGCGGTGGGCGCGAACGTCATTCTGGACGTTCACAATTTCGGCACCTACTACGGCGACGTCATCGGCCAGATGGGATCACCCGTGACGGACGCGCATTTTTCCGATCTCTGGACGCGGCTCGCCGACCATTACAAGGCCAACGACAAAGTGATCTTCGGCCTGATGAACGAGCCGAAGGGCGTGAATTTCGGCGGGGCGACGACCGAGGAATGGCTGACTTCCGCAAACTCCGCGATCGCCGCGATTCGCGGCACCGGCGCGGAAAACCTCGTTCTCGTTCCCGGCAATGGCTTCACCGGCGCGTGGAGCTGGACGAATCCGCCGGGCGATTTCTACGGCACGCCGAACGCCCAGGTGATGGGCGGCGTCATCGACAGCTTCAACAACTTCGCCTACGAGGTGCACCAATACCTCGACGCGGATTCGTCGGGCAGCACGGATGGCATCGTCAGCGAAACCATCGGTGCCGAGCGGCTCGTGGATTTCACCAACTGGGCGCGAGCCAACAACGCCCGCGGATTCCTCGGAGAATTTGGCGTCTCGTCCGGGGCACCGCAGCTCGCCGCGCTGGACAACATGCTGGATTACGTCGACGCGAATCAGGACGTCTGGCAGGGGTGGACCTACTGGTCGGCCGGTGAGTGGCCGGCCGAATATTCGTTCTCGGTCGCCGACAACGCGGCGAGCGGCCGCCCGCAGCTCGCCATCCTCGAGGACCACCTCAACCCCATCCCCGAGCCGCGAATTTGGTGCCTGCTCGCACTGGCGGCACTCATCGGTTGGTGGAGACTCGGCGGCGAGCGTTCCAAGCGAGCAGGCTGAGCGCGATCACGACCAGCGCGATGGTCGATGGCTCCGGCACGACCGTCGCGCGGAACGCCAGCTCGATCTGGGCCAGATTCGACGTTCCCGATCCGTTCGCGCTCGTCGGATCGTAGAAAAGCGATTCCGCGTAGACGCCGTTGCCGAGCGGGCCGGGGTCGATCGCCACGTTGTAGCCCGTCCGCTCGCCGCCGCCCGCCAGTCCCGCGAACGCGGCGAAGCCCGTCGCGTCGAACGCCGTGAGTCCCGAGAGGTCGAAAGTGCCGCCAAGCGCGTCCTGGAAAACGGGATCCCTCAGGAAATTCTCCAGCGCCAGATTGATCGAGCGCAAGCTGTTCGCCACGTCGAGCGTCCCGAAATCGATCGTGTAGCGCGTCGCGGAATCCATCGTGAAAACAGCGTCCCCGGACACCTTCGTCAGCACGGGCTCGGCGAAAAAGTTCACCGCCCCGGTGATCGCCAGATCGATTGCCGCCACGTTGTCGAAATTTGTCGCGACGTGAATCGACTGCCCCGTCAGCGCTCCCGCGGTCGCCGCGGTCAGGGTCACGTCCCGAGCCGCCGTTGCCCCACCCGCCGCGACCGGACCGAAGTTTCCCGCCGTCACTCCGCTCCCGCTTAGCCGGGAGTCCGTGAGGTTGCCGCCGTTCACGTTCGTCTGTAGCCCGCCGCGGATCGCCGCGCCACTCGTGCCGGTGTTCGCCAACGCGTAGGACTTCGAGACCGTGTCGCCAACGTGGACCGTTCCGAAGACGATCGTGCCGCCCGCCGCGTCGCCCGTGGCCACCAGCGTCGCGTTGCCGCCCGCGAGGATCTGTCCGGTGCCGGTGACGTTCGAACGGCGGTCGAAGGCGTTTCCGCTGCCGAAATTCGGGTTCGTGTAATCGCCGGAGACGACGACATCGTTCGAGCCAAGCGCGAGATTCGCGCCCTTGTGCTGGAGCTGGCCAATCTCGCTGTGATGAACGTTCTCCGAGAGATCGAGGACGGCGTTCGCGTTGATGTCGACCGTCCCGTTACCCGTGATCCCCGCCGTCGCCGCCAGCGTCCCGGCACCGACGATCACCGTCCCCGTGTTCTCCAGCACCACGTTCGTCTGGTAGGTCCCCGCGCCCGTCTTGTTGAGAAAACCTTGGTTGATGAAGCGATTGCCGGGATCCGCGTTCCCGAAACCGACCGCGGCGATCCCCGTCGTCACGTCCGCGGTGAAGAACGCCCCGGTCGCGTTGCGAAAGGTCGCGGCCCGGCCGAGTCCGAGTTGAGAACGAGGCTGCTGAGACCCGCCCCGGTCCGCCGCTGGGTGAAGCTCCCGGTATTCACGACCTGCGCGCCGCCCCGGACGTCGATAAATTGATCCGTCGCGCCCGCCGCGATCACCGTCGTGCCGCTGAACGTTTTCGTCCCGCTGCCGCCGAAAATGTAACTTCCCCCGTCGAACGAAGTCGTCCCGGCGAAGGTCGTCGCGCCCGATCCGGTGACCGCTCCCGTGTTGGTGAACGTGGTTCCGGTGAACGTCTTCGCGACGTTCGACTCGAGCGCCCCTCCCGCGATCCGCAAAGCCGTCGATCCGATCGTGCTGCCCGCGTCGAAGGTCGTCGTCCCGCCGCGGAGCTCGAGCGCACCCGCGCCGAACCCACTCCCGCCGCGAAATTCCGTCGTCCCCGCCCGGACGATCACCGTTCCCGCACCCGAGACATCCACCCCGGACCCGAACAGATTCGTCCCTGCCAGACCCAGCGTCGAACCAGCCGCTATCCGATAGTCCCCGGAAGCCACGCCGCTGCCACTGCCCGCGTTCAGGTTTAGAACGCCCTCCTCCACCAGCACCCGCCCTGGCCCCAGATTGTGAACGGCTACGTTGGCGTTGTATTCGCCGGCACCTTCCTTGGCAAACGTCCCGGTGTTTTCGAAGGCGAGGGTCGCCGCCGCGTCGCCGAATCCGATACCAGCCGCTCCCGTCTGAACGTCGGCTACGAAGACCCCCGCGTTGACGAAACGTGACGTTCCGCCCGCTCCGTCGGCGTTGAGAACGATCTGACTTTCACCCGCACCGATCCGCCGCTGCGTGAAGCCACCGTCGTTCGTCACGGTCGTCCCACCGTTAATGTTGAGAAATTGGTCCGTGGCACCCGCTGCCAGGATGGCGTTACCCACGAACCGCTTACCACCCGATCCGCCCAGCGTCGGACTACTCCCATCGAACGTCGTCGTCCCGGCAAAGGTCGCCGCCCCGCTGCCGGTGACGGAACCGCCGTTCGAAAACGCCGCGCCCTGAAACGTGTGCGAGATGTCGAGCTGCAGCGTCCCGCCCGCCACCTGCACGGCGCCGGACCCCAGCGTGCTCCCGGCGGCCATCGTGGTCGTGCCGCTCAGCAGGCGCAGCGTCTGCGGGTCGAGCGCACTCCCGGAGCCGAAGGTCGTGTCGCCGCTTTTCACCAGCAACGTGCCCGCCCCCGCGACCGAGGAGCCGCTTCCGAACGTGAACGATCCGCTCAGACCGAGAGTCGCCCCGTTGCTGACGGCATAAACGCCGTTCGTCGCCCCGCCGTCGCCCGCGTTGAGATTCAGGGTCCCCTGCTGCACCGAGACGTCGGCATTGTTTCGAAACGCCACGTTCGCCGCGTAGGTTCCGGTGCCGGACTTGTTGAACGTCCCGTTGTTGACGAAGACGTTCCCCGCCGTCTCCTTCGCGAAACCAACGCTCGCCTCGCCGTTCAGGACGTTCGCCGTGAAAATCGCGCCCGGGCCATTCACAAATTGCGAAGCTCCCCCGGCCTCGTCCGCATTCAGCACGATTGAGCTCGCCCCCAAGCCCGTCTTCGTCTGCGTGAACGTCCCGCCATTCGCGACGGTCGTTCCACCGTTGACGTTGAAAAATTGATCCGTCGCCCCGGCGGAGATCGCGGTCGTGCCGTTGAACGTCTTCGCGCCCGTCCCGCCAAACGTGTAGCTCGCCCCGTCGAACACGGTCGTGCCCACGAACTCGAGCGCTCCGGCTCCAGCGACGGTCCCGCCATTCGCGAAGCTCGCACCGGTGAACGTGTGATCGATGTCGGCTACCAGCGTTCCACCCCGGACCGCCAGGTCCGTGCCGCTCCCCAGCGTGCTGCCGGATGCCAGCGTCGTCGTTCCGCTCACGAGTTCCAGCCGGTCCGACCTCAACGCCGATCCGGCGGCAAAGGTGAGCGCGTCGCTGTTCACCCGCAACGTCCCGGAGTCGACCGTCGAACCCGAATCGAACGTGAACCCGCCGCTCAGCCCAAGGACCGACGCGCCCCGGATGATCGCCGCTCCGGTCGTCGAGCCGCCGTCGCCCGCGGTGAGGTTCATCGTCCCTTGGTCGACGTCGAGCGTGCCGGAATTCGCGAACGCCACGTCGACCGAATACACGTTCGAACCAAATTTCTGAAAAGTCCCTTCATTCAAAAATTGATTCCCGGCATCCGGCACCGCCCGGCCGATGCTCGCGTCGCCGCCGCTCGCGTTCGCGATGAACGTCCCCGAGTTCCGAAAAACCGACCCGCCGCCCGTCGAGTCCGCGTTGAGAACGATCGCGCTCTCGCCGCTCCCGAGCCGGGCCTGCGTGAATTCGGAGAGGTTCACGACCTCCGAGCCGCCGTTCACGTTGAAGTATTGATCGGTCGAAATCGTCGAAAAGCTCACGTCCGTTGCGAACGTTTTCGTCCCCGTGCCGCCGAAGGTGTAGGTCGACCCGTCGAACGTCGCCGCGGTCGCGAACGTCACGTCGCCCGCGCCGAGCACCGCCCCGCCGTCGGTGAACGTCGAGTTCGAGAACGTGTGGTCGGCGTTGCTCGTGAGCGTCCCGCCATTCACCGCCAGATTCGACGACCCAAACGCGACGCCGCTTTCGACGACGACGTTGCCGCTGACGAGTTCCAGCGTCGCGACCGACAAATTGCTGCCCGCCGCGAAGGTCGTCGTGCCGCTGTTGTTCGTGAGCGTTCCCCCGCCCGCCACCCCGGACCCCGAGTTGAAGTTGAACCCGCCGCTCAGCGCCAGCGTCCCGGCGACCGTCTGCGAGCCCGTCGTCGAGCCACCGTCGCCCGCGTTCAGCTTGAGCGTTCCGGCCTGCACCTGCGAGGTCCCCGAATTCACGAAGGCCACGTTCACGTCGTAATTCGCCGTGCCGGATTTCACGAACGTCCCCTCGTTGACAAATCGGTTGCCCACCGCCGCCGCGCCGAAGCCCACGCTCGCTCCCGCCGTTGTCGTCGCCGCCGTGAAGGTCGCCGCCGACGCATTGCGGAAGGTCGATCCGCCGCCGAGTCCGTCCGAATTGAGGATGATGCCCGTGTCGCTCGATCCACCCTGCGTGTGCGTGAACGATCCGAGATTCGCCACTTCCGCTCCGCCCACGACGTTCACAAACGCCGCGCTCGCCCCACCCGAAAGCGCCGCCGAACTACCCAACCGCGTGACGCCTCCCGCGAAGACCGCTCCATTGCCCAACGTCGTCGCCGCCGTGATCGTCTTCGTTCCGACGGAAGCCAACGAGGCCGCCGAGAAGTTCAGCGAGTCGAGCGTGACGTCGACGTCGAGCGTCACGTCGCCGCCGGCGATGATCGCGGCGTAGGTGTCCGCGGCACCCGGTTGGCCGTTATTGGGATAGACCGGATTCGTGTCCCAATTCAGCGGATCGCTAAAATCACCTGGCCCCCCGAGGAAAGTCGACGTCGTCTGGGCACTCGCGGTCGCGGCAAAGGCTAGGATTGCGAGGATCGTTTTCATGGTTGGCGTGGATCGGGTTGGGCGTAGAAGTCGCGCAGGACGTCGGCGGCGGGTTTGTCGCGGAATTGGAAATCGGTCGGCGGCTGCGGGTGGTAATCGAGATCTGAGAACCAATGCCACCAGTAGAAGCCGTAGAACCAACCTTGATCCCAAAAAGTTCGGAACAGAACTTCAAAGCTCACCCGCTGTTCTTCGAGATCGACCGGCGGCGGCAGGTCGTCACGCCACGAGTGCGGCTTGAGACCCGCGCCCGGGATGCTGCGAAACCCGGCTTCCAGGAAGAGAACCGGCTTGTTGAAGCGCGCCGCCACCTCCGCCACGTGGTCCCGCGCCTTGGCGGCTTCCGTCAACCGATCCTCCAGCGTCCCGCCGCCGATGGGGAAATAAAACGAAACGCCGATGTATTCCAGCAGGTCCCAGAAATCGATATAGTCGATCTCCTCCGCCCAGTTCGCCGAGTAGGTGCACGGCCCCTCGTAAACCCCCCGCACGTCGAGGATGACCTGCCGCCAATCCGCCGGGCGCAGTTCCGTGGACGTCCGCATCTCGCTACCGACGCTGAAAAGCTCCACCCCTTCCTCCTGAGCCATCCGCGCCCACGTCAGGATGAATTCGGTGTAGGCCGCGAACCATTCCCGCCATTCCCCACCGCTCTTCATCCGCACGTCGCCCCGCCAATCGCCGCGCGCGCCGTACATCCCGATCCAGATTTGCGGTGCCAGCGTCACCGCCAGGCCCGCCGCGTGCGCCGACCGGATCATTCGCCGGATGCTGTCGGGCGTCATCGTGAGATCCTCGCCCGTGTAGCCGAAAATCCGCGGATCCTCGACGTTGAAGCTGTAGCCAAGCGGGATGATCGTCACGCTGTCGACGCCGAGCTTTTTGAGTTCTTCGAGCGATCTCGCCGCCATTTCACTGCCGTAGCCACGCTCGACGCTGTGGTTGTGGGCGAGCACGACGCCGCGTTGGAAACGGGGCTGAAAATCCGCGCCAATGGGCGGGACGCGGCCAATGGAAATCACGGCGAGGGAAAGCATGGCAACGAGAGCGGTCATCGGGTGGTGGCTGCCACGGTGTCGGTCACCGGCGGCGAGTTGGCAAGCAACCGCCAACGCCCGGCCTCGGTTTCGGGACGGAAGAACGCGCGCTTGTCGGCACCGAGCGAGGTCCAGGCGCGGGAGATCAATTCGGAATTCCCACTCGTCACCGACGCACGAAGCAAGGCGTGGGACGCGCACAGGTGCGGGTTCTCCAGCGAGAACCGGAACCGCGCTTCGTGGGGCAGCACGAAGCGCGAGCTGTCGTTCAGCAAAGCAATCAAACCCGATCCCACCGACGCGTCGAGCAACACGTTCGTCGCGGCGGGATTCGCGGCGAGCCGGTCCGCGATCTCCCGCTCGTCGGCGAAAGTCGTGACGTCCGCCCCCCGCGCGAGCCGGGCGAAAATCCGTTCCTCGGACCGCGGCGAATCCGCGAGATCGATCCAGCCGACGCCGGCCACCGCGAGCGTCGCAACGGTCAACGCCGTGAATTCACGCGGCCGAAACCGGCCCAGCTGCACCCCCAGTAGAATCAGCGAGACGGCGAGCAGTGTCGCCAACGATCGCCCATCCCGCGCCAGCGAACTCCCGCCGTTCCAAACCAGCAGAAATTCCACCACGAACGGGATTGCGCACAAAAGCGCCACCGCCGCGTTGCGCAGGCGGATCACCACGTAGACGAGAACCGGTCCGGCCAAGAGCAGTCCCAGCGAGACGTGCGCGAGCGCGGCCACCGGCGAGCGCAGCGACCACCGCAATCCGTCGCCCAGCCCCCCGTCGCCCACCTCGAGAGCCGCGATCGATGCGGGCCGCAAAAACCCCGGCCACCCGGCGCCAAACGCCCAGCCCAGCCCGAGAACGAGTGCTTGGAAGGTGACCATTGGCAAAAAAAGCAGCAGCGCGATGGTGACCACCTTGCGGAGATCCCGCCGGTCCCCGGGCGGCAGCAGCAGCGGCGTCGCGAGGAGAAACAACGGCAGCGCGACCGCGAGTCCGGGCGTGGCGAGAGAAGCCAGCCCGAGCGCCAATGCCGCGGCCCAAAGAAAGCGAATGGCGTGCGCCTGCTCGCGCTCCGGATCGACCCAAGCCGAGAGCCGACCCGCCGCCCGGGCCTCCCGCAGATTCTGCTGTTCGATCGCAAACCGCGCCGCGAGCTGAACCGCGACGACGAGCAGCAAGAAACCCGTGATCGTGGACGTGCCCGTGACCGAACTCAGAAACACGCCCGGCAAGATCGGCACCGCAAAAACCAGCACCGCCAAAGCCGGATGCCGGACGACGACCCCGCGATAGGAATACAGCAGCCACCCCAACAGGAGCCCACCGGCCAGAGCCGACACCCCCAGCGAAGGGTTCGGCAGCCCGGCTGCCGCGAAGGGAATGGCCGCCAGAAAGGGCAACGGCGGCTGCGGGATGCCGAGACTAGCAAACGTCAGCAAATCGCCCCGCGCCGCGAGAATGGCCCGGGCGGAAATGAGCGCGCCTTCGTTCGTCAGGAAGCCCCACCACGCCGCGAGGGCCTGGCCCGTCGCCAGCAGAGCGGCGGTCAGGACGACGACGACAAACGCGATGCGGGGCAGCGAGAGTCTACGCATCGGACGTTTTGGGTGCGGCGACGTTCGCGTGAAGTCCACCGGTCATCGCCGACAGGCCGTGGTCGGTTTTTTCCCAGTAAAAGGGATTCACGATCAGCTGCCACAGCCCCTTGTAGGCCGCGATCGCGTGCAGCATCCAATAGAAGGGATTCAGCAGCGCGTACGGCTGCAACGCGTGGCGCCCCCGCCGGAAGACGGCCAGCACGCAGGCGTAGACCGCCATCAGATTGCCGATCACCAGATTCGCGATCGAAAGCGTGAGCAGCCACGGCGGGAAAATGGCGTCGATGGTGGGCGAACGCGTGACCGCCCAAACGATCACGATGAGCCAAAGAATCGGATTCACGAGAAACGTGAAGGGTGTCCCGCCGATGAAGAGAACGAACCCCGCGAACCCGCGCCACCCGATCCGACCGATGATCCGCGACGGATGCCGGGTGTGCACGAGGAAGGTCTGCATGTATCCCTTGATCCAGCGGGAGCGCTGCCGGATCCAATTGCCAGTGTGGCAGTTCGCCTCCTCGAACGTCGTCGAATCGATGGTCGCAACCGTGTAGCCGCGGGCGTTGGCCCGAACGCCGAGGTCGGCGTCCTCGGTGACGTTGTAGGGGTCCCACGCACCAAGTTCGCGCAGCCGGTCGGTCTTGAAGTGGTTGCTGGTGCCCCCGAGCGGGATCGGGATCCGGAGCGCCTCCATGCCGGGCAGATTGTAGTCGAACCAACTCGTGTATTCGAGCGTGAAGAGCCGCGTGAGCAGGTTCTCCCGCCAATTGAAGTAATTGAGGCAGCCCTGAATGCAGACGACACGGTCGGACAGTTTGGCGAAGGAGACGACGACTTTTTCCAATTGATCGGGCTCGGGGAAATCCTCCGCGTCGTAGATCGCCGTGTATTTCCCGCGGACGAAGAACATGCCGAAATTGCACGCCTTCGGCTTCGTCTTCGGGCTCGCTGGTGGGACGATGATGGTGTGGAAGTTCGGCGGCGGGTTGATCGCCCGCACGGCATCGATCGTCTCGTCGTCGCCCGCTTCGAGCAGAATGTTCACGTCCAGCTTGGCTAGCGGGTAGTTGAGCGCCGAGAGCTGCCGCACGAGGCCGGAAATCACGAGGGGCTCGCGGTACACCGGGACGAGGATCGAGTAGATCGGGAGCGCCGCCGGGTTGATCGCGTCGAGTTCGCGCGGCGAGACCTTGTGCGAAACCGTCCGGGTCGATCCCACGAAAACCAGCAGCGTCTTGAATCCCACGCACAGCGTGTAGAAGAGGTTGAGCACGCAATTCACGACGATGATCGTCGCGATCGGCGCCGCGAGCAGACCCGCGAGGATGGCCGATCCGACCGCCCAGATGAATCCAAGCTGCGGCGGCGTAAAAGTCCGCCGGGCCGAGGCCGCCGGGTTGGCCCTCGACAGCCCGTGCACCGCTTCGTCGAGAAATTCCCCACCGCGAAACCGCGTGACCGCCTCGACCCATTCCTCTTCGAGCAAAAGACAGGGCCGGGCGTTCGCCGGCCGCAACGCAGGCGGCAGCCGCGCGGGGTCCACGGCGGCCGTCGTCGGCAGGCCGTCCGGTGTCAGGACCGGGAGAGCGTGGTGGTCCCGCCAGAGATCCCACGGGATGCTCGCCGACCGATCCGCGTCGAGCCGCAGCGCCCCGACGTCACACCGCACCACATCGTGCACCTCCTCGTAGGCCCGCAGGTAAGCGTCGGCGCCCACGAGGCCCAGCGTCCGAAGCAGCGGATCGGCCTCGACGCCCCAGCTCGCCGCCGTCCGCTCGACGCGCAGGCGATCCCCAATGCCGAGGAGGCCCTGTTCGTGGAGGTGATTGACGACGCGCATCGCGACCGGTCAACGCGCGTGTTGACGACCCTGTTTGTAGACGAAAAAAATCGTGCCCGAGAGGGCGATCCACAGCCCCCCGACCGCCCACCAGCGCCACTGCCGCCAATCGCCGATCACACCGCCGGGACCCGCCGTGACGATCTCGATCCCGTCGGCGGCGGCGGTCGCGGCGGGCGGCACCTCGGGCGTCCCCGGGTCCCGGGTGCTCATCGTGAGCACGGGACTCGATCCATCGCCGACGATCACGTCCCCCGCCTCGATCCAACGCGCGGCGGCGACCTGACCGGACATCGCCGCGAGCGCAGCGGGTCCGTCGGGGCCAAACGATCCGGCGACGATGACGGGCTGGCCATTCGGGCCGGAACCAAGTTGCCAGTAACCCAGGCTCTCGTCGCTGGCGACGCGCAGCACCTCGCGACCGCCACCACCACGGACGGTCACCTGCCCCGCATCGATGGCGATCGGCAGCGTGGCCACGACGCCGTCCAAATCCGCGGGCAAATGTCCGATCACCACCGTCGGCCCGCTGCCATCGGGCCGCTCGGTCAGCCTGAGTTCCAACAGCGTCGAGCGGTTCACCCGTTGGAGCCAAATCGCGACGGACGCCGCGACTTCAAGCGCCCCACCGTCACCAAGCACGACGTCATACGGCCCGCCGGCAAAGGATCGCTGCGCGGCTTCGAGCAGACTCGACGGCCCGGTCGCCGCAGCGGGCGAACCGCCCCCTGCCGAGATTGCGAGCGTCTCCTCCAATTGCCAGAAGTAGGGCTTCGTGGGATCGCTCGTAATCATCACCACCCGCACCTCGCTCTCGCCTCTGAGGTACTCCGCCGGAAGCGCGACCGACCAGGTGAACGTCGGACTCGCCGGGTCCAGTGTGACCGAATGAACCAGCTGGTCGTTGAGAAAGACCGCTCCGACCATCGGGCCGAAACCCGACAGGTCCGACATCCGCCCGGCAAGATCGAGGGTAAGCCGTCCCGGCGACGCGCCCAATCGCGCGGGTGCGAAGCTGAACTTCCGCTCGGAGTCACCCGGTCCCCTGTTGAGTTCACCAATCCGCGGATCGAGCGCCCGGAGCGTCTTCGGGTGCTCCGCCTCGTCCGCCTCGTCCGCCTCGTCCGCTCCGGCGGCTGCTCCAATCTCGTCGCCGGGGATCACGGATTGCCCGGCTCCGCTCAACATCTCCGACAAGGCCGCCGCTCCCACGGCATCCGCGGCGGACAGCGTGATGACCCGCCCGTGGGGCCCGGCGGCAACGGCGATTACGGGGTCCCTTCCCGAAGCGGTCTCGATCACGATCTCGTCGCCGACCTCCGGCGGCTCGGCCGCAACCGTCACCCGCCCGAAGGGTTGCGCGTGCGCCGCCCACGTCGCCGCCCGCAGCGCCAACTCCGCCGCGACCGGATCGCCCGGCCCGGGCAACCGAATTGTGACCGCCGGCCCCAGGGTCGCGGCCAGCCGCCCCACCGCGAGCCAATCCGGGTCCGCCGAATCGACGGCACCCACGAATTTCGTCTCCGGCCTCACGTCGATCCACGACGTCTCGCGGAGAATTTCGCCGCTCGCCGCCGGCTCGTCCCGGAGCGCCAGCGCTCCCCGCACCGTCAACTTGAGCACCTGACTGGTTGGGTCGTCGGCCTTCACCTCCGCCGGGATCGCGGCCGAGATCGTGAGGGATCCGTCCTCGCCCACCGCCTGCGTCGCGACGGGGCGTTCGTTGACCAGAATCGTGACGACCGACCCCGGATCGAGAAAAGGCGACGTCTTCAGAACGACCTGAAACGAGGAAGTCCCGACGAGAAAATCCCGGCTCGGCAACGGGAAGAAAAAATCGCGTTCGACCGTCGTTCCCGCCAGGCGCTCGGCTCGGACGAAGCCGATTTCGGCCAGGTTCCGCTCGACCACGACCGGAGCGGCCATCGCCGATTGCAGGAGAATCGAAGCAAAAAGGGATCGGAGGATTTTCATTGAAGCAGCCAGACGGTGAGCGAGACGCCGAGAGCGATCAGCGCCGAGATGACGATTGGAATCGTGAGCCGGCGGCGACTGGCTCCGGAAGCCGTCGCCTCGGAGACCTCGGGGTGGCTCCGCTCGAGCAGCCGACGAAAGGCCCCGACAATCTCATCGCCGCCGCAAGGCTTGAGGAGCACGAGGTCCGCTCCGGCGTTCATCAAGCCATCGCGACCGCCCCAATCCGACCAACCGATCAGCACCACGATGGGTGCGGTCACTCCGTTCCGACGCAGCTCGGCGACAGTCTCGTCGCCCGCCGGATCGCCCAGCCGGGCCGCGATCAGGCAGCCAGCGAATCTCCACGGCTCCGTCAGATCACGACCGTCGACGGCCCGGTCGACGCGAAAGTCGGCGGCTTCGAGCGTCCGGCTCACGGCGCGGGCCGAGAGGTCGTGGGTCTCGACGAAAAGAATTCGGCACCCCGCCGCCGCCGCAGCCAGATCAGCGGCCATGGCTTGGAGTGATTGGCAGCGTGAGCAGCACGGTGAGCTGATCGCCGTCGCGCCGCTGGACCGAGGTCTCTCCGCCGAGGAAGCGGGCGTTGCGCCGCGCCAGCGAAAGCTGGAAGGGCGTCGCGTCTTCGCCGACCGCAAACGGCCGGAAGAGTCGCTTCGCCGCGTATTCGGTGAGGCCCGGGATGTTGAGAACCGAGCGGAACTCAATGGATCCGAACTTCCGGCCCACGCGCAGCTCGATCGAGCGATCCGCGCCGAGCAACTGACCCAATCCATCAAGCAGCTCGACGAGGGTGCCGCCGAGCAGCTCCGGACACGACGTCAGCGAACAATCCTCAACGTAGGCGTCGAGCTCGATCCGCCGGTTGGCGAGCCGGATCCGGAAATCGGGTTCGCGCTCGTTCCACCAGTCGCGGATCCGGATCGGCTCGAAGGCGGGTGCCGTGGCGAACCCGCCGCCGAGTTGCCCCAGAGTGCCGATCGTCGTCGCGAGATCCCGGGCGGCGGCGTCCAGGTCCTCGACGGTCGCGGCGATTTCGGACGGCAGATTCCCGGCCCGCAACAGCTCCGCGTTCAGCCGAAGCGCGGTCGCGGCATCATCGACGGAACGAGTCAACCAGCGGGAAAGATCCTGAAACATCTGGAGACCCTCGCGTTCCAGCCGCTCCTCCAGAACAACCCGGGAGCCAAGACGGTTTTTTTCCGCCGAATGCCGCAGGAGATTGCGGACCATCAGCCGGGGCTGACGCTCGAGCAGTCCCAAAAAGGCACCCGCCGGAATGCGCAAGATCACCACTTCGCTTCGCGCGACGATCCGCGCCCGGCGCCCTCCCTTTGGGATTTGATCGCCATCGGTGTCGATCACGGACCCCTCGCCAACGAATTGTCCCACATCGAGCCGCGCGCATTCGGTGAAATCTCCCGCCGCCGTGCCCCGCACGAGCAGACTCACCTCACCACGGGCCACCACGTGCAGTGCGTCGATCCGATCGTCATCGTCGAAGAGGACCTCTCCGGCCCGCAGCCCAATCGGGGAGGACTCGCCGCCGAGCCGCTCGATTTCGTCCAAAGGCAATCCGTCGCAGAGACAACTCCGGCACAGCGCCTCGACCGGATCCAACTCATCCTCGGTGTCGCTCCGCTGGCCGAATACCGACAATTCCCGTGCTTGCAAACCGACAGGATGATGCCTTCTCTTCCCCGAATGGCAAGTCGAACGACGATCCTTTTCCGATTCGTTCGACGCTTGATTCACCCGCGATATCCCCGGCTCGCGGCGATCGCCTGCCTGCTCGCGATTCCCGCCACTTCGCAGGCGGGTGCTTGGACCCAGCCGAAGGGCGAAGGCCTCGCCGTCCTCGCCTATTACTTCTACACGACCGACCAACAATTCGGCGACGGCTGGAAACGCGAGGACTTCGGTTTCGACGGCCGCTTCACGAAGAACGAGTGGAACCTCTATGTGGAATACGGGCTGACCGACGGCGTGACCCTCATCGGGAATTTCTTCCTCGATGGCCTCGCGTTCGAGAACGTATTCGGTCGCGACACAAACTTCGGCCTCGCCGATCAGGAGATCGGCCTGCGTTACCGGCTCGCGGAAAAAATCCCCCAGGCCCTCCAGCTCATGGTGAAAATCCCGGGTCCCTACGACGTGAACGACTCCCCGGCCCTCGGTAATGGCCAGACCGACGTGGAGCTCGACTACTTCGTCGGGCACCCATTTCCCTTCGGCAGCCGCTGGGGTTTCGTCGACGTCGGCGTCGGCTACCGGCTTCGGACCGCCGAACCCGCCGACGAGCTTCGCTGGTATTTCACGGGCGGCGTCGAGCTCACCGACTGGCTCGACGTCTACTTCCTCGAAGCCAGTGGCATCCACGGACTCGGCAACGACACGCCGCAATCCGTCGGCGACAACATCCTCCTCACCACCGACTTCGACCTGATCAAAGTGGGTGCCTCCGCCCTCGTCGAACCAATCCCCGGCTGGATTTTCCAAGCCGGTCCGTATTGGCAGATCGCCGGCCGGGCGACCGGCGCGGGCGGCGGATTCAAAGTCGCCGTCTGGCGGGAATTCTGAAGACCGAATCGCGCCAACCGAGCCCGGCGAAGCGGATCAATACCGGATCGCGACCGGCATCCCGACCTCCGCCGCAGCGAAGAAATCTCGGATTACCGTCTTGCTTACGCGGATGCAACCGTGCGATGCGGGCTGACCAGGCACCGGGATCGGCCCTTCGTGCATCCCGACGCCACCGGAAGTCAGCCGCATCCAATACGGCATCTTCGCCCCGTCGAAATACCCACCCGGAGGCGGCACGTCTGTCCGCGAGTCCGCGTCGTAATTGATCACGTTCCCATTCGCGTCGTACATCCAGCCGTAGAGATTTGACGATTTGTCGACGATCTTCTCCATCACGTTGAAGTTCCCCGGAGGCGTCCCGTAATTTTCCTTGCCCGTGGCCACGAGTCCGACGCCAGCGAGTCGGTCTCCCTGGTAAAAATACGCCCGCTGCTCGGTCAGGTTGATCACCATCGACGGCTTGCCAGCGTAAGCCGGTGGATCGCCGTCCCAGTAGCTGATGTCGTCGTAGACTTCGGTCTGGCCGGTCGCGCCCGTGTTTTGATATTGAGTCTCGAAGTCGCCGCCGAGGTACGGCGTGTTGTAATACCCGCCCCCACAGCCCGTCAGCGCCGTCACCGCCCCGACCGAAGCCACCAGAAGGGCTGCCAGACGACTCGATTGATCACGCCCCGAAGAAAACATCCGGTGGAAGTAGCACACAATTCGCGAGAGCGCCACCAGAAGCCTTCGATTATTTCGACGGTTTCCGCTCACCGAAAATCGCGGTTCCGACCCGCACCATCGTCGACCCCTCCGCGATGGCGACCTCGTAATCTCCACTCATCCCCATCGAAAGAGTGGAAAATGGCAACCCCGTCTCGGCGGCCAACTCATCACGAAATTCGCGCAGTTTTTGGAAGAAAGGTCGCGCCCGCTCCGCCTCGTCCGCATACGGCGCGAGCGTCATCAACCCCTCGACCTGCAGCCGCTTCAATCCCAACACACCAGCCAATTCCCGCCGCAACCCGTCCGGCGAAAAGCCGTTCTTCGACGCCTCGCCCGCGACGTTCACCTCGATCAGCACTCGCGGAAAGAGACCCTCTTCCTCCGCGATCCGGTCCATCGATTCCGCCAAGTCGAGCGAATCCAGCCCGTGAAACAACTCGATCTCCGCCAGCACGCGCCGAATCTTATTCTTCTGCAGATGGCCGATGAAGTGTAGCGCCGTCCCGGCCGGCAGCTCCGGCTTCTTCGCCAGCACCTCCTGAACCCGGCTTTCGCCGAAAACGCGCTGACCCGCGTCGAACGCCTCGCGGAGCGCCTCAACCGGCTTGCGTTTCGACACCGCGACCAGCTCGATCTCGTCCGCCGACCGACCCGCCGCTTCGCACGCGACCGCCACCCGCTCGCGGACGGCGCGAAGATTTTCTTCGATTTCTGGCATTAGAAAAATAAATCCACGTGAAAAATGGATAAGTTTGTCTAATAGTAGTCGAACCCGCATGCAAATCGAATCCTTCAAGGTCTTCCGCGATCTCGTCGAAGCCTCCAGCTTCTCGAAGGCAGCCGAGGCGAATGGCATCACGCAAAGCGCCGTCAGCCAGCAGGTGCGCGCCATCGAGAAGAAATTCGACGTGCGTCTCATCGACCGGGGACACCGCGATTTTGTGCTCACCGACGAGGGCCGCGCCTTTCTCGCCGCCAGCCGCGACATCCTCGACGCTTACGAAAATCTCGGGAACCGCATCCAATCCATCCAGCACGTTGTCGGCGGCGAGATCCGCGTCGCCACCGTGCTCAGCATTGGGCTTCACGAATTTCCCGTTCACCTCGCTGCTTTCCGAAAATTGCATCCTCAGGTCGAGGTGACGGTCCGCTACTGCCGCTCGAACGAGGTCTACGAATACCTCGACGCCGGTGAGTGCGACCTCGGCCTCGTCGCCTACCCGTCCCGCCGACCTGGCCTCCGACCTTTCACGTTCTGGCGTGATAATCTAGTCGTCATCTGCCCGCCGTCGCACTCGCTGGCGAGCCGCGAGAGCGTCCGGCTCCGCGACCTCGCCGGGCACAAATTCGTCGCATTTGAACCCGATCTCCCGACCCGCAAGGAGATCGACAAGCGCCTCCGCGAGCAGCACGTCAAAATCAAGCCCATCCTCGAGTTCGAGAACATCGAGACGGTCAAACGAGCGGTCGAGATCGAGCAGGCGATCTCGATCGTCCCGGAGATCACCGTCCGCGACGAGGTGCGTGGCAGCACGCTTGTCTCGATCCCCATCGACGAACCCGAGATGTGGCGCCCTCTCGGCGGCCTCGTCCGCCGCTCGGTCTCGAACTCGCCCGCTCTCACCGAGCTCCTCGCGATGCTTGAAAAAAGTGACCTCGGTCAGGCATAGTCTCGATTTATGAGTTCCCCCTCCCCCGACCAGCCCGCCATCGCCGTCATCGGAGGCAGCGGTCTCTACGACATCGAAGGCTTTCAGGAAGACAAACACTACGAAGTCGAGACACCTTTCGGCGACCCCTCCGACTCCATCATCGGCGGCACGCTCCACGGGCGAACGGTGTTCTTCCTCCCCCGTCACGGGCGCGGCCACACCATCGCTCCGCACGAGATCAATCACCGGGCAAACATCTACGCACTCCGCACGCTCGGCGTCCGCTGGATCATCAGCGCCGCCGCCGTCGGTAGTCTGCAGGAGCGCTTCGAACCCCGCGACGTCGTCCTTCCGTCACAGTTTTTCGACCGCTCGAGCCAGCGCGCCGATCACACGTTTTTCGGCAGCGGCATCGTCGCTCACGTCAGCCTCGCCGAGCCCACGAGCCCGCAGCTCCGGCAGCTCGTCGCCCAATCCTGCTCCTCCCTCCGCAAAAAATACCACTCCGGCGGGACCTACATCCAAATGGACGGCCCGGCCTTTTCCACCCGGGCCGAATCCGAAACCAACCGCAGACTCGGCTTCGACATCATCGGCATGACCGTCCTCCCCGAAGCCAAGCTCGCCCGCGAAGCCGAGATCGCTTTTACCTGCATGGCGATGGTCACCGATTACGACTGCTGGCGGGTCACCGAAGACGCCGTCACCGTCGAATCCGTCGTCGCCCACCTCTCGGCCAACGCCGACACCGCCCGCGAGGTCCTGGCCCACGTGATTCCCCGAATCCCCGAGACACCCGACTGGCCGGAGCACTCCGCCCTTGGCGACGCCATCGTCACGCCCCGCGAGCACTGGTCAGATGAAGCAATTGAGCGATTGCAAATCATCGTGAATCGTTTTCTTTAGGGCGCATCAACACTCGCATCATGACCATTCGTCTCCTGCGCGGCACCAGCGCCGCCGTGCTCCTCGCCCTCGCCGCCTGCCAATCCGTCCACACGCAGACCGAGGCGCCCGAGGTCATCTCCGCCTCACCGGAAGCGACGCCACTCTCGCTCTCGCTCAACCCCTCCGACGATCTCGAGCCGTCGCTCGACGCGTCCGCCACTCAGGACAGCTCGCCCGCGAGTCTGGAATCCCCCTCGCCGTCCCCGACGCCGATGTCGACTCCGACCGCAACACCCAAGCCCGCGCAGGACGCCTACAATTCCGTCGAGACCAGCCGCAAGGTCGTGGCGATCACCTTCGACGACGGCCCCAGCCCCAAGCTCACGCCCAAGCTTCTCGACCTGCTCAAGGAACGGAACATCAAAGCCACCTTCTACGTCGTCGGCACCAACGCCGCCGAGTATCCCGAGATCCTCCAGCGCATGGTTGCCGAGGGCCACGAGATCGGGAACCACACCTGGAACCATCCGACGCTCACCAAGCTCAGTTCGTCGGGCGTGAAGAGCCAGATCGACCGGTCGAATGCCGCCATCGAAAAAGCCGTCGGCATCCGCCCAACCACGATGCGTCCACCCTACGGCGCAACCAATTCCCGGCTTAACCGTAGCATGAATGCGGACTACGGCCTCAAAGTCATCATGTGGTCCGTCGACCCGCTTGACTGGAAATACCGCAACGCCGACCGCGTCCAGCGCGAGATCGTCTCGGGAGCTACTCCCGGCGGCATCATCCTGGTCCACGACATTCACTCGAGCTCGGTAGCCGCAATGCCCGGCACCCTCGACGCCCTCACGGCGAAGGGCTACGAGTTCGCCACCGTCTCCGAGCTCCTCGAGCTGGACGGCCAATAGGCCGGCGAGCGCGCTACTTTCAGCCCGCCGCACCGTCGTCGGAGAAAACGAACCGACTCAGCCCGCTCGCAACCCACGGCACGGGGGACGATCCCCGTGCCGCGTCCTCATAAAATTGAGCCAAGCGAAAGAGCCGACGGAGTCAACCCAGAGCCCACTGCAACATCGGCGTGTAAAGCTCCGGCTCCAGCAAAAACGAGTCGTGCCCTTTCTGCGAGTGGACGGTCATTCGCACCGTTTCCACCCCGGCTCCCTTCAGCACGCCAACCATCTCCGCCTGTTCCTCCGGGTAAAACGAAACGTCCGAATCGATCGAAAACGTCAGGTAACGCTGACCTCGACACCGCTCGAACAGCTCCCCAAGACTCGCCGCCCCCGACCCCGCCAACAAATCAAACCGCTGCCAAGCCTCCAAAATCCGCAGATACGAATTCGCGTCAAACCGGCGCACAAACTTCCGCCCCTGGTGCAGCATGTACGATTCCTCCGGGGAGCTCACCCCGTAGCTCGTCAGCTCCCCGCCGCCTCGGACCACCTCGCCCCGCGCCCGCTCCGTTAGCGTCCCCAGAGAAATGAACGTCTTGTGCGCGATCATCCGAGCCAGCGCCAACCCCCGGTCCGGCCGCGCCCCGTCATAATAATCGCCGCCGCAAAAGGCCGGATCCGCCTCGATCGCAAAAGCCTGTTCCAGATTGAGAATCCGCTGCAACGGAGTCACCGCCAGCCCCGTCGAGATCGGGATCACCGTCCGCACCCGCTCCGGCCACCGCGTGGCCAACTCGAGCGCCAGCATCCCACCCACCGAGGCCCCAACCACCGCGTTCAGCCGCTCAATCCCCAGCGAGTCCACCAACGCCATCTGCGAAGCAACGATGTCCGGCAACGTCACCCGCGGGAACGCCGATCCGTAGGCCCGACCAGTCGCCGGGGCCACCGACCCCGGCCCCGTCGAGCCGTAGCACCCGCCAAGATAGTTCGCGCAGATCACGAAAAATTTCCGCGTATCCACCGCCTTCCCTTCCCCAACGAATCCGTCCCACCAGCCCTCGCGGCACTCGTCCGTCCACAGACCCCCGACCCCCGGCACCGCGTCCCGCCACCCCGCCGCGTGCTGACTCCCCGTCATCGCGTGGAAGACCAGCACCGCGTTATCGCGGGCCGAATTCAGCTCCCCGTACGTCTCGTAAGCCAGCTCGAATCCCGCCAGCTCCCCGCCCGCCGCGAGCGGGAGCTCCCCCCCGGATCGAAAGACCTCCGCCCGCATCAGGTCGGCCCCATTCAACCTGCGGCGGCTACCGCCAATGCCTGATCAATGTCCTCGAGGATGTCGTCGATGTGCTCGATCCCGATCGAGAGTCGCACCAGCTCGGGCTTGATCCCTCCCGCCGCCTGCTGCTCCGCCGACATTTGCGAATGCGTCGTCGTCGCCGGGTGAATCGCCAGACTCTTCGCGTCGCCCACGTTCGCGAGATGCGAGAACAGCTTCAGCGCTTCGATGAACTTTGACCCTGCCTCCGCACCTCCACTGATCCCAAACACGACCATCGAGCCCCCACGTCCGCCGAGGTACTTCTCGCACCGCTCCGGCTCGTCGAAGAGCGGATACCGCACCCACTCCACCCCCGCTTTGTCCTTGAGATGCTTCGCAACGGCCAGCCCGTTTTCGCAGTGCCGATCCATCCGCAGCGGCAGCGTCTCGATTCCTTGGAGAAACATCCACGCGTTGTCCGGCGTCGTGCACGCCCCCAGATTCCGCAGTGGGATCACCCGCATCCGCAACAAATACGCGATCGGCGCGAGCATCTCCGGCAGATCGTGCGCCCAACGCACGCCGTGATAACTTGCCTCCGGCTCCGTCATCAGTGGGAATTTGTCGTTCTGCTTCCAGTCGAATTTCCCCCCATCCACCACGATCCCACCGATCCCGGTCCCGTGGCCGCCCAGCCATTTCGTGAGCGAATACACCGCGATGTCCGCCCCGTGTTTGATCGGACTCTCCAGGTAAGGAGTCGTGAACGTCCCGTCGACGATGAGCGGAATCCCGTTTTCGTGAGCAATCGCGGCGATGGCCTCAATGTCCGCCACGTTAAGCGCGGGATTGCTCACCGTCTCGCAGAACAGCGCCTTCGTCTTCGGCGTGATGGCGGCCCGGTAACTCTCCGGATCGCGCCCGTCCACGAAGTTCACCTTGATCCCAAACTGCGGCAGGATGTCGTTGAACTGCGTGTAAGTTCCGCCGTAGAGATCGTTCGCCGACACGATCTCGTCGCCGTGTTGGCAAATATTGATGATCGCATAAAAATTCGCCGCCGTCCCCGACGCCACCGCCAGCGCCGCCATTCCACCCGCCAACTCCGCCACCCGCTTCTCCAGCACGTCGTGCGTCGGATTCATCAAACGAGTGTAGATGTTCCCCAGCTCTCGCAGCCCGAACAGCGCCGCCGCGTGCTCCGTGTTCTTAAATTGATAACCCGCCGTCCGGTGGATCGGGACGCCCCGCGAAAGCGTCGTCGGATCAGCCGCGGTACCACCATGCAAACAAACAGTCTCGAACTTCATAAAGGGGATATACGTTAGAACCCCCGATCCTGACTCCTTCCCGATCAAAAGCAAACGCATCGTGGCATCGGCATCCTGCCGTTGAACCCACCCAACCAGCGAAGCCGCAAATCCCTCCCTCCACTTCCTCCCAAAAGATTCCCAAACGCCCCGCTTCCGTTTCGTCGGCAAACGTGAAACATTCCCCGCCATGGATCAACCAGGCAGCACCACGAACAGTCGTAACGTTCTCGGCGGCGACATCGAAATCACCGGCACCGTCAAATTTGGCAACGAGCTCATCCTCGACGGAAAAGTCGACGGCGAGATTCTCTCCGAGGGGCCCTCACCATCGGCAAAAACGCCAAGGTCACCGGCGAGATAAAAACGGGTTCCGCGGTCGTGTATGGCACCGTCACCGGCAACATCACGGTCAAAGACCGCGCGGAATTGAAGAGCTCCGCCCAAGTCGAAGGCGACCTCAAAGCCGCCCGCGTCGCCATCGAAGAAGGTGCCATCTTCATCGGTAAAAGCGAAATCAGCTCCCGCGCCGCGAAGTCGTAGGGGAGCGCGGGCTTCCTGCCCGCCGCGTCGGGCATCCCTGCCTGGCGCAAATGCCGTCACCCAAACCAACCGCACATCCGCACCACCGCCCCCCGCGGCCCAAATCGCCGCCGAGAACTCGAGGAGCGGCGATTTGCAACCGCCGACCCAACCCAGAGGCCGCAGGCCTCAATGCCCCTCCGCAACCACCGGATTCACCAACCGCCCGACCCCCTCGATCTCCACGCACACCTCATCCCCTGCCCGCAACCAGCGCGGCGGCACCCGAGCCATCCCCACCCCAGCGGGCGTCCCGGTAAAAATCACCGTCCCCGGCTCCAGCGTCGTGCTCCCGCTCAGAAACGACACGATCTCCGCCGCAGAAAAGATCAGATCCGCCGTCGTCGACTCCTGCATCACCTCGCCGTTCAGCAGGGTCCGAATCCCCAACCGGCCCGGATCCCCCACCCCATCCCGCGTCACGATCACCGGGCCCAACGGCGCAAACGTATCGAACGTCTTCCCCCGACAAAACTGCCCACCACCGAAATCCTTCTGCCAATCCCGCGCACTCACGTCGTTTCCGCACGAGTAACCCAACACGTAATCCAACGCCTCTCCGACCGACGCGTTCTTACACCGCC
The DNA here is from genome assembly GCA_963761705.1 of uncultured Verrucomicrobiae bacterium. Taxonomy (GTDB): domain Bacteria; phylum Verrucomicrobiota; class Verrucomicrobiia; order Chthoniobacterales; family JAATET01; genus CAVVKW01. The sequence continues at coordinate 364,360 of CAVXHK010000003.1, read as the reverse complement.
GCCCGATCACGATGACCAGCTCGGCCTCGTAATCCACGCAGTTACTCCGCAACCCCCGCGGCAGCTCAATCGCCGCGCCCGGCCCGACCACCGCCCCCGGCTGTTTCATAAAAACAACCGGCCACTCCGGCACCGCCGCCCCGGTCTCCTCCGCGTGTTTCCGGTAGTTCAGCCCGATGCAAAACACCGCCGGTGGCACGACCGGAGCCAGCAACCGCGCGACTTCCACCCCCCGCTCCCCCGCCGAGCACTCCCCGAAAACATCCCCCTCCAGCTCGAGCACTTCACCATCCCCCCGTTCCACGCCGAAGCCCACGACCCCTTCCGCATCTTCGAATCGAACGATCCTCACGACCGCTTCCGAGTCAGCATGAACTCATTTCCTTCCGAATCCACGCACATCGCCAGATGCGGCGGCAACCCATCCTCCTCCTGCGGCTCACGCTCGCAAAGTCCACCCGCCGCCCGCACCGCCGCCGCCCCTTCGACCACGTCGGCCACCTGAAAACTCATCGCCGTCCAGGTCCGCTTCGCGTGACTCCCCTGCCCCCCCGAGTGGATCGATACCCCCACCCCCGCGATCTCCAACTCCACGATCACCCCGCTGATCTCCCGCGTCACCCGCCCGCCGAGCACCGCCTCGTAAAACCCCACCGCCCGAGCCACGTCCGCCGCCCAGATCACCGCCTTGAATTTCTCAACCTGCATCGCGGGCGAAACTAGCACCCTCACCCGAGGTAGGGAAGCCGCGCCACCGGCTTTCCTGACCTTCTCCCCGGACTTCGCAGCGCACCGCGATCCGCATGAAACCGACCCACCTCCATCTGCCCCGCCGCACTCGCGCCTTGTCAGCCGCCACCCGGCTCTTACTCTGATTCGCGACCAATGATCAGCCGTCGCGCCACCTTCTTCCGCCGCCTCGGCAGCACGATCATCCTCTGGACCGTCATCCTCGCCGCCGTCTTCTCCGGCCTCGAGATGGCCTACTTCATGGTCATCGGCTTCATGGCCATGACCGCGCTCTGGGAATACTTCCGGATGCTCGACCACGACGGCATCCCGAACTTCCAACTCACCGGCCTCGTCACCGCCGCCATCTTCCTCGGCGGCAGCTTCTATTATTTCCACGCCTGGTCACCGAATCTCGCCCTCGATTTCGAACTCGCTATCCTCGTCCTCTTCCTCGTCGTCGTCTTCGCCCGGCAGATGTTCGCCCCCCTCCGCGATCGCCGCCCGCTCCAGACAATGGCCTACACCCTCTTCGGCCTCCTCTACATCCCCTGGCTCTTCAATTTCATCACCAAGATCCTCTTCCTCCCCCCCCGCGACGACCTCGGTGACGCCACGGGCCAGTACTACGTCCTCTTTCTCCTCATGGTCACCAAATTCAGTGACATGGGCGCCTACCTCTTTGGCAGTCTCTTCGGCAAACACCCGCTCGTTCCCCACATCAGTCCGAAAAAAACCTGGGAAGGCTTCTTCGGAGCGCTCTTCACTTCCGTCGCCGCCAGCTTCATCCTTTACTGGCTCATTCCAGAAAAATTGCCCGCCTTCTCCGTGATCGACTACGCCGTCCTCGGGATGGTCCTCGGATTCGCCGCCATCGTCGGCGACTTGGCGGAATCCATCGTCAAACGGAGCACGGCCATCAAGGACTCGAGCGGAGCCCTCCCCGGCATCGGCGGCACGCTCGACCTCATCGACAGCCTCCTCTTCACCGCACCCCTGCTTTATTTCTACATGCGCCTCGTGCTCAAGATGACTTGATGACTTGTCGAAGGTCGGAAAGTCGGAAGGTCCAAGGTCCGAAGTGGTCCGTGCCAGAAACAATTGCCCCAGCGATCCAAACCCGACTTTCCGACCTTTCAACCTTCGACCCATGAGCTGCCGAAAGATCATCCTCCTCGGCGCCACCGGCTCCATCGGCCGCTCCACCCAACGGGTCGCCCACGCCCTCCCCGACCGCATCCAGATCGTTGGCCTCTCCGCTCACTCCAACGCCGAAGGCTTCGCCGCCGCCCGCGTCGCCTTCCCCAACGCCCTCGCTCACCGCACCGACGGCCCCGACGGCCCCGAACGCCTGCTCGAACTTGCCACCCACCCCGACGCCGACCTCGTTCTCATCGCCATTGTCGGCACCGCCGGCCTCGCCCCAGCCCTCGCCGCGATCGAAGCCGGCAAAGACATCGCCGTCGCCAGCAAAGAGATCCTCGTCCTCGCCGGCGGCATTCTCATGGCCGCAGCGAAACGCCACGGCGTCCGCGTCCTCCCCGTCGACAGCGAACACAACGCCATCTTCCAGTGCCTCGACGGTCGCCCCGCGGACCACGTCGCCCGCCTCATCCTCACCTGCTCCGGCGGACCCTTCCGCAACACCCCCGCCGCCGCACTCGCGACCGTCACTCCCGCTGAGGCTCTCCGCCACCCCACGTGGGACATGGGAAAGAAGATCTCCCTCGACTCCGCCACCCTCTTCAACAAAGCCCTGGAAATGATCGAGGCTCGCTGGCTCTTCGACGTCGACATCGACCGCATCGAAGTCGTCATCCACCCGCAAAGCATCGTTCACTCTCTCGTCGAATTCGTTGACGGCTCCCAGCTCGCCCAGCTCAGCCGCTCCGACATGGCCTTCCCGATTCAATACGCTCTTACCTACCCCGACCGGATCCCCGGCGCACTCGCGCCCCTCGACCTCACCACGCTCGGCACGCTCGAATTCTCCGCCACCCGCGAGGCCGACTTCCCCGCCCTTCGCCTCGCCCGCCAAGCGGGCCGCACCGGCGGCACCCTCCCCGCCGTCCTCAACGCCGCCAACGAAATCGCCGCCACTGCCTTCCTCGACGGCAAGATCCCCTTTCCCAAAATCTGGCAGACCGTCGAAGCCACGATGGAAAGCCACGACCCGGTCGCCGATCCCGATCTCGCCACCCTCCTGGAAGCTGACGCCTCGGCCCGCCGCCAAGCGGCTCGGATCGTCGCTTGAATCACCAGGGCACCAGGTCCTCCAAGCGCTCAATCCAACGGTCGCAACCCCGCCTCGATCTCCGCCCGGCGCCCCTCCAAAAACGGAGGCAGCGACAATCGCTCACCCAGCTTTTCAAGTGGCTCGTCCGCTGAAAAACCTGGTTCATCCGTCGCCAATTCGAACAGCACTCCGCCCGGCTCGCGAAAGTACAGACTCCGGAAATAAAAGCGATCCACCGGCCCGCTCGACCGCACTCCCATCGACGCTAACCGATCCGCCCACCAATCATAATCCGCCAGCGTCGTCCGAAACGCCACGTGATGCACCCCTCCCGCTCCCGCCCGAGCCGCATCCGCATCCGGTTCTTCGATCACGTGCATTTCCGCACTCGCTCCTCCCGCCCCCATCTCGAAGGCGTTCACTTTGCCCCCGCGGTCCTCGTATCGTCGAGCCGAACGCATCCCCAACACCTCGACCAACACGCGTGCCGTCGCCGCCAACCGCGGCACGCTCACGAGGACCGGCCCCAACCCGCGAATCTGCCGATCCGCCGGCACGGAACTTCGCTCCCAGGGGCGCGCCTCGCCCGCACCACCTTCCTCCACCAGCAAGAGCCGCTGACCCTCCGGGTCCTCGAAATCCACACTCCTCCTCCCGTCCCTTGCGACCACGCCGCCATTCGCCACACCCAGTTCGGCAAATCTCGCCACCCACCAAGCCAACGCTCCGTCCCCCGCCGCTCGCAATCCCGTCCTCACCACGCTCCGCGTCCCCCGCTTCTCCGGCACCGATGGCCAATCGAAAAACGTTAGATCCGTTCCGGGAGTTCCCGACCCATCAGCATAAAACAAATGATAGGCCGAGACATCATCCTGGTTCACGGTCCTCTTCACGAGCCGCATCCCGAGCACCCGCGTGTAAAAATCCAGATTCCCGGGCGCGTCCCCGGTCACCGCAGTGACGTGATGAATTCCGTGGAGTTCTCTCATCATCCCCTTTCGCTTTTGAGCCAAAGACCCGCAACGTCGAAGTCTTCCGAGTGCAACTCGTGTCCGCCCGCGGTCCAATGAATCTGCGCCTCCCCCCCGGCGTCGCGCAGCATCGAAGCCAACTTCTCCGCCTCCGCTCTCGGCACCAGCGGATCCGACTCCCCCTCCAAAAGCAGCACTCGTGTCCCCGTCAGATCCGGTTTCTGCGGAAACCTAAGCGGCACCATCGCCCGCAGCAAAATCCCCCCAGCCAGGACTCCCGGGCGCAAAAACATCACCGCCGAAGCCACGTTCGCCCCGTTGGAATACCCGACCGCCACGATCGGACGATCTCCGAGCTCGCATTCCACCCGCCCACCCGACGAAATCTGCCAACTCTCCCGCCCGCCGCAAAAGATCCTCCTCGTCAAATATCCCCTCCGCCAGCCGCCGAAACCATCGCGGCATCCCGTTCTCGAGCACCCGCCCCCGTGGACTCAACAACGCCGCCTCCGCATCCAACCCCCGTCCGATCCCGACCAGATCATCCTCCGTCCCACCGGTTCCGTGCAGAAGAAGGAGCACATTCCCCGCCCCAATCCCCGCCTCAAACCGATGAACAAACGCGCTCTTCACCCGCCAACTCTTCGTTCATAAATTACTTCCGTCCAGTTCCTTTGAAGCCAGTCAGGCATCCGGCGCCAGCGAGAGCCCATTGCATTTCCTCTTTTCATTCGTATTGCTTTGCGACGGTTGCGTCCTTCGCGACCTTCGAGTCAAAAGCGTATTTATATCCCATGACCGGTCTCCAGATCGCCCTCGACGTTCCCGATCTCTGGCAGCAGCGGGCCGTCCGCGCGCTCGCCGCCGGTCACGACGTTCTCGTTGACGCCCCCACCGGGGCGGGCAAAACCCGCATCTTCGAACTCCACGTCGACTCGGGATCCGCCGCTCGCCGTGGCCAGGCTGTCTACACGGTTCCCACCCGCGCCCTCGCCAACGACAAATGGACCGAATGGCGCCGCCGCGGCTGGAACGTCGGGATCGCCACCGGCGACATCGCGGAAAACACCCGCGCGCCCATCCTCGTCGCCACCCTCGAGACCCAGCGCGAACGGATCCTCTCCGGCGATGCTCCGGGCACTCTCGTCATCGACGAATACCAGATGCTCGCCGACCCCCGCCGCGGTCTGAACTACGAACTCACCCTCGCACTCGCCCCACCCGAACAAACCCAAATCCTCCTCCTCAGCGGCAGCGTCCGCAATCCTGAAGCGGTTGCCGATTGGTTTCGGCGTCTCGGTCGCACGACCGAGATCATCCGCGTCGCCGACCGCCCCGTTCCCCTCAACGAGATTCCGGACGAGAATCTACCCCGCGTTCCTGACTCCGTCCGCGGCTATTGGCCCCGCCTCGCCGCGGCCGCCTACTTGGCCCGGCTAACCCCCCTCCTCATCTTCGCACCTCGCCGCGCCGAAGCGGAAAAAATCGCTCGCCACATCAGCGAAGCCCTCCCCCTTCAGGACGCCATCGCCCTTTCACCCGACGCCCAGACCCTCCTCGGCAAAGATCTTTCCCGCCTCCTCTCCCGCCGCACCGCCTTCCACCACAGCGGCCTCCCCTACGCCGCCCGTGCCCACTGGATCGAACCCCTCGCCAAGAACGGCCACCTCCACTTCATCGTCGCCACAACGGGTCTCGCCGCCGGCATCAATTTCTCCGTTCGCTCCGTCGCCATCGCCGGAACGAGCTACCAAGACGGCCCCATCCAGCGCGAACTCCGCTCCGACGAACTTCTCCAAATGTACGCCGAGCCGGCCGCCGAGGCCTCGACACCGAAGGCACCCTCATCGTCGCCCGCGACAGCCCCCGCCTCTTCGATGCCAGCCAACGCCCCCTCCGCCGAGTTAACGAGATCGATTGGCCCAGCCTCCTCCGAGTCATGGAGACCGCCGCCAACCAGGGCCGCCCCCCCTTCGAAGCCGCCCGCCAAGCCTGCAAAAATCTCTTTTCCCCGCAACCCCCCAGCCTCGGTTTGGAACCCGTCCCCGCGTCTGCCCCTCAAAAGAACTCCCCCTCTTTCCTCCACCCCACCCGCGAAGAATACCTCGACAGCACCGGCAATTGGCGGCTCGCCAAAGACGCCCGTAACGGGATCCGTCCCCTTTCCGACTGCCTCGCCTGGCACAAGGAAAAGTGGCAACCCGCCCTCCGCGTCCCCGCCGTCGTCGAGTCCCGTGGCCCCGGCCGAATCTGCAAACTCCCCAGTCCGTCCGGCCCCCTCTACGGCAAAGAACTCAGCGCCGCCCACCCCACCGAAGACGGTCGCCTCCGCCCCCTCCCCTGGGTCCGCAAAAATCTCCACCTCACCAAAACCGAGACCTTCACCGAGCCAGAATTTCTCACCACCGTTGCCCCTCTCCTCACCGACCTTCCCGTTCTCGGCCTCGCCCGCCGCGGCGATATCCTCGCCCTCCAGCTCACCCTCGCAGACCACCCCGCCAACGCGACCATCGACGCGAACGACCGCGCCCTCCTCACCCCACCCCGCCGCCGGGTCGAACTCAACACCGACACCCACCTCGCCACCGCCGAAGTCCCCCACTTCTCCCCGCCCCCCGGCTCCGCCGCCCACGCTTGGCGCAAACTCGGCCTCATCGACGCCCACGGCGTCCCGACGACCCGCGGTCGCATCGCCGCCCGTTTCCAAGCTGCCGAAGGCCTCGTCATCGCCGCCGCCCTCGAAGACACCACCTATCCCATCGAGGAAATCATCGCCCACCTCGCGAACATCCGCGGCGGCCACCGCTTTGCCGACCATGCCACCGGCGAGTCCGACCGCCTCGCCATCGCGACCCGCGCCGCCTACGGCCACGTCGACCACGAAGGCTACTTGGAGGCGGGCCTCCCACCCGCCTACGGCGAAGGCACCGCCGACGTCCTCGCCCGGTTCCGCACCGGCGGCATCCGCTCCCTCCCCCCCGACGCGATGATCCGAAGAGGCGACATCGAGCGAGCCACCCTGGAATGGCACAGTCTCCTCCGCCACGTCACCCACGCCCCCGACCCGAAAAGTGAACGATTCACCGAGCTCCAAACCGCCGCCACCGAAACCCTGCGACACCTCACCACCCAACCCCAAACCCCACCCCCCACCCTCCCCGCCCACTACCACCAACCGCGGTGAAGCTGGGAAGCGCGCGCGTCCCGCGTGGGAGCGGCAAATCAAGCGACGCGAGTGAGCCAAACCGAGCATCCCCATCCATTCACCGCGCGGCGGGTCAGACCCCATTCAACTCAATCGGCGCTTTTGACGGCTTCGAACCCAAACTTCGCCAACAGCCAATCCAGCAACGCCTGCTGATCGTCCCGCGTCGCCCGCCGCACCTGCGCTAGGAGATGAATCCGGTCAGGCTTCGGCAGGCCCGCATTTTGCAGCCCCTCGTTACAGTTCGTGCAGACCGCCCGCAAGTTCGACGGGCTATCGTCACCCCCCTTCGACTTATCGACGACGTGTCCCATCGTCAGCCGAATCGTCCGCCCGCTGGCCAACTGATCCGGATCTCCCGCCGCGGCCCCGCACATCTGGCAGGTGTAGCCATTTCGCTCGAGCACCCAGGCCCGGCTTCAGGTCCGCGCGATCTTTGTGGGAAAGAATTTGCCAGCCGTCCTCGTTGCGGAGTTCACGCCCGCGAGGCGCCCACTCTGCCACGCCGCCTGACTCGCGCTGGATGTCGCGAGAGATGAGCACGGTTCCGACGTTCCCGAGGAAGTAACCGAGGATCAGGCTTTTGGAGCCTTTTTTGGATGGCATTTGAGTTTGGGTGGTTTCTCGAGCAGTCGGACTTCCAGATCGGGCTCTCCCGGACGTTCGTTGTAAGAAAAATTCTGTTGGAAAGCGGCGCGAATCGCCCGCCCAACAGCCCGGGCAACCGGGGGCGGAAAGGCATTTCCAACTTGCCGGTAGGCGACCGTCTCTCGCCCCGCGAATTCCCACGAATCCGGGAAGCCTTGGATCCTCGCGACCATCCGCACGGTCAACCGCGGCAACCCGTCGACGGAAAAATCCGCGCCCGGCGCGTCGTTGGCGATGCCCATTCCATCAACGCGCAGCTCCCGCCATTTTGCTTTTGCCCGAGTCGGTCCGAGGTCCGGCCCACCGTGCTTGACCGAGCCACCCACGACGGTCGGAGCGATTGCCCTGGCTCCATCGGCCCAACGCTCCGACCCCGGCCAGCCCCGACTCCCCATCAGATCGATGAGCGTCTCGCCGACGTTCGCCTTCTCGCCGCCGGGCGACGGCCACCGGAAAAACTCCGCGTCCCGCGCCCTCATCGCGATCAAGACAAACCGCGGTCGCAACTGCGGAACCCCGTAGTCCGCCGCCTACATTGTTCTCCGCGTGGGTCGATCTGGGTGACAATGGGTGACGAATGAACCAGCATTTTTGGTCATTTTTCATCTCCGCCAACGATCCTCGCTTGGATCCACAAATCCCTCACTCCAACCGACTTTCGGCCCGAAATGGCCGGAAGAAAAAGATTGGGCAGGACAGGATTCGAACCTGTGAAGGAAATTCCAGTAGATTTACAGTCTACCCCGTTTGGCCACTCCGGAACCTACCCGTTACAACTTTAATTCGCTCCGCTGGCCGCCGTTTCCGACCCCTGCGGGACGAGCTTTATACTGCGAATAACAACTTTATCCAAAGGGAAATCGTTGCTGTTTGTCGGCATTTTGCTGATCTCGTCCAAAACTTCGAGACCTTCCGTCACCCGGCCAAACACCGTGTAGTCTCCGTCGAGCTGCGGCATCGGCGTCAGGCACACGTAAAATTGACTCCCGTTCGATGCCCGCGTCGGGTTCACGCGGTCTGGCAACCGCGACGTCGCGACGGCTCCGCGCACGTGAGAAAGCCGGATCTCGGCCGGAATCGTGTAGCCGGGTCCCCCGGTCCCTGAGCGCTCCGAGTCGCCACCTTTGCTGTAGGGATCGCCCGTCTGCACGAGCAGATCGGGGAAGACCCGGTGGAAACGCATTTTGTCGTAAAATCCATCCTGGACGAGCAGCTTGAAGCTCGCGGACGTCTGCGGGGCAGCGGTCTCGTCGAGTTCGATGACCACCCGGCGTAATTCTTTCTCTTTTTTGATTTTGATCTCCATCACCGCCACCACCGGGCCAGAAAGGTCGACCTGATTTCGGGTTGCGCAGCCAACCAACGCGAAGGCAAGGAAGAGAGAGAGAACGGGGATTATTCGCATGGCAGTTGGCACAGATTCACTCGGGCACCCGAGGCGGTGACAAAATTGCCCGACCCCTCGCGACCGCGCTTGATGTAACAGAGTCCCACCGGCCGCGCCAATTCAAAGTGGTCCGCTACCGAGGTCACGACGCCGGCGGCTTTTTCCCCGCCCGAGTCGTCGAGCAAATCGTCGCCCGCCCCGGGCCGCTCGCCGTCCGCCACGGTGAAGGAAGCCAGCGCCCGGTTCGTCCGACCGACGCTCTGGATGCGCGAGATCACCTCCTGCCCGATGTAGCACCCCTTGTGGAAGTCCACCGCCGTCCGGTCCAGCCCAGCTTCGGCTGGCAGCGTGTCGGGGCCAAGCTCCGCACCCCAGATCGGGATCAAGCGTTCAATTCGCAGGACCTCGACAGCGGCCGCGTCGAGTTCGGTCCATTCGACAAGGTGACCGAGCGAAGATTTGTCGAAATCGACTCCCGTTGCTCCGAATCGCTCCGCCCGGCGGAGGCCGGTACCCGCCGCCAGCAAGATCCCGGCGGCAGCGCCGAAGGCATGAAGTTCCGCCGGCCCGTCGAGCGCCTCGATCTCCACGTCGTCCGCGACGAGGTAGCGCTCGAGCCGAATCGCCATCGACTCGGCGAGCGATTGATCCACTTCGACGAAGAGCCGTGTCTCGTCGCTCCAGATCCAGACGACCCCGTCCAGTTTTCCCTTCGCTGAAACAACGCAAGCTGACATTCCCACTCCGGGCGAGAGCTTGCGGATGTCGTTCGTCACCTGCCCGTTGAGGTATCGCTCGCGGTCCGCTCCGCTCAACGCAAATCGCGCCCGAGTCGGCAGGCGAAAGTAGCCACCCCGTTCGCGGGCGGTCGCCAGCACGACGCTCTGTCCCGCTGCGGTCAATTCGAGCCGCCGAAAAGTGGGAACCGCTTTTTCGGCTTATCGCCACCGGTTTCAGTAGCCAGCACTGGCTCCGGAGCGAGGGGTTCCTTGCCCGGAAAGCCGTAGTGCTTCGAGATCGCCGAGAAATCAAGATCCGCCCACCCGTGTTCGATCCCGGACATGAGCGCACCCGCCGCCGCGTTCGCCGCAGGCATCTCCAATCCAGCCCGCTCCGCCGCCGCCAGGACAAGCTGCACGTCCTTGAACATGTGCTTGAGCGAGAAATGCGGGTCGAATTTCCCCTCAAGCATCACCGGCACTTTGACTTGCGAAACGCCCGAATTGGCAGCGTTCAGCTCGATGGCTCGCGCAAACTTCTCGAGCGGCACGCCGTTTTTCTCCATGAGGCCCATCGCTTCCGAGAGTGATTCGACGATCGTCGCCGAGACCAAGTTTGTCGCGATCTTCACGAGGCTGGCCTGCCCCAACTCGCCGATCTCGAGGATCGCTTTGGACGAGACCTCAAGAACCGGTCGGACCCGGGTAAGCACGTCCCGCGAACCGCCGACGTAATAGACCAGTTCGCCCGCTTCGGCTGCCTTGAGGCTGCCGGTGAAGGGCGCATCGAGGAGCGAAGCGCTGGCTTGCTCCACGATTTCGGCGGCTGCGGCGATCTCGTCCGGGCCGACGGTCGCGTGATTCACGATCACGTGCCGGGCGGCGAGGACGCCTTCCATCGACCGCAGGACTTCGATGAGAGCCGGACCGTCGGCGACGAACGTCAGAATAAGATCGGCCGTCTCCGCGACCTCCGCTGCGGAGGTCAGGAAATTTGGTTCAGCCTTCGGCGAATGGTTCCAAACCCAGACTTCGTAGCCGGCCCGGCGTAAGTTCGCGGCGACCCGGGAGCCAATGATCCCAAGTCCTATGAGACCGATCGATTGTTTTTTGCGCGCCATCCGGGCTCGTCCTAGTTCTCGGTCGGAGCCGCTTCTTCGGCGGGGGCCGCGTCGGCTGGAGCCGGAGCGCCCATGCCGCCCATCGGCGCGGCCGCTGGCTTCGGCAGCATCACTTCGATCTCGGCATCCGTGCGCAGGCCTTCGAGCACCTTACCAACTGCTTCCTGGCTTTTCTGGCTCTGGAGGAACGCAACCAACTGGGGTTTCACTTCCTCGAACGGAGTCGTTCCGGCGGGCTTCTTTTCGGTGACCTTAATCACGTGAAAGCCAAACTCGGACTTCACCGGCTCGCTGATTTCACCCGGCTCCATGCTGAACGCCGCGTCGGCGAAGGCGGGGACCATTTGATCCTTCGTGAAGAAATTCAGATCGCCACCACTCTCAGCGGCACCAGGTTCTTCGGAAAGCTTCTTGGCGAGTTCGGTAAAATCCGCACCGTCCTTCTTCGCGTCGACGGCGGCGCTCTTCGCGGCCTCCTCTTTTTCCTTCAGCACGTCCTCACCCGCTCCTTCCGGCACCATGAAAAGAATGTGGCTCGCCCGCACGGTCTCGGGCTGCTCGAACTCAGCTGAGTTCTCGTCGTAAAATTTCTGCGCCTCCTCGTCGCTGATTTTCACCTCGCCCGTCTGGCTCTCGACCCACTTGCGCTGGGAGAGACCCTCTTTAATGAGGACGGTGAGTTTTTCTTGCGTTTGGCCGCTCGCCTCGAGCTGCTCTTCGAAGGCTTCCTGCGTCGGGAACTGCTCCTTGATCTTCGCGATCTCCGCGGTCACGTCTTCGTCGGTGACTGTCACATCCTTCGACGCGGCCTTGACCAACTTCTCGGTGATCATGTCCTGAAGGAGCTGATTGTAGCCGGCGAGCTTCTGCTCGTTCGAGAGCGTGGCCGGATCGATGCCCTGGGCTGAGACGGCGTTGTTGAACATCGTCTCGAGATCTTCCTTGGAAATGGGATCTCCGTTAACCGTTGCGACCGGGTCCTTGATGTCGAGAGCTGGCTCGGCGGGAGTTGCGGCGGGAGCGGGAGCTGCTTCCGCAGCGGCGGCCGGCGCCGCCTCGCCCGCGGGCGGGGTATCCTGCGCGGGCGGGGTATCCTGCGCGAAAATCGGGGCGACGACGGCGAGGCCAAGTAGAGAACCAGTGAGGAGGTGGAGTAGAGATTTGCGTTTCATAGGGAATAAACTAGCCCAACCGTTTCGCACGAGAGACCGGTGATTGCCAGTGCAATTTCCCACGTCCGCCGCAGCGATCCGTCATTTACAATTCTTCGACGACCGTTCATCTTAAACATCCCGTAGCTCACGTGGCGGAATGGCAGACGCGCTAGATTCAGGATCTAGTGGGGCAACTCGTGGAGGTTCGAGTCCTCTCGTGAGCATTTCCCTCTAAATCCCTGAACGCAAGGGAGATAAGATGGCCGCAGAGCAGGCGCACCCGACCAACAGGAATCGCATGGAACGGACTGGAAACGCCCTCAAATTGTCCGCCACTTGTCCGCCGAAATGGCAGAATTTCCGGTTCCAAGTCCCCCAAGAGCAGGCCGCCAACGGAGGATTTTAACCGGGAAAAGAAGATCCACGATTCGCTGATTCTTATATTTCTGAACCGGAAAGATGGATCGGAGCATCCGCTCACCTCCCCGCCTCAAGTCACCTCACATCCCGAGCTACCCAACTCTGCACGCCTGAGGCTTTACAAGGCTCGCCATCTATTTAAAATTACTGCCTTTTCTTTAATTAATAAATGCTGCTATTAAAATTCTGCCCCGGATTCACTGCGAATGAATGCCTTTGAATCAGGTCAATGGATCGAACGGTCAGGGTATCGGAGCTTCGAGCCCTCCCTAATCAACCGCTCTTGGCGAATTGACGAACCCCGGATCATCGAAGCGCTCAGCCAGGCAGATCGTCAACTCGGCCGACTGGATATGTTCTCCGAGTATGTGCCCAACCTCGACTTGTTCGTTCAGATGCACGTCACCAAAGAGGCCACCCAATCGAGCAAAATCGAGGATACGCGCACCGAAATGGCGGAGGCCATCCTCCCGGAGGAGGAGATTTCCGAGGAACGGAGGGATGACTGGCGGGAGGTGAACAACTACATCAGCGCCATGAACGAGGCCGTCGCTGGCCTGAAAAATCTCCCATTTTCCAACCGCCTCCTGTGCGACGCCCACGCCGTGCTCATGCAAGGCGTCCGAGGTGAACGCAAAACTCCCGGCGAGTTCCGGCGCAGTCAGAACTGGATTGGTGGGTCAAATCCCGGCAATGCCCGATTTGTCCCACCCGGTCACGAAGGCGTTGCCGCGCTGATGGGCGATCTCGAACTTTTTGCCCACAATCGCGAGTTACATCTTCCGCACCTCATCAAGGTCGCCGTCATGCATTACCAGTTCGAGACCATTCACCCGTTTCTGGACGGCAATGGCCGGATTGGTCGTCTCATGATCCCGCTTTACCTCGTCGCGGAAGGTATCCTGAAACAACCCGTCCTCTACCTTTCCGAGTATCTTGAAAAGAATCGCGACGAGTATTACGAACGCCTCACCCGGGTTCGTCGGGAAAATGCCATGAACGACTGGTTGCACTTTTTCCTGGATGGCGTCACCGAAACCGCCCGGCATGGAGTGGAGACCTTTGATCGCATCCTCCAATTTCAGCGATACTGGGAAAGCGAGATTCAGAGTTGGAAACCGCAATCCGCCTCCGGACTCGCCCTCTTCCGCAATCTGTTCGCGCAGCCGTGTGTCAATGCTCAGCAGGTCGCCAAAGCGGCGGGTGTCTCCGCGCCGACTGCCTACAAACTCCTCGAACGTTTTACCCAACTAGGAATCCTCAAAGAGATTACCGGTGCGCGACGCGACCGACTCTTCCGCTTCGACGCCTACCTCGAGCTCTTCAAGTGAGTTGCAAATCTCCAGTCTCGCGAAATTTTAACGGAACCGTGCGGGCGAATCGGACCAACAACTCACCCGGCCAACCAGGATCTGCGGCCGGAGCCAACATCTTTCACCGTCCGTCTGATTGCTCCATCTACGAAAAAGCAAGCAGACTCCAAAACCACCCGCGATCCGGGACTACGACTGTGTTCTTTCCGGCGTGGTCGAGCTGCTCGATGCCGCGAGGCGGACCACGGCGCGGGCCTTAAATTCGGTCATGACGGCAATCCCCCGGTCGACATCATCCTCTGCGCCGGAAAAAGCAGTTCCCTCGTCCGCTACACCAAGGACAACCTGCCCTACAAAGTCCTGGTGCGCGAATACTTCACGGCTCTGCCGGACGAGAAACGTCTCGCTCCCGAGATCGACCGAATCCGGGAGAAACTGGAGCGGCATCGATGAAATTGCCGCACGACCAGCGCCCTCTCCAATCTAAAAAGCACTTCAGACTTCCCCTAATTCACTCTGAGAGGAATGTATGCAGGCTTGATTTCTTATTCCTGCCAAAACGCCCGCCCATCAATGGCTGAATTCGACAGATTCTCTCAAATCGACAACGCAGTCCCTCTGGAGCCGCATTGAAGCTGCTTTCCGTCGCCCGAAAGAATCCTTCGGTTTTGATCGAAGCCTGGGTCCATTGCTTTCATTCCGACGCTCACTTGCGCGAACTTTCATGCCAACGATAGAGGCAATTCGCCCGCCTTCACCGCATATCCGGCAGCCTCATATCCCCTCAGACGCCGCCCAAACATCGCGGAAAGCACCGGCATGGCATCATCCGCGTAATCGTAGACGATGACTTCCTTTTTGTTGGCATGAAGCCGGTGAAGCCTGCCGACATACTGCTGGAGGGTGCCTTTCCAAGAGATTGGCATCGCGAGAAACAACGTGTCGAGCCGCGCGTGGTCGAATCCTTCTCCAATGTAGCGTCCCGTCGCGAGAAGCACGCAATCCTCCTCGCCGGAGACTTGCTCGAGACGTTTCATGACACCCCGGCGTTGTTTCACTCCCATGCCGCCCCGAAGGACGATGAGATTCCTGACTGCGCCTTCCAGCCGTGCGGCGAGCAGATCGAGATGGTCGATCCGTTCGGTTAGGATCAGCGGGGATCGGCCGCGACCGACAGCCGCCAACACGTCCTGCACGATGAGGGTGTTGCGGGATTCGTCGCGAGTCAGCGCCCGGTAAATCTCGTGAATGGGCGGCTTCTCGATCTGGGGAGGAAGTCGAAATGTTGTCGGACGGGGTAGAACCACATGGTGAAAGGGACGGGCGACGGCTTGTTCAAGGGGGCTCACATGGTGGCGAATGTCGCCGCATTGCATCAGGATGATCGGGTGATGACCGTCCTTGCGATAAGGCGTGGCCGTCAAGCCGAGCACATGACGCGCTTTCGCCCGACGAAGCACCTGCTCGAAGCTAAACGCGGAAAGATGGTGACATTCATCCACGATCACCTGTCCGTATTCAGCCACCAATCCCTCCACGACGCCTTTTCGATTCAAACTTTGGATCACGGCGACGTCGATTCTTCCACCCGGTTTCCTCCGCCCCGCCCCAATCTGCCCGATGCTCTTCAAGGGAAGGTCCAAAAAGATTGCAAGCCGCTCCCGCCATTGGTCGAGCAGTTGCCGCCGATGCACCAGAACCAGCGTATTCGTTTTTCGAGCGGCAATCATCCACGCAGCCACCACCGTTTTCCCAAAAGCCGTTCCGGCCGATAACACGCCGATATCATGCCGCAGCAAGTCCGTCGCAGCCTTCTCCTGATCGGGCCGCAGTTCACCGTGAAAATGAACGTCCAACGCAGTTCCAGAAACGCGCTCGTCGGCCAATTGGACTTGGATGCCGTGAGCCTTGAGCAGGCTGACGACATCGCTCTCACACCCGCGCGGCAATCCGAGATGGCGGGTAAATTCCTCCGCGCAGTGGATAACCCGCGGTTTGCCGTAAGTCGAAAGCCGCATGGCTTGGGCGCGGTAGAACTCGGGATTCTGAAACGCGGCCAGCCTTGCCAGCCGGTTCAACATGGCCGATGGCAGCCCTTCCTTCTCCACGTAGACCAGATTGGCCACGGTCACCGTCACGCGATCAGGAAACGGGCCGTCGATCACCGCCGACTTCGCCTCCCGCAAAGGCGGCATCAACCACGGGTCACGCTCATCCCCGTCACCGGCGCCGAGACGAACTCCGATCACACTGCCAGCTCGCTCGGCTTCGCGCACCCCCGTCTGAGTCACCTCGATGGAAAGCCGCTTTACTCCGGACAGAAATCGCCATTGATCGGCAATCGGGGCGAGGTCGTCGCCGAGAAACACGCTATTGCCTTCATCCCGGGGTCCGCGCTGAAGCGGAAGCGCGATCAAGTTGCCGAAGCCGCCTTGCGGCATCGTGTCCTGGTTAGGAAAAAAACGGTCATACGAATCCAGTCCGATCTGATGCCGCCGCTCCATCGTCCTCGTGAGCATCGCCGCGCCGAGCTTCCTCGCCAGGGACGCCGGAATCGCCTGCTCGAAAAAAATCCAAACGTGGGCGCCCCGTCCCGACCGTGAGCGTTCCAAATACGCGGGGATGCCAGCCTGAGAGCACGTCTGGAGAAAGGCGGCTGCATCGTCGGGCCAGTCGGCCTTGTCGAAATCCGCGGCCAGGAACCAGCAGGTCTCGTTTTTCAACAAAGGGTAAATGCCTGCCGTTAATCGGCCGCGGAGATGATCACGAATCACCGCATCCGTCAGCGGAAGGAGCTCCCGGTTCGCCCTGGCCTCGGCTTTCGAGGCAAACCAGCCGTTCGCGATCTGGGCTGGGGAGTATCCGGCTTTCCCGCTCTTCCCTTCCCAACGCACGGCATAGACGTCCTCCCGTCCTCGAAAGAGACTCCGGAACAAACGAATCTTTTCGTCCGCTGCGACCGGAGCGGACGGCGGCACCTTGATTTCGGAAGCCGGAACCGCCTGCGGACAAGCCGCGCGAACCCGCAGGAGCTTGCGCAGGTGCTCGTTCTCGCCTCGCAACCGGTCATTCTCGGCCAATGCCATAGTGAGCCGATCTTTGTGGTCTTCCGCCTTCATCGCTCACAGAATGGATAGGGCGGAACTTACGAATTGTCAGGCCGGAGGAATTTTCATACTCCCGAGTTCATGCGACACGGTGATCTCATGAAGGACCCCTTTTACGCCGCGATCCTCTATGCCATTGAAAATGAAATTCTCAAAGGGGACCAGCAGGCGGCCGCCCAGGACATCAGACTAACCGACTCGAACGTCCGTTCGCTGCTCGTCAAAGCAGCCCACGCGGCCAACGGGAAGCGCCCCAAACCCGTGACCAGCTCCGCGAGTCCGAAGGATCAATTTCTCGCCGAATTGCTGGACCGCTTGATCGCCGTCCGGGAATCGCTTAACGTGGAAACTCAGTCACCGGGCGGCGCGACGGAGCAGCAGGCACTCTCGACCGCCGAATGGACGGCCGCCCTCGGAGCCGTCAAGGAGTCGTGCGCCATCCGCACCAGCGACGAACCCGGCTCCCGCGACTACCTCGAATTTCTCGCTGGCTTCCTGGCGCAAGCCGCCACGAGAAAATGACCAGAACACCGACCTTCCGGGACCGCGTCGAGGCCCGCCGCCCTCCCGGAGCGCCGAAGCGCGAAACCAACGCGCTGTTCCAGACGGCGCTACGCTTTCGCAACCAGCTCGCCCGGCGCGTCGCCGAAATCGAGTCGGAATCGTTTCTTCTGGACGCGGACGAACTTGATGATCTGGCCCTTGCTCTCACGGAGTTGGCCGAGGATTTGCACGACGACGCCGGTCTTTGGCGGAGCCTCGAAGCGTATCACCGGGAATTCTTTGGCGTTCCCCTGCCGCTCCTGTGCCAGCCAGGCGAGTCCGGCCTGGAACCATTCGATCCGCGCCGATTCCAGTTTTTCCTCTCCAGCGTGTGGCGGCATTTCCAACCGGATCATATCGTCGGCCCGACCCATCACGGGTTCGTCACCATCGCGGAGTTCGCCGCCGAATTCCTCGGCGAAGCCTTCAGCGCACGGCCAGCGCGCCCGGCGGCCGTGGCAAGCTTCCTCGCCCGCCCAAACCGCCGCGGCTGGGACGTCAAACGCAAGCTCGTGTGGCTGGGCACGCGGTCCTTCCTCTTCCGCTTCGCGTTCGAGGACCATTTGCGGAAGGCGAATCCCGAGCCCGATCAGGAAATCGCCGAGACCGACGATTTCCTCTGCCAGCAATGCACCGAGTGGTCCGGTCTCGGCCCCGTGGACATCCTCGCCGCCGCGCTGGATCTGCCATCGTCCGACCGCACCGAGCTGCGCGGCTGGCACGAACGCCACACCGCCTTCTACCGGATCGAATCCCTGAACGTCCGTGGCACGAAGGTGGAAACCCTCGACGCGGTCAATCTGATCAATGACCAGCCGTATCGTGTCCGCATGGAAATCGACCGGCAAACCTGCCCGTTCCTCGCCGGTCAGATGGCCTATGGCAGCCTCGTGCCTTGGCGCGGTGAATGGGTTTGGTCCGGCGGCCAGCAAAGGTGGGAAAGCGTGCCGAAGGACTTTGCCTCCACGCGGAAGGCATTTCGCGAAACGTATTCCTCCATCGCCTACCGTTACTGCCCGGATCTCACGCATCAGGCGCGGGAAATCGCCGCGGAGCATTACGCGGACTTTGTCCAATTCCACGGAAACGATCTCGCCGTCTTTCCCGACGGACTGTCCGCCGCCGCCGCCGAACAAAAGCGGATGGGCGCATTCTCGGAAAGGAAAGCCAGGAAGAACCTGCAGAAGGTCCTCGCGAAGCACGGCCTGACGAGTCCGGCCCCAGGAAGCTACCCCCAGGCGTTCCTCGAGAATGAAAATGGGATCGCCGTCTTTTATCACGAAGGCCAGGGCACTGAGATGTTCACCGGCTTCGACACCCTGATTTCCGGCCTGAAAAAGAAAGATAAGCCGCTGACCCAGCCTGAAATGGAGACGCTTCAGGCCTTCATTGAGGGAGAACTCATCAGCCCGGCCTTCGTGCGCCGGGTGATCCGCGACGCGGGAAGCACCGGCCTCGAAACGCTCTACTTTCTCACCGGGAGTCCAAACGGCATCGATTACTTGCTGCGCCGCTTCAAAGGCCGCTTCTACCGAAACCGGTATCCCGCCATTTTCCTGCGCGAATGAAAAAGCGACCTCCCCAACGCGAAGAACCCCGCGAAGAGCGCATCACGATGGAGATCATCGTGGACGCCTACAACGAGAGCGAGGTTCGGACCGGGTGGTCCTGCTATCTGGAGAATACCCTCGCCTTCCCCTTCGAAGCTGAGTGCGTCGAGGCCCGCAAAACGTCTCCTTTGCAGCCCGGTGAGCGGGTCACCGTGTTGGGCATGCTGAACGACGAAGAAGGCGGACTCGGAGAGATCATGGTCGAGGTCGAGTGGCAGGGCCGCACCATGGGAGTTCCCCTGATGCAGATCCGAGGCATCGGAGTGGACGAGAAAACCGCCGAGGCCATCGCCGACTGGCACTACTGGGCCATGCAGGGGCGGCAGTTCTGATCCCTGAGACGCGACGGCCGCGCTGGAAATCCGAGAGTTTCAACTTCCCCGAATAGACGTCCCGAAGTCAGCCATGCAGGGATCGCTTGGTGCTGTCGAATGTTGCGCTCATTTCAAAAGTTATGAGTTGCTGCGTTCACGCTCAACCACGCTTCCCTGCACCGGTAGTCCGGGACAACCCTGCTGACCTCCGTCCAGAACTCCTTGCTGTGGTTGTGCACGATTAGGTGGCAGAATTCGCGGAGGACGAGATACTCGATAACGCTGGAGGGAAGCATGAAAGTGCGCCAATGAAAGTTCAGCCTTCCTTCCTCAGAGCAGCGGCATGGAGGTGGCGTTCAGGCCTTTGCAGAGTCAGTCGTGGCATCAGATTCGGTGTCTATGAGGGCCTTCCGCCCGCGAGCGAGGTCGCGGACTTGGGCTTCAGTGAAGCGTTCTTCGAGTTCGATTTCGACCTCTTCCGCTGATTTTGCGCCGAGGCGGCGGAGCTTGGCGCGTTGGGCTTCCTCTCTGGCGGTTTCAGGTTTCGGTGTTTTCCTGACGGCAGCGCAGGCTTCGAGGAATTTGGGTGACCCGTCGAGATTTCTGAAATGGCCGGAAATGGTGAAGCGCCCCCGCTCGAAGCAGAACCAAAAATGGGGACGAGAGGGATTGGGGGATCGGTTTCTTCGCCGGCTCGAAATCTCCTGCCCAAGACTGTGGCGCGATTCGTTTAATCGTGCCAATCGCGCCATTTCGTGGCGCAATTTACCAAATCGTGCCACAGTCGCGAAATGACACCGTCGCTGACTCACCCGGACGACTCTCATTTGATCCTCCGCGTCGTCGCCGATTCGCCGGATGGTTTGTCAATCGGCGATCTGCTGGCGAGGCCGGAGATTGACTTCGCGAGGCGGACGCTTCAGCGGCGGATCGATCAACTCGTGAGGGCGCGACTCCTGATTCCAAAGGGTCACGGACGGGCGAGGCGTTACGTGCTCCCACCGAAGTCTTCGCCCTCGGGGAATGGCACCCCGGAAGATCGAGATTGGCCGTCGTCCGACGCGATCAAGATTCGGGACGCGGTGAACCGGCCGATCTTCGATCGGATTCCGGTCGGCTACCGGGGCGAGTTTTTGGATACCTACCTCCCGAACCAGACATTTTATCTCCCGGAGGACTTGCGTCGGGAGTTGCTGGAGATCGGGCAGGTCGGTTTGAGCGATCTGCCGGCGGGGACGTATCTGCGGCAGGTCATGCATCGGCTTCTCATCGACCTCTCATGGAATTCCAGTCGATTGGAGGGCAATACCTACTCGCTGCTCGAAACGCAGCATTTGCTGGATCTGGGCGAAGGAGCCGAAGGCAAGGCGGCGCAGGAAACCCAAATGATCCTCAACCACAAGGCCGCCATCGAAATGCTCGCGGAACAGGCGGAGGGCATCGGTTTCAATCGCTACACGGTGTGCAATCTCCACGCGCTTCTGTCGGACAACTTGCTGGCCGATCCGATGGCCGGCGGGCGGATTCGCTCGCGGCCGGTCGGGATCAGCGGAACGGTATTTCACCCGCTGGAAGTGCCGGCGCAAATCGAAGAGCGTTTTCTCAAGGTTCTGGGTAAAGCGGAAACCATCCGCGATCCGTTCGAGCAGGCCTTTTTCGCGATGGTTCACCTGCCCTATCTTCAGCCCTTCGAAGACGTGAACAAACGCGTGTCCCGCCTGGCCGCCAATATTCCCCTCATCCGGCGCAATCTCTGCCCGCTCTCGTTCATCGACGTGGATCGTGACGATTACCTCGGGGCAATCATCGGCGTTTACGAGCTGAACCGCGTCGAATTTCTTCGCGACGTTTTCGCCTGGGCCTATCGGCGGTCCAGCCTGCGATACGCCGCCGTCCGGCAATCGCTTGGCGATCCGGACCCCTTTCGATTGCGTCACCGCGCCATCATCGGGGAGTTCGTTCGGGAGATCGTGCACCGGCGAATGAACAAACGCACGGCGGCCCAATGGATTGCTACGGAGACTGGCGGAAGGGTTCCGAAAAGCGAACGCGAACGCTTTGTCGAAGTCGTGGAAACCGAACTGACCAGCCTGCACGAGGGAAACATCGCCCGCTATCGTCTGCGTCCCGCCGAATTCGAGAGTTGGAACGCCAACTGGCGCTGAGACTCTCGCTGATTCGGGTCGCGCGGCCGCGGTTCATCCGGGTCAAAATTCGCTCAGACTCTCACCAAACTCAGAGGCGTTGACCTGACTGGCCAATTCCGTGGACGATGGGGCTTCGATTGGAATACGAACTGAATCCATCCAATCGAGCGTAACGCTCGTGAGCCGCTCGGTAGTCACCTTTGAGTTTGACGAGGAGCTTCTGAAGTTCGCGCAACGAGCGGCGGCCGATGGTCGTCGTGAGTTTCCCGACCGTTCGCACCAGCTTCGGCTTTTAGTGGGGCAACTCGTGGAGGTTCGAGTCCTCTCGTGAGCACTTTTTTTCTCGACGATTCTCGCCCGGCCAAATTCCGCTTGGTGCCAAGTTTCCGGACCAGCCTGGCACTTCCCGTTAGTAGAAGTCGTCGTGAGAAGACGACCCCGGTGAAGCGTCGTGAACTCCGCTGCCGACAGTCCATCCCAGCCCACGTCAAAACTTTCGTCAGGTTTCCCCGAAAGATGGTATGACATCCCGACCCTAATCCCGTGAGCGACAAGCCCCAATCTCAGCAAGATCCCGACTTCATTCGCGGCACCTTCAGCTCGATCGCCGGGCGGTATGACTTTGCGAACCACGCACTCAGTGGCGGCGCGGATTTCCTCTGGCGCGACCTCGCCGCTCGGATTGTTCGCTCGTGGGCACCACGGGTGATCCTCGATCTGGCGACTGGCAGCGGCGATTTGGCGCTGGTGCTTGCGAAGAAAAATCCGACCGCATCCGTGGTTGCCGCCGACTTCTGTGAGCCGATGCTCCGCGTGGCGCAGCGGAAAGCCGTGCCAAACCTCATCGCCGCCGACGGGACCAAGCTGCCATTTGCGACCGGCGCCTTCGACGCCCTCACGGTCGCGTTTGGCCTGCGCAACATGGCGACCTACGACGGAGCACTCGCGGAGATGGCGCGCGTCCTTCGGCCTGGCGGTCACGTTCTTGTTCTCGATTTTTCGCTGCCCAGCTCGCCGCTGCTGCGATCGGGTTACCGGTTTTACCTGCACCGGATGCTGCCGACTCTCGCTGGGTTCGCCACCGGACGCCCGGAAGCATACGCCTACCTTGGTGAATCGATCGAAGCGTTCCCTCGAGGTCAGGCGATGCTGAGTCGCATCGAGGGCGCGGGATTTACCTTGGCTGAAGCGCGTCCCCTTTGGTGCGGGATCGTGACGATTTACACGGCAACGCGGTGCGCATCGTCGGCCGGGTGTTAGGGTAGAGTGCCCGTGAGGCTACAGCATCTGAAGCGACTTCGCTACCGCGCCAGGGCGTCGGACTGCTTGACGAAGTCGTCGCCGTCCCATTCGCCGTCCGCCTTGATCATTTTCTTTTTCTCTTCGGCCTGAGCTTCCTTCCGCTCCCGCTGCCTGCGGACGAGCTCCGTGTGCGTCGTGAAATACGGAAGGCTTGCGCCCTTGAACTCGTCGATGGTTTCGAAACCGTGCTTCTCCATGAAGCCGAGTAACTGGGCGCTGAGATCTTTCACCATCCCGTAGCCAAATTTCATCACGCCCGTGCAGACTTGGACGGTGTCCGACCCAAGCAAGATGAACTGCGCCGCGTCCTCGCCGGTCTCGACGCCGCCGAGGCCGGACAGCGTGCGGCCCGGGAATTCCTTATCGATGAGCTGCGAGATCTCCATGCACATCCGCAGCGCGATGGGGCGAACGGCCTTCGACGAATACCCGCCCGGCGTCGAGTAACCCTCGACACTCGGCTCGGGTCGCAGCGTGTCGAGATTCACTCCGACGACACTGCGAATCGTGTTGATCGCACTCACGCCCTGGCAACCCGCCGCGAGCGCCGCCCGCGTCGGCTCCTCGATGTGCGTGATGTTTGGCGTCATCTTCGCCCAGACCGGCTTTGTCGCCGCGGACATCACCCACTCGCAGACCTGGCCCAAAATTTCGGGATCCTGGCCCATCGCGCCACCCATTTTCCGCTCGGGCATCCCGTGCGGACACGAGAAATTGAGTTCGAACGCGTCGACGCCCGATTCCTCGCAGCGCTGGATCATTTCCTTCCAGTTGTTCTCGTTGAATTCCTCCATCACCGACGCGATGAGCACGCCCTCCGGATGCTCCGCCTTGCACTTGCGGAATTCCTCGAGCCAAATGTCGAACGGCCGATCGCTGATGAGTTCGATGTTCTCCCAGCCGATCACTTCGCCGTCGTTGCTCTTGAGCTTCCCGTAGCGCGGGGTGACGTTGATGACTTTCGTCGAATCCAGGCTCACCGTTTTGGCGATGACGCCGCCCCAGCCTTCGCGGAACGCACGGTTGATCACGTTGAGATTGGTTCCCGGAGGCCCCGATCCGATCACGAACGGGTTCAACATCTTCAATCCATCAACGGTCGTTTCGAGAGTCGGCATAGCTGTATTTTACAAACGGGGTTGGGAGCGTGCACGTGGAAAGCAATTTTGACGCCAAGTCCGGCGATCCCCGCCCCTCCCCGCCCCTCCCCGCCCCTCCCCGCCCCTCCCCGCCCCCGGCCGCGCGGGATTGTTCATCCGCCAGTTTCGGGGCAGCGAGGGGTTCAGGATTCTCGGAGCTCCGTCGCAAACGCCTGGTCGACGGGCAGAAGCGGGTGTCCGAAGAACCAGCCGATGCCGTCCGCGATCAGCACGCCGCCAATCAGGAGCAGGGAGGCCACCATGAGATGACGTCCCCAGCGGGCGGCCAGCGAATTGACCCGCCGCGAGACGGCGTCGCTTTGCGCCGGGAAGATCAAACGGATCACCAGCAGACTCGCCAGCGGGAGGATGAAGACCAGGTTGTAGAAGAGCAACGCGATCCCGGCCACGGCCAGCCCGACGTCGGCGCGAAGAATCTGATCGACCGCGCCAACGTAGGGAATGGCCCCCGGCAGCCCCACCACCGTGAGGAGCACCCCCAGCGTGAAGGCGCGAACGGGCGGGATCGCGGCGTCCCCGACGGTGCCGCCCGCGGCCGGTGGACGACTCGCGATCTTCCACGCGACGACGAGCAAGCTGCCACCAATCACGAGTTGGACCAGCAATTCCCCGGGGTCGGGCTGGTTCCAGATTCGTTCGAGGGTGGGTCCGAGGGCCTCCGTGAGCAGATCCAACCCGAGCAGAATGACGAAACCCGTGACGGTGTAGATCCCGAACATCCCCGCCAAAAACGCGACCGCGCCGAGGATCGGCTTCCTCCCGCCCAGGATCGCCACCAACGGGACAATGCCGATGGGGACGTTCGACAAGCTGTCGAGCAGACCGAGGAAAAAAAGCACGAGGAGCAACGTGAGCATCCGGGAGAGGGAAATGGCTCGGGCGGCATTGGTCGACCTCTTTGATCGCGTTCCTGATCGCGTTCCGGGAGCGGAGGCGGTTCCCACGGGTCCCCCGCGTCGGCCGGTCGCTCGGGTCCGATCAAGAGTGAGTCCAAAGCACGGCGGGGAGTCCGTCCTGGAGTGCGATGCCTCGACATCGCTTTGGATTGGCGGGGCGTTGCCGGAAGTTCGGACGCTTTGATCCAAAGCTTCGTCGAGCCGAACCACTCCAAGCTGCCGTTTCCGTCGCACCCGGTCTCTCCCGGCGGACGACCGAGAATGCTTGCCGACCCGCGTCGAGACGT
Organism: uncultured Verrucomicrobiae bacterium; assembly: GCA_963761705.1. GTDB lineage: Bacteria > Verrucomicrobiota > Verrucomicrobiia > Chthoniobacterales > JAATET01 > CAVVKW01. Next base: position 339,091 of record CAVXHK010000003.1, on the reverse strand, counting down.
GCAGGTCAGAAGGTCGAGGATCTGTCCGGGAACCATGAAAGCGAAATCGATCGAGGCCGACGGGGCGGAAGCGTTTCGCTCGGCCGTTGAAAAGGAGGATTGGGGTGGCGCCGCCGCGCAACTGGCGGGAGCCCCCGCACCCACCGCCGCCGCGACGGTCCTCGAGCTCGACGAACCGGGCCGGTCGCGGGTGCTGCGGGCGCTCGCCGAATGCGATGGTCCGACGGGCAATCCGCGGGAGGCGTTTCTCGTGATGCCTTACCGGCAGGCCGTCGGCCGACGCCTGGGATGGCTCGTCGTTCTGATGATCGGTCAGATGTTCACGGCAAGCGTGCTGGACTACTTCGACGAACAGCTCGAACGCGCCCTCGTGCTCGCCCTTTTCATTCCCATGATCATCTCGAGCGGCGGGAACGCGGGTTCGCAAGCGGCGACGCTGCTCATTCGAGCCATGGCGATGGGGGAGGTGCGACTCCTAGATTGGTGGCGGGTCGTCGGACGGGAATTGGTCGTCGGAGCCGTTCTCGGCCTGGTGCTCGGGTGCGTGGCCTTCGGGCGGATCGCGGTGATCAATCAGGGCTACGGCGACCACTGGCTGGGCATCGCCTGGACGATCGGCTTAAGCACGGTCGCCGTCGTTCTGTGCGGATCCTTGCTGGGCAGCATCCTGCCGCTCCTGCTGCGGGCGTGCCGCACGGACCCGGCGACGTCGTCCGCTCCTTTCGTCGCCACGCTGGCCGACGTGGGCGGCTTGATCATCTATTTCTCAATCGCGATCGCGATTTTGAAGGGGACGATCCTCTAGGCGGCGTCTGGTTCGATCGCGACGAACGCCCCTGGGAAAGGTGACGATTTTGTCACATTGCGCGTCGCGGGTTGACCGGCCCGGCCAGGCCTGTCACGCCTCCCGCGCCAAAAAAAAAAACCGGCCCAACCGTCCATGACCGAAAGCTTCATGATCATTGGCTTCCTGCTGGCGGCTTACTCGATCGTCGCGAACGACGCGATCCAGACGCTCGGAACGTTCCTTTCGTCGAACTCCAAGCGTCCGTGGTGGGTGCTCTGGCTCTTCGCGTGCGGAATTCTCACGGCGGTCTTCCTCTACGGGTGGGTGACGGGGAACGGCGACGTTTCGTTCGGGCGGCTGGCGAACTTTCCGCTGCCGGCGGGCGGGATCACGTGGGTGCAGGTGATTCCTCCGCTGTTCATCCTGATCCTCACGCGATTCGGCGTGCCGGTCAGCACGACGTTTCTCGTGCTGACGGTCTTCGCTCCCTCCAACCTCGAGGCGATGCTCATGAAAAGCGTCTCGGGCTACGGGGTGGCGTTCCTGCTGGCATTCTTGATCGCGCGCTTCGTGATCGTGAGGCTGGAGCGGCGCTTTCTCCAGACGGCCGATCAACCGGCGGCCAGCTACTGGACCGTCCTGCAGTGGTGCGCCACGGGGTTCCTGTGGAGTCAGTGGTTGATCCAGGACCTGGCTAACATTTTTGTCTTTCTCCCGCGGCGACTGGGCGTCGCCGAGCTGATCGCGTCCCTGCTGGTGATGTATTTTCTGCACGCTTGGATCTTCTACAAGCGCGGCGGCGCGATTCAGAAGATCGTGAATTCGAAAACGAACGTCGGTGACATCCGTTCGGCGACGATCATCGATTTTCAATACGGCATCATTCTCTTCGTGTTCAAGGAATTCAGCGCGATCCCGATGAGCACGACGTGGGTCTTCCTGGGACTCCTGGCGGGACGGGAATTTGCGCTCACGTATGGGTTGAAGCACCAAAAATTGAAGAAGGCCTACGCGTCCTGTGGCCGCGACGCGATCAAGGCGATCATCGGGTTGGCGGTCAGTTGCCTTCTCGCGTTCTCGCTACCCGAGATCGATCGGTGGATCAGCGGGGAGGCCCCGGCAGAAGCGGCCAGTCCGGACGGAAACTCTCTCGACGAATAACCCGCGGGTTCGTCGAAAGCGGAACCGAAGCGCTCCGGTCCCGAGCGCTCCGGTCAAACGACGATGCCACCCCGGGGGCGAGGCGGCGGCGGAAAACCCCGCCGCGCTACCCGCGACTCGTCTTCCGCATCACCTTCGACGTCAGCTTGTCCAGCGCGATGACCGCCATTTCGAGGTGCTCCTCGCGGGTGTCCTCGATCTTGTTGTGGCTGATCCCGTGCAGGCTTTGCACGAACATCATCACCGTCGGCACGCCCGCCCGTGCGACCTCCGCCGCGTCGTGCAACGGTCCGGACGGGAGCCGGTACGAGGTCCCGCACGTCTCGGTGATCGCCGCGTCGCACCAATCGATCAACTCGGCGTCGAAGAGGATCGGGGCGATCCGCCAGAGCCGCTGCCATTCGACCGTCGCCTTCGCCTCGGCGGCGAACCGCTCGCTCGCCGCCCGCGCCTCGGCCAGCATCCGGTCCAGCGCCGCTCGGTCGAGGTGGCGCTGGTCGAGCGTGATCCGGCACTCGGCCGCCACGCTCGTCACGATTCCCGGCTTCGTGACGCAGGACCCGATCGTGCAGACCCCGCCGCCGCTTCGCTCGGCGATCTCGTAGATTTCCGGACTCATCCTCGCCGCGGCGAGCAGCGCGTCCTTCCGCCGATTCATCGGCGTGCTGCCCGAATGCGCCGCCTGCCCGCCGAAGGTCATCGCGTGCCGCTCGACGCCGAACGTCCCGAGCACCGCCCCGAGTGGCCGATCCAAGTCGAGCAGCACCGGCCCCTGTTCGATGTGGAGTTCCAGATACGCCGCCGCGTTGGTGAGTTCCGCCCCGCACGATTTCACGTCGTCGAAATCGATGCCGTTCTCCGCCAGCGCGTCGACAAGCCGCACCCCGTCCCGGTCGGTCAGGTGCCGCGCCTCCTCCTCGTCGAGATTCCCCGAACAAGCCGACGACCCGAAGAGACTCTTCCCGAAACGCGCTCCCTCCTCGTCCGCCCAATCCACGACCCGCAGCGTAACCGGCGGCCGCCCATCGAACTCCGCCGCTACCCGCCGCAACACCTCGACGCCCGCCATCACGTTGAGACAACCGTCCAGCCACCCGCCGTTGGGCACGGAGTCGATGTGGCCGCCGATCACGATCTCCCGCTCGGACTCTCCGCGCAGGGTCCCCCAGAGATTTCCCGCCGCGTCGCGGTGAACCTCGACGCCGGGGATCGCCGCCAGTTTTTCCTGCAGCCACGCCCGCGCCGTCCGCCACGTCTCGGTGAAGGCCACCCGCTGCGCCCCGTCGGCGTCGCCGGTGAGGGCTCGCAATTCCTTCAATTCCGTGACCGTCCGCTTGGGATCCAGCAATTTCGCCATCCGCGGACTCAACCAGAAAATCCCGCCTCGCACCACGCAGGAATAAAGCTCGCCACCATCACTCCCACCCAGGTGAAAGCCTTCCTCGCCGCCCTCGCGACCGCCCTCCTCGCCGCCCCGCCATCCGAGGCCTGGGAAATCAGCAGCGGCCCCGCGCGCGTCGGGTTGCTCGAACTCTACACGTCCGAGGGATGCAGCAGCTGCCCGCCCGCCGACGCGTGGCTCGGCGAATTCCGCGCCGCTCCCGGGCTCTGGAAAAATTTCGTTCCCGTCGCGTTCCACGTCGACTACTGGGACGGACTCGGCTGGCCAGACAAATTCGCCAGCGCCGCAAATACCCGCCGCCAGCGCGACTACGCCGCCGCCTGGAGCACGACGACCATCGCCACGCCCGGCGTCGTCTGGAACGGTGGAGAGGTCCGCGACTGGCGCGGCTTCCGCCCCGGCACCAGGAGCAAACCCGGCAGGCTCACCGCGACCGACTCGCGCGGCGCCGTCGCCGTCCGGTTTGCACCGACTGACGAATTCAACGGCGGAACCGCCCACGTCGCCTGGCTCCAATCCGGCATCAAGTCCTCCGTCCGCGCCGGCGAGAACCGCGGCCGCACGATCACTCACCATTTCGTCGCCATCGCGACCGCCGAAGGCGCCGTCGCCAAGTCCGCCGACGGCATTTGGCGAGCCACCATCCCGACCGCAGCCCCGCGCGGAGCCACCGAAGTCGCGATCTGGATCAGCGGCGCTAACTCGCCTTCGCCCATTCAAGCCGCTGGCGGCCCGATCTGAGGCCTCACTCCCCCCTAGCCCGCGCCGCCACGTCGACGGCCGCCGGACTCTCGACCTCGACCCCACCCGACGCAGCCCCCAGTTCCTTCAGTTGCCGCGCCTTCGGCAGCACCATCCGCTCGAGACTCCCAACCGCTCGGTTGTAAGATTCCGTCGCGCCCGTCAATCCCCGCCCGACTTTCGCGAGATGCTCGGCAAACGTCCCCAGCCGATCGTGCAAATCCCGGCCCACCTCGCCGATTAATCGCGCGTTGTCACTCATCCGATCCTGCTTCCAGCCGTAATGCACCGCCTGCAGCAGCGCGATCAACGTCATCGGCGAAGCCGGGATCACCCGCCGCTCGACCGCCCATTCGATCAATCCCGGATCGTGCTCGATCGCGGCGCTGAAGGCCGTCTCCAGCGGCATGAACATCACGACGATCTCCGGCGAATCCTCAAATTGCGACCAATACGCCTTCCCCGCCAGCTGTTCGACGTGCCGCCGCGTTTGCCGTGCGTGACGGCGCAATTGCTCCGCCCGCTCCGCGTCGTCGACGGCTTCCAGCGCGTCCAGGTAAGCCTCGAGTGCAACCTTCGAATCCACCACCACCGACTTGCCCCCGGGCAGGTTCACGATCAGATCCGGCCGCAACCTCCCCGCCTCGCCATCGACCGAAGCCTGCTCGGTGAAGTCGCAGTGCCGCTGCATCCCGACCAGCTCGACGACCCGCCGGAGCGTGATCTCGCCCCACCTCCCCCGCGTCGCGGGAGCGTGGAGCGCGCGCACGAGGTTGCCCGTCTCGGTGCGCAGCTGAGTCTGCCCCGCCGCCATCGCGTTCACTTGCTCGCGGAGCGCAGTGTAAGCCTCGACGCGGTCGCTTTCCAGCGATCGCACCGCCTCGCCGAAGCGCTCCATCTGCTCGCGCATCGGCCGGATCACTGCATCCACCGCCTCCCGCTTTTGGTCAAAATCCCCGCGCGCTAACTCCAGGAAACGCCGATTATTGTCGGCCAGCGCCGTCGCCGAGACGGCGCGAAATTCCTCCGAAAGCCGCTGCCTCGCTCCTTCGACCAGCGCGAGTTTCTCCGCCGCCCCGATCCGCTCAGCTTCCATGAGGCCCTCCAACCAGGCGATGCGCGATTGGGCTGCGCTCAACTTCGCCCCCAGCACGACCGCCACGACACCGATCAGCACCGCCAGGCCCACCGCCGTCCAAAACGCCACCTCGAGATCCACCGTCATCCGAGGTGCACGCTAACCAGAAACCCAAACCACGCGAAACCAAACTGTTTCACACCGCGCGCCCCCGCGGATTTCCTTGCGGGGGCTCGCGGCATAGTGCATTCCCTTGATCCATGAAACTACTCGTCGTGGACGACCAAGGGCCCGTTGGGGAGATTATCAGTCGCATCGCCCAACAAGGTAACTGGGAGGCGATTCACTCCACCAGCGCGGACGATCTGGCGAAGAGAATCGTCGCCGAAAAGGTCTCCGTCTTGCTCATCGACTACGCCATGGACGGCAATCCGCACTCGACCCGCAATGGCCTCACCGTCGCCGCCGAACTCCGCTCGGCCGGCATCAAGATTCCGATCATTATCTTCAGCGGTTGGCCGAACATGATCGACGCCAAGCGCGCCGCCGAACTCGACATCCTCAAGGTTCTCGAGAAGCCGCTCAGCATCCAAGATCTCCAACAGACCCTCGAAGCCGCCCGCGTGCGATCGGAAGAAGTGACTTCAATCGGGTAGTCGGCGGTTTGGAGCGGCGCTTCTGTGAACCGCTCAGATCGCGCTTGCGCGTCACGCCGCCGAGGTTCACGGGAAGCTCGGCGCCAGCGGTTCGCTAGACCAGCGCCGACGAGATCGAGCGCCGGAGAGCGTCTGGGCTGAAGGGCTTCCGCAAGAAGTTCTCCGGAGTGAGGTAGGGGTGCTCGTCGCCATCGTCGGCGAAACCACTCACGTAGAGCACCGGCAGCGCCGGTCGGTCTCGCTGCATCTCGATCGCGATGTCGCGACCGGAAAGATCGCCGGGCAACACCAGATCCGTCAGCAACATGTCAATGTCGCCGCGCTGCCGCGCCCACTCCGCCAAAGCCGCCGCACCATCTGCCACGGCCACGACCCTCAGCCCCGCGCTCACCAGGATTTTTCGTGCCAACTCGCGGATCCCGGGATCGTCTTCAACGAGCAGGAGCCGACGTCCTTCCAGCGACCCCCCGCGGCTCCTTTCAGGATCGGCGGTCGCCACCGCCCCATTGCCACCCAGCACCCGCGGCAGCCTCACGCTGAAGCGGCTCCCCTTCCCGACCTCGCTCTCGACCGTCACCTCACCACCGTGGCGCTCGATCACCCGCCGCACCGTGAACAAGCCCATTCCCGTCCCCTGACCATTCGCTTTCGTCGTGAACAACGGCTCGAAGATCTGCGACTTCATTTCGTCCGGGATGCCCGAGCCATTGTCGCTCACCGAGATTTCGATCGATCCGGACTCGCCGCCAATCTCCCGACATTCCACCTGAACCTGCCCCCGTTTCGTCATCGCGTCGGCGGCGTTGAGAATGAGATTAAGCACAACTTGCTCGATCTCTCCCGGATCGCCCACGACCCAGAGGTCGGAACCATGAACGGCCAACGACAAATCTGCGCGATTCGAGACAAAGGTCGTCACCAAATCCGTGTGCTTGCGGACCACCGCACCAACGTCGAAGCGATGGTGCACCAGCTCGCGACGCCGCGCCAGATCGAGAACTTTTCGCGTCAGATCCGACGATCGCGTGCAGGCTTGCCCGATCTTCCCGGCGATGTCGACCACCTCCTCGTTGGGCATGTTCCCCTGCTCCAAGAGCGCGGCGTTGAGCTGGACGAGTGTCAGCAGGTTGTTCAGATCGTGAATCACCGAGGTCGCCAGCCGTCCGATAATCTCCATCTTTTGACTTTCGAGGGGAAAATTTGAGAGTTCCTGCATGAGTTCTGCTGCGTGTGAGGAAACAAGCGTGGATGCAAAGGGAATTCAACACTTTGATTTGCGCTGATCCGTCGTATCATTTCAGCGCCTCTGCGGTGTCAGCCGACTCCCATGTCCGATTCCTTGACCAACTCCATCTATGAAGGCCTCCTGGCCATGTTGGAGACCGAGTACCCGAAGACTTGCCCCCGGTGCAACACGGTCTACCCCAGCCTGGAAGCTTTCGTTGATCGCACGAACCCCGTGAGCGGCGGCGGCACCGGACTCATGGGCTACGACACCGGCGATACCATGCAGCAAGTGGCGATGTACCGGAATTGTGTGTGCGGATCGACCATCGCCACCTTCTGCTCCGACCGCCGGGACACGACGCCAGCCGGTGCCCGTCGCCGCATGATGTTTGACCAGCTGCTCACGCAACTTCAGGAGAACGGCGTCGAAGCGGCCACGGCCCGCATCGAGCTTCCTCAAGTTTCTCCGTGGCCAGAAGACCGACCTCCTCGACCAGCTCGTCAAAAATGGCTCGAACCTCCAGCCAAGCGCCTAGCAACGGGTAGGGAGCTGATCTTCATCCGCGCCCTGGCATTCTCCCCAGACGTCTCCTCGCCGCTAGATATTATCCCCAAGGAACGTGTGGATCCCACACTCCGCCTTGTCGAAACCAGTCCAACGACCCGCCCGTTCGTTCTGCCCCTCGGCGACCGGCCGGGTGCACGGCACGCAACCGATGCTCCGATAGCCCTGCGACAGCAGAGGATTCACGGGGATGTCGTTCTGTTTGAGGTAAGCCTGCACGCCATCTCGTGACCAGTTGCACATCGGGTTGACCTTGAGAATCCGCCGGTCGTGCAGCACGTCAAACTTGTAGAGTTCCAAGATCTTCGTGCTCTCCCGCTCATCCGACTGCTGCCGCCGCAAGCCGGTGATCCAACCGTCCAGCTTGCCCAATTTATTTTGCAACGGGATCACCTTGCGCATCGTGCAGCAGAGGTCGGGGTAGCGATTCCACAACTCCGGCCCGTGCTCTTCGGCCTGCTCCGCTACCGTCTGCTCCGGGTGCAGGGACTCGATCTCGATCCCAAATCTCGCTTCCAACTTCGCTTTCAATTCCATCGTCTCCGGGAAAAGCAGCCCCGTATCGATGGTGAACATCGGGAACCGAAACCCGTTCTCGTAAGCCGTGTGCGCAACCACCAGCCCGGCCCCCTGAAAGCTCGTCCCGATCGCCGCCCGGTCGCCGTAGGTCTCCCACGTCCACCGCAGGATCTCCACCAACTCCGCACTCTCGAATTCATCCGCCTTCCGGTGGATCACCCCCGGATCAAACTTCTCCAACGACATAATCCGCTACAAAACGCACAAACCCCGATCGAACACAAACCCCACCACCATCTATGACGCACGACCATGAACGGTCCGCTGAAATCAAAAATGGCCATCCCGCCCTCGATTTGAAATCCTGCGGACCTTCGCAATGGCCTTTCTGCACACCGACGCCCTCGCCCGCCTCACCGAGGCCCACGACGCCGGACGCCTCGCGCACGCCTACCTTCTCACCGGCCCCCGCGGCAGCGGGAAAAACGAGATCCTCCAGCAGCTCGCCTCGCGCATCCTCGACGTCGCGCCCGCCGACGCCTTCAGCCATCCCGATTTCCACCTCGCCGAGCCGGAGTCCAGATCACGCCGGATCCTCATCGAGCCAATCCGCCGCCTCGAACGCGCCATCCGCTCAGGCGCGACGGCGGGCGGAGCCAAGATCGCCGTCATTCGCGAAGCCGACCGCCTCCAGCCCCAGGCCGCCAATGCCTTTCTCAAAACGCTCGAAGAACCCCCCGCCGGCAGCCACCTCTTTCTCACGTCTTCCGTCCCCGGGGCCCTCCTGGACACGATCATCTCCCGTTGCATCGTCGTCGCTCTCCGGCCGGGCGCACCGCCCGAGTCGACACCCGCCGAGATCGACCTTCTCGATGCTCTCGAAGCCATCACGCGCAACCCGGCCTCCCCCGTTGGCGACGGCTTCCGGCTCGCCCGCACCTTCCTGGACATTCTCAACGCCGAACGCGAGACGATCCGCGGCGAATTTCTCGCCGCCTACAAAGACGACCAAAAGCACTACAAAAACACCACCGACGGAGCCTGGCTGGACGAACGAGAGGATCAGATCAAGGCCCTCACCGAAGCCGCCGTCCTCCGCCGCCGCGCCGATCTCCTCCAGACCGTCACCAATTGGTTCACGGATGCGCTCCGCATCCAGCACGGAGCCCCGCCCATCGCCGACCGCCCCGCCCAACACGAGACGGCTTCGAAGCTCCAGACCCGCGCACTTCTCCGTCGCATCCGTGCTCTCGAAACGATGACCTCCGACCTCAACTCCAGCGTCTACGAGCAAGTCGCCGTCGAAGCCGGCTTCCTCCGCGTCTTCGCGGCAAATTGACTTTCCGACCTCCGACCGTCAGACCTTTCGACCAGAAACCAATGCGCATCGTCATCAAACTCGGCACCGGTGTCCTCACCCACGCCGAAGGCCGCACGCTCGACCTCGAGCAATTTAAGCGCCTCTCCAGCGAATTTGCTGACCTCGTCGCCGAAGGTCATTCCTGCATCCTGGTCAGCAGCGGAGCCGTGACCGCCGGACTCTCCGCCCTCGAAGCTCACCGCTCGCCCCGCTGACCTCCCCGGCAAGCAGGCCTGCGCCGCCGTCGGCCAGCCCCACCTCATCCGAACGTGGGACACGTGTCTCCGCGATCACGGGATCAAAGCCGCGCAACTCCTCCTCACCCACGCCGACATCGACAGCCGCAGCCGTCGCGTCAACGCTCAGAACACGCTGCTTCGCCTCCTGGTCCATCCCGCCATTCTCCCGATCATCAACGAGAACGATTCAGTCGCGACTCAGGAACTCTCCTTTGGCGACAACGACCACCTCTCCGCCGAAGTCGCGATCCTGGCCGAGGCCGACGTGCTCGTCATCCTCACCGCCTCTGACGGCGTCATGGACAAAGGCGTTCGCGTCCCGCTCATCGAAGACATCGACGCGGCCTTCGCCCTGGTTACCTCCGAAAAGGGTCCGAACTCTGTCGGCGGCATGGGAGCTAAGCTCACCGCCGTAAAGATCGCCGTCACCGCCGGCATCACCACCGTCGTCGCCGACGGCCGCCAACCCGGCCGCATCGCCGCAGCCCTTGCGGGTCAGGACGCTGGCACCCGCTTCCCCGCTCGCGTATAGTCCTCCCATCGGTCCCATGAACTCACGCCCCAGCCCCCCCCTATTTTCACCGGCCCGCATCTTCACACTCGCTCTCAACACGCTCACCGAACTAACCCGGCTCAAAATTTTCTACTTTCTCCTCATCTTCGCCCTCCTCGTCATCGGCAACTCCGTCTTCATGGCGCAGCTCAGCTTCGAGGAGGAGTTCCAGATGCTCAAAGACGTCGCCCTCGGTGCGATGTCGATCTTCACTGCCCTCATCGCGATCCTCGCGACAGCAATGCTCATCCCCAAGGATCTCGAGGACCGGACCATCTACACCATCCTCGCGAAACCCGTTCCAAGGTTCGAATACCTCGCCGGCAAGCTCCTTGGCATCGCCCTCCTCCTCGCCATCACCATCGCCGTGATGTCCGCTCTCTTCCTCACCGTCCTCTGGCTGCGCGAGAGCACCGTCCTCGCCGAGGCAACTCGCCAGGCTGGCGACATCGCCCCCGAAGAACTGACCCGCGCCCTCGACCAAATCCGTGCCTCCACCTTCAACGCAAATCTCTTTCCTGGCATTGTGATGATTTTCGCGAAGGCGCTCGTCCTCGCCGCGTTCACGCTCTTCGTCAGCACGTTCGCGACCTCCAGCATCTTCGCGATGTTCATCTCGATCGCCGTTTACTTCATCGGCCACCTTCAATCCACCGCCCGCGAGTATTGGCTCGAAGGCCAGGTCGCGCAGTGGTGGACCAAAATCCTTCTCGCCATCATCGCCCTCATCTTCCCCGATCTCGGAGCCTTCAGCTTCAACGACCAGATCGTCGGCGGCCTGCAGATTCCGATCAGCCTCTTCCTCCAAAGCGCCGGCCTCGCCACCTTCTACGTCGCCGTCTACTACGCCCTAGCGACCTTTCTGTTCACCAACCGCGAGCTATGACCCCCCCGCGCGCAGCCAAATTATTTCGCATTTCCAATTTCAAGTTTCGCGTTTTCATCGTCGTTACCACCCTCCTCATCGCTGGCGCCACCGCCCTCCCCCTCCAGACCAACCTCGCAAAGATCCGCATGACCGCTGGCTTCACCGCCCCTTCCCTCGACCTCTCTCTGCGCGCACGCGTCGGTCAGCTCTCCTTCCTCGCCGCACTCAGCGGATTTCGCTCGTTCATCGCCGCTGTCGACTGGATCGAAGCCCACATCGCCTGGCAAAACACCGAGTGGGGCCGTATGGCCGGCCTCATCGACACCGTCACCACCCTCCAACCCCACTCCACTCTCTACTGGGACATGGGCGCTTGGCACATGGCGTGGAACGCCGCCATCAACGCCCGAAACAACGAAGCCGCCGAACCCAGCGAAGCGCTCCGCATCCGGAGCGAACGCCAATACGTCGAACTCGGCCGCTCCATGCTCGAAGAGGGCATTAAGAACAACCCCACCAACCGCCTCCTCTACGAGCGCCTCGGCCTCCTTCTTTCCCAGCGAGCCGGCGACCACTGCGCCGCCGCCAAAGCCTACGCGAAGTCTGCCTCGTTCCCCGACGCCCCAGCCTACGTCAAGCGTCTCGCCGCCTACGAACTCGACCAGTGTCCCGACAGCGAACGCGAAGCCTACGACGCCCTGCTCGCCGTCTACAATCTCGGCCCGGACGAACGCAAGCCCACCGTCATCTCCCGTCTCAAGGAACTGGAAGAAAATCTCGGAATCCCTCCCGCTGATCGGATAAAAGAGGACGCAGTTGAGTGACCAGATCCTCCGACTCATAGACCTTCCGACCCTCCGACTCGAAAAATGCGCTTCGCAATCTTCGGCGACATCCACGCCAACCTCCCCGCCCTCGAGGCCGTCCTCTCCGACGCCCGCACCCAGCTCAGCACCCACTACGTTTGCCTCGGTGACATCGTTGGCTACAACGCTCACCCGCGCGAATGCCTCGACATCGTGCGCCAGTTGGAGTGCCCGGTCGTCAAGGGCAACCACGACGAACAAGCGTCCATGATCTCCAACGACGAAGGCTTCAACCCCCTCGCCGAAGAAGCCATCCAGTGGACCCGCCGCCAGCTCACCGAGGACGACAAAGACTACCTCCGCGGCCTCCGCATGCACCGCCAAGTCCGGGACTTCACCGTCGTGCACGCCACTCTCGATACCCCGCACAAGTGGGGCTACGTCTTCAACCAACTCGACGCCGCCGCCAGCTTCAGCTACCAGCACACCGCCGTTTGCTTCATCGGCCACACCCACACGCCCAAGGCCTACATCCGCGACGGCAGCGTCCGCACCGTCCCGTTCGACATTCTCACCCTTCAGCAGGGTAAGAAATTTCTCGTTAACGTCGGCAGCGTCGGCCAACCCCGCGACGGCGACCACCGGGCGTCGTATTGCGTCTACGACACCAATAACCACGAGATCGAACTCCGCCGCGTCGACTACGACATCGAATCCGCGCAGCGATCCATCATCGACGCCGGTCTCCCCGCCAAGCTAGCCGAGCGTTTGGCTACCGGAAGGTAGCGGTCGGAAAGTCCGAAGGTCACAAAGTCGAACGTCATTGAGCTCGCCGGACCATGGACCTTCGACCTTGAGACCTTCGACCATTTTATTCATCAAACCTGGCTCGCTCGGCGACGTCGTTCACGCCCTCCCCACCGCCGCCGCCCTTCGCGAAGCTTACCCCGGAGCCACGCTCATCTGGGTCATCGACCCCCGCTGGTCCCCCGTCCTCGAAGGCTCCGGCGTCGCCGACGAACTCCTTGAGTTCCCCCGCGAACAGTTCCGAGGGTTCGGCGGAAAAATCAAAGCTCTCGCCTGGTATCGCGCCCTCCACGCTCGCCAGCCCGACCTCGCCATCGATCTCCAAGGACTTCTCCGCAGCGCTCTCATCGCCAAAGCCAGCGGCGCAAAAAAAGTCCTCGGCCTCTCCGACGCGCGCGAAGGCGCCATCCACCTTTACGACCAACTCGCCACCACCACCCCCGCCACCCACGCCGTCGACCGCTACCTCCAAGTCCTCCCGGCCCTTGGCATCCGAACCCCGGAACGCAAAGCATTCCCACTGCCCGACGTCGGACCTTCGACGCTTGGACCTTCGACCCTCATCCTCCACCCCTTCGCCCGCGGAGCCGCCAAATCCCTCTCCCCCGACCAGATCCGGGAAGCTCACCAACCTCCTCGCGCCGACCCCCGTCACCCTCGTCGGAATTGGCTCCAACGTCCTCGACCTACCGCCAAACGTCATTAATCTCACCAACCGCACCACCCTCGTCGAGCTGATCACCCTCCTCCGCCACGCCCGTGGCGTCATCAGCGTCGACAGCGGCCCCATGCATCTCGCCGCCGCTCTGGACGTTCCGCTCCTCGCCATCCACACCTGGAGCGACCCCAGAAAAGTCGGCCCCTACCGCACCACCGCCTGGATCCACCAAGGCGGCCAAACGCGTCTCCAGTCGACCGAGCCCCCCTCTCACCCAAGCCCCCATCGACCTACCGGCCGTCGCCCGCTGGGCAACCAACTCCCTGGTGTCGGCGTCCAGCCGATAATCTTTCTCTAATCGGCTGAAGGCCGCGCTCCTTCCAGCCGCGATCACGCCCGATAGACCGCCGCCACCTCCTCCGCCATCACGCGAATCCCCTCCCGCACGACGTCGTCGCTCATCGCGAAGCTCACCCGCACGCACTCCGCCGCGTGCCTCGCCACTTCCTCCGATCCGCCAAACGCAAAATAGTGCCCCGGCACCACCAACACCCCCTTTGCCTTCAAGCGCTCGTAAAGGTCCGCAGCCGGAATCGGCAACCCGCGGAACCACAGCCACAAGAACAAGGCTCCTTCGCTCGCGTGAACGTGGTAGTCCAGCGAGTCGTCGAAAAATTCCGCCACCCACTCCCGCGCCAGCCGCGCCTTCCGCTCGTAGAACGGCCGGATCATCGTCCCGACCATCCGGTCGATCTCGCCCGATTCGATCAACGGCGTCACCACCGCCTGGCCGACGTTGCCATTCGCCAGACCAACGACCGCCGTCATCGAGGAAAGCGCCCGCACGATCTCGGGGCGCGCCACCACGATCCCCGTCCGAGTCCCCGGCAAGCCCAGCTTCGATAGACTCAGCGTAAGGACGATATTCTCGTTCCAAATCGGCTGAATCTCCCGAAACACAATCCCCGGAAACGGCTCGCCGTAAGCGTTATCGATGATGAGAGGCACCCCCGCCGCCCGCGCCAGCTTATCCAAGCGCGCCACCTCCGCATCCGTGAGCACGTTCCCCGACGGATTCGTCGGCCTCGAAACGCAGATCGCGCCGATGTCGTCGCAGACCTTCAACTTGTCAAAGTCCACCCGATACTTGAACTCGTGTGGCCCGCGAAATTCGATCTCCGGCGCGATCGAATTAAAAAACGATCTACTTAGACCCTGATTCGCATACCCGATGTATTCCGGCACCACGGGGAGAAGCACCTTCCGATAGCGCCCATCCGTCCCCAGCCCCGCCAGCAGGTTGAATAAATAGAAGAACGCCGCCTGCCCGCCCGCCGTCACAGCGACGTTTTCCGGCCCCACGTCCCACCCGTATCTCTTTTGCAAATACCCCGCCACCGCCGCCACAAACCGACCGTTTCCCTTCGGCGGGTCGTAAATCGTCAGCATCCGATCGAACGCATCGCCATCCGCCAGTAACTCACCCATCCGCGCCCGCCAGACCGCTTGGACCTCCGGGATCAGCGCCGGATTCCCCCCGCCCAGCATCCGCATTTGACCGTGCGCCACCGCCATCGCACCACCAAGATCCTCCATCAGATCCTCGATCCCACTCCGCGCCGTCAACGCCTCTCCAAACAACGACTTCTCGATCACCCGGTGAGGTTAGACATGATTCCCAGGATTTTCAGGATTATGATTCGTTGAGATTCATCCCTGTGAATCCTGTAAATTCTGTCTCAATCAATCCGTGACCTTCTCCGCCACCATCGAGTCCACCCGCGACTCCCCCTTCGCCCGCGATTTCCGCCGCCTGCTCGACCCCGTCTCCGACGCCACTCTCGACGCCATGGCCGCGAAATCCGCCGCCATCACCCGCCGCTTCTTCGGCCGCACCATGCGCCTCTTCGCGCCACTCTACCTCTCCAACGAGTGCATTAATTCCTGCGCCTACTGTGGCTTCTCCCGCGAAAACGCCATCCTCCGCGTCACCCTCGAAATCGACGAAACCCTCGCCGAAGCCCGTCACCTCGCCGACCAAGGCTTCCGGAACCTCCTCCTCGTGGCGGGCGAACACCCGAAATTTGTCTCCAACGGCTACCTCGAAAACGCCATCCGCCGCCTCGCCGAGATCATCCCCGGCATTTCCCTCGAAGTCGCCCCGATGGAGACCGCCGACTACGTCCCCCTCGTCAAAGCTGGCTGTGAAGGTCTCGTCGTTTACCAAGAGAGTTACGACCGCCCAGCGTACGCGGAATTTCACACTTCCGGCCCGAAAAAGGATTTCGACTGGCGGCTCGACTGCCCCGAGCGCGCGCACGCCGCCGGCTTCCGCCGCCTTGGCGTCGGCGTCCTCTTTGGCCTCGCCGACTGGCGCGATGAAGCTGTCGCCCTCGCCGTCCACCTCGACCACCTCCAACGAACTTGCTGGACCTCGCAACTCACCGTCAGCCTTCCCCGGCTCAAGCCCGCAGCTGGCGATTTCGAACCCCGCCACGTCATCACCGACCGCGAGTTCGTCCAACTCCACTGCGCCCTCCGCCACACGTTCCCCCACGTCGGTATCGTCCTCTCGACCCGCGAACCCGCCCCCCTCCGCGACGCCCTCGCACCGCTCGGCGTGACCATGATGTCCGCCGGCTCCCACACCGAACCCGGCGGCTACACCGGCCAGGGAAAGGACAATCTTCACACCACCGTCCGCGGCCGAAAGATCGAGTCCACCACGAGCGCCGACCTCGCCACCGAGCAATTCGCCATTTCCGACGACCGCCCTCCGCACGAAGTCGCCGCCCGACTCCGCACCCTCCACCTCGACCCCGTCTGGAAAGATTGGGACCCGGCGATCCTCGCAAATTGACCCCTGGAGCAAGGGCGATTTTCACGCGCCAAACCAACCCAAATTCGCGAAGCAAATGCGATCGCTCCTCCTCGAGTCACCACCCGCGAATCGATGAGCCATTTGGCTTCGCCTTTCTCCGCTCCGCTCCGGCTCTCAGTTCCCATTTAGATTACCCACTCTTCCCCGCATGAAACGCATCCGGATCACCCACCTCACGGAATACCTCTACGCCCAGCCCGTCACGTTCGGCCCTCACCGCGTCCTCGTCCGTCCTCGCGAGGGTCACGACGTCCACATCGAAAGCTCCAAGCTCCGCATCTCGCCCTCGTCCAGCATCCGCTGGCTCCGCGACATGGTCGGCAACTCCATCGCCAACGTCACCTTCGACGCTCCGGCCGACCGCCTCAGCGTCCTCAGCGAAGTCGTCGTCACCAACTACCAGGAGAACCCCCTTGATTTCGACATCGACCCCTGCGCCATCACCTACCCATTCCGCTACGGCATGGACGAGCAGCCCGACCTCATCCCCTACCGCCTCTCGACCTACCCCAACGACGGCCCCGCCCTCCAAGACTGGCTCGCGGAATTCTACCAACCCGGCCAGCTCGTCGGCACCTTCGACCTCCTCTCCGGTCTCAACCAAGCCATTTCGAAGCGCTTCACCTACCGCAAGCGCGATGAACCCGGCGTCCAATCCCCCGCGCACACTCTTTCCCTCGGCACCGGCTCCTGCCGCGACTTCGCCGCACTCCTCATGGAGGCCGCTCGCACCTGGGGCTTCGGTGCCCGCTTCGTCAGCGGCTACTTGGAGACCCCGGTCGGCGACCAACACGGAGCCACCCACGCCTGGACGGAAATTTACATCCCCGGCGCGGGCTGGCGCGGATTCGACCCCACGAACAACACCTACGCCGGCTCGCGACACGTTTCGGTCGCCGTCTCGAGAGACCCCGAAAAAGCCGCCCCCATCGCCGGGACCTGGATCGGCCAACCCGGCTCCGCCATCGAAATGAACGTCCAAGTCACCGTCGTCCAAATCTGAACCGATGGGGACCGCAAGCGTCCCGCGTGCGAGCGTCACCGTCCCGGTGCCGCACCCTCGGCAAATTGAGCGAATCGAAAGAGCCGATCGGATTTGACCTTGGACTTTTCGACCTTCGACCTTCCGACCAAGAATCTACCTCACCCGTCCCCCGAGAATCGAAAACGTGTAGTCCACCTCGATCCGCCCTCCCTGCAACTCCCCCACGATCGCCTCCGGAATCGGCGGGATTTCCGCCGCCATCACCGACCGCACGGAGACGCTCGCGAGACTTTCGTTCGACGTGTTCGAGAGGACCCGAACCCCCTCGACCTTCCCGTCCGACCGGATCGTGAAGCTGATCTTGACCGTCCCGACGTTCACGAGATCGATCATGTCGTTCACGTAGTAATACCACCGCGACCCGATCGCGTCCTGCATCTGCTTCTTGTAGCGGCCCAGGGGTGTTGCCATCGCCTCGATCGACGCCTGACTTCCCCGGTTGGAGATTCCCCCCGTCAAACGGGTCGTCCTCGTCTCGGGCTGGTAACCCGGCGGCCTCGCCGGCGAAGGCGGCTTCGGCAACTCAGGCTTCGGCACCTCGACCTCCGGTTTCGGCGCAGGCTTCCGCAGAGTCGGATCCAAAAACGCCAGATCCGCCGGTGCCGTCGGGGTCGGCGAAGGCTCCGGCGTCCCCTCGGGCTTCTCCTCTTCCGGTGTCGGCTCCGGCTCCTCCGCATCCGCCGGCTCGTCGACCGGCGGTCGTTCCTCGGTCGGCTCGATCGGCTCCTCCGGCGCAGCCTCCGTTGGCTGCGACGCGGGCGAAGCCTGCGACGGTGGCTCGATCGGTCCCAACGACATTTCCAGATCGCGGATCGCCCCCGCATCCTCCTGTCCGTCCACCGCCGGTGCCTCCGAATCATCCGTCGGCGTCGCTTGGCTAAGCGCCGTCGTGTTCGCGTCCGATTCAAACCGCGCGTCCTCCGGCACGTCCTCCGTCACCTCTCCCTGCGCACTATCCACGAAGCCCTTTTCCTCCGGCGTCGGTTCCGGCTCTTGCGGCACGATTGTCAACGTCACCGGCTCGTCCGGCTCGGGTTCCGGCGCAAAAATCGAAGCCGCGTTCAGCCAAAGAAAGACCAGCGCAATCAGCAGCAGCAGCGCGTGAATCGTCACCGAGACGACGATCGCCACGACCGTCCGACGGCGCTCTTCCTTCCGAACGCTGCGGGTCGTCTCGATCATGCCGTCGGGAGGGTCCCCGAAATGCGGGCGTGGTGAAAGAGATATTGCTGTACGTAACCCGCGTAGTCCCCAAGCCGCTCCCGACAAAAATCCTCCAGCGCCCGCGGCTTCAATTCCCCACCGTTGCCGCCGTGCATCGCCGTCAGCACGCGCGCGATCCAGACGTCGATCGGCACCGCCTCCAACCGCTCATACGCAAAAAGCGCGACGCAATTTGCCACCTTCACCCCCACCCCGGGCAATCCGCACAACACCCCCAGCAACTCCACCGACTCCAGCCCCGCAACCGCGTCCAAATCGACCGCCCCCTCGTCCACGATCCGCGCCGTCGCCAGCAAAGTCTTCGCCCGGTACCCCAGCCCGCACGCCCGCAAATCCTCCTCCGCCAACCGCGCGATCCGCGACGCGCTCGGATAAGCCGCCACCGCCGACCCAGCCACCCGATCGCCATACCGCTCCCGCATGAGCAGCGAGATCGTCCGGATGTGCCCCACCCGCTTCATCGAACTCGTGATAAACGTCGCGAGACACTCCCACCGCGGCTGTCTCAGCACTCGGATCCCCCGGCAAGCAACCACCGAAGCCCGCGTAAATTCATCGGCTGGAAACGTCGCGAAGATCTCCTCCAGCCGATGGTCCAACGCAAAATACCGCCCCGCCAGCTCCTCGCACCCCGGCGTCACCTTGAGGCGATCCCCCACCTGCTCCACGTGGATCGCCGTCCGATCCACCACCCCCGCCCAGCCGAGACCCTTTCGGGACCAATGGAAGACCTGACCGCTCTCCAGCGACAGATCCAAGCGAAAATCAGGAGCCGCCAGCTCGCTCAACCTCATTGAATGAAGTAACTCAGACTCTCCAGCTCGATGGCCAGATTCACGTTGTTCACCATGACGTGCGGTGGCACCTGCAGAACGATCGGCGCGAAGTTGAGGACGGCCTGAATCCCCGCCGCCACCAGCGTGTTCGCGATCTCCTGAGCCGCCGTCCCCGGCACACAAAGGATCGCCATTTTGATCGAATTTTCCCCGACGAATTTCTCCAGTTGGCCAATCGGCAGAATCGGCACGCGGATGTCTTCCGACCGCTTCCGGGGAGCCGCGTCAAACGCCGCCGCAATCTCGAATCCCTCCCGCCCGAAACCCTCCTGGTAGCGCAACAGAGCAGACCCCAGATTCCCCGCCCCCACCAAGATCGTTGGCTGCAAGCGCGCCCGCCCCAGAACTTCACCCAATCGATCCCCGAGAGTCCCCACGTCATAACCCAACCCCCGTTTCCCAAACTGCCCACAATGCGTCAGATCCTTGCGCAACTGAGTCGGCTTCACCCCCGCCACCTTCGCGAGCGACTCCGACGAAACCGTCCGCCCCGTTCCCTCCCCAAGGCGCTCCAAACACCTCTTGTATAGCGACAACCGGTAAACCGTCTTCCTCGGGATCGCCTCTTTCACAACAATGTGAAAAAGAACAAACTAAGCGCATTTTGTCAAATCACCCGCGGGGCGCAGGCTGCCAGCCCGGCACCACGTGACCACCCCAGCCGAACGGAAAACAAACCCGCCCCGCAACCGCATCACCCACCCGCCAAAAACGCCGACACCGGACTCGTCGCCACCGCCGCCTCCCCCCGCATCGGCAATCCCGCCCGCACCGCCGCCCGGGCCGCCTCCACCGTCATTCGAAAAGCCCCCGCCATCGCCACGGCGTCCTCCGCCGCCGCGATCGCCGTATTCACGAGCACCGCGTCCGCCCCCATCTCGATCGCCTCCGCCGCGTGACTCGGTGCGCCAATTCCAGCGTCCACGATCACCGGCACCGTCGCCTGCTTGATGATGATCTCGATCTGTCCCCGCGTCTCGATCCCCCGATTACTTCCGATCGGCGATCCCAGCGGCATCACCGTCGCAACCCCCACATCCTGCAGCCGCTTCGCCAACACCGGATCGGCGTTGATGTAGGGCAACACCACAAACCCCTCCTTCACCAGCACCTCCGCCGCCCGCAACGTTTCCACCGGATCTGGCAAGAGATAGTGCGGGTCGGGATGGATCTCCAACTTTACCCAGTTCGGCATCCCCGCCGCCACCGCCAGCCGTGCCAGCCGCACCGCCTCCTCCGCGTTCATTGCCCCGCTCGTATTCGGCAGAAGAAGATACCGCTCCGAGTCGACAAAATCCAAAATGTTCGCAAACGCGTCTCCCGCCCCGGACAGATCCGCCCGCCGAAGAGCCACCGTCACGATCTCCGCCCCACTCGCCGTCAGGGAGTCCCGCATCCGCTCGTTCGAAGAAAATTTTCCCGTCCCCACCAACAACCGCGATTCAAATTCCCGTCCGGCAATCAAAAGCGGATCCGCACCTCGACTCATCTCGGTTTCTTAGACTCCCCGACGCTTCCTGGCAAGGCGCGGCACACTCAGTTGCCACCGGTCGCTCCTACCGATTATTACCGATTATTACCAGTTATTACCGGTTACTACCCATTGACATGTCAATGATGACCGTGTTTCGTCTCTCAAGTGCCGGGTAGCGTAAGGCTACAAATCCCCGGTCTCCGTCGAATGAAAGCAAAACCGATGACTGCGAAGACCAAGTCGAAAGAAGCTCTCACGAAAGGTCAGAAAATCGCTGACTCGCACCGAACAGATCTGAATCGATTGGCCGAAACTGATCGCGAAGAAGCTTTTCGCGGAGCAATGGCCATCATTTACGGCGGCAACACTCCAGTCATCGCGAAGGTTCATTGATTGCGACGGTCGCGGTCGACACGTGCGTGCTCCTCGACTACGCCGATCATCACGAACCGACGATTGATGCCCTGCAACTGATCTTCGAACGGCTGAAGGTCGAGCGACTACTGGTTCCCCAGACCGTTGCCCAAAAGTTGTTTGTAATCAGTCAATCAGCCGACTCTTCGGGTGCCGAGTTGGCCCTCAGCGCTCTTCAGAACCTGCTTCGATGGCATTTCAAACCGTTCAATCTGGTCGCGGTCGGCCATGGGATCGTGGAGCAGATCGGCTACAAGATTCGAGCGGAAGGGCTACTACCGGACGAGGAAGAGAACGACTCGTTCATCATTGCCGAATGCGCTCTCATGGATATCGGGATTCTCATTTCTCGAGACGCGCACATGACCGACGCCCACGACTCGGGAATGCTGACAAGAGTCCTCGAATCCTGCGACGTTTCCGGCGTAATCATTCAGCATCCTTCTCAGATCCTGCGGAAGTTCGCACCTCGGCGAACGACGTAACTTCGAAACCAGCCGCGGCTCCTCCGCGCTTGAGTTACAGGGAACCCGGATCTACCATCAAGGCCAGCCAACCCAAAGCGCCCGTAGCTCAGGGGATAGAGCACCGGACTTCTAATCCGATGGTCGGTGGTTCGATTCCACCCGGGCGTGCCATGCGTGGATAGTCCTCCCGCTCCCGATGTCCCGCCATTCATCGACCACCTCGTGGTTCGGCGAACTCACTTTCCAGGCTTCATTCACCGGCCGAATGACCGGTCTCCAGAGAAAACCGTTGACGGTCGTCTCGCGAAGACTTATTCCCAACAGAACGTGAGTTATTCACATTGTTTTCACATTTTCCGCACTCGCGGACCGAAAGGGGGGATACAGAATGCCAGCAAATAATAAAAAGAAACCAGCCGCAGCCAAGAATCCAGTCGTCAAGAAGGCGCCAGCGAAAAAGGCTCCGGTCGCTAAGAAAACTCCGGCGAAAAAGCCAGCCGCCAAGAAAGCGGTCGCGCCCAAGCCTGCAGCGAAAGCAGCTCCGGTGAAAAAAGCCGCAGCCAAAAAGCCAGCCGCCAAGGCACCTGCCAAGAAAGCACCGGCCACCAAGGCGATCGCCAAGAACGCTCCGGCTAAAAAAGCCGCGCCAGCGAAGAAGGCCGCTCCGGCCAAGAAGGCAGCCACTTCTAAGAAAGCTGCCGTCGCCAAGGCTCCCGCCAAAAAAGCGGTTGCCAAGAAGCCTGCCGCTAAGAAGGCCAAAAAGTAACGAGTCCACGTTCGGGTTAGCCCGAATCGGGCTCATCAAGATGGGAGAAGCCGCCTCGCGGTTTCTCCCATTCTACGTTTGCCGCAGTCTCTCCCCAGCGATTGTATTCTTTCCGTCTTCGCGCTCTTCGCGACCTTCTGTTCAGAAAATCATTCCGCTCATGACCGACCAATTCCAAAAGGGAAAACCGCTCGCCGACCTTCACCTCGGGCCTGGCGGCGTGGACGCCGCCATGAACGCCTCGCCGCAGCTCACCCAACACGTCGTCGAACACGGATTCGCCGACTTCTACACGAACGAGGCACTCGACCAACGCGCCCGCAAGCTCATCACCCTCGCCTCCCTGGTCACCTCTGCCAGCCTCCCCCAGTTCGAGTGGCACACCCGCGGAGCTCTCGCCAGCAATCTTCTTTCCAAACAAGAAATCGAGCAACTCGTCATCCAGATGACCATCTACATCGGCTACCCCGCCGCCTACAACGCGATGGGCGTCGCCAAACGCGTCTTCGAAGAGTTCGAATCATCACCAAGGTAACGACCCGCGCCGCCGGACTCCCGCTTCTTCTCGCGGCGGCCACGCGTGAGATACCGTTTCCCTCCGTTGCGTGGAACCGCTCGCCGCGTAATTTCGAACCTCGCTCGAAAAAGCCAAGGATCCTGCGGTGCGGCCTCCCTCCCCCCCACGAAAAACGGCGCACCGGCTTCCGCCAGTGCGCCGTTTTCGATTTTTCGCGGAGCGCGAGGCGCGCTTACGCGGCGGCTTCCTCGCTCGTCTCCGCCTGATCACGATCTTTCATCGCGGCCTTGCGGCTGAGCTTCACGCGGCCCTTGTCGTCGACGCCGATGCATTTGACCCAGATGGCGTCGCCCTGCTTGACCACGTCTTCGACGCGGTTCACGCGGAAGTCCGCCAGCTCGGAGACGTGGACGAGACCGTCCTTGCCGGGAAGCACCTCGACGAAGCAACCGAATTCTTTGATCGAGACCACCGTGCCCTGGTACATCTCGCCGACCGTGATCTCCTTGGTCATTCCGGTGATGATCTCCTTCGCTCGCGCGAGGCTGTCGCCGTTGTTCGAGTAGATGTGAACCGATCCGTCGTCGTCGATGTTGATCTCGGCACCGGTCTCGGCAACGATCCCCTTGATCGTCTTACCGCCCGGGCCGATGAGGAGGCCGATCTTGTCCGCTGGGATCTTCACCGTCTCGATGCGCGGCGCGTATTGGTTCATCTCCGTGCGATGCGTGGAGATCGTGGTCGCCATGTGCTCGAGGACTTGCGTGCGGCCTTCTTTCGCGAGTTGCACGGCTTCCGCCATGATCTCGTGGCTGATGCCAGCGAGTTTCAGGTCGAGCTGGAAGCCCGTGACGCCAACTTCGGTGCCGCAAAGCTTGAAGTCCATGTCGCCGTAGTGATCTTCCGATCCGAGGATGTCCAACATCGTCGTGTAGCGTCCGAGCTGTCCGTCACCACCAAACTCGGTGACGAGGCCTACCGAGATGCCGGCGACCGAGCGCTTGAGTGGCACGCCGGCGTCGAGAAGCGCGAGGCAACCCGCACAGACACTCGCCATCGAGCTTGAACCGTTCGATTCCATGATCTCGCTGGTCACGCGGATCGCGTAAGGGAATTCCGATTCATCGGGGATAACCGGCGCAACCGACCGCTCGGCGAGCGCTCCGTGGCCGATCTCTCGGCGACTCTGACCACCGAAGCGGCCCGTCTCACCGACCGAAAACGGCGGGAAGTTATAGTGGAGCATGAAGCGCTTGCGCGTCTCGCCGCCACCGTAAGCGTCGATCATCTGAGCTTCGTCGGTCGTCGCGAGGGTCGTGAGCGCGAGCGATTGCGTCTCCCCGCGGGTGAACAGAGACGAACCGTGCGAGCGTGGGAGCAAGCCGACTTCGGAGCTGAGTCCGCGCAGATCTTTCACGCCGCGACCATCGCATCGCTCCTTGCGGTCGAGGATGCTGATGCGGAACGCTTTCTTCTCCAGGTAATCGAAGGCCTGCGAGATCTCGAAAGAACCCGCTTCCGGGAACTTCTCGGTGATGGCCTGGGACACTTCCGTGCGCAGTGCACCTACGGCTTTCGCCCGGGCGACTTTGCCGGTCGTGTAGAGGGCTGACTCGATGCGGTCTCCGGCGACGGAGTAGGCCACTTCGAGCAGCTCGTCTTTCACGGTGAAGAGAGGGACTTCGCGTTTCACCTTGCCAGCCTCGGCGGCGAGCTGCTTCTGAGCTTCAACGAGGACTTTCACGTGGCCCTTCGCAAAATCGAGGGCGGCAAGGAATTGATCTTCCGGGAGCTCTTCGGCTTCGCCTTCGATCATGATGACTTCTTCGCCCGTTCCGACGTAGACGAGGTCGAGATCGCTCTCGGCCCGCTCGGAGTGGAGGGGATTGACGACGAACTCACCGCCAACGCGACCCACCCGCACCGCGCCAATCGGCCCGGCGAACGGAATGTCGGAGACGCACAACGCGGCCGAAGCGCCGTTGATGCTGAGGATGTCGGGATCGATCTCGCCGTCGGCGCTGAGAAGAATGCTGATGATCTGCGTGTCGTAAAGGTAGCCCTTCGGGAAGAGCGGGCGCAGCGGACGATCCGTCATGCGGGCCGTGAGGGTTTCCTTCTCGGAGGGACGGCCCTCACGTTTGAAATAACCACCGGGGAATTTGCCGACGGCGGCTGCTTTTTCGCGGTAGTCGACGGTCAGCGGGAACCAGTCTTGGCCGTCCTTGATCTTGGTCGCCGAAACGGCGCTCACGAAGATGATGGATTCGCCGGAACGAACGGTGACCGAGCCATCGGCCAGCCGGGCGATCTTGCCGGTTTCAAAGGAGATTTCTTGATTGCCCACCTGGGCGCTTACGGAATGTGACATGGTGTTTTTTCTTTCAGAATTCGCGCCGCCCAATGCGACGCGAGGGGTATGGGAAACTCAAGAAGCCCCAGCTAACAATTGCCGGGGCTTCCCACGAGTTTCGAGATTGGTTGGCTCCGCCCTACTTGCGGAGCTGAAGCGTCTTGAGGACAGTCTGGTAGCGTTCCTCAGCGGTGCGCTTCAGGTAATCGAGAAGCTTGCGCCGCTGGGCGACCATCTTGAGCAATCCGCGGCGGGACGAGTGGTCCTTCGCGTGGACCTTGAGGTGCTCGGTGAGCTCGTTAATTCGTTTTGTCAGCAACGCAATCTGCACGTCAGCGCTGCCAGTGTCTTTTTCGTGAAGCTGCAGCGATGCGGCTTCGGATGTCTCGGTATTTGCCATGAGTCGTCTTTTTGTCGGTCGGCGACAGTCTCACGGCGGTCCGGGGGAGGCAAGGGAATTTGTAGCCGCTGTCGGCGACGGAGCAAAACCGGATTTCTTGCCGGAGCAAAACCGGACAGGTATTCAGAGGCTGTAATGGGCTAAAATAGGAGGCCAAACGTGTTTTGGCGGATGCTCGACAACCCAAAATTGGCGAGCGGGGTGATGCACGATGGTGATGCGCTTGCGAAGGGTGGACGAGATCTCGTAGTTACGGCCTTCAAAATCGACGGTGTGGTCGTTGTTCACGCGTCGGGAGAGGCGGAGTGAGAGGTGGAGATCGAGGAGGGCAGGAGACGGAGGAGGACGCAGGCGAGTGTGGCCACGGAGGGACTGGATCTCCCAGACTTCGAGGGGGATTTTGCCGGACGAGCGGTTGAGCTTGAGGTTCTGTCGCTCGATCTCCATCTGGAGGATGGCGTCGGCTTGCGGCCAAGTTGTGGCGTGGGCGTGTGCGAGCAAGGTGACCAGGCGTCGCTGGAAGGTGCCGAAGCGCCGCTCGATCTTGCCCTTGGCCTGCGGGGTGGGAGCCACGAGGTGGGCGGAGCCCAGCCCCAGCATGGCGCGCTGGAACTCGCTTTGGGGATCGCGATGGTCGTCGGTAGAACTCGGTCCGAAGAGGCTCAGACCATCGGTGTAGAGGATCTCGGGAAGCCCCCAGCGGGTGAAGGCTTCGCGGAAGTGCTCGAAGTGGTTCCAAGTGGTGTCCGACCCGACGAAACGGCCCGCGAGATTGAGTCCGGATGCGTCGTCCACGGTGAGCAGGAGGGTCTGCTTGGAGTTGGCTGGCCACCACTGGTGGATGGAACTGTCGTGTTGCCAGAGCTTCTCCGATGTGCTCGCGGCGGAAGCGTCGGTAAACCCGGGGCTTGCGGGCCGCAGAGGGCACCAGATGCGCGTAGTGCGCTTTGACGTGGGCCTCGACCGTGGAGCGCGCCCGGCGAAATCCGCAGAGGCGTTCGAGTTCATCGGCGACGAGCTGGTAGTTGGGCGGATTTTGAAGGGGAAGGAACTCCTCGAGCAGGCATCGCGTCTTGGCAGGCCAGTCCTCGGACCGGTCTCCCCCGCTGGCCTTCGGTCCGTAGTCGGCGCGTTCCCGCAGGAAGACTCCGCGCAGTTCGTAGAGCCGGGAGCGGCTCACTCCCAGATGCGCAGCTGCCGTGGCCGCGTCGAGGGTTCCTGCGTTGAAGTCTGCAAGCGTGCGTCGGACGAACCCGGCGGGATGGCGGTGGGCTAACTGCTTTTTTTCATCGCAGGATCATCGTCCACGCCGGAAGC
Organism: uncultured Verrucomicrobiae bacterium; assembly: GCA_963761705.1. Taxonomy (GTDB): domain Bacteria; phylum Verrucomicrobiota; class Verrucomicrobiia; order Chthoniobacterales; family JAATET01; genus CAVVKW01. Next base: position 311,970 of record CAVXHK010000003.1, on the reverse strand, counting down.
CGAGCCAAAGCAAAGTGGCCATCTGCTTGGGAAAGGCATTTCCAAGCCGCCCCCACCAAGCGCGCCAGCGCGGGAAGCGCCTCTCCGGCGGCCTCCGCTCCGCTCCGGCCGCCTCCGAGGCGCTTCCCGCGCTGCTTCCACCCCCCTGTCCGGTTTTGCTCCGTCTCCTATTCCGGTTTTGCTCCGTCTCTGTCCCGTTTTGCTCCGGCCCCGACAGGGAATTTGTAGCCGCCCGCCTCGACCCAGTTCGTCGCGACTTGTCTCCCGCTGAACGCGTGCTTTGATCACCGGGCTTCCCATCCGAAATGCTCGCCATCCTCCTCCTCGCCTCCCTCGCCCTCACGGCGCTTGCCTACCGTTACTACGGTCGCTTTCTCGAGCGCCAGACCGGCGTCGACGACGCCAACCCAACCCCGGCGCACGTCGTCAACGATGGCATCGACTACGTTCCGACCCGGGCGTCCGTCGTCTTCGGCCACCACTTCTCCTCCATCGCGGGGGCCGGTCCCATCGTTGGACCGATCATCGCCGCCGCAGCGTTTGGCTGGGGGCCGGTCTGGCTCTGGGTGCTCTTCGGCGCGATCTTCGTCGGCGGCGTTCACGACTTTGGCTCGACGATCATGAGCCTGCGCTACGGCGGGAAATCGATCATCGCCGCCGCGCGCGACATCGTCGGCGAACGGACCGGAAAGCTGCTACTTCTCTTCGTCCTACTGACGCTCATCTACGTCATTATCGTCTTTCTCGACCTGACGGCGGTTGGATTTGTCAGCGCACCCGCCGTCGCGACGGCCTCGGGTTGGTTCGTTCTCATGGCAATCGCGTTCGGTCTCGTCATCACTCGCACGAGACTCCCCTACTGGGCATCGATCGCGATCTTCGTCGCGCTCACCTACGCCGGACTGGCCATTGGGCATTTCTTCCCTGCGCCTGCTCTCAGCAAAGACGCTTGGATCACCATCGTTCTCCTCTACTGCTTCGCCGCCGCGATCTTGCCCGTCGGTTGGCTCATGCAGCCGCGCGACTTCCTCAGCGCGACGTTTCTCTACGCCATCCTCGCCCTCGGACTCGTCGGCGCTCTTTTCGCGCACCAGAACTTCCAACTCAATTTCTTCACCGGATTCCGCAGCGAGAACCTCGGCCTACTCGTGCCGTTTCTTTTCATCACCGTCGCCTGCGGAGCGTGCAGCGGCTTTCACAGCATGGTCGCCAGCGGCACGACTTCGAAGCAACTCGATCGCGAAACCGACGTCCGCCGCGTGGCTTATGGCGGCATGCTCGTTGAGGCGGTCCTCGCGACTTTTGCCCTCGGCTGCATCGCCGTCGTCGGCGGCATGAAGGGCAGCGCGATCGACACTTTCGCCAACGGAGCCGCCGTCTTTTTCGGGGCGTTGGGCGTCCCGGAAAAGCTCGGTGTGGAGTTCGCCACCCTCGCCGTGAGCACATTCCTCCTGACAACTCTCGATACGTGCACCCGGCTCGCCCGTTTCCTCGTCGAGGAACTTTTCGGTTGGCACGGCCTCCCCGCACGACTCGCCTCGACCGCCGCCATCGTCGGGATCTCCGGCATTCTCGCCGCTCAAAAATTCACGGGCCTCAGCGGCGAACTCATCCCCGCTTGGAAAGCCCTTTGGCCTCTCTTCGGCGCGACGAACCAACTTCTTGCCGCCCTTGCGCTCGTCACGATCACCGTTTTCCTCCGCAGCCGACGGATCGCGATCTGGTTCGCAGCCCTCCCCGCCGCCCTCATGATCGCGATGCCGCTCACCGCCATGATCACGATGGCTCTCGATTCGCAGCTGGACACCCTTCTGCGCACCGCAGCCATCCTGCAGCTCGCCCTGGGCCTTTTCGTCATCGCCATGGGAGTCCGCTACCTCGTCAAACCCCAGCCGACGGCGAGCGCCGACGCCGTTGGCGCTTGATTTCCGCGCTCCCTCGGGCTGGACTTCAACCAATGAAAGTTCTCCTCCTCGTCGCCTTCGCGATTACGACCTCCCTGCCCTTCGCCCTCGCTGACGAAAGCGCCATGGAACTCGCCAACGAGCGCGGCCTCGGCAACGAGTCTACCACCGAAGAGAGCGCAGCCCAACTTGCGGACCAAACCGGGAACGCCATCCCGACCCAGGACAACGAGGAAAGCGCTTCCGAATTGGCCAACCAACGCGGCGAGTCGATCAGCCCGCAGAATACTGAAGAAAGCGCGGCAGAATTAGCCGACCAAACGGGTGGCGCGATCAGTACCACGGACTCCGAGGAGAGCGCCGGCGAGCTGGCCGATCAAAGTCTCGGCACCACCCCGACCGACACCCCGACTTCCACCCCGGTCGCCGAAAACGAAGCCGCAACAACCGGCGTCAACGGCTCGATCTACGCCGCCGTCGCGACTCCCGACGGTAAAGTCATCATCGGCGGACGATTCAATGGCGTCGACGGCACCCCCGTCGCCAACCTCGCTCGCCTCAACGCCGACGGCTCGCTTGACACCACCTTCCTCGCGAACGCCGCGGGCGGAATCGCCGGGACCGCGTTTGCCCTCGCGATAGATAGCCAGGGCGGCCTGATCGTCGGAGGCTTCTTCAATCAAGCTCACGGTGCCGAAGTCAAAAACATCGCCCGTTACCTGCCCGACGGCACTCTCGACGCAAAATTCGCAGCTGCTGGCGGCGCTGACGGCAAGATCTTCGCAATCGCGATCCTTCCACAAGGCGATATCGTGATCGCGGGGCAGTTCGCCAATTTCGCCAATCAACCACGCGGTAACGTCGCGACTCTCAGCGCAAGCGGCGCCCTCGCCGCGGCCAACGACCAAAGCGTCGACGGCATCGTCCGCAGCCTCACCACCCTCCCGAGCGGCGGCGTTCTCGTTGGCGGAAAATTCGAGAGCGCCCCAGGGCCCCGGAACGTCCTCCGCATCGGCAATTAACCCCGCCGCTCCAGAAAGAACGCCTTCAAAATCCCGGCGCACTCCGCAGCACCGACCCCAGCGACCACCTCCGCCCGGTGGTTCAATTCCTGCGTCTGCAGTAGATTGATCCACCCTCCCGCCGCCCCGCCTTTCAAGTCGGAGCAGCCAAAGACAACCCGACGCAACCGGGCGTGCACGATCGCCCCCGCGCACATCGGGCACGGCTCCTTGGTCACGTAGAGATCGCAATCCGTCAGCCGCCAGTCTTCCACCACCGCCTCCGCTTGGGTGATTGCCAGCATCTCCGCGTGTGCCGTCGCGTCTTTGAGTGTCTCCACTTGATTCCAGGCCCTTGCGATGATCCGCCCCTCCCTCACGACCACCGCCCCGACCGGCACCTCCTCCGCGTCGTAAGCCCGCCGCGCCCCGCGCAGCGCCTCCCGCATAAAGTGACTGTCGCTCTCCAAATCGATCCGCACGTCTTCGTCTTCCACGCAATCCGATGTAGTCGAAGGCTCGCTCGACCGCTAATAGAAACGGCATGCCTGATCGACCCACCCTCATCGCTCCATCGATCCTCGCCAGCGATTTCAGCCGTCTTGCCGACGAAGTCGCCGCCGTCACCGCCGCCGGGGCCGATTGGATCCACTGCGACATCATGGACGGCCATTTCGTCGACAACATTTCGTTTGGTCCCGCCCTCACCGAGGCCGCGTCCCGCCACACCGATCTCCCGATCGACGTCCACCTCATGGTCGACCGCCCCGATCATTATTTCGAACGCTTCGCCAAGTTTGCCGCCACCATCACCGTCCACGTCGAGGCCGACCACGACGTTGCGGACACCCTGAAAAAAATCCGCGCCGCCGGCTGCCTCGCCGGTCTCGCCTTGAGCCCGCCCACCGATTTCGAAGCGATCGCGCCTTACGCGGGCTTGATCGATCTCCTGCTCATTATGACCGTCAACCCCGGCTTCGGCGGCCAACCCTTCCTCCCCGAGACCCTCGACAAAGTCCGCGCCGCCACCCACCTCCGGTCCACCAAGCACCTCGACTTCGACATCGAGGTCGATGGCGGAATGACAGGCGACACCGCAGAAGCCGCACGCGAAGCGGGAGCCAACGTCATCGTAGCTGGCACCTCCGTCTTCAAAGCCGAAGACCGCCCGGCGGCCATCACCTCACTCCGCGAGTAAAGCCAGAGTCTCCCCCACGAGGAAAAGCGATCCGCAGATGAGCGCCCGGGGAGCACCGCCACGCTTGGCGCCTGCCAGCACCTCCCCCATCGCGCCCCCGAGCGACCCAAAAACCCGCTCGCCGCACCCGGTAGACGCCAGAAACTGCCTCGGCTCCGCCCCACGCTCTCCAGCCACCGGCACAAACAAAAATTCTTCCGCCATCCCCTCCAGCACTCGCAGCATCGCAGCAAAGTCCTTGTCGCCCAGCGCCCCGAAAATTACCGGAACCCTCGCTTCCTTCCCAAACTCCTCGCGCCACGTCCGCACCAACTGCTCCGCCCCGTGGACGTTGTGCGCTCCATCCAGCACGAATTCCCCCACCCGCTGAAACCGCCCCGGCCACACCACTCCCGCGATCCCCGCCCGCCGCGCGGTCTCATTCACCCCAAACCCCGCCGCCGCGATTCCCGCCAACGCCAGTGCCGCATTCCGCCGCTGATGTCGCCCCACGAGACCGACCACCCAATCCCCCGGCACTTCCCGCCCGACAAACTCGACCTCAACCCCGCACTCGCGAGCCCGGCCCCGGATCACCCGTTCCGCCGCACGGTCCTGCGCCGCCGACACCACCGGAAATCCCGCCTTGATGATCCCCGCTTTCTCTCCCGCCACCGCGTCCAACGTCGAACCTAACCACTGCGCGTGATCCATCGCAATCGGCGTGATTACACTCACCCGCGGGACCACCACGTTCGTCGCGTCGAGTCGTCCCCCCATCCCCGTCTCCAGCACCACGACGTCGACCTCTGCCGCCGCGAAATGCATTAACGCCAACACCGTCGCCAACTCGAAAAAGGTCGGCGCGTGCCTCCATCCTCCCACCGCCTCGCGCAACCTCGACAACCCCGCAGCCACCTCCGCCTCTCCGATCCACTCTCCATCGACCCGAATCCGCTCTCGGAAGTTTACCAGGTGCGGCGACGTGTAGAGCCCAACCCGCCGACCGGAAGCCCTCAGCACCGCGTCCATCATCGCGCAGACAGACCCCTTCCCGTTCGTCCCCGCAACGTGGAGAAATTCCAGACGCACCTCCGGACTCCCCACCGCCTCGAGCAATCGCCGCGTGTTCTCCAGCCCAAGCTTAATGCCGAACTGCTGCGATGAATCCAGCCAGTCCAGCGACTCGGAGTAGGTCATTTTTTTCGAGCCGCCGCCGGAGTGAGAGGAGCGAGATAGGCGATCAACTGACCCAACACGTCCTTCATCTTCGCCCGATGCACGATGTGATCCACGAGCCCACGCTTCTCCAGAAACTCCGCCGTCTGAAAGCCTTCCGGGAGGTCCTGGTGAGTCGTCTCCTTGATCACCCGAGGACCCGCAAATCCAATCATGCTCTTCGGTTCCGCCACAATCACGTCTCCCAAAGAAGCGAAACTTGCGCTCACGCCCGCCATCGTTGGATTCGTCAGCACCGGGATGTACGGCAACCTTGCCTTCGCGTGCCTCGCCAACGCCCCACTCGTCTTCGCCATTTGCATGAGGCTCAAGATCCCCTCGTACATCCGCGCCCCACCCGACGCGCAGACCACGATCGACGGGATCTTCTCCTTCGTCGCCAGCTCAATCGAGCGCGTGATTTTTTCCCCCACGACCGAACCCATCGAAGCCCCGAGAAAGCTGAAATCCATCACCGCCAACGCGACCGGCGCTCCGTTGATTTTCCCCGTGCCCGTTAGCACCGCGTCCTTGAGTCCAGTCCGCTTCTGGTAGGTCTCCAGGCGCTCGGTGTAAGCCGCGACGCCCGTGAACTTGAGCGGATCTACCGACACCATCTCCGCGTCCGTCTCCATGAAGGTCCCCTCGTCCAGAAGCAAAGCCACCCGGTCCCGACACCCCATCGTGAAGTGGTGGTCGCACTTTGGGCAGACTCGCATGCTATCGGCCAGGGCCAGGTTGTGCGTCACCTCCCCGCAGGACGGGCACTTCGTGAAGAGTCCCTCCGGGATCTCTCGGTTCCGACTCACCAGGGCCTTCCAAACGGGTTTTCTAAAAATCGCCATAATCCGAAAAAATCAGCCGCGAGCCACCGTGATCGCGTTTACCGAAGCAGCCCCGGCCTCGACCAGCACACGAGCACACTCGTCGAGCGTCGAGCCAGTCGTCAGGATATCGTCCACGAGCAGGATGTGTTTATCGGCCACGCTTCCATTGTGGCGCACTTCGAACGCGTCGCGCAAGTTCCGCATCCGCCGCGTCCGGTCGAACTGCGTTTGCGTGACCGTGTATCGCCGCCGCCGGAGCAGATTAGCCGTCGGCACCCCCCGCAATCGCGTCACCCAGCGCGCCAATTCTTCCGCTTGATTAAACTCCCGCTCGCGCTCGCGCGCCGGATGCAGCGGCACCGGCACCAAGACGTCCGGCTCCACGTCCGCGAGCCGATCGTCGTCCAGAGCCTCCGCCAACCAAGCTCCCAAGAGCCGCCGCAGATACCGCTCGTTGTTGTATTTGAATCGATGCAACAGCTCGCGCACCTCGCCGGTGCAACGCATCACCGCGATTCCTGCGTCGAAATTCATCGCGTGCCCCCGGCAATTTGGACACTCGACCGCATCCATCATCCCATCGAACGGATGCGAACAAATCCCGCACCGGGGCTCGGCGACCCGCCGCATCGCCGCCTCGCAAGTCCCGCACAGCAAGACTCCCGGCGCCGTCGCCCGCTCGCAAACGGAGCAATGCGAAGGAAAAAACAATTCACCCAGCGCGTTTGCCCACGGTCGCAACGTCCCGATCACGCCGCAGATACCACCAGAGCAATCCGGCGGTGACAAGCAACGCTCCGAGCGGCACGACGCCCGTCGGCACCATCCCGCTCACCACGTTGGGCCCCACCCACGGTAGCCACGCGTCTTCAGGTTTGATCCGATACTTCGCAAAAAGATTCAGCCCTTGCTGGCCAAAGATCCACCCCGCGTGCAATCCGATCGGCAGCCACAACGACCGCGTCCGGAGGCACGCTAGGGCCAGGATCAAACCGATCACAAATAACGTCACGCAGCCCCAGAAAAACACCGCCATCGAGTCCACGCTCGAAAACGCTGACCCCAGCAACTCGAAGCCGCTCAACCAACCCACCGATTCCCGCGCGATTTCTCCTCTAGGTTTGAAAAAATGGACGATGGCAAACACCGCCGAAACGCTCACGATTCCCGGCCACCGACCAAAATATCGAATCGCCAATCCTAGCAGCACCCCGCGAAACAGAAACTCCTCGAAGACCGACACGAACCCCGCCGTCCCGACGACCCGAATCAACGTCGCCCAGCCCACGTCGTCCCGCACCTTGTAGACTTCGGCCCACAGATACGCCGCACCCAGCAACACCAGCGGAACGATCGCAAACACAACACCCCAACCAACGTCCGATCCCTTCCGCGCGTTTCGCTCGATTCCCAGATCCCGCAGCGTTCGAATCTGCAACCACCACCCCAGCGGAAAGATGAGCACCAAAGCGGAAATCTGCGCGATCCGCCCCCAATACCGAAAAAAAGGAAACTTCGCCGCTCCCGGCACCCACCCCGAATCTGCCAGTGCCATCCCAGCCCAATAAATTGGCGGCGAAAGCACCGCCGTCAGGAACAGCACGGCCACCAGGAACAAAAAAATCTTAACCAACGGATTCACGCCCCGGACGGTATCAGCCAAAGAAAGCACTTCAAGGAGCGGCAGCTTCCCGCCGCCGAAGTCAGCCCTCTGTTTCAGATAGCGAGCCTCGCCAGCAATGTCGGTCGATTGCCAAATCCGCCTCGCCACGACGCGATTCATCTCCAGCGGACTCTGACTCTGCGCGTCGCGCGTGCCAACTGCCGACCCACTCCACCCTTCCTCACCGTCCCCCCTTCCAGTAAAAAAGTCCGGTGCCACCTTTCGACACACCCACCCTCGCCCACTGGGACAAGATCAACACGTGGCACCCTTTCACGCAGATGAAGGCTTGGTGCGAACCCGAACACGAACCGATCGTCTTGGTTGAGGGCCGGGGAGCAATGCTTCAGGATAGCCGCGGACGCGACTACCTCGACGGCAACTCGTCGATCTGGACGAACATCCACGGTCACAACCATCCCCGCATCAACGCCGCCATTCGCGACCAACTCGGTCGCGTTGCGCACACTTCGTTCCTCGGCGCGACGAACGCCCCAGCGGCCACCCTCGCCCATCGCCTCGCGACTCTCTTTCCCGCCGGCACACTCAGCCGCGTCTTTTTCTCCGACAACGGCTCCACCGCCATCGAAGCGGCGCTCAAGATGGCGGTTCAATACCGACAGCTCTCGGGCGAACCCGACCGCCAACGCTTCGTTGCCTTCGATCGCGCCTATCACGGCGACACCGCCGGAGCCGCCAGCGTCGGCGGCATCTCGACTTTTCACGGCCGCTTCGCCGCGATGCAGTTCCCGGTCGACCGCATCGCGTCGCCCGACGATCTGGATAGTGTCACCAACCTTCACGAGATCACGGCCCTCGTCATCGAGCCGCTCGTCCAGGGAGCGGCCGGCATCCGTCTCTGGCCGCCCGGCACCCTCCGCCAGCTCCGCGACTGGTGCGACCGCCACGACATCTTTCTCATTCTCGACGAAGTCCTCACGGGCTTTGGTCGCACTGGCACGCTCTTCGCCTGCGAGCGAGAGCACGTTGTCCCCGACTTTCTCTGCTTGGCGAAAGGCCTAACCGGCGGATACCTGCCCCTCGCCGCGACCCTCACGACCGACCGGGTCTTCGACGCGTTCCTCGGCAACCCAGCCGACCAGCGCACGTTCTACTACGGTCACAGCTACACCGCAAATCCCCTTGCCTGCGCCGCCGCCCTCGCCAGCCTGGACGTCTTCGAAGCAGAGAAAACCCTGACCGGCCTCGCGCCCAAGATCACCCAACTCGCCGACCTCCTCGCCCCCCTCGCCAACCACCCTCACGTCCGCGAAATTCGGCAGTGCGGCTTGATCGCCGGCATTGAACTCGTCGAAGACAAAACGTCCAACCGCTCTTATGACTGGACCTCCCTGACCGGTTCCAAAGTCTGCACCGCCGCCCGCGCCCACGGCCTCCTCACTCGCCCGATCCTCGACACCATCGTCTTCATGCCCCCCCTCTGCACCACCTCAACTCAGCTCGAATCCGGAGTCAGTGCGTTGTCTCGAGCCATCACCGAAGTCTGCAGCGGCAACTAACCCAGGGAAGGCGGGCTGCTGACCCGGATGCGCGCCGTTGGTGAAAACGGCTTCGACCGCCAGCCACCCAGCGCGGGCCTGCCGCTACCGAGCTGCCGAGACGCGCTGCTTCAGCCTACGGAAAAGCTTCCGCCCTTTCGCCCCGTCAGGTCCCCGGTAGCGAATCACCGTGAAATCCGTGCTCGGCGACGTGTTCCCCAGTACGTCCGTCGCGGTGACTGACACGCGATTCCTTCCTTGCGCTAGTCGAGCTCGGAAGCTCCACGTCCCGTCCGCCGCGACATTCACCGAACGCTCCACGCGCTTCCTCCGGCCGCGCCGCCTTTCGCCATCTTTAGCTCGCTTCGCGCTCGTCCGCGACGTCACCTCGACATTCACCCGTCGCACGCCCGTCCGGTCGGTCGCCGTCCCGGCGATCACCGTCGCCGACCGCGTCGTCACCTGATCCGACCGCCTAGCCGGACTCGTGATCCGAACCACCGGGTAACCCGAGCGCACGTCCGCGACGTAGAGCCCGTCCCTGCTACCAAAAGACAGGACCAGCGCGACCTGATTTCGGTCATTGAACGCCGCCTGCCCCTTGAACCGGACGCCCGTCACTTCCGCGAGACCATCCGCTGTCTCAAAAACATTCCCGGTCGCAGCCAACAACACCGGCGACTCCGTCGCCCGCTTCAGCCAGACACTCGGTCGCGTATCTTCGTTCGGGTAGACGATCTGAGCAGCGAACACCACGTCACCCCGTGCATTGACCGCCAGCTCCCCAAATTCTCCAAACACAACGCCAGACCCACCTCCCGGCACGACCTCCCCCGACTGAACGATCATTTCAACTCCCGAAGCTCGTCCGAAAAAGATCGCCGAGCTACTGGATTCAGAGCTGAACAAGTCCGCTCCGAAAGCGATGAACCCATTCGAGCTGATCGCCGGCGATCCAAATCGAGAAAAGCTGCCCCCCCCGCTACCCGGCGCGGCTTCCTGTGACACGGCGACGATGCTCGGAGAGCTGATCGGTCCCGCGTAAACGACGGTCCGTCCAAAATCGTTCGAATCAGAAAAAACGTCGGCAACAAAAATGACTTCCTGGCTGTCGTTGAATCCCAAGAACGCTCCGACGTCACCAAAACTGTCCGATCCGTCGCCGAAGATCTGACCGAACGACAAGTCCGCCGGCAGTCCGGCTCTCGACGGAGCCGGCTGATTCTCGGCAAAGGCGACCCGCAGATTCCCGGGTCTTCCGGTTGCCAATAAAGTCGTCAGCCCCCCGCCTTGCAGATCTTCCAGCTCAAGCTTCACCGCCATAAAGTTTCCCACGGCGTATTCCGCCGTCCCCCCGCCGTTCAAAATCGAACTCGGAAAATCACTAAATGGAGCGTCCTCCCGGATTGCTTGAACCAAGCCATCCGCCGTTTCCGCGTAGTAACCCGCCTGGAGTCCGTCGCCGTCGAGATCCGCAAAAAACACGACGTTCCCGGCTCCGTTGATGGACAATCCACCGAAGTCGGTAAAAGCGGAACCGGTCCCCGAGCCCCCCTCCCCCTCGGCAGCAACCACCGAAAACGCGCCCGCCTTCCCCGCCCAGACTCGGCCCGATTTCGCCCCTTGATTGTTCCCAAAGACCGCCAACGTCGAATCGTTTCCAATCACTCCTTGAGTCAGCAACCCGTAGACTTCCCCCCGCGGGGCGGCATCACCAGTGGAAATGATCCGCGAGTATTCCGCACCCTCCTGGGCCAAACTTGTTCCCAAACAGCCTGCCAGGACCGCCAAACCCGTCAGAATTTTCCAATTACCTCGCATCCTCGAAACCGTATTCGTTCCTCTCCATACCATCAACGCCAATTTCCTTAATCGCCCCAAGGACCGGCGACTTTCTACTCGCCGACGCAACCCGACCGAGAAGCACGACGCATTCCCGTTCCCTGCGCCAAAGAAAAAGCGCCCCCCGCCAGAAGACAGGGGGCGCTAATCAAAAGCTCCGAATAGCGAACGTCGAACCCGGGCTCAGCTCCCCTCCGACTCCGTCAAAGCCGGTTCTGGCGGCTCTTCACTTGTCGTGTGAAACTCCAGCTTCTCACCGGCCCGCGTGACTTTGACCGTGTTACCTTCCTTGATCGTCCCACGGAGAATTTCTTCGGCCATCTGGTCTTCCAGATATTTCTCAACCGCTCGCCGCATCGGTCGAGCGCCGTAGGCGGGATCGTAGCCTTTCTCGATGAGCAGCTCGTGCGCGGTCTCGTCGAGTTCGATCTCGATCGACTTCGCCCGGATCCGTGCAGTCACCTTCTTGACCTCAAGATCGACGATCCGCATGAGGTCCGGCTTGGTCAGCGTGTGGAAGACAACGATGTCATCCAACCGGTTCAAGAACTCTGGTTTGAAGACGCGCTTGGTCTCCTCCATGATCTTCTCTTTCATGTTGTCGTAGTTGTCGTCTAGCTTCGGCGCTCCGAATCCGAGTGACGTCTGCTTTTTGATCAATTCCGCGCCGACGTTCGACGTCATGATGATGATCGTATTTCGGAAATCGATCTTGCGACCGAGGCTGTCCGTCACGCGACCCTCCTCGAGGATTTGAAGCAGAAGATGCATCACGTCCGGGTGGGCCTTTTCGATCTCGTCAAAGAGCACGACCGAATACGGTCGACGGCGAACGGCTTCGGAAAGCTGGCCACCCTCTTCGTAGCCGACGTACCCCGGAGGCGAACCGATCAAGCGCGACGCCGTGAACTTTTCCATGTATTCGCTCATGTCCAATTGAATGAGCGCCTCGGCGTCGCCGAACATGAACTCCGCGAGGGTGCGTGCGAGGAACGTCTTTCCGACGCCGGTCGGCCCGAGGAAGACAAACGACCCGATCGGCCGCTTCGGATCCTTGAGATCCGCGCGAGAACGTCGCAGAGCCTTGCTGATCGCGATGACGCCTTCGTCCTGACCGATCACGCGCGACTTCACTTCCTCCTCCATCGCGAGGAGCTTCTGAGTCTCCTTCTGCTCCATCCGGTTCAGCGGCACCCCGGTCCACTTCGAAAGGACGTGCATGATGTCGTCGTCCGTCACGATGACTTCTTTTTCTTCCTTCTTCGCGCGCCAATCGGCGAGCACCTTGTCGAGCTTGTCCTTGGCCTGCTTCTCGGAATCGCGCAGCGCCGCGGCCTGCTCGAAATCCTGCGCCTTGATCGCGCTCTCCTTCTCGATCCGAATGCTTTCGATCTCGGCCTCGACCTCCTTCACGTTTGGGGGTCGCGTCATTGCGCCGATGCGCGCCCGCGAACCCGCTTCGTCCATGATGTCGATCGCTTTGTCAGGCAGGAAGCGCCCGGTCAAATAGCGATCCGACAGCTTTGCCGCTGATTCCAAAGCCTCGTCGGTGATCTTCGCCTTATGGTGAGACTCGTATTTCGGACGGATACCTTTGAGAATCAGGATCGTTTGATCGACCGAAGGCGGCTCGACCTTGACCTGCTGGAAGCGGCGCTCAAGGGCCGAGTCCTTCTCGATGTATTTGCGGAACTCGTTGAGCGTCGTCGCCCCAATGCACTGCAGCTCGCCGCGGCTCAGCGCGGGCTTGATGATGTTCGACGCGTCCATCGCGCCCTCGGCGGACCCAGCACCCACGATGGTATGCATCTCGTCGATGAAGAGGATGACGTTCTTGGATTTGCGGATCTCGTCCATCACGGCCTTGATGCGCTCCTCGAATTGGCCACGATACTTCGTTCCGGCGACCATGAGAGCGAGATCGAGGGTAATCACGCGCTTCTCGTGCAGCAATTCAGGAACGTTCCCGCTGATGATTTCCTGCGCCAAACCCTCGGCGATCGCCGTCTTGCCAACGCCCGCTTCCCCGATGAGAACCGGATTATTCTTGGTGCGGCGACAGAGGATCTGGATGACGCGTTCGATCTCGTCGGCCCTCCCGATGACGGGGTCGAGCTCGTCCTTCCGCGCCATCTCGGTGAGGTCACGGCCAAACGCTCGGAGCGCTGGCGTCTTGCCGTCTTTCTTACCGGAACCGCCGACTTCGGCACCGATGGCTTCGCCCTCTTCACCGGCTGTAAAATTTGGATCGAGCTCTTTGAGAATCTCGTTCCGCGTGCGCTCGATGTCGACTTCGAGGCTCTTCAGGACGCGCGCCGCGACCCCTTCACCCTCACGAAGCAGCCCGAGGAGGATGTGCTCCGTCCCGACGTAAGAGTGCTGAAGCGCCTTGGCCTCCTTGCTAGCGAGGGCCAGCACCTTCTTAACGCGGGGCGTGTAGGGGATATTCCCCACCATTTTCGTCTCGGGGCCGGACCCAACCTGCTTTTCGACTTCCATCCGAACCGTCTCGAGGTCGAGCCCCATCTTCTGGAGCACGTTCACGGCGACGCCCTGGCCGAGCTTGATCAATCCAAGGAGCAGGTGCTCCGTCCCGACGTAATTGTGATTGAATCGATCCGCCTCTTTGCGGGCTAGTGCCAGGACTTGCTGCGCACGGGGTGTAAAATTATTCATCATTGGATTCCTCAGGGTTGCTCGCGCGCTCGGTGATCTGACTCAAGTCCGGCTCGGGCAACTTCAGTAGCTTCGCCCGGATCATTCGCGCTCGCAAGGCGTCGCGAGCTTCGGCGGTCATTTTTTGTTCGTGAGCGCCTTTTTGCAAATGACCGGGCTGCGTCTCGATGAACAGCTGGTCGATCTCGATCCGCGCCGCGTCCGGGAAGAGCTGCAGGTCGATGCCCAGCTTGATGACTGACAGGAGGTTCAACGCCTCCTTCGAGGTCATCGAATGTGCGTTCGTCAGGATGCCGTAGGCGCGACCAATCTGGTCGAGCACCGTTGTTGGGCGCCGCTCGATGAGGGTCCCCCGGGCGTTCCCCTCGTGCTCGATGATGTGCTCGATGACCTTCGTGAGCCGCGCGATGATGTTTTGCTCGCTCTCGCCGAGCGTCGTCTGATTCGACACTTGGAAGAGATTACCCATCGCCTCCGACCCCTCGCCGTGCAGCCCCCGCACGGCCAGGCCGATCTTGTTGACCGAGTTCACGATCTTGTTGATCTGATCGCTCATCACCAACCCGGGCAGGTGGAGCATCGCGGAGGCCCGCATCCCGGTGCCGACGTTTGTTGGGCAGGCGGTCAGATAACCGAGCTGATCGTGGAAGGCGTAGTCCAACTGCTTCTCGAGCTCGCTGTCCGCCTTCGACGCCATCGCGTAAGCGCTCTCAAGCTGTAGTCCGCAACGAATTGCTTGCATGCGGAGGTGATCTTCTTCGTTGATCATGAAGCTGAGAGTCTGCTCGACGTTCATCACGACCGCGCTTCCCGCCCCTTTTGCAGCGTGTTCGCGGCTGATCAGATGTCTCTCCATGAGCACTTGGCGTTCCAGCGCCGTGAGCTCGGTTAGATTCTGCGCGTAGGCGTCGTGCATCTCCGGCAATCCCTCGACCGCCGGGCGGATCAAAGCCAGCACGTGTTGGCGCTCGGCCCGCTTGGCCCACCCGGGGAAGGGCAGGTTGTTGAGATTGCGCGCGAGTCGGACGCGGCTGCTCACGACGATCTGGCGATTCGGCCCGTCGCCGGAGAGCCATTCACCCGCGTTGGCGAGGATCTTTGCCAGCTTCACGAGGCGATCTCCTGCTCGATTTGCCGAATTTTATCGCGCAGATCCGCGGCTTCTTCGTAGTGCTCGTCCGCCACGGCGCGTTCGAGATTTGTTCGCAAGTTTTTGATCTTTGTTCCGAGCTGGCGGGTCCTCGCCCGCCCTTCCGGCACCTTCCCGAAGTGCTCCGTTCCTTTGTGCATGTTGCCAAGCATGCTCATCAGCCCTTCCGCGAACGTGTCGTAGCAAGCACTGCAGCCCAGCCGACCGGTTTTTTTGAAGTCCGCTTGCGTGAATCCGCAGACCGGGCACTTCACGGTCGCCGGACTCTGGTCGATTTGTTCCGCGGCACCGAGGCCATGCAGCAAATCCGCGAGGGCGAAACCCGTCGGATCGTCCACGTCCTTGGCCTTCGAGCAGGGATCGCAAAGATTTACCTTTTGCATCTTTCCCTCGACGATCTGCGTCAGGAACACGGTGGCCTCTTTCTCGCCGCAAACGTCACACTGCATCGCTAATAGATCGGAGTGCCCGTCGTCCCTGTCAACTCGCGGAACCGCGCGATGAGGTCTCGAGTCACCGGCCCCGGTTTCCCGTCGCCAATTGGCCGCCGGTCGAGCTCAGCCACCGGGATCACCTCGGCGGCTGTGCCGGTGAGAAAACACTCGTCCGCCGTGTAGATGTCGTATCGTGTCATCTCGGGTTCGGAAATCTCCAGGCCAGCCGCCGCCGCCAACTCGAACGCAACTTCGCGCGTGATCCCGGCCAGCGCCCCCGACGCGATCGGTGGCGTGTAGATTTTCCCACGTTTCACGATGAAGACGTTATCACCCGTGCACTCCGCCACGTAGCCCTGCTCGTTGAGCATGAGACCCTCGCCCGCTCCGGCGTGGGTCGCTTCGATCTTCGCGAGCACGTTGTTGAGGTAGTTGAGGGACTTTACCATCGGACTCAGTGCCCCGTGCGGGATCCGCCGGGTCGCACACGTCACAACCTTCAATCCGTTTGCATACATCTCCGCCGGATAGAGGGTGATGGCGGCAGCGATCACGATCACAGTCGCCCGCGGACAGTGCTCCGGGCTCAAGCCGAGGTTCCCCTCGCCGCGCGTGACCACCAGCCGCACGTAGCCGTCCCGCAATTCATTTGCCCGGATCGTCTCCAAGACAGCCGCCGTCATTTCGGCCTTGTCCAACGTCGGCTGCAGACAGATCGCCTTCGCCGAATCGAACAGCCGGTCCACGTGTTCCTCCAAGCGAAACACCCGTCCCTCGTAAAACCTGATCCCCTCGAAGACCCCATCGCCGTAGAGCAACCCGTGATCAAAAACCGAGATCTTCGCGTGCTCTCGATCGAGCAACGTCCCATCGATGTAAACCTTCATAAAAAACCCTGAGAATATGCCCGCGTCCGCGAACGCTGACAAGTGCTCACGCGGCGGCCAACGCGCCCAGAAACAAATCCACGTTCCGCCCGTTGTCGTGGAGCGTCACCACAAACCGCTCGCTTTCCCGCTGACACCTGCCCAAGCGCCCTTCGTCCGCGAGCAAACTCCGAATGTCCTCCGTCCACCGTCCGAAATCTCCGCGCCCGAACACTCCCAGACCGAAGCGCCCGAACAATTCGTCGGAGTTCACGTCCAGCGAGGCCAGCGCAGTCTCGCCCAAGCCCGCTTGAATGAAGCTGTTTGGCCATCCCTCGTAGGTCGACGTGTTCACAAAAATCTTCGCCGCGTCGTAGTGCTCCTGCGCCTCGTGATACGGCACGCGCTCGATGAACGTGACGTTCGCGATCCCCTCTACCCGGCGTGCCACCGACTCCCAAAGGTCGACGTCCTCACGCACGCAGACCATCTCGCAGCGCACACCCGGCAGCCGCTCAGCCAGGTCTAAAAATAAATGTGGCCGCTTGATCCGCTGGCACCGCGCCACCCAGAGGAGGTCCACCGATTTTTCCGCAGTGCGCGGCTTCGCCCGCGGCAGAATGAGATTGCGATACATCCCGCAGTGCATCCCGGACGCCACGAACAGATCCGCCTGGTGCTCCGTCATCGCCATCCGCTGATCCGCCGCCCGCACCCCCCGCTCAAACAGCGCACCGCGCACCGGATTCTCCCGGCGAAATTCCCCATTCACCTCCGTGTCGAGGCCGCACACAAACACCACTCGGTAACCAAACATGCCGCGCAGCCAGCCGAGCAACGTCAGCCAGGTCGTCCACCCAAGCACCAGCGCGAAGTCGGGTCGTTCGTCGTGGAGGATGCCGATCACCCTTGGCAAAGCCCGCAGCGCATCGCCGAGGGCTCCGGTCTGGAATTTTCCACCGTTCCGCAGCCGCACACCATCAACGACCGAGTCAGCCTGGCCGACGTCTCCGCCGACGATCACGACTTCGTGACCACGGGCCGCCAGCTCACGGGCCAACAGAGCCACCTGGAGCTCCGCACCACCCGAGACCCGATCCCCGCTCCGATTCAAAACCAGGTGAGCGTAACTCGAAAGAAACAGAAACTTCATCGAACCATCGTCACTCCCATCCGCAACCACGGCAGGGCCAAAAAGTCTTCCCCCGACTCGCGCCGCAACGCTTCCAGTAATCCACCGCACCGCCCAGCCAACCGCGAGCGGCAGAAGAGCGCGTAGTTTTCGTCAGCCACCACCCGCCGCAACCCCGGCAGCCGCCTTCCCCTCAGAAATCCCCGCCGCAATTCCGCCACCGCCGCGAAATACATGCCCCACTCGCTCGGCCAGGTCCCCGACCACGCTCCCGCAATCACGTCCACCGCAGCGGCGTCCAGACCCGGCGCGCTCCCCCGCAAGTTTTCCCGGAGGCAGGCCGCCACGTCCACGTTGGCACCACCCGAGTTCGCCGCGGCCATGATCGAGCGACCGTGCTGGCGATACTTCACGAGTGGCTTCCGCAGGGTCACCACCGGAAATTCCCGCCCAACGCGGGACCAAAGATCGAGGTCCTCCGAAGCCAGCCGATCGCGATAACCACCGAACTTTTCGATCACGACCTTCCGTCGAAAAAACGCTGAACTGTGCGCAAACGGCGTCCGAAAATTCAGCTCCCACCGCACCAGATCCGCCATCCCCCCGGTCCGCCAACGCCCAGAGTAACGCCCAGTTTCCGAGATCAATCCAGCGTCCGACCCGATCAGCGGCACCGCCGGGTTACCCCGCGCGAAAGCCACCTGCGCCGCCAGTCGCCCCGTTGCGCACAGATCATCCGCGTCACACCGTGCGACAAATTCCCCCCGAGCCTCCTCCAGCCCACGATTCAACGTCGGGACTAAACCCAGATTCTCGCCGTTCCGCACCACGCGCACCCGCGCATCCCCGGACGCCTCCGCCACCTCGGCGCTACCATCCGTCGAACCGTCGTCGATCACCACCAGTTCCCAATCTTGGAACGACTGCGCCAACACGCTGCCAATCGCCGCCCGCAGATCCGCCACCCCGTTAAAAACTGGCATGAGAATCGAGACCACTGCCTTCAGTCCGCCACCCCCAACTTCGCAAAAATCTCCGCGTGTCGCTCCACCCAGCGCCGTTTGTCGAACGACCGCAACGACCAGGCCCGCGCCGCCGACGCAAATCGCTCCCGTCCCGCCAGGATCGTTTCCACCCCGTCCGCCATCGCGGCCGCCCCCGGCGCGTGATCGCCCGTCCAGTCATCCGGCACGCCCACGAGCACCCCGCAATCCGCCGGCACCAGCTCCGGCATCCCACCGCTCCGCGATCCCACCACCGGCAGCCCGCAAGCCATTGCCTCGATCGGCACCGTTGGGCAGGGATCCTTGTATTTTGGATGCAGCAGCACGTCCGCTCCCCGGTAGATCGCGGGAGCTTCCTCCTGCGAAAATCGCGGCAAAAACCGCACCCGACCCGTCACGCCGACCTCGTCCAGATACTCCGCCACCTCCCTCGCCGCCCCGGCCCACCGCAGTTCCCCCGCCACCGTCAGCCCGGCATCCATCCCCCGCCTCACGAGCTCAACCAGACAATCCACCGAAGCCCGAAAACGCAAAAACGAATGACAAGTCCCCATCGCCAATAACCGACGGGTCGGTCCTTCAGATTGGCCAATTTCCGGCGGCGAAAATCGCTCGACGTCCACGGGATTCCACTGCACCTCACTCGTCACCCCCGGGATCGCGCCCAAATACCGATCCGCACTCCGCCGGCAGAATTCACTCTGATAGATCACGTGGTCCGCCCGCCCGATGCAGCGCCGCATCGGCTCGTTGAACCAGGGATAAAAATCCCCGCACCACGCCGGATACGCGACCCCGTTCTGATTCCAGACCACCGGCACCCCTCGCCGCTTGGCCCACGCCACCAACTCTTCCACGTGTGGGATCAGGTGCAGCAGACTACTCACCAAGTAGATGACCGAAAATTCCCGCCTCCCCTCGCCGAATCTCTCCCGCAAATGCGCCAGCTTGACCCCGCCACCGATCCGCGCTTCCGCCGCCCGGCGGGGCTCTTCGATCCAGCCAAAATTTACCCCCGTCGCACCGATGCTTAGCCCACCCAACCGCCGCCGGTAAGCCAACGCGCCTGGCGCATACGCCGCCGACCGAACGACGTCTCGCGCCGAAAACCTCAGGCGCGCCGCCGCCGGCACCGGCTCGACGACCTTCACGCCCACGGCAGCTCCCTCCCCAGCAGCTGAGCGAGCCGCGCGTTCCCCGGAGCGTAGAATTCACGCAGCATTCGCTCTGTCTCGGGTCGCATCGATTCGGCGATCTTCCCGTCCCGCGCGATCGACACCTCCGGCAGATCGCGCACCTCCAGGCCGAGATGTCGCTGCACCATTTTCAGAACCTCACCGGGCCGCTCGAAAAAATCTTCGCTGCACAAAAACAAGCACTGCTCCCGCGGCCAGACCGCGAGCCAACGCTCGAGGATCCGCGCGTACGTGCCGATCGCCACGTATCGAACCGGATTGAAATTTACCCGCTCCACGGAATCGAGCAGCGGCCTCAGCTTATCATCCGCGAGCCACTCGACCGCCCGCTTCACGATCTCATCAAACTCTCCGATCTCGGTCCCAAAGTTTCGAAACATCCAGTAGTCCGACCAAGCCCGCTTCACCGGGTCTCTCAGTAAAAAAACGACCCGAGCGTCGGGCAAGACCGACCGGACGTTCGCCGGTCCATCCGGATGCGAAAAATACTCCACGCTCGCATCACCCACGACGAATCGACCGCCCAGCCGAAGCGGAAAATTCATCGCCGATCGCAACCGGCTGCCGGGATGGTGGAGGAAGTTCGTCGGCTCCTTCCGCTTGCCCCGCCTGACCCCCGGGTGCCCGGTCAGATAGTCATACAGCGTCGAGGTTCCGCACTTCGGCGCGCCGGCGATCACGAACGAAGGCACCGCCCGCGCCCCAGCCGTGCCCAGCCGCCACGCCTTGTTGAATTCTTCCCCGATCTTCATTTTCCGCCGCCGAGAGAACACTCGGTTTCGATGCGCGTCGCAATCCTGTCGGCGACCGCCTTCCACGTGAACTCGCGCCTCGCCATCGCGCTCCCAGCCGCCCCCATCCGCTCGCGCATTCCGTGATCGTTCAGCAGAACAATCAATTTTTCCGCCAATCCCTCGCCGCCGACCAGAAATCCCGTCTCCCCATCCACGACCCGCTCCACGTTGCCACCCACCGGCGTCGCGACGACCGGCAGCCCGAACCCAGCCGCCTCGGCCAGGACCGAAGCCGAAGGATCCATCCGGCTCGGCAGGCAAAAGATGTCCGCCGCCCGATAGGAGGCCTCCGTCTCCGAGCGCGACAGCCGCCCCCGGATGATCACCCCCGGCACGTCCACCGCCGGACGGCACCCCACGATCTCAAGCTCCGCCCCCGGCACCTCCGCCCGCACTCGCTGAAACGCCCGCACCAGCTCCGGCCCGCCCTTCCGCTCCCAATCCACCCCGACAAAAAGGATCCGCCGCCCGCCCCGCGCCTCGCCGCCAGCCGTCCAATCCACGTTCGACCCCGACCCGGCGTTGATCACCCTCCCCGGCTCCACTCCGTAATCCTCCCGCACCGAAGCCGCCGCGAATTCGCTCGAAACGAAAGTGCAATTCGCACCCGCGTAAAGCCCCCGTTCCATCGCCCGCCAAGCAGCCGCGACCGGCAGCGCGGGCTTTGGCTCCGGGTAACGCCGATTCGCCAGGTAGGTGTGATCGGTGTAAACGAAGTGGGGCACCCCCACGCACGACGCATCGAACAGCGATTGCGTCTGCAGCGAAAATGCATAACCCCCCAACTCCCGACGCGACCAATCCCGCACCGCTCGCAGCACAACGGGCAGCCGTGGAAAGAAATCCCTCGGCGGGATCCGCCCCTCGGCGATCCGCCACCCGTATCGAGCGACCGCCCCCACGGTCGCCCGAGCCAGCAACCCCCGATCCGCCCGCACGATGTCGCGCTCGACGTCGACCTCCCGCCATTCCACCGCCCCCATCCGCTCCCTCAACGCCGCCAACAAAGCCGCATTGATCAGCGAAAATTCTCCGATCCGAAAATAAACTCCCCGCATACGCCTCAAGGAGCGGCGATTTGCCATCGCCGACCCAGACCTAATTCGCGAAGCGAATCAAACTTCACCCACCGCCTCCAAGTGCATCCCCGCCACCACCTCCGTCGAATAAAAATCGCGCACCACTTCCCGCGCAGCGCCACCCCACCGCATCCGATCATCACCCCCCGCGTTAAGGATCTCATCCAATGCCACGCCCCACTCACGGACCGTCGCGCACAACCGCACCGCCCCTTCCCCCGCCCGCTCAGCCACGTCGCCGTAGCTCGGAACCGGACTCGCGACCGCTGGCAACCCGCAGGCCATCCCCAGCGAAATCTTCCACTCCGAGTGACCCAAATTATACGGCGTATCGAGAAACCGCGGAGACACGATCACCCCGCCTTCCGAATACCGCTTCAGCAAATCCCCGACGTTCGAGAAGCGGTGAACCGAGTGCGGCACCGCCGCCAGCAACCGCTCAAACCGTCCGCGCAATTCCTCGGGCCAACCTTTGACCGCTCGCAGGTCCCCCGTCACCAAGCGCAGGTGCACCCGCTCCCGCCGATCGAGCAAAGCCTCCTCGATCGCTAGAAACTCGCAGGCCTTCTCCGCCATCCCGCTCCACCACAGATTCAGCCGACCGTCCTCCCGCACCCGCTCCCTGCCACCCGCGGGAATCAATCGAAAGTCGACGTTATCCGGCACCCAGAACACCCGCTCGTTGTACCCTCCGCAGATCCCCGCCAGGTGCCGCGACGAAGCGATCACCCCATCCGCGCACTCGGTCATCGCCACCGCGTCCGCCCGTTGCCCCGCCGTCGGGACCATCGCTCCAAACCGACCCTCCCCGACCGGCTCCGAATAATAATCCACGTTCGCCTCGAAGATGACCCGCGTCCCCTGCTCTCGCAGCAGCCGCGCCAACCCCAGGCACCGCTCCCCCATCGACTTGAGGAACACCACCGCGTCGTAGGTCCGCCCGGGACGATAGAGTTCATACTCCGCCCGCCCCCGCAGCTCCCGCGCGATCCAGCGAAACCGCATGAAGCTCATCGGCGAACCCGCGTCATCCCACCCGAAGAACAGGTGCCACGGTCGCATGCCACGCGTCACCGCTCCCACCTCCGGAACCCGCCCGTTGACCACGAATCCAACCCTCATTGCCTATTTGAAAAATTCTCCCACTCCCCGCGACACCACGTCCCCCCGACAATACTTCTCCTGCTTCCAGTCCTTCGCCTTCGCTCCGCCGAGACGCTCTCGG
This sequence comes from uncultured Verrucomicrobiae bacterium, assembly GCA_963761705.1. Classification (GTDB taxonomy): domain Bacteria; phylum Verrucomicrobiota; class Verrucomicrobiia; order Chthoniobacterales; family JAATET01; genus CAVVKW01. The sequence continues at coordinate 289,283 of CAVXHK010000003.1, read as the reverse complement.
AGCCGCGCCCACAGCTTGCCGAATGACCACGCGTGCCGATCCATGATGTTTGCCCGCGTCCCCGCGTCCTCCGAGTCCAGCGACGACCTCCGCACAAAACAAAGGTGCAAACATCGGAAGTCCGCCCCGTCCCAGCCCACCGTCTCGTGCAGGGCACACCGCAGCGACGCGTCGAAGCCATCTTTGAATCTGATCGTTCCCCCGTTCAGCCGCTCGACCACCTCCCGACCTTCCCACCGATCAATGAGCGCAAAGTTATACAGCTTGGTCATGCTCCGACACGGCGGAGCCAGCCAACCCGTCGCTTCTCCGTCGGCCTCGTTCAGGTCCCGCACGTTCAGCACGTTCCCGAAGATAACCCACCAACGGTCGAACTCCCTGGTCTCCAATCTCGCCCGAAAACGCGCCAACCCCGCCGGATCGTAAATCTCGTCCCCGTCGACGCCGAAGACCCACGTCTTTTCTCGGCCCACGTAAGGCAGCAACATCTCCTGGCTTTCCCGCGAATCTCGGATCCGACGCACCTTCACCTGCTCCGGAAATTCTCCCGCCAGACGCGCCAGCGCGTCGCCCGTTCCATCCCGCGAACCGTGATCCGCAATCAAAAACTGATCGCAGAACGGCAGCGCATTTCGCACCGCCCGATCGACGAATCGATCTTCGTCCCGGACCAGCATTGAGCCGATCACGGTGAGCCGATTTTCAGACGCCACGCAGGAAATCCTCCAACTCGTGCAACCAATAAGTCCGCCCCGTCAGCCGCAGATAAAACAGAAAGTCCGGGTTCACCCGGCCCTTCCGCAGGATTCCGCTCCAAAACAACGGGTAGGGGCCGTGGTAATAATGGTGTGTCCCCATCAACATTCCATCCACCGCTTCCCGAGCTAGGTTCCCCATCACCTGCCGCACGGCGCAGCGGTAAATGTCCGTGATCCGCCGCAGTGTCCGCAACTTCTTCGGATACGGCACCGCCGCCATCGCACTGCCGCGAACGCGGTAGCAGTTTGTCAACAATCGGTCCGGCAGAGTCGAATCCACCCCGCCCCCAACCCGCTCGAACGCCCACGGCGTCTGCCGCTCTTCGGGCAACTCCGCAATCAATCGGTCCAAGATGTCGCGCAGATCCACCAGCTTCCAAAGCGTCGGATGCAGGGTCAACTTCCACTCCGCATCCCGATCGCAGTGATCGAGCACGAAGCCATCCCGCTCGACTTTTTCCCCGTAGAGCGCTCGGCCCTGACCCCATCCCGACAACGACACGCTGACGGCCCCGAGCTCCTGCATCATCTTCGGAATAGTCCGGTTCAAATGCTTCGCGCAGCACCACGTCATCGGCGGATGATCGTCCAAAATCAAATACACCGCGTCAAATCCCTGCCCCAGCAGATCGTCGCACGCCGAGCGGGTCACCCGCATCCAACTCCGCGGATCGTCGCGCAGCTCGAACCCGGCCGCGTGATCGGCCAAGCCGCAATATCGGATCTCCGGCGCTTTCGCCCAATACTCACGGATCCGCCGCTCGGTGAACTCCGCCAACGCCCGATACCGCTCGATCGTCGAAATGAGAATACAGACCTTCATCCACCAACCAAATCGATCCCGGCCCGCCGAACGGGTCCCCTCGATCTCATCCTCGCTCGGACTCCACCATGAGCCGCTGCAGCGTCTCGACGAACTCCATCGCCATCCGCTCGCCCGACGGCATCCGCCGAAGCAACTTTTCCCGCAGCCCGGCCAGATCCGTCACGGCCCGCCGGATCGCCCCGCCCACGTCCTCGCGAAAGCCCAGCCCATACCGCCGCCCGGCTTCGACGATGCCGCCCCCGTCCTCGTGGTAAAGCAATGGCAGCCCGCATTGCGCTCCCTCGACGTGATGCATCCCGCACGGCTCCCACCGCGACGCCGTGAGGTAAAGGTGACACTCGCGGAGTTTCTCCGCCAGCGGCGGTCCGCTCAGCGGCCCCAAGGTCTCGGTCGCGCGCCAATCGATTTCCTTTGGCCACCGACCGATCACTCGAAATGCCACCCCGGGCAGCTCACCCGCCGCCAGCAATCGATCCACTTCCTGATACACGTCATAACCCTTCAGCCAATTGTCCGACCAGTGGTGCGTGACGATTCGCACCGTCTCGCCCTCCCGCGGAAGCCGCGTCCCGAGCGGATGAAACACCCGCGAGTCCGCCCCGTTGTAGATCACGCTGTGCGGACGACTTCGATCGAACCACCGCTCCGCGAAATAATCCCTCAGCCACTCAGCGATGAAAACCGTGTGATCGGACAGCTCGCTCGTCCGCCGCAGCAACTCGTCGATATCGCTCGTTCCCTTTCGCTGATCGCACTCGTTCACCCGGTGCAACACCGGCACATCCGGATGGACTTCCCGGAACTCAGCCAACTCCCGCAGACCGAAGCGCTTCGCCGGATGATCGTTCCGTGGATCGATCATCACCACCGCATCAGGCTTCGCCCGCAGGTCATAGACCACTCGCCAGCCACGCGCCCACATCGCCGCCGCCAACTGCGAGACAAACGGACTCGCCCCGCCCCACGGGCCGCACGTCGCGATCATCGACACCGCCACCGTCGGCTTTCTTTTTTTGTTGGATAAAATCATGTGCACATCGCGGGACGCGCCCGAACCCTAGATCAAAAACGGCACCGAAACGGACTCCGAAATAATTGGAGCCGAGCTTCCCGGCAGCAGGGTTACGCCATCAACCGGCCCAGTCGCTCGGCGAAGGCCCCGATCCCGCCGCGCTCGACGACCCGCTGCCGAACCCCCGCGGCGCTAAGCTCACCCGCTCCCAGCGCCAACCGAAGCGCGTCCGCGTCACCAGCCGGCACCAGCCGGACGTGCTGCCCGTCGACAAAATCCTCCCCCGTCCAGAGCCCCCGCGTGCGGCTCAGCACGACGGTCTTTCCACACGCCATCGCTTGTAACGCAACGCTCTGGCCCGACGGCTGCAGCGACTCCTCCAGCGGCACCACCACCAGTCGCGCGCCCCGGTAGAGCTCCCGCAGCTCCGTGTCCGATACCGCTGGTCGATGCCACGAGCCACGCACGTGCTCGACGTTCTCCGGCAGATTCGACGGCAATTCGCGATTTGTCAGGATTTTGACCGCCTCGTCCGAACCCCGGACCGCTTCCACCAAAGTTGCGTAATCCCGGCGAGCGTCGTTGCCCACGGCCAGCACGTAATCCCCCGCTCCGCCCGACGCCGCCGGAGTCCAGAAATCCACGTCCACGCCGAACGCATCGACCTCCGCCCGCCCGCCAAACCGTTGCTCCACCTCCGCCCGCTCCGACTCTGCGAAGAGAACGCACCGCTGCGCGCCCAGCGCCCACCGCGAAGTCACTCGCCGCGTACCGGCGACGGGAAAATTGACCACCCCGCAGTGGATTCCGACCAACTTCGACCGCAACCAACCCAACCGCCTCAGAACCCCCAGACCCATTGCCAGCCCCGTCGCCGTCCCGACCACGTAGTCGAACCGATTCAGCTCGCTAGCCAGGCCCCTCACCGCCACCAGATCCTCACCCCGCAGTTTCACCGGAGCCGCCCAACCCAAGCCCAGATTCAGCGCCGTCGCGAGCCACCCGACCTTCGGCTCGCCCAAGTCAAAGATCCCGACCGTCCAACCGGCTCGCTCCAACTCGACCGCCCCGTAAAAAAATTCGCTCGCCGCCTCGCCGCGCGCCACCTCCTCCCGACGTCCCTCCCGGCCTCCGGCGTAAACGAAAGCAACCCTCATCCAACGCTTCGCCGCATCAAGCCGCGTTCGCGATCCCGTCCGGCAGCGCCCGCAGCCGCTCGATGTGCTCGTGTCGCGGGATCAAAGCCGTCGGCTTCATCACCTTGTTGCAAAAGTGGACCGTCGCCGCCGTCTCCCAACCCGGCTTCCCGTATTCGACGCATTCCCGCACCTGCCGCACTTCCTGCAAGTGCTGCCGTAGGATCACCATGTCCGACGTGTGCTGACCCCGCCGAAAGGACCGCTTCCAACCCAACGGCTCCGCCGCAAACCAGCCAACCGCTCGGAGAAATTCCGCCCGCGTCCCGCTCACCAGACACGGCACGTCCTCCTCGTAGACCGTCAGTTCCCCCACCTCCCGAGGCTCGAACGAATAGTTAATCACGTCGTAGTCCGACATGAATCCCCCCCCGCGTTGCGCCACCGCGATCCACCGCAGGTAGCACCAATAATCCAGGTTGTGCTTGTTGATGCTCGGTAGCTTTTTCAGTCGGCTGACCAGCGCGTCCAACTCCGCATCGAACTCCAGGGATTCGTAACCCAACACCACCGGCTCCCAGCCCATCGCCACCCACGACTGCTTCCACTGCTCGATGAGCGCCAGCTCATCCCGTTCCCGCTTCCCCTCCACGGGAGAATAAAATGTAAACACTTTCATCGTCGTCTGTCGTAAGCCGTTCTGATTTTTTCAAGCAATCGCGGGTCTTTGATGCCGTGAAACGCATACGCGCCCCGCTCCGCCCGCCGCACCGCCACGGCTCGCTCTTTCAATCCCGCAAGCGTATTCCGCGAAAACCCCTCCCGCAAGGCCAGCAAGTCGTGGATTGGTAATCCCATCCGCTCCGCCTGGGACCACATCCACCGGTCAACGAACCCATTTTGAAACGGCTCAAACGTCGCGCCCTCGACGAAGGTCCGCAGCGAACCCGCGTCGAACACCCACGGAAAATGCCCGTAGTGCGTTCCCGCCAGCTGCGGGAAATGATTTTTGAAAAGGTTCGCCTGCACGCCGACCCGTGGTTCGGGCCTCCGAAGCAGAAACGCGTCGTATTCGAGAAAAACGTGATAGTCCGCCACCGTTTCCGCCGCGTGGCGCATCCCTTCCAGCTGACGCCTCAAGCACTCTTCGCCGTATTTATTCGAGAGCCCCGTTTGAAAAACGCGCGTTCCCGGCAACGCGTTCCGCGAGTCCTCCGGGAACACCACGATCACCTCGTCCGAGTTCGCCCACCACACGGGAAGATGCCGCTCCACCACCCGCTGCGCCCCCGCGTAACTGAAGACCGTCGTGCAGACCCTCACCCCTGCTCCTCCGGCCAACCCGTCACCATCACCGTCTTGGGAGCATACATCTTCGAAAGTAAAAAGTCCGCACACCGCCGACCGATCGAACTTCCCCGCACAAGTCGCCGAAGCCCGTAAGCGAGCCAATTTCGATCCATCGGCCCATTCGCCCGCCGCCCGACCTCCGCGATTTCACGAAGCCGCGCCCACCCGCCCGCCTCGGATTTCGTCGCGGGATAACACCGCAATTCCGCTAAATCTTCGTCGATCGCCACCACCCGCCCCCGCTCCGCCAGCCGCATGAACAGATCCCAATCCATCGCGTATTGCAGCGATCGGTCGAGGCCTCCCGCCGCTTCGTAAGCTTCCCGCCGAAAAAACATCGCCGGCTGCAAATACGTGAGCGCCGTCCGGATCAAACGCCCGTCAAACTCCCGCGCCGCCACCCGCTTCGTCCGCCGCCCCTCCGCGTCCACCTTCCACCCTGCACCGCACACCACCACCGCATCCGGATTGGCGGCGAAAGCCTCGCCCACGGCCCGCAACGCCCCCGGCAGCAACACGTCATCCGAATTCAGCCATCCCAGCACGTCCCCCGTCCCCCGCGCAAATCCCTTCGCAATCGCGTCCCCTTGCCCCTCATCCTCCTCCCTCACGATCGTCAATCCCTCACGCCCCTCCCAACGATCGAGGATCTCCCCCGTCCCGTCGTCCGACAAAGCATCAACGATCCACCAATCCAGCTCCGCGTAATCCTGCGCCACGACACTCGCAATCGTCTCCTCGATAAACCCCGCCTGCTGAAAGCTCGGCGTGACCAGCGTGATCGTCGGCCTCGCCGTCATTTCGCCCCTCGCCAACAAACGTTCAACGAAAACGCCCGCCCGATTCTCGCCGAGTCGACTCCCGGCCAGAACTCCTCGATCGCCCGCGGCGACATGAACAGGAACTCCGCGTCGTCCATGATTTTTTCGACCACCGCGTCGCCCTCCTCCCATTCATCCAGCAGATCCCGCCCCGCCCGGGCCACCTCCAAGTGCCCCGAATGCAGGTACGCCGTCCAGCAATGCACCTGGAGTGCCCCCCTCTTTGCCAGCCCTTCCAACCGCCCCCGCGACCCCGCAGTTTCCCGGTCGAAGCTCACCAGCGCGTCCACGCTCACGCCCTCCCCCTGCACCAATTCAAAGTCTCGGGCCAACGGGCGCAAATCACTCATTTCGCCATTCAGCAACCGGATCGACCCACCCTTCGGAACTAATTTCCTGATCATCGCCGCCGCCATCGCCCGCTGGTAAGTCCCCACCGCGAAGGAATGCGGACCCGTCGCCGAGATCGCGGTCCGCCTCCGAATCCAAGGCAACTGCACTGTCCGCGAATACCTCCACTCGGAAAAATCAAACTCGAGCCAACCCCGCCGACGGGTAGCCACGACCCGTTTCATCGTCGCAACCGGGGCCGTCACTTCGAACCCCGGCACCCGCTCAAAACGATCGTCGACAGCCCGCCCCGCGGCCAGAGAACGCCAGATCCACTCACCACCCTCCGGCAAAACGAAGATCTCCGCCGCCGCCCTCACCGCCTCGCGATACTCGTCACCCGCCCCGACCAACCTCTCCGCCGCGACCGTGAATTCACCCTGGTCGTATCCCACCACGAGCCCGGTGCTCGTCGCCTTGATAAATCGTCCCGCCGCGCTTACCCCGTTTCCGACCAACAGCACCGGCAGCCCAACCTGCGTGAATAAATAGACCAACCGCGACGGAAAGCTCATCGCGGCGAAAGACAGCTTGTCATCGTCCGCATCCATCCGCCCGCTCGGCACCACGGCAAAATGGAAAGCCCGCAGCCGTTCGATCAACTCCGCATCCGGCAAGAATCCCCGCACCACGATCCCATCCGCAGCCAACTCCGCCGCGTCGCAATTCAACCACGTCGCATCCGGCCCTCGTCCAAACCAATCCACCGTCCACCCCGACCCCCGCACCATCGCCCGAAAATCCGCCAACTGCCGCGCACTCCAAAAATTCCCCACCAGCGCGCACCTTCGCCGACCTTCGACCTTCGACCCGTCGACCCTTCGACTCGCATTCACCACTGGCGGCAACCACCAGAACTTCCGCCCATACTTCCCACCATACCCCGCACCCATCTCCCGCGAAATCCCCAGGCACAGATCGCTCGCCTCCACCAACCGTCGCACCACTCCGTTCCCGACCTCCCGCGCGATCACGTTCTGATCGTCCATCAAGTAAGTGCACAGCCGCGCCCCCGTCACCTCCTTGAGCAAAACCGCCACGCGAAAATCCTCCGGGTAATACGGCACGCACAAGATCCGCTCCACCCCGTCCCCCTCGACCGCCAACCTCTCCCGGAGCGCTCCCATCGAATCGAACCGATCTCCCAGAAACACTTCCCTCCCGCCAAAATCCGACCCACCCCCGTAAAGCTCCCGCGACCGAAACACCACGAAGTCCTCGTTGCGCGGAAACAGCCGCTGCAGGTAAATGCCGACCCCATGCCGGTCATTGACCTCGATCCCGTGCACCAGCGCGTTCACCGCCCCACCGTCCGCTGGTAAACGTAAACCTTCTTCCCGTCCCCCCCGACCGCTTCACCAGCCAGCGAAAAATCAGCCGCCCCCCGCATCGATTCGACCAACTCCGGCATCAACCCCTCGGCCGGTAAATTCGCGAACGAATCCCGCATCCCCGCGTCCTGAACGAAAACGACGTCCGCCTGCCGCCGTTTATTCTCAAACCGCTTCACCGTCTTGAGAAAGCCTCCCTTCACGGCCTCCGTCCGGTGCCCGTTGCGCAGCAGCCACATCTCCACGTTCTCACGCATGAGGGGCCCCGACTGCGAAAAGAGAAGGTTCACGTCCTCCGGCAAATCCAAATCGTCGATCACGTCGATCACCTGCCGCTCCACCTCCGAGAAATTCCGCCCCACCTCGCCCGCCTGAGACCACGCGTAAGGCGGCCACTGCCAGATCAAAAGCGCCACGACCGCCAACCCCGGAGCAACGACTTTCGATAGATTTGAAATCCGAAACTCAAAGACTTCGCTCCATCCGAAAGCAGCCGTAAAAACAAAACACCCAAAAAACGCCCCACCCAAAAACGGCGATTTCATCCCGAATCCTGAACTCAACGCGTAAGTCACGACCAGCAATCCTCCCAAGGCCAACCAAGTCAGGGGTTCTCCCTCTCTGCGCCTCCGCGGTTGCCTCGCTCGTTCCCGCTCGTCTCGCCCTTCGGCGTGAGAAAAAACCCCCACCCCAATCACCCCGACCAGAATCCAACCCACCCACCCCAGATTATTCGCCGCGCCAAACCCGACCCCGTAATACGCCCACTTCTCCACCACCGACCCCGGTGCCCGCCAGATCTCCTCGTTCGCCCCGAACGAATTCGTGAAAAAGTAGTGCCACGTCTCAGCGCCGAACGGCACCGCGTAAACCGCCGTCAACCCAATCACGACAACCGTTTGCACCCAAGCCGTCCGCCAGATTGCCCGCCAATCGATCCGCCCAGCCGCCACCGATTCGAGGAGAACCCGGCCGCCCACGGAATACGCAAAGACGATCCCCGTCATCGCAAACGTCGACGGCTTCACCAACAGCGCCACCGCGCAAATCACCGCGTGAATCAACCGAGGCCCCATCCGCTCGAAGTAACCCGGCACCGTCAGCCCATAGACCCCGCAAAACCCCACCGCCACCGCCCAAGCCAGATCCGGGCGGAACTGAACCACCGCCATTGCGGCAAAAGGCAGCGCCAGAAACACCACCAGCCCACTCCCCCATTCCCACCACCGAAGCGCCCGCCACATCCAAGACAACGCCACCAGCAACCCCAGCACCACGAAAAAATTGAGCGCATAAGGCGCCCAATCCACGTAGCCAAAAGTCAAAAATGCCGCCACTGCCACCCCCACCGACCAAGGCGAATGCAGCCCCTCGCTCCGCAATTCCTCCGCGACCCCACCCAGCCCATCCGCCCGCCCAGCCTCGATCAACCGAGTCGCGCTCAGAAAATAAACCGCATCATCGTAATTTGGCACCGCCGCCAAAGGCCCTCGCCACTCGGACATCTGAATGCCCCCGATCGTAAAAAGAATAGCCAGAGCCAGACAGACCGTCTGACGCAGAACCCTACTCTCAACCTTCACCATCAGTTTACTTTTGCGCTTTCACCGCGCTGGCCGTGCTCGAAGCTCAGTCTGATCAGCTTCCAACATTCGTTTAATTTGTTCCTGTCGCTTGGATCGATTCTCCTCCTGTTTCAGCTCTTTGCGTCGCGTTCTCTCCTGCATCTCCGAACGGCTCGGGCTGAGGTTGGTTCGAAAGATGAAGTCATACACCCTCGTTTTCTCGAGGGGATCCCGGTAAGAATCTTGCGTCGCCCGCGGGGTGAGCCGCTTCCCGACTAACTCGATCGAAGTCATACTTCGAACCCAGCGACCGGCCTCGTATCGGAATAATATGAAGTTTTGATCTTCCAAAACGAACCAATCCGGCTCCCACCAGGAGGGAGTTTTGATAAGAACGCCATTGTTCGCACTTTCCATGTCCGAATCCGGAAACAAGCCTCGCATCTGTCTGAGCGCAGCCCACTGGTTTGGAGTGGCGACGAAGTCCGAGAGTGCCCGACCCGGCGTTGCCATCTGCCCCAGCCGATAACCGGCCATAGTAACGGATCCACCAACGAGATCGGAAGCGCCCTGCAAATCGACGATCAGTGCCTCGTCTCCGTCTAGATCTCCAATCTGGCCAATTAAATCATTCCAATAGCCGCGCATGAACGCCCAAGTCGCAACGTAATCGTTCCGCTGAATCCGGTCGAAATAAGTAATCAGAAATCCAAAATAGAGTCCAAGCAGACAGGGCACGAGGGGTCGCCAAGCCAGGCGTTTTATCAACGACCGATCGACCACGTCGACAACACAGCTGAATGCCAAAGCAAATCCCAAAGCGGACGGCTGGTGCAGTGCACTCAGACGCCCGGAAGTCGTCGTCGGCGGGTAATAGTCGTCGATAAACCGATAGCCGTAGGCTCCTGCTGCCAATACGAGACCGACCAGAAAAAACCATTCATCCCACCGATTGGTGTTTCCGTTCTCCTCCCCTTCGGATCGTCTACCGATCCAACTCAAGCCTCCCGCCAGGGCCAACGATACCGCCATGAGTAGGACAAACTCACGGAGATCCAGATTCACGATCACCGTCCAGACTCTCTCGCCCATCGCAAAGAGTGTCGTGGCCACCCCAATGAACGGCGCCGTCAACGCTCGGAAGACGACCACCCAGGGCTGAGCGAGGACTTCGGAAATGCGTTCTTCCGCGAGGAGGCTGCGCGCCACCATGACGACCGTGAAGATTCCCAGGCAAATGCCAACGTGCAAAGCGAGTGCTGACAATAACTTCCGGGACGTCGTCGGATAGAACAGCAGCGGAGCCGCTAGAAAAGGAAGGAAATGCGGTTCGAAGGTCAGCAAGATGACTGCGGACATCGCATAAGCTGCCCAAGTCCTCCCATTCAAAAAAAGCGTCAGAGCGACAATGAGAAGAATCGTCGTAAACGGAAATGCAACGTAATGCATCAACATGATTTTCGCCGTATCGGGCGGAAAGAGGACGAAGAAAATGGCACCCGCGAACGCCGCCATCCGCGGAACGAATCGACCGAGAAATCGGTAGACAAAAACGGCTGTCACCGTGGACATCAGCCAGATCACGCCGTACGCCCAGGTCAAGCTCGGGAGTTTTCCGAGGAGCCACGTCAGCGTTTGATTCAAAAGGCCCCAAAGGGGACGCCCCTGCGGCAACGTTGTGATGATGTGCACCCATTTTTTCGTCAGGTATTCGAAGTCGAACGACAACGGGGGGACGGTAAAATAATAGTCATCCTCGTAGATCCCAAAATCCCGCGCGTGCGAGTAATGAGCCACCAGGCTCACCGTCGCGAGAACGACGAACGCCAACCAGAGATTCCCGTGGGACGCTCCCCGGGTCGAACGATCTAGCATGAGGAGGTAATCGAGCTTTCTAACGCGTTACAACGCGAAGCCAGCCGCCTCGGCGTCCCGGGCAAACATACGGACCGTGTCCAGCGACAACGCACCCAGATCCATCCCGTCCATCTTCAGCGCTTTGTTGAGAATGTCGTGGGGCACCGTCACGATGTCGCAGCCGCAATCCGACGCCTGCCGGATGTTCAGCACCTCGCGCACGCTCGCCCACAGCAATTCCGCCTTCGGCATTCCGCCGAACTTCGACTTGTTCTTCGCCATCATCGGCACCGGATCGACTCCCGTGTCCGCGATCCGCCCGGCAAAGACCGAGACCACCGCCGGCACGTCCGCGTCCAGCGCGGCGAGCACCCCGTCGACCTGCGCCTCCGTCAGGATCGCCGTCACGTTCAGCTTCACGCCTTCCACCGCCAACTCTCGCACCAAATCCAACGCGCTCTCGTCCCGCGTGTTCGTGATCGGGATTTTGACGTAAACGTTGTTCTGCCACGCGGCGATTTTCAGCGCCTGCCGCTTCATTTCCCCGAACTCGTCGGTGAAGACCTCGAACGAAATCGGCTTGTTCGTCACCACCGTCAGCACGTCTTTCGCGAACGCTTCGTAGTCCGAAATGCCCACCTTCCGCATGAGCGTCGGGTTTGTGGTTAAGCCTTTGATCAAAGGATTCTCGTAAAGAGCAACCATGCTTTCGCGGTCAGCCCCATCGGCAAAGATCTGAATCGGAAGGTCGTTTAGGGGAGTCATGATGATCGGTTTGGTTGTTGGAGGATCCACGCCGAGGCCTCCAGTAGGCTTTTCACTACAAAATCCGGCGACTGTCGAAGTTCTTCGTCGTAGCCCCAGTCGAGAAAGACCGTCCGGCACCCCGCCGCGTGCCCGCAATCCACGTCCCGCCACCGGTCTCCGACCATGAAGCTCTCCGCCAGATCGACGCCCAGCTCCTCCGCTGCCCGCACCAACATCCCCGGAGCTGGCTTCCGGTTCAGCGAAGGTTCCCGGCCGGAGTCGAAACAAACCTCAATCCGGTCGAGCGGCACCAACTCCCGCATCCTCGCGTGAATGGCCTCCACCGTCTCCCGTGCCGTCGTGCCACGCCCGACGTCGGGTTGATTTGTCGCCACAACCAACAGAAAACCGGCAGCCCGCAGGGCCGCGCACCCCTCGACAACTCCCGGCAACAACTCAAACTCCTCCACCGAAGACGGCGGGAACGGCTTCCCCTCCCGCACGACGGGCCGGTTTACCACCCCGTCCCGATCTAAAAACACTGCCCGCCGCATCGGCCTACGCCGTCCCCTCCCATTTCGTCTCCGCTACCTTCAGCTTCGGATGAGATACGAGCAGGTGCCAAACGGTCCCCGCGAATGCCTCAGAATGAGGCGTCACGTGCGCCGGGTTGACAACCGGAACGAGCACGACCGCCTTGGCGACCGTCGCCGTAAACCCACCGTCGCGCCCGACGATCCCCAGGATCGGCGCACCGATCGCTTTGGCGTATTGAAGCGCCAGCACGAGATTTGGGCTCACGTTTTTCTCCAGATTTCCGCCGCCGACCGAGAACACGAGCACCGCGTCCGCGGCTTTCAGTCGACTCACGCGCAGCCACGCTTCGAACACGGTCGTCCAGCCTTCGTCGTTGGTCCGCGCCGTCAGCTCCGACACGTTGTCCGTCGGCGCGTAGGCCTCGATGTTCGTGATCTTGCGAAAATCGTTCACCGCGTGCGACGCGCTCCCCGCGCTCCCACCAACACCCAGAATGAACAATCTCCCGCCCCGCTCGCGCACCGCCGCCAATTCATCGGCCAGCGCCTCGACCGCTTCGACGTCGAGCTCGGCGGCAATCGTCCGCACCTCTTTCAAAAATTCTTCCGTAAAACTCATGACCGAACGGTCCTCAATTCTCCGCCGTCTTCCGAGAAGAATCCGCGCCCAGCAATCCGTCCAATTCCGCCAGTCCCGCGTGCGACCCAACTTCGTAGAACCTCTCGCTCACTTCATATCCGGCCAGGTTTCCGCTCCGAACCAGCCCCGCGAACAACTCCGCCAGATCCACCACCGCTCCCTCGTCGATCCGCTCGAATTCCTCCCGCCGCCACGCGCTCAATCCGTAGTCGATGTGCCGCATATCCGGCGTCCGGTCGACCTTGTCGTAGCTCAAGATGACCCCTTCCTCGAACCGCACGTTGCTCGTGTCCCACTTTCCCTCGTTCCGAAAGACCGTCATGAGCGCCGACTTCCCCGCCGCCACGAATGCGTTTCCCACCGCTCCGTAATCGATCGGCAGGTACGAATCACCATACAGTACGAAAAATTTCTCCGGCAACATCCCAACCGCCCGCCGAATCGCACCGCCCGTTCCGAGCAATTTCTTCCCATCGAACGAATACCGAATCCGCACTCCCAGCGCCGAACCGTCGCCGAACTCCGCCTCGATCATCTCCCCAAGATACCCGACGCACATCACGAGGTCCGTCACCCCGGCCTTCCGCAACAGCTCGATCTGCCACGCTAAAAACGGTCGCCCGGCGACCTCAACGAGTCCCTTGGGAATCCGCTCCGTGATCGGCCGCAAGCGCGTCGCCAGTCCCCCCGCCAAAATGACCATCGGCAAATCTGCCATTTCTAATTCCTCATTCCGAATTTTCAATTAATCCGAAACCACGACCTTCGTTCCCTCGAAGTCGAATCGAAATCGCAGTTCCGTCAGCCCCCGCTCCCGCATCGCGTGCCGAAGCCGCGTTTTGTCCGCCGCGTAAAACATGAGAAACCCGCCGCCCCCCGCGCCGATCAGCTTCCCACCGACCGCCCCGTTCGCCATCGCGTGCTCGTACCACTCGTCGATGGTCGGATTACTCATTCCGCCCGATCGCGCCTTTTTCCGCTGCCAATGCACGTCCATCAAGCGGCCAAACTCCTCCAGATTCCCGCCCTCCAGAGCCTCGAGCGACCGGTAGCCCAGCTCTTTCGTAAAGTGAAGATTCTCCAGCATCGAAGCATCCCCCCCCTTCGACCGCGTATTCTGATCCTGGAGAATCGACGACGCCGACCGCGAGTATCCCGTAAAGAAGAGCAGCAGATTATCCTCGAGATTAAAGAGCGTCTCCTCCGCCAACCGGACCGGTCGATACTCCACCCTGCCATCCTTGCGGAACGTAAAGGCGGTGATCCCACCGACGGCCGCGATGAATTGGTCCTGCTTCCCGATCGGCTCACCCAATTTATTGATCTCGATGTCGCAAGCCTCCTCGGCCAAAGCTGCCTGCGTCACCAGGCTCCGCGTCCGCGCGTGCAGCGCCCGCAGTAAAGACGTGGTGAAACTCCCCGATGAGCCCAGCCCAGTCCCCGCTGGGATGTCCGCCATCGACGTCACCTCCAGCGATTCCCCGCTCATCCCCATCGCCCGGAAGGCCTCGCGCATGATCGGGTGCTCCAGCTCGTCCGCGTGCGGCACGCGCTCGAGCTTGGAATACTTCACGATGAGATCCTTCACGAACGTCCGGTGGACCGTGATGTAGATGTATTTGTCGATTGCCGCCGCCACGAGGAACCCCTCGTGTTCTTCGTAATACGAAGGCAGATCCGTGCCCCCTCCTCCCAGCGACACCCTCAACGGCGAACGTGTAATGATCATTTAAAAACTTTGAACCCCGACTTCGCGTAAACCGCCCCCACCACGTCCAACGTCGCGATCCCCTCGCGCAATCCCGGTTCCGGCACCCGCTTGAGGCGAATATCCTTCGCAAATTCCTCCATCTCGACCCGCCAGGATTGATCGCCCCTCGGGAACTCCCAAGCCGTGGACTCCGGCGGCCCCATCTCCGGCAGCATCTTGTAAAAAGTCAGCCGCTCCGTGCCGTAGCTCCCCCCCAGCCCGTCGATCTGCAGCTTCCCGTCGCGACCGTAATACTCGAACGAGAAAAGATTCTTCCACTCCGTGCACGTCGCGTGCAACCAAGCCGTCGCTCCACCCGGCGTGCGCAGGCTCACGAACGCATTATCGTCGACGGGCATGTCCCAGAACGAAGTCGTCGCGTGTCCCTCGACCGTCGCGAAATCCCCTAGAAACCACCCCGCCAAGTCGATGAGATGCACGCCCTGATCGATCAGTTCTCCCCCACCCGACAACTCCGGGTCCGCCCGCCACTCCTTGTCGTAACCGACCCGCCCGCCGTGCCCGTAGCGCGCCCGCAGGAACATCGGCTCGCCGCAAGCGCCCGCTTCAAGCAGCTCCCGCGCCTTCCGGATCGCCGGATGGTAGCGGTGATTATACCCAATCCGCACCCGCACCCCGCTGGTCTCCGCCGCCGCGGCGATCTCCCGCAATTCGCCAGCCGACCGACCACCCGGCTTCTCGATCAGCACGTGCTTACCCGCCGCCGCCGCCCGCTTAGCCAGCTCCGACAACGCCGCGTTCGTCGTGCAGATGAAGACCACCGACACGTCAGGATCGGCCAGCACCGCGGCAAAATCCGTCTCCACCCTCGCGCCTCCCGGCAGCGCCGCCGCCCTCTCCGCGTCGACGTCGCACGCAACGATCAGCCGAAACGAATCCGGCAGATTCGCCGCGCGCTTCCGCCCGATCAGTCCGCAACCAGCGATGGCCAGGCCGAGAGAAGGGTCGTTCGAGTCACTCATGAAAACAAATTGACGGCCCGGGTGTTTGACCCGAGAAAACCGCCGTGCGAGGCAGAAAAGTAGATCTCATTCGGTTTATCAAGTTCGGAACCGTCGGCGCCACGGTCATGATCTTTAACCTCACTCTCCTTGCGCTTGCCCACCGCGCCCTCGGCGACAACCTCGCGTTTCTCGTCGCCTACTTCCCGTCCATCGCCCTGCACTTTTTCCTGAACAAAGCCTGGACCTTCGGGTGCGAACGCCGCGACCTCCATCGGCAAACCGCTCAATACGCTCTCGTGGTCGCGGTCAACTTCGCCATCAACTGGAGCCTCTACAACTCAGCGCTCCACTTCGTCACCGACTCCCCCGTCCTCGCCAACATCCTAGCCCTCCCCCCCACGATGGTCATCGGCTACCTCCTCTTCAGCCGCCACGTCTTTGCGAAAACCGAATCGACCTCGGCAGTCCCACCGGCTGGAAGCCAATGAACAACCAACGCTGTCCGAAGGGTCACTTCCCCCCAGCAACTGCCAGAACGTCAAAATACCCACCCTTTCCAACCCGTTCAACGATCTCTACGGCCGACACCGAAACCAAATCCTTGCCGTCACCGGGAGCAAGCCACTGAAACTCGTACCCCAGCTCGCCGAACCACGCCACCAGCTCCGCCACGCTTCCCCCCGTCGCCCGTTGACTCGCGTCATCGACCTCCAGCCAGACCATCGGCTTGGCCGTCCCCCGCAGCAATCCCGCCATTCCCCGCAACGCCGGCGCCTCCCAGCCCTGCACGTCGATCTTCACGAAATCCACCTGCGCCCCCGCCAGCACGCCATCCAGCCGGCGGACCGGCACCGTCCGCCCGCCACCACCCACGCGATTATTTCCACTGTTGAACGCGTCGACGACCAGCTCGATCTCTCCGTCCGCTTCGCCCGCTGCCACCCGGTGCAGCGTGACATTTTTCAAATCATTCAGCCCAACTCCGCGCTCCACGCAGTCCGCTAATTCCGCCACCGGCTCGAACGAATCCACCGAGCCCTCCGGCCCCACCAAACGGGCAAAAAGCTGACTGTACAGCCCCACGTTCGCCCCGACATCAACCACCCGCATCCCCGGCCTCACCAGTTCCTCCAGCACCCGCCGCTCCTTGACGCCCATCAAACCGAGCTGGTGCAGCACCACGTAAAGCAACCGATCCGCCGAGGGGTGGCAGACCCGCTCCCCCCACACCGTCTTCACCCCCCGCCAAATCGGCAGGTAATTTAAACCCCTCAAAAATTTCATTACTCTCTGCGCCCTTTTGTGCCTCTTCGCGGCCGACCCCTCACACAAACTTTAACTTCCGCGCCGCAAACACCATCATCCGAATCAGCAACGCGCCGTGCGACCAACGATCAATGTTCGTGCTCCCGTAGGTTCGCTCGCGATAGCGGATCGGCACGTCCGCAAACTTCAGTCCCAATTTGTCCGCGCCAAAGATAAGGTCAAAATCTCCAAACGGATCGAAGTCCCCGAAGTAACTCCGGTTCGCCGCCACCCGGTCGTAGTTCTCCCGCGTCATCACCTTCGTTCCGCAAAGGGTGTCCTTGATCGGTTGGCCGAGCAGCCAGGAAAACGCCACCGAGAAGAACTTGTTCGCGCAAAGGTTGAGGAACCGCATCGCCTCCTTGTCCATCGGATACACCAGCCGCACGCCGTTCGCGTATTCCGCCCGGCCCGACGCGATGACTTCGAAAAATTTCGGCAACTCCTCGGGCGGCATCGTGAGATCCGCGTCCAGGATCATGAGCACATCCCCCGTCGCCACCGCGAAGCCACACCGCACGGCGTCGCCTTTCCCCTTGCCGCCTTGCTGGAGGATCTTGATGTCTCGGTCGGGATTATTCGCCTTCACGGCTTGAATTTTTTCCCACGTGTCGTCCTTCGAGTTCCCTTCCACGAAGATGAACTCGGTCCCCGCGCCCATCTCGGGCGTCCGGCTCACCGCTGCCGCGATGTTCCCGGCCTCGTTCCGCGCCGGCACCAACACCGAGACTTTGAGCGGACGCTCGATCCGCCGCGGTTCCAATCGCGCGACGAGAAAGCGGCTCAGGCAGAACCACGGCAACAGCGGCGCGACCCAACGGTTCACGACCCGATCAAGCCCGCCCAAGCGAACCGGCAGGAGAATCCGGCAATTTTCGCGCACCGCCTCCCAACCCGCCAGATTCAGCATGTTCGCCACGTCCGACGGAGCCAGCCAGCTGCTCATCGGATGCTTCGCCCGCCAGCCCAACTGGGTCGCCCCCGCCACCACCGGACGCCACAGCGCGGAATGGTAATTGATGATCAGACGCGTTCGCTCGGTCGCGACCGTCCGCAGCCGATCCAGCAGCCGCTGCACGTCCGCCGCGACGTTCAAAGTGTCCGACACGACGATCACGTCGAACGTGCCCTCGAAGCTCCAGCTCCTCACCCGACTGGACAAAAAACGTCCCGCCCGGCAACCGCTTCCTGGCCGCCGCGATCTGGCGCTCCGACAAATCGACGCCCGTCACGTCGCTCGTTTTTAACCGCGCCAGAAGCCCGCCGTTTCCACATCCCACTTCCAGCACCTTCGCATTCTCTGGAATGAGCAGATTGTAATAATGCGACAACCAGTCGCGGTAGTCCGCGGCCGCACCGTCCGGCTCGGTCCCGGCTTCATCGTAATGGCGCCGGACGTCGTCCAGGTGCTCGACCGTCAATCGGGACAAGGGTGATTCTTTCATCAGCTTTTAGTCGCGCGTGAGCAGCACGTTGACGCCGCCTCCCGCCGGGACGTAACGCCGGATCGCTTCTTCGGTCACCGTCATCTCCGTCCCCGTCGCGACGTCCGTCATTTTTAAATCCGCGTCTCGGATGATTTCAACCAACTCGGAAAATTCGTAACCCATCTCACTGAATCCCTCGGGGGATACCTCCATGAGAATCTTCGGGCGGATCTCCCCGAGCACCTTCCGCGCCCCGCGAAGCACGGCAATCTCGTGCCCGTCAACGTCCAGCTTCATGAAATCTGCCCGCGCAATCTCGTTTGCATCGCAGAATGCATCCAGCGAGATGGCAGCCGCCCCCGCGGTCTCGCGCAGCTCACCCTGGTGCGAGTGGTGCAACTCCTCACCGCCTCCCTCCAGCGGCCAGCTCGAATAAATCGATTCCGGGACCAGCTCGCCATCGCCTTCGTTCAGAAAGACTTGGCTCGCCCGAATCAGCGGCGCCAACTCCGAATTGAGCTCCGTGTTCCGCATCAACTTACCGAACGCGTAATCGGTCGGCTCAAACGCGTAAACCATCCCACCCGGCGCCACCCGTTTCGCAAACTGCACCGTGTGCGCTCCCACGTTGGCTCCCACGTCCAGCACGACGTCACCGGGCTTCAGGATCCGGTCGTAATACCGAACCACTTCCGGCTCGAAAGCACCGAGGAGGTAGATCGCGAAGTCGATCCCCTCATCCAGATTGAGGTCAAACGAAAGCCCACTCCGGCGAAAAACCCCCTGCATGCCCCGCCCGGTCAACCCCCGTCCCGCGCGCACCACTCGGTGCGCGGCTTTTGCCAAAGCGATCTTCTGTTTCGTATTCAGCTTCATGAGATCAGTGCCACAGGAAAGAGACCTGGAGTGAGGATTGAAACAACACAGCACCAAAAATCACCGGTCCCGCCCAGCGCCATCGTTCGGCAAACCAACGGTCCGCGAAGATCCCCCCAACCAAACAGAATCCCGCGAGCGATGGCAAAATCAACCGAGGGAGCCAGTAGCCCCAGTAGTAGGGGTCCTCGACGAAAAGCAGCGACGCGGCGATGATCCCAACGCCCGCCACCGCGGCGACGGTCACCGCTTCCGCCGCCACGAACTCACCTGCGACCGGAGCCCGGGTGAAAAATTTCCAAACCAACGCCGCCGCCGAATGCAACACCGCGACCAGAATGAAGAGCGCCGCCACCAACCCCGTTTTAACCGACAGCGCCATGGCGGATTGCAAGAACGCAGCCCGTTTGATCCCGCCGTTGGGGATCCCGTTGTCCGCGAGATTGAGAATGTCCGTGAAGATCGCTAACTGCGTGAGCGCCGGATAACTGAACGCATTGAGATCCAGCAGCCGGTAACGCGGCGCCCCGTAGGCGTTCAGCGCCGGCTTTCCGTCGACGAGCACCGGCTCGAAATACCCGGGAGCTTGGAAGATGTAGCCGTCACCCCATTTCGGCAGCACCAAGCTACTCAACGTCATTCCCCTCACCGGGTTCGCGCTCATCCCAAGCGCATTATTTTTCGAGTTCATGACTCGCATCGCCCCCGCCGCCCCCCCGGCGATTGCTACGACCAATCCGCAAGTGACGAGCATCCGCCGAAGCGACAGAGCGGCCCGCCACCACAGGATGATCGGAAACGCGACGGCGACTGCAACCATCGCGATGAACGTGAACTTGATCAGATTTGCGATCAACAGCACTCCGATCAACCCGGCCACACTCCACCAGTAGCTCGCAGCCGACTTCGCCCGCGCCAATAAAATCAACCCCGAGCAAATCCCAAGAAACGGCAGCACCGCCAGACCGTCCGCCGCAAAGGCAACGGAATGAAGGACGGTCACGGGTAAAAAAGCAAAGAACGCCACGGTCGCGATGCGCAACCACCCCGACCGCATCGCGGTACGGCTCAACGCGTGGAGCCCAACCAGCCCCACCCCGACACAGAAAACGGCGATGACAGAATAAACGGCTTGATACCGCTCCGCCCGGACGGCGCGGGCCAGGAGCGCTACGGCGTAAAACCCCGGAGGATTCGTCGAATCAAACCGGACCAATCCCGACGGGTCCTCCACCGCGCGGTCCGTGAACGACGTGTGGATCTGCCAATCCTGGGAGAACGAAACGTCATTCTGGATGCACCGCGCAGCCACCGTTGCGAAAAGGACGACAACGACAGCGAGTGCCAACCATTCCATTCTGGAAATCGGTGCCAGCTTGACCGACACCGGTGCGGGTCCGGTCAATTCGTCCCCCATTCCAGCCCCCGATCCTCGGGAACGATCCGCCGCAGACAGAAGATGTCGGTCTTCTCCAGCTCTCCCGCCAGTTCCCCAAAGCGCTTCCACGGATCCCATTTCGCACTGATCAACCGGCCCGTCACCGACCCGCTTGCCGCGCTCGCCAGGTAAACGCAAAGCTCCGCGCCCAGCTCCAACGGCGTCGCCCCGCCCTCGAGCCACATTTTGTTCTGATTAAAAAAGGCCTCGCCCACCTTCTCCGCTCCGGCCGCCAGCACTTCGTCCATCATCCGAGTCGCCAACGCCCCCGGCGCGATCGCGTTCACTTGCACCCCGAAGTCAGCCAGCTCACCGGCCAAAGTCTCCATTAACCGCACCACCGCCGCCTTCGACGCCGCGTAGGCGCTCACGTTCGGCATTGGATTCGTTGCACCGCCACCCGACACGATCACGATCTTCCCCCGCCCCCGCGCCTTGAACCCCGGGATCACCGCCCGGCACGGCAACAGCACGCCGAAGAGATTCACGTCCAGCGCCCGCCGCCACTCCGCCAGATCAACCGACTCCGTCGGCCCCATCGGCCCATAAATCCCCGCGTTAAGCACCACGGCATCCAGCTCTCCAAGCTCATCCCCGGCGAACGCAAAAAAATCATTCACCCCCCCCTCGTCCGCCGCGTCACAGACCTTCGCGACCACCCGCCGTTCCTCCCCGGCCATCTTCGAGATCTCCCCCCGCGCCGCTTCCAGCGTCGCCGCCTCCCGCGCACAGATCGCCACGTTCGCCCCGGCCCGCACGAAATGCTCCGCGATCACCTTCCCCAACCCCTGCGACCCTCCGGTCACCACCACATTCATTCCGTTCATCTTCTTACTTTTGCGTCAAAAAGCGGCAACTCGGAGCCGCTTAAATTCCCCTCTGTTACCTTCGTTACCTTCTGTTTAAAACCGTATCGGTATTCGCATCAAGCTCGCCCCACGCTCACGCAACGCATCCCCGCCACGTCCCCCAATAACCCATCCGCGTCCACCACCAGATCACCCCGCATCGCCGTCTCTTCCCACGCGATCTCCCGAAACTCCGGCCACCCCGTGCAGACCACCACCGCGTCGACTCCGTCCATTGCTTCGACCGCCGAGCATCTCAAGGTCACCGACGCCAACTCCAACGGAAGCTCGCTAATCGCCGGATCAAAAGCCCGCACCTCCACCCCGGCTCCGACCAACTTCCCGCAAAGCTCCACCGCCGCACTTCGCCGCAAAGTGTCGGTTCCCACCGTGTAAACGAGCCCCAACACAGCGACCCGCTTGCCCTCGAGCCCGCCCAACCCACGCTCGAGCGCCCCCACCGCCCACTCGCGGTGCCGATCATTGCTTCGTTTGATCGCTGGAATCACCTCCAGCTTCTCACCACGCTCCGCACCCAACTTCGAAAGCGCCACCACGTCGCGCGCCAGCGTCCCACCCGCGAACGGCCCGCCCGCTCCGAGGTACGCCCGTTTCCCGATCCGAACGTCGCTCTTCAAGCCCAACGAGACCTCCCTCGCGTCGGCCCCCGTCAGCTCGCACAACCGTCCAATCTCGTTGATGAACGTGATCGACAGAGCCAGAAACGAATTCAGCCCGTGCTTCACCATCTCCGCCGACGCGGCCCGCATGAAGACGACTTCTTTCGAGAAAGGCGCGAAGAGCTTTCCCAGCATTTGCCGCTCTCCGTCTTCGCACCCGACGATGGCCCGATCCGCCTCGGTGAAAGCCGCAATCGCCTTCCCCAAACGCAGATTCTCGGGCGAGCAAGCCCACCGCAGCTTCGGAAATTCCTCCGCCAATCGAGCGCACGTCCCCACCGGCAATTGCGCCGAGACCAGCACGACCACGCCCTCCCGCAGCCCAACGACCGCCCGCCGCACCCGCTCGACCACCCACTCCACGTCTGCCACGTCATCCTCATCCACCGGCGTGTCCCAACCCACCCAGAGCAAATCAGCGCCCGCCCCCGCCTCGAGCGCATCCGTCGTCCACTGCAAACGCCCCGTCGCCATCCCTGCGGCAATCAAGTCATCCAATCCCGGCTCGAAAATCGGCGCTCTCCCCGCTTTCAAGCCCGCGACGACTTCCTCGTCGAAATCCAGTCCGACAACGTCAAACTCTTTCGCCACGCAGGCCGCCGTCACGCAGCCCAGGTGCCAAAGCCCAGCAACGACGACTTTCACCGCTACTGGTCTCCCCGCTCTTCAAACACCCACTCGTTCGCCGTCAACCAATCCACCGTCCGCTCGACGCTCGCCTGAATCGTCCACTTCGGTTCCCAGCCGGTCGACCGCACCTTCGCCGTATCGAGAAAAATGAACGGATTGTCCCCGATCCAACCCCGCGAACCCCCGGCAAAATCAAACTCCGGCTTCACGCCAAGCCGAGCGCAGATCCACCCGACCGAGTCCATCACGTTGCAATACCCATCCGTCCCCAAGTTGTAGATCTGCACGCGATGCGGAGCGTCCGCCGCCGTCGCCGCCCGCGTCACGTGGAGGATCGCATCCACGCAGTCCTGCACGTAAAGGTAGGACTTCCGCTGCTTCCCGTCCCCCAGGATCCGCAGCTTGGTCGGATCCTTCCGGAGGGCTCGGCAAAAATCGAAGACGTGCCCGTGCGTGTAGCGCTCCCCCATGATCGACACGAAACGGAAGACGTAACCCTCGAAGCCATACCCCTCGCAATACGCCTGAATGAGCGTCTCCCCCGCGACCTTCGACGCCCCGTAAAGCGAAGTCTGAATCGGGAACGGCGCGTCTTCCGGCGTCGGGATCACCTTCGCTTCCCCGTAGACCGACCCAGTCGATGAAAATCCAATCCGCGCAATCCCGTTCGCCCGCATCGCCTCCAGCACGTTGAACGTCGCGATCGTATTCTGCTCCAGATCCTTGCTCGGGTGCTCCGTGCCAAATCGGACGTCGGCATTCGCCGCCAAGTGAAAGACAAAGTCGCAACCCGCCATCGCCGCGGTGAGCGCCTCCCGATCCAGATTGTCTCCCGAGACGAGCCGGTAACCCGCCTTCTCCCGCGCACCCGAAACAAAAGCCTCGTAGCCCGTCGAGAAATTATCCCACCCCACGACCTCAACCCCGTCCGCCAACAGCCGATCCACCAGATTCGAAGCCACGAATCCCGCCGCCCCCGTCACAAATACTTTCTTCATAAATTTAGGTCACTCGCTTCGCCGTCACGGGTGACGTCAGGAGACTCGTCACCGCACCCGCAAACTCAGCCCGATGCACAGATTACAAAACGTCATCGGCAAAAACGGCAGCGGAAAAAAACTCCGCCGCTCGACGACAAAATACCGCTCCAATTCCTCCACGATCTCCCCCGGCAGATTGATGTGCTCCCGCTTGTAAAACCACGAGTAATCCCCCCCGATCCGCTTCTTGTAAACGCGCTCCGCCGACATCTTCCGCGCCAGCGAGTAAGCCGGACTCCCCTCGGTTGGGATTACGACCAACAACCGCCCCGTCGATTTACTCAGCAACCGGTGCATCTCCGCGATGCAAGCCGGCAAATTCGGCAGATGCTCCAAGACGTGCACCGCGATCACCCGGTCAAAGAACCCGTCGGCGAAATCCATTCGCGCCTGGCAATCGCCAACCACCGTCTGCACGTCAGGAAATTTTCTTCGGATCTCCGCCGCCATGTTTTCACGGTATTCGTTACAAAAATACCCCGCCCGCTGCTCCGGCGTTAGCTTCTCGTATTCCAAATGTTCCCCCAACCCCGCGCCGATCTCGAGCGTCGTTCGGAAGTCCGACTGCGAGAACTTGACCGGAAACTCGTGGTTGAATTTCTCGACGATCCCGTAACGTTGCGGCAGCACCTCGTGCCAGATCTTCATGAACTCGTCGCTGAGACGCGCCTGCTCCTCCGTCAACGGCGGCAGCACCTTCGGCCACTTGCCAGTCACCGCGCTCACGACGCCCGCACCTTCCGCTCCAGCCCGATCGCCTCGTCGACGATGAACCGCGGTCGCTGCCGCACCTCTTCGTAGATCCGCGCAATGTATTCTCCCAGGATCCCCACGCTGATCAGTTGGATGCCGCCCATGAGAAGAATCAGCACCACGATCGTCGGATTGCCCGTCGGAAACGGGAACCCAAACACTTTGAGCAACGCGTAAAGCACCGCGATCAGAATCGAGCACCCCGCCAGGACGAAGCCGAACTGCGTGCTCAGCGTCAGCGCGTAATTCGAAAAACAGAAGATCCCGTTGAATCCGATCTTCAACGAACCCAGGAAGCGGTTGTAATTCGTCTCTCCCGCGAACCGAGCCGGTCGGTGAAACGGAACGAGAACCTGCCTGAATCCAACGAGCGCCACCATGCCTCGAAGAAATCCGTGGCACTCCCGCAGCCGAACAACCTCGTCCACCGCCCGCCGCGACATGAGGCGGAAATCCCCCGTGTTCGGCGGGATCTTCACGTCCGCGATCTTGTTGATCACCCGATAGCCGACCAGCGACACCACCTTCTTGATCCAAGGCTCCCCCGTCCGCTCGATCCGCTGCGGGATCACGATGTCGTTCCCCTCCTGCCACTTCGCCCACATCTCCGCGATCAGCTCCGGCGGATCCTGCATGTCCACGTCCATCACAACGACCGCTTCGCCGTTGGAATACTCCATTCCCGCCAGCGTCGCCATCGGCTGCCCGACCCTCCGCGAGAACTTGATGAGCTTCACCCGCTCATCCCGCGAACGCTCATCAAGGATCACGTCTTCCGTTCGATCCGGCGACGGATCCATCGAAAAAATGATTTCAAAGTCGCTCGTCAGCCCTTCAAGAATCGGACGCACCCGCCGAAAAAACTCCGGAAGATTTCCCTCTTCTCGAAAAACTGGGACCACAACCGAAAGCTTCAAAACAAGCTCTCAACTACCAACCCCCGCCCCCCGAGGTCAAGCTGGGGAGCGCACGCGTCCCGCGTGCGAGCGACACCGTCCCGGGGCCGCACCCGCGGCAAATCGAGCGGAGAGAGGGCCGAAGTCACCCACTCCGTAACCGAGCCCTCACGACCTCGACCAACATTGGCAACGGCGTTCGCAGCAGATCCACCTTCCCCCCATCGACGTCCCGCCAGTCCACCGCGAATTCCTCCACCCGGTACCCCGCCCGGTCCACCAACATGAGCAGCTCCACGTCGAACGCGAACCCCAACGCCCGGGTCCGCGGGAGCACCGATTCCACCACCTCCCGCCGAAAAATTTTAAACCCGCACTGGGTGTCGTAGACCTCCAGACCAGCCACCAGCGTCACCAGTGTCGCAAAAAGCCGCCCAGCCACGTGCCGCGACCATTTCCTCTCCACCGTCCGGCCCCCGATCCTCCGGCGCGACCCGATCAGCCCGTCGATGCCCGCCGCCCGCTCCCGAAAAGCCGCCTCACCCCGCACCACCTCCGCCGCGCTCACCGCCCCATCCGCATCCGCAAAACTGAACGTGTCGAAGCCCAGCTCCAACCCCCGCCGCCAACCCCGGTAAACCGCCGCGCCTTTCCCCTCGTTCCGCTCCGTCCGCACCGGATCAAGAACCTCGGCTTCCCCCGCCACTTCCCGGCCAGCCGCCAAGCACTCCAACAACTCGCCGTAGCCCACCTCCCCAGACCCGTCGTCCGAAACGAGCACCGAGAACCGCCCCGGCAGCGTCCGCCGCAAATCCTTCAGATACGGCACCAATCGCCCCGCGTCCCGGTAGTGCGGGATCACTAAAAGCGTCCGCATCCCGACCAGACTTTCGTTCCCCGTCATTCTGAGCAAAGCGAAAAATCGCGAGCCTTCCCTGCGCCGGCCCACCTCTCCACCAAAGCCACGTCCAACGGATGCGCCTCGGCCAACTCCGCCCGCCACCGAGATTCGGAACTCAGCCGCATCCGCTTCGGATAACTCTCCCCCGCAACGTTCGTGGCCGTCCCGACTCGCGGGAGACCCAACCGATCCGTCACCGGTCGCATCGACTCCTCGAACCGCTCAGTCATTCCCACGACCGCGAAGCTCTCCAGCCCTTCACAGACCAGATCAAACACCGTTCGCTCCTCCATCCGGTCCACTTCCAATCCAAAAAACGCCCGCCCAAACCACCGCGTCATCCAGTTCCGTCCCTGCTTCGCGTGCCAAGGCCCGAACTCCGGGATCAGCTGCCCGGCCAGCTCCCTCTGATGCATCTCCCAGTTGTAGTGTGACACCATCCGCTCAGCCGGATCTCGCAAGCACGTCACGAGGATCCGTTCCCGGCCCGCCAACCGCTCCGCGCTCGCGAGCGAAACGTCGTGACCAAACAGCACCTCGATCCGCGCCAGCTCCCGGTCATCTTTCCAGTCGAACGGCACCACCCCCGCCGCCAACACGTCCGCCCGCGCCCGCCCGTCCAAGTGAACCAGCTCGTCGTTCCACGCCAAATTCGCGTTCAAGTGATGGAACATCGACATCCCCGCGCACTTCGGCACGTGATGATAGATCACCACTGGCCTCACCCCGTCCGGCTTTCCCGCCCACTTCCGCCGCAGCATTTCCCGGTGAAACGGCCGGTATAAATCGCCACCCCACCCGTCCGGATAAGCCACCGCCAACTGATCCGAGGAGAGTTCGGCCTCCCGCACCAACTCCGCAAACCCCGGAAACAATCCATCCGCCACCGCCACCGCATCCCCCGGCAAATCCTCCCACCGCACCACCTGCCCCGGTTCGCCCATCGCCACCGGAAAAATCAACTCGCCCTTCCGCCCCCCCGCGGACCAATCCAGCAACCCCAGCATGACCGGATCCCCCACGACCCGCCGGCCCTTCACCCCCATCGCCCGAGCCACCCGCTCCACTGCCGACCTTCGAGAAAATAATTTCACCTGTGTTCTTTGCGACCTCCGCGCCGTTTGCAACCTCTGCGTAAAAAAGCCTCGGCGACCCGCGCCAGCGGAAGCCGACCGCATCCCCTTGGTTACCTTCGTTACGTTGACTCGCTCGCTCCCGCTCGTCTCGTCCTTCGGGCTGCATCGCCGAGCCGGTGCAGTCTGCCCCGAGCCTTCCCAGGCTCCGGTGCTCCGTTCAGAAACGCGTTCGTATTCTCATGATCGGTTCAAGACCCCGAGCACCGTCTTCTTCACCTGCCCCCGCAAACTCGCCTCACTTTCCAGCACGCGAATCCGCTCCGACATCTTGTTGATCAACCCCATTCGCTCGTTGCACGCCCGCTGCAACTCAACGAGCTGCTTCTCAAACGGAATCCGCTCACTCCGGTCCTGCGCATCAATGAGAAAGCCCTCCTTCAGCCACAGCGTCAGCTTGAGTCCCTCCAAATGGCGCAGGTAAAACGTCAACCCATCCAGCTCATCGTCGACCGCCAACTCCCCATCGAACGCCAACCGCTCGAACTCCCTCCGCGCCAACCCCGCCACCGGACTCACGTCCACCGTGTGCGTCGCCTCCGCATCGAAGCCCAGATTCGTCACCAAATTCGCCGTCGGCACACCGTGCCCTCTCCCCCGCGCCCACGAATGAAACGCGAATTGAAAATCCCACGTGTCGAGAATGCCCGACCGGAGCGCCATGAGAATGGCCCGCCACACGCTCGCCTCCAGCGTCTCGCCGTGAACCTGGTCGATCACCGCATCCCACTCTTCCGCCGACCGGTCCTCCAGTTTCAGCGAATACCCCGCCCACCGATCCGCCCAAGTCGCCCAACCCCACATGTTGAAATACTTCGACCGATAGGCCCCAACGGCCCCGTCCGCCCTAGCAACGAGTTGGTCCTGCATCCGCTCCGGCAAAAAACAATCCCCCGACACCGACGCCACCCGCTGGTCATCTCGGCAGCGCTCGAGCATCTCCGCGCAAAACGGAAAGAAGCTCCGCGCGGGCAGCGTGTCGTCCTCCAGGATGATCCCCTCCCCCGCCTCCGCGAGAAACCACCCGATCGCCTCGCTCACCGCCACCCCGCACCCGACGTTCGCTTCGCGATAAAGCCGCTTCACGTCGCACTCCCAGTCCACCGACTCCAGGATCTCCCGCACCGCCGTGCATTTCTCCCCGTCCGCAAGTACGTGTCCCCGCGCCCCATCCTGCGCCACCCACAACCGCCGCGGCTTTACCTCCCGCAGCACCGCCATCACCTCCGCCGTCGGCCCCGGACGATTGAAAGCAATGAGCAGAACCGGCGTCTCGACAGCGCCACGTATTTTCAAATCAGTCATCTTTTCCACCTCACCTCTGCTTCTCCAGGCCTCCGCGCGCCGCCCATCGTTCGCGCTTCCCGGCGGGAAATCACCCCAACCGCGCCTGCCACGACGCCACGATCTCACCCACCGTGTCCTCCAACGACTTGGTCAGATCCCAATCCGGGTAATCCGCCCGCATCTTGCGGAGGTCCGAGTAATAACAAATGTGATCCCCGATCCGGTTCTCATCGACGTAGGTGTATTTCTGTTCCTTCCCCGAAAATTTCTCCGCGATCTTGAACGCCTCCAGGATCGAGCACGAATTGTCCTTTCCGCCGCCCAGATTGTAGACCTCCGCCACCCGCGGAGCTTGGAAAAATGCCCACATGAACCGCGCGACGTCCTCCGAGTGAATGTTGTCTCGCACCTGCTTCCCCTTGTAGCCGAAGACCCGGTATTCCTTCCCCTCAAGGTTGCACTTCACGAGATAGCTCAGGAATCCGTGCAGCTCGACGCCGGAGTGGTTTGGCCCGGTGAGGCAGCCGCCGCGCAGACAGCAGGTCGGCATTTGAAAATACCGGCCGTATTCCTGCACCATCACGTCCGCCGCCACCTTGGAAGCTCCAAAGAGCGAGTGCTTGGATTGATCAATCGAGAACGTCTCGGCGATCCCGTGTTCGTAAGTCGCATCCGAGTAATCCCACCGCGTCTCCAGCTCCCGCAGATCGATCGTGTTCGGTCGGTCACCGTAGACCTTGTTCGTCGACATGTGAATGAACGGACTCTCCGGACACGCCCGCCGCGCCGCCTCGAGGAAGTTGAGCGTTCCCACCGCGTTCGTGTCGAAATCGTCGAACGGGATCGCCGCCGCCCGGTCGTGCGACGGCTGCGCCGCCGTGTGAATGATCGCGTCCGGCTTCACTTCGGCCACCAGATCGATCACCCCCTGCCGATCGCGAATGTCCAACTCGTGGTGCACAAATCCCGGAATCCGATCTCCCAGCCGCTGCTGATTCCACCGCGTGTCACCCTGCGGCCCAAAGAACACCGCCCGCTGATTGTTATCCAACCCGTGAATCGTGCAGCCTTGCGCCGCGAAAAAGAGACTGACTTCCGAACCGATGAGGCCCGAGGAGCCGGTGACCAAAATTGTTTTACTCATAATTCAATAGGGAATCCGATTAAGGGAAATCTCGCCGCGCCGTGGCAAGCTTCGTTCGCACTCACCCCACTTCAGCCGCTTCGATCCGAGTCACCCGAATGCCGCCAGTCGCGAAGACCATTTTCATGTCCATCTTCCCGCCGCGCTCCAACCACCGATGAAATCGACCATCGGTAAGCGCCCATTTGATCGCTGTCACCCCGTCGGAACGCGCGATTGTCGATCCCGGGATGCACCCGCTCAGGGTCACTCGCCTCCCGCGGGTCTCGAGCTTTTCAATCGATAGAGTTAGAAGAATTGACGTCTCGTTGACGAACAAACGGAGCCCCTCGGCCGTAAAAGACAGACGCTCGAAAATCACCATCATTTCGATCTCCCAATCGGCGTCGGCGGTTAGTTGGGCGTAACTGTAAAAAGCCTGTCCCGGCAGTGCCCACCACCCTCTTTGCGGCGTGTCGAACGGTTGCGACCAACCGTCGCCCATGATGATACGGGGATCCTGACTGAGTGCCCGGAACTGGCTCGGGGAGCAACGTTGGACAAATCGTTCTCGGAGTCGCGGCAACAACTTGTCGCAGTCGACCTCGCAGCTGGGAAGTCCCAGCTCCTGACCGAGCCTTGCGTAGTCCCTTTGGATTGCCGCCCGGGCGTCCGCGTGCAGCTCAAAATCGGGATTTCCTCGTCGGAACGCTTCCAATTCTGCCGCGGGAAAGGGCGTCGCCTCCTCCGGTCCGCCAGCATTTTCGCGACTGCGAAAGCGCACCGGCGGCCACGTCAACCGATCGGCGAGCAGGTCAACGGATGGCTGCATCAGATCGACGACTCCGACGAGCGCGTAGGATGCCGTGGTGGCTCGAGCTTTCCCCAGCAGCGACTCGGCGGCTTCGTCGCTCCCATCGATCGGCGGCTCGGGATCGGCCAGCCAACGAGTCTGGTAGCCGTGAAAAATTTTGCCCGGTGAAGCGAATTGCTCCAGAAACTCCGCAAAATCTGCCGTCGGACTCAGGTTCAGCCAGATTGGCTTCCGCGCATAATTCGACTCCTCAGCGTAGAACGCTGCCAGCGTCGCGTGCTCTCGGATCAAATAAGTGTAGAGCGAGCGGATCCAAGCCGTCGGCTCGCGCAACCACGTCACCGCCCGGCCGCCGAGATCCGGGCGGAAAGCCACGGTATTACCGTGGTGGCCATCGACGAATTCAATGCCTGGCCGCTCGAAGAGATCTGGCTGCGCAGGGTCGTAGTGAAGCGGGCCGGCAATTTCGCTGGCGTCAAAGTGAGCGCGCATCCAGAAGCGCAGACTCGTCCCGGCTGTTTTGGGAATGTGATTGAAATACAGACGACGGCGAACAGCGCTTCCGCCGGACCTCATTTCTGCTCTTGGTTGACGCCGACCGGAGCCCGCGGGATCATTCGGTCGCAGGATTCCGCCGCGATGCGGAACGGTCCAGGATCCGCGAAGAGCAAACTCACCTCCGAGCCAATCAGACCCGAAGACCCCGTCACCAGAATCGTCTTACTCATAAATTTCCCACCTAAATCACCTCAACGAGCGCCGTTTTGCAATCGCCGACCCAACCCAACGGCGAAGCCGCACTCCATTTAACTACCTAAAAAACACCCCATCCACCGCGAGCATCGACCGCTCGCCCGCCGCCAGCACCGCATCCCGCGACTCCTCCGACACCCCAATCCGCACGCACCGCAGCCGCCCAGCCCCCACCGGAGCAGCCGGAATCCGCCCGACCACCCTCATCGCCTGGTCGTACGTAGCCGACGGCGCTTTCTCCATCCTCAGCTCAATCCTCTGCCCCTCGATCTCCGCCCACAATGTCCGCAGCACCCCGTGCCCCCGATTGCGCACCACCCGGAAGCTCAATTCACTCCCCGCCGTCACTTTCACCGGAAAGAAGGCGTTCGCCGCGCCCTCCGCTCCCAACCAGCGCACTTTGATCTTCTCCGGTTCGCCGCCCTCCACCGGCGGCCCCCAACCATCGCCGCAGATCATTGCTCCGGTCGCCTGCATCCGAGCGGTCAACTTCTCGTTCCCATCCCGCAAGAAGCGTTCGTGCAGCGCTACCGCGACGTTATTCGTCCCAAGATCGGCCCGCATCGCCTCGACCGATTCGTCGAGCCGCCGGGCCGCGTGCGCGTAGAGTTCGTAATCGACGTTGTCCCGCCGGAACTCAGTCCAAGCCGCCTCGTCCGCCCGCACGCTCTGAGAAGCGCTGCGGTTGAGCGCGATCCCAAATCCATAAGGCGGCCATCCCATGCGATGACACAATACGTCGACCGAATCCTGAAACCGCTCGACCAACCCCGCGACCACGCACCCGTCGACTCGACCCTTCGCGCTCGCCAGCAGCTCGACCGAATCTCGCGTCGAATCCTCCAGCGCCCCGGTCTCGGAATTCAGCCACCGAGCCTGATAACTGTGAAACCCAAATCCATCCGAAGCCGCGTCGTCGAGAAACTCGTCGAACGTCATCCCCGACCGCAGCCGCGCCACGTATTCGTCGTAGCCCGCCACCGTCGGGACCGCTTCCGGCGGTCGTTCAGCGTCCAACTGCTCGACCTGATATTGAAAGATGGACCGAACGTGCGACTCCGGCTCGCGCAACCAGATGATGCGGGCATCCCCCTCCCCGGGCTCGGAGCGGAAGGCGTGATGCGCTCCGAAGAATCGATGAGCTTCGTAATCCGCGTCGGGGATGCCGGTCAGCGCAGGAAAATGATGTCCCGGGTAGATCTCCTCTTCCGCGAAGAATTGCTCCAGCCACACGCGCAGACTCGTCCCCGCCGTCTTCGGAATGTGGTTGAAAATGAATCGCTTCATCGAAAAAATCCGAATCGTTCCAGCCAGCCACCTACCTTGCGATAGCGGTCCAGCTTTTCCCGCGCGGCCTCCGCGGCACCGCGTTCCCTCGTGAGCTCCGCCCCTAATTCCCGCTCACTCGCCCGCATCGCCTCCCGCTCATCCCGCAGGCGCTTCGTCACGTCGACCAATCGCTTCCGCTCGACCTCCAGCTCCTCGCGCCGCCGTTCCAGATTGGCGACGCGCCCGTTCAGATCCTCCGCCCACGCCTTCCACATGTCCCGGTCCGCGCTCAAGTCCGCCTCGTGCTGCCGCCGCCCAGCCCGGACCGCTTCTATCACCGAAAATTCCGCCCGCACCGCCGCGGTCGGCTCCCAGCTCACCCCCGCCGTCCGCATCGCAGCAGCCGGAACCTCGTCCAAGATCCCGTCCGGTCCGAATCTCGTCTCCCCCAGCGTCACGTCGCGCATCCCCCAGCGCTCGCCGTTGAAGACCGTCGCCTCCCCCGCGTTCTCCATTGCCGCGAACCACGGCGCAACCTCCTCGTAGTGCATCCAAGCCACCCCCCGTCCCCGCAAGCGATCAAACAACGCTTCGCGGTCTGCTTTTTCCGTCCCCGATCCCCCGCCGTGCTCGATGTGAAAACAAACCGCCGGAGGCGCCAGCCACGTTTCCCGGTATCCCGCCCGGTGCGCAGCCTGCACCGCCAAAGAGTCCACGTGCAGCGGATACACCGGGAAGCTCCGCGTAGCCACCAATTCGCTCCCATCCCCCCGCCGACAGCAACGTAAAATCCCCGCACATCGACAGGTGCAAACCGTCGTGCCCGATGCCTTCCGCCGCCACGAGAAAGGCTTGGTCAAGGGATCGCTCGATCTCGAAAATTCCCAGCCGTTTGGCGCAATCGAGCACCTCGTCCACCGACGCGTCGTTCCGCTGCGCTTCCCGTAGCTCCGGGATTCCCTCGCGCACGTTGCGCCGCACCACGTTGCCCCACGCAAATTTCAACTTATCCTCCACCGACCCGTTCTGGATCCGCCCATCGATGTCCAGCCGATCGCAGCGGTAAAGCCGGTCTTTCCGGCACTCACGCCGACCCAGCCACCGCGAGAGCTCCGCCGACCAGAGCACGTCGATGTTCGTCGCCAGCACGAACTCTCCCCGCGCCCGCCGGATGCCCACGTTCTTCCCGATCATCTGGAGCAGCGGCAGCCCCGCCCACCCGTCGAACGTGACGTGCCACTCGTGCGGCACGGTCACCACCCGGCAATCAACCCATTCGTTCGCGCGACTCCAGTCCAGCGACTCGGCCAACCCGACCGCGTCGGCTGGCGGATTCCATTCGACCAAGATCAACTCGGCCCGCAATTCGTTCCCAGCGCACTGGTCGAGCACGCTGTCCACGAAGATCTGCGTCCGCTCCGCCGCGTTGTCGCCGTGGCCATCGTTGCGCCCGACCGCAACCACACTTAAATAAATCTCACCCGTCATCAATTCGATCCCCTTGGGTTTTGCGGGGGGAACTTTGCGCTTCGCTTAATCCTTTGCCAGCCCGACCGCCGCCCGGGGTAGGTAGCGCTCACAGAAATCCGCCGCCACGCGGAACAGACCTGCGTCGCGGAAGAAAAATGTATTGCCCCAGGAACCCCTCGGCTGAACGTCCCAGTTCACAAAAAACGCCGGCTCCGTCGTCCCGTCGGTGCGGAAGATGTGAATGAACCAGCCGTATCCCCGCTCCCGCATCTCGGCCACCATCGGCGCCAACGCGTTCGCACTTTTCTCGCCCCCCATCACACTGCCATCCGCCCACGTCTCCGTGCAGACAACCTCCGGACGCACCTCGCCAAAACCCTGGACAACGGCCAAGTCGTTCCCCTCCGTGTCGATCTTGACGACTCCAGGTTCCGACGGGATTTCCCCCGACGTCAGCAGGCTCCCCAGGCTCCGCACCCCGACCGCAATCGTCTCCCCGTAACGTAGCCCCGGCGGCAAATCCCGTCCCACGAACGACGCGTAGACTGACGAATCCTCCTCCTCGAACTCAGCGCTCTCCGACTCCACCAGTTTCAGATCGAACGTCCCATCCTCCACCCCGATCCCAATGGCTTGGCTCTTGAAGCCCTTCAGCCCATCGCACCGATCGACGATCTTCCCGTGCACCGCCGGATTTGGTTCGAAGGCATACGTCTCGAAGCCCGTCCGAAGTAAGACCTCCGTCACCTTCCCCACGTTGGCACCGATGTCCAACGCCGTCCGGTCTTTCACGTAACCATACAAATGCTGCACCAGGGTCAGCTCCGGATCGCGCGCGAACGACTCGACCGCCTCCATCGCGTTCGTTTCCTCGCCAAGAATCCCCCACGCCGTCTGCGGCGACCGCGCCACGAGGTAAGACATGCGCCGCGCTCTTTCGTATTTCGTGTCCAGATCCGCCACCATCCGGTCGTAGCTCCGCAACGTCTCAAACAGCTCGCGCCCGGCGTCGTCGAAGATCGTGAACAAGCGCTGAATGTCCTTCTCCGACCGGCGAAACTCCTTCACGGACAAGTTCATCAGCTGATTCGCCTTCTGAATGTCCTCCCGCAGCACGGTCAATTCTTTCACGCCCTTCAGAGTCGCAGACACCCCAAACATCGTTGCGTTTTGGTTGGAGAAATGAACCTCCAGCGCCTTCGCCCGATCCACCTCATCCAGCAGATCCGCGCCCGCGTTGAGAAGCCGCCACATCCGGCCCACCGCCGATTTAATTCGCCCGATCATACCTCAACCCCCGCGCCAAACGCCTCTTCAAATCTCCGATCCACCGGCTCCCCCCGCCGCAAGCTCTCCCGCAACCAATCCGCGATCCCCACGTCCGAAAACAGCTTCGCCGCCCCCGCCGACTTCACGCGAATCTCCGCCTGCGCCTCCTCCGACACGATCGCGTCCACGGCTTCCCTGAACTTCGCCGAGTCGTAAGGACAGATTCGCCCGACCCCAAATTTCTTCACGAACTGGCTCGAAGCCGAGGCCTCGCTACCCATCACGACCATCGGCAGATTTCCCGCCGCGACGCTCGTCACCAAGCGCGTCGGGATGCTGTATTTCGCCAGCCAATCCTCCTCCTGCCCGTCCGGCGATGAGGGGAGCACGCCGTAAGCGTATTTGCGAATCTCCGCGCAGATCTCCGTCTCCGGCAGCGCCCCCTTGAAAATGATCCCGTCCCGCTCCAAGCCCGCCGGATCAAATTCGACGGCCTTCCCCGCGTTCCCGTACCAGTGAATCGTTTTCCCGCTGTCCCGCACCACGTGGCGGATCTCCTCCAGCCACTTGGCATTCCAGATGTTGCCCAGCAGGATCCCCGTGTCTTTGAATTCCACCCGCTCCCCCGCCACCGGCTCCAGCATCAAATCGTCCGCCCGCACCAACGGCGGGAGGAGGTAACACTTGATTCCAAATTTCGCCTCGTACGCGTCCCGCATCTCGGGCGAGATCGCGAAGACGATCGCCGCCGCGTCAAAGGCTTCCCGGAGCACGTTATCGGGAATCCGCGAGTGCGTGAGATTCTGATCGTCCATCACGTAGATCAGAAGGGGCACGTTCCGACTGTGTTTCGCGCAGAGCGCCGTGATCAAATCCTCCGGACAAAACGGCACGCACATCACACTCCGCAGCGTGTAATCCTTTAGCGCCGCCGTCGCTTTGGCGAACATCTGGTTCCGGGTCAATTTCCAACCCCCGATGAACATCTGCACGATCCCGAAATCGTTGATCGAATACGCGGAGTGCGTCCAAACGTGCATGATCTCCCGCCAATCCGGGAACATCCGTTTGATGAGAATCCCCGTCCCGTGGAGGTTGTTCACCTCGACGTGGGTGACCATGAGGTCCATCTCGAGCGTCGCGAGATCGTTGATCTCGGAGTATTCCGTCGGCAGCGCCTCAACCGCCTTGGCGTCAACCGTTCTCCGCGGCTTTTCCTTCCGGATAACCTCGTCGATGTGGGTCCGCAGCGTCGCCGATTGGCGGAATAAATTTTGGAGACTGTTCATCGAGAAAAGTGGCAATTCCTTGCGGCGGCACCGGGTGGGATAGCACGCCAAAAGCGATCCGGCCCGTCAATCATTTCCAACCCCCTCACCCCGGTCCGCGGCCAGTGCATAAAGCCGGTAATCGACCGCATTTCGCTCCCGGAAAATCGCCTCCGTCTCCGGATCTATCTCGATCCGCCGTCCACTGCTGGCGTTCGCGTGAGGCAACGCCCGTCCCTCCAACGCCGAGATCGCTGCGAGCGCCCGGCTCGTCGTTGGACTCGCCACCGCACCGTCAAGTTGCGAGCGCATCTCGGCCAAAAGTCGCGGCACCTCCCGCTCGACCGCCTCCGCGCGTCCCACAAAAAAATACCGTTCCCCGACCGCCTTCACATCCTCGCCCTCACTCCAGCCGAGTCCAGCCGCCAACGGATTATTCACTCGCCGCAGATACGTATCGAGCGAACTGAACAAACCCGGATCCGGCACGACCGGCCCCGTCGTCCGGTCCGTCACGTGATAAAAACTCGAGACCGCCGCCGACAATGGCTCCCGCACGAACGAGAATAATCGGTACCGCCGCCGATCCGCCCAGATCTCCGGATACCGCACCCGCAACCGGAGGGCGCCGTGGGCGAAGTGCCCCATCAACATCGTATCCGCCGCCAGCCGCTCACAGTCGATCGGCTCGTCATCCAGCAATCCCACGCGGCCAAGAAACTCCGTGTGATCCTCCACCGACCCGAAAGCACCCTGAAAGAATACTCTGAGACTCGTACCAAAACACTTTGGCAGATGATTGAAGACAAACACCGGCTCATCGGCAATCGGCAGCGCCGGTTTCCAACGTTGGAAAAATGACTTGCGGGCCCTTGGCTGCCCCTCCTCCAAAGCACGAACCGCATCCCGGTAAAATTGCACATCCCCAGCGTTCCGCTCCGCGAACCCAGGAGGAGTCCGTCCTTCCCGTTGACACACTTGCCCACCGCCGAAGGCATCGGTCAGCGCCCCATCAAATTTCTTGGCCGCACCGAGCATCGAGATGATTCGCGAAGGGGCGCCGACCATTTTTGCCCAACCGAGCGCGATCGTGACGAACTCACGCATCGACTCCTCCATCCGTTCCTCGACCAGCACGGATCGAAAACTTCCGACCCTGACCCGGCGTTTTCCGAGGGCCTGAGCTAAACCCCGAGTCACCTCGTCTTTCCGCGATTCGAGAAAACTTTCCTCGGTCGCAAAAACCTTCGGACGCCGTTCCCTTGTTTCCGGTTCCGACCTGACCACGTGCCGATACACGGCTCGATGAACTTCGATCGGATCCCGAATCACGGTCACCAGCAGCGTCCGCGGGTCGCGAATCAGCTCCCGGTAATCCGCCGCCCGATCCCGGTCGAAGTGCCCCGAGATCGCACTCCCGGCACCAATCAAACCAGAAGGAACCACCGGAACGCCCCCCGGGACGGGCTGGTCATCTCTCGCGCAGAAAACCGCCCGCACCAAATGCCCCAGCGCCAACCCATCGACGCCCGGCACCCGGACAAAGAGCAAACCCGGAGCGTTCAAAATTTCAACCGGGATGAAGGTAGCCGAGCTTCGGTGAAACTCCGTGGGCCGACTCGGTTCAAGCGGTCAAACGAGCGAGCTTGACAGACTCTCGGGGCCAGCGGCGTCCGGACTGCCGAGATCAAATCTCCTCGCCGAACAACTCTCTGTGTCGCGCACCGAGCAACGCAATCCCGTCCGCAAACATCTCGTAGTCGATCTCGTTCTGCGCCCGGAAAGCCGCCCGGGCCTCATCCGAAACCTCGTAAGGCTTCCGCGGCGTCGCGTTGATGGTCGGCACCTCGACCGGGTCCCGATCCATCAGCTTGGCCAGCACCCGAACCGACGCGTCGTAATGCTCGGCAACCGCGACGAAAAAGTAGCGCTCCAAAAACTCCCGCATTGTCCCCTCGAAGCCATACCACCCAAGGTGGTGCGCCATCGGATTCTTCATGTTTCGCAGGTGATCCTCGACCGTCGGCACGACTTCCTTGCCCTGACGCTGACGGTAAAAGTAAGCGGAGATCGCGCGCTCCATCGGGTTGCGCAGCAGAGTCACGATCCGCACGTTCCCCGCGGCGATTTCCTCCGCGTAACGCTCCCGGGGGCGAATGCCGTCGTGAATCAGGTGCCCGCAAATCATCGTGTCCGTCGGCTTCGAAGCGAGATCGATTTTGGTGCGTTTGAACTGCTCCCACTTCTCCTCATTCGCCTTACCCGGCGGCTTCTCCAAGATGAGTTCCAGACCCAGTTGCCGAAAGATTTCGCGGAACGACTGCCCCGCGCACTTCGGCACGTGCTGATAGATGTAAAACGTCTTGTCCATAATGGTGCCTATTTCGCTGCCCCGATCGCTTCGTCCAACTGCTTGACCGCGTAATCATACAAAGCGTAATCCAGCGAATTTCGCTCGCGAAAGATCGCTTGAGCTTCCTTGGACAGCTCGGTTGCTTGGGTGTCGCGTGCCGATTTGTTCTCGTGCGGCAGTCCCTCTTTTCGCATGGCCTCCAACCCGAGCAGCACACGATCAACGCCTCGCGACGGCTCGGCCTCTCGGTAAATTTCCAGCATTCGCTCGACCAACACGCCCATCGACTCCTGCACGCGATCCGCCACTCCCAGAAAGAAATACCGCCCCGCGACCTCCTCGTAGTCCTCCAGCGTGCACGGGAAACTTGACGCCATCGAGTTCCACGTCTTCACGAGATAGCTCTCCAACGAAGCGTATCGCTCGGCGTTCTTCTCCGCCACGTGCGGCTTTTTCCGGAGCGTGTAATAATAGAGCGACGTCTGCATTTCCAGCGGCTCCCGCAGAAAGGTGAAGAGCTTAAACCGCGGGTTGGCGATCACCTCGGGGTAACGATCTCCGATCAATTTCCCCGGGCTGTTGAAGTGCCCAAGCAGGAAATCCTCCGCGCTCAACGTCGTCGGATCATACGGCAGCGAGACGAAGCTCTCTTCGGAGTCGAACGTCGCGACATAATCCGCGTGGGGAGTCGTGAACTTGCGAAAATACTTCCGCATGCTCGTCCCGTAACACTTCGGGATGTGGTTGAAGACAATGACCGGTTCGTCGTTCATCGCTTTTCCCCCGCCAGACGCCGAAGCGCCGCCTCGTAAATTGCTCGATCCACTCGATTCCGCCACCGAAAACTCCACCTCGCCCACGCGCCGATCGATTTCATCAGTGACTCGATCTCCGCCGCACGCTCCCCGTCCGGCGCCACCGACTGCCAACGCTTCACCTGATACAATGATCTCGCCACGCTTGGCGTCGACTCCGCCGCCCCGAGCACTCGCTCCATTCCCGCCGTCATCGCCGTCATCGATTCCAGCCCCTTTTCGTTGACACCAACGAAAGAATAGCGCCGCAGAAACGCGTCGATCCCGCCCACCTTGAGGCCGAGAAACATCGCCATCGGATTACTTCTCGTCTTCAAAAATTCCCCGAACGTTGCCGGCACGTCAGGATTCTCCTGCTTTTTCAGGTGATAGAACGTGACCGCCGCCCAGCGCAGCGGCTCATCGACAAAGAGAATCGTGTGAAACCGCTCCTCCGCAAAAAACTCGGGGTAAAGCTTCTCTAAAAAGATCGTCCCCAGCCGAAAATGGGATCGAAACAAAAACAGCTTAGCCGCCGACAACGAAGCCGTCTCGATCGGACGCACGGGCGCCGGTGACACCGGGTCCGGCGGACACGCGTCGAGCTCATCGTGCACGACGGCGAAGTTCGTGTAGATGAAATCCACCATCTCCGGCGACCCGCAGCCCGGCAGCTGATGGAATACAAACGTCGGCTCGCCCGTCACAGCCACTCCTTTCGCACGCCTGCCTTCATGAG
Source organism: uncultured Verrucomicrobiae bacterium (assembly GCA_963761705.1). Classification (GTDB taxonomy): domain Bacteria; phylum Verrucomicrobiota; class Verrucomicrobiia; order Chthoniobacterales; family JAATET01; genus CAVVKW01. Next base: position 248,533 of record CAVXHK010000003.1, on the reverse strand, counting down.
AAAACGGCTGAGTTGCGAGCGAAATTGCTCAGCGTCAGTACAGCCGCGCCATTCGCCGCCGCTGCAGCGGATTGGCCTCGAAGTCCGGTCGCAGCCAGCTCATTTCAGTTTTTCCAACGTCCGCCATCTTCGCCGAGGTCTTCTGTTCCGCGTGGACGCGGAAGCAACCCAGGAAGCGCGGAACCCGCACGATGTTGGCGCCCGCGTCGCGGAAGCGTTGGAGTAGATCCCAGTCGAGCGCGAAGTGAAAATCGACGTTCAGCGCCCCGCCCACTTTTTCCCAGATCCGCCGCCGCCAGAACAAGGTCTCCTGCGGCACGTAGTCGAAATACGTGAGCGCCTCGTCCTTGTAAGGCGGTGTGACCCAGCGCCCGATCTCCTCGTCGTTCTCGTTCACCAGAATCCGGTGCCCGTAGATCACGTCGACCTCCGGGTGCCGGTCGAAGTAGCTCCCGACGTAAAGCAACGCCCGCGGCATCAATAAATCGTCCGAATTCAGCCACCCCATGATCTCGCCGTCGACCATGGCGAATGCCTTATTGATGGCGTCGGCTTGCCCGCGATCTTCCTCCGACTTCCACTGAAAGCGATACTCCTCCGCGAGCGCTCCGATGACCTTGGCGGTGTCGTCGGTCGACCGCCCGTCGCAGACTGCGTAACGAATCCGCGGGTAGGCTTGGTCCATCACGCTTCGGATCGTGCGTTCGATGAAGTGCGCTTGATTGAAGGTCGGCGTAACGATTGAGATCGATGGGTAGCGGCCCCGCGACTCGGTCAGGTCGAGCGGCTCCTGCACGACCGGCTTCGCGTCGTACTGCCGAAGATTTCCCATTCGGCGGGGGAATTGATTCAGGCACGTCTGGCAGGCCCGGTCGAAGCGCGTGTTCGCCCACTTGCTCGCCCGGCGACCCAAACCCAGCGGAGGCGGAGCGGCATTCTCGGCGGTGGCGGGTTTCGGAGAATCGGGCATTTTCGTGATTTGATCGGGTCGCAAGCAGACAACCGACGACTCAGTTCGCCGCCTCCGCGGCGGCCGCTTTCTCGAGTTCCTTTTTCCGGCGCTTGGCCGTTCCACGTTCGCGCGTCCCCGTCTCGATCCCGAGATCCCAGTCTCGCGGTTGAAAATATTTCCCGTCCATGCCGCCCTTCCGATCCGAGACAATTTTGAACCGCTTCCCCCGCCGGCGTGCCAACAACGTCTTTCGCGAATAAATCGAGACCCGCGTCTGGTACAAACCGGGCAACAACCCGAGCCAGGGAAACGTGATCCGCACCTCGTATTCGCCCGGCTTGACCTCCACGATCCTCGAGCAGTCCCGCTTGGTCGTCAGCTTGAGGACCTGCGTTTCGGTCATCGATTGAGCCATCGTGTCGAGCGTCGGCAGCTTCATCACCTGGACGGCCAGATTCATGAGATCCACCCGGTTGTCGACTTTGACGACCACGAGGATCTCCGACGATTTCTCGTTGTAGATCCGTGGCTCGGCTTCGTCCGCACCGTCCGGCTTGTCTTCGTTGAAGATGTCGACCGACGCCACTTTCGCCTTTTCGCTCTCGATCACTGGATCGACCGGCACGCCGAGCGAGTCCGTCGTCTCCCGCCTCGTGCTGCCCTTTCGCTTGGAGTGAAGATCCTCCTCGTATTTTTCGAGCACCTCGACGGCCTTGCCAAACTCGACCGGTTTGCCCTCCGACACGTAAAAAGCGAGATCGCAGACCGCGAGCAGGATGTCGGGAAAGTGATGAACGATAATGAACGACGTCCCGGCATTCCGCAGATCCTGCAGCGTCTTGATGCATTTCTCGCGGAATTGCATGTCGCCCACCGCGAGCACTTCGTCCATGAGCAGGATGTCGGGCTGCGTGTGGATCGCGCAGGCGAAGCCCAGCCGCGCCGTCATGCCCGAGCTGTAGGTCTGAACCGGCGCGTCGAGCGCGTAGCCGATCTCGGAGTATTCGACGACTTCGTCGAACTTGGCGTCGATCTCGTCCTTCGTCAGCCCGAGGATCGACATGTTGGTGTAAATGTTTTCCCGCCCCGTCAGGATCGAGTTGAATCCAGCCCCGAGCGCCAAGAGCGGAGCGAGCCGGCCCCGCACCGTGACGGAACCCGTCGTCGGCTTGATGATGCCGGCCATGATGCGCATCAACGTCGTTTTCCCGCTCCCGTTCGTCCCCACGAGCCCCATCGCCATTCCGCGGGGCAGCGCGAAATCGATGCCTTGCAGCGCCCAAAACTCGTTCTTCTTGAGTTCGCCGATCCGCGGCGGCATTCCGATCACTTCGCGTCCGATGTCTTGAACGCCGTAGTAGAGCGACCGCTTCAAGTCGCGGCAGAACCGCTTCGAGACTCCGGACACCTCGATGCACGGCGGCCCGCCCGGCAACGAGCGGGACGGGGCGTCTTCGTCGTCGAAGTCGTCATCGTCGAAATCGTTGTCGTCGAGATCCGCGTCCGTCATGAACTCCACCTCTCCACGATCTGCGGCGTCGCCGCGCGCAGCAATGCCATCGCAAAGACCAGCACGACGAGGGTGAACGCCGTAACCACCAGAAACTGCGGAAACTGCGTCAGCGTCTGATTCGTTGCCAATTCCCGAGCTGTCACGAGCACGGGCGTAACTGGATTGATTCGAACCACCGTCGCCCAGACCCCACCCATCGACGGATCCGGCATGGCGATCACGACTGGAGTGATCACCAACCCGCCCATAACCATGTAGGGCATCATGCTCCCGATATCCCGGTAAAGTAGCCCGATCGGAGCCAGGATTAGACCGATGGTCGTCCCCAAGATCACCAGAATCAGATAGGCAAAAGGAAAGAACAGCGTCCCACTTCCGACCGGAATCCGGTAGAAAACAAACGCCCCGACAATCAGCAAAAGATACACCACCATCTCGACGGACAGCTTCATCACGTCCGCGAGAATGATCGCTTCCCGCGGAAATCTTACTTTCGTGAGAATTCCCTTGTTCAAGTTCATCGCCTGCATCGGACCTCGCAGGGCCGCCGCGAACATCTGCCACATTGACATCCCGATCAGGACGTAAGCCGGGTAATACATGTCCACTTCGCCAACATTGAGATCGTTTTTGTGCAAAGCCCGCATTCCAATCGTCCACGCGATTGGCGGGATGAATAACCAGAACCACCCCAGCAAAGACTGACGAAATTGTGCCTTGAGATCCCGGTAAGCGAGCATCCCGGCCAACTGGCGGCTTTGCAGCAGATCGTGCCACATCTCGCCGAAGAAGCGCCTCGGCGAAGTTACCGTGCTTTCCGCTCCGAACGTCCTCACGACGTGGTGACCACTTTCCAGACTCATACGACGACCCGCATGTAACGTCCTTCCGGCGAAAAACCAAAATCCAAAATCCGCATTCCCGTTATCTTCTTCCCACTTTCCGGTCCAACCATCACCACCCGACTCGTCACAACCCAGCCACCTCCGCCAGCCACAGCTCGGCGCTAGCGTCGCTTGGCATGCGCCAGTCTCCCCGCGGCGAGAGCGCGACCGTTCCGACTTTCGGGCCGTCCGGCATCGCCGAGCGTTTGAATTGATTAGCGAAAAACCGCCGATAAAACTCCCGCAGCGTCGACCGGATCACGTCCTCCCCGAATTCCCCGGCGAAGACTCCCAGCGCGAGCGCAAAAACTTTGGCTGGTCGCTCTCGCAGCCGCACCACGTGATACAGGAAAAAATCGTGCAGCACGTAGGGCCCGATTGCCGCTTCCGTGTCCTGCATTCCCCCCGCCGTCGGCACCAGCTCGGGCGAGATTGGCGTCGCCACAATGTCACGCAGCAACGCGACAACGTCGCCGTCAAATTCTTCGTCAGCGCACCACTCGATGAGATGCCGTACGAGCGTCTTGGGAACGCCCGCGTTCACGTGATACATCGACGTCTGGTCGCCATTGTAGGTGCACCAGCCAAGGGCCAGCTCCGAAAGATCGCCCGTCCCGACGACCAGCCCGCCGGTCTGATTTGCCACGCTCATGAGAAGCTGCGTCCGCTCCCTCGCCTGCACGTTTTCGTACGTCGCATCGTGCAGATCCGGCGGGTGCCCGATCGCCCGCAGGTGCTGATCGACCGCCTCGCCGATCGGGATCACCCGCACCGTCGCGCCGAGCGCCTGAGCCAATTTTTCGGCGTTGCTCTGCGTTCGGTCCGAGCTCCCCGGCCCCGGCATCACGACAGCCTCAACCGAAGGCGCGGCGAGACCAGCCACCGCCAACGCCCGCATCGTGACCAACAAGGCCAGGGTCGAATCCAATCCGCCCGACACTCCGATGACCGCCGTCTTTGATCGCGCGTGCGTGAGCCGCCGCGCCAGACCCGTCGACTGAATCGCAAAAATCTCCCGGCAATTCGCCGCCCGCCCCGCCTCGTCGCCCGGAATGAACGGCGTCCGCGCCACCACCCGCCGAGGGGTCAGTCCGCTCATTGGTTCAAGTTTGTCGCTTAGCCGCAGCGGCACAAGCCTCCACTCATCCCCTGCCGCCGACGCGGCAAACGTCCCGTTCGCCAAGCGATCGCCGCGAACCCGGTCGAGGTCGATGTCCGCCACCGCCCAAGTCGTTTCAAATTTAAATCGCTCCGTTTCAGCGAGTTCCGCCCCGCACTCCGCGATGAGACAGTGGCCAGAATAGACCAGATCCGTCGACGACTCACCTGCGCCCGCCGATGCGTAAAGGTAGCCGGCGAGGCACCGTGCACTCTGCTGGCGGACCAGGTCGCGTCGGTATTCCGCCTTTCCGAGGATCTCGTTGCTCGCGGATGGGTTCGCGATGATCGTCGCTCCCGCCGTCGCCAACGGCCCGCTCAGCGGCTCCGATCCCCACAGATCTTCACAAACCTCGATTCCGAGCCGCAGCCGGGCATCCGCCGGATCGGCGAAGATGAGGTCCGTCCCGATGGGAACAAAGCGATCACCAACCACCACGTCTTCGACCGGCAGCGTCTCCGCCCGAGCGAACCAGCGTTCTTCGTAAAACTCTCCCGTCGTCGGCAGGCAAGTCTTTGGGACGATCCCGACGACTCCGTCGATCGAGACGACGGCAGCGCAATTGTATAACCGGGACTCCACCACCAGCGGCAGCCCGACGACCACCGCCACCCCCGTCTCAGTCACGACCGCCGCGATTGCAGCCAAACTTGCCACCGCAGTCTCCAGCAGATTCGGCTGATAAAATAAATCCGCGCAGGTGTAACCCGTAAGTCCCAACTCCGGAAAAACGGCCACCGCCACGCCCTCTTCAGCCAGGCCGCGCATCGCCGAGATCGTCGCGTCAACGTTGAAGGCCACGTCCCCCAGGCGCAACTCCGGCGAAACCACCGCGCACCGCAAATACCCCATTTCCCGCCAGTCCATCACGCCCAAATCGTAAATCGTAAATCGCGAACCGTAAACACTCGCAAGCTGCCGCCCCTGGCCATCCGTGAACGTGACGGGACCCTCCAGACAACTTGAGAATTTCCCTCGTGAATCATCGGATTCGCACCAGTGCCGCACGGCCCCCGAGCGGCCACAACGCAGCTAGCTTGGTCACCCACAATCCGTCTGATCAAACAAATAGTCCCGGCGCGCGCGCTCGCCGCCGCTCGGCCAAGCCCATCTGGGCCGCCGCGCCAACTTGGTCCCCGGGACCCAATCGGGACTTGTCGACGTCAATTTTAGGAGACTTCAACCGTCAGGCGTTGGTTCAGCGCCCCTGTCTTTTGACAAGAATCGTCCGCACCCTCGTCCGGTCTCCGTCCCGGTCCTCAGCGAAGACTTTGATCCGGTTGCGTCCGCGTTTGATGTCCACTTTGGCCCGCCAGTTCGTGACGCCCTGCGCCCGGAACTCCTCCCGCCGGAAGCGGTTGTTCACCAAAACAATTCTCCGCGCTCCCGCCGCGCGGTTCGCGACACCCCGAACGGTGAAACGGCGATTTTTCGAAGTCACCTTTCGGTCTCCCGGCTTCAGCAGGCGCGCCAACTCACCCGTCCCGTCAGCTCCGCCACCGCCCTTACTGCTACCGCCGCTCCCCTTTTTCCCGTAGATCGCCTGCCCTCCGGCAATGTCGTCGCTTTGCAGCTCGTCGATGTCTGACACCCGGCTGTTCATCACGGCCACAACCGACTGTCCCGCTTGATCGGGATGACCCAGTCCCAACGCGTGACCAAACTCGTGGAGCGCCACGCGTCGGATGTCGTAGAGCGTCCCCCCGTTGGATGAACGCCGGAGCGGTCCGCGGTAGGAGTTGTAATCCAGATTCGAGTTAAAAATAACGTCCGTTTCCGTGAACTCCGAGCCCAGCCGCCGCGAGATCATCACGGCAATCGCTCCCCCGAAACCGTCCCCATCGACGTTGTCGTCGAAGTAGACATTGTTGAACGAGTTCCGGTAGAGGATCGGAGCCGTTGAGTCGCGAACGACCCGAAAATTTGCCGATAAAATGACCGCGTTCCACGTCGCCAAGGCACCTTCCGCCGCTTCCCCCCAACTGGCACTTCCATCCAAGAGCGGCCCACTCGAGGTTCCCAGTTGCAGTTGCATCACGATGTCGGGACCCGGCCAAGACTCACCCGACAGGTCAAACGCCGTCGCCGTGCCCAGCCACCCGGCGAGGACCGCCAGCGCGATCGCTCCGCTCTTCAATCGTCCCGTCATTTTCCGGCTTCCAAGGTGGCTACCCGCTGCCTGAGCATTTGCTCAAATTCCCCGAGGGCCATCCGGTCGTCCGGACGCATGATCCGCCGCGTCCGCGCAATGCTGGCCGCGACCTGACTCTCGGCAGATAGCTCGACGACTCCGCCACCACCCGCATCCCGGGCGACTTCGAACTTGCCCCGGGACCAACCGATTACCGGGCAGGCCCGATTCTGATCCCCCGAAACGAACAACACCAACTCCTCACCGACCCGGAACTCTGGAATCCCCTCCACGACCATCGATTCATCGCCGATGGTCCCACCCAAAAACTCCAGAGTCACCGATGCCTCGGCCGTTCCTTTGTATTGGTCCAGGACATCGAAGGTCACCTTGGTGTAAATGACTAACCCCCGATTCGACTCCCGCCATTCCGCCGCCTTCTCGGTCACTTTCCCCCGGAAGATTTCCGCAGACTCCTCGACTTGCTCGTCGAAGCTCATCTCGACGAGCGACGTCGCGCCCAGCGTTCCAACCGACAACATCGCCGCCATCATGAGATTCCAATTCTTCCGCACCACGCCCACGCTACGAAGAAATGATCTGTTCGCCACCGGAAAATCCATCGATCCCGCGATCATTCTTCGCCCACAACGTGAAAGCCACGGTCCCCGAGGAATTTCCGCACCCTCCCCGCGATGTCACCCTGCAACTCGATTTCGCGACCCCGGACCGTCCCGCCGACACCGCAGCTCTGCCGCGCCGTTCGCGCCAACTCCTCCAGCTGCCCTCCTGGGATCCTTTCGTCAAACCCGCTGGCGACAATGACCGTCTTACCACCTCGCTTCGATTTCTCCCGCCTGAGCGCCACCCGACCCGTCACCGGGGCGGCCGGGGCCGCCGCGGCCGGAGCGTCCGGCCCCGGCGGCAAAATTCCTAAGTCCAGGTCCCCAAAGGGATTACCGGTCAGGCTGCCCGCGTCCGTGCCGACCGGGACCTTTTTCTTGCCTGCCGCCACGAACTAGAGGCGGTTCTTTTTGCGAACCTTTCGCACGATGGTCGCTTTCGTGAAAGCCACCGAAAACCCGGCATCGTTCGCCGCTGCGATGATGATTTTGTTTCTCCCTTCTTCCAATTTCACCCGGCCACGCCAGGAGCCGTCGGGCCCAGAGCGGTAAAATTTTGTGGCTCCAATGCGCCGATTCTGGATCGCCACCTTCACGCCTCCGGTCTGGAATCCTGAGAAAACGATGGAGCGCCTCCGGGTCTTCGCCCTCGCCTGCCTGCGGTCCGCCAACCGAATCGACGGCACCACGAACTCGTCGACCGCAACCTCCGGATCGGAGTAGACCACGTCACGGTAGATCGCGTTCACTCCCTCGATGTCGTCGCTCTCGAGGTCTTCCACGAAGCGGCTGCCGCCGGAGTTCATGATCGCCGCTACCGATTGAACGGGGGTCGCCTGATTCGGGTGGTCAAGTCCGAGCAAATGCCCCAACTCGTGGATCGCTATCCGCCGAAAATCCTGCAAAAAGCGCTCTTCCGTCGAGTCAGGGTCCAGCTCGCCGCGGTAGGAATCCCACTCCAAAGCCGTGTTGAAGACGATGTCCTTTTCCGCCGTCTCCACGAAGGAATCCCCGGGGGTCGGGTCATACGTGAAGCCGACCGTCACCGCGACCGCGTTTCCGAAATCTGCGCCGTAAATCGTGTCGCTGAAAAAAGCCTGGTTTCGGATGTCCCCATCCACCGGCTCTAAATCGGGATTCGCGGTGACCACCAGCCGCGGCTTCTCGAGCACCACGTTCCATCGGGCCGCCGCCAGCGCAAACGCGTCGTCAAACGACGGCGATCCGTCCCGCAGGAATCCAGGCGCCCCCCGAGATCTTCGCGCGTCCCGAGATTCGTTTCGATTTCGATGAGGGGCACCCCCCAGACGTCGCCCGTCGCGACCCAAGCGTGGGCGAACTGCAGCGTGACAACGGTGATCGCAGTGACGCCAAGGAGGCGGAGGGTCATCTTCATGTTGCGCCCGACGATACAGAAGTTCGCGCGAAACACCAGAAAGACCCGGTCCAAAGGTGACGCGAGGACGAGATGCCCTCGCCCAAATCCGACCGCTGCTCCGCCGAAACGCTAGACCGTCACCTTCGCCACGGCCCGCTTGCGCGCCGTCGCATCGAGGATCTTCTTGCGCAAGCGCAACGACTTCGGCGTCGCTTCGACGTATTCGTCCGGCGCGATGTATTCGAGCGAACGCTCGAGTCCCATCAAGACGGGCGGCGAGAGTTGGATGCCCTTACCGTCGCCCGAGCTGCGCATGTTGGTCAGCTTCTTTGGCTTGCACGGATTCACCGGCATGTCGTCCGGACGGGCGTTCTCGCCGATGATCATTCCGACGTAAATCTCGGCCTGCGGGCCAATGAACAGACGACCACGCTGGGAGATCGTCTCGAGCGAATAAGCGGTGCTCACGCCAGCTTCCATCGAGACGAGTACGCCATTGTTCCGGCTCGGGATGTCACCCTTGTGCGGCCCGTATTCCTTGAACAAATGGCTCATCGTCCCGTGGCCCTTCGTGGCGTTGATGAGATCCGTCTCAAATCCGATCAATCCGCGAGTCGGGATCAAAGACTGCACCAACACCGTGTGCGGGTTGTGCTGCATGTCGAGGATCTCTGCTTTTCGACCGGCCAGCGATTGCAAAATCGGGCCGAGGTCGTCCGTCGGGACGTCAACGTAGAGCGTTTCCATGGGCTCGAGCAATTTCCCGGCCTCGTCACGCTCGTAGATCACTTCGGGCCGCGAGACGAGAATCTCGAACCCCTCGCGCCGCATCTGCTCAACGAGGATCGCGATCTGCATTTCGCCACGCGCACTCACTTCGAACTGGCCGGCCAGCTCCGTATCCTTCACGAGGAACGACACGTTCGTTCGCGTTTCCTTGATCAACCGATCGCGGATCTGCCGCGCCGTGAGTAGCTTACCCTCGCGACCAGCCAGCGGCCCGTCGTTCACGCAGATCCCCATCGTCATCGTCGGCGGGTCGATTTTATTGAAGGGCAACGCCTCCTGATCATCCTTAGCCGTGATGGTCTCGCCGATGAAGACGTCCTCAAACCCCGAGATGCCAACGATGTCACCAGCGTGAGCCTCCTCGATCTGGACTTTTTCCAATCCCTCGTGACTGAAGATGGCGGTGATGTTCCCCTGCTCACGCTTGCCGTCGATGTGGATGCACGTCAGGCGTTGGCCCTGCTTCACCGATCCGCTGCGGATACGCCCGTAGGCGATTCGGCCGAGGTAATCGCTGTAATCCAAGTTCGAGACCAGAAACTGAAAATGTTCCTCCGTCGCGAGGGTCGGGGCGGGGATGTGCTGCACGATCGCCTCGTAAAGCGGCTCCATGTTGTCGCTCTCCTGGTCGATCTCGTTTTTCGCGAAGCCTTCCTTCGCGCTCGCGTAGATGTGCGGGAAATCGAGCTGCTCGTCGGTTGCATCCAGCTCGAGGAAGAGCTCGAACACCATGTCGAGCACCTTGTGCGGGCGAGCGTTTTCACGGTCGATCTTGTTGATCACGACGATCGGCTTCAGGCCGTTATCGAGCGCCTTGCGCAGCACAAATTTCGTCTGCGCCTGCGGTCCGTCGTAACTGTCGACCACGAGAAGGACGCCGTCGACCATCTGCATAATCCGTTCCACCTCGCCGCCAAAGTCCGCGTGGCCGGGGGTATCCACGATGTTGATGTGATAGTCTTTCCAGCGGTAGGCCGCGTTTTTCGACCGGATCGTGATGCCCTTTTCCCGCTCGAGGTCCATCGAATCCATCACCCGCTCGTCCACCTTCTGGTTGGCGCGGAACGTGCCCGACTGTTTGAGAAGCTGATCGACGAGAGTCGTCTTGCCGTGATCGACGTGCGCGATGATCGCGATATTTCTGATTTTATCCATAACGAGAGTCCCCTGAAAAATTGAGGACGCGCACCATGTCAGCGCCCCCCCACCCTGTCAACCAAGGCAACGAAACTAATTGGACGCCGAGTCGGTCGGGCGGAAAGTCCCTCGCACGCCCACCCGTGGCGACCGATTACCCGTCCGATCGGTCCGACTCGCTCGACTTGTCGCTCAGCCGGTTGCTCGCGTCACCGACGCGCACCGACGCCGTCTCCGACCGCGGCAGTACCTTTCGCACAAGCTTCGAGAAGCCACTCTCCGCGGCCTCCTCGTCCTCCGTCGACTGACGCACTGCCTGCTCCCAGACCGAAGCAAATCCCGGAGCCTGCTCGCGCATCCGACGCACGGCGCCTTCGAGGATGTGCAGATGCCGGATTTCGGCGCGGCCTGGCTTCTGCTGGAGCGTCGAAAGCGAGACGCGGAGATTTTCGTTCTGCGTCTTGAGCGCGGTGAGGTCTTTCTGCAGCTGATCGTTGCCGGAGGCGCTGATCTTCATCGTCGTGTTGAGGTGACCCTGCAACTCGCGCGCCTCGGCCTTCACCCGCTTAAGGTCCCGCTTGACCGACGCCTTCGACGTCATGCCGTTCCACCAAAAAAAAGCCGCGACCAGGAGCCCCGCCACGAGGCCCCACGTGAAAGGTTGCTCCGCTGCCTGCCAGAAATAATCCATGCGCCGTAAAGTAGATTCCCCAACCCGTAACGCAAGCTTCCAGCTCGCCCGTCGCGACTACAGATAGATCTCCGCCATCCGCCGCCAGTAGTAGCCTCGGTGCGCCCGGTCGCCCCAGAAGTGCATCTCGTGCCCCACGTCTTTGCCCGAAAGAATGTTGCTCAGATTCTCGTTATTCTCCCGAAACGGATCCTCCCGCCCAACCGTCAGCGTGATCTCCATCTTGCGTAGGCTCGTCAGATGATCGTCGCGCCCGAGCAACGGGAGGAAGTGGGTCGGCGTGTTGAGGTAGATCGTCTCGTCGTAGTAGCCGTCGAACAGATCGCGGAAATGCTCGACGCTGAGCGTGAGGTCGTAACGCCCGGAGAACGCCTTCAATTTCGTGAACAAGTGCGGGTGCCGGAACGCCACGTTCGCCGCGTGAAAGGCCCCTAAACTGCAACCGTGCGCGATGACCGTCGGGTCGGGATTCAGCGCCGTCATCAACGGAAAGACCTCGTTGAGAATGTATTCCTCGTATTGGGAATGCCGCCCGATCCGTCCCGTCGGGTGCGCCCAGAAACAGTAGAAGCTCTCCGCGTCGACGCTATCCAGGCAGAAGACCTGCAACTCCCCCGCCTCGATCTTTGGTCGCAGGACCTCGATCATCCGCATGTCCTCGTATTCGTAAAACCGCCCGCCCCGCGTCGGGAAGACGAGCATCTTCGGCCCCGCGTGGCCGAAGACGAGCAGCTCCATGTCGCGGCCGAGGCGCCAACTAAACCATTTGTGATAGTCCCGATTCATCGTGGCGGTTGATCCTTGGAAAAACGAAAACCTCCACGCGAATGGCCCTACGTGTCGCGGAAGAATTCGTGAATTTCTCGTAGCAATCGGCGGTCCTCCTCGCGCTGTCCTGGGTAAGAAAAATGCCCCGCCGCCAGCACGAACAGCTTCTTCGGCCCGCCCAGTTCGTTGTAAACGGAGAATTGCCCCGCCGGAGCCACGGCCGGATCGAACCGCGCGCACGCGCAATGCACCGGCTGCCGGACGAACCGCGCCGCCACCGCCGCGTCGTGATAAGCCAGCGTCGCCGCTGCCCCCGGACACTCTTTTAGAAACCTCTGCACGCTCGCCGCGCTCCCCACCGATCCGAGTGTCGCCCGCAACGGCTGATTTCCAAACGTCGGCACCCCGAGATGCGCCCGCACGATCCGCTCGTCCCACGCGCACGCCATCGCCCCGAGCCCGCCGCCGAAACTCCCGCCCACGTAGCCCACGTGTCCCGCTACTTGCGGAAACACCCGCTCTACTGCCGACACCGCCACCCACAGATCCTCGACGCAGCCACCGATCACGTATTTGTCGCGGTCTTGGATGTTGTGCAACACGTGCCACGCGGCGTCCCCCGAGATCTTCGGGTGCTTGCTGCGCCCCAGCCCCCGGGCGCACGGAAAAACCAGCGCCGCCTCCGGAAACTCCCAATGAAATTCTGGCTCCTCGCGCCCACCATAACCGTGCCCGATCACGACGGCCCGCCGCACCACGCCGCCCATTGGCGTCAGCATCCACCCCCGGATCTCCGTCCGCCCCGTCGACGTGTGAACCAACTCCCAAACCCGCCAGCCGTCGCGATCCTCCCCCGTATCCCGCAATCGCATTCGCGGCTTCACCGCCAACGCCCGCGCGTATTTCGCCCGCCAAAATCTTTCGAAATCAGCCGGCGTCTCCGGCCCCCGCACCGCCAGCAAGTGCGCCAGCCCGTACCCGTGCGTCGGGTCGAAATCAAACCCATGCCCCGCCAACAACGCGTCATCCATCCCTCCCCTTTTATCGACTCCAACCCGCACTTCAAGGATCGGCGACTCCCAGCCTCCGGAGCTCGAGTTTACTTCCCCGAGTCCCCGCCCGCCGCCGACCGCCAAACGTAGATCGCCGCTTCGGCCGCGAGTTTCGACCCCCCTTCGAGACCTAGCTTGCGTTTGATATTTTCCCGATGCTTCTCGATCGTCTTCACGCTCAGATGCAGATCCGCCGCGATCGTCCGCGTCGGCAGGCCACTCCCGATCATTCGGAAGATTGACAACTCCCGATCGGTCAATCCATCCACGCCATCCCCGATCTCGGCCACCTCCTCGGCGCTCCGCCCCGCCAGCACCACCTCGCTCAAATAAATCTGCCCGCCGAGCACCCGACGCACCGCGGCGAGCAATTCGTCCGCCGCGTTGTCCTTCATCAGATAGCCCATCGCGCCGGCGGTCAGCACCCGCAGCGCGTAATCCCGCTCGTCGTGCATGGAAAAAACGAGCACCGACAACCGCTCGTGAATCGCCCGCACCGACTTGAGCACGTCCAACCCATCCGCCTTCCCCAAGCTCAAATCCATGATCAGCAACGACGGTCGGATCGCCTCCAAAGTCTGAAACAACTCCTTGCTCGTCCCCACCGTCCCGATGATCGCGAGATCCGGCTGTTGTTCCAGCAAGGCCCGCATCCCCGCCAGCACGATGGGATGGTCGTCCGCGAGCAAAACGTATTTCATCTCTCGCAACGGAGATGATTTTCCTCGATTGATGGCGGTCGGCATTGCGTAAATCCTCCTTATAGAACGAACTTTCGTAGATTCACCATCGGGGTTTCCCCTATCTTATGCCAAATTCGTGGAGGCCGCAGCGGCCGCCTGACCCGAGATTGTTTTGCTTGGCGTTCCGAGCCGAACCGTCTAATTCCCGTTGCCTTCGTTATGGCTGAATACCTCACCTCCCAAGACGGCAACGTCACCATCCTCGAGATCGCTGGACGCATCGAGCCAGACAACTGGCAGGAGCTCCACCACGAGTTTCAGACCATCACCGACGTCGAAGGCGTCAAAGACCTCCTGGTCGACCTCGCAAAGCTGGAATACACCGCCTCGGCTGGCTTCCGCGAGCTCTTCATGGTTGGGAAAAAATTATCCCGGCAAGGCGGCAAGCTCGCGGTCTGCTCGCTCCAAGGCGACGTCCGACGGATCTTCGAGCTAGCGGGATTCGAGACCGCCTACCCGATCTATCACGACCGTCCGACCGCTATCAGCGCGATGCGCGCCGAAGCGTAGACCGCCGTGAAGCTCCCCACGGTCGCCATCGCGGGCGGGGGAGCCGCCGGATTTTTCGCCGCGATCACTTGCGCCGAAGCCAACCCCGATGCTGACGTCCACGTCTTCGAACAGTCGGCGCATTTTCTCACCAAGGTCGCCCGCTCCGGCGGAGGCCGGTGCAACGTCACCCACGCCTGCCTCGATGCCCGGGAGCTTTCCACCCGCTATCCACGCGGCGAGCGTCCGCTCATCGGACCACTCCATCACTTTGGCGTCACCGACACGCTCGCCTGGTTCGAGGCCCGCGGTGTCGCGATGAAGACCGAACCCGACGGCCGCATCTTTCCCCGCTCAAACCGCTCCGAGACCATCGTCGACTGCCTGCTTGCTGCCGCCGACCATGCCGGCGTCTCTCTGCACGCACGGTCAGGCATCACCGACGCCCGCCGCGTGCCGACTGGGTTTGAAATCACGACCAGCGACGGCGCCAGCTTCGCCTGCGACCGCCTCCTGCTCGCGACCGGCGGTAGCCGCGTCCCGGTCGGCGCCCTCATCGCCGCCGCGTTCGGCCACTCGCCGCAGCCGCCCGTTCCCTCGCTTTTTACCTTCGACGTCGACGAACCGTGGATCCACCAACTCGCGGGGGTCGCGTGCGAAGCGGAATCCAGCATCCCCGGCACCTCCCTCCGAGAGTCGGGCCCGCTTCTTTTCACCCACCGCGGCCTCAGCGGCCCCGCCGTTCTCAAGATCTCCGCCTGGGGTGCCCGGGAGCTCGAATCCCGCGACTACCAATTCCAGCTCGCGCTCAGTTTCCTTCCCGGGAAGCCCGCGGACGGTGCCACGGCTCTTCTCCAATCCCAACGCGACGAAAATCCCAATCGCAAAGTCATCAACTCACCCGTCGCCAACGTGCCCAACCGCTTGTGGGAGCACCTCTGCACCGCCGCAGCCATCCCGCCGGATACTCGCTGGACCACGCTCAAACGCGCCCACCGCGACAATCTGGCAGACCGACTCGTCCGCACCACGGTCGACGTGACCGGCAAGAGCCTCAACAAGGACGAATTCGTCACGTGCGGCGGCATCCCCGCCAAGGAAGTCGATTTCAAGACCATGGAGAGCCGCCGCCAGCCCGGCCTCTATTTCGCCGGCGAACTCCTCGACGTCGACGGCGTCACCGGCGGGTTCAATTTTCAAGCTGCTTGGACCACCGGCTGGCTTGCCGGAAATTCCCTCGCGGCACCGATTCAGACCGGACCATGAAAAAGCGACGCCAAGATCCCGTCGAATCCGCCGCCCTCGCCGAGGTTAGCAGCGTTTACTCCGACCTCGCCGACCGCCCCATCGAACGCGCCTGCACGATGCGCACCGAGTGTTGCCACTTCAAAGTCACCGGTCGCACCCCCCAACTCACCCGCGGCGAGGCCCGGCTCGCCGCCCGCGCCCTCCGCGCCACCGGTCGCAAATCCCTCCCGGATCGCACCGACGGAGCCTGCCCCCTCCTCGACCCCCGCACCGAGCGCTGCCTCATCTACACGGACCGTCCCTTCGGCTGCCGCACGCACTTCTGCGCGGGTGCCGGCGGTCCCTACGCCCGCAGCGAAGTCCTCGACCTCATCCGCCGCTTGGAGCAAGTCGACGAGAGCCTCGGCGGCGACGGCCCCCGCGCCATCGGCTCCGCCGTCGCCGCCGAACTCGCGACCCTCTAACCTCCCCCGCACCATGGCTTTCATCCAATGTGAATTCTTCTCCGACGTCCTCGGTCTCTCCTGCTCGATGAACGTCCTACTCCCCCAGACCGCCACCCAGCAGATTGGCCTCGCGAGCACCGCCCGCCCCGGTCCCCACCCCGTCCTCTGGCTGCTCCACGGCCGCTCCGATAATCACACGACCTGGATGCGCCGCACCTCCATCGAGCGCTACGCCACCGAGCGCGGTCTCGCCGTCGTCATGCCTGCTGCCAACCTGAGTCTCTACCACGACATGGTCTCCGGCCCCCGCTACGGCACCTTCTTCCGCGACGAACTCCCCGCCATCGCCCGCAGTCTTTTCCCCCTCTCCACCCGCCGCGAGGACAACTTCATCGCCGGCCTCTCCATGGGTGGTTACGGCGCGTTCCTCCTCGCCCTGAGCCAGCCCGAAAAATACGCCGCCGCCGCCAGCCTCTCCGGCGTCCTCGACGTCACTTGGCTCATAAATTCCAAAGACCCCGACCGCCAAGCCTGGGCCCGCTCGGTTTTCACCGATCCGACCGCCCTCGCCGGCACCGACGCCGACCTGTTCGCCCTCGCAACAAAGCTCGTCGCATCCGGCCAACCCGTCCCGACCCTCTCCGCCTGCTGCGGCACCGAAGACTTTCTCCTCCCGTCCAACCGCCGCTTCTCGCAGCACGCCGAAGCGAACGGTCTCCCGCTCGCCTACTCCGAAGGTCCCGGCGCTCACGAGTGGAACTACTGGGACCAGGAGATCCGCAAATGGATCGCCTCCCTGCCGCTACAACCCGCGCTCTAGCAATCGGCCGCGCCCCACGGTCCCGACAAACCCCCCGTCCCGCACCGCCACTTCACCGCGAACCGTCACCACCGACGGACGCCCCTTGATCGCCCACCCTTCGAACCCATTGTAATCGAGGTTCATCGTCTGCGTCCCCGCCGACAGCGTTCCCTCGTAACTGGGATCGTAGACCACCAAGTCCGCGTCCGCGCCGACCTGCACCGCCCCCTTTCGCGGGAACAAGCCAAAGATCTTCGCCGCGTTCGTGCTCGCGACCGCCACAAAGTCGTGGATGTCCAGCCGCCCCTCGCACACGCCATACGTCCACAGCAAATTGATCCGATCCTCCAGCGCCGGGATGCCGTTCGGGATCTTCGTAAAATCCTCCGCGCCCATCGGCTTCTGTCCGGCGAAATCGAACGGCGCGTGATCCGTGCCGACAGTCTGGATCAATCCCGACCGCAACCCCTGCCACAGCACGTCCTGATTCTTCGCATCTCGAAGCGGCGGCGACATCACGTATTTCGCCCCCTCGAATCCATCCCGCTCGGCGTAACTTTTATCAATGAGAAGATACTGGATCAGCGTCTCCACCGAGACGTTCACCCCCCGCAGCCGCGCCGCGACCGCCTCCCGAAGTGCCTCCTCGCAGCTCAGGTGCACGATGTAAACCTCCGCCCCCGTCAGCTCCGCGAAGGTCATCAGATGATGCACCCCCTCCGCCTCCACCAGCGGTGGACGACTCTCGTGGTGCCACTCCGGCCCCATGCAACCCGCCGCCAACAACTCCCGCTGCCGCTCCGCCACCAACGTCTCGTTCTCGCAGTGAGCACACACCGTCACGCCCAACTCTCGCGCCAAAGTCAGCGCTCGATACAACTCCGAATCATCGATTCCAAACGCGCCTTTGTAGGCCAGGAAGATCTTGAACGACGAGATCCCCCGCGCGACGATCTCCCGCAGCTGCGTCTCGCTGGCGTCGTCAAATTTCGTCACCCCCATGTGGAACGAATAGTCGCACGCCGACTTCCCCTCGCTCTCGGCGATCCATTTTTTGAACCCCGCCATGGGCTCCTCCGCCCGCGACGGAACGCACATGTCAAAAATCGTCGTCGTTCCACCGACGAGCGCCGCCTGGCTCCCGGTCGTGTAATTGTCCTTCGAGACTGTCCCCATGAACGGCAGGTAAATGTGGGTGTGCGGATCGATGAACCCCGGAAAAACGAACTTCCCCGTCGCGTCGACCACCTCCGCCCCCGCCGGAGCCTCGATGTCCCTGTCGATCCGCGTGATCGTCTCTCCCTCACACCACACGTCCGCCACGAACCGACTATCCGCCGTCACAATCTCACCGTTCTTAATCAACAAAGCCATGGCTCGCACCGTGAAGCAAAACCCGCGCCGACGCACGGACAGACCTCGCTTGCGACGCCAGGATCGCAGTGCGTCGCGCTGCACGAACGATTGATCGAATGACGAGCATCATTCTAAGGCTGCCCACCTGGGCCTTCACGCAACCAAACGGGAGGAGGACGTCCCGTCCTCTTGACGCCGCAACTCCCGCACCCTCGCCAAATAATACACCACCGGGTAGACCAGCAGCTCCAATAAAAAGCTGCTCCCCAGCCCGCCAATCATCGGCACCGCCAGCCGCCGCATCGTGTCCGCCCCGGCGCCGTCGGCCCACAGCAGCGGCAGCAACCCCACGAAGGTCGACGCCACCGTCATCGTCTTCGGCCGAATCCGCTTCACCGCCCCGTCGTGCACGGCGCGCCACAGATCCGCCCGCGAGTTCAACCGCCCCTCCGCCTTGAACCGCTCGTAGCTCGTGTCGAGATAGAGCAACATCACCGCTCCCGTCTCCGCGTCGAGTCCCGCCAGCGCGATGAGCCCCACCCACACCGCCAACGACAAATCGTAATCCATGAACCACAGAAACCAGATCGCCCCCACGAGCGAAAACGGCACCGCCAGGAGGATAATCGCCACCCGCAACCAACTCCGCGTCGACAGGTAAAGCAGCAACACGATCCCCACCAGCGCCAGCGGGATCGCGATCTTCAGTCGCTCCGCCGCCGTCTGCATGTATTCGTATTGCCCCGACCACTTCACCGTCACCCCGCGCGGCAGCGGCACCTCCCGCGCCACCACTTCTTTTGCCAGGTCAACGTAGGTCCCGACGTCGATCCCCGCGATGTCGACGTAGACCCAACTCGTCAGCCGCGCGTTCTCGCTCTTGATCATCGGCGGCCCCTTCCGAATCGTGATGTCCGCCAACTGGGCCAGGGGCACCTGCGCCCCACCCGGCGCCGCCACGAGCGTCTGCCGCACCGACTCGATCGAATCCCGCAGCTCGCTCGGATACCGGACGTTCACCGGATACCGCTCCAACCCTTCGACCGTCGACGTTACCGTCATCCCGCCCAGCGCCGTCATGATCACGTCCTGAACGTCGCCGACGACCAGGCCGTAACGTGCGATCGCGTCACGATTCACCTCCACGTCGAAATAATTCCCTCCCACGCTCTTCTCCGGAAACGCGCTCGTCGTTGTCTTACTCGTCGCCGGATCCGACTTCAACGCGTTCGCTGCCCGGTTCGCCAGACCAGCCAGCACCTCGAGGTCCGGCCCCATGAACTTGATCCCGACCGGCGTCCGAATCCCCGTCGACAGCATGTCGATCCGCGTCTGGATCGGCATCGTCCACGCGTTCGTCAGACCGGGAAATTGCAGCGCGTCGTTCATTCCCGGCACCCGGAGTGTCCCACCCCGTCCGTCCGGAATCTCGTAGCCGTAGATGATCTCATCCGTCGTGATCGGACGCGTCGAAGCCCACACCCGCTCCGGTAGCCACCGCGCCCAACCTGGCCACCTGTCGTAAAAACGCGGCACCCGCACCGCGCGCCACTTCGACTTGTCGCGGTGCAGCACCAGCGTCGTCTCGATCATCGACATCGGTGCCGGATCGGTCGCCGTCTCCGCCCGCCCGATTTTCCCAAAGACGGACGCGACCTCCGGGAATTGCGCCAGGATCTTGTCCGTCTGCTGCAGGATCTCCCGCGCCTTCGTCGGCCCGATCCCCGGATCCGTCGTCGGCATGTAAAGCAAATCCCCCTCCTCCAGCGGCGGCATGAATTCCCGTCCCAACTGCGAAAACGGCCACCACGTCACCGCCAGCAACCCCACCGCGACCAGCAAAGTCAGCCACCGAAACCGCATCACCAACGCGAACGCCGGATTGTAAACCGCCTCCAGCGCCCGGCTGATCGGATTCCGCTCCTCGTCCGGGATCCGCTGCGGCAGCAGCACCAGCGCGCTCAGCACCGCCCAACCCAGCGCCCACGGCCACCCCAGCGACAGGAACCCCACCGCCGGCAACCCGATCAATCCCGCGTAAGTCCCCCAACGCCGCCGCCGACTCCACGCCGCTGGCAACGTCCGCTCCGTGACGAAAAACGTCATGAGCACCGGGATCACCGTCACGGCCAGGATCGCCCCCGACGCCATCGCGAACGTCTTCGTGAACGCGAGCGGTTTGAACAACCGCCCCGACTGCTCGCCCAGCACGAAAATCGGCAGAAAGCTCACCACGATGATCAACAACGCGAAGAAGAGACTCGGCCCCACCTCCTTCGCCGCGTCCCCAATCACCTCGATCCTCGGACGCGCCACCCCGCCCGCCACGACCCGCCGCCGCTCGATCTCGAGAAACTTGTGCGCGTTCTCAACCATGATGATTGAGCTATCGACCATGACCCCGATCGAAATCGCGATCCCGCCCAGCGACATGATGTTCGCGTTGATCCCGGCCAAATGCATGATCGTCAACGTCGCCAGCACCCCCGCCGGCAACACGAACGCCGCCACCAACGCGCTCCGCGCGTGCAGCAAAAACAGGACGCACACGATCGCCACGACCACGACCTCCTCCGTGAGAGTCTTGCGGAGCGTCCCCACCGCCCGCTCGATCAGGTCCGAGCGGTCGTAGGCAATCTCGATCCCCACCCCCTCCGGCAGCCCCGCCGCCAGCTCCGCCAGCCGCGCCTTCACCCGGTCGATCGTCGCCTTCGCGTTCTCGCCGAACCGCATGATCACGATCCCACCCACCACTTCGCCCTCGCCGTTCCAGTCCGCGATCCCCCGCCGGATCTCCGGCCCGATCCGCACCTCCGCCACGTCCGCCAGCCGAATCGGCGATCCGCCGTCGTTCACTCCCAGCGCGATGCCCGACAGATCCTCGAGCACCTGCGCCGACCGCGCGTTGTCCGGCCCGGACTCCCCGAGGTAGCCCAATCCCCGCACCATGTATTCCGTCTCGCTCTGCTCGATCAACCGCCCCCCGACGTCCGCGTTCGACCGCGAAATCGCCGTCCGCACCTTCGACAGCGGGATCCCGTAGGCCCGCAGCTTCACCGGATCGACGACCACCTGGTATTGCTTCACAAACCCGCCGATCGGCGCGACCTTGCTCACGCCATCGACCGCCGTCAACTCGTAGCGCAGATACCAATCCTGCAGGCTCCGGAGTTCCGCCAGGTCAACGTCCGCTCCAAGTTCCGCCGTAAGGACGTATTGAACAATCCACCCCACCCCCGTGGCGTCTGGCCCCAGCTGCGGCGCGGCGCCCGCCGGCAAGCGATTGGCCACAGCGTTGAGCTGCTCCAACACCCGGCTCCGCGCCCAGTAGAGGTCCGTCCCGTCCTCGAAAATGACGTAGACGAAACTCGTCCCAAACATCGAATACCCCCGCACCACCTTCGCGAACGGCACCGCCAGCATCGCCGTCGTCAGCGGATAGGTCACCTGATCCTCCACGATCCGCGGCGCCTGCCCGGCGTATTCCGTCCGAATCACCACCTGCACGTCCGACAGATCCGGGATCGCATCGACGGTGATGTTCCGCGCCGAATACCCGCCCCCCACCACGAGAAACCCACCCAGCAGCAGCACCATCACCCGGTTCCGCACGCACCAATCGGTCACCCCCGCGATCATGATCTAATTCGAGGCGCTCCGACTCATCACTTCTCCAGCACCACCCGATCATCGAAACACCCGATCATCCGCGACCCCATGTAAGGATTGCGCACTTCCCCACCCGCCTGCAGCCACACCGCCCCGCCTTGATCCTCGGTGAACATCGGGCAATGCATCGCCAACACGCTCCCGTCGAACTCCTCCGGCACTCCGCCCCCCGCTACCGCGTCGCGAAACCCGACGCTCAGCTTCCCAAACACCGCCCGGGCTTCCGCCAGACTTTCGACCGTCTCCAGATCCTTCGCGGCTTCGCGGCTTCGCGTGAGGACCCCCGCCGCCTCCGCAACCCCCTCCAAAGAATCCCCCGCCAACGCCGTCTGAATCTCCAGATAAGCCTCCAGCGCTTCCACCGAAACTGGATCGCCCGTCGGATCGATCGATTCCCTTTCCATCACCGGCTCATTCCCGGCCGCCGGCTCCCCCTTCAGCATTTTTGCCAGCGCCTCCCGCATGTTCGCCTCGCTATCGAGAAGAAACTGTCCCGACGTCACCACCATCTCACCCGGCTCGAGTCCCGCCAAAATTTCCACCTCAGCCTCATCCGTCACCAACCTCGTCTTCACGTCCCGCGGCTCGAACCGCCCGTCGCCGAGACTCACGAATGCCACCTTCCGCTTCCCCGTATCGATCACCGCCGACCGCGGTGCCAGCGTTGCCTCCGCGGCCATCCGGCTACTCAGAACCACGTTCGCAAACATCCCCGGCTTGAGAATCCCCGCGTCATTGTCGAACTCCAACCGCACCTGCGCCTCCCGCGTCTTCGTGTCCAGGTACGGATACACGTAGGCCACCCGCCCGTCGAAGACCTGACCCGGCACGTATTCCAGCGACATCTCCGCCGCCATTCCCTCCGCCAGAAACGGCAGTTGGTATTCGTAGACCGTCGCGATCACCCACACTTTCGACAGATCCGCGATCCGGTAGACCTGCATCCCCGGATCGACCTTCATCCCTTCGTTCGCGTGCTTCTCGGTCACCACCCCATCGAACGGACTCGCCACCTCCAGCGATTTCTCAGCCTCCCCCCGCTTCGCCAGCGCGTCAATCTGCTCCGCCGACAAGTCCAGATATTCCAACCGCTTCCGCGCCGCCTCCAACAGCGACCGATCTCCTCCCTTTCTCGCGATGAGGTAATCCCGCTGCGCCGAATACAATTCCGGCGAGTAGATCGAAAACAACGGATCGCCCTTCGCGACCCGCGCCCCCAGCGAATCGACTGAGATCGTCTCGATCCAGCCCGAGATCTTCGTGTTCACGTCACGCACCCGCTCCTCGTCGTATTCGACGATGCCCACGGTCCGAATCGTCTTCGTGAGTGGCCCCGTCGTCACCTCCGCGACCCGCACCCCCATGTTCTGAACGACGACCGGATTGATCGCGATTTCGCCGGAAAATTTATCCGGATCCAGCGGCACAAGGTCCATTCCGCAGATCGGACACTGCCCCGGCTCGGGCTGCACGATCCACGGGTGCATCCCCGAGATCCAATACTGCGTCTCGGAGTCGCCGCCGTCCGCCGCAGCATCCCCGACCCGATCACATCCCGCGAACACCAAGGCAATCGCCACAACAAATCCAACCCCTCTGCGCCTCTGCGCCTCCGCGTGAGAAAAATCAGTGATCGTCTTCATTCCAAGGGTTCCCCGATCGCGCTCTCCAGATCCGCCACCGCCCGCAGATACCCCGCCGTCCGGTCGATCAACCCCAGCTCCGCCGCCAGCGCCGCCCGCTGCACGTCGAGCAGATCCGTCAGCCCCGCCGTCCCCACCGCGTAGGCCGCCGTTGTCGATTCCGCCGCTTGCCGCGCACTCGGGATGATTTCCGCTGCGTAGCGATCTCGCTGTTCCCGCATCGCCGACGCCATCGCGTAAGCCGCCTGCACGCTTGCACTCACGTCCGCCGTGAGCTGCGCCTGCCGCGCGGTCGCCGACCCGACCCTCGCCACCGCCGCCCGCTTCTGCGCACCCAATTTGTCCCACCAGATCGGCACGTTTACCGCCACGGTTCCCATCACCGGATCCCGCCCACTCTGCGGCGTATCCCGCAGCACCGTGCTCGCGTCAACCTGCGTGTAATCCAACCCGAACGTCACGTCGGGGTAATACTCCAAAGCAGCCGCGCGCACCCCCAGATCCTCCCGCGCCACGGCCGCGCGAGCAGCCTCGAGATCCTGATTCGTCGCGATCGAACGCCGCATCAACTCCGTCAGGGTCGGCAACTTCGGCAACTCCGGGTCCGCGTAGCGCCCCACCGCCACCGCCGGATCCACCTCCCCCCGCAGCGCCGCCATCCGAGCCACCACCCCGGTCCGCTCGGCCTCGAGCTGCGAGGTGCGCACCGCCGCCTCCTCCGCCGCGACCTGCGACCGAATGACGTTCGCCAAAGAACCCTGATTCGTCTCCATTAACGCCTTCGACGACTCCGCCGTCTGCCGAAGCAATGTCGCCTGATCCCGCAAAACCAGGATCGCCGCGTCCGCCCGGTAAAGATCCGCCAGCAACGTTCGCCCCAACGCAAACGCGTCCCGCACCGCCGCCCGGTATCGCCAGTACGCCACCCGAGCGTCCGCCGCCGACCGCGCCTTCGCCGTCCCCAGCTTCCCGGGGAACGGAATCTTCTGACTCACCCCAAACCGCTGCCGCATCGCTCCCGTCCGAGTCTGCACGCTCGTGAAGTAATACCCGTAGCTGACCACCGGATCCGGCAGCGACGCGACGACCTCCGGCAACTCCGCCATTGCCCTCCATTCGAAGCCCGCCGCTTCGACGCCCGGATTCTCCGAGAGGACCTCGGCCAAGAAACGATCAGCCAACGGCTCGCCCGCACGAACCGCGCCAACGGCCAACCCAAACAAAATGAAAAAACGGATATCCAACGAAAGAAAACATGAGTCTGAAAAAGAAAAACCACCGCCGCGACCGCGACGGGTGGACGCTTAGGAAAGCAGAGTCGGCGGAGCGTGCGACCGCAGGCTCCGGCTCAGAATCGATTCGAAAAGGGAAGGCCCATCCGGCGGCGCCCGACCGTGATCGGACAATTCGACCGCAACCCGATCCGGCA
The DNA here is from genome assembly GCA_963761705.1 of uncultured Verrucomicrobiae bacterium. Lineage (GTDB taxonomy): Bacteria > Verrucomicrobiota > Verrucomicrobiia > Chthoniobacterales > JAATET01 > CAVVKW01. The sequence goes on along the minus strand of CAVXHK010000003.1, from coordinate 223,631 downwards.
ATTCCGCCACGACTGCCGCCAACCAATGCGCTCGCAGCGCAAACAATTCCGGCCCCGGAGCGGTCACCGTCGGCGGAACCGGCGAGTTCAATTCACCCCCGCACTGCATCTGCATCCCCGCCACCGGAAGCGGAGCCTCCTCCCCGCAGCAGTCGTGCTCTCCACCCGGAGCTTGCGCAAAGGCACAATGGTTCGCCGCGAACGTCCACGATCCGATCATCGCGAGAGCGACCAGCAGGCGAGGCCAAAATTTGCGGTTTCCCACCATGATCAGACTCCCAGTAGAGCGATTTTGCGGTTTTGGCAACGGCTTCGTGATGGAATCATCCTCCATCAAACGACCTTGACCACGCTTTCCCTCATCGAATTTCGCTGATCCGGAACCACCCTCCAACCGTAGCCCAGGCCAAGGTTTCAACTCGCGCATCATCCGTTTCTGGAAATACTTAAGATCCCCAGCATGTTCCGTCGCTTCGTCATTCTCGTTTTCGCTACCGCGTCCTGGCTTCCCGCGGCGCCGCTCGACGAGATCGGCGTCACCGCCCTTCGCGCCGAACACCCCGAACTCACCGGCGCAGGCGTCACCGTCGGACTCGCCGAAGCGGGCACGGCCTACCAAGTCAATCCGGCCACCACCGGCCACCCAGCGGCAGACTTTGCCTACTACGACTCCGATCACCCCTACGGCGGCGCCGGTCACGCTTACACCCCGTCGCTGCAATCCGGCCACGCCAACAGCGTCGCCGCCGCTTTTTTCAAGACGACCAGCGGCGCGGCCCCCGGCGTCACGACGATCGAGAACTTCGACGCCAACTATTTTTACAACCAGGTTGTTGCCCGCACCACGACCATCGCCCAAGGGACGTTCTGGACTCCCGTCCAAATCGCGTCCCGCGTCGTGAATCAAAGCTTTATCTTCACCGGCACAACCGCTGCTCAAAATGCTCAAGTGAACCGCTTCTACGACGCCTACGCTCGCGAATACAACACGCTCTTCGTCAACGGCAGCGGCAACGGAGTCTCGGCCGCAACCCCCGCACCCGCCTCCTCCTTCAACGGTATCGCCGTCGGTCGGCTCGACGGCAACCACGCCGGACGCGTCCAGCTCGTCGCCCCGGGCGGCGCGACCAGCTTCGCGACTCCCTACGTTTCCGGAGTTGCCACCCTCCTTCAGCAAGCCGCCGACCTGGGTCAGGCCGGCCAAATCGACGCCGATCCCACCGACGCCCGCGTCACCAAAGTCGTCCTGCTCAACGGAGCGACCAAAACGGCTGGCTGGACCCAGACCGAGACCGACCCGCTCGATGCCACGTTCGGTGCCGGCATCGTGAACGCCAAGACTTCCCACGACACCCTCAGCGCCGGGCAACAACCCGCCACCCTTTCGACGACCTCCGCGCTCGGCGCGGTCGATACGTCCACTTCGTTCTCCAGCTCCACGCCCATCACCTCGCTGGCGGGTTGGGACCTCCGCGGCGTCACCGCCTCACCCACCCAAGACGCCGCGCTGCACTACTTTTTCGACCTTTCCGCTAGCGGCCTGACGGACCTCACCTTCACCGCCACCATCACTTGGCACAGCCTCCCGGACCTCGCGCTCGGAACCAACGCAATCAGCGACTTCGACCTCTACCTCATCAACGTCGACACGCAATCCATCGTCCTCCGGAGCAACAGCACCAACGAGAACATCGAGCACCTCTACGGCGTCGGACTCGCCGCCGCCCGCTACGATCTCCAGGTCGTCCTGCGCGGCGGGAGCAATGTCCCCGCGTTGACGGATGAGTTTGCCCTGGCCTACTCGTTCGACGGAATGAGCGTAACCGCCGTCCCAGAGGGCCGGTTTTTTTTGGTGCTCCCGATCCTCGCCGCGGCCATCGCGCTCGCTCGCGCTCGCCGCGCCCACGTCTGAGCGCATTCCGTCACCTTGGACGAAGTGAAAATTCGCTGACTTCTCTCCTCGCGCGAGGATCTTTCAGCGCCTCACCCGTTGCCCCTTCCCGCGAACCTGCTACCGTCTCACGCTCCCATGCAGTACCAGACACCCGCCCGCCGATCCGCTTCGTGACCCCCACCGTTTCCATCATCGGAGCCGGACCCGCCGGACTCACCGCCGCCTACTGCCTCGGCAAGGAAAACATCCCCGTCACCGTCTTCGAAGCCGACCCGCAATCCGTCGGCGGGATTTCCCGCACGGCGAGATACAAGGACTTCTGCTTCGACATCGGTGGCCACCGATTTTTCTCAAAAAGCCGGGAGGTCGAGGAGCTCTGGACCGAACTCCTTCCCGACGACTTCCTGACCCGCCCGCGTTCGTCTCGCATCTACTACCGGGGGAAATTTTTCTCCTACCCGCTCCGCCCTTTCGAAGCCTTCGTGAAGCTCGGCCCTTGGGAGTCGATGCTCTGCGGCTTCTCCTACCTCCGCGCCCGACTCTTCCCAACGAAAAACCCCCGCAGTTTCGAGGATTGGGTCACGAACCAATTCGGTGCGCGCCTCTTTCGCATCTTCTTCAAGACCTACACCGAGAAGGTCTGGGGCATGAGCTGCTCCGAGATCTCCGCCGACTGGGCCGCCCAGCGCATCAAGGGCCTCTCGCTCTCGAAAGCCGTTCTCAGTTCGCTCAAACCCAAGCGCCGCGGCCCCGCGAACGGCCCCGTCATCAAAACGCTCATCAACACGTTTCGCTACCCGCGAAAGGGTCCCGGCATGCTCTGGGAAGCCACGTCGCGCAAAGTCCAGGCCCAGGGCGGCACGGTCGAGATGGGCGCGAACGTCACCCGGTGCCACTACGACGCCGACTCCGGCGAGTGGGAGACGACCTTCACTCGAAACGGCGAGACCGACACGGTCCGCTCCCGACACGTCATCTCCTCCACCCCGATCCGCCAGCTCGCCACCCTGCTCGATCCGCCGCTCAGCGACGAGGCCGCCGCCGCCGCCAGTCAGCTCCGCTACCGCGACTTCCTCACCGTTGCCCTCGTCGCCCGCGAACGTCACCTCATCGACGATAACTGGATCTACATCCACGAACCCGGCGTCCAAGTCGGCCGCGTGCAGAATTTCAAATCCTGGTCGCCCGAGATGGTCCCCTCGCCCGACCTCGCTTGCTACGGCCTGGAGTATTTCTGCTTTGAAGGCGACGGCCTCTGGACAAGCTCGGACGAAGATCTGATCGCCCTCGGCCGTCGCGAACTCGTCCAACTCGGCATTGCCGAAGCCGACGACATCATCGATGGCACCGTCGTCCGTCAGCCGAAGGCCTACCCGGTTTACGACGACGTCTACGCCGACCACGTCCGCGTCATCCGCGACGAACTCACCGCCCGCTACCCCGGCCTCCACCTCGTTGGTCGGAACGGCATGCACAAATACAACAACCAGGACCATTCGATGATGACGGCCATGCTCTGCGCGAAGAACATCGCCGCGAACGAACCGCTCTTCGATCTCTGGGAGGTCAACGAGGACGCCGAGTATCACGAAACGGAATCTCCCTCGACCGGCTCATCCGGCCTCCGCCAGGTTCCGCGCAAGATCGAGGCCTGAGCGGTGTCGCGACCAACCGAACGGGCCGCGCTCACCGTCATCGGCGCGCTCCTCGTCCTCCGAGCCATCGCCCTCTTCACCCACGGCGTCGACTCCGACGAACCGCAGAATCTCCACGTCATCTACCGCTGGGCCGCGGGTGATCTCCCTTACCGCGACGTCTTCGACAACCACACCCCGCTCTTCCATTTTCTCTTCCTCCCGTTCGCCTGGATCGTCGGCGAAAATCCCAACGTCGTCGTCCTCGCCCGCCTCACCCTCATCCCCTTGAGTTTCGGCTCCGTCGCGCTGCTTTACCTCCTCTTCCGCCGCCTTTGCGACCGCCGCACCGCCCTTTGGTCCCTCGCGATCACCCTCGCCCTCGCCGACTGGGCGCTCAAATCCATCGAACTACGCCCCGACATTCTCTGGATGTTCCTCTGGTTCGCCGCCCTCCTGGCGCTGGTTCGCCCTGCGGGCACGCCCCGATTCTTCCTCGCCGGGCTCCTCCTCGGAGCCTCCGCCGCCGCTTCGGTAAAAACCGCGTTCCTCCTCCCCGCCCTCGCCATCGGTTGGGCCGGGGCGTGGGCGCTTTCCAGCGACTTCCGAGCCTCCTTTCCCTGGTCCGCCATCATCCGCCGCGCCCTCGCCGCCGTCTTCGGCTTCGCCATCGTCCCCGGCCTCGTCGCCGCCTACTTCGCCAGTCAGGGTGCGCTCGACGAGATGCTCTACTCGATCTATTCGATCAACAAAGACCCCTTCCTCACCGACCGCTCGTGGATCTTCTTCGTCGGCCTTCCTTTCGCCATCGCGCTCACGGCTCTCCTCACCAGAGAAGGGACCCTCCGAGCAGCCTACCAAGGAGCCGTCTTCCTCACCGCCGCCGCCTACACGCTCGCGATCATCGGTTTCGGCCCCTACGAGTCGCTCGCCAAGCAGACCTTCCTCCCCGCCTACCCGCTCCTCATCGCGGTCGCCTGCCAGTTTGTCTTCACGATCCGACCGTGGCGCGACTGGCAGATCAACGCCATCGCCGGCACCACCTGCCTCGGCCTCACCCTTGCGATGGTGATCGGTAGCCCCCCGTGGCAAGTCGGCTCCGCCGAGCAACGCGCGCTGCTCACCGCCGTCCTGGCCCACACCAAACCCGACGACCCCGTCATGGATCTCAAAGGCGAGACCATCTTCCGCCGCCGCCCCGTCCACCTCATCTACGTCGGCAACACCACCCGCGAAATGGAAGCCGGGAACCTCGCCGCCCCCGACCCATCCCGCCTCGCCACCACGGGCACGGGATTTGCCATCGAGCGCACCTCCAGCTTTCCCGCTGAGATGCGTGAGTTCCTGCGCGAAAATTACCTCTCCACCACCGAAAACCAACTCCGCGTCGCCGGAAAAATCCTCAAACCCTCCTTCGAATCCGGTAAATGGATCGAGCGTCTGCCCATTGCCATACCCGGTGACTACGTGATCGTCGAGAACGACGTGGTCACCGACACCCTCACCCTCGTTGCCACCCCCGAACACGTCTTCGAATTCCCCGACCGCCCGCAGCGCACTCTGTTCTGGCGCTCAGCCTGGGAGGACGGGCTTCGCCCGACGAAAGATTAGCGATCCCGCGATGGCATCGATTCAACCCGACTTTTTTCGCCGGGATGCCCGCTGCGAGATTTCTTTCGCGGCCTCGGAAATGACTCTCGGTCCCGCGTGCGCAACTTCCCGCTCAGAGGTGATGAGGTAGAGGTCCTCCTCGATCCCCGTCCGGCAGGCCAAGCTAACGAGTCCATACCGGGTCGCGATGTCGCTCGCGACCACGTCGAGCACGGGCGCTGCGCCGACCCCTGCCGCCGCCAGCTCATACATCGCCGCCGCATCGTCGAACTCTGCGCGGATCGCGGGGACCGTCTTCGTCTCGGCCCACCAGCGCTCCAGATCGCGGCGCAAGGACGATTCCTTCGTGGGCACGAGCACCGGAAGCGCTTCGAACGTCTTCGTCTCGCGAAACGTTTCCCGAAGCGACGCGACCGCCAGAAATCCGACTCCGAAACGCCCCGCCCGGCTGCTGAACAGAAGGGTCCGAAGCGACGCCGGAGCCCGCTCGTTGGCCAGGACCAGATCGACTTGGTGACTGGCCAGAGCCGGTAGCAATTCGCTCGGCAATCCCTCTCGCACCACGATTCGCAGAGTCGGCAACGTCTCCCAAGCGCGGCTCAGGATTCGGGAGACGAGAAGCTTGGGGACCGAATCCGCGATCCCGAGGAAAACCGTTTCCACTCCGTCCGCCCCACCCCGCTCGAGCACTTCGAGCATCTCGTCGCCGAACGAAAAGATCCGCTCCCCGTACCGTTGCACCGTCCGCCCCGCCGCGGTGAGCACCATCTTTCGCCCCTCCCTCCGAAACAACTGCCGATCAAGAAACGCCTCCAACTCGCGGACCTGCGCACTCAGGGTCGGCGACGAAACGTTCAGAAATTCCGAGGCGGCCTTGATCCCACCAGAAGTCGCGACCGCCTGGAAGTAGCGGAGGTGGTGATAATTGAGCTGCGTGTTCAATTCGTATTTTCCTTACGTATTGGTCGAAAGATCGTAATTTTCAAACTTAAAGTCATCGCCGATCCTCGTCGCATGATCACCGCACTTCTGCTTTTCGTTGGAACGATGGCCCTTTCTTTGTGGGCTTCGTATCAAGTCAAACGCACTTATCGCCGCTACTCGAACGAACCCGCGATCTCCGGGATGAGCGGAGCCGCTGCCGCGCACCGGATCCTCTCGGATGCAGGCATCGACGGAGTCGAAATCGCGTCCGCGCCCGGCGAACTGATCGATCACTACGATCCGCGGCATCGGCGGTTAGTGCTCAGTGAATCGAACTACCACGGGACCTCCATCGCGGCCCTGGCCGTCTCTGCTCACGAAGCCGGGCACGCCATCCAGCACGCCCGATCCTACCAACCCTTGCACCTCCGCATGGCCGCCGTCCGCGCAACCACGTTCGCGAGCCAGATCGTGATGTGGCTCCCGCTCATTGGACTCTTCACCGGATTCATCAACACGACAACGGGGTTGATCCTCATGTCGGTGGGCTGGGGAATCATCATGCTCTTCAATCTCGTGACCCTCCCGGTCGAGTTCGACGCTTCAAATCGGGCTAAGCTCGCGCTGATCAACAGCGGCGTCCTGGCCAGCCCCACGGAGGCACCCGGAATCAATCGCGTTCTCAACGCCGCGGCTCTCACCTACGTCGCGGCATTCATCACCTCCCTCGGCTACTTCCTCTGGCACCTCCTGCCCCTGCTGACGGGCCGTCGGGAGGAGTAGCCCACCAACCCTAACCAACCAGAACCATGGACAATCCCTTCAAATCTCGCATGCACCGCTCAAACGTCCTCTACGCGCCGGGCAATCCGGGCGAGGCCATCTCCATCGACGAATACATCGAGGGGGCACGGGACGGGATCACTTCGGACGAAGTTCGCAAATTCCCCCGGCTGGAGAAACAGATGGACGCCAAGCTTGAGACTCCGGAAGCGCGCCAGCACCGCGATTTGTGCGACGGCGTGAAGGCAATCTACGGCTTTCTCGCGTCCGCCGAGGTCCAGGATGCGGGCGATCCCCTGCCGCGAAAAATCGCCGAAGCGGCGGTCGGGCTAAACTATTTCCTCAAGGGATTCGATCTCATCCCGGACTCGATCCCCGAGATTGGACTCGTCGACGACGCCCGCGTTATCGCCTGCGTCCTGGCCCGCAACCCTTCCATCGCGCAGTGAACATCCCGAGCGCCGCAACCGAAACGAACAACGAGAACCTCATCGCGATCTGCCTCTTTGCGGCCTTCGCCGACGGCGAGAAGACCGAGACCGAGCGCGAAAAAGTGCGACGCCTCGCCGCTGAGTTTGGCAACGACGACCTCGCGGCGATTTCCAGGCAGATTCTCATGGGCAAGCTTCCGCTTCGTTCCACCGTAGCCGGGCTCGGCGGTCCCCAGGATCGACTACTGGCTTACGAGTTGGCGCTCGGCGTGTGCGAAGCGGGGGGCGAGGTCACCGCCGAGGAACATCAATTTCTGACGGACCTCCGCCGACTCCTCGATCTCGGAGAAACCGAGGCCAGCGCGACCGAGGCGTCGGTCGGTGCCCTGGCCCTCGCCGAGGTGACCGGGTCCGATCTGAACCCCGCCACATCCGCCACACCCGAAAATTCGGGCATGATCCTCAAATACAGCATCCTCAACGGCGCGCTCGAGCTGCTTCCCGAGTCCCTCGCGACCATCGCCATCATCCCGATGCAGATGAAAATGGTCTACCGAATCGGCCAGAGTCACGGCGTCGAACTCGACCGCTCGAACATCAAAGACTTCCTCGCGACCGCGGGTGTCGGCCTCGGCTCGCAGATCGTGGAGGGATTTGCGCGCAAGCTCATGCGCGGAATCGGGAAGAAGGTCGGTGGGAAGATCGCCGGTCGTGCCGCCAGCCAGATCACCGGGTCGGCCATGTCGTTTGCGTCCACGTACGCCATCGGGCACGTCGCCGAGCGATACTATTCCGGCGGGCGGCAGTTCGAGGCCGACAGTCTTCGGGCGATGATCAATCCCTTGCGGGAGCAAGCGCGAGAGTTGCACGAGAGATATCTCCCCGAAATCCAGGCTCGCGCCAGCTCGCTCGGCACCGCCGACATCCTCTCGCTCGTCCGGGGCAAAATCCCGGTCTGACCGGGGCCAGCACCCCACCGCATGCAAGAGAGGATCTCGGTCGCCCTGGCGAGACTTCTCGTCGTCGCCGATGGTCGCAGTCTGGCGATCGGACAGATGGTCCGGATTCTGCAAGGCCGCGGGCTGCACTTGATCGTGATTCTGCTCTGCCTCCCTTTTCTGCGCCCAGTGAGCGTGCCGGGGATCTCGATTCCCTTCGGTTTAGCGATCGCGTACAGCGGTCTGCGCATTGCGTTCGGTCGGGAACCCTGGATTCCGGACTGGGTGCTGCGACGTTCGCTACCCCCTCGCGTTCTTCAGAGAGTCGTCGCGGTCGGCATTCGACTCCACGAACGCCTCGAACGGATCATGCGTCCCCGGTTGATCATCGCTTCGAGTGCAACGGGCCGGACGTTTGCTGGACTGGCCATCGCCATCGCGGGCATCTTCCTCTCGCTACCAGTTCCCCCTCCCTTCCCGCTGACGAACACCATCCCGAGCCTCGCGATCATTCTCATCTCCCTCGGCCTCATGGAGCGAGACGGCTGGCTCATCATCTGGGGGTACGTCCTCATTTTCATCGGGACAGTCTATCTGGCTGGCATCGCGTTCCTCGGCGGGGCGGGCATCGCCCAGGTCCGCGAGTGGATGGGCTGGTGACGTGCCGCCTCAGGATGGCCAAAGCACGTAGAGGTAGACGCCAAATCCAGCCAGCAGCACTCCGCCTTCCCACCGCTGCAGGTTGCGCCCCGTCCACATGAGGGGCAGCAAAGCCACGGCAAAGGCGCCCATCACCGCGAGATCGAGCACCGAGATCCCCGTATCCTCGATGGGACGAACGACCGCGGCGACGCCCAAGATCCCGAGCACGTTGAAAATGTTTGAACCAATAACGTTCCCGATGGCGATGTCGGGTTGACGGCGGACCGCCGCCATCACCGAAGTCGCGAGTTCCGGCATGCTGGTGCCCGCCGCGACAATGGTGAGTCCGATCACCGCCTCGCTGACTCCGAGCCCGGTCGCAATGAAAGTCGCCGATCCGACGAGCCAATGCGAGGCCAGCACCAGCAGCGCGAGTCCGCCACTCATGAACCCAAGGTCGCGGAGTAGCGAACCCGAGACGGGCGGCACCCCCGCTTCGAACTCAGCCTCCACTTCCGGGGGAGAGGTCGTCTTTGCCAGCCAGACCGTGATCCCGGTGTAGAGCAGCAGAGCGGAAATCAAGGCCCAACCGCCGCCAGAGCCCAGCGTGCCCCGCGAAAGCAGCAGAGCACCGACAATCGTCGCGGCGACCATGATCGGTGCGTCAACCTTGAGCACCGGCAGAGCAATCCGAATCGGGCAAATCAGTGCGGTCAGCCCCAGGATCACTCCGATGTTGAGGATGTTGGACCCCACGATGTTTCCAATCGCCAATCCGCCCTGGTCGGCCAGCGACGCGTTGACGCTCACGACCAACTCCGGCGCGCTCGTGCCGAAAGCGACCACGGTCAGACCGACCACCAAGGGAGTCAGCCCGAGCCGGATCGCGAGCGAAGCGCTACCGCGAACAAGACCTTCAGCACCGAGGAGGAGGACTCCAATCGAAAAAATGAGGATGAAAATTTGGGGGATCATTGGGAAGCCTCGAGAGGCCAAAGCAGGGGAAGCATGACAAGCGTGACGACCGTCAACAACACCGTCAACCACCCGCCGACCCGGATGAAGTCCATGAGTCGGTATTTCCCTGGTCCGTAGACCAGCAAGCAGGATGGCTCGAAGGGCGTGATGAAAGAAATCGATCCCGCGAGCATGATCGCGATTGCAAACGTCCGCTCTTCACCTCCGATCAACCGGGCGGCCTCCAACGCAACGGGCAACACGACGAGGGCGGCCGCCGCGTTCGACATCGGCTGAGTGAGAAGAATCGTCAGGATGAAAAAGCCGGCCAAGACGGGTGCGATCCCCAGCCGTCCGAGGACCCCCACGATCGCGTCGGCAAGAAACGCGGCCGCCCCGGAGTTCTGCATGGCCGTCCCAAATGCGGTCATGCCTCCGATCAAGATCAACAGCCGCCAATCGATGACCGTGTAAGCCTTTTCGACCGTGATGCAGCGGAGCACGACCACGCCCACGGCCGCCGTCAGAAAGGCAGCCGACAAAGGAACCCACCCGAACGCGGAAACGAGGATCGCCGCAACAAACAGACCGAGAGCGATCGATCCCGCTCTCGGCGATTGGGTCTCCTCGTGAATCTCTTCGAGGATCGAAAAGCCATCCCCGAGTCGCAGCGCCTCGATGCGGTCCGCCGTCCCTTGGAGGAGCAAGACGTCTCCAGTTTGCAGACGCAACTCCGAGAGTTCCTCCCGCAATGATCGACCACGACGATAAACCGCCAAAGCCGACGCGCCGAAGCGCTCCCGAAAACCGATTTCGAGCAGTGTCCGACCGACCAACTCCGAGCGCGGCGTGATGACCGCCTCGACGACCCGCGAGTCGCCTCCCTCGATCTCGTCGAGTGATTGACCAGCACCGATCTCCAATTTCTCCATCGTCCGGATCTTGAGAAGATTTTCGGCCCTTCCTTCGATCAACAACACGTCGGCGGCTTGAATCAGGCCATCCGGCTCGATGCCTTCTCCATCCCGCCACAACCGAAGGACTCGGAAATCGAGGAGTCCAAGATCGTTGCGATCCGCTTCCTGACCGATCAAGGGAGAGTCAGCCAACACGGTCACCTCACTCAAAAAATTGCGCAATTCGTAGTCGTCGGTCAGATCGCCGCCCGTATCGACCGGCAGCAAACGCCGTCCGACGAAGAACATGAAGAGCAGACCGGTCACCACGATCACCAGGCCGATCGGCGTCATCTCGAAGAATCCCAGCGGCTCCATTCCGGCCGCTTCGATGTAGCCACTCACCGCGACGTTCGTGGACGTTCCGATCAACGAGCACGTCCCCCCCAAGATCGACGCGAAGGCCAGCGGCATGAGCAGCTGTGAGGGACTGAGGCCCACCCGATTGGCGAGGCCAGTGACTGCGGGCAGAAACATCGCCGTGACCGTCGTGTTGTTCATGAACCCCGACAATCCCGCCGGAACGATCGTGATCGCGCAATAAAGTCGACCGATGCTGGGGCCCGAGATCTTCGCCAATGCCCCGCCGATCACGTCGAGGACGCCCGTTTCCCGCAGTGCGCCGCTGATCACGAAGATCGACGCGAGAATGATCAGAATGTCGGAGCTGAACCCCGCAAAAGCCTCCGCCGTCGTCAAGATGCCAGTAAAAATGAGTCCCAGCAGCAGAAGCAGCGTAACGAGATCGACCGACAGGGTCTCCCTCGCAAAAAGGACGACCCCGATGAGCAGCAGTCCGAGGACGATCGCGATTTCCATTTTTTCGGAGAGAAGTGCCGCTCAGATATCACGCCTGAGTGGGCTGTCAAGAGACCAGCGGGATCGGGAGTTCCCCTCGTTGACCGAGCGGACTGCGGGCCTTTCGTAACTGGTTGCCGACTGCCGGGGACGACTCGGGCTCCAGTCCGCGAGGTCGGTCGGAACCCCATTTCTCATTCCCCATTCCGGATTCCTCATCTAATCAAGTGGCGTGCTCGAACTTCAGGACGTCTCCCTCTTCGTCGGTCGTGGCGAATCCATTACGCCCATCCTCGCCGACGTGAACCTGCGTCTGCCCCGTCATCATTTCACCGCCGTAATTGGTCCATCCGGCTGCGGCAAGAGCACCCTGCTTAAAGTCATTGCGGGCATAGCCGACGGGGATGAAGAGGGCAGACTCATCTGGAACGACCGCGACCTTTCCAACGAAGACTTTGCCCCTACCGAGATCGGCTACGTCCCGCAGTTTGGCATCGCCCACGACGAACTGACCACCGCCGAGTCCATCCTTGCCGCCGTCCGCCTCCGGCTCCGGCCGACGCATCCCGGCCACCTCGAGGCGATCGCCACCACCACGCTGGCGGAGGTTGGGCTCACCGAATTCGCCGACCGACGGGTCGGAGTCCTCTCCGGGGGGCAGAAACGCCGCCTCGCCCTCGCGATGGAGATCGCCTGCGCGCCGGCCATCCTCCTCTGCGACGAAGTCACCTCCGGTCTCGACGCCCAAGCCGAAGACGAAATCGTTCATCTCATTCACGATCTCGCCACCCACGATCGCCTCGTTCTCTCGGTCACGCACAGCCTCCGCCACCTCGAGCTTTACGACTCCGTCATCGTTCTTGCCGAGGGTGCCGTCGCTTACCACGGCCGCCCCGTCGAACTGACGCACTACTTCCAAATTGATACGCCCGAAGAACTCTACGCTCGCCTCGCCGTCCGCAAAGGCGACGACTGGTCCCGCTCCTGGCGCAAACACCAAGCTTCCTACACGGAGGACTTGCTTACGGAGTCCGCGCCCGAGCTATCTGAGCCGTCGGAGGATGCCGATTCCGAGGCCGACTCCCCCACCAGTCTCCAGTCACCAGGTGCCAACCACGAGCGACCGGGCGCCGTGACTCAGTTCGCCACCCTCCTCGGGCGCCGCATCCGCATCTTCGCCCGCAGCCCCGGTCAGATTTTTCTGCAACTCGGACTCATCCTCGGATTCCCGATTCTCGTCGCGATCTTTGCGTGGAACGGCCTCCCGCAGATTCAGAATCTCAGCCTCGGCCTAGACCAGGACGCCGCCCGCCAGCTCCTCGAAGCCAACGCTTTCCTCGCCCAGGCCAGTAAGATCGGCAGCCTCGTCTCGGGCATTGTGATGTTTCAGGTCATCCTCCTCACGCTCATGGGCGCGAACAACTCCGGTCGCGAGATCGCCGCCGAACGGCTCATTTTCGAGAAGGAAAAACTCTCCGGCCTCCGGCCCAGCAGCTACATCGCTAGTAAAGCCGCCTTCCTTAGCCTGCTCGTTGCCGCCCAATCCCTCTGGATGGGCCTTTTTGTCCACTACGTTTGCGGGTTCCCCGGCGAGCTCCTTCCCCAGCTCGGCTTTCTACTGCTGGTCAACGCAGCGATGACTTCCATCTGCCTGGGCATTTCCGCGTGGATGCCGACCGCCGAGCAGGCCTCGCTCGTCAGCATCTACCTGGTCGGTTTCCAACTCCCGCTCTCCGGTGCGGTCCTCGCTCTCCCCGACGCCATCGGCGACCTCGTCCGCCCGTTCATCTCCGCCTACTGGAGTTGGTCCGGCGTCCTCCAGACCCTCCGCGGCGATCGCTACTACGACATCGCGCAGATGGTCGTCCAGACGGCGCTCTCCCCCGCCGCCCTCTGCACCTGGATCCTCACCGCCCACCTCATCGCCGGTCTCTTCCTCGCCTACACCGGCTCAAAAACCACCCGCCTCGCCTAAAAATGTCCCGCCGCTCCCGCAAATCCATTCACCCCGCCTTTCTCATCGCGGGTCTGCTCGTTCTGGTCGCCGCGCTCTACATCGGCAACTCAATCTTCCAGCAGACCGGCGATCCTTACCGAACGACCGCCCCGCTGGCTGCCGACGCCTATCTGGAAAATTCCAACAGCCTCCGTGGCAACGTCTACAAACTCGAAGGAGAAATCCTCAACCTCCTGGGCTACAGTCCCTCGACGCAGGATCGTTTGATCTCCGTCCAGATCGCGAACGAAGCGGACGTGGTCCCCATCGTCATCCCCGGCGACCTCAGCCACGTGAACCTCCAAAAAGGCCAAAAATTTCACTTCGAGATCCAAGTCGACCCCCAGGGCATCCTTCGAGCCCAAGACCTCACCAAATCATGAAGACCACCCGTGACCCCTCGAGAAGCGGCGATTCGAATTCGCCGACCGAACCCAAACTCAAGCTCAGACTCCTCCTCACCTTATCCGTGGCATCCGCGCTCTCCACGGTCACCCTGCATTCCCAGGTTCTAGACGCCGCCACGGCCGCCTCGCCGCCGGCCGCGCCGTCCGCGGGAGCCCCGTCCGGCGGCACGAATTTCCTGGGCCGCGACGTCCCGTCGTTCGACCCCGCCAACGAGATGATCACCTGGGACGGCAAGACCTGGAACGTGAACAACAACCGCCTCTTCGAAGCCCGCTTCGAGAAATACCTCAACATTGCCGCCGAGACCGACGAAGAAGACGCCGCCTACAACGCGATCATCGCCGAGATCCTCACCATCCTCAGCGCGAATCGAGTCAATCCGACCTCCCTCGACCGCGCCTTCGAACTCCTCCCCCAGGCCTCCGAATACCGCCGCGACGCCGGCCTAGGCGACACCATCGCCAACCAGGTCTACTCCGCGTGGCGCGCCCGCCGAGAACTCAGCCGCATCCGCCAGGCCGACAGCGCACTCCTTGAAGAACGTCGGCGGGTCGAGCGGAACCAGCTCATCACCTCCAAAGGCCGCCCCCTTGACCGCGTCACCGGCAGCAGCCCCGAGCAGACCGCCGCCAACGCCGCCGCGATGGCCGAACGACGCACCGTCGAGATGCAACCCTTCACGACCCGACTCGCCGAGCTCAACACCCTCCTCGTCTCGAACCAAGCCAAGCGCGAGCTCCAGGAAGTCCAAACCAAGATCGAGTTTCAGGCCCTCGTCGTTCAACTCTTCGTCCAACGCCGCTTCCAGCACGTTCTCATCGCCACCCGCTTCTACCGCAACGTCTTCGCCGACGGGGACGACAAACTCGACATCAAGGGCGAGAGCAAAAACCTCTTCGCCAAAACGACCGGGCTTCCCCCCACGGTCGGCACCGTCGACTCCATCGCCAACGAAATCATTCGCGACGTCGCCGAAGGGGTCGAAGCCTACAAGTTCCTCCTCGAACGCGACGAACTCGAGTCCGCCACGAAGCGGCTCGCCGAGACCTTCCTGGTGGGCGAATACCTCCCCGAGGTCCGCACCCTCCCGCGCGAGGACAAACGCCGAGCCCTCGCTTTCGTCCAGGCCTCGAACCAGCTCATTTCCGCCCTCGAGGTCAAAGACTACGCCCTCGCTGAAAAACTCGTTACCGAACTCGAGGAGACGGCCAAGGATTTCGACAATTCCAAACCCATGGCGGCAATCCAGACCGCGAAGACCGTCGCCGCCATGCACCTCGCGAAAGCCCGGAACGCAGCCGTCGCCGGCGAGCGCGAGGTCCTCGAGACCGAGCTCACCGCCGCCACCGAGATCTGGCCCCGTAATCCAGCTCTGGCCGACGTTTCGTCCACCATCTTCACGCAGGGCGACGTGCAGAACAAAGCCCTCGTCGACTTTGACCAACTCTACAGCCAGAAGAACTTTCGTCTCATTTCCGAGGATGCTGGTCGCTACTTCGCCGCCGTCGCCACCGACCCGGCCCGGCAGGACCAACTCAAAGCCGTGCTCGACCAGATGAAAGTCATCGAAACAGCCATCACCCGCGCCGAAGAAATCAACAAACGCGGTGATGCCGCCGGAGCTTGGGAGTCGGCCGAACAGGCCTTTCAGAAGTTCCCCGACGACAGCAAGCTCAACCAGCTCCGCGCAAATCTCACGACCCAAGCCGCCGACTTCGTTCGCGCCCTCCGCCGAGCCGAGGAACTGGAAGCCCGCGACCAACCCGGCTCCAGCCTCGCTTGGTTCCTCCAAGCCCAGCAGCAATACCCCAACAGCGACTTTGCCAAAGCCGGGATCGAGCGCTTGACCAAGCAGATCCTCCCCGACGCCAGCTAGCGCAGAGTGCGAACGCCTCCTCCGGAGTTTCGCACTCCCCCCGAGTCGCGAACCGAGTCCCTTCCGCACCCAGGTCTTCTCCCAGCGCGTCCAAAATAAGAGCTGGGTCTCCCGGCCCAACCACCGATCCGCTCCCCCAACACCAGTCGCGTCACACCGCCCACCACTCGGGCAGCAGCACCCGCGTCCGCGCCTCGTTAAACCTGCGGTCCACCAGCAGCGCCACCCCCCGATCCGTCTCCGAGCGGATGAGCCGCCCCACCGCCTGCAGCACCCGCTGCATTCCGGGAAACCGATACGCGTAGTCAAATCCACTCCCAAACGCGCTATCGAACGCCACCACCAGAAGGTCCCGCTCCAGCGATAAACGCGGTAGCCCGATGCCGATGACCGTGACGCCGACGACCCGCTCACCTGGCAGATCGATCCCTTCGGAAAACACGCCACCCAACACGGCCAGACCCACCGTCCGACCCGACCGGGCGAAGTTCGCAAGGAATTCATCACGCGCCGCTTCGGCCATGCCAGACCTTTGCTCCACGACCTCAACGCCAAGTTCCTCCAGCTCGACCGAAAGCAACTCGAGGTACGCAAACGATGGACAGAACACCAGATGGTTTCCCACTTGGTCCCCCACGTGAACAGCGACCGCCCCCGCGACGGCCCGCAGGGAAGCCTCCCGGCCTTTGTAGCTCACGTCCTCGTCCAGAACGGTCACCCGCATCTGATCCGACGCGAACGGCGACGCGATCTCCAGCCCGCGATCCGTTTCTCCGCCGCCCAGCAACTTCTGGAAATAGTCGAGCGGCGTAAGCGTCGCGGAAAAAAATACCGTCGCCCGCAGCCCGGTCAGAGTCTCCGCCAATCTCGCGGAAGCGTCCGCGCAAAAGATCCGAACGCTCGAATCGTTCGGCTGGCAGATCATCCAACAAGTCTCGTCGTAGCCGTCTGCCGCCCGCAGGAAGGCGAGGAGGCCGAACCACGGCTCCAGCCACGTCGACAGGTCGGCCCCCTCCGGCTGCTCCGTGAGAAACCGCTCGATGGCCGAAGCGTTCTCGCGCAACGCCGTGATCAGATCATCCGGTCGAGCCTGCAACGCGCGACCCCCGTCGTGATACCTCCGATCGGGAATCGCCGAAGCCTCTCCCTCCGCCGCAAAATCCGCCAGCAACTCAGCCGTCTCCGCGAACGCCGCCGCGGCCCGCCCGGCACCCGTCCCTCTCATTTTCGGCCCTCCCTTCAGCATAAAATCCGCTGCCCGCAGCGTGGCCGAATACATCTCCCGGCTCCGGTCCACCAGATTGTGCGCCTCGTCCACCAGCACGACGTGCCGTTCGTCGCCGACCTCGACGTGCCGCTGCAGCCGCGCCGTCGGATCGAACACGTAGTTGAAATCGCCGATGACGACGTCCGTCCAGACCGACGCGTCGAGCGAGAGCTCGAACGGACAGACCGTGTGCGCCCGGGCGACCTCCTCGATCGCTTCGCGGTCGATCCGCTCGCGAGCGAGAAGCTCGCGGACCGCCGGCTGGTAACGATCAAAATACCCGAGAGCGAAGGGACACGTCCGCAGATCGCATCCCGTCGATCCAGCGTTAAAACAAATTTTCCTCTTCGCGGTAAGGCTCACGCTCCGCAACCTAGCGCCCGCCCCGCGCAGGTGGTCCAATGCTTCCGCCGCGGCGATGCGCCCGGGCGTCTTAGCGGTCACGTAAAAAATCTGTCCCGCGATCTGCGGGAGCGCCTTCACCGCCGGGAAGAGCGTCGCCAGGGTCTTGCCGGTCCCCGTCGGAGCCTCCGCAAAAAGCTGACCGCCATCCCGAATCGCTCGGAACACCTCGACCGAAAACTCCCGCTGCCCCGGACGAAAACCACCCAGCGGGAACTCCATCGCCGCCACGCTCGCATCCCGCTCCGCCACCCAGCGCGCCTTCGGGATCAACCAGTCAAACCAGAACTCCAGCGTCGCCGCCAAAAACGCGGCGAGCGTTTCAGCCGTCTCGATCTCCGCATACGTCGATTCTTCGTCCGTCTCGAGATCCAGGTATGTGAGCCGCACGTCCACTTCTGCCCAGCCCCGCTGCGCCGACAAGATCGCGGCGTAGATCCGGAGCTGCGCCCGGTGCAGCGGATCCGCCCCGCCCGGCCAGCCGTTTTCGACGGTCTTGATTTCCTCGACCATCGGAGGGAAAGATTTCGCAACAATCCCGTCGACCCGACCGACGATCTTCAACGCCACCCCGGCGCGCTCAGTCCCGTGTTCAACGACGACTTCGGCGTCGTAACCGTAGCCGCGAGCCTGCTGCAAACGACGGTGGCCACGCGTTCCTTCCAAGGCCCGATTGCTTGAAAAGATCTTCCCGGAGCCCCCGAGGTCACCGGTCCGGTAGGCGAAGTCGACCAGTCCGCGGACTGAGACGGTCGTTTGAGATGTTTCCACCTAGGATGAACTAACGAACGCGTTTGATCGGAAAGAGCCAACGGCTCCAGAGCGCGGTCTGGGGGAAGCGTTCCAAGGCGACGACGCCGACCGCCGTGAAGAGGATGCTGTAGAGGATGACCGAAAAGATGAGGTTATCGACGAGATCTCCCGCTGGCAGGGTGACGGTCTCGGCGGCCGCGGCGGCTAGCACCGCCGCAGCAAGGCCACGGGGCACGATCAGCCCAGTCAGCAATCCTTCCCGGGGCTCGCGCAGCGAACCCAGCAAACACAGCCGGACCGAGAGCAAGCGGGCCAGCACGAGTGCGGCGACGAAGACAACCGCTGCGGGCGAAAACAGATCCTGCGGGCGCATGCTCAGCCCCAGATACACGAAGAAGAACGTGCGCAGCAGGAAGACCAATTCCGCCACGAATCGCGTTTCGTCCCGGTTATGGCCGTCAACGCTGGAGTAGCCGCCACCGATCTTCAATCGCTGAACGGCGCGCGGGAGGGAACCCAGATTTGCCATGGTCATTCCGAAAGCCAGCGCGGCGATCGGGCCGGAAAATCCCAGATATTCGCTCAACCCAAACACGATGAAGATGAACGCGGGCGTCAAAATCATCGGATTCTCGAGTCCCCGCACCCACGAGAGCGCGTGCGCCCAGACGAGGCCGCCGAGCACGCCGACGGACGCCGCCATCACGAATGCCTGCAGCACCCCGCCCGCAATCTCCCCGATCCCGATGTCGTCCACTTTGGTAGCCCGGAGGATTCCCAACGCGATCACGAGACCGGCAGCCTCGCCGATCGCGGACTCGACGGTGATCGTCGTCCGCAGCTCCGAGCGAAATCCGAGAGCGCCGAGCAGCGGAATGACGATCGGCGGAGACGGAGCAGCGAGAACGGCGCCAGCGAAAAGTGCGGATTCCCAGGGCATCCCGACCAGCACGTTGGCCAGAACCGCCACGACTCCCGTCGTCAGTAAATAAGCCGTAACGACCAAGCCGAGAGCGCCCTTGAGGGCCGGACGGACTTCCACCAGATCGATCTCAAGCCCCGCCTCGAATAAAATCACCGCCAAAGCGACCGCAATGAGGATCTCGCCGACGATGCCGAAATCCTCCGGCTGCACCCAGCCGAACAGCGGCCCCATCGCGAGACCGATCCCGATTAACCAGAGATTATCCGGGATTCGGTAGCGCTTGAAGATGAGCTGAAATGCGTGCGCCGCGATGACGATCAACCCGAGAAACATGAGTTCCACGGCCACGCTGAGGGTTTCTCCGTGTCCTTCCACCACTCACTTGTATGACGTCGCCCCGCGCTTGAGAAGCCGAAGAGAAATCCCGGGGCAGCCTGTCCTGCCTGGATCGGCCTTCAACCAAGTCGATCGAGTCCATCGGCTGGGAGCCGCCTCGACGGGCGGGGAGTTCAGTCCTCCTGCCGCTGCGGGACGTTCGTTCAGACGGGTCGCCCAGAGCCGCCGTTTAGACGCTCTTCAATCAAGCCTCCGGCTCGCGCTCTGCTGCTCGCTTCGCCAACTTGTTCCGCTGGGTGACGGCGTCCGTGCCCTCGATGACGAGACAGATCTCACCCTTCGGCGGACGAGCCTCGTAATGCGCAAGCAAGTCGGAGGGAAGGGCGGCGCGATACTCCTCGAACTTTTTCGTCAACTCCCGCGCAATGCAAATCTGTCGATCCGGTGCGATCTCCGCGAGCACGGCAAGGGATTTCGCCAGCCGGTGTGGACTTTCGAAAAACACGCTCGTTCCCGCGATCGACAGCGCGCTCATCAGGGCGTTTCGCCGCTGCCCCGACTTAACGGGCAGGAAACCGCCAAACGTGAAATGGGTCGCGTCAAATCCCGAGCCGACGACCGCCGTGACGACGGCGGACGCGCCCGGCAGCACCGTGTATTCCAAACCAGCTTCGGCGCAGGCGCGGACGAGGCGCAGGCCGGGATCCGAGACGCCGGGCATCCCGGCATCGGTGATCAACGCGACCCGTTTGCCGGCCCGAAGCTCTTCGATGAGCTCCGCCGTCCGCCGCGCCTCGTTGTGTTCGTGAAAACTAACGAATGGCTTCGAGACCCCGTGGTGCTTGAGCAGGATGCCCGAGTGTCGGGTGTCCTCTGCGGCGACCAGATCGGCGTCTCGGAGCGCCGCCAACGCTCGAAGCGTGATGTCCTCGAGATTCCCAATTGGCGTGGGAACGATGGTCAGCACGACGGAATCCCCGGCGCAGCGAAGATCGAAAAGTCCAAAATCGAAAAGCGCTAGAAGCCTTCGGTTAAATCGCCCGTCAGCTCGACGGCGACCTCTTGGATCGCCTGGACGAACGCCTGGCGCTCATCCGTCTGGAGGTCGTTATTGATGAAAAACGACGTATCTGCGTTGACGGTCCCGGCCTGGATCACGCGTCCGGTAACGCGCTCGATGAGCTCGTATTCAACCGTGAGACGGAGGCCAAATTCCTGCGTCGCCAACACATTGTTGCGGACCGCGCGCGCCTGTCGGCGGTTCACTTCGTCGAGTGTGCAGTAGAGAATCGCGTCGGCCCGCTCGTCCGAAACGATCTGGTAAGTGCCGTCCTGCTGGAGCTGTTTGATGAGGGTGTCGGCCATGAGGACCTCGATCCGTGGTTCGTAGGTCTTGTTTTTGAACGTCGTCACCGCCAGCGTCTCGACGTCGCGCAGGATCGCTGGCTTGGCTGGACCCAAGTGGTAGCCGCAACCACCCAAAAGCGCGACGAGGAGGACGGCAGCTGCCGCGGACAAATGGTAGGTTGGTTTCATTCCGTAGGCAGATCGGGTTCCACCGCCGGGAGGGGCCGGACGTCGTCCACGGACGTCCGCATCCGCGGCCCGCTGGCGGGCAATTCGTCCGGCACGATCGTTCCCGTCGGGGGACCAGAGTAATCGGCAAGCGCCGACGTCTCGACCTGGGTCTGGAGGCGGCGGCGAAGGGCGGCCTTCTCACCGGATTCCGCGCTCTCGGGACCGGTCTGCAGGGCGGCATCGCCGTATTGGCTCCGCAGCTCCTCGATGCGTGCCTTGGCCACGTTGGCGTCCTCGGTGTTCGGCTGCCGCCGGATCACGTCGTTGTAATAGATGACGGCAGCTTTAAAATCGTTGGAAAATTCGTAAAACCGCGCGATGCGCAAGATGTCGGTCGTCTGCTTGCCGTCGAGTTGGTCGAGATTTTCACGAGCCTGCGGGAGCTTCTCGCTGTCGGGGTATTCAATGATGAAATCCTCGAACGTGTTGCGCGCCGACTGCAGAGACGCCATGTCTTGGGAACCGTCTGCGAAACCCATTCGCATGTAGGTAAATCCAATCTGGTAGAGCGCGTCGTCGCAGACATCGCTCTTTGGGTAGGTATCCAGCACGGTCTGGTAAGCGCGAATTGCTTCGAACGGCAAAGTTTGCTTCTCGTAGGCTAGGCCGAGATTGAACTGCGCGATTGGCGCGAATTTGCTGAACGGTGCGTTACCGACGATGGCGGTATACATCTCCTGCGCCCGCTCGGCGGAATTTCCGATCGGGACACCGAGAAAAACCTGCGGCTTACCGCCGAGGTAGGCGTTCGCGATGGTCACCTGCGCGGCGACAGCCCGCTCGAAGTTTGGCGTGTCGGGATAGCGCTGGAGAAGAAATTGGTAGGCGTCAAAAGCTCGCGAAGCTTTGCCTTGGGCCTCGAGCAGTTCGGCCACTCGAAATTGCGCAGCAGCGGCCTCGTTGGCGAAGGGGTATTTCTTGATTGCCCGCTTGTAGGCGGTCAGCGCCCGATCCACCGAACCCGCCTCGTCGAGCGCGAGCGCGGCACCAAAGAGCGCTCCAGCATCAGCAACCTCGGCCTCCGACATCTCCTCGGCCGAGCGGGTCTGCACCTCCGGCGCACGCTCGATCTGCTCCGGGATGTCCGCGCCAGGATTCCGCGACGACTGCGCCCGAAGAGAGGCCCCGCCCGCGACAACCAAAGCTGCGATCAGCCAAGCGGAAACCAGCCGCGGAAGCGAGCTGAATGGGAACTGACGGGAACCGAGTGGCATGTGGATGGTGAACCTATTGAGACCCCAAGACAGCGTCAAGGGAACGATCGGACGGGCCGATCGCTCCCGAAATCGAGCGAATTGAACGGTGAAAAAATGCCCGGAGCGGGGGCCGAAGTGCCGCGAGATTCGAACCTCGCTTCGCCTCGACCCATGCCCAGCATTTACCGTGTCGCATCCGCCGCGACGCCACCGTGGTGCCGTTACGCGTCCGGAGTCGTCTCCGCTTCGGTCGCCTCAGATTTTTTCGGTTTGGCTGCCTTCTTCGAGGGAGCTTTCACCTCGACTGCTTCCGGCTCGGTTTCGACCGCGAGGTCGACCCACTCGATGAGGGCCATCGGCGCGGAGTCGCTCTGGCGAGGCCCAAGTTTGATGATCCGGGTGTAACCACCCGGGCGGGAAGCTGCGCGGGGCGCGACTTCGGAGAACAACTTTTGGATCGCCTCCTTTTTCTGGCCGAGGTAACTGGCGGCGATTCGGCGGGAGTGCAGGTCGCCGCGTTTGCCGAGGGTCACCATTTTCTCGGCAAATGGCCGCACGGCTTTTGCCTTGGCGAGCGTGGTCTTGATGCGGCTGTGCTCGATGAGGCTCACGACTTGGTTCGCCAGCATGGCGTCGCGGTGAGCCTGGGAGCGGCCGAGTTTGATAGTTTTGACTTGGTGTCTCATGACGAATGGGAAGGTCGGGTGTTATTCCGCTGCCGGAGTTTCCGCGGGGAGGTCGATGAGACCAGGTTCGAATTTCAAACCGAGGCCCAGGCCGAGCTGGACCAACTTGTCCTTGATTTCGTTGAGCGACTTCTTACCGAAGTTGCGATACTTGAGCATCTCGGCTTCGGATTTCATCGCCAGCTGGCCGACGGTCGTGATGTTGGCGTTGTTCAAGCAATTCGCGGCACGGACCGAGAGTTCGATCTCGTTCACGCTCATGTTGAGAAGCTTCTTCAGGCGGCTGTTTTCCTGACTGACTTCCTGCGGCGTCTCGTCGAACTCGATCTGCTCGTCATCGTAGTTGACGAAGACATCGAGGTGCTTGCGAAGAATGGCGGAGGCTTGGAGCACCGCGTCGTCCGGCGTGATGCGACCATCCGTCCACACGTCGATGACGAGCTTGTCGTAATCGGTGCGCTGTCCCACGCGGGTCTGCTCGACGGCGTATTTCACCCGGGTGACAGGTGAGAAGATCGAATCGATCGCGATCTGGCCGATCGGCATGTCGGGGAATTTATTCTGGTCGCCCGTCGCGAATCCGCGACCGACCTTGACCTCGAACTCAGCTTCGAACTTCTGCTTCTTATCAAGCGTGCAGATGTGCTGCTCGGGATTGAGGACCTCGCACTGCGTCGTCGACTGGATGTCGGCGGCGGTGATGGCACCTTCGCGGTTGACCGAAAGGGTCAGGTTGCGAATCTCGTTCTCGTGAGCTTTGAATTTGATCTTCTTGAGGTTGAGGATGATGTCGACCACGTCCTCGACCACGCCTGGAAGGCTGGTGAACTCGTGAGCAGCGCCCTCGATTTTGACGGAAGTGATGGCGGCACCTTCCAGGGAGGAAAGGAGCACGCGGCGAAGGGAGTTACCGACGGTGTGTCCAAATCCAGCCTCGAATGGCTCGGCGATGAATTTCGTGTAGGTGTCGGTGGCGGAGGCCTCGTCCCGGGAAAGGGACTTGGGCATTTCGAATCGTCCAAGACGAACTGGCATAATAATGGTTGAGTTTGCAAATCACCGGGTTCCCCCCGACGCGGACGTGAAGTTGTCGAAGACAACCCACCGGGGACCAACGGCGCTTGATGGTATCTGTCAGATTCCGCGCGAGCCGAGAAAAGTGGACGCGGAGTCAACCGAAGTCAAGCTCCTTGAAATGCCGGATGAGAAGAGGTGGGCGCGGTAGGCGCTCGAGTGCACCCCACGGGACCCCTTTGTAAAAGGCCTGGGCCTTCGCTCGCTCGACGAGCCCTCAACCAAGCGCCTCGCGCACCACGTCATCTGGCGTCGCTCCCTCGGCCTCGCCTTCGAAGTTCATCACGATCCGATGACGAAGTGCGGGCAGTGCAACGGCGCGGATGTCCTCCCGCGACACGTGATAACGCCCCGCCAGCAAAGCCTCGATCTTCGCGCACAGCACCAATGCCTGAGCCCCGCGCGGACTCGCCCCGTAACGCACGAAGCGACGAGCCGACTCCCCCCCCGCCGCCTCCGGATGCGTCGCCATTACCAACCGCACTGCCTCCGCCTGCACCTCGCGCACGATCGGCACCTCGCGAATCAGCCGCTGGTTCCCCCGCAGCTCGTCCGCAGAAGTCACGACTGAGCGTTTCGATTCCCCCGCTTCAGCGGTCGTCCGGTCGAGAATGGCGTGCAACTCGTCTTCACTCGGAAAGCCCACCAGCAGCTTGAGCAGAAATCGATCGAGCTGCGCCTCGGGCAGCGGGTAGGTCCCCTCCATCTCGAGCGGATTCTGGGTCGCAAGAACGAGAAACGGATCGGGCACTTCCCTCGTCTCGCCGCC
Organism: uncultured Verrucomicrobiae bacterium; assembly: GCA_963761705.1. Taxonomy (GTDB): domain Bacteria; phylum Verrucomicrobiota; class Verrucomicrobiia; order Chthoniobacterales; family JAATET01; genus CAVVKW01. The sequence goes on along the minus strand of CAVXHK010000003.1, from coordinate 198,797 downwards.
GACCGTCGCGTGCCGCTCTTGCATCGCTTCGAGCAGCGCGCTCTGAGTTTTCGGAGTGGCCCGGTTGATCTCGTCGGCCAGCAGGATGTTCGTAAAAACGGGTCCGGGTTGAAATTGGAAGCGCTTCGTGCCCCCGTCGTCAAAGATGAGACTCGTCCCCACGATGTCTGCCGGCATCAGGTCGGGCGTGAACTGAACCCGAGAAAACTGCAGCCCCGTCACCGCGCCCAACGTCCGCACCAGCAGCGTCTTCCCCAGCCCCGGCGCGCCCTCCAACAGCACGTGCCCCCCGGCAAACAGCGCCGTCAACAACCCACGCACGATCTCCCGTTGACCCACCACGACCCGCCCGAGTTCCCCCTCCATCGCCGCAAACGACCGCCGAAACCCATCCGCACGCTTCTCAATGTCCTCAGTCTCGACCACGCGGAAATTCAACTAGATCCCCGCCAATATCCAATCACTAATCACCGATGACCCCCGTCACTCCGGCTTGATCCGCTCGAAATACCGCCGCACCAACTCCCGAGATCCGTAGGGCAGTTCCTCCCGTTGGACGGCACCCTCCGCCGCCCGCACCGCTGCTCCGTAGGCGGCCCGATACTCCGCGTTAGCCTTCCCAGGCCCGTCCACCGACACCGTGCCGACCACCACCGCGGCACCCGCCCCACTGTCCAGCCCAGCGCGATCGTCCAGGCCCGTCACGTCGACGTCCGCTTTGTCACCAAAAAGCTCCCCGCCCGCTCCGACATCGCGATCGCTCCCCGGCCCGCCCCCTGGCAATTCACTCCCCGACTCGCCCGGGCTGGCGACCTCCCTCCCAGCTCCCATCGCCGCTTCCATCCGTGCGAGCGACTCGCCGTCACCGGACGAGGCACCCGGCGACGCCCCCCCTCCCGGTTGTCGCAGGGCGCGCTTCATTTCCTCCAGTCGCTCCGCCATCTGCCGAAGCTCCGCTTCCGAAAGCCTGCGCCCGTCCCCCGCCGCCAGTTCCTCGCCTCGCGGCAGTCCTTCCACCGGCGACGCGGACAGGTCCCCCGCTTTTCCCTCACGCCCCCCCTCCCCTTCACTCCCATCCGCCGCCCGCTCGCCGCTCAATCGATCGACATCGGCGCTCGCTTGCGCCAAGGCCCGCAGAGCTTGCTCGTTCGGCACATCCACGAGCTTCTCCCGCAATTCCGCCGCGCTCTCCCGCAACGCAGCCTCGGTCTCTTTCAAATCCTCCACGCCCCCCGCCGCCACCACGTCAGCCGCTTCGGCCAATACCTCCGCCGCCGTCGCCCGCTCCTTCGCCGTCGCATCCGCCGCCGACCGGAACGCGAGTCCCATCACGGCCCCCACCACCACCGGGATCAGCGCCCAACCAACCAGCCGCCCCCAACGCCAATCGACCGCCCCGCTCGCAGGTAACCGCCGCATTGCCGCCAGCGCGTCACGAGTTACGAGCCCCTCCCAACCCCCGCAGACGCCGAGCGCCGCCGCCGTCACCAGCAAATCCGACCCGCCGACCGCCCCATCAATCCGCCGCGCCGCCGCGCCGACCTCCACCCGGCTCCCAACCAACGCCACCAAGCCAACGATCACCGTCAGGCCCAGCAGAAGTCCGCCGATCTCTACCGTAAACGGCGGGGCGCCTCCGGCCATTCGCGCCGAACCAAGGACCAAGCCTCCACCTGCCAAGACCAACCAGGCGACCAACACCCGACGAGCCACCACCGCCACCCGCATGCGCCAGGCGACTGCCCTCAGCTGATCCTCGACGCACGAATCCATCACGCGATCTCGACCACCACCGCCGTCGTGTTGTCCCGCCCCGATCCAGTCACCGCTTCGCCCACCACCAGCGCCGCGGCCTCCCCCGCCTCCCCCGCGCGCGCCACCTCCTCCAACCGAGCGTTGAACAACCCATCGACCACCCCGTCCGAGCAGAGCAAAAACCGATCCCCGACCTCGCACCCCACCGCCCCCAACTGCGGATCCACGTAGCGGTGTCCCGCCCCAAGCGCCTTCTGCAACACACTCCGCCGCGGGTGATTCCGCGCCTCACGCTCGTTGATTTGGCCGTTTCTCAGCAACCAACCCACGTGCGAATCGTCCTGCGTCACCTGCCGCATCCCGCCCGCCGCCGGCAGGTAATAGATCCGGCTATCCCCCACGTGAGCAAAATACATCCAGCCCGGAGCAAACCACCCGAGACTCAGCGTCGCCCCCATCCCCGCGCATTCCTCGTAACTCGCGCCCAGGTAGCTCAACGCCCCGTGGATCTCCTGAAAAAGTTCCGCCAACACGTCGCCGAAACCCGCGTCGATGCCCACCACCCCCTGCCGAAACGAACGCGGCAGCAGTTTCGTGATTTTTTCCACCGCGATCCGGCTCGCAAATTCCCCCGCCATCGCGCCGCCCATCCCGTCGCTCACCGCGAAAACCGCATCCACCCGATCCAGCTCGAGATCCCCCACCTTCCCGAGCCGCCAAGCCTCCCGCCCGTCGAATTGCAGTCCCAGAAACGAGTCCTCGTTGTTTGCCCGCACCTTCCCGCGGTCCGACAGCCCCGACCAACGCAGCCCCCGCACTCCGCTCATTCCGAATCCTTCACCGTGACGTCGCCCGGCTTCAGCCCCACCGGCTCCCCGCCACCCTCCGGCTCCAAGATCGTCGCAAATTCGAAATCAATGAGACAGAACCGCCCCCCCTGCTGCCGATACGTCACGTTTCGCAGCTCCGCGTCCTCGTGCCGCACCCCGTAGATCTCCAGCTCCGCGTAGAGCTCCCGCATCCGGCCCTCATCCAAATGGTCCACCCGCGAGCCGCAGCTCGTCGTCACCATCGTCAGCGTCTCCCGGTCCGCACTCACCAATCTCGGCACGAACTCGCACCCCCGCTTCTCCAAGTGCCGCAGCACCCGCACCTCGTTCTCAAACCTCCGCACTCGCCCCGACCCACCGAACGTCTTCGTCACCCGGCCGTCGTAGCCCATTCGCACCGTCGCCCGCAGCGTGTCCTTCACCTGTTGCATCGCCGCGAGACTCTGCGCCAGCCGACCGCCCGCGAAAAGGTCAATCCAGACCCCCGTCGCACCATCCCGCTCAAACACTTAGCCCATAAGCTGGCATTTATCCTGCTCCCCTTGGACGGCTCGCTGTCAACCAGACGGCGTCAAAACAAACCCTGAATCAAAACCGAATCCATCGGAAACCAACCCTGACATCACATGGCGAAGTACAAACTCGAATACATCTGGCTCGACGGCTACGAACCCGTCGCGAATCTCCGCGGCAAGACCCTCGTTAAAGAATTCTCCGACGAACCCACCCTCGAAGACCTCCCACTCTGGGGCTTCGACGGCAGCTCGACCAAGCAGGCCGAAGGCGGCAGCAGCGATTGCGTGCTCAAGCCCGTCGCGTGCTACACCGACGCCGCCCGCCGCGACGGCGTCATCGTCATGTGCGAAGTCATGCTCCCGGACGGCAGCCCGCATCCAACCAACTCCCGCGCCACGATCATCGACGATCCCGACACTTGGTTCGGCTTCGAGCAGGAGTACTTCCTCATGAAAGACGGCAAGCCCCTCGGCTTCCCGAAGGACGGCTATCCCGAGCCGCAAGGCACGTATTACACCGGCGTCGGCTACGAAGCCGTCGGTGACATCGCCCGCGAGATCGTCGAGGAGCACCTCGACCTCTGCCTCGAAGCCGGCATCAACCACGAAGGCATCAACGCCGAAGTCGCCAAGGGCCAGTGGGAATTTCAGATCTTCGGCAAAGGCTCCAAGCAGGCCGCCGATGAGATGTGGGTCGCCCGCTACCTCCTCCAGCGCCTCTGCGAGAGCTACGGTGTCCACGTCGAATACCATTGCAAGCCCCTCAAGGGCGATTGGAACGGCTCTGGCATGCACGCAAACTTCTCGACGGAATACCTCCGCGAGACCGGCGGCAAAGCCTACTTCGAGTCCCTCATGGCCGCCTTTGAGAAGAATCTCAACGAGCACATCGCGGTCTACGGCCCGGACAATCACCTCCGGCTCACCGGCCTCCACGAGACCCAGTCGATCGACAAATTCAACTACGGCGTTGCCAATCGCGGTGCCTCCATCCGCATCCCGCACAGCTTCGTCAAGGGCGACGCCTACAAGGGCTACCTCGAAGACCGCCGTCCGAACAGCGCCGGAGATCCCTACAAGATCGCCAGCCGCATTCTCCAGACGATCGCCGAAGTGCCCAAGCCGTAACCGGCTGAGCGAGACTCACCAAAAACGCCGCCCAGCGAAAGCCGGGCGGCGTTTTTTATGAATCGATCCGTAAAAATCCGGTTCGATCCGTGGTCGGAACTTCAGGACTGAATCCGCCGCGCAAACCCGTAAGACCCGAAATTCACAAACACCTCACTCCGCACCTCCGCCTCTCGCACCACCCCATCAAAGACCTCCCCCCCGGGGGCACCATCCACTTCTAGAAAAAACATCACCTGATCCGTCCGCCCCGGAAACGGTCGCGAGATGATGCGATTCACGTTCACCCCCGCCCGAGCGAACGGCTCGAGAAAGCGGTAAAGACTCCCCGACTCGTTTCCGAAAGACACCGCCAGCGCCGTCCTCGCGACTCCCTCAGCGCTGACCTCCGCCGCCGAGTTCGCCAGCACGAAAAAGTGGGTCACGTTCCCGGAGCCTTCCAGCACCGGACACCGCAACACCTCCAGGTCATAGATCTCCGCCGCTCCGGGCGCCGACAACGCCGCCGATCCACTCTGCGCCGCCGCCAGCTCCGCCGCCAGCGCCGTGCTCGCCACCGGAATGACCTCCGCGTCGGGCAGATTCTCTCGAAACCAATCCCGGTGATTATGGATTTGCACAAAGTGCGAATAAACTCGCTCGACCTTCTCCCCCGCCCGCCCGATCAACGCCATCCGCACGGCCAAAGCGATCGACTCCCTCACGAAGACTCGCCCCGCCATCTCGATCAGCAGATCCACGGTCCCGTAGATCGTTCCCCCCGAAGTGTTTTCCACCGGCACGAGAGCACGATTCCCGGAAGCCTCGCCCAGAAACTCCACCACCCCAGTCAGATCGGCCCGCGGAACCAATTCCGCCGCATCGCCGAAACGCCGCATCGCCACGATGTGCGAAAAAGTCCCCACCGGCCCCAGATAGGCAACCCGTCCCCCGGGCTGCCCGCCCGCACCGTCCCCTCCCCGTGCAGCGGCACTCACGAGAACGGCACCTCCGACAGTTCCACGCCCTCGTTCTTCCCGAGGAAATAATCCACCGTCCAAGCGCTCGGAAACAACACGCAATCCTTCCCCGCCGGATCCAAAGCCGCCTTCGCTCCACTCGGCAAAGTCAACGTCGGCAACTCCCCACCATCCGCCGCCCGCACCCACCGCACCAGCGACCACGGCGCACTCTCAACCCGGCAACCCGCCCCGTATTCCCCCTCGAGCCGGTACTGCAGCACCTCGAACTGCAACGGCCCCACCGCCCCCAGCAACGACATCCGCTGCAAATTGTCCGGCAACTCGAACGCCTGCGCCACCCCCTCTCGAATCAGCTGATCCAATCCTTCCCGAAAGCGTTTCCCCGTCGCCGAACTCGTCGAGTGCGCGTACGCAAAGCACTCCGGCGCAAACCGCGGCATCTCGTCGAACCGCACGCTGTCGTCCTCCGCTAGCGTGTCGCCAATCTGAAAATCCTGATTTCCCACGATCCCGACGACATCCCCCGCCCACGCGCTATCGACCGTCTCCCGCTCCGCCGCGAACAAACGCTGCGAATTCGACAACCGCACCGGCTTTCCGGTCCGCGGATGCGCCACCGTCATGTCCCGTTTGAATTCCCCGGACACGATCCGAATGAACGCCACCCGATCCCGGTGCTTCGGATTCATGTTCGCCTGAATCTTGAAAATAAAACCCGCGAACGAATCCGCCCCCGGCAGCACCTCGCCCGACTCCGTCACCCGCGATGCCGGCGGCGGAGCCAGCGCCAGAAACCGATCCAGGAGCAACTGCACTCCAAAATTATTCGCCGCGCTCCCGAAAAACACCGGAGTCAAACGCCCGGCCCGCACCTCCTTGAGATCGAACTCCGCGCCCGCCCCCTCCAGCAACTCCAACTCCTCGCGAAACGCCGCGTAAACGTCCGGCGCCATCACCTCCTTCACCAGAGGATCATCCACCCCGCCCACTTGCTCCGGCGCTCGAAACGCACCCATCCGCGTCCGCTGAAACAAATGCACCTCACTCTCCTGCCGATCGTACACCCCGCGGAACTCCGGCCCACTCCCCAACGGCCAATTCAGCGGCAACGCGTGAATCCCCAGCACCGTCTCCAGCTCGTCGAGCAACTCCAACGGCGGTCGCGAAGGCCGGTCCAACTTGTTGAAAAAGGTGAAAATCGGCACCCCCCGCTGACGGCACACTTCGAACAACTTTCGCGTCTGCGTCTCGATCCCCTTCGCGGCGTCCACCACCATCACCGCCGCATCCACCGCCGTCAGCACGCGGTACGTATCCTCGGAGAAATCCTGGTGCCCCGGTGTATCGAGCAGATTAATCACGCAGCCACCGTATTCGAATTGCAGCACCGTCGAGCTCACCGAGATGCCGCGCTGCCGCTCCAGTTCCATCCAGTCGCTCGTCGTCGCCCGCTGGTCCTTCCGCGCCGTCACGCTGCCCGCCAGCTGCACCGCCCCGCCGTAAAGGAGAAATTTCTCGGTCAGCGTCGTCTTCCCGGCATCGGGATGCGAAATGATGGCGAACGTCCGCCGCCGGGCAATCTCTCGGTTTTCCACAGGATCGGCGAAACTACCCCAACCCCATCACCCAGAAAACAAAATCCTCACTTCCCAAAAACCGCGTCCAGAAACGCCGAATCGGAAAACCCCCGTCCCGTTCCAAACCGCACGACCACCAGCTTCTCCATCGGCACCACGTAGCACCGAATCCCCCCCGATCCGATCATCGCAATCAGATCCGGCGGTGCCACTGCTGACAGCGACGAGAGCCGCCACCGTTCCGGCGACCAGTCATCGCCCAGCGTCCCCTCCACCGAGATCGGACCCGCCCCAGCTCGACGCGCGTTACGATTCAGCCAAAAAGAAAGCCCATACATCGAGTTGGCCGCCGATCCCTCCCGCGACGCATCAAATTCCCCCTCTGGAATGACCGGCCAGATCCACGCCCGCCCCCGCGTCCGAACCAGTTCGCCGAACTTTGCCAGATCCCGCGCCGTCAACTTTGCGCCCGTCGAAAAATACGGCGCCCCCGACCGATCGGTAGCCCAATCCGCGTAAGTCGCCCCGATCGGTCGCAGCACCTTCGCAAAAATGTACTCCAATGGCGTCACGCCCCGCCCAGCCAGTTTCCGCCGCAACGTCTCGCCGAAGATCTCGAAGTTCCCCGGCCCGTAGTCGAACCGCGCCCCCGGCGCCGTCACCCCGTCCAGCCCCAAAGCCGCCCTCGTCTTGTCCCCCACCCCTCGCCCGTAGATCACCGAATGGCCCGGTTCCAACCCCGACGTCTGATCCAATAGCATCCGCAAAGTCACCCCTTCCCGCCCCTCGACCTCCTCGTCCAAATCGAGCAAGCCCTCCGCCTCCGCCGCAAAACCCGCCACCGCGACAAGACTCTTCGTGATGCTCATCACCCAAACCGCTCGCTCCGGATCACCCCCACCCGCGTACCGTTCGAAGACCACCCGCCCCGCCCGCAGAACAACCAAAGCCGTTCCACCCTCGGCCAAAGAATACTTCCACCCCGCCTCGAAATCAGCGCCAGCCACGATCACCGGGGAGCACAGGCTTCCCGCCTGGAGCGCCGGGGCCCCAGCCCGGAGCACCGCCAAGCCCCCGACCCAACAAGCCACCAAAAAAGCCGCAACCACCCCCGGGGACCGCACGCGTCCCCGCGTGCGAGCCAGCGGGAGCCGTCCGCATCGCAACCCACCCATCACAAAAGCCCCTACCCCGCTTCCGCTTTCGGCGCCCGCCCCAGCAGTTCCCCCATCGCCTCCCGCGCGCATTTTCCGTCGAGCACCGCCGCGACCTGCTCCGTCACCGGAGCCTCCACACCCAGGCGCTCCGCCACCTGCCACACGCTGCGGGTCGTGGGCACGCCCTCGGCCACCATTTTCATCGAACTCAGGATCTCCGCCGCCGCTTCCCCCCGGCCCAATCGCTCCCCAAAACCCCGGTTCCGACTGTGTTTACTGAAACACGTCACCATCAGATCCCCCACCCCACTCAACCCCGCAAACGTCTCCCGCCGCCCGCCCAGCGTCACCCCCAGCCGCATCATTTCCGCCAGCGCCCGAGTCACCAACGCCGCCTTCGCGTTATCCCCCATCCCGAAGCCATCCGACACGCCCGCCGCGATCGCGAACACGTTTTTCAATGCCCCGCCCAACTGGATTCCCGCCACGTCGTCACTCGTGTAGGTCCGAAACGTCCGCGTCGAAAACACCTCTTGCAGCCTCGGCAACAAACCCACCTCCGCCGACCCCACGACCCCCGCTGCCGGCACCCCCCGCGCGATCTCACCCGCCAGATTTGGCCCCGACAACACGGCCATCCGCCGACCCGGCAACTCGTCCGCGATCACCGCGCTCATCAGCTTCCCCGTCTCGTGTTCCAGCCCCTTCGTGCAGGAAACCACCACCGCGTCCTCCGCCACTCCCGCCACCCGCAACTGTCGAGCCACCTCCCGCGTCGCCTTCGACGGAGTCACCACCACGAGCAACCCAGCCCCGGCGACCGCTTCGTCCATCTCCGTCGTCGCCCGAACGTTGGTCGGTAACCGCACGCCTGGCAGATACGCCACGTTTGTCCGCTCCACGCGTAGCTCAGTCGCGACCATCTCGTTGTGCGACCAGAGCGAAATCTCCGCCCCACTTTCCGCCAGTAACGTCGCCAGAGCCGTCCCCCAGCCCCCCGCACCGACCACGCAGATTCGCTTAAACATCACCCTTTCCCTTCGGCTTCTTCACAAATTTCGTTTCCGTACCAGCCAGCAATCGTTTGACGTTGCTCCGGTGCCGCCACAACGCCATTGCCGCCATGACGATGCCGACCGAAACGTAGGGCCAGCCCACCCCGTCCCAGCCCATCGCCCACAGCCCCCCCAACGACATCGGCACCATGATCGAACACGCGATCGAAGCCACCGACACGTAGCGCGTCCCGAAGAAGAAAACCAACCACGTCGCCAGCGGAATCACGAAAGCCGGCCAAGGAAACAAGCCCAGGATCACGCCGCCCGATGTCGCGATCCCCTTCCCTCCCTTGAATCCCAGCCAGACCGGGAAATTATGCCCCACGATCACCATCACGGCCGCCACGATTCCCGCCCAATCTCCAGCCAGTCCGAGCGACTCCGCCACCACGGTCCCCGCTAAAAACGTCGCCAAAAACCCCTTCCCGATGTCGCAAGCGAAACAAAAATACCCCCAGCCCTTTCCCAGCACCCGCAACGCGTTTGTCGCCCCAATGTTGCCGCTTCCCTCCTTCCGGATGTCCACGCCCCGCACCCGCCCGATCAGATAACCGCTCGGGATCGATCCAACGAGGTAAGCACCGAGGGCGACCAGCAGATACAGCACCCGCCCGTTCTCCCGGCGACCCCGCCTCGACACAAGGAAAATTCCGGAATGAAATCCCGCCAATCGCCTCTAAGTTAGCGACATGAAACCCACCACCATCGCTCTAGCCACGTTGTGCGTCCTCGCCCTCGCGATTACTTTCTACACCATGAACAACCAAGCCCACGCCGCCGACGAAGAGCTGCCCGCCGAAGTCGCCATCCGCCTATCCGACGCAAACGGCCAACCCGGCCCCCTCGAAGAAGTCGCCACCATCAAGAAATCCGCCGACGAGTGGAAAGCCCAGCTTGGCGACCTCCCCTACCGCGTGCTCCGCCAGGAAGGCACCGAGCGCCCTTTCACCAGCGACATGCTCAAAATCAAGGACCCCGGCCTCTTTGTCTGCGCCGCCTGCGACACTCCGCTCTTCGACGAAAAGACGAAATTTGATTCCGGCACCGGCTGGCCCAGCTTCTACGCTCCCTTCGCTCCGGAAAACATCGTGGAAAAGACCGACCGCTCCCTGGGCATGGCCCGCACCGAAGTCGAATGCCCCCGCTGCGGCGGCCACCTCGGCCACGTCTTCCCCGACGGCCCCGCCCCCACCGGCCAGCGCTACTGCATCAACGCCGCCAGCCTCAAGTTCAAGCCCGCAGATCGGTAGGGACGCCCGTCCGCTGACGTCCCCCTTCGAGGCGGGGGACCCGCGTTCACGACCCGGGGGCCGCCAGACTCGAACCCCACCGGACTGGGTCCCACAAAGCCCCTTGACCCACGGGTTCCAACGCCGCTAGCCTTTCCCCCCCGCTTCGAGAGGCTCCCCACGCTGTCGCTTGGGTCGGCAATTTGTATCCGCACCCGATGCCCGCCGATCTCGCCTACGTCCTCATCACCCCCTATTCGATCCGCAAATCACGCACCGGCGGCATCGTGTCCCGCCTGCTTTCCCGCAGCGGCCTGGAACTCGTCGCCGGTCGGATGTTCGCCCCCAGCGCCGAACTCGTCGAAGAATACGCCGCCACCATCGTCACCGAGTCCGACGAACGCCACCGCCGCACCCAGGAACTCATCCGGGACTACGTCGTTAAAAATCTCTCACCCAACCCCGCCGGCAAGCGCCGCCGCGTCCTCCTCCTCGTCCTCCGCGGCGAAGACGCCGTCGAAAAGACGCTCTCCGTCATCGGCCACATCGCCCACCCCCGCACCGCCGGCGAGACGATCCGTGACACCTACGGCGACTACGTGACCGACGGCGACGAAGTTCGCTACTTCGAACCCGCCGCCCTCGCCGCGCCCAACGCCACCACCGCTGCCGCGCACCTCCAGCTTTTTGCCCGCCAGTCCGACACCGACGGCGGCATCCTCGACGACATCGTCCCCTACGCCGAGGGCTCCGCCGTCGAGAAGACCCTCGTCCTCATCAAACCCGACAACTTTCGCTTCCCCAACGCCCGCCCCGGAGCCGTCATCGACACCTTCTCGAAGACCGGCCTCTCCATCATCGGCTTCAAGGTCCACAACCTCAGCGTCGCCGAAGCCGAGCAGTTTTACGGACCCGTCCTCGCCGTCCTCCAAGAGGTCTTCAAGGAAACCACCGCCCGCCGCGTCCGCCTCGCCGCCGAGGAAGAACTCAACCTCCCCCTCGACGAGATCGTCGAGCGCCAGCTCGGCGAAATGCTCGGCCCGATCGCCGGCCGCGCCCACTGGGAGTCGCTCGTTCAATTCATGACCGGCCACCGCCCGTCCCAGACCCCCGCCGACCAACGCGACGCTCCCGGCACCGAAAAGTGCGTCGCCCTCATTTACCAAGGCATCGACGCCGTCGCCAAGATCCGCCAAGTCCTCGGCCCCACCGACCCCAGCAAGGCGCCGTCCGGCACGATCCGGCGGGAATTCGGCTCGACCATGATGATTAACGCCGCGCACGCCTCCGACTCCGTCGACAACGCCGAGCGTGAAATGAGCATCCTCGGCATCGACCGTAATAATTTCAAACCCCTCATTGAATCTCACTTCGCCAGCCGATAGCGTCGACAACTCGACTTTTTAAACGACCACAACAAAAGAATCATGGAACTCTCCACCCGCGTAGCCGAACTCACCCCGTCCCTCACCCTCGCCATCGACAGCAAATCGAAGGCACTCATCGCCGAAGGCACCGACGTCTGCGGCTTCGGAGCCGGCGAGCCAGATTTCGACACCCCCGAGCACATCAAAGCCGCCGCGCAAGCCGCGCTCGAGATGGGCTTCACGAAATACACCCCATCTTCCGGCACCCCCGAGCTCCGCGAAGCCCTCGCGCAAAAGCTCCGCTCCGAAAACGGCCTCGATTACAAACCTAGCCAGGTCATCGTCAGCAACGGTGCCAAGCAGTCCTGCTACAACGCCATCATGGCCGTCTGTGATCCCGGCGACGAAGTCATCATTCCCGCCCCTTACTGGCTCAGCTACCCCGAAATGGTGCGCCTCGCCGGAGCTGTCCCCGTCTTCGTTCCGACCACCCAAGAGAACGATTGGAAAATGACCGCCGAGCAATTCGAGGACGCGATGACCCCACGCACCAAGATGGTCATCATCAACACGCCCGGCAACCCAACCGGCTCCGTCTACACGCACGCCGAACTCAAAGGCATCGTCGAAGTCGCCGCCGAGGAAGACATCTACATCCTTTCCGACGAGATCTACGAGAAGCTCATTTACGACGACGCCAAGCACGTCTCCGTCGCGGGCGTCACCCCCGAAGCCTACGACCTCACGATCACGATCAACGGCTTCAGCAAAGCCTACTCGATGACCGGTTGGCGCCTCGGCTACCTCGCCGCCCCCGAACCCATCGCGAAAGTCATCGACAGCCTCCAGTCCCACAGCACGTCCGGTCCTTGCTCGTTCTCGCAAAAAGGCGGCCTCGCCGCGATCAAGGGCGACCAACAAGCAGTCGGTGACATGCGCGACGAATTCTCGATCCGCCGCGACTACATGATGAGCCGCATTGACGCCATCAGCGGCATCTCGGCCGTCAAGCCACTCGGAGCGTTCTACGTCCTCGTGAACATCAGCAAGCTCGGCCTCACCAGCAGCAACTTCGCCGACCGCCTTCTCAGTAAGGCCAGCGTCGCCGTCGTCCCCGGCATCGCCTTCGGCGACGACAAGACAATCCGCCTCAGTTACGCCACCAGCATGGACGTCATCAAGACCGGCCTCGACCGCCTCGAAGACTTCTGCAAAACGCTCTGACAATGCGCTTTTGAACAGAGGGTCGCAGAGGTCGCAAAGAATTCGAAGATTGTGAAAATGCCTCCCGCGTAAGCGGAAGGCATTTTCTCTTCACCCCTTTGCGACCTCTGCGACCTTCTGTTCAAAATGGATTCACCGGCACCGCCCGCGGTGCGACCGGTGCCCGCACGGCCAGCATCAAATTCGATGCGCCCGGCTGCCACTTGTAACCCGTCCCAAACGGCAGATCCCTCGCCGCACCCGGACCCCGGTAAGCCTGCAGCAACTCCGGCTGCAAGTATTTTTGAAAGATATCCAGCGTCCCCGTGTAGTCCCCAAAGAAGTTTAACCGCCAATCGCCGGTCAAAAACGACCGCAACGGAATCCCGGAATCGTCCTGCAGGATCGCGGTGCAATTGCTCAGCAAGAAATCCCGCGCGTTCGAGAAATACGGCTCGTGCAACAGATACGAAGCCGCCTTCAGATACCCCACCCCCGGCCCCAGTCCCGCCATCCATCGAGCCAGCAATCCGCCCGGCTTGAACGCGTCGTCCGACAGATCCGCGCTCACGTAATAAAGCGTCTGCGTCGCCGACCCGTCCGCCTTCCGAAAAACGATCCGCAATCCCGGGATCATCCCGCTTGGCACCACCGACGACGGTAACGCCACCGCTCCCGCCTCCCCGATCCCGACGTAATCCGCCCCCACGATCCGTCCCCCCGTCAGCGCCACGAACGAATACAGGATCGGCATCACCCCTTTGAAATCCGTCTCCTCCAGATCGACCTTCATGTCCTTCGTGATGAAGTGGCTGAACTGCAAAGTCACCAACGTCGACTCGCGCAGATTCGCCAACCCCGCCAGCGCCCGCGCCGCGTCCAACCGCTCTGGCGGCACCATCGACCCCACGGGTTCGAGTCCCCCCAATACGTAAACCGAAGCGTCCGGAAACAGCGCGCAGGCATTCACGAAATCCGGCCCACCAAAGAGATAATACAACACCCGCGGCCGCCCCACGATCGGAGCAACCTCCGTCGCCGCCCACTCCCGCATCGGCGCGAAGTATTTCTTGTGATACCCCCGCCAAGTCTCCGCGTAAGTCGAAACGTGTTCATAGTATCTCCGATCCCCTTGAAACCCCGCCAGCACCGAACCCGCCGGCACCCGCAACCCAGAAAGAAATCGAGCCTGCTCGTCCGCCGTCGTCTGCCCCCTAGACACCCCGACCCCCAGAAAAAGCACCGTCAAAAGAATCCGCATCCCCGATCCCTACCACGTCCGCAACCCGTTGGGGAGCGCGGGCATCCTGCCCGCCGTGCCGGGCTCCCAGCCCGGCACCACGCCGAGCCAACAAATCAACCAAGACTCCCTCCCCCTCACCCGCATTGCCCAAACCCACCCCCCGTAGTAACAACCCCCATGCGCACAAGTATCCTCGCCACCCTCCTCGCGCTGATCGTGACCCTCGCCGCCGCCCGCGCCATTGAGCCCGGCACCGTCTTCCTCCTCACCCCCGAGACCACCCCGAGCCTCCCCCCCGGCCTCCGCTGGGTCGGCGAAGGCCCGACCGGCGGCAAATCCCTCAAGATCACCGCCACCCCCGAGAACGCCCGCGAAGGCCACCTCGTCACCATCCCCCTCGACGTCGTCCCCCTCCGCGACCACGAGATCCTCCTCTCCTACGACGTCCGCGCCGACCGCGTCACCAAACCTGCCCTCGACTACAACGGCATCAAAGCCCAGCTCCACTACACCTCCGTCGCGGAAGGCCCCAAGTGGTTCAACGAAGGCCTGCTCTACGGCACCTTCCCGTGGAAGCAATCCTCCCTCCTCATCCGCGTCGCCCCCGACGCCGCCGAAGGCGAACTCCAGATCGGCCTCCAGGAATGTTCCGGCACCGCGTGGATCGCCAATCTCACCGTCGAAGTCCTCCGCCGCCGACCCCGCACCTTCGACAACCCCCCGTACCGCGGACACGACCTCCCCCGCCTCCGCGGCTTCGTCGGCCCCGCCGCCTACAATCCAGCCGATTTCGATGCCCTCGACGCGTGGAACGCCAACGTCCTCCGCTGGCAACTCATCAACCCCGACTGGGAACGCACCGCCATCCCCGCCGACCAATCCCTTTACGAACCCTGGCTCGAAGCCAAATTCGCCGAGCTCGAGCAAGTCCTCGACCGCGCCGCCGCCAGCGGCATCCGCGTCATCGTCGACCTCCACGCCCCGCCCGGCGGACGCCTCGCCGACGGCACACTCACGATGCTCACCGACCAATCGCTCCAGGACGTCTTCGTCGAAATTTGGGAAAAAATCGCCACCCGCTTCCAGGGCCACCCTGGCCTGTGGGCCTACGACCCCCTCAACGAACCCGTCCAGACCCAACCCGCCCCCCCCGGCGTCAACAACTGGTGGCTTCTCCAGAAGCGCACCGCCGAGGCGATCCGCGCCATCGACCCCACCACCCCCATCCTCCTCACCGTCGACCAATGGGCCGCCCCCGAAGCCTTCGCCTGGATGGATCCCGTCGACGTCCCCCGCGTCATCTACCAAGTCCACATGTATTGGCCGCACGAATACACCCACCAAGGCATCGACCGCCCCTGGGTGACCGCCGACGACAAGCCCACTTACCCCGGCACCTTCAACAACCGCCCATTCGACCGCGACGCCCTCCGCCGCAAGCTCCAACCCGTCCGCGACTTCCAGCTCGCCCACAACGTCCAGATCTTCGTCGGCGAATTCAGCGTCCCCCGCTGGGCACCCGGCGCCGCGGCCTACCTTGCCGACAACATCGCCCTCTTCGAAGAATACGGTTGGGACTGGGCCTACCACGCCTTCCGCGAATCCCCCGCATGGAGCCTCGAACTCTCCAACCTTACCTACAAAACTCCCATCACCACCGAACCCAACGCACCCAGCGACCGCGCCCAGGTGATCGGCAGCTGGATGAAACAGAATCAGAAGTAACCACCCTTCATCCGGGAAGCGCGGGCTTCCAGCCCGGCACCACGCCAGCAGAAAGATCGACTTCGGAAGCACAGACGCCGTCAGCCCAAGAAATCAATCACTTTCCTACCCGCGACCAACTCATCAATCCAACCATCCGGGATTGCATCAACCCCGCAACTCGCACCGAGGATCATCCCCAGCACCAACCCCCGAGCCGCGCTGTCTCCCCCCGCCATCACGTTCTCAACCAACGCCAGCTCGAAATCATCCCCGTAGCGATCCAGCAACATCAACGTCACCGGCAACGCCGACGGAATCGGACACCCCAGTCCCAGCGCATCCGCCGCCGGCCCGACGTTCATCGAGTTCACCTCCGCGACTTTCGCCGCCATCGTCCCCAGATCCAGCACCGCAAAATCCACCGCCCCAATCGCCCGAACTGCCTCGCGCGGCTTCTCTCCGTCCAGCACGCGAAAAACCACCCGCGTCAGAAACTCCGCCACGTCACCCGCCAACGGAGACCCGTGCGTGAATCCCGTCTGCGCCCGCGCCGCGGCCACCGACGCATCGACCGACCCTCCAGCCATCGCCGCCAGCAACGGCGCGACCCGCGCCGCGCCACCCAACTCTTTCGAACCCTCCTCCGAGCGTCCGGCCCCCGTCCCCAGCCGTCCCAAGGTCTCCTTCGTCGCGTGATCAACGTACCCGCCGTAGCCGCCCCACATCGCTCCCCACCGCTCGGAAAAATCAGCCAACTTGAAGCCATTCGAGGCCCGCATCGACTCCATCAACACCAACGTCTGATCCCCCAAGTGCGTTTGACCCCCAGCCGGCTTCCCCGCGTGATAAGACTCCGCCAAGGGAGCCAGGTACCGATCCACCCGCCCAAACTTTTCGCGCAGCGTGCCTTGGTTGTATTCCCAATGCGCTCCCAACGCCAAAGCGTCCGCCACTAACGATCCCCACAACAACCCAGCAATTCGATCCGCTCTTTCCATCCGCTAAGACTACCACCGATCCGCCGCCCTCAAACACACCCGAAATTCCGTCCGCTGGAAGCCGAGAGCGCCCTCACCAGCAACAGCGGCTATCGACCTAAAACGCTAACCCGACACTGAAGTGAAATGCCCCTTCGGCCTCACCCTTCGCCGGAGCCGGATTGTATCCGTAGTCGAACCGGATCGGCCCCACCGGCAGATTATACCGAAGCCCGGCGCCAATCGCGTAGCGCATGTCCGACACGCCGAAATCCCCCGCGTCGCTCAACACGTTCCCCGCGTCAGCGAAGACCGCCCCCTTGAGCTGATCCCAGATCGGGAAGGTGTATTCGACGTTGAAGACCGTGAAAGCTTGCCCGCCGAGCGGATACCCGGCCCGATCCCGGGGTCCCAATTTCAACTCGGGAAAACTCCGCACCGTCGTTGCGCCACCGTTGAAAAAACGCTCGTCGATCGGCAACCCCTCGTCGCTCAGCGGCGAGATCACCCCACCCCGAGCGCCAAACGCGAAGTGACTCCGCTCCGTCACCGGCAGGTAATAGACCGCTTGCGCGATCCCCCGCACGAACGGGACCGCGCCGATCCCCGACGGCGCGAAGTCCAGCGCCACCGTGCCGTAAAAACCCTGCGACGGCAGCACGGGATCATTCCGAAAATCCACCGTCGACGTGAACCCAATCGACGCCACCGAGTAATCCTGCTCCCCCACGAGTTCCTCCGGCTCGATGAGGATGTCGTCCGTGGTCACGTATTTGATGAGCGCGAAGACCCCGACTTTCCAGTTCTCGGTCAGCTCCCGCGTGAGCGATGGGCGGAATCCCAGCTCGATCTTGGAATACCCCTCCAGCGTGATCGTCTGCGCGTAGAGCCGCAGCTTGAGCTCGTTCTCGGTCTCGCCCAACCACGGATCCGTGTAGACGACCTCGCCGTTGTAACCACGCTGCGAATATTCCAGCGACGTTGAAAACGGTCGCCCACTGCCGAAGAGATTGAGATCCGTGTAGGTCACGCTCGCGATCCCGCCCACGAAGGTTCCGTAGCCCAGACCGAAACCGAAGATCTTCGTCTTGGCCTCCTCCGCCGACACGTCGAGCCGCAACAGATTTCCTTCGACTGGCTTCGGGTTGATCCGGATGTTCGTGAAGAGACCGGTGTCCAAAAGCGTTCGGAACTTTCTGTCGATCAACTTCGGATCGTAGACCTTCCCGCTTAGGCTCCGCAGACGGTTCTGCACAAAGTCAGCCGGCACGTGATCCGCCCCGTTCACCGTCACGCCGTCAAACCGATACAGCGCCCCGCTCTTCACGGTGAAAGTCACGGCAATCGGCCCATCCGATGTCTCGTGATCCTGAGTCTCCACCGACACAGAAGCTTGATAATACCCGTGCGTTTTGAAGAAGTCCTCGAGCGCCCGCTGCGCCACCGCCGCCCGCCCATCGGTGAACGGCTCACTCGTCTGCGGCTCGATCGCCGCCCGCAGTTCCGCGTCTGGAAACACCTCGTTTCCCAAGATGGTCACGTCTCCGAAGCGGTACTGAATCCCTTCGACGATGTTTACCGTCACGTTTGCTCGCGTGAAGTCATCGGCAAAAACGATCGGCACGAGTTCCGCCGTCGCGTCGAGATACCCTTGCGCCGCGTAGAGCCGCCGGATGAGGCCAACCCCATCATTGATATCCGACTCGACGAACGGAAGCAGCGCATCGACCTGGATGCGCGGAAAACGTTCTCGCAATGGCCCGAGCAGAAAGTCCTGCAAGTTCGTGTAATCGTAGGCCTTGAACCCCAATATCTCGACCTTCCCGAGCAACGTCAACGGTCCCTCTTGGATTGACAGACGCACCGACCAAGGCCCGAGGATTGCGGAGTCGACTTCGACCTGCGTGTAGCCATGCTTCCGGTAGAAAACCTCGAGGAAATATTCCAGGTCGTAAATGGAGGCATCGTCCAAACCGTAGGTCTCGACGGTCCGGTATTGCTGCTCGATCCCCTTCGCCAACTGCTCCGAAGTGAACGACTCGTTACCGACGTACTCGACGATCAGCTTCCCCGAGTTCTCCGGGTTGGACTCGCCCGCCGGACTTCCTACCGTGTCGAGGTCAGGAAGCTGCGCGAAAGCAGATCCGACCACCAGCAGCGCAACGGCTGCTCCGAGGAGCGGCGGCTTCCAGCCGCCGAAATTTGCTGTCCCTCTCATTTATTGGAATCGAATCAGATACTTCACCTGCCCCCGGAAATCCCCCTGCACATCAACCCCACCGAAGAGCGAGAAGCTCTTCGAGAGCGGAAAGCGCACCGTCGCCGACTGCCGCCCCGTCTTCGGATCGATTTCACCAAACGCAAAATCGATGTCGTTCAGCACCGTCTTCTTTCGCTCACTCGGATCTTTCGGCGGAAAAATCGACCGCGAGATCTTCTGAAACAATAAAACCGCCGCCCTCCCCGCCAGCACGCTCGGATTCCCCGCGATATCCTCCGACGTCACCCCTGTCGCGATCAGCGAAATGATGTCCGTCTGCGGCAGCGGTGGCTGACTCGAAAACGTCACCTGCGGATCGTTCTGATTTCCGTAGATGAATGCCGTCACCTCGTAGTCGCGGATCTCCGACGTCCCCCGGATGTCGAGATTTGCGATGAACGGGTTGTCTTTTCGGAAAAAGATAATGCCATTGCGAATCGTCAATTCGCTGAACGGGAGGGACGTCGTCAACTGCTCAATGCGCACGTCCCCCGACATCGTCGGCTGGGCGCCCGTGCCGGAGACGTTGAGATCGATCACGATCCGCCCATTCGCCAGATTCCCTTGCACCAAAAACGGATCCGATGTCTTGACGTCTAAGTCGAACGTCCAGTTGCTCAACGGCGGCGCCGTGATCCCCTGCACCGTCGGCGCTGGCGGCGGCTGCGGGGCGGGGCGTCCGGGCAAACCAATCGGCAGGATGTCGATGTCTTTGTAAAAGCGGCTTTTTGTCACGTAAACCGCCCCGCCAACGTTGGCCCCATCGAGCGGACCCGTCAGCTCGATCCGACTGCTAATCCGTAGCGTGATCGCTTCGTTTTGCATGACAAGCGCGTCGCGCGTCCCCACCGCCAAATCAAAAACCGGCTTCTCGACACCACCGAACGTGATTCCGCCCTCCGCCCCGAAGACACCACCACCGATGTCTCCGCGAAAAGCCGGGATCGTGAGCCGCTCGGCGTTCGATTCAATCCGCACAATTACGTTCGTCACTGGCGGGAAGCCGTCCACCGAGAGCCGCACCGCCGGCACGTCGGCCTCGACCGTCCCGTCGATCGCCGGTTTCTCGACCGTCCCACCGACGACGAGGTCGACGGCCGCCGTCCCCTCAATGAACCGAACGACCGGCACGAGCGACGACACAAATCCCAGCGACGACTTCGGCATCCGCACTTTCAAGTCGATCGGCGTCGTCATCGGAAAATTTCCGTCCCGCCGGATCGAAACCACGTCTACCGGCAGGGCTCCGTTGATCGTGATTGGTTGAACCAGCGGCTGAGTGATTCTCCCCTCGATCGTCGCTCGGTCGTTTGCCACGAGGACGTCCAGCGACACGTCCGCTGGCTTCACGTCAGCGGCGGTCGATTGCAAATCATTCGCCCTCACCGCCACCGCCGCCTTCAATTGCTCCAGAGTCCCGCTCACCCCGACCGTCAGGCCAACGGTCCCGGTCACCGGTGGGGCTTCCTCCATCGGCAATTGGGCGAAGACTTCACCAAGTTTGAGCGTGCCCGTCTCCAGGTTCACCGCGACTGACTCATCGTTCGGAATCATCAGATTCAGATCATCAAGATGATCCGCGTGCAACGGCACCGACACCGAGCCGGAAAGGACCTGGAGTTGCCCCAGCCGCGCGATCAGATCCGTCACGCTCAACCGGTTCTCCGCGAGCAGCACGGCCAGACTCACGTCGCCCGCTTTCGCCGACGCCTTGATCACCGGGATCTCCACCGACTTCGGCCAGTCGTAATTCGCCGCCACCGTCGCCGCCAATTCATCCCGCTCACCGAACTTCCCGTTCTCCAAAACCACGTCGGCCTTCCCGGTGTGGGTGTTCGCCTTCACGTTGCCCTCGCCGGACCAAGTCAGCTTCAAGGCCCCGCCGAGCGCCTCGGGCGACACCGGATCAAAGACCGCCAGATTCCCAAGCGCGACGTCAATCGATCCGGAATACGCGAACGGCTCGGCCAACTCGACCGTTCCGTCCAGCGTCACCCGGTTCTCGTCGTTCAGCACGATCGCCAGCTTCGCGAGGTTGGCTTGATTGTCCTTGATCGTGAGACCTCCCTCGATGGTTGGAATCTCCAACCCAGCCGCCTTCACGTCGCTCCCAACGATGTCGAAGTTCCCGTCGATCTCGCCGTTCGTCGAAGTCAGCTTGCCGTCGATCTTCAACGCCCCGCTCAGATCAGCCCCCGAGCCTTCCGCGACAAACGCCCCGAGCTCCGGCGCGTCCACGAGCACGTCCACGGAAGCCGGTTGCTTGACGAACGACTTCATGTCCGCTGGGAGCTGGTAGTCCGCCGACAGCCGCACCTTGTTCACTCCCTTCGCCAGCGACACCTCGGTCACTTTCACCTCCGGCCCCTCAACCGTCGCGGCGACGCTCACTTTCTCAATGTCAAATTCCCCCGCCCGCACCGTCGCGACAGTCACCCCGAACTTCGCCAACAGGTCTTCGTAAACGGGCGAGTTCTTTTCAGTCGCGAGATTCTTCTCCACGTGGGCCGTTGCCTCCAGCCCGCTCACCGTGTTTTCACCGACCAGGAGTCGCTCGCTACCCACCTTCAGGTCGATGAACGCAAATTGATTTTCCATTCGGAAATCCACCCGCGCCGTCGCCCCACCCTCGACGCCCTCGGCGACCGCCCCCACTTTCGTCAGATCGGCCTGCAACCAACCCTTGGCGTCGATCTTGGCGAATTCCTCGAGCTTCTCCGGCAGCACCGCCTCCGCCCGCACTTCGACCCGATTCGCGTCGCCGAGATCATCGACGACCACCGCGTTGACCTGCCCGTCCTTAATCGTCACGTCCGCCCCCACTGCTCCGATGAATTGCTCCGCGGCAACCAAGCCTTCCGTCCTTAAACGCACCGTGCCGTCCCACCCCTTCGGCTCGGTCGGTAGCCCCGCGAATCGAATTTCGAGCTCATTCAGCGATCCGCCAAACGGCACCTCCAGGTTCAAGTAGCTCCAGAGCTTCCCGAAGGCCAGCCCGCTCACGTTCACGTCCAACTTCAAATCGTTCGTCGCGTTCAGATCTTTCACGACCAAAGTCAAAGAAAGGTCAGCGTCGAAGACCCGTCCCGCGAGTCCGACACCCAACACGGCTTCTCCCAGCTCGGACGCATTGAGGTTAAAAGTCTCGATCCGAATCTCCGGCCCAATCGCCAGGTCGGTCAGGAGCAGATTCCGATCCTTGAACGAAGTCTCTCCCTCGATGGAATCCCACGTTCGCACCCCCGGCACGTCCAACTTCGCAACGACCAGCTTCCCGGACTCGTTCGGCAGAAGCGTGAACGTCAGTCCCTTCAACTCGAACCCCCCGGATTCACCGACCGTCTGAAAATTGACGTTCTCGATCACCAGCCGCTCCGGAAACAACCCGGGGAACTTGAAGGCCTGGGGTTTCTTCTCCTCCTTCGGCGTCTCTGCCACCGGCTCACCGGGTTCGATAACGACGAAGACGTCGTGCAATTCGACCACTTTGAGCAGCGCGGGCAACCCGTCGCGAATCACCCCCCAGATGCTGTATTCCAAGAGGATTTCCCCGACCTCCAACCTCTCGATCGGACCTTTTTCGGTCGGCTTTCCCACCAAATCGTAAACCCGCAGTCTGGAAAAGATCGAACCCTCGATCCTGTAGTCGAGGTCGAGATTTTGTTGCTTCGCAGCCCGCACCACGAAATATCGCGTGCCCTCAAAAATGATCGTCTTGTGAAAAACCGCGACGACCACGAGCAAAGCAAGCAGAACTAAACTCACCCGCTTCAACCACTTCCACCATCGCCGCTTCTTCGCGGCCTTTGGCTTCTGGGCGGCTTCTTCGGACATTTCGAGCGAAGCGAACGCTCTTTGCAACGAACAATCAATAACTCTTTTCCCCAGTGGCACTGCGCTTCCAGGCCATGTCCACTCGCTCCGGCAGAGACGTAATTCTTCCCACCCCTCCAGCGGTTGCCAACCCCCAATAATCTGGCAAACTCCCTCTCCCGATGTCCACCGAGCTACCCACCCGCCCAGCGCCCGACGCCACCATTGCGCCGAACGCCTACGCTCTGGTAGTTAGCCAATACAACTCTGAGTTCACCTCTGCCCTCGCGACGAACGCAACCGCCGAACTCCGCGCCATCGATCCAGCCACCACCGTCGAGCAGTTCGACGTCC
This sequence comes from uncultured Verrucomicrobiae bacterium, assembly GCA_963761705.1. Taxonomy (GTDB): domain Bacteria; phylum Verrucomicrobiota; class Verrucomicrobiia; order Chthoniobacterales; family JAATET01; genus CAVVKW01. Next base: position 175,662 of record CAVXHK010000003.1, on the reverse strand, counting down.
CCGGAGCCTTCGAGATCCCCCTCGCCGTCGACCTCCTCGCGGCCAAGCAGCGCTACTCCGCGATCATTGCACTCGGCGTGATCATCCGCGGTGCGACCGACCACGCCGACCTCGTCGCCGCCACCGTCACCGACGCCCTCCAGCGCTCCGCCATCACCCACGGCACCCCCGTCATTCACGAAGTCCTCCTCGTCGCCGACGCCGACCAAGCCCGCGCCCGCTGCCAAGCACCCGATCTCAACCGCGGCCTCGAAGCCGCCCGCGCCGCCGTCCAAGCGGCCCGCACCGTCCGCGCCATCCTGGCCGCGTGACCTGCCATCCACCCGTCACCACTTACCAGTCACGCATAAAACCATGGGAGTCCGAAGAGAAGGCCGCGAGGCCGCCGTCCAGTACCTGTATCAAAATGACCTGAATCCGACCTCGGAACTCACGGACGTGGCGATTTTTTACAAAATGCGGGGCTTGAGTCCGGCCGCCCGCCGTTTCAGCGACGAGCTCATCCCCGGTATCCTCGGCGCAAAATCCGAGATCGACGCCCTCCTCCAAGCGAACGTGACAAACTATGACCTCAAGCGCCTCGCCGCCATCGACCGCAACGTCATGCGCCTTTCGGTTTACGAGATGCTCCACTGCCCCGAAGTTCCGCCCGTCGTCTCGATCAACGAGGCCATCGAGATCGCGAAGAAGTATTCAACCGACGAAAGTGGCAAATTCGTTAACGGCATCCTCGACAAGATCCGCCTCGGCCTCAAAAGCGAGCCCGCCACCTCGTAAACCCCGCCCGTGGCTTTCAACTTTCTCAAAAAATTTGTCAGCAACCTCGGCGGCAAACCCGTCGATTGGGACGAGCTTCGAGGAGACCCTCATCCGCGCCGACTTGGGCGTGCCGATGGCCCTCCGCATCGTCGAGAATCTCCAGGCCCGCGGCACCGACGTCACCGCCCGCGACATCGCCGACGTCACCCGATCAGAAATCTCTCAAGTCCTCGCGATTAACGCACCTCCGCTCCGTCCCCTCCCGGCCAAACCGAAAGCGATCATGATGGTAGGGGTCAACGGCACCGGGAAAACCACCTCGTCCGCCAAGCTCGCCCACTCGCTCAAATCCGACCGCCACAGCGTCCTCCTCGTCGCCGCCGACACCTTCCGCGCCGCCGCCATCGAGCAGCTCTCCCACTGGGGCGACCGCACGGGCGTCGAAGTCATCAAGGGCCAATACCAGGGCGATTCCGCCGCCCTCTGCTACGACGCCTACGCCAGCGCCACCCGTCGCAACGTCGAGTTCCTCATCTGCGACACCGCCGGCCGCCTCCACACCAAGAGCAACCTCATGCAGGAACTCCAGAAGGTCATCCGCACCCTGGCCAAGCACGACCCCGACTCCCCGCACGAGAAGCTCATCGTCGTCGACGCTTCCACCGGATCCAACGCCCTCGAACAAGCCCGCCAGTTCCACGAAGCCATCGGCCTCACCGGCCTCATCGTCACCAAACTCGACGGCAGCGGAAAGGGCGGCATCATCGTGGCCATCCAGAACGAACTCGGCATCCCCCCACGTTTTATCGGCACCGGCGAGCAACTCGAAGACTTCGCGCCCTTCGACCGCGAAGACTTCGTCAACCGCATCCTCTAGGCGCAAAGCGCGCCTGACTGGTCGGGACGGTCACCCCAACCGTCTCCCAAGGACTCCGCCGCGTTCCCGGCCAGATTACTCACCCGAGATGCACCCACCCCATAAAAAATGCAGGCCGCCGCAACGAAAGTTGCAACGGCCTGCTGTTCCCCCCAGAACACCTCTCAATAAAGCAGGCACCATGCCAACCTCCCTCCTGTAGAAACTATTTCTGCGAGCGACGACTCAATAAAACGTTGAACGTGACCGTGTCCGTCCCATCTCGCAGCGTCTGGCTGATCTTGAGCGACCGACCGCGCAAACGCAGCTTGCCATTCACCACGCCCGACAGGCCATAGCCCCGGCCCAGCACGGTGAACCGACCACCGAGCTGACGGAGATTTCCCGTTCCTTTCCCGCGGAGAGACTCATTGTTCAGCTCGTCCCGCAACCGGATGACCGCCTTACCCTTACCAGCAATCGAATAGTTCGTGGTAATCTTCCCGCGCCGATTGTTGCGGATAAAATTCCCTTCGAGCGAAATCTGCAGCGCCTTCTTCCCCCGCGAAAGCCGGATCTGCGCCTTCACGGGCGCCGAGTAAAGCTGCCGCCGACCATTTTTCTTTACGATGATCCGTTCCACCCCGCGATAAGTCCCGCGAAGATCCGCAAAAACGGGGCGGGTGGCCGTTTGAGCCGAGACTGAAATCGACTGGGCTGCAAAAATAAAGCCACCAACCGCCAAGATTTTGAACCTATGGCGCAAGAGGGATGCGGAAACTGTGATCATGCGGCAAACTAGATAGCGGATTTTACTGTAGTCAAGACCCAACATCTTGTGTCTCAAACAACCTGTCCGACAAATATCGACTCTTTCAGCCTTGAAACCAGAGGTTTTTATCCTGCGATCACCCCTCTCTCTCGGAATTTTTGAACGATCTTTGAATCATCCGGTCAAAGCTTAACGTCGTTAAACAATTATTGAGACGGATGCAAACGCACGAAAGTGCCATCCCAGACGTTCTAAATACAGGAGCACTCCACTAGGGAGTGAATATATTATGGCCATCGAAGATACAGACACAGGATTCCAGCTCTACCTCCGGGAAATCGCAAAATTTCCGCTTCTCACGATCGCAGACGAGATTCGCCTCGCCGCCAGGATCAAGAAAGGTGACGCCGCCGCCCGCTCCGAGATGGTGCGCTGCAACCTTCGTCTCGTTGTTAAAATCGCTCGCGATTACCAGGGACTCGGGCTTCCGTTGCTCGATCTGATCTCCGAGGGCAACATCGGACTGATGAAAGCCGTCGAACGCTTCGACCCCGAGAAGGGCGGAAAACTCAGCACCTACGCCGCTTGGTGGATCAAGCAGTCGATCAAACGTTCGCTCGCAAATCAGAGTAAAACGATCCGCCTTCCGGTTCATCTGGTGGACAAGATCTCCAAGATCCGCCGCGTCGCCGCGCAGATGAGCGAAGAACTCGGTCGTGAGCCGACCGACGACGAACTCGCTGAGGAAGTTGGAATCAATCCCGCCAAGATCTCACAGCTCAAGACGGCCGCCATCCGCCCAGCATCCCTCGACGCCCCGATTGGCGACGACGAGTCAACGGAGTTTGGCGAAATCGTTGGCGATGCCGAAGCGATGGACCCGTTCGAGCTCCTCCGCGACAAGGATCTCCACGACGAAGTCGGAGACCTCCTCGAGAGCCTCGACGCGCGCGAGCGCAGCATCATCAATTCGCGCTTCGGTCTCGACGGTGAGAAACCGAGCACGTTGGAAGAAGTCGGTGAGCAATTCGGCGTCACTCGCGAACGAATCCGCCAGCTACAGAACATCGCGCTCCACAAGATGCGCAAGGCCCTCAACAAAAAAGAAAAGCCCAAGATCGAAGCCGTCGCCTGATCTCGAAAGACGATGTCTTTCGGAAAGCGGCTCTGTCTCCAGAGCCGCTTTTTTCGTCCCCCGAACAAGCGACGGTTGACGACCGCCGACCCTACCCCATCGGCTCCGCCGTCTCTTCCCGCCTCGCGCTAGAGCGAAATCGGCGCACCACCCGGATCAGGCACCACCACCTCGGTCGCCGGCAACGCCGCTAGCAAGCGCTCGCGAAACCAAGCCACCGCCGGTGGATCCCCGTGCACCAAAACGATTTTTTTTGGCTTCAGCCTCACCGCGTAATCAAGAATTCGCTCCCGCGGCGCGTGGGCGCTGAAGTTAAACTCCTTCACTGCGCAGTTGAGCTGCACGGCCGGCAACCGCCGATCAAGCAGCACCTCGTCCCCCTTCCGGCTCCGGCGGACCGCCCCCGATGGCGAATCTGGATCCGAATACCCCACGAAGAAGAGACTCTGCGTCGGATCAGGCAGGATCTTCCGGCAAAACTTATTCGAAAGCGTGTTCTCAGTCATCATCCCGCTCGAAATCGCGTAAATGCACCCCGGCTTCACCGCCAACGCGTGACCCTCCGGCCCCGACATCACGTGTGGCGACATCGCATCAAGCAGCTGAAGCGAATTGTGACTTCGGTCCGGACTCTCAGCCAAGCGGTCGTAGGCCGTCGTAATCTTGGTGCTCAGCCCGCCGATGAAGAGTGGCACGTTCCGCAGTCGCCCACGCTTCTGCGCGTTCCACAGGATCGCCAACACCTCCTGCGTCTTGCCGAGCGCAAACACCGGAATGGTGACGCTCCCCCCACCCGCAATCGCCTCCTCAACCGCGGTGACAAATCGCTCCTCTTCGCCCTTCCGAGTGAATCCCTCCGCCGACGGCGAATCGCCCCGCGTCGTCTCCATGATCAACGTATCGACGCCGTCCTCGGGGAAGGCCGCAGCGTCCATGAGTGTCTGATCGTCGAAGTTCACGTCCCCCGTGTAAAAAACGCTCTTCCCCTCGCCCCGCACCATCACGCCCGACGAGCCGAGGATGTGCCCCGCGTGGTAAAACTCGATCGTTGGTTCATACCCATCGCCCCGTCCCCTCTCGCCATCCAGCGTGAATTGCCGATTTGCCGGCACCATCGTCCACATCTGCTTGGAAAAATCCACCCCCCGGTGCGTGTAAAGCTGCACGTCGGGGATGTTTTCCTCCTCCCGCTGACGACTCATTACGTTCACGGAGTTGCGAAGCATCATCTCGCCGATTTTGAACGTCCCCTCAGACATGAACACCCGCGCGCTCTGTTCCCGGCGGGTGAGCACCGGCAGCGACCCAATGTGGTCTTGGTGCGCGTGAGTGACCACGATCGCGTCCACGCTGCCCTCCGGCACCCGCTGGTATTCGGGCAACGCTTCCAGACCCCGCCCTTTCGGATGCGTCCCCGCGTCCAAGATCACCGACATCCCGCCCACTTTCACCAAGTGGGAACTCGCACCGATTTCCGTTCGGCGCGCCAACGTAACAAACTCCATTTCCTAATAAATAAACGCAGGCGCGCCGTTCCGAAACAGAATTTTTCTGTTTCAACGGACCGCAACCAATTCGCGGCAGGCGGGTTCCAACTCCCGTGCTCGACTCGCTCCCCTCCTCCGATTGGACCCCGGCCCACGCCGCCCACCTCCTCAATCGCGCCGGATTTGGCGGTTCGCCCGCCGAGATCGCCGCTCTGCACGCCCTCGGTCCAGCCGCCGCCGTCAATTCACTCATCCACGGCGACGAGGACGCCGACCTCTTCCCGCCTCCTGACTGGGTCACCGATCCCCGGCCAGTTGGAACTCTCGTCGACGAACGGGACGGCAAACCAACCACCGAGCCGGCTCGCGTGGAACGCAACCGGAAAATTCGCCAGATCGAGAATGCCCGCTCGCAGGAACTCATCGTTGCGTGGATGCGGCGGATGCAATTCACCACCAACCCGCTTCGGGAAAAGCTCACCCTCTTTTGGCACGACCACTTCGCCACCAGCAACCAGAAGGTCCAGGACGCCTACCTCATGTGGGTCCAGAATGAGACCCTCCGCGCCCGAGCGCTTGGCCCCTTCCGCTTCCTGCTCCAGGAGATTTCCCGCGACCCCGCCATGCTCAAGTGGCTCGATCTCATCCGGAGCAACGTCAAAAAACCCAACGAAAACTTCGCCCGCGAGTTCTTCGAGCTCTTCACCCTCGGCGAAGGCAACTACACCGAGGCCGATCTCAAGGAAGCCGCCCGCGCCTTCACCGGCTACCGCTTTGGCGGTCCGACCCGGACTTTCCAGTTTGCCCGCAAGCAACACGACGCGACCGAAAAGACGATCTTTGGACAGACGGGTGCCTTCGACGGCGACGACGTGGTGCAACTCGCGCTCGCAAACCCGCACTCCGCTCCCTTTCTCGCGGGGAAACTCTGGACCTATTTCGCGACGGATCGACCCAACCCCACCGCCGTGGATTCGCTGGCCGCGGAGCTTCGCCGCACGGACTTCGACCTGGCCGCCACCCTCACAACACTCTTCCGCTCCCGCGAATTCTACGCGCCCGACGTCCGCAATTCGCAGATCAAAAGCCCCGTCCAATGGCTGGTTCAAACCTGTCGCGCCCTCGAGATCCCGATGCCAGACGGCCCCGTCCTGTCCGGGGCTCTCGCCCAACTCGGGCAACTCCCCTTCGCCCCGCCAAACGTCGCCGGCTGGGATTGGGGCCGCGCCTGGATCAACAGCACGACCCTCGTCCTCCGCTACAACCTCGCCGGCTTCTTGCTCGGTTCGTCCGGCCCGGCTTTTAACCGGCTGTTCAAGCCGGACGGCGTCTACCGACCAGAGATTGGTGTCCTCGCCACCGACCAGCTTCGCTCGTCCCCCGCGACCCTGGCCGACGATCTCGTCACCCGACTCTTCGGACCCGGTGAGCACGCCGAGCTCCGCGTTCGCGCCTTGGCCACCATCACCACGCTCAGCCCGACCCTCACCGACGACGACATCCGCACCACCCTCCACCAACTCATGGCAACGCCAGAGTTCCAGCTCACCTAATCCCATGAATCTCCACACCCGCCGACGCTTCCTCCGCACCTCCGTCCTCGGCGGTGCCCTTTCCTGGACCATTCCCGGCTTCGTTGATCGCACCTTCGCCGCACTGGACGCGACCGCCGTCGCCAATTCCGCAACCGCCATCGCCACCGGTAAAGACAACCCAATCCTCGTGATTCTGCAGCTTGCAGGTGGTAACGACGGCCTCAATACCGTCATTCCTCACACCGACGACGCCTACCACCGCGCCCGCCCCAAGATCGGTATAGATTCGAAAAAGATCCTTCGCGTCTCCGATCATCTCGGCCTGAATCCCGGCTTACCGGGTATTGCCCGCCTTGTCGCCGAAGGCCAAGCCTCCATCGTCCAAGGCGTCGGCTACCCAAACCCAAACCGCAGTCATTTTCGCTCCTCCGAGATTTGGCAACGTGCCAACCTCGACGAGAAACAGACCGCCGGCTGGATCGGTCGCTACTTCGACTCCTGCTGCTCCGGCGAAGACCCAACCGTCGGCGTCGCCATCGGTCGCGCCACTCCCGAAGCCTTCGCCGGTCCCCAGCCTCTGGGCGTGACCCTCGAAAATCCCGACCGCTTCCGCATCGCGAAGGACCCCGCCGACTTCGAGCGCGAACTCGCCGCCGCGGGCGCAGCCGCCACCATGCTCGACGATTCCACCAACGACGGGGGATCAATCGGCGCAATTGACGGTGCAGCCGCGCCGACCGGAAGCACGTTCGACTTCGTCGACCGCGTCGCCCTCGACACCCGCGTCGCCTCCGACCAGATCCTCGAGATCACCCGCAAGCACAAGGGAGCCGACGGTTACCCACGCACTCAGCTCGCCCAGCAGCTCCGCCTGATCGGTCAACTCATCGCAGGCGGCATGTCCACGCGGGTTTATTACGCAGGCCTCGGAGGCTTCGACACGCACGCCGGCCAGACTGGACGACACGAACAACTCCTCGGCAACGTCGACGCAGCCGTCACCGCTTTCGTCAAAGACCTGAAGGCCCAGGGCAATTTCAACCGCGTTCTGCTCATGAGCTTCAGTGAGTTCGGTCGCCGCGTTGCCGAGAACAACAGCGGCGGCACCGACCACGGCGCTGCAGCCCCTCTCTTCCTCGTCGGCGGCGGCATCCAAGGCGGCGTTTTCGGACAGACCCCGAGCCTCACCGACCTCGTCAATGGCGACCTCCGCTACAATACCGACTTCCGCAGCGTCTACGCCACCATCCTCGAAGATTGGCTTAAAGCGCCCAGTCAACCAATCCTCGGCGAGAAATTCGCCAAAATCCCCCTCGTTTAAGACAAAGATGGGCGGCTTCCAGCCGCCGAACACAAATTACGGCGAAGCCGCACTCCGCATCCGCCCCACCACCCTTCGGCAATATTCACTCGGATCCGCCGCCTGCAGGATGCCGGACACCATCACCACCCGCCGCGCTCCCGCCGCCATCACCTCCCCAAGACTTTCTGCCTTCACTCCTCCGATGCAAAAAACCGGCACTCCGCCCGCTTCCGCGAATTCAACAACCTCCCGCACGTCCCCCAAACCGACCGGCAGGTAGTCCGGCTTCGTCGGCGTCGCAAAAAGCGGTCCGAACCCGATGTAGTCCGCCCCCTCAGCGACCGCCGCCCGAGCCTGTTCCACGCTGTGCGTCGACTTCCCGATTAACGCCCCGTCCCCCGCTAGCTTCCGCGCCTCGGCGACCGATAAATCATCCTGGCCAACGTGTGCGCCATCCGCCCCGCACCGCGAGACCAATCCCGGATGATCGTTCAGCACAAATGGCACACCCGCGTCGCGGCAGATTTTCGCCAACTCCTGACCCTGCCTTTCAACTTTCTGAACCCCAACATCTTTCGCCCGCAACTGAACAAGCCCGACGCCGCCCGCGATCATCGCCCGAGTCATTTCTGAAGCGCGGTCCTCCCTGACGTATCCCAAGTCAACAATCCCGTAGAGCTTAGCGTCTTTCATACCCAGACATTCGCCGAAGACCAGGGCGCGTCCAATTCCAAAACCACCGGCTGGATGACGACATTCCGTACCACCGGCGTCCAGCCGATCCCCATCCGAAACGGCAAAGCCGCAAATCCCCAGTCCTACTCCTCGTCCGGCTCCATCACGAGCGTTCCCTCCTTAAGTCCCTTCTCGATGAAGCCAGTGTCGTAAGTCCCTGCCCGAAAATCAGCATTTCGCATGATCGCTAGCTGGAACGGAATTGTCGTTTTCACGCCCGTGATCATGTATTCGCCGAGCGCCCGACTCATCCGCTCGATGCACGCCTCCCGAGACGAAGCTATGCAGATCAGTTTCGCGATCATTGAATCGTAATTCGGCGGAACGGGATACCCAGCGTAAGCGTGCGAATCAATCCGAACCCCGCGCCCACCCGGTGCGTAGTAAAGTTCGATCTCGCCAGGACACGGCTGGAAATTCACCGCCGGATTCTCCGCGTTGATCCGGCACTCGATGGCATGATGCCGTGGCTTGGCATTTCGCACCGTTGGCGACAATTCTTCGCCCGCCGCCACCTGGATCTGCGCCTTCACCAGATCACACCCGTAGACCTCCTCGGTGATCGGATGCTCGACTTGGATCCGCGTGTTCATTTCCATGAAATAGAAGTCCAAGTTGTCATCGACGAGATACTCGATCGTGCCCGCATTCGTGTAACCGACCGACTTGGCCAACTTAACCGACGCTTCGCCCATCCGCTCCCGCAACTCGGGAGTCATCAACGGCGATGGGCACTCCTCGACGATCTTCTGGTTCCGTCGTTGAATCGAACAATCGCGCTCGCCCAAATGAACGACGTTCCCGTGCTCGTCGGCAATCACCTGAAACTCCACGTGATGCGGCCCGACGATGAATTTCTCAATGTAGACCGCCGGATTCCCGAAGGCCTTGTCCGCCTCGAGCCGGGCGCTGTAATAACCCTGCACCAAGCTTGCGTCGTTGTGCGCTAGTCGCATCCCGCGACCACCACCGCCGGCCACAGCCTTGATCATAACCGGAAATCCGATCTCCCGCGCCACTTTGAGAGCGGTCTTCTCATCGTCGACCGTTCCGTCACTCCCCGGAGAGATCGGCACCCCGGCCTGCTTCGCACAGGCACGGGCGGAATTCTTGTCGCCCATGAGACGGATCGCGTCCGCCGACGGGCCGATGAACTTGATGTTGCAGCTCGCACACACCTCGGCGAAATGCGCGTTCTCAGCGAGAAACCCGTATCCCGGATGAATCGCCTCCACGTCGGCAATCTCCGCCGCGCTGATGATCCGGTCGATCTTGAGATAACTGTCGTTGCTCGGAGCCGTCCCGATGCAGATCGCCTCGTCCGCCAATTGGACGTGCAGCGAATCGATGTCCGGCTCGGAATAGACCGCCACGGTCTGAATACCCAACTCCTTGCAGGCGCGGATGATGCGAAGCGCGATCTCGCCGCGGTTCGCGATCAGGATTTTTTTGAACATCAAGAACGGACGGTTACTTGACCCGGAAGAGCGCCTGGCCGAACTGCACCGGCTTTCCGTTCTCCGCCACCATCTCTGTCACCGTCCCAGACACCTCTGCCTTGATCTCGTTCATGACCTTCATCGCCTCAACGATGCAGACCACTGTTTCGGGCGTGACCGTCGAGCCAACCGACACGTAAGCCGGGGAATCGGGCGATGGCGAAGAGTAGAAAGTCCCGACCATCGGAGAAGTGATGTCCTTGTCCCCAGCCGCTGGAGCGGACGATTCCATCGCCACGGGAACCGGCGATGCCGTCGGAGTCGGGGCGGTGTGTTGAGGAGCCGGCGAATAAGTTTCCGACGCGCTGGTCTGCAGAGTGATCTTGAAACCCTCCTTCTCCATTTTAAAAACGGCCAGGCCGTTTTTCTTCATCAGGTCAATGAGCGCACGAATTTCTTTAATCTCCACGGGAACTAAGTCGGTTAAGGTAAGGGACTTTGTCGCCCGCCCCACCCGGGCGAGTCAAGATCTTAGCCCCCGGCCGCGGGTCTCAGCCACACCGTCGATGACGTTCCGGGCAGGTTCCCGTCGTTGAACGGACTCAAGGGATCCGGCCGCAGGCCGGTGCCCAATCGCCCCAGGTCGACCGCACCACGTCGCCGGGAATTCGTCGAAGCCAACAGGCTTCCGCCTTTCGTCAACAGGGGGAGCGCGAGCTCGAGGAGCCTTTGAAAATCATCATCCGCCCGGAAAACGCGCCCCCCTTTCCCGCGCGAGAAAGTCGGGGGATCCAGGATAATCACGTCGAAGACTTCAGCCCGCCGGGCCAATCGCGGCAGCACTGAAAAAACGTCGTCGGCGAAGAATCGATGCCGCTTTCCCGCCATTCCATTCAACTCGAAGTTCCTCCGCCCCGTGTCCAGTGCTTTCGACGCCAGATCGACGCTCAACGTCTCCGCGCCCGCCCGCGCTGCCGCCACCGAGAACGCGCACGTGTAGGCGAAACAATTGAGCACCCGCTCGGGCTCGATCGTCTCCAAGTGAGCCCGGTTTGTCCGTTGGTCGCAAAACAATCCCGCCGAATAACCCGCCGAAAAATCCACGGAAAAACGCAACCCGCGCTCCTTGACCACCGCGCTCTTCTCCGCGGTCTCGTCACCTGCGATCAAACGCGGCAGATCGCTCTCCCCCGGCTGCTTAACAAGTGTCCGCGAGAAGATCCTGCGTAGATCCAACCCACTACCCGCGACCCATTCCCGCAACTCACCCGCCATCGCCTCATCGCCGGTGGGATCGCTCAAGACGTAGTCGGAGCCAAATCGCTCGATCCACGAGCTTCCGCCCGTCCAGACTCGATGAGCCGTCGTCCCCTCGGCTTCGAGCTGTGAGAGGGCCGTCTTGTCAATCCAACCCCGACTCACCCGCGGGCCTCCGACGCGAACGGCGGAATCGGACAACCCACTGTGTCGGCAATCGCCCGCAGCAACGCACCTTGTCGCGGTTCGATCACGTCGTCCGCCATCACGACCTTTCCGCACGCGGTCAGGATCTTCTTTTTTGTTGGACCGTCCGTCTGGGCCAGACGGTCCAAAGCCCCATCAACGTCACCGAGTTTCATCCCCGCTGTCCGTTCCAGCCGCCTGCACTCCGGCGGCAGCTTCAATGAATCCACTCCGGCGCGAAAAGCGGTCTCGCGTTGCGACTCATCGTCGGCGTCGAACCAAGCGAGTGCCGAGAGCACCGTCGTCAGTTCAGGTAACAGCGCGTCGACCGACCGAAACCGAATGGGAGGCTCGCCGCGCTTTTCAAAGTAGCCGTCCAAGTGCCGGGTCAGCGCTTTCTGAAGAACGTATTCGAAGAGGTCGACCTGCCCATCCGCATCCACGAGCCGCCGCACGTTCGCGCGGAAGGTCTGGTATTGCTCGCCGGACATTTTCCGCAGGGCGGGCATGCACAAATCGACCGTGTGTAGCCAGGCTTCTCCGGGGATCTCGGCTCGGCGTCCAAGATCCGCCAGCACCTGCCTTCGCTGCGCCTCCCCGCCCTCGATTCCCTTCACCTGCCGATCCCGAGTCGCTCCGTCCGCGCTCAGCAGGAGCGAGTAAACCAGACTCACTGCCGCCCCCGTCTCACGGGAAGCAACCCGCGAAAACTCCGGTAACTCCGCCAGTGCCGACGCCGCGACAGCGAGAGTCCGAGCGTCCAGCCTCCCCGCACCTGCGGCCCAGTGCTCTTTTGCCGCAGTCTGACCTTGCGGAGGCGCTGCCGCCACTTCCGGCCTCCGCACGGATGCCGGATCGAACCCTGGAGCGACCGCAGCGATCCGCTCTTCAATGGGCGGATGCGTTGCAAACCAACTTGCGAATGCCTCACCCAGCCCATTGCCAAAAAACAAGTGACTGGCTTCCTGCGCCCTCGGACTCTCCAGTTGGGAAGTCGCCCGCCCGATTTTGAAAAGCGCGCCCGCGATCCCGTCTGGATTGCGCGTAAACTGGACAGCCGATGCATCCGCCAAAAATTCCCGCTGTCGACTCACCGCGGCTTTGATCAACCGCGCAAAAAATGCTCCGATTGACCCAACCGCCAATAGCGCGATGCCGATCACGAAAATAGGTAGTTGGCCGTTGCCATTGGAATCCCGACCGGATCGAGCCCGTCCGCCGGTCAGGAAACCCGTCCGGAAAAGAATATTTCCGAGAATTGCGAGGAGGAGGATTCCATTCAGAACCCCAATCAGTCGGATGTTGAGCCGCATGTCTCCGTTGAGGATATGACTGAATTCATGCGCCACGACGCCTTGAAGCTCGTCCCGCGTGAGTGAATCCAGAGTGCCCCGCGTGACCGCCACCACCGCATCGCCGGGCTGGTTCCCCGCCGCGAACGCGTTGATCCCAGCCTCTCCCGGGAGCAAGTAAACGTCCGGAACCGGCAGTCCGGAGGCAATTGCCATCTCTTCGACCACGTTCCGCAACTGCACTTCCTTCGGATCGGTGGTGTGCGGATGGATCAGTTGTCCCCCCAACATCTCCGCAACGACCCCACCGCCTTGCGAAAGTTCCATGATTTTAAAGATCGAACCCAGCGATACGACGACCACAACGCCCCCGGAAACCATGCCGAGCAGCCGCGGATCCAGCGGGTTCTCACCCGTTGCGAGAGCGAGCACGATCTGCAAGACGGTGATGATCCCAATCACCGCAAGCACGAAAAAAAAGATCAGTCTCCCCGTGCTTCGACGGGCTCGCTCCTGGTGCTCGAAGAAATCCATGGTCCGCGTGTTATCCGCCCGATCTGTCAGCCTCTGCCGCAAAAGCATCGCCGATAAATGCCGCGATTTCATCGTTCATCTCCCCAACCTCCGGACTCAACCAGACCAAACGACCAACTTTCGGGATTTGCAATCCCCTCGCGTTCGGCGCGGATTTCAAAATGAGATCAGGATCTGTCCATTCTTTTGAGGATCGAGACTCACCGTTCACGAGGAGGATCGGTGCCTCAACATCGGAGCAATCGACGGGTTGCAGCGCTTTCATCATCAACAGATCGTTTCGAGTCCCGCTCTCCCGGTTTTCCAGAGGCGCTACGCTCAAAACCAAATCGCGGAAAAATTCCATCCTCCCAGGATCCTCCGTCACGGACCGAGCTAGCTTCTCTTTCTTTCCTCCGTCTAAGTCGGTGTCCCGATCGAGCACGGCCGAAAGCAGTTTCGTCTCTCCTCGTTCCGCGAGATTGGACGCGTACCAGGATCCCATGTCACCAGTCGTGTCGGTAAGAACGCGTTCCTCGATCAGCTCACTCGTTGCCGGGAGATTGTACTGATCAAGATGGCGACGGGTAATCGGGGAAACTAAGACGACGCTGGCCGTTTTCTGCGGATAGGTTGCAGCAAATTCCAGAGCTACAGTTCCGCCGACCGACACGCCCAGCACCGCGGCCCTTCCGATCTTCAGTTCTTCCAACAAAGCGTTCATCAAGTCCGCCTGATCCTCCAAGAGCAGACCCGCCGCCAACGGGGTCCGCAGGTATCCCGGTCTGGAGGGCGCGATGACCCGAAAGCCGCCCGTCGCTAGAAATCGCCCGATCAACTCGGCCTGATCATAGCCGCCAGGAGCGCCGTGAAGCACCAACACGACCGGACCTTCGCCAAAGTCCACGTATTCAACGGGCCCAAGCCTCGTTTCCAAGATGGAACTGGCTGCAACCAACAGCCGCTCCCGGTCCGCCTTCCAGCTCGTGAAATCCCAGATGACGAACCCTCCCCCAACCAGGCCTAGGCAGCCCAACCCAACCAAGATGCGACCGGTCCAACGAAGCGCGCTCATGTATTAGGACAGTGTCGGGGATTCAACGGGCATCCGATCGTAAGTTTGCAAAACCTGAAATGAAGCAAGTTTCGTGAGGACAAAAAAAGAGCGAGGCCGAGGGCCCCGCTCTTTTTTCAAACTTTTAAAGTCTCTTCTAGGACGTCGGTGGCACTTCCCCACCAGAGGTGTAAACCAAGTCCCGGATGTCTTGATCCTGAGCCGCCGCTCCGCCGCGCGAGCGATTGATTGCGATCAGACGGTCCGAGATCGGCTGGAGGACCGCCGGTGTCTTCTCACTGTTGGGGAGCTTGCGGATGATCAACCGAACAAACCGCGAAAACCGCCGGTCGAGCGTAGCGACTCCGAGGAAGCCACGGGCCGTGCCGCTAAGAATCGTCAAGGCAGTCCGTCCACGAAGGTTGTCACGAACGAGCTTTTTGAGGGACCGATTACCGATCCGAGCGAAGGCGACAACTTTGGATGCATCCCGGCGGGTGAACTTTTTGATCGTGCGCGAAATCACCGCGGCAGCTGCACCGTTTTTTTTGTTGCCGAGTTTCTGGTCAAGCTCGTCTTTGAAGAGACGAACGGAACTCTGGGCGGCAGCTTCGTGTCCGGCGAATGCGAGGGCGACTGCGCCAACTGCTAGGATGTTTTGGAATTTGGTCATGGCTTGTTTGAGTTTTCAGGGAAGATGCGGCCTCTTCGGGAGGATGGCAACAAGAAATTCGTTTGCGACGGAGTTGTTACATTCGTCAAAACGCCGGCTTGTTAGTTACCTGAATACCCGCAAGACGCTGTGCTGAAGCTCCAATCCGACCGGCCACTCCTCGAAAAGAACGCCGTCTAGGTGCGTGCGAATGGGTTTCCGACCCGAGATTTTAATTTTTCCCACCCGGAACTGGAGTGTTTTTGGCGAAAATTTCCGCCTGCCGCTGCTGATCGATAAAAAATGCCACCACAGTTCGAGTCGGCTGAAGCGCTTGAAGACGCTGACCGTCAGCAGACCGTCATTGACCCTCGCGTCCGGTGCCACGGTGAAATTCATTCCGTAGAACGGCCCGTTCGAGACGGTCAACATCAGCGCCCGCAGTCGGATCTTTCGACGATCTAGCCGACGGAGTTTGCGGGCTTTGGCGGCTTTGTTTCCTCCGGCTTCGTCGACCAACGCTTCCGAGACGGGGCGATCGAGTTCGAGTTCGAAGTTTTGCCGGGGATAGCGAAACGCTTTCTGGAAAAGATCGATCCACTTCGCGAAAGCGCCGGACTTGATCTCTTCGCCGAGCGGAAAAACCTCCGCGTCCAGGCCAAAACCCGCACACTCGAAAAACGGCCGCCCGTTTGCAGATCCGACGTCCATGGCTTGGATGTTTCTCCGGGCGATCAATTCGCAAGCCTCACTAGCGTCCGTGGGCAGACCGAGACTGAGTGCGAAGTTGTTGAATGTTCCGACCGGGATGATGCCGAGCGGGGTTTCCGTGCCGATCAAGACTGACGCAACTGCTCCTACCGTGCCGTCGCCTCCAGCTACCAATACGAACGGAACGCCTTCGCTTTGCACGGACCGCGCCGCGACGGCTGGATCGGACCCCTGCTCGATCTCGATGAGATCAACGAGGATCCCGACGGATTTGAGCTGACCGACGAGTTCGGCACCACCCGCGTCACCCGCCGATCCCGCCCCAGAATTATAGAGAAGGGCGCCCTGGTTTGTCCTCATCGCGCAAATCTCGGGATCCAGAACTCAAAAGTAAATCTCCGGAGAGCACCCGATCAAAACGCAAACTCAGCGCTCGGTCGGCACACCAAGCCGCTCGTGCAACACTCCGCTCAGTTTCGACCGAAGGTCGTCGCCTTCGATCCGACCCAGCAGATCATCAAAAAAACCAGCCAGGATGAGTCGACGCCCCAGTCGCTCGGGGATTCCGCGCGCCTGCATGTAAAAGACCTCATCTTCGTTGATCTGGCCCGAAGTGGCCCCGTGGGAGCAGGCCACCTCATCGGCAAGGATCTCGAGACCAGGCATCGAGTTTGCCTCCGCTTCGTCGCTGAGCAAAAGGTTGCGCACCTTCTGGTAAGCGTCGGTCCCGTGAGCTCCTTCGCCAACCTTGATCAGCCCGGCAAAAATCGTCCTCGATTCGTCGTCCAACGAGTTGTGGTAGAGCAGATCACTCGTCGCGTGCGGCGCGGAGTGATCTTGCAACGTTCGTTGGTCGATCTCTCGGTCGCCGTCCGTCGGGTTGACGGAGAGCATCACGCTGCGTGCGCCCGGCCCCACCATCCGGCTCAGGCTTTCGCCACGGACATAGTGCCCACCTAGATTCAGCGTGAGGGCCGTCGAAGTCGCGTCGCGGTCGACGATCGTGGAGTTTAGGTGAAAGGCGGTCGTCTTCCGACTCCAATCCTGAAGCGAGACGTATTGCAGGTTAGCGCCCGGTCCGGCGTGCAAATCGTTCACACCGCAAGCCAAGGCGCGGTGGTCATCGGCGGATACGAAACGATCAACGACCGTCACCTTGCTGTTCGCACCTGCGATGACGAGGGTATGCGGGAAGACGGAGGCATTTTCGCCCTCGACCCAATGGTGAATTTCGATGGGCTCCGCAATCTCGACGTTGGCCGGCACGTGAACGAGCACTCCGCCCGTGACCATCGCCCGGTGCAACGCGGCGAAGCGGTGCGATCCGAGCTCGACCGGCTGCGCCATGAAATACTCCCGCAGCAACCCTTCGTGATCTCGGGCCGCTTTGTCCAGCGGCACAACCACCACGCCTTCGGGCAATCCGGCAACCTCCCGGTGAAGGAGACGATTGTTACCGAAAACGAGCTTCGCCGACCATTTCCCGCCCAGATTGGACGCGTTAATGACCCGCCCCTCGCTCCCGACTTCGGGAGGCGCCACGAAACCTTCGAGTCCGGCTGATTTGATCGAGGCAAACCGCCACGGTTCGTCGGTGCGAGTTGGAGCCTTCGTCGCGAGAAAATCCTTCCAAGCTGCCCGCTGCGTTTCCTGAAACCACCCCGGGAAATTCTCCGCCGGAACGAAATCCGAATCCTTCCCGCCTTCGGTGAAATCCCCCCCGCTCACGACCACCGCTGCTTTTGCCTCTTCGACCATCAATCCGCTCATATCATCCAGGACTTTCCGTGCGCCAGTCGGCTACCCAACTGAACCTTCCATTTCCATGTCGATCAATCGCTTGAGCTCGACGCTGTATTCCATCGGAAACTGCCGCACGAGATCGTTGACAAATCCGTTGACCGCCAGGCTCATCGCCTGAGCCTGCGTCAGTCCACGCTGCTGCATGTAGAAGATCTGCTCCGAACTGATCTGGCTCACGCTCGCTTCGTGCTGACACGCGTTCTGCTGGCCCCGGGCCACGATGGCTGGGTAGGTGTCCGTGCGGCTTTTCGAGTTGATGAGCAACGCGTCGCACTCGGTGTTGTTTTTGCAGCCCTTGAGGTGCTTCGGCAGATGGACGATGCCGCGGTAAGTCGCGCGCCCCTTGCCGACGCTGATCGATTTCGAAACGATGTTTGACGTCGTGTCGTCGGCGGCGTGGACCATCTTTGCACCGGTGTCCTGATGCTGCCCGTCGCCAGCGAGCGCGATGCTGATGACCTCGCCACGGGCGCGCTTACCCTTCATCACGACGCCCGGGTATTTCATCGTCAAGCGGGAGCCGATGTTGCAATCGATCCACTTAATCTCGGCGTCTTCGTGGGCGAGACCGCGTTTGGTCACGAGATTGAAAACGTTCGGACTCCAGTTCTGGACCGTGACGTATTGGATCTTCGCGCCCTTCAGCGCGACCAACTCGACGACGGCACTGTGAAGCGTCGCCGTCTCGAATTTCGGCGCCGTGCAGCCCTCCATGTACATGACCTCGCTTCCTTCGTCAGCGATGATGAGGGTGCGCTCAAACTGACCAAAACTCTGCGCGTTGATCCGAAAATACGCCTGCAGCGGATGCTTTACCTTCACGCCCGGTGGCACGTAAATGAACGAACCGCCGCTGAAGACCGCGCTATTCAGCGCGCTGAACTTATTGTCACCAGTCGGGATGACCTTGCCGAACCACTTCTTGAAGAGTTCCGGATGCTTGTGCAGTCCCTCGGTGCTGCCGACAAAAATCACGCCCTGCTCGCCGACTGCCGCCTTGATGTTCGAATACGCAGCTTCGCTGTCGAACTGCGCTTCGACGCCGGCGAGAAATTTCCGCTCTTGCTCCGGGATGCCCAGCCGCTCAAACGTCTGCTTCATCTCCTCGGGCACGTCGTCCCAGGTCCGACTTGGCGTCTGACCTTGTGACAAGTAGTAGCGGATCTTCTCAAAGATGATGTTCTCGAGATCGGTCGAGGCCCAATGCGTGGGCATCGGCTTCTCGAGAAATTTTTTGTAGGCGTTCAACCGGAATTCACGGATCCACTCGGGATCCTTCTTCACGTCGGCGATGTATTTGATCGTGTCCTCCGACAATCCGACGCCCGCATCGTAGGCGTATTTCATGTCGTAGCTAAAATTCCCGACGTCCTGATTGACGTCAAAGTCTGGCTTGGTTTCTAGAGCGGCTGTCATAATTTTTTTCCTTCTCGGTTGAGGTTTAACTCAGGGTTAAGCGGCTGCGGCGTCAGCTGTCACCCAGTCGTAGCCCTCCGCTTCCAACTTGAGCGCAAGGTCCTTGTCGTCACTGAGAACGATTCGACCGTCGACCATCACGTGGACGCGATCTGGCACGATGTAGTTGAGTAGTCGTTGGTAGTGAGTGATCACAAGCATCCCGCAGTTCGGGCCGCGCAGTGCGTTCACTCCGTCCGAGACGATCTTGAGAGCGTCGATGTCCAAGCCGGAATCCGTCTCGTCCAGCACGGCATACTTCGGCTCGAGCATGGCCATTTGCAGGATCTCGCAGCGCTTCTTCTCGCCGCCTGAGAAGCCCTCGTTGACAGAACGCGACGTGAAAGCGCGGTTGATCTTCAGCGAATCCATTTTTTCGTAGAGCTTCCCGTAATAATCGGTCGCCTCGAAGCTCCTCACCCTCCGGCAAGCGTGACTGCACCGCCGCCCGGATGAAGTTTGCGATCGTCACGCCCGGAATCTCGTTCGGGTATTGGAACGCCAGGAAAAGTCCGGCCCGCGCTCGCGCGTCCGGCTCTTCCATTTCCAAAATGTTCTCGCCGTCCATGTAGACCGCGCCGTCGGTCACGGTGTAGTCGGGATGGCCGGCCATCACTTTCGCGAGGGTACTCTTGCCGCTGCCATTCTTGCCCATGATCGCGTGAACCTCGCCCTTCGGAATCTCGAGGTTGAGACCTTTGAGGATGGGAGTGTCGCCGATCGTGGCGTGAAGGTTTTCGATTTTCAGACTGCTCATAAAATTTGTTTATTTGGAGTGACAGGACGCGCAGATCCCGCGGAGGGAAACTTCGTGCGCGGTTACGGTAAAATTGTTCGGCAACTCCCAAGTCCGGCCCACCGTCCGGCCTGAGGCCAGATCGACGTCGAAGACGGAGTGGCATTGATCGCAGACGAAGTGTCCGTGCTCTTCCAGATTCGGACAGAATCGGGTCGGTTCGCGATCGACGTGCACCTGCTTCACCAGGCCACAACCGACCAACGTCTCGAGCGAATTGTAAACCGTCGCCAGCGAGATCGTCGGCATCCCCTCCTTGGCTCGCATGAACACCTCCGTCGCCGTCGGGTGATCCCGCTTCGTCAGCAAAAGATCATACACGTGGCGCCGCTGCGGCGTGTCGCGAAGACCCACCTTCCCGATCGTCTTGTGGTATTGCTTTTCGATTGCCGTCGTCACAACCGCAACCTGCCACAGGTTGGAAGTGGATCAAGAATAATTCTAAATAAGCCCAAACGAGCCGCTTGCATCACCGGCATGCCCGACCGGTCTTCCCAGCGATTCAAACCCGACTTTCCGACCTTCGACCTTCCGACCGAACTACTTAAACACCGCGTCCACCCCCATCGCGCTTTTCCGCAAGAACCTCGGCATCGCTCGCTGGTGACGCACCCGGAACAGCCAGTACACCCACGCCAGCACCCGCAGCGTGAAAAGCCGATCGAACACCGTCCGATACTCCGGCCGGTTCCGAATCACCAACCGCGACGCCCACTTGATCGTTCGCCGCCGCACGTGCGTCGGCTGGAACGACGTCTTGACCCGGTAGCGGTGCCGCGTCTTCCGCGGCCACCTTTTTTTGTAGGCCCGCTTCGTTTCCTCGATCTCGTCCGCCAGCTCCGGCTCAAACGGAAGTAGATAATAACGCCGGGCCAACAGCAAGATCCGGAACGTGTCGCGCATGAAGCGGATGTCCTCCACCGGTAGGCCAACCTCCGCAGCCGCCGCCTCCATCCGCTCGAAGTTTCCAAACGCCGCCTCGCCCTGCCGCACCGCCCGCTCCGGATCCCGCACGAAGTGCCCAATGACCTTCCGCACCGCGTCGTTCACGAAAATTGTGTCCCAATACACCTGCAGCAGCGGCGGGATCCGCACGCGGCGAAAATACAGCCGCTGTCGCGCGTATTCCTCGATGTAAAATAGCTCGCGCATCACCTCGTCCGACCGCCGCAGCAACTCCAGGGTCGGCACCGCCCGCTCCGCTCCGACGAATCGCTCGACCACCGCCTCCACCGACAGCCCTTCCTTCACCACCCCGATCGCCGCCGCCACGTTCAGCTCGATCCACACCGCGTCATCATCCAAAAATGCCAGCCGCCGAAAGCCGTGCCACCCACCCGTCTGGCACCAGACCGACAACCCGATCACCCCCGTCGCCGCCGCGAGCTCTTTCGCGTAGCGCTCGCACTCCCACCCGATAAAGGACGGATACTCGCCCGCTCCCTCGTATTCGCGCCGCGCCTGGAACTCGATGATCTTAGGCACTTCAATCCGAAAAAATTGTCGATTGAGCGACAAATACCGGAAGAAATCAGACTCCCCGTATTTCATGGAAATCACGAACGCCCGCGAGTCGATCCCCGCCACCGCCTGCGACAGCCGCAATGGATTCCAAATCAGATCACCGATGAGATGCGCCCCCACCGTCCAAGTCCGGAGGATCAGCCGCCGCCCCGCCGACTCAAAGACGGGCAACACCTCCCGTAAAAGCTGATTCACCGCCCCCGCCGACCGCAACGCCAGGCGACTTCGCAGCTTCCCCGCAACGTCCACCCCGTCGCTCTCACCAATCCGCAGGATCACTCCGTCCACCTCTGGGAAATCCGCCAGGAACCGCCCCACGAGTCCCGAATACCACGCCCGCGCAGCCGCCGCCGACTTCCCGAGCCGGGCATCCACCGCCGCCGTCGTCGTCAAGTAATCCGACGTCAGGTAAATCCCCAACCCCAGCGCCTTCAGGTCCCCAAAAATCACCCTAAACCGCTCCCGCAGCCCGGCGATCTCCCCCCGCACCTCCTCCTCATACCACTCGTGATCTGCGAGGTGCGCCACGTCGTCCAACGTTACAGCCGTGAACCCCAGCTCCCGCACCCGCCGACCCAGCACGCCCATCTCCTCCCGGATCCTTGCCCACTGCGCGTCCGCCCCCTCGCCATCCCGCAACAGGTGATCAAACGGGATTTTCGACCAGTTAATCCGTCGTTTCCGATAGCCGCGAAAAAACGGTCCAATGGCATCGATCAGCGCAAGCTCCACAACCGCCGCGCAACCTGCCCGACCGGGCCCAAAATGCAAACTCAAAACCGTCCACCCTTGACGCACCCGGATTCTTGCGGAAGGTCAACGTCCCTCGGAACTGCCACAACAGCAGCCACTTCATGACCCGCCACGCCGTATTTTTCAGCCTCCTCCTCGCTCTCCTAACACCCACGCTCCCCGCCCGCGAACCCAGCTCGAGGATCGGCGATTCGAAATCGCAGACCCAAAACACCAATCAAACAAACACTTCACCCACCCCTCTCCCCGGCCAGGAAGCCGTCGCGACCGCCGTCAAAAACGTCGGCGAGAAAGTCGACAAAATCGCCGATAACGCGACCAAGGATCAACAATTGCTCGCCAACACGCTCAAGCAGGCCCGCCGCATCGCAGCAATCCCGATCTTCGGCTTCACCGTCGGCCAACTCGCCGCCAGCTTCTTCATCCTGCTCGCGTTCCTTGTCTTCCGCCGGATCGTCATCAATCTCATCTTCCGGAGCCTCCGAGGACTCTCGAAACGCCGCAAAAATCGCCTCAACGAAGACGTTCTCGAAGCCATCGAGCGTCCCCTCTCGCTCTTCATCCTCGCCAACGGCATCTACCTCGCCGTCCTCGTCCTACCACTCGAACCCGCCGTCTCCAGCTTCATCGGTAATGCCGTCCGCGCCGTTCTCATGGGCACCATCGTCTGGGGTTTCGTCCGCCTCACCGATCTCATCGCCAACCAGATCGGAGCCCGCGTCGGCGAGCGTCCCGGCTCGGCCGCTGCCGGGTTTGCCCCCCTCATCAAGAAAACGCTCCGCATCTTCGTTCTCGTCGTCGGAGTCCTCATGGTCGTCGACAATCTCGGCTACAACCTCACTGGCCTCATCACTACCCTTGGTCTCGGCACCGCCGCCGTCGCCTTCGCCGCCCAGGACACCCTGAAAAATGGCTTCGGCGCTTTCATGATCGTCCTCGACCGCCCGTTCAAGGTCGGCGACTGGATCCAGGTCGGCGACACCGTCGACGGCAACGTCGAATCCATCGGCCTTCGCTCCACGAAGATCCGCACTTTCCCAAAAACCCTCGTCTCCGTCCCCAATGGTGTTCTCGCCAACGAACCCATCGATAACTGGACAAAAATGCCAAAACGCCGCGTGAAACAGATCATCGGCGTCACCTACGATTCCACCGCCGCCGACATGGAAGGCCTCGTCGAGGACATCCGCGAACTCCTCCGCGCCGACGACGGCGTCCACCAGGACTTCATTTTGGTCAACTTCACCGACTTTGGATCCAGCTCCCTCGACATCCTCGTTTACTACTTCACGAAATCCACCGTTTGGCTCACGCACATGGACACTCGCCAACGGGTGAACTGCAAAATTATGCGCGCCGTTCACAACCGCGGCCTCTCCATCGCCTTCCCCACCCGCACCCTCCACCTTGAGGGCCAGGTTGCGAGCCAACTCGCCGACGTCCCCCACCAAGACCGCTGGGATCTCGGCCCGTCCCGCCCCCGCCACCACTCGGAATTTTCGCCCTGACGTCCAACCTCGCCACCACGCCCGAATCCCAACCCAACAACTCCATGAAAATCGTCGCACTGCTCGCCGCCACCGCCACCTCCGCCCTCTTCACCTCCTGCACAAGCGGCGGCGGGGGACTCGGCGGACTCGGCGTCCCCGGCTTCGGCGAATCGCGCTCCTCCCGCCAAGTCTACGACGACCGCTACGATCGGCGCCGCGACGGCTACGACGATCGCTACGACGATTACGAAGACCGCAGCGATGATCGACAGGACTACCGCGAAGATCAGCGCGACGAAGCCGAAGCGGAGCGCCAGCGCGAACTCGACCGCCGCACCGGTCGCCTCAACGAACGCTCCCAGAATCAAGCCCAAACCTCGGCGGAGCAACAGCGCATCGCGGAGCAACAGCAGGAACGCGCCGACCGCCTCCGCGAACGCCAGCAGCAGCTCAAGAAAGAGAAAAAGAAGAACGATTAGCCGAAATCCCAATGCGCAGCCTCATCCTCATCCTCGCCGCAGCGACCACCACCGCCCTGGCCCTCCCCGGCCAGGGACCCGCTGGCGACTACACCGCCGCCAAACCCGGGAAGAAATACAAAATCACCGCCGACAGCCTTCCCGCCCCCTTTGCCACGGAGTCTGTCCGCAACAAATCCAAGATCGTCGACCGCCCCGACGGTGCCATGCCGCGGGTCCCCAACGGCTTCAAAGTTACCGAATGGCTGACCGAAGGCCTCGAAAACCCCCGCTACCTCGCGACCGCCCCGAACGGCGACATCTTTGTCACCGAGTCAAAGCCCGGTCGCATCCGCGTCCTCCGCGACACCACCGGCGACGGCAAGCCCGACCTCAACGAAGTCTTCGCCCAAGGCCTCGACAAACCCTTCGGCCTCGCCTTCTACCCAGCCGAAGATCCGGAGTGGCTTTACGTCGCGAACACCGGCGAGGTCGTCCGTTTCCCGTACGAATCCGGCGACACGAAGTCCACCGCCGACCCTGAGACGATCACCGCCCACTCCGGAGGCGGCCACCTCACCGGGGGCGGTCACTGGACCCGCGACCTTTGCTTTTCAAAGGATGGCGCGAAGCTCTTCGTCTCCGTCGGCTCAAGAACCAACGTCGACGAAGACGACCTCGAGATCGAACAACACCGCGCTCGCATTTTCGTGATGAATCCCGACGGCTCCGAAAAAAGCGTCTACGCCACCGGCATTCGCAACCCAGTCGGCATCGCCGTCGACCCCGCGACCGGCAACCTCTGGACGTCCGTCAACGAGCGCGATGGCCTCGGCAACAACCTCGTCCCCGACTACATC
Source organism: uncultured Verrucomicrobiae bacterium (assembly GCA_963761705.1). GTDB lineage: Bacteria > Verrucomicrobiota > Verrucomicrobiia > Chthoniobacterales > JAATET01 > CAVVKW01. Next base: position 150,837 of record CAVXHK010000003.1, on the reverse strand, counting down.
ACCAGCGTGAAACCGGGTGGTTTTTACGGTTGGCCGTATTTCTACATTGGTGACAACCCCGACCCTCGGCACAAGGACGACCCCCATGCCGACATGGCCGATCAAGTCACCGTCCCCGACGTCCTGGTCCAGAGCCACTCCGCCAGCCTCAACCTCGTCTTCTACACCGGCGACCAGTTCCCGGCGGAATACCAAGGCGACATCTTCGCCGCCTTCCACGGCTCGTGGAATCGTGAACCGCGCACCGGCTACAAGGTCGTCCGAGTCCCGCTCCAGGACGGCAAATCCAACGGCACTTACGAGGACTTTCTCACGGGTTTCACCACCGAAGACGGCGACGTCTGGGGTCGCCCCGTCGGCCTCACCGTCGCCAAAGACGGCTCACTCCTCATGAGCGAGGACGCCCACGACACCATCTGGCGCGTCAGCCGGGAGTAAAAAATGATGGCCGCACGCGTTCCCGCGTGCGAAGCGAGAGACCTGAGACATCCCCATCACTCCCCGCGACCAACCACCGCATCCGGCCGGTAGATCTCCCGATTACTGGCCTGAAATTCCGCCTTTAGCTGCACCCGCAACCGCGAAAGATCAATCAGCTCCCAGCCCATTAGGCGGAAATCGTCCCCGCTCTTCCCGTTGTGCTCAAATCCAACGAGCAGATGCACCGCGTCCTCCCGCACCTTGCTCGTCGCGGAGCGCGGCTCGAAATAAAACGTCCGCAGCGAGCTCTCCCGGCTCCCGACCTTGAAAAGTTTCGGGTCCAGGAAAAACACCCGCCCATCCGGCGCGACGATCCGCAGATCCGGATAACCCGACCTCTGTTCCTTTCCCTCTTTCGTCGTGGGAACGCCGCACGTCCAGCCAGCAAACCCTTCGATCACCGCTCGAAACTCATCCTCGACGTAACGACTCGCTTCGTTCACCCGCCCCACCGAATGAATCGGATGCCCCTTCCGGTTCAGCCGCCGCTCCACCAATTCGATCGCTTTTCCCAACTCGTTCAAAACCTTTCGATCCCTCTTCGGATCGACCGCAACGATCCGATGCCCCGTCGTCGCCTCGATCACCTCCCCAAAAGGCACCCCCTCCAGCTCCGTCCGATGATCCAACAGCCAAGGAATCAACGTCTCCACGTCGTTCCCCTCCGGCTCGGCTACGACCAAGCCACCCGACAGCAACAGGATCCAACTCAAGGAGTGGCGATTTGCAATCGCCGACCCGAGCAATCGGCAAAGCCGCCCTGCTGCGTCCGCAATCCTCACCCGACAACCACCGCCTCCCGCACCGCCTGGACCGCCGAATCCGCCCCGCTCGCATCCCGCGCGTGCACCCGCATGAGAAGATCCCCGGCACTCACCGCATCCCCGACCTTTGCAATTGCGCTGAATCCGACCGCGGGGTCCACCGCGTCCCCCGCGGTCGCCCGCCCGGCCCCCAACCGCACGCTCGCCCGCCCGATCCCGCCCGCGTCCACCCGCTGAATTCGCCCCGCCGTCTCCGCCAGGACGTCGCGGATCTCAGGAGCCGCGTGCTCCTCCTCCATCCGTGTCAGCGCCGCAACGTCCCCCCCCTGCGCCTCGACCATCTCGACAAACTTCTCCCAAGCCACTCCCGACCCGAGCATTCCCGCCAACTCCTCACGCGAGCTCTGCGACACCTTCGCCGCCAAATCCAAGGTCAACGCCACGAGATCCTCCGCCCCCCCACCCCGCAATACCTCGACCGACTCCGCCACCTCCAGCGCGTTCCCGACCGTGCGCCCGAGCGGTTGATCCATCGCCGACAGCAGGAACGAAGTCCGCACCCCATTCGCTTCCGCCGTCGCCCGCAATGACTCCGCCAATTCCTCGGCCTCCTCCCGCGTTTTCATGAAGGCTCCCGACCCGAACTTGACGTCGAGAACGAGCCGGTCCAGCGATTCCGCCAGTTTCTTCGATAAGATACTCGCCACGATCAACGCCTGCGACGGCACCGTCCCCGTCACGTCGCGCAGCGCGTAGAGCCGCTTATCCGCCGGACAAAAATCCCCCGTTTGTCCCGCCATGAAAACCCCGAGCCGCTCCAGTTGCGCCAAAGCCACCTCTTCGGAGAGATTCACGTCGAACCCCGGGATTGACTCCAGCTTGTCAAGCGTCCCCCCGGTGATCCCCAACCCCCGCCCCGACACCATCGGCACCCACACGCCGTCGCAAGCCAGCAACGGAGCCAAGATGAGGGACACCTTGTCCCCGATCCCCCCCGTCGAGTGCTTGTCGACGATCGGCGGAGCATCTGCCGGATACGAAAAGACCCGCCCACTGTCGCGCATTGCCGCCGTCAGAGCAGCGGTCTCGACCGTGGTCATCCCTCGAAAAAACACCGCCATCGCCAGAGCGCTCATCTGATAATCCGGCAAGTCGCCCCGGGCAAAGGCCCCGATCAGCTCCGAGATCTCCCCCTCGGTCAGCTCCCCCCCATCCCTCTTCCGTTCGATCAACTGCGGCATGTGCATGACACCACCATGGAGACATTCACCCACGGATCACACGAATTTCGCGGATAATTCTCCACCCGACCCAGCGCTAAGCGCCCATCCCGAAGGTCGGGTGCCGCCCCACCTTAAAAGAAAAGCACCCGCCGAAACGGGTGCTCTTCCTGAACAAAACAACCCACCGCCTCGCGGCAACGGATTGAAGAGAAATCTTTCTTAGTTCGCCGGGACAGTCTCAGCCATTTCGACGTTCACGCGGCGACCGGCGCGATCGAACTTCACCCGGCCATCGACGAGCGACCAGATCGTGTAGTCGCGCCCCAGCCCGACGTTGGCACCCGGCAGAAACTTCGTTCCCCGCTGGCGAATGATGATATTTCCCGGTCCGACGACCTCGCCGCCGAATTTTTTAACGCCCAACCGCTTACTGCGGCTATCGCGACCGTTCTTGACGCTTCCCTGTCCCTTCTTATGTGCCATGACTTAGAGTGGTTGAATCAGCTGTCCGACTTGCCCGACAACGATGTGATTTTGAGTTTCGTGAGACGGCGGCGATGTCCGACCGTCCGGTGGTAGCCCTTGCGGCGCTTGTATTTGAAAGCGATCACCTTCTCGCCCTTGAACTGATCGACAACCTCCGCCGAAACCATCCGGTCTCCCAGAAAAGGCGCTCCGATCTGCACGTCGTCGCCATCGGCGAACATGATGACGTCCAAATCGATCGATTTCCCGGATTCCACATCGAGCTTCTCCACGTCGATCGTGTCACCCTCGGCGACCCGGTATTGTTTGCCGCCCGTTTTGATAATTGCGTATGCCATAAAGAATCCTCTGCCTTTGAGAGCTGGGGAAAGTGTCACCGATCAATCCCGGAAACAAGGCATATTTAAAAATTTCTAACTTGCCACGGTCAACCACCGCTGGCAGTTTCCTCGCTCCCATCGGGAAATGCTCGGGTGGTGGAATGGCAGACACGCACGTTTGAGGGGCGTGTGCCGCAAGGCATGGGGGTTCAAGTCCCCCCCCGAGCACCACTTCGACAACGAATTTCAATGACCGCTTCGCACCCATCCACGACGCCAACCGCGCCGGTCCTCGGACCCATCGTTTGGAGCATGGATTGTGTCAACCTCCGCTCATTTTTTGACGGAGCACCGACCGCGAGCCGCTAATTTTCGAAAGCCAGAACCGAACCTTTCCAAAAAGCCCCGCTCGCCAACCGCGAGCGGGGCTTTTTTCGTTCCCACCATCACCACCTCAGCACCCTAGAACTCCAAAAGCCGCGAAACCGAAGCCATGAAATCTCACGCCGCCATCCACTCCGCCCTGGACCGCATCGAGCGCGCCCACGGCGTCCACGTTCTCCTCGCAGTCGAATCGGGCAGCCGGGCTTGGGGCTTCGCGTCCCGCGACAGCGACTACGACGTGCGCTTCATCTACGCCCACGCCCCCGAGTGGTATCTGTCCGTCGATGAGCACCGCGACGTGATCGAGGTCCCCATCTCCGACGAACTCGACCTCACCGGCTGGGATCTGCGAAAGGCGCTTAAGCTCCTGCGCAAATCCAACCCTTCTCTGCTCGAGTGGATCAAATCCCCCGTCGTTTACCGCGCCGACCCGGCGTTTGCGCTCGTCTTCGGCCTGCTCGCCTCCGAGTTCAGTTCGCCCGCCCGCCTGTTTCATCACTACCTTCGCATGGCCCGGGGCAACTTCCGGGACACCCTTCGCAAGGACGACGTCCGCCTCAAAAAATACCTCTACGTCCTCCGCCCGCTCCTCGCGTGCCGCTGGATCGAGCGCGGTCTCGGTCCCGTCCCGATGCGTTTCCAAACCCTCACCGACACCGTGCTCGAGGACGCCAACCTGCGTTTCCACGTCGCCGTGCTCGTCGCCCGCAAACGCGCCGGCGAAGAATTCGACCTCGGACGCCGCATCCCCGCACTCCACAACTTCATCGAAACCGAACTTGCCCGGTTGGAACAAATCATCCCCGCCGAGCCCACCCAACCCGACAGCGAAAAGCTCAACCAATTCTTCCAAGATTACTGCCTCCCCACGGCAGCCTGATCTCATGGAATTGATGCCGCCAAAGCGCAGAAGAAATTCTTCTCATCCGATCCTGAGCCTTCCGCGACTTTTCGCGGCCAATCCCTGATCGATCCAATGACCACCACCACCTTCACCCCCCGCCCCACCCCCGCTCCTTGGCGGCAATGGGGCCACGACCTCGACGCCAACGCCGTCGAGCAGATGACCAACGCCTGCGGCCTTCCCGTCGCCGTCGCGGGGCCCTCATGCCCGACGCCCACCTCGGCTACGGTCTCCCGATCGGCGGAGTGCTCGCCACCGACAACGCCGTCATCCCCTACGCCGTCGGGGTCGACATCGCCTGCCGCATGCGTCTCACCGTCTACGACCTGAAACCCAGCCTCATCGCCGGGCAACGCGACCGTCTGGCCAACATCATCGAGGCCGAAACCCGCTTCGGCGTCGGCGTGACCTTCAAGGATCGCCGCGACCACGACGTCATGGACGACCCCGACTGGTCCGCCGTCCCGCTCACCGCCAAGCTCCGCGACAAGGCCTGGGGCCAACTCGGCACCAGCGGAAGCGGCAATCACTTCGTGGAATTCGGCACCTTCACCGCGACCAACACCACCCTCGGCCTCGACACCGGGCGTGATTACGTCGCCCTGCTCACGCACAGCGGCTCCCGCGGCACCGGCGCGCAGATTTGCTCCGAATACAGCAAGCGCGCCACGGCCCGCCACCCGGAGCTCCCCAAAAACCTCAAGCACCTCGCCTGGCTCCCGCTCGACGAGTCCGACGGCGCGGAATACTGGACCGCCATGAATCTCATGGGCCGCTACGCCGCCGCGAACCACGCGTGCATCCACCACCACATCGCCCGCGCCCTCGGCGAGAAACCGATCCTCGACGTGGAAAATCACCACAATTTCGCGTGGAAAGAGACCCACACCATCGACGGCGAATCCCGCGAACTGATCGTTCACCGCAAAGGCGCGACCCCAGCCGGCGAGGGCGTCCTCGGCGTCATCCCCGGCTCCATGACCGCACCCGGCTTCCTCGTCCGCGGAAAGGGCCAACCCGATTCGCTCCGCAGCGCCTCCCACGGCGCGGGCCGCGTCATGAGCCGCACCCAGGCCAAGCAGAGCTTCACGTGGAGCGGCACGAAGAAACTCCTAGCCGAACACGGCGTCGACCTCCTCAGCGCGGGCATCGACGAAGTCCCCGGCGTCTACAAAGATATCCACACCGTCATGGCCGCCCAGACCGACCTCGTTGACACCCTCGCTCGCTTCGACCCGAAGCTCGTCAAAATGTGCCCCCCCGGCGAGAAACCGGAGGATTAAAATTTCCCATCCCGTCGTGACCTCCCGTTCAAGATTCACTTCAACCCAACGCCACCAACCGCCAGTCCACGACTCCATTTTCGGACACCGTCAACCACGCATACCCTGCTCGCACCCCCTTGTTCGGCTTCCCGACCGTTCCGGGATTGAGCACCCGTACGCCATTGACGACCTCATCGCGTGGCACGTGCGTGTGCCCGTGCAGCAAAAAATCGACCGCCCCCAGCTTGCTCGGCGGCGGCGGGATGTGAATCAATCGAAACGTCCGCCCGCCCCGCGTGAGGTTCACCTCCCTCGGCCACTCCGCGCACGAATCGCGGTTTCCCTTCACCACCGACACCGGCCCGCCGATCGTCGCCAACCGACCGAGAATCGCCGGATCCTTCACGTCCCCCAGGTGCCAGATCTCGTCCGCCCTCGCCACGTCGGCCATCACCACCTCCGGCAACTTGTCGTGAGTATCGGCGAGGACGGCAATCAACATGGTGGGACGATATCTAAACCAAGCCGGGCACGAAGACCACGAAGGGGTGAAACAAAAGGCATTCCCTTCACGCTCTTCGTGTCGTTCATGGTAAAAACCGTATTGACTTAAAAATCCATGTCCACGCCCACGCACGACTACGTCGAAAACCTCACCGCCTACGAAACCGGCAAGCCCATCGAAGAACTCGCCCGCGAGATGGGCCTCTCGCCCGGCGACATCATCAAGCTCGCGTCCAACGAGAACCCGCTCGGCCCCTCTCCCCTCGGCCTCGCCGCCGTCGAAGCCGCCCTCCCGCAGATCCACCTCTACCCCGACGGCGGCGGCTGGGCGCTCCGCACCGCCATCGCCGAACAGACCGGTCTCGCCCTCGAAAACGTCGTCCTCGGCAACGGGAGCAACGAGATCATCGAACTCCTCGCCCACGCCTTCCTCGATCCAACCACCGAGATCATCGCGCCGCGCCACGCGTTCATTTGTTACAAACTCACCGCCCAGCTCTTCGGCGCGACCACCGTCGAAACCGCCGACCCCGATTACCGCGCCGACCTCGACGCCATCCTCGACGCCATCACCCCCCGCACCCGCCTCATCTTCTTCGCGAACCCGAACAACCCCACCGGCACCCTCGTCGGCCAAGCCGAGATCGACGCGTTCATGGACCGCGTGCCCGACGACGTCACCGTCGTCTTCGATGAAGCCTACTTCGAATACCTCGACACCCCCCCCGACACGCTCAAATTCGTGAAAGTGGGTCGGAACGCCATCGTTCTCCGCACGTTCTCCAAGATCCACGGCCTCTCCGCCCTCCGCGTCGGCTACTCCCTCGCCTCCGCTCATCTCTCCGGCCTCCTCCTGAAGACCCGCCAACCCTTCAACGTCAACTCCCTCGCGCAGACGGCCGCCCTCGCTGCCCTCCACGACACCGACCACCTCGACCGAACGCGGATCCTCACCAACGAAGGCCGCGCGTATCTCGAAAACGAATTCACCTCCCTCGGCCTCGAATACGTCCCCAGCTCCGCCAACTTCGTCCTCCTCCGCGTCGGCGACGGCCCCGCCGCCTTCCAAGCCCTGCTCAAGCGCGGCATCATCGTCCGCCCCATGGGTGGCTACGGCCTCCCCGCCTGGATCCGAGTTTCCGTTGGAACGATGGACGAAAATCGCCGCTTCATCGCCACCCTCCGCGAAATTCTTTGACCGCCGGGGAGCGCAGGCTTCCAGACTGCCGTCCCGGGCTTCCAGCCCGTGACCCGATCCCACGCGGGACTTCCCCCTTGCAATGAAACCTCCAACCCCCACCCTCCCTGCTCGATCTTCACGCCCGACCACATGACCTTCACCCAAGACCTCAGCAAAGACTGGATCGGCAACGTCCCCAAGGACCTCCTCGCCGGACTCGTCGTCGCCCTCGCCCTCATCCCAGAGGCCATCGCCTTCTCGATCATCGCCGGGGTCGACCCCCAGGTCGGCCTATACGCTAGCTTCTGCATCGCCGTCACGTCCGCCATCGTCGGCGGGCGCCCGGGCATGATCTCCGCCGCCACCGCCGCGACCGCGCTCCTCATGGTCACCCTCGTCCGCGACCACGGCCTCCAATACCTCCTCGCCGCCACGCTCCTCACCGGCGTCCTCCAGATCATCTGCGGCGCTCTCCGCCTCGGCAATTCCCTTCGCTTCGTCTCCCGCTCAGTCATGACCGGCTTCGTCAACGCCCTCGCGATCCTTATTTTCCTGGCCCAACTCCCCGAATTCCACGGTCAGAACTGGCACATGTACGCGATGGTCGCCGGGGGTCTCGCCATCATCTACGTCCTCCCCCGCTTCACGAAAACGATCCCGTCGCCCCTGGTCTGCATCGTCGTTCTCACGATCATCTCCGTCTTCGCCGGCATGGATCTCCGCACCGTCGGCGACCTCGGGAAACTCCCATCGACCCTCCCGATGTTCCTCCTCCCGGACATCCCCTTCACCTGGGAGACCCTCGCCATCATTTTCCCCTACGCGATCCCGATCACCGTCGTCGGCTTGCTCGAATCGCTCATGACCGCCCAACTCGTCGACGATTACACCGACACCGACAGCGACAAAAACCGCGAGTGCGTCGGCCAAGGCGCGTCAAACATTGTCTCCGGCTTCTTCGGCGGCATGGCCGGCTGCGCCATGATCGGCCAGACCACGATCAACGTGAAATCCGGCGGTCGCGGACGTCTTTCCACCTTCAGCTCGGGCGTCTTCCTCCTCATTCTCATCGTCGTCTTTGGAGCCTGGGTGAAGATCATTCCAATGGCCGCCCTCGTCGCGGTCATGATCATGGTCTCCATCGGCACGTTCAGCTGGGATTCACTCCGCAACCTTCGACTCCACCCGAAGACCTCCAGCCTCGTCATGATCACGACCGTTGCCGTGGTCGTCATCACGCACAACCTCGCCATCGGCGTTGGCGTCGGCATCCTCATGTCCGCCATCTCCTTCGCCCGCAAAGCCGCTCTCCTCATGCGCATTGGTACCGAGTTGAGCGAGGACGGTGAGCACCGCACCTACTTCGTCGAGGGCAACCTCTTCTTCGTCTCCGCCGGAGCCTTCGGCCGCGCCTTCGACTTCCGCGAGGTCGTTTCGAACGTCACAATTGACGTCACCGCCGCGCATTTCTGGGACATCAGTTCCGTCGCCGCCTTGGATAAAGTGGTCCTCAAATTTCGCCGCGACGGCGCCGACGTCGACGTCATTGGCCTCAACGAAGCCAGCGCCACCCTCGTCGACCGCGTCGCCATCCACGACAAACCCGGCGCCGCCGACAAGCTGTCCGCTCATTAATTCCTCCCTCACGCCATGAACGAAATCCTCACCTGCACCGACGGCTCCATCTACGCCGCCAGCATCTACGACCACACCGCCTGGGCCGCCCAACACACGCCCAACGCCGCGGTCCACGTCCTTCACATGCTCGACCACCACCGCGAGCACGCCGACGTGGCCGACCTCAGCGGTAACCTCGGCCCCGACACCAGCGACGACCTCCTGCGCGAACTCGTGACCCTCGAAGAGACCAAAGCCCGCGTCGCCCGCGAGCGCGGTAAGGCCATTCTCGCCGAAGCCCGGCGCCACATCCGCGCCGCCGGGATTCCCAACGTCACCACCGAGCAACAACACGGCGCCCTCGTCGAAAACGTCACCCGCCTCGAAGCCAAGGCCGACCTCGTCGTCATGGGCAAACGCGGCGAATCCGCCAACTTCGCCACCCTCCACCTCGGCTCAAATCTCGAGCGCGTCATCCGGGCCAGCATCCGCCCGGTCCTTGTCGCCTCCCGCGAGTTCCAGCCCATCAAGCGCTTCCTCATCGCTTACGACGGTGGACCCAGCGTCGAGAAAGCCATCGACTTCCTCGTCGACCAACCGCTTCTCCAGAACACCGAATGCCACCTCCTCCGCGCCGGCAAAATCGACGAAAAAGCGGAGTATTACCTCCAGGCCGCCGCCGCCAAACTTCGCGACGCCCGCTACGAAGTCACCACCGAGTGCATCCCCGGCGACCCCGAGCAAGTCATTGCCGACGCCGTCACCACCCACGGCATCGACCTCGTCGTCATGGGAGCCTACGGCCACGGGCGCATCCGCCACCTTATCGTCGGCAGCACCACCACCGCCATGGTCCGGAGTTGCCACCTGCCGGTCCTCATGTTCCGGTAAGCGAATCACGCCCTCTCCGGCGCTCGTCGGAGCGGAACGACCGACGCGCCCGATGTCGTCCTCTTCGGCGGCCCAGACCTCAATCCGAGGTGGCTGCCAGCCGACGAATGATTCCGTCCACTTTGTTTAAGAGGTAGATCCGCCCCCGGGCGTCACTGCCGAACCGAAGCTGCGCGTTCGACGACCCGCCACGGTTTTCTCGAATGATGTCGAGGAACGACGACTCACGGCCATCCCGCATCACTCGGAGTTCCGTGATGGGCGCCGATCCGCCGACCAGCGGGTGGTCTGCATCGATGAAGAAAATCCGCCCGCTCGGCATGTCCCCGAAGAGAAGTTTTCCTTCGAGCCCCGGGAGTCCGCCCCCACGGTACACCGTGCCCGTGGTTGCCGCGCTTCGGCCGCGGTGTCCGTATTGAGCGATTGGATAGGAAAATCCGGTCTCAGAGCTGTCGCTGCGTTGGTTCGGTCCGACCTGTCTTCCCCCCACGAAGTCAAAATCCGCCTCACGCTCACTCCACCCGTAATTCGCTCCCGCCACGCCGACGTTGATCTCTTCGACGGCATCCTGCCCGATGTCCGAAATGAACATCCGTCGTTCCCCGGCACGGTCCCAGCGGAACCGCTGAGGATTACGAAGACCGTAAGCCCAGATCTCGGGCAGCGCGCCCGCCTGCCGCCCACGATCAGCAAACGGATTGTCCGCCGGGATGCCGTAGCGCCCGTTCCCAGCATTCTTTCCGAGGGGATCGATTCGCAAGATTTTGCCAAACACGAGTCCAAGGTCCTGCGCCATTTTCTGCGGGTCTCCCCCGGCCCCACCGTCCGCGATGCCCGCGTAGAGCATCCCGTGGTCGGCGTCTCCCGGCTCGCTGTTCGAATTGAACGAGATCAGCCCGGCGTTGTGATTCTCGTAAGGCTGGCGGATCCGCAGGATCTCACGAAACGGCGCTCTCGTATCGACCGGCGCGAACGGTCTTCCCGCCGGGTCGGCGCATTGCCATTCCAGAAGCACCGTATCAAAAGCGTCCCCGGATCGCGCGCTGAAGTCTGGCTCCCGCAGACGCGCGCGCGACGTCGATATCGTGTAAAACTTGCCGTAACCCGCCGCGCCGACTTTTTCAAAATCCGGGTGAAACGCTGCGCTCTGAAATCCCGATTCACTGTTATTCGTGAGTCCAACTCCGCGCACCGCCCGCAAATCGAGGTAGCGCGTGACCGTCCCACCGTCCGGACTCACGAAGTACATCGGCCCCAATTGGTCCACGACGTAGATCTCGCCGCCCGGCGTGACGTCGAGTTCCCCGACGCGAGCCGCCCGTCCATCGACGCTCGGAATCCTCGCGAAGTCCACCACCTCCGCCCGCACCCCCCGCTTCTTGATGACGGGATCGTATGAATCAGCCATCGCGACGTGAAACCACGCTGCCGCGACAAATCCACCAACGAGTAATCGCCGACCAAATTTCACGTTTCGACGTCGCACGGCGGCACGATCTCTCACGCGGACCAGGATTCAAGCCGAAAGAAACTGGCAAGAAATTCGAAAATGACCCAACCGCTCCCTCTGTTGAGCGCGAAACACTCGTGAACCAAGTCGTAACCCTGACACGTTCCCGATCTTATGAAGAAAAAACTGCTCCTCTCACTCCACGCTCTCGCGGCCCTCATGCTTACCTTCTCTTTCGCGGCTTGCGAGAAAAAGGGGCCGATGGAAAAAGCTGGCGAAAGCGTCGACGAAGCCGCCGAGGAAGTCTCGGACGAAGTCGACGACGCGACCACGAATTGACACGCCTCCGGGCGAGTCATTCGGTCCTTCCCGCACCCGCCTCGCGGGGGGGACCACTGATTTCAGTCTGCAACCCGGCCGAGTGCCGGGTTGCTTCATTTTCAAAAGCCACCCAACCGGACGTTCCAAGACATCCGATCAACCAGCAACATGGACATCCTACGCATCATTCTCGCCATCTTCCTTCCACCCGTCGGCGTTTTCCTCCAAGTCGGCCTCGGCACGCAGTTTTGGATCAACGTGATCCTGACAATCCTCGGCTACATCCCCGGTGTGATCCACGCGCTTTACATCATCATCAAAGTTAAATGAGTCTTCGCATCCGCGTTGGGGAGGCGCTTCCATTCGGCAAACCCAAGGACCAACTCAGTGAGGTCCTCCGCATCGGCACTGCCTTTACGGCCAGCGTTCTGCTTCGGAAGCTGCTGCAAATCGTCTGGGAAAAATCATCCGGTCGGACTGCTCCAAAAAACCCATCCATTCCGGGTGTCGGCTGGCGCGAAGCCATCCTCTGGGGCATCCTCACGGGCGCACTCGCGGGCACCGTCAAGGTCCTTGCTCGCCGAGGAACCGATCGGCTGCGGAGCGATTAAAAGCAGTCGCGATCACTCGCGATGGTACGGACCGCCCGCCAGAATTGAGTGGGCGCGATAAAGTTGTTCTGCCACCACGACCAACGCTAATTCGTGCTGAAGCGTCAGTCGCCCGAGGGCCAGCACCAAGTCGGCGGCTGCGCGGGTCTCAACGGTGTGACCGTCCGCCCCGCCGATCAACACCGCGAAATGCCGCGTCCCGCCATCCCGCCGCTCTCCAATCAACCGGGCAAACTCGACGCTTGAAAAATCGAGCCCCCGCTCGTCGAGCACGATCCGAAATGCTCCGTGCGATCGCGCTAACAAGGCCTCCCCCTCCGCAGCTGCGTCTGATCCCTTGACGATTACGAGATCCACATCCGCCACCCGCCGGAGCCGCTTTAGGTAATTCTCCAGTCCGGCCCGAGCGAAACCCAGCTTCGGCTTGCCGACAGCGACGATGGACAACTTCACGCTTCAACGTAGCGCACGTCGGCCCCGCGTGGAAGCGACCGTTCGACGTGACCTGCTCAACGGGCGCGAGGCTCCCGGCCGTCTCCGGATTCTCGTTTCGGACGACGTTCAGCGTCCCATCGGTTTCAAGAATGACCGAAGGCCCGCCACCCATGCCGTCGAAGCTCCGTTTCCGGTCCGCGCGCAGGATCTCCTCCTTCGTCACCGCGCTCGCCCATCGGTTCCGCCGGACCGACAGTTGTGTCCACCTGGGTCTGGTGCTCCAGCTCGGCGTTCAGCGCTCCGCCCAGCAGAACGATGAACGCGCTGATGGAAAGCCACATCAACAGCACGACGACACCACCCAGCGAACCGTAGATCTCGTTGGATTTGCCAAAGCTTGAGACCTACCACGAAAGCCCCGCGAAAGCCGCCAACCTAAAGTTTCGCCGCTTCATTTCCTCGTAAGCGACGTTCATCGCGGCGATTGCCGACTCACTTCCCTTCGACGCGCTCCACAACTCGAAGCCGATGCTGAGCAGCACCGTCCACCCGAGCGTCCGGTCGCGGCTCGCGGAGATGGCCGTCAGTTGATCGACCAGAATTGATTGAACGTCCGCTGGTCACACACCCGCCAGCTGTCCGATCTGCGCCTGGATTCCCGCAGGGTCCGAAACCAATCCCCACAATGCCATCGTCGCTCTTAGCGACGAAGTGACCCATTGTCGCGCCGCGATCCGCTGATGAGCGCACCGCCCGTCAGTCTCATTGCCATCGCCGCCGGGAGGTCCCGCCATCTCGTCAATCGTCTTCGGGGCTGCGAAGTCAGCCCGCATCCACCCGCCGAGATCGTCGTCGTGATGATGGACGGATCTCGCCCCCACCACCACCGCTGGTTCCCGGGCGTTTCGTTACGTGCCACCCTCCCGCTCGCCGCAGTCCGCAATGCCGGAGTGCGAGCCGCCAGCTGCGATGCCCTCGCCTTCCTCGACGTCGACTGCATCCCAACGACCAACTATTTCGACCGCCTTGCCCGCCTCAATCCTCACCCCTCCTTCGCCCGATTTGATCGCTCGTTGCACGAGACCCCTGCCCTTCTAAGCTGATCCCCGTCCCATGCTCGCCGTCACCTTCCTCAGCCTCGTTCTCGCCCAAGCCAATCCCCTTCCCGCTCCGTCGCCTCCCGCCACGATTTCCGAGTCGAACACGATCAATCCGGAAGCCGCTCCCGCCGACGAAAAGATCACCCAGCGCCTGACCGAGATCTTCTCCCAGGTCACTGACCTGGAATCCATCACCGTCACCGTCCGCTCCGGGGTTGTTACTCTCACCGGTTCAGTCCCAGGCAAGCAATCCGCCGACGAGGCCCTCGCGCTCACCCGCAAGGTCACCGGCGTCGTCTACGTGCGCGACCGAATCGAAGAAGTCACGGAAGTCTCCGCCCGCGTCTCGCCCGCACTGCAAAAACTCCGCGACCTCGGCAAACGGACCCGCGACCTGCTACCCGTCATCGCCGTCGCCATTGCCATCGTCGTTGTCTTTTGGTTCCTCGGAAGCTTCCTCGCCCGTCGGCGCGGGCTCTTTCGATTCCTTGGCTTCAGCGACCTCGCGAGCGAGCTGGCCCGCCGGATCATCCGCACGGTCATCACCGCCCTCGGCATCATCATTGCCCTCGAAATCCTCGACGCGACAGCCGTCGTCGGAGCCGTCCTCGGTGTCGCTGGCGTCGCCGGCGTCGCGCTTGGCTTCGCTTTCCGCAACATCGTCGAGAACTACCTTGCCGGCGTCCTCCTCAGCACGCGCAACCCATTTTCCATCGGGGACCACGTCGAGATCGGTGGCTTTTCGGGCAAAGTTGTGCGGCTCACCTCCCGCGACACCGTTCTCATGACGCTCGACGGCAATCACCTCCGCATTCCCAACGGCTCCGTCATCAATCGCGAACTCATCAACTACACGCGCAATCCACTCCGCCGTCTCGACTTCACCGTCGGTGTCTCCGTCGACCTCGATCTGAATCACGCCCGCCGCGTCGGACTTGACACGCTCCGAGCTTCTCCGCGGCACCCTCGCCGACCCACCACCCACCGCCCTCATCGAAGAACTTGGCGACAGCGCCGTCGTCCTCCGCTTCTTCGCCTGGATCGACCAGACCGACAGCGACTTTCTCAAGGCCCGCAGCGAAGCCATCCGGATGGTCAAAGCCGCCTTCGATGCCGCCGATATCGAGATGCCCGAACCCATCTACCGTGTTCACCTCCGTGACCAATCGAAGCCGACTCCCGGTCCCGACAAAGCAGCCGATCCCAAGGCACCCCCCCAACCCGACCCCGCTCAAGCCGACGTTTCCACCGACCACTCCATCGACAAGCAGCTCCACCAGGACCTGGCAACGTCGAGAGAAGCCAATCTGCTCGAGCGTCCGTGACGCCCCGCTCCGGCAACTCGCCTGGGCCAATCGTCCCGCAAAAGACCCCGTCGCGCGACGCGCTCACCATTGCCAGCCTTAAGCGACGAGGTCCTTCACCAAAACAGCAGCACCAGAAACTGCGCGCAGACCACCCGCAGCAGCATCGTGAGCGGATACACCGTTGCGTAGGAGATCGACGGCGCGTCGCTGCCACTCACCGTGTTGGCAAACGCCAGCGCTGGCGGGTCCGTCATACTCCCGGCCAACAGACCGCAGATCGACACGTAATTCGTCTTCAGGACGAGCCTCGCAAAAAATCCCACGACCAGCAGCGGCACCAACGTAATCAGCACCGCCATCTCCATCCACCAAAGACCGTCGCCCCGAACGAGCGTGTCCAAAAATTTTTCCCCGGAGTGCAGACCCACGCAAGCCAGAAACAGAACGATCCCGATCTCCCGCAGCGCAAAGTTCGCGTTGTTCGGCATGTACCACAACAAGGGCCCAATCCGACCCAGACGGCTCAGCAAAATGGCGACAACCAACGGGCCACCGGCCAAACCCAGCTTCACCGGAGCCGGCACACCCGGAAAGGCGACCGGAATGCTACCCACCAGGACCCCCAATCCGATCCCCAGGAAAATCGGGATCAGCTCAGTGTGGTTGAGCTGTTTCACCGAATTTCCCAGGTCCTCCGCCACGCTCGCGATCTCCTCTTCCCGACCCACGATCACGATCATGTCGCCGAACTGCAGCCGCTGCGTCGGCGTCGCGCTCAATTCGACCTCCGCCCGGGTCAGTCGCGTCACGCGCACTTGGTGCCGAGTCAGAAAATCCAGCTCGCTGAGCATCCGGCCCAGGATGGCTTTACGCGTCACAACCACTCTCTGCGTCACGAGTCCTCCGGACTGACGAAGGTCCCGGTCACTCGCCGACCCCAGGATCAATTGCAAATCGTTCAGCTTCCGTGCCGTCCCAACCGCCAGCAACGTGTCGCCGAGCCGAAGCACATCCTCCGACTTCGCGACAGCGACGTCATCCCCGTGGCCAATTCGGGAAATGACGAGCCCCGGCGAGTCCAGCAACGGCACGTCGCCCAAACGCCGACCGTCAAAATTCGGATTCGTCACCACGATGTTCCGCTGCTCGAGCTTGGGGGCCGCCGTTCCAGCCTCCGCCAATAGCTCATCCGTCTCCCGCTTGAGATCCACTCGGAACAAACTTCGGATCAGCACCATCGAGAAAATAATTCCAACGATTCCAAACGGATAGGCCACCGCGTAGCCCAACCCGGGCAGCGTCGCCGCAGCCTCCCCCGCCCCAGGCAAACTCCGAATCGCCTCCTGCGCTGCGCCCAGCGAAGGCGTGTTCGTCGTCGCTCCGGAAAATAGCCCCACCGCCACCGACATGGGCACCCCACCAAATCGCGAAACCATGAGCGTGATCCCCGTGCCGAGCAGCACAATCGCGGTCGCCATTAAATTGAGCGGCAACCCCTGCTTGCGCAGCGAAGCGAAAAATCCCGGCCCAACCTGAATTCCGATCGTGTAGACGAAGAGAATCAGTCCGAACTCCCGGGCAAACTCCAGCACCGGCGCGGAGATCTCGACACCGAGATGACCAAGGG
The DNA here is from genome assembly GCA_963761705.1 of uncultured Verrucomicrobiae bacterium. Taxonomy (GTDB): domain Bacteria; phylum Verrucomicrobiota; class Verrucomicrobiia; order Chthoniobacterales; family JAATET01; genus CAVVKW01. The sequence continues at coordinate 133,968 of CAVXHK010000003.1, read as the reverse complement.
CCAGCCCGGAGAAGAGCACGCCCGCGATTCCTAACCCGATGCCCCGGACCTTGATCCCACCCAACGCCAGACCAAGGACCGCCACCAGAGCCAAGACGAAGACGGCGTGGGCGATTCCGTCGCCCGTCAGAAGTTCGTTAAACCAGCTCACGCCCCCGCTCGATCATTTGCCGCCTCTACAGCGTCCAGCGTGCCAAGCACCCGCCCGCGGCGGACTCGCTGCTGGCGGAACACCTCAACGAGTCCAACCACCACGGGCTTCACAAACGCGACACGAGCAACTCCCGCTGAAACAGCAGTTCCTTCGGCAGATCGGCGTGCAGGTCGAAGAACAACTCGTCCTGCAGCATCAACTCTCGCTTCCAACCGACGACGTCGAGTGCGAGTGCGGCATCGAGATCCGCGCGCTCGTAGCCTTCCATCCCGTCGATGTTGATATCGTCCGCGCTCGGCATCCAGCCCAGCGGTGTCTCCTCCGCGTAAACCCGACCTCGGCAGCGATCCAGAATCCACTTCAGCACGCGCATGTTGTCACCAAACCCGGGCCAGAGGAATTTCCCGTCTTCGCTCTTGCGGAACCAATTGACGTGAAAAATTTTCGGCGGCCGGGTGATCTCGCGTCGCATCTCCAGCCAATGGGCAAAGTAGGCCCCCATGTTGTAGCCCGCGAATGGCAGCATCGCCATTGGGTCCCGCCGCACGGCGCCGAGTGTTCCCGCCGCCGCCGCGGTCATCTCCGATCCCATCGTCGCACCAAGATACGTTCCGTGGATCCAATTGAACGCCTGAAACACCAAGGGCATCGTCGTCGCCCGCCGCCCGCCGAAGATGATGCCGGTGATCGGAACGCCCGCCGGGTCATCCGCCCGCTCGTCCAACACCGGATTATTCGCCATCGGTGCCGTGAATCGCGCGTTCGGGTGCGCGGCGAGGCGCCCGCAATCCGGCGTCCACTCCTCGCCCTTCCAGTCTGTCAATTTCGGCGGCGGCTCTTCCGTCATTCCCTCCCACCAAACATCCCCCTCGGGCGTCAGCCCAACGTTGGTGAAAATCGTATCCCGCGCGCAGCATTCGAGAGCGTTGGGGTTCGACTTCGCTGACGTTCCCGGAGCGACACCGAAATATCCCGCCTCGGGGTTGATTCCGTAAAGCTTGCCGTCCTCACCGGGTTTGAGCCAGGCAATGTCGTCGCCGATCGTCGTCACCTTCCAGCCGTCAAATTCCTTCGGTGGCACCAGCATCGCGAAATTTGTCTTTCCACAAGCGCTCGGGAATGCCGCTGCGACGTAGTGTTTCTCTCCCTCGGGCGACTCCACCCCGACGATCAGCATGTGTTCAGCCATCCAACCCTCGTCCCGCGCCATGCACGAGGCGATCCGCAGAGCGAAGCACTTTTTCCCCAACAACGCGTTCCCGCCGTAACCGCTGCCGTAAGACCAAATCTCCCGGGTCTCCGGGAAATGCACGATGTATTTGGTCTCCCGATTGCACGGCCAGGCGACGTCGGTCTGCCCCTCCGTCAGCGGCGCTCCGACCGAATGCACGCACGGAACGAACGAACCATTCGGTCCGAGCACTTTCAACACGGCGGTCCCCATGCGCGTCATGATCCGCATGTTCACGACGACGTAAGGGGAATCCGAAATCTCCACCCCAACGTGAGCGATCCTCGATCCCAACGGCCCCATGCTGAACGGGATCACGTACATCGTCCTTCCCCGCATGCAACCGGCGAAGAGAGGTTGGAGTTTCTCCCTCATCTCCTCGGGCTTCATCCAGTTGTTCGTGGGTCCAGCATCCCGTTTCCGCCGGGAACAGATGAACGTCCGATCCTCCACCCTTGCCACGTCACTCGGATCCGATTGGCAGAGAAAACTGTTCGGACGAATTTCAGGATTCAACCGGGTGAACGTCCCGGCCGCCACCATCGCTTCCGACAGCTCGTCAGACTCTGCCTTGGTTCCGTCACACCAGCGGACCCGCTCCGGTTGGCAAAGCTCGCGCATGCTCTCGACCCAATCGAGTAGCGCCTGATTGGATGTCGGGGCGGCTGTCAGCGTCGATTCGGTCTCATTCATATCCACAGAACGTTCCAGCAACGGTCCATTCCCGATACGCGCCGATTGTTAAATGCCGACCCGATATTGACTATTCGACCAACCCCACGCGATACGCCGTCGGTGAGGTCCCCGTGATCCTGCGAAACGTCCGGTTGAAATGCGTGAGCGACTGGAACCCGACGTCGAAAGCGATCTCACTCACCCGCCGGTGCGGAAACAGCAGCAACGCCTTGGCCTTCTCGATCCGCACCCGGGCGAGATACTGCGTGAAACTCAATCCGGTGGCCTTCTTGAAGATTTTGCAAAAATAAAACGTGCTCGTGTTTGTGGCTTTCGCCACCTGACCGAGCGACAGCTCGTCCTGCTGGTGCTTCTCGATGAAGTCTTTTGCCCGGGTCACCACCGGCGACTCCGCGTGTTCACACCGCACCGCGATCTGATTGGCGAGAATCGAGAGGTGCCCGGAGAAAACCGAGAGAAGTCCAACCATCGCCTCATACTGCTCCGGGTCCATCACCCTCGTTTTGAAGTAGGCTGCCTCGATCTGCGGTGTCACCGGAACACCCCAGTCGACCAACCTCGCGGCCACGCGGCGAAATTGTGCAGCCGTCGGCGCTTTGCAAAACACCTGTCCAATCTGCAGAAACCCCATCAACTCGTCCCCGAGTTTCACGGGAACGGCGGAATCCAGCATCTCCATCTCACACATCACGCTCGCCGCTTTCTCGCGCGCCCGTTCCTTGAGTTCGCCCTGAGTCCGCAAACAAGCCGCGCAACATTGGTTGATCTTTGCCATCAGCGAACAGAACTCGTTCTGCGCATCCTTCTGCCGAACGGGGAGCCGCCACGGCTCGGGCTCGTCGATCGAGATCGCCAATCCCGTCGCTCCGCTAAAAGCCCTTTCGTAGTCGGAAAAGACCTTCGAACCGGCCAGTGATTTGAGAAGTTCTGCTGACATGGAGTGGATCGATCCGCCGATTTCTTGGCGACTTCGTCACTCTACACAGTCGCCCACTCGTCTTCCAGCCACCGTTCCCAATCTTCCCGGGTTTCGCACGTCACGCAGTGGAGGTCCGACGGATAGTGGAAACGCGAAAGAATCGTGAACCCAATGTCGCACTCCGGCCGAGGGATTAATCGCACGACTATCCGGACTCCGGCTTCGCGAAGAATGGCCATTACGTCACGGAGCATGGGGAGGCATTCGCTCCGGATGAGTTCGACCTCACTCAGATCCGTCGCGAGCACAAAGCCCGTTTCCAGCTCCGACGAGAGCGTGGCGAGCTTTTCGAAATGGTCGCGCATCCGCGCCGCGTCGATGATTCCATGGTAGCTCACCCGAAGGATTCGACCCGAGCCCTCCACTCGCGTCTCGATCCGACCGCTCAGCTCCGATTCATCGTCTGCGGCCATCGCTTTCATCGACTCCACTCTAAACGCTCTCCTCACAACCCACTCGCCAGATCTTGGCAATCTCTGACCCAAATTCGGGCAAAATGCGCCCCACTTTGAGCAAGGGAGGGTGAGCCTCGCGGAAATCTTCGACTATCTTTATGTCGACCCATTACCACCATGCAGCACCCAATCATCTTTCGCGCCAGCCAGGATCAGAAGTTGGCGGTGACCGCCGCCGCCGCCGCGATCAAAACCCGCCACCTCCTTCGCCAAGCCCATTCGCTCGAGGAAGCGAGCGAGCTTCTGGCGGATGACACCCACAATTTCGCACTCGCGCTCATCGACGGCAACCCTGGCTTCCACGGGATCGACTTGCTTCTTGGGATGGCGACCGCCAAACCCAGCTTCCCGGTCCTAATCATCGCCGACGCCAACGATTCGCGGACTTCGGGTGCGGGCACCGAAGGCTGGGAAACCATCCCACGACAAGCGAGTTCGGAAGAACTCGCGGACGCGATCCGCCGCGTCTGCTCAAAAGCGGAAAGTGCGGCTCGCTAGGGTGCCGCCCGCTCCCGCCCGTTCGTTCAACGCGGCCCGCTCCGGAACCACGTGAGGTCAAACGCCTAAAGGTCCTCGTAAACGACGGTGATCTCCGTCCCGCCGAGCTGAGCGAGGAGATCGCGCGTCCCGCGCTCCGAGAACTGCGGATCGCGGCTCTCAATGCAGACGTAAAATTTGTCCTCGGTCACTTTCTTGAACCGATCCCAGTTGAACAACGGGTGATTCCAGCGCGGCAGCCCGTTCAAAATCAGCATTCCGAACACTGCGGTGAATGCCGACAACAGGATCGTCAGCTCGAACATGATCGGGAAGAACGCCGGAACGGTCATGATGTCCACCGGCTTGCCGGCGACGACCAACGGGTAGATGAACGACGAAGGGTAGAATTGCAAAACAATGGCGGTGAGGAAACCGGTGAGACCACCTAGAAAAACGAGCTGCGCGAGGAACGACCGCTTGAGACCCATCGCGTCGTCCATGCCGTGAATGGGAAACGGACTGTAGACGTCCCATCGCTTGTAGCCCGCGTCGCGGACTTCCTCGGCGGCATGGTAAAGATCGCGGGCACTGGAGAACTCTGCACCCATTGCAAAGATCGGAGCATTCGTGTCTCCGGCGGTCACGACAGTGGGAGGTGTGGTCGAAGCGGTAGTCGTCATGGTCAATGAGAAGCGGGTGCGACGGTCTGAGTTCCGCCCCCGGGCGTCTGCTCCGCCTGCGGATTGAGATCGCCATCGTAGTGAGGGTCCGCCTCCGGCAAAACCGCCTTGACTTCGAACATACAAATCATCGGCAGGAAACGGATGAAAAGAAGAAACAACGTCAGGAACAAACCAAAGGTCCCAATGAAGGTGCAGATGTCGACGATCGTCGGATGGAAGAGCTGCCAGGAACTCGGGAGGAAGTCATGCTGCAACGTCGTTGCGATGATGACGTAGCGCTCAAACCACATGCCCATGTTCGGGAACTGGACGAGAATCCAGACCGCGATCAGGTTTGTTCGGAACCACTTGAACCAGAAGAGCTGAGGCGCGACGACGTTACAGAACATCATTGGCCAGTAGTAGTACCACGCTCCGTCGCCGGTCGCACGATACAGAAAAGCAGCTTTCTCGAACGGATTCGCCCCGTACCACGCGATGAAGAGCTCCATGAGATAGGCGTAACCGACGATGGAACCGGTCAGCAGGATGATCTTGCACATCTTATCGATGTGGCTCGGGGTAATCATGTCACGCAGTGCGGGCCAAATGGCCGCGGCGGGGATCATGAGTGTGAGGACCATGGCGAAGCCGCCGAAGATCGCGCCCGCCACGAAGTAAGGCGGGAAAATGGTCGTGTGCCAGCCGGGGACGATCGACGTCGCGAAGTCAAACGAGACGACCGAGTGAACCGAAAGAACGAGCGGCGTTGAGATGCCGGCCAATACGAGGTAGGCCATCTCGTAATGCCGCCACTGCCGGTTACCGCCGCGCCAACCGAGGGCGAGAAATCCGTAAACGAAACGCTTGATCTTGGTCGTGCAACGATCGCGGATCGTTGCGAGATCGGGAATCAGCCCGGTGTACCAGAAGAGGATCGAAACCGTGAAGTAGGTCGACACCGCGAAGACGTCCCAGAGCAGCGGGCTCCGGAAGTTCTGCCAGATGGCGTTGGCATTTGGCACGGGAGCCAAGAACCAAACCATCCAGACCCGCCCAACGTGAAGCGCCGGATACAGTCCGGCGCAAACCACCGCGAAGAGCGTCATCGCCTCCGCCGCACGGTTGATGGACGTCCGCCACTTCTGGCGGGTAAGGAACAGAATCGCCGAGATTAGCGTTCCGGCGTGGCCGATTCCGATCCAGAACACGAAATTCGTGATGTCCCAAGCCCAGCCGACCGGATGATTGTTTCCCCAAACGCCAACACCCGTCGAAATGAGGTAGGCCAGCATGGCGAAACACATGAGCATCACCGGCACGGTGAACGCCATGGCGATGTACCACCACTTGGGGGTCTTATCTTCGATGATCGACGAGATGTAGTTACTGATCCAACTCATCGTCCGCTGGTTTAAAACCAGCGGCGGACGGGTGATCTGCCTCTCGTGATCGGGATGGAAATTATCGGCGGTGGTTTCGGCCATGGTGAGCTAAATCAATGGGTCGCGGGAGCAACGCCTTCGGGTTCGGAATGAGGGGCGATGGGCGGAGCGCCTTCGGCACCATGCGAGGCTCCGGTGTGAAGCGCGTCTTCGCCGTGGTGGCCTTCGTCGCCGTGATCATCGTGGTGACCGTGATGATCGGGCGAATTGATGTTTCCGACCAGGGCCGCACCGGGCATGGCCATGTTCGGGTTCTTGATGCGGGCGAGGTAGGTGACGCGGGGCCGGGTATTCAGATACTTCAGCATCTCGAAGCCGCGTGGGTCCTTCCGAGTCTCGTGAATCTTCTGACTCGGATCGTTCATGTCACCGAAAACAATCGCCTCCGACGGGCACGCGGCTTGGCAAGCAGTCTTGAAAGGCGCAAGGGGCGTCTCGTATTTGTCCGAGGCACCAGCTTTCACGATTCGGGCGACCTTGGCCTCCTCGATCCGCTGGACGCAGAACGTACACTTCTCCATCACGCCGCGCATCCGGACCGTCACGTTCGGGTTCTTCGACATCTTGAGGCTTTCCGCCATGCCTTCCTTGGCGAGCGGACCCCAGTAAAGCTCGTCGATCGGGCGTTCGTTGTAGTCGAAAAAGTTGAACCGGCGGACTTTCCACGGGCAGTTGTTCGCGCAATAGCGGGTTCCAATGCAGCGGTTGTAGGTCATCAAGTTCAGCCCATCTTCGCTGTGAACCGTTGCGTTGACCGGGCAGACCGTCTCGCACGGCGCGTTTTCGCAGTGCTGGCACATGATCGCTTCGGCGACCATCTCGGGATCGTCAGCGAGTTCGCCCTTCTTATCCTTCAGATCAAGTGGGTTGGCGAAGTAGCGATCGATTCGGATCCACGCCATGTCGCGACCCTTGATGACCTGGTCTTTGCCAACAACCGGCACGTTGTTCTCAGCCTGACACGCGACGACGCAGGCGTTACAGCCGTCACAAACGTTGAGGTCGACCGTCATCGCCCATTGCTGGGGTTCGAGCGGAGTGCCTTCGCCTTGAAAATAGGGATTTGGGTAGATCGATCTCTCGTCCGGAATGTGGCTGTCCATTCCGATCGTCTTCGCGAACGCGGGATTCTCCTCGAACCGCTCCAGCGTTCCTTCACGGAAGAGATCACGGCCTTCCATGACCCGCGCCTCTTGCGGTCTGGCGAATTGATAGAGGCTGCCACCGGCGGTCTTGACCGAAGAAACGGGCTGGAATCGCGGACTCCCGCTGGTCCGCAACGGGTAGGCATCGAAGCCGACGCCGTCCATGAGGTGCGAGACGTTCTTGCGACCGTAACCGAGCGCGATCGAAAGCGATTTGTCGGCGTTACCCGGAGCGATGAGAGCTGCGGCGGTAATCGTTTTGCCGGCGGCCGTGATCTCGAGCTGAGATCCATCCTCTAGGCCCAACTCTTTCGCCGTCTTCGGGCTGACGAGCGCGGCATTGTCCCACGTGAGCTTGCTCTCGAAGTCCGGCGTCTCCTGCAGCCAGGCGTTGTTGGCGTAGCGACCGTCGTCGACGCTAGAACTCTGGAGGAACACGACCTCCAGGTCGCTTGTTTCCGGCGCCACGAACGGCAGTTCTCCGGCGGCTTCGGCGTCGAAACTCAACGGAGCGGCGGCGAAGGCCGTGTCGGCGACAAACCCAGAACGCAGGAACTCGTTCCAAGCGATTTCCAGCGCATCGCCCGTGATTCCAGATTTGTCCTCGAACGTCTTACGAACCAGCTCGGGTCCAACGGGCTTCGGCTGTCCGAGCAATTGGGCCAGCACTTCCAGCTGCGAGATGCCGTCCCAGAGAGGCATGATCATCGGCTGCACGGACGTGTGCGTGCCGTCAAAAGTCCAGGTGTCACCCCAAGCCTCGAGGTAGTGCGCGGCCGGAACGAACCACTCGCACTTGAGCGAAGTCTCGTCCTCGAACAGCGACAAGTGCAACGTGCTCGGAACCTGAGTGATCAATTGCTCGAAACCAAGATCAGACGGCGCGTCGTAGACCGGGTTTCCTCCGAGGATGATCAACGTGCGAACTTTGACATTGCGGATCGCTTCCGCGACGTCCGCTATCGTTCCAACCGTCTTCGGCGGGGTCTGGATGCCGGTGAGCGTCGCGCCGACGTTCCCGAGGGCCGCGTTGATCGCCAGACCGAGCGCCTGGACGGCGGCGGGCTGGTGAGCACCGACCATCACGAGGCTGCGCCCCTTGTGGGCAAGCAAATCTGCGGCGACTCCATCGACCCATTCCTCGTTGAGCGGTGCGCTGGCCGGAGCGAATTTCTCGCCGCCATCTGCACCGATTCTCGCCGCGAGGGCCGCCGCGAAGGCACCGATGTCCGAAGCCTTGAGGCGAAGTCGATGATCCGCGAGTCCGCCGGTGTTCGAATAATGATTCTCGACCACGTAGAGGCGGTTCATCTCGCCACTCGCGGGTTTCCGACGAGCGTAAAACTCGTGAGCGTAGGCGGGACCAACGCCGCTCGGGTTCAAGAAATCACAATCGAGGTCGAGAATGACATCCGCGTCCGCGAAATTCGGAACCAGTCGCACGTTCTCGCCGAAACCAGCTCGCGTAGCGGCGACACCCTCGGAAGCGCCGAGTGGCTCGTATTCCGCCCACGTCATGCCAGGAAACTTCGCTTGAAGTTCGTCGCGAAGCCGTGCGCGGGTCGGACTCTCCTGGCCGTCCGCGAGGATCACCAGGCCATCGCCACCCTGCCCGCTGACTTTTGCCAGATAATCACCAAGCTTGTCGGGTCCAACGATTGCGCCGTCCCGTTTGATGTCTTTGGCGCGGTTCGGATCGTAAAGATCGAGAATGCTCGCTTGCGCGAAAGCGTCCGTTCCGCCGTTACTGTAAGGATGAAGCGGATTGCCCTCGAGCTTCGTCGGACGTCCATCCGCCGTCGTGGCGATGAGGGGAATCGCGCCGAAGCGTGTCGGCATCGACGTCGCGTAGTAGAGAAACTTACCTGGGATCGTCCACTCGACGCCCTCGGTGAGGGGCACGATGAACGACTCCGGACGACGGCAACCGCTGAGCCCTACCCCCGCGAGCGCCATCGAGGCTCCCATTAGTTTCAGAAAATCGCGCTTCGAAAGCCCGCTGTCGTCGTAGACGTCGGCTCCGCGAGGAAATTCGCGCCCGAGAGCTTCCTCAAAATCTGGACTGTTTTCGAGTTCGCTCAGACTGCGCCACATTGTCGGGCTCTCGGAACGGGCGGGGTGAGGTAAAATACGTTTCATCGGTGGCAGCCTCCGCAAGTAACCGGAGGATTGACGGCCCATTCTTTCTTAAACTTCGTGCCGATCTCGAGCTGAGTTGGTCCGTCCGCGACGGGCTTCCAGTTCATGTTGTAGATCTCTTCCGGCGGACGCAGGTGATTTTCGGGCGCGCGGTGGCACTCCAGACACCAGGACATGCTCTGCGGCTCGTGCTGGTAAACAACGTCCATCTCCGTGACGTTCCCGTGGCAACTGTAGCAGCTGACGCCGCGGTTCACGTGCACCGCGTGGTTGAAGTAGGCGTAATCCGGCACTTGGTGGATGCGATTCCACTGCATCGGACGTCCGGATTTCCAGCTGTCGACGATCGCGGTGAGTTTCGGATTGTTGTGCTGGACCTGTCCCTCGCCGTGGCAGGTGATGCAGGTCTGGGTGGTCGGGACGTTCGAATGCGAGGCGACCTCAACGAAGCTGTGGCAGTAGCGGCAATCCATCCCGAGCTGCTCCACGTGAATGACGTGTGAGAATGGCACCGGCTGATTCGGCTCGTAGCCCACGCGGGTGTATTTCGGGGTGAAGTAATACCAGATCCCGGCGACCAGAAAACTCACGATCGCGCCAACGCAAATCAAGAGCTTCAGCGGAAGCCAGTTCGTCCATTTCGGAAAAAAATTCGCCATTTTGTAGGTCAGGGAGCCAGGCGACAAAGACACCCGGCAAGAGGTCCGAACCTAGTATTAAAAAAACTAATATCAATCACTTTTCTGAGCGTTTCGGTTCGGCCGATCGACCGCCGAAAACCGGACCAAATTGCGAAATCGAGTTCGCCAGTGTCAACAGAATCGATACGTTTCAGGCCATGCGACCCGCAATATTTTCGCTCGCCCTCGTTTTCGCGCTCCTGAACACGACTGCGCTTTCCCGCGCGGACGTCGCGCAGCCGCGGCTTCCGACGATCACGCTCACCATCGGCGACAATGAATTGACGACCGAGGTCGCCGACGAGCCGGCCGAGCGCAATACCGGGATGATGTTTCGCCAATCCATGGCCGACGGCGAAGCGATGCTCTTCGTGATGGACGTCGTCGGCCCAGTCGGCTTCTGGATGCGGAACACCACGGTTCCGCTTTCCATCGCCTACGTGAACGCGGCGGGCCTGATTATGGAAATCCACGATCTCCAACCGCTGGATGAGAGCACGGTCAGGAGCGAGTTCTCAGGCATCGCCTACGCGATCGAGGTCCCGCAGGGGTGGTTTTCCCGAGTTGGGATCTATCCCGGGACGATGGTCGACGGCCTACCGCCAGCGCTCGGCGAGTAACGAACGATCGTCCCAACGCAAGGAGAGCGCGCGGCTGGTTCCGTCGCCTTCTCGCTGGGCGTGGCGTTTCGACTAATCGGCGCGACCGCGAGCGTTGCAGCGAATAACCCGGGGTCCCCAGACATCCTGACCTTTGTCCCGCGATCCTTGAACCCTTCTCCTACGCGGACGAAACGGTGCTCTTCGCTGATCACGAGGTGAAGTGAACGCAGACCCGCCGCACGGCAGCGACGGCGTTCGCGTCGCCGCAAAGTCGCTGAGAGATTCCTTGGTCGGTGGGCGCGGATCAGACGCCGAGGGCGGCGATGAGGTCGGCCTTACTCTTGAGACCGGTGATCTGCTCGACCATTGCTCCACCCTTGAAGATGAGGATGGTTGGGATGGCTTGGACGCGGAATTTAGCGGCGACGGCCGGGTTGTCGTCGACGTTGAGCTTACCGATCTTGGCGGATCCCGCTTGCTCGTCGGCGATCTCGTCGATAACCGGTGCAATCATTTTGCAAGGTCCACACCAAGGTGCCCAGAAATCCACGAGGACGGGGACGTCGGAGCCGGAGATTTCGGAATCAAAATTTGCGTCGGTCAATTCGACAACGTTTGCGCTGGCCATAAAACTAGTTCGTTAAAAATTTGCGTTCGCTCTGGGGAGAACCTGCTCGGACGACGCGTCGTCCGCGTCGTCCGCCAAAGGGAACCTACATCAAGAACCAAACTTGCACGAGCAGAGCGAGGACGGCGGCTACGGTGGCAACAACACTGAGAGTCATATCGGGTTCGTCGGATGTGTCCGCTTCGACGACTGCCGGGGCGGACTGGATTTTAAAATCGGGCTTGGCGGCGGAAGCGGATGGCTTCTGCAGCTGCACGGTGGCTTGGGGCTTCGGTGCCGCGGCGGGAACCGGGGTTACCTTGGCGGTTTCTTTTTTTGGCTGAGGCTTGGCGGCGACCGGAGCAGGGCCGATCGGCTTGGGAGCCGATGGCTTCATCGGCATCGGGCTCGTCGGCGCGGCGGCGGGCTTGAGTCCACCCGGCGCAGTGGGCGCGGCCGGAGTTCCGGCTGGCTTGGGGGCGGCGGGTGCCGTCGGGGCACCCGGAGGCTTGGGCGCAGCGGGCTTGAGCCCGGCGGGAGGAGCTGGAGCGGACGGTGGCTTCGGCCCGGACGGCGGCGACGGTGGCTTCAAGCCAGCGGGCGGCTCGGGAGCGCTCGGCGCGGCCTCAGCCGGTGTCGGCTCAGGAGTCGAAGGATCGGACGGAGCATCTGCCTCGGGTGGCTTCGCCGAAACGGGCTTCGGCGGGAGATTGATCATGGCCGACTCGCGCGGGGTGGAAGTGGCCGCCTGACCGTCTTTGCGCGGCGGGAGGACGATGCGGACGGTTTCTTTCTTCGGTTCGCTCATACGATGGGGAAAATCTCTACGGGTTTCGGGCGGCTTTGGCTTTCAAAAGTTGCCGCCTTTGCGCCCCTGGTGTCAATCCTGTAACTGATCGCTAGATGAATTGTCGCCGCGCACGGCAGCAGTTTTTTTCTCATCCCGCAGTTCCACCATGTCGGTCGCGATGCGCAGAGCCTCGTTCCGGATCGCGTCGGGAAAGACCTCCTCGTCTTCGTCATCGGCGTCGGGATCGAACATCTGGCGATCCTTCTTGCGGTCGAACGCGACCGACGTGAGTCCGTCGGCGCCCGCGTTTTCTAGGGTCACTTCGTACGCCTTGGCCGGAAAGGCCGGGCCGCGTTCGGCGCGCTCGGCCTTGCGCTTTTCCTTTCGGTCGTTGCCTTCGTCGATCTCCAGCTGGCGCTCATCGAGGTTGAGGGAGATGGCGTTGGACTCGATCTTCGCCTGCAACCGGGCGAGATCGCCCTGAAGGTATTTGAATTCTTCGTCTTCGACAATGCGGGCCGCCGAGCGGTCTCGCAAAGTATCGAGGAGGAGTCCGTTCACGTCTCCGCTGAAGGCTATTTTCTCCGGGGCGACTTCGTCGTAGGGCAACGGATTCGGCAACGCGTTCTCGCCAATCTCGGGGTTGTCGGTGATCGATGGTAGGACGATGTCGGACTTGACTCCTTCGAGTTGGGTCGAGCCGCCCCGGACACGGTAAAATTTGTTGATCGTAAGCTTGAGCGCTCCGGCTTCCGACCCGCCGAGGCTGAAGAACGGCATGAAGCGCCCGATATCGAGCATCGTCTGCACGGTCCCTTTCCCAAAGCTCTTCTCGTCGCCGACGATCACGGCGCGACCGTAGTCTTGCAGAGCGGCGGCGAAGATCTCGCTGGCGGATGCGCTCAGTCGATTCATGAGCACAATCATCGGGCCGTCGTAGGCCACGGAAGTGTCGCGGTCGTAGGAGACCTCAACTTCACCGTTCGAATTCTTCGATTGAACGACCGGACCCTCCTGAATGAAGAGCCCCGTCATGTTAATCGCTTCCTCGAGCGAGCCGCCGCCGTCCTGGCGCAGGTCGATCACCAGCGACTCGATGCCCTCGGCGGTCAGGCGATTCAGGAGAGCAAGTACGTCCTTGGTCGTGCTGCGACCGCCCTCGCTCCCGCGCTTCTCGAAGTCGGCGTAGAAGGCCGGGAAGCTCGATCCAGCCAACGCGCACTTGGCTGCCATCCGGCTGCTCCATGTCGATGATCTCGGCCTTGGCCTCCTGGTCCTTGAGACTGACTTCGTCCCGCGTGATGGTGACGATTTTGCGCTTCGCGCCACCCGCCGTGTTCGCGGGGATGACTTGGAGGCGGACGACGGTGCCGCGTTTACCGCGGATCTTTTCCACGACCTTGTCGAGTTTCATGTCGACCACGTCCTCAAAGGGTTCGTCGCCTTGCGCGACGGCGGAAATGCGGTCATTCACCGCGAGGTGGCCTTCCAGATCGGCGGGACCGCCGGGGACGACTTCCTTGACCTTCGCGTAACCGTCCTCGGATTGGAGCACCGCGCCGACGCCTTCGAGCGAGAGGCTCATCTGGATCTCGAAGTTCTCCAGCTCCGACGGACTCATGTATTCCGAATGCGGGTCGTAGGTGCGGGCCAGGGCGGCAAGGAAGTCCGAGACGATCGACTCGTCGTCCATCTCTTCGACGTTGCGCAGGAGTTGGTCCTGCCGCTTGGCGATGATCTGCGGCGGGGTGCGCTCGATGTCGTCGTGCTCGTTGAGCGTCTCCTGGAGCAGCTCGGCCTCGATGCGCCTCGCCCAGAGCGCGTCGGCCTCCGCTTCGTCGCTCGGCCAGGCGGCGTCCTTGCGGTCGATCTGAACGGTCGCGTCGGTGTCGAATTTGTAAGGTTTGTCGATCAGCGGTCGATTGGCCTCCACGCGGTCGGTGACGCGGAGTTTGTAACGGCTGAAAATCTCGCGGGCAGGATTGAGGTCGCCGGAGAGGATCCGGTTGTCGAGGCGGGTCCCGTATTTCTGCTGAAATTCCGTGATGTCGGCCTGCAGGAAGAAGAGCCGACTCGGATCAAGATCGTCGAGGTATTGATCGAGCAGCGACTGCGACACCGTGTCGTTGAGTTTCTGACGGGAGTAATGCCCCTGCTCGAGCAACCGGGCAACCGAGACGGCAACCTTATCGAGATTCACGTCCGCGCGGGCCTCGCCGACGCTTACCGACCAACCAACGACCGCCACCAACACCGCTCTGACGAACAACTTTCTTCTCATATCGAAAGGAACCGTTACAGAGGGTTCGCCCAAAATCAAACTCGCATAGGGTGGTAGACCACATTTCCATGATTCAGTTCGAAGAATTTACGGGCGGAGCGCTCGACACCAACGCCTTTCTCCTCGACGCCCCCCAGGGCGGCATTCTCATCGATGCCCCCCAAGGAGCGGACGAACACTTCGCCAAAGCGGAAATTCACACCCTCCTGCTCACCCACGGACACTTCGACCATACGGCCGACGCCGAGGCGATCCGCGCCCGCCACGGCTGCGCGGTTTATTGCCACGCGGATACGGTGCCGATGATCACGGATCGCGCGTTCTTCCGAAATTGGGGCTTTGCGCTCGAAGTCGAACCCGTCGCCGAAGCGATCGTTGTCGCCGCGACGCCCGCGGCGACTTTTGCCGGGCTGACTTTCCGCGTTCTCGAAGTCCCCGGCCACTGCCCCGGTAGCCTGTGTTTTCTGTTGGAAGAATCGGAATACCTCTTCGGCGGCGACGTGCTTTTCCGCGGCGGGGTCGGTCGAGCCGACCTCCCGGGCGGGGACGCCGAGTTGCTACTCAGCGGGATTCGCGAAAAAATCCTCACCCTTCCCGACTCCACCATCGTCCATCCCGGCCACGGCCCCGCGACCACCGTCGGCACCGAGCGCGCCGGCAATCCCTGGCTGCAATTTTAGCGCGTTCTGTGCTGGACTAAAACTTGTCTACCGGAGAGTTTACCGGCACTTTCCGAAAACTTTTCCCGCTTTTTCCTCACCAGACCATGCCAAACTTCTCCTACGTAGCTCTCGACGCCCGCGGCCAGCAAGTCACCGGCGAGATCGACGCCCCCTCGCAGAACGAAGCCGTCGGCCAGCTCCGACAGGCTGGTTACTACCCGACCTCGGTCGACGAAGCATCCAAAGCGGCCAAGGCGAAAAAATCCGTCGCCCCGAAGGCAGCGGCGGGCGCTCCCGCGAAAAAGGGTTCCTCCCTTTTCGCCAAGCAGACGATCAAGGGCAAGATCCTCATGATCTTTACCCGGCAGCTCGCAACGCTCATCGACGCCGGTCTCCCGCTGCTTCGCAGTCTCACGGTTCTGGCCAAACAGGAGCGCGATCCCGTCCTCAAATCCACCATCACGCAGCTTGCCGAGTCCGTGCAAGGCGGCAGCACTTTCTCCGACAGCCTCACCGGCCATCCGAAGATCTTTAACAAGCTCTACGTGAACATGGTGAAAGCCGGCGAACTCGGCGGTGTGCTCGAGCTCGTCCTCCTGCGCCTTGCCGAATTCCAGGAAAAAGCCCAGAAAATCAAGAACAAGGTCGTCGCGGCCATGTTTTACCCGGTCATCGTGCTCGTCATCGCCATCGCGATCATGGGCTTCCTCCTCGTCTTCATCGTTCCGAAGTTCGAGGCGATCTTCGCGGACATGCTCGGTGGCAAGCCGCTACCGGCTCTCACGCAGTTTGTCATCGCGAGTAGTAACCTCGTTAAGAATCACATCCTCCTCATCATTGTCGGTGCGGTGGTCCTTTTCATCGTCTACAAACTCGTCTCCCGGACGGCCAAGGGCATCATGGCCATCGACAACATCAAGTTGAAGGCCCCGCTCTTCGGCGATCTCACCCGAAAAAGCGCCATTTCGCGCTTCAGCCGGACGCTCGGTACGCTCGTCACCAGCGGCGTCCCGATCCTCCAAGCCCTCCTCATCACCCGTGAGACCGCCGGTAACACCGTCATCGCCGACGCCATCGGCAAGGTGCACGACGCGGTCAAGGAAGGTGAATCCATCGTCCAGCCGCTCGAGGCGAGTGGCGTCTTCCCGCCCATGGTCATCAGCATGATCGACGTCGGCGAAGAAACGGGGCAGCTGCCCGAGATGCTCCTCAAGGTCGCGGAAGTTTACGACGACGAAGTCGACAATGCCGTCCAAGGCCTCACGTCGCTCTTGGAGCCGATCATGATCGTTTTCCTGGCGGTGATCGTCGGAACGATCGTTATCGCTCTCTTCCTGCCGCTCATCAGCATCATTCAGGGGATGCAGTCGCAGTAGACCTGCGCTACGCTTCACCCGTGAAAACGATGATCCCCCATCCGGCTAGTTCCGTCCGTCGAAACGCGCAACGCGCCTTCACGCTCATCGAGCTGCTGGTCGTCGTCGCCGTCATTGCGATCCTGGCAGGCTTGATCCTCCAGACGTCTGGCTTCGTGCAAGAAAAGGCGGCGACGTCTCGCGCAAAGACGGAGATCGCGGCGCTGGAAAGTGCGCTGGAGAGCTACAAAATTGACAATGGGACGTATCCAACGGCGAATGGAGGGGACACGTCGACACGGGAATTGATCAAAGTCCTCGCACTCGATCCGATCAACGACGGCACGAAAATTTACTTCGAGATCCCCCCGAACATGCTCAGCGTTCAGAACAAGAACGCTCCCTACGAGACCAATCTAGCCGCCAGCACCCTCGTCGATCCCTTCGGAAACCCTTACCGCTACGAATTTCCCGGCGATCCCGACCGCAGTGGGGAGTTTTTCTTTGACCTCTGGTCGCAGGGCAAGAAAAACAGCACCGACGAAGTAAAGTGGATCACAAACTGGTAGCGGAGGTTATCACCGCTCAGCCTTCGAACTGACTCCACCCGCGCAGAACGATCTGCGACCAACTTTCCATCGTCTCCATCCGCTCGCGGAGACACGCTTCGGTTAGAAAATCGAGCTGTTCGATCACCGTCTCTCCAGCGGATACGCGGTCCGAGTTCAACGCGACCAAGTGAACCACCCCGAGGTGGACCCGACCGACCTCGGTGCTGTCGTCGTTAATCAGGCCAACGATTCGGTCCGTAAATCCGTCCTGGATCCGGAGTTCTTCCGAGATCTCGCGATCGACCGCCTTCCGGTAAGTTTGGGTGTCGAAAGTCGCTAACGCCACGTCCGAGTCATTAATGTGCCCGCCGATCCCGATCGACCCCTTCGCCAGTAACCGCTTTTCCCCACCTCCTCCACCCCGGACGTAGTGGAGAATTCGGTCTTCAAATCGAAAAACCGCGTAGGGAATGATCTGCTTGCGTGACGGATCCGTCTCCACCTCGGAACGTGGAGCAAAATGGTTATTTCCCGACTGGAAGAACGCGTTCAAATAAGGCTCCGGCTCACCGCAAAACCCCTGAAAACTGCCGACTTCGTCGAAGATCGACCTCGGAACAACCAAAACACTTTCGTCCATACCCATCCCACAATCCTCGCAGCCCGCGGTTCGATGCGGAACCCGAAAAGTGCGAATCTAGAGTGCGAAAGCGATCTCCGCGGCATTCCGCTTCGCTTGGAGGATTTGTTCCTCGCTCAACCCGGCCTCCGGCGCTGCGACCGTCAGCTCGTGATCCAGATCGATCCCGCTGATCCCCGGATCGTCGGTGTTGATCGTCGCGAGCAAGCCCGCTTCGAGAAATGCTTTGATCGGGTGACTCGCGTAATCCGGCACGGTGCTCGTCTGGACGTTCGACGTCAGACAGCACTCGAGACCGATCCGGTGCTCCCGGAGGTAATCGACCAATTTCGGGTCCTCGATCGCCCGCACGCCGTGGCCGATCCGCGTGGCCCCCAACATCCGAACCGCCGTCCAGACGCCTCCCGGCCCGCCGGCCTCCCCGGCGTGAACGGTCACCTTCCACCCTGCGTCCCTGGCCTTGGAAAAGTGCTCGACGAAAAGCTCGGGAGGAAATTGCGCCTCGTCCCCGGCAAGGTCGATCGCGCTGATGTCTTTCCAATGCGCCAGCAGCGCCTCGAGTTCGCTCCATCCCGATCCGACGCCGTACGTTCGGCTGATGATACCAATGAGCTTCACCTTCACCCCGAAAGCTCTAGCCCCCGCTTGAGCTCCGTCGATCACCGCCTCGACGACGGCGAGCGGACTTAAGCCATGAGGCTTCGCCATGAAGACGGGGCTGAAGCGCAGCTCGACGTAATCCAGGCCCTCGCGCTTGGCGTCCTCGACGTTTTCGTAGGCAACGCGGCGACAGGTGTCCGCGTTGACCAGCACACCGACCATCCAGCGAAATTTGTCGAGGAAGGCCATGAGTCCCGGCTGGGGACTGGAAATCTGCACGTGAGGCCGCAGGCCTTCCAATGTTCGTGCAGGGAGGCCCAAATCGTACTTCTCGCCGAGCTCGAGGATCGTTTCGAGTCGGACCGAACCGTCCAGGTGCCGGTGGAGGTCGATCTTCGGAATGCGTTCTTCAGCCACGCGATCACTGAACGTGATTCCGTAGGTTCACGCAAGGCGGGGAACGTCGTCCAGCCAAGGGAAGGAGGCCGTTCCGCCGGGTTCACACTTGGGATCACCGATGAACGCCGTCCGTCGAAATCTGTCCGACCCGTCGTGGGACGATCATGAACCAATGCGCACGTCTGCACGTCATTTTCAGCCTTTCACCGCAGAAACCCCGGAACTCGCGGCGCGGCTTCCCTACCTCGGGACGCACGAGCTTCGCGCTTGATTACAGGTCGAACGAGAGGCCTTTGCAGCGACCGAGGACCTCCTGCGCGAGCACCGCTTTTCTCAGGCCTCCTGGCTCGCTCAAGAATTCCAACTGTCCCCCAGGTGCCAATGGAGCGGCCACCGTTTTCGCGGACCGATGACGGCGGTTCGAAACCGGTGCGGGCCGGGATACAATGGGCGGAGGAACGACCGGGGCCACCTCTTCTGGAATCAGGCGACGTTCCAGATCACCCGAGAGCTTGTGCAGGAAATTTCGCGCGCGTCCGTGAACCGACGGTGCCGCTTCGACGACTGGCTCCCGCTGCGTCGGTTGCGGACGCGGCTCGGGATCGTCGCTCGGAAGACCCAATGCCTCCATGAACCGACGCCGTTGCTCCTCCGCCTCGTAAGCCCGCTCGGCTTCGCCACCGTAGTCGTCGTCCTCAGCCGAAGCCTCCAGCTCACCCCGGTCGATCCGCTCTTGAAGCCGCCTCGCCTCCTTGTGCTCCGCCGACTTCTGCATCACCCAGTTCACGAAACTGATGAGACCGATGATGACCAGAATCGCAAGCTGTTCCCAAGGCATGGTTATTGATAGATCTGAGGTAATTCAAGGACCGGCGGCTTCCTGCCTCCGAAAACTGCGTCCACTAGACTCCCGTCTGACCGGGAGACTTATCTGGCTTCGCAATCGACTCACGCATGTCAGTGTCCGACTGAATGTTTTTCATCCGCAAGTAATCGAGGATGCCCATGTTTCCGCTGCGGAACGCCTCGGCCATGGCTTCGGGCACCTGCGCCTCGGCTTCGGTGACTTTTGCCCGCATCTCCTGGACGCGCGCCTTCATTTCTTGCTCGGTCGCGACAGCAGCCGCGCGCCGCATCTCCGCCTTGGCCTGCGCAACGACCTTATCCGCTTCGGCCTGCTCCTCCTGCAGCTTCGCGCCGACGTTTTCGCCGATGTCGATGTCGGCGATGTCGACCGAGAGAATTTCGAACGCCGTGCCGCTATCGAGTCCCTTCTCGAGGACGAGCTTCGAGATCCGGTCGGGGTTCTCGAGCACTTCTTTGTAAGAAATCGCCGAGCCGATCGAGGTCACGATGCCTTCGCCGACGCGCGCGATGATGGTCTCTTCCGTGGCACCGCCGACGAAACGGTCCAGATTTGACCGGACGGTTACCCGGGCGCGGACTTTTACACCGATGCCATCCCGGGCAACTGCGTCGATGGTCGTCTTCCCGGTGGCTGGATTCGGGCAATCGATTACCCGCGGGTTAATGCTAGTCCGGACCGCTTCGAGCACCGTCTTGGTGGTCCCTTTGATCGCGAGGTCGATCGCGCAGGCGCGGTTGAAGTCCAGGGTGATCCCGGCCTTGTCGGCGGCGACGAGCGCGAGGACAACGTTCGAGATGTTTCCACCCGATAGGTAGTGGGCTTCGAGCAAATCGGTGCTGATCGGGAGGCCAGCTTTCACGCTGGTGATGCGGTTATCCACGACGAGACCGGTGGGAACTTTTCGAAGCCGCATTCCGATCAGGTTGCCGAAGCTGACCGGTGAGTCCGCGACCTTGGCCCGGAGCCAGATGCCGAAGAAGTTGAGAAGAACAATCAGCAGCACCAGGCCGATGATGAGAAGGACGCCGAAGACGATGAGAACGAAGAAATTCATGGATGAGTGATGGGTTTACTATGCAGAAGGAAGACCTTACCGCAGGTCGGCGGATCGGCTAACTTTTTCTCCGGACGACGACGCGCGAACCCCCGGCTTGGATGACGGTGACCGCGGCCCCGGCTTCGACGTAAGAGCTCTCGGCCACGACGTCGACCCTCTTGCCTTCGATCTGAATCTTTCCGGCGGGCCGCAAATCGGTGATCGCTTTGCCGTCCTTGCCCAGCAGCGAAGCGACTTCGGGAAGATCGTCACCCGCGCCGAGACTGACGCCGAGCGTGAGATTCCGCCCGACCGCGGTGCGCTGGAAGAGATTCATCCAGAGTAGAAACGCGATGATCGATCCCGTCATCACGACGCAGAAGACAACCGTGCCCCCGCCCGCACCAAATTCCGTAAACCCCACCACCACGGATGCGCCGAGCAGGATCGCTCCGAGAATCCCGAGCACCATACCGGGCAGGAACATCTCCGCAACGACGAGCAGGAACCCAAGGCCAGCGAGCAAAAGGATCGTTCCCATGAATGGCCAACCACCTCGCGCTAGCGAGATCGATCCTCGTCCGGGCTGACGGTGTCCTTGCCGGTCAAAAATTTCTGGACGGTTCCAGCCGTGCGGAGCGTGACGTTCTTCACCTTGTTGGCGTCGTACTCCGCTCGTCGCTTGACGAACCCGAAGACGCCACCCATTTCGTCGCTCTCATCGGCGCTCCCTTGGTCGCGCTGATCGGTCCCGCGCACGACCACGGTTTCGGTGCGGTCGTCGCCGGAACGATCGGCGACCCGGGCGTCGGGGTCGATCCGCAGTCCTTGAACAAGTTTGCCATTTTCCGCGGACACTTCCAGTGTCCCGACGGGAGCGCCCATGTAATCGAAGAGGCGCACGACCCACTGCGGCGATCCGGTCGAGAGATCGGTGCTCAAAGTGTAGTCCACGGTGTTGAAGCCGACCCGCTCGCCCGTGGCCTCTTTCTCCGCCACCGTGAACGCGCCATCGGAGTCCAAGTTTAGCCGCGAAAAGTTGATCGGCGGCAGTCCGGCCTGACCGGAATAACCGCGCACCGGCGTCCGCTCGGACCGGATCGCACCGTCAGCGATCACAAATTCCCGCACCCCCCCGCGGGCCGTCGAATCGATCATCACGATCGTCCAGGACTGCGGCTGCGGCGTCCCGCTCTCACCCCGCGCCTCGATGAGTTGATCCAACACGGCGTCGCCCTTGGCCGCTTTGATGACCTCCAAGGCTCGGTAGGCGGTCTCTGCGGTCGCCGCCGTCGCGACGGCGAGCAGGAGAATCGGAATTGCGACGTAACCTTTCACGCTATTAGCTTCGCGAAGGTGGTCGCAAAATCCAACGGAAATTTTCCGGCTCGATTTTCCGGAGTTTCCGTTGATGCTCATTCAGTGGAACTTGAACTCGTCTCCCTTCGGAAGTCCCTGGCCGTCCATCGGGGTCTTGTCGAGGTAAGTGGTCTCATCAATTCCATCACCGATTACGACGAGCTGCTGCGCGCCGTCCTCGACGTAGCCCGGAGGGTTGTTCGGGCGGAAGCAGCCTCGCTATTTCTTCTGGATGAGGAAAATGGCGCCCTCTCTCTGGAAATCTCATCCTCCTCGATGGGCGAGTTCGCGCAGCCGCGGATCACCGTCCCGCGCGGTCAGGGCATCTCGGGCTGGGTGCTCGAGCACGGCGAGAGTCTACTCATCCCCGACGCCTACGCGGATGAGCGCTTCTTCCGCGACGCCGACAGGGCCAGCGGCTTCCGCACACGCTCGATTCTCTGCGCCCCACTCAAACGTGACGGTTCGCTGATCGGCGTCCTTCAGATCCTCAATCCCACGGACAAACAATCCTTCGAGACCGAAGACCTCGAAGGCTTCGAGGCCTACTCCAACCTCATCGCGACGGCCATCGAGAAGCTCCGCGCCATTGATCGCATCCGCGAGCAGGAGCGCGTCAACCGCGACGTCTCCATCGCCGCCGAGATCCAGCAGGAACTCCTCTCCCGGGCAGTCCCGGAGTTCGTGCCGGGAGCTGTCTTCGCGAGCTACAACAAGGCGGCGTCCGACGTGGGCGGTGATTTCTTCTCCGTCTTCCCGCGCAACGACGGGAGCGTCTTCTTTGCGATCAGCGACGTGTCCGGCAAGGGAATCCCGGCCTCGCTCCTGATGGCGCAGACGCTCAGCGCGATGCAATTTGTCTTTGCCACCGCGACCGGCCCAGCCGCCGCCCTCGCTACGCTCAACAGCACGCTCCACGATCACATCGTGCGCGGCATGTTCATCACGACGCTCATTGGTCGGCTGATCCCCGCAACCCGCGTGATCGAGCTCTCCAGCGCGGGTCATTGCCGCCCGTGGATCGTGAGCCACGAGAACAAGCCCATCGAGATTCAGACGCCCGGCGCTCTCCCACTTGGCGTGCTTCCCGACGTCGCTTACGAACAGAATGAGATCACGTTAGGCCGCGGCGAATACCTCGTCACTTTCACCGATGGTCTGTCCGAGTCGCGTCACGGTGACACGGGCCAATTTTTTGACGATCATCTCGCCGAGGAGCTCCGTCGCGATTTCCCGGACCCGCGCTCCGTCGTCGACCACCTGGTCTCCGTCGAGAAACGCTACCGTGGCAACGAAGCCCCCCGCGACGATCTCACCATCCTGATCGGAGGCTTCGAATGACGCTCGATCTCCGGTTCGAAAGTGACACCCGCGAACTCCGCACCATGCGGAATGAAGTCCGCGCGTTTCTCCTCGAATCAGGCGTGCCCGAGATGGACGCCGAACTCGTTGTCCTCGCACTCGACGAAGCCTGCGCGAACATCATCCGCCACGCCTACCAGGGTGATCCCGAGCGCCCGATCCGCCTCCGCTGCGATTGCTCCGGCGATTCGATCGAATGCATCCTCCGCGACTTCGGCACGTCCTGCGATCCGGAGAAAATCCGTGGCCGCGACCTGCAGGACTTTCGCCCCGGCGGCCTCGGCGTCCGCATTATGCAGACCGCGTTCGATTGCGTCGACTTCCACCCCAAGGCCCGCGGGACCGAGCTGCGGCTCGTCAAACGACGCAATCCCGAAGCTCAGTAGATCGACTCCCGCGTTTTCTTCCGCGGCACTTCCGGCTCCTCGCCGAGGAATTCGTGGTTGTCCGAGAGCCAGAACATTCCCCTTCGCAATGCACCCATCACGTTCGGCGTCAGAGCGTCGAACCGCTGCGATCCGCGGAAAAAAATCACCACCCACGCCGTCGCGACGCCCGAGCAAATGATCGCAGCCAGTCCCGCGACCCATCCAATGACCGACGTCACGGTCACGGCAAGTGAAGCGGGCTGCCAGATCGCCACCGCCCACGTCACCAAACTCGCGGCGACCAACCAACCGGATCTGTGCGCAAGGCCCCGCGACTGCTCCGGCCAATAGAAGCGCTCCGGTGGGAGGAACCCGCGCCGGGTCTTGAGAAATTCCAACCGAAGTTCCCGAAGCCCGCGTCCGTATGACCACACGGCAAGCACCGGGACGATGACCACTCCAGCCACGATGGTCGGAAAGGCGGCGAGCGTCGCCAGCCATTCGATCGCCGTGAGGACGACCCAGGCGATGGCTCCGAAAATGAAGAGAATTTCGAACATTTACCGTGGAACAGAACGTCCCCCATGGCCGCGCGGTTGCAACCCTCAAATCCACCCAAATTCGTGACACTCCCGCCGCGGCTCGCCTACCGTCTTCCCCGTGGACACCTACGACAATCCCATCCTGTTCGGCCGCGATCCGCTAGCCCGCATCGTCGCCGTCGAACCCGGCATTTTTGAGACGATGCTACTCTACGTCCGCCAACCGGACGGCGGGATCACCGTCCAGACCCGCGACTTCACCGCCTTCGCGTGGCAGGCTGAAGGCACCGAGGACGACCAGCCGCTCAACGGCCCCGGACCGCTCCGCTTCATCCGCCGCTTCAAGGCCTGGAAGCATTTTCAAAATTCTCGCGCTGCCGCCCGCGGCACCGGGGTCGCTAGCTTCGCGCTCTCCG
Source organism: uncultured Verrucomicrobiae bacterium (assembly GCA_963761705.1). Taxonomy (GTDB): domain Bacteria; phylum Verrucomicrobiota; class Verrucomicrobiia; order Chthoniobacterales; family JAATET01; genus CAVVKW01. The sequence goes on along the minus strand of CAVXHK010000003.1, from coordinate 109,464 downwards.
ACCCAGTCCAGCAGTTCCTCACGCAGACCGGCCTCACCCTCTTCAAGGAACTCGTTTTCGAAGACCTCCACCGCCTCCAGATCGGCCTCGACGCTGAGACCATTCACCTGGGTGACACCACGGGCTGGACCCTCGACATCGACCGCACCGCCGGCGGCGCGACCGCCCAACTCAACGCCGCCGTCGCCGACCGCGACCCGGACGTGATCGAGGGTCACAACCTCTTCAAGGAAATCCTCCCCGCCCTCGTCGCCGACGTGAAGAAATCCAAAACCACGCTCCCCTGGGGACGCGACGAGTCCGTGCTCACCAGTCGCAACTCCCGCCTCCAGATCGCCGAGAAGACGATCCAATACCCCCGCTTCGCCTGCCACGGACGCCACCTCGTCGATACCTGGGTCCTCGCCCAATACTACGACATCGGCACGCGCGAACTCGAAGACTTCGACCTCCCCACCGTCGCCGCTCACCTCAAGCTTGCCGACGCCACGCTGGCTCCCACCGACCCGCGCGTGACCGCCGCCGTTGCCGCCGCGCTGTCGCCCAGCTACTTCATCCAGGCGCAGATCTTTCCCTACAACTACCAAGACGTCATCGTTCGCGGCAACGCAACCAAGATCGACGCGCTCTTTCTGCGCGAGTATTTTCACCGCGGCCACTCGCTCCCAGAGCCACCCGAGTCCCGATTTTTTGAAGGAGGCATGACGGACGTCTTTTTCCACGGAGTCGCCCGCGACGTCTGGCACTGCGACGTCGCGTCGCTCTACCCATCGGTCATTCTCACCTTCGACTATCTCCCGAAAACGGACCACCTCGCCGTCTTCTCCGGCCTCCTCCGTGATCTCCGGACCTTCCGCCTCGCGGCCAAAGGGCAGATGCGCGACGCGACCGATGAGACCTCGCGCCGCCATTTCTCCGCGCTGCAGAACACGTTCAAGATTCTCATCAACTCGTTCTACGGCTACCTCGGCTTCGGCCAAGGGCATTTTGCCGACTTCGACGCCGCCGCAGCCGTCACCGCCAAAGGTCGTGAGCTCCTCCGCCAGATGGTCGATTGGCTCAACGAACAGGGGTCCCACATCATCGAAATCGACACGGACGGCATTTATTTCCAACCACCCCACGGCGTCACCGTCGAGACGCTAGACGCCGGCCTCCGCGCCGAGCTCCCCGACGGCATCGAAGTGGATTTTGACCACCGCTACGACGCCATGTTCAGCTACAAGGCCAAGAACTACGCGCTCCTCGAGGCCGACGGCACGCTCATCCTCAAGGGTGCCGCCCTCAAAAGCCGCGGCATGGAACCCTACCTCCGCGACTTTCTCCAACGGCTCGTCCGTCACATCCTCGCCGAAGACGCTGCCGCGGCGCACCAGCTTCGCGCCGACTACGAGCGCGACCTCCGCGCCCGCTCCTGGCCCGTCGAGCGAATTGCCAAAACGGAAGCCCTGCAGGACAGCCCAGCCGCCTACGAGAAAAAGATCGCCGCCTCGTCGCGCAACCGCTCCGCCGCCTTCGAACTCGCGCTGGCCAGCGACCGAAACTACCAAGCCGGCGACACGGTCAGCTATTACATCACCGGCGGGAAAAAGAAGGTCACCGCCTACGACCACGCCCGACTCGTGACCAGCTGGAACGGCGACGCACGGGATGAAAACGTCGAATATTACGTCGGTAAGCTCAACGACCTTCACAAGAAGTTCGCCGACTTCATCCCCGAGCCGACCGACGAATTATTCTAGCGACCCGCCCCTCGGTTGGAAAAAACGCTGATCCACCATGAGTCTCCAAACGAAGATCGGTTTAGACCAATGTCCGACCTTGCTCTTCATTTCCCAAATTTGCGGAATCCGATTTCCTTCCCGGCCACGGTTGCGAAATCGGCGGATGTGGTCGATCTTTCGATTCACCTGATCAAGGGTTGGTTGGTGCAACCCCGGCGGAAGTTGGACGTATCGAGACTTCCGTCGGGAATCACCGACTTTGCACTGCGCAGGCCCACAAATGATTGGGGTTTCGTCGCGAAGCCGCTATTCTCCGCGGCGCACGCGATGGATGCACCCAACGACGAACTCGAATTAATCAAACGTCTCGCCGACGGCGACGAGTCCGCCGTTGGCGATCTCTACGACCGCTTCGCCCGACCGCTTTACTCCATGGTCCACCGGATTCTTCGCAACCCAGCCGACGCCGAAGAGGTCGTTCAGGACGTTTTTGTCTCTCTCTGGAAGAACGCCGAGACCTTCGATGGTCGCCGGTCGAGCCCCTTCACCTGGCTCGTCACCATCGCCCGCAACAAAGCGATCGACCGCTTGCGCCACACTCAGCGTCGACTCCCCGAAGCTCCTGGCTCCGCCGAGCCCAACCCCGCCAACGAGCCCATCGACGAGACGCTTGACGCCGCTGCCGAGACCGCCGGAAACGAACGCGCGGTCATCGTTGCAAAATGGGTCGAGGAACTCCCGAGCAACCAGCGCGAGGCCGTATCGCTCGCCTTCTTCGACGGGCTGACCCATCCGCAGATCGCCGAGCGACTCCACGAAAGCGTTGGAACGGTCAAGTCCCGCATCCGCCTTGGTATCGCCAAGCTGCGACGCAAAACCGGAGTCGAGATCAAGGAATGATCGACGAATCCACCAACGACCAAGCGATTGACTTCGTCCTCGGCTGTCTGCCGGACGATCAACTCGAAGCGTTCGACGCTCGACTGACCGCCGACGCGGAACTCCGCGCCTACGTCGATGAGCTGCGCGAAGACATCGCCCTCCTCGCCTATTCGGCCCCGTCGGTTGCGCTCCCGCCGTCACTCAAAAGCGACGTCATCGCCGCTGTCCGCAACGAGCGGCTCGGCGTCGCGGAATCGGCGTCGCCCGCCAGCACCGCCGCTTCACCTAGCGCCCAAAAATCCACGTGGATTCCGTGGGCAGCCGCCGCGGCTCTCGCGATCTTCGCCGGCATCCTCTGGACGAACAACCAGTCGCTCATGCAGCAGTCGCGCGAACTCGCGACGCAAACCGCCGTTTCCGAAGACCTCTTCAAGCAGGTCGCTAGTCTGGAGAGTAAAAATCGCACCGCGGCTGAAGCTCTCAACGCTTCGGAAAAGCAGTTCGCCGCCCTGTCCGAAGACGCCGCCGATCTTCAGGCCCAGATTTCTTCCCTCCGAGACCGCAGCGCCGTCGCCGAGATGAAGGTCGCGACGCTCACGTCCCAAGTTGACTCCACCTACCTCGCTTCCATCGCGTGGAGCCAGGACGAACAGACCGGCGTTCTCAACGTCCGCCGACTTCCCAAGGCCGAGCGCGGTCAGGATTACCAACTCTGGGTCCTCGACAAAAAGCAGGCTGCACCCATCAGCGCCGGCACTTTCACCGTCGCGCCGGACGGCTCCGCCACCATCGAGTTTGCCCCGACCCAATCCGTCTCCGCCGATTCCTCCTTCGCGGTCAGTCTCGAGAAGACCGGTGGTTCCGCCTCCCCAGAAGGCCCCATCCTGTTGGCGAATTGACCGCAGCGGCGGTTCGATGAAGCCGATCAGGCTACCAGACGAGTTGCTCTACGACTTAAAGTCGCGCCGCTCGAAAGCCATCCACCCGAGCACAAGGAGCGTCGCGTCAATCGCCAGAAGCACCGCGTAGCTTTCGACGATCCCATCCCACGGAATCCGCGGTTCGAATACCCGCACCCACGCCGCCATCTGCGCCGTCAGAAACCACTCCCGGATCGTGTCGAAATACGGGACGTTCTTCAGGATCGAATCAATGAGCAGAATCGAAAGCGTCACAATCGTGGCCGCTGCAGGCTTCATGTTCAGGCAAGAAAAGAAAAACCCGATCGCTGTAATCGTAAACAAACTCACGATAAGAAATGGCTGCGCCAGAGCGTACCGCCCCAGCCCCTCGCCGAACTCATACAACGCGAAGACCCGCTCCATCGGCGCGAACACGAACAACCCGCCCATCCCGTGATCAATGAGTCCCGCAATCAACGCCGTCGCGCTTATGAAGAGCACCAGCGTCCCCGTGTAGACGAACCCGGCCAGCGCCTTCTGCGAGAGCAGCGTCAACCGCGACACCGGGCGACAGAGAATCATTCGCATCGTCCCATCTTCGACCTCCTTGCTCACGAGGTCCCCCGCGACCAACGCCAGATAGAGCGCCCCGAGTAGCAACACGGTAAAAAGCAGGATCATCATCGCGAGTGTCAGGCCCGAGAGATACTCCGTCGCGTCGTAGCCACTCGCCTCGATGGTCTTTGCCACCGATCGCTGCACCCGGTCGAGCCGCAGCAGACCAAGCAGCACGAGCTCGATCGCGAGAAACGCCCCGAAGCCGATGTAGGTCCGTTTTCGCGCGAAGAGCTTCCTTAATTCGCCCCGCAATTGCAGCCAATACAAACTCATGTCGCTCGGTCCAAACGTTCTAGAATCCTGATCCAGCTGGAAGCCGACAATGCGGGATATCGGCCTCCAGCCGGTCGTTTCTGGAGCACGAACCTTCGCATCACGCCCGCAACCTCCCCAGATAAAAGTCTTCCAGCGACAACCGCACCGGCTGCACCCCGCTCACCCGCACGCCGGCCCGCACCATTTCCCAGACCAAGTCCGCGACCTCCACCGTCTCCGGCAAAATCACGACGCCATCCGGTTCCAGAACGCCCCCCGCCGTTTCGAGCAAAGCCCCGGCCACCGCCCATTTATCCACGTCGAATCGCACCCTCCGCTGCGCCTCCGCACTTTCTTTCCATTTTCCGCAAAAGACCAGCCGACCCTGATTCAGAATCGCCACCCGATCACACAGGAGCTCCACCTCCGAAAGCAGGTGCGACGACAGCATCACCGTCAGACCTCGTTCGTCCCGCAAACGCAGAATCAGCCGACGCATCTCCTCGATTCCCTCCGGATCCAATCCCTCGCTCGGCTCGTCCAACAGGATAAACTCTGGCTCGGGCAACAACGCCTGCGCCAATGCTAGCCTCTGTCGCATCCCGTGGCTGTAGACCCGCACCTTGTCCCCGATCCGTTCCGTCATTCCCACCAAGTCCACCACCTCCCGCGTTCGCGCCTCGGAGACGGCTGTCGTGTAAGCCACCAGCATCCGCAGATTCTCCCACCCGCTCAGGTAATCGTAGAACGACGGCGTTTCGAAGATGGCCCCGACCCGCGCCAACGCACGGCTACGATCCCGCTGCACCGAAATCCCGTCGATCCAGACTTCCCCTGCGTCCGGTCGCACCTGCCCCAGCGTCATCCCGAAAGTTGTGCTCTTTCCCGCCCCGTTGTGTCCCAGCAGCCCGAAGATCTCGCCACGAGCGACCTCCAGCGACAGCGGGTGTAAAGCCACCCGACCCTTGAAGGTCTTGGTAATCCCATCGATCCTCAGCATCTCGTCAATTCTCCGCTGACAGGTTTAAGCCATTCGTAACGTGCCCGTCGGCATAAAGGATGTTCACCTCTGGCCCGCCCCCGCGGTGCCAACCTTCCTTGTCCGCCAGCACCGGAATCCGAATCGCCGAATCGGTGATCCCGAGAAAGTCCAGCGCCGTCGCCCGCTGACCGTTCAACGTCGGATTCCAAAAATAGCTTGTCCCCGTCTCCTCCCAAATCCCGGGATCGGATGGGCATTGAAAGATCTGCGCCTTGTCCGTGTAGTCCGCGAGCACCGTGTTGATCGTCTCCTGCCGACCACCGTTACCCGGTCGCCCCACGGCCAGCGTCGGCATCGTGAGATTATGCTCGCCGAGGTAGACGTTCAAAGCCACTCCGAGTTGGCGCAAATTTCCCAGGCAAGCCGCCGTCCGGCCCCTTTCCATCGACTTTGCGACGACCGGAACGATCAAAGCCGCCAGCATCGCCACTACCGCCAGAACGACCAGCAACTCGACCATCGAAAATCCCCCACACCTCGTCGGTGTAAGAGAAGGAGAAAAATTCGGGCGCTTGACTTGCATTCCCCCCCAGCTCTTCGTGCCCTCCATGGTGAACAGTCAGACCTAGTTCCGGAAACGCAGCGACTGCTGGATCTGTTCAATAACCGGCGCAAAATCCATTTTCACCTCCGCGTTCGCATCCTCGTAAAACGACGTCATCCCCTGCGCCACAATCTTCTGCATCATCGCATCGTCCACCGGCGGACGATCCGCTTCTTCCGGCGGTCCGCCGTTCTCGATGTTCTCCAACGCCCGCTCGACCAGATTCTTCCGCTTCTCCGGCGTCATCTTATTGAGCGCCAGCATCACCTGCTTGAAGCCCTCAGGCAGAGTCAGATCGAGGTAACGACTCTGCTCCTCGTCGGTCATCGCCTCGAAAAAATCCCGGGCGCGCTCGGTCCGCTGAAGTTCCCGCCGATCATCGAACTCCAGCCGATTCACCTTCGAAGCCATTACCTCAATAACTTGCGCCCGTTCCCCAGGCTCAAGTCCCCCGATCGGGTTCGCTTCGAGGTAGGCATCGATCTTAGCCGGAGTCGGACGCTCCGCCCGCACGAGCCAAATGACTCCCGCCGCCAGTGCCCAAACTGCTACCAAGATACCGACAACTCTTACCACGCGCGCACCATACGCCGGGATCCTGATCAATCAACCATGGCGTCAGCCATCCATCGCCGAAAATGGCAGGGAAAGCGCGCCACTGCGTTCCCACTTCAAGGACGGAGTGCGTGCGGTCGACGAGCGGCGAGTCTTCACCTGAAGCCTACGCGCCCCCCCAGCGAAACAGCCCCGAAAACCCGGCAGCGCGGTTTTCCCAGCCGACAAACGCGCCGCCAAAACGTGAGAAAACCCGTTAGGCCCAAATGGCCAAACGGGTTTTCTCGGTGCGGGGGGGAAATCCGCCAGGGGAAAAGTCTTACAGCAGTTCTTTGAATGCCTTGCCGGCCGTAAACTTGACGCTTTTCGATGCCTTGATCTTGATTTTGTCGCCGGTCTTCGGGTTAACACCCATGCGGGCCTTGCGGGCGGCAACCTTGAACGTTCCGAAACCAACGAGCTGCACAACTTTCGTCTTTTTCACACCGACCTTGATCGAGTCGATCACGGCAGCGACTGCGCGCTCGGCTTCGGCTTTGCTGGTTTCCTTGCCGAGGTTTTTCTGAACGGCTTCGATAAGTTCTACTTTATTCATTTGGAAAGTCTTGGGAATCCTTCGCTTGAAGGTGATTGTGATCCTAGTTGAAAATCCCGCTGGGTGTCAACTTCGCGTTCAATCTTTTTAAAAGTTTTTTGGAAACCCGACCGGCGCGAGACCTTTCGCCGCCTGGGTGTTAGCGTGGCACCCGTGAAATTCGAAGATCAGATCAACCAATTCCTCGACCGTCGGCCCTTCATCGCTGCATCCGCCTTCATCGCGCCGCAGACCTTCATCCACGGCGACGTCGAGATCGGCGAGCAAGTCAGTGTCTGGCCGCAGTGCTCGCTCCGCGGCGACATCGCGCCAATTCGCATCGGTGCATACTCGAACGTCCAGGACGGCTCCGTCGTCCACGTCGCCGACGACCGCCCGGCGATCATCGGCGAATGGGTCACCGTCGGTCATCAGGCCACCATCCACGCCTGCACGATCGAGGACGAAGTCCTCATCGGCATGGGCGCGGTGATTCTCGACGGAGCGCGCATCGGTGCGCGGTCGATCGTCGGCGCAAATTCGACCGTCACCGGTCACACGCAGATCCCGCCCGGCTCTCTCGTCCTCGGCTCACCCGCGAAGGTCGTCCGCCCGCTTTCTGACGAAGAGCAAGCGGGCATCCGCGTCTGGGCCGAGCGCTACGTCACGCTCTCCCGTCGTTACCTCGCCGACTTTCCCCGGGAGCCTTCCGCTGCTAAGCTGTCATCATGAGCAAATCGGTCGTTGAAGTGCGCGTCAAAGCGCTGATCCCCACCGGCAGTGGGTGCGCCGTTTTCATCGGGAATGACGACAAGATCTTCGTCATCTACGTCGATCCGACCGTTGGCAGCGCCATCGGCATGTTCATGAGCGGCCAATCGAAGGAGCGCCCGCTCACCCACGACCTCATGGCGCTCCTGCTCTCCGCCGTCGGAGCAAAAGTCGAGCGCGTCATCATCAACGATCTCAAGAACGGCACCTATTTCGGTCGGCTCATCATCACCGCCGAAAACGAAATCCAGCAGCGCAAGATCATCGAACTCGACGCCCGTCCCAGCGACTGCATCGCCCTCGCCTGCCAGCAAAAAGCCAGCATCTACGTGAGCGAAGACGTCTGGGCCGAGGTCGAAGACATGTCCGAAGTCCTCGCCAACATTAAGGAGGGCAATTCCGACAACGATGACGACGAAACGGAGGACGTTTAGTCGCCGCGGATTCCCCGACATCTCGTTCCAACGCGAGCGGCAGAGTTCGCTGCTCAGGACGGCGTTTGACGAATCACGCCCGGAATTTCATCGAAAACTTAAATCAATTCATCCGTGCTTCGATCTCGTCCGGATTCCCGGGCGTGAAAAAGGCCCAGATTACCGAGATCGTCGGTCACATCCGCGGGATCGTGATCCCGCGCTGCTTCATGTATTTGCCACCGCGGTCCGCGTAGCTCGTCTCGCAAACCTCGTCGCCCTGAAAGAACACCACCTGCGCCAGGCCTTCGTTTGCGTAAATCTTCGCCGGGAGCGGCGTCGTGTTCGAGATCTCCAGCGTTACGTGCCCCTCCCACTCCGGTTCGAACGGCGTCACGTTCACGATGATACCACACCGAGCGTAGGTCGATTTCCCCACGCAGATCGTGAGCACGTCCCGAGGGATCCGGAAATATTCGACGCTCCGAGCGAGAGCGAAAGAGTTCGGCGGCACGATGCAAATCTCCGTGTCCATGTCGACAAACGAGCGGTCATCGAAGGCTTTCGGATCAACAACGGTGTTGTAAACGTTCGTGAAAACCTTGAACTCCGAAGACACCCGCAGATCGTAACCATAACTCGAGAGTCCGTAACTGATCAGCCGCCCGCCCGCCTCGTCGTGCCTCACCTGGGTCGCGGAGAACGGCTCGATCATCCCGTTTTCCTGAGCCATCCGACGAATCCATCTATCTGAGCAAACCGACATGACCATCGAACTACACGAACCGCCCACCTCGCCCCACTCGAAAATGAACAGTGCCCTCGTCCTCATCGGCCACGGCTCCACGCTCAACCCCGACTCCAGCGCTTCGACCCACGATCACGCCGCCTCGATCCGATCCCTCGGCATCTTCGGCGAGGTTGTCTCGACCTTCTGGAAAGAGGAGCCCTCCTTCCGCGAAGTCCTCCGCATGGTCGAGAGCGACGACGTTTACCTCGTTCCGAACTTCATCAGCGAAGGCTATTTCACCCAGACGGTCATCCCCCGCGAGCTCGGTCTCGACGGTCCGCTCACGAAGCGCGGCACCCGCACGCTCAAATACTGCGAGCCCGTCGGCAGCCATCCGTCGATGACCGATGTCATCCTGCGCCGCGCCCGCCAAACCGCGCCCGGGGTCGACCCCGCCGACACCAGCCTCCTCATCGTCGGCCACGGCACCAGCCTCAACGACAACTCCGCCAAAGCCGCCAAGGATCAGGTCCGCTGGATCGGCGAACTTGGCCTCTACGGCGAAGTCCTCGCGACCTACATGGAAGAGCCGCCCCTCATCTCGGATTGGGAAAAATTGACGACCCGCCCGAACGTCGTCGTCGTCCCGTTCTTCATCGCCGACGGCCTCCACAGCTACCAGGACATCCCCGTCATGCTCGGGACCGAGGAAGAAGGCCAACCCGCCGCCAGCCAGCGCGAAGTCTTCCGCAAAAATCCCCATCACCTCCGCGAGCGAACCCTCTATTACGCCAGCGCTATCGGGACGGAGCCAACGATGGCCGACGTCATCCTGGAGCAGATCGCCACCTTCGACCTGACGCACGCCTGACCAGTGCCGGTTTCGATCAGGTGTTGCGGAGCTGCTGGGCAGGTCTGGGCCGGGTGACGCGGCGGCAGACACAGCGCGTCCCCCCCTAACCCAAGTTTCTTATTCGATAACTCATAGTCAGCGAAAATCGCCCAATTTTGCGATAACGCGATTTGTAACACGTTGATAATCAACGCGGGCACAGCGGAAGTTCGGATTGTAGTGCCTAAATATTTAAGATTGGTTTGATTATTTTGAGGTGAGTCTCATCCTTGCGGCATGTTTTTCCGCACCAAAACCGTCAAGGGCACCGGATTGCTTCAACTTGTCGAGTCTTTTCGGAACGCTGAGGGTCTTCCCCGTCAAAGGGTTATAGTATCACTCGGTGACGCCAAACTGCCAGAATTGGAAAAGCACCTCATCGCTCGCGCCGTGGAAACCCACCTCAGCGGCGATGGGCAATTGCTGGCGGCGGACCTCACCGAAGAGGCCGCTGCCTGGGTGACCCGCATTCTGCAACTCATCGGGCGTTCGAAATCCGCGCGCCCGGTGAGTGCGAGCAAAATCGATGGCGTGTTGGTCGATAGGATAGCCACGGAAAATGTCGTGGAACTCGGCCCGCAAATCGTGGCGCTTCACGCCTGGAACGAGCTCGGGCTCAGTCCGTTGCTCGAGAAGGCCGGGCTCAATGCCAGCCAAATCGCCACCGCCCAACTCCTGGTGGCCAATCGCCTGATCGAACCCTCCAGCGAATGGGCGCTCATCGACTGGGCCGGGCGCACCGCGCTGCCCGAGCTCCTGGACTTGCGCGTGACCAAAAGCACCAAAGACCGCCTCTACGTCACCGGCGATGCCCTTTTCAAACACCGCGCGACCATCGAAGCGGCACTGCGTCAGCGCGAAGCCGACCTTTTTTCTGTTCAACGCAGCATCGTGCTCTACGACGTGACCAACACCCATTTCGAGGGCGTTTGCGCGAAAAACCCCAAAGCCCGCCACGGCAAAAACAAACAAAAGCGCAACGACTGCCGCCAAGTCGCCGTCGGCATGACCTTCGACGAGCGCGGTCTCGCCCTGGCCCACGACGTCTTCGAGGGCAACATCGGCGATAGCAAAACGCTCGCCCGCATGCTCGACCGACTCGCCCTGCCCGACGACGCAGGGCTCGCTCCCGTCGTGATCCTCGATGCCGGCTTCGCCTCCAAAGAGAACCTCGCCCTGCTCAAAGAACGCCGCCTGGGCTACCTCATCAACATCACCCGGGGCAGCCGCATCCGCTACGCCGCGGACTTCGCCGCCGACGGATTCGAACTCATCCCCGGGCGCACCGCCACCGATCCCGTCGAAGTCAAAACCATCACCGATCCCGACGACGCCGACAGCTCACTCATCCTCTGCCGCAGCGCCCTGCGCCGGGAAAAAGAAATCGCCATGATCTCGCGGGCCGAATCCCGTTTCCTGACCGACATCGAAGCCCTCCGCCAACGCATCCTCGGCGGGCACCTCAAAGCCCCCGCCCTCATCGAACGCGCCATCGGACGTCTTCAGAAAAAACACCCCCGCGTCGCCCGCTTCTACACCCTCGCCCACCAAAACGGCACCCTGCACGCCACCCGCCACGACCAAACCCTTGCCCAGACCACCGAACTCTGCGGCGATTACGTCCTCAAAACCGACCAATCCCTGAGCGCCCCGCAGACCTGGTCCCTCTACATGGTCCTGCTTCAAGCCGAAGAAGGCTTTGCCTGCCTCAAAGGCACCCTCGGTCTGCGCCCCAACTTCCACCAACTCGAACACCGCGTCGACGCCCACATCTTTATCTCCGTGCTCGCCTACCACCTCCTGACCTGGGTGCGCGAAACCCTCCGCGCTTCCGGCGACACCCGCGATTGGAAAACCCTCCGCCGTCTCCTTTCCACCCACTCTCTGGTCACCACCTCCCTCCCCCTGGAAGACGGTCGCGTCCTGCACATCCGCAAACCTTCCCTGCCAGATCCTGAGCAAGCCCTCCTTTACAAGAAACTGAGCATCGACTGGAACGCCTCCTTCTTACCCCTTAAAACCTTCGCCAAACTCTGACGACTTTGTAGTGCCTTTTCAAACAACCCCCTGTCTTCATGCCCCTTCCCCGACTACGTTAAGAAACTTGGGCTAAAACTCGATCGCCCCCGGCACCGCGATCTCGATCGCTGGCTCCGACCCGCGCACGTCCATCGGTCGAACCAACTGCGCCTTCCGCACCTCCCGCGGTCCCTCTTCCGCCCCCGGCTCCAACGCGGCCTCGCCATCCGCCGCTGCCGCTTCGGCCACCATCTGATCCACCGGCAGCGCCTTCGCGACCGGAATCTCGTCTTCCCGCATCCGCATCGCCGCCGGACGCACGGACCCGTAGACATCGTTCAGCCCAACCAGCGCCGGCTCAGAGATCGCGATCGGACGCACCATCGCGAGATCGACGGCTGACGCCGCCCGCGGCCACTCCGATTCCTCCATCTCCGCGGCGTAAATCCGCACCCCCGAGCCGTGCACATCACACGCGATGTGCGGCTTCTGCGCCTCGGTCGCGTATTCGATGTAGGACGTCTTCATCATCCGCCGCTGACCCGTCGCCGGATCAAGCATCACGTCCTCACAGCGCCCCGTCTCCAGCAGTCCGGACTTCTTGCAGATCGAAACGGGCGTCACCGAGTCGGGGCGTTCAAATTCCCGCGGCTCGAAATCCACCACCGACGCGTTCATCACGCTCGTCCAGATCGGCTGAGCCAGCTCGCTGCCGAAGGCGCCCCGGTAGATCTTTTCCGGCTTGTCGAATCCTACCCACACTCCACAGGTCACCTCGCTCGTGTAGCCGAGGAAATACGTGTCGGTAAAATTGTAGGCCGTGCCCGTCTTTCCCGCCGCCGGGTAACCCCCCAGGCCGTCCCGCGCGGCACCCGCCGCGCCCGTCCCGCGGTGCAGCGCCTCGTCCAACGCCACGTGCACCTGATACGCCGTCGAGTCCTCGACCACCGGCACCTTGTCCCCCTTCGCCTCGTAAACGACGCGGCCGCTCCCATCCTCGATCCGCTGGATGACATACGGGGCTTTCGTCCGCCAGCCGTAGCCGGGAAACATCGTGTAGGCCAAAGTCATTTGATCCAACGACACCTCGCTCGTCCCGAGGAACGAGCCGGAGAATTGCCGGATCGCCGACGTGATTCCGGCTTTCGCCGCAAGCGCGGTCACCGCCTCCAAACCAGCCCGCCAACCAAACCGCACGGTCGCCGCGTTTTTCGACTGCACGAGCGCCTCGCGCGCGGTGATGTTGCCTTCGTATTCATTGTCCGCCCGCTCCACGCCCCATTCCCCCAGAATGCCCGTCGTCCCGCCGATGTTGACGTAGCGGTTATCGAGCGCCGCGTCCTGCACGAGCTCTCCCGGAAAGATTCCCTCCTCGTAGCCCGCCGCGAAGACCAGCGGCGTGAAGGCCGTGCCCGGCGATCGCTTCGCCTGCAGCGCCCGGTTGTATTCGCTGTGGGTAAATTCCCGCCCGCCGATCAGCGTGAGAATCCCTCCCGTCGGGTTGTGGTACGCGATCACCGCACCCTGCAGATATTTCGGCGTCGGCACCTTGCCACTCGGAAATCCCCCCGACCGCAGTTCGCTCTCCGCGCCCGCAAATTTCTTCACGAACTGCGCGTAAGTCTCGTGGTCGTAACCCGGGCGATCTTCGACCGCGTTCAATTCCTTCCGCATCGCGATCTCGCCCGCCCGCTGCATGTCGAGGTCGAGCGTCGTGTAAATCCGAAACCCCCCGTTCATCGCCCGCTCGTAGCCGAGCGCCGCGACAGTCTGCTGCCGGACGTAATCGACCGCGTAGGAGACCTTGAAGGGATTCGAGCGCTTTCGCGTGACCATCGGCCCCATGACATCCCGCCGCTCCTCCTCTTTCGTGATGAACCCCTCTTTCTCCATCTTCCCCAGCACCACGTTCCGCGAAGCCTTCGCGCCGTCGGGATTATTCCAGGGCGACAACCCGTTCGGACTCTTGAGCAACCCCGCCAGCGTCGCGCACTGGCCCGCGTTCATTTCCTTCGCCGACACGCCAAAGTATCCCTTCGCCGCGGCCTCCACCCCGTAGAGTCCCGAGCCGAAGTAAACCCGGTTCAGATACATTTCCATGATCTGATCCTTGGAAAATTTTGCCTCCACCCGGTTCGCCAGCAGGATCTCGATCATCTTCCGCTCGTAGGTCCGTTCGAACATATCGAACGAATTCCGCGCCAGCTGCTGCGTCACCGTGCTCGCCCCTTGGCTCTTGCGCCCGGACCGGTAGTTCGCAATCGCCGCCCGCAAGATGCCCCAATAGTCCACTCCGTTGTGCTCCATGAACCGGTTGTCCTCCGCCGCGATCACCGCTTGCTTCATGAGTTCCGGCACGTCGTCGCCAAAAATCGGATTCCGATTCTGGATGAAAATCTTCCCAAATTGCGTTCCGTTCCGGTCGTAAATGACCGTCGCCGCCTCCATCTTGTCCATCTCGTTCAGGTCGAACGAATCGGCCCGCGCCTGGTATTTGGACTTCAGCACCGAGAACGTCACCAGCGCCCCAACGACTCCGAGGATCACGCACAAAATTGGCACCCAAAACCACCACCGGAAGAAAAGTTTCCCCCGACGCCGCCTCGGCCTGCGCTCCCAACTGTAATGATCCTGTGCGATAGCGAGAATTACTTCCCACGAAGCCCGCGGCAGCGCAAATCAGAAAAAATCTCCGGCGCGACGCGACTCCGACCGCCGCCTTTCACTTTGACAATCCCGACCCGCCGACGATCCTCAACTCCCGTGGCCAGTCCTCTCGTTTCGTCCGCCGACCCCGCCCCGGGGATCGCCTGCATCTCGTGTCTGGCCCAACCAGCCAACGAAGACGCCCGCCTCCGCGCGCTCCACAACCTCCGCATCCTCGACACCCCGCCCGAAGATCGCTTCGACCAAATCGTCGAGCTTGCCGCCCGCGTCTTCGACGTCCCCATCGCCTACATCTCGATGGTCGACATGAATCGCCAGTGGTTCAAATCCAAGCACGGCATCGACACGGTCGAGACGCCCCGCGACATTTCGTTTTGCGGCCACGCCATTCTCCAGAACGACCCGCTCATCGTCCCCGATCTCACCCTCGACCCCCGCTTCGCCCAGAGCCCGCTCGTGACCGGACTCCCGCATTCGCGTTTCTACGCCGGCATGCCCGTCGCCATCGAGCCCGGCGTGAACGTCGGCACCCTCTGCGTTCTCGACACCAAGCCCCGCGACTTCGACGAGCGCCAGGTCGCGATGCTCCGCGACTTCGGCCGCCTCGTCGAGCAGCAGCTCCGCCTCCACGACACGCTCGAAGCTCCAACAGGAATCCATCCGCCTCAAGGAAGAACTCCTCCACAGCCAGCGCGATCTCGCCCAGGAAAAAGAGCGCTCCGACGCCTTGCTCCGCAACATTCTCCCGGACGACATCGCCGAAGAACTCAAGACGCACGGCCGCGTCGAAGCCCGCCACCTCGAAAACGTCAACGTCCTCATCGCCGACTTCTCCGGTTTCACCGCCATCGCCGAGGGCCTCGCCCCCGGCGAACTCCTCGACGAACTCAACGTCTGCTTCGTCGAGTTCGACCGCATCACCGACCACCACGACGTCGAGAAATTAAAGACCATCGGCGACGCCTACATCTGCCTCTCCGGCATGGGAGAACCCACCCCCGACGCCGCCGCCCGCATCCTCCGCGTCGCCTTCGAAATCCGCGCTTTCATCGACCAGCGAAAACGCGAGAAATCCGCCGCTGGCACCGCCTACTGGGGCGTCCGCCTCGGCCTCCACCGCGGTCCCCTCGTCGCCGGAGTTGTTGGCAACCGCAAATTCGCCTTCGACGTCTGGGGTGACACGGTCAACACCGCCGCCCGGTTCGAGAGCGAGGGCGCATCCGGTCACGTCAACGTGTCCGGCACCTTCCTCGACGCCATCCGCGACCAAGTCACCATCACCGAGCGCGGCCTCATCCCCATGAAGGGCAAGTCCGACGCTCCGATGTTTTTCGTCGAACCCAAGTGACTCCGGCGTCGTCGAGTTTCCGGGAAGCTCGTCGCGCGTCTCCTGCAATTCACCGTTCCCGGCGCTTCACCGAGGCGGGACTACAGCCGCCTGGCCCGCCGCGCACCCGGTCGGTTCCCACCCTCGTCCCGCGACGGCTTCGGCTTTTCCGCTACCCGCTCCGCATCCTCGTTTCGGGCCATCGTTTCACCCCGAGTCCTTGCCTGCGCCGTCAGCCGCAGATTCGGCTCCTCAACGACCTCGATCGATTTGAGCACCTCGACTTTGACCGGCACGACCCCCGCCTTGATCATGTCGACTTCCCGCGCCGCCGCCCGGCTCAAATCGATGATCCTCCCCCGGATGTAGGGACCGCGGTCGGTGATCCGAACCAAGCAGGATTTCCCGTTCCGCAGGTTTGTCACCCGCACCGTCGTCTGGAATGGCAGCGTCTTGTGGGCCGCCGTCATCGCTTCCGGATCAAACCTCTCCCCGCTCGCTGTCGGCTGCGGCTTCCAATAGTAGGAGGCCTTCCCCTCGTAGGTTGCGACCGGCTCGTTGTTGAAGAGCGCCGGGGGCTTCCCGGGTCGCACGATCACCTCCGGCCCAGCGCAACCCGCCAACCACCCGACGAGCAGGGAAAACGAAAAACTCTTTAAAACGCGCACTTCGAAAAGTGGAAAGCCTGCCACCCCACGCGCAAAAGGCAATCCCCGCCCCCTCGTCGTTCGGCGCCAGCGGCCCTTGGAAATCCCGACTACCGGGCGTCCAACTTTACCGATCGCACTCGCCCATCACGAAATCCACGCTTCCCAGGATCGACACGCAATCACTCACCATGTGTCCCGGCAGCAGCTTTGACATGATGCTCAAGTTCACGAACGACGGGGCGCGGATCTTTAGCCGGTAAGGCACCCCGCCTCCCTTGCTCAAAATGTAAAACCCGAGCTCTCCCTTCGGATTCTCTGCTCCGAAATAAATCTCCCCCTCCGGCGCGTCGATTCCCTGCGTCGTCACGATGAAATGGTGGATCAACTCCTCCATCTTCGTCATCACGTCGATCTTCGGCGGCAGCGAACTCTTCGGATCAAAGTAATTGATCACGCCCGTCGGCAGATCCGCCAGCACCTGCCGGATGATCTTGCAGCTCTGCCGCATCTCTTCCATCCGCACCAGGTACCGGTCGTAACAATCTCCAACCTCGCCGATCGGAATCTCGAAATCGTATTCTTCGTAGTCGAGATAAGGATTCGCCCGCCGCACGTCGTGCTCGATTCCGCTCCCGCGCAGATTCGGCCCGGAGATCGCGTACGCGATGGCGTCTTCCTTCGAGATCACCCCCACGTCCTTCGTCCGGTCCACGAAGATCCGGTTCCGGCTCAGCAGTTTGTCCAACTCGTCCCAAACCGGCAGAAACGAAGCAATGAACGCCTCCGTCTGCGCCGGAAACGTCTCCGGCAGATCCCGCGTCTGCCCGCCGACCCGCGTGTAGCTCGTCGTGAACCGCGCGCCCGTCAGCTGCTCGATCAGGTTGTAAATTTTCTCCCGCTCCGTGAACGTGAACAGGAAAATCGACGTCGCCCCCAGATCCAGTCCGTAAGCCCCGATCCCCAGCAAATGCGCCGAGATCCGCGCCAGTTCACAAGCGATCACGCGGATCGCCTTGCCGCGAGGAGGGAGCTCCCACCCCATCAGCTTCTCGACCGCCAGTGCGTAAGCCACGTTATTGGCCAGCGGCGCGAGGTAGTCCAACCGGTCCGTGTACGGGACGAACTGATTGTATTGCATGTTCTCCGCGATCTTTTCGTCACCCCGGTGCAAGTAGCCGCAATCGGGTGTCGCCTTCGTGATGATCTCGCCATCCATCTCCAGGATCAACCGCAGCACGCCGTGCGTCGACGGGTGCGAAGGGCCCATGTTGAGCGTCATCGTCTCGCCGAGCAGCTCGCTGCTCTCCTCTGGATTTTCGAGTTGTTGGAGGCTGCGCGCCAGCGTGTCGGGTTGCTCGTAGGTCGTGGGCATGTCGGAAAGTCTTTACGCTCGGAAATGAATTGCAGTTTGCCATCGCAATACTTTGTGAAAAATTTCACAAACTCTTCTCGCCATGACAAACCTCACTCTGTCGCCCGACCCGAAAAAATCAAGCCTGCCCGTGGTCGTCATCATCGGCGGCGGTTTCGGGGGCCTCCGAGCCGCCCTCGCGCTGAAAAATGCGCCCGTTAAGGTCATCCTCGTCGACCGCACCAACCACCATCTCTTTCAGCCGCTTCTCTACCAGGTCGCCACGGCCGGCCTCTCGCCCGCCGACATCGCCAAGCCCATTCGATCCATCCTCCGCGATCAGAAGAACGTCACCTGCGTCATGGCCGAGGTCACCGAGATCGACGTCGACGCCCGCACCGTCACCAGCACCCAGGACACCTTCCTCTACGACCACCTCATCCTCGCGACCGGCGCCCGCCATTCCTACTTCGGCCACGACGAGTGGGAAACGCTCGCCCCCGGCCTCAAGAGCCTGCAGGACGCCACCGAGATCCGACGCCGCGTTCTCACCGCGTTCGAAGAGGCGGAAAAAATCGAAGACCTTGATCGCCGCAAGGCCCACATGACCTTCATCGTCGTCGGTGGCGGCCCGACCGGCGTGGAAATGGCGGGCGCCATCGCGGAACTTGCCCACCGGTCGCTCAGCCAAGACTTCCGCCACATCGACCCCCGCCACGCCCGCGTGCTCCTCGTCGAAGCCGGCCCCCGCATTCTCTCGACCTACACGGAAAAACTCTCCGCCAGCGCCGTCAAGCAGCTCGAATCCCTCCGCGTCGAAGTCAAACTCGGCGACCCCGTCAAGAACATCGAGCAAGGCACCGTCACCCTCGAGAGCGGCCCCATCCGCTGCGACACCGTGGTCTGGGCCGCTGGCAACCAAGCCTCCAGCCTGGCAAAAAAAATCCCCGTCGACACCGACAAACAAGGCCGCGCCCTCGTCAATCAGGACCTCACCATCCCCGGCCACCCCGACGTTCAGGTCATCGGCGACATGATCGCCATCAAGGACAAACAGGGCCAACCCGTCCCCGGCGTCGCCCCCGCCGCCATGCAAGCCGGCACCCACGCCGGCAAGAACATCATCCGCCAGCTCCAGAGCAAACCCCCGACCGACTTCTGGTATTTCGACAAAGGCATCCTGGCCACCATCGGACGCCACCGGGGCATCGGCGACTTGGGTTTTGTCAAGGTCACCGGCTTCGTCGCCTGGTTCGCCTGGGCGTTCATCCACCTCTTCTTCCTCATCGGTTTCCGCAACCGCGTCCTCGTCTTCTTCCAGTGGGCCTACGCCTACTTCAGCTTCTCCCGCGGAGCCCGCCTCATCTCCCAACCCCCGGAAGGCCCCCACCCTCCGAAGTAGCCCCGCGCTCCCACCCTCGAACAATTCACGCGCCGCTCTCGACGCCGCTCAGCGATTCACAACCACCCGCACCGTCCTCAACCCGCGCCCCAACCGATTCCCCGTCACCCGCTCCACCACCATCCCGCGCAGGATCGTGTTCGAGTAATTCCACTCCCGCCCCGGCCGGAAATACGGCTCGTTCGCGTTCGCAAACCCCACGATCTCCCGATTCGTCCAGCGCCGCGTCAGATCCGCAACGTATTCGAGCAAAAAACCCCGATCCTGCGTGGAGTCGAAAATCCCACTCACCATGTTCGCCAGCTCCCGCAGCGTCGCCTCACCGTTCCGCAGCCCCTTGACGTAGAGATCGATCCGGTCGTACAGCGAAAGCTTCCCCGCATCCGCCAATTGCAGGAGGCGCGTGACCGTGAACGACTTCGTCACACTCCCAATCCGCTGCGCGTTCGCCCCGCTCATCCCCGCACCCGTCATCCGGTCCGACACCCCGCGGGTCACCAAAAATTCCGAACCCGGCGACCGCACCGCGATCGGAATCCCCGGCACCAACCCCGCCGGCACCACCTCATCCGCCAACCGCCCGATCCGCCCTCCGTCAACGCCCGCCGCCCCAAACCCCCATCGCAGGCAAGACCCCCAACAAACCCACCGTCCCCAAACGGACCCCCAACTTCACCACAAAAATATTCTTCCGCATTTTGAAATCAGCCGGCAGCGACGCCAGTTCCCGGCAACTACACTCGAACTCCCCCACCCTTCAATTCCTCGACGAGAGCATTCAAAACGGAGCCGCGACGGTGACCTCGAAGCTCCGGCTGACTTCGCCGCAGAGGTGAATGTCGTCCGGGTCGAGCACTCTCACCGGCGCGCCGGGGGAGAAATCCAAGTTCGCGAGGCTCACCCAGATCACGTTCGGACTGGTGGTGAGTTCAAAGAAATAGCGCTGATTGGTGAGATCCAGAGCGGTTCGGTATTCGGTATCGTAGGTCGTGCCGGGGGTCTTGTAGGGCGAGTTAAAAGGGACGGAAGTATTCCGCGCAATCGACAGGATCGTCGCGATGGCTTCCCGCTCATCCTTGGGTTCGCGCAGCGTCTGCAAAAAATAATTAGCGCGCACGAAGCGGGAGATCGGGTCCACGTTTCGCGGCAGGGGAGTTTCGCGCGTGGCGTCGGCAAAATCCCACTTGTCCAGCTCGATCAGCTGCTGATCGTAGGACGGATCGTTCGTCATCACGCGATGCTCGCGCCCGTGATAAATGGTCGCCCCCTCACCCGTAAATTCGATGATCGCGGAGTCTCCCGTCGGATCCTCCAGTGCCAGATGCAGGGAGGTTCTGTGGCCCGCATACTCCACCATCACCGGCTGAATGCCACGCATCAGACCGAGCGCCTCCGTCACACTAGCCGCATTATCCAGGAGATACTGCCCCCACAGCGCAGCCTGCACACCCGCTTTGCCCGGGTCGCGAGGCCCATAGTCGGTCGATGTCAGAAAGAGCAGATTCATCCCGAGGCCTTCCTCATTCATTCCGTCGACGGATCCTGCGCCGTAGGCGGTGACAACCACGCTCCCGTATTGCGAGGACCAACGCGCCGGATTTTCCCGGATAAAAGGCGTCGCCCCGACGTAGCCACCGTCCCGCTCCATCCCACGAGGGAGGACAGTCAGAAGAGGGTGCGTGGATTCCGCCCGATCCATCGAGCGACCGACGACAACCGCGAGTTTGTTCGTATTCCAAAGGCTCCGCGTGCACATCAGTCATACCCTCCTTCAGAACCAAGCACGGGAGCTATGCAACCCGTCGCCCCCGGAAAACGTCAAGGCCAAGATCAAAACACCGATGCCCGCGCTTGAAGACGAGGGACTCAAGACCGGTATCACCTTCTCACGCGCAAATCCGACGCCCAGCTTTCGGAATGGCGCAGATGGGTATGGGGCGGGGTCAGTCCGTTCATTGGTTCAAGTCCGCGTTCATGGGGCGGGGTCAGCGTTCAGGGGCGGGGTCAGCGTTCAGGGGCGGGGTCAGTCCGGGGGCGGGGTCAGGCACGCCGGGGGCGGGGTCAGTCCGTTCATTGGTTCAAGTCCGCGTTCATGGGGCCGGGTCAGTCCGTTCATTGGTTCAAGTCCGGGGCGTCATGGCGGGGGTCAGTCCGTGCGGGGGCGTGGCGTGGGTCAGTCCGTGTTGGTTCAAGAGGGGGCGTTAATCCTTCGTATTGACCCTTTGCGTCCGATTTTGGGGCAAGCTGGCATGCCTGAGTCATGGGCGACGGGACTCGCTCCCCCGACGAAATCAAAGGGAGATCCAAATAGAGCGCCGGCCTCGACCGGCACGCCGGGCGGGACATTCGCCGCTTGTCCGCCAACGCAGATCCGACACGGGGTCAGTGCGCCATTCGGGTGCAAAATGCAATTATTCCGCCGAACAGTCGCAGAATGAGATGTCGATTGCTTTTTGCACACTGCCCCCTTTTCCTACCTTGAGATCCCGTAGAGTGTTCTTTTGAACCAATGAACGGACCCCTTCGCGCCCCCCTTCGCCGACCTTTTAAACTAGCCGGATCGCCCACCCACCATCAGCCTCACCAAATCCCCCACGCAATCATGTCCGATCATCCCACCCCAAAAAACCGCCGCGATTTTCTGAAAACCGGCCTCACGTCCGCCTCCGCCGCCGCCGCCATGACCGTCCCCGGCGTCGCCGCCGCCACCGCCCAATCCGTCACCCCCACCGAACCTGTCGAGACCAACCCCTACGGCCCCGCCCCCGGAGGCGGCATCAGCCTACCCCCGTATTTCAAGCCCTGGGACTCGCTCAAGAACAACAACTTCTACGCCCCCGGCACCGAGACCCTGCCCAAGAACGAGATGCGCATCTCCTTCCTCGGCAGCACTCCCTGGCCCCCAACCAAGCTCCAGTCCGGCACCTCCATCCTGGTCGAACTCGGCACCGGCGACCCGCAGCCCCGCCGCTTCTTCTTCGACCTCGGCAACGGCAGCGTCCGCAACGCCATCGCCATGCAGGTCCCCGCCCCCCTCATCAACGACATTTTCCTCACCCACCTCCACGCCGACCACTACGCCGACCTCCCCTACATGTATCCCTTCCGCGCGTTCGCCGGCGGCTTCAAACCCCTCCGCGTCTACGGACCCTCCGGCGACACGCCCGAGCCTCGGCACCGCGCACATGATCAAGCACATGCGCGAAATGAACCGCTGGCACGAAGAAAATTTCAACGCCTGCCCCATCGGCGACGGCTTAGAGATCGACGTCCACGAGTTCGATTGGAAGCAGCGCAACGGCATCGTCTACGACCAGGACGGCGTCAAGGTCCGCTCCTGGCCCCGCTCCCACGTCAAGAACGGAGCCGTCGCCTACCGTCTCGACTGGGAGGACGCCGGCCTCTCCTTCGTCTTCACCGGCGACGGTCGCCCCGACGAACTCTCCGCCGAATACGGCCAAGGCGCCGACGTCTTCGTCTCCGAAGGCACCATCGACGTCCCCGCCCTCTCCGCCATGAAGCTCGGCGCCCCCGCCGAACTCTGGGAATACACCATCGACATCTACCACACGATGTATTACGCCGCCGGCTACCTCTTCAAAAAGACCAACCCGCGCCTCGCCGCCATCTGCCACTACGAATACGCGGGCGAAGCCCTCGCCGCGGAATCCGTCGCCGAGGTCCGCGCCAACTGGGACGGCCTCTTCATGTTCGGCGGACCCGACGTCCAGGTCGTCAACGTCAGCAAAGACGCCATCTGGTCCCGCGAAGCCCTCCTCCCCGACGGAGCCGCCCCCGCCGCCATGGACCCGAGGTGGCTCCTCGCCCCCGGCGAAAAACTCCCGGAAACCATGGCCCTCCCCACCCCAACGACCCCTCGGGAAGATCAGCAGGATCAATTCCTCCGCGACCTCGAGATCGATCCCCACCTCTATTACCCACCCGACGTCTACCGCAAACCCGTTCAAAAGTGGCCCGGCGTCACCCTCAACCCCCGCGAAATGCTCGAAGCCCGCGGCATCAAAGTCGACCCCGCCTAACGCCGAACCCACCGATCACCATTCACCAGTCACCCATCACGCGCGAAGCGCTCACAAACCCCCTCGCCCCCGCCGCCCGCACCGAGCCCATCGTCATCCCCGGACGCGATCCCGTCCCCGTCACCCTCCTCACCGGCTTCCTCGGCTCCGGAAAAACGACTCTCCTCAACCGCATCCTCCACGGCGACCACGGCCTCCGCGTCGGCGTCCTCGTCAACGACTTCGGAGCCATCAACATCGACGCCGACCTCATCGACGGCATCGAAGCGAACACCATCAGCCTCAGCAACGGCTGCGTCTGCTGCGAGATCCGCGACGACCTCATCCTCTCCCTCGAGAGCCTTCTCACCCGCGAAGACGCCGTCGACTACGTCATCCTCGAAGCCAGCGGCGTCGCCGATCCCGACGGCATCGTCATGACCTTCCTCGACCGCAAATACCGACAGCTCCTTCGCCTCGACAGCATCACCTGCCTCGTCGACGCCGAGGCCATCTTCACCCACGCCGACAACGACGAACTCAACCGGCTCAAAATCCGCCAGATCGCCTACGCCGACCTCGTCGTCCTCAACAAGACCGACCTCGTCACCCGCGACCACCTCGAAGTCATCCACGAATGGATAGGCCAACACCTCGACCGCGTCCGCATCGTTGAAACCACCCGCTGCGACGTCCCGCTCGCGATCCTCCTCGCCGTCGCCCGCTTCGACCCCCGGCACCTCACCCCCCGGCACGAAACCCGTCCACACCAAGCCAGCCAGCAATTCCAAACCTGGAGCTACGAAACCGACCGCCCCTTCGACCGCCAGGCCCTCGTGCAAATGGTCCGCCGCCACCTCCCCGCCAACGTCTACCGCTGCAAAGGCATCGTCCACCTCGCCGACGCGCCGACCAGCACCCACGCCCTCCAAGCTGTCGGTCGCCGAACCGAACTCACCCCCCTCGACCGAACTTCCCAGCCCAAGAGCCGCATCGTCGCCATCGGCTCCCAGATCGACGCGCCCGCCCTCACCGCCCTCTTCGCCAACTGCCATCCCCCCGAGCCCTAAAATCGTTCATTACCCATCCGCCCTCCCCCGGGGGTCAGTGGCGGGGGTGGCGGGAGTCCGTTCATTGTGGCGGGGGTCATCCGTGGCGGGGGTCATGTGGCGGGGCGTCAGTCCGTTCATTGGTTCAAATGAGGCGGGGGTCAGTCCGTTCATTGGTTCAAAAGGGGGCGCTAATCCTTCGTATTGACCCTTTGCGTCCGATTTTGGGGCAATCTGGCAGGCCTGAGTCATGGTCGACGGGACTCGCTCCCCCGACGAAATCAAAGGGAGATCCAGATAGAGCGCCGGCCTCGACCGGCACGCCGGGCGGGGCACCCGCCGCTTGTGCGCCAACGCAGATCCGACAGAGGTCCGTGCAAAGGACCGTCGCAGTTCCCGTTCCCGAAACCGCACTCGGACTCCGTCCTCATGAGAGCCAATCACCGGCGCCTTGTTGCTCACGCGTAAGCGAATGCCCGCCCTCCGCGGCCTCCGCGATTTCCCCGATCCGCCAAAGCGCGTATCGTTTCCCCGATGCGCTGCTTCTACTCCCCCGGCTATTTCGTTCCCCTGCCGGACGGGCACCCTTTCCCAATGCGAAAGTTCCGTGACGCTCACCGCTTTCTCCTCGAATCAAAAATTCTCACACCCGCTGACATCACCGACGTCGACCCCGCGAAACGCTCCACCATCGAGCGAGTTCACCATCCGGCCTACCTCGACAAGCTGATCAGCGCCAATCTCACGGAACGCGAACGCACCATCCTCGGCCTCCCCCCTGGCCGCGCCCTTTACGGACGCAGCGCCCGCGAGGTCGAAGGCACCCGCCGCGCGGCCTGGACCGCCCTCGACACCGGCATCGCCGCCAACCTCGCCGGCGGCACTCACCACGCTTTCCCCGATCACGGCGAAGGCTTCTGTGTTCTCAACGACGTCGCCATCACCATCCGCGACCTCCAACGGACTCACCCCACCCTCCGCGTCTTCGTCTGCGACACCGACGCCCACCAGGGCAACGGCACCCACGCCATCTTCACGAACGCGCCCACCGTCCTCACCTATTCGATCCACGTCGGTCGCAACTACCCCACCCGCAAGGTCCCGGGAGACCTCGACGTCCCACTCGACCGCTTTGCCCCCGGCGACGACTACCTCACCGCCCTCCGCGCCACCCTCCCCGACGCCGTCGACCGCTTTCGCCCGGACCTCGTCGTCTGGATCTCCGGAGCCGACCCGCATCGCAACGACCGCTTCGGCCAGCTCCAGCTCACCGCCCGCGAAATGACCACCCGAGACGAGTTCATCACGCGCCTTTTTCTCGACCACCAAATCCCCTTGGCGGTCCTCTACGGTGGCGGCTACAACCGCGAAGTGGAAAACACCGCCCGCCTCCACCGCAACACCATCACCACCGCAGCGAAACTCTCGCGGGCCGGCGGCTTCCAGTCGCCCGCCGACCTCAAGGCGAAGCCTGATTCTCCCACGTGAAAATCGCTATCCTTGGCTCCGGTGCCATCGGCCTCTACTACGGCACCAAGCTCGCGCTCGCCCACCACGACGTCCACTTCCTCCTCCGTTCCGGCCTCAGCGAGGCGCGCGCCACCGGCATCTGCGTCAACAGCAAAACCGACGGTGTTCTCCACCTCCAACCCGTCAACGCCCACGCCACCTCCGCGACCATCGGCCCCTGCGACCTCGTCATCATAGCCCTGAAGACCACGCAAAACTCCGCTCTCCCCAGTCTCATCCCGCCCCTCCTTGGCGAGACCACCCAGATCCTCACCCTCCAAAACGGCCTCGGCGGCGACGAATTCCTCGCCAGCCACTTCGGCCCCCAACGCATTCTTGGCGGCCTCTGCTTCGTCTGCCTCACCCGCACCGCCCCCGCCACCGTCCGCCACGTCGGTCGGAGCACCCTCTCCATCGGCGAGTTTACCGGCGATCCCCAAACCCGCACCCGCGACTTGGTTGCCGCGTTCGAGCACGCCGGAGTCCGCACCCGCCTCGTCACCAATCTGGCCGCCGAACGCTGGCGCAAGCTCGTTTGGAACGTTCCCTTCAACGGCCTGTCCGTCACGGCAGGCGGCCTCACCGTCGACCGCCTCCTCGCCGACCCCAAACACGCCGCCGAAGTCACCGCCCTCATGCGCGAGATCATCGCCACCGCCACCGCCCTCGGCCATCCCATCGACGCGACCTTCATCGAAGACCAAATCGTGCGCACCAAGACGATGGGCCTACGCCCCCTCCACGCTCACCGACCACCAAGCGGGCCGCGAAATCGAACTCGACGCCATTTGGACCCAACCCCTCCGCCGAGCCCAAGCAACCCAAACCCCCACCCCCCACCTCGCCAAACTCCACCAAAACCTTGTATTGGTGGCATCGACATGCCGCCGATGATCCAACCCAAAGGCGAAGACTCAAAATGACAAACCCAAACCCAACCCCTCCACCAGCCCTCGCCGAATCAAAGGCCCGCACCGCCATCGTGCTGGGCTCCGGCCTCAACCCCTTCGTCGACGCCCTCACGATCACCGATGCCGTCCCCTTCGACACCGTCCCGGGCCACCCAGTCTCGACCGTCCCCGGCCACACCGGCCAATACGCCATCGGCACGCTCGACGGCACCCCGCTCATCGTCGCCCAAGGCCGCGTCCACCTCTACGAAGGGTGGACCGCCGCCGAGGTCACCACCAGCATCCGCCTCCTCCACGCCGCCGGCATCGAGCGCCTCATCCTAACCAACGCTGCCGGCACCCTCCACCCCGATCATCCCCCGGGTTCGTGGATGATGCTGTCCGACCACCTGAACCTCACCGGCCAATCCCCCCTCACCGGCGGCCCCAATTTCATCGACCTCACCGAAACCTACGACCCGACTCTTCGGACCACCTTCCGCGCCGAGGCAGAAAATCTCGACATTCCCCTCCACGAAGGAGTCTACGCCAGCCTCCCGGGTCCCCAATACGAGACTCCCGCCGAAGTCCGCATGCTCCGCACCCTCGGCGCCGACGCCGTCGGCATGTCCACGGTCCCAGAAGCCATCCAGGCCCGCGCGTTGGGAATGAAAGTCATCGCATTTTCCTGTCTCACCAACTGGGCCGCCGGCCTCACCGCCAACCCGCTCAATCACGAAGAAGTCACCGACACCGGACGCTCCGCCGCCCACACCCTCATCACTCTGCTGCAACGAACTCTCCCCAAACTCTAGCGATCCGCGGCGGTTCAAGTCCGTTCGCGCGGTTTCGCATTCCGCATTCCGCATTTCTCCTTTAGAAAGACCGCCCTTTCCGATGGACGCGCCGATTGATGAGACCCCCGATGACGACTTGGTGCGCCGCACCAAGGACGGGGACGCCTCGGCTTTCGACGTCCTGGTCACCCGCTACAGCCCCCGCCTCTACGGTCTCGTCTACAACATGACGTCGAACCACGAGGACACCAACGACCTCCTCCAGGACGTCTTCGCGAAGGCTTTCCGCTCCATCAAAGGCTTCCGTCAGCAGTCCAGCTTTTACACTTGGATCCACACGATCGGCATGAACATGACGATCAATTTCCTGAAGAAACGCAACCGTCGCCGCGGCCCGAGCCTCGACGACGAGGAATCCTTCATCGCCAATAACCCCGACTTCATCGAAGCCACGTCCAACACCGACCCACGCCGCGAGGCTGGCCTGTCGGAGCTTCAAAAAAGATTGAACGAGTCCCTGCAGAAGCTGTCTCACGATCACAGAGCCGTGGTTACGATGTTCGACATCCAGGGAATGCCACACGCCGAGATCGCGAAAATCCTCAAGGTCTCGGAAGGTACCGTGCGTTCCCGTTTGTTTTACGCCCACCGCCAGCTACAAAGTTACCTAGAAGAATTTAGAGGAGCCTAGACCCACATGAAAATCGATCCGACCGAAATCCAGAACCTCCTCCGCGAACGCCGTCATCCCGTCCCGCCAACCGAGGATTACTTCGAAGACTTCCTCCTCGATTTTCAGCGCCGCCAACGCAGCGAAATGCTTCGCCGCTCCACTTGGGAGATCCTCCGGGACCGCACGGTCGTCTGGCTCGACGGGTTCCGCGTACCCGCCATTGCCTACGCCTCGATCGTCGCAATCGCCGTCGGTGTCACCGGCGTCATGCTATCGGGGCCGACCGGCTCGGAGGCTACCCCGCAGCTCACCGCCAGCAGCTTCACGACGCCAACCCCGATGAGCGTGCCCGTCGCCGCGGTCTCAACCGGCGAAAACCTCCCTCCGAGTTACGTCCTCGAGAATCGCCCGGTCTCGAACGATCGTCCTTTCAGTTTCTAGCAGTTTGCGAAACCGTCGTCTCAAGCTTGAAGCGCTCGTCGTCCCGGTCATTTTCCTGACCGCGTCGATCTGCCACCTCCAAGCTCAGGACAACAACCTCGCCGAATCAATCTCGAGTCGGATCCAAGAGCTCTTCCGCCTCCACAAGGACGCCGTGGTCCGCGTCGAAGGATCCGACCGCCACGGTCGCTTGGAAGGGACCGGATTCTACGCCGATCCGTCCGGCACCATCTACACCCTCACCGTCGCGATCGGTGACGGGAAAAACATCACCGTTCGCCAAGGCCAGCGGAAGTTCCCCGCCCGCCTTCTCATCGCCGATCCCCGCACGGGCATCGCCATCATCAAAGTCGACGCCAACACTCCCTTCCTCCCCATCGGCGACTCTTCGACCGTGGAACTCGCCACCCCAGTCGTCTCCATCGGCTACCCCATGGGGCTTCCCGAAACGCCGAACTTTGGCACCATCGCGGGCTTCGACCGCGAATACCTCAACCGCTACTTCCGAGTCACCCACATCCGCGCCAACCTCCCCGTGCAACGCGGCGTCGGTGGCGCACCCGTCATGAGCCTCGACGGTAAGGTCGTCGGCATCGTTGTCGCTGGCGTCGACGGCAACGCTGGTTGCTTCATGCTCCCGATCAACGCCGCCGAGAAATCGCGCATGGAATACGAGCGCTTCGGCGAGCTCCGACCCGGCTGGGCGGGCGTCTCGGTCGAGCGCGTGTCGGATCCGACCCTTCCTTCTTCCGCCCGCGTCGCCAACCTCCACGCGGATACCCCGGCCTCGGAAAGTGGTCTCAAAAATGGCGACATCGTCATCCGCGTCGGGGAGGTCCCGGTCCAGACGCCCGAGGACTTGATCGACGCGTCCTTTTTCCTCACCGCGGGAGATCCCAGCTCCATCGTTGTCCTCCGCGATGGACGCGAGCTGACCCTCGACTTTCAGTCGGCTCCCCACCCCAGCGCCCCCGTTCGCGAGGTCGGCTCCGATCCCTTCGTAAACGATCTCCCCCGCCTCCAACTGGACGCTACCGGAGTCGGGGACCCCGCTCGTCCCTAGTCAACGTGGCATCGGCATCCCACAAGCGATCCGATTCTGGTCGGCTCCAAGCCGCTAGCCGTTCGAGCCGCGTCAGTCCGAACCCATCGAGCATTGATCTGACGAAGGTGTAGCGAAATCGAACCGGCCGTCGATCTGCGCGGCTCAACGTCAACTCCCCAGCGCAACCAACTCGCGAAATTCCGCCGCCGCCAGCGGCATCACGCTCAGCCTTGACTGCCGAACGAGGGCAATCTGTTCCAGCGACTTCTGGGCCTTCACCGACGCTAACGACACCTCGCGTTTCAGCGGCCTCTTCGGCTTGAGATCAACGCACACCCATTCGCCCTCGGTCGCGGTCGGATCCGGGTAAGCCACCGCCACCACCTCCGCGATACCGACCACCGCCCGGACCTTCCCGCTGTGGTAAAACAGCACCGCGTCGCCAACGGCCATTGATCGCAGGTTGATCCGAGCCTGGAAATTTCGCACCCCCGTCCACGCCGTCCCGCCGTCCTTCGTGAAATCGTCCCACGAGTAATCCTCCGGCTCCTGCTTCACCAACCAATGTTTCTTCGCCATAAAATTTTAAGTGTCCCGCCCCTTCGCGGTTATTCCTCGAACTTCTTAACTGCCGTCACCACGTTCCGCCCATCGACCCGCTCATACCGCAGGTCCGTCATCGACTTTTTCACCAGAAAGATGCCCAACCCACCAATCTCTCGATCCTCCGCCGACGCATCCAAGTCCGGATCCAGCTCGGCCAACGGATCGAACTCATGCCCGTCGTCACTCACGATCAGGGTCATCTCGTCCCCGTCCAATCTCGCAATCACCTCGATCTCGTGTTCCCCCTCGTCGTCGTAGCCGTATTTGAGCGTATTCGTCACGAGCTCCTCCAGCGCAAGCTCAGCGATAAAGGTCACGCTGGTCGGCACCTCGTTCGCTCTCAGAAATTCCGAAACCTTCCGGCTCAGCGGCACGAACTCTTCGAACGTGTTTTTCTGCGTCGCCCGGATCTCCTTCACACTCAAAATTTCACCCTCAAGATTGAAAAATCATCCTCCAACGGCAGCCCGGCCCGCAAGTCATGCACCCAGGCCAACAAAGCGTCCAACCCGCCCGGTTCGGTTCCACGCGCCACCATCAATTCCTCGAAATCTTCGAAATCAATCATCTTTCCCCCCGCCCGCGTGACCTCGTAAGTCCCGTCGCAGAGCACGATGAGGCGATCTCCGTCCCTGAGCTCCACCTCCGCGTCCGGGAAGGTCATGTCCTCCATCGCCCCGATCATCATGCCCTGCGTTCGGATTCGCTCCGCTCCGCCGTCGCGCAGCAGTAAAGCCGGCGGGTGACCGCCGCTCGCGTAGCGCATTCGCATGGTCGGCGCGTGCAGGACGCCATACCAAATCGTGAAATACATGTTGTTCTGATTCTCCATCAGAAACGCGTTGTTCAGCGCCGCGAGCACTTCGCCGGGATTTCGAAAATCCGTCCGCGCCAGCGAACCCGACCGAATCACGTTGATCGCGGTCACCGAAAGCAGCGCCGCCCCCACCCCGTGCCCACACACGTCGAGCAGGTAGATCGCAAAGTGCTCGTCGTCGATCCAGTGGTAGCCAAACGCGTCGCCGCCCAGCTCGCCCGACGGCTCGTAACTCCAGTCGATCCGGTAAGGCTCCGTCATCGGCTCAGGGATAATCGACCGCACGTAGTTTGCTGCCTCCCCCAGCTCCTGCGACAATCGCTCCTGCGTCCGCTCGATGGTCTGCAAATACTCGCGCTCTTGGTCGCGGAATCGCTTTTTTTCCAGACTCGCGCCCAGCCGCGCCCGCAAGAGCGTCGGATTGAACGGTTTCGGCAGGTAGTCCTCCGCCCCCGCCTCGATGCAGCGCACGACGCTCCCGATCTCGTCGAGCGCCGAGATCATGATGACCGGGATGTGGCGCAGCCGCTCGTCCCCCTTCATCCGCAGAAGAGTCGTGCTCCCGTCCACCTTCGGCATCATCACGTCGAGCAGGACAACGTCAAATTCCTGCTCGCTCAAAATTTCCAGCGCCTCCTCCCCGTCCGCCGCTTCGACGACGGAATAACCCTCTCGCGCCAGTCGCCGCGAAAGCACCTGCCGATTTTCCGGGTCGTCGTCGACCACGAGAAGGTGGCCGCTCCCCTTCGCCAGGTCGGGCGCGTCGTCATTCGGAGCCGGCCCCGCCGACTCTTCGACGGCCACCTTGACCAGCTCCCCTCCGATCACACCGTCCCGCACGTTCAAATCGATCAATTCCAGTAACCTCCGCGCCGCCGCCTGAACCTTCCCGAGATCACCGACGAGATCGTCACGCCCGAGGTCGGCCAATTCCTCGGCGACCATCTCACCGTAACCGACGATGTGATTGATCGGCGTCCGCAGTTCGTGCCGCAGGATCGCCAAGCTGTCGGTCCCGCCTTTCATGCGTCGTCGGCCACCCGGGCCAGCTGCGCCGCGATCTTTTCCAGAAGCCGCGGCAGCTCGATCGGCTTGGTGTCGTAGTCGTCGCAACCTGCTTCCAACGTTTTCTCCCGGTCGCCCGCCATCGCGTGCGCCGTAAGCGCGATGATCGGGATGCTCCGGGTCGCTTCAGCCGCCTTCAGCCTCCGCGTCGCCTCCCAGCCGTCGATCACCGGCAGGCTCATGTCCATGAGGACGAGGTCCGGCCTCTCGGACGTTGCCAGGTCGACGCCCTGCTGGCCGTCCACCGCGATAATGACCTCGTGGTCACGACGGACAAGCCGACGGCTGAGCATGTCGCGGTTCATTTCGTTGTCTTCGACGAGGAGGATCTTGGCCATGAGGTCAGGGCTGGGCTGGGGTCCGGGCGAGCAATTGGCAGACGTCTTGGAGGAGCTGGTCGCGATCCATCCCGCCTTTCTGAATCACCGACTGGACTCCTCCGTTTAATTGGTCGCGCTCAGCGGGCGAAAGATTCTTCGCCGTCACCACCACGACCGGGATTTGGTTTAACTCCGCGTCCCGGCGAAGGCACGCCAGAAACTCGAAACCATCCATAACCGGCATCATCAGATCGAGCAACACGACCCCCGGCTTTTCCCGCCGCGCAACGTCGAGACCCTCCGCACCGTCGGCGGCTTCGCAGACCCGCAGCCCCGCTTTCTCCAGCAGACGCCGGAGCATTTCCCGGCTCCCCGCGTCGTCCTCGACGATCAACGCCGTATCCACCCCGGTGTCCAGGTAACGCGAAATGACCGCCCGCAGCCGAGCCGCATCCACTGGCTTCGTCAGATAATCCGTCGCCCCGAGCGAAAAGCCCAATTGCTGATCCCTCAGCATCGTCGCCATGAGCACCGGGATGTTGGCCGTCGCCTTGTCCGAACGCAGTGCCGACAACACCGACCACCCGTCCATCCCGGGCATCATCACGTCCAGCGTGATCGCATCCGGTCGGCAGGACTTGGCCAACTCGAGTCCCTGCTCGCCCCCCGACGCCACGAGCACCCGGTAGCCGCTCTTTTCCAACGTGCGACGGTAGAGGCTCACGCGTGTCCCCGTCGTCGTCGATCACCAGGACGGTGCGGCCCGCCGCCGACGCGTCAACCACCTCGGTCGTCCCCACCGGTTCTGCTTCCGCTTCAATCACCTCCACGGGCAGGTCGACCGTGAACGTCGAACCCACTCCCGCCTCGCTCTCCACGGTAATGTCGCCCCCCATCATTCGGCAGAATTCCCGGCTGATCACCAAGCCCAAACCCGTTCCCCCGTATTTCCGCGTCGTCGACTCATCGGCTTGACTGAACGACCGGAAGAGCTTCCCAACTTGCTCCGGCGTCATCCCGATCCCGGTGTCCACGACGGTCAGCTGGACGCGGTCACCCACGCGCTCGCCCGCGAGCGTGATCTTTCCCTTCTCCGTAAATTTCGAAGCATTGCTCAGCAGATTAAAAAGGGTCTGCCGCACCTTGGTCAGGTCCGCCCGCATCGATCCA
Source organism: uncultured Verrucomicrobiae bacterium (assembly GCA_963761705.1). Classification (GTDB taxonomy): domain Bacteria; phylum Verrucomicrobiota; class Verrucomicrobiia; order Chthoniobacterales; family JAATET01; genus CAVVKW01. Next base: position 75,745 of record CAVXHK010000003.1, on the reverse strand, counting down.
AGGCCGACCCCGATTTTCAACTCGAGCGAGTTCCCGTTTTTCGCCAACAGCGTCTGCACCGTTGCCACCACCTCGTCCAAAGTCTGCGCGACATCAAATTCCTCCAGATACAGCGTCATCTTCCCCGCCTCGATCTTCGACAAGTCGAGCACATCGTTGATCAACTCCAGCAGATGCTTCCCCGCTCCCTGAATCTTTTTTAAATCGGGCACAAAATCCTCCTGTCCCAGATCCTCGCTTTCCTCGATGAGCATCTCGCTGTAACCGATGATCGCGTTCATCGGCGTTCGCAGCTCGTGGCTCATGTTCGCTAGGAAAGCGCTCTTCGTCCGATTCGCTTCCTCGGCCTGATCCCGCGCCTCGGCCAGTTCCGCCGTCCGCTGCCGCACCCGGTCCTCCATTGTCTCCACCATGTCCCGCAGCTGCGACGTCATCCGGTTGAAGTCGCGCCCCAGCTGCCCGATCTCGTTGTGCGTCGCGATTGCGACCGTGCGGTCGAGATCGCCCCGAGACACCGCCGACACCGCCCGGGTCAGCGCTTCGATCGGTTGCGAAAACGTCCGCGCAACGGACCAAGCCGCCAGCGCCGCCAGGATCATCGCGAGGATCCCCACGACCAAAGCCAGCCGGGCGAGCGACGCCACCGGTGCGAACGCCTCGTCCGCGTCGATCTTCACCACCACTCCCCACTGCAAGGCGGGCAGGTATTGCCACACCGCCAAAACGCGTTTCCCCCGGTAATCCGTCGTCAGCCCCTCGCCCCGGAGGCCCAGCGCGCCTTCGACGACCGCCTTCCCGGCTTCGTCTCCGATCTTCACCCGCAGTCTGAAGGCCGCGTCGGGGTCGTGGCGCGTTGGGGCCACCAGCACCGCCGAATCCCCCTCGATCGTCGCGACGACCATCTCCCCGGTCTCACCGAGGCCGGAGGTGTCATTCACCACCTCGCTGATCTCCTCCAGATCGAGCCGCACCGCCAGGATCCCGAAAAAAATCCCATCCGAAAAAATCGGCGTCGCAAAAAACGTTGCCGCCCGATCGTCCGGTTCGAACACTGCGAGATCGGACTGCACGGTGCCCAGAGTCATCAGGCTCGTCGCTACAGCTCGGCCCAGGCCGGTCTGAGCCAAAGGCGGAAGGAGGACATTGCCGGTCACTTCGTCATCGCCGTCCGCTTTGAGCACGATCTCCCCCTCCGGGTTCACCAGGTAGACCTGCTCGAAATTCATCGCCACGCGGAACCGCTCCAACAACCTTCCGTGGCGCGCGACCGCGATCCGATAGCTAAAGTTGCCCGAACCGCGCGTCGCCGTGAGGGCTTCCGCGGACAACCGCAATGCGTCCGCCGGTGTTCCGCTGTCCACCAACGCGGTGAGACTTTGTTCCTTCGCTTGCAAAAATTCCTGGACCCGCCCGCCCTGCCTCAACCCAATCGAGGCGAGATTCGTCTCAATCACTTCGCTCAGCAGCTCGCGCGAAGCCGAGTAGTTTAACCACGTCCCTAAGCCCAGCGGCACCAGCGCCAGGAGCAAGAACCAGACGATCAGCTCGGTGGAGATCCGCCGCTGCCGCCTCATGGTTCCGCGGTCTCCGGGTTCGTCCACTGGCCACCCCAATCGCGACGCAGATCGTCGAGCGCCCGCTCCCACTCGACCCGCGTCCGGAAGATCGGAAACGGCATCGGCCGCACCGGCTTATCGGACGCCCAGACCACGTCGAACTGCCCGTCCGCCCGCACCCGCCCGATCCGCGCCGACTTCCAAGTGTGCTGCGTATCTTCGTCCACGTAAACGAGGCCCTCCGGCGCGTGGAAGCCCTGCCCTCCAATTACCCGGCGCACGGCATCCGGATCGGCCGACTTCGCGGCCCGCACCGCGCCGGCCCACAGATTCACCCCCGCGTAGGCGGCTTCCATTGGGTCCGAAGTCACCGCGTCCGCCCCGAACCTGGCCCGATAAGCGGCGATGAACTCCCGGTTGAGGTCGGTTGCCAGACTCTGAAAATAATTCCACGCTGCGTAGTCGCCCACCATCGACGCCGGGTCCATGGACGCCAACTCCGTCTCGCCGATGCTGAATGACATCGTCGGAATCTCGCCCGGTGTCACTCCCGCCGCCCGCAGCGCCGCGAAGAACGCCACGTTTGAGTCCCCATTGATCGTGTTCAGGATCACGTCCGGCTGCGCTTTCAGAATGGCTTCAACGATCGGTTCGACCAACTGTCCCCCCAGCGGGAGGTAAGTTTCACCAACCAACCGCCCCCCCAGCGCCTTGACCTGGTCGCGGATGACCGTATGCGCCATGCGCGGAAAAACGTAATCCGACCCGACCAAAAAGACCCTCGGGCCGAACTCCCGCAGCGCGTAACTCACCGCCGGAACGACCTGCTGATTGGGCGTAGCTCCGGTGTAAACCACGTTCGGCGACTGCTCGATCCCTTCGTATTGCAGCGGATAAAACAGGAGTCCGTCCGCCGCCTCGACCACCGGCACCACGGCCTTTCGACTCGCCGACGTCCAGCAACCGAAGATCACGCTCACCCTCTTGTCCTCGATCAGCCGCTTCGCGTGCGCCGCGAAGAGCGCTGGATCCGAAGCTCCGTCGGCGATCACCGGCTCGATCTGCCGACCGAGCAACCCTCCCGCCGCGTTGATTTGCTCGACCGCGAGCAACGTCGCGTTCGCGACCGCCTGCTCGCTCAACGCCATCGTCCCGGTCTGAGAGTGCAAAATCCCGACCCGAATCGGCGGCTCCGCGACCCGCGAGCAACCGCCATTCAGCCAGAGGAGTCCCACCGATAAGACAACTCCGGCGACACGCTTTCTCACGTTGATCTAATGCGCTCGGTTGATCGGGATGTGGGCGACGAATTGCATCTCGCCCGCGGCACCGAGCCGGCAATCGACGCTCCCCTTCGCGTATTCTGCGATCTTTCGGCAGGTCGCTAATTCCAGACCAAGTCCGTTTTTCCCGACACCGCCTTTGACCCTCGCATCCGAAGCGTCAAAGTATGAGCCGAATCTCGCACCCGGCCCAGCGCCCCGACCGTCGTTCACTCGATCAATCACGAGCCGCAGCTCCGCCTCGCCCTCCGTTTCGTCGACTTGCGCGGAAAGTCTCACCATCGTCGATCCCAAGGTTGCCATCCGCAGAAGCTTTCGCGCCACCATGACGATCGATGTATCGGCCCCGCGGTAGCGTTGCCCCGTCGGACAGAAATCGTGAAACTCCAGTGCGATCCCCTTCTCCCGCGAGAGTTCGATCAGGGGGGTGAAAAGATCCTCCGGTAAGAAATCCGTTTGCACCCCCGCCTCGGCCAGATGCGACGCGCTCACGTAGTCGACGATCTCCATGAGGATGTCGTGCAGCTGCCGACCAGAGTCCTGAATCTCTTTGATCCAGCCCGCCCGCTCGACGTCCGTCGTGTCGTGGGCGAGCAACTCAGAGAAACCAAGCACAACGTTGAGGGGCGTATTGAACTCGTGGCACAGCAGCGAAAAAAACGTGTCGTGCACGCTCATCAGGCGCGATTGCATCTCCCCAGCGCGCAAATTTTCCTGGTCGTAGTCGGCAAAACCCCGGGAAATCACCTCCTTGAGGTGCTTTCGCTCGAAGGGTTTGAGGAGATAATTAAACGCTCCGAAGTTGACCGCCGCGATCGCGCTCTCGGTGCTCTCGTGCGCCGTGAGGATGATGACCTTCTGCAGCTCCCGGGCCTTCTTGAGTCGCTTGAGCGTCTCGATTCCGGTCAGCCCCTCCATGCAGAGATCGAGCAGAACCACCGGATAAGACTCCTCCTCCACGGCTCGCAACGCTTCCTCCCCCGAGGCCACCGTTGTCACGTCGTATTCGTCCCGCAAGCAGAGACTCAGCGTCTGCCGGACCAGCGGCTCGTCATCGACTACGAGCACTTTGCGAAGGGGGATTTCGGCGGTCATTTTTCTTATCGCTTTCGATTTGAAGGCTTCGCGACACTCTTCTTGAGCGAGAAGGCGTCCAGGTGGGGATTATCGACCTCCGTCGGTAAGAATAGCGAGAGCGAAAGGCCGCCCGGCTCGTTGATCCGCGCGGTCAGAGACCCGCCGTGATGCCGGACGATGAAGTAACACGACACGAGGAAAACCCCGAACTCCCGCGGGTTCGACCCCCGAAGATTAAACGGGTGGAGCAGACTCTCGGGGCAAGTGTGCTTCGACACCGGCACAAAGTCGTCAAACTCGATGCGCGCACCCAGGACCTCCCCGTCCACCGAGTTCGGTCCGATGGTGAGTCGCACGTCGCTCGCCTCCGGCAACGACACGATCTCCTCCGCAATCATGAATCGGAAGAGCTTCGCAATCTGTTCACCCGACCCGTGAATGAGCGGAGTCGCCGGATCAAATTTCTTCGAGATGACTAATTTTTTCTGGCGGCGAATTACCTCGGTCTCGGTTAAAGCCCGCGTCGCGAGTGCGTCGAGATCGAGCCATTCGAACTCGCCGGCACTGGCTGGCTGGCTCACCTGCTCGAGGTCTTTGAGCGTCTGAGCGACGTCGTAAAGGTGGTCCCGCGTGCTGCGAACGAAGTCGAGCGGCAGGTCGGCGGTGCCCGGAGTATGCTCCAGCAGCTGTTCAATCATGAACGTGAGCGGGCACAACGCGTTGTGGATGTAGTGCCCGATTTTCGCCGACACCATCCCGACGTCGAACACGCGGTCCTCGAGGATTTTGGTGCGCAGCTCGTCAAATTTCGTCGCGACCAACGCCGCCTCCGCGGACTGTTGCTCGTGCAGTTCGATGGCGTTGGTGATGACCGTCTCCAACTCATCGAGGTCCCACGGTTTTGCAACGAACGAATACACCGCTCCCGAATTGATCGCCTCCACGAGCACCGACTGCTCGGTGTAAGCCGTCGTGAGAATGCGAACGACCATCGGAAATTCCTCGCGCACCCGCTTGAGTAAATGCAGTCCGCTCGCGTCGGGCATTCGCTGATCCGTGACCAGCACGCCGATCTCGTTACTCCGTCGCTCGAGCAGCTCGATCGCCTCGCTCGCCGATCCGACGGAGTGAACCAGAAAACGGTCCCCGAACGCCCGCGAAAAATACTTCAACGCGATCGCCTCGTCGTCGACGACCAGCACACCCTTTTTTACGGTCTCCATCAGGCTCCCCGGGTTGGAGTTAGACCGGCGACGTCGGCTCGTGAAAACTGCTCGTGCAACGCTTCGATCACGTCGGTCGGGCCGACCTCGCCCCCCCCGGCTTCGAGAAAATGAACCTCCCCGCCCGCGCCCGAGATCCCCAGACTCCGATCGGCGAGCGCCAGGGCAAACAACGCCTGGAGCAGGAGGATTGCCGTCGGCCCGGATCGCTTCTCAGCCAAAACCCCGCCGAGCGAAGCGGGATCAACCGTGGCACCGTTGACCGAGATGCGCGTCACCGCGCCGTCTTTGGCTAGCGAGACTGACTCCGCCGAGACCCCGAGTTCCTCGGCCAGCGCGGAGCCGAGATCCGTCACCACCACCGACGCCCGCTCGTCCCACGTGCCGCCCGTGCTCCGCAGCGACTCGAGGGCGTCGAGGCACGTCGTTGCGTTCTCGTATTCACCCGTCACGAGCCGGTTCAGATCGAAGTCGACCGCGCTCACGCCCGCCGCTGCTTTCGGTTGGACCGGGTTCAACTGGCTGGGCAGCGCCTTGATCAGCGCGACCAGGGCTCGCCGGAGACCGGCTTGTTCGGTGTCCGGCCAAGCCCGCGATGCGAGCAGCAGCCACTTGACGCGGTCGCTGCAGAGAACGCGCTGAAGAACGCTCATCTTGACCGCGAGCAACTCGTTGCGCTCGCTCATCACGTGGTGGTAATCCGCCGCGCGCTGCAGCACCATGCCGAGCTCCGGGACTTCCCAGGGCTTGACCACGTATTGATAGATGTGGCCGCGGTTGACGGCTTGGATCGCGCTCTCGAGGTCGGAATACGCCGTGGTGAGGATCCGCACGACGTGCGGGTATTCGTTCCGCACGATCTCGAGCAGCTCGGCACCGAGCAGCTCGGGCATGCGTTGATCCGAGATCACGATGGCGATTTTTTCGGATTCCCGACGCAGAGTGTCGAGACCTTCGGTACCAGAATTCGCGGTGAAAATCTCGAACTTCGGCGCGAACGCGAGCCGGAAGTATTTCAACGCCTTTTCCTCGTCGTCGATGTAAAGGATGCCGGTTTTGCGGCTGGATGGATTTGTTAACATGAGATTAAAGCCGTCTCGGCGAGTGGAAGTTCGATGGTGAAAACTGCTCCGCCCTCGGAGTGATTCTCCACCCGGATAGCCCCCCGGTGCGAGTTGAGAATCGTGTGACAAATACTCAAGCCCATCCCCATTCCTGAGCCCACGTCCCGAGTCGTGAAGAAAGGATCGAAGATGCGACTCATGATCTTCTCCGGAACACCCGGCCCGCTGTCGCGAACCCGGACGATCGCCGTGTCGCCGAGGGACTCACCGGTGATCCACACGATTCGCTCACCCGGCAGATCCGCCTCGCGCATCGCGCGATTCGCGTTGTTGAGCAGGTTGATGAAGATGTGCATGAGCTGCGTTTTCTGGCCGCGCACTTCAAATTCTTCCGGCAGCTCAACGTCGACCCGCACGCCCTCCAACTCGCCTGCCACGATTTTCATCGCGTTACGCAGCAGCTCGGCCACGGCTACGTCCGACTCGACGCCAACCTTCTCGGGATAGGCAAACGTCTTGAGATCCGTCACGACGTCGCGGATCCGGGTCATCCCCTCCTCAACGTCGTCAAAGATCTCCCGCATGTCCTCAGTCAACGTCTCACGGGACTGCTTCGCGATGCTCATCGCCGTGAGCGTGTAGTTGAGCGGGTTGTTGATCTCGTGCAGCAGCCCGGCGGACATCGAGCCGATCGCGTTCATTTTTTCGCTTTGTATGAGCATCGTCTCCGTGTCGCGCAGCTTGTCCAGTGTCGTCGTCAGCTCGTCGTTCTTCGTTCGCAGATCGCGCTGCATCTGCCCCGCACGCAAAAGATTTCGCACCCGCGTCCGCACCTCGATGCTGCTGAACGGCTTCGTCAGAAAATCGTCCGCCCCAGCTTGCAAGGCGTCGATCTTCGATTCCTCGTCCGCCCGTGCGGTCAGCAGCACGATCTTGAGATCCTGGTTTTCGTCGCGGGCCCGCAGCTCCCGGCACAGCTCCAACCCGTCCTTGCCCGGCATCATCCAATCCAGCACCACGAGATCCGGTCGGTGCGCCGCGACCAGCTCCTCGACGTTTCCGCCGTGCTGGGTCTGCACCACGCGATAGTCCTCCGCGAGCAGCGACACGACGTATCGCCGCATGTCGTGCTCGTCGTCAGCGACCAACACGACATGCGATCCCGACCCGACCTCGGGCAGCTCCGCGTCCGCCGAGTCGTCGTAAGTCCAGCTTCGATCCGCCGACCGAAACGCCTTCTCGAACGGTTCCTCGAGGTCGTCCAAAGCAACCCGATTCAGCGGCTCGGCGTAGGTCGCTTCCGCTTCAAGCGACACCGGGAGAGTCACCCGAAACGTGGTCCCCTCGCCGACGACGCTTTCAACTCCGAGCGTGCCGCCGTGTTGCTCGACTAATTCCTGAGCCAGAGCCAACCCGATGCCGACGCCTTGATTCTGATTCGCTGCGTTACTTTTCACCTGGTGAAAGCGGTCAAAAACGCGCGCCAAATCTTCCGTCGGAATGCCAACCCCCGTGTCCGCTACTTCGAACCAAAATCCACCCGCCTCCTCGGCGCCCCACCGCACCGTGGTCGAGCCTCCCGCCGGCGTGTATTTCATCGCATTCGTCAGCAGGTTAAGGATCACCTTCTCGATTCGAGCCGGATCGAAGTCCGCCCGGAAATCGACCGGCCCATTCTCAATCTTCATCTTCAACCGCTTCGATAATCCAAGGTGTCGCACGGACTCCACGATCCCTCGCAGGAACTCGTCGACCGCGACCGACTTCCGCCGCAGCACGTCCACTCCTTGGTCCATCCGCGTGAGATCCAGAAGGTCGTTGATCAACTTCAGCAACCGCAACGTGTTCCGCTGCACGACAATCATCGTCCCATGGATCTCGGGTTCGAGTCGCTCCGCCCGCCGTAACAGATCCGCCACGGGACTCAAAATCAGCGTCAACGGGGTCCGCAACTCGTGGCTGACGTTCGAGAAAAATTGGGTCTTCAACCGATCCAGATCGCGCAGTTCCCGGTTGCGTTCATCGAGTTCGTGTCGCAACCGAAAGTCGTCAAACCGCGACCGCGCTAGGAAGACCGAGATCGCCACGCAAACCGCCGTGGTGATCAGAATGAAAAACGAATTGAACGCGAAGAGTGGAAAATTTTCCGCCTCGACCGAGCCTGCGTTGGCAAAGCATGCGACCGCGTAACCCGCGTAAGAAAGGACGCAGACAACGGTCGTCTCGATCCACGACCACGGAAGCATCACAGCCCAGCAGGTCATGATGAGATTGATGCCCACGAAATACGGCGACGCCGCCCCGTTCGTCGCGTAGATCATCACGCAGAACGCAAAGTTCATGACCAGCGCCGCCAGCACCCCGAGCGCTTTGATCCGCAGAACGCCAATCCGCTTTTTCTCCGCGAACAGCCAAACCCCGATCCCCAGCAGCAGGACTGCCACGACGAAGCGCACAGCCAAAAAAGCGCCGAACTGCGACGGATACAGGAAGTAATCGAGGACGAATCCCCCCGGGATGCCGACCACCGACAAGCCGACCGCGACCTGCAGTCCGCGCAGCAATTTCCCCCGACTGGACTCTCGGTAAGCCGCTTCCAATTCCGGATCGCGTTCGGCGACTGGTGGCGCGTTCGTCATTCAGGTTTGCGGGCGGTGAGAAACACGTTCACACCGGTCTCGTCGGCAAAAACTTCGGGATCACTTCCCTTCGGCGCCAGCGATTCGAGGTGCGCTTCGTCGCGGTAGACGAGATACCACTCGAGCAAATGTTCCATTAGGAACTGCTCGGGATTGTTCGGATGCACGTTCGTCGCGGCCAGCAACCCGCCGGGGCGCACCCATTTGTAATAAAGCTCCAGCAGGTTCCGGCAGACGTTGTCGGGGAAATAGTCGAACAAGCCCGCGCAATAAATCATGTCGTAGGTCGGCAGAAATTCTTCGTTCTCGAGGTGCACGTTCCGGAGCAGATCGTCGATGGATTTGCGAATAAATTTGACCGTTGGCTTCCGCCCGGACTCGTCCATCGCCGCCTCGATGCGCCCCTTCACGTAAGCGAGAGTCTCTTCGTTGAAGTCCATCAAGTGCAGCGCGCTCTGATTCGCCAAATCCTCCGTCCGGATAAACCGCTGGATCTCCACCGCCGGGCCGCAAGCCACCGTCAACACGGTGAAGATCCGTTGCTCCTCGGTCACGCGCTCCGCTTCCTCGGCCAGCAAGCGGTTGAGAATCGTGATCCGATTTCGATGGGCGAGACACGCCGCGACGCTCGTCGTGAGATCATGAAAAATCTGCGCGTAGGTGTTGTTCCCGACGTCCGGCGACTCTTGGAGCATCATGTTCACCATCTCGTAATCGCCCGCGTAGCCGAGCGGCTTGTAAAACGAACGCCAGGCAAACGGCGCGCACAGCATGAACGGGTGAATCTCGCGGCGCGAAAATGCCTTGTACAGCGCCGAATCCTCGTCCGGGATTTTCGACGCGTGTTCCTCGAACCCCTCGATCAGCTTTTTGAGCTTCACCGCGACCGGCGTCTGGATCGACTCCCGAAAACGGGCAGCCCGATCCAAGTCGACGTCCCCCGTGCCGACGATCGCCGTTTCCGCCTCCTCGATCCATCGGCTGGAATCCGACAAAAAATCCGCGAATTGGTTCACCGCCAGCTGATACTCGGGCGCAAGATCCTGCCCCTCATCCCAGTCGTGAATGAACGACGAAATCGCGTCCTGCAACGCGCTGCCCGGCTCCAAGTGCCCGACGGAATTCCACGAATCAATCAACGTGACCGACACGATCACCATCAATCCCGTCGCCACGATGCTCGTGACAACCCCCCGTCCCCGGTAGATTACCCGCTCGCCGCGCATGACCGAGAGCTCCTGGAGGACCTCGGAAAGCTGGATGATCGAATACGGATTGTAGACCTCGAAGACAGCGACCGAGCGCGAGATGTGCACGAGCGTGCCGCGACCGTTGATGCCCGCCGTGTTCGTAAAGGCGACGAGACTGTCGATGCCGGGGAGAGATTTTTCCATGAGTCAGTGATGTTAAAATTAGTTCCGCCAGAGTCGGTCCTCGGCCAGTTCGGAAAGCTGTTTGAGCGTCGGACCCTTTAGAAACTCCATGGCCGAAAATTCCACGCCAATTCGCTCGCGGATTCCCAACCCCAGTTCCAGCACCATGAGCGAATCCACGCCAATTTCGTTCAGCTTCCGGTTCACCGGCACCGCGTCCTTAGACATCTTCAGCACGTTCGCGAGCACCTCCTGCAGGTGCTCTTCCAGCGCCTTCACCCGTCCCTCGGTCGGCTCGTCGTCAAGCGCGAGCCGGATCGCCGACGCCCTGTCCCCACCCTCACCGTCCTGCGCCTGCCGCACCAATCCACGGAACCGCGAATCTTCCGCCCGCCGAGGATTCGCCAAGGCCCAGCGTTTCCAGTCCACCTTAAAGGCTCCGACCTGCGGCCGCCCGGACCGGATCGCCCGCTCCATCGCTTCGAAAGCTTCCGCGTCGGTCAGGCCCGCGATCCCCGAAGCCGCCAACACGTCACTCAGCCGCCCGTCCCGCGCGACCACGCCGGACTCAGCCAGAGCTCCCCAATTGACCGACACCGCTGGGATGCCTACCGCCCGTAGCTTCCTGGCAAGCGCGTCAAGCAACGCGTTGGCGACCACGTAGCTCGTCTGGCCGGGATTCCCCACGATCGCCGAAACCGACGAGTCGAAGACGACAAAATCCAATTCCTCCGCGCCCGCCAGAGCCGCCGCCAGATTCAGCGCTCCCCCAGCCTTCGGAGCGAACACGCGCCGGAACCGCTCGTCCGTCAGATCCGCCATCATCGCGTCGTCCAGCACCATCGCGCCGTGGACGATGCCGCGCAGCGGCCGTCGCCCCTCGCCCGCCTTCGCGATGAGCGCCGCGACCGCGCCAGCATCCGACGCGTCGGCAGCGACCACCTCGACCACCGCTCCCACCGCCTCGAGTTCTGCGACGACCGCGTCCATCCCCGGTGCAGCCCTGCCGGAGCGGCTCGCGAGGACCAATCGCCCCGCGCCCGCTGCCGCCATCCACCGCGCCCTCGCCAATCCGAAGCCAGACGTGCCTCCGGTGATGAGATAGCTCCCGTCGCGACGGATGACCGGCGAGTCTGCGCTCGACTCCCGCGCTTCGACCGTGCCGTTTTCCAAATCGAGCAGCACCTTCCCCACGTGGCGGCTCCGCGCGATGAGTTCGAACGCTTCCCCGACTTTCCCGGCGGCGAAAGTCGTCACTTCCCCCTGCGAAAAATCCCCGGTCTCGAAGTGCCCCACGACCCTCGCGAGCGTCGCGCTGATCAGATCGGGTCGTTCTCGCGACAGCCGATCGACGTCCACCGACGCGAAGGTCAGGTTCCGGTTGAACGCCCGCATCGGCAGTCCGTTGTCCTCGGCGATATCCTTTTTCCCGACCTCGATGAACCGGCCACCCGTCCGCAGGAGCCCCAGACTCACGTGCATCGCCTGCCCCGTCTGCGCACTCAGCACCACGTCAATCCCCCCGCCCCCGGTATCGGCCCGGATCGCCGCTCCGAAGTCCAGAGTTCGCGACGAATACACGTTCCTCACACCGAGTCCCCGCAGCATCTCCCGCTTCTCGTCCGAACCCGCCGTCGCAAAGATTTCCGCCCCAATCCACTTGGCGACGTTGATCGCCGCCAGCCCGAGTCCGCCCGTCCCGTGGTGGATGAGCACCCGCTCCCCGGCGGCGAGATTCGCCACGTCGATCAGTCCCCGGTAGGCCGTTAGATAGACCACCGGCACGCCCGCCAGCTCGAAACCCAACCCGTCCGGAATCCGCACCGCGTAGGTCTGCGCCACCGTCGCGTAAGTTCGGACCGCCCCCGGCATGATCGTCAACACACGGTCACCTACCTTCCACTCGGTTCCCGACCCGACCCGCGCCACCACTCCGGCGCATTCCATGCCCACGCCGGTTCCCCAGAAGGTGTCCTCGAGCGCGACGGGGTGGATCTTCGCCTCTATTTTGAGCAGATCTTTGTAATTGAGAGCCGCCCGGTGGATGCGGATCTCCAGCTCGCCCTCGCCCGGATCCCGCCGATCGACGGTTTCGAAAGCCAGGGAAGCCGTTTTGCCCTTCGGGTCAAAAGTGAGCGCCACCGGCTCGTTCAGATCCACCGTCCGCTTCACCGCCCGAGCCTCATCGAACCGCCGCGTCTCCAAGCCGCACTCCCAGCGCCGACCGTCCCGCAACGCCACATCGGCCCCACCGCGCCCCAATTCTGCCATCAGAAAATCCAGCGCCTCCGCCCCGGAATCGGGCAAATCAATCGCCCGGCTCGTGACCGCCGCGTGCTCGTTCTCCGCCACCATCCCCAGCGCCGCGAACGCGGAGCCGCCGAGACGCGCGACCCCCTCCCCCTCGAGAACCTCCCGCGCCCGTTCGGTCACGAAGACCACCTCGCACTTGTGGCCCGAAGCCGCCATGGCCCTCAACGCATCGATGGCTCCTTCCGCCTCAGCCGCCAAGCCTTCCGGGGTCTCGTCCGTCCCCCCAGCGATCAAAAATCTCCGCCGCCCCGCCGCCAACGCCTCGGCGATTGTCTCTCCCGTCACGGCTCCGGGCAAACGTCCCGCCAAGCCTTCGAGCAACGCCCCACCGACCCCGATCAAGACCATCTCCCCGCCACCAGCTCCCGGCTCCCCGTCGCGCGGCACCGCCTTCCAAACCCAATCGTAAACCGCCTCCGCCACCACCTCACCCGCTCCCATTTCGATCGATTGCAACGCGATCCCGTGCGCGTGCGCCACGACGTTCCCGTCGCCGTCGGTCAGCCAAGCGTTCGCCAGAATCCGCGTCTCCGTCTGGCTGATCAGCTCCCCGACCGCGAAGCATTCGCCGCTCGTCGGACGCCCGAAGTATTCGAATCGCTCGAAACCCGACGGCACGAAAAGGTGTTTGCCGCCCGCCCGGAAGAGCACCGCCTGGAGAGCCGCGTCGAAGAGCGACGGATGCAACAAATGATCCGCCTCGCCCGCCACCCGGCCCGCGTCGATCCTCATCACGAACCCCGCCGGCCCGACCTCCATCGAAGTCGCCGGGCGAAAAGCGTCCCCGTATTGCAGCCCCCGCCCGCCCAGATGATCGTAGAGCGTCGCGATCGCCACCTCGTCGCCGCAAAGCGCCCGCCATTCGTCCAGGTCGATCCTCGGCACGTCCGGCTCCGCTTGCGGCAGAATCCGCCCCCGGCAGTGCCGTTCCATGCTCGCCGCGTCGCCGTCCGTCCGGCTGGAAATCTCGAACCGCCCGTCCGTGCGCTCGAAGGAACTCACCAGGCACTGAATCTTCGTCGGATCCACGATCAGCACGCGGTCGAAGCTCACGTTTTCCAGCGTGAATGCCTCCCCGCCGAAGCCTTCCCGACCGACCGTGAGCGCGGCCTCGATGTAACCCATGCCCGCAAACACCGTCTGATCCTGCACGCCGTGATCGAACAAAAATGGAAAGTAATTGCGGTTGATCTCGACCTCCCACGTCGTCACCGCACCCTGCACCGGGCGGTTGAGATACACCGGCCCCGGACGCCCCACCCGCTCCAGTAACGAGCGCTCCGACTCCAGCCAATGCAGCTGCCGCTTCCACGGATAAGTCGGCACCGCCGTCATCCGCCCTCGCTCCGGCGCGAGTGCGCTCCAATCCGGATCGAACCCCGCCACGTAAAGCTCGGCCAGCGCCAGGGCCATCCGCTGCGCCTCGTCTTCCTTGCGCTTGAGGGAATGGAAAACCGCCACTTCCCGCCTGAGAGTGGCGGCGCATTCTTTGATGGAATTTCCCAGCACCGGGTGCGGGCCGACCTCCAAAAACGTCGTGAACCCCGCCTCCATGAGTCCCTTCGACGCGTCCGCAAACCGCACTGCGTGCCGCACGTTTTGCCACCAATACCCCGCGTCCCAACGAGCGTGGTCAACCACCTTTCCGTAGGCCGTCGAGTAGAGCGGCAGTCTCGCTGGCTTCGGATCAAGCGGCGCGAGCACCTCGAGCAGCTCGGCCTCCAGCGGATCCATCTGCGGACTGTGATACGCGACTTCGACGCGCAGAAATTTGTTGAAAATTCCCGCCGCCTCCAGCTCCGCCGCGATGACTTCGAGTTCCGCCCGGTCACCCGAAAGCGTGACCGCGCCGAAGCTATTGATCGCGGCCACCGCCACGCCGTCCCGGTCCCCGATCCAGCTGTTCGCCTCCTCCTCCGAGCACCCAACCGCCAGCATCGCGCCCTGCCCCGCGGTCGTTTGCTGCAAGCGGCTCCGATGATAGCTCACCAGCACGGCCTCCTCCATCGTGTAGACCCCCGCCACGTAAGCCGCCGACACTTCGCCGACGCTGTGCCCGACCAAGGCAGTGGGCCGGATGCCCCGCGAATCCCAGAGCCGATAAAGCGCCACTTGCAGGGCGAAATTCGCGGGCTGCGCCAAGTCCGTGTGCGCCATCCGCGACTCACTCTCACCCGCGAGCATCGCCGCCTTCAGCGACCATCCCGCGAGCGGTTCGAAGACCCGGTCCACCTCCTCGACCGTCGCCATCACGATCGGCTCGCTCGCCATGAGTTCCCGCCCCATCGCCCACCACTGGGGTCCCATTCCGGTGAAAACAAAAACCAACCCCGCTCCCGCCTCGACCGATTTCCCGGCCATCACCAATCCCTCCGCCGGCTGCCCCGTCGATGCCGCGATCAACTGATCCCGCAGTGGCCCCACCCCATCGCAAACCACCGCGCACCGGATACCCAGGTGACTTCGCCGAAACGCCGCCGTGTGCGCGACGTCGTCCAAAGTCGCGGTTCCGCCTCCGCCCAGTAAAAACGCGAACTTCCCGGCCAAATCCCGCAGAGCCGCCTCGCTCGCCGCCGAGAAGGGGATCACTCGCGTCATTTCGCGACCGTTCGCGGGCACCTTGCTCGGATTCACCTCCTCCGCCGGGGCCGACTCGAGTAACACGTGCGCGTTCGTCCCGCCGTAGCCGAATCCATTCACCCCCGCGTAAAGCGTTGCCCGCTCCTCCACCCCCGGCAACTCCGCCGCCGCACCGACAACCTCCAGCGCATAATCCGCGAACGGGATCTTCGGATTTGGTTTCGTAAAATGGAGGTTCTTCGGAACCTTTCGATTTTTGAGCACCCCGATCGCCTTCAGCATCCCGGCGACCCCCGCCGCCGCCTCGAGGTGCCCGACGTTCGTCTTGACCGATCCAACCCACAGCCGCCGCTCCCGCCCCGCGCCGAAGTTCGCGTTGAGAGCAGCCAGCTCCGCCGGGTCGCCCGCCTGCGTCCCCGTGCCGTGCGCCTCCACGTAGTCCACGTCCTTCGGCGCGACCCCCGCCCGCTCGTAAACCTCGCGAATGAGCCGCCCCTGCGCCTCGCAATTCGGCAGCGAAAGCCCCTCCGTCCGCCCGTCGGAGTTCACCCCCGATCCCCGGATCACCGCGTGAATCTCGTCCCCGTCCGCAACCGCCCTCGCCAACGGCTTGATCAGAAAAACTCCCGCGCCCTCCCCGCGAGCATAACCCGCCGCCGTCTCGTCGAAGGCGTGGCACTCGCCGTGGTGCGAAAGAAAGTGCCCCTTGCTCATGATGACCGGAAACTCCGGCCGCCCCATCACGTTCACCCCACCAGCCAGCGCGAGCTCCGACTCCCCACTCCGCAAGCTCTGACACGCGTAATGGATCGCCACCAGCGAAGACGAACACGCCGTGTCCATCGTGAGACTCGGACCGCGCAGATCGAACGCGTGCGAGATCCGGTTCGACAACACCGTCATCATCACACCCCCCGGCGAATGCGCGTCGACCAGCGGCAGATTCGCCGCCTTTGTCTGCGACAACAAATGATCCAGGCAGAATCCCCCGATGAACACCCCCGTCCGCGACCCCGCCATCCGCTCCACCGGTATCCCGGCCTCCTCAAACGCCTCCCAAGTCGATTCCAGAAGCAGCCGCTGCTGCGGATCCATGCACGCCGCCTCCCGCGGCGAAATCCCAAAAACCCCCGGATCAAATTGCTTAATGTCCTGATCCAGCCACGCCGCCTTCGGTGCGTAGCTCTTCCCCGGCCGCGCCGGATCTTCGTCCCAATATTGCCGCCAATCCCAGCGGTCCGACTTGATCGGTTTCAGCGCGTTCCCGCCCTTCATGAGAAATCGCCAGAACGCCGCGAGCGAATTCCCATTCGGCGGCATCCGGCAACCGATTCCGATGATGGCAAACCGATCCGTCACATCATCATTTCCGACCACGGGTAGTGGTCTATCAGGAAACTTGTGTTTTCATCAATCGCTCATCCAGGAAAACAGCTCACAAAGTACGCGATCAGGGATTCCCCTACAAAAAGACCCCTCGTCAAGGAGCCGCGATTCGCAGTTGCCGACCGAACCAAAAAAGGCGGAGCCTCAAATCAAGACATTTGACCCTTCCGACCTTCGATTTTCCGACGCAAAATCCTCCCTTTCCACCCAGGCCAAACTCTGTTCCAGTCGTCAGCATCCAGCCCAAATCATGGAAGACCACCACGTCAGCGGTCAAAATTTCCGCACCGCCTTCGTCCTCATCCTCGTCCTGGGGATTTCGCTGCTCTTTCTAGCCGTCTGTTGGCCCTTCCTGAAGACGCTCCTCCTCGGAGCCATCCTCGCCGGCTTGCTCAGTCCGGTCTACCGCGCCTTCGTCAGACTCTTCCGCGGTCGCCGCACCATTGCGTCCATCGTCACTCTCCTCATCCTCTTTCTCCTCATCGTCGGCCCACTCAGCGCCTTCGTCGGCCTCGTCGTCAAACAGGCCTTCGACGTCAGCGAAACCGCCATCCCCTGGGTTCAGAAGACCTTCTCCGGTGCGGAAGCGTTCGACGTCCACGATTGGCTCGTCGAGCGCCTCCCGTCCGTCGCCGACCTCGTCCCGACCAGCGCGGATATCATGAGCACCGTCGGCAACGCCGTGAAGGCCGCCGGGAGCTACCTCATGTCCAGTGCCTCGGCTCTCACCACCGGGACTGCCCTCCTCTTGCTCAACTTCTTCGTGATGCTCTACGCGATGTTTTTCTTCTTCATCGACGGACGCCGCATCCTCGAAAAGATCTTCTACTACATGCCACTCCGCCACGAGGACGAGGTGCGCATGCTCGACCGCTTCGTCTCCGTGACCCGCGCCACCGTCAAGGGCACCCTCTTGATCGGGCTGATCCAGGGATCGCTCGCCGCCGCTGCCTTCTGGGTCTGCGGCATCAACGGCGTCGCCTTCTGGGGCACCGTGATGGTCATTCTTTCCGTTGTCCCCGGCATCGGCTCGGCCCTCGTCTGGGTGCCCGCTGTCATCTTTCTCTTCATCTCCGGGGAACCCGTCAAAGCCATCGGCCTCGCGGTCTGGTGCGCCGCCGTCGTCGGCACGGTCGACAACGTCCTTCGCCCCACCCTCGTTGGCAAAGACGCGGAGATGCCCGACCTCCTCATCCTCGTCGGC
Source organism: uncultured Verrucomicrobiae bacterium (assembly GCA_963761705.1). GTDB lineage: Bacteria > Verrucomicrobiota > Verrucomicrobiia > Chthoniobacterales > JAATET01 > CAVVKW01. The sequence goes on along the minus strand of CAVXHK010000003.1, from coordinate 58,047 downwards.
ACTCTCGGCGGCCTCTTCCTTTTCGGCCCCATTGGCTTCATCGTCGGCCCGGTCATCTGCGGCCTTTTCCTCACTGCTTGGGACATCTACGGAGCCGCCTTCAGCGACATCCTCCCACCCGTCCGCCGACTGAACATGGAACGTCTCAAAGAATCCGGTGCCCCGCCGCCCGACCCCGACGATTCCGCCCCCGCGGCCAGCTAGTGGCGGCATGACCGGCGGATTTCTCCAAGCCCTCGTCTACCTCGCCGCCGCCGTGATCGCGGTCCCCGTCGCCACGCGACTCGGTCTGGGATCGGTCCTCGGCTACCTGCTCGCGGGAGTGATCATCGGCCCCGCGCTGCTCGACCTCACCGGCGATCCCGAGGACGTCATGCACTTCGCCGAGTTCGGCGTGGTCTTGATGCTTTTTCTCATCGGCTTGGAACTCCGCCCCGCCGTGCTTTGGAAAATGCGCGGCCCCATCTTCGGCCTCGGCGGATCCCAGGTCGGATTCACCACCCTCGCCGTTGCTCTCACCGCTCTCCTCTGCGGCCTCGCCTGGCAATCCGCCCTCGCGATCGGCCTCATCCTCGCCCTCTCCTCCACGGCCATCGCCCTCCAGTCCCTCGCCGAAAAGGGCCTCACCAAAACGCCCGGCGGCGAAGCCAGTTTCGCCGTCCTACTCTTCCAGGACATCGCGGTCATCCCCATCCTCGCCGTGCTCCCGTTCCTCGCCGTCCACGGCGCTGGAACCGCCGACGCCGCGCACGCCACCAGCGGCATCGCCAACCTCCCCGCTTGGCAGCAGGCGATCCTCGTCCCCTCTGCCGTGGCCGCGATCATCCTCGGCGGACGATTTCTCCTTCGCCCCTTCTTCCGCACCATCGCCGCGACGGGCTTGCGTGAAATGTTCACCGCCACCGCGCTTCTCCTCGTCATCGGCATCGCGGCCCTCATGCAGAGCGTCGGCCTCTCTCCCGCCCTCGGCACCTTCCTCGCCGGCGTCGTCCTGGCAGAATCCGAATACCGCGTCCAACTCGAAGCCGACATCGAGCCGTTCAAGGGCCTCCTCCTCGGCCTGTTCTTCATCTCCGTCGGCGCGAGCCTCGACTTCGGCCTCATGGCCGCCCAGCCGATCACCGTTCTCCTCCTCGTCGCCGGACTGCTCACCTTCAAGTTCGCCGTCCTCTTTGCGCTTGGCACCGGCTTTCGGATCGAGATGAGCCAGCGCTTCCTGTTCGCCTGCGCCCTCGCGCAAGGGGGTGAATTTGCGTTCGTTCTGCTCTCTTTCGCCACCCAGCAAGCCGTTCTTCCCACCGACACCGCGAACCTCCTCATCTCCGCGGTCGCCCTCAGCATGGCCGCCGCCCCCCTGCTCCTCATCGCCAACGACCGCCTCATCCAACCGCGCTTCCGCAACCGTGGCCCGGACCGCGCGGCCGACGACATCGACGAACACGAGAACCCCGTCATCCTCGCCGGCTTCGGCCGCTTCGGCCACGTCGTCGGTCGCATCCTCCGCGCCAACGGCTTCGCCACCACCGTCCTCGACCACGATCCGGACCAAGTCGACCAGCTCGCCCGCTTCGGCATGAAGTCTTTTTACGGCGACGCCAGTCGCCTCGACCTCCTCCACGCCGCCGGAGCCGACCGCGCCTGCCTCTTCGTCCTTGCCATCGACAACGAAGAGAAGGCCAACGAGATCGTCCGAACCGTCCAACAGCACTTTCCGAAGCTCCGCATCATCGCCCGCGCCACCAGCCGCCAACACGCCTACGAGCTTCTCAATCTCGGCATCGAGGTCGTCCACCGTGACACCTTCGGCAGCGCCCTCGACCTCACCACCGACGCGCTAAAAATCCTCGGCATCAGCGAAGAAAAAGCCAAGCGGGCCGCCCAGCTCTACCGCGAGCACGACGAAAAATCCGTCCGCGAAATGGCGAAAATGGAGGACCAACAAAGCGAAGCCTACGCCTCCAAAGCTCGCCAACACATCGAAAACCTCGACCGCCTCCTCCGGTCGGACCCGTAGCCTTGCTCCCCTTCGAGGAGCGGCACCATCCTGGTGCCGACGCCCGGCAACCCGCGCCAGCGGGAGCCGAACGCGTCCCCTTTTTCACCCGTATTCCTTTGCGACCTTTCTTACCTTCTGTTCAAACCGTATTTGCATTCGTGTCCCTCGACTAACGTAACTTCTGTGCGGTGTTGACTCGCTCGCTCCCGCTCGTCTCGCCCTCCGGGCTGCATCGCAGAGCCGATGCAGTCTGCCTCGCGGCTTCCCAGCCGCCGATGCTCTGTTCAAAACGTATTCGTATTCATGCCCGCACCGATCAACCAACTCCGCCTCTCGTCCCTCACCGCCGACGACCGCGCCCGTCTCCTCCGCCGCTCCGAGACCGACATCGCCAACGCCTCCGAAATCGCCGCTCGCCTCATCGCCGACGTCCGCGCGGACGGTGACGCCGCCCTTTCCCGTCACCTCGCCGACATCGACCAAGTCGCCCTCGCCCCCGACGCTCTTTGCGTTACCGAAGCCGAGTTCGACGCCGCGCAGTCGACCGTCGATCCCGACCTCCGCGCCGCGATCGACCACGCCATCCGGAACGTCCGCACCTTCCACCGCGCCCAGCTCCCGCCCGAGGTCACCTGGCACGAGGTCGAACCCGGCGTCCACGCCGGCGAAAAAATCACCCCCATCGAAGCCATGGGCCTCTACGTCCCCCGCGGCAAGGGCGCGTTCCCGTCCGTCCTCATCATGCTCGCCGTCCCCGCCGTCGAGGCCAAGGTCCCACGCATCGCCGTCTGCACGCCACCAAACCCCGACGGCACCGTCGACGCCGCCACCCTCTACGCCGCCCGCCAGATCGGCGTCGACCGGATCTACAAAATCGGCGGCGCGTCCGCCATCGCCGCCCTCGCCTTCGGCACCGCGACCATCCCCCGCGTGAACAAGCTTCTCGGCCCCGGCAACCAATTCTGTTCCGCCGCCAAGCGCCTGCTCTCGAGTGAAGTCGACGTCGGCCTCCCCGCCGGCCCCAGCGAATCCATCATCCTCGCCGACGCGCACGCCGACCCGCGCATCGTCGCTCTCGACCTCCTCATCGAAGCCGAACACGGCCCCGACTCCGCCGCCGTCCTCGTGACCGACTCCGACGATCTCGCCGCGAAGGTCGCCGACCTCCTCCCCGACCTCATCGCCGACCTCCCGGAACCCCGCCGCACCTTCTGCGCCACCGGTCTCTCGACCTACGGCGGCATCGTCGTCACCGATTCCTTCGACGACGCCGTCGATTTCGTCAACGAATACGCCCCCGAACACATGGAACTCCTCGTCGCGGAACCCTTCGCCGTCCTGCCGCGCATCCGCAACGCCGGCGAGATCCTCCTCGGCTCCCACACCCCCATCAGCGCGGGCAACTACTGCATCGGCGTCAACGCCATCCTGCCCACCGGCGGCTTCGCCAAATCGCACTCCTGCACCACCATCCATTCCTTCCTCAAGCGCACCTCCCTCGCCTACTGCACCCGCGAAGGATTCGAAAGTCTGCGTCCCACCGCCGCCACCCTCGCCGACTACGAAGGCTTCCCCGCCCACGCCGCCGCGATTAAGAATCGGCCATGACCCCGCTCGCCGAAGTCCGCCGCCTCAGCGCAGCGGGCGACCGCCCCGCCGCCGCGGCCATTCTCATCCCGTTCTTGAAAGAGAAGCTCGGACTCGACGTCGCCCGCGCCGACCTCAACGCCGACGGCTACAGTCTCAACTCCGTCAACGGCATCCTCACTCTCCGCACCCCCTCCGAGGGCCACGACCGCCTTTTCTTCAAATTTCACCAAGAGGAGGACGAAGCCAAGGGCGTCGCCGAGTATTACAACAGCAAGCTTCTCGAAGACGCCGGCTGGCCCGTCGACGTCCCCGTCGCCGCCCGCACCTTTCCCGGCGAAGCGATCCTTCTCTATGCGGTCCGCTCCGACGCCCGCCTCGCCGACGCCTGCCGCGCCAACGAGGACGGTGACCCCCACCTCGCCCGACTCCAGCGCGACCTCGACCACCACGTCGCCAAGAGCTACCTCGACACCCTCCACCCCGCCCCGCGCTCTCAAGCCGCCGCCGAGTCGCTCCACCAACTCTTCTTCCACCGTTTGGTCGACGAAGGCACCACCACCCCCGGCGGTCGCCTTCGCTCCTTCTACCTCGACTCCGAGTTTAACTTCCCCGGCCTGGCTCGCCCCCTCCCGTGGGCCGAACTCAGCACCCTGCGCTGGCGCATCAACGACCGGCTCTACGACAAAACCCTCGGCCAACTCTTCGCCGAAGCCATCGACGTCCTCGACCCCGCCAAGCTGCCCGACCCCTGCCCGGCAGTTCTCGGCCACGGCGACGCCCACAACGCCAACGTCTGGCAGGAACCCAACCGTTTGGTCACCTTCGACCCCGCCTTCGCCGGCTCCCACCTCCCCTCCCTCCTCGCCGAAATCAAGCCCACCTTCCACAACATCCTCGCCCACCCCGACTGGCTCTACCACCCCGAGGAATCCACGACCCAAGCAACGGCCCAACTCACCAACGGAACCCTGGAAGTCACCCACGACTGGACGCTCACGCCCCTCCGCCGGCAATTCCTTCAAACCAAAGAGGAACAAATCTGGAAACCCCTTCTCCAAAGAGTCGCGCCGGATCACCCGAACTGGCAGCAATACGTCCGCCTCGCCCTCTTCTGCTGCCCAACCCTCGTGATGAACCTCACCGCAAACGCCGCCCGCCATAACCCGACCACCTCCCTCCTCGGCCTCTCGATCGCCCTCACGTGCGGGTCCCCCTGCGAAAAAAGCGACGACCTCATCACCAACTTCCTGAAACGAATCGCTCCGCAATCATGAAGATCATCTTCGACCTGGACGGCGTCATCACCTCGGAGCGCGGCTATTGGCACGCCGCCGCCCACGCCCTCCAGGACCTCGCCACCTTCCTCGGCGACCGCCGCAAACCCGCCCCGATCACCCTCGATCTCACCGTCATCGCCCGCGCAAAAGCCGCCCGCATCAACACGAATTGGGACCTCTGCCACCTCGCCGCGCTCACCCTCATCCGCCGCCTCGCCACCCACGACCCCGCCAACGGCCTCCGCATCGCCGCCATCAACTGGGACACCGACGGCCCGCCCACCCCCTGCGACTGGCCGCGCGGCCTCACCCCCGACCTCAACGAACTTCTCACCGAAGGCCTCGACCACGCCGCCCCCCGTCAGGGCTTCGAACTTCTCGCCCACCTCGCCCCGACCGACCAATTCGCCCGCCAAGGGCCCGTCTGGCAATGGCTCTTCCGCCATTTCCAAGCCTGGTTCAACGGCACCCTCGACCGCCCCGGCCTCATCGCGAACGAGGATCTCATCCTCCCGCCCGACCGCATCGCCACCACCCTCCGCGCGCTCCAAGCGGAAGGCCACCACCTCGCCGTCGCCACCGGTCGCACCCGCGCCGAACTCCTCCCCACCCTCGCCCGCTTCGGCCTCGCCGAATTCTTCGACCCGATCGTCACCCACGACGAAGTCGCCGCCGCCGAAGCCAACCACCCCGGCACCCACCTCTCCAAGCCGCACCCCTACCAGTTCCTCCGAGCCATTTTTCCGGAAGCGGAAACCGCTACCCTCATCGCGCAATCAGACCCTCCCCCAGCCCCGGACACCCTCATCGTCGGCGACACCGTCGGCGACCTCACCGCAGCGGTCGCCATCGGAGCACGGCCCATCGGCGTGCTCACGGGGCCCGCCGGAGCCGCCGCCCGCGAGACCCTCACCGCCGCCGGAGCCGAGCACTGCCTCGCCGACGTCACCGAACTCCCCGCCTACCTCCTCGCATGAACCTCGACAAACTCCTCCCCTCCAGCGCCGCAAACATCCACGCCCTTCTCGCCGCGACCGACTCCCCGCTCCCGGAGCGGGTCGTCACCGAACTCGTGGCCGCCGCAGATTGGACGGAACTCGACGACCGCTTCTACCGCCACCTCGCCTTCGGCACCGGCGGCCTCCGCGGACGCACGATCGGCCGCACCGTCACCGCCGCCGAGCGGGGTGACGCCCCCGCCGGCGCCCCCCCCGAGCACCCCTGCGTCGGCACGAACGCGATGAATTTCCTCAACGTCAGCCGCGCCACCCAGGGCCTCACCGCCTACGTCCTCGACGACCACGCCCGCGGGCAGCGCCCCGGCCGCCCGTCCATCTGCATCGCCCACGACACCCGTCATTTCTCCCGCGCCTTCGCCGAATCCGCCGCCCGCATCATCACCGACCTCGGCTGCGATGCCCTCCTCTTTTCGGCTCCCCGCTCCACCCCCGAACTGTCCTTCGCCGTCCGAGAGACCGGTGCGACCGCCGGCATCAACCTCACCGCCAGCCACAATCCCCCCGCCTACAACGGTTACAAAGTCTACTTCGCCGACGGCGGCCAGATCGTCGAACCCCACGCCACCGGCATCAGCGACCGCGTCAACGCCGTCACCAGCGAACGATTCGATCCCGTCCCGCCCGCCGAACGCGGCACCATTCACCCGCTCGGCTCCGCCATCGACGAAGCCTACCTCGATCAACTCGAGACCCTCATCCTCGACCGCGACCTCGTCCGCGATCAGCCCCTCAAAGTCGTCTACAGCGCCCTCCACGGCGTCGGCGGAGCGATCATCGAACCGCTCCTCACCCGCCTCGGCTGCGATTTCACCACCGTCGCCGAGCAGGCCGAACCCGACGGCGATTTCCCCACCGTCGCCTCGCCAAATCCCGAAAATGCCGAGGCGCTCTCCCTCGCCATCGCCCAAGCCGAGCGCGAGCACGCCGACCTCGTCCTCGCCACCGATCCCGACGACGACCGCATGGGAGCAGCCGCCCGCGCCGCGAGCGGCACCCTTGCCCTGCTCACCGGCAATCAGCTCGGCTCCCTCATGGCGTGGTATCGCGCCACCAAATTTCTCGAAACGGGCCGCCTCACCCCCGCCACCGCCAGTCGCGGCGTCATCATCAAGACCTTTGTCACCACTGACCTCCAAGCCGCCATCGCCGCCAAGTTCGGCCTCCGCTGCGTCGAGACGCTCACCGGTTTCAAATACATCGGCGCCAAACTCGCCGCCTACGAATCCACCGATGCCATCTTCGTCTTCGGCGGCGAGGAAAGCTACGGCTACGGCGGCGCAACGTTCGTTCGCGACAAGGACGGCAACGCCGCCGTCGCGATGATCTGCGAGGTCGCCGCCTACGCCCAATCGCGCGGTCTCACGCTCCACACCCTCCTCGACGAGATCTACGCCGAGTTCGGCTATCACGCCGAACGCAGCGAATCACTCACCCTCGAAGGAGCCGAAGGAGCCCGCCAAATTCGTGCCTTGGTCGAGTCCTACACCGCCGACCCGCCGACCGAGATCGACGGCCACCCCGTCACCGCCGCCCGCGATTTCGCGCACGAAGACATCCTCGACGCCGACGGCGAGTGCCTCCCCAAGGAAGCCATGCTCACCTTCACGCTCGGCGACACCCTCCGCGTCGCCATCCGCCCCTCCGGCACCGAACCGAAGATCAAATACTACCTCTTCGCCCGCACCGCGCCCCTTCCCTCCGCCGAACTCCCCGCAACCAAAACTACCATCGGCGAAACGCTCTCGTCCCTCTGGTCCGCGCTCCACGCCGACGCAAAAGCACGCATCGCCCGGACCGCAACTTGACGATTCCCAACGCCCCCGACAAACTCAGCCTCCTCATGAAAATCAAAGCCCCGTTCCTTCTCGCTGGAGCCACCGCGCTCGCCCTGACCGCCTGCGATCCAAAGCCCAGCACCGTCGACGAGTCCCCGGTCGCAAGCCCGACTCCCGAGCTTCTCCGAGCGCATCGAAGACGCCGCCGAAACCACCGGCAACGCCCTCCAGGACGCCGCTGCCAAGTCCAGCGCCGCCGCCAAAGAAGCCGGTGAAAAAATCGGCGATCTGGCCACCCAGGCCGGAGCCGCCGCCAGCGAGGCCGGGTCTGACGCCATGGACAGCATGCGCCAACTCGCCGACGAGGTGATCACCAACGACGCCAAAAAAGAAGTCCCCACGGCAACTCCGGCCGAGAACGTCGAGCCGACCCCGGCCATGACTCCCGAACCAACTCCCGAGCCAACCGCCACCCCGACCGTCGATCCCATCGGCAGCTAAGCACGAGCCAGGACCTCATCCGTCGTGACATCGGTCAGAAGCCGCTGTGACGAAGCTGGGAAATTGTCTATTCGCAGCGGAACGCGGGTCTGAGAACCCCACGGCCCCGCGGCACCGTCGCGGTCAAATCCAACGACGCCTTGGCTCCGCCAGCCTTTCCCTTTGCCCCTCCCACCCCGGTTCCCCTAATCTCCGCCGCACCAGTCCTGCAAATCCCGTAAATCCCGTCTAAAAAATAGGCCAGCTCGCCATGCCCAAAGACACCAGCATCCAAAAGATCCTCCTCATCGGCTCCGGCCCCATCGTCATCGGCCAGGGCTGCGAATTCGACTACTCCGGCGTCCAGGCCTGCAAGGCCCTCAAGGAAGAAGGCTACACCGTCGTCCTCGTCAACTCGAACCCCGCGACGATCATGACCGATCCCGAGTTCGCCGATCGCACCTACATCGAGCCCATCACCCCCGCCATCGTCGAGAAGATCATGGAGCGCGAGAAGCCCGACGCCCTCCTCCCCACCCTCGGTGGCCAGACCGCGCTGAATTGCGCCATGGACCTCTTCCACAACGGCGCCCTCGAACGCCACAACGTCCGCATGATCGGCGCCAATGCCGAGGCCATCCGCCGCGGCGAGGACCGCCAGCTCTTCAAGGACATCATGGTCGAGATCGGTATCGACATCCCCATCTCCGGCACCGCTCACTCCATGGAAGAAGGCTGGAAGGTCGCCGAAGACATCGGCCGCTTCCCGCTCATCATCCGCCCCGCCTACACCCTCGGCGGCTCCGGCGGCGGCATCGCCTACAACCGCGACGAATTCGAATCCATCGTCCGCCACGGCCTCGACCTCTCCCCCACCACCGAGGTCCTCATCGAGGAATCCCTCCTCGGCTGGAAGGAATTCGAGATGGAGGTCATCCGCGACCGCGCCGACAACTGCGTCGTCATTTGCTCGATCGAAAATTTCGACCCGATGGGCATCCACACCGGCGACTCCATCACCGTCGCCCCCATCCAGACGCTCACCGACAAGGAATACCAGGCCATGCGCGACGCCTCGTTCGCCATCATCCGCGCCATCGGCGTCGAGACCGGCGGATCGAACATCCAATTCTCCGTCGACCCGAAGACCGGTCGCATGATCGTCATCGAGATGAACCCCCGCGTCTCCCGATCCTCCGCCCTCGCCTCGAAGGCCACCGGATTCCCGATCGCGAAAATCGCCGCCAAGCTCGCCGTCGGCTACACGCTGGACGAACTCCAGAACGACATCACCCGCGAGACCCCCGCCTGCTTCGAGCCGACCATCGACTACGTCGTCACGAAAATCCCGCGCTTCACGTTCGAGAAATTCCCCAAGGCCGACGCCACTCTCACCACCCAGATGAAGAGCGTGGGCGAAGCCATGGCCATCGGCCGCACATTTAAAGAATCGTTCCAAAAGGCCATCCGCTCCCTGGAAATCGGCCGCTTCGGCTTCGGCGCGGACGGCAAGGACAAGCCACCGCTGAACTCCGACGGCACCCCCGACATAGCCCTCATCGAGCAAAAGCTCCGCGTGCCGAATGTCGACCGCATCTTCTTCATCCGCTACGCCCTCCTCGCCGGCCTCGACATCGACCAGATCCACGCCCTCTCCGGCATCGACCCCTGGTTCCTCCACAATCTCAAGCAGATCGTCGACGCCGAGACCTGGATGCGCACCACCCCCAGCGGCCTGCCCCTGCGGAAGTTCAAGAAGCTCGGCTTCTCCGATCGCCAACTCGCCTTCATGTGCAACGACCAGCCGGAAGCCGAAATGCGCGCCCGCCGGAAGTCCGAAGGCCTCCTCCCCACCTACCGCCTCGTCGACACCTGCGCCGCCGAGTTCGAGGCCTACACGCCCTACTTCTACAGCACCTACGGCGACGAAAACGAAATCCGCGCCTCGGACAAAAAGAAAGTCATGATCCTCGGCGGCGGCTCCAACCGCATCGGCCAGGGCATCGAATTCGACTACTGCTGCGTCCACGCCGCCTTCGCGCTCAAGGACGAAGGCTGGGAGACCATCATGGTCAACAGCAACCCCGAGACCGTCTCCACCGACTACGACACCTCGGACAAGCTCTTCTTCGAACCCCTCACCCTCGAAGACGTCCTCAACATCTACGAGGCCGAAGAGTGCGACGCCGTCATCGTCCAGTTCGGCGGCCAGACCCCGCTCAACCTCGCCGCCGACCTCCAGGCCAACGGCTGCACCATCATCGGCACCCAACCCGCCAGCATCGAAAAAGCCGAGGACCGCAAATTCTTCGCCGCCATGTTGGACAAGCTCGGCCTGCAGCAAACCATCGGCGCCACCGCCACCAACGAAGACGAAGCCGTCGCCATCGCCGACCGCGTCGGCTACCCCGTCCTCGTCCGCCCCTCCTTCGTCCTCGGCGGCCGCGCGATGGAAATCGTCTACACCGAGTCCAATCTCCGCCAATACCTCAACACCGCCGTCGAAGCCTCACCCGAGCGCCCCGTCCTCATCGACCGCTTCCTCGAAGACGCCACCGAGATCGACGTCGACTGCATCACCGACGGCACCGACTGCGTCATCGGCGGCGTCATGGAGCACATCGAACAAGCCGGCATCCACTCCGGCGACTCCGCCTGCGTCATCCCGTCCTTCTCACTCAGCGACAAAATCCTCGCCGAGATCAAAGACGCCACCAAGGCCATGGCGAAGGAACTCGAGGTCCGCGGACTCATGAACGTCCAATTCGCCGTGAAGGACGACGAACTCTACGTCATCGAAGTCAACCCCCGCGCCTCCCGCACCGCCCCGTTCGTGTCCAAGGCCATCGGCGTCCCCCTCCCCAAGCTCGCCGCCAAGATCATGGCCGGCAAGACCCTCAAGGAACTCGGCTTCCTCGAAGAAATCATCCCCACCCACTTCAGCGTGAAGGAAGCCGTCTTCCCGTTCATCAAATTCCCCGGCACCGACATCACCCTCGGACCGGAAATGCGATCCACCGGCGAAGTCATGGGCATCGACGCCGACTTCGGCCTCGCCTACGCGAAAGCCCAGATGTCCGCGCAACCCGCCCTCCCCGAGAGCGGCAACGTCTTCCTCAGCGTCCGCGACAGCGATAAACCCGCCATCATCCCGGTGGCCAAGGAGTTCGCCGAACTCGGCTTCACGCTCTACGCGACCGCCGGCACCCAAGCCGCCCTCGCCGAAGCCGGCGTGAAAGCCGAAAACCTCTTCCGCCTCAACGAAGGCCGCCCAAACTGCCTGGACATGATCAAAAACGGCGAGATCCAGTTCATCATTAATACGCCATCGGGCACCCAACCCCGGATCGACGAAATGAAAATCCGCTCCCTCGCCGTAGCGAACCGCATCGCCACCATGACCACCGTCCGCGGCGCCCAAGCCAGCGTCGCCGCCATCCGGTCCCTGAAGGAGAAGCCGCTCGAAGTGAAAAGTCTGCAGGAATACCACGCGTAGGCGACCCACCATGCTATCCGAGCTCGATATCGTCCGCGACGTTTCCCAGAAACTCAGCGCGGCCGGCATCGACTACATGCTCACCGGCTCAATGGCGATGAACTACTACGCCGAGCCGCGCATGACCCGAGACATCGACATCGTCGTCGCGCTCGTTCCGTCGAACGCAGGAACCATCGTTCGTTTGTTCGATCCAGACTACTACGTCTCACCCGACGCCGTCGCCGAATCCATTCGCGACGAGTGGATGTTCAATCTAATCCACAACGAAAGCGTGATCAAAGTGGACTGCATCGTCCGGAAATCAACACCCTACCGCCACGAAGAATTCCAGAGACGCCAACAAATCACGGTGACCGATTTCGAAACGTGGATCGTCAGCAAAGAGGACCTCATCCTCTCCAAACTCGTGTGGGCTAAAGATTCAGAATCCGACCGCCAGCTTCACGACGTCCGCAACCTCATCGCCAGCGGATACGATGATTCAATCATCAAACGCTGGGCGCAAACGCTCGGTGTCGATAGCCTTTGGCCATCATGCCTGAGTTGAGCGACACCCCGCCCGAGATCGCCTCCATGGTCCGCGAGCGATTGATGGCCCGCACCGGTGCCGAGCGGTTTGAAATGGGCGCCCGAATGTTCGACGCCGCGCGGGAGATGGTCCTCGCGTCGCTTCCGAAGGACATCACGCCGGAGCACCGCCGCGAATTGATTTACCAGCGCATCTACGGAAAGTCGCCCGAAGTGCGAATCGGCAGAGTGATTCGCAATGAATCAGCGTAAAGCCCCCCTTCCCAGTGGGTTTGTCAGAAATGATCGACTGACCCGAATGGCGTTACGGACCGGAAGGGGCTGCTGGTTTCGTATCGGCGAGGGCCGATGCGAAGACCGCCAAGACGAAGCAGGCGGTGATGATGATGAGGTAATGAGGTTTTGTTTTGAATCCCATGAGCAGTGAGGTGCGATTGGCTTCGCCGGGGGGAGTCAACGAGCTGCTACGTTGGGGGAATTCGGCGGAGAGTCAAATTTCTTTGCGCTCAGAGTGAGGCTGGCGGTGGCAGACCGCCGGCGATCAACCTCGGGAACGGAGGGCGTTCGAGTTTGAGAGAGAACGAGCGTCGGCGCGGCGGATGCAGGGACCGGGGGGGCATCTCGCATCCGGCGTGACGGCGCGGGCGGACTCGGCGGGAGACAGGGAGGCATGGAGCGCGGGAGCAGTGCGGAATCTCCCCGTTCGCTGACCCATGATCTTCGCCTTTTTCCACCACCGAGCCGCGGCAGTTAACACGCTTGCAGTTTAATAGCGCCACGAGATATAGGCATCCCTGACTTCCGGCAGCAAAGGAGTCCCCACCAACACCATCCGGGCACAAGTTATCCCCAATCCATCCACCGCGAGCCCTCCCCGCATGACTGCACCCGCCGTCCAGTTCCCTCGCAATGCTCGCGGATTCGCTGCGGACGCAAAGCGATCGCCTGTCGGTGAAAACCGACCGCCTGCAGGCGTCAGCGAATTCCCCGTCAGCAACAAAAAATTCCCTGCGAGCGCCCCGGAATTTCCCGCGAATGCCCGCAAATTCCCTGTCAAAGCCACCGAATTCCCTGCGAACGGCCTGATTTTCCCCACCAACGCCCTAATTCCCCCCGTCAAAACCCCAAAATTCCCCGCCAACACCTCGAATCCCCCGGCAACCACTTTCCCACCAGTCATTTAGCACCCGATCCGCCCACCCAATCACCCGAACCTCACACCAACCCATCCACACCACATGAACGAACCCGCACCCACCACCGCACCCGCCGAGACCGCCGACGCACCGCGCCAGCGCGGCTACTTCAATCAAGCCCAACTCGCCGACGTCACCGAGGCCGAGGCCATCCTCGCCGCCGCCCGGCAGCCCGAGCACACCGCCACCCTCCAGACCCAGCAGATCGACGCCACCTACCTCGACGGCCTCGCCGACGCCCTCGACGCCGCCCGCCGGAAGATCACCGAGACCGGCGAAGGCAGTGGCACCAGGAAATCCGCCACCCTCCGCGTCCGCGGCACCGAGCGCACCCTCGTCACCGCCCTCCAGGGCATCCAAAGCGCCGCCAAGCAAAAGCGCCGCATGCTCGACGAAGACGAAGACCCCACCACCAACTTCTCCACCGAAGGCTACCTCATCGGCCGTCGGCTGAACCCCAACCGCTCCACCCTCCTCCAGAACGCCGACGCCCTCCTCGCCAAAGCCACCGCCGACGACCTCCCCGGCCATCCGCCCGAGCGAATCGCCGAGATCGACACCGCCAAAGCCACCTTCCGCGACGACACCGCCCACCAGGCCGACACCCAAGAGGAAACCGCCACCGACCGCATCGAACGCGACAAATTGGTCCGCAAGATCAACTCCCGCCGCTACGCCATCCAAAACGCCGCCGACCGCCTCTACCCCTACTGGAACGACGACCTCGACCCCACCCGCCGCCTGTTCAAGCTCCCGATCGATCGCTCGTTTAATGGGTGATCGGGGGTTGGGTGTGATTCTAAAATTGCAAGAATCGGTCTCTCCACAACTGCAAACTCACCCCGCAAAACGACGGAGACCAACCGAATAATCAGCTTAGTCTTCCAGAATGCCCTTAACGACTTCAGTGTAACGCCCGTAAAATATGCCAAAACGAACTGTGATCCGCAAACTAGAGCAATTTCATCTTCACGGGCACATTGGCAAAAGTCCAATTCCTGACTATTCCGACTTATTGCGCAGGTTCGCGAAAATTAACCCCGACAAGCGGACGCTCACAAAAGGCGACCACATGATCTGCGTATTCTCTTGCGACGAGGTGAAGCCAGGCATCTTTCATCTAGTCGCACACGAGGGCGAACCTGGCTTATCTCCTCTAATTCTAGACTTAGCGCAGAAAAGTGAACGCTCGGGCAGGATAACGCGTAACGAGCCTTTCAACGCGGACCCACTGCGTCGTCGATGGAGCGAGGCGTCGCGCGGCAATCGAATACAATCAAAGAGGCGTTAAGGCTGGCGACTTGGCAGGCTTAGTGCGTCTAGTTTTGGCACCGCAGTTTCCGAGCGACGAGTTAACGCTCGAATTTACTCCCGTAATAAGAACTAGCTTTCTTGCAGACATTCAAAATCTTTCGCGGATTCGACTCGCTAGCGTATCAATGGTTCGGCCAAACATGGCGTGGCGCCCAGATGCATCAACTCTTGTCGATGGTTCCAAGCTGGAGGACTCTGATGCGCAGCGGCTTCAGATTCAGATCACGGCGAAACCCCGAGAATCTCTTGCGAAGAGCCGAGGATTCATTCGGGATCTGGGGAAGTTAATTGCTCAGGGAATTACCTCAATAACGCAGGCAGCTGTGGTTGGAAATAAGCCTGGAGCCAAAGAGGAAGTTACAATATCGCTCAATAATCATGTCGAGGCTGTCAGGGCAACGATTACCCGCGACAGATCGGGGCATCCCGACACTAACGATATTTTCGCGCAATTAGACAAGCTACTTTAAGATTCAAAATGCTCGGCTCAATCTGGTGGTATCTCTCCAAGACTGTCCTGATCCGATGGCGGGAACTCGTCTTCGCCTCGGAGTTTTGGATTTCTTTGATTATCTCGGGTGCAACGCTTTGGGTAGCGAACAGCGGCTTTTTTCAAATCGATCTGCAAGTTGGAGATCTAGCAAGCGCGCTTTTGACTTACGCGTCCATTGCGTTCGGATTCTGCCTCACGGGGTCAGCCTTGGCGCTGACGATCCCTGATCGGGAGTTCGCTCGAAAAATGGCGGGCACCACAGCGAAGTCTCGCCCATGCGATACATACTCGAATTTGATCTTTGTTTTCTCGTGGGCCTCTCTTGCACACCTATTTTTGGTGCTGGCTTCGATTGGATCACTGTTCATATTCAAAGAGAGCGATAAGCTCTTGCCGGGGCTTTTGTATTGGAAGAGGAGCCTGTTCGCGTTCTCCTATCTTTCGCTCACAATATACGCGTTCTCGCAGTTTGTAGTTACAGTCATCACGCTGTCCCAAGTGGGTGATGTATATATTAGCGGGCTCAAAAATGGGGGGTTCGACAAGAATTAATCTTTCATAAGTCAAACGTCGAATGAGTGAGCCCTTCATTGACACATTTTCGATAATTGGTGCGGAGTCGAGGTTAAGAATCAGCGGGAGACTGGGTTATCTACACAACCGATGCTGCACAAACCCATGCCGGCTAAAACTTGAACCAGCCTTCTCGCCACCGCTGCCAACTCATCCCGATGTGACAATGTGAAGAACTGCCCCGATTTTGGGTTTTCTGTGCGAAGAAATCGCCGTCCGCAGAGCGCGGGACCTCACGGATTACGGCGGCTGGCGGTCGTTCTGCAGGGGCTTGGGCTGACCGGGATGGCCGTCACGTCAAGCTTTTCCAGCAGTTTTTTAATTCGCTCTTTGATGTGGTTTGAGAATCTGCCGCCGTCCGCATTTTCCAGTGTCTTCAGCAGCTTCGTCATCCGTTCCTTAATGACATCGATGTAGCTGATGGAATCTACGCTTCCTGCGTCTTTCTTAAATTTTTCCATACATTCGTCCAACTTGGTTTGGCCTTCTTCAAGTTTCTCGAGCAGATCTCCCATCTCGCGGTCTGGGACGTGCATCAAGGCATTCGTGTGATTTAGGAGGGCGCGGACAAAATAGTCGATCATCCGCACTCGATTATGAGCATCGAATGGACAACACTCAATTCCCTGAGCATAGAAACGGCTTAGCCGTGTGAGGAGGTCATACCCTCGTCGGTTCGGTAACAGGAGTGGCGAGCGTTCGTCCTCAGTAGTCCCAGGCATCTGAATGAAACAGCGAAGCTGTAGTGCTATGAGGCGGCTCGCCCACCGCGGATTATGAGTGTTTGGAGTGAGAAGCCGACTGGCATTCTCTATGCAAATCCAAGCATCATCAATTTTCGCGCAATAATAGCGCTTCAACTTGGGCTGATCTGACTCTCCAATTTCTGAAGTAATCGTCGAAGAACCGAGGATTGACTGCAACCAGGTTCCTAAGCCAATCTCGAACGATTCCGAGAACAGTTGCTTGTGGGGATTTTCGCTGAATTCGCGGGCGAGTTCGGCCTCGATCAGATGAGCTTCGGCTCTTCGCAATTCCACAATACCGACTTGGGTGTCGTGATCGTTGCTTCGAATTTGATGAAGAGTTCGGAGGGCGTTGTCGAGGTAGCGGTGCGCTGAAGTAAACCTGAACATCCGAGATAGCGAGAGTCCATAAATCGAGAACGCCTTGGCGCGCTCTCGTGTGCTGTGGGTTTCCATCCCCGGAAGGAGCCATGACTGAAGTTCCAGGGCGAGGCTGACATAAACCGAGGCGCGATGCCATAGGTCCATCACGTCAGCACCTTTCCTAGCGGGATTGCTCTTGAGGAATAGCTTTTGCCAGCTTCCATCGCAGTTCAGCGCGGCCTGCGTTTTTCTTTTCGCTTCGCGAGAGATTTCGTGAGCGGTCTCAATCAGCGATTGCAGGAAAATGGCCGGATCTGTTTTCCAGGCTGGATCTTTGATGTTGAGGAAATTATTAAAATCGGAGGCTAATTGCTCGCGTTGTAATTGACCTCTTTCGTCACGACTGACATTTGCGTAAGCAAGAAAAATGTCCTCAAGGTTTGAGTTGGTTTCCTCTGAGATGCCTAGCAACTGATTGGTTGATCGGAACGAGAACGTCCGAGCGTAATCGCGGGGAGCGCCAAAATTGACGATGGGAGCTGTAGAGTTCCTGGAAAAGCTGCTTCAAAAGAATGAAATCTGGGTCCGTTCTTTCGCTTTCGTTAATAATATATAGCGTCTCCCCAAGAGTGTTTTCTGTGAAGTCCTCGGACGCAAGCGGCCCTATTTCTCTCAGTGCTATCCGTGAATCTCGAGGTAACGTCGCATTAAGTGAAGTGAGAAGGTCTCGGGTAACGGATAAAATTGATTCTTCGGAAAACCAGTGCCGTAGTGCGGGAGGGCCCACCCAATAAGTCAAAGCCTGTTTGCCGCAGCGGAGGGCTTGCAAAAGTTGAATGATCGACTTGCGCCACCAGAACCGCTGATAGTTACAACTTTTTCTAACTCTAAGATTGCCGTTGAAACCGGGCCGCCGAAGGCTCAGCGCATGTTGGCCGGCTTGGAAGTAGTGAAAAAAGGCTTCCGTAAGCGGAGCGGCGTGGTTCGTCACCTGAAAGGCTCGGAAATACCAGTCAGCAATTGAGTATTCCAAAAGGGTTCTTTGATCAGTGAGACTGTTCCACTGAGCCTCAAGATCTTCCGTAGGTTCTTCGCCGATTGTCATTTTGGCGGATAACATCGCTACTCGTATGTCGCGGTAAAGCCACTGAAAGCCACCCGGTTTTGGATGGAAAAGTCGGGGGAATGTCTGCCATTCGGAAATGATCTCGTCGAGAATTCTTGCGGAGCAGATGTCATTGTCGACGGCGCTTTGGTTAAAGGGATGAGGTCGCTCGAGGGATCGAGTTCGAAGAAGTGCAGTGTAGTGTCGGGATTGGCGAAAAAGCGCAGTTGAATAGACGAAACGAAGTCGATCAGAAGATTTTGGCAGCGATGGCGATTCGCTAGCTTTCTCGATCCATTCTTTGATTCGATTGATCGCTTGATTGCTAAGAGACGGTCCGGCCTGTAACTCTTTGGGAAGTTGCGGTGGGGGAGGGATCCCGTAGGTGACGTCGTGGACGAATCCGATCCAGTCTTCCAATGCTTTGATCGAATGGCATGGAATTAGTTTGTTGTCAGATCCGACTTGGCCCTCTTTACTAATAGGGGCATAGACACATTTGAATCCGCTTTTCGCCAGCGCCCCGATCAGCGCCATCAGCGGACTGGCGTAGACCTTCGAATCAGGGTTTTTGTTCCCTGAGATGAGTGTTCCGTAGTCTGGCTCTCCCCAGTATCTGTGCCGGGTCCAGCCCGTGCAGCCGCCCGGGCCATTGCGCCCATAGAGCGTCACCAACCAATTGCTTGGATCAATCCCAATTCGATTCGTCACGGTTCCAATCTGTTTTTCCCAGAGTTCCACCCTTTTTCGGAATGCACCGAAGAGGCTCTTTTCGTCTGATTGCGGCGATTTAGGGTCGAAGCACATCAGGTCCATGAGTTCACGCGGTACCAAGCAAGTATGGCTTAGACGATAGATTCCACGATGGGTCGCCAAGGCTTGAAAGAGCCCGTGCGCGAGGGAGCCGACGTCAAAAAAGTCCTCGAGTTCCAGCCAGACATTTCGTCCGTCGTAGTGATTTCTTGCAAACTTGCTCATCGTTGCCAGGGCGCCGGGGCCTCCTTCGATAATCGTAACGTGTCGGATTTTGCCTTCGGTATCTTCAGCCACGCGGTTTTCCCATTGATCAGTGAACTGGTCGAACATGGCAGCGTCGGTTAATGGTTCTTCTCGAGGATGCGGCTCGTTGGAGATTCCGACATCGGGCGGCAGGGTGTCGCTTAGGTTATACCCGAGTCCGCCTGGCGGTTGACTAAGCGTCAGTTTTTGATAGAGTTCGTAGAAAAGAATGTCGGATCGTTGGCAGATTGTCGAAATCAGGCGTCCCTGATAGGTCTGTTCTGGAAAAAGCCTACTCAGTTTTGCAGCATCGCTCTCTCGGTGGCAGATCCAATAGATTTGGGTGCGTTCGCTGGAATCCAACACGAATTTCATCATTTGAATGCAGCGGACATCGCTGCCCGAGAATCCTACGACGAGAAGATCGGTCGAATGAAAGGATTCGCGCTCACCCGGGTAGGCACCACAGACGTAATGATGAAATCTTTGCTTGTCCTGAAGGGTTGGAGGCTCATCGAGAGTGAAGTCCGCGCGGGTCTCGGAGAGTGAGCCGTGAAGTTTGACAATCGTATTGCGGGAGTGAACGATTGCGGGGGACGGAAGGCGGCCTTTAATGCTGACCGGGATTTGCTGAAGCTCTTCGCCAAGATCTTCGAAGGCTTTTTCGATCAAACCATCAAAGTTCGTGGTCAAGATAACCCGGGTTCGGACGACGCGAGCCAAGTGGCCGAGCATGGTGTGACCGAGGTTCGGAGCTCGACCGTGGGTGATGTGGTTATTGAAGGCATCAATCACGTCAGGATCTGGCTCGGTGAGAAACGGGACACCGCCCCGTGATGCGTCGACGTTTAGCTCGGAGAGGAATTTCAGGGTTGAGCGCCAGTCAAAAAGCGACCGCACCGCACGCTCCCAGATGACCTCCCGCGAAGTCGGGGAGAGATTGGCACTAGTGACGCCACCGGTCTCCAGTGAGCCATTTCCAAGGATCTGGTGGATTTGCCGAAGGCGGTCCTCGTTGAGGCAAGGTTGGGTGAGGTAAGCGGGGTCGAATGGGTCCTCAGTCAGAGCGGGCCGCAGAGGCTCGCCGCGTCCACGGAGGATGGGTGGGACAAAGGGGGCACTGATGGCGGTATAGAGCCAGTCGTGCTTCGGATCGTCGGCGCGTCGCGTCAGCCCGCGGATATTCGAGTCTTTAGAAAACTCGGCTGTCCACCCGAGTCGGGTGCAGAGAGTATCAAATTTCTCGCGGACCCAAGCTTTGGCGTCCGCCGTTTCGGCGTGGGTCGGTCCCGGCGGCCAGCCGTTGGTGCGAATGTTCCAACACAGTTTTCCATCAATGCCTTGGACACAACGATGGACGACATGAGCGAGGTATTCGTCGAATTCCTGTCCCGTTAAAATGCCGGACTGAGCGGAGAGCCCACTGCCGACGAAAGGGGTTAGTCCACCACCGCTGCGAATGGATTTTTTAATTTCTTCACAAAAGTGGGTGTTGTTCAGTTTCTTCATTGTGATCTTGCCCGAGGTTTTTCAGGAGTCTCGGTGGTAGGCGAGATCAGACTGGTTCAAACTGGGTGGCGTTATCGCTGATTCATCCACTCTCGAAAAGGAGCAAGATTTTTTGGGCGATAGGCGTCGCCGTTTCTCACCCAGCGCTCGCGAACGGTGGGGTGTGCAACGAATGGGGTCAGGCGGTCCACGGGGTCAGTCCTGAATGGCGTTAAGATAAGGGGGATTTGGGATGGATTAGGCTGCGAAGCTCCTGATTAGGTGAGGCGAGCCGAAATCTGCGTCACGGATGATTTAAAGCGTTACACAGTAATGGTTTAAAGGTATGTTTCAGCATGGCGAACAGCACCCCGTTTTTCCGAGCGTTTGGACCACTTTTGTTTGGACGTGCGCCCAGGCGAGCGCTGGATCAGATTGGTCGGATCAAGGGACTCGAAGACGTTTACAGCCTGTTCGGGGATTTGATTCCCAAGGCGATGCTCGCTCCCTCGGATCGGGGCGTGGGCAATCGTGAACGCTGCTTGCCCGCACGGGTGACGTTCTGGGCATTCATGGCTCAAGTTCTGAGTCCGGGGATGGGCTGCCGGGAGGTCGTCAGCAAGGTGGAGGCGTGGTGGCGGTGGGCGCAGATCAATCCGTGGGGTCGGGGTCAGTCCGGGGTCGGGGTCAGGGTCGGGGTCAGTCCGTGCATTGGTTCAAATCTTGACCGCTCTACCCGCTCCAAAAGTACTTGTCGGCGCTTCCGAACCAATGATCGGATTCGCGTGGAGCCCACCTATCGCGGGCTTGTCCCACAACGAACGACCCATTGCAGCCAATCCGACGCTTTGATTCGTCGAAGTCCGCGCCGTTCCTACCGCTTCCGCCCCGGCACTCCACCCCGCCGCGTCGGTGCGACCACAGGCGGCGCCACCTTGGGATCGTCCGGAATCACCAACTCGTCCGCCGGTTCGTCAGCCAGTTTGCGAGCAACCCCATCAGCCGGATCGGCCGCAGCTCCGACCCCCACAAACCCCAGCACATCCCAGAATTCCTTCGGGACGATCTTCGGCTTCCAGTCCGGCTTCGATACCGTCCCCGTCGACTCGTACTCAAACAACTTGCTCACCGGAAACAGCACGATCCCCGGCACCCCCCGCGCGTTGATCCGCACCGCCAGATCGAGATCGCCGCTCGGAAAACCCACCGATCCTTCGCCCGCCAGCTCAAAACCATTTCCCTGAATATCCAAATTCTTCGTCGTGATTCGCTCGCCTGCCACCGAGAAATCCGCCGTCGCCCGGCTCGCGGACTCGTGTCCCGCACCCGGGATGATCGCAGCCAGCACCGACGACAACGGCCCGAACAACGGGATGTCCAACACGTGCCCATCCTCCACCCGGATCCTCCCGCTCCCGACCATCGCCGAAGGATTCCGCAGGCTCGCGTCGAACCAATACGTCGCGCTCAGCTTCCCCTCCGATCGATCGTAACCAAAGTAGAGCTTCGTCAACGCCGGAAAATCCACACCCTCCAAAGCCACCTCCACCGAGAAATCCGGTTTCGCTCGATCAATCGACACCGAGGCACTCACCTGCCCCCGCCCGCCGTAAAGCGACGTCCGCCGAACGTCCGCCAACACCCGCCGCCCCTTCACCCGCACCGTCCCCTCCGTCGCGCCAAATTTCAGATCCCGGTTGAGCAGTCGATACGTCATCCCCTCCGGCGCGTCCAGGTCGACCGTCAGATCGTTGGCCGACGGATCCCCCATGTGAATCACGCCGTTCACCTTCGTTTTCGGGGGCCGCTCGAACTCATAGACCGCCACCGTCTTCGCGATCCGCGGATCGATCCACATGAGCACTCCCTCCGGATCCAGGTCCGTCTCGATCCCCGCGAACCGGACCTCTCGTCGCCCAAAATCATAGGTGAACGACCCCGTCCCCCCCGCCTTCCCCTTCCGGATATCGAGGTTCACGTATTTCACCGCCCGGTCCCCCAGCACCAGATCGCTCGTCCCCGACTCGATCCAGAAATCCCGCATCGCCGTCCGCCCCAACGTGATGTCACCCGTTCCCTCCAACGCCTTGAACTTCAACTCCGGCCCCCTTAGATCCACCCGAACCCGCGGCGTATCGCAGAACTCCATCCGCCCCAGCATCTCCCGCTCCTTCGGCCCCATCACCGACAACAATTCCGTCGGATCCGCCGCGATCTCCGCCGACAATCGATAGTCCCCGTCCTCTCCCAGCAAATCCGCCGAGATCGTCCCCGTTTTCAAAGTCAGCTCCAGATCCTGCAGAAAAAACCGCCCGCCATCCGTGGCGAAGCTCGTCCGCAGGTTCTCCGCTGCCACGTCCTGGTATCGGAATGCCCCGCTCTCCACCCGACCCACCGCAGTCCACCTGAACTTCCCTTCCCGTCGCCCCGCCCGCACCGTCGCGCTCACCGTCGGCATCTCGCCGAAGGAAAGATCGTCCACCGCCCAATTCTCCCGCACCGCCTCCAGCACGGGTCCCGGAGCGACACTCGCCACGACGGTGAGAGATCCCTCCTCCATCGACCAAGCCCCGGACGCCCGCAGATCCCCAGCATCTCCCGCCGCCACCACCGATCCCAACCGCCATTCGCCGTCCGCGTAGCCCGCGTCCACGCTCACTGCATCAAACGAAAACTCCCGAAAAGCCACCCCGCCCAGCCGCACGCGCACGGCGTCAGCCCGCAGCGTCGACAGATCCGCTAGATCCCCCGCCACCTCCGCCGAAATCGCCACCTCTCGCTCGAAACGCACTTCCGAGAATACCGCCAACGCCCGCCGGATCGCCGCAACTCGCGCCACTTTCCCCGGATCCTCTTTCGACTCCGCCAGCTCGAGATCCTCGGGATGCACCAGCCGCCCATTCACCACGAAACGCACCGCCCCAAATTTTGCCTCCAGCCTCGAAATGAACACCTGCCCCGGCTGCAAAGTCAGGTCCGCTTCGATACCGTTCAGCCCAATCGTGTCCGGGGACTTCCCGTCATCGGCGAACGGAATCTCCGCCGCTCCGTTCTCGACCCGCACACTGTCGACAACCACCACCCCGCGCAGCAGGCTCGCCACGTTCATCGACAACGCCACCTCGTCCACCGAAGCGATCAGCCGCTCCCCCGCGTCCGTCCGATAAACTCGCACCGCGTCCGCGATCAACCCATCCCACGTCGAGAACCTCAACCGCCCGATCTCCACCCGCGCCGCCGGACCACTCAGGGCCTCGGCGATTCGCCCCCGGAGCCCATCCCCCAAGCCCCGCGTCTGCGCCAGGACCAGCCCGCCCACGACCGCCAACACCATCCCCCAAACGACCACCCGGGCCAGACTCGCGACCACCCGTTTCAAAGCTCCACCGCCGACGCGAGGATCTCCCGCGCCGCCCAGCTGTCCGCCTTGATCTGCTCCTTGAGCGCATCCACGCCCTCGAACTTCCGCTCGCCCCGCAGCCACTTCACGAACGTCACCTCCACGTCTCGCCCGTAAAGATCCCCATCGAAATTGAAAAGATGCACCTCAAGCGTCCGATCCGCCCCGCTTGCCGCCACCGTTGGGCGCACTCCGATGTTCGCGACCCCGCTCCGCATCTCGCCACCGACCTCACACCGCACCGCGTAGACCCCGTCCGGCGGAAACTGCTCGTTGTGCGCGCGCAAATTCGCCGTTGGGAATCCAATCGTCCGCCCCAGCTTCCGCCCCGCTTCCACCGTTCCCAGCACGGTGTAATCTCGCCCCAAGCACCGACGCGCCGTTGCGAGATCCCCCGCCTCCACCGCCCGCCGCACCCGCGTGCTGCTCACCGTCTCCCCGTCCACTTCGACCGGCTCCATCCCGTGTACGCTGAAGCCAAGTTCGCTCCCCAGCTCCCGCAAGAGCTTCACGTTACCCGTCCGCCCCCGCCCGAAAGTCCACTTTTCCCCAACCGAGATCTGTCGCAGAGGCCGCGCCGCCCCCGCCAGTTCCTCCACAAAATCCTTCGCCTCCCGCGCCGCAAACGCCGCGTCAAATCGCAGCACCAACAAGGCCGCAACCCCCGCCTCCTCCAGCAACCGAGCCTTGTGCGCCCGCGAAGTCAGCAGCCGCGGAGCCTTTTCCGGCCTGAGCACCCGAGCCGGGTGCGGATCAAAAGTCAGCACCACCGCCGTTCCCCCCAGCACCGACGCGTCCGCCCGCGCCTGTCGGATCACCGCCTGATGCCCCAGATGCACCCCGTCGAAGACCCCGATGCACAGCACCACCGGCCCCGCGACCGAACTCAGCTCCTCAATCGCCGCGAGCTCTCGCATCGCCATCACTCACCCGTGACATTGGCCTCCGGCCAATGAACCAACCCAAATCGGCCCCGAGCCGATCAAACAAAAAATCCGCATCACCCCAACTCTACGCCCCGCGCAACCGTGACACGTCCGGCAAAGAAAGCACCCGCGCCGCCACGTCCTCGCGCGGCAGATTCTTCAACTCATCAATCGTGATCGCCCCCTCCGCGCTGAACCGCCCGCTCTTCGTCCGCCGTAGCGCCCGTAAATGCGCCCCACATCCCAGCTCCTCGCCAATGTCGAAGGCGTAAGTCCGAACGTAAAACCCCTTCGAACACACCACTCGAAAATCAATCTCAGGCAGGCGCAATTTTAAAATCTCGTGCGCGTACACGTGCACAAAGCGCGGGTCCCGCTCCACCGTCTTACCCTGCCTCGCTAGCTTGTACAACGGCACGCCGTCTTTCTTGATCGCACTCACCATCGGCGGCGTCTGGTAGAAATCGCCGTGGTATTTGGCAAACGCCTCGTCGATCCGCGACGCCGCCAGATCCGCCGGCACGTCCCGTGTGATCTCGATCTGGCCGTCCGCGTCCTGCGAGTCCGTCGTCTCTCCGAGCTTGAGCGTCCCCGCGTATTCCTTGTCCTCGCTCATGAGGAGATCCTGAATCTTCGTCCCCCGCCCAAGCGTGATGAGCAACAACCCAGTCGCCAGCGGATCCAATGTCCCGCAGTGCCCCACCTTCTTCATGCCCAACGCCCGCCGGGTGATCCCGACCACGTCGTGAGAAGTCATCCCCGGCGCCTTGTCGACGCAAAGCACTCCGTCAATCTGTGTTTCCAACTTCATCACATAGAGCGGCGAGAAATTTCTCTCCCACCTCGTTAAGATCGCCCTGGAGCCGCGCCCCGGACGCCAGAGCGTGTCCGCCACCGCCAAACAACGCGCACACTTTGCACACGTCCACCCGCACGTCCTTCGAGCGGGCGCTGAGCCGAATCGCGCCTTCACCCAAGTCCTCGAAAAATACCGCCGCCACCACGCCCTCGACGGACCGCAAGTGATCAATGATCCCTTCGTTGTCCTCCGGCTGCAACCCCAGCCGCACCGAATCTTCCCGCTTCAACGAAAAACTCGCCACCCGGTCGCCGCACGAAAATTTCGCGGTGTTCAACGCCAACCGCAACAGCTCGAGCCGACGCCGCGGCTGCTGATCGTAGATCGCCTGCGACAACTCACCGACGTTGATCCCCGCCCGAATCAGCGTGGCTCCAACCTCGAACGTGCGCGCGTTCGTGTTCATGTATTGGAACGAACCTGTGTCCGTCGAAATGGCGATAAACAGACTTGCCGCCATCTCCTTCGTGATCTCGATGCCCTGCGATTCAAAGAAATTCACCACGATCTGCCCCGTCGCCGGCGACCCCGCATCGATGTGGTTCAGCGTCCCAAAACCCTGATTGCTGATGTGATGGTCCAGATTGATAAACACCTCCGGCCCATCCAAGGCTGCCAGCACCGTCTTTCCCAACCGATCTTTCACCGAGGTATCGAGGGCCACAAATGCATCGCACCGCACCTTCGTCCCATCGGACGGAGGGACCGTCACGATCCCGTGCTCCGGCAGAAACTCGTATTTAGAAGGCACCCCGTTCTCGTTCCAGGCGATCACCTTCTTCCCGATCGACCGCAACCACAGCGCAAACGCGATCGTCGACCCCAAAGCATCCCCATCCGGCCGCAGGTGGCTCGCCACGATCACCGTCTCGGCTGTCTTCAACGCCTCCGAAATTTCATCGAAAGACGCGTTCACAACACCATGTGCCGGGCTTCCAGCCCAGAGTTTCCACCGAATCCCGCGAACTTAACGAACATCATCGTCACCCTCCTCATCATCGTCATCGCCCAACTCCTCGCTAACCCCACTGAACGGCTGCGCTTTCAGCCCCAACTCGTCCATCAACTCGATCACCCGGGTCCCCCGCTCAATCGAATCGTCCAGTTTGAAATTAAGGTGCGGCGTGTGCTTGAGCGTCACCCGCTTCATCAGTTCCTTCTGCATCGGAGCGGCGTTCCGCTCCAGCTCCTCCATCGCCCGCCGTTGATCCCCTGGCCCACCCAGCACGCTAACGAACACGTGCGCCTGCTTGAGATCCGGCGTGATGTCGACGCCGCTCACCGTCACGAGCGCCCCACCGAACTGGAGATCTTTCACGAAGATCGTTCCCAACTCTCGCTTGAGCAATTCACAGACGCGCTGAAGTCGAAGGTTCATATTTCAGAGTCAGCCCCGGTCCGGACGACGTTACAGCCGAGCTTCTCAGGTTCGTCTTCGGATTGATTCGGGATACGTTGCTTTTCCGCCCAAGGACGAACGGCCAAAACGGGGTTTCAATTACAGAGTCTGCGCGAACTTTTCGAGCGTGTAGGCCTCGATGACGTCGCCGACCTCGTAGTCGGTGTAGTCGCCCAGTTTGATACCGCACTCGAGTCCAGCGCGCACTTCCTTGACCTCGTCTTGGAAGCGACGGAGCGTCGCCAGCCCACCGTCGTAGACGGCTTGCTTACCTCGCAAGACGCGAGCTCGTGCGCTCCGTGGAATCCGTCCGTCGGTGACCATACAACCCGCGACTTTGCCGCGCGACAGTCCGAAGACCTGTTTGATGTCGGCGTGGCCAACGACCGTCTCGCGCAGCTCGGGATCCAGCAGCCCGGACATGGCTTCCTTCACCTGGTCGATCAACTCGTAGATGACGCTGAAGAGTTTCACCTGAATGTTCTCGCGCCGTCCGGATGACACCGCACCTGAGTCCATCTTCACTCCAAACCCGATCACGACGGCGTCCGAGGCGCTGGCCAGCATGATGTCGCTCTCCGTCACCGGACCAGCCGCGGAGTGGATGATTCGAAGCGCAATCTTGTCGCTCTGGATCTCGTTCAGCTGACCAATAATCGCTTCCAAGGTGCCCTGCACGTCGGCTTTGAGGATGACCGGGAACGTCTTCTTCGCGTCTTCGGCGATGTTGTCGAAGAGGCTCTCCAGCGTCGCCCGCTGCGGAGCAGCCAGCTTCTCGGTCCGCGTTGTGTGAACCCGTTCTTCGCTGAGCGCGCGCGCGATTTTCTCCGACTCCATGACGAGCAACTCGTCACCCGCTGAGGGCAGTCCGCTCAATCCGAGCACCTTGACCGGGGTCGACGGACCTGCCGACTTCATCGGCTTGCCGTGATCGTCAATGAGCTGTTTGACCTTGCCCCAAAAATTTCCGCAGATGAACGCCTGGCCGCTCTTCAGCGTTCCGGAGTTCACGATCACCGTCGCCGTCGGGCCGCGACCCGGTTCGACTTGGGCCTCAATCACCGTGCAGCGTGCGTCCGCCCCCGGGTTCGCCTTGAGCTCCAGCACCTCGGTCTGAAGCACCAAATTCTCCAAGAGATTATCGATGCCCGTCCCCTTCGTCGCCGAGACCTCGCAGCAAATGATGTCGCCGCCCCATTCTTCCGGATTGAGATCGTGCTCTTGAAGCTGACCCTTGATCCGGTCGAGATTCGCTGCCGGGAGGTCAATCTTGTTGATTGCGACCAGGATGGTGACGTTCGCTGCCTTCGCGTGATTGATTGCCTCAATCGTCTGCGGCATGGCCCGTCGTCCGCCGCGACGACGATGACGACAATGTCGGTGACCGTTGCGCCCCGCGCCCGCATCGCCGTGAAGGCTGCGTGGCCCGGCGTGTCGAGAAAGGTGATGCTAGAGTCCCGGTGCGGCACGCTGTAAGCACCGATATGCTGCGTGATCCCACCAGCCTCGCCTTTCGTCACGCGAGTTTTGCGGATCGCGTCCAGCAGCGACGTCTTTCCGTGATCGACGTGCCCCATGAATGTGATGACCGGCGCTCGAGGCTTTAGCTCGCCTTCGTCGACTTCTTCCGGCTCGGCCGGGGCCTCGATGACCTCCGGCTCGGGCTTGTGCACTCCCTTGCTGCGATCGCGCTTTTCGCGCTCGAAAATTGCCCCGTGTTTCTCGCAGATCTTCGACGCCACGTCGGGCTCGATCGTCTGATTGATGGAAGCAAAGATGCTCAGTTCCATCAAATCGGCGATGAGCTTGAACGGCTTGATGTCCAGCTGCTCGGCGAGATCCTTGACGATGATCGGGGGCTTAACGTGGACGATCTTCTTACCGTCTTCGTTCACCTCCGGCCCGGCGTCCTCCTCGGCAGCCTCGTCTTGGACGGCTTCCGGCTCCGGCGCAGGCTGGACCTTATCGCCCCGAGGCGTGAGCAGGTCTAGCGCAGCGGCTGGCGCTTTCTTCACGGACTCCTCCGCTTCCTTCTTCGGCTCGGTAGTCGCTTTGGCGGGCGCGGCCGGGGCAGCGATTTTGCTGATCGGCGGCAGGGTCTTCGACCCCTTGCTGGCTTCCTCAGCCACTGGCTTACGAACCTTTTTGACCCTCGGCTCGATCAACGAAACGGTTTCCGCCTTCGGGGCCTTCTCCTCGACAGCGTCGGGCGCCGTTTTCTCAGCGCTTTGCGACTTGTCGGCTGCAGCGGTGGTCGCGGACTTACGTCCGCTCGTCGTCGCACGCTTCGACGTGGTCGAGCGTGTGGTGGTCTTGGTGGTGCTGACTTTGGATGCCATTTAAATTCTTTCTGGTCGGGCGCGTCTTCATGACAACGCTCTAAGCAACGGCGGACTCGTCCGCCGGTGCCGCGGGATCGCCCGCTGGTTTCTCGGCCGGTTCGTTCGCCGATGCTGCGGGTTCCTCCGCGGGTTCGCCCGCCGGACTGTTGAGTTTGATTGCTTCATCGAGGATGCGCTGCCCCGCCTCTTCGTCGCAATCGAGCACGCCCGCGATGTCGTCCGCTCCCGCCGTTGCGATCACCTCTGCCGAGATCATGCCATTCGCAGCCAGCGTATCGGCCTGTTCCTGGGTGACGCCAAGTTGATCGGCCAAGGACGAGGCTGCCTCTGCCTTCTGGCTCTCCATCGCCTGCTCGGCGGTGCGGTCTTCTTGAATGTCAATGTCCCACCCAGTAATCTTTGCGGTCAGACGAGCATTCTGCCCCTTGCGCCCGATGGCCTGCGAAAGTTCTTCCTTACCGACAATCACGGTGATCCGCTTTTCTTCGTGATTGAGAGTGATCGCGCGCAGCTGCGCCGGCTTGAGAGCCTCTTTCACGAGCTCCTCCGGATCGTCATACCAGCGAATGATGTCGACCTTCTCGTTGTTCAACTCACGGACGATATTTTTGACCCGCGCACCGCGCATTCCCACGCAAGCGCCGACCGGGTCGACTTTTCCGTCAGAACTGTGCACCGCCACCTTCGTTCGGGCCCCAGCCTCACGAGCGATCACCTTCAACTCGACGGTCCGATCGGCAATCTCACTCACCTCGACCTCGAACAGGCGACGGACGAAATTCGGATGACTCCGCGACAAAATGATCTCCGGTCCACGCAGCCCATTTTCGACGGCCACGACGTAAGCCCGAATCCGATCGCCGATGGAATATTCCTCGGTTGGCACGCGCTCACGTGAGTGCATGATGCCCTCGAATTTGCCCAAATCGACAATGACGTCGGATCGCTCGAAGCGCCGAACTGTCCCGCTGACGATCTCGCCGGCCCGGTCTTTGAACTCCTCATACATCATGTCCTTCTCGACCTGACGAATCCGCTGCATGATCGCTTGCCGGGCGGTCTGCGCGGCGATCCGCCCGAAATCGCGGGGAGTCACCTCGATCTCGATCTCTTCACCGACTTGGACGTCAGGTTTGATCTGTCGAGCTTTGGCCAAGGAGATTTGCTCCTGCGGCACCGTCACTTTCTCGGCAACGAGAGGTTTCGCGTAGGCTTTGATCTGGCCGGTCTTGGAACTGATCTCTACGCGGCATTCCCGGGAGATAGAAAACGACTTCTTCGCGGCGGTCAGCAGGGCCTCGGAAATCGCGTCGATGAGCACGTCACGGCGAATGCCTTTCTCGCGCTCGAGGTAGTCGAGCATGGTGAGCATCTCAGAAGCGTTCATACAAAAATTTGGAAAAGGGTCGCGAAAGGTCGGTTACGAAACCGCGTCGTGCGGAACGGTCAACTATGCAGAGCCTCCCCACCCCGGTCAAGCCCCCTCCCCAACAAGCCGAATCAGCGGGTGCAATCGCGATTCAAGCCACCGGTCGGGAAGGAATCGGCCTCTTGCTTCTCGGAATACCCAGTCAAGGCAGTGACTTCGACACCACTTGCGTTCTGGAATTCTCCAGTCCTCTGCAGCCCGGCGGGTCACACGGGCGCGGCGTCGTCCGAGCGGATTCGGCCGTCACTTCCCTCCGATCCAAATCGCCACAGGAACGACGATCTCCGGAGAGCTCCCTCGTTTCGACGACGCCCATCTCAACAATTCTCGCAAGCGCCCCTTCCAATCAGCGCTTTCGACGAAATGGTTTTCTCAAACCAAGGGGCTGTCGGATCGGTGATTCGGTCAAACGCCAAACCGGTGGCCAGCAACCCGCTGCGGACGGTTCGATTGAACCGTCGGGGCGCACTTGTAGTCCGGTGATAGTCGCGCGACCGACCAGTCTCGCCGCAATCCGCGTCGTCCCGATCCGTCAAGGAATCACGAGCACCTGCCCAACCTGCAGATTGACGCCACCATTCAGCGAATTGTAATTTGCGTCCGCGATGTCCTTCCACCGCTGCGGATCCTCGTAAAATCGCCGCGCCAACGACGCGAGCGTGTCCCCCTTCTGCACGGTGTATCGCTTCGTCTCCGACCCGATTCGCTTTTCAGCCGCCGCCGTCTTCGCGTCCGTCGAAAAGCCCGCCCTGTCCCTCACCGCCTCAGCCTTCGCGACGACAGCCTTGGGTTTCTTCCGCTCCTCTTTGAGATCCTTCTCCAACTTTGCGATCTCCTTCTTCAGCTCCGTCTTCTCTTCCGCCAGCTTGAGGTTCTCGTTTTTGATCCGCGCGGCTTCGCGCTTCGTCATCAAGCCTCCGTCCGCCGCCCGCGTAGCCAAAACCAACTCGATCCGCTCGATGTAACCTTCGACCTCTTCCTTCAGAGCGGTTGAGTCCGTCATCTTCAAGTAACGCCGGTAATGGTGAAGGGCCGACACGGGATCCTTCAACTTGTCGTCGAAGATGAGCGCCATTTTGTAATGCACGTCCGCCGTCTTCGGCGTCCCGTCGAGCACCGCCTCATACATCCATACAGCCTTCGGAAAATCGCCCGCCTGCACCGCTTCCCGAGCCTCGTTTTCGTCGCTGATTCGCGTCGGCATCTCGAATTTGTCGCATGCGCTCAACGCCAAAAACGCGACCAGAATTAATTCCCGCCATCCGCTCAAAACATCCTTTACCATCTCCAACACCTATCCAACCCATCCCCGCCTCGCCAATCAAACAACGTCACTTCATCGTGACGGCACCATGTCCAAGGCCTACTTTCTCCTCGCGATTGCCATCCTGGCCGAAGTCGTAGCGACGTCGCTTCTCCCGCGCACTCAGCACTTCACGAAACTACTCCCCAGCCTCGGAGTCGCCATCGGCTACGGAATCGCCTTTTTCTGCCTGACTCACATCCTCGACAAGATCCCCATTGGCGTCACCTACGCCCTCTGGTCCGGCCTCGGCATCGTGCTCCTGACCGTCGTCGGAATTGTCGTCTACCACCAAAAACCCGACCTCCCAGCCATCATCGGCATCACCCTCATCCTCGCGGGAGTCGTGGTGATCAACGGATTTTCAAAGATGACGCCTCACTGACGGTGAAGTGAAATACGGTTTGAATAAAGGTGAACCACAAAACGAAAGATCCGGAGACGCACCGTCGGATTCCGCGAGGCGGGCGACCCTCATCCCTTTGTTACGTTCCGTTCGAAACGGATCCCGACTTCGCTTCAGACCTTACCGCCGGTTGAACCCGGCCATCGTGCGGTCCGCCTCGCGTTTTGCCTCGCGAGTCTTCAATGCCGCGCGCTTGTCGACCGCGTGTTTGCCCTTGCCCACGCCGATCTCGACTTTCACCTTCCCCTGTTTCCAATACATCCTCAGCGGAATCAGCGTTCGCCCGCTCACGTTCGCCTCGCCAAAGAGCTGATCTATCTCGCGTTTGTGCAGAAGTAATTTTCGCTTCCGTTTCGGCTCGTGCTGCTCCGCGCTGGCTTGCGCGTAGGCCTGAATGTCCGCGTCGCAAAGGAAAACCTCCCCGTCGTCGATGCGAGCGTACGAGCCACGCAAATTCACGTGCCCCGCCCGAATTGACTTCACCTCGGTGCCCCTCAACTCAATCCCCGCTTCGAGCTTCTGCTCAATGTGGAACTCGTGAAAGGCCTTCCGATTGTTGGTGATTTCCGCCGAAGCCATGGCCTCGCCGAGCGCCGGGTGGCGCTAGTCCTCCATCTTCAGCGCTTCCCGAGCGACGAGTTTGTCAGCCATGATCTCCGCCAGAGCGGTGTCGGTGTAGGTCATCCGGGGCCCGACTTCAACGTGGGGCCGCATGCCGCTGCTGAGCTGGCGGACGCGACGGGATACCATGTTGATCAAGATTTGCTTGTCCACAATCTTCTCGTTGGCTTCGTGCAAAAGTGCGTAATTCATATCTGATTGGTCCTGATTCCGAGCCGACGGCGGCTCGAATGATTTAATCCGTCTCGGTCCCCGCGGCCACCTCGTCGCCCGGCAGACTTTCGCCCACCAAGTAACGAACGAAACGACGAATGATGATGTTCTCGCCCAACTCGGCAATCTTCTGATTCACAACGTCCTTGACCGTGAGATCGGGGTTCTTGATGAAGGCCTGCTCGAGCAAGCAGATCGTGCTGTAAAATTTGTCGACTTTTCCGTCGACGATTTTCTCGACGATGTTCGCCGGCTTGTCCTTCATCTGCGCGGCGTAGATCTCGCGCTCGTTGGCAACGACCAAAGCATCGACCTGCTCGCGGCTGACGACAGTCGGATGCGATGCCGCGATGTGCAGCGTGATATCCTTGACGAACTCGCGAAAGACGTCCGTCTTCGCAACAAAATCTGTCTCGCAGTTGATCTCAACGAGGACACCAACCTTGCCTTGAAGGTGGATGTAGGAGGCAACGACACCTTCCTTCGCCGCCCGACCCGCCTTCTTCCCGGCACTAGCCATGCCCTTCTTGCGGAGGATCTTTTCAGCCTCCTCAAGATCGCCGCTCGTCTCATCGAGAGCGCGTTTACAATCCATCATCCCCGCACTGGTTTTTTCGCGGAGCTGCTTGACTAAGGCTGAGGTGACTTCGGGCATGAGATAGGGACAGGATTAAGGGGATGTGTAAGATTGAGTTTCTAAATGCAGGTTCAGGCATTCCCAGACCTGAGAATGCCGTGATTCCTGCCGAAAGAATTATTCCGCGACGGCGGCGAGATCGACTTCGGTCTTAGCCTTTTGTCCGCGGGCGCTCATCATGGCGTCGACCAGCTTCTGGAGGATCACGCGAATCGAACGAATCGCATCGTCGTTACCGGCAATCGGGTATTCGACGCGCTCTGGATCGCAGTTCGTGTCGACGATCGCAACGATCGGCACCTTGAGGCGATTCGCTTCGGCCACCGCGATCTCTTCCTTATTGGTGTCGATCACGATGAGTGCGTCAGGCAACTTCTCCATGGTGAGCAAGCCTTCGAGGTTCTTGTGGAGCCGCTCCCATTCGCGATGGAGCGCCGAAGCCTCCTTCTTGTTCATCTTGGAGTAATTCGGCGATTTCTCGATGTCGACGATCACGCGGTAACGCGCGACGCTTTTCCGGATCGTCTGAAGGTTCGTCAGCGTTCCACCGAGCCAGCGCTGATTCACAAAGAGCTGACCGCTAGCCTGGGCGGCCTCGCGAACGGCTTCCTGCGCCTGCTTTTTGCAGCCGACAAAGAGCACTTTGCCGCCGCCTTTGATGAGGTCGTGGAGATACTTCGTCGCGGCGTCCAGCTGATCGACCGTCTTGCTGAGATCGATGATGTAAATGCTGTTTTTCTCTTGGAAGATGAAATCTTTCATCTTCGGATTCCAACGCTTCGTTTGGTGACCGTAATGCACCCCGGCTTCGAGGAGTTCCGTCATCACTTCCATTTTGGAAGAGTAGTCTACTGTGTCGTCTATAGTCATGCCAGGTGATCCTGTTTAGCCTAACTGGCTTCTTGTTCAATAAATACGGGTTCGGGTTCGGCAATGGCCTCTCCGAGGGTTTCGATGTCGAAGTCACGATTCGCCGGGAATCCAGTTCCCGCCGGGATCAGATGACCCATGATGACGTTTTCCTTAAAGCCGCGCAGACGATCCACCTTGCCGAGCGTCGCCGCTTCGGTGAGGACCCGCGTGGTGTCTTGGAAGGACGCCGCTGAGATGAAGCTGTCGGTTTCGAGCGAGGCCTTGGTGATCCCAAGGAGAACCGGGGAAGCTTCGGCGGGTTTGCCGCCTTTTTCCACCACGCTTTCGTTCTCTTTCTCGAAGACCTGACGATCGATCTGATCGCCCCAGAGGAGAGTTGTGTCACCGGGATCGGTGATTTTGACCTTCCGGAGCATCTGTCTAACGATAATCTCGATGTGCTTATCGTTAATCTCGACGCCTTGGAGGCGGTAGACTTCCTGCACTTCGTTGAGTAGATGTTCCTGGAGCGCCTGAGGTCCGCAGATTTCGAGGATTTCGTGCGGCACGACCGGTCCGTCGGTGAGCTGCTGACCCTTGGTGACCAAGTCGCCCTTGAACGCGATGATGTGTTTACTTAGCGGGATGAGGTGCTCCTCCTCCGCGCCAGTTTCAACGTCTTTCACGATCACCCGGCGCTTGCCACGGACGGTTCCACCGATGTCGACGACGCCGTCGATCTTGGCGATCTCGCAGGCATCCTTCGGTCGACGAGCTTCGAAGAGCTCGGCAACGCGGGGAAGACCACCGGTAATATCCTTCGTCTTGGCGATTTTACGAGGGGTTCGCGCCAGACGCTGTCCGGCCTGCACCTTCGCCCTATCCTTGACGTCAACGTGCGCTCCAGCCGGGATCGAGTAGCTCGCGAGGACTTCCTTGTTGCTGTCCTCGATGACAATCTGCGGGTGCAGATCCTCTTTGTGCTCGATGACCACCATGCCCATCGCGCCAGTGGTCTCGTCGACCTCCTTGCGAATGGTCACGCCTGGAATCATGTCGCGAAAAGCGATCTTA
Source organism: uncultured Verrucomicrobiae bacterium (assembly GCA_963761705.1). Classification (GTDB taxonomy): domain Bacteria; phylum Verrucomicrobiota; class Verrucomicrobiia; order Chthoniobacterales; family JAATET01; genus CAVVKW01. The sequence continues at coordinate 22,145 of CAVXHK010000003.1, read as the reverse complement.
CCGGCACGCTCCGTGATGATCGGCACGTTGTAAGGATCCCACGTGATGAACGTGTCGCCCTTCTTGACCTCGCCACCATCTGGGACCGAGATAACCGAACCAACCACAATGTTGTAGCTCTCCAGTTCGCGACCGTCCTTTGCGTGCACCGTGATCGATCCATTTTTGGAAAGGACGATAAAAGTATTTTCAAGCGACTGCACCGTGCGCATCTCGTTGAATTTGACCGTTCCATCATTCTTCGCTTTGACGATGGGCTGCTTAAACGTCTGGCTCGCCGTCCCACCAACGTGGAAGGTTCGCATTGTGAGCTGCGTGCCGGGTTCGCCGATGGACTGGGCGGCAATGATGCCGACCGCTTCGCCGAGTTTGGCTTCGCCACCGTTCGCAAGGTTGCGACCGTAGCACTGCTTGCAGACTCCCCGCTTAGATTCGCAGGTGAGGGCCGAACGAATCTTGAGCTGTTCGATGCCCATGTGCTCGAGCGCCGCGCCTGTTTCCTCATCGATGACTTGGTTCGCCTTAACGACGATTGAGCTGGTGACGGGATTTTTAACGGTTTCGCAGCTCGTGCGACCAACGATGCGGGTCGCGAGGCTGACAACTTCTTCGTCACCTTCGTAGATTGGACGAACCGCGATGCCGCTGACCGTGCCGCAATCGTCTTCGGTGATGATGACGTCCTGCGCGGCGTCGACGAGCTTCCGGGTGAGGTAGCCCGAGTCCGCAGTCTTCAGCGCCGTATCGGCAAGTCCCTTCCGGGCACCGTGAGTCGAGATGAAGTATTCCAGCACCGACTGGCCTTCCCGGAAGTTCGAGATGATCGGGCGCTCGATGATCTCACCGGACGGCTTGGCCATGAGGCCACGCATTCCCGCAAGCTGCTTAATCTGCGTGCGGTTACCCCGACCCCCGAGTCAACCATCATGAAAACGGTGTTCATTTCTGGTCGGCCTTCGTTGTGCTGCAAGGTGCGGAAGAGGGCATTCGCGACTTCTTCGCCCGTGTGGGTCCAGATGTCCTGCACCTTATTTTTCCGCTCGCCGTCGGTGATAATTCCGCGGCGATACTGCTTCTCAACCTCGGCGATCTGCTTGTAGGCGGCTTCGATGAGCGGAGCCTTCTCCTTCGGAATGATCATGTCGGAGACGCCGATCGAGATACCCGCCTTGGTGGCAGCTTCAAAACCGATCTCCTTCAAGCGATCAAGCGTCTCAACGGTGCCTTCCTGGCCAACTGCCTGGTAGCAACGCCAGATGACGTCAGAAAGCTGCTTCTTACCGCAGACCTTGTTGTAGAATCCAATTTCGTTCGGCCAGATTTCATTAAAGACGACGCGACCGGCGGTCGTCTCGATAACCTTGAGTTCGGAATCGCCGTAAACGGTCTTCTTGCCGAAGTCGGGATTTTTGAAGCGAATCGGGCTGTGCATGTGCACTGCCTTCTCGGCGAGAGCAAGCTCGACTTCCCAAGGCTCCGAGAAGAGAGAAAGGCGGCCCGTGTCAACGAACTCACCCGGACGCGGGGTTTGCGTGAGGTAGTAACACCCGAGCGGGATGTCCTGCGACGGCGTCGTCACTGGCTTTCCGCTCGAGGGCGAGAAGATGTTGTTCGGCGCGAGCATGAGCAGACGGGCTTCCATCTGCGCTTCAACCGAAAGTGGGACGTGGACGGCCATCTGGTCACCGTCGAAGTCGGCGTTGTAAGCCGTGCAGACGAGTGGGTGAACGCGGATCGCCTCACCTTCGATGAGAATTGGCTCGAAGGCCTGGATCGACAAACGGTGGAGGGTCGGTGCGCGATTCAGCAGCACCGGATGGCCCTTGGTCACCTCGTCGAGGATATCCCAGACTTCCGGTGTCTGCCGCTCGATGAGCTTCTTCGCGCTTCGGACGGTGTGAACGTAACCGAGTTCCTTGAGCCGACGAATGATGAATGGCTCGAACAGGACAAGCGCCATCTTCTTGGGAAGACCGCATTGGTTCAGCTTGAGTTCCGGCCCGATGACAATGACCGAGCGTCCCGAGTAGTCAACGCGCTTGCCGAGGAGATTCTGACGAAAACGTCCACCCTTACCCTTGAGCATATCGCTCAAGGACTTGAGCGGGCGATTGGCGGCACCGGTGACAGCGCGGCCGTGGCGACCGTTGTCGAACAAAGCATCAACCGCTTCCTGAAGCATGCGCTTCTCGTTCCGGATGATGACTTCCGGCGTCTTGAGCTGGAGCAGCGTCTTGAGACGATTGTTCCGGTTGATGACGCGGCGATAGAGATCGTTGAGATCCGACGTTGCGAAGCGGCCGCCTTCGAGCGGCACGAGCGGACGTAGGTCCGGTGGGATCACCGGAAGCACTTCAAGGATCATCCATTCAGGACGAGTCTTCGACTGCGCGAAGCCCTGAACGAGCTTGAGTCGCTTGGCGAGCTTCTTCCGGAGCTGCTTGCTGCGGGTCGCAGTCATCGCAACTTCGATCTCTTCGTTGACCGCGTGCAGGTCGGTCGACTCGAGCAAGCGCTTGATCGCCTCGGCACCCATGCCGGCGGTGAAGGTCTCACCGTACTGGTCCTCGGCTTCGCGGAATTCCATCTCGGTGAGGAGCTGGCAGCGCTGGAGCGGGGTGTTGCCGGGATCGATGACGATGTAGTCCTCGTAATAGATCACCCGCTCGAGCTGGCGGCTCGTCATGTCTAGCATGAGGCCGATCCGCGAAGGCATGCACTTGTAGAACCAGATGTGCGAGACCGGAACGGCGAGCTCGATGTGGCCCATTCGCTCGCGACGAACCCGGGATTGCGTCACTTCGACACCGCAGCGGTCACAAACGATGCCCTTGTGCTTGATGCGCTTGTATTTGCCGCACGAACACTCCCAATCGCGCGTCGGTCCAAAGATCCGCTCGCAGAAAAGACCGCCCTTCTCGGGTTTGAAGGTCCGGTAATTGATGGTCTCAGGGTTTTTGACTTCACCCTTGCTCCAGCTGCGGATCGATTCCGCTGATGCAACGGTGATGCCAACTTCGTCGAAGTATTCCTGCGGCTCGGCCTGGCCGGTCAACTCTCTCAAACTATTCTGAATCATAAGTATTTAGTTGGATTTGGGTCCAATGAGTGGGTTAGACGGCGATGTCGGGAAGGGCATTCGGGTCTTTTGATCCGACGCGGACATCGAGTCCGAGGCCCTGCATTTCTTTGATGAGCACGTTGAACGACTCCGGCGTGCCGGCGGTGAGGGAGTTGTCGCCCTTGACGATGCTTTCGTAAATGCGAGTGCGCCCTTGGACGTCGTCGGATTTGACGGTGAGAAGTTCCTGGAGCGTGTAGGCCGCTCCGTAGGCTTCGAGGGCCCACACTTCCATCTCGCCGAAACGCTGACCGCCGTATTGCGCCTTTCCGCCGAGGGGCTGCTGCGTGACGAGCGAGTAGGGTCCGACCGCACGGGCGTGGATCTTGTCCGCGACCAGGTGGCCGAGCTTGAGCATGTAAATGTAACCGACGACGACCTGCTGGTCGAATTTGTCGCCGGTGCGCCCGTCAAAGAGGGTCGATTTGCCGGTTTCGTTGATCCACTCGTAACCGGGTTTGGCTTTCGCCTCGACGAGGTATTCGCGAATGCGCTTCTCAGTGATGCCGTCGAAGACTGGGGTTGCGACCTTGAACCCGAGGGCCTTGGCAGCGACGCCGAGGTGGGTCTCGAGGACCTGACCGACGTTCATTCGGCTCGGCACCCCGAGCGGATTGAGGACGATGTCAACCGGTGAACCGTCTTCGAGATAGGGCATATCTTCCTCGGGAACAATGCGGGCAACGACGCCCTTGTTGCCGTGGCGGCCGGCCATCTTGTCGCCGACACTCAGCTTGCGCTTGCTGGCGATGTAGACTTTGACCTGCTTGATGATGCCGGGATCGACGTCATCGCCGCTCTCAACGAGACCGATTTTCTCTTCTTTCTCGGTCTCGAGCTCCGTGAATCGGTGCTCGTGCTGGCTGATGATCTCGCGAATCTTGTTGCGGATCGGCGACGGATCGATTTCGACGTGCTCGTAGACTGAAGCGAGCTTGCGGAGAAGCTGCTTCGTGATCTTTCGGTTTGCCGGAATGATGATCTCGCCGGTCTGCGCGTTAACGACGTCGAGCGGGATCTTCTCGCCCAGGAGGACGTTCGAGAGAGCCTCGGTCAGCTGCTCGTGCAGCTCGTCCTTGCGACGCTTGTTGTCGTCGAGGATCATCTTCTGCTGACGCTTGCTCTCGGTCGGCGTCATCTTCTGCTTGGCGACTTCCTTCTTCGAGGAAACCTTCACGTCCATGATGATGCCGTAGGTTCCGGACGGAACTGTGAGCGAAGTGTCTTTCACGTCGGCTGCCTTTTCGCCAAAGATCGCGCGGAGGAGTCGCTCTTCGGGGGCCAACTCAGTTTCACTTTTCGGCGTGATTTTACCGACGAGGATATCGCCTGGTTTAACCTCCGCACCGACGCGAATAACACCATCGGCTCCGAGATTCATGAGCGCTTCTTCGCTCACGTTCGGGATGTCCCGGGTAATCTCCTCCGGTCCGAGTTTCGTGTCGCGGGCACCGATCTCGAACTCGTCGATGTGAATCGAGGTGTAGATGTCCTGCTTCACGACCTTCTCGGAGATCATGATCGCGTCCTCGAAATTGTAGCCGTTCCAAGGCATGAACGCGACGAGCACGTTACGACCGAGGGCGAGCTCGCCGTCTTCGGTGTTCGGGCCGTCTGCGAGGACATCGCCCTTCGCGATCTTCTGACCTTTCGAGATGATTGGCTTCTGGTTGATGCAGGTGCTCGCATTCGAGCGCATGAACTTCCGCAGCTCATAGACGTAGGTCCCGGTGGCTGGATCGTGCTTAAACTTGCGGCGACCCTCGGGCATAAGACCGTCTTTTGTGACGACGATCTGGTCGGCTGTCACGGACGCGGCGACGCCATCACCGTCGGCAACGATGACGGCTTTGGAATCACGGGCAACGCGGCCTTCGATGCCGGTGCCAACGATTGGCGAGTCCGAGATCAAGAGCGGCACACCCTGACGCTGCATGTTCGAACCCATGAGCGCGCGGTTTGCATCATCGTGCTCGAGGAACGGGATGAGACCAGCGGCCACCGAAACAAGCTGCTTCGGTGACACGTCCATGTATTGAATCTGCTCCGGCGCGATTTCAACGAAGTCGCCCTTGTAGCGGCAGGAAACCGAATCGTTGACGTAATTCCCTTTCTCGTCCAGCGGAGCGTTGGCCTGCGCGATGTAGAAAACCTCTTCGCGGTCGCCGCTGAGATACTCGACGTCGTCGGTGACTTTACCGTCTTTCACTTTGCGGTAAGGCGTTTCGATGAAGCCAAAGTCGTTGACCCGGGCGAAGGTCGAGAGCGAGCTGATGAGACCGATGTTCGGACCTTCTGGCGTCTCGATCGGGCAGATCCGTCCGTAGTGCGACGGATGAACGTCGCGGACCTCGAAGCCAGCGCGATCACGACTGAGGCCTCCCGGCCCGAGGGCGGAGAGACGGCGCTTGTGGGTCAGTTCCGACAACGGATTGGTCTGATCCATGAACTGGCTCAACTGCGAACGGCCAAAGAAGTCGCGAACGACGGCGCTCAATGCCTTGGGATTGATCAGCTTCTGCGGCGTGATGTGCTCGGTGCCGACATCGTAGAGCGTCATCCGCTCGCGGACGAGTCGCTCCGTGCGGGCGAGGCCCACGCGGCACTGATTCGCGAGAAGTTCACCGACGGTCCGCACGCGGCGGCTACCGAGGTGATCGATGTCGTCGACCATGCCTTCGCCAAGCCGAAGCTCGATGAGGTATTTCATCGAAGCGACGAAGTCTTCCTTCGTTAGGATGCGAGTCGCCTGATCGACGTCGATGCCAAGTTTCTGGTTAATCTTGTGTCGACCAACGCGACCCAGGTCGTAGCGCTTCGCGTCGAAGAAAAGGCGCTTGAGCATGCTGCGCGAGTTCTGGACGGTCGGTGGATCGCCAGGGCGCAATTTGCGGTAGATGTCCTTGAGCGCCTCGTCCTCGTCGTGGGCCGGGTCCTTCTTGAGCGACTTGATGAGGGTGTCATCGTTCTTGGTGTCGATCACTTCAACGGTCGAGTGACCGAGCGTGATCAGCTCGCGGACGGTGGTCTTGTTGAGCGGCTCGAAGGCGCGGGCGACGGTGATTTCGCCGTCGAGAATGTCGGTGATGAGGACCTTGGACGCGATCTCTTCGTCATCAAGGTCTTCGTTCAACTTCATCTTCTCAATGTCGTAGAAGAGACTGATGATCTCCGCGTCCGATCCGTAGCCGAGGGCACGAAGGAAGGTCGTCGCGAGAAATTTCCGGCGACGCTTGCGGCGATCGAGGTAGACGTAGAGCAGATCGCTCGTGTCAAACTGGACTTCGAGCCAGGAGCCGCGGTCCGGAATGATGCGGAAACTGTGGAGGAGCTTGCCGTTGAGGTGGACGTCCGTTTCGAAGCAGATGCCGGGTGAACGGTGAAGCTGGGAAACCACGACGCGCTCGGCACCATTGATCACGAAGGTGCCCTGCGGCGTCATGAGCGGGATCTCGCCCATGTAGACCTTTTCTTCCTTGGTGCTCATCTCGTCCTTGTAGCGGAACGTGACGTAGAGGGGTGCGCTGAAAGTCTGACCTTCCCGCTGGGACTCGAGGAAGCCCATTTTCGGTTCGCCTAGGTCGTAGCTGACAAAATCGAGGCTGGCTTTCTCTTCGTAGCCGAAGATGGGGAAAAATTCCTTGAAAACGGCTTGGAGACCAACCTCTTTGCGTTTCGCTGGCTCTACGCCTTGCTGGAAAAATTCGTCGTAGGAGTCAATCTGAAGTTCGATCAGATTGGGCGGTAGAATCGCCTCCTTGAGTTTGCCGAAGTGAATGCGCTCGATCATGGGTCGGAATACAGGGTGTTAGCGGTTGCCAAAAGGGGCCTCAGGGGAGTGACCAGGAGTCGCCGTCAGTGGAGACGACAAAAATCCCGCTCGGCGAAGAAACTTCGCTTTTGCGGGAACGTTATCGAAACTGGCGGCGGCGCGTGATCGCTGTAATCGCTGAGAAAGGACCTTGGGCAAAAGGGTGATCGTTAGAGTTAGGACCGGACCGCGCGAGCCGCAACAAAAATCTTGCAAAAAGCTAAACTTTTGATCGCTCGCACGGCTCCCCGGCGATGAGTTACTTGATTTCGACCTTGGCGCCAGCTGCTTCGATCTTCTTTTTGATCTCTTCAGCTTCTTCCTTGGTGACACCTTCCTTGAGGGCCTTGGGAGCGCTCTCGACGAGGGCCTTCGCTTCCGCGAGACCGAGGCCGGCCACGTTGGCGCGCACTTCCTTAATGACGGCAATCTTGTTTGCGCCGCAATCCGTGAGGATGACGTCGAAAGCCGTCTTTTCTTCGACCGCTTCAGCAGCGGCTCCGCCACCACCAGCCGCGGCGACCGCGACGGGAGCTGCTGCGCTCACGCCCCATTTTTCTTCAAGTGCCTTCACGAGGTCAGCGATTTCCAGAACGGTGAGTCCGCTGAGCTTGTCTACGATTTCGGTATTATCTGCCATGGTATTTTATGTTGGTATCGTCGCTGCCGGAAGCCTTCCGACAATTTGAGGTCCCGCGGCTGCGGAACCCGACGAGGAACCTTTGAGGTTGGGTATCCACGAGATCCGGCGGACGCCGGCTCGCGAAATTGGATTAAGCGGCGACGGCTCCTTCGGCGTCTGCCTTGGCTTGGAGAACGCGGGCCAGGCTGGCACCGGGTTCGTTGAGAGTGCGGACGAGCTGCGTCGCGGGCTGGAGAAGCAGCCCGAGGAGCTGCGCCTGGAGAGTCTCCTTCGACGGCAGATCGGCGAGAGCGATCAGCTGATCGGGCGTGAGAGGCGCGTTGTCGAGGACGCCGGCTTTCAGCTCGGGCTTCTTGAATTCCTTCGCGAAGGTCTTGAGGACCTTGGCGGCAGCGCAAACGTCGACGTCGCCGGTGACGACGGCGTTCTGCCCCGAAAGGGCCGCCGTGAGGTCCGGCATGCCGAGGTCACGGGCCGCAATTTTGATAAAGCTGTTTTTGACGACGTGGATCTGAGCTCCCGCCGCGTAGAGCCGCGTGCGAAGTTCCGCAAAATTCGGAACGGTCATGCCGGTGTAGTCGGCAACGATGAGATAAGGAGAATCCTTAAAACGGGCAGAGAGATCTTCGACGATCGTGGATTTTTCCGGACGCATGGTGATTCGTGGTTAGTTCTTGAGGGACGGCGCGGCGTCGACGCCGAGGCCGGGCGACATGGTCGCACTCAGGGTGATGGCATCGACGAACGCGCCGCGAGCTGTGGCCGGACGGGATTTGACGACGGCGGCGAGGACGGCAGATCCGTTTTCGAGGAGAGCTTCTTCGGTGAACGAGAACTTGCCCACGGGAACGGCGATGTTCGCGTTTTTATCGAGCTTGAACTCGACGCGGCCTGCTTTGACAGCTTTCACGGCGGCAGCGGTGTCGTCCGTGACGGTGCCGGTCTTCGGATTCGGCATGAGGCCACGGGGTCCGAGGACCCGACCTAGTTTACGGACCTCGGACATGGCGGACGGCGTAGCGACCGCGACGTCGAAGTCCGCGAAGCCGCCGGTAACTTTCGCGATGAGATCTTCGAATCCGACGAACTCGGCCCCAGCCTCGCGGGCTTCGTCGGCGGCGTTGCCGGTGGCGAAGACGAGAACTCGGACCGATTTACCACTGCCGTGAGGGAGCGGGCAGGTGCCGCGGACCATCTGGTCGGACTGGCGCGGATCGACGCCGAGCTTGAGCGAGAGAGTGACGGTCTGGTCGAACTTCGGCGCTGGAAGCGTTTTGAGGACCTTGATAGCCTCGGCGAGTGGGTAGTAGCGTTTGTCGTCCACCAATTCGGCGGCCGCTTTGTAGCGCTTGCTGCGGTTTTTTTGCATTTTGATAAGCAGTTCGAACGTTCGCCGGGGCGAACTCCTGCAAGTTAAGGTGAAAAGATTAAACTTCGACGCCCTCGACCTCGATGCCCATCTGACGAGCGGTCCCGCACAGCGTGCGGAAAGCGGCTTCGTCGTCCGCAGTGTTCATGTCCTGCTTCTTGATTTTAACGACGTCCATGACCTGGGCTTTCGTGAGCTTGGCGACCTTGACCTTGTTCGGCTCCTTGGAACCAGCGGCGATGTTCGCGGCCTTTTTGAGCAGGATACCTGCGGGCGGCTGCTTGGTGATGAAGGTGAAGCTCTTGTCCTTGAAGACGGTGATGACGACCGGAAGAATGTCACCGGCCTGTTTCTGCGTGGCGGCGTTAAATTCCTTACAGAACGCCATGATGTTAACACCCTGCTGACCGAGGGCCGGGCCGACGGGAGGTGCGGGGTTGGCTGATCCGGCGGGGATCTGAAGTTTGATGTATGCGACGATTTCTTTAGCCATGACTCAAAAGGGTTCGCGCTGCGGGCAGCGGAAAAGGGTCGAGAAGGTCGGGAGATTCGCCGCGGAGGTCAAGGAATTTCTGATAAAATGTCGGCGACGGAGCAAAACCGGATTTCTTGCCGGAGCAAAACCGGACAGGTATTCAGAGGCTGTAATGGGCTAAAATAGGAGGCCAAACGTGTTTTGGCGGATGCTCGACAACCCAAAATTGGCGAGCGGGGTGATGCACGATGGTGATGCGCTTGCGAAGGGTGGACGAGATCTCGTAGTTACGGCCTTCAAAATCGACGGTGTGGTCGTTGTTCACGCGTCGGGAGAGGCGGAGTGAGAGGTGGAGATCGAGGAGGGCAGGAGTTCGGGATCAGCCTGTTTCTGGTCTGCCGGTTCCTAATTACCGGCGAAGGCGAATCCGCAGCGGAAGTTTCCGTCCTTGTGAAAACGATGGCGTTGTACGCGATCATGATTACCGGATCGATCTGGGAAAAAGTTGTGTTCGATGAATGGCTGTTTGCCGAACCCTTCTTCTGGGAAGATGTATTCAGCATGGCCGTGCTGGCGCTGCACACCGCCTATCTGCTGATGCTGTTCAATGGCTGGGGCACGACGCATGAGCGGATGTATGTCGCGCTGGCCGCTTATGCGACGTATGTGATCAATGCCGGACAATTTTTGTGGAAGTTGCGCGCGGCGCGCCTGCAAGCTGGTTCGCCAATGGCAGTGGCAGCATGAACGCCCCTGCAGTCCTTGAAAAACCAGCCAGCGCTGACTGCGCTCCGGTTCTTAAAGAGCGCGGCCAGCGCGAAGTTTTCTGCGGCCTGACCGGGATTATCTGGCTGCACCGCAAAATGCAGGATGCGTTTTTTCTAGTGGTCGGATCGCGCACTTGCGCTCACCTGATCCAGTCAGCCGCCGGAGTAATGATCTTTGCCGAGCCGCGCTTTGCCACGGCCATCATGGAAGAGCGCGATCTAGCGGGGCTGGCCGATGCGAATGAGGAACTGGACCGGATCGTCGATCAGTTGCTCGAACGCCGCCCGGAAATCAAATCGCTGTTTCTGGTCGGCAGTTGCCCGTCCGAAGTCATCAAGCTGGACTTGTCCAAAGCAGCGCAGCGGCTTGGCGCGAAACACGCACCCAATGTGCGCGTGCTCAATTATTCGGGCAGCGGGATTGAAACCACTTTTACACAAGGCGAGGATGCCTGTCTTGCCTCGCTGGTCCCCGAAATGCCCGCACTGGCACAAGACGCGCCTGCGAATCTGGTGATCGTCGGTTCGCTCCCTGATATTGTCGAAGATCAATTCAAGCGGTTGTTCGCAGAAATCGGTATCGAGCGGGTGGCCAGTTTGCCGGAGCGCGCACTAGCTGATCTGCCCGGTGTCGGCGCAAACACGCAATTCTTGCTGGCACAGCCGTTCTTGAATGACACAGCGCATTTGCTGGAGCAGCGCGGCGCCACACGGATCGATGCCTTGTTCCCGTTTGGCGTCGAAGGCACGAGCAACTGGCTCCACGCCGCCGCTCAGGCATTCGGGATCAACGCCGACCATGTCAATGAGGTTATCCGCCCTTATCAGGACCGCGGGCAAAAGGCGCTTGCCCATCAGCGGAATCGATTGGCGGGCAAGACGATCTTCTTTATGCCCGATTCGCAGCTTGAAGTGCCGCTGGCACGGTTTCTTGCCAATGAGCTGGGCATGGTGCTGACCGAAGTGGGCACGCCTTACCTTCACCGCACAAATCTGGCGCAGGAACTAGCCGCTTTGCCGGCGGGCGTGCAGCTTAGCGAAGGGCAAGATGTCGATAAGCAGCTTGACCGAGTGCGCGCGACCCGGCCCGATCTCACCGTATGCGGATTGGGCCTTGCCAATCCATTGGAAGCCGAAGGGCTGAGCACCAAATGGGCGATTGAGCTCGTCTTTTCGCCGATCCACGGTTTCGATCAGGCAGGCGATCTGGCCGAATTGTTCGCTCGCCCGCTGCGCCGCCGCGATGTGTTGAGGGTATAGCGATGCAGCTTTCCGTCTGGACATATGAAGGCCCGCCCCATGTGGGGGCCATGCGCGTCGCAACCGCAATGGAGGGCATTCACTACCTGCTGCACTCGCCGCAGGGCGATACTTATGCCGATCTGCTATTCACCATGATCGAGCGGCGTAACAAACGCCCGCCGGTGACGTACACGACGTTTCAGGCGCGCGATCTTGGCAAGGATACCTCGCAGCTGTTTCAGGATGCCGCGCATGATTTGCTGGAGCGGTTTTCGCCCGACGCACTGCTGGTCGGCGCATCCTGTACTGCCGAATTGATTCAGGATGATCCCGCCGGTCTGGTCGAGAAGATGGGCTTGCCGATCCCCGTCATTCCGCTGGAGCTGCCAAGCTATCAGCGCAAGGAACATTGGGGCGCGGCCGAAACATTCTACCAGATCGTGCGCAAATTGTCGGACAAGGCCCGCCGTCCAAGCGATCCCGCGGCGCGCCGGCCATTGGTCAATTTGCTTGGCCCCACGGCATTGGGATTTCGTCACCGCGATGACATTATCGAAGTGACGGGCCTTCTGGCAAAGCTGGGGATCGATGTGAATGTGGTCGCGCCGCTGGGTGCGAATTCCGCCGATATTGCCCGGTTGGGCGAGGCTGATTTCAACATCGTGATGTATCCCGAAACGGGCGATCTCGCGGCGGACTATCTGAAGCGCGAATTTGGTCAGCAGGTGGTGCGCACGGTCCCGATCGGGCTTGGCGCTACGCAGGATTTCATCCGTGAAGTGGCTGAACTGGGGAATGTCGATCCAACGCCCTTGCTCGCCGATGGACAGTCGCGGCTGGCATGGTGGAGCCGCTCGGTCGATTCCAATTATCTGACGGGCAAGCGCGTCTTCATCTTCGGCGATGGCACACACGCGGTTGCCGCAGCGCGCGTGGCGCATGAAGAGCTGGGCTTTAAAGTCGTCGGCTTGGGTTGTTACAACCGCGAATATGCGCGCGGCGTTCGCGAAGCAGCGAAGCTGTACGGCGTCGAGGCGCTGATCACCGATGACCATCTGGCAGTCGAGAAGGCTATCGCCGACGCGCAGCCCGAACTGGTGCTGGGCACGCAGATGGAGCGTCATATCGCCAAGCGTCTGGGCATGCCATGCGCGGTAATTTCGTCGCCCGTGCACGTGCAGGATTTTCCCGCGCGTTTCTCTCCGCATATGGGTTTCGAAGGCGCCAACGTGCTGTTCGATGACTGGGTTCATCCGCTGGTGATGGGGCTGGAAGAACATCTGCTGACAATGTTCAGCGACGATTTCGAATTCAACGACGGCGCTGGTCCTTCGCATCTCGGCCCTCATGCCGGAAACGGACAGAATGCGCAGTTGGTGGAGCCGGTCGCGCAAGCCATTTCGGCGGTTCCGGCGGCCAATGCATCTGGCAATTCCTCTGGCAATGCCTCGGGCAACACCTCTGCCAACGCTCCGGCCAACGATACCGAAACCTTGTGGAGCGACGATGCCGAGCGCGAGCTGAAGAAAATTCCGTTTTTCGTGCGCGGCAAGGCCCGCAAAAACACCGAGGCGTTCGCGGCGGAACATGGGGTATCACCCATCGAACTTGCCACTTTGTATGAAGCGAAGGCGCATTATGCCCGATAGCGCCCGCCCATCCACCAAGCCGCCGGTTCGTGTCGTCATTGTCACGCTGGACAATCATCTGGCCGGAGCGGTCGAGCGCGCAAACAGCCAGTTGGCCGCTGATAACGTCCGCATATCGCTCTATGCCGCATCGGATTGGGACCGTGATCACACGGTATTGGAGCGCGCTGAAGCTGACATCGCTAAGGCCGATTTCATCATCGCGACGATGCTGTTCCTCGAAGATCATGTGCGCGCCATTTATCCGGCCTTGCAGGCGCGGCGCGAGGAATGCGATGCCATCGTCGGCCTGATGTCGGCGGCGGATATCGTGAAGCTGACGCGGCTCGGCAATTATGCGATGGACAAGCCGGCCAAGGGGCCGCTGGCGCTTTTGAAGAAGTTGCGCGGTTCGAAGAAGCCGGGCGGCAGTTCCGGCGCAGGCCAGATGCGGATGCTGCGGCGTTTGCCCAAGATTCTGAAATTCGTGCCCGGCGCGGCGCAGGATGTGCGGCAGTATTTCCTGACGATGCAATATTGGCTGGCCGGATCGGACGACAATGTCGTGGACATGGTGCGCGGGCTGATCGATCGATATGCAGCGGGTGAGCGGGCTGTTTTGCTCGGCCATATGGCTGCTGAACCACCGCGCGAATATCCCGAAGTCGGCGTGTACCATCCGAAAATGCAAGGCGTCATAGGCGAAGACGCGAACAAGCTCCCGGGCTTTGGCAAGCAGAAACGCGCCGATAAGGCTGTCGGCACGGTCGGCTTGTTGATGCTGCGTTCGTATCTGCTGGGCCGTGATACCGGCCATTACGACGGCATGATCGAAGCATTGGAAGCGCAGGGATTGAAAGTCGTTCCGGCCTTTGCCAGCGGTCTTGATTCCCGCCCGGCGATGGACGAATACTTCATCGAAGACGGCAAGGTACAGGTCGATGCGGTCATCAATCTGACCGGCTTTTCGCTGGTTGGCGGCCCGGCTTACAATGACGTTGATGCTGCGGTCGAAGCGCTGACTGCGCTCGATGTGCCGTATATTGCCGCGCATCCGATCGAGTTTCAATCGCTGGAGCAATGGGGCGCGGGCGATCAGGGGCTGTTGCCGCTCGAAACCACCATGATGCTGGCTATCCCTGAATTGGACGGAGCAATCGCACCCAGCGTATTTGGCGGGCGTTCGGACGGCTCGCCCGACGGTTGCACCGGGTGCGAGCGGAATTGCCACTTCGAGGCGAGCGATTGCGTGCGCGCCATGCGCTGCTGTTCCGAGCGGGCAGAGGCATTGGCCGGCAAGGTTGCAGACATGATCGCTATGCGGCGCACGGAAAGCGCGCAGCGCAAATTGGCCATAGTCCTGTTCAACTTTCCGCCCAACGCTGGCGCGACCGGATCGGCGGCGCATCTTGCGGTATTCGAATCGCTGCACGCCACGTTGAAGCGCCTCGATAGAGAGGGTTACGCGGTCGAGGTTCCGGCGTCGGTCGACGAATTGCGCGATGCGATCATCAAAGGGAACGCCGAGCAATACGGGGCCGATGCCAATATCGCGGCACGGATCAGCGCCGACGACCACGTTCGCGGCGAGAAGCACTTGAAGGAAATCGAAGCGCAATGGGGTCCGGCTCCCGGTCGCCAGCAAAGCGATGGCCAGAGCATCCACGTCTATGGCGAACATTTCGGCAATGTGTTTGTGGGGGTGCAGCCATCCTTCGGCTATGAAGGCGACCCGATGCGGCTGCTGTTCGAAGGCGGTTTTACACCCACCCACGCGTTTTCAGCCTTTTATCGTTACATCCGCGAAGAGTTCGCAGCCGATGCCTGCCTCCATTTCGGAACACATGGCGCGCTGGAATTCATGCCGGGCAAGCAAGCCGGAATGAGCGGCGATTGCTGGCCTGAACGTTTGATCGGCAACCTGCCGAATTTCTATCTCTATGCCTCGAACAATCCGTCCGAGGGCATCATTGCCAAGCGGCGTTCCGGTGCGACCTTGGTAAGCTACCTTACGCCGCCATTGACCGAAGCGGGCTTGACCAAGGGCTTCGGTGAATTGAAGGCGCTGGTCGAACGCCACCGGACAAGCAATGATGACGCGTCCGAGCGCGGCGAACTGGACATCATGATCCGCGATCAATGTGCGGAACTGGATATCGAGTCGGGCGATCTGGAAACCTTGACAAGCCGCCTGTATGAAATCGAGCGCGAGCTGATTCCGCATGGACTGCACGTCTTTGGCGGTGAAATGTCGGCGCAAGAGCGTGGCGATCTGGTCGATGCGATGATGGCTGCGACGCCTGCTTTGGACCGCGCCGAAATCGAAGCCAAAATCGATGGCAATGACGAGCTTGGCTCGCTGATGCACACGCTCGATGGCGGTTATGTCCCGCCTGCGCCCGGCGGTGACATACTGCATAATGCCGAAGTCCTGCCGACGGGCCGCAATCTGCATGGCTTCGACCCGTTCCGCATTCCCAGCCGGTTTGCTTGCAAGCAAGGCGCGGTGCAGGCCGCAAAATTGGTCGCGCGGCATATGGAAACCAGCGAGACTTTGCCCGAAAGCATCGCGATGGTGCTGTGGGGCACTGACAACCTGAAAAGCGAAGGCGCGCAGATCGCGCAGGTCATGGCGTTGCTTGGCGCACGGCCCCGGTTCGACAATTATGGCCGCCTTGCAGGGGCCGAACTGATTTGCCTTGAAGAATTAGGCCGCCCACGGATCGACGTCGTGGTCACGCTGTCGGGAATTTTCCGCGATTTGCTGCCGCTGCAAACCCGCATGATTGCCGAGGCGACGTGGCTTGCGACGATGGCCGACGAACCGGCAGAACAGAACTTTGTTCGCAAACACAGTCTGGCGCATCAGGCACAGCATGGCTGCGATCTGGAAACCGCATCCTTGCGCGTATTCTCCAATGCGCAAGGGGCTTACGGCGCCAACGTCAACATGATGATCGATGGCGGGGCTTGGACCGATCCCGAAGAATTGGCCAATATGTTCGAGACGCACAAAGGCTATGCGTATGGCCGCGACGGCGTGCCGACACAGCATCGCGAATTGCTTGAAAGCGAGCTGGCCAGCGTCGATCTGACTTACCAGAATCTGGAATCGGTCGAGCTGGGCGTGACCGACATCGATCACTACGTCGACGGGCTGGGTGGGATGAGCAAAGCGGTCGAAAAAGCACGCGGTGCGGCGGCTCCGGTTTATGTTGTCGATGCGACGCAAGGCGACACCAAAATTCGCACACTGGGCGAGCAGATTGATCTGGAAACGCGCACCCGGATGCTGAACCCGAAATGGTACGAAGGGATGCTGAAGCACGGCTTTGAAGGCGTCCGTAATATCGAAAGCCATGTGACCAACACGATGGGCTGGTCTGCGACGACCGGAACCGTGTCGCCCTGGGTTTACCAAAAGATCAGCGAAACTTTCGTGCTCGACGATGTGATGCGGGCGCGACTGGCAGAGCTTAATCCCAAATCATCGGCGCGGGTGGCCGACCGGCTGCTGGAAGCGACCGAACGTGATTTGTGGACGCCCGATGCCGAAACACTGGCTGCACTGAAAGCGGCGAGCGACGATTTGGAGGACCGGCTGGAAGGCCTGGTCCCAGCGGAATAAAGCCACGGAAATGAGGAACATACGATGATGACTCTACTAGATGGCAGCGATGCACCCGCCAGTGCTTCAGGTGATGGGCGGATCGACGGCGAAGGCAGCGTGCAGGTCGCGCTCGACCCGCAGGACGAGATCAAGGGAGCAAAGGTTTTCGCCGTTTACGGTAAGGGCGGGATCGGCAAATCGACGACGTCTTCGAACCTCTCCGCCGCGTTTTCCAAACTAGGCCATCGGGTGTTGCAGATCGGGTGCGATCCGAAGCACGATTCCACCTTCACGCTGACCAAGAAAATGATGCCGACCGTGATCGACGTGCTGGAAGAGGTCGATTTTCACGCCGAGGAATTGCGCACCGAAGACTTTATGTTCGAAGGCTATAACGGCGTTATGTGTGTGGAAGCGGGCGGTCCGCCAGCTGGAACGGGCTGCGGCGGCTATGTCGTTGGCCAGACGGTCAAGCTGCTGAAACAGCACCATTTGCTGGAAGATACCGATGTCGTGATCTTCGACGTGCTGGGCGATGTCGTATGCGGCGGATTTGCAGCTCCGCTTCAGCACGCGGATAATGCCATCGTGGTTGCCGCCAATGATTTTGACAGCATCTTTGCAATGAACCGCATCGTCGCGGCCATCAACGCCAAGGCAAAGAACTACAATGTGAAGCTGGCCGGAGTGGTGGCCAATCGCTCCGCCGCGACCGACGAGATCGACCGCTTCGCCGACGCTGTTGGAATGCGCCGCCTTGCCCATTTCGCCGATCTGGATGCGATCCGCCGTTCGCGGCTGAAGAAATGCACCTTGTTCGAAATGGAAGACAGTCCCGAAGTCATCAGCGCGCGAGAGGAATATATGAAGCTTGCCCGGACGCTGTGGGACGGGGTCGAGCCGCTTCAGGCCACGCCGATGAAAGATCGCGACATCTTCGAATTCCTGGGCTTCGAATAATGGAGCAAAGCGCCGCCTCTTCCTCTTACCGCGAAAGCCGGGTCCGGCTCGAAGAATATTTCGACAAGACCGCGCGCAAAGCGTGGGAAGACCTGACCTCGGACGTCCCTGTCAGCGGTATTCGCGCGACGGTGCGGGCCGGGCGTGACGAAATGCGCAGTCTGCTGCTGTCCACGCTGCCAGCCGATATGCACGGAATGCGCTTGCTCGATGCGGGCTGCGGGACGGGCGCACTGGCTATCGAGGCGGCACATCGCGGGGCAGACGTGGTGGCAATCGATGTGTCGCAAGGGCTTATCGAAGTCGCGGCCAAGCGCACACCTGACAGCCTTTCAATCGATTGGCAGGTTGGTGATATGTTTGACCCGGCGCTGGGCCAGTTCGACCATGTGATCGCGATGGATTCGCTCATTCATTATGACGCGGATGATGTCGTTGCCGTGGTGAGCGCTTGGGCCGAGCGCGCCAAGCACATCGCGTTCACCTTTGCTCCGGGTACGGCGCTGCTGCGCACGATGCACGTTGCGGGTAAACTGTTCCCGCGCAGCGACCGCTCGCCAGCGATCAAGCCGATTGCCGAGCGGTATCTGTCCAAGGCCATCGAAGCGGCACTGCCTGAGTGGCAGATCGATTTCACGCAGCGCGTTTCCAGCGGCTTTTACAAATCGCAAGCGATGGGGGTCAGCCGCCAGTGACTGACCGGCCATCATCCGTGACGTTCTGGCAGGCCGTGGGTACACGGTTCCTGCCATTCGCGGATGCGGCCAGCGATGCCTTGCCCCTGTCGCGCATTTTACGCCTCGCGCTGTTTCAAGTCAGCGTCGGGATTGCAGCGGTCCTGCTTAACGGAACCCTCAATCGGGTGATGATTGTCGAGCTGGAAACGCCGACCTGGATCGTCGCCCTGATGATCGCCATTCCGCTGACGATCGCGCCATTCCGCGCGCTGATCGGCTATCGCAGCGACACACACAAATCGGTTCTTGGCTGGCGGCGCGTTCCCTATATCTGGTTCGGCACGCTGGGTCAGTTTGGCGGACTGGCCATCATGCCGTTTGCGCTGGTGCTGCTGACGCGGCCCGACACATTTGCACTGGGACTTGGCGCAGGCTGCGTTGCTTTTCTGCTGACCGGAGCAGGGATGCACGTTACGCAAACCGCCGGACTGGCGCTGGCAACCGACATCGCACCCGATGACAAGCGACCCAGTGTCGTCGCGTTGCTCTATGTCATGCTGCTCGTCGGGATGATGGCTGCTGCCTTTACGATCGGCAATCTCCTGCTCGATTTTAGCGCGACCCGATTAATTCAGATCATTCAGGGCGCGGCGGTTCTGACGATGGTGCTGAACATCACCGCGCTGTGGAAGCAGGAAGCGCGCAACACCGCAGTGACGATGTCGACAAAGCCCGATCCGAGTTTCACGGATATGTGGCGCAGCTTTACCAAACGGCCCAGCACCAAGCGGCTGCTGCTTGCGATCGGCTTTGGCGCGATGGCCTTTGCCATGCAGGATGCGCTGCTGGAGCCTTATGGCGGCGAAGTCCTCGGCCTGTCGGTCGGTTCGACGACCAGCTTGACCGGCGCATGGGCTTTGGGCGCATTGGTCGCTTTCGCCTTCTGCGCCAAACGTCTGCCGAGCGGGTCCGATCCGCTTCGCTTGGCCGGCATCGGAATAGTCGCGGGGATCGGTGCATTTTTGATGACGCTGTTCGCTGCGCCACTGTCGTCGCCCACACTGCTATTTGCCGGTGCTGGCGCAATAGGTTTCGGCGTTGGCCTGTTCTCTGTCGGCACGATGATTGCCGCTATGGGGCTGGCCAAGGGCGGCGCGGCGGGCATGGCGCTGGGCGCATGGGGCGCGGTGCAGGCCAGTTGCGCTGGAGCAGGCATCGCGCTGGGCGGTCTGATCCGCGACGGTGTGGCTTACGCGACAGGAGCCGACATAATCGGCGCGACGCTGGCCAATCGCGCAAGCGGATACGCCACGGTTTACGTGCTGGAGATCGTGTTGCTGCTCGTAACATTGATCGTGCTGGGTCCGGTCGTGGGGCGGGTCAAGGGATCGCGTAACACCGACAATCCGCAATCCGCCGGTGGCTTTGGCTTGCGCGAGTTTCCGACATGATGGCCCGACTGAACACAATACAAGATGCTGAGGAGAGTGTGAGATGGATGACGTAAAAATCGTAGGCACGTTTGACGTTACGGAAATAGTGTTTCTCGCTTTCACGTTGTTTTTCATCGTGCTGGTGTTCTATCTGCGCCGGGAGGACCGCCGCGAAGGCTATCCGCTGGAAGATGAAGTGACGGGCCGCGTGGATACCGCTGCCGGACCGATGCATACCGGCACGGCCAAAACCTTCCAGATGCCGTTTGGCCGCGATGTCGTGACAGTGCCTAACAAGGGCCGCGAAAAGGTAGATGTTGCGGGCAAGCGGACGTTCCGTTCCCCTGGCGCGCCGTATTATCCAACCGGCAACCCGCTGGTCGATGGGCTTGGGCCGGCCGCATGGGCGGAGCGTTCCAACCTTCCCGATCTCGATGCCGAGGGTCACAACCGCATCGTTCCCATCGGCACCGTTCCAACCATCACTGTTCACAAGAAAGACGCAGACCCGCGCGGCATGAATGTCATCGGCGCGGATGGCGAAAGCGCGGGCACTGTGACTGATATCTGGGTCGATCGGGCCGAGCATATGATCCGCTATCTCGAGGTCGATACGGGCGCGCGCAAAGTCCTGGCGCCAATGGCGATGGCCAAAGTCAAAGGCCGGAAAAACACGGTCGTGATCGACGCGCTGAACGCTGCGCAATTTGCCGATGCACCGATCCCTGCGACCGCCGGTGCCATCAGCTTTTATGAAGAAGAGCGTATCGTGGCTTATTTCGGCGGCGGTTATCTCTATGCCAATCGCGCACGGCAGGAGCCGATCCTATGAGCGAATACGACCACGAACCGATGCGCGGTTTGCCGGAGGCTTTGCCGGACGATGAGCACATCATCTGGCAGGGTGCGCCGAAATGGAAGACGCTGGCAATAACCGCGCTGCATATCCGTCTGGCCGTGTTGTATTTCGCGCTGATTGCGGGCGTCTCGCTGATGCGGGGCGATACTGCGACTGCCTATGCAATGGTCGTGTTCACCGTCGTGGTCACCGGATTGCTGGTGCTGTTTGCTTACGGCGTTGGCCGGACGACGGTCTACACGCTGACAAACAAGCGCATCGTGCTGCGGATCGGGGTGGCGCTGAACAAGTGCATCAACATCCCGCTGACAGAAATCGAAACGGCCAATCTGAAAGTGCTGCCCGGAAGTACCGGCAACATCGTGCTGACGCTGAAAGGGATGCCCCGCATGGGTTACATCATGCTGTGGCCGCACGTTCGCTCGCTCAGGTTTGTCCGGCCACAACCGATGCTGCGCGCCATTCCTGAGGCAAATGAAGTTGCACGCTTGCTGTTTGAAGCGACCCGCGACTTACAGCCGGTCGCGCGAATGGACGACAGCGCAGGCAGCACAGGCAAAGTCGGGAAGCAGGCTCCGCAAGGTCTTCCTGCATGAGCCACGCGCAAGGCCATCACGACCCGACGGTTCCCAGAGAAGCGCTGATCGCGGCCTTCGTGCTGCTGGCGCTGATTATGGTGCTGACCGGCGCAGTGAAGTGGGGCTTACTGCCGCAATCGGCCAATCCAGAACTGTCGCGCGCCGCCGCGAATGTGTCTCCGGCCGAGCAGCGCGAATTGCGCTTTGCCGATCGCGATGATGGCGCAGTGGTCGTTTCCGACGCTGTGTCGGGCGAGACTGTCAAAGTCATCGGCTTTGGCGAAGGGGGATTTGCCCGCGCCACCATGCGGCGCATGGCGAAGCGGCGGATGAGTGCTGGAATCGGCGCCGAGCCGCCCTTTACTTTGACCCGGTGGGAAAATGGCGCGCTATCGCTCTCCGACCCGCAAACCGGCGAAAAAGTGGAGCTTCACGGGTTTGGCGCCGATCACAGCGCCACTTTTGCCGAGATGCTCGAAGGGGCGAAAATATGATGGGCCTGCTGTCTTCCAAACAATTCGAAACCGGCTGCCGCATCGAGATAGAACAAAGCCCGGACCATTTTCACGCTCATGTAAAGCTGGACGGGAACATCCCGATATTCCCCGGCGACCGCGTGCAGGTGCATGGCGATCCGGTGATGGTATCCTTCGGCGAGAAAGTCTCGTTCGAACGCAGCGCCACGGTGCAACGCGCAGGAATGCTGCGCCGTGCCTGGACAAAATTCGCAGGTCATTTCGAAATGGCCGAACTTTATGAAGTCAGCTTCAACCCCGGGAGGCTCTGATGAACGCCCACGCCAAAATCGCACCAAAGCTGGATGACGCCACCGACACGATGGCGATTGCCAAGCAGGACACCGTGCTGTCGCCACGTTTTTACACGACTGATTACGAAGCGATGGACAAGATCGATGTGTCGCTGGTCCGCCGCGAATGGGACGGCCTGATGGCAGAGATGGAAGGCGACCCC
>CAVXHK010000002.1:0-165811 GCA_963761705.1 uncultured Verrucomicrobiae bacterium | reverse complement strand
GTGGCCTACTGGCAGTGAATCGCCATGGTTAGCGGGGCCGGCGGGGCGATTGGATCGACCGGGGGCGATCTCCACGTCACCCCGACTGCCCGACGGCAAGATTGTAGCGGTAGAATAGGCAGGCGGAACAAACTGCTTTACCTCACGTTTCACCACCGGCGAATCAATTGATTCACCCGGTCCGAAAGTTCTGAACGAACGTGGCGTAGGGGATGCGATGTTTCGTTAACGTCTCCAGAAATTCATCGTTCCGCCGGCCCAAGCGTTCACGGAATGAAATCTAATCGGGGGCGGAGTCGTGCATCTTGCAGGTTTTCAGAGTTGGAGTCATTCCAGACAGAGAAAATGCCGTGGTGGGTCGACCCACCACGGCATTTCAAAATGTTATTATTATATCGAGCTACGCGAGAGTCGCGGATTGACGACGCCGCAGGCGGAAGAGAACGAACGCGGCGGCCCCGAAGAGCATCGCGACCGTCGAAGGCTCAGGGACGGGCGTCACGCTTTCCCAAGTCGTGCCGAAGCGGATCTCGTCGGCGAGAAGCGTCTTGGAGTTCGACCCGAGCGCTTGGAAACTAAACCCGTTCAATGTTGTGGAGTCGATGTTCAAGGAACTGGAGCTGGCAATCGGAGTGGGTTCAGCTCCGCCGATAACCGGATTCGCGAACAGGCTGATTGTCTCGTTGCCAACCAGGCTGAACTGGATCTTAATCACGAAAAATCCAGTAGTACCGGATGCGACCGTTGTGTCGAGGTAGGTGTTTCCACCGCCGTCCGGCCGGAATCGAACATTTCCATTGTTGAACAGGTTTCCGAAGGTAAAGGCTTGGTCCGCCAGACTATTTCCATCCAGTGCGGCGAAGTAAACTGAGTTTCCACCCGTGCCCTGACCAGTCGCATTATAGATCAGGCTGTAGTAAAAGGTGCTTCCTTCGGTGATCGCCACAGGGCTGTCGAAAAGCCGCTGTATAGTGGCGTTGGTTCCAGAAGCGCTGAGATTCAGACCGGTAGTCTGGAGTGAATCGGAGCCGTCGGAATAAGTGAGGCCCGGATTTACCGAGTCGTAAACGACACTCCCCGACCAAGTATTCGTGCCCCAGCCAATGCCGGAACCGTTGCCGTTGATGTCACCGCCAATGGTGAACGGCGGGGCGTCAAACCCTTCGTAAGCGAGGAGCTGGGCGTAGGTAGAGGAGGTCGCGAAGGAGGCAAGAGTTATGGCAGCAGCAATGCCGAAGCGTTTGGCGGTGGGGTGGATGTTCATAGGGAATTATTTTTATTAGGGGTGTGGTGGGGAATATTTGCCCAGGCGGTCGATAAGTCAAACCTTTTTGACATCGAAGTCACATTTTTTTTAGCAGCGTATCTAATTCCGGCTTGGGGTGGTGATTTCGATACGGAACGGGGTGCCCGGGAAGCCATCCTGATTGTAGAGCGTTGGCACGGGATTCGCGGTGTTTGCGTAGGAGACGCGCACAGGCGAGCGGCCGCTCGGGAACTCAACCCGCAGTCGGTCGTCGGCGCTGATGGATGGAACGCCCGCCGCGTCGGAGCCGCCGCTGAAGGTGATCTGGAACGGCGACGTCGTGGTCCCGTCCCGGAGTTCGAGCCCGGAGCCGACGTTTGAAAACGTGATCTCCAATGTAGATTCATTGATCACCGCTACACTCTCCGGGATCGGACCACCCGGCACGATCTCGCGATCGTAAGTGTTGGCAAGGGCAAGCTGAGCGAGGCGGAATCCGGGCGTCTTTTTGTCGGGCGGGTGGATGTCGTCGGGCTCGCCGACGTCGATCAGGACGGCGTATCCGACGTGCGGGATTTCATCTGCGGAGAGTGTTTGGTGGTAGCGGAAATCAGGCCACATTTCCCGCGCCCGGTCGGAATCCCAATTCGGAAGCTGGGCGAAATAGACCGGCAGCTGGGGATCGCGAAAACCGGCGCGCCACGAGTCGACGAGCAGGGCGAAGAGTTTCCGGTAAGCCTCGCCCATCCCGGCGTCGGATTCCCCCTGATACCAGATCACCCCGCGGATCGGATAGGGCTTCAAGGGGTGAATCATCCCATTGTCGAGGAGCGAAACCCCGTGCTGCGGTCCGCCCGCCATGGGTCGGGGAGCCGGTCCAGTTTTTCCTTCGCTCTGCCATTTCGCCAGTTCGTTTTCGTATTGTTTTTTCAAAGCGCCGTACGCTGAGCGCAGCGCCGCGGTGTGTGGCTGCTCATCCATCACCGCTTCCGGCACCCAGGCCTGAAGGCGCGATCCACCCCATGTCGATTGAATCACGCCGACCGGCACGTCGAGTTCCTGGCGTAGTCGTTTGGCGAAGAAATAGGCGACGCCCGAGAGGTCGGGAGCGACCTCGGGCGTGATGGGCTCCCAGCGCACGCCGACGGTCTCCTGGGGCGAGTCGATGGAAACGAGCGGGACTTTGACGAAGCGGAGTTCCGGGTCGTTGGCCGCGGCGATGGTCGCCTCCGCGTCGGTCGTCCTGCTGATCGGCCAGCCCATGTTCGACTGCCCGGAGGCGAGCCAGACTTCGCCGGAGAGGACGTCGCTGAGAGTTTTGGTTTCCGACCCCCGGATTGAGATCTCGTAGGGGCCACCGGGATCCGGAGTTGCGATCTCCGCTTCCCAGCGGCCATCGACAGTCGCCGTCGCAGAGACGCTCACATGGTCGAACGTGATCTCGATGCTAAGCCCAGGCTCGTCCCATCCCCAGATCACGAGCGGCCGGTCATGCTGGACGACCATTCGGTCGGAAAACGGTGAGCCGAGCTTCAGCTCAGCCGATGCGGTTGAAAACACGGCGCAGGCCGCGAGCAATACGATGAGAGGGAGGGGGACGCCTTTCACTGAGTCACGCCGGCTCGATGATGAGACTGACGATCTCGTAGGGGCCGAAGTCGAATTCGGTCGCGACCGGCTCGAGCGAGGCTTCGGAAAGATCCGTTTGACTCGCACGCCAGCCCTCACGAAGCCGAAGCTTGGCCTGGCCTGAGCGACCGAGTGTCTCGTGCAAGCGCAAGACCCAGCGCCCGTCCTCGAGCGGTTTGGCTCCCCAGGCCGGCGCGAGGGATTCACCACCCTCGATTTCCAAGAGGCCGGACGTGATCGCGGACCCGCTGTATGTCACGAGCGGGGTGAAGAGAGTCTCGGCCATGGTCGCGGGTTGGTCGCCCCGGTCAGCCCCGGGGTCGAATCGGCCGATGGCGAGTCGAACGGTGTGGCTACCCTGATCGGTGTACGGATTCTCGGGCACGTGATCCCGCAGCGACTTCGGCATGGAATTGGCGAAATTATCGGCCTCCCCAGTGATCAAAGCGCTGCGTAAAAGGCTGACCGCCAGGTCGCCGTCGACGCACGAGAATCCGTAGTTGTCTTCGGTCACCACGAAAAGGCCTTCCGTTTCTCCGTCATCCGTGACCATGGCCCAGCGACTGCCCGGGACTTCCCACATCGGCTGCCACGCCGGATCTCCACTCCGCTGAGGCCGGCGCACACTGCCAAAGGCCGAGCCAAATCGTGCATGCCGTCCGATGTAGCCGGTAGCGAAATGCGCTTTCAAGAGTCGGTGCTCTTCGTGCCAATCGATTTGATAGTCGATCTCGAGGACGTTCGCTCCCACCCGGAGACGGTAAATCACCGTCGCCTGGCTCGCGGCTCCGATCTTGCGAGCGACGCGAACGTCGGCGCTCTCGCCGTCGAAAGCGCGGAAGCTGATCTCGCATACGCCCGTCTGCGGTGCTCCGAGTAACAAGGCCTGCTGGTCGATATCCCAAGCCTCGAAGGCCTGAGGCGCGTCGGCGTGGACAACGAGAACATTCATCGGTGACGCGATCGCCACGGACTTGCCATCAATGTTCAGAAGCTCGGATGGCCCCAAGCTGGTCGAATTCGACCTCCACGCGGTCATTTTTGAGCGAAGCCGTCGTCGCGGTCACGGGAGGAGCAGGCTCCAACGGCTTAAGAGCACGGATCGGTGTCCCGGAGAGCGGGGGCACTTTCGCCCGGAACGGCTTCCCGTCCGCACCCATCGTCGAGCAGACTCGAGCCACGGGGAGAGGGTTGAAAATACACGGCTCGCCGTCGGTCGTCGTGAGCTGTCCCTCGGCACGTTCGGTGATCCGGTCAACGAGGGCTTCGAGACGGGGCACCTCTTCGCGGTAGACGTCGTTGATGCTGGCTCCTGTCACGAAATCGTGGAACTGGACGAAAATCACTTCCTTCCACCAGTCGACCGGCGGCGGCTCGGCCCCGGTGACGGCAGCGGCTGCCTCGCAGACCAGCATCGCCCGCTCGGCTCGGCGGTAGAGCTTTTTGATCATCCGATGCGTGGTCAACACGCCACGATGAGCTTCGAGATACATCTCGCCGTCCCACGTCGGCAGCTTCGGCGCCACTGCCTTCAGACGATCGAAAAAATCGCCGACCAACGACCATTCGGTCCGCGGGAGGCCACTGAGGTCCCGTAGCCGGCGGGCACGTTCGCACATTTCGTCGGTGAGTCCGCCCCCCCCGTCACCGTAGCCGATCGGCAGCAGGAAGTCGGGATGAACAACGGCCTGGTCGTGCGATTGCACGCTGTCGAGAACTTCGCGGATGGTCGCCTGACCGTTGTAAAATTGAATTGGCTCACGACACGTGTGAACCGGGATTTCACTCCCATCGGAGCCCCGCCAAATGAAACTGGTGTGCGGAAAGCGGTTCAGTGAATTCCACGCAAGCTTCGAGGTGAAAAACGACTCGATGCCGCATTGCCGCATGATCTGCGGAAGCGCACCGCTAAAGCCAAAGCAATCGGGCAACCACCCGACGGCGGAGGGTTTCCCGCTGATCCGGGCGAATTCCCGCTGCCCAACGATAAAGCTGCGGGCCAAGGCTTCACCGCACGCGATCTGCGTGTCGGACTCCACGTAGGAGCCACCCATCGTGTCCCATCGCCGATTTGTGAGATGGTCCTGCACCCTCCGGTACAAATCCGGCTCGTCGCGCTCGACGGTCTCGTAGCAAACCGGCGTACTGTGCGCGAACGTCGCCTCCGGATAGCGATCCAAATAATACGCGCTGTTGGTGAAAGTGTGGACCGTCTTGGTCTCACCCACCGCCCGGGTCCAGACCCAAACAAGATCGATGTGCGCGTGACCGACAAGACTGCAACTCATCCGCAACCCGTCGGGCGGGAGTTCGGCGTAGGCCTGGCGAAGCCGGTCACGCAGAGCCTCAGCTCCATGAAGATCGTAAGCGTCCGCCGCGTCGGAGAGGTGCGCCAGCAGTGAGCGGGCAAGGAAGCTGAGATCACTTAGCGCCGGGCGAGTCCGAGTCACCGCCGACAGGATCGCTGACTTGTCACCGAGCTCGCGGTGGAGCAACTCCACGAGCACGGTCAGGTCGTGCCAGGCTTCCCACGTCGCTTCGTCTCGCTGCATCAGCCAAGCGCCTTCCAAGAAACTGCCACGCCCGTCCAGCGCCCGCGCGTCAGGATGCCAGATCGCGGATTGGACGCAGCTCGACTTGACGACGAAGTCCTCGCAGTCATCCGGGAGTTGGCAAAATCGATGCGCCACGTCGAATCCAAACCACGGCTTACCATCCGCGTAGAGCGTGGCCTCGGCTTGGTCCTGCCAGTTCAGATAGCGCGGCTCGCCCCCCCCGCGTCCGATTCGCAACCGAAATTCCTTCTTCTCGAAAAGCCTTCCCCAGTAGGTCGGCGTGTCGACCACGTCACCGCCTGGCTCGTGCTCGATGACAACGGGAGATCGCGAAGTCCAGATCCGCTTGGAAAGCCGGGTAAGCAAGCCACGGAAACGGCCGGGCATGAGTTGGGGAGAGAGTGTTTGCATGGAGAAGATAGGGTCAATCGGAGACTGCAGGATCGATCATCAAGGCAGGCCGCCTGCCCGAACCGCTCTGACCCGTGCGTTCGTCGCCGAGATCGTGCCGCATTTTTTCCGCCTCCTCCCGCAAACGCGACACAACATCAGGATGATCCGCGATGACGTTGCGCTGCTCCATCGGGTCAGCCGACAAATCGTAGAGTGCCTCGGGGATGGAAAATTCCGTGGCAGGACCGTATTGAGCGGTAGCGGCCTCGGGTTCGTCCTTGTAGAAAAAATGGTGATCCCATTTCGGCTGGCGGGGGAAGAGCAGCTTGTAGCGAGAATCCCGCACGCCATCGAGGCGGTTATAGTGATAGTAGAAAAACAGGTCTCGAGGCGACTTCGCGCCGACCTCCAAAAAGAGCGGTCGGATGTCCAGCCCATCGATCTTGAGGTCGTCGGGAACCGTCCCCCCAGCGAGCAGTGTAATCGTCGGCAGCAGGTCGAGCGCCGTGGCCAACTCGCCGGAGATCGAGTTCGGCTGAATCGTCCCCGGCCACCAGGCGATCAACGGCACGCGAAGACCACCCTCGTAATTCGTCGTCTTGTAGCCGCGAAATGGTGCCGAAAACCCTCCCTGCGTCGGGTCCGGGTGGGCGCGCGGCTGCCACGGACCATTGTCCGACGTGAAAAGGACCAGTGTGTTCTCCGCCAGACCACGCTCGCGCAGATGGTCGAGGAGTCGTCCGACGTGATGATCCAGCTCGCTGACCACATCGCCGTATAGCCCGAACTCCGAGACTCCGAGAAACTTCTCAGTTGCAGCCAGTGGCTTGTGTGGCATCGGCTGCGCCAGCAGCACGAAAAACGGCCCCTTCTGTTTGTCGATGAACCGGATCGTTTCATCCGTAAATCGCTCTGTGAGCGTCGCCTGCTCATACCCCTCCTCGACGACCTCATCGCCCCGAATCAACACCTTGGGATCCATGTCGTTGCTGTAGGGAAGGCCAAAGAACTCATCGAATCCGTGACGCAGAGGCAGCACGTCCTTCTGATGACCGAGGTGCCACTTCCCGAAAAGCGCCGTGGCGTAGCCTTGCGCTTTCAGCGACTCGGGAAGCGTGGATTCCGCCGGGTTCAGGCCGTAGTCCGACGTCGCGAAGACAACCCCCTCCATCCCGACGCGTTGGGCGTAGGAGCCCGTCAACAGAGCGGCGCGCGACGGGGTGCATTGAGCCGCCGCCATGTAGAAATTCGTGAACCTCATTCCCTGCGCCGCCATCTCGTCGATCCGAGGCGTCTGGATGACGGGGGACCCGTTCACCGACAGGTCGCCGTAGCCAAGGTCATCGGTCAGGATAACGATGATGTTGGGTCGGGGAGGCGACGCGGCTTGGTCACCGGGTGCGGCAATGGGTAGCAGTGAGCCGACTGCTGCGAGGGCACAAAAGGGGATTGGATTGGGCATCGATGTCAGCCCAAGTCTCCTAACGGCGCGAGAAATGTCAATTTGAATTGCCTCCAAGACGATCTTGACAAGTTTTCGCACCATTTCCATGAGATTCCCGGGCTCATCGATTGACACCGTCGCGGAAACGAATTAGATACACCGTTGTTACATCGATGTCTAAATAATCGTCCCCCCTCTTATGACGACCGTTCCCCGAAAATTTCCGACGGCCCCGGATCCGCTCGCAGCGTTCTCGCTGGTCGAGATCACCCTAGCCCTCGGCATCATTTCCTTCGCACTCGTCTCCGTGATGGCGCTGATGCCGCTCGGCATGAAGAATCTCCGTTCCGCCATCGACACCACGGTGTCCGCTCAGATCACGCAGTCCCTGGTTGCGGAAACGCAGCAAGCCAAATTTTCGGAGCTTCGAGACCTTCACCCGCAGCTTCGATGAGCAGGGGCAGCCCCTCGACTCGTTCGGCGAAACGGGTGCGCTCTACGACGCCCGCGTCTCGGTCGCCCCGAATGTCG
Organism: uncultured Verrucomicrobiae bacterium; assembly: GCA_963761705.1. Taxonomy (GTDB): domain Bacteria; phylum Verrucomicrobiota; class Verrucomicrobiia; order Chthoniobacterales; family JAATET01; genus CAVVKW01. The sequence continues at coordinate 158,013 of CAVXHK010000002.1, read as the reverse complement.
TGCTCCCCGGCTCGGCACCGAACGCAAACGTTGCGCGAATTAAAGTCGAGATCGTGTCCAACCCAGGCCGCGAATCGCTCTCGTCCGCATTCTCCGCCAACGTGATCACCAAGCGCATCAACGTGACGTTCGTCGCCCGTGCCGAGGAGGCGCCGCTGTGAGTTCCCTGCGAGGAGCCCGCGCTTTTACGATCATCGAGTTGCTCGTCTCGACGGCAGTGCTTGCCCTGATCCTTGGCATTCTGCTCGCAATCACGAGCCAGGTGCAGAGCACGTTCAGCCGCACCGCGGGGCGGATCGAGCAATTCGGAAATGCCCGGACGGCTTTCGAGTCCATCGAGCGGCGACTGAGTCAGGCCACGCTGAACACGTATTGGAACTACGACGACCCGATCACACCGACCACATACCGCCGTCAGTCCGAGCTTCGATTCGTCTCAGGACCCGCAGCCGATCTTCTCAGCGGGGTCTCCAAGGTGACCGACCCTACTGGGCACGCGGTCTTTTTTCAGGCCCCGCTTGGGCTGGTCGAGACGCCACCCGATGCGCCCCTCCCGACGCTCTTGAATACGTGGGGCTATTACGTCGACTACACCGACGGATCCGCCCACCGCCCGCCGTTTATCACGAGTCCCGCCGAGCAGCGGTATCGCTTGATCGAACTCATGGAGCCTTCCGAGCATCTGGCGGTCTATAGTTATACCTCGGGTCCGGGCCGCGAAGGCGCGACGGCTGAGAACTACACTTACAATTGGCTCAAGGACCCGCTGGGCAAGGATTCCAACCCGGGCGACGGATTCCCGGATTACGCCCGCGTGCTGGCCGAGAATATCGTCGCACTGGTCCTCCTGCCCAAACTGTCCGCCGAGGCGGATCCGACCGGGGCCCGCCTGGCCAGCAATTTCCTCTATGACTCGACGGTGAGCAATGCCGACCCCGAGGTGAATTCGTTGCATCAGCTCCCGCCAATCGTCCAGGTGACCATGGTCGCAATCGACGAAAAATCCGCGGCGCGAATGACCGCTAGCCAAGCCTCCAGTCTCCGCACCAAGGTCAATGGCTCGTTCGGCAGCGCCTCAAGTTACTCGACTGATCTCGCCAGTCTCGAGGACTTCCTCACCGAACAAAACCTGAGTTATCGCGTCTTCCAGAGCGACGTGAACATCCCCGGCGCGAAGTGGAGCACCGAACAGACTAACTAATTCCAGAACCTTCCGCACCGCTCCCCATGCTTCGTCGTCCCCTGCGCTCTCAGTATAGAAATCGAAATGGCCGCCGCCAGGGAGTGGCCCTCATCATCGTGCTGTCAGTGCTAGTCTTGCTGACCGGCTTGATCCTCGCGTTTTTCTCGAGCGTGACGACCGAGTCGATCACGACCGAAGGCCGCAGCCAACAAGCCATCGCCCAGCAACTCGGCGAGTCGGCTGTGCAGATGGTGATCGGGCAGATCATCGAAGGGACGAGTCAGGGTCAGACCGTGGCTTGGGCGTCGCAGCCAGGTGCGATCCGCACGTTCGACGCTACCGGCGCGCCACTCGACATCTTCAAGCTCTACACGTCGCCGACGATGGTTGACAGCGCCGTGAGTCCGGAATTGCCGGGCGCAAATTGGAACGTGGTCGGCGGAGCGCCGCGCGACTATTCCGCGCAATGGGCGGATCTCAACTCACCCGCGATCACCGCTGACGGCACGCCCGTCTTCCCCATTGCCGACCCCCGCGCAATGAGCAGCAATCCGGCGGAAAGCGTCGTCGGGTTCAGCTACACGAACGCCCTTCCCGGTGCCGTCCTGCCCGGCGCTGGCTCGCCCGACGACCAGCGACTACCCATGCCGGTGCGGTGGATGTACGTGCTCGAAGACGGGACGCTTGTCACGCCGACCTCCGGAGGCAGTGCAGCATCGATCAGTGTCGCCGGTGCCACCGGGGCGAATCCCATCGCGGGTCGCATCGCCTTCTGGACCGACGACGACACGTCGCGAATCAACATCAACACGGCGGCCGGCGACGCGTGGGACGCGAACCCGGGAGCCTTTTGGGATACCCCGCGGGCAGAGACAGCCTTCGAACGAGAACTCGCTGAGCGCCAACCGGCACGCGGCGAATATCAGCGGTTTCCGGGGCATCCGGCGAGCGTGTATCTCAGTGCGGTATTTCGCGATCTCACTCGCGCGGACATCGGGACCGTCGCGCCGCGAGTAGAGAACGGCGGGTCGCAGGGCGGAACGAAGACGACATCTGAATCTCAGATCCTGACGCCGGATCAAGACCGACTCTACGCCAGCGTCGACGAGCTGCTCTACCGCCCGCTGCGCACGGCCAGCTCTCCTGCCATCACCGCAGAGGACCTCGCCAAGCGGCGATTTTTCATTACTGCGCAAAGCCGCGCGCCCGAGATCAATCTCTTCGGCCAGCCTCGTGTGGCCGTTTGGCCGATCGCGGCGAGCAACTCTGACGCCACCCGGTCGACGTTCGACAAGTTGCTCGCCTTTTCTTCGACCATCGGCGGGCGGCCCTACTACTTCACCCGGTCCAATAATTTGGATCCCTCGGCGGAATTCGATACCGGCACTGCCGCAGGCAAACGCAATCAGGATCTCTACGCCTATCTCCAGCGGATCACGAACGCCAACATCCCGGCATTCGGCGGCAAATTCACGACGAATCGGTTTTCCGCCGCCGATCGAGATCAGGTTCTCACCGAAATTTTCGACTACATCCGGATCACGAATCTTTACGACGATCAAGTCAGCACGAAATTCACGCCGGACGTAAATGATCCGACGCACGGACAGGTCACGCCGGTCTCGCACCCGCTCAATCAAACGAAGGGAATCGGGCGATTTTACACGCTGACGAAAGTCGGGCTGGAATTCATCTGCAACGCGACATCAGAGAATCCAGGAACCTCGCCTTACGCGGAAAGCAATGACACCACCAAAAACAAATTGCTCGGCACGACGGCGCTCTCCGGGAACGAGAAGATGATCCAAGCCATCCTGCTCATGGAATTGTGGAATCCAGCGACTGGTTGGACTGGGATGTATCCGGACGTCGAATTCGAAGTTCAATTTAAGGACCCGCTGTCGGTGGACGCCGTGGACCTTGGATTTCCTACCGGCGTGGAGACCTATTCGCGATCCAAGCCCAACGCCGTGCACAACCGCTTGTATGGCGCCACGCTCGATTTCCGCTCCATCCTCTCGAGCGCCAAGCTGCCCGCACGCGGATCGATGCCAGCGGACACCGGAAGCGGCTCGCTCTACCCATTCGTCGGCGCGCCGGTCCGTATTCCCGTGGGCCCCACGATGAGCTTTTCCGGAGGCGAGATCGAGGTGAAGCTTTTCTCCGGTCGAGGAAGCGCTCGTCATTTGGTTCAGACCAGCACGGTCCGTCTAGCACCCGCCACCCTTCCGCAGCCGAGTCTGGTGACGACGGGGATCGGTGCCGCCGGAATCCCGGCGTCCCCGGCATCAGACATGGCCGACTGGTGGTCTCTGGGGCGCAAACCGATCACGAAAGCGGGAGGCCCACAATCGACCGCCGGCCGGATGGAATACGTGAGTAACAATCACATCCGCGACGATTTCTCTCCACTTTCGGGCGCCTTCATCCGGTCCGATTCAGACGTCGTGATCAGCTATCAGGTCAAGAGCGGCGACTACCGACTGGCGGCAGCGCTCCCCACGCTGGAACCGGAGATGTTTGAGCCGAATCGCCGCTACAACCAGTCCAATGTGCGCATGCAGCACAACTTCGCCAACGGCGTGAATGTTTGGCGACAGGTCGGCGCGGACTTCAGCGACAACGCACTGGTTTACCAGAACAACAGCACGACTCCGGCTGTAAGCTACAACCAAAATAGTCTCCCGGACGTCCCGCCGCCAATCTCCGCGACCGATCCCGTCCTCAACGCCTCGCGCACCGGAGATTGGGACACGGGCTTGGCGCTCGTCCACGACGGCGCTTACATCAACAAACCCGACGAGGGGAATATCCGGCCACCGATCCCGTATTTCCTTCAGGCTCAGAATCTGATCTCGGGCGGAGCGAATTTCTTTTCGCCCAATCGCCTTATTCCATCGGCCGCGATGTTCGGCTCCCTACCAACTTACGTCTTGGCGACGCGAGACGCCTTCGTTGCAAACAACAGCGCCTCAGCGCGCCCCTGGCACACTCTCCTCTTCCGCCCCGACCAAGCTGGGACGCACCCAGGCCTTGGCACCCCGGTCAGCGGCCCGCCCTACACGGCACCGCCCGATTACCTGTTGCTCGACCTATTTTGGATGCCAGTCGTCGAGCCCTACGCGGTCAGCGAACCGTTTTCGACGGCCGGAAAGGTCAACCTGAACTATCAAATACTTCCCTTTGACTACATTGAGCGCAGCACGGCAGTCCGAGCAGCAATGCGACCGGAGCAGTTGATGGCCATCCCGATCACCGCAGGCCAGACTTACAAAGAGCCAGACGCAGCCAATCCCAACTACCGCCACCGAATCGACGTCGCCGACGCGACGACCACCACGACCGGAACGCTCAGTCAATTCGAAGGCAGGTTCAGCGCCGGCGACATCTTTCGGTCCGAGGCAGAACTCGCCCGACTCTACCTCGTTCCCGAGGGCCAAACTCTTGCTGGGATGCAGGCTTTCTGGAATTCCAACCGCCTCACCGGCGACAACGTCCGCGAACGCCCCTACGCGAATCTCCTACCGAAGTTCACGACCAAGTCGAACACCTACACTGTCTACTACCGCGCCCAGGCCCTGAAAAAACGGACCTCCGGCAACCAGTCCGAGTGGGACGAGACGGCGGACACCGTGACTGCGGAATATCGTGGCGCGACCACCATCGAGCGCTATATCGACGACCCCAGCGATCCGACCATCCCGGATTTTGCCACCGACGCGACCGCGACCGTGGCTCCGCTCTACCGCTTCCGTGTGATCAACAACGTCAAGTTCACGCCATGAGAAGTCGTCCCGCCATCCGCCCTCGCAGCGCCTTCTCGCTGGTGGAACTCCTGGTCGTCATCGCAATCATCTCGGTCCTTGCCGTGCTGGTCACTCCCGCCCTCACGTCAGTCCTTCGCGGCAACAGCTTATCCAGCGGCGGGCGGTTGCTCGAAGCCCAGCTCGCCCGCGCTCATCAACAAGCCCTCTCCAGCGGGGAGCGGGTGGAAGTTCGTTTCTACAAATTTGCGGACGCCGCGACGCCCGGTGCCGATGAGACCTATCGCGCGGTGCAATTGTTCCAGATTGATTCCCGCGGCAAATCCAAGCCGATCTCGAAGATCGAGCGGCTTCCCGATTTGATCGTCATCAACCAAGGCTCCCAACTTTCATCCCTGATCGCCGGTCTTCCCGACAAAAATTTCTCGGCGGCTGATCCCAAGCCAAACCTGCCCGGCGTCGGAGCGTCCTACACCGCCCGGGCGTTCGCGTTTCGCGGCGATGGGTCGACGGAACTCAATCCGCTCGGGAATTGGTTTGTGACCGTCCAGACGAATGAGACCTCCGCCACCGCAACGACGCCGCCGACGAACTTCTACACCGTGCAGGTTGATCCTGTGAACGGCGGCATCAAATCCTACCGACCCTGAACTCACTTCGATCCAACCCGACCATCACCCATGTCATTCCGCGCATTCACCCTCCCGATGATCGCCACCGCGATCGCACTCCCGTTCGCCGCCACCGCTGCGGACTCCACCGTCACCCTCGACGAAGCCGCCGCCGTGCCGTTTCCGAGGCTGATCTATTCCTTCAACACCCAGCTCCTCGCTGCGACGACGAGCCACAGCGTCACCTATGGCGGCGACGTGATCGATTCAGTCGTCGAAGAGCTTAAACCCTACGGCCTGCGGTTTCCTGGCGGCACGGTCGGCAACAATTACGTCTGGAAGGAGGACAGCTTCTCGCTGCAAAAAGGCGACCTGACCAAGTGGGCGGCCAAGCAATTTGAAATTTTCCGCAAGAGCGGCAAAAAATACGACATCGAGGGATTCGCCCGGCTGTGCAATACCCACAACATCGAGCCGATCTACGTGTTGAACGTTTTCGAGGAAACCCCCGAGAGCGTTGTCGAGTTGCTGGAGCATTTCGATTCCATCGACCTGAAAGTCCGCTTCATCGAGCTGGCCAACGAACCCTATTGGGACCCCCGCTCTCACAACGACGTGGAAGCCTACATGAATTTCTGCCGCCCACTGGTGGCCGCCATTCGTGAGAAGAATCCCGACATCAAGATCGGGGCCTGCTTCGGCCCGGTGGACAAACCCGGCAACTACGAAGAAATCTGGAACGCGCCCCTCGCGAAGGAAGATTGGTATGACGCCGTCGTCTACCATGAATACTACGGCGGACAGGGGTTTGCGATGGAGGCCGGCACCTCGATGCCGGTCGAGGCCATGCTTCACCCCGATGCCTTCGTGGCGGAAGTGGTCGAAGCCATGGAAGAGGCCAAGCCGGGCCTGCCAATCTGGTTCACCGAATGGAACATCGGCAGCCAGGGCCTCAAGGAATGGAAAAACACCGGCGCCGAGCTGCTCTTCATCGCCGCTGCGACCCAGCAAATTTTCGTCCACAACGACGTTTTCGAGTGGAGTTGCTTCCACCAACTCTGGTCGAAGGGATTCGGCTTGATGGATTGGAACAAGGACACCGCAGCGCTCGATACCACCGCCAGTTACCAGCTCTTCGAGTTGATGGGTGCCACCTTGGACGGTGCCGAGAAACTGATTCCGTCAACCATCGGGGATTCCAAAGGTGCTCTGGCTCTCACAGTCACCGGGTCAAACGGACCACAACTCTTGGTGATCAACCGAAGCGCCGAGCCGCTCACGCTCACCCTCCCCGATAACCCAGCTTTCAGCCAGGCGACCGCTGCGACGATCCAGTGCGGCCCGCCGCTCGAGAAACTTCCGATCAATACCGACCTGATCGTCGAGGCGCCCGTCTCGGGCGCGAACGTCGAACTCCCGCCCTACTCGGTCAGCCGGATCTTCTCTAAGTAAAGCGCCCCCTCCAATGCGGTGGAGCAAGCGAGCCGCCTCCACCGACTCGTGCATTCCGGCGCCCGGGTGCCTTTGATCTTTGACACCGACACGGTTGATGAGGCGATGATCGGTTCACTCGCGCCGGACGACGACCCCAAACTCCGGGGGGCGCAGAGGTCCTCTTGCTACCCCGGGACGCGGCAACCCCAATCCGACGGGGCAGGGATCACTTGGCAGTGGGGTGTTTTCACGGAGTCACCACGAGATCGGCTGCCAGGTCATAGACCCAGAAGACGAGATGGCCGGGGTTTAATCTCCCGGTCCGGCCGGCCCAGATTCCCACGGCCGTGATGTCCGATTCCGGCGTCAGCGTCACCTCGAACGAGAGATCCTCCACTTTGACAAAAAGATCCGTCTCGGTCGGATTGAAAGGAGCCCATTCGTCGACTCCCATCATTTCGGTTCCCGTCATCCGGTGCGTCGAAGGCTCTTTCTCGTTGCCAACCGTGAAGGTCATGGTCGACAAGAGCCATTGATCATCGACGCGAATGAGCCAACGCGCCTCGCCCCCGTTGCCGCTCCCGATGAGAGAGGGACCCAGGATGGCGGCGAGGACCGCATCGTCGGTCGGGTTCGGGTGGACCGGCCGGGCATCGCCGCCCTCGAGGAAGTCTGCCTTGTCCACAAAGAACACGACGCCATACTCACCGGGGCGTTTGCTGTTGCCCAGGTTTTGACCCGAGATCGACGACAGACTCACGTAGGCGGGACTGCCATTGCGACCGCTGACCACCTGTCCGCTGTCTTCCGGCTCCACTGAGCGGTTTTTGACGTCAAACTGCCGACGAGTCAGACCACCGTAAAAACTCTGGCCCCGGTAGTCGGACTGCGGCGTCAGCGCCTCGGTGACGCTGAATCGGTTGTAGTCGAGGAAGTCATCCTCTTCGCCGCTATCATCAAGATCGGTAATCCCGGGAGCACCGGAGCCAAGGTAACTCGTCCGCGCCAGCGGGGCCGTCTTCGGCACCCAGGAGTCGCCCGTGGCGACCTCGATAGAGGGCTCGTCCGGCGAGTTGAGGTCGACGACCACCTCCGCGTGAGCGGCGAACATAGGAGCGAATGAAATCGCGATGGCGGCGGTTGCCAGCGGCAAGAGGGGGCGAAGGAGGGTATTGGACATAATCGGGGAGGCTGGCGTCACAGACAACAGCATCAACGAAAAGACATCGATGTAATCTTTTTACGATTCGAGAAAATCTTGGTAGGGCTCGACGGTTTCCGCCTCCACCAGCTTGTTGAGCATTTTCATCCGGTAGCGTTCCCGGGTTTCGGAGTGGTCGGAATCCTGGGCGAGGTTGTGGATTTCGCACGGGTCGTGCTGCAGGTCGTAGAGTTCCTCGAATCCGCTCTGGTGATAGCAATACTTCCAGTCGAAATCGCGGATCATTTTTGCCCGAATGTTGATCCCGGGCTGGGCGTAGAGGGCACTTTGTTTCATTTGGTAAGCCACGCACGGGCGCGGTTTGGCGTCCGGTGCCACGGCCAGCTCGAGCAAGCCGGGTTCCTGTCCACCCTGGCAGAAGACCACGTCGCGGACGGCGTTGACTTCGCCTCGCATCAGCGGATTGAGGTCGATGCCTTGGACTCCCTTCGGAACCTCGACCCCGACGATGGAGAGAAGAGTCGGCAGAATGTCGATGGACTCGACCAACGCCGGGATCCGAGCTGGACCGAGCTTGTGCGGGGCGTGAATGACGAGCGGGACGCGGGTGATGCAGTCGTAGAAACTGGTGTCCCATTTCTCGGGTAGCTGGTGCTCGCCGGCGAAGTCGCCGTGGTCCGACCAAAGGACGACCATCGTGTCGTCAAGAATACCCTGCGCTTCCAATCGCTGAAAGACCCGCTCGATCTCCGCGTCGACGAACCGCGTCATGTCGAGATACGTCCCGATCACCTCCCGCCAGTCATCATCGGTCATTTTGTCCAGCTCGTAGCTTTCGCGGAGCTGCGCTTGATAGGGCGGTTTGTTATCGAGCGAATCGCGGGGCGGGAGGTCGATGTGCGACCGGTCGGTCATTCCGTGGAACGGCTGCGGGACACCGTAGGGCGGATGGGGAGCGTTCCAATTCACCCACATGAAGAATGGCTTCGTTGAGTCCCGACCATTTTCAATCCATTCAAGGGCCGTCTCGGTCTCGCCGTAGTCCGTAAATTCTTCGAGCGGAAACGAATGCTCACCGACCCAATAGGAACCCGGCGGCAAAGTGTTGGGCGGAGTCTCCATTGCAACCTTCCCGCGGGAAGGCTGGTGGTAGTCGAACGTCCCCGGCATCGTGTCGGCGTCGACGACGTGATTCTTGCCGACGAGCGCCGTCTCGTAGCCGTTCTCGCGGAGCGTGCGGATCAGGTTGATCTCGTGTGGGCGGGCGTGCAGGTGAAGTGTGCGGTGCCCGTTGACGTGCGGGTATTGGCCGGAGAGGAACGCGCAACGCGACGGGACGCACTTCGGGTGCACTGTGTGGCATTGATCGAAGACCACTGCCCGCTCCGCGATGGATTCGAGGAAGGGCGTCGTGTCCAGCCGATGCCCGTAAAGGCTCATCGCGGTCGCTTTTAGTTCGTCGGGACAGAGGAGAAGGATATTCATGGGATTGAGGATCAGGACTTGCCAACGCGACGGCTATACCGCAGAAGTGACACCGATGCCACTCTGGATTTTCGGAGGTGAGCATCATTCAACCATCCAACGTTCACCTCTCCCCATGAAAAAATCCCTCGCCGCCCTTTTCGCTCTCACGGCATTTTGTTTCCAGATCCACGCGGAGGAGAGGCTACTCCCCACGACGCCGGAACTGAAGTTCTGGTATCCGCCTTTCGCTGCTTCGCAGCCGACCTACGACGGCGAGGACACCTTCACCGTCGATCTGGCGACCGCCGAGGGCAAGCCAATGGCCATGGTCAAACTCCCGCTCGCCGAAGCAAATCTCGAGACCGGCAAGCGCTACCTCCTTTCGTTCGACATCAAAGCTGAGCCCGCTTCCGGCGTGGTGCTCAATTCCCCGGAGCCCGACGCCGCGGGCGACAAAAACGCCAACGGCGAGGTCAAGCCCAGCAGCGAGTTTCTCCAACTTACACCGAAATGGTCCGAGCAGGAGGTCGAGTTCACGTACGATCCGACCATCTCCAATGGCGAGTTCTCCTTCTTTTTCCCGGAGGCGCAGATCGCCAAGGGCGGCAAAGTGTCAATGCGGAGCTTCCGTCTCGTCTCGGTGGAATAGTCCGCCGTCCCCCGCCACCCCTCCCGCCTTTGTTCCCAGCGCGCCCCTCTGAATGACTCTCCTTGACATCCTGGTCATCGTTTTCGCCCTTTTGTCGGTCACGATTTTTGGCTATCTCCTCAAGGGGAAGGCGGATTCGGGGACCGACGACTTCATTGTCGCCGGACGCAAGATGCCGTTCTGGCTGGCCGGCTTGTCGATGGTTGCAACGAACCTGAACGCCAGCACGCCGCTGGTCGACTCGCGCAAAATCCGTAACGACGGCATCGCGGGCCTGTGGTTTTCCTGGCAGGGCGTGATCGTGAGTTCCATCGCGGTGATCTGGTTCGACCGGCTGTGGCGGCGCTCCGGGATAACGACCGCGGTCGAACTTTACGCCATCCGCTACAAAAGCTGGCAAGGGTCCGCGGCCCGGATCTACGACGTCGGCGTGCTGGCCATCTTCAACGGCTGCATCTGGTCGGCCGTCGGGCTGGTCGGCATGAAGAAAATCAGCGGCGTGCTGTTCGACTTCCCGGCGTCCATCGCGCTTTTCGGTTTGTCGGTTCCGACCGACTGGGTTGTCGTCCTGAGCATCACGGCGCTGGCCGTGATCTACTCGACCGCCAGCGGCGTGCACGGGGTAGTGTGGACGGATTTCTTCGAGCTCATCGTCACGCTCTGCTGCACGTACCTTTTGTTCTTTCTGATCTTCCGCGAAGTCGGCTGGAACGTCGGCCTGCGCGAAAAGATTCTCGCCATGCCGGACGGCGGTGACCGCATCCTGCACCTCTGGCCGGAACTTGGCGCTGCCTTCATTGTCCTGCTCGTCGTGCAACCCATCATCAGCCTCGGCGCGTTTAACCCCGGCGTGCAGCGGATTCTGTGCGTCAAGGATGAGCGCGAGGTCATCAAGACTTTCCTGCTCGGGTCCTTCGTCAACCACGCGATCAAGCCCTGGCCCTATCTCATCGCCGGTCTCGCGGGCATGTTTCTCGTCTCCGACGCGACCCTGCTCGACGGCTTCCCCGCCATCATTTCGCCGAGCGGAAACGAGATTCCTGATTACGAAATGGTCTACCCCACGCTGATCCGCACCTACCTCCCAGCGGGGCTGATGGGACTCATGATGTCCGGATTCCTCTTCGCATTCATGTCGTCCGTGGACACGAACATCCACAACAGTGCGTCCATTTTCGTGAACGACCTCTATCGACCGTTTCTCGTGAAAGCCCAGCGGCCGCATCATTACGTGAACGTCGCCCGTGTCTTCATGGTCATTCAGACCCTGCTCGCAGTCATCGTCGGCCTCCTCATCGACGACATCCTGCTGCTCATCATGTTCGCGCTCACGGTCCACAACGCGGATGGCGTGATGAAGATGCTGCGCTTCGTGTGGTGGCGGGTGAACGGCTCGGCTGAATTCTACGCGAAACTCGCCGGATTTGTCGGCGTGATCTTCATCATTTCCCCGCCCGGCGCAGCGCTCGTGCAATATCTCGGGACCGCCTTGGGCCAGGAGACGAACGACAGCTTCTACGCGCTCCGACTCCTCATCATCATCGCTGGCAGCACGACGGCCGGGTTCCTCGGCATGTTTCTCAATCCACCGGAGCCAATGGAGCGGTTGCAGGAATTCTACCGACGGGTGCGACCCTACGGCTGGTGGGGGCCGGTCGCTGCCGCCTGCCCGGGCGAGGGTCACAACGACTCCATTCCCCTGCTCGTGGCGATGACCTTTGCCGGACTCGGGTTCACCTTCGGCGGCATCTTCACCGCACTCGGCCTCATGTTGGCGCTGTTTCCGATGATGATCATCGCCGCACTCATTTTCGCGGCGAGCTCCCTCATTCTGTGGCGGGGCATGAATATTATCGCCCCACGTGGCCCGCCGCAGCGTAGGAGCCCGCGAGCGCCGTCAGGCCGATTCGCGCAGGATTAGCTCGAGCTGGTATTCAAGCACCCGGGGATTTGAGACGTCCTTGGCCTTAATCCTCTCGACCAACAGACGCACGCAATCTTCGGCGATCGCCGCGTGCGGCTGCCGGACCGTCGTGAGCCGCGGAATGATGAGGCTGGCGATCTCGGTATCGTCGAAGCCGGTCACCGCGACATCCTCCGGCACCCGGAGCCCCAGATCGCAGCAGGCTCGAATGACCCCGATCGCCATCGCGTCGTTCGCCGCCACGATGGCCGTGGGACGTTTTGGCCGGGACAGAATGCTCTTCGCCCGGATCTCGGCGCTGCTCGCGTGGAAATCGCCGAAGGACAACCAGTCCTCGCGCACGGGGATGCCCGCTTTCTGGAGAACCGCCTTGAACGCCCCGAGACGGGCGTCCGTGCTAAACGTATCCGGCTTGCCACCTACAAAACCAAGTTCGCGGTGCCCCGCCCGAATCAAGTAGGTCACCACCCGCTCCACCGCATCCACCTGCGCGATCCGCACCAGATCGACCGGCAATCCCATGCGCCGCCGTCCGCCCATGATGACCGGGGTGTTTCGCGACAGAAGCTGCCGGACGACACCGTCGAACTCCGGCCCAGCCTCGTTTTCGCTTGCGTTGATAATGATGCCGCTCACCCGGTTTGCCGCAAAGTTTCGGAGCGCCCTCGTCTCCTCGTCGGGATCGTTGAAGGTGCTGAAGAACAGAAGGTCATAGCCGTATTGACGCGCTGCCGTGTGGATACTCTGAATGTAAGTCAGAAAGAAAACGTTCGCGATGCTTGGCACGATCACACCCAGCAGGTTCGAAGCGCCCGAGCGGAGATTGGCGGCCTGCTGATTGCGGACGTAACCCAGATCTTTCGCGGCCTTAAGCACGCGTTCCCGACTCTTCGAACGTTTCGATTCACCCGCTAGAATACGGGCCGCGGTCTTGGCTGAAACCCCTGACTTCGCTGCAACTTGATAAATGGTAGCCATCTGAAATGCCGAGACCGATGGACGGCCCTGAGCGCAATTCATGACCGAACTTCGATCCCGAGGCGAACCGATAATTCGGCGCGAGAACGCGATTAAAGCAGCGCGAGCGTTGAATCACTCATCTTGAAGACGTCCACGCTAGTTCCTGGCGCGGGAAGAATCGCGATGTCCTCGCGCTCCCCAGCGTCGCGTGCACAGGCCGGAAGAGCGCCCCGTTTTCATCGCACCACACCCGGGCTGGATGACGGGCACGATGGCGAATGCAAGAGTGCCAATTTATTTCTGTCGGAAAGTGGGGGGATGTTTCCACTTGTGCGGAGAGATGCCATCCCTAATGCTGACACCGATGTCGGTTCTGCTACGTATCCTCCTTGCCGACGTCAAGGGCGCTCTCCCGCTCTGCACAATCGCGCAGGAGCCACTGGAAAAGCTCCCCATCAACACCGACCTCATCGTCGAAACATCCGCCGCCGGGGCCGTCGTGGAGGGGTCCGCCTATTCGATCAGTCGCATCGGAGAGGCCGTCGCAGTGAAATTCGAAACCAACGAATGAACCGAGCCGCCCTCGAAAAACGCCTCGCGCATCCCGGCACGGGAATTTCGCTGATCTTGGACACCGATACGTTCAACGAGGTCGACGACCAGTTCGCGCTCGCCTACGCGCTGCGCTCGAGGGAAACGATGACTGTCGAGGCGATCTACGCCGCGCCTTTCCACAATGACCGCTCGACCGGTCCGGGCGATGGCATGGAGAAAAGCCACGAGGAGATCCTGCGAGTTCTCGGTCGGCTCGGCGAGCCGTCCGCCGGACGCGTGTTTCGGGGCTCGCCCGCCTTTCTTGAAACGCCCGACACGACCGTCGAGAGCGAGGCCGCGCACCATCTCGTCGAAACCGCCATGGCGCGGTCGCCCGACGATCCGCCTCTCTACGTCGCAGCTATCGCCGCGATCACGAACATCGCCTCCGCACTCCTGATGGAGCCGCGCATCTACGAGCGAATCGTGGTTTTGTGGCTCGGAGGAAACGTCCGACGCTGCTTCCACGCCAAGGAGTTTAACCTGCGCCAAGATCCAGCCGCCGCGCGGATTCTCTTCAACAGCGGCGTTCCGATCGTCTGGTTCCCGTGCCTGGGAGTCTGCTCGCATCTTGTGACGACGCTGGCGGAGCTGGAGCGGGATCTGGCCGGTCGTTCGGCCATCGGCGATTACCTTGTCGAGATCGTGCGCGGGTATCACGACGACCATTTCGCGTGGGGAAAAGTGATCTGGGACATCGCGCCCATTGGATGGCTGGTGAACCCGGATTGGGTCGCCACAAGAATCGAGCCCAGCCCCGTCCTTTGCGAAGATCTCGGATGGCGCGACGACTCCGCGCGGCACCCGATTCGCGAGGCGCTCTACATCGACCGCAATGCCGTGTTCCGCGATCTCTTCGCGAAGCTCGCGACCTAACTTTATTGCCGTGCGACATGTTCCTATTCTCCTCGCGGCGTTTTGCCTGGTGCGCGGAAGCGCGGAAGGCGCGACCGCCCCTAAACAGGAGTGGCTGCGGGGCCACGGAACTGATCAGGGCGAGCATGTCTTCGAAGGATTCCAGACCCGTGACGGGGGCTATATCGCTGTCGGCAAGACGGGAGAAAATTCCGGACGAACCACTGACATATTGGTCGTCAAAACTGACGCGGCAGGAAATCTGGAATGGCAGCGCGTCATCGGAGAAAAGGGGTCCCATGAGGAGGGCCGATGCGTGATCGAAGCGGCGGATGGATACATCGTGGGAGGCGCGCTACAGTCGAAAGCGGGCCTCTTGAAGCTGGATGGCGAAGGCGTAACTCTTTGGTCGAAGACCTATCCGCACGCTGGTTTTGGTGCGATTCGCGGCATCGAACTCGCTGGCGACAACGAAATCGTCGCGACTGGATATCCAGACAGCAAGGAGCGTGAAGTTCCGTTTATCGCAGAAGAGGCGAAAGGCTTCATTCTCAAGACGGATGCCGATGGAACGCTGATCTGGAAAAAGCCACTCGGCGTGACCCAGGGAACGAAGGTCAAGAAAGCCAAGGGCGGATTGCTCGTATGCTCGACCGCATGGCGGGTCTCGGATGGGATCGATCATCAGGACGCGTGTCTCATCCGGACCGACGACGAAGGCAACGAGGTGTGGACGAAATACTACGGCGGCGCGGGGGACGATCAATGTTTCGACATGGATCTTGCAGCCGATGGCTGCGTGCTGGGTGGCCACACGAGATCCGGCAGCGGGTGGGATGCATGGGCCGTCCGGGTGGATAGCGACGGCAAGCTGATGTGGGAGAAAAAATTCGGAGAACCTCTCGGTGGTGATTCAAAGGTGATCTTCGACGAGTGCTACGGCATCAAAACAACGCCCGACGGCGGGTTCGTCATGGCCTGCGGTTCCGGCATCGAACCCGACAACACAGTGAACAAGACCGACCCGCTCAACACATGGGCGGCCTATATCGTCAGGACAGACGCGGCAGGAGAAACGCTGTGGACATTCACTCATCATACTCCGGGCGAGGGCCACAACGCGGCCGAGTATGTCGGCGCGTGCCGCGACGGCAGCTAAATCGTGTTCCTGGATTCGGACAACGCGGGCAAGATGGAGGAAGAAAACTTCGGATTTCTGAAGCTCGCGCGGGAATAGTCCGCGCCTCAATTCGGCGGGACGGCTTCGAGCACTAACGTGCGCGTCCCCGCTAAACTGGAATTCCTCGAGGATTCGAGCTCATCGCGGAAAGGATGCGGGTGACTTTTACGCGTAGAAGATTTCCACCATTTGATGACCCTCGACGCGTGGCACGCGAAAGCATGTCGCGCCCTCCTCCAATGTGAAATCGAGGGGTTCACCTCCGGGCACGAGTCGGATGGCGCGCGCTTCCTTCGGCAATCGCACCCGGCAGGCCACGTCAAACACCGGGAGGATTTCCTCGATGACTTCCACGGGTTGGGAATCGCCCGGCCCGGTGCCGCCACGCAGCGATGGGGCGGCGTGCAGGAGATGAAAGACGTATCGGTTTTCGCTCGCTTGATTCATCAGGCTCACGCGACCGGTCGAGGGAAGGGTGGTTTCCACGGGCATCCGTCCTCCCAGCAGCCGACGAATCGCCGCCACGACGAAATCGCGGTAGAGCGGCTGGCCGTTCCGGCGATAGCAGGTAAAGATACTGTGTGCGAACCATGCGGCGTTGCCGAAAATGGTCGCGCCGGGATACTGGCTCGGGCCTGCATCGGGCGCGTGTCGATGGCTGCAAAAGTGGTCCCATGCGCGATTGAACCAGGGGTTGGCGCGAGCGACGAAAATCTCCGCGTCGCGCGGCTCCACGTCCCATGCTCCGCCGTGGATGACGATGGGAGCGCGAACAGGGACCTCTTTCGACAAGGCAGTCGCCACGAGGTAGTCCGGATCGAACTCGCTGCGACCTTTCAGCGTAACGCCGGCATCGAGGACAAACTCCGTGCGCTCCGGATTCAGCAGGCTGTGGCCGCTGGCCAGCATCCGCCCTCCCGCTTTCAGGTGTGACTGAGCGCGCTCCAGAAGTTCGCCTTCCAACTGGACGGAGTCTGGCAGAATGACGAGATCGAGTCCGTCCCAAGCGGCGAAGCGATCCAGCACAACGAACGGCAATTGCGCCTCGAGCAGCATTCTCGACGCGCCCTCGTCCGCGGACCGGTCGCGATGTCCGAGCACTCCCTGATTCTCCTCGGCGCTAAGCAGCCCGATGCTTGCGACGGGCGTGACTCCGTCGCACCAGGGCTCCGCAGCTTCCACGCTGCGATACGCCTCGCCGATGAGGGCGTAGGTATCAGCGTTCATTTCCCCGCTCGGATGGAGCTGGTCGCCGACGCTGCATTTCGCGCCGTAGGCCAGCATGGCGGCGCATTCGTAGCGAAGCGCGGCCGGGCGTTTGTAGCCGCCAAATTCCCCCCAGCTCGTGTGGAATTTTCCGGTCATGCCAAGATAGTCGAACCGCGTGGTCGCGGCATAGCGCGCCGAGAGCGGAAAATGATCGTATCCCCATCCGCCCGTCGGCAGCGACTCGAGTTCGAGGTGCGAGTTGAAGTCCAAAAACCGGTGCCCCCCGACGGAGACATGGCTGGAGTTGTGGAAGATCGGCATGTCCGCGCGGTTCTTCTTGGCGGCGGACGTGGTCTTCTTGAAATACTCGAGCAGCACGTCATTCGCCCACCGCTGGGCTTCCTCTTTGTTTCTCGGGTCGAATCCGGCGCGCATCATGGCGCGCAGGCTTCCCTCGGAATAGTCGGGCCAAGGCCGGACGATATCCAGGAAGATGCCGTCGGCATCCGGCCAACGGTCCACCACTTCCTCGATCTGGCGGCAGAGATAGTCCAGGTAGGGAGAGTTCCAGCGCAGCCGCCGATAGACCGCCACGAACGGATCGTGGGTCGTGCCGTCCGGCCGTTTGACAATCCATTCGGGATGCGCCGCCGCGGCGACCTCGTCGAATCCCGCGCTCAGATAGATCGGCACCCTCACGCCGATCTCCCGGCAAGCATCGATCTGCTCGGCCAGCAAATCGAATTTCAGATGGGGATGTTTTCGCCCGACTTCCGTCTCATGATAGCTCCACCCGTGATGGCATTTCGAGAAACAGGTGATGGAATCCACCCGCGCTTCTTGCAGGCAGTCCTGAAATCGTTTGCGGTCGAACTTCGATCCGATTTCAGCGATCTCGCCGCTGGTATGAAAGTCCAGATGGACCTGACGGAAACGAAGTCGATGTGCGCTCATGGGAATGTCTGGCCAGTTTGCAAACGATGCCGCGAACTTCAACGACCAATCCCGAAGCCGAGTCAGGATGGTTCCGGGACGCGGTACGCCGACGCTTGATTTTCCAAGGCAAGAAGGATTCCACGAGACGCCCTTGGTATTACTATCCCGAGTCCAGTCAGATTGCGTAGCACGGCTTGGTCGCCCTCGCAATCTCCACGACCGCCGACACCCAAATATGAGCATTCCCAAAACTCCCTATCTCCAGCTGATCGTCCCTCGTTTGGAAGAAGCCATCCAACGTATTCAAAACTGCATCTGGGAGACGGAAGCGGTTCCCCTTGTCGTCCGCGCGGGAGAACCGACAGCTCGATTTCGAAACTACGACGCCACAGCGCTCGCCAAGACAAGACCGATCACGAGTTACCCGCATCACTGGGGCAATCTCTACGACCAGTGCTGGTTCGCAATCGATCTCACCCCAGCCGATCTGAGGGGCTCCAACTTCCTTTTTTGGAAGGATCAAGCCGAGGCCACGCTCTACGTGGACGGCGTGCCATTCGGCGGGTTTGATCTCGCCCACAGTTACGTCAAGCTGCCGGTGCCGTTTGAGAGCCTCGCGGTCGAAGGCATCTGCTGCCAAACTGGCATCTGGCACCCTTCGGCCACCCAGGTCGACGAGATCGGTAGTCGCCTCGACGGCGCATTTCTGGCTCGGCGCGACGAAGCCGCGTGGCATGCGTATCACGACTACCGAGTCCTGCTGGACCTGTCCCTCTATCTCGCGCGACGGGATGGCTACGATCCCAAGGATCTGACAAATAGCGAGCGCTTCCGCCGCCCGCTGGATCGACTGAATCCCCAGTCCCGTCAAATCTTCCACGCGCTGGACACCATCATCGACCGTTTCGACGTCGGAGGGATTTCTGCGATCAGCGAACCGCTCAAAGAGACCCTGCTTCGCTTCGAGAATAACAGCCATTCCATGCAGATCACCCTCACCGGGCACGCCCACATCGACCTGGTCTGGCTGTGGCCGGAACGGATTGGCGAGAGCAAGGCTGTCCACACATTTGCCACGGTCAAGCGTCTCCACGATCAGTTCCCGGAGTTTCATTTCGGCTACTCTCAACCGGCCAGCTACGAAGCAGTCGAGCGGCGGGCACCCGAACTCATGGAGGAAGTGCGCGACGCGATCCAAGGACGACGCTGGGAACCGACAGGAGCGATGTACGTGGAAAGTGACAACCAGCTCTCCTGCGGTGAGGGCCTGCTGCGCAGCTTCACCATCGGCCAGGAAAAATTCCGTCAACTGACAGGTGCGCCGAGCACAGTTGTCTGGCTGCCGGATGTTTTTGGCTACACGGGTTGCTTGCCGCAGATCATGCAGCAGACGGGCGTGAAGTATTTCTTCTCGGCTAAACTGGCGTGGAGTAACTCCACTCGCTTCCCTTTCAGCAGCTTTCGCTGGCGTGGCAACGACGGCAGCGAGGTGGTGTCGCACGTGCTCCACAGCGTCCTGTCGAATTGCTACAACACCACCACGGCGATCGACGAGGTCGTCGAACCGACGCTTTCACACCAGCAATCCGACATTCATCCCGAGATCCTCCTCCCGGTCGGCTACGGCGATGGTGGTGGTGGCCCAACCGAGGAAATGTGCGAGCGGGTTCGACGTCTCGCAAAGATCGAAGGCGTGCCACCGACAGAGTGGGGCCGCATCGACGGATTTTTTGAACGCTTGGGCGCGCATCGGAGTGAACTGCCCCAATGGCACGGTGAGATTTACCTCGAATTTCATCGCGGCGTGCAAACGACCCAAGTCGAACTCAAGCAGCGCTTCCGCGCACTCGAGCGAGCTCTGCAATACCTCGAAGCCAGCCACGCCATCCAACGCAAGGGTCCGATCGACGAGCACTATTGGAAGCGCATGATCTTCGCTCAGTTCCACGACTACATCCCAGGAAGCTGCGTCCAGGAAGTCTATGACGAGGCCCTGCCCGAACTCAGAAAACTGGCGCAAGCTGCACTCATCGCCGCGAACGCCGCGGACGTGCCAACCGCCTTTTTGAATCCACACGGCTACGGGCTCAATCATGTCTACGAGGCCGACGGCAAAGCGCTGCAAATTGAGCTCGCGCCCCTCTCGGTGACATCGGCCGAGGCAGCCAGGGAGTTCGCACCTCAGTTCACGGCAGATCGATCGCAACTCAGCAACGGGCGCGTTCAAGCCGCCTTCAATGAAAGGGGGGAAGTTGTATCGCTCACCATCGATGGGGAATTCATTCTGATCAAAGGCAGTCTCAATCAGTTAACGGTTTTCGCCGATCACCCGGTCCGGTTCCACGCCTGGGAGATCGACCGTCAGACGATCTCCAATCCACAAAGCGTCCGCGGCGTTCAAAAGGCTCCTGAGATCAGCCAGACCGCGACCGACTGCTCGCTGCGTTTCTCCATCCAAGTGACGGAGCGAAGTTCCGCCGAAGTGACCTACACGCTCAAGGCCAACGAGCCGGTGCTGCGCGTCAGCTACGACATCGATTGGCAGGACAAGGCCACTCTGCTCCAAGCTGACTTCCCGACGGATTATTTCGGAAAGACCGCCCGCTACGGTGCGCCTTTTGGCAGCAGCGTGCGTCCACAGTTGGCCAGTGACATTGCGGCGGACGCCCAGTTCGAGGTGCCTGCGAGTCGCTGGGCCCTCGTCTCCGATGAGCACGAGCAATCCGGCCTGGCCCTGATCGCCGAGGACCGATACGGCTTCGGGTGTCACGACGGGTCGATGCACGTCAGTCTGTTGCGCAGTGCGCAGCTCACCCAAACCAGGAGCAACAAGGCCCCGCGCCATCTCGGCTACACGCACTTGCATTCGGACATCGGGAGGCACCACCTGCGGATCGCGCTCGCGGCAGCCGACTTGAGCCGCCCACGCGCCGAACAGCCCGCCGCGCTCGCCGACCATCTCTTCACTCCCCCACTCGCCGTCAACCCGGCATCCGGCATCAGAGGATTGCTGAAAATCCACGGCGGAGACTCCCTCATTCCCGCCTGGTGCAAACCCGCCGCCGACGGACATGGCTACATCCTCCGCCTCCACGAAACACGTGGCCTACGTGGCGCGGTCACGCTCGAACTTGCTGAAGGTTGGCAGGCTTCCCACAGCAATTGCCTGGAAACCGAATCCACACCGCTCGACTCGGACAATCGTCTTCCATTCAGGCCCTATGACCTGCTCAGCGTGCGTATCACTCGAGGAGAGCAAACATAGCTCCTTCATGCGGACGAGCACCCCCGACCCAGAACCGTCCGTATTCCTAGATATCCGAGACCGTTCAGAATTGGGGTGATCGGAATGGCGGCCGGTTGCGGACGCGCGGCTTTTTGCGAGCGCGCTCGACCTACTGCGCATCCCGCGATGAGGCCGTCATCACGGAGGGGCTTCAAACCGACGTAACGGTGCTCAATGAGAACTACGTTCGCCCGGATAGGGCCGAGACGGTGCAATCCACGATCCTGGAACGCGGTCGTCGGAAGGTGGTCGACAAGGTGACCCTGCGACTCACCGAGAAGCGCGACGTCCATGAGGGGTTGCTTTCCAATCTCGGCACTAAAGGGGTCGTGGTCGGAACGCACTTGGTAAAGCAGTATGAAAAGCTACTGGCGGGCGGTTTCTGGTTCATCGTTACGCTCTCCTATTTCTACGAGGAGGGGCAGAAAGGAGTGTCCGCAAAGTTCTTCGACGATCTTGGTGACCTTCCGGGTGGACACGCCTTGGACAGATATCTCGGCCAGAGCCAAGCGGCGCGCCTGCTCGCTACTGACACCTTTTTCCATGGTGCTGGGATAAAATTCCACGTCGTCACGAACTTGGGAAACGCGAAACCTGATCGGTCCGAGGCGGGTCGCCAGCGTTTTTGGTTTGAAGCCATTGGAGCGGCCCGGGCAGGCTTCGCAACGCTCGTAGGGGCGGGGCTGGAGCACGGCGGAGTGCTCTTGGACCATGGCTTCGTTGACGAGCGGGGGCGGACCCTCGGAGAAACCCAAGGAGCCTTCGTCGGTGAGAAGTTGTAGAACGCTATTCAGAAGATCAGAATCAATTTGACGGGTCATATGTGGGTTTTTGCTGGATGTGCTTGGATACACCTCAACAAAGACCACACTGGCCCGCTCCCCACGAGCTTGGCGCGACGCCCCATTCGGGGCCGCCTATGTTCGTCTCGCTCGCCTCACTCCGTCGGCCCCGAATGGGGCGTTCTTGTGTGAAACGCTTTTACCGAAGAACTTTTACACCCCTAGTCCTAGAGAGCTTGGGCGGTCTTGGTGGCTTCCTTTCGATTGGCGGTATGGAGACTCTGGTGAATTTTCTCACCACGAAACTTGAAGCGGACGCAATAGCTGCTTCGACCGACCGGAATGTAGATCTTCATGTATGAAGATACTGGTTTGAGGGTGCGCACTTTCTGCGCACCCTGAGAAACTTTCGGATTTGTGCGAGATTGTGCAACCCTGTGCAAGACAAGGAGTTGGCGATTCGGGCGTTGAAACCGCCAAATCCCCCTGAAAGCCGGGGTTTTACTCTGTAAAACGCCCGATTTGGCCTTCTGATTAAGTTGACTCTTAATCAATTGGTTCCCGGTTCGAGCCCGGGGGGGTGCAGTCGCCGTCTTTTCGTTCGAGGACGGACGTCCAGATTTGTTTGATGTCGTTGCCGAGAACGATGGCGTCTTCCCAGACGTTGGGAAAACAGTCGAGACCGTATTCGCCGACCGGTCCCAACTCGGGGACGACCCAGAGTTCGTTGCCGGGGCGGGGGCCGGCGAGCCAGTGACGAAGTCCCTCGCGGATGAAGGGGCGGGCGTTTTCGTAGGCGTTGGAAAGATTGCCGCGACCGTCGGTCACGGGGACCTGGCAGTGGCTGCCGTTGAAGGGGCGGACGTGCCAGAGGCGGCTCTGTTGGAAGAGCGGGACGTCGTCAAAGAGACGCGTCGCGAACTCGTCGGGGGCAAGGTGTTTGACGATGGCGGGGTGCGACAGATCGAAATTCACCAGCGGTGGCCGTCCGGTCGCGCTGCGGACGCCTTCGATGATGGAGGTGGTCTTCTCAGGGGTCTCCGTGCAGGTGTTGCGATGGATCTCGAGGTGAACGTGCGCTCCCTGGCGGTCGGCCTCTTCCATGAGCGCGGTCGTGAGGCGGACCGCTTCGTCGGTCGGAGTGTCATGGTCGGCGAGCTGACAATTTATCGGGCCGTCGCCGACAGCGAGATTCGCGCGGATGGCCGGGGCAAATTGTTCGACGGAATCCGCGTCGAACGCTCCGCCGAAACGCAGGCCGTGTCGCGTGAGCAGGTCGAGAAGCGCGGGGTCGTCCACGGAGCAATTGACCGCGTCGAATCCGGCGGCGGCGACGCGGGCGAGCCGCTCGTCCAGGGTCCACGGACGTTCCCGTGACGGGAGGTCCGTGAACGTCCAGAAGTTGACGCAGATGACGAGGCTTGGGCGCGGCTGGCTCAATGCGCTTTGATGTTCTGATTCCGGCGAGCCTGCATGACCTCGGGGTAGTCGCGGGTGGGATCGGCGAGTCGCTGGCCGAGCGGATTTCCGCCACGGGCCTGATACATGAGCTGCAAGTCCGCAAATTCTGGGTTGAGTCGGCACGTGGCCGGGATGAACCGCATCGTCCAGCCGCAGCGGCGGACGTCGGAGGTGTTCGGTGCGCTGCCGTGCTGGGTGCGGGCGTCGTGGAGCGAGCACTCGTTTGGGTCGAGTTCGCAGGGGACGGCGAGTTCGTCCTTGCGCTGGCTGGCGAGGATCTCAGTGGGAAAAACGCTCTTGGTTGTGTCGACGTCCTCGTAGTCGGAGAAGCCCCTGCGGCCGGTGTTGTGCGAGCGGGGGATGACGTTCATGCAGCCATTGAATTCTTTGGACGGATCGATGGCGAGCCAGACGGTGGCGACTTCCATCGGCTCGAGCAGGCGACGCCAGTAGGCACTGTCTTCGTGCCAGGGGACGCGGCGTCCGTCGCCCTTGGGTTTGCAGATAAAGTGGGTGGAGAAGAGGAAGATGTCGGGACCGAGTAGTGGCTCGACGAGGTCGACAACCTCGGGGGCAAGCGCCCATTCAAGCAGGGCGTGGTCGTTGAAATGGGGTGTGTCCATCGCCTCGGGGCGCTCGTCATTGGGCCACTCGGCGAGCTTCGAATCGAAATGATCGACGAGTCGGGCGAATTTGGTGTCTTCGAAGACCTTCACCCCCGGGAGGACGTAGCCTTCGGCGTGGTAGTGTTCGACTTGGTCGGGCGTAAGGCGGGGAGCGGTTTTGGTAGTCATGGTGAATGGAAGGTAGCTGGACAGAATTGATATTTCTTCCACTGGGATGACAAAAAGATGCTCTGGATTGACGTTCTGAGCGAAAAGTGCGAATCCCGAGTTATGCCGGTTCGACCTCATCTGCTTCTTTTCAACCCCGATCAGTGGCGGGGAGATTTCCTTGGTCACCTCGGCCACCCGGCGGCGGTCACGCCGACCCTGGATCGCCTGGTGCGCGAAGAGGCGGTGTCGTTCCGGAATACTTTCTGCCAAAATCCCGTCTGCACGCCGAGCCGCTGTTCCTTCATGACCGGCTGGTATCCGCACGTGCGGGGGCACCGGACAATGCATCATTTGCTGGATCCCAGCGAGCCGTGCCTGCTGCGTCGGCTGAAGGATTCGGGCTACTACGTGTATTGGGCTGGAAAGAACGATTTGCTTTCAGCGGAGCATCCGCTGGGGCCGTATTGCGATGAACGAAGCGCGCCGGTGGTCGAGCAGCCGTCGTCTCATTCGCTGCTGGAGAAAGTCGAAGAGCCGTTTTCGTTTTTTCTCGGCAAACTCGCGCACGATCCCGCGGAGGGTGTCTATCGGGACGGGGATTGGGGGCACGTGTTGGCGGCGATTGAGCGGATTCGCTCGTATCCAGCCAGCGACGCGGCGCGCGCGGGTCGGCCGCTTTGCATTTACCTCCCGATCAGCTATCCGCACCCGCCCTACGGGGTCGAGGAACCGTATTTTTCCATGGTTAGCCGGGACGCGGTGCCAGATCCCTTGACCGCTTGTGATGATAAATCGTCGATGCTCAAGGGCATCCGGAAGAACCAAAGGCTCGAGCGGTGGACGCCGGAGCGGTGGCGCGAACTGCGAGCCGTCTATCTCGGGATGTGCGCCCGGGTGGACGAGCAATTTCGGCGGGTTCTGGACGCGTTGCGAGAGGCGGGTCTTTACGACGATACCGCCGCGTTCTTTTTCTCCGATCACGGTGATTACACGGGGGATTACGGCATCGTCGAGAAGGCGCAGAATACCTTCGAAGACTGCGTGACCCGGGTGCCGATGATCGTCAAACCACCGGCTGACGTCGAATGCACCCCGGGGATCCGTGATGGGTTGGTGGAACTCGTCGATCTACCGGCGACCGTCGAAGACCTCTGTCATCTGCCGGTCGAGCACACGCACTTCGGTCGCTCCCTGCGTGGCGCTCTCGCCAATCCTCACGCCGAACTCCGCGAGGCGGTCTTTTGCGAAGGGGGACGGCTTGCGGAAGAACGACACACGCGCGAGGCGCAATCGGAACAAGAGACGGATCAGCAATCGCCCTACTACCCGCGGCTGGCCTTGCAAATTGGCGACGGGCCGGAACACGGCAAGGCGGCGATGTGCCGCACCGCCCGGTTCAAATGCGTTCGCCGATTGCTGGAGCGTGATGAATTTTACGATCTCCAGCTTGATCCGGGGGAGCTAGAAAATCAGATCGATCATCCCGGCTACGCAGTAACCGTGTCTGAACTGAAGGATCGTCTGCTCACCTGGTTTCTCGAGACGGGAGACGTGGTGCCGTTCGCCCAAGGACGGAGGTGGTGAGCGCTGGCGCGGTGAGGAAGTTGAGATGGTCGGTGATCGCAGCGACGGGGGAATCGCTGCACTTGGCGTCGGTGAACCTGGCGGGGGGAGGAGGGTGTGCCCTGCACGAGCATGATTTTTACGAATGCTTTTACGTCGAGAGCGGTCGCGGTCGACAGACTTTCGGGGACGGTGACGCTGAGCTGCGGGCGGGAGAGCTGCATTTCGTGCGACCGGAGCACGGGCACGGGTTGGGACCGCGCGCTTCGGGCTCGTTGGCGTTCGTCAACGCGGCCTTCGAGGCTCGGGCCGTCGAGACGGCGATGGAATGGTCGCCGGAGCTGCGGGAGGCTTGGCGGGACGGGTCGCGGCCGCGCGTGGTCGCGTTGACGCCGGATCAGCGCGAAGGGTTTCTCGGGCAGGTCGAGCGGTGCGCGATGGCCGGTCGGGGACCAGCGGACGCGTTGTGGTTTCTCCTGGGTCTGGGACGGTTGCTCCGACCTGCGGCGGCAGGTGTGGCGGGGGGTCGGCTCCCGGATTGGCTGGCGGCGGCATTGCCGCAGGCCGGCGAAGCGGAGAATCTGCGTCTCGGTCTGGCAAAGTTACTGAGCCTGTGCGGGCGGTCGCACGAACACGTAGCGCGGACATTTCGGGAGGCATTGGGCATGACGGCGACGCAGTGGTTGAACGCTGAGCGAATCCGGCGGGCCCGGCGGTTGCTGGAGACGACCCGGCTGTCGGTGCTCGAGGTGGCGCTGGAATGCGGGTTCGAGAGCCCGAGCCATTTCCACGGTCGGTTTCGCGCGGCGGCTGGAATGACGCCGCTTCAATACCGGCGGCGGAACGAGCGTCTGCTGGCGGGCTAGGATCAGGAGCGCGAGGTCAGTTCGCGGGAGAGATCGAAGCGGCCCTGGATCGGGGCGAAGATTTTCATTCTGCGGATTCCATCACGAAATACAGGTCCCGCCACGTGTCCACGTCCGGATACCCGAGTGTTCCCGGCGGGATCGCCAGGCGGGCCTCACGGTCCAGAGCGCCGTCGGCGCGAGTCAGAAACGACGCCGACCGGCGCGCTGCTTCCACGTCCGCCGGATCGCGTGGCCGGGAGAACGCGTAGGTGTCCCACCGCCGTCCCTGAGCCCAGTAGCGCGGCCCTACTTCTGTTCGGTGCCGGGTTGTTGATCGCCCGGCGCGTCCATGTCCGTCGCCGGGTGGTCTAACCCGGCGACCGTTCCTTCCTTCCCCGCGTGAGGGTGGCTCAGAGCGATTGGGCGGACAGGTATTCGTAGCTGGAGCGGAGGCAGTCGAAGGGGTCGCGGTAGCAATTGTCCTGCTCGACGGCATACCAGTCGACTCCGGCCGCGCGGCAGGCGGGAAGGATCGCCGACCAATCGAGGTGACCTTCGCCGATGGGGGCCATGCGGGTGTCGTTCGTTCCGGCGATGACTTCCTTGTCCTTGAGGTGGATGACGGGGACGCGGCCGTGGCAGCGCTCGAGGATGCGAACGCAGTTGAGGCCCGCGTGTTCGATCCAGTAGAGGTCGAGTTCGAGCATGAGATCGGGCGTGGCCTCGTCGATGAGGACGTCCTCCAGCGTCGGGCCGTGCCGCTCGGGTCGATGAAATTCGAGGCTGTGGTTGTGGTGCCCAAAACGGATTCCGGCGGGCTTGAGTTTTTCAATGAGCGTCTCGGCCTCCTTCGCGAAGGCGCGGAACGATTCGATGGTGTGGTCGGAGTCCGGGATCCCGCCGATGGCGACGTAATCGCAGCCGAGCGTTTGGTGAAAATCGATCTCGGCGGCGGTGGCGTTGACGAGCTGGTCCCACGGGCGGTGGGTAGCGATGCAGCGCAGACCGTGGTCGTCGAGCATCCGGCGGGCGGTGGCGGCGTCGACTTCGGGGGTCTCGCCACCCATGGCTCCGACGGCGGAGACCTGAACGGCGGTGTAGCCGATGGCGCTGATCTGGCGAAGGGTCTCGGCGAAGTCGGCGGCGGTGTTGGTGTGGTCGCGGACGGTGTAAAGTTGGACGGCGAGTTTGGACATGGTGATGGCGAGGTTAGTGGTTGGAGTCGGCGAGTGCTTGGGCTTGCAAGGAGAGTTCGGCGGCTTTGAAGGCGTGGGCTTGGGTCATCGCGTGCTCGGTGCGGTTGAGCGTGTCGAGGATGAGCTGGCCGTAAAAGGGAAAGCCGATGCGACCGACGCACGGGATCTCGGACTCGGTGTCGTGGTTGACGAGGAAAATGAGATCGCCGCCCGTCTCGCGGGCGACGTCGATGTATTTGCGGATCTCCATGTAGCCGTCGGTGCCGAGGATGAAGGTGCGCCCGTCGCCCCAGGTGCGGGCGGCTTTCGGGTTGAACCAATCGATGCGGCAGTAGGCCGAAGCTCCGGTGTCGAGGGTGAGGCTGGCTTCGCCGAAGTCTTCGAGGCCGGGATGGTCGGGGTTGGCGAAATTCTCGACGCGGGCGCTGTTGATGGTCGCGTCGGTGGCTCCGGCGTAGCTGAGGAATTGCTCGAATTGGTGGGAACCGATGTCGGTGAGGATGCCGCCGTAGCGTTCCTTTTGGAAAAACCAATCCGGCCTGGTGTGGGCGGCGAGGTTGTGGGGGGCGAGGTTGAGGACCTGGAGGACGCGGCCGATGGCGCCTTCGGCGATGAGCGTGCCGGCGTGCCAGGCGGCTTCGTTGCCGAGGCGCTCGGAGTAGCCAACCATGTAGCGCCGTCCCGTGGTGGCCACCTTCTCGCGGGTGGCGGCGAGCTGGTCGAGGGTGGTGAACGGGGCTTTGTCGGTGAAATAATCCATCCCGGCGTCGAGGACGCGGTGGCCGATGCCCGCGCGGAGGTCGGGGATGGCGGCGGAGGTGACGAGCTGGACCTCGGGGTCGGCGAGGATCTCGTCGAACGAGCTGACGATGCGGGTTCCGGCGTCGACCAACTCGCGGAGAGGCTCGATGCGCTTCTCATCGGGTTCGTAGAGGTAGCGGCAGATGCCGCCGGCGTTGGCGAGGCCCTGGACTTGGCCGTAGATGTGGCCGTGGTCGAAGTGGGAGGCCGCGAAGATGAATTCGCCCGGTTTCACGACCGGCGCGGGTTTCATCTCGGGGAGGTAGTTCATTCCGTCTTTGCTCATGATTGGTGGGAAGTTGGGGCGTTAGAAGCTGGCGGCGAAATCGGTCGCTGGTCCGGTGGACGTGACGGGGGCTTTCGTGTGGGTGGAGCTAGTGATCTTTTTTTTAGCTCGGCGGCGTAGTCGGCACCGTCGAGCGGGAGGGTGATCGGTTGGTCGCGGAAGCTGGAGAGGAGCATGGCGTTGGCGAGTTCGACCGAGTGGATGCCTTCGACCGCGGGAGCGATGAGCGGCTCGGTGCCTTGGATCGCGGCGGTGAAATTTTTGAGGATGCCGAGGTGCTGCTCGCCCGTCGTGTTGATCGGGATGGTGACGTCCCACGTCTCCGGCTTGGCGAAACCGGTTTGGGACGCCCTGGAAAATTGCGGGGTCGGGACTTCGTTGCGGGTGAACTGGAGGCCGGGCTGGTCGTTGCTGATGACGACCTTGCCGTTGTTGGCGACGACTTCGAGGCGGTTGGTGCCGGGGGCTTCGCCGGTGGTCGTGACGAAGACGCCTTGCACGCCGGAGGAATATTCCAGCAATGCCGTGACGGAGTCTTCGACTTCGATGTCGTGAAAACGCCCGATCTGACATTGCGCCGTCACGCGGTCGGGCAGACCGAAGCACCACTGCCAGATGTCGAGATTGTGCGGGCATTGGTTGAGGAGCACGCCGCCGCCTTCGCCGCCCCAGGTCGCACGCCAGTCGCCGGAACCGTAGTAATACTCGGTGCGGAACCAGTCGGTGATGATCCAGTTGATGCGCTGGACCGTGCCGAGGGTGCCGTCGTCGAGGAGCTGCTTGAGCTTGCGGTAGCGGGGGTCGGTGCGCTGATTGAACATCGCGGCGAAGATCTGGCCGGAGTCCGGGCGGTAGGCGGCGATGAGGCTTTCGCAATCCTGCTTGTGAACGGAGATCGGTTTCTCGACGAGGACGTGGAGCCCGGCTTCGAGCGTGGCGATGCCGAGGGTGGTGTGGCTGTAGTGCGGAGTCGCGATGAGGATCGCGTCGACGGTGCCGCTGGTGATGAGGGCGTTCGCGTCGTCGAAGTGCGCCACGTCGGGGTAGGCTTCGAGCCGCTTGGGGTCGCGATCGGCGACCGCCGCGAGGGTGAGGCCGGGGACGGCGTCGGAGAGGACCGTCTTGGCGTGGGCGGCTCCCATGTTGCCGAGGCCAATGATACCGAGTCGGACGGGGTCGGGGGATTTGGATTCCATGGTGGGATTAAAGGCGAAGACGGTGCCTGGGGGCAATGGACTATGGCGTCAGAATTTGCACTATACCCGCATGGCTTCAGAATTTGAGTTCGCGGAAAGTGATTTCGACGTGCGGTTGGTCGCGGTCTTCGAGCACGGCGAAGACTGGTCGTGGCGTCGGCGGGACGCGGATCACTTTAACCTCTGGTTGGCGCTCGAAGGCGCGGGGGAGCTGAGGCACGCGGGTTGCGGGTGGCCATTTTCGGCGGGTTCGCTGTTTTTACTGCCGCCGGATTTGCGGACGGACGGACGGGCTGGGGTCGGGCAGAGGGTGACGAATTTTACCGTTCACGTTCGAGCGACCGGTGCGGGGGCGAGGTGGCTGGAGGCGCTCAGCGCGAGGGGGCGGCCAGCCGCGCCGAGGCAGCTGACCTGGGCGACGGGGCTGGGTCGGCATTTGTCGGAGGCGTTCTTTTTCGACCGGGAGCGGGCGCGAGGCTTGGTTTGGGCGGGGATGCAACTCCTGCTGCGGGAGCTGGAGCTCGGGCGCGAGGGTGGGCTGAAGAGCCGGATGGATGATGATCTCGCGGGGATCGTGGAGCGGATCCGGCGGAATCCGGCGAGCGCGTATTCGGTCGGGGAATTGGCGAGACTGGTGGGGTTATCGGATTCGCAGTTCACGCGGCGGTTCAAGGCGCTCACCGGGGCCGCGCCGAATCGATTTATCGTCGAGGAGCGGTTGGCGCGGGCGGATTCGTATCTGCGGGAGACGGGTTTGAGCGTGCAGGAGATCGCGGCACGGCTGGGGTATCGTGACGTGTATTTCTTCAGCCGGCAGTTTCGGCGGTTTCGCGGGGTGACGCCGACGGTCGCGCGGGGGAGGCTGGGGTAGGCTGGGACCTGGGGGCGTCCGGTCGGCCGCGCTGGAAGGGCCGCGCTCCCCGGGTGTGACGCTGCCCCTTGCGCGGAGGCGGGGCTTTCTGCGATGGGTGGGGGATGCTGTCCATCTCTGGTGTCTCGAAGGCTTTTTCGGGACGAGTTCTCTTCGAAAAAGCTTCCGTGCAAATCAATCGTTCCGACCGGGTCGGCCTCGTGGGGGCCAATGGCGCGGGGAAGACGACGCTGTTTTCGCTGATCTTGAGCGAGGATGAGCCGGACGATGGCGTGGTGAGTTTCCAGCGGGGCGTGCAGGTCGGGTTTTTGCCGCAGGAGAGTGCGCCGGTCGGGGAGGAGACGGTGCTGGGTTTGGCGACCGGGCGGGTGTCGGTGGCGGCGGGTCCGGAGGAGGTCGATGACTTCGAGCCGGATTACGGGGCGGAGGTCGAGGCGTTGTCGCGGGAGCCGAAAGCGAAGCGGATCCTGGCGGGATTGGGGTTTCGTGAGACGGATTTCGACAAGGCGGCGAAGACGCTGAGCGGCGGGTGGGTGATGCGGGCGCACCTGGCGCGGCTGCTGGTGGTGGAGCCGGATATCTTGTTGCTCGATGAACCGACGAACCATCTGGATCTCGAGGCGCTGATGTGGTTTCAGGCCTACCTGCGGACCTACAGCGGGGCGTTCATCGTGATCTCGCATGATCGCGAGTTTCTGAACGTGCTGGTGAACACGGTGATCGAGATTCGTAACGCGCGGTTGTGGCGTTACGTCGGGAACTACGACAATTTTCTCACCCAGCGCGCGGAGGCCATCGAGCAACAGCGGGCGGCCTACGAAAATCAGCAGAAGGAAATCGCGCACATCCAGTCGTTCATCGACCGGTTCCGGGCGAAGGCGAGCAAGGCGGCGCAGGCGCAGGCGCGGATGAAGCAGCTTGACCGGATGGAGCGGCTGCCGCCGCCGGAGGAGTTGGCGGCGGGGATTCATTTCAAATTCCCGCAGCCGGGGCGGGCGGGTCAGCGGATGATGACGCTCAAGGCGGTGGACCAGGCTTACGGGGACAAGAAGGTTTACGAGGGGCTGGACTTCGAGATCGAGCGTGGGGACCGGCTGGTGCTCGTCGGGCCGAACGGGGCGGGGAAATCGACTTTGCTCAAGATTCTGGCCGACGTGCTGCCGATCTGCGGTGGCGAGCGGGTGGTCGGGCACAACGTCAAGGTCGGCTACTACGCGCAGTATCGCGTGGACATGCTGGACGAGAGCCGGACGGTGCTCGACGAGGCGCGGGCGGGTGCCACGGGCGGATCGGAGGAATTTACCCGGACCGTTTTGGGGGCGTTTCTTTTCAGCGGCGAGACGGTTTTCAAGACGGTTGGGGTGCTGAGCGGCGGGGAGAAGAGCCGGTTGGCGCTGGTGAAGCTGCTGCTCGATCCGCCGAATTTGCTGCTCATGGATGAGCCGACGACGCACTTGGATATCCCGAGCATCGACGCGTTGATCGGGGCGCTGAAGCAGTTTGAAGGGACGGTCGTGTTCATTAGCCACGACGTTTATTTCATTCGGTCCATCGCCGAGCAGGTGCTGCACGTGCAGGCGGGGCAGGTGACGCGCTACGCGGGGGATTATCAGTATTTTCTCGATAAGACGGAGGCGACTTCGGAGCGGGAAGCGCTCACCTCGTCGGATCCTAAGTTGGCAAATTTTCAACCGAACGAGGCCGCGGCGGAAGCGCCGAAGCGTGAGCGAGTTTTCAAGACGAAGCAGCAAAAACGGGCCGAGGCGGAGGCGCGCCAGGCGAAGTCGCGGGCAAAGAAAGAGCTGCAGGAGGAGGTCCGGCGGCTGGAGCAGGAAGTGTTCCGGTTGGAGGCGGAGGAGAAGGCGATTGCCGGGAAGCTGGAGGATCCGGCGACCTACGAGGACCCTTCGTTGGCGATGAATCTCAACCGCGAGATGATGGGCGTGGCGGAGACGTTGGGGCGGATGACCGCGGACTGGGAAGCGGCGGCGGGGAAGATGGCCGAGATCGAGAGTGGGGAGCTGGTGGAGGCGTGATCGGGTGAGTGCAAGCCAGAGATTCTTCGCTTCGCTCGAATTGACGTTGGGTTGGAAGTGAAGGAACCCATCTTCGTGGGGCGGGGGTTGTCGAAGGTCTACACCTCGGGGGAGGTCGAAGTGCGGGCCTTGGACGGGGTGGACCTCGAGCTTTACGCGGGGGAGATGGTGATTCTCTTGGGAGCTTCGGGAAGCGGGAAGTCGACGTTGCTGAATAATCTGGGCGGCTTGGACGTGCCGACGGAAGGGACGCTGACTTATCGCGGGCGGGATCTAGCGGGTGCGGATGACGGGGAGCTGACGCTGTTTCGGCGGAATTCGGTGGGGTTTGTTTTTCAGTTTTACAACCTGATCCCGAGTCTGACGGCGCGGGAGAACGTGGCGCTCATCACCGAGATCGCGCGGGATCCGATGACGCCGGAGGAAGCTCTCGAAATGGTCGATCTGCAGGACCGAATGGACCACTTTCCGTCGCAAATGTCGGGTGGTCAGCAGCAGCGAGTTGCCATCGCGCGGGCGATCGCGAAGCGGCCCGAGGTGTTACTCTGCGATGAACCGACGGGTGCGCTGGACGTGAAGACGGGGATCACGGTGCTGGAGGCGATCGAGCGGGTGAACCGGGATCTCGGGACGCTCACGGCGCTGATCACCCATAACGCGGTGCTGTCGGAGATGGCGGATCGGGTGATTCATTTGTCGGACGGGCGGATCTCGCACATCGACGTGGTGGCGGAGAAGCGACCGGTGCGGACGCTGGAATGGTGAATTTGCTCTGATGCATCCTCTCGATCTCAAGCTCGTTCGCGACCTGCTCAAGATGAAGGGGCAGGTGGTGGCCGTGGGGCTGGTGATGGCCTGCGGGTTGGCGATGATGATCATGGCGCGATCGCTGATTCTTTCGCTGACTTCGACGCGGGCGGCTTACTACTCTGAGAATCGATTCGCGGACGTGTTCGCGGATCTGAAGCGGGCTCCGAATTCGTTGCGGACGCGGTTGGCGGAGATTCCGGGGGTGGCGGCGGTGGAGACGCGGGTGGTGGGGGCGATGCGGTTGGATTTGCCCGGGCTGGAGGAGCCGGCGGACGGGACGATCATTTCGATTCCCGAAGATCGTCCGATGCAGCTGAATCGGCTCACACTGCGCGCGGGACGGATGCCGGAGGCGGGGAAGGCGGAGGAAGTCGTGCTGGGCGAGTCGTTCGCGATCGAGCATGGGTTCACGCCGGGCGACGCGGTGGACGTATTGTTGCGCGGGGCTCGGGAGCGATTGCAAATCGTTGGGATTGCCATGTCGCCGGAATACGTTTTCGAAGCGAGACCGGGTGAGACGTTGCCGGACCCGGAGCGGTTCGGCGTTTTCTGGATGAACGAGCGGGATCTCGCGACGGCTTACGACCTCGATGGCGCGTTCAACAACGTGGTGATCGACGTCGCGCCGGGGGAGAGCACGGCGGCGGTGTTGGCGGCGGTGGATCGGGTGCTCGAACCGTACGGCGGGCTGGTCGCCTACGACCGAACGGACCACCCGTCGGCGCGGCAGCTCGACGACGAGATTGGTGTGCTCAACGGGTTGTCGGTGGCGTTCCCGATCGTGTTTTTGAGCATCGCGACTTTCCTGACGAGCGCGGTGCTGGCGCGGCTCATCCGGATGCAGCGGGAGCAAATCGCGCAGTTGAAGGCGTTTGGGTATTCGTCGCGGGCGGTGGGTTGGCATTACCTCAAATTTGCGTTGGTCATCGTGGTGATCGGGACCGTCGCGGGCGCGGCGATGGGGGTGTGGCTGGGGGGGAACGTGACGGCGCTTTACCAGAAATTTTTCAAATTTCCGGAGCTGGTCTTTCACCCGGACTGGACGGCGATGGGGTGGGCTCTGCTGGTGAGCGCGGGGGCGACGTTTCTGGGGGTGATCGGGGCCGTGCGGCAGGCGGTGCGGTTGGCTCCGGCGGAAGCGATGCGGCCGGAGGCACCGGCGGAATTTAAGCCGTCGATTGTCGAGCGGCTAGGGTTGCAGAATGCGCTGAGTCCGTCGCTGCGGATGGCATTTCGAAATCTGGAGCGGCGGCCGTGGAGTTCTTTTTTCACGGCGTTTGGTTTGGCGTTGGCCACGGGGATTCCGATCGTGCCGGGGGCGATGCGGGACGGGATCGGGCATCTTCTCGACTTCCAATGGGACTTGGCTCAGCGGCAGGACGCGACGGTGGCCCTCATCGAAGCGACGTCGGCGTCGGTCGCGAGTGACCTCGGTCGGCTGCCGGGGGTGATCGCGGCGGAGCCGTTCCGAAGCGTGCCGACGCGGCTGCGGTTTGGGAATCGGTCTTGGCGGACGGGGGTGACGGGTTTGTCGCCGGGGAGTCGGCTCAACCGGGCGCTGGACGCAGCGGGGCAGCCGCTCCCGATCCCGCCGGATGGTCTCATCATGTCGGCGAAGTTGGCGGAGATTCTGGGCGTGGAGCCGGGGGAGTCGGTGACGATGGAGGTGCGAGAGGGGCGGCGGCCGCGGAAGGACGTGGTCGTGCAGGGCCTCATCACCGATTACTCGGGGCTGTCGGTCTACATGGACCTGGACGCGCTGCACCGACTGATGCAGGAAGGGGACTCGGTGAGCGGGGCGCACGTGGCGGTGGACGGGGCACGGTGGAAGGAATTTTACGCCGCCGTGAAAGAGGCTCCGCGGATCGCGAGCTTGGGGATCAAGGCGGCGGTGCGAGACAGTTTTCGCAAGACGACGGCGGAATCGATCAACCTGATTCAGGGGATCTACTTTGCGTTTTCGATCATCGTGAGTTTCGGGGTCGTTTACAACAGCGCACGGATCTCGCTGTCGGAGAGCGCGCGGGACCTGGCAACGTTGCGGGTGGTGGGGTTTACGAATCGAGAAGTGGCGGGCGTGATGATCGGCGAGTTGGCGATGCTGACCTTGGTCGCGATTCCGGTCGGGTTGTGGATCGGGAGTGGGCTGGCGAGTCTCATCGTGGCGAGTGCGAGCACGGAGTCGATCCGGCTGCCGTTGATCCTGACGAGCCGGAGTTACGCGACGGCGGTCTTAATCGTGTTGCTTTCAGCTGGAATCTCGTTTGCGGTGGTCGGGCGGCAAATTCGCAACCTTGACTTGTTGGGGGTGCTGAAAGCGCGGGATTAGCGATATGGCGAAAAAGAAAAAGGGCGCTTGGCGGAAATTCGTTCCGTGGATTCTTGGGCTGGGCCTGCTGGCTTTTATCGGATCGGGCCTGATTCCGAAGCCGGTCGAGGTCGACGCGGCCGAGGTGACGCGGGGGGCGTTGACGGTGTCGGTGCTGGAGGAGGGAAAGACGCGGATCCGCAATCGCTACGTGGTGTCGCCGCCCGTGTCGGGGTATCTGCGGCGGGTGCCCGTGCGGGCGGGAGACAAGATCATCGAGGGCGAGACGGTGCTGGCGGAGGTTGTGTCAATGGGGGCGGGATTTCTGGATCCGCGAGCCCGGGCGCAGGCCGAGGCGGCGGCCCAATCGGCGGAGGCGGCGCGGATGCAGCGCAACGAGCAGATCAATACCGCGAGTTCGGAGTTGGCTCTGGCCCGCAAGGAACTCGCGCGGACGAAGACGCTGCGGGACAAGGGCGCGGTGTCGGGGCGGGAATACGATGCCGCGGCGAGCCGGGTGGACGTGCTGGTGAATCAGGTGGAGTCGGCAAAGTTCGGGCTGAAAGTGGCGGAGTTCGAGCTGGCCCAGGCGCAGGCCGCGCTCACGCAGGCGGATTCGCCGGAGGACGCAACGCCGATCGAGGTCAGGGCTCCCGTGAGTGGCACGGTGCTGAACGTTTACGAGGAGAACGCGCGGGCGGCGGCGGCGGGGATGCCGATCATGGAGGTGGGCGATCCGGCCGATCTCGAAATGGAGATCGAGCTGCTGTCGAGCGACGCGGTGAACGTCCGGCCCGGCGCGGACGTGTCGGTCGAGCAGTGGGGCGGTGGCGAGCCGCTCGCTGGAAAGGTGACGGTGATCGAACCGGGTGGGTTCACGAAAATTTCGGCACTCGGGGTGGAGGAGCAGCGGGTGAAGGTGCGGGCGGATTTTGCGGAGCTGCCGGACGGGGTGTTCGGGGATCGTTACCGGGTCGAGGCGCGGATCGTGACTTGGTCGGAGGAGGACGTCCTCCGGGTGCCCGTGGGGGCACTTTTCCGGCAGGGGAACGAGTGGAAGACGTTCGTGATCGAGGGGGGCGCGGCGGTGCTTCGGTCGGTGGAGATCGGGAAGAATGACGGGGTGCTTGCCGAGGTGATGTCGGGATTGGAGGTGGGCGACCGGGTGATCCAGCATCCGCCGGACGTGGTGGCGGACGGGAAACGGGTGGAAGTGCGGTGAAGCGGCGTCCGCCTCCGGAGGTTTGCCCGGTTTGTGGCGAGGACGTGCCGCGGAACGCGGCGGCGTGTCGAGAATGTGGCGCGGACTACCGGTCCGGATGGCGGGAAGATGCGGATGAGGTGGACGGGCTGGGGATCGGGGGCGAGGACGATTTTGACTACGATGCGTTCGTGGCTCGGGAGTTTGGGGGCGGGGTGAAACCAAGCGGGATGGCGTGGGTTTGGTGGGTCGCTGCGGTGGTGTTGGTGGTCGCGTTCGTGGGAATGGTGATCGGCGGATAAGTCGGAGCTCAGCCGCTGAGAGCGGCTGAGTTTTGTCGTGCGAGCCAGGCTTTGAGGTTGGCGTTGCTTGGGTCTTCTAGATGGGGGTCTTTTTTGAAAACCTTTCGGGCTTGGTCGCGGGCTTTGAGCATTTCGGCTTGGTCCCGGAGAAGGTTGCCGAGGCGCAGAGGGGGGAGGCCGGTTTGCGCGGTGCCGATGAGGTCGCCGGGACCGCGGAGTTGGAGGTCGGCTTCGGCGACCACGAAGCCGTCGTTCGTTTTCTCCAAGACTTCGAGCTTCTGCCGCGTGGCGGGGGTGTCTTCGCCGGGAACGAGGATGCAGTAGCTGGTGCGGGTGCCGCGGCCGATGCGACCGCGGAGTTGGTGGAGCTGAGCGAGGCCGAAGCGCTCGGCGTTTTCGATGAGCATGACGGTCGCATTCGGAACGTCGACGCCAACTTCGATGACGGTGGTGCTGATGAGAACCTTCGTTTCGGCGGCGCGGAAAGCGGTCATCGCGGCGTTCTTTTCATCGGACTTGAGGCGCCCGTGAAGGAGGCCGCAGGGGTGGGGGGAAAGGAGTTCGCTCCAGCGGGTGAACTCTTCGGTGGCGGCTTTGGCGGCGAGTTTCTCCGATTCGTCGATGAGGGGGTAGACGATGTAGACCTGGCGCCCGGCTTCGATCTGGGCGCGGAGGAAGTTGGCGGCCTCCGGGAGTTTGCTGGCGGGGCGGATGCCGGTGATGATTTTGCCGCGGCCGGGAGGGAGTTCGTCGAGGGTGGTGACGTCGAGGTCGCCGTAGGCGGTCTGCGCGAGGGTGCGGGGGATGGGGGTGGCGGTCATGACGAGGAGGTCGGGCGTGCCGG
The DNA here is from genome assembly GCA_963761705.1 of uncultured Verrucomicrobiae bacterium. Lineage (GTDB taxonomy): Bacteria > Verrucomicrobiota > Verrucomicrobiia > Chthoniobacterales > JAATET01 > CAVVKW01. The sequence goes on along the minus strand of CAVXHK010000002.1, from coordinate 119,518 downwards.
GGCCTTCGATGAGTTTGGCTCGCTGGAGGACGCCGAACTTGTGCTGCTCGTCGATGATGACGAGGCCGGGCGAGTCGAGTTCGGCGGGGTCGTGGAGGAGGGCGTGCGTGCCGATGAGGAGTTGGGGAGCGCGACCGTCCCGGGTGCGCGCTTCGGCGTTTCGCCGAAGCGCGGGCGGCGGGGACGCCGCCCGCTCGCACGCGGGGACGCGTGCGCTCCCCAGAGCGATGTGGGCGGATTCCGTTTCTTTTTCCGGCCACCAGACGTGGGGGTAGTCGCTGTTTTCGTCCGCTATTTTGGCGGTCCACGGGTTGCGGCAGATGTAGTGGAATTTTTCCTGGAGGTCGGCCTCGGAGCGGATGATTCGGTCGAAGCTCTCTTTTTCCCAGAGCGGCCCCTTTTTTTGTTCGCGGTGGTTGATCTCGTGGACGGTGTAGGATTTGAGGCTGTGGAGGAGGGTGGCCAGGCGATGGAAAACGGGGCGGCCTTCGGCGTCTTCGCTTTCGACCTGCGGCTCGACGAGGAGGTGGACGTGGTCGGGCATCACGCAGGCGGCGTAGAGGTGCCATTTCGCCACGTCCCGAATGTGGAGGATGGCGTCGAGGACAATCTGGCGGGCCGTCGGGGTGAGGTGGCGGCGGGGGATCGTCGTGAAGGTGATCATGTATTTGGCCCAGGGGCGCTCGAAGTGGGGGAGGTTGCTTTTCGAATAGCGGGTTTCGGTGGGCGGGGCGGGGGTCTCTTGTGGAATGCGCGGCGGCGGGACGCCGCCGCTCGCACCCGGGACGGGCGCGTTCCCCATGCGGAGCTTGACTTCGACTCCGAGGGGTTCGCAGAGGTGTTTTAGGGTTTTGTAATGCTGGTTTGCGAGGATCTGAGTCGGGGCCATGAGGATGGCTTGGTGGCCGGACTCGATGGTGGTGAGGGCTGCCGCGAGGGCGACGAGGGTTTTTCCGCTGCCGACGTCGCCTTGGAGGAGGCGGGTCATCCGGGTCGGCCGCGCCAAGTCCCTTTTGATCTCGGCGACGGCGCGGGCTTGGGCGTCGGTGAGGAGGAAGGGGAGGGTGGCGAGGAGTTTGCGGAGGAGCCGGGCGGCGTTCTCCTTTGCGCTGCCGGGGAGGGTGGCGACGTGGGCTCGGCGGGCGGCGATGAGGGATTGGATGGCGAAGAACTCCTCGCCGACGAGAGCGCTGCGGGCTTCTTCGTAGGCTTCGGGGGTGGCGGGAAAATGAATCGCTTTGAAGTTTTGGAAAGACAGGCCGGGAAGGAGACGTGGGATGGTGGCGAGGTCGGTTATTTTGAGGGCTTCGTGAATGATCTCGCGGAGCTTCTTTGGCGTGAGGCCTTCGCCGGCGGGGTGGACGGGGACGATGCGGTTGAGGTGGATGAGGTCGCTGGGATCACCTGCTTCCAGGATCTCGTATTCCGGGAAATCGATGATCGTGCGTTTGCCTTTGAGTTTCGTTTTTCCGTACACGACGAGCTGCTGGCCGACCATCAGCTGCTTGCCGATGTAGGGCATGTTGAACCACCGGCAGGTGACGCGGGCACCGAGGCCGGACGGCTCCTCGAGGGTGGCTTCGAAGCCCTTTTTCCAGCCACCGAAGGGGAGGTAGCGGGCTTGAACGATGGTGCCGCTCAGAAGAACGGAATCCGCGCTGTCGCCGTCGGGGTAGGGGACGAAGTGGCGGCGGTCTTCGTGGCGGCGGGGGTAATGGGTTACGAGGTCGGCGAGGGTGTCGAGGCCGAGTTTGGTTAGGCTCGTTCTCTGTTTTTTGGTGATCCAAGCAAGGTCGGCTAGGGGCGTCGTGGGTGGCAGCACGGGCGGGTGAGGCTAGGCGGCGGCGCGGATGTCGAGGATCTGCATCTGGGCGCTGACGCGGCCGTTCCATTCGTTGCGTTCGAGGTGGAAGGCGATGTCCCAGGGCGGGCTTGGCAGGTCGTCGGTGGCTCCGTTGAAGAAGATGGCGGCGAGGGAGCGGCGACCGGCGGGGAGGTCGAAGCGGAGGTGCTTCTCCTTGAGGACGCGGGGGGTGTCGGTGGGGACGACGTTGCGGACGAGGAGGACGGGCTGGGGATTGGACATGCCGAAAGGTTCGAGCAAGGCTTGGCTCTCGAGGAAGGCTTCGTCGAAGGAGGCGAGGGGGACTTCGGCGTCCAAGCGGAGGGTGGGAATGAGGGCGTCGGTGCCGAGGAGGGAGCGGGCGGCGGACTCGAAGGCGGAGCGGAAGGCTTCGAACTGCTCTTCGTGCACGTTGAGACCAGCGGCCATCTCGTGGCCGCCAAAGTTGCCGAGGTGGTCGGAGCAGAGGCCAAGAGCTTCGACGAGGGAGAGGCCGCGGATGCTGCGACCGCTGCCTTTGCCCTGACCGCTCTCGTCGAATCCGATGACGAGCGTAGGTCGATGGTGGCGACGCATGACGCGGGAGGCGACGATACCGAGGACGCCGGTGTGCCAGTCGCGCCGTCCGGCGACGATGGTCGAGTCGCGGGCGGGATCGAAATTTTCTTCGATCCAGCTCTCCATTTCGAGGGCGACGGTGCGCTCGACGGATTGACGTTCGCGATTCTGCGCGTCGAGATTGGTGGCGAGGGTGGCGGCTTCGAGCGGGTCGTTGGTGAGAAGCAGGGTGAGCGAATCCTGCGCGGTGCCGAGGCGCCCGGTCGCGTTGATGCGGGGGCCGAGGCGGAAGCCGACGTCGGCGGATCGAACGGGCGGCTTGACGCTGGCGATGCTCATGAGGGCGGCGAGGCCGGGCCACCGGGTGACCTCCATCTGGCGGAGGCCGTGGCGGACGAGAACCCGATTTTCGCCTTCGAGGGGTACGAGGTCGCAGAGCGTGGCGAGGGCGACAAGGTCGAGAAGGTTTTTGAGATCGAAGCCGGGGAGGGGGGTGCTTTTCAGGAGTGCATGCGCGGTCTTGAAAGCGATGCCGGCGCTGCAGAGGTAGTGGAAATCGCTGCCGCCGCACTTGGGGTTAACGCGGGCGGTGCAATCGGGACGATCGCCGTCGGGCTCGTGGTGATCGAGGACGATGACGTCGATACCGCGCGCTCGGAGGGTGGCGATTTCGGCGTTGGAATTCGTGCCGCAGTCGACGGCGATGAGGAGATTGGGAAGGTGGAGCTCGAGGCAGCGATCGATCCCGGCGGCGCTGAGGCCGTAGCCTTCGTCGACTCGGTGGGGGAGAAAACTGTCGACGCGCCCGCCGTAAGCGTGGAGGACGCGGTGGAGAATGGTGAGTGAGGTGACGCCGTCGACGTCGTAGTCGCCGTAGAGGGCGATGCGTTCGTTGGCGCGGAGGGCGGCTTCGATGCGCGCGACGGCGGCGGGCATTTCGGGTAGGAGATTGGGATCGCGGAGTCGGGCAAGGCGCGGTTGGAGGAACTCGGAGACCGAGTCTTCGTCGGCGAATCCCTTGGCGGCGATGAGGCCGGCGATGAAGGGGGGGAGGTGAAAGGTATGGGCGAGGTCGCTGATGGCAGCGGGGTCGCCGGGGGTGGGGAGAATCCAACGTCGCTGCATCGGAGGAAGGTAGCGGGTGGGGGTGGTCGTGTGAACGTCGAATGCGGTCGGCTCTCTCGCTGCGCTCGATTTGCCGCTCGCAGGCGAGGCGCCCGCGCTCCCCAGTTGATTTTTTTGGGCGGGTTGGTGATGGTGGTTTGCGATGGGGATGGAGCGAACTCTTTTGGCGGCGCAGGGTTACGTGGAATTGGCGATGACCGATGAGGCTCTCGTTGAGCTGGATGGGTTGTCGGCGGAGGAAAATGCTCTGCAGGAGGTGCTACAGGTGCGGCTGTTTGTGCTGATGCGGGGTCGGCGGTGGGCGGGGGCGCTGGAGGTGTGCGAGCAGCTTTGCGAATTATTTGCCGGGGAAACGACGGGATACATCCACGGGGCGTTCTGTTTGCACGAGCTGGACCGGACGCGGGAGGCGAAGGACCTACTGCTTCGCGGACCGGCTTCACTGCTGCGGGAGGCGACGTACTATTACAACATGGGGTGCTACGACGCCGTCTTGGGGAACATCGAGGACGCGCAGCACGCGTTGGAGATTAGTTTTCGGATGGATGACAAATTTCGGCACATCGCGAAGTTGGATCCTGACCTCAAGGTGATGCCGGATTTTGCATGAGCGACTTAGTGGAAAGGTTGCGGGCGGCGTTTGAAGAAAATTTTGAGCGTCACGGAGAAGTGGGTGCGGCGGTGGCGGTGTGGGACGCGGACGGTCCGCTGGTGGGGATTTCTGGGGGCTATCGCGATCTGGCGCTGACGAAAGCTTGGACGGACGATACGTTGGTTCTCATCTGGTCGGCGACGAAGGGACTGGCGTCGGCGTGCGTGCTGCACGCACTGGCGGAGCGGGGGATTCCGGTGGAGGCGCGGGTGGCGGAATTTTGGCCGGAATTCGGACAATGCGGGAAGGAAGCGATTACCGTAGGGCAGGTGCTTTCGCACCGGGCGGGCTTGAGTGCGCTGGACGCGAAGGACCTCTCCGTGCTGGATCATGACGGGGTGGCGCGGGCAATCGAACGCCAGGCGCCGCAGTGGTCGGAGGAAGCGCATGGATACGGGCCGCGGACGTTTGGGTTCGTCGTGGATGAAATGGTGCGGCGCTTGGCGGCTGGGGACACACTGGGAGCGTATTGGCGGGAGGTGTTCGCGGAACCGCTCGGGTTGGATGCGTGGATCGGGCTGCCGGAGGAACATCATGACCGGGTGGCGCAGATGATCGCGGCCCGGGGGACGGGTTGCTTGGATGGTCAGGACGATTTTCTGGAGGCGATGGGGGATCCGTCGTCGCTGTCGCGGCGGTCGTTCGCTTCACCGGGCGGCACGCTCGGGGCTACGTCGATGAACAGTCCGGCGATTCGCGGAGCTTCGCTGCCGTCGATGGGCGGGATCGCGACGGCGGGAGCGCTGGCGAAGTTTTACGCGATGCTCGCGAATGGCGGCGTCTGGGGCGGCGTCAAGTATTTTGAAGGAGAGACGCTGAAGCAGATGTCGACCACGCTCTCGCAGGGGCGGGACAAAGTGCTGCTGCAGGACACGGCGTTTTCGGTCGGGTTCATGCGGGATCCGGTGGGGAACGGCGGGACAAAAATGCGGGAAACTTTCGGGCCTTCGCTCCGGGCGTTTGGACATCCGGGTGCGGGCGGAAGTCTGGCGTTCGCGGATCCGGATCGGGGGATCGGCTTTGCCTACGTGATGAATCAGATGGGCATGGGTGTGCTGCCGCGCGACCGTGCGGCGGCCTTGGTGCGGGCGGTTTACGCGGAAGCGTGACTTTCCGAATACGGTTTTGACCAGAAGGTCACGGAAGCAACGACGAAGACAGCGGCCGGGTGGAATCCCTTCGTTTTGTGGGTCACCTTTTGTTCAAAACCGATTGGCTCAGACGAGTTGGTGGCTTTCCGGCATGAGGACGTATTCGGCCAGGACGAGGTGGGGTGGGGCGTCGATGGCGGAGAGGAGCGCGTCGGCGGCGACTTCGGGCGAGATGACTTTGGACGGGTCGAGCTTGAGGGAAAGGTCGTCCCAAAACGGGGTCGCGACGCCGCCGAAGAAGAAGAGGCTGAAGTGGATGTTCGCGCGGCGGTATTCCTCGGCGAAGGCTTTCATGAGGCCGGTGACCGCGTACTTGCTCGAGATGTAAGCCGCGGCATTTTTCATGACGGCTTTACCGAGGATGCCCGGCGGGACGATGAAGAGGCCGGATTTCTGTTCGGCCATGATTTTGCAGGCGGCCTGCGCGACGAGGAAGGTGGTGCGGAGGTTGACGTTGACGGTGGTGGCGAACTCGGCGTCGGTCGTGTCGGCGATGGGTTTGATGAGACCGGCCCCGCAGAGGTGGACGACGCAGTCGAGGCCGTCCATCGCGGCGGCGGCGTCCTCGACGACCTTGGCGGCGACGTGGGGCGTCATGAGGTCGGCGGGGAGTTTGGCGGCGACTTCGGGGAGTTCGGCGAGCCCGGATTCGGAGCGTCCGGTGAGGGCGAGGGTGACGTCGTCGCGATCGGCGAGCTTGGCGATGAGGGCGCGTCCGATGCCGCCGGTAGCACCGGTGATGAGGATTTTCTTCATTGTGGAGAGTTACGTACTTGGGGTGGGAGGCGGATTGCCGGGGGATGGGAGGCTCGATTTAGTTAGACGAGAATCTGACGTTGGGCGTCCTGTTGCGAGAACGCTCTGACCTCCCCCGTGAATTCCCGCCAACTCGAACAGCTTTACGACGAGCACGGATCGCGGGTTTTCGCGTTTCTCGTGAATCTGACGGGTTCGGAGCACGACGCTGGCGACTTGCTGCAGGAGGTCTTTTTGCGGATCGGGCGGAGGCCGCGATTGCTGATGAGGGAGCCGCGCCGTTATTTACTGAGGGCGGCGCACAACGCGTTTGTCACGATGGTGCGGCGCGAGTCGGTGCGGCGGGCGGCGCTCGAGGAGTTTGGGCGGGAGAAAGACGTCTTCTGGGTGGGCGACGAGGCGGAAGGTGAGACTCGGGGAGTGTTGGAGCAGCTGGCGCACTTGCCGGGGGAACAGCGGGCGGTCGTGCATTTGAAGATCTGGGAGAAGCAGACCTTCCAGGAGGTCGGTCGTACTCTCGGGATCTCGCCGAACACGGCGGCGAGCCGATATCGCTACGCGATAGACAAATTGCGGGTGACGGCGCGTCTCCCTTCCGAAAATGAATCCGCTTGATCCCGAAAAATTGCTGAGCCGCGTCCGGTTGCGGGAGGTGCCGGTCGCGCTGAGGTGGCGGGTCCTGGCAAGTCACCAACGAGCCCGGAATTGGGTCGGGGGAGTTGAGCGATTTGTGTGGAGCGGTGTAGGGGTGGCCTGGCTCGTTATCGCTGCGTTGCATTTTACGACTCCGAACCTGCCGACGTCGGGAGGAGGGGAGATCAACGTGGCGGCGACGGTCGAGCGGTGGGAGGTGACGAGACGGTTTGCTCAGACGGGAGAGTTGCCGCGTGAGGTGCGGCGGATCGAGCTGGAGAGTCTCATTATTATCAAACCAAGATCATGATGAAGAAATTGCTTCGCATCGCGATGGCGCTGATAGCGCTCGGAATCACGTTGGGGGTGCTTGGATTCTCGTATCTGAACTGGCGTGGGGCGCGGGTGTGGGCGGCGGAGCGGGAGCGATTGGTGGCGCTGGGAGAGCCGATGACGCCGGCCGAAATCGAGGGTGAGCCGATTCCGGACGAGCTGAATTTCGCGGCGGCCCCGATCATCGCGGAGACGTTTGAGAAGCCGCGGGACGAGATGCGATTGTCGAAGCTGCACCGATTTGTCGGGGGGTTTCAGCGTGAGTTCTCTCACATGGTCAACGCGGCGAGGGCAGTCCAACCGGGGTTTCGAGGCGATGATCCGGAGGCGGCGCGGATCATCGTCGCGGCGGTGGAGGCACAGCGGGAGATCTGGGGCGAGGTGCGCGCGGCGGCGGAGCGACCCGGGACTCGCTGGCCGCTCGATTTTTCGAACGGGTTTCCGAATAATCTCGGGCTAGTCACGACGAGCTTGAGTTTGGGTCAGTCGCTGAATCGGCAGGCTCTCGCCCACCTTGAGCTGGGGGAGTCGGATGCGGCGCTGGAGAATTTGCTGCTACTGTGGGACATCGCGGATCGCAACCGGGCGGCACCGATTCTCATCGCGCATCTGGTTCGGATCTCGTTGGTGGTGATGGGTCTTGGCGTGGTGTCCGACGGGATCGAGCGGGGTGCCTGGGACGATGGGAAGTTGCAACGCATTGGAAGAGAGCTTGGGGGAATCGATCTGAATGCGGATCTGCAGCAGAGTCTGCGCGGGGAGCGCGTGATCGTGAACCAAGTTTTGGAACGAGTTCGCAAGGAGGGGTTCGGGGTGTTGACCGAGACCTACCCGGATGAGTCGATGGGTGCGGCGCTGGGTTGGTTCGATTATCTTCCGCGCGGACTCGTTTTAAACGACACGGCTTACATCGCCGGATTGTATCAGGTGATCATCGAAGCGATGGACGATCCGCAGCGGGCACCGGGGGTGATCGAAGCGGTCGATCTGGGCGTGGAAGAGGTGCGGGCAAATCCGTTCAAGCGAATGATCACGCCGTTGTCGACGCTGGCGGGGGAGTCGATCGCGGGGGCCGCGCGGCGGACGCTGTATTTCCAAAGTCAGGTTGAAATGGCGGTAGTGGCTTGCGCGATCGAGCGGTTTCGATTGCCGGAGGGGCGGGTGCCGGAAGAGCTGTTGGAGTTGGTGCCGGATTTTTTGGCGGAGGAGCCGGTAGATTTGATGGCGGGGGAGGCGCTGCGTTATCGGGCCGAGGAGCGGGGAGATTTCTCGTTGTATTCGGTGGGATGGGATCGGGACGACGACGGCGGGAGTTCGGAGCGGCCGTCGCGGAGGGCTTTTCTGCAATCGGCTGATTGGTTGTGGGGGGATTGGTAGAGGGGGGGGGACGGCCTCGCTTCGCTCGGTTGGGGACGGGAGCCGGGCAGGGATGCCCGGCACGGCGGGCTGGAAGCGCCGCGCTCCCCAGCTGGCCGGGGTGATGGTAGGGTTGGGATCAATGAAGGTGGGATTTTGGAGCCGGTTGGGTGTTTTTGGGGGTGTGGCGATGGGTGTTTGGTTGGCGTTGTTGGCCTTGCCCTACGTCTATTTGGACTTGGCGGGTCGGCGGACTTGGTGGGAGGTGGAGGCTCGGTTGCGGGAGGCGGGCGAACCGATGACGTTGGCGGAGATCGAGCCGGCACCCGTCGCGGATGAGGATAATTTGGCGGCGGCTCCGGTCTTTGCGGAATTGTTTGTGCTGCCGATGGGGGAGGGGCGGTTGGCGGGATTGGAGAATTTCCGGGGGGTGAGCCGGGAGGGGGTTTCCGAAATGGTCGCGTTTGCGAAGAAGGTGGAGTCGGATTTTGGTGGGACGGATCGGGAGGCGGCGGCGGTGGTGCTGGCGACGGTCGCCGGGGAGGAGCCGGTGTGGAGTGAGGTGCGAGCGGCCGCTGGGAGATCGGATGTGAAGTGGCCGGTGGAATACGGCGATGGGGTTTTCATGGAGTTACCGCCACTCGTTCCGATGCTGCGGTTGGCTCAGTCGCTCGACGTGCAGGCGAAGGCTCATCTTGTGCTGGGGGACGCGGCGGCGGCTTTGGCGGATGTGAATTTGATGGTCAATCTGGCAAACCGAATCCAGGAACCGCCGCTGTTGATTCTTCATTTGGTGCGGATCTCGATGTTATCGATTCTGGTGGATTCGGTGGCGTCCGGGATCGAGCGGGGGGCCTGGACTGACGAGCAATTGACCGAATTGCAGGAGATTCTGGAGCGAATTGATCTACTTGCGGACGTGCGGACGACGCTGCGGGGGGAGCGGGTGATTTCGTTGCTGGAGACTGGCCGGGATCAGGCAAAGGATCTGCGGGAATCGGCTGCTGTATTGGGGGATGACCCGAACCTGCTGGCGGCGGCGGCGGTGTTGGATTGGGATTGGATTCGGCCGCGGGGATTGGAGTTGGAGGATCGGGCGCTTTGGTCGGAGCTGATTCAGGAAATGATCGACGGGGCGGCTGCACCGGCAGAGTGGCCGGTGAGGGCGGGGGCGTTGGAAGCGGCGTTGGCACGTGACCGGGCGGACACGATTCGGTTTTTCCGAACTCCGATGAGTCTGATCGGGTTCCCGACGGTGCTGCCGATTTTGCAGCGGACGATGCACTTTCAAGCGCGGATCGATCTTGCCATCGTGGCGTGTGCAATCGAGCGGTTTCGGTTGAGGGAAGGGCGGTGGCCGGATCGACTGGAGGAACTTGAGCGGGAGATTCCAGTCGATCTGATGTCGGGAGAGGGGTTTCAGTATCGCAGGGAGGATGAGGGGGCGGGTGGATTGCTGCTGTATTCGGTCGGCTGGAATCGGGTGGACGATGGGGGGAGTTTCGAGATGCCGACGGCGCACGCTTTCGCGGACGCGGAGGATTGGGTGTGGGGGAGGCGGTGATGGGTGGGGGGAAGTGCCTCGCTTCGCTCGGTTGGGGACGGGTGCCGGGCAGGGATGCCCGGTACGGCGGGCTGGAAGCGCCGCGCTCCCCGGGGTTAGTCTTTGGTGATGGGGAGGCTTTTTGGGATCGGCGGGTTGGTCTTTGGGCTTGGGGTTGTGGCACTCTACCTGGTGGTGAATTGGAGCGGGCGCCGGGAATGGCGGGACGTGGAAGCGGCGCTGACGGCCAGAGGTGAGCCGCTGACCCTGGGAGACTTGGTGCCTGGACCGGTCGATCCCGATGAGAATTTCGCGGTTGCGCCGGTGTTTGCGGAGATCTTTGCGAAGCCCAAGGGGGAGCGGCGGTTGGATGGCTTGGTGAAGTTCGTGGGGCAGGCGGCGAAGGGGGATTCGCGGCTGGCTGGTTACGCGCGAGCGGTGGAGGCGGATTTTGGTGGGAGTGACGAGGAGGCGGCTCGGGTCGTGTTGGCGGAGGTGGCTCGGGAGGAGGACGTTTGGGACGAGATTCGGGCGGCGGCGCTTCGACCGAGAACAGCGTGGCCGGTCGACTACTCGAAGGGGGTGGCGATGAACGTGGATCAGGTGATTCCGTTGCTTTCGTTGGGGCAATCGCTGGACGCTCAAGCGCGGGCGCGGGTTGTTTTGGGACGGGGACCGGAAGCGATGGAGGACGTTCTACTTTTGCTGAATCTCGCCGAACGGACGTCGGAGCCTTCGAACGTGCTTACTCATCTGGTGAGCTGTTCGCTGATTGGAATCGCTGTGGGGGTCGTGGAGTTCGGGGTTGCTGCTGAGGCGTGGGCGGAGGACGAGTTGCGAATAATTTCGACGGCCTTGGGTGAGATCGATTTGCTGGTTTCTCTGCAGAATGGATTGCGAGGTGAGCGGGCGGCTTTTCTCGATGTCATGCGTGGGACGGGCGGACGGGGAATGCGCCAGATGCTGGAAGAATCGGTGCGGGGCGTAATGGCGGAAAATGTCACGGTCCCGCACCTGTGGTGGATCCTGAGGCCCAGCGGCTTCAACGGTGAGGACAGGGCGCGGTATTCGCAATTAATGCAGCGGGTCATTGATGCGGCAGCGATGCCGGGTGGGTTGCCGGCAACGGCCGATGAAGTTTCGGGTGTGGTGGAAATAGCGGGGGCGGGGAAGGTCGATTTTTTTCGGACCCCCGCGACCTATCTCGCAATGGATGCGATCGCGAGAATCCCGCGACGAACCACGTATTGGGCGACGAAGTTGGATCTGGCGGTGGCGGCGTGTGCGATCGAGCGGTTTCGACGGCGGGAGGGGCGATTGCCGGAGGTGCTGGCGGAACTCGGGGCGGACGTGCCGGGCGATCCGATCTCGGGGGGCGATTTGCGGTATCGGCTGGCGGATGGGGAGCGGGGATACCTTTTGTATTCGGTGGGGTGGGATCAGGAGGATGACGGGGGGAGTGGTGCGCGGGCGGACGGGGAGCGGGCCGAGGACGCGGCGGCGGATTGGGTGTGGTGAGGGGAAGTGCCCCGCATCGCTCGGTTGGGGACGGGTCGTCGGCGCGGGGCCGACGACGGCAAGCGGGACGCGTGCGTTCCCCTAGCCCGTTGTGCGGAGGCCGCTGGCGATGGCGTTTATGCTAAGGAGGACTCTGGGGAGAATGGCGTTGGCGGTTTCGCCGTCGGCGGCTCGCCATTCTTTGAGGAGCTGGATTTGGCGGCGGTGGAGGACCAGGAGGGCGTCGGCTCGCAGCTCCAACGTTTTGATCATTCTGGGGCGGCGGGTTTCGACGGCGCCTTGGAAGATCTCGTCCAACATCTTTTTGGTGAGTTCGAACTCGGCGAGAATGCGGCCGAGGAATTCTTCGCGGATCGCCGCATCGGGGACGAGGGCGGCGTATTCGGTCATGATGGCCGGATCGGCGCTGGCGAGGTTCGTCTCGACGTTCGTGAGGACGTAGTAGAGGACGGGGCGGGAGCGGATGTCTTCGCGGACGGTGGCGAAGAGTTCGGGGTTTTCGTTGGCGAGAGCTTGCAGGCCGGAACCGACGCCGAACCAGCCGGGGAGGTAAGTGCGGGATTGGTTCCAACTGAAAACCCACGGGATGGCGCGGAGGTCGGCGAGGGAGCGTTTGCCGGTGCGGCGGGCGGGACGGGAACCGATGCGGGTGTTTTCGAGGGCATCGATGGGGGTGGCGTGGCTGTAGAAATCGATGAAGCCGGGGGAGTGGATGAAGTCCTGGTAGGTCTTCGTGCTGGCGCGATCGAGGATCGTCCAGATGGCATCGATCTCGGGGCGGGGCGGGACTTTTCCGGCCGCTTGTTCAAGGGAAACGGCGGTGACGCCGCCGACGAGGAGTTCGAGGTTGTGCGCGGCGATGGGGAGGGTGCCGTATTTTTGGGCGATGGTCTCGCCCTGCTCGGTGAGGCGGAAGTCGGCCTGGATCGTGCCGTCGGGAAGGGCATCGAGGAATCGGTGGGTCGGGCCGCTCCGCGGCTGATGGTGCCGCCACGACCGTGGAAGAAGCGGATCTGGACCTTGCTTTCGTCACCGGCGGCGGTGAGTTCTCGCTGGGCGCGGTAGAGGGTCCACTGGCTAGCGAGGATGCCGCAGTCTTTGTTGGAGTCGGAGTATCCGATCATGACCTGCTGCACGGGGCGCGGTGCGGCGGCGCGGCGCTGAACGCGGTGGTGGTCGAGGCTGGCGGCCGTGACGGGTTGCGCGAGGAAGGCGCGCATGAGTTCGGGGCTTTTCTGAAGATCTTCCTGGGTCTCGAAGAGCGGGACGACGGGGAACTCGCAGACGAGGGTGCCGTCTTTCCATTGGGTGAGGCCGGCTTCGCGGGCGAGGATGTAGACGACGAGGAGGTCGGAGAGGGATCGGGTCATCGAGATGATGAGCGAGCCGATGCCCTCGGACCCGTAGTCACGAAGGTGGGAGCGGAGGACGCCGTAGCAGGCGAGGACGGCGTCGGCTTCGGTGCCGATGCCGGTGTCGCCGTAGAGGAACGGGCGGGGTGAACGCAGCTCGGCGGTGAGAAATTCGAGTCGTTTGTCCTCGGGCCAATCGGCAAAGTCGGCACCGGGGAGGTCGGCGGCGGCGAGGATCTGTCCGAGGGCTTTGTCGTGGAACGTGCTGTTCTGGCGGATGTCGAGGGCGGCGAGGTGGAAGCCAAAAATGTCGACGGTGCGGCGGACGGGCCAGACGGCGGCGCGGTCGAGGCGGTTGGCTCCGATGTCGGCCAGGGAATGGTGGAGGAGGGTGAGGTCGTCGTCGAGTTCCCGGGTGTGACGGTAGGCGTGAGGGGCGTCGAGGAGCTCGGCGTCCGCATCGCGGTGGTCGGCGAGCGGGAGGCGGGCACGGCAAAGGAGGACGAAGAGACGCCAGGGTTCGTCGGGTTGTTGGGAGAGAATGGCGTCGGCGCGGGAGCCGAGGAGAACGGAATATTGCTCGATGCGGGCTTGGAGACTGGCGCTCGGGGATTGGACGCTGCTGGAGAGCGGGAGGGCGGCGGCGAGGTCGAGGAGTTCTTGGTCGAGGACGACGAGGGCGTTGCGGCGGAGCTCCTGGAGGGTCTCGCGGGTGACGTCGGCGGTGACAAGCGGGTGGCCGTCGCGATCGCCGCCGACCCAGGTGCCGAAGCGAAGGCGAGGCCATTGGCTCGGGGAGGCGAGCAGGTTGCGGTCGAATCCGGCGGCGTCCCAGGCGTCCATGAGACGCTGGTCGACGAGAGGGAGCGAGCGGGGGAAGACTTCGCGGAGATGGAAGAGAATGCCGGTGCGCTCCGCGGAGATCTGAGGTTTATCGAGGAGAATCTCGCCGGAACGCCAGAGTCGCTCGAGGGCGACTTCGAGGGTCTCGTGGAGTCGGGCGCGCTCGATCTTGGACAGGTCGGCGTTGTCGATTTTTTCGAGGAGACCGTGGAGGACGCGGTGCTGGGCGAGGACGGCGGGGCGTTTGGATTCTGTCGGGTGCGCGGTGAGGACGGGTTCGACGCGGACGGTGGGGAGGAATCCGGCGATGGCCTCGCCGGTAAAACCGCCTTTTTGGAGCCGGGCTAGGTAGTAGGGCCAGGTGCCGCGGTTTCGGGCGGCGTCGTCGGATTGCTCGCGGAGGCGCCGGGTGCGGCCGGCGGCGTTTTCTTCGACCATGTTGAGGAGCTGGAAGGCGATGGAGTAGGCCTGCTCGGTGGCGGTGTCGGTGGAAGGTTGGGGCTTGGTTTCCGAAGTTCCGCCGGTGCGCCAGGGGAGGGCGGCGGCGGTGTCGGGTTCGCCGAGGTCGACGAGGATGCCGCGGAGGCTGTCGATGAGGGTGCGGATGTCGGCGTCGATGCGGGCGATGCCAGTGGCGATGTAGTCGGAGGTGGTCTGGTCCGCGGTGGTCTGCATGGTTCAGAGTTCTAGTGCGAAATCTGAAATGGGGAATTCCAAACGGGCGGGATTTGTCAACTGGGACTCGGGACGATGTCGCCAGCGCGGTAGCTGGCGATCTGGTCGGCGAGGTCCTCGGCGGGATAGGTCCAGATTTCGCTGAGGGTGGGGTGGTAGTGCGGGATGGTGGCGAGTTGGGCGGCGGTGGAGCGGAAGGCCATGGCGACAACGATCTCGTGGATCAGGTCGGTGGCGTGCGGGCCGGTGACGGCTCCGCCGAGGATCTCGCCGGTTTCGGGGCTGGCGAGGAGTTTCACGCTGCCGTGGAGTTCTCCCATGACCAGGCTTTTGCCGTGGTCGTTGAAGGGGTAGCTGGCGGTCACGACGGGGATACCCTTTCGCTTCGCGTTGGTCTCGGAGAGACCGACGGCGGCGACTTGGGGTTCGGTGAAGACTCCGAAGAGCGCGAGGCGGTAATCCATTTCTTCAAAGGTGTCGGCGGGTTCTCCGCGGAGGAAGCGGGCGGCGTTGCGGGCGGCGATCTCGCCCTGGGTGACGGCGAGGTGGACGATCTCGAACGGGCCGCAGACGTCGCCGGCGGCGAAAACGTGCGGAGCGCTGGCACTCTGCATGGTCGGGCGCACGGCGACACCTTGCTTGGCAAGGTCGACGCTGGCGCGGTCGAGTCGGAGCGGGTCGAGATTTGGTTTGCGACCGAGGCCATTGAGGACGGCGCTGGTGTCGATCGAGGATGCGGTCCCATCCCGCTCGAAGTGCACGCGGTAGCCGTCGGCGGTCGCTTCGATCTTCGTGACCTGAGTGCCGAGGTGGACGGTCATGCCGCGCTCGCGGTAGGCTTCGGTGACGGGGCTGGTCATGTCGGGGTCGAACCAGCTGAGGACCTGGTCGCTGCGCTGGATGACGGTGACGGCGGTGCCGACGGCGTGGAGGTAGTGGGCGAGCTCAAGGGCAACGGGACCGGCCCCGAGGACGGTCATGGAGGCTGGAAGTTCGGTGAGGTCGAGGACGTCGTCACTGGTCAGGATGCCGGGGTGTTCGAGGCCGGGGATGGGCACCTCCTTGAACGTGGAACCGGTGGCGATGAGGGTCGTGCGGGCCGTGATGGTGCGCCTGGTGCCATCCGCGACGTCGGTGAGCTCGAGCGTGTGGGGATCGGAGAAGGTGGCGCGGGCGCGGATGAAATCGAAGTCCCCGGTCTCGAGTTGGTCGCGGCGGTAGTCGGCGAACTCCGAAATGAGGCGGCGTTTCCGAGCGATGATGGCGGCGGGTTCGGCGGAAAACTTTTCGGCGTGGAGGCCGAACTCGGCGGCGTTTTTAATGACGTTTGCGCGGTTGGCGGATTCGAGCAGCGTCTTGCTGGGCATGCAGCCGCGAAGGATGCAGAGGCCGGCGACCTCGTCGCCGCCTTCGATGACGGCGGTCTTGAGTCCGGCGGAGATGGCGGTGCGGGCGGCGGCGTATCCGGCGCTGCCGCCTCCGATGATGGCGAAGTCGTAATCGTATTGCATGGCGGCGGTTCTATACTTTTGTCCGCAGATTAAACAGAGGGACGCAGATTTGATTCCTGAAATGAGATCACTAATCTGCGAAATCTGCGCGAATCTGCGGTTGAAAACTCAGGGAGCGATCGGTGGGGTGCGGATTCGGAAGTAGGGGTTGGAATAGACGAGGGTGAAGCCGGGGAGGGTGGCGGATCGCTGGAAGAGGGGGGTGGCCAGGACGTTGGTCGACGGGGGTTCGTCGAGAAGGACGGCGGACGTCGAGACCAGGCGGTCAGGTTCGTAGGCGATGACGTAGCGGACCTCGCGGTGCTGCAAATCAGACGGACCCGGTCGTCGACGGCGCACGGCGCAATTCCTTTCAGAAGGGATCGGATCCGAGAGATGAGTTTTCATGTTGAAGGGTTCAGTGCAGCGTTCGTTCGAGATTGGCTCGGAAGAGGTCAAGAATTTTTCCGACGTCGTCGAAGTCGCACCAGAATGAGCGCGGCGGCGAGGGCGGGCGGCAGAAGGGCAAAGAACTTGGGTTCCGGGACGGCGACGGCGACGGCGGCGACGCGAAAGCCGAAGGAAGAAAGTTCCAGGGCCGGATCGGTGGTGAAGGGTTGCGCCGAATCGAGAAAGAATAACGGGGCGTTCCAGTGTCCGCCGCGCGCAATCCGGGTCTCGGTGCCGGAGTCGATGAACCCGTCGGAAGGACTTTCGGTCCACTCGAAGACGTTGCCGTTCTGACCGACCGTCCCGTAGAAGCTTCGCCCGCCGGCGTTGTCGACGGCAGCGGGACCGGCGAAGTTGCCGCGTTGATACACCGCGGTGTTCGCCAGGGTGCCGCCGCTGACGGACGTCGGCGCGGTATCACTCCCGGTGGCGTAGTCGAAGTAAGTGTCCCCGCTCCCGCTGTAGAACGCCGCCTTATACCACTCGTTCTCGGTCGGCAGGAAATACACCGCGTTGCTGTTCCGGAAGGGATTGCTCGGATTGTAGCCCGGGTCGGCGGAGGTCCAGAGGAGGTTGCTGGCGTTGGCGTCGTAGCCGGAATCGCCGGACTGAAGGTCGAACTTGTAGGCCGCGGAGTGGCCGTGACTGGTGTTGAGCCAGTTGACGAATCGGGCCGCCTCGAACCAGGAGATTCCCGACGCGGGTCGGTTGTCGCCGTTGCCCCGACCGACGTTGTTGCGGTCGTAATCGAAGACCGTGATCCCGAGGCCACCTCCACCGGAGGCGACGGGGGCGTTGGCGGCGAGCACGTTCGCCCGGCTGACCTCGAAGGTGCCCATCCGGAAGGGATTCGTCACCGCACCGGACTGAGCGAAAAAGCTGCCGGTCGTGCCACGATCGGCGGGGTTCCCCGGATCGCCGACCGTCACGAATTCCAGCGTGAACTCGTTCGTGCCGCTCCCGAAGACGTCGGCCCGAAGCGCCGTCGCGGTCGACAGCGTCAAGCAACCGGTGAGTGCCAAGGCGACGACCGACCCGTTTGGGTTCACGGACTTCGCGCTTCTCCCGCGAAGTCGCCGAGCCAGGAGCAACGTGCCCCCGAGGGCAAGCAGGACGAGCGTGCCGGGTTCGGGGACGGCGACGACGGCGAGGGTGCCGGTCGCGGCGAAGGCGGACGTGTCCCAGGCAAGGCCGGCACCCAGCGTGGGCAGTAGGAACCCGGCGTTCGCGCCGACGAGGATCGTGCCGGCGTCCACGAGGTCGTAGCGATCCCCAGCCGTGGGTCGGTAGTCGCCGAAGAGCGAGACTTCGAGGTCGCCCGAAAGCGTCAGGACGCCGTCGATCGTCAGGCGATCGAAGTTGTCGAGATCGAACAGGTCGAAAACGATGGTTCCGGCCAGATCGATCTCGACGTTGCCGGTGAAGGCGATCGTCGCCGTCCCGAGATCGTCGCCGGGAGCGAGGGTTCCGGAGAAGATGGCGTCGCCGGTCCCGGTGAAACGGCCGCGGCCGGAGACGTCGCCGGTCAGGCGGGATTCGCCCGTCACGTCCACCGACGAGTTTCCGAAGGTGCGGAGCGTGCCGTCGATCGTGCCGTCATCGAGGGTGATGCGGGTGAAGTTGTCGATCCCGCCGACTCCGCCGTCGATGGAGCCGCCGAAGACCTGGAAGGTGCCGATATTCGTGATTCCCTCTTGCGCGACGAGCCGGCCGAGGACGAACAGATCGTCCTGGTGGGTCAGCGCTCCCTCGTAGGTGAGCGACCCGTTGGTCGGCACGAACTCGTCGTTGCCGAAGAGGCCGGGGGAGCCGATGAAGTCGGTCTGCCCGGCGTTGCGGATGGTCACGTCGGTGTCGAACCACCGGAGATTGCCAACACCGCGGGTGACCTGGATGCTCTCGGCGCTGAAGGTGCCCCCCACCAGCCGCAGGAGGGAGTCGAGGCGGACGCTGTCGGCGCGGAAGCTGCCCGACAACAGCTCGATGCCTACCAGCACGCCGCTCGTTTCCGAGCGGATCGTAACGTCGTTAGCCGTGACATCCCCGCCGTTGATGCGGAGCAACGAAACGTCGTTCAGGTCGAGCGTTCCGAAGTCGGCCGTGCCGCCGGCCAGAACCTCGGTGAATCCGCGAGGGGACAGAGACGACGACTGCGAGAGCTCGGTGGAGTCGGAACGGACGGTCCCGCCGGCCCCGATGGTGAAACTGCCGGACCCGGAGACGAGCCGTTCGGCGGAAAGGACGCTGCGGCCGAGCGTGTCGAGCACCGCACTGCGAACGTCCACGACGGTGGTCGCGTTGAACGTCGCCTGGCTGCCCTGGGTGGAGTCGAGGGTCGAGTGGGCCAGGGTCGAGCCGTTGAGCACCTGGACGTTGAATCGCGCGTTGTCGGGGTTCGGGTCGGTGGTGGTGGCGCCGTAGAGACCGTTGCCCACCGCCAGGCTGCTTCCGGTGTTGAGCGTCAGCCGATCCGGAGCGGGAGTCTGATCGATCCGGTTGCTGCGGGCGAGGTCGAGCTCGCGCACCTCGCCGGTCGAGCCGCCCGTGAGCGAGAAGATCAAGGCGCCGGATCCCTGCCCGCCTCGCACCAGATTGGCGAAGAAGGTGGATCCGCCGTTGAGATTGATGGCACCGCTGGCCCCGTTCTCGGCGAGAGACAGGCCGTCGAAGCGCACGTGCGAGCCCCGCTCGCCTCGAGGCCGCCGCTGAATCCGTTGCCTTGCCCGATCGCCGAGGAGCCGCCGGCGATGAGGGTGGCCCCGTCCTCCACGGTCAGGCGCGCGCCGTGCGGGGGAAGCGTGATGAAGTTGAGGCGATCGATCTGTGCGGCAATGTAAAGCTGGCCGGTGTCGAGCGTGGCGTCGCCGTCGAAGTTCAGCAGGCGGACGGTGGTGAAGGTCCCGCCGACGTTGCCGCTGTTGGTCGCCCCGATGGTGACGTCCAGGGCGGACAGCGTGCCTTCGGGCATCAGGATCATCGACGCGTTGCCACCGAAGCGCAGGCGCTGCACGCTCGTGCCGTCGAAGATTCGCAGCCCGCCGGGGTTGATGATGGAGCGTTCGATGACGACCAGGTCGGTCCCGCTCGGGACGCGTCCGGGGGACCAGTTGCGCGAGTCGCCGAAGAACCGCGGGTTCACGACCGGCGAGTCGCCGGTGTAGAAGACGGTGGATTGCCCGTGGGCCGGTGCGGCAACGGACAAGGCAGCGGCGGCGAGCGCGACGGCGGGGGCGAGGCCCCGAAGGATCGAGCTGGGTGGAGAGTTGGTTGAAGCTCGGCTGCGGAGGCGACGTCGCCGAGCGAGCAGCAGCGCGGCACCCAGCGCGAACAGCGCGGCGTTGGCGGGCTCGGGGACAGGGACGGGATTGATCGTGAGAGTCAGGGTGTCCACCACGGGGGTATCGAAGTCCATGCCGACGAGGTAGGTCCAGGTGTAGGTGCCCGGCGTGATGCCGAGGCTGCCGTAGGTCGCGCCAGTGTAGGTGCTGCCGCCCAACAGGGTCAGGCCGGAGGTGTAGCCCTGCGGCACGACCAATCCGAAATTCGGGCCGCTCCCCGGCAGCGCGCTGGGGTTGAACGACAGGCCGAATACGTCGCCGGTGTTGAAGTCGGCATTGGTGATGTCGCTGCCGTCGCCGAAGGACGTGGGGCCTCCGCCAAGGGTGGCGTAAACATCGGGGGCCACGGATTCACCCACCGCCCAGAGGGGTAGGTTGGGCAGGATGCCGCCCCCGAGCGGCCCCGATGGCATCGACGCCACTTCAGGAAGGTCCAGCGACCCGCCGCCGGTGAAGACGACGTCGTTGCCGACCTGATTGACGCTGACGAGGACTGCGGCCGAGGCGGGTGCGGGGAGCAGCAGGCTCAGCATCCCGAGGATCGCGACGGCGGGGAGTGAGCGAACGCGGGTGAAGGGGCTGGAAGTTTCCTGCGCCCCCCGGGGGGTGGCGAAGCAGGGGGCGAGGATCTGTTTTGTCTTTTTCATTTGGGCATTTTTTCGAGGTTGCTGCGGCATGTTTACTAATCGGTATAGTATAGAGCTCGACTTACAAATTTTTTCGTCGAAGAAATTGCGTGTAAGCTCGAAAAATAAAGTCATCGGGGGCATAAATCGCCGACCACGAATGTCGACTAGTCAGTCGAGTTCTTTGGTGCGATGGTCTTCGCTTCATGTCCCTCAAGCGCGAACAAACCCTCCAGTCCGCCCGAAGGCTCTTCCTCGCGAACGGGTTCCACAAGACCAGCGTGGACGCGATTGCCGCGGACGCCGGGACCACCAAGATGACGGTTTACGCGCACTTCAAGACGAAGGACAATCTCATCATCGAAGTCCTGCGGGAGGTCAGTGCGCTAACCCGCGGCGGGCTGCAGCGGGAACTGGCAAAACGCGCCGCGACGCCGCGGGAGCGCATTCTGGCGACGTTCGACGTGATGGGCGAAGAGTTCGGGCGGCCGGATTTCCGGGGTTCGCTCTTCACGAATGCCGCGTCCGAGTTCACCGGACTCAACGAGCCGATCCTGGTGGCGGTCGCCAATCACAACGCGCTCGTGCAAGCGGACCTGGCCACGCTCTGTCAGGAAGCCGGAGCGGACCACCCCATCGAGCTGGCCGATCAGCTTTATTTTCTGATCGAAGGTGCCGCGGTGATGGCGCAAATTCGCCGGGAATCCAATCCGGCCGCGCTCGCCCGGCGATCCGCCGAAACCCTCCTCAATGCCAGCCTGCCAGCCCGCAAACGATTGAAGCCATGACGACGGAAAATCCCGATTCACCCCAAGCGTCCCTCTTCCAAGCCGCCGGGCGGCTTTTCAACGACGGCAGTTACCAAAGCGTCACCATCGAGGAACTGATCACCGCCGCCGGGGTGAGCCGGACGGTATTCGACGCGCTCTTCGAGACGAAGGAAGATCTCATCGTCGCCTACCTGGAGGATCGGGACCGGATGCTGCGCGGCTATTTTTTCACCGAGGTCACCAAGCGCGGCCACGACGACCCCCGCGCGACGTTGCTCGCGCTCTTCGACGTGCTGGGCGAATGGTTCCGCGACGAATCCTTCTACGGCTGCATCTTTTCCAACGCGTGCAGCGAATACGGACAGGGCGACCACCCGGTCCACCAGGTCGCGGCGCGGCACAAGAAGCGCTTCCGGGATTTCATCCTCGCCCGCGTCGAAGAAATCGGCTTCGACGATCCCGAGCAGAAGGCCGACGAGATCACCTTTCTCATGGAGGGTGCCATCATCACCGCGCACATCCGTCGCGACGCCCGCACCGCCCAGTCCGCCCGCAAGGCGGCGGAGGTCCTCTTGGGCGGGACGTAGTCGAACGCCATCAAGGAGGTGGTTGTAGTTTGTCGATGGGCTTGGCGACTTTTTGGATTCGCAAAGGAAAGTTCGCCCGTCCGTTTCGAGATGGGGAACGGCTCGATCCCGGAGTCTGCCTCGTTCCGTGGTCTGGCTGTCGGCTTGCTCTGGTGTTGGATACTCCCGTGAAGCCGCGAAGAATCCCCGCCGATCAATCGACCCCGCCGCGTCCCGGCGGAGTCGCTCGCTGGCTGAGGATGCGGAAGTAAGGGTTGGCGTAAACGACTTCGAAGTCGCGAAGAGTCTGGGGGCGATCGAAGAGGGCGGTGGCGAGGACGTCGCGGGTTGGTGTTTGGTCGAGGAGGACGGCGGACGTGCTGATGAGACGGTCGGGTTCGTAGGCAATGACGTAACGGACCTGACGGCGTTCGAGGATGGCGAGGGCTTCGGCGGGGCTGGTCGAAAGGTAAAAGCGGGCGGTGTCCGCGATGCCGGGAAGGCTTTGGTGGGAACTGCCGCCGACGCAGGGTTGGCCGGACCAATACGCGATGGCGGGGCAGAGCCACCAAGGGGCGAGGATGGGGGTGGTTTCGTTGGAGACGAGGGCGATTGCGGTCTGGCGGAGGAGGAGGTTCTCCGTGCGTTGATCGGTGAGTGCGGCTTGGGTGTCGGCGTCGGGGTAGAGCTTGGCGTCCCAAGCCGAGAGGATCGGGAAGAGGCTAAGTGAGAAGATCGTGTAAGCGGCGAGGCGCGAGGGAATGGCGACGAGGGCGGCCGGCAGGAGGAGGGCGGCGAAGGTGACGAAAAAGGGTGCCCAACGGATCTGCCAGAGGGTGAGGGCGAAGAGGATGACTAAGATGGGGAGAATGATGAACGTGGACTTCCGCGGCTGGAACACCGGAGCTTGGTGCAGCCCGGAGGGCGGGACGAGCGGGAGCGAACGACTCAACGCGCCGCTCCGTGAAATGCCCCAGAGGGCAAGGGGAATGATCGCGGGAAGGAGGTAGCCGAACCAGGAGAACCAGATGCTGGAAAAAATGGGTACCGGGCGGAGTTCGCCGAGGAGGGTGGCCCAGCGGGGGAAATACTCGGCGACCTCGGGCGGGAGCGGACCGATGCGCCAGCCGTCGAGGAGGCTGGCGATGCCGAACACGAGTGACGCGGTGGCAGCGGCGATGACGAAGGGACGGCGGGATCTCCCCGGGGTGTCTTGCGAGATGAAGCGGGTGAGGAGAACGAGGGTGAGGAGGATGACGGGTTCGAAGAGGGTGACCCAGAGGGCGGTACCCCAGATGAGACCCCAGGCAATGGCCCACGAGCGGGTGCGGGAGCGGCGGAGGGTCATCTCGGCGGCAAGGCCGGCGGTGACGAGGGCGAGGGTGAGGGATTGGTGGTCGGGGCGGCCGAGCTGGAAGGCCTGGACCACGATCGGCGACGCGGCGAGGATGAGGAGCGCGGGGAATCGGTAAGGGAATTGCTCGCGGCCCGTCCAGATCCAAAGGAACGTCAGGAGCGCCAGTGAAAGCAGCGGCGAAATCCAGGCTCCCGCCAAGTCGGGAGCGTTGGTCGTGAACGGCGAGAGAATGAGCTTGAGGCCGACGATGAGGTAATCGAATGGGGCGGTGGTGTGGGGATCGGTTCCGTCGGGGTAGTTTTCGAATTCATGGTGATCGATCCGGGTGAACGGTCGCTCGAACACCCGCTGGACGCGGGTCATTCGGGAGTAGCAATCGGCGTCGACAAAATACACCTCACCGTCGACGAAGACGTTCTCCCGATTCGCGTTTGTGGCTCCGAAATTGATCGCGAGCAGAACGAGCAGAAGCAGAATGGAACGCGCGAGTCGCATCGGGCGCTGATCGTGGTCGAAATGATGGCCGTGTGTCGATATGTAGAGTTGCCGTCGGCTGGAAACTCAACGGCTTGTGTTCGGGGGCCGCAGACCTGGCCGATTTTCTGTTGTGTCCTCCCTTTCGACTCACTAGATTCTTGGCCCTACCCGACCTGCCCACTTTTCTTTATGCCCGACGCGGACGAACCGATTCTCCCCCCCAGCGAAACAGCCTCGAAAAAGGGCGACTACAACGCCGACGATCTAAGTTCGTTGAAGGGACTCGAAGCGGTCCGCAAGAAGCCGGGCATGTACATCGGCGGCACGGACGAGCGGGCGCTGCACCATTGCGTCTCCGAGGTTCTCGACAACTCGGTGGACGAGTTTCTGGCCGGTCATTGTACTCACATCGATTTGACGATCCACGCGGACGGCTCGCTCTCGATCCGAGACAACGGTCGCGGGATCCCCGTCGACATCAACAAGGAAGAAGGGATTCCGGGTGTGGAGTTGGTTCTCACGCGGTTGCACTCCGGCGGCAAATACGGTCAAGGAAACTACGAGTACTCGGGAGGCACGCACGGTGTCGGTGCCAAGTGCGTGAACGCGGTTTCCGAGTGGTTCAAGGTCGAAGTGACCCGCGACGGGCAGATCCACTCGATGACGTTTGAGCGGGGCGCGGTGGTGAAGCCATTGCACGTGATCGCGGAGGTCAAAAATAAGAAGCAGAGCGGGACGCTGATCACCTTTTTCCCGGACACACAGATTTTCGAGGAGACGATCGAGTTCAAGGCTGAGCGCATTATCACGCGGCTGAACGACCTGGCCTACATCAACGCGCCACTGAGCTTCACGTTCCTCGACGAGCGGACGGACGGCAACAAGCCGCTGCAGGTTCAGCACAAGAAGGGGATCGAGGATTTCGTCACGCGGCTCATCGAAAACAAGACGCTCGTCCACCCGAAACCGATCCTCGTGAAGGGCACGCGCGACCGGGTGATCGTCGAGATCGGTCTGCACTACACGGACTCCTACAACGAGCAGTTGCTCTGCTACACGAACGCGATTCCCAATCCCGACGGCGGGACGCACTCCAGTGGTTTCCGCGGCTCCCTGACGCGCGCGATCAATCAATACGCGAAGAACCAGAGCCTACTCAAAGACAAGGACCCCGCGATCACCGGCAACGACGTGCTCGAAGGCATCGCTGCGGTGGTGAGCGTGAAGCACCCTGATCCGCGCTTTGAGTCGCAGACGAAGGTGAAACTCATCTCGCCGGAGGTCGATGGAATCGTCGGCTCGGTGAGTTACGAGGGGCTGATGCTTCACTTCGACGAGAACCCCGGCGTCGGGAAGAAGATCATCGATAAATGCCTGATGGCCGCTCGCGCTCGCGAAGCGGCGCGCAAGGCGCGTGAGACCGTGCGCAAGGGTGCGCTGACCGGCGGCGGACTGCCCGGGAAATTGGCGGATTGCTCCGAGCGCGACCCGAATCTGACTGAACTCTACATCGTGGAGGGCGACTCGGCCGGTGGCTCGGCCAAGCAGGGGCGTGATCGGCGTTTTCAGGCGATCCTTCCGATCCGCGGGAAGCTGATCAACGTGGAGAAAGCCCGGCTGGACAAGGTGCTTCAAAACACCGAAATCCAGACCATGATCACCGCGATCGGCACGGGGATCGGCCAGAGTAACAGCGAGAAAGAGAAGGACCAAGAAGGCACCTTCAACATGGAGAAGCTGCGTTACGGTCGGATCATCATCATGACGGACGCCGACGTCGACGGATCGCACATTCGCACCCTGCTGTTGACCTTTTTCTACCGGCAAATGACCGAGCTCGTGAAGCAGGGGAAGATCTACATCGCCTGCCCGCCGCTGTATCTGATCAAGCGGAAGAAGCGGGAGGAATACGTCGATACGGACGCGCAGCTGAACAAGATCCTCATCAGCCTCGGAGCCGAGGAAGTGCGGTTGAAGAACCTCGTCGACGGCAAGGTCTTTTCAACGTCCCAGATGAAGGACTTGCTCGAGCTGCTCGAACGGCTGGCTAAGTTTAGCGATTCGATCCGCCGCCAGGGCGGGGACTTCGAATCCTACATGGGCGAGCGCGACCCGAAGACGGGGACGTTTCCCGGTTATTTGTTAAAAGTGCGCGAGGGGAACACCGAGTGGGTGACTTATTTTCCGGGGGAGACGGAATTGCGCGAGTTCCACGAGAACAACCTCGACCTCAACATCTTCGATCCGCCGGTTGCTGAGGAAACGGCCGAGGAAGACGCCGACGCCGAAGCGCCCGTGGTCGAAGTGCCTGTCGCTCCGGTAGCGCCGAAGAAAAAAACGGTCGTTCACCGGCGGGCGAACCTAGTCGAGTTGCACGAGGCAACTTCGGTGCGCAAGATCATCGACGACCTCGCCAAGAAGGGTTTCAAAGTCGAGCACTTCTCCGACAAGGATCATCCGTTGTTCGAACTGATCGAAGGCGAAGGCGATAACGCCAAGGTTCACCCGATCTTCTCGGTGCCGGAGGTGCTCGCCAAGGTCATCGAAATCGGTAAAAAGGGTCTCAGCATCCAGCGATTTAAGGGTCTTGGTGAAATGAACCCCAAACAGCTTTTCGAGACGACGATGAACCCCGACAAGCGGCGATTGCTGAAAGTCGATCTGAACGAAGACAATGCCGTGGACGCGGACCGGATGTTTACGATCCTGATGGGCGACGTTGTGGAACCCCGTCGACAATTTATCGAGGATAACGCGCTGAACGCGCGGCTGGACGTCTAACATCCACTTCGGCGGTCGGAAGCCGCTGCTCCTTGAATTAGCTAATACTTATTTCCCATGTTTCATCTGAACGAAAAGGTCGAAAAAATTGATGTCTCGAAGGAGATGTCGACTTCGTTTCTCGACTACTCGATGTCGGTCATCATCTCCCGGGCGCTGCCCGACGCACGGGACGGATTGAAGCCCTCGCAACGGCGGATCCTTTACGCGATGAACGACCTCGGCGTTCAGCCGAACCGCAAGCACCTCAAGTGCGCGAAGATCGTCGGTGAGACGATGGGTAATTACCACCCGCACGGTGACCAAGCGATCTACCCGACGCTCGTACACATGGCGCAACCTTGGGCGATGCGCGAAATGCTCGTCGACGGGCAGGGCAATTTTGGTTCGGTCGAAGGCGATCCGCCGGCGTCGATGCGTTACACCGAGGCCCGTTTGCGGCACCTCGGCGCTGCGCTGATGACGGACATGGACAAGGACACCGTGGATTTCGTCAACAACTACGACGAGACCCGGCAGGAGCCGACCGTTTTCCCGGCGGCGTTTCCGAACCTTCTCGTCAACGGCGGCACCGGGATCGCGGTCGGCATGGCGACGAACATCCCGCCGCACAATCTCGGCGAGCTGATCGAAGGAATCTTTGCGCAGATCGATAACCCCGAGATCACGCTCGATGAGTTGATGGTTTTCATCAAAGGCCCGGATTTCCCGACGGGGTGCATGATTCAGGGTGGCGCCGGGATTCGCTCCTACTTTGAGGGCGGCAAGGGATCGGTTCGGGTGCGCGGCAAGATGGCGCTCACCGAGGTGAAGGGCGGGCGCGAGCAGATGATCGTTTCGGAGATTCCCTACGGCGTGAACCGCGCGGAATTGGTCAAACGGATCGCCGCGCTCGTGAACGACAAGGTGATCAGCGGGATCTCCGACGTGCGCGACGAGTCCGATGAAAACACGCGCGTCGTGATCGACCTCAAGCGCGACGCGAATCCCAAGATTCTCCAAAATCTTCTCTACAAGCACACCGCGCTGGAAAGTTCGTTCTCCGTCGCGATGCTGGCGATCGACCGGGGCAAGCCGCGGCTGTTATCACTCAAGGACGCGCTCACGGCCTACATCGAACATCGACGCGAGGTCATCCTGCGACGAACCCGCTACTTGCTGCGCGAGGCCGAGAAGGACGCCGAGCGTCTGGAGGCTTTGTTGGTCGCGCTGGCGAACCTGGATGACTTCATCAAGATCATCCGCGACTCGGATGACCGCGAGCACGCGAAGCAGCGGTTGCTGGCGCTCGAGTGGACGCAAAAAGCGGTCGAGCAGATCGGGGTGCTCATTACCGATCCGGCGAAGATCGTCGACGGGAAGTATAAGTTCAACGAGCGGCAGGCGCTGGCGATTCTCGATTTGCGGCTGTATCAGCTCACCGGGCTGGAGCAGGACGCGATTAAGTCGGAATACGACAAGCTCCTCGAGAAGATCAAAGACCTCCTCGACATCTTGGCGAAGGAAGCGCGGGTGCTGGCCATCATCAAAGCCGAGCTGACGGAGATTAAGGAAAAATACTCGGGTCCGCGGCTCACGCAGATCGTTCCGGACGAGGGCGAGATCAACATGGAGGACCTCATCGCGAACGAGGGCTGCATCATCACGATCACGCACAAGGGATTCATCAAACGGACTGCGGTCAGTTCCTACCGGTCTCAGCGGCGCGGCGGCAAGGGCGTGATCGGAATGGGGACGCGAGAGGCGGCGCACGAGGACGATGCGGACGATTTCGTCGAGCACCTCTTCACCGCGAGCACGCACGACTACCTGATGTTCTTCACGAAGGGCGGGCGGGTCTACGTCGAGAAAGTTTACGAGATTCCCGAGATGGGTCGGACGTCAAAGGGGCGCTCGATCGCGAACCTGTTGAGCCTGCAGTCGGGTGAAAAAATCGCGGCGACGCTTCGGATTCAGGCGAAAATCACCGGCATCGGTGCGGCGGCGGTCGACAAGACTTGGACGGACGACAATTCCATCCTGTTCACGACTCGGACGGGTGTCGTCAAGAAGACGACGCTTTCGAAATTTTCCAATATCCGCTCGGGCGGGATCATCGCGATTAAGATCGAAGAGGGGAACGAGCTGATCGATGTCCGGCTGACCGACGGACACAGCGAGGTCGTGCTCGTGACGCGTAAGGGGATCAGTATTCGGTTCGAGGAAGGGCAACTTCGCGATCAGGGTCGCGACACGGTGGGCGTGTGGGGCATTCGGCTTGGCGCCGGCGACGAAGTGATCGGTGCGGCGATCGTGGTGCCAAACGCGGCGCTGCTCGTGGCGGGTGAGAACGGGATCGGGAAACGGACTCTGTTCGAGGAATACCGGCTGCAATCGCGCGGCGGCAAAGGAATCATCACGATGAAGACCGGCGACAAGACCGGATTGGTCGTCGGTGCGTTGACGGTGACGGACGCGGACGAGATCATGCTCATCACGAGTGCGGGTCAGATGGTGCGGACGCGGGTGGCGGAGATTCGGGAGGTCGGGCGCAACACGATGGGCGTGAAGCTCATGAATTTCGCCGCGAAGGAGAAGCTGCAGGCGATCGCGCCGGTCGTAAGCACCGCAGCCGAGGAAGAGGCCGGTGGCGAGGGGCCGACGCTTGGGTTGGGGTGAGGGAGACGATCCGCTGCGCGGATTAGGTCAGGACCATCGGCAGGATGCCGACGCCCCGGCGTGCTTCCGGCACCCGGCCGGGATCAAAACCTAAGGGGCGGAGCGAGGGTCTGTGGATCAGAACTTCGGGGCTTTCACCGTTCCCGCCGCGGTGTCCGTCCGGCGGCGGTTGACGATGCGTTCGGCGATTTCGTGGACCATTTCTTCCAGCAAGAGCCGGAGGTGGCTGCCGCGGCGGAAGTCGGAAGGGGCGATGTTCTTCACCCGGTCGGCGTGGACGCAGAGTTGGTAGCACTTCTTAAACGACGCGCGGCTGGGCTCGTCAGCGTTGTAGACGGCGATGGCTTGGCCTCCGTTGCGGCGCATGACGGTGAAGCACGGGACGTCGGTCGGTCCGTCGCCGACGTAGACCATGTTTGGGAAGGGGATGGGGCGGAGGTCCGGGGCCATGTGGTCGTTCACGTCGTCGGTCATCTCCAGCATGCCTTTGTTGATGCGGAACAGGTATTGGGTCTTCTGCGTGTGGCTGATCACGCGGCGGGGGAAGCTGATACGACCGTCTTGGTCCTCGGCAAATTCGCAACCAAAGATGGCTTTGATAAATGGCGCGAGTCGGCTGCCTTCGATGAGGATCTTGAGGCCGGAGGAGATGATGTAGTGCTCGACGGTGATGCCGTGGGCCTCGTGCTCCGCGGTGAGGAGGCCGCTCTGGAACTCCTGGAACATCTCGGGCAGACCGGCGTAGAAATTCATCTTTTCTCCGAGCGATTTGAGCTCGGCGTTGGTCGGGCGGTCCATCGCCAGGGTGTCGAGCATGACCTTCATGTAGGCGAGCTCGTTGTCGTAACCTTCGTTGGTGACCAGCTCGGTGCAGCGCTCCCAGAAACTCTTGGAATTAATGCCGAAGTGTGGGAACAGCGCTTCGTCCTGCATGTAGTTCGGGCTGAGCGTCTGGTCGTAGTCGTAGACGATCGCGATGATGTTCTGTGGTGCTGCCATGGGATATTTAAGGTTCTGAAGTTTCGAGGTTTTGAAATTTTTGGCGGTTCGCGTTTTCGGCAACGGCGGTGGCGATGTGATCGCCGAGGAGTTCCCAGTCGACGGGTTTGGTGATGTGGCGAGTGAAGCCGGCGTCACGGCAGCGTTGGATGTCGTCGTTCATCCCGAATCCGCTGAGCGCAATGCTCGCAGTTCGAGACTGGTCGATGCAATCGACGAGTTCGAGGCCGGAGCCATCGGGAAGCGCGAGGTCGGTGATGAGCAAATCAAACGTGGACGCCGCCAGGAGCTGGCGAGCCTCCGCGAGGTTGGTTGCCGTCGAGATGTCGTGACCGGCGCGGTTCAAGAGGCGGGAGAAAATGGTCAGAGTGGATTCGTGATCTTCGACGATCAGGATTTCAAGATGCTCTGCGGTGGGCGGGTTGGTGGCGTCGGATCGCGATTCCTGCTGGGCGGGCGGGGGAAGGGTGTCGAATTCCACGGTGAAAGTGGCTCCCCGCCCACTTCCTCCGCTTTTGGCTTTGATCGTGCCACCGTGGCTTTCGACGAGAGCGCGGGCGATGGCTAACCCGAGACCCAGGCCACCGAACCGGGTGGTGACGTCCCGGCCCCCTTGCTCGAAGGCATTGAAAATGGATTCGATTTGATGGTCGGGGATCCCTTTTCCCGTATCCGTGACGCGGATGGCGAGGCGTCCGGGTTGGGGGTTCGACGTGTGGATGATGACCGTTCCGTCGGTGTCGCTGAATTTGACGGCGTTCTGAACCAGGTTCCACACGATCTGATGGAGGCGGGTGCGGTCGCCCTTGACGTGGTGGGCGGTCGCCCCGAATTGGATCTGGATCGCGACGTTGGCGCGGGCGTTTGAACTAGCGGAACAGATCTCGCGGACGGATTCGAGCAGGGCGTGGCACTCGACTGGTTCGAAGCGGAGGTCCAGTTTGCCCTGGGCGACGCGCGTCAGGTCGAGGAGATCGTCGATGAGCCGGGCTTCGAGCTCGACGTTGCGTTTGATCATGGCGAGATCCGCGCGGAGATCGGCGGGCAGGTCTGGCAGGTCGGCTCGAGACGACACGCACATGAGAATGGGGGTAAGTGGGGTGCGAAGTTCGTGGGAGAGGGCGGCGATAAAATCGTCCTTCGCGGCATTCGCGGCTTCGGCTTGGGATTTCGCTTCGAGGAGGTCCGCTTGGGCAAGTTTGCGTCGAGTGACGTCCATCGTGACACCGATGAAACGGGTCATCCCGGTTGCGGGATCGGTGAAGGTGCGGCCGGAGGCGGCGATCCAGCGTTCGATTTTGTCGTGGAGTCCGATGGTCCGGTATTCGATATCGTAGAGTTTGGAGGCGCCCGGTGCCACGCAGGTGGCGACGGCCCGCTCGACTCGTTCGCGGTCTTCGGGGTGCAGGCATTCGAGAAATCGTTCGTAGGTGACCGGTGCGCCCGGTCGCAGGCCGAAATGGGCCTGGCACCGGTCGTCCCAGATGAGTTGGCTCAAGTTGGAAGCGACCTCCCAAATCCCAATGCCCGCCGCATCGGTGGCGACGCGGAGTCGATCTTCACTCACGCCGCGGGCTTCGGCAGCTTCGTTCCGCTGTGAGAGAAGGTCGCGGACCTGCCATTGGCGAATGCGGGCGCGGAGACCGGCGCGGACCGCAGAGATGAGAGTTTCCGGACGGAAGGGGCGCTCGATGATTGTTAGGTGATCGGCGAGCTCGTGGCGGCGCGCCGGGTTTTTAGCGGAGGTTGTGGACGGGTCCTTGGGGCTGAGGCAAAGAATGGGAAGGTCGGACCAGGGCGGGCGGGTATCTAGGTAGGCGAGGAGGGCTTCGAGACCGGGGCTGTCGAGGGATTCCTCCGCCAGGAGGATGGCGCCGGTTGCCGAGTCGGCGGCGAGGATGAGTTCTTCGAGATTGTCGTGAACAATCGCCGTGGCGTTGGCCCCGAGGAGGATCCTAGCAAGGTCAGTCGACTCCTCGCCGGTGGGTGTGGCAATCAAAACGGGGCCGGAATCGTATTGAATCATGACGCGTGACGACGGCGTGGGCGATCTCGGGAAGATCTAATCGAAGATAAGAATCAGGTAGGCGAGGAAAAGAACGAGGTGGATGGCTCCCTGGAGGATGTTCGTTTTCCCGCTGACGAAGGTGATGAAAGCACTCGCGAGGGTGATTAAGAGCAGAATTGAGTCGGCGTGGTTGAGGCCGAGGGTGAGCGGATTGCCGGTGAGGATCGTGATCAGAACAACCGCGGGGATCGTGAGGCCAATGGAGGCGACGGCTGAGCCGAGGAGCAGATTGACGGAGCGTTGGAGGCGGTTGTTCAGAGCCGCGAAAAGCGCACTGAGACCTTCCGGCGCGAGGACCATCGTCGCCACGATTACGCCGCCGAGAGCCTGGGGCGCGCCGAGGTTGGAGATGGCGTAATCCATCGTGTAGCCCAGCTTCTTAGCGAGAAGGACGATGGGAACGAGGTAGGCCAGAAGAAGGATGACGTGGAGGACGACGTTCGGTTTTTTGGCGTCGACGGGAGGATGGTCGTTGGTGGCGGTGCTGGGTTCGGTAAAAAACTCGCGGTGGCGGACGGTTTGGATGGCGAGAAAGACGCCGTAGATGAGGAAGGCGATGAGGCCGACGAAGACGAGCTGCATCGTCGAGAACGTGCCTTCGGGGGTGGAACGGGTGAAGTTTGGGAGGATGAGGACGAAGCCGGCGAGTGGGAGGAGAACGCCGAGGTAGGATTGGGCACCCTGGAGGTTGTAGGTCTGCTCGTGGTGGCGGATGCCGCCAAGCAGGAGGGCGAGGCCGACGAGGCCGTTGAGGACAATCATGATGACCGCAAACATCGTGTCGCGGGCGAACGCGGGGTTTGGTTCGCCGGAGAACATGACCGCGGTGATGATGCTGACCTCGATGCACATGACCGAAAGCGTGAGGACAAGGGTGCCGAGGGGCTCGCCCAGTTCGTGGGCGATAACGTCGGCGTGGCGGAGGACCGAGAAGGCGGCCCAGAGGATGATGCCGACGAGCCAGGTTGTGAAGAGGGAGAATGGCAGGAGGCCGTCGAGCTGCGTGACCGGCTCGGCGAGGACCGTGAAGAAGAGTGCGGTCGAGATGAGGCACCCGATGAGGGCGGCTTCGCGGCGGAGGAAGGAAATGAGTCGGTTCAATCGTCGAGGACGGCGGTCAGCGCCGATGCGACGTTAGGGAAGCGGAATTTGTAGCCGCTGGCGAGCGTGGCCTTGGGCAGGACGCGTTGGCTGTCGAGGAGCAGGTGGGAAAGCTCGCCGAGGGTGATCTTGAGGAGGAGGGCCGGGGCGGGGATCACGGCCGGTCGGTGGCTGGCCTTGGCGGCGGCTTGGGTGAAGGTAACGTTGCGAACCGGCTCGGGGACGACCGCGTTGAGGGGACCGGAGACGGTCTCGCTTTCCAGCGCGTGAAGGATGATGCCGGCGACGTCGTCGACGTGGACGCAGGACATCCATTGTTGGCCGTCGCCGAGGCGACCGCCGACGCCCGCCTTGAACACGGGGCCGACGAGCTTCATCGCGCCGCCGTCGCCGATGACGAAGCCGGTGCGGAGGAGCGTGGTGCGGACGGACGCGGGGGCCTTTTCCGCTTCGGCTTCCCAGAGGCGGGCGACCTTCGCGAGGAAGCCGGTGCCAGCTGGTGAGGTCTCGTCGACGGTGGTGTCGCCGGTGTCGCCGTAGTAGCCGATGGCCGAGCTGGCGACGAAGGTGCGGGGTCCGTCGGGGTCGGCGGCGATGGCTTCGACGATGCGGCGGGTGCCTTCGACGCGGCTGTCGAGGATGCGGCGCTTCTTCGACGGGGTCCAGAGGCCCAGGATGGATTCTCCCGCGAGGTGGACGATGGCGTCGAGACCGGAGAGGTCGGGCGTGGCGTCGATGTCGAAGTGGCGGGTTTCGGTGAAGCCTGGGGGGATTTTTTTCGGGGATCGGGAGAAGGCGATCAGCTCGTGGTCGCGGTCGCGAGCCTGGGCGGCGAGGTGGGTGCCGATGAAGCCGGTGGCTCCGGTGATTCCGATTTTCAT
Source organism: uncultured Verrucomicrobiae bacterium (assembly GCA_963761705.1). GTDB lineage: Bacteria > Verrucomicrobiota > Verrucomicrobiia > Chthoniobacterales > JAATET01 > CAVVKW01. Next base: position 85,618 of record CAVXHK010000002.1, on the reverse strand, counting down.
GGTCAGGATACGTTTGGGGTGGATTGGGTGGGTGTTGGAAGTGGGGCTTCGCTGGTTAGGATGGTCATTGGCTGGAAGCGCAATGCCACTGGGAGGGCGCGGGCTTGTCAGGGTGGGAGGTCGGCTCTATCTGTTTCGGCGGTATGGGGAGTATTTTTGGCAGTCTATTTCGGATCTCGACTTGGGGCGAGTCCCACGGCGGCGGGGTTGGCGTTGTGATCGATGGGTGTCCGGCTTTGCTGCCGCTCACGGAGGCCGATTTGCAGCCGGCGCTGGATCGGCGTCGACCGGGGCAGAGCGAAATCGTGACGCCGCGGAAGGAGACGGATACTTGCAAGATTCTCAGCGGGACGTTCGAGGGGAAGACGTTGGGGACGCCGATCTCGATCATGGTTCCGAATACCGACGCGCGGCCCGAGGCCTACTCCGAGATGGAGACGATGTATCGGCCTTCGCACGCGGACTACACCTACGACGCGAAATACGGAATCCGGAACTGGCAGGGCGGCGGGCGGTCCTCGGCGCGTGAAACCATCGGGCGGGTCGCTGCCGGGGCCGTCGCCGAGAAGTGGTTGCGATCGGTCTACGACGGTCTCGAAATCGTCGCGTGGGTGAGCGGGATTCACGACCTAGGGTCGGAGGTGGACGCCGCGAAGGTGACGCGGAACGACGTGGAGCAAAACGTCGTGCGCTGCCCGGACGGGGCGGCGGCGGAGCGGATGATCGAGCGGATCAAGGCGGTGCGGTCGGAAGGTGACTCCATCGGGGGAGTGATCGAGTGCGTGCTGCGGGGCGTGCCCGCGGGGCTGGGCGAGCCGGTTTTCGACAAATTGGAAGCGGATTTGGCGAAAGCGATGATGAGTCTGCCGGCGACGAAGGGGTTCGAAATCGGGTCGGGGTTTGCGGGAACGAGGCTCCGTGGTTCGGAGCACAATGATGCTTTCGAGATGCGGGAGGGAGCGGTGCGGACGGCGACGAATCTGTCGGGCGGTGTGCAAGGGGGGATTTCCAACGGCGAGACCATCGCGTTTCGAATCGCTTTCAAGCCGACGGCGACGATCTCGCGCGCGCAGCAGACGGTGACTTCCGGGGGTGAGGCGGCGGAGTTGAAGGCGCGGGGCCGCCACGACGCGTGCGTTCTGCCGCGTGCCGTGCCGATGGTCGAGGCGATGGCGGCATTGGTCCTCGCGGATCACGCGTTGCGGCAGCGAGCCACCCGTGCCTGAGGGGTCTCCATTTTACAGCACAGCGTTCCTCGTCTGGACGCTCGTGACGATACTTTGGTCGACCTACGTCGGTTGGCGGAAGGGGATCGTGCGATCCGCGTTGTCGCTTGCGGGCATGTTCGCAGGGTTGTTTGTCGGGCTGGCGGTGTCCGGGGTCGCTCCGGCGGTGTTGGGTTGGGCGATTCCAGTTCCGGCCATTGTGATCGGGGCGGTCACGGGATTCGTCGCGGGTGTCGGGGTGTGGATCGGAGTGGCCGTGCTGGGGGCCGTGCTCTTCAAGCGGACCGAGCACCAGAGGTCGTTCCTACTGCGTTTGGTTTACGGGGGAGGCGGTGCGGCGGTGGGATTATTCTTTGGTCTGACTCTCGTGTGGGGGGCGCTGTTTTTCGTGCGGGGGCTTGGAGCTTTCGCGGAACCAAGGTTTGGCGACGTGGCGAAGTATTACGGTGTGCCGCAGCCGAGCTGGTTGGAGGCAGTGACGGTGCGGGTGAACGATTCAATCAAGGAAGGGTCCGTTGGCTCAGCTCTCAAAGCGATCGATCCGATGCCGGAGAGCACTTACCGAGTGATGGGCAAGCTGGGGCAGGTTGCCTCCGATCCTTCGGCGTTGCAGAGGCTGCTCGACCAGCCGGAAATCCGAGCGATCACGGGAGACGACGCGTTTGTCGATCTGGCTGCCGACGCGAGCGTCAACGAGGCGGCGAGGAGTGGGAAGGTCGAGCGATTGCTGACGAACGAAAAGCTGCTCGCGGCAGCGAATGATCCGGGGCTGGTTGGAAAGCTGCAGAAGATCGAGCTCGAGCCGGTGCTGGACCGTGCGTTGGAGCTGCCGGCGGATACTTTGGTTCCTCCCGGGAGATCGCAGCCCGATTAGTCGACCGGGAGAGAAGTCAGGAAATCTGCGCTCCGCTCAGAATGACGGGCCGGGGGAGCGGGAGAAACCGCTTGCGTCGGGGGCGGGGCGTTTCCACCTTGTCGGCCCCATGCGCTCCTTTCTCGTCACCTTCGCCCTGCTCGTCGCGGGGCTGTCCGTCCAGGGCGCAACGTGGAACGTGATCAAGGTGGATGGTCGGCGTTACGTGCCCGTTTCAGACGTGGCGAATTTTTACCGGCTAACGGAGGAGCGGACGGATCGGAAAAAGTTTGTGCTGAGCGCGGCGGGCCGGGAGGTCAAGGGGGTCGCCGGGGGGCGGGATCTGTTCATCAACGGCGTGAAATACGTGCTTTGCTTCTCAATGGAGACGCGCAACGGCGAGGTCTACCTCTCGGCGATGGACGTGACGAAAATCCTTGAGCCGGTGCTGCGGCCCGGGAAGATCAAGGACGCGGAAAAGATCCACACCATCGTGTTGGACGCGGGTCATGGTGGGCACGACAGCGGAGCGACGGGGCCGCTGGGACTGGAAAAAGCCTACGCGCTGGACGTCGTGCTCCGGGCGCGGGAACTGCTTGAAAAGGAGGGCTACGACGTGAAGACAACGCGGTCACGAGACGTGTTCGTTCCGCTCGAGGAGCGGGCGCGTTTTGCAAACAAATTCCCGGGTGCGCTGTTTTTCAGCGTGCATTTCAACAAAAGCAATTCCCGGGACGCGACCGGCATCGAGACCTACGCGCTGGCCCCGCGCGGAGTGCCGTCGATGGACGAGGACAATCTCAGTTACAGTGATTTCAAGGAGAACCGCGGCAACGCGCAGGATCCGCAGAACATCGCGCTCGCGGCGGCGGTGCATTCGGCGCTCGTGAACAACCTCGGAATGGTCGACCGCGGGATCAAGCGGGCGCGGTTTGTGGTGATCAAGGCCATCGACATTCCGGGCGTGTTGATCGAGGGCGGATTCATGAGTGGGGCGCGGGACGCCCGGTTGATCGCGTCGGGGGAGTATCGGCAGCGGATCGCGGCGTCCATTTTGCAAGCCGTTAAGGCCTACACGAGGTCGGTTAGCGGGAAAGCGGACGCACCGCCGCCGACGTTGATCGTGAAGGGGGATGATCCCACGACGCGGCCCACGCTGGAGGGCGTGGGGACGAATGGGGTGGAACCTGAGGTGGTGACGCCGCCGCCGAATCCACGACCAACCCCGCGGAAATCGGAAGAAGCCACGCCGGACGACGAAGATGAGAAGGTCAAGGTGGAGTCCGCGCCGCCGGAGCCCGCGGGCGCGCCGACGCCGGCCGTGGGGAAAAAGAAGTTGGAGAAATGGTGGTGAGCGGCGACGCGGTTGGCGATTTGCGGAGCGGACCGATCGGAGTCTTCGATTCCGGGATCGGTGGGCTGACGGTCGCGGCGGCTTTGCGCGAGCTGCTGCCGGCGGAGCGTATCTTCTACATCGGCGACACAGCGAGGGTGCCGTACGGCGGAAAGAGCCGCCGGACGATCGAACGCTACAGTGTCGAGATCGGCGGACTCCTCTTAGCCGAGGGCGCGAAGATGATCGTGGTCGCGTGCAACACCGCGTCGGCGCTGGGCGTGCCGAAGATGCAGGAGCTTTTCCGTGCGCCGGTGCAGGGAGTGATCGTGCCCGGGGCGGCGGCGGCGGCGAAGGCGAGTGGGGCGGGGCGGATTGGGGTCATCGGAACCCGGGCAACGATCGCGAGCCGGGCCTACGAGCAGGCGATCCACGTGATCCGGCCCGAGGCAGCGGTTTTCACGGCCGCGTGTCCGCTGCTGGTGCCGTTGATCGAAGAAGGATTGTTCGAGGATACGATCACGGATCAAGTGCTGGCGCGCTACTTGGAGCCGCTGCTGGTCGAGGGAATCGACACGCTGGTGCTGGGTTGCACGCATTATCCGCTGCTACGTGAGGCGATCGGACGGGCCGCCGGTGAGGGGGTGACGTTGGTGGACTCCGCGCAAAATTGCGCGCTGGCGGTGCGGGAAGCATTGGAGTCTGGCCGACTGGCGGCGGACGCGGGGCGGGTGGGTGAGCTGAACGTGGCGTTGACGGATTCGACGGAGGGGTTTTTGCGGGTTGCCGTCGAGGCGCTGGATCTGGAGATCGGGGACGTCGAGGTCCGCGCGGTGCAGGGCGGGTAGTGGCGGAATGAATTTTCACCACGAAGAGCATGAACGACGGGAAGGTGGCGAAAATGAATGGGTCCCCTTCGTGATCTTGAGGTCCTTCCTGGGAGCGACTCAGAGCCGCCTCAACTCTTGGGTGTAGCGGATCCCGTTCAAGCCGGGCACTTGCCTTCCAGGCGGGAATGAGATTCATTCTCAATCCATGAAGATGCTGCGAGGACTTTTGGCTTTGGTTATTTTTGGCGGGTTTTCCGTGGGGGTGAACGCGGAGGAGCTGTCGCTCAAGCAGGTGGTTGTTGCGCTCAAGCCGGACAAGGATCCGGATCGGATGTTGGCGGAACGTGAGGAGCTGGGTTCGATCCTGGAAAAGAATTTTGGGAGACCGGTCGAGGTGATCGTCCCGACGTCGGCGGCGGTGATCGTCGAGGGGATGAGGAACGGGACGATCGATCTGGCCTACGTGAGTTCGACCGAGATGGTGAACGCGCGGGACAACGACGCGGCTTCGTTGCTGCTGGCGGGAGAGATCGAAGGCAACCCATACTACATGAGCTACTGGCTGGCGCTGGTGGATAAGCCCTACGCGAAGGTCGAGGATCTGAGGGGGAAGCCGATTGCGTTCAGTAGCCGGACGAGCACCTCGGGATTTCTGATTCCGATGGTGGATTTGCACAAGAAGGGCCTCATCGGTGACGACGCGAACCCGGAGGCATTCTTCGGCGAGGGAAATGTGAATTACGGGATCGGCTACGTGTCGGCGGTCGAGCGGGTGTTCTCGGGCGAGGCCGAGGCGGCAGCAGTGAGCTACTACGTCTTCGACGAGGACGAGTATTTGACGGACGAGCAACGGGCGAAACTGAAGGTCGTGGCCGAACAGGGTCCCGTGCCGACGCACGTGATCGCGGCTTCTCTGAAGTTGAGCGACGCGGATCGGGAGATTCTCAAGCGCGGATTGCTGGCGCTCCGGGACTCGGGCGGTGAAATCAATGAGGACGTCTTCTCAGCCGAACTCATCGAGGTCGACGCGGACGAACACCTGGCTCCGATCGAGGCGGCGATGGAACTGCTCAAGCAACGATGACTGCCGCTCCGGCCATCGGAGCGGCGGAGCCGTTTCACGTCGAATTGCGCGGGCTGAGCGTCCGGCGGGATCAGCGTGATCTCGTGCGGGACCTCGATTTGTCGGTTCCCCGCGGATCGTTCGTCGCGGTCGTCGGGCCGTCGGGGGTCGGCAAAAGCAGTCTGTTGGCTTGTCTGGCGGGGATGCTCGAGCCGGGCGCGGGGGAGATCACTTATCGGTGCGAGCAGCTGTGCGATCACCGGCCGGTGGATTTTCAGAAACGGATGGGGCTCGTTTTCCAGCATCTGCGGCTGACGTTGAATGCGTCGGTGTTGACGAACGTTTGCTGTGGAGTGTTGGGTCGGCGACCGTGGTGGCGGACGTTGTTTGGATTTACGCGGACGGAAAAGGCGAAGGCGCGGGAGTTGTTGGAGCGCTTCGGGTTGAAGGGTTTTGAAAAATTTCAAGTGTCCGAGATCTCGGGTGGTGAGAGGCAGCGGGCGGCCATTGCGCGGGCGCTCATGCAGGGGCCGGAGTTAATCTTGGCGGACGAGCCGGTGGCCAGCTTGGATCCCGCCTTGGCGCGGAGCATCTTGGGGTACCTGCGGGACGAGACTCGGACGCGAGGCCGGACGGTTTTCTGCGTGCTGCACGATCCGGATCTCGTGGATGAGTTCGCGGATTACACGCTGTCGCTGAGCCGGGTTTGCCCGGCGGCGTGGAAGCTGCGCGCGGCGCCGTGAACGCCTTGGAAGATCGGGCCTCGGCTCCGCCAGCGAACGTGCCCCGGCCCGGCAAGCCGAAGGTGAACGCGTTCAGCGTGACGTTGACGCTCTTCGCTCTGGCGGTCATCTTCTCGGTCCCGGCGTTGCGGGGGTCGGGGCGGGACCTGGATTACCTCGCGAATCTGGTCGGATTTCTGGAGCGATTTTTTCCACCGAATTTCACGGATTGGCGGCTGCTCGGAGAGGCGCTCATCGAGACGTTTCAAATTGCGGTAATCGCGACGCTTATCTCGGTCCTGGTCTCGCTGCCGGTGGCGATGGCGGCTTCGATGAACATCGCGCCCGGTTGGCTCGTGCGGGTGGCGCGGTTTCTACTGGTTTGCGTGCGGTCGATTCCGGGGCTGATTTGGGCGCTGATCGCGGTGGCGGTCTGCGGGGCGAATCCGTTGGCCGGCGTGGTGGGTCTCGCGTTCTACAGCGTGGGGTATCTGGGAAAATTTTTCAGTGATTCGTTCGAGTCGATTGATTCGGGGGTCGCCGACGGTCTCAAGGCGACGGGCGCGGACGCGGTGCAGCGATTTCAATACGGGATCTGGCCGCACGCGAAGCCGCTGGTTTGGAGTCAGACGCTGTGGATGTTGGAATATAACATCCGCAGCGCTTCGATCATCGGCTACGTCGGGGCGGGCGGGATCGGGGTCTGGTTGCAGACTTACCAGGAGTTGTCCCGGTGGGACCGGTTCTGCGCGGTGCTGCTGTGCATCTTGGTGGTGGTGCTCGTCCTGGACTACGCGGGTGAGCGAATCCGGAAGCAGTTTTCGCTTTGAGCGATTTTTCCTAGATTTCAAACGATCGGAATGATGGCAACAGAAGTTGAACTCCGAGCATTGACGTCTCGATGAGCGTGGTGGCGGTGGCGATGCTGACCGTCGACGAGCATTCGTTTGAAAAGGTGGTGTTCGAGGCGGGTTTGGTCCTCGGCACGGTTGGCCCGAGTCGAGGAATCACGGGGAATCTCATGGTGTGAGGTTCGGAGGTCTCGCTCCGCTTGATTCGTTGGGCGCGGGACGCTCGGATTCTCCTACTTGTTGTCGGTGTCGACGGCTTCGTTGAAGGTCTCGAAGAAGTCAGGAAGGGCGGAGATGACGCGGTTCCAATTGGGGATGAGTGGCGCGCCCAAGGGGTCGGCTTGGTAGTCTTCGCTGGCTCCTCGGATCGATTTGACGAAGGTGGAGACGGCGAGTTCTTCTTGGTGGCGGTCGTAATTGAGTCCGTTTATGGCAGCGTCGGCGGCGTAGAAACGGACGGTGTCTTCGGCCTTGCGGACGTAGGCGGAGAGGAGGGTATCGAAGAGGCCGCGGTCGAGTTTGATGCCGTGACCAGCGAGGGTGCGGAAGACGCATTTGACGATGTCGACGGCCATTTTGTTGAGGCCTTTGCTAGCGTCCTTGGCGGAGATGTCCTGGTGTTTGTGGTCGTAGCGGTCGGCGAGATCGACTTGGCAGATGGCCTTAGGCGAGACGACGCGGAAGACCTCGGCGAGCATGCCGATCTCGACGCCCCAGTCGGCGGGAATCCGGGTGCGACGAAGGATGTCGACGTCCATCGACACCTCGCCCGCGAGCGGGTAGCGGAAAGTGTCCATGTAAACGAGGAAGGGGTGCTCGCCGAGAATGGACTGGAGCGAGCGGAGCAGCGGCGTGACGAGGAGTCGCATGACGCGGCCGTTGAGCTTGTCGGAGAAGCGGGCGGAGTAGCCCTTGCAAAAGTCGAAGCCGAGCGTGGCGTTGGCGACGGGGTAGAAGAGGCGGGCGAGGAGGGCGCGGTCGTAAGTGAGAATGTCGCAATCGTGCACGGCGACGACGCGGGCGAGGTCGCTGGCAAGGACGTAGCCGAAGCAGAGCCAAAGATTTCTGCCTTTGCCGGTGGGGCCGGGTTCGAGGTCGGAAGAGATGAGGCGCTCGAGCAGGCCCTTGATGCGGGGACCGTCGTTCCAGAGGAGGGTCGTGGTCTGAGGGAGGGTGGCGAAAATTTTGCGCGCTGACTTCCAATCCTTGGCGTCGGCCCCGTCGATGCCGACGACGATCTGCCGAATGTAGGGAACGTCTTTTAAAACGGCGATGAGGTCGCGGAGGGCGTGGGTGCCGAGTTCTTTGACGTGACAGGGGAGGACGAGGGCAAGCGGGCGCTCGGCGGAGAATTCAGACAACTCGGCTTCGAGACGGTCGACGTCGGGATGGCCGAGGCGGTGGAGGGTGGCCATGGAGCCGGTTTGGAAGAAGTCAGCCACTGATTATTTATGATTTACGATTGATGATTTATGATTTGGGGATGGGGGATGGGGGGACGGGAAGTGAATCGGACGGAGAAGCTGGATTCGAGCCATTTGGTGGTCGTTCATTATCACCTGCGTCCTGGCGGCGTGCGGCGGGTGATCGAAATGGCGTTGCCGGAGATCGTGCGGGCTGGTGGGTTGCGACGGGTGACTTTGCTGGTTGGTGAGGGTGGGGCGGAGGATTGGGTGGCGGCCTTGCGGGGAGCGATTACCGAGGCGGGTGCGGAGTTGCGGTTGGTGGTGGATGAGCGTTGCGGGTACGGCGGTGCGGGCGGTAGCGAGAGGATGCGGTGGATCGGGACGGGGGACGTGGTGTGGGCGCACAATCTGGGATTGGGGCGGAGCTGGTGGCTGGCTCAGGAGGTGGTGCGATGGGCGGAGGATGGGGCGCGGGTGGTGTCGCATCACCACGATTTCTGGCTCGAAAATCGGTGGTCGCGGTGGCAGGAAATGCGGGCCGCTGGGGCGACCTCGTTGAGCGAATTGGGTGACGTGATTTTTTCACCGAAGCTGCGGCACGTGGTGATCAATGGTTTGGACGCTCGGGGGTTAACCGGCGCGGAGGTTTGGCCGAATCCGGTTTCTTTCGGACGGCGAGAGGCGGAGGTGCGGAGGGATGAAGATACCCGGCGGTGGCTTCGTGAGCGCTGGGGGGTAACCGGGGACTATTGGGTAGCGGCGACGCGTTTCTTGCGGCGGAAGAACCTGGCGGAGGCGGTGCTGCTTCACCGTTGGTTCCGACCCAAGGGGTGGCTGGTGACGACGGCGGGGGTGAGTTCGGCGGCGGAGGCAGGGTATGCGCAAGCGTTGGAGCACGCAGCTCGCGACGGGGGATGGCGGGTTCGGTTTGCCGTGCTAGCTGGGGAAGAAATGGGCGGGGACGGGACTCGCCGCCCCACCGTGGAGGGCATCGTCGGCGCGGCGGAGGCGGTGGTGATGACGTCGGTCCAAGAGGGATTTGGGCTGCCGTATTTGGAAGCCGCGGCGGCGGGGAAGCCGCTGGTGGGGCGGCGGTTGTCGAACGTGATGCCAGATCTTGAGGGGTGGGGATTTGGGTTTCCGCAGTCTTACGGCGAGGTCTGGGTGGCGGCTGAATTATTGGATTCTGAGGCGGAGACGAGACGGCAGGCGGAGGTTCTTTCACGGTGGAGCGAGGGTTTACCGGCGGAAGTGAAGGGGCTGGCGCAGCCGCCGGAATGGCAAATTGGCTGCGATTCTGAGTCAAAGAGCGGACTGACCCCTCGGGTTGCTTTTGGGCGGTTGACTTTGGCGGGGCAGTTGGAGGTGCTGGCGGTGGATCCGGGGGTGTCGCGGGCGGCCAGCGCGGGGCTGAATCCGGGGATGGCGGAGTGGACGGGGGAATTGCGGGCGACGCCTTGGCCGGAGGGCGTTGAGGGGAATCTCGGCGTCGGGGCTTACGCGGGGCGGTTTTGGGATTTGTTCGCTCGGGGGTGCCTTCGTGAGCGGGAGGGTCGGGAGATTCAGGAGGCGATGATCGGGGAACGATTGGGGGCTGGGTACCTGTTCCCGATTTTGATGGAATGACGGGGATGAAGGCAGTGATTTGTGACGTTTATCGAACGCTGCTCGAGGTGGGGCCGGGGCCGACGGACGCGGAGCAGCGGTGGGCGGAATTACACTCGGCAGCTTTTGGTGAGACGCCGGTGCTCGGTCTGTCGGGGTTCAATTCAGGGTGCCGGGCGGTGGTGGAGCGAGATCACTCGGTGGCCGAGCGTCTGGGGGTGGAGTTTCCTGAGGTGGTGTGGCGGGGCGTGATGCGGCGGGTGCTGCCGGAACTCGGGGCGCTGTCGGCGAAGGGGGAAGCGGAATTCTTATTTCAGCACATGCAGCTGCAACGGAGCCTGCGGGTGATGGAGGGGGCGGTGGACTTTCTGGCGGCGTGCCGGGAACGGGGGATTCTGCTGGGAATCGCTTCGAACGCGCAGGCTTACACGCTGCGGGAGTTGGCGGAGTGCGGGGTGGAGGTGGGGTGGTTCGAGCCGGAGTTGTGTGTCTGGTCGTTTGAGAGTGGATTCTCGAAACCGAATCCGCACGTGTTCCGGATGATTTCGGCGCGGTTGGCGCACCGGGGGATCGCTGGGGGTGAGGTGATGATGATCGGGGACCGGGAGGATAATGACGTGGTGCCGGCGAGGGCTGCGGGGTGGGGGACTTTCTGGTTTGGCGAGGATGGGGGGTGGGGAGAGGCCGGGGTGCGGGTGTTCGGCTCTCTCGCTTCGCTCGATTTGCCGGGGTGATGCGGCGGGACGCCGCGGCTCACACGCGGGACGCGGGTGGTCCCCAGAACGTTTCGTAAGGGTCTAGTGGGATTGGGCCGTAGGTGGTTGGGGAGCTGGTGACGTTGGTTAGGCAGAGGGTGCCTCCCCTTTGGACGGCGATGATCTCTGCGGGAGAGTCGAGGATCTCTTGGGGGCCGTGGGGGTCGAAGTCGGGGTTGGCCGCTCGTTGGGTGAGGAGGTCGCTGAGGCCGGCGAAGACTTGGGCGCGAAGGGTGGTGCGGTCGGCGAGGTCGTTAGTGAGGTCGGCCGCGGTGATCTTCTGGCGGTTGATGCGGCGGTTGATCCCCGTGGCGATGGCTCCTTCGCGGTCGCCGCGGCTGCCGAAGAGGCTGTGGAAGTAGATGCCGGGGATGCCTCGAAGGGCGAACATGATGGCGTGGGCCGCCAGGAAGCGGGCTGCGGCTAGGGCCTGATCGCCGGGGATGACGGGGTCGTTGAGAGCGTCGAAGTAGTTGACGTTGAGTTCGTAGGGGATCTGCGTTCCGTCGGGGAGGATCTTGTAATTCACGAAGCCGCCGTGGTCTAGGACGGTCGCGACGAGGTTGTCGATTTCGGCCTGGTCGAGGATGCCGCGGGCTGGGTTGACGCCGATGCCGTCGTGGGACGCGAGGAAGTTGAAAAAAGTTGTCTCCGCGGACGGGAGGGTGAGCGTTTTGGCCCAAGCTGTGAGTTTCGTGGCGTCGCCGGTGGTGAGGGTGTGGAGAACGAGGGGTGGGAGGGCAAAATTGTAGACCAGGCTCGCTTCGTTGGTGCCGTCGCCGAAGTAGGAAACGTTGTCGGCGTGCGGGACGTTGGTCTCCGTGATGAGCCGGGCGTGCGGGGCGGCTTGGTCGAGGACGGCGCGCATGACCTGAATGACGCGATGGGTTTCGGGGAGGTGAATGCAGGGGGTGCCCGGGATTTTCCAGAGAAAGGCGATGGCGTCGAGGCGGATGAAGCGGGCACCGCGGGCGACGTAGAGAAGAAGGATGTCGAGAAGGCGAAGGAGGACACAGTGGTCGGCGAGATTCAGGTCGGCTTGATCGGCGCTGAAGGTCGTCCAGACCTGCTTCTGACCGGCGGCGGTGGGAAAGGTGGTCAGGAGCGGGTGGGTGCGGGGACGGACGACGTCGCGAAGGTCGGGGGTGCCCGCGACGGTGAAGAAGGTGGTCTCCCAACCGGGCTCTTGGGCGGAGAATTTTTCGAACCAGGTGCCTTGGACGGAAGCATGGTTGAAGACGGCGTCGAACATGAGAGGGAACTCGGCGTTGAGCGCCGCGATGTCGTCCCACGTGCCGTTGGCGGGGTCGACCGACGTGTAATCCATGACGCTGAATCCGTCGTCGGAGGAACTCGGGTAGAACGGGAGGAGGTGGAGGGTCAAATCGTAGTCGAGATCCGAGAGTCGAGAGTCGAGGAAGGCGTGCAGGGTGGCCAACGGGGAGGTTTCGGGGGAGGTGAGTTGATCGGCGTAGGTGATGAGAATGGCTTCGCGGTGGGGGGATTCATTTTTGGTTGGAGCCGGGGAGTGTTTGGCTCGGAAGTCTTCGATGAGGGAAGTGATGGCTTCGTCGAGGCCGGACGTGTCGGGGTAGAGGGTGCTGAGGTGGTCTTGGATGGTGGGCACGGGAGGTGGGCGGAGCAGGTTTCTGGCCGATTGTTTAGCGAGGGGCTTGGTTCTTGCTTCACTTCGGCGGGAAATGAGTTTGTCGGTTTCTTTGACTCGGGTGCCCAAGCGGGTGGGGTTCATTTCGACGCGGTTCGCGGGGACCGATGGGGTGACGCTGGAGGCGGCGAAGTGGGCGGCGATCTTGGAGGCGGAGGGAGCGGAATGTTTCTGGATGGCGGGGTTGCTGGACAAGCCGGAGGCGGTGAGCCACTTGGATCCGCTCGCTTTTTTTGGGCACCCTTACGTTCTGGATATTCAGGGGCACCTTTTTGGGACGACGACGCGGCCGCGGGAGATCTCGCGAAGGGTGCACGGAATGAAGAGCCGGCTGAAGAATTCGATCTATCGGTTCATCGAGCGCTACGAACTGGAAATGCTGGTCCCGCAGAACATCCTGGCCATCCCGATGCACGTGCCGTTGGGGTTGGCGATGACGGAGGTGATGGCGGAGACGGGAATGCCGACGATCGCGCACCATCACGATTTCGCGTGGGAGCGGGAGCGATTTTCGATGACGTCGGCGGGGGACTATCTCGGGGCGGCGTTTCCGCCGCGGTTGCCAAACGTCGAGCACGTGGTCATCAATTCTTTGCAGCAGCGGGAACTGGCGCAGCGGTTTGGTCAGCCGGCGGCGGTGATCCCGAACGTGATCGACTTCGAGACGCCGGCCCCGGGGATCGACGATTACACGCGGGATTTCCGGGCGGAGATCGGGGTGAAGGATTCGGATGTTCTCGTGCTGCAGCCGACTCGCCTGGTGGCGCGGAAGGGGATCGAGCACGCGATCGAATTGCTGCGACGGCTGAAAATGCCTGGCCTCAAGCTGATCTTTTCGCATCCGGCTGGGGACGAGGGGAACGAATACCTCAATCTGCTGCGGGAGCGGATCGTGGACGCGGGGATCGACGCGGTGGACATCTGGGACCGGGTCGGGGAAGCGCGGGGGCGGACCGAGGATGGGCGGAAAATTTACACGCTGAACGACGTGTATCCGCACGCGGATCTGGTGACTTATCCGAGTAGTTACGAGGGATTTGGCAACGCGTTTCTGGAGGCGATCTATTTTCGGAAACCGGTGGTGGTCAATTCGTATGCGGTCTACGCACGGGACATCGATCCGTTGGGGTTCAAGGTGATCGAGATGTCTCAGTTGGTGACGAACGAGGTGGTGGAGCAGACGCGGGAGGTGCTGGGGAACGCGGCGATGCGGGAGAAATGGGGTGACGTAAATTTCGAGCTGGGGCGGCGATTTTTCTCGTTTTCGGTGGCGCGACGGAAATTGGCTGGGCGGATCGCGAGTTTGTTCGGGGAGGGGTGAGGGGAATGCGAGTGGTCCGGCACGGGCCGGGGAGGCACGGAATGCTGGGGGGCGGGAAGGGCCTTTTTGGGAGGAAGTGGGGTCAGGGGAATTCGCGGGCGAGGAGGGAGTCGAGATCGGCGGTGGGGAAGCGGGCGCGATTCTCGGGGCGGAGCATGCCTTTTTTGAGGAAGGGGAAGTCGGGGGAGGTGGCGAGTTCGCGCCAGAAATGCTGGGTTGGATTGAAAGAGGAGATGTCGGCGCCGGGTGGGGCGAGGTTTTCGATGGGGTAGGCCGCGGCGGGGGTGATGCCTTGGGTGGTGGCGCGTTCGGACAGGCCGATTTCGTAGCAGCGGACGATGAGGTATTTGTAGGCGTTGGGGACGTGGCGGACTTCGCGCCAGAATTGGCGAAACCACGGGGCGGCGGTCACGGTCGGGGTGGCGACCAGGAAGTAGCTCTGGAGGTGAGGGGCGATTTCGTGGGAGTTGGTCAGTCCCCAGAACGGGGTTGATTTCATCCGGTCGAAGATGGGCGCGAGGGGGCGGCGGGGGCCGAAGACGCTGTCGTTGGCGAGGATGACGCCGCGGCGGCGGACGGTGGGACCGGCGGCGGCGAGGCCGACTTTCCAGGAGCCGAAGTCATAGCCGACGTTGGTCCGGAGGATGGCGAGGTCGGCGAGGTGGCGGACGCGCGTGAGGTCGCCGGAGGTGGTGACAAAGACGGTGGCGCTGGCGACGGTGCGGAGGGCTTCGAGGTAGGCGAGGGTACGATCGCTGACCGTGCCGGCGGATTCGAAGTGCGAGAAAATGGCGACGGGGCGGGGGTCGTCGGGTGGAAAGTTGGCGTTGCCTTCGGCGCGGAGGACGCGGGCAGAGTGGTGGGCGGCCTCGATGCGGAGGCGGTCGCGGGTGGCGTAGAGGGTGGCGCGGGATGAGGTGGTTCCCTTGCGGACGTAGCGGGAGTGGAGGGCGGCGTGGAGAATGCGACCTTCGGCGGCTGAAAGCCGCCGCTCCTTGAATTAATCTTCGTCGTGGTTGAGGGCACCGTTGCGTTCGAGGCGCTTTCGAAGGGTGGCTCTCGTGATGCCGAGGAGCTTTGCCGCCTGGACTTGGTTGTTGGCGGTGCGGGTCATCGCTTTGAAGGTGAACTCGCGTTCCAACCAGGGGAGAAGCTGGATGGCGTCGTCGGTGGAGGCGGCGTCGAAAAGAAGGTCGATGGCGCTGTCGATGGACGGGGGTGGGGGTGGGGGTGGGGGTGGGGGTGGGGTTGGGGTTGGGGAAGCGGGGAAGACGGTGGGACCAGGAGCGGGGGAGGGGGAGGGGGAGATGGTTGGGGGCGTCTTCTGGGTTGTGCGCTCGGTTTGGAGGGGGTCGACGGTGTTGGAAGCGAGGCCGAGGGGAATGTCTTTGGGGAGAAGGACGTCGGTCGTCGCGAGGACGGTGGCGCGGAGGATGGTATTCTCGAGTTCGCGAACGTTGCCGGGCCAGGGGTAGGTCTCGAGGACGCGGACGGCTTCTTCGGAGAGTTGGAGGAGGGGGCGGTGGCGTTGGTTGGCCGCTTTCTGGAGGAAGTATTCGGCGAGCAGCTGGATATCCTCGACGCGGGCGCGGAGGGGCGGGAGGTGGATTCGAACGACGTTGAGGCGGTAAAAGAGGTCTTCGCGGAAATTCTTGGCGGAGACTTCTTCTTCGAGTTTCTTGTTGGTGGCGCAGACGATTCGAACGTTGGTGGTAAGGGTTTCGTTGCCGCCGACTCGGGAGAATTCGCCCTCCTGGAGGACGCGGAGGAGCTTGGACTGAACGGGGAGTGGCATTTCGCCGACTTCGTCGAGGAAGAGGGTGCCTTTGTCGGCTTGCTCGAAGCGGCCGATGCGCTGGCTGTGGGCTCCGGTAAAAGCTCCGCGCTCGTGGCCGAAGAGTTCGGATTCGAGTAAGTTTTCGGGGATGGCGGCGCAGTTGATGGCGAGAAAGGCGCGGGAGCTGCGGGCGGAGTAATGGTGGATGGCGCGGGCGACGAGCTCTTTACCGGAGCCGGATTCGCCCGTGATCATAACGGGGGCATCGGAGGCGGCGACGCGGCCGATCATCTTGAAGACCTGTTGCATGGCGTCGGATTTGCCGACGATGTCTTCCTTGTGTTCCTCGACGGTGAGGAGGGGCTTAAAGGGGGTGGAGGCGCGGAGGTCGGCGCGTTCTTTGAGCGCGGAGTCGACGACCATCTTGAGGGTGAAGGGGAGCTGCTCCTTGCGGACGAAGTCGAAGGCTCCGAGTTTCATCGACTCGATGACGCCCTGGGTGGTGCCGAGGGCGCTGGTGATGATGACCATCGCGTTGGGGTTGTCCTTGCGGATGCGGGCGAGGAGCTCAAGACCGCTGGAGGGATGGATGTGCATCTCGACGATGACGAGATCGGGCACCTCCATCTGGTAGGTCTTGAAGGCGGTGTCGGAAGCCGTGTCGGTGAGAACGGTAACGCCATCTCGTTCGAGCTGGGTTTTCGTCCAAGCGAGGAAATCGGAGTCGCGGTCGACAATGAGGATGGTGCTGTGGTCGGACATGGGTCGCAGAAGTTTCGGGGTTCCTTAATTAGATAGCGCCGTAGCGGCGGTGGCGGTTGCCGTAGTCGGTGATGGCTTGGAAGAGGTCGACTTTGGTGAAGTCGGGCCAAAGTTTGGTGGTGACGTGGATTTCGGTGTAGCTGAGTTGCCAGAGGAGGAAGTTCGACAGGCGGAGTTCGCCGGAGGTGCGGATGAGGAGGTCGGGGTCTGGGAGATCGTGGGTGTAGAGGCGTTGGGACAGGAGATCGGGGGTCACGTCGGAAGGGGTGAGTTTACCCTCAGCGGCGTCGGCGACCAGGGAGCGGACGGCGTCGACGATCTCGGATCGGCCACTGTAACTGAGAGCGAGTGTGAGGGTGAGACGGGTATTGGCGGCGGTGGCTTCGATGGCTCGGGTGAGACGTTTTTGGCAGGAGGGGGGGAGTTCGCCGAGGCGGCCAATGGCTTTGAGGCGGACGTTTTTTTCCACCATTTCGGCGGTCTTTTCGTCGAGAAACCGGTCGAGGAGGAGCATGAGGGCGCTGACTTCGGTGCGGGGGCGCTTCCAATTTTCCGACGAGAAGGCGTAGAGAGTAAGAAATTCGATTCCGGCGTCGCGGCAGCCTTCGACGCACTCCCCGACGGCTTGAGAGCCCTGGTCGTGGCCCTTGATGCGGGGGAGGCCGCGCTGGTGCGCCCAGCGGCCATTGCCGTCCATGATGACGGCCACGTGGCGGGGTACGGTGGTGAAGGGCGGCTCCGTGGGGGCGGGACCGTCGGCGGAAGAAGGAAGTGCGGACGCCATTCGAGGTGTTACTTTTTAAGCAAGGGGGCGCGAGAGATTGCTGAGTGTCGCGATTTGACCACCGTGGAACCGCTTTGAGGGGGAAACAAGCGAAAATTAGGAGATTTGACGGATGGGGGGCTGCATCGATAGTTGAGAGGAGTGAGCACAAGGCGATTTTTGGGAAAGGCGGGGGCCTATTTTTGGCGGGCGACGCTGTTACGGTGCCCGGTTTGCGGCGTGTCGCCGATGTTCCCCCGGATCCTGAAGGTGCGGCGGATCTCGGATTACTTCACGCCGTTGGATGGGTGTCCGCGGTGCGGCTACGCCTACGATCGGGAACCGGGGTATTTTCTCATGTCGATCTGGGCGATCAATTATGGGCTGGGAAGCGCACTGGGGATCGTGATCTACCTCGTGATGGAGTACGGCTTCAATTTGCCCCTGGGGGTTGAGTTGGCCGGGACGCTGATTCCGGTTGCGCTCTTTAACCTGGGGTTCGCGCGGCATTCGAAATCGTATTTTGTGGCGTTTGATCACCTGTGCGATCCGCACCGGAAGGAAGGCGGCGATGACGGGGGTAATCGCCCGGTGGAGCCGCCGGATGCGCCGGTGCCGTCGCCGGATCATACTCCCGCCCCGGGGCCGGACGAGGTGCTTAGCGGAGTGCGGTGATGCGTGCAGTGTCGTTATGATCGGATCTCGAACGGACGGGCTGCTCTCGTTGCGGGAGGCAATCAGCTCTACGCCGATTCTGGGTTGGTTCATGGATCGGAAGTCGATGCCGCTTCTCTTCGCGCTGCGGTGGGTGGTTATCGGTGGGTTGGCGCTGGCGCTGGCTGGGTGCGGGGAGGTTGCGGGTCCGTTGGATACTTTAGGCCGGTCGGCGGAGGATGTGGCCGTGGCCGGGCCGCGGGGTGAGATCAAGGTGGGGCTGCCGGGGGCGCGGGATCGGGTGCAGGTCGTGGAACTGCCGGATGGGGCGGTTGGTTACGTGCTGGAGCGGGTCGGATCGGGGACGGATCGGCTGCTGACGGCGGAAGAGTTTGCGCGGTTTCTCTACGATAGTCGGACGCGGCAGGGATGGTGGACCTCGGTGTTTAACATCACGAGTCCGGTGGGCTTTGTCTGGGTGTCGCTGGGGTTGCTGGGACAGGTGCTTTTCACCGGGCGGATGCTGGTGCAATGGGCGGCGAGCGAGAAGTCGAAGCGGTCGGTGGTGCCGGTGTCGTTTTGGTGGATGAGCTTGATCGGTGCGACGATGTTACTCGTTTATTTCATCTGGCGCCGGGACATCGTCGGGGTGCTGGGGCAGGCGACGGGTTGGGGGATCTACGTGCGGAATCTGGTGCTGATCCGGCGGTCGGGGGGGTGAGGAGGTTCCTAAGTTTCTGAGTTGAGGGTTCTTTAAATACCGTAGGCCTCGAGGAATTTTCGTTCGGACTCGATGTTGCCGATAACGACGAGTTGATCGCCTTCGGTGAGGGCGGATGTCGGTGAGGGATCGATGTGTTTGCCGGTGGCGTCGCTGAGCGAGATGACGCTGCAGCTGGTGCGCTCGCGGATGCCGGACTCGGCGAGGGTTTTTCCAGCCAGGGATGGCGGGACGGGGACGCGGAAGACGTCGAGGCCCTCGGCGAGCATGAGAACGTCGGCGTTCTTGAGGACGTTGAGGATGCTGTTGGCTCCCATGGAGGCATAACTCATCACGAAATCGGCTCCGGCGCGGTGGATGGTTGAGATGTTTCGCTCGAAGGTGGCGCGGGTGATGATCTGGATGTCGGGGCGGAGGCGGCGGCAGTAGATGGTGAGGTAAGTATTGATGTCGTCTTCGTGGGGAGTGATGACGACGGCGGGGGCTTCCATGATGCCCGCGCGGGTGAGGACGTCGAGCGAGGCGGCGTCACCGTGGATGTATTTGGCGGGGTCGCGGATGCGTTCGGAGAGGGATTCGACGATGCGGTAGTCGGCTCCGCGGCGAGCGAGGGCGCGGCCGGTGGCGCGGCCGGAGCGGCCCCCACCGATGATGACGACGGGGGCTTCGGTATTGTGGTAGATGCAGAAGAGCTCGTCGTATTTTTGGAATTGCTCCCGGGACCCGGCGAGGATGAGGACGGTGTTCTCCTGGATGACGGTGTCGGGTTTGGGCGTGACGAAGGTGCCGCGCTCCCAGACGCCGGCGATGGTCACGCCGAGGGTCTCGCGGAGCTTGCAGCGGGAGATGCTTTTGCCGACGAGCGGGGTACCGGCGACGGTGGCTTCGGCGATGAGCAGGTCGTCAAAGGTGCCGATGACGTGGGAAAGCGCGTCGCCGCCGGTGATGCGGCGGGCGAGCGACTGGCCCATCATTTCGCCGAGGCGGAGGACGTTGGTGCTGCCAGCAAGTTCGAGGATGTCGACGGCTTGCTCGCTGTTGGCGGTGGTGAGGATGGGGACCGTCTCGGAAAGTTCGCGGACGGTGAAGGCGACGTTGACGTTGACCGGGTCGGTCGAGGTCGCGGCGACGAGGGCGGCGCGCTCCACGCCACAGGCGCGGTAGGTAGCCGGGTCGTCGAGGTCGCCGACGACGACGTGGATGCGCTCGTCGTGCAAGCGGAGGGCATCCTCGAGGTCCGGGACGATGAGAGCATAAGGGAAGTTGAACTGTTTCAAACGCGGGATGAGCGCTTCGGTGACGGGATCGTGGTGGCAGAGTAGGACGTGGCCGCTCATACTGGCCGGGAGCTTGCGGGGGGCGCGCTGGGCTTCCTGGAGCTTCATCCACGGGGCGTAGAAAAATTCGATAAAGGTGAAGGGAAGGAGAACCAGGAGGAAGATCATGCCCGAGAGCAGGACGACGATGGAGAAGAAGCGGCCGAGGTCGGAGGTGAACGTGATGTCACCAAAGCCGAGCGTGGACATGACGGTGAGTGTCCAATAGAAGCCGGTGATCCAGCTGTAGCGCTGCCCCTCGGCGGCCATGATGAAGTGGAAGAGGACGCTGAATGCGGTAACGAGGGCCAGGAAGAGCGCGATGAAGCGGGCAAGCTGGAGGAGATTGCGTCGGCCCGTGCGGTTGTGGACGGTGTAGGCGACGAGGGTGGCGACAAATTTCATCTCGGGGCTGGGAGAGTCGAGGTTCGCGTGAAGAACGCGGAGGACGCAAAGGTATAATGGGGGGGTGAAGGCGGTATTGCCAAAGCGGGGGTGAGGTTTTAGCTTCCGGCGCTCTTTTGATGACAGCGACGGAACAGAATCTCATCTATTTGGATAACAACGCGACGACGCGGGTCGATCCCGAGGTGCTCGAGGCGATGTTGCCGTGGTTGCGGGAGGAATACGGGAACCCTTCGAGCGCCTACCGACTCGGGGCGCGGGCGCGGGATGCGGTCGAGCGGGCGCGGGGTCAGGTAGCGGAGTTGGTCGGTTGCGAGACGCGGGAGATCCTCTTCACCAGCTGTGGCACGGAGTCGACGAACGCGGCGATTTTGTCGGCTACGGCTCTCGATCCTGATGCGACGCACGTGGTGACGTCGGCGGTCGAGCACAGCGCGACGGTCAAGCTCTGCGAGCACCTGACGCGACGGGGTTACGAGGTGACGTGGTTGCCAGTGGCGGTGGATGGGACGCTGGATCTGGAGAAGCTTGAGCGGGCGATCCGCCCGGATACGGCGGTGGTGAGTTTGCTCTGGGCGAACAACGAGACGGGGGTTTGCTTCCCGATGGATCATGTGGCGGAGATCTGCCGGGCGAACAAAGTGCTGCTGCATTGTGATGCGGTGCAAGCGGTCGGCAAGGTGCCGGTGCGGCTCGGTGAATCAGGGATCCATTTTGCTTCGATCTCGGGGCACAAGTTGCATTGCCCCAAGGGCGTCGGGGCTCTGTATGCGAATCGGAAAGTGCGTTTCACGCCGATGCTGCGTGGGAGTCAGGAGGAAGCGCGGAGAGGGGGGACGCAGAACGTGGCATCGATCGTGGCGATGGGTGCGGCAGCCGCGGTCGCGGGTCGGCATTTGGACGAAGAACGGACTCGCGTGCGGGCGATGCGGGATCGTTTCGAGTCGGAGCTGCTTCGAGAGGTGAGCGGGGTCGAGGTGAACGGCGGTACGGACCATCGGCTGCCAAATACGTCGAATCTGGCGTTCGAGGGAATCGAAGCCGAGGGTGCGCTGATGTTACTGGACGAGGCGGGGATCTGTTGCTCGGCGGGAAGCGCGTGCACCACGGGATCGGTGACGCCGTCACACGTGCTCAAGGCGATGGGGGCGTCGGATCGGCGGGCGCGGTCGAGTTTGCGGTTCTCGTTCGGGCGGTTTAATTCGAACGGGGACGTGGAGGCGGCTTTGGAGATCGTGCCCCGGATCATCGAGAAGTTGCGGCGGGCCGCGCCGTTGGGGGCCGGGCCGGTGCTGGTGGCTTGACGACTTCGGCGGCTGGAAACCGACGCTTCTCGAATGAGGTCCGGCACGATTCCGCCTGGGTTCGCGGCGCGGTTCGATCTTTAGCCACGAACAATTCAGAGACTCAGAAATTTTGTGGGCAGCTGCGGGACTTTTCGAACGCGATGCTCATTACGAAAGCGGATGGTGGTAAGCTGCGGGCGCGCCCGATGGCGATCGTCGAGGCGGCTGACAGCGGGAGCTTTAGTTCCTGACGGCGAAGGTGCACGAGATCGAGAGCGATCCGCTCGTCCACGTGGCGTGTCAGAACGATCAGTCGCTTTACCTTTTGATCAACGGATTGGCATCGCTGTCGGGAGATCCGGCGAAGATCGAATCCGTGGGGAACATCGCATTGATCGCGGTGAATCCGATCGACGCTGAGTATTGGGACCCGACGGGCGGGAAGAACCTGGATTTCCTCTGGGGGGTGGCGACGTCCTCGGTGTCGGGGACGACGCCGGACATCAAGGCGGGTGAACAGCATGGGATGCTTAAGCCTTAACGTGACCGCGATTTTCATCTAAACAGGAGGCGTTATGCCTGAGCCACACATCATCATCGTCGCCGATACCGGGAGTTTCCGAGCCTTCAAGTTGGAGCATCCGCCCGAGCGCGAGCCATTTCCCCGCGAGATCGAATCGATCGATCTCATCGCCAGCCACCAGTTGCTTCACGAGAAAGTGACTGATCAAGCCGGGGCGATGCCAAGCGGCGGCGCGCCGGGCGCGATGTCGCACGCTGGGAACGAGGGGATCCAGCTCGAGGACAAGTCTCGCGCGATCAAGGAGATCGGCGGCCACATCGACCGGGTGTTGTCGGAGCACTCGCCGGACCGTTGGGCATTTGCCGCGCCTTCCTCGGTCAATCAGGCAATTCTGGAAGCCATTCCCAACAAGCAGTGGAAGGAGCGACTTCGCGAAAATCTCTCTAGCAACCTCACGAACTTAAAGCCCCAGGACTTTGGGAAGCATTTTCAGTTCTGACCCCGCGAACGGATTTGGGCTATCCGGCGGTGAACATAAAGACGACGGCGGCTGAGTAGATGATGAGCACTGAGAAACTCTCGAAGCCGATGTTGGCGATACCTCGCTTTTCACGGCGGACCAGCCCCATCGTCAGGATGCCGGTGAGGAGGATCGTGAGGCCCATCAAAAACGTCTGGCGGTCGGTGATGTGGTGATAGATCGAGCCGTCCCGGAAAGCCACATCCGCCACCGCGATGAAGAGAACGTCGAAACTGTTGCCACCGATGATGCCCGCGACTGCGAGGGTGAGCGCCCCTTGGCGAACGGCGGCGATGGCGGTGACGAGTTCGGGTAATGACGTTGCGACCGCGGTGAAGAATCCGCCGATCGCAGTTTCGGATAATCCGGTTTTTTCAGCGGCAGCAATTCCCGTTTGGGCGACAATCCATCCGGCGCAGCCGACCGTGGCGGCGGTGACGCCGAATGCGAGCCAGAGGCGGGCGACGCTCGTCCCTCGGGTCGGGTCCGCGGCGGGTTCGTCGACGAGCGTTTCGTGCGTTCGCTGCGGAAGCCACGTTGGTTCGTCGCGCGCCTGGGAGACCACCCGCATCCCGAAGACGTAGCCGAGCAGGAGGACGAAGGAGGCGGGATGGATCCCGAGCAAAGTGATGTCCGGTCCGGAGACGGCGATCAAGGGGACCGATAGCAGGGTAAGAAGGAGGGTGCCCTGGAGGATGTTCGACGCGGAAGCGGCGGCATGCTCGAGGTTGACCTTGCGGTAAAAGATGTCGGCGACGGCCAGGAAAGCGGTCTGCGCGGCGATGCCGCCGACAGCGTTACTCACGGCGAGTTCCGGGAAACCGCGCCAAGCCGTGACCGCCGACGTCATGATTCCCGGCAGGGACGTGGAGGCGCCGAGGAACAGGGCTCCCGCGACGGCCTCTCCAAGACCCGTTGCGTCGGCGAGCCGGTCCGCTTGGGCGGCGAGTTTCCAACCCGCAATGGCGATAACCAAGGCGGCCAGAGCAAAGAATACGACGTTGAGAGTGAGAGACAATTCGGTGAAATCGAGCATGCCAAAAAAAAGACGGGTCGACGCATGGCGCGTCGACCCGTCGGGTGATTCGGATGTCGCTCCCGCGGAGGACGTCTATTTGTCCCCGGGATTCTGCACGCCGATTACGCCCATCGCGATGCGGGGTCCGGCGTTGCCGGTCGGTTGGCCGCCGTCGTCCATCTTCTCATGAACGATCAGGCCTCGACCGATGATCGCGTCGGCACCTTCCGTGAGCGTGACGTTGTCGACGGTGATGGTGAGCTCGGCGGTTCCGTCGGCGTCGGTTTCAAGGTTGCCGAGGTCACCGGCGTGCCGGACTTCCGAGGCGGGAAGGGCGTGGTCGTGGCCTCCGGGGTTGAAATGACCGCCAGCGCTCGTGCCGTCGGTCGCGCTGATGTCGCCGAACTCGTGGATGTGGAAGCCGTGCTTCGAGTCGGGTTCGAGTCCCATGACTTTCGCCGTCACGGTGACTTTGTCACCGTCCTGGGCGAACGTTACGGTACCGGTCACGTCGTTCCCTTCGGTCGGAGCGAGGACTGCGATGAGCTCCGTCGGGGCGTCCGCGGCGTAGAGCGCCGTGGGGACGAGTGTTGCGAGGAGGGCGGCAAGAGTGCCCTTGGCAAGCTTGGAAAGGTTGGATTTCATTGCCGCCAGCATCGCAGATGTGGCCGCCGCTGCAATCAGGGATCGCCTGATCGTCGGGTGGGGCGGATGGAGGAGGGTGCCCGCCGGGTCTACCTAAAGCTGAGGCGCGGAGGGGACGAGGACGTAGCGCATGTTGGCGGCTTTGGCTGCTTGGACGCCCATCGGCGCATCTTCGAAGACGAGGCATTGCTCTGGCGGGACCCCGAGGGCTCGCGCCGCGGCTAGGAACGGGTCCGGGAAGGGTTTACCGTGTTCGGTGTCCTCGGCGCAAATGATGGCGTCGAAGTAATCGGTGAGACCCAGCACGTCGAGCGTGCCGACGACGAGTTCGCGGAAGCCGCCGCTGCAAACCGCCATCGGCGCGGTGCCGTGAAATTGCCTCACCAGATCGACGACGGGCTCGATTGCGACGGCTTCCGGGATGAGGCCAACGTAATATTTTTCCTTCAGCGAAGCGGCCTCGTCAGGGTTCATCGAGGTGCCGAACTTCTCGTTGAGCTGCGTGATGATCTTGCGCGTCGGGGTGCCGCCCCAGGAATAAAAGAGGTCCTCGGGAAATTGGCCGCCGAGCTCGGTCATCGCGCGTTGCCATGCCCGGTAGTGCAGCGGCATGGTGTCGGCGATGGTGCCGTCGCAGTCGAAGATGTAAGCGGCGAACGGGTGGGCGGGCAGGTCGAGCTTCATGGCGGCGACGTTGTAGCGACCGATTATCGGTTTGACGAAGGGATTCTTCCCGCCCACTCTCCTCGGCTCTTCACCCGCCATGCGTCACACCCTCTCCGTCCTCGTAGAAAACAAATTCGGCGTCCTCGCGCGGGTTGCCGGGATGTTCAGCGGGCGGGGGTTTAACATCGATTCACTGAACGTCGGGCCGACGCTTGATCCGACGACGTCTCGCATGACCATCGTGGTGCGTGGCGACGACTCGGTGCTCGATCAAGTCACCAAGCAGCTCGACAAGCTCGTCGAGGTGATCGACGTGGAGGATTTTCGCGATGAGGAATACGTTGATCGCGAGCTGCTGCTCCTCCGCGTGAAGGCGACTTCAAAGACCCGGGCGGAGGTCATGCAGATCTGCGACATTTTCCGCGCGAAGATCATCGACGTGCAGCCCGAGCGGCTGTCAATCGAGGTCACCGGGACGGAGAGCAAGATCAACAAATTTCTCCTGCTCATGGAGCGCTTCGGCGTCCTCGACCTTACGCGCACCGGCAAGGTCGCGCTCTCACGAACAAACAAGTAATCCGTTTTTCATTCAGGATCTCACACCCCTAATCCCTTAAAAATCATGCCTGCAAAAATCTACACCGACAAAGATGCCGACCTCGGCGTGCTCGAAGGAAAAACCTGCGCCGTCATCGGCTTCGGCTCACAGGGTCACGCCCACGCGCTGAACCTCAAGGAAAGCGGCGTGAAGGTCATCATCGGCCTCTACGCGAAATCCAAGAGCCGGGCGGTCGCCGCGGATCAGGGCTTTGAAGTCTACGACACGGCGGAAGCGGTCCAGAAGGCGGACGTCATTTTCGTCGCCGTGCCGGACACGAAGATCCCGAACGTCTTTCATGCCGACATCGCGCCGCATCTCGTGAAGGGCAAGACGCTGCTCTTCAGCCACGGTTTCGCGGTTCACTTCAAGACGATCGAGGTGCCTGAGGACATCGACGTGATCATGGTCGCCCCGAAGGGACCGGGCCACATCGTCCGGCGTCAATTCACCGAGGGCAAGGGCGTCCCGGCGTTGATCGCGATCTACCAGAACCCCAGTAAGAAGGCGAAGAAGGTCGCGCTGGCTTGGGCCAAAGGCGTCGGCGGCACGCGCGGCGGAGTGATCGAGACGAGCTTCAAGGAAGAGACCGAGACGGATCTCTTTGGCGAGCAGGTCGTGCTCTGCGGTGGCGCGAGCGCTCTGGTGCAGGCGGGTTTTGAGGTGCTGGTCGAGGCGGGTTACTCGCCGGAGATGGCCTACTTCGAGTGCTTGCACGAGCTGAAGCTCATCGTGGATCTGATGAACGAGTCCGGCATCGCTGGCATGCGATTCTCGATTTCCGAGACTGCGAAGTGGGGCGACGTGCGCGTCGGGCCACGCATCATCGACGGCAGCGTGAAAAAGCGGATGCAGAAGGCGCTCAAAGAAATTCAGAACGGCAAGTTCGCGAAAGAGTGGGTCGCGGAATACGAGAGCGGCTATCCGGAATACAATCGTCTCCTCAAGGAAGGCGCGAATCATCCGATCGAGAAGACCGGTGCTCGGTTGCGCGGATTGATGCCCTGGATCAAGAAGAAGAATCTGAAGGGCGCGCAGGCGGCCTATTGAGGCCGGGCCGCTCGCTTTCAAGCGAGCGGCTTCGCCAGTTGGGCACATCACGGGCTGGAAGCCCGTGCCCCGGATCGTGGTATCGGTTGCTAGCCGATGGAATTCGATCTTGTGGGCCGCGACTACTCCGTGACCGTGTAGTCCAACCGTCGGCTCTGCAGCCAGCGGACTCCAAACATGTCGGTCGTTGCGCGGACGGCGCGATTGCCGAGGCCGTATTTGCTGACGCCGAACTGGCGAGCGCGATGATTCACTGGGATCTCGACGATCGAGTGTCCCGCATTCTTGACGAGAGCGGGAATGAAGCGGTGGACGCCGCGGAAGGGGACGAGCGCAGGAACGCACGCGCTCCGCATGGCTTTGAGCGTGCAGCCCGTGTCTCGGACGCCGTCGCCGACGAAACGGCTGCGGACGAAATTCGCGACGCGGCTGGTGATCTTTTTGGTCAGTTTGTCGGCGCGGTGGGCGCGGTAGCCGCAGACAAGATCGGCTCCTTTTTCGATTTCCGCGAGGAGTCGGGGGATGTCGGCGGGGTCGTTCTGGAGGTCGCCGTCGAGCATGACGATGATGCTGCCGCGGGCGGCGTTCATGCCCGCGATCATGGCGGCGCTTTGCCCGGCGTTGCGTTCAAAACGGAGGAGGCGGACGGTCTCGGAGGTCTTGATCCGGGAGACCGTCGCGTCAGTGGAGCCGTCGTCGACGAAGACGATCTCGGCGTCGACCGCGGCCAGGGCGGTGTCGAGCTCGGCTTGGAGAATGGGAACGTTTTCCGCCTCGTTGTAGAGGGGAATTACGACGGAGACGGTCGGGTGGTTGGCGCTCAAAGCGGCATCGTCTGGTAGTCTTCGCAGAAATAAAACCGCAAAGTGCGGAGATGTCCGGTGGCATCGGTCACGTCCAACGTCGCGGCGAGCGAGACACCGCGGAAAGCGCTGGCAATCGTCTGCGGCAGCTCGGTCTCGTCGGTGAGGTAGAGGGCGGACCGCCCCGCGTAGGGATTCTCGGCGCGAAGCTCCTCGAACATTTCGTCGGGGGCCTGCTCCGTCTCAACGAAGTCGTCGTAGCGCGGCCAGAGGCCAAATTGGTTCGAAAGGTCTTGCGATTCGCGGAGGAAAACTTCCCGCGGTTGGCTCTGGGCGACCTGGGGAAGGTGGTAGTTGAGCGCCGCGGTGTAAGCGGGGTTTTTCGCGATGAAGAAAATGGCGGCGGGCTGCGTCGTTTGGCCTTCGTCGCGAAGGGTCTCGGCGACAGCCGCGATTCGAGGCCACGGTAGAGCGTTGTCGCCCTGCGCCCAGGGGTGGGGATTCCAACGCGGGAACGTGAGGGCGATCGCCGCCGAAGCTGCGGTCAGCACAAAGACGGCGGGCTGCAGCGTCCGGAAAAGCCGAACCTCGCCGGCACCAAGCCAGGCGACCATCGGGATCGCGAGGGCGGCGGCGGTGAGGAGGTCGGCTGGATCACGGTCGCCGTGGAGCGCAAAAAACAACCAGGTCAGCAGGAATGGAGCTATCCACGCGACCACGAAGCGGGGACGCAAGTGGTGACTGGTGCGAAGTGCGGCGACGACGGTCGCGGCAATCAGGAAGAGAGCCGCGAAGATCGACAGTCCGGCTTGGAGAGCCCCGAAGGCGGAGGGCCACTTGGCCGGATCGAAGGTGATGGCCGTGCGGAAGGTGCCCAGGGCGAGCGATGGCCACGCGTGGGTGAGGTTCCAACCGATGGCGGGCAGGCAGCCGGCGAGCGTGATGAGAAGTGCGGCGTAGATGCCGGATTTGCGAAACTGCGCGCGGTAGCGGGGCGACGTGAGACAGACGGCCAGGATGGCGACCCAACTCAGAATGGTGGCGTAGCGAAACTGAATTCCGACGGCGACAGCGGCTCCGACGAGCACCCAGGAAAAGAGGTCTTGCTTGCGTTCGAAGGCGCGTCGGGCCGCCAACGCGGCGACGAGCGTGGCAGCAAGCGCGGGCATGGCGGGGGCAGCGTGAACGGCGGCCAGGTTGAAAAAGGGGAGTGCGTTGAGGAACGCAGCGGCGGCGAGGCCCGCGGCGCTCCCAAAGAGATTGCGAGTGAGGAAATACATCGCGAGCGTGGCGCCGAGTGCGGCCAAAGGGAAAGCGATCCGGATGCCCAGCGGGCTGTAACCGAAGAAGGCCTGCCCGTATTTGACCAGTGCGGCGGTGCCGCCGGGCCCGTCGAAGAAGGCCCATTCGAGCTGGTTGCTCTGCATCCAGTAGTAGGCCTCCGGTGGCGTGATGTCTTGCACTGCGGCCAGCCAGCCGCGGGCGACGGTGAGCGCCAGGAGCAAGAAAAGGCCAAAGACCTTCACGCGGTCAGCAGGCTCGGATGCCGGGTGGCGACGTTGGGCAGCCAGCGCGGCGCGAGTTGCCGCCAGGCTCCCTCGAGCAGCGCGAGCACGAGCAAAGCGCACGCCGCTCCCAGGATCGCGGCGACGAGGATGTCCGACGGGTAGTGGCTGCCGACGTAGACCCGCGAGTAGGCGACCAGGCAGGCGGGGATGAAATACAACCAGCCCCAGCGGCGGTAGAAGACGGCGATCACGACGGCGAGGGCGAAGTTGTTCGACGCGTGGCCGGACGGAAAGGCGTTGCCGGTGACGGGGTAGATCGACGGCTCGGAGATCTCGACTTTCACTGGTTTCGCGAGCGCGAGCAGGCGCGGCTTGGCCTTTTGCAGATCGAGGATGCGGACCCCGTCGAGGACTTGGTAGGGGCGGGGCCGCTGAATCGTGTCTTTAAGCGTATCGACGACGATCCCGTCGGTGAAACCGACGACGAGTCCGATGCAGACCACGGCGGCGCGCCCGTGAAAGCCGCCGAAAATGAGCGCGAGGAGGCCGCCGATCACCGCGAGCGGCCACCAAAAATCCCAGCTCGAGATCGTGGCCATCGGCAGGTCAACGAGAGGCGACGTCCAGGTGACGTTGATGAGGTGAAAGAGGCTTTGATCCATCCGGGGCGCTGGCCGATAGTGTGCCCCTTTCTCCGATGAATCCCAAACCCCTTCAAGCCAAGAACCTGTCCGCCGTCTTCCTGCTCGCGATGACGGCCTGGACGCACGCGGCGGATAATCCAAGTGCGGATGAGATACTGCGGGCGGCGCGGGTGAATCAGGTCGGTCAATCTTCGACTCTTCAGGCTGAGTTGCGCGCGTCCAACGGGGAGCGAACGCCGTTTGTCATCTCGTTGGATGCGGGCCAAATCCGCTACTCGTTCGAATCGGGGGAGGAGATCGGGCTGGAACTCACGGACGACGAAGCGCGGCTGACCGAACGCTCGGGCGGGAAAGAATCGACGGTGCGACCCGCGAAATTCGATCAGCGCATCAGCGATACACCGATCACCTACGAGGATCTGGCGGTGCCGTTTCTCTACTGGCCGCGGGCGAAGTTGAACGGCGACGACAAGGTCTACGGTCGGTCGTCTTGGGAAGTCGAGGTGCAGGCCCCGCGCGGTCGCAGCCAGTATGGCGTCGTTCGCGTCTGGATCGACAAGGACAGTGGATCGATCATGAGGATGGAGGGCTACGATCTTGAAGGGAAATTGGTGAAGCGCTTCGAGGTGAAGTCGGCGCAGAAGATCGACGGGCAATGGATGCTCAAAGAAATGCGCGTCGAGGCGATCAATCCCGAGACGCGTAAGCCGGTCGAGCGGGCTTACCTGGTCGTTAAGGATAAAATTTGAGACTCAGGAGGAAATTGAAGCGCGGTAGCGTTTCCATCCGCCGAGGTCGCTGATGTCGGGCGCGTTGCGGAGGGCGAGCGGTTCGCAGAGGAAGCCGGGGACTTGGTTGCCGGATTCGAGCGTGACGGTGCCGATGGCGAGGGGCGGCGGAACGGCGGCGACGAAGGTGCCGAAGGCGGCGGGGGTGAGGGAGTAGATTTCAACTTCGATGCTGGCCCCGTTTTCGGCCACGCGGACGAGGCCGGGTTTCTCGGGAGAGGTATCGGGAAGGGAGTGGAGGCGGTAGGCGGGGGCGGTGCGGGTCGTGGTGAGGAAGCGGGCACCGAGATCGAGGAGTTGGTGGTGGAGAGGTTCGCCGCGCAGATGGGCGCCGACGACGGCGAGAGGGATGCGGTCGTCGGGTGGCGGCTGGATTTGTTCGCCGAGAAAAGCGGCGGCGAGTTCCGTCTGCCTTGATTCGGTCCAGGCGGGGCCGATGAACGTGACACCGAACGGGAGGCCGTCGGGTCGGAAGCCGGCCGGGATGGCGAGGGCGCAGAGGTCGAGGAGGTTGACGAAATTCGTGTAGCGTCCGAGGTTCGAATTCAGGGTAACGGGGTCGGCGAGGAGTTGTTCGACGGTGTAGATCGTTCCGGCGGTCGGGAGGAGCATCGAGTCGCAATCGTCCCAGAGCGGTTCGGTGGTGCGGCTGATTTCGGCGAGTCGGTATTGAGCGAGGAACGCGTCAACGGCCGAGAAGCGGCCGCCGCCCGTGATGAGCTGGCGAACAACTGCGTGGATGGCGTCGGAGTGGTCATCGACGAACGGTTGAATCGCGGCGAGGCGCTCGGCGATCCACGGGCCTTCGTAGAGGAGGGCGGCGGCGTCGAGGAAGGGGGTGTAATCGAATTCGACGATTTCGTGGCCGAGTTCGGCGAGTCGGGTGATCGCTTCGGCGTAGAGACGGGCGGACTCGGTGTCGCCGAAGAATTCGCGGTGGGAGTCGGGGAGAACGGCCACGCGGTTGCGGACGGGGCGGGTTGGCTCGGCGGGTGACCGCGAATACGGATCGGTGGGATCCAGGCCCCGGGCGACGTCGTCGACGCGGACGGCGGTGTCGAGCGTCGGTGCGAGGACCGTGATGCAATCGAGTGAGCGGCAGGCGGGGACGAGACCGGTGGTGGACCAGCGACCGCGGGTGGGTTTGAGGCCGATGAGATTGTTGAAGGCAGCGGGGATTCGGCCGGAACCGGCGGTGTCGGTACCGAGGGCGAAGTCGACGAGGCCGGTGGCGACGGCGATCGCGGACCCGGAGCTGGAGCCGCCGGAGACGTAATCGGGGTGGATCGAGTTGCGGGGAATCGGGTGGGGGGTGCGGGTGCCGTTGAGGCCCGTGGCGAATTGATCGAGGTTGGTTTTCCCGATGGCGATGGCTCCCGCGTCGAGTAGACGTTGGACGACGGTGGCGTTGGCGGTCGGCTCGGTGGCGAAGTCCGGGCAGGCCGCGGTGGTGGGGAGGCCGAGGACGTCGATGTTGTCTTTGACCGCAAAGGTCTGGCCACGGAGCGGAAGGTCGCGCGGATCGGCGTCGACTTCGGCGGCGCGGGCAAGGAGGGCGTCCGGGGAGAACCGCGAGAGCCAGACGCCGTCATCGCCGCGAGTTTCGATGGCGCGGAGGGTGGTTTCGATTTTTTCGCGGAGGGTCATGATGGGGTGATGATGGCGAGGGGTTGACCGGGGGTGACCATCTGACCTTCGGCGCAGCGGAGGGCGTGGATGGTGCCATCGGTGGGGGCGCAGACGGCGATCTCCATTTTCATGGCTTCTAGGATGATGAGCGTGTCTCCCGCGGTGACGGTGTCGCCGGGAGCGACGGTAATCTTCCAGACGTTGGCGGTGAGGTTGGCTGGGATGGATTGGGCGCCTGGGGGGATGTCGCCGTCCGGGGCGGGCTCCGGGGCGGGGGCTTCGGACTCGGCGATCTCGGTGATGCCCGCGAGTCGCCAGCGTTCGCGCTCGGATTCGAAAGCGGCTTGTTGGCGTGATTTGAAGGCGGCGGATTCGGTCGCGATGGAGGCGAGGAACTTGCGGTAGTCGCCGAGGCGAAAGGTGGTCTCGCGGACGTCGAGTTGGAGATTGCCGCGCGGGAAATCTTCGCGGAGGTGGGTGAGTTCGTCGGCGCTGACCGGATAGAATTGAATCTGGTCGAAGTGGCGGAGAAGCCAGGGCTGGGGGAAGTCGGGGGTGGAGCGCCAGCGGTTCCACATCTGGATGGTGCGACCGACGAATTGATAGCCGCCGGGGCCTTCCATTCCGTAGATGCAGAGGTAGGCACCGCCGATGCCAACGGCATTTTCGGGGGTCCAGGTGCGGGCGGGATTGTATTTGGTGGTGACCAATCGGTGGCGAGGATCGATGGGCGTGGCGACGGGAGCGCCGAGGTAAACGTCGCCGAGACCGAGGACGAGGTAGCTGGCTGAGAAGACGGTGTCGCGGACCTGCTCGATGGAGTCGAGGCCGTTGATGCGGCGGATGAATTCGATGTTGTCGGGACACCAGGGGGCATCTTTGCGGACCGACTGGGTGTATTTTTCGATGGCGAGTCTGGTGGCGGGATCGTCCCAGGAGAGCGGGAGGCGGACGATGCGGCTGGGGACTTCGATGTCATCCAGGGGTGGGAGGGCGTGTTCGGCGGTGAGGAGGGCTTCGAGTAATTCCTGGCGCGGGAGGATGCGGCTGTCGTAGTGGATCTGGAGCGAGCGAATGCCCGGGGTGAGGTCATGGATGCCGGGTAAGGGATGCTGGCGGAGCCAGTCCATGAGCGCGTGGGCGCAGAAGCGAAGGTTGAGATCGAGGGCGAGCGGGCCGTATTCGACGAGCAGGGATTTGTCCCCGGCCTGGCGGTAGGTGACCTGGGGATGGTCGTTCTGGGGAGGGAGGAAATGGAGGACGGGTGAGTCAACGGTGGACGACGGGGGGTGCGAACCGGGCGCTTGACCGTCGATCTCGGCATCCTGTTTCGCCTCGGCGTCGGCGGCTTGATCGGCGGTCCAGCGGACGAAGCGAATCGTGTCGCCGGGAGTGAGTTGGCCAATTTTCCAGATTTCGGCCTGGACGATGACGGCGGGGCAGACGAAACCGCCGAGGCTGGGGCCGTCGACGGCGAGGATGACGGGCATGTCGCCGGTGAAGTCGATGGCTCCGATGGCGTAGGCGTTATCGTGGATGTTGGAGGGATGGAGGCCGGCTTCGCCGCCGTCGGTGCGGGCCCAGTGGGGCTTCGGACCGACGAGACGGATGCCGGTGCGGGAGGAGTTGTAGTGGACCTCCCAGTCGCTGGAAAAGAAGGTGGTGATGTCGTCGTCGGTGAAGAAATCGGGAGCCCCGTGCGGTCCGTAGAGAACGCCAATCTCGGAGTGGCTCGAGTAGGTCGGTGGGGTGATGGCGGGCGGGCAGTCTGGCGGCTTGGCTGCGGGGGCGGCGAGTTGGAGGACGTCTCCCGATCGGAGGGTGCGACCGCCGTGGCCACCGAATTTCCCGAGGGTGAAGGTGGCTTTGCTACCGAGGTAATCGGGGCAATCGAATCCGCCCGCGATCGCGAGATAGGCCCGGCAGCCCGGGCCTTCGACGGCGGACAAGGCGAGCGTGGATCCTGCGGCGATGGGAAATGCTTTCCAGAGCGGAACGGTTTGTCCGTCGAGGGTGGGGCGAAGATTTGCCCCGGTGACACAGGCCGTGACCGCGTGGTGGAAACGGAGGGTCGGGCCGGTGACGGTGCACTCGAGGGCAGCGGCGGATGCGGAATTGCCGACGAGGCGGTTGGCGAGGCGGAACGCGAGGTGGTCCATCGGGCCGGACGGGGGGACGCCGACTTCCCAGTAGCCGACCCGACCGGGGTAATCCTGGATCGTGGTGTGAGTGCCGGGAGCGAGGACTTCGGCGGATCGGGGTTGGAAGGAGAAAATCGCGAGCGAGCTTGTCGTGATGCAGCCGTTCCGGAATTCCGGGGACTGAAGGATGGCGGCGACGTAGTTCAGATTGGTTTCGATGCCGCCGACGCGGGTTGCTTGGAGCGCGGCGAGCAATTTGTCGATGGCTTCGGCGCGGGACGGAGCGTGAGCGATGATCTTGGCGAGCATCGGGTCGTAGAATGGGGTGATCTCCGTGCCGCGCTCGACCCAGCCGTCGATCCGGACTTCGGGCGGGAAGGTGGCTTCGGTGAGGAGGCCAGAGCTGGGCTGGAAATTTTTCGACGGATCTTCGGCGTAAATGCGGGCTTCGATCGCGTGACCCGTCGGGCGGTGAACGTGGTCGGCGAGCGGGAGGGTCTCGCCGGCAGCGAGTCGGATCATCCATTCGACGAGGTCGATGCCGGAGACGGCTTCGGTCACGCAATGCTCGACCTGGAGGCGCGTGTTGACTTCGAGAAAATAAAAATCGTGGGTTGTCGCGTCGTAGAGGAACTCGCACGTGCCGGCGGATTGGTAGTTTCCGATCTCGCCGAGGCGGCGGGCGGCGGCGTGAAGGGCATCGCGGACGCTGTCGGGGAGACCGGGGGCGGGGGTTTCTTCGAGGACCTTCTGGTTGCGACGTTGGGCCGAGCAATCGCGCTCGCCGAGGACCGCGATGGTGCCGTGGCCGTCGCCGAAAATTTGGACCTCCACGTGTCGTCCAGCGGAAATAAATTTTTCCAGGAAGACGCCGCCGGTTTTGAAGTTGCCTTCGGCGAGGCGTTGGACGCCGGTGAAGATGTCGGTGAGGGACCTGGCGTCGGGGGCCATCTGCATACCGATGCCGCCGCCGCCCGCGGTGCTTTTGACCATGATCGGGTAACCAATGCGGGCGGCAGCGGCGTGGGCTTCGTCGACTGACGTGAGGAGCGTGGTGCCGGGAGCGGTCGGCACGCCGCTGGCGTTGGCGAGGTCGCGGGCGGTGTGTTTGAGGCCGAAATCCCGCATGTTTGTCGCGGTCGGACCGATGAACGTGATCCCGGCGTCGGCGCAGGCGTCGGCGAAGTCGGCGTTCTCGCTGAGAAATCCGTAGCCAGGGTGAATGGCTTGGGCACCGGTCTCCCGGGCGACCTGCAGAATGCGGTCGGCTTGGAGGTAACTTTGTGCGGCGGGGGGAGGACCGATGCGGACGGCTTCGGTGGCCAGGCGGACGTGGAGGGCGTCGGCGTCGGCGTCCGAGTAGACGGCGACGGACGCGATGCCGAGTCGGTCCAGCGTGCGGATGATCCGGCAGGCGATCTCGCCACGATTGGCAATGAGGACTTTGGTGAACATTGATTGTCGCGCGGAGGCGCAGAGACGCAGAGGGAGCGATGAAGGGACCGAGCTCTTCACCTCAGTGCTTCCGGGTCTCGGCGCGGGATCAATTCCAAATCAAAACTTGGATGGGAGTGGGGTTGTAGGCATTGCAGGGATTGTTGAGCTGGGGGCAGTTCGAGATGAGGACGAGAACGTCCATCTCGGCGCGAAGTTCCACGTATTTGCCGGGGTTCGACACGCCGTCGTCGAACTTGAGGTTGCCGTGGGGGGTGACGGGGACGTTCATAAAGAAGTTGATGTTGTGGGCGAGGTCGCGCTTGGTGAGGGCGTAGCCGGAGTTCGCCATCTGCAGGAGGAACGTGTCGCGGCAGGCGTGCATGAAGCGCTTATCGAGCGCGTAGCGGACTTGGTTGCTCTCGGCGGCGCACGCTCCTCCGAGGGTGTCGTGGCGACCACAGGTGTCGGCGGTGATCGTCAGGAGAGGCCGGAGGAGATTGGAGAGAATGGGCGTTCCCGAGGTGAGGTAGATCGAGCCCTGTTCGCGGATGGTGTCCTGGGCGCTGTAGCGTTCGGTTGGATCGTCGGCGTTGAAGAAAAAAGTGTCGGCGGCTTGATTGCCTTCGAGGTCGACGATGCGGAGGGTCTGGCCGCGCGAGAGCCGGTGAAACCAGCCGTCTCCTGCCGGAATGGTGGTGGTAAGAATCGCGTCGGGAGTGGCGAGCGGACTCTCGGTGTGGATGAAGGTGCTCATAGGAAGAGGCGCTCGGTGAGGGCGAGTGAGCGGGCACATTCGGGCCGGAAATTGCGGCAGAAGTCGTCGGCGGAAGGCGGGTCGGCTTTGAAAATTTCGACCCGGATTCGGGCTGACGGATATTCACCGGCTGGGGCGAGCGGGTGGGGGCAGTTGGCGAGAACGAGAAGAACGTCCATCTCCGTGCGAAGGTCGAGGGAGGCGTCGGCCGGACAGTGGTCGGAGACGTGGTGGAGTCGGCCTTCGTCGTCCACGGTGACTTTGCTGAAGAAGTTCACGTTGGCGACGATGTCGGCGAGGCCGAGTCCGTGTTTGCCGAGTTCGATGAGGAAATTGTCGCGGGCGTTGCGGTGAAAATCGTTGCGGTGTTCCTGGTAGGTCGTCCCGCCGAATTTGGCGGTCACCTGGGCGGCGTTGATGTGACCACCGAGCGGATCGTGCCAGCCGAGTGAATCCGCGGTGATGGACACGAGCGCGTGTCCCAGATCCGACATGACGACGTGGCCGCGGGTGAGCTTGGCGGTGTGGAGGGCTTTGAGGGTGTCGGGGACGTTGATTCGGTCGAGGGGCTGGTGGGCGTTGTAGAAGAGCGCCGAGACGTTGGCTGCCGCGTCGAGAGTGGTGAATCTCACGGTGCGGTGGCGGGGGACGCGCAGCGACCACATGGCTCCGGGCGGGAGGGTCTCGGCGAGGAGAGGAGCGGTCATGGCTTGGCGGTTTTGCGGGGATGGATGGGAGGGATGATGACGTCGGTGAGCGTGAGTTTGCAGGAGGTGACGCCCTTGCAGGCGAGGATCTTGTCGGTGATCTCGCGGAGGACGCGGACCGGTCCCTGGACGACCAGCACTTCCATCCGGTGGTTGCGCTCGAGCTGGACGTGCAGCGAGCTGATGACCTCGGCGATGTATTGGCGCTCAAGCTCGAAGAGGCGCTGGACGAGTGTGCCTTTGGCCTCCTCGTAAACGAGGGTGATCATCCCGGCCATGACGGACTTGCTCGTGGCCGTTTCGCGGCGCTGGAGGGCGGCCTGGGAGATCATTTCCGCGATGGCCTTCGAGCGGTTTTCGAGGCCGCGTTCGGCGACCATCGCGTCGAGATCGCGGAAAATGGGCTCTGGTAGCGAGACGCTGATGCGCTGAACGTTACCGTCGGCGCGGCGGGTGGCGGGGGTGGATTCGGACACGGGCGAGTATTACTTGAAGCGTTTCGCGTAATACTAGCAAGAATCGGACCGGGTGGAACCGGTCCCTTCGATTTAGAAGAGACGGGCGTAGCGGTCGGTTTCCCATTGGCTGACGGTTTGGTGGTATTCGCGCCATTCTTCGCTCTTGTAGGTGATGAACTCGTTGCGGAGCGCGGTGCCGAGGGTTTTTTCGACGAACGGATCAGCGGCGAAGGCGCGCACGGCTTCGTCGAGGTTGCGCGGGAGTTCACCGATACCGCGGGCGGCGAGGGCGGCTTCGTCGAGTTCGTAGAGGTTGTCCTCCTGGGCGGGGCCGGGGTCGAGATTTTCGCGAATGCCTTCGAGGCCGGCGGCGAGGACAAGGGTGGCGGCGAGGTAGGGATTGCAAGCGGCGTCGGCGTTGCGGGACTCGCAGCGGCCGCCACCCTTGGGGATGCGGACGGAATTCGTGCGGTTGTTGCGGCCGTAAGAATTGAAGACCGGGGCCCAGGAGTAGTAGGCCATGAGGCCGCGACGGACGAGGCGCTTGTAGCTGTTTACGGTGGGCGCGAAGGTGGCGCAGAGGGCGGGGCCGTGCTTCAGGACGCCGGCGATGAACTGGTAGCCGAGTTCGGAAAGGGCAAGGCCGCGGGGGTCGTCGGAGGCGGGTCGCTCGAAGAGGTTGGTGCCGGTCTTTTGATCGAAGAGTGACATGTTGAAGTGCGCGCCGGAGCCGGTCTTGTCCGCGAAGGGCTTGGGCATAAAGGTGGCAAGGAGGCCCTCTTCGGCGGCGTAGTGCTTGGCCATGAGGCGGAAGAAGGTGAAGCGATCGCACATGGTGAGGGCGTCCGAGTAGCGGAAATCGAACTCGAATTGACTGTTGGCGTCCTCGTGATCGAACGAGTAGAGGTCCCAGCCGAGGGAGTCGATGGCGGTGGCCATCTTGTCGAGCCACTCGTAGCGGTCGAGAAAGCGCTTCACGTCGTAACAGGCCTTGGTGAGGTTGTCGTCGGAGTTGGGGATGACGAGGCTGCCGTCGGGTTTTTGGCGGACAACGAAGAGCTCGCACTCGATGCCGAGGTTGAAGCCGAAGCCCAGGTCCGCGGCGGCGGCGAGCTGCTTTTTGAGGGCGACGCGGGTGCTGACTTCGTAGGGCTGGCCATTGAACTCATTGTCGGCTGGGAACCACGCGATCTCGGGATTCCAGGGGAGCTGGATCATGCGATCGAGA
The DNA here is from genome assembly GCA_963761705.1 of uncultured Verrucomicrobiae bacterium. GTDB lineage: Bacteria > Verrucomicrobiota > Verrucomicrobiia > Chthoniobacterales > JAATET01 > CAVVKW01. The sequence goes on along the minus strand of CAVXHK010000002.1, from coordinate 47,186 downwards.
TCGGGGACGGAGTTGATCTCGTCGTCGTTGGGGGATTGGCCGAGGCCGTCGAGGGCGTAGCCGGTGTAGAGCTCGCTGCCTTGAGCGAAGTGGTCGAAGTGCGAGACGGGGACGACTTTGCCCTTGGGAACGCCGTGGATGTCGGGGTAGGCGCCGATGCAGTATTTAACGCCGAGTTTGGTGAGGTCGGATTGGGTCATGGGTCGTTCTTAGGTTTCTAAGTTTTGGAGTTCTGAAGTTTTGAAGTTCGCTGCGTGTCGCTGGGAGAAGCGGTCCCGCTGGCGGTGGCCCATCCAGCGATTGATTTCCCAGAGGTCGGCGACGGGCTTCTGGGAGAAGGGTTCGTGGTGGAGGTAGCCGTCGGGGCCGAATTCGGGGGTGACGGTGGTGACGGCATCGCCGCGTCGCTCCTGCGCGGTCCAGATGGCGTCCCACCAGCGATCGTGGGCGGCGAGAGCGTCGGCGTATTCGGGAGCGCGGGGGTGGGGGACTTGGGGGCCTTGGTCGTAGCCGACGCGGGCGTGGAGGTGGTGGCAGTTCTGCGCGCAGCGGGCGAGGAGGTCGGGGAGTTCGTCGAGGATGGCGGTGCGTTCGGTCACGACGCACCAGTGGCTGAAGTCACAGGTGAGCGGGAGGTCGGGGATTGCGTCGAGGATCGCGGCCGTGGCGAGGGGATGGAAGGTGGGTCGGGCGCGGTGAGTCTCGAAGCTGACGTGCGGGTGGAAGTCGCGAGCGATGGCGAGGGCTTCGCGGAGGAAGGTGATGGCGGTGGGGAGCGGCCAGAGGTCGCTGCCGGCGAGGATCGTCAACTTGATCGGGCGGAGCGGGACGGCGGCGGCGAGTCGCTGACGGAGCTGAAGGAGGTGGTCGGCGGGAGTGGCCTGAGGAGCAGGAACGTAGCCGCCGGGCGAGGTGCCGGTGGAGATTTCGGCGATGAAATTAAGACCGGAGTCGAGGAGGATGGTGCGGTCGGATGCGGCGGCTGGCGGCGGACCTTCCAGGCCGTCGAAGTCGGCTTCGCGGACGTCGGCGATGGCTTGTTGCAGCGATCCATCGTGGGTCCAGAGGGACTTGAAGAGGCGGAGTTCCACGCGAACTAAACGGCTTTGATCGGGTTCAGTGGATCAACTGGTGAGTTGGCGCCTGCCGCCCGCCGGGCGAGGTAGCGTTGGAACTGGTGGATCGGCTCCTCCAAGTGGCTGAGGCGGCCGGGGCGGGCGGCGGGGGAATGGAGTCCGCGTTGGACGGCGATGCAGACGTCCATGTCTTCGAGGTGGAAATCGACCAGCATCCGTTCCTGCGCCGCGCGGCGAGTTTCGAAGTCGGGGAGTTCAGTCGTGGATTTGGGAACCATGACCGTGGTGAGGAGACGGGATCGGTCGGCGCTGATCGGGTCGATGCGATACCAGATCATGCGGTCGGGGCCGGCGAAGAGCAGGAAGCTGGGCGTGCCGAGCAAGGCACTCCATTGCTGACGGTGTTCGGCGGGGAGGGTGTCGATGAGGGGAAAACTGGTGACCGGATCGGGGTCGGGCGAGCCGTCCTTGATGGGGAGGTTGAGCCGGATGGAGTGGAGTCGCTCGGGAGAGGTCCAGCCGGCTTTGGCGGGGAGGAACGGTTGCAGCGTTTCGGAGTGGGCCCCGAGGTGGTGGTAACACTCCATGAAATTTTCCACGAGGACCTTCCAGTTGAAGTCGCATTCCCAGGTCCGGCTGATGACGACGCCGAGGTCGGCCATTTGCCAGCCCTCCGTGTCGGCGTGCAGGCCGGAATATTGTTCGTGGAGATCGGTGGCGGTGCCGTCGAGGTTGACGAAGAGAAAGCCGTTCCAAAGGGCGGTGCGGTAGGTGGTGAGTGAATGGTCGGCGCGGTCGAAGCCCTCGGCGTGCTGCATCTCGGGGCAACCCTTGAGCGAACCGTCGAGGTCGAAGCTCCAGAAGTGGTAGGGACATTGGAGGAAGCGCGAGTGGCCGCGGTCCGGTGCCTCGAGCAGGATGGCGGGAAGGTTTTCGTCGCTGCCGAAGGAGGGGGGCATGATGTCCATCGAGCGGTGGGGGCAGATGCGGGAAAAGGCGCGGAATTCCCCGTCGTGGCCGTGAACGGCGATCAGGGGTTCGTTCAAGAGGTCGACTTTGATGAAGTCGCCGGGGGCGGGAATCTGCGAGAGGTGACAGAGGCAGAGCCACTCGGCGCGCAGGACGTGCTCCGTCTCCCAGGCGAGAAACCCGGAATCGGTGTAAACGCCGGCGGGCAGAGTGGTGGCGCGGTTGAGCGGGAGCGCGGCCGTGCTTTGAAGTTCGGCGAGGAGGCGAGGAAGAGAGTTCACGGGTCAGATGAAGGTGAGGTATTTCTGAAGGTGGGTTTCGTTGATGGCGTAGAATCCCTCGTTCCACTCCTTGAGCTTCTGGTTGAGGTAGATGTCCTTGAAGTCGCCGAGGACCGAGTCCATGAGGGTGCTTTCCTCGAAGGCTTCGAGGGCGTGGAGTTGGGTGCGGGGGAGGAGGTGGATGCCGGATTCGCGGAGTTCGCGGCGGGTGAGTTCGTAGCAATTGCTGTTGAGCGGAGTGCCGGGGTCGAGTTCGCGCTCGATGCCGTCGAGACCGGCGGCGAGCTGGACGGCGGCGGCGAGGTAGGGATTGCAACCCACGTCGGGAGTGCGGTTTTCGACGCAGTAGCGGTTGAGGGGAAGACGGAGCATGGCGGAGCGGTTGTTGCGCCCGTAAGCGGTCATGACCGGCGCCCAACTGATGTCGGGCATGTCACCTTGGGCGATGAGGCCCTGGTAGCTGTTGTAACTGGGGCAGGTCACCGCGGTGATGGCGGCGGCGTGCTCGAGGAGGCCGGCGGTGAAGTGGAAGGCGAGTTTCGAGAGGGGGATGTCGGTGCGTTTCGCGAAGGGATTTGAATCCGACTCGGGGGCAAAGAGGTTCTCGCCGGTCTCAAGGTCCGCGAGGGACATGTTGAAGTGGTTGCCGGAGCGGAAATCGTTGGAATACGGCTTGGGCATGAAGGTGGCGGTGGCTCCCAATTTCTCGGCGACCTGTTTGGCCATGAGGCGGAGGTAAGTGAAGCGGTCGGAAATCGTGAGGGCGTCGGCGTATTTGAAATCGAACTCGAACTGACTGTGTCCGCCCTCTTGATCGAAGGAATAGAGATTCCAACCGAGCTGCTCGAAGTAATGCGACATCGGCCCGAGGAACTCGAGGGCATCGTGGGTCAGCTTGACGTCATAGGCCGGGCAGGTGCCTTGGTAGCGGGTTGGGGTGATCGGGCTGCGTGCGCCCGTCTCCTGATCGACGAAGAGAACGTAAAATTCGGGTTCGAATCCGAGGTTGAGGGTGAACCCGAGGTCGGCGGCGCGGGCGATCTGGCGCTTGAGGATCTGGCGGCTGTCGTGGGGATAGGGGGTGCCGTGGTAGTAGAGGTCGCCGAAGAAGTGGGCGATGCGGGAGTCCCACGGGCAGTGAATGAAGGTGCTGAGATCCGGGACGGCGGCGCATTCATCCTCCTCCGGGCCGACCAAGCCCATGCCTTCCATGGCACCGACGGTGAAGAGTTCGGAGCCGTGGGCCATCTTTTCGAAAGCGGAGAGCGGGGTGGTCTTCGCTTTCGGGACGCCGTGGATGTCGACGTAAGTGGAGAAGCAAAATTCGACGCCGGCTTTCTCGAGCGCCGAGCGGGTTGCGGCGAGCTTGTCGGAATCGACGGTGAAGTTCTCCGGGACAGCAAAAACGGGATCGTCGGAAGTCATTGTGAAGCGGAACATGAGCCGGATGCGTGCCGAGCGGTATAGGAAGAGCTTCCTATGCGGGTTGCCATTTCGAGCACGATGCGGATGATTGCGCGCAGTAGCTGTCGCCGTTCCACGCGTGGGCGGCGGGGTCGAGTTTCACCTTCCGGCGGGAGATCTAGTCTGACGGCTTGGTGGCGTTCCGCCGCGTGCGAGCGGACGTTCGGTGAGAAAAGGGCTCACGCGCGCGGGTGGAAGATGAAAAACGACCGGGGCTTTTGAGGGTCTCGGCCGTTTTAAAAAGAAAACGCTTTTTGACACGATGTGTCCGCTTGGCGGACAGGGAAGCGGTTTGCGCTATCTAACTTTGTCTTGAATCCGGTAGAAGCGTGGATGGTTTCGCCCCGACAATCAATCTCTAAACCTGATCTGCACCTTGCTTTCGACGTCGGCCACAGTTCGATCGGCTGGGCGGTCCTGCGATCGGTCGAGGCAATGCCCGAGCTGCTTGGGTGCGGGGCGGTGATTTTCCCTGCGGATGATTGTCTGGCCTCGCAGCGGCGGACGTTTCGACGTCAGCGGCGGCACATTCGGTCGACCCGGATGCGGATCGCAAGATTGAAGACGCTGCTGGCCTCTCTCGGAGTCCTGTCGTCGACCGAGCTGGATCAGGTGAGCCACTCCTCGCCGTGGTGGCTGTCGGCCCGGGTGCTCAAGAGCGGGGGCAAAAAACTCCTCACTTGGCCGGAGCTGTGGGACGTCCTGCGCTGGTATGCGCACAATCGGGGCTACGATGGGAACCGGGCGTGGAGCCGACAGGAGGAGGATGCAGTGGCGGAGCAGGACGATACCGAAAAGGTGAAAACGGCCTTCGCGCTGCTCGCGAAGCACGGCACGACAACGATGGCGGAGACGTGGTGCGCGATCTGCGGATTGGACCCGCTTGGGAGCAAGGCCTCCTGCGCGCTCCCGGGGAACGATCGACCGAAGGCGCAGAATGCGGCTTTCCCGCGCGAGGTCGTGACGGCGGAGGTCGAGCGGGTGTTGAGGGCGCACGTCGGGAAATTGCCCGGGCTCAATGAGACGCTAATTTCGGCTTTGCTGACGGATTGGCGGGCGGTGCCGTGCGAGGGTATTCGGCTGCCGGGGCGTTATGGCACGCTTCAATCGGATGGTTCGATGGAAGGGGGCGGGCTGCTCTTCGGCCAATTGGTCCCGCGGTTTGATAACCGGATCATCGCCCGGTGCCCGATCACGTTCGAGCGGATCTATCAGGCGACGCTGGCGGAAGAGGACGACGAGGCCGCGGCGCGGGAACGCGCGGAGCGCCTGTCCAAAGTCCCGGCGGCGGATTGTCTGGAATTCTTCCGTTACCGATGGGCGATGCAGCTGGCTAATGTCCAGATCGCCACGGTCGACGGGAGACGGACGCGGCGACTCACCGTAGAGGAGCGGCGGACCATCGACGAAAGCATGATGGCCGCGGGTGCATTGACGAAAGGGGAATTCACGAAGACCGTGCGGGCGCTCACGGATGGAGCCGCCGATAATCTCAAGCAGATGCTCCTGCATCCCGACGCCGACAAGGCGCTCGTGGTGGATGCGGTCCGGCGGCGGCTCGCGGACAAGGCATTCGCACCGTATGTGGCGACGCTGTCGGAGCCTTTGCAGAAACGGCTGAGCGGGAAACTCCGCCAAGGCAAGACGGTGACGCTCGCGACCCTGCGCAGCTGGCTCGACGACCCCGAGGCGTTCGACGCGGCGATGGAGCGGGAGATCGATGCCGCCAGGACGAAGACGGCAAAAAAGGCGACGGCGATCTCGCGGGAGGACATTCTTGCCCGGTCGATGCGGGTCGACCCGATCAGCGGGCGGGCACCGCACAGTCGTGAGGTGATGCGCGAGGTGGTCGAATTCGTCCTCGGGACGGACCGGCACCCCGCCGAGGAGGGCGGACCACTTTATCGCAGTGAGGCGATCCGCGCGGCGCAGCTCCAGCGTCGGGTGGACGAGCAAACGAATAATCACCTCGTCCGCCACCGGCTCAAGATCCTGGACCGCCTCCACCGCGATCTCCTGAGCGAATACGCCGGGGATGATCTCAAGCGCGTCGCCCGAATCACCATCGAGGTGAATCGCGACCTGCGCGCGATGTCAGGGAAGTCGAACAAGGAGATCGAATCCGATCTCGGGCGGCGGCTCGGCAATTTCAAATCCGTCTCGGCGAAATTGGAGAAGGAGCTGGCCGGGCGGAACATCGCGATTACGGCGGGCCTGATCCGTAAGGCACGCATCGCGGAGGATCTCGGTTGGACGTGCCCCTACACCGGGAAACCGTACGACGTCTTCGATCTCATTAATCGCCGCGTGGACAAAGACCACATCGTGCCGCGCAGCGAGCGCCTGAGCGACAGCCTGGACTCGCTCGTGATCACCTTTGCCGAGGTGAACCGGATGAAGGGCAAACGCACGGCGGTCAGGTTCATTGAGGATACCGGCGGACAGCCGGTCGATGGACTGGGCAACGTCTTCGTGAAACCGGCGGCAAAGTTTTTGAAGGACGTCGAAGGCTTCGAGACCTTCAGAGGCCACGACGACGACAAGCGCCGCAAGCGCAATCGCAAGCGACTCCTCCTGCTCCGCGATTACGTCGAGAAGGAGTTCACCCCGCGCGATCTCACGCAGACATCTCAACTCGTGCGGCTCGGCGCGCAGACCCTCGAGCGAGCCTACGCGGGCAGCGCGTCGAAGCCCGTCATCACCTCGCTCCCCGGCAGCGTCACGGGTGCCGTGCGCAAGAGCTGGGACTTGATTGGTTGCCTGGAGGTGGCCAATCCCAACGTCCGCGACCCGGCCACTGAGGCGATCCGCACGAAGACCGAGATCCGCGACGTCACGCATCTCCACCACGCACTCGACGCAAGCGTGCTCGCCTTGGCAGCTCATTTTCTTCCTGGCCAGGGCCGCGACGGCGGCGCGTGGCAACTCCTCGTCAAGCGACGCCTCACCGCAGCGGAGCAGACCCGGGCGCGCGAACTCTTCGGCGACTACGTGCAGTTCGGCCCCGACGGCCAACTCCGCCTCATCGATCTACCCGTGAGCCTGAAAAAGCAACTCCGGGACCGCCTCGCCGAGCGCCGCGTCGTCCAACACGTCCCGACCGAAATGGCGGGAATGCGCGCCGAACAGAACGCCTGGCGCGTCCTGCACCCCGTCGAGGATGGCGAACGGATCGAGCTCCGCCAACGCATCCGCCAGCCCGATGGCACCCGCCCCGTCAAGCTCCGCCGCGAGCGCCCGGGCAAGCTCGTCGGCCTGCATCCCGGCAAACTCCACGATCTGAAGGCCGCCCTCATCATCGGCGACAACTACGGCCTCGCTCTCGACCCCGAGCCCACCATCATCCCTTTTCACAAAGTCTGGGTGCGGCTGCGCGAACTCCGGGAGAAAAACGGCGGACGTCCCGTGAGGGTGTTGCGCAACGGGATGTTGATTCGGGTGGGAGCCGGAAACTTCGCGGGCGTCTGGCGGATTTTTTCGTTGAAAAACAATTCGTCCGGCATTGCGTTGGATCTGGGACGACCGGACGTCACCCGGCTTCGGAATAAAACCGAAGGGCATAAGATTAATGTCCGGTTGGCGACCTTAATCGCAAACGGCCTAGAGCCACTTCCAACTTCGTTTTCAGCAAGCCCAGAAGGGGGGCCGCATAAGAAGAATCACCGCTCCCTGTAAACGAAGGAGCGGTGATCTGGATTGAAGGCAAAGCTGGGGAAACCAGCTAGGGCTGTGCTCCCCATAAACGTTGACTGTCTGAGATTCACAAATTACATGTGGGGAAACCAAAGTCAAGCCGTGGAAATCATTTTTGAAAATAGCTTCGTCCGCGATGTCGAGAAGTCGGGTATCAAGCTCAGCGCCATTGATGAATTCCTTGAATTCCAGCACGCCGTTATCTTCGGGCGCGTTGCGAACAATGCGGATGGAGAACTTGTAGATATCGAGTTCGACGATGCGAGCGAAGGTCTCTCACATCCTTACATCATATCAGCAGAGCTAGCCGCGCCATATTTCATCCTGTCAACGTTTTCGCCCAGGCAGGCTGAATCAGCGCGTCGACCCCACCTTCCCATCCGCCAACAACTGGATAAAAACCCACAGAATGGCAATCGGGGAGGGCGAATTGCCTCTTCGGCCTTGGTCTGAGGACATGCGAACGACCGGATAGGCGGCACCCATCCTGAGGGCAAGTGTTCGGGGGGAGTGAGCGCCTCTCCGCATCCGGCGAGCAGGGATTCGTTCAAACATCTGAGCAAGCGCTGGGTTCAGCGGACATATCCAGTCGTGCTGACCTTGGAAACGTGGACGATTTCCATCGATCCGCCCGGCGAGATGGTTGCTGAGAGTGCCGATCAGTTTGGTCGCACCCCACAAAAACCGTTGACGAAAAGTTATATTCTTAATAGTGAGAAATCGAATAATAACTCAATCAGAATATGGCTAACGAAACCTGGCACTACCTCGAGAATCAATTCGACTCGGTCACGCGCCGGGCTCGCAAGCGGATGGATTCCATCCTGGCGGATACGCACCCGAAACTGGCGCAGGGAGCAAATTTGAACCCGGCACTGGAGCCGGCGTTGGCGGTGCTGACTCCGGCGAAGACGGCGTGGGACGCGGCCTACGGCCAGTGGCTCGACAAACAAGCCGGTTACCGATCGGCGACGCAGGCGACGGAGAACCTGATCTCCTCACTGCAGCGGGCCCCGGCCCCGGGTGAGCGGTCTAAGCTCGACCGGTGGGAGTCGAAAGTGGCGGGGGAGTGGGCGCGCTCGCACCCGGTTTATCAGTTCCTCTTCCCACGGGGGCGGGAGCCTTTCACTTCGGGCACGCGGGAGCAGATTCTGGATGAAGTGGAGCGACTCGGCGGACGATTCACGCAGAAAGCGGGCGACCTTGCGGGCGAAGCGGCGGCGTTGCTCACCGGCTTGGGCGGAGAAGTGACCGCCTTCCACTCGGAGCTACAGGCTGCCCGTGATGCCCAGCAGACGACCGAAGGCGAGGTGGATCAATTCGCAGCGCTGGCGGACCAACGGCGCGTCGAAGCGGCGACGGCGCTCTACCGGGTGCTGGCAAAGTTGATGGATATCTTCGCGGAGCCGGCGGAGCGGGATCAGGTGACGGGATTTTTCGATCTGACGCTCATCATGACTCCTCCGCGCCCGGACGAGGGTGACGAGGCGGAGCCGCCAGCGTCGACGTCGCCGGGGCCGACGATCTGACGCACCGCGCCGCTTGGTGGGGCAGGTTGCGGTTTCGCTTTGCCTTGAATCTGCTGCCCGCTTGGCCGACCTTATGAGCCATGAAACTTCGCACGGATCTGCTGAAGCATCTGACGATGGAGGACGTGGCGCAGGTGGCGCTGGCGAACAATCACCGCTACAAGCCCGAGCCGCGTTTTTCGAAAACTGGAGTTGGGAGTCTGTCGCCAGCGTCAACCAAAGACTCTGTGCAAGAGGAGGCGCTCAATTCGGATATAATTCGGAAAGTGCGGAAGCGGCTGGCCGACGCTGGGAGGCCGCCAGAGCGGAAGTAACGAGTCTTGGCGAAGCGTTGGACGCTTTGCGAAGCTACCATCGTGCGGCTCCCTTCTTATTTTTTAACGGGAATACCTTTGCCGATATTGCGCGTGCGCTCGCGGGGCTGCTGTTTCAAGAACTCCCCGGGCCACGCTTGAGGCAGACGACATCTGTCGTGGCTCACTACGTCGCCGGGGTGCTGGATCGGGATGCGACGGTCGCTCTGGTGGAGGCTCTCTCGCGCACGCCCACCTTTGAAGTTGGCGACCGGGTGCGGACGATCAAGGGTTCGCTTCGAGGGAAGGTCATCGCGGTGCTCGACGGCGGGCGGACTCGCTGGCGGGCGGACTCGGGTGTGGTCTTCGTCGGGACGGTGGATTCGCTGCTGCGGGACGACTGAAGGGAGGGGTTCGCGGCATGTCCTACCACATCGTCAGCATCGATTCGCCGCAGTGCTCGATCAGCTGCCGGAATGGGCAACTGACCTGCCGGGTGCCGGGCGAGCCGGACCGCTCCTTGCCGCTGGAGGACGTCGCCTCGATCATCATCACGAGCTTCTCGGCGCAGATTCACAGTCATCTATTCCTGGAGGCGGCGCGGCACGGGGTGGCGCTCATCATTTGCGAGGATTTCAAGCCGACGAGCCTCGTGCTGCCGGCAAACCGCTCGACCGACACGCTGCTCTCGCGAGCGCTGCTGAAGCTGGACGAGAAGACGTGCGCCCGCCTGTGGCAGATGACGGTGGACGCCAAGTGCCGCAACCAACTCGCGCTGGCGGAGTGTCTCGCACCCGGAGACGTTGCGATTTCTGGCCTGCGATCCACCGCCTTGGGACGCAAGACGCACAAGGAAGCCGTCTGCGCGAAGCTGTTCTGGAACGTCTTCGGTCGAAGCATGGGGAACGATCGGTTCACCCGCGAGCGCGGCGCGGGCGGGCTCAATTGCCTGCTCAACTACGGCTACGCCGTGCTGCTCTCGACCATCCTGCAGAAGCTCTTCGCGGTGGGACTGGATCCGACCTTCGGCATCTCACACGTCCCCCGCGAGCGCTCGACCCCGCTGGCCTATGATCTCATGGAGCCCTTCCGACCGTGCGTCGACTGGCGGGTCGCGCAGTGGGTGCGGCGGCACCCGGAGGAGACCGCGTGGACGGTCACTCCAGAATTTCGCAAATGGGTCACGGGCTTCCCATTGGAGCGCGTCGGCTACCTCGATCTGGATCTGGAAGTGCGGGGCTGCATCGAAGGCGTGGTGCGAAATTTCCGCCGCGCCGTCCTGCAGGGGAAGACAGCGCTCTACAAGCCATGGATACCCAAAAATTCAAAATGGGCTGGCTGATCGTCGCCTTCGACCTGCCCGTCGGTTCGAAGCCCCAGCGCAAAGCCGCCCATGACTTTCGCGAGTGGCTGAAGGACGACGGCTACCAGATGCTGCAATTCAGCGTCTACGCCCGCGCCTGCGTCACCTTCGCCCGGCAGGTCACCCACATCGACCGGGTGAAGAAAAATCTGCCGCCCGAGGGCAGCGTCCGGGCCATCTTCGTTACCCGTGCCCAATGGGAACGCAGCTTCGTCATCCACGGATCGCCCGCCTCCGAGGAAGCGCCGGAGGACTTGCCAGAGCAGATTCAACTCTGGTAGCTCCTCCGGCAGAACGACTTGCGGTCTCCCATTCTGCTCACCTCTGATTTGGATTCAAGGCAAAGCTTAGAGCAAGCACTTCAGATCCTACAACCAATTCTGCTCACCTCTGATTTGGATTCAAGGCAAAGCCGGACGGAGATAGAAGCAAACGTGCTGGTGATTCTGCTCACCTCTGATTTGGATTCAAGGCAAAGCTGGCGCGGCTAAAACCCACCAAAAGACAAATTCTGCTCACCTCTGATTTGGATTCAAGGCAAAGCGGCCTACAACATGGTGAGACTAGGGCGGTAATTCTGCTCACCTCTGATTTGGATTCAAGGCAAAGCTACACCAAGCTAGAGGAAAAGCTACGTCGGATTCTGCTCACCTCTGATTTGGATTCAAGGCAAAGCATGGGGCAGAAGCCCTGCCTCGGGGCTATCATTCTGCTCACCTCTGATTTGGATTCAAGGCAAAGCGAGGACAACCAGCGCAAAAACGCCCCCGCCATTCTGCTCACCTCTGATTTGGATTCAAGGCAAAGCAAGGATGGTTGGCGCTTCGTGAAATCGATATTCTGCTCACCTCTGATTTGGATTCAAGGCAAAGCTTCGACGACATGTGGCACGACCACGAGGTCATTCTGCTCACCTCTGATTTGGATTCAAGGCAAAGCCGAGTTTGATGAACGCCGCCCACTGGTCGGATTCTGCTCACCTCTGATTTGGATTCAAGGCAAAGCAAACGGAGCGGAGCACCGCCTCCAGTAGAAATTCTGCTCACCTCTGATTTGGATTCAAGGCAAAGCTAACCCCGGAAAGTGGGTTGTGCAGGATGTATTCTGCTCACCTCTGATTTGGATTCAAGGCAAAGCTTGGACTGGCGGCCTTGTTGCCAGGCAGCTATTCTGCTCACCTCTGATTTGGATTCAAGGCAAAGCTCCCATCGCCCCATCGGAATATCATTGAAAATTCTGCTCACCTCTGATTTGGATTCAAGGCAAAGCCGAGCCACCCCATTGCGCCGAAGCACCATATTCTGCTCACCTCTGATTTGGATTCAAGGCAAAGCCTAACCAACGCAGTCGTCACCTACTCGGATATTCTGCTCACCTCTGATTTGGATTCAAGGCAAAGCGTCGGCTTGATTCGCCAATTCTTCTTCGTAATTCTGCTCACCTCTGATTTGGATTTAAGGCAAAGCTCGCGGATCAATGAACCGCTCAAAGATCTCATTCTGCTCACCTCTGATTTGGATTCAAGGCAAAGCCGCGCCCTTCACCGCGCCATCGACCAACGCATTCTGCTCACCTCTGATTTGGATTCAAGGCAAAGCGATGCGAGCCGACACGCCCTCGATGCTCAATTCTGCTCACCTCTGATTTGGATTCAAGGCAAAGCTGCAGCGTGTCGGACACCTGCTCCGGCTTATTCTGCTCACCTCTGATTTGGATTCAAGGCAAAGCCATGCGAGCCGACACGCCCTCGATGCTCATATTCTGCTCACCTCTGATTTGGATTCAAGGCAAAGCTCCTGCGCCTCGAACCAATGGCCCGCCACGATTCTGCTCACCTCTGATTTGGATTCAAGGCAAAGCCGCTACATTCCCCACCCACATCACCGAGTTATTCTGCTCACCTCTGATTTGGATTCAAGGCAAAGCCCGCAGCGACTTCTCCAGCAGGTCGAACGAATTCTGCTCACCTCTGATTTGGATTCAAGGCAAAGCAGCTGTAATTGAACACTTTTAAAAATAAAAATTCTGCTCACCTCTGATTTGGATTCAAGGCAAAGCCCGAACTGGATGGACTCCGCGCTGGTCGCGATTCTGCTCACCTCTGATTTGGATTCAAGGCAAAGCAACGAGGGTTCCACCCGCAAGAAGGGCAAAATTCTGCTCACCTCTGATTTGGATTCAAGGCAAAGCTTGGGACCATTGGCAATGTCGCGGGGTTGCATTCTGTTCACCTTTGATTTGGATTCAAGGCAAAGCATGACCACGGCTCCTGTGTGGCGAGGGACTATTCTGCTCACCTCTGATTTGGATTCAAGGCAAAGCTAGCGCCAGCGGCGGGGAGGAGCCACGTGGCATTCTGCTCACCTCTGATTTGGATTCAAGGCAAAGCTGTTCGGCGGCGGGTGCGGTAGCTTCTTCAATTCTGCTCACCTCTGATTTGGATTCAAGGCAAAGCGACAAGGGGCACTACCTATTTCACCCGACGATTCTGCTCACCTCTGATTTGGATTCAAGGCAAAGGGGCTTTCTGCGCCGGAATGGGCCGGCACGATTATTCGAGCGGCAGGGGAGGTGTTTCGGCTTTGGCCTTCTCGAAGAGTTCGGCGAGGGCGGTGGTCATTTTCTCGAAGAGCGCCGCCCCGTCGGTGGCGTTGGCGCGAGAGGGGAATCCGGTGACGCCGTTGGTGCTGGTCTGGCTGACGGGGTAGGAAAAGACGGTGCCGGGAGTGCGGTCGGGATCGTCGGCTTGCTCGAGTCGATCGGTGTGGACGAGTTCGGGGGCGAGGTGCAGGAGGAGGTCGGTCTCGGCTTTGTTGGCGTGGAGGTCGGCGGCGTCGGCGGTGTAAGCGGCCCAGATTTCCGGCGTGAGGTTGAAGACGTTGTGCGTGGCGACCTGAAGTTTTTCCAGGTGGTCGGTGCGGATCTGGTCGACGGCCACGCGGAGGGCGGCGTCGTTGCCGAAGTGGGAATTGATGAAAAGGAGGCGGCTCCAGCCGGTGGCGACGGTCCAAGCTGCAAGGTCGCTGGCGGTGGCGATGAACGTCGCGTGGCTGAGGGAAAACGTACCCGGCCATTTCGCGGTGTGGCCGACGGAGACGGTGTAGGCGAGGGCGGGTGCGATCGGGACGGGAAAGCTAGCGTGGTCGGCGGCGGCGTGGCAGGTCGCCTCGGCGATGCGGGTGTCGGTGTCGATCGGGAGGTGCGGGCCGTGCTGCTCGGTGGCGCCGACGGGGATGACGAGTAGGCCGTTGCTGGCGGATTGGGCGGCCGGGATGTCGGACCAGGGGAGGGTGGAAAGAAGCATCTTGGGTTTCAATTTTCGATTTCTGAGCGTGGCTCTCCCGACTGGCGTCGGAATTTTCCGAGGGGGTTGCGCTACTTGATGGCGGCGGCGGCGTGGCGATTTTCGACGCCGAGTTTTTGGAAAATGTGGTCGAGGTGATTTTTGACGGTGTGGGGACTGATGCCGAGGATGATGGCGATCTCGTCGTTGGTCTTGCCCTCGCTGAGCCAGTGATGGACTTCGCGTTCGCGCGGAGTGAGGGGACGGACGCGTTCGCCGGAGCTGCCCATTGGGCGGACGGTGGGAGCGATGAGTTGCGGGGTAGCGGAGGCTTGGCGGGCCAGGCGGTCGATGCCGACGACACCGAGGCACCGGCCTTCCGAAAGGATGGGGGCGACTTGGCTGGTGATGCAGTGAATGGCGTTGTCGATGGGGTAGAGGTAGGGTTCGACGGTGCAGGGAAGGGCGCGTTGGATCGGAACGTGATACCAGGTGCCGAGTCGGCGTTCGTCGTAGCCGGTGACGGGATCGAGTTTGGGGTGGCCACGGGTGCGGTGCCAATGGGGGACGAAGCGGCCGGTGGCGTCGTGACCGGGGGCGTGGCGGAATTCCGCATCGCGTCCGTCGAGCGCGTTCGGTTCCCACACGCACCAGATCCCATTGGTGGCGGGTTGTCCGTCGAAGATGGAGCGAAGAACGGCGAGGTAGGCTGCGCGCTGGGCGACCCCCAGGGCGTGGAGGTGGGAAAGTGCCGCGGCGAGCCGGGCGGCGGGGCGAAGGGTGTCGTTGGTTCCCATGGGGTCGATGACAGCAGAAGGCGCCGGATGGTTTTCGCTACTCGACGTTGTCGCCGACGGTGGTGAGTCGAATGTTGGGAAGGGGTTTGTGCTCGGTGTGGGGATGAATGAGGTGCTCGAGGTGGCGTTTGGTGGCGAGGTGGGGGCCGCTGAGGAACTGCTCGGGATCGCGGGGTCGGGGGACGGGATTCTCGATGATTTCGAGAATGCGGGAGGGGTTGGTGCCGAGAACGAGAACGCGGTCGGAGAGGTGAACGGCTTCGTCGAGGTCGTGGGTGATGAAGAGGATGGTGACGTCGACGTGCCGCCAGATGTGGAGGAGGTAGGATTGCATCTGGGCTCGGGTCTGGGCGTCGAGTGCGCCGAAGGGTTCATCCATGAGGAGGATGCGGGGCTTGTTGGCCAGGGCGCGGGCGATGGCGACGCGCTGCTTCATGCCGCCGGAAAGTTCGTGCGGGTAGGCATTTTCAAACTTCGAGAGACCGACGAGGTGGATCCACTCGCGAGCCTGAGTCTCGGAGTCGAACTTTTCCAGTTTCTCCCTTTTGTCGCCGACTTGGAGGCCGAACATCACGTTGCCTTTGACGGTGAGCCACGGGAAGAGGGTGTAGCCCTGGAAGACCATGCCGCGGTCGGAGCCGGGACGGTCGACGGATTGGCCCTCGAGGAGGACTTCGCCGTCGGTGGGAAATTCGAGCCCGGCGATGATCCGGGCGAGGGTGGATTTCCCGCAGCCGGATGGGCCGACGATGGCGACGAACTCGCGGCGACGGACTTGGATCGAGATGCGGTCGAGGGTCTTGTTGGCGCCCGGACCTTCGCCGAAAACTTTGGTCACTTCGCGGGCGTCGAGAATGACGGGGCGCTGGTGGAGTTGCGCGAAGCGTTCGGCGACCTTGGGAGATTGATCGCGGTAATCGGGGAGGTTGAGCGTCGGGTCGTTCATCGCGCTCCCTCCTGGAGCGGCTCGGCGGCGGTGAGGCGGCTGCTGTTTTTCTGCATCAGGACGCGGAGGAGTCCGGGTTTGTCGGTTTTGACCCAGGGGAAGATCTGGCGTCCGACCCAGTCGAGGAGCCGGTCGAAGGTGAATCCGATGATGCCGATCATGATGATGGCGGCGAAGACGTTGTCGTAAATGCGGTATTTTGCCTGTTGGTTGATGAAGAGGGTGATGCCGGAGGAGGCGCCGATGTATTCCGCGACGATGAGGTAGGTCCACGCCCAGCCGAGGAGGATGCGCATGTCGTTGTAGAGGTCGGTCGCGATGCCGGGCACGATGACGCGGAAGAGAATCTGGCGGCGGTTCGCCCCGAGGGTTTGCGAGGCCTCGATGAGGGCGGGATCGATCTTGCGGGTGGTATTGGCGATGACAAGGACCTGCTGAAAGAAGGTGCCGATCACGATAATCGCGATCTTCGGTGGCTCGTAAATGCCGAGAACGGCGACGGCCAGCGCGCCGAAGGCGGGCGCGGGCATGTAGCGGGTGAAGTCGACGAATGGCTCGGTGAGCCGGGAGATCGGGGCGAAGGTGCCGCACAGGATTCCGAGCGGGACGCCGATGATGGAGCTGATCGTGAAGCCCCAGAAGATGACCTGGATGGATTGCCAGAGGGATTCGTGGAGCCACTTTTCGCCACGGCGGCGCGGTGGAGTGGTGAAGCTTTTGTGGAAGGCTTTGGCGACCTCGTGGGGTGCCGGGAGAAAGATGGGGTTGGCGGGAGTGCCTTCGGCAAGATTGCCGCCGGACTCGGCGAGGCGTTTGTTCTCGAGCTTGAAGGTCTTGCGCTCGACGAGGGTGCCTTCGCGGAAATAAGAAACGTCGCCGGGGACGGTAATTTTGACGAGCGGGTGCCAAATGAAGGGGAGGTAGCTGACGGCAGCCCAGACGATGATGGGGAGTAAAAAGGAGGCCCAGAGGAGGCCGAATTGAAGAGCGGGTGAAATTTCGCCGAGGGGCGTGAGCCAAGAGTGTCTGCGCGGAGGCTTGGGCATTCTCGACGGGTGGGTTTCAGAAAGGAGGCGGCCCGGATGGGCCGCCCCGTGGATCCGAAGGTTGGTTGATTAGAGTCCGGCCGTGACGGAGGGATCGATGTAGTCGGCGGTTGGCTGCGCGTCCGGGTAGACCTCGTTGTCGACGTTGAATTTATCGACGATGACGTTGGAACCGTAGATCGAGGTGAGGCTGTCGCCCTCCTTGAAGTATTCCGCGGCTTCGGTCGTATCCATGATGTAGGTGCCTTCGAGGAAGGGTTCGTATTCCTCGGCGGTGAGGTTGACGCGGGAAGCCATGATTTCGATGGCTTCGTCGCGGGTCGCCGGATCCTTGAGGAAAGCGACGGCTTCGTTCCAGACCTTGGCGACCTTTTTCCACTCCTCGGGATGGGCGGAGAGGCTGGCCGGGTTGACGGCGAGAACGTCGTAGATGAGACCGGGGACGTTCTTGCTGGTGTAGAGCGCCTGGGAGCCGGGGACGGCTTTCAAAGCTTGGCCCGAGCTGGGCTGCCAGGCAGCGATGGCGTCGACGTCGCCGGAGGCGAGCGCTTTGGGAGTTTCGTTGGTCGGAACGTTGACGAGTTCGACGTCGGATTCGGTCATGCCATTCGCCTCGAGCGCCTTGAGTACCAGAAGGTGGCCGACGAAGCCGACTTCGACGCCGATCTTTTTGCCCTTGAGGTCCTTGATGGATTCGATGCCTGGCTGGGCGATGATCATGTCGTTGCCGTTGGAGTAGTCGTTGATGATGATCGCGCGGCTGGGAGCGCCGGTGGCTCCGGTGACGAGGGCGTCGCCGTTGGTCATGGAGACAGCGTCGAGCTGGCCGGCGGCGAAGGCTTCCATGGACGGGACGTATTCGAACCACTCGAATTCCACGTCGACGCCCGCTTCCTTGAACATGTCCTTCTGGATGGCGATCTCCCAGGTGACCCAGCCCGGCCAATCGGAGTAGCCGATCTTGAGGGGTTCGGCTTGGATCGAGAGCGAGGTGGCGGTGACGAGGAGGCCGGTGAGGATTTTGCCGATGGGGCGAAGGGATAATTTCATGAGTCGGTCGGTTGTTTGAGTATTACGGTTTACGGTTTTAGTATTACTGCAGGTACTTGCCGAGCAGTTGGCGTGCCACGTGGAAAGCGGCAGGTGGGGGCCTTAGGCGTAGACCGGGACGGGGAGGACGACCGGCTGGGGGGTCGTGAGCCGGGAAAGGAAGCGGGTCCAATTTTCTTGGCCTTTGAGGATTTCGATTTCGACGCGGAGGTAATAGAGGGGGACGTCGGGGGCGAGGATGCGCGGGATGCGGACGGCGTCTTTCTCGGTGGTAAGGATGGCGGCGAGATTGCGTTTGGCGCAGCGTCGGACAAAGTTTTCGATTTCCCGTGCCGTGTAGCGGTGGTGGTCGGTGTAGGTCTTCGTCAGTTCGAGGTCGGCACCGAGGTGGCGAAGGGCGTTCTCGAAGCTCTCCGGCGCGGCGATGCCGCAGAGTGATCCGACGGCGAGGCCATCCAGATACGAGAGGGGCTTGATCTCGCCGGTGAGCAGATTGCGAAGGTGAACGGCGCGGTGGCGGCATTCGATGATGTCGGCCGTGCGATTATGTTTGCGGAGGTTGGCGATGAGGGCGGTGTTGTCGCTGCCGTCGCATTTGGTGAGGAAGATGTGCGTGGCGCGGCGGAGATTGGCGGGGGGTTCGCGCAGGGTGCCGCGTGGGAGCATGAAGCCGTTGCCGAAGGGGGCTTGGCGGTCGACGAGAACGACTTCGACGCGGCGGTCGAGTCGGAGGTATTGGAGGCCGTCGTCGAGGAGGATGGTATCGCAGCCGAAATGCTCGGCCGCGTAGATCGCGCTGCGCACTCGGTCTTTGTCGACCAGGACGACAACTCCGCGGAGATTATTGGCGAGCATGAACGGCTCGTCGCCGCCGACGCGGGCGTCGAGGAGGAGGGATTGGCCGTCGCTCACGATGCGGGGGACGAAGGTTGGAGTTTTGCCGGTGAACTTGTTGAAAAGCCGGACGATGAGCGGTTTCGTCACGCTCTTGTAGCCGCGGCTGAGGATGGCGACGCGCCGTCCCCCGGCGGTGAGCTCGCGGGCGAGCATCTCGACGACGGGGGTTTTGCCGGTGCCGCCGACCGAGATGTTGCCGATGGAAATGACGGAGATACCCGGGGAGCGGGACCGCATCCACCGGTTGCGGTAGAGGGCAAGGCGGCTTTGGACGATCGCGCGGTAGACGGACGAGAGTTGGAGGAGGACGCCGCGGAGCAGGTCGGCCCGACGTCCGTAGCGGCGTTCTAAAATGACGTCGATGGCGAACGTCTCGATGCCTTCCAACCAGCGGCGCATCGTCTAAGGGGCTGGGACGATGGTGACGCCTTCGTTGTCGGCGGTCGTGATGACGACTTGGGTGTCCGGGAGGTCGGCGGCTTCGGTCATGGCGTGCGCCACGGCTTCGGCGTGATCCTCGACGACGCAGGCGATGGTCGAACCGGAACCGCTGAGCCAGCCGCCGAGGGCGCCGGCTGCCTGCGCGGCGTCGATGACGGGGATGAGGCAGGGGATGAGGTGGGCGCGGTGGGGTTGGTGGAGGTTGTCGCCGAAGCAGCCACGAAGAGCGTGGTAATTTGCGGAAGCAAAGGCGGCCGAGAGGGCGGCGGAATTAGCGACGTTCTGGACCGCGTCGGCGAAGGGGATGGTCGCGGGGAGAGCCGTGCGGGCGGCGTCGGTCTCGATCTCGAAGTTGGGGATGAGGAGGGCAAAACGCAGGCGCGCGGCGACGCGGAAGCGCTGGTAGTCGCCATTGCTCCTGGCGACGGTGAAACCGCCGAAGGCGGCGGGGGCAGCGTTGTCGGGATGGCCTTCGAGCTGGGCGCACAGTCGGTAGAGGACGTCGGCGGAGAGGGGGCGGTCGGCGAGTTCGTTGAGTCCGTGGAGGATGCCGAGTCGGACGGTGACGCTGCTGCCGAGGCCGCGGGAGCGCGGGACGGCTCCGTGGATGTCCCACGAGAATGGAAAGCAGCCAAGGTCGGCGGTCCGGAAGAACAGGTCGGCGGCGGCGAGGATCATCGCATCGCTGGCGGGCGCACCCGAGCGCGAGACGGTCACGGTATTGTAGAGACGGAGCGCGATGCCGAGGGAGTCGAAGCCGGGGCCGAGATTGGCCGTGGTCGCGGGGACGCGCACGCGTGCGGTGGATGACATGGTCGGAAATTAGCGGTGGGAGTGGGTGGCCGGAAGTTTTTATGCTGGCGAGCCTTCGGATTAGCCTGGTTGATCGGCCGGAAGCCAATCAGACGCGGTTGCGGTTTGACGAATGGACGGGATGCCGGATGATGCCGGGCTGATGATTTTCGACGTGCTCTTCGTTTTGGCCGGACTGGCGCTGTTGTATTTTGGCGCCGAGTGGTTGGTGCGGGGGAGTGCTTCGTTAGCGCTGCGGGTCGGGATGTCGCCGCTGGTCGTCGGGTTGACCATCGTGGCTTTCGGGACAAGTGCACCGGAACTGCTGGTGAGCATCAAGGCGGCGTTTGCGGGGCAGACGGGCATGGCGATCGGCAACGTGGTGGGGTCGAACATTTTTAACATCGCCGTGGTGCTGGGGGTGGCAGCGCTGATCCAGCCGCTGCGGATCCAGTTTCAACTCATCAAGTTTGACGTGCCGATCATGCTCGGCGTGTGCGTGCTGGCGGGATTTCTGTTGATGGATGGGGGGATCTCTCGGGTCGACGGGATGACCTTCGTCGGGCTGTTGGTGGCCTACGGGGTGGCGAGTTTCTTCGTGGCAAAAGCAAACGGGAACGCGGCGGTGGATGCGCAGTTCGAGGAGTCGGTTGGGTCGCCGGGAAAGAGCGTCGCAATCGATTGTGCGCTGACCCTCGTCGGGATGGCGGTGCTGGTGGTCGGTGCCCGTTTCTTGGTCGACGGGGCGTCTGAGCTCGCGAGGGGTTGGGGTGTGAGCGAGGCGGTGATCGGGTTGACCATCGTCGCGGCGGGCACGAGCACTCCGGAGCTGGCGGCGACCGTCGTGGCCTCGCTGAAGGGGGAGGCCGACATCGCGGTGGGAAACATCGTCGGGTCGACGATCTACAACGTGCTCTGCATCCTAGGGATCGCGTCAATCATTCATCCACTCGACGCGCAGGGCGTGACGGGCGTCGACGTGGGCGTGATGATCGGGGTGTGCGCGCTGGTGATCCCTTTCATGCGCACGGGATTCGAGTTGAAGCGCTGGGAGGGTGGCGTGTTTCTCGCGATCTACGCTGCCTACCTTGGGTGGTTGATCGCGAACATCGTTTGAGCCTTTCCCGGATTCCCGTTTGACCCGGCGAGGATTTCGGACATAATTCCGCTCGAAAAACTGGTGGGATGGCTGAGTGGTCGAAAGCACATCTTTGCTAAAGATGCGAACTCCAAAAGGGTTCCGAGGGTTCAAATCCCTCTCCCACCGCCACTCCCTTCGGGGACTTTTTAATGAGCGATATTCTCCCCAAGTTGATTCGGCTTTCACACGAGCTGGGGCGCGAGGATCGCGGGCTCGCGATCTTGGGGGAGGGAAACACGAGCGCCGATCTGGGTGATGGGACGTTTCTCGTGAAGGCATCTGGGAGCCAACTCGGGACGATTGACGAGTCTGGGCTGACGCGGGTGCGGATGGACCCCGTGCTGGCGGCGATCGACGAGCCGGATCTGAGCGACGACGAGGTGCGTGGAAGGCTCGAGGAGTGTCGGGTCGATCCGGGCGCGAAATTACCTTCGGTGGAAACGTTTCTCCACGCGCTGTGCATCAAGGAAGCCGGGGCGAAATGGGTGGGGCACACGCACCCGGTGTCGGTGCTGCGGATCTTGTGCAGTCAACTCGGGGCCGAGCCGTTTTTAAATCACGTCTTCCCGGATGAGATCGTGGTGTGCGGTCGGAATCTGGCGGTCGTGCCCTACATCGATCCAGGCCTGCGGTTGGCGGTGGCGGTGCGGGACTCTCTCCGGGAATTTATGGACACCCACGGGTCTGCTCCCAAGGTGATTCTCATGGTCAACCACGGCCCGGTCGCCCTCGGACAGACGGATCGGGACGTGCTCAACATTATGCTCATGCTCGACAAGTGGGCGAAGATCCTAGCGGGGAATTACGCGCTGGGTGGGCCGAGATTTTTGGAATCCGGCATTTCGGACCGGATCGAGAATCGGCCGGATGAGCACTATCGCCGAGCGGCGATCGGCGCGCTGAAGTAGCGAGGGGGGGCGGGTTGGGGCTGGCCTGTTGCGGGATGCGTTCGTCTGGCTTCCGGGGAATTTTGGGGTGTGATTTGCAATCGGCTGCCTGAGCGATTGATCGAATCGTCGCTACAAATTACCCGCCGAGTTGCTCGGCGAGAATGCGGACGGCGGTGGCGATGTCTTCGGCGGTCACGTTGAGCGGGGGGAGGAAACGGATCGTTCGCTCGCCGGCGGGGACGACGAGGAGGCCAGCGGCCATGAGGCGCTTGGTCATCGCGAGGGCGGTGAGGTCGGGGTCGTCGGGGGTGAACTCGACGCCGATCATGAGACCGAGGGCGCGGATGTCGGCGATCTTCGGAGAACCGAGATTGGCGAGCGCGTTTGCGAAGGTCGCTCCCTGCTCGCGGACGTGGGCGAGGAGGTGCTTTTCGTCGATTTCGTCGAGGACGGCGAGGCCCGCGGCGCAGGCGACCGGGTTGCCGCCGTAGGTGGTGCCGTGGGAGCCGGGACCGAGGAGGTCGCAGAGGGGGCCGCGGTCGGCGTCGGCGGGTCGGTCGCGGATCCAGAACGCGCCGAGCGGGAAGCCATTCGCGATGCCCTTGGCCCAGCTGATGCCGTCTGGGACGATGCCCGCCGCACCCGGGATGGCGTGCCAGCCGTTGTAGTGGCCGGTGCGACCGAGGCCGCATTGGACTTCGTCGAAGAGAAGGAGGAGATCGCGCCGATCGCAGAGTTCGCGGAGGGCGGTGAGAAATTTTCCATCGGCCGGACGGATGCCGCCTTCGCCTTGAACGGGTTCGATGAGAATGGCGGCGGTCTGCGGCGTGATGGCGGCTTCGACGGCGGCGAGGTCGCCGAGCGGGACGTGGGTGAAGCCGTTGAGCAGGGGGCCGAAGTCTTTTTTGACCTTGTCCTGACCGGTGGCGGAGATGCCGGCCATCGTTCGGCCGTGGAACGAGCCCGTGAAGGTGATGACGTGGTGGCGCTGGGTCGCGCTGCCGAAGCGACGGGCGAGTTTGATGAGGCCTTCGTTAGCTTCGGCTCCGCTGTTGCAGCAGAAGATCTTACCCGCTGTGCCGACGCAGGCGACGAGGCGCTCGGCGAGTTCGATCTGGGGCTTCGTGTAGTAGAGGTTCGACGTGTGGACGAGGGTTGCGGCTTGGGCGGTCACGGCGGCGGTGACGCGGGGGTGGGCGTGGCCGAGCGAGCAGACGGCGATGCCGCCGCCGAAGTCGAGGTATTCGCGCCCGGCGTCGTCCCAGACGCGGGAGCCGCTGCCGCGCTCGATCACGAGGTCGAAACGACCGTAGGTGGGGACGACGGATTCGGCGTAGCGGTGCTGGACGGTCGATGACAAAGAATCTTCGCTGTGGATCATTTTAAAACGCCGGAGTCCTGCCAGCCCAGCTCCGGTTCCCAAGGGGTTGTGAGGTGCGTTTTCACGGACAGGAACAAATGATGCACCGCCGGGACGTGGATTGGGGGTAGTTTCGCCCCGTCGGCCCGCCGCTTTCGTCGGTCGACGTTCGGGGACCGGCGGAGAACGTAAACGTGGTCGAGTCGGGAGCCGACGATATTCACCTTGCGCGTGTCGAGTTTGAGAAATTCAGCCAGCAGGTAATGACGGCAGTAAGGAAATCCTCGCTTCAGGTTGTCGGCGAGCATCTCGCTTTCGAACCAGCGCGGCTTGTCCAGGTAGGTCTTGCACTCGATCGCCACGACGGGAATGTAAATGACCTCTTCTTTGGCGGTGCCCCCATCCGAGAACGAGCTGACCAGGCGCTTTGAAATGACAAAATCGACGTTCGCGCGCTGATAGAAGGCATCGGGCAGTTTCGAAAACTGCTCGAAGTTGGCGGCGGAGAAATACAGGCCGTGAAAAACATCCCGATGCCCCAGGTCGACGTCCCCGCCTAGTTCCGCGACCAAGGGTGAGAGCAGGTAGGTGCAAAATTCCTCCAGCGCGGATAATTGGAGCGCGCTTCTGGAGTCGAAGGTGTCGATTCGCTCCTCGTCCAGGAATGCTCGATAGGATTCGTACGCATCGGCAACCCGCGCGACGAACCCGCGCCAATCATCATTTTTCTCATCGTCCCCGACGGCTGACTCGCTGATTTCGCGCCACTCTCGATAGCGCGTGGCAACGGCGTGAATCAGCTTGTCCGCCCTTTTGCCGGACGCGGTGTCGAGGTCTTTGATCTTTTTGCAGATGTTCGAGCCGTGCGGGTATCTGGCACCGAACGGGAGATCTCGACCGAAGATTTCTCGATTGGTCATAGTGACGAGGCCGTGGAGAGAGTCGCGTCCCGAACGGAGGTCGTTTTGCGTGTCTTGGTCGGCGAATTTTTCCTAAGAACCTGTCGTAGCACCGCGGCACCCAGCAACGGGGGGACCGCGTTTCCGATCTGATTGTATTGGGAGAGGTAGCGTTCCGCCCCCCGGCCCTCGCGCTCGAGAAGCTTGGAGCTGACGACCGTGGGCTTGCCACAAAAGACGTAGCGGTCCGGAAAGCTTTGAATCCGGGCACCCTCGCGAGGCGTGAAATTACGGTGCAGTTCCGGGTGGAGAAAATTGGCGTAGAAGCTGGCGGTGATCGTGTGGCACGGGCGGTCCCAGTGCATCCGGCGGTTGTTCTGGTCGTAGCTGGCGACGGCGGTCTCCGAGCGCATTCGCCGGCGGGGCGCGTGTTCCGGCGGAGCATCGCTTTGGGATTGCCCAGGCGAGATCGAGCGAAATCGCTCGATCATCCGGGCGGTGTGCCGCATGGGATGGTGGTTCGCAATCAGAGCTGGAGCCGCTTGGCGCATCAGCTTCTGGAAGGGATGGGTTGGCGGAATCGCGTAAGGCTGGTCATCGCCGGGATCCCCAACGTCGACGATGGGGAGATCTGAGATCGCGTCCCGGACGGTTACAAGCGGGAGGCGGGGCTGGCGAAACAAGTCTCCATCCGGGTCTCCGTGGGTCGGAATTGGCGGCAGTGTGGAAGAACTGGACTGCGATGCCACAAAAAACACCCTTCGCCGGATCTGAGGGACCCCATATCGATGGGCGTCTAGGATCAAGATGCTGACATTGAAGCCGAGCTTTTCGAATTCCGCCGTGATGACGTCGGGGACCGGCTTTCCGGTTGAGGTGACGGCTTTCAATAATCCAGGGACGTTCTCCAGGATGGCAGTTTCCGGCTCCAAGACCCGGACGAATCGAAGAAATTCGCGGAACAGCGAATTTCGAGGATCTTTCGGATCCTTGCGGGCGGGTCCGGCTTGCGAGAAACCCTGGCAGGGCGGGCCTCCAATGATGAGGTCGGGATTGCTTTCGATGTTCTCGCGAATCCACGAATTGGTGACCCGCTGAATATCGGAGGTAGTGACCCGAGTGGCCGAATGGTTCTTTTGCAAGGTTTCACTGGCCCACTGGTCGATCTCGAACGCGTGCGTGACGTCCGCACCTACGGTCTCGGCAGCTAAAGAAAAGCCGCCGGCGCCGGCGAACAAATCGATCACGACGGGTCGGCAACTCATCCGACAGGATTTAGCACCTGAGAAGGAGCCTGTCACGGATCGTGATGTCGTTGGGCGGAGGGTTTCGAATTTTGCAAGCGTCGGGTCTCCTGACGTTGACCACCACGGGGTGCTGGTTAGCGTTTGCGGAGTCTTGTCAGGCGGTCGGTTAGGTTGGACTCGGCTTGGATGATTTCGCGGGCGAGTTCTTCGGAGGACATCCAGTTGCCGCCGAAGGATTCGACGGTGGTGCGTTCGAGGTAGTCGTCCGTGGCGACGGTGAGGTCGAAGAGTTTCGCGTATTTGGCGACGAGACGCTCGATCACGCTGTCGGCGGTCTGGCCGGCGGCCGAATAGAAGACCTGAATGCCGCCGGGGTTTTCGGTTTCGTTGGCTTTCGGGCCCTTGCCGTCGAAGACGACGGCGACGTGGTAGTCGGACGAATCGTGGAAGCGGGTGAGCAGGGTGACGAGTTGCTCGCGGGCGGTAGCGGTCTTGCGCTCGTGCAGGGCGCGAAGCTGCTGCCACTGAAAAATCATGCTGTGGCCGTCGACGAGGAGCAGTCGTTGCAGGGCCACGACGCGGGGAGAGAGCTAACTCTCGATGGCTTGGATCTCGACCGGCTCGACTTTCACGCCGAGATCTTCGAGCCAGGCGATGGCTTTCTTGATCTCGTCGCGCTCACCGTCGAGTTCGAGCGAGACGAGGCCGATCTCGTCGGTGACGCTGGCCTGGCGGACGTTGGTCACGACTTCGAACTCACGGGCGAGTTCGTAGACGATCGGGCGCGTGATGAGACGGGCCGGATACATGAGCCAGAGCTTGGTGGATTGAGCGGACATGAGTTGAGGTTTGAACAGAAGGTCGCAAAGGTCGCAAAGAAGATTCAGAGGAAATTCACAAATTTTTTCACCCTTTGCATTCTTCCGTTCAAAAACCTATTTCTAACCACCCGCGATCGCTGGAACGATGCTGAGCTCGTCGGACTCCGCGACCTTTGTCTCGGGGCCTTCCAGGAAGCGAATGTCTTCGTCGTTGAGGAAGATGTTCACGAAGCGGCGGACGGCTCCATTTTCGTCGTAAACTCGCTCGCCGAGGCCGGGGTAGGTCTTTTCGAGATTTTGCAGGATCTCGCCAACGGTGTCGCCGGAGGCGGTGACGACTTCCTGGTCGCCGGTGAGTTTGCGGAGTGGGGTGGGGATGCGGACGGTGGACATATTGGTTTGGTGGTTGGTTTAAGCGGTGAGGGCGACTTCGTCGGCAACGAGGGCTTCGAACTCTCGGAGGCTGGGTTTGATGATGCGGGGAGCGCCGACTTTGCCGACGATGGCCTCCTGCGTTTTGAGGCCGTGGCCGGTGATGCACAGGACGATGCTTTCGTTGCGCGGGATCTTGCCGCTGTCGATGAGCTTCTTGGCACAAGCGACGGTGGTGCCGCCGGCGGTCTCGGCGAAGATGCCGGTCGTCTCCGCGAGGAGGCTGATGCCTTCGATGACTTCTTCGTCGGTGCAATCCTCGGCGCTGCCGCCGGTCTCGTTCATCGTGCGGATGGCGTAGTAGCCGTCGGCGGGAGTGCCGATGGCGAGCGATTTGACGATGGTGTCGGGATTCGGGACGGGCTTGACGATGTCGGTCTTTTTCTTGAGTGCGGCGCTGATCGGCGAGCAGCCAGAAGCCTGCGCGCCGTGGACGCTAAAGGGTTGCTCGTCGAGGATGCCGACTTTGAAGAACTCGGTGTAGGCCTTGTAGATCTTGGTGAGCAGCGAACCGCTGGCCATCGGGATGACGGTGTGGCGCGGGAGCTTCCAGCCGAGTTGCTCGGCGATCTCGAAGCCCATCGATTTCGAGCCTTCGGCGTAATAGGGGCGGAGGTTGACGTTCACGAATCCCCAGCCGTACTTGCCCGCAATCTCGGAGCAAAGGCGGTTGACCTGGTCGTAGGGGCCTTCGATGCCGATGACGTTCGAGCCGAAGACGAGGGAACCCTGGACTTTGCTCTGCTCGAGGTTGGACGGAATGAGAACGTAGCTCTCGAGTCCGGCGGCGGCGGCGTTGGCGGCAACGGAGTTGGCGAGGTTGCCGGTCGAGGCGCAGGCGACGATCTTGAAGCCGAGCTCCTGGGCGCGGGTGAGGGCGACGGAGACGACGCGGTCTTTGAAGGAGAGCGTGGGGTAATTGACGGTGTCGTTTTTGACGTAAAGTTCGCCGACGCCGAGGCGCTCGGCGAGGCGGTCGGCGCGAACGAGGGGTGTGAAACCGGTTTGCAGGCCGACGGTGGGCGGGCCGTCGATGGGGAGGAGCTCCCGGTAGCGCCACATGCTCTGCGGTCGGGATTCGATGACTTCGCGGCTGATCGAGGCGCGGATGGCATCGTAGTCGTAGGCGGCTTCGAGGGGGCCGAAGTCGAACTCGCAGATGTGGATGGCCTCTTTGGGGTAGAGACGTCCGCACTCGCGGCACTTGAGATTGCTGAAAAATGGTTTGTCGCTCATCGGGTAAGACTTCTTTTCGTCTTATCAAGAGTGACAGAGGCGGACGGACCCACGAAGGGTGACGCTCGCATCTCATCTTCCCCGACCGCCGAAGCCGCCGAGCAGGATTTGGCACCTGGTCACTGATCGCGCTCGCGCGGTCCCAGTCGGTTGCCGTGACTTCATCGGGCCTGTCCCTCGGTCACTCGTGATAAGATCTGGGGGAACTTAGGGTAGGGCGGGGGTGCGTCAAGGGATTTTTCAGCCCGGGTCCTTGAGGAACATCGCTTTGATCGGGTGTTCGTCGAGGACGTTGGGTTCGATGCCGCCGATGCGGTTGGCGTCGTAGAGCTGGATGCCGACGTAGAAATAGATGGGGCAGATCGGGACGGCTTCGGCGACGAGGAGGCGCTCGGCTTTTTTCAAAATCTCGAACCGGGCGTTCGGTTCGACGGTGCGCGCGGCTTCGGCGATGAGGGTGTCGTAGGCCGGGCTGGCCCAGCCGGTCCGGTTGTTGCCGCCGCCGGTGAGGAACATGTCGAGGAAGGTATTTGGGTCCGGGTAGTCGCCGACCCAGCTGGAGCGGCAGATGTCGTAGTCGAGTTCGTTCATCGAGTTGAGGTAGACCTTCCACTCCTGGCGACTGAGGTTGATGTTGATGCCGAGGGCGTCGCGCCACATGGCCTGGAGCTCGACGGCGATGGCTTGGTTTTGCTCGCTTTCGTTGTAAAGATAACGGACGAGCGGGAAGCCCTGGCCCCCGGGGTAACCGGCTTCGGCGAGGAGGGCAGCGGCACGCCCGGGGTCGTATTCGAGGCCGTCGGGCGAGACGTAGCCCGCGATGCCGGGGGGGACGAAGCCGGGAGCGGGGAGTTCGCCGGCGCGGGTGATTTTCTCGACGATGCGGCGTTTGTCGACGGCGAGGGAGAAAGCGCGGCGGACGCGTTCATCGGCGAAGGGGCCGTTGACGCAATTGAAGCGGAGGAAGAACGTGCCGAGGAAGGGGGCGCTGTGGAAGTCGGGGCGCTGCTTGAGATCCTGAAGCAAGGCGGGGGGCATGAGGCCTTTGTCGATGGCGAGGTCGGCGATGCCGCTTTCGTAGAAATTAAATGCCGTGTTCGCCTGGTTGATCGGGAGAATGTCGACGGTCTCGATGGCGACGGTGGCCGCATTCCAGTAGGCGGGGTTTTTCCGCAGGCGGATGTGGTCGTTGAGCCGCCAGTCCTCGAGGAGGTAGGCACCATTGTTCACGAGGTGCTCCGGCTTGACCCAATCGTCGCCGACCCGCTCAATGAGTTCGACGGGGACGGGGTGGAGCGTGGGGAACGCGGCGAGTCCGAGGAAAAATGGCGTGGGGTTGGTGAGTTCGACGCGGAGGGTGTGGTCGTCGAGAGCCTGCACGCCGACTTGCGTAAAGTCGGTGATCTCGCCGTCGGCGAAGGCCTGGGCGTTTTTGACGTAGTAGAGTTGGTAGTTGTAGGCGGAGCCGGTGGCGGGGGTGAGCGTGCGTTGCCAAGAGCGGACGAAATCCTCCGCGGTCACCGGCCGCCCGTCGCTCCACCTCGCTTCGGGGCGGAGCGTGAACGTGTAGACGCGGCCGTCGGGTGAGATCGTCCACGACTCGGCGACGCCCGGCACGACTTGGCCGGAGCGGTTGTAGCTGGTGAGGCCTTCGAAGAGGGCATTCACGATGCGGCCCTCGGGTTGGCCGGTGATGATGGCGGGATCGAGGGTCTCGGGTTCCGCGCCGTTGATGAACACGAGGTCGGCCCGGTCGCGTGCGCCGTCGCAACCGGCGAGCAGAGCGATCAATCCCAGACTTGCGAAGAAGCGACGCATCGGTTGGAAAGTAAGGGCGTGGTGCGTGCGCGTCACATCGAAACCCAACCGAAACATGAAATTCCTCGCCCTCGCCGCTCTCAGCCTCGCTTTCGCAGCTTGCGCCACTACGAATCCGCCTTCGACCGCCAACCGCGTCGACTTGAAGCAATACTCCGGAGAGTGGCACGAGATCGCGCGCTTCCCGACTTGGTTTCAGCGAGATTGCGCGCGGGCCGTGACGGCGACCTACACGCCGCGAGAGGACGGAACGATCAAAGTCGACAATGAGTGTGTCGCCAAAAACGGCGAGACCAAGCAGAGCGTGGGAACGGCCCGCGTCGTGCCGGAGAGTGGGAATTCGAAGTTGAAGGTGAGCTTTTTCTGGCCGTTCGAGGGGGATTATTGGATCCTGGCGTTGGACGAGCAGGCTTACGACTGGGCGTTGGTGGGGTCGCCGTCGCGGGATTACCTGTGGGTGCTGTCGCGGGACCCGACGATGCCGGACGCGGTGTATGAGCGGGTCGTGGCGGAGGCGGTGGCGCGGGGGTTTGACGTGACGAAGCTGGAGCGGACGCCGCAGTAGCGGGGGGGCGAGGGAGGTTGGCGGCGTGGCGGCGCGCTGGGGAATGGTCGGGGCGGGCAGGGGACTGACCGCCCTACCGGGCTTTGCGGATGACGCGAACTTTGATCGACAAGGAAATCGCCGGTGAAGATGGGCGTTTGGCCGTCTGGTCCGAAGTCGAAAAAAAGCCACGTTGGAAATGAAGCTGGGCGTCGCCTTGGCGAGGCGGACCTGAGTGTTCTCCCCGGAGGTCGATGCCGAGAAGAGTTCAAAATCACTCGACCGCAAGTTGCCGACGTAGATGACGCGGGCGCCGTCCGGAGGGAGGGCGCTGACGGAGGCCTCGCCCGATGCGTTCGTGGCTGGAGCGATCCGAGGTGTGCCAAGCCGTAGAGCGCGGCGAAGGAGAGAACGTTTGACCAACTGATCGTCGAACAAGCCATGATGCCTCCGACGGAGCGCCTGGGGCCTTGGCCTGTCAAGGCGTGCCGGAAACGAGAACCGAACGGTGAATCCGCTTTTGACGGAGCGCCAGCCGAAGCTTATTACTTGAACGATATGGACGCCACTGACCTCCCCCCCGCCGCGAAAACCCTCCTGCCCAAGGGCCGGGGGTGGTTTATTTTCTTCGGTGTCGTCTCGCTGCTGGTCGGGGTCTTCGCGATCGCGCTTCCGATCATCGCTGCGCTGGCAATCGCGCAAGTGATCGGGATCTTCTGCGTGATCAGCGGGGTGTTTTCGATCGGTGCGGTGATCTTTGGGCAGGAGAAGCACCACCGGGTGACTTCGGTGGTTTTGGCGGTTGTCCGGCTGGTTGTCGGCCTGATGCTGCTGCTCGATCCGACGGCGGGTGTCTTGTCGCTCGCGATCGTCCTGGGGATTTTCTTCATTGCGGAGGGCCTCGTTTTTGCGATCGGCAGCTTCCGCGGCCCAAGTGGTCGTCCGAAGGGGATGATGCTCGTCAACGGGATCGTCGCCTTCGTGCTCGGCATCATGATCTTTGCGGGCTTTCCGAGTGACGCTCCAGCGATCATCGGGTTGCTCTACGGGATCAACTCCATCTTTTACGGCATTACGCTTCTCGCCCTCGCGAGCGCCGCGAAGCCAAGTTAACCTTTCGACCTTTTCGATCTTCGACCTCCCGAGCCTCATGGAACCTTTCCACCCCCCCTCCCGTCTCCTCCTTGGTCCCGGACCCAGCATGGTCGCGCCGTCGATCCTGGAAGCCATGGCGAAGCCGCTGATTGGTCACCTCGACCCGGCCTTTGTCGACATGATGGAGCAAATCAAGGCGGGACTGCGGGAGGTTTTTCAGACGAAAAATCGGATGACGTTCCCGGTCAGCGGCACGGGCAGTGCGGGGATGGAGTTCTGTCTGGTCAATCTGGTCGAGCCGGGTGACGAGGTGGTCGTCTGCGTGAATGGCGTGTTCGGTGGGCGGATGGCCGACGTGGCGTCGCGTTGCGGTGCGGACGTCATCAAAGTTGAGGCGGAATGGGGACGCGTTATCACGGCGGAGGCCGTGGCGAAGGCAATCGAGGGCCGGAATCCTAAATTGATCGGTGTCGTTCACGCCGAGACGTCGACGGGAGCGCTGACGCCAATCGAGCCGATCTCGAAAGTCGCGAAGGAAGCGGGGGCGATGCTGCTCATCGATACGGTCACGTCGCTGGCGGGGTGTCCGGTCAAGCTGGACGAGTGGGGCGTGGACGCGGTCTACAGCGGTACCCAGAAATGTCTTTCCTGCCCGCCCGGGTTGTCACCGGTCTCTTTGAGTGAGCGCGCGATGGAGAAAGCGACGTCGCGGAAAACGAAAGTGCAGAGCTGGTATCTGGACGTGAATCTGCTGGCCTCCTACTGGGGGACGGAGCGGGCGTATCACCACACGGCTCCGATCTCGATGAACTACGCGTTGCACGAGGCGCTGCGGCTGGTGCTCGATGAGGGATTGGAAGAACGCTTCGCGCGCCACGAGCGGAATCACCACAAATTGAAGACCGGTCTCGCCGAACTGGATCTCGAGATCGCCTCGCAGCCGGGTCACCAGCTTTGGCAGCTAAACAGCGTGACCGTGCCCGAGGAGGTCGACGAGGCGAGGGTGCGGATGCATCTGCTGCACGACTTCGGGATCGAAGTCGGCGCGGGGCTGGGGCCGCTCAAGGGGAAGGTCTGGCGGATCGGGTTGATGGGCGAGTCGTCGACGAGCGATAACGTCGATATCGTCCTGAACGCTCTCGGGCAGGCGCTGGCCGACGCGGCGTGACGATCGGATCGGTCGATCGGGCTTTTCGTGCCCTACGTGGTAGGACCCGCTTTTCGTTATTCAAGGCGGGGGCGCGGGCCGCTCGAGATAGCGCGCCCAAAGAAAATTGAACGGGTGGACGTCTTTGGTCGGGCCGTCGGCGTCGACGAGGGGTCGACTCTCGTTGGCCCAAGCGAAGATCGAGCCTTCGAGGTTGCGGACGTTCGTGAATCCTGCGGCGTTGAGTTTGCGGACGACCAACGCCGAGCGGTAGCCGACTGAGCAGTACACGACGATGGGGTGATCCGGGGCGGCGGAAATCTCGCCGGTGAAACGTCGGGCGGTAGCGAGGTGGCTGACGGCAAATTCCCGCTCGCTCCGCGCGTCGAGGAGGAGAGGCGGCGGATTGAGCGCGGCGAGTTCGGCGGTGGTGATGACTGGGATGTTGGGGAACTTGTCCCGGAGGGATTGGGAGTATTTCGCTAACTGCTCGGAGGCCGGGCCGGCGTGGAGCAAATGGACGAGAAGCGCCGTCGCGAGGAGGGCGAGGCGCATCGCTCAGGTCGTGACGCCTTTGCGGAGCGCGATGTTGCCGTATTTGGCGGTCTCGCCGGTCATGACGACGGCGAACGCGGCGTGGGCTCGTTCGTAGAAGGCGAAGCGTTCGACGCGTTCGACCGGGGCGATGTCGGGCCAGGTGTCGCGGATGGCGGCGAGGTAGGACTCCTCGACGGCGGCATCGAGTTTGTCGCCGGGGACTGCGGCCATCATGGCCAGGGGATGCGCGGAGTATTGGTCTGGCACGAAGAGGGGCATGATCGCGGAGAGGAGATCGGGGATGCGGAGACCGTCGGCGCGGATGACGCGGGCGTTCATCGTGTCGCCGGGGAAGTGCGCGTCGGCGAGGATGATCTCGTCGCCGTGGCCCATGCGGGCGAGCGTGGCGAGGAGGTCTGGACTGATGAGGGGGGAGATCCCGCGGAGCATGGGGGCGCTTTAGTTGAGTTGAAGGCGCTCGGTGGCCTTGGCAGCGACTTCGCGGTAGTAGTCGGCGTTTTCGGCTTGCTTGATGTCGACGTCCCAAGTCGGGATGAGTTCTTTCATGCGAGCCTGGCCTTCGGCGGTCTCAAGGAGCTGCGGGAAGCATTTTTTGACGACCTCTAGGACGATATGAACGGAGACGGAGGCCCCGGGCGATGCGCCGAGGAGCGCGGAAATCGTGCGGTCGGCGTCGGTGATGACCTCCGTGCCGTAGTGGACGATGCCGGCCTCGCCGTCGGTCTTCTTGATGGCTTGGACCCGGATGCCGGCGTCGATGAGTTTCCAATCCTTCGCCTCGGCGGCGGGATAGAAGACGTGGAGGACGTCCATGCGGTCCTGCATGCTCTGGGTGCCTTGCTGGATGAGGTAGCGGACGAGGTCGAGGTTGTGGATGCCGATTTTGACGAGGGTCGCGAGATTGTCGGCTTTAACCGAGAGCGGGAGGTCGAGGTAGCTGCCTTCCTTGTGGAGAAACTTGGTCGTCCACGCCGCGAACGGGCCGAAGAGGAGGGTCTTCTTGCCGTCGAGGATGCGGGTGTCGAGGTGGGGGACGGCCATGGTCGGCGCGGCGTCGAGGGCTTGCCCGTAGACCTTGGCCTGGTGTTGAGCGACGATCTCGGGGACGTCGCAGACGAGCCATTGGCCGCCGATGGGGAATCCGCCGAGGCCCTTGGCTTCGGGGATACCGGCTTTTTGCAGAAGCGGGAGGCTGCCGCCGCCGGCACCGACGAAGACAAACTTTGCGCCGGTGCGGCGGATCGAGCCGGTGGCGAGTTCCTTAACCTTGAGATCCCACCCGGTTGAGGTGCGGGTCAGGTCGGTGACGCGGTGGCCGGAGGCGACGCCGCAGCCGGGTTGGTCGGCGAGCCAGGCGATGAGTTTCTGGGAGATCGCGCCGAAATTCACGTCGGTGCCGGCGTCCATCTTGGTGGCCGCGATCGGGACGTCGTTGCGGCCGTTGGTGAGGAGCGGAGACCAGTGGCCAATCGTCTCGCGGTCGGTCGAGTATTCCATCGACGCGAAGAAATGATGCGCCGACATGGCAGCGTGGCGGGCTTCGAGGAAGTCGACTTGCTCGTCGCCGTGGACGAAGCTGAGGTGGGGGACGGGATTGATGAATTCTTTCGGGTTCTCGACCATGCCGTCGGCGACGGCGGTGGCCCAGAATTGGCGGGAGGCCTCGAACTGCTCGAAGATGCCGATCACGCGGGAAGCGTCGACGGTGCCGTCGGCTTCGCGGTGGGGCGTGTAGCTCAGCTCGCAGATGCCCGCGTGGCCGGTGCCGGCGTTGTTCCAGCCGTTCGAGCTTTCTTGCGCGGCGTCGGCGGTGACTTCGTAGACCTGAATCTTTAAATCGGGCGAGAGACGCTTGAGGAGCGCGCCGAGGTTGGCGGACATGACGCCGCTACCGATGAGGACGACGTCGGGATCGTCAATGTGGGAGTTGTAGTTCATGGCGGGCGAAGAATTACGAAATGAGTTTTGAAAAACGGGCGTTGGCCTCGGACCAAGCGGCGGTGTCGCGTGGCTTGAAGGTAACGGTTTCGAACGAGCGGCGGATGAGGTCGCGACCTTCGGCGAGGGAAGAAATCTCTCCGAGGGCGTAGAGCTGCATGAGAATGTTGCCCGCCGAGGTGGCTTCGATCGGCCCGGCGATGACGGTGCACCCGGTCGCGTCGGCGGTGAATTGGTTGAGCAAATTGTTCTGCGAACCGCCGCCGACGATGTGAATACGCTCGATGGGGCGGTCGGTGAGGGTGGCGAGTTGTTTGGTGGCGAGGTGGTAGCGGAGAGCGAGGCCTTCGAGGATGAGACGGGAGACGTCGCCGGGTGCGGTGAGGACCGGCTGGCCGGTGCGCTGGAGGTAGTCCGCGATGGCGGTCGGCATGTGCTCGGGTGACTGGAAAGTGGGATCGTCGGGGTCGAGGATCGCGGCGAAGGCGGGCGCGGCGTCCGCGGCGGCGACGAGCGCGGCGAAGTCGAGGGTGCTTCCGGCGGCGTCCCAGTGGCGTTTGCATTCCTGGAGCAGCCAGAGGCCAGCGATGTTCTTGAGGTAGCGAGTCGAGCCGAAGACACCGCTTTCGTTGGAGAATCCCGCTTCGTAACCCGCGTCGGTGATGACTGGAGAGGCGAGTTCCCGACCGAGAAGTGACCACGTTCCGGAGCTGAGAAAGACGGGTTCCGGGCCCGCGGCGGGCACGCCCGCGACGGCGCTGGCGGTGTCGTGCCCGGCGGAGACGATAACGCGGATTGGGTCCGCCCCCGGGGAAGCGGCGATGGCGGGGAGGAGCGGGCCGAGTTCCGTGCCAGCGTCGACGAGTCGACCGAAGATCCGCTCCGGTAGGCCCATTGCCTCGATGATCGGGAGGTCCCAATCCTGCGTTGCGGCGGTGAGGAGCTGGCCGGTGCTGGCGATGGAACGCTCGGTGGCCTGCTTGCCGGTGAGGCGGTAGTTGATGAGGTCGGGGAGGAAAAGGAGGCTCTCGGCACCGTCGAACCGGTTCTTCGGCCCGCGGGCTTCGGCGAGAAGCTGGAAGAGCGTGTTGAAGAACATGAATTGGATGCCGGTCCGCGCGTAGATCTCGGCTCGGGGCATCCGCTCGAACGCGGTCGCCATGAGACCGTCAGTGCGGGTGTCGCGGTATTGCATCGGCGCGTCGAGTAGCGTGCCGTCGGCGTCGAGGAGGCCGTAGTCGACGCCCCACGTATCGACGCCGATGGAGCGGACGTCGCTGCCGAAAGTCTTGATGGCCTCGCGGATGCCGGACTGGATCTCGGCGAAGAGGCGGTCGAATTGCCAGTGCCAGCCGTCGTCGAGGCGGACGGGTTCGTTGGCGAAGCGGTTGACGACGTGGAGGTCGAGGCGGCCATTTTCAAAGACGCCAGCAACGACGCGACCGCTGCCAGCTCCAAGGTCGACGGCGAGACAAACGTGGCGGGTATTCATTCGGGGGGAGCGATTTGGATTTCTACCCCGCCAGCGCGCATCGCTTCGGAGAAGTCGGGGGCGGGTTCTCGATCCGTGATGAGAATGTCCATCTCGGACGCGTGGGCAAAGAAAAAGGAGGAGCGCAGCGACAGCTTGGTGTGGTCGGCGAGGAGGAAGGATCGCTCGGAGAGGGCGAGGATGCGGCGTTTGAAGCGGGCCTGTTCGTCGTCGGATTCGCTGAGGCCGCGGGCGGCATCGACGCCGCGGCAGGAGAAGAAAGCCTTTTGAACGTTGTAGCACTCGATGGCGTGGTCGGACAGTGGACCAACGCAAGAGAGCGATCGCCCGCCGACGACGCCACCGATCATCACGACGGTCACGTGCTCGCGTTCGCAGAGTTCGAACGCGACCTTGAGCGAGTTGGTCAGCACGGTGATGGCGCGGCCCGGGAGCTGGCGGGCGAGTTCCAACGCGGTCGAGCTGGCGTCGAGGAGAATGGTGTCGCCGGTCTCGATGTGCCGCAGCGCGTGGCGGGCGATCGAGCGTTTTTCGGCGACGTTCATCGACTCGCGGCTCGTGAATGGGAGATCGCGACGCCCCGACTCTCCGCGCATCGCGCCGCCGTGGGTGCGATTGAGTTTCCCGTCGGTTTCGAGCTTCTCGAGGTCGCGGCGGACGGTCTCCTCGGTCACGCTGAGCGACCGGGCGACCTCGGCGGTGCGCACGCTACCATTCGATCCAACGAGTTGGAGAATTCGGCGGTGGCGTTCGGGGGCAAGCATGAAGAAAATCGTGTAAATGTGGATTTTTGATTGCTTATGGGGGAAAGTCAACGCACAACTTGCATTGAAACCCAATTAAACAAAGAAATCCCCACATGAACCCAAAGCACGTTAATTATCGTTGGAACGAAACCGAAGCCGCGAAGCTCGATCCCGTCGACCGCCTCGTTTACCGCTCGAATTTGCTCGGATCGGATCAGCGGATCACGAACACCGGCGGTGGTAACACGTCGTCGAAGATCATGGAAAAGGATCCGCTCTCGGGCGAATCCGTCGAGGTGCTCTGGGTGAAGGGGTCCGGTGGTGACCTTCGCACCGCCAAGCGGGGGAATTTTTCCTCGCTGTATCAGGACAAGCTAGCCGCACTGCAGCCGCTCTACGCGGCGAGTCCGGAGAAGGGCCTGAAGACCCCGGCTGAGGACGCGATGGTCGGCATGTTCACGCACACGACGTTCAACCTCAATCCGCGCCCGTCGTCCATCGACACGCCGCTGCACAGCTTCCTGACCGGGAAGCACGTTGATCACATGCACCCGAACGCGGTGATCGCCATCGCGGCCAGCAAGCATTGCGAGAAGCTGACGGCAGAGATTTTCGGCGGGAAAATGGCCTACGTCGAATGGATGCGCCCGGGTTTTGAACTCGGTCTGGCGATGCAGGAGATCGAAAAGGCCAATCCCGGTGTGGCGGCGATCATGATGGGCCAACACGGGTTCATCTCGTGGGACGACGACGACAAGACCTGCTACGACAAGACGCTGGAATTCATCGAGATCGCGTCCGAGTTCATCGATCAAAAATACGCGGCCAAGGGTGGTGACGCCGCGGCGTTTGGCGGGGCGAAGTTTGAGGCGCTCGACCAGCCGAAGCGCAACGAGGTCTTCGCGGCCATCGCACCGTGGTTGCGCGGTCGGGTGTCGCAGCAGAAGCGGTTCATCGGGACGATTCAAGACGATGAGAAGATCCTGCGGTTCGTGAACTCGAAGGACGCTCCCCGTCTGGCCGAGCTGGGCACGAGCTGCCCAGACCACTTTTTGCGGACGAAGATCAAGCCGCTCTACGTCGCGTGGGATCCGGCTTCGGGCGATCTCGACGGCCTCAAGAAGCTGCTCGAGAAGGGCCTCGAAGATTACCGCCAGGACTACGCGGCCTACTACGAGAAGTGCAAACACGCCAACTCGCCCGCGATGCGCGACCCGAATCCGACGGTCGTGCTCATTCCTGGCCTGGGCATGATCGCCTGGGGCAAGGACAAGTCCGAGTCGCGGGTGACGGCTGAATTTTACAACTGCGCCGTCGAAGTGATGCGTGGGGCCGAGGCCATCGACGAATACATCGCGCTGCCGCAGCAGGAGGCGTTCGACATCGAATATTGGCTTCTCGAGGAGGCGAAACTGCAGCGGATGCCCGCCGAGAAGGAACTCGCGCGGCAGGTCGTCGTCGTGATCGGTGCCGGCAGTGGCATCGGCAAGGAGACGGCACACCGGTTGGTGAAAGAAGGCGCGCAGATCGTCTGCGTCGACCTGAACGCCGCGGCGGCGGAAGCGACCGCGAAA
Organism: uncultured Verrucomicrobiae bacterium; assembly: GCA_963761705.1. Taxonomy (GTDB): domain Bacteria; phylum Verrucomicrobiota; class Verrucomicrobiia; order Chthoniobacterales; family JAATET01; genus CAVVKW01. Next base: position 8,328 of record CAVXHK010000002.1, on the reverse strand, counting down.
GAGATCACCGATGCCTACGGGCAGGGGATCGGCGTCGCTGGGACGGGCGTGAGTGGTTGCGGGCCAGCGATCGGATTTGGCGCGAACATCACGGACCGGGCGAGCATCCGCACGACGTTGGATCAAGTCGCGCTGGCTTACGGCGGGTTCGATCACATCTGCGTGACGGCGGGAATCTTTGTCCCGAGCGACACGACCGGGCACATCCCGGACGAGAAGTGGGGGCTGACGTTCTCGATCAACGTGAGCGGGAGTTACTTCGTGGCGGACGAGGCGTTCAAGACTTGGAAGGAGCAGGGTCTGACCGGGAACCTCGTCCTGACAACCAGCGCGAACGCCGCCGTTGCGAAGAAGGGCAGCGTCGCCTACGACACGTCGAAGGCTGCCGCGAACCATCTCGTTCGCGAGCTCGCCATCGAGCTTTCGCCGCTCGTCCGCGTCAACGGCGTCGCTCCGGCCACCGTCGTTCAAGGTTCGGCGATGTTCCCACGGGATCGGGTGATCGGGTCGCTGGCGAAGTACAAGATCGACTACCACGAAGACGAAGAGACCGAGTCGCTCGTGACGAAGCTCGCGCAGTTCTACGCGGATCGCACGCTGACCAAGTCACCGATCACGCCAGCGGATCAGGCCGAGGCCTACTTCTTGCTCGTGAGCAAGCGGCTCAGCAAAACGACCGGGCAAGTCGTGACCGTCGACGGTGGTCTGCACGAGGCGTTCCTGCGGTAGCCTTCGGGGAAGCTCCGCGGTGCGCTACCGGCGGATGACCTTGATTCGGCGGACAAGGGAGCGCTGGCCGGAGGCGTCGATGGCGCGGACCTTCACGACGGTGCGCTTGCGGTCGAGTCGAGTGCGGATCTTCCAGTTGTCCTTGCCGCGGGCGAATCTGTATTTTGAACCGGGGACTTTGTATTCAACGCGGGAGACGCCGGTGTCGTCCGAAGCCCGGCCGCGAATGACGACGCGGGAACGGGTGGTCGTGAGCGTTCGCTTCCCTTTGACGGTGACGGTTGGTCGAGCGTCTGGAGCGGGGACAGCCGGGGGAATGATTGCGACGGCGGTGGAAACTAGATTTTCGACGATCAACTCGCCGTCGAGCAGCGGAAGCTCCGTGTAGGTCGGACCCAACTGCGCGGACACGTCATAAACCCCCCGGCCACCCGAGGCGGAGTCGTTGAAGTCGGAGTTGAATCGCGCGAGGACCTCGAGGCCGGAGACGACGCGGCCGAAGACGGTGAACCCGCCGTTCGACGAATCAAGAAAGCTGTTGTCCCCGAGGTTGATGAACCACTGGGACGTGGCGGAGTCGGGGTCGCCGCCGACTTTGGCCATGGCGATGGTGCCGAGGGTATTACTGAAGCGGGGATCGGCGGTGAACTCGTTGGCGATGGGCGGGTCGGTCGGGACGGGCGTGCTGGTCGAACCGACGACGGTGAATCCTCCGGACTGCAGAACAAAGTCGGGGTCAAGCCGGTGCGAGAACAAATTAGCGTAGCGGTCGCTGTTCACGTAGGTCAGGAAATTCGTGACGGTGTTCGGCTTTTCGGCGTCGTAGAGTTCGACGGTCATCGTGCCGACGGGCGTGGCGATGGACACCAGAGTCCCCGCGCGGGCGGGTGAAAATATCGCCAGGAAAAGGGTCAGCGCAACGGCGATGAAGTGAGCGGGTGATCGCATGAAGGTGGTCGAAATTCGTGGATTTCGATCAAGTTGCAAGAGGAACTTGGGCTGGCGAATCAGGCGGGGAGCAGTCGGCAGACGATGATCGAGGCGATCACGCCGGTCGCGTCCGCGAGGAGCCCGGCGGGGACGGCGTGGCGCGTGCGGCGGACGGCGACGGAGCCGAAGTAAACGGCGATCACGTAGAAGGTCGTCTCGGTGCTGCCCATGATGCAGGACGCCATGCGGGCGATGAGGCTGTCGGGGCCAACTTCGCGGATGAGTTCGTTGAAAATGCCGCTCGCCCCCCCGCCGCTGAGCGGGCGCATGAGCGTGAGTGGGAGCAATTCGACCGGAAAGCCGACGGCGTTGAGCAGCGGACCGAGCGCTTTCGCGATGAGGTCGATGCCGCCCGCGGCGCGGAACATTCCGATGGCAACGAGGATGGCGACGAGGAAGGGAATGATGCGGATCGCGACGTGAAAACCTTCCTTCGCGCCCTCGATAAATTCCTCGTAAACGGGAATGGAGCGAGCGGCGCCGAAGAGCGGAAAGAAGGTCAGGACGAGCGGGATGGCGAGTAGTGAGACCGTGTCGATGGCGCGGAGGCCGTAGCCGTTGGCGAGCCAGCGGTCGGGGAGGACGTAGGGTTCGGTGGCGAGGGCGAGTTGGGTGCGGGTCCCGTTCGCGAGAGTCGCGAAGCTCTCCGGCGCAAAGATCATGATCGTAAAAACGGCGGCGAACGCGACCGCGAGCGAGGCCAGCGCGACGACACCCCACGGACGAAACGGTGGTGGCGCGGCTTCTTCGGGATGGGCTTCGGCGATCGGCGCGTCGTCGGTCGGGGCGATCGGAGGCAGGCGGTAGGTCGGGAGTTTTTCGAGGAATTTTGCGGCGGAGATGCCGACGATGGTCGAGCAGAGGGTCGCGACGAAGGCCGGGCCGATGATGGCGGTCGCGTTGACCGATCCGGCGGCGATGAGGTAGGCGACGGTGGTGGCGGGGATGAGCTGGACGGAGCTGGTGTTGATCGCGAGGAAGGTGACCATCGCGTTGGTCGCGGTGCCGGGACGGGGGTTGAGTTTTTCGAGATCCTGCATGGCGCGGAGGCCCAGCGGTGTCGCCGCGTTGGCGAGGCCGAGCATGTTCGCGGCGATGTTCATGAGCATGCTGCCCATCGCGGGATGACTGGCGGGGACGTCGGGGAAAATGCGGGTGAGGACCGGGCGGAGGAGGCGCGCGAGGATCGCGACGAGGCCGGATCGCTCCGCTAGGCGCATGATGCCGAGCCAGAAGGCCATGATGCCGACGAGCGGCAACGCGATCTTGAGGACGGCCAGCTCGGCGGAGTCGAACGCGGCTTGGGTCACCTCCGCGATCTGCCCGGTGAGCGCACCGAGGAGGACGCCCGCGAGGACGAGACCGAGCCAGATGTAATTCAGCATCGGTCTCTTCTAATGAGAAATGTGAAATGCGGAATTACAAATGGAGGCTCGCCGCTACCGCCGGAGAATGCGGAAGCGGGAGACTTTGGAGCGATTGCCCGTCGCGTCGACGCCGCGGAACTTCACAAAGCGCTTGCGGAGAGTCTCGATGGACTTGCGCCCGCGGACGCGGATCGCGGGGCGGGTCGTGTCGGGGGGAGCGACCGGCGTGGGTGGGCGGGTGAAGCGGAGGGCGCGGTCGTTGTTGTTGTCAGTCGTCCAGAGATTCCCGAACGCATCGAGGTAAACGGATGACGTGAACTGACTGTTGAGCTTGGTCGCCGAGAGACCACTGGTGGAGGAGTCGAAATCGACTTGTTCGATGACGGCATCGGCGGCGGGACCGTTGCCCAGTGAGACGGCGTTGGTGAAACCCACGACCCGGTCATTGCGGTGGTCGGCGACCCAGAGGTGCCCGGCTGAATCAAAAGTAAGGCCAGCGGGCGCGCTCAGCGTTGCGGCGGTGCGGTCCGCCGAGCCTCGGTTGGCGTCCGCCGAAGAAAAGTCGGCTTGCCCGAGGACGATTTCCGCGGCGGCGTCGGTCGGGATCTGGGCGGTGGCGGTGAAGCTGGACGCGAGGGCAACGAGGGCGAGAGCAAGAAAGGCTTTCATGAGGGAATGTTGGTCGGCGATGCCGCCGGTCGAAATGCATTTGATATTGAGCCGCAAATGCAGCGGGAGTGGCCCGGGATCGGTCGTGGCCAAGTCAGGACGTTTCTCGCTCGACAGCGCCGTCGGGGGGATGCTTTTTGCGGGGACTCGCATCATGTCGCTCGATACTTTTCAAATGCTGGCCGTCTTCGCCTTGACGGGCGTCGTGCTGGTGGCGTTCGTCAAGGAATGGGTCACGCCCGATCTCGTGGCGCTCGGGGCGCTGGTCGCGGTGATCGCGCTGGGAGTGCTGAACGAGAAAGAGGTTCTCAATTTATTCAGCAACAGCGCGCCGATCACCATCGGGGCGATGTTTGTCCTGAGCGCCGCGTTGGAGCGGACGGGAGCCATCGACCAGCTCGCGCGGGCATTCACGCGGGCGGCGGGAAAGAGCGAACTTCGTGCCCTGGTGCTCATGGCGCTCATCGTCGTGCCCCTCTCGGCGTGCGTGAATAACACGCCGGTCGTCGTGGTGTTCCTGCCGGTGCTGCTGGCGTTTTCGCGGAGTTCGGGCGTGGTTTCTTCGAAACTGCTCATGCCGCTGTCGACCTTCGCCATTCTGGGCGGAACGATGACGCTCATCGGAACCTCGACGAACATCCTCGTCTCGGGGGTGGCTCACGAGATGGGGCAGCCCAAGTTTTCAATCTTCGAGATCACGAAGATGGGGGCCGTGTATTCGATCATCGGTGTCGCTTACATGCTCACGTTGGGTCGCCGTATCCTGCCAGACCGTCAGACGCTGTCGTCCCTGCTTTCCAGTGAAGATACCCGCAGCTTCTGCAGCCAAGCCGTGGTGAAGGTGGGTTCGCCGATGATCGGAAAGGAGCTTTCGGCGACGGAGATTGGGAAGAGCCAGACCACTCGGGTGTTCGAGGTTTTTCGCAGTGGTCGGCGGGTTTCGGACGTGGCGATTGACCGATTGGTGATCGAGGCGGGTGACGTGCTCGTTTTTAAGGCGCACGCGAAGGGGATCGCGGCCATTCAGGAAACGCAGGGTCTCGCGTTCGACGACGACAACGAGCCGGAGGTCGGGACGGCGTCGCGTTCGCTGCAGCTCGTCGAGGCGATCATCGGGCCGGATTCGAGATTTATCGGGCAGACGATTCGGAACATGAAGTTGCGTCGCCGCTACGGCGTGGCGGCCGCAGCGTTGCACCGGCGGGGGCAGAATCTCTTCGAGAATTTCCAGGACATCCCGATGCACTTCGGCGATACGGTGATCTTCGAAGGACCGACGGAAAACATCTCGCGGCTGCGCGAAGAGGACGATTTTCTCAGCCTGAACGAGACGACGGAGAAACCGTTTCGAACGAAGAAGGCGCCGATCGCGGTCATCGCGATCATCGTCGTGATGATCCTCTCCGCGCTCGAGATCGTCCCGATCGTCTCGGCGGCGCTGGCGGCTGCCGTGATCGTCGTGCTGAGCGGCTGCCTGGATCCGCGCGAGGCTTACGCGTCCGTCGAATGGAAGATCCTCTTCCTGATCGTCGGCATGCTCGGGCTGGGCAAGGCGATGGAAGTCACGGGTGGGGCGAAATTGATCGCCGAGACCGTCGCGACCGGACTTTCGGATTTCGGTCCAGTGGTGGTGTTGGCGGCGATCTACTTGATGGCGTCAATCCTCACGGAGCTTGTGACCAATAACGCCGTGGCGATCCTCATGACGCCGATCGTGATCGGGATCGCGGCCAGCATGGGCGTCGACGCACGACCGTTCATCGTCGCGGTCATGTTCGGCGCGAGCGCGAGCTTCTGTTCGCCGATCGGCTACCAAACGAACACCTACGTTTTCGGCGCGGGTGGGTATAAGTTCTCCGACTTTCCGAAAGTCGGCATCCCACTCAATCTCATGCTCTGGGGAATGGCGACCTGGCTCATCCCGATCTTCTGGCCTTTCTGAACTGTCGGCGCTCTCTCGGGGAATACGTCGGCCCACTGGTCGGCCAAGCTCTCAAGCTCGTGCCCCATCCGGTCGTGACGACGACGTGAGGAGAATTGCGACCTGCCACCCGGGCACGCGCTTGATCCAGTAGCCTGCCCGCCCGCGTGTCCTGGCGTAAAGGCGAGCAGATCGACGCTCGCTCGCGCGGGTGCCGAGACGTGGGCGAATACGGAGAGTCGTTACTGTTTGGCTCACGAGCTGATCGGGCGTAATCTCAAAAATATGCGTCGCACGATCTCTCTCTTACTCGCACTAGCTACGCTCACTCTTTCGGTTGTCCATGGAGCTGATCTGAACGCCGAAGCGGATCGCCTGCTCGCTGGAAAACTCATCCCGAACGGCCCCGGTGTGGCGATTCTCGTCGTCGAGAATGGTCGCCCGGTCCTCGCGAAGACCGTCGGTTTTGCCGACATCCCCGGGCAGCTGCCGATCACCGACCGCACGCTCTTCGATCTCGCTTCCGTGTCCAAACCAATCACGGGTCTCGCGGTCCTTCACCTCGTCGAACGAGGACGCCTGAGCTTGGACGACGAGGTTTCATCGGTCCTGCCGGAGTATCGTGTGCCCGTCCGCGGTCGCGCCGTCACCGTCCGGGACCTGCTGCAGCACACGTCCGGTTTGCGGGATTATTCCAGCGATTTTCCCGGCAGCGATGCGGCCTTTGCCGCTCTGACGACCAAGACCCACCTCGATTGGTTGAACAAGACGCGGCCCAAGCGGGCACCCGGTGTGCGCTTTGAATACAACAACTCTAACTACACGCTGCTCTCCCGCATCGTCGAGCAGGTGACGAACCGGACGTTTGCCGACTTCATGGAGCGGCGAATCTTCCGCCGCGCCCGGATGCGGAGTTCGAGCGTGTATGACGGCACCGCTCCTTATCCTGATTTGGCCGCAAAAGGATACGCCGTCCGCGGTCGTAGAGCCCGGACTTCGCAGTATCTGACCAACATCACCGGAGACGGAAACGTTTACACCTCGATCGGCGACCTGACTCGGTTTCTGCGGCGACTGACGGCGGGCCGCGTCGTCAGGAAGCGGACGCTCGATCAAGCCTGGACGAACGGTCGGCTCGACAACGGTCGTCCGATCTCGGACCGCGGAACCGGCTACGGGCTGGGCTGGGAGATCGACGGCGATCAGCGGACCCACGACGGCAGTTGGGACGGGACGTCGACGTATCTGAGCATCGACTCGGCGAGCGGTATCGCGGTCGTCGTTCTGAGCAACGACGAGAACTTCGAGACCTACCGGCTCGGCGAGAGCCTGCTGAGAGCGGCGTCACGCTGAACGGCCTTCCAATCGGTGGTGCGCCGAGCCTCTGCCCGGGCAGGCTCTTTTCCCGGAGTCCTTTTTATCAGAAATTCCTGTCGGGGCCGGAGCAAAACCGGACAGAGACGGAGCAAAACCGGACAGAGACGGAGCAAAACCGGAATAGGAGACGGAGCAAAACCGGACAGGGGGGTGGAAGCAGCGCGGGAAGCGCCTCGGAGGCGGCCGGAGCGGAGCGGAGGCCGCCGGAGAGGCGCTTCCCGCGCTGGCGCGCTTGGTGGGGGCGGCTTGGAAATGCCTTTCCCAAGCAGATGGCCACTTTGCTTTGGCTCGGCTTCCGGCGTGGACGATGATCCTGCGATGAAAAAAAGCAGTTAGCCCACCGCCATCCCGCCGGGTTCGTCCGACGCACGCTTGCAGACTTCAACGCAGGAACCCTCGACGCGGCCACGGCAGCTGCGCATCTGGGAGTGAGCCGCTCCCGGCTCTACGAACTGCGCGGAGTCTTCCTGCGGGAACGCGCCGACTACGGACCGAAGGCCAGCGGGGGAGACCGGTCCGAGGACTGGCCTGCCAAGACGCGATGCCTGCTCGAGGAGTTCCTTCCCCTTCAAAATCCGCCCAACTACCAGCTCGTCGCCGATGAACTCGAACGCCTCTGCGGATTTCGCCGGGCGCGCTCCACGGTCGAGGCCCACGTCAAAGCGCACTACGCGCATCTGGTGCCCTCTGCGGCCCGCAAGCCCCGGGTTTACCGACGCTTCCGCCGCGAGCACATCGGAGAGCTCTGGCAACACGACAGTTCCATCCACCAGTGGTGGCCAGCCAACTCCAAGCAGACCCTCCTGCTCACCGTGGACGACGCATCCGGACTCAATCTCGCGGGCCGTTTCGTCGGGTCGGACACCACTTGGAACCACTTCGAGCACTTCCGCGAAGCCTTCACCCGCTGGGGGCTTCCCGAGATCCTCTACACCGATGGTCTGAGCCTCTTCGGACCGAGTTCTACCGACGACCATCGCGATCCCCAAAGCGAGTTCCAGCGCGCCATGCTGGGGCTGGCGCTCGCCCACCTCGTGGCTCCCACCCCGCAGGCCAAGGGCAAGATCGAGCGGCGCTTCGGCACCTTCCAGCGACGCCTGGTCACCTTGCTCGCACACGCCCACGCCACAACTTGGCCGCAAGCCGACGCCATCCTCCAGATGGAGATCGAGCGACAGAACCTCAAGCTCAACCGCTCGTCCGGCAAAATCCCCCTCGAAGTCTGGGAGATCCAGTCCCTCCGTGGCCACACTCGCCTGCGTCCTCCTCCGTCTC
>CAVXHK010000001.1:0-2144686 GCA_963761705.1 uncultured Verrucomicrobiae bacterium | reverse complement strand
GCTCTCGGGGTTGCGCGGACCCGCCACCGGCAGTTGATCACCAGTTGTCTCCGATCGCCCGTTCGGGGTGGCTGAGCTTGACGATGGACAGAGACAGATACTGAGTCCTCCGACTGCGATCGCGAGGGCCGCGACTCACTGCATCCTCGATTGCGACGGCGTTCTGAAAGATATTTCTATTCATTTTTCCATGTGATGTCCGAATCGACTTCTCGATCCGACTTCATTCCCACGATTGCCCTCCCGCAGAAGCTCATCGAGCGCCACGACGGCAAGAGGACTGCAACGGGAGCGCCTGCAAAGAATTACCGATCGGACTCCGTGTATTGTCGTGTCACACGATGAGCGAAGATTCCCAAGATTCGATCACTCCACTTGCAGCTCACCGTTGCAAAAATGCTCTGTCCATCAAGACGCTGCAGCCAACCCCTAGCCGCTTCGCTCTCGGGGTTGCGCGGACCTCTTACCCGCAGTTGATCCCCAGTAGCCTCCGATCGCCCGTTCGGGGTGGCTGAGCTTGACGTTCGGGCTGAAAGAATACTGAAAATATGAGTCAGACTTTCGAGAGCCACTGCATTCCACCACTGCTTGACGTTTTAACGAGGAATAATGATTCATTCCTCCGCGACACTCCAAATTTGATCATCTTCTCACTCGGCACCGAGCAGTAATCTCCGATGGATGACATCTGTGATTCTGGAGATCACGCCGTCTGCCTACAATCCTTGCACTCCCATAAATGTGACTTCGAGTCCGATGCCGTAGTCCGGTTAGGATCGATTTCATTTGAAGAGCCTTCGGTATTAATACGAAAGGGTTGGCATCGAGCATAGGAAAGCAACTCGACGGAGATCGGTTACTGCCCGAACAAGGCGCTGCAGCCAACCCTTAGCCGCTTCGCGGCTGGGTTGCGCGGACCCGCCACGGGCGGTTGATCACCAGACAAACTCGTTCACCCGTTCAGGGTGGCTGAGCTTGACGATGGACAGAGACAGATACTGAGTCCTCCGACTGCGATCGCGAGGGTCGCGACTCTCTGCATCCTCGATTGCGACGGCCTTCTGAAAGATATTTCTATGCATTTTTTCATGTGATGTCCGAATTGACTTCTTTATCCGACTTCATTCCCACGATTGCCCGCCCGCAGAAGCTCATCGAGCGCCACGACGGCAAGAGGACTGCAACGGGAGCGCCTGCAAAGAATTACCGATCGGACTCCGTGTATTGTCGTGTCACACGATGAGCGAGGATTCCCAAGATTCGATCACTCCACTTGCAGCTCACCGTTACAAAAATGCTCTGTCCATCAAGACGCTGCAGCCAACCCCTAGCCGCTTCGCTCTCGGGGTTGCGCGGTCCCGCTTCTTGCAGTTGATCACCAGTAGCCTCAGACCGCCCGTTCAGGGTGGCTGAGCTTGACGTTCGGACCTATGCCCACTGTTGCTTCACAGCGAAACGGACCACCAACCCAACTCTCCTGCGTTTTTATATAATCTGATCGTGTCCGCTCGCCAACATTTCAGAATGACGTCTCGAGTCGATCAAACTCAGTCGATTTAAGTCTCGGACCACGAGAATCCTCTTGTTGTTCACATACATCACGATCACCAATCGAGTATTCCCCACCCATTTCGATTCCGACGGAGCAAGTGTCAGGCAGTGATTTACACGACCTACGGGACCACCGACCTGCGGATCCGAACAAGGCGCTGCAGCGAACCCTTACCCGCTGCGCGGCTAGGGTTGAGGTGACTCTCTCCGGCAGTTCACCTTTACTAGATTCGCTCCTGCCTTATCAGGGTGGCTCAGCTTGACGTTCGGCTCAATACAGCAGCCACCGGCCGATGAGAGAAATCTACGCAGCTCACTTTGCATCTGTTCACTTCATCCGACCTCAATATGACTACGCCGACCGTCTTGCGGATCTTGATTTTATCAGAACTCGCTTTAATTGCTCTCCACATATCTCTGGGAGCGCTCGGCGACCCTTGGCTATCTGAAGATCTCCGGATGCAAGCATACGATGCACCCATATATGACTACGGACTCCCGGAACCAGTATTCATAGCGTATGCCTTCGTCGTTTTGATAGGAGCGATACTTTCTTGGATTCGCCTCTGGATGCTGCGCAGATATGCGCGGACTCTTTATGTATTCATTCTTGCGATATCGGTCCCTTGGATGTGCACAATCTCGTATGACATCATCTCCGCGCCGGTCATGCTGCTCGACATGTTATCATCCGGTATTACCGGGGCGATCCTGGCTCTATTATTTTTTTCAGACCTCTCGTCGAAGTTTGAGCGAAATACAGCCGAACAAGGCGCTGCAGCCAACCCCTAGCCGCTTCGCTCTCGGGGTTGCGCGGACCTCTTACCGGCAGTTGATCACCAGTAGTCCCCGGTCGCCCGTTCAGGGTAGCTGAGCTTGACGTTAGGCTCATAAAATAAATATGAAAACATCCACCGCAATAACTACATCCATGATCGGAATCCTTGTCTTATGCCTTGGATATTTTCTTGTCCCGAAGCCGATTCCCGAAACGGAGACGGTTGCCGCTGCGAACGAGAAAGAATATCAGAAGATTTTTGAACGGTCGAGTGACATTCCGCAGATGAGTGAATTCGTTGAGCTCCTCAATCCTGATTCTGCTTTGGAGTTCTACGACCGTGAAACGATGACCAATGTGGTTGAGGTTGTCATGGTGAAACAGGTGAATGATAGATACAAAGCAGCAATCGTTGCGCCAGTTCAAATTGGGAAGACTGGAAAATACACATTGACCGGACCGCCAAATATAACAATTGAAGATTCGCTTAAAGAATACGTAAGAGTCACATCATCGACACGCACTGAAGGAAATTCGATCAGCTTTAACCCAAGGCTCTGGGACATATTCTATGAGAGCGGAGCAGACTTCGAGAAGCTCCGCAAAGCCTACGAGCAACGCGAAGGAGCCTAACAAGGCGCTGCAGCCAACCCTTACCCGCTTCGCGGCTAGGGTTGCTCGGACGCCTGTCCTGCAGCAGACTGCTACGCCAAACTCGTAACCGCGTTCAGGGTGGCTGAGCTTGACGTTAGACCATACAGAATGATTCTTTCCGCTGCTCGGATCCTCCTGTCGATCGCTACTGCGCTTTCCACACTTGGAGTCTTCATATTTTTGATCGGAAGCGTCTTGATCTATCCGCCGGGATGGATGACAGCAGCCCTTTTAGTTCTTTTCATTTTCCTGGGTTCTTTTCTCATCGGGACCTTCGTTCCTTTTCGATCACTCTATTGCTGGGGACTCTCACTCGTCGGATTCGCATCGGCAGTGGCATTTTTTACATTCGCACCCCTTCCTACCGGAACTGACTATTCGATCATCTACGGAGGACTATCCATTTACTATCTGGTGTGGGTGATCACAAAACTCAGCGAATCAATAAACGAGTTTCAGCATTGATTGTCACACGAAACGCTTGCTCCGGATACCATGTTTCTTCGCCATCCGCTTGGTTACAGCCGAATGCCTATCTCAATAATCGCAATTTTCCTTATCGGATCATCATCAACGAATTGAGGTGCAGAATCATACAAGCGTTACAAAAATTGAATTTACAGTCCAAAAAAATAAATGCGGTCTAACAAGGCGCTGCAGCCAACCCCTAGCCGCTTCGCGGCTGGGGTTGAGGAACGCGCAGATGGCAGTTCACACCGGACATGCTCGGTCGCCCGTTCAGGGTGGCTGAGCTTGACGTTGGGCTCCATAAAGCCTCCGGCGGATGAAATCTTGGCACACCGTCTCGCGATACAGTAGGTTCGACGAGTGCCGAATGTATTTACACAGCAGGGCTATACCTTCTTCTTTTACAGCAACGATCATGAACCAATCCACGTTCACGTGCGGAAGGGCAGCGGGGAGGCCGTGTTTACCGTCGACGGCGAAGTCCTACTCCGCGAGTCCCACGGCTTAAAAGTCAAAGAGTTGGCTACAGCTCAACAACTTGCAGAAGACAACCAACTCGAAATTATCAAAAAATGGAATGAGTACTTTAACTGACACCCCGACAGAAGCCACACACAGCCAAGGCGTCATTCAGATTCGGATGGAGAGCGGCCAGACCATCTCGTTTCCAGTCTCCGATAATCCACGCTTATCAGCTGGTTCGGAATCTCAACTTGGTAACATTGAGTTGTCTCCATTCGGACTACACTGGCCCGATCTAGACGAAGACCTCTCCTTACGGGGCATTATTGCTGGAGATTACGGTCAGCGAAAACCCTGAGAGCCCAACAAGGCGCTGCAGCCAACCCCTATCCGCTTCGCTCCTGGGGTTGCGCGGTCCTTCTACCGGCAGTTGATCACCAGTTGCCTCAGACCGCCCGGTCAGGGTGGCTGAACTTGACGTTAGCCCAATAAATACATGAAATGAACTGGCCAATAGCAATCGTCTTAATCCTAGTGCTATTCAAGCAACTATATAAACTACACATTCGGCACAAACCAGATGCTGTCGACTACCTAAAGTCGTTCATAGCCCTACCCGTGGACATCCTCTTCGTCGTAGTCGGCCTACTGATCCGACAGATCCAATTGACCCCAAATGACGCCGCTCATTACTTGGGAGTTTTTCTGATCTATCTCATAATTAGCCTTATAGCGACTTTATTTTGGCGCCTGTCTGAGGACTGCATACGAGACAAGGTTCATAAGCGGCTAGCTCTCTGGCTGCCTCTTAACTTTGCGCTCTCCGGAACTACATTCTTCCTCGCACTAATCGTCCTACAATGAACATTGATATAAATTCTATTATTCAAGCGGCGATCGTGTTCGCCGGAATCTATGTCTTAAGCGTTTTTGCTTACTTTGTATTTAGCAAACATTTTCGTCTAAAGGAAAAGGAGCTCGAGATGCAGAAGATAGGTCTCGACGACTTCCGAGCACATATGGAGCGAACTGTAGCCGAAGTAAATCATCGGTTTATGCAATCGGAGGAACGATGGCGGCAACTAAATCATATAGTAATCGCTGGTCAGTCAAGCGTTTCAAATACAGAGACCAGCGCACCCCTAGGATACTCATTTCTCGCCGATCACGGAGTCAAAGATCTTGGAACTATCGAGGATTCTCTATTCGTCTTGACACCATATTTGGACGAACTCGAACAAGACTACCAAGCGACCAAAAGGATTGGTGAAAGTTTCAACTTCAAGGTCAGTTCTGGACGAGAACGAGTCGCTCCGGCAGACATTTTTCCACATATTCTTCAACACATTGTGAGTGCTACTATAGTCATCGCGAATATAACCGGTCGAAATCCAAATGTCTTTTATGAACTTGGCATCGCCCACGCGCTCAACAAACCCGTAATATTGATCTCAAGACGTCAAGAAAACACTCCTTTTGATGTGGCGTCAAAGTTCATTCTGTTTTACGAGGACGCTAAAGATCTTGAAGCGAAACTTGGTCGAATGATTGCACAGATGATCTCCTCGCTTTCGAGGAAGGGCTAACAAGGCGCTGCAGCCAACCCCTATCCGCTTCGCTCCTGGGGTTGCGCCACCCGCTACCGGCAGTTGATCACCAGTTGCATCCGGTCGCCCGTTCAGGGTGGCTGAGCTTGACGATGGACAGAGACAGATACTGAGTCCTCCGACTGCGATCGCGAGAGCCGCGACTCTCTGCATCCACGACTGCGACGGCCTTCTGAAAGATATTTCTACGAATTTTCCATGTGATGTCCGAATTGACTTCTTTATCCGACTTCATTCCCACGATTGCCCTCCCGCAGAAGCTCATCGAGCGCCACGACGGCAAGAGGACTGCAACGCGAACATCTGCAAAGAATTACCGATCGGACTCCGTGTATTGTCGTGTCACACGATGAGCGGAGTTTCCCAAGATTCGATCACTCCACTTGCAGCTCACCGTTACAAAATGCTCTGTCCATCAAGACGCTGCAGCCAACCCCTAGCCGCTTCGCTCTCGGGGTTGCGCGGTCCCGCTACCGGCAGTTGATCACCAGTCGTATTCGGTCGCCCGCTCGGGGTGGCTGAGCTTGACGTTCGATCTTGAATAAAATGACCCGACCCAAGCTCATCTTTTCACTGATCACCGCTTTTATTGTCGGAGCATTCATTGGCGGCGATTTAGGACTTCGATATGCACACTCAACGCAACAAAAATATACCGAAGAATTAGAGGATTACTATATTGACAGCCAGCTTCTCAACCTCTCGTTGGCATTGATGACGTTTGAAAGAGCCAAGGAAGCCAATTCGAAACATATCATTTCCTCCGAGGCGGTCATCATTCGGGGCCTCTTTTTATCACTTGTTCAATTGCACGAGACAAACAATTACAAGGAGAAGCACAGCCAGATTGAAGAGCGACTTCGCCAAGCCAAAGACTTGATGGACGCCAATCCCGCAGTCTTCATTAAAAAATCTTTTGTCTCGGTTGAATCGATCACCACCCGAGTAAACAATCCCGATGAATACGATGAATCTTCCAGTAAAATTCTTACTGACCAAGAACGAACGACACTTCAAGCAGCTTTTGACTACGTTGATGGAATTCCTGAAATACGGATCGAACAAGGCGCTGCAGCCAACCCCTAGCCGCTTCGCTCTCGGGGTTGCGCGGACCGTCAACTTTCAGAAGATCACAAGACAAATTCGCTTGCCCGTTCAGGGTGGCTGAGCTTGACGATGTGCAGAAGTGATACAGATCCACTGGACTTCGAAAGCGGCTCCGCGAATCCTCACTGGCCGACTGCGGCACGCTCCTGAAAGGTATTTTTCCCAGGTGATGATGAAGCCGCATCGAATCGCTTCGCTTTCACCCTTTCTCGGCATTTCACGATCTCCCTTCCGGAGAAGCTCATCGAGCGCCACGACGATCACTTGTGGCTCACCGGATGTTGCATATGATCATCCACCCTGCTGCCCTTATTGTCGTGTCACTCGATGAGCGAGCGCTGGGTGGGTTTGATCATCTCAAGGGCAGCTCATCCCCTCAAAAATACTTCTGCCCATCAAGGCGCTGCAGCCAACCCCTAGCCGCTTCGCTCTCGGGGTTGCGCGGACCTCTTACCGGCAGTTGATCACCAGTAGACTCCGGTCGCCCGTTCAGGGTGGCTGAGCTTGACGTTCGGGCTTCATGCAGCCTCCGGCGGATGAACAAGTGCAGCTGACTACGACGATTCGACCATCGCTTGTCCGATGAAGATATTCTTCAACATTCTGATCTCCATCGTATTGATCGCAATTTGCGCCTCACTATTCATTCCACCTGCAACTGGCGGACTCAAACGGAATCTCGACGTCATTTATCTGAACAATGCTCGTCAACTCAATTTTGCCGTAAATGCATATCTTTCTGATTCGGATGCCCTTGGTCATCCAGTCCAAAAGCTTCAGTTCAACGATCTAATTAAAGGAAAATATATAGATGCAAAAATGCTTGAATCCTTGGACCAAAGTCCAGGCACATACGTTATATATTTCCCCATCCTCGATAACCCGGAAAGCGCAGTAGTACGATTCTTCTGGGAGGACGGTGTGTGCGAAATACAAAGGAATGGGAATGCACATTCCTTTGACTGGAAGACTTGGTCGGCGATGCCACGTTCGCGCAACCTGACCGAACAAGGCGCTGCAGCCAACCCCTAGCCGCTTCGCTGGCTGGGCTTGCTCGGTCCCGCTACCGGCAGCTCACCTCAGGGTTGGCTTGGTCGCCCGCTCAGGGTGGCTGAGCTTGACGTTAGGGCATAATACAGTTGCGTTACACGTCGACCACGTGTAGGAATCTTGTGTGGCCAGCAATCTTCAAATCGATCAATCACTTCTCGCAGAAGCAAAGCAACTTGCTGGCTTCAGCACCAAGCGTGAAACAGTGAACGAAGCGTTAAGAGAATTCATTCAGATTAGACTCAGGCGTCAGCTACTTGATTTGAGGGGCCACATCGAATATTTTGACGACTACGACTACAAGGCACTCAGGCGGAAACACTCATGATCGTATGCGACACCTCTACACTTTCGGAATTTTTCCGACGGAGAGCGCAATCCGCAGATCAGACACAGGTAGCTGATGAGATCGAAACTCTGATTCGCACGAAACGCGCTGTCTTGCTCGGAGCAGTCAGGCAAGAGTTGCTTTCCGGAATAAGGCATCCTGAACAATTTGCCCAACTAGAACTCAGAACACGAGCGATCCCCCTCTACTTAGCGGAGGGCGACGATCACTTACAGGCTGCTCAGTATTTCAATCTTTGCAGATCTCATGGCATTCAAGGTTCTTCGATTGATTTCCTGATCTGCGCCATGGCTACCCGACGCAATATGCAGATATTTTCCACAGATCCAGACTTCGACAGCTATGAGATCCATCTGCCAATTGCCCGTTATAAAATGCGGTGAAGCCCTAACAAGGCGCTGCAGCCAACCCCTAGCCTCTTGATGTCACACCAAACTCGTACCCGCTACTTGGCGGAACTACGTTCCGCTGTCCGGTCGCCCGTTCAGGGTGGCTGAGCTTGACGATGGACAGAGACAGATACTGAGTCCTCCGACTGCGAACGCGAGGGCCGCGACTCACTGCATCTACGATTGCCACGGCGTTCTTAAAGATATTTCTATTCATTTTTCCATGTGATGTCGAATCGACTTCTTTATCCGACTTCCTTCCCACGATTACCCTCCCGCAGAAGCTCATCGAGCGCCACGGCGGCAAGAGGACTGCAACGGGAGCGCCTACAAAGAATTATCGATCGGACTCCGTGTATTGTCGTGTCACACGATGAGCGAGGATTCCCAAGATTCGATCACTCCACTTGCAGCTCACAGTTGCAAAAATGCTCTGTCCATCAAGACGCTGCAGCCAACCCCTAGCCGCTTCGCTCTCGGGGTTGCGCGGACCTCTTACCGGCAGTTGATCACCAGTAGTCTCTCATCGCCCGTTCGGGGTGGCTGAGCTTGACGATGTGCAGAAGTGATGCAGATCATTCGACTTCGGCAAGCAGTGCTGCAACCCAGCTCAGATCGACTACGGCGCGGTCTTGGAAGGTATTTTTCCCTAGTGATGACGAAGCCGCTTTGAATCGCTTCGCTTTCCCCCTCTTTTCGCCATCTCACGATCTCAGTGCCGGAGAAGCTCATCGAGCGCCACGACGATCACTGGTGGCTCACCGGATGTTGCATATGATCATCCGCCCTACTGCCCTTATTGTCGTGTCACTCGATGAGCGAGCGCACTGTGGATTTGATCATCTCAAGGGCAGCTCATCCCCTCAAAATACTTCTGCCCATCAAGGCGCTGCAGCCAACCCCTAGCCGCTTCGCTCTTGGGGTTGCCCGGACCGTCAACTTCCAGAAGATCACCATTCAAATTCGGTTGCCCGTTCAGGGTGGCTGAGCTTGACGTTAGGCCAATAAATTTATGAAAAAAACCAAAATCATCAAATCAGCGCTCGTCGTGACAGCAGCGATTATTGTCCTCACTGCAGCCTTCTGTTTAGGAATACAGTGGGCAGCCGTTCAAGCGACAAACGGCCAACTCATGATGAATCTACAAGTGTCGAATCTGATAAGAGATGGAAACATACCCAGTGCGCTTGAGGCTTCCGAGACATTCACCGCTGCCAATGTATCTGTTCTGAGTGATCTCGATAACTCCGCAGGTCTTTTGCACATAGCAAGCAAGCTCCCACGGATCTTATTTTACCGGGATCAATTGCTCGAAGACTACAAAGCGGACGCAGCGATATACTTCAGCGAGCACCCAAACGCATCCTTTAGCCCCGAAGTTACAGCGTGCTTACGCACGGCGTATCCGCAGCATTTCGCGAGGAAATAGCAAATACGGCCTAACAAGGCGCTGCAGCCAACCCCTATCCGCTTCGCTCCTGGGGTTGCGCGGTCCCGCCACAGGCAGTTGATCACCAGTTGTCTCGGTTCGCCCGTTCGGGGTGGCTGAGCTTGACGTTAGGCAATAACAAATTATGAAATACATAATCCTATTTATTTCAGCCATCGGCATTGTCCAAACTCTACATTGTGCGACGGTAGAAATACAACAGAGGTTTCCGAACTCGCCAGATAGACGAGAAGACACAAGTTCTACAATGGGAACATTCGACATGAATGTCGGCCTGACAGACCCTTCAGTAGACTTCAACAGCCTCGACATTTTCACCAACGCTGAAAACAGCTTCAAAGACAAGCCACGGGTTCAGAACTTGTTTGTCCATGTCACTTCGAAGGAAAGCGGTAAACCAGTGAAATTCATTCTGTATGAGATCGGAACCGGCGGGTTTGGAGGTCATACGACAGGAATCTATTTTTCGATAGTTATTCCATATTCAGATACGGAACGCATTCAACGAATTAATTCGGCTATCGAAGCCTTCAAAGTTTCTAAGAATGACAATTCATTTCAGATACCAGAGGACCTCTCAATGGTCGACTTCTTCAATATGTATGAGGTAAACGAAAGCAAGCCTGGTGAATATTTCGTATCAGTTGATTATCTCTCTCCCGCAGGGAAAGTGTCTTCGACACCATTTGAAATACAAATCACAGATAATGGTAATTTGTATCTCAAGGTATTGCAATCGTTCAAGCCTGATGCCTAACAAGGCGCTGCAGCCAACCCCTATCCGCTTCGCTCCTGGGGTTGCGCGGACCTTCTACCGGCAGTTGATCACCAGTTCTCTGCGGTCGCCCGTTCAGGGTGGTTGAGCTTGACGATGGACAGAGACAGATACTGAGTCCTCCGACTGCGATCGCGAGGGCCGCGACTCGCTGCATCCTCGATTGCGACGGCGTTCTGAAATATATTTCTATTCATTTTCCACGTGATGTCCGAATCGACTTCTTCATCCGACTTCATTCTCACGATTGCCCTCCCGCAGAAGCTCATCGAGCGCCACGACGGCAAGAAGACTGCAACGCGAAAATCTGCAAAGAATTGCCGATCGGACTCCGTGTATTGTCGTGTCACACGATGAGCGAGGATGCCCAAGATTCATCGCTCCACTTGCAGCTCACCGTTGCAAAAATGCTCTGTCCATCAAGACGCTGCAGCCAACCCCTAGCCGCTTCGCTCTCGGGGTTGCGCGGACCTCTTTCCGGCAGTTGATCACCAGTAGTCTCCGATCGCCCGTTCGGGGTGGCTGAGCTTTACGTTCGGTAATAAAAATATGAACTATTTCACCGCATTTCTCACGTTAGTCTTCGCTGGGGTGATTATGCCAGCTTCTGCTACGGAGCATGGCACGATCACACGCTTTTTCGAAATACTCACTCAAACTGCTGAACCCACTATCAATGAAGAGAACGAATTCTTTGGATCTTCTTCTGATTTCCGAAGAATGATTTCGGCTTCCAAAGACTCACCATATCCTATTCCTGAAAAAGTGAGGTTACTGTCCGGGAGTTCTACCCCCATTTGGAGCATCTTGCGTGAGTATCGCGATTTGATCGTTCCGAAAGACGAATGGGACGAAAGACTATTTATTTCCAGCCCCTTTACAGTAAAGTGGAGATCTGGAGAAGAGCATCCTTTTATTGAATCCGGTTTTGTCATTCTGTCCCGCAGCCAACATTCTCCCAGATTCACTTCAATAACCTTTTCCTCGCCCCAAGATAGAAAACGAACGAATTTAATCGATATTGATCAAACTCGACTCGGATCTATAGTCGGCGATCCTATCATGTCCTTGATACTACCTTCGGATGTATTCAATAGCACCGAACAAGGCGCTGCAGTCAACCCCTAGCCGCTTCGCTCTTAGGGGTTGGCGGACGGTCAGATTGCAGTTGATCACGCCGCTTTCCTCAGCACCCGTTCGGGGTGACTGAGCTTGACGTTCGGCTAAGAAAATTAAATTCCCACAACATGGACACATCATCTATTCTTCATCCCGGATTTATTGGCGCTCTCCTCGGTCTCATCGGAGGAATTATCGGAACATGGTGTTCTTATCGACGAGCTAAATCGAGTAAAGAACGAGTTTGGATTATCTTCTATGCCGTTGCCATTGTCACTTTCTGCATCTGCCTCTCAGGGACTCTGCTGGCCACTTCTGGAAGATCATGGATACTTCTTCAACTTGGATTCCCACTGGTGTTGGTCGCTGCAATCCTCGGAATCACTTATCACCTGAACAAGCTACACAAAAGCGGACAGAAATAGGAGTTGCGTAAGGTTTTGGATGAGGATTGTAATCCTCGCTGCGGGAGACCGCTGCGATTATTCAGTAAATCCGGGCCGAAGAAGGCGCTGCAGCCAAGCCCTATCCGCTTCGCTCCTGGGGTTGCGCGAACCTCTTACTGGCAGTTGATCACCAGTCGTTTGCGGTCACCCGTTCGGGGTGGCTGAGCTTGACGATGGACAGAGACAGATACTGAGTCCTCCGACTGCGAACGCGAGGGCCGCGACTCACTGCATCCTCGATTGCGACGGCGTTCTGAAAGATATTTCTATTCATTTTTCCATGTGATGTCCGAATCGACTTCTTTATCCGACTTCATTCTCACGATTGCCCTCCCGCAGAAGCTCATCGAGCGCCACGACGGCAAGAGGACTGCAACGGGAGCGCCTGCATTGAATTACCGATCGGACTCTGTGCATTGTCGTGTCACACGATGAGCGAGGATTCCCAAGATTCGATCACTCCACTTGCAGCTCACCGTTGCAAAAATGCTCTGTCCATCAAGACGCTGCAGCCAACCCCTAGCCGCTTCGCTCTCGGGGTTGCGCGGACCTCTTACCGGCAGTTAATCACCAGTAGTCTCCGATCGCCCGCTCAGGGTGGCTGAGCTTGACGTTAGGCATTCATACTGTGATTTTCAACTTCCAAGACTAACCTAATCAAGACGATGGATGTTTTGCGCGAGATTCCCGTTATTTCAATTGTGATAATCGCATTTGCGCTGCTCCTATTGTGGAGCCTCGTGAAACTTTTCCATTATATCATGCTCGCGAAAGCATCGGAATCATGGCCCTCGACAAACGGAACGATTTTATCAAATGAGCTTGGAACAAGTCGCTCGGATAAAGGGAGATCAACTCATTACGCAAAGGTCCATTACAGATACAATGTAGACGGTCGCGACTACACCTCGAGGATCAAAGGATACCACATGTCCGCAGCGGGTGACTTCGCATTTGTGAATGACAATCAGCCCGGAAAAGATATCGAAGTCTTTTACAATCCGACCAACCCAAAGCAAGCAACATTGCAAACAGGTGATTCTATCACCAACTACTTGGCAATTATTTGTGTGCTTGTAGGGCTCGGTGTATGTCTGTGGATGGGATTCAAGTAGCACAATACAGCCTAACAAGGCGCTGCAGCCAACCCTTAGCCGCTCCCCGGCTGGGGTTGCTCGGACCTGCAACTTGCAGCTCACCTCAGGGTTGGCTCGGTTACCCGCTCAGGGTGGCTGAGCTTGACGTTCGACCCAATGGTGATGCCTCCGGCGGATGAGGTATTGTGAATGTTGTGATGGCGAAAGCGGGTTGGTGATTCGCTCGTTTCGGTGGCTGACACGAGTTGATGCCCAATCACCCTCATCCTCTCGCATCACCACACCTTCGCTCTTCCCTCTTCCAATCAACCTTTTCGTCTTCCCTACCTCGACCGCTCATCGTGGCCCGCTCAGAGCAGCGACCACGAAGACCTCGCAAGAGTGATTTGCAACGGTTTCCGCTGCTTATCCGCCCATCCATCGATGCCCGCAGAGCCGTTCATCGCCAGATCGGCTTCCCCTGCTTCATTCCACATTCTTTCTGCTCTTCATCTCTTTCCGGCATAGCCTCCGGCGGATGACTACAAATTCGTTTCTCTCTATCCCCCACTCTGTCGGCCACGATCTTTGCCCATCACTCTTCGAGCGCTTGTATTGTGATTCCAGAAAGCATCATTCCTATTTCGAAACTTGGAATTCAACGAGTCGTTTGAGTAGATTGAATCAGTAAAATTCCAGATGCAGTTCATTCATCCCTCCGGACCACAAAGCACCTCGCCAAATACGGTCGAACAAGGCGCTGCAGCCAACCCTTAGCCGCTGCGCGGCCAGGGTTGCGCGGACCGTCAACTTCCAGAAGATCACCAGACAAATTCGGACTCCCGTTCAGGGTGGCTGAGCTTGACGTTCGGGCTGAAAGAATTCTGAAAATATGAGTCAGACTTTCGAGAGCCACCGCATTCCACCATTGCTTGAAGTTTGACCGATCAATAATGATTCATTCATCCGCGACAATCCAAATTTGATCATCTTCTCACTCGGCACCGAGCAGTAATCTCCGATGGATGACACCTGTGATTCTGGAAATCACGCCGTCCGCCCACAATCCTTGCACCCCCTTAAAAGTGACTTTGGATCCGATGCCGTTGTCCGGGTAGGATAGGTTACATTTTGAAAGCCTTCGGTAGTGATACGGAAGGGTTGGCATCGAAGACAGGAAAGCAATCCGACGGAGACCGCTTACTGCCCGAACAAGGCGCTGCAGCCAACCCTTAGCCGCTTCGCGGCTGGGTTGCGCGGACCCGCCACGGGCAGATGATCACCAGACAAACTCGTTCACCCGTTCAGGGTGGCTGAGCTTTACGTTCGGCCCATGATGCCTCCGGCGGATGAAATAGATACTCCCACGAGTTTCAACTTTCTTTTGGTAAAGAGTGCTACAAGAAATCTATCCATGAGATCAAAGACACTTTATTCCATCTCAATTCTTTTGATAGCAGTCCTCATTTGGATGTATTGCCTTTCATGGTTATTCGCGAAGGATGCATGGGGCATTTTATTCTTCGACGTTCTTCATCTAAATGCAGACTCGCTTTTCTGGACTTTCAACATCTCATATCTCGTCGTCTCAATCTTGGCCGCCGTCTTAACGATTGGGCACATATTATTAAGCTCAATTCAAATGACCCGCTCCCGTTTCTCACCGACGTGGTATTCTCACATTGCGGCGATTTCCCTTGCTTGGATCACTATCGGGTCGATATCAGTCGCTCAGACTCGATCATTTCCATTCACTGGT
Source organism: uncultured Verrucomicrobiae bacterium (assembly GCA_963761705.1). GTDB lineage: Bacteria > Verrucomicrobiota > Verrucomicrobiia > Chthoniobacterales > JAATET01 > CAVVKW01. The sequence continues at coordinate 2,129,646 of CAVXHK010000001.1, read as the reverse complement.
TCTGCAGATGACGCCTATCAGACCGAACAAGGCGCTGCAGCCAACCCCTAGCCGCTTCGCTCTCGGGGTTGCGCGGACCGTCAACTTCCAGAAGATCACCAGACAAACTCGAACTCCCGTTCAGGGTGGCTGAGCTTGACGTTCGGTAAAACATGAGAATTCACATAGCAATATTGTCAGCAATCAATATTGCGACCTTTGTATTAGCTTGCTGGAACAGCACAGAACAAGAGCTTCCTACGACCATGTTTTTCATCAGCACAGTTGTTGGGGCGATAGCTTCCGGCGTCTTCGCATCTTTATTTTTTGTAGTCATCTCCAAGATCCGAAACCGCATTGATTATTGTTTCTGCGTCGTTGCATACTTGTCGTCGCTATTCGGACTCGCTGCCTACGCGCTATATGCCTCAAACGGAAAGGCTGATAGTCTACACTCAGCTGCTCACATGCACGTCATAGTGTTTCCAATGCTACATGGATTCTTATAAGTGATTTCACTCGTGTGCGCAGCAATCGTTAGCACTGCCATATATTTCCTATTTCAACGTAACAAATGCACCGAACAAGGCGCTGCAGCCAACCCCTAGCCGCTTCGCTGGCTGGGGTTGATCGGTCCCGCTACCGGCAGCTCACCTCAGGGTTGGCTCGATCACCCGTTCGGGGTGGTTGAGCTTGACGATGGACAGAGACAGATACTGAGTCCTCCGACTGCGATCGCGAAGGCCGCGACTCGCTGCATCCTCGATTGCGACGGCGTTCTGAAATATATTTCTATTCATTTTCCACGTGATGTCCGAATCGACTTCTTCATCCGACTTCATTCTCACGATTGCCCTCCCGCAGAAGCTCATCGAGCGCCACGACGGCAAGAAGACTGCAACGCGAAAATCTGCAAAGAATTGCCGATCGGACTCCGTGTATTGTCGTGTCACACGATGAGCGAGGATTCCCAAGATTCATCGCTCCACTTGCAGCTCACCGTTGCAAAAATGCTCTGTCCATCAAGACGCTGCAGCCAACCCCTAGCCGCTTCGCTCTCGGGGTTGCGCGGACCTCTTTCCGGCAGTTGATCACCAGTAGTCTCCGATCGCCCGTTCGGGGTGGCTGAGCTTTACGTTCGGCCCATGATGCCTCCGGCGGATGAAATAGATACTCCCACGAGTTTCAACTTTCTTTTGGTAAAGAGTGCTACAAGAAATCTATCCATGAGATCAAAGACACTTTATTCCATCTCAATTCTTTTGATAGCAGTCCTCATTTGGATGTATTGCCTTTCATGGTTATTCGCGAAGGATGCATGGGGCATTTTATTCTTCGACGTTCTTCATCTAAATGCAGACTCGCTTTTCTGGACTTTCAACATCTCATATCTCGTCGTCTCAATCTTGGCCGCCGTCTTAACGATTGGGCACATATTATTAAGCTCAATTCAAATGACCCGCTCCCGTTTCTCACCGACGTGGTATTCTCACATTGCGGCGATTTCCCTTGCTTGGATCACTATCGGGTCGATATCAGTCGCTCAGACTCGATCATTTCCATTCACTGGTTCTGCAGATGACGCCTATCAGACCGAACAAGGCGCTGCAGCCAACCCCTAGCCGCTTCGCTCTCGGGGTTGCGCGGACCGTCAACTTCCAGAAGATCACCAGACAAACTCGAACTCCCGTTCAGGGTGGCTGAGCTTGACGATGTGCAGAAGTGATACAGATCCACTCAACTTCGAGAACAATGCTGGAAAACCTCTCAGATCGACTACGGCACGCTCTTGAAAGATATTTTTTCCCAGCGATAACGATGCCGCTTCGAATCGCTTCGCTTTCACCTCTTTTCGGCATTTCACGATCTCACTGCCGGAGAAGCTCATCGAGCGCCACGACGATCACTGCTGGCTCACCGGATGTTGCATATGATCATCCACCCTACTGCCCTTATTGTCGTGTCACTCGATGAGCGAGCGCTGTGTGGGTTTGATCATCTCAAGGGCAGCTCATCCCCTCAAAAATACTTCTGCCCATCAAGGCGCTGCAGCCAACCCCTAGCCGCTTCGCTCTCGGGGTTGCGCGGACCTCTTACCGGCAGTTGATCACCAGTAGACTCCGGTCGCCCGTTCAGGGTGGCTGAGCTTGACGTTAGGCATCATAAAACAAAACACGCGCTTAAACTTCCTCGTCTGGTTGTTGATCGCCATACCAGCAATCGCGTTCTAAGAATATCAAAATAGATATGGCGAGAGTAATACTATTGCTTTACTTTCAACATCTTACTATGTGAAGCCAGGGGTCCTCATTTTAAGGGCAGAGATCCTCGGGATTGAGCCTCGAGAGACATTTCAACAATGCTTGATTTATGATATTCTAGACTCATTCGGCTTTCTACGGCCTCCAGGAACGACCTTTGGATCTGATGCATCGGCATATGAATCAGGCGTTACATTTCGTGACACACCAGAAAACCTTGACCGAATCGACAAACTTTTCGACGAACTCTTCCCTGGAAATTGGGCTCGATCGAAAGAATTACTTAAGTGATTGAGGCATTCCGAAAACTAGGTCGAATACATGCCTAACAAGGCGCTGCAGCCAACCCCTATCCGCTTCGCTCCTGGGGTTGCGCGGACCTTCTACCGGCAGTTGATCACCAGTTGCCCCAGCTCGCCCGTTCAGGGTGGCTGAGCTTGACGATGGACAGAGACAGATACTGAGTCCTCCGACTGCGATCGCGAGGGCCGCGACTCACTGCATCCTCGATTGCGACGGCGTTCTGAAAGATATTTCTATTCATTTTCCACGTGATGTCCGAATCGACTTCTTCATCCGACTTCATTCCCACGATTGCCCGCCCGCAGAAGCTCATCGAGCGCCACGACGGCAAGAGGACTGCAACGCGAACATCTGCAAAGAATTACCGATCGGACTCCGTGTATTGTCGTGTCACACGATGAGCGAGGATTCCCCAAGATTCGATCACTCCACTTGCAGCTCACCGTTACAAAAATGCTCTGTCCATCAAGACGCTGCAGCCAACCCCTAGCCGCTTCGCTCTCGGGGTTGCGCGGACCTCTTTCCGGCAGTTGATCACCAGTTGTCTCCCATCGCCCGTTCGGGGTGGCTGAGCTTGACGTTCGGGCTCAAAAAATTCTGAAAAATATGAGTTGGCTTGCAACGCAACATGGCGTCCCGACGCTGACTGAAGATTGGACGAGCAAAATAGATGTATTCATCGGAGCCAGTCGTGATTTGATCATCCCCTTACTCGGCACCGTGCAGCAATCTCCGATGGATGAAATTTGTGACTGAGAAAGCAACCTCGTCTGCCCACACCCTTGCACCCGCATAACAGTGACTTCGAGTCGATGTCCTTGTCCGGGTAGGATCGATTACATTTTAAAAGCCTTCGGTATTGATTTGGAAGGGTTGGCATCGAGAATAGGAAAGCAATTCGACGGAGATCGGTTACCGCCCGAACAAGGCGCTGCAGCCAACCCTTAGCCGCTGCGCGGCTGGGTTGCGCCACCCGCTACCGGCAGATGATCACCAGTCTCCTCCGGTCGCCCGTTCGGGGTGACTGAGCTTGACGTTAGCTGCCATGAATACGACTCATCTTGCGCGATCATCACGACCGTGATACCGAATGAACCATGCTGGCTACTTCCGACATTGAACAAATGAGTTTTTCAGATCGTCTGCGCACGATGGAACTATTGTGGCATTCAATCACCCCATCTGACGAATCGCTCGCTTCTCCAGACTGGCACAATGACATTCTGTCAGCAAGACGAGCCAAGGTAGATAAGGGCGATGGTCATTTCATGACGATTTCTGATCTTCGCCAGCGACTCAATCAGACAAATTCATGAGATCAGTCATCGTCCTTGACGATGCCGCCATCGACTTGGAATCGGGGCGAGACTTTTACGATATGCAGGAACTCGGAGCAGGTGCCTATTTCACCGATTCGATATTGTCTGACATCGAGAGTTTAGCATTGTTCCATGGAATTCATTCCATTCATCATGGCTTTCACCGGATGCTCGGCAGCCGATTTCCATTTGGAATCTATTACGAAGATGTTGCTACCGAAACTCGAGTATTCGCAGTTTTAGATTTACGAAGAGATCCAAGTTGGATCCGAACTACTCTTGCGAAACGATAAGCAGCTAACAAGACGCTGCAGCCAACCCCTATCCGCTTCGCTCCTGGGGTTGCGCGGACCTTCTACCGGCAGTTGACCACCAGTAGCCTCAGATCGCCCGTTCAGGGTGGCTGAGCTGTCGGGGCCGGAGCAAAACCGGACAGAGACGGAGCAAAACCGGAATAGGAGACGGAGCAAAACCGGACAGGGGGGTGGAAGCAGCGCGGGAAGCGCCTCGGAGGCGGCCGGAGCGGAGCGGAGGCCGCCGGAGAGGCGCTTCCCGCGCTGGCGCGCTTGGTGGGGGCGGCTTGGAAATGCCTTTCCCAAGCAGATGGCCACTTTGCTTTGGCTCGGCTTCCGGCGTGGACGATGATCCTGCGATAAAAAAAGCAGTTAGCCCGGATATTTCACGGAGAGAGCAAAAAAGTGGCGAAGTTCCGCGGATAAACCGCTAAGGTTGTTGGAGTTATGACATCAACCCAAAGGAACTTCGCCAATGCCAGAATGTAACCGGGAGCTTTTGCATTTTCCAAGCTTTGATCGACGTCAGATCGAAGGGAGTTTTACTGGCGGGGATGTGTCCAGTGACGGAGGGGTGATGGCGTTGCGGGCGGCGGATCGGCGCACGGGTTTGCTCAAGGCGTTGGACGCGGTGATCGAGGATCCGCGGGATGTCGATCAGATCACTCATCGCCAGATCGACCTCTTGCGCCAGCGCGTTTACGGGCTGGCCCTTGGTTACGAGGACCTCAACGATCACGACACACTGCGGCGCGATTTGGTGTGGCAGACCGTCGTTGAGCGCGGTGATGCGTTGGCCAGCAGTCCGACGTTGTGCCGGTTGGAGAACCGGGCGGATCGGGATACGGCGTGCGCGATGAGCCGGGTGCTCGTCGAGCAGTTTGTGGCCAGCTTTTCGAGCGCTCCCGAGGAGTTGATCCTGGACTTTGACGCCACCGACGACCGGGTCCATGGGCTGCAAACCGGGCGGGCCTTCCACGGATACTACGGGGACTGGTGCTTTTTGCCGTTGTACGTCTTTTGCGGCGAGCAGCTGCTGGTGAGCTATCTGCGGCCCAGCAGTATCGACGCCGCGCGCCACGCGTGGGCGATCCTGAAGTTGCTCGTCACGCGGGTGCGCGAGCAGTGGCCAGAGGTGAAGATCATCTTTCGAGGCGACTCGGGCTTTTGCCGCTGGAAAATGCTTCGCTGGTGTGATCGCCACGGGGTTGACTACATCATCGGGCTGGCCAAGAACTCCCGCCTGCTCGCACTCACTGAGCAAGCCCGGGAGCACGCCGCCGAGTGCTTCGAAAAAACCAAAGAGAAGCAGCGCCACTTCGTGTGGATCGATTACGCGGCCGGGAGTTGGGATCGGCAGCGGCGCGTCATCGCCAAGGCCGAACACAGCGCCCAGGGAGCCAATCCACGCTTCGTGGTGACCAGTCTGCCAGGCGACCCACAGGCGCTCTACGATGGCACCTACTGCGCGCGCGGCGAGATGGAGAACAGGATCAAGGAGCAGCAACTCGGGCTCTTTGCCGACCGCACCAGTTGCTCGGGCTGGTGGGCCAACCAGTTCCGATTGCTGCTCTCAAGCGCCGCCTACGTCCTCCTGGAAACCATCCGCCGTGTCGCTCTGGCGGGCACGGAGCTGGCCCGCGCTCAAGTCGGCACCATCCGCCGCAAAATCCTCAAGATCGGCACCGTCATCCTGCGCAACACCCGCCGCATCCGACTGCTCTTTTCCAGCGCTTACCCTTATCAAAAACTCTTCAACGAGACGATTGCCCGACTCAGTTCGGCCTGAACACCCGTGGTGCTGTCCCCGGCACCCAAAAACCAACGGGGGTTGGGGGTGCTGTCTTCACACACCACCAACAACTCGAAAATCGTCTCTTCCATCGACTTCCCTGCCTCCCATCCCTTCCAAACACCATCTTCTTATCCACCCGTGAAATATCCGGGTTAGCACACCGCCATCCCGCCGGGTTCGTCCGACGCACGCTTGCAGACTTCAACGCAGGAACCCTCGACGCGGCCACGGCAGCTGCGCATCTGGGAGTGAGCCGCTCCCGGCTCTACGAACTGCGCGGAGTCTTCCTGCGGGAACGCGCCGACTACGGACCGAAGGCCAGCGGGGGAGACCGGTCCGAGGACTGGCCTGCCAAGACGCGATGCCTGCTCGAGGAGTTCCTTCCCCTTCAAAATCCGCCCAACTACCAGCTCGTCGCCGATGAACTCGAACGCCTCTGCGGATTTCGCCGGGCGCGCTCCACGGTCGAGGCCCACGTCAAAGCGCACTACGCGCATCTGGTGCCCTCTGCGGCCCGCAAGCCCCGGGTTTACCGACGCTTCCGCCGCGAGCACATCGGAGAGCTCTGGCAACACGACAGTTCCATCCACCAGTGGTGGCCAGCCAACTCCAAGCAGACCCTCCTGCTCACCGTGGACGACGCATCCGGACTCAATCTCGCGGGCCGTTTCGTCGGGTCGGACACCACTTGGAACCACTTCGAGCACTTCCGCGAAGCCTTCACCCGCTGGGGGCTTCCCGAGATCCTCTACACCGATGGTCTGAGCCTCTTCGGACCGAGTTCTACCGACGACCATCGCGATCCCCAAAGCGAGTTCCAGCGCGCCATGCTGGGGCTGGGCTCCGCCCACCTCGTGGCTCCCACCCCGCAGGCCAAGGGCAAGATCGAGCGGCGCTTCGGCACCTTCCAGCGACGCCTGGTCACCTTGCTCGCACACGCCCACGCCACAACTTGGCCGCAAGCCGACGCCATCCTCCAGATGGAGATCGAGCGACAGAACCTCAAGCTCAACCGCTCGTCCGGCAAAATCCCCCTCGAAGTCTGGGAGATCCAGTCCCTCCGTGGCCACACTCGCCTGCGTCCTCCTCCGTCTCCTGCCCTCCTCGATCTCCACCTCTCACTCCGCCTCTCCCGACGCGTGAACAACGACCACACCGTCGATTTTGAAGGCCGTAACTACGAGATCTCGTCCACCCTTCGCAAGCGCATCACCATCGTGCATCACCCCGCTCGCCAATTTTGGGTTGTCGAGCATCCGCCAAAACACGTTTGGCCTCCTATTTTAGCCCATTACAGCCTCTGAATACCTGTCCGGTTTTGCTCCGGCAAGAAATCCGGTTTTGCTCCGTCGCCGACATTCAGGGTGGCTGAGCTTGACGTTGGGCCCTGAAATTGTTAACTTGCTCCGCAACCCATCTGAGATACGTTACATCGATGAGCATTGAAACGATCAAACGTGAGCTTGCCAATCTTGACTCTCCGCATCGAAATCAGCTCGTAGCATATCTGATTTCCCTCGATGACCAAGAGAGCGATTCGTACCGCTCAGACCTCGCGGCGAAGATCGATGATACTGATTCTACGAATTGGGCGACGATCAGTCAGTTCGATCAGCGATTTTCAGTCACTGATCGAGAGAAAGATTCATGAGTCAGCGGACTCTCCTCATCGCATACGACGTCATTGAGTTTATCGAAAAGTTGCCAAGGAAACAGCAACTCGCACTTCGTAAACGATTTCTAGAAATCTGCGCTTACCCTGCAAATAAATCGGATTACGCTGAGCCCGACTCACTTGGTCGACATGTTGATATAAACATCTGCGGAAAATTCGCGATCAAATATTGGGATGATGGAGCAGACAAGCATCTGAAGATTCTTGACGTCCACAGCGCCGATCGACTCGCCTGAGGCCCAACAAGGCGCTGCAGTCAACCCCTAGCCGCTTCGCTCTCGGGGTTGGCGGGCGACCAGATTGCAGATGATCACAACCAGTAGTTCGGACACCCGCTCGGGGTGACTGAGCTTGACGATGTGCAGAAGTGATACAGATCCACACAACTTCGAGAGCGATGCTGGAAAACCTCTCAGATCGACTACGGCACGCTCTTGAAGGTATTTTTTCCCAGCGATAACGATGCCGCTTCGAATCGCTTCGCTTTCCCCCTCTTTTCGCCATCTCACGATCTCAGTGCCGGAGAAGCTCATCGAGCGCCACGACGATCACTGGTGGGTCACCGGATGTTGCATATGATCATCCACCCTACTGCCCTTATTGTCGTGTCACTCGATGAGCGAGCGCTGTGTGGATTTGATCATCTGAAGGGCAGCTCATCCCCTCAAAATACTTCTGCCCATCAAGGCGCTGCAGCCAACCCCTATCCGCTTCGCTCCTGGGGTTGCGCGGACGCTCTACCGGCAGTTGATCACCAGTAGCATCCGGTCGCCCGTTCAGGGTGGCTGAGCTTGACGTTCGGGCTGAAATCAAGATTGAGGGCCGTCCGCTTTCCGGTAGAGTCGTCATCATGAGCACAGTTCAAGACATCGAAGCTGCGATTCAGCAGCTACCCCGAGAAGAGATCTTTCGCATTCACGATGTTATTCAGCATCGATTCGATGACGAGTGGGACAGACAATTCGAAGAGGACGCACAGTCAGGAAAGCTAGATCACCTCGCGGAAGCCGCCATTGCCGAACACCGATTGGGAAAGAGCACCAGCTTCCCACGCAGTGAGAAGTAGAGCAATCCAATCGTTTTGGGACGGATACGCAAAGCTCCCTCAAACAGCGCAGAGAGCTGCGGATAAGCAATATCTCCTCTGGGTTGCCAACCCTAGTCATCCGTCGGTCCAATTCAAGAAAGTAGGTAGATACTGGTCGGCGAGAGTCACCAACGATTATCGAACTGTCGGAGTAAGGGATGGCGACACCGTCATTTGGTTCTGAATCGGAACACACACTGAATACGACGCGCTGCTTCGAAAGCGGTGAGACCGAACAAGGCGCTGCAGCCAACCCCTATCCGCTTCGCTCCTGGGGTTGCGCCACCCGCTACCGGCAGTTGATCACCAGTAGTCTCCGATCACCCGTTCAGGGTGGCTGAGCTTGACGTTCGACCCATTCAAATGAATACAGCCCCGCAATCTAACTCCAGAGAATCGATATGAGCCTTGTAAACGCATTATTTGGGACTGCATCGGAAGTTACACCCGAGGCACTTCAAAGGGAATTCAGCCCAATCTTGATAGAGGGCGAGGAGATCACCGGAGCATTCAAAGTTTTCCGAGATCTATTTGTCTTTACACAATGCCGTCTGATTTTGGCGGACAAGCAAGGTATGACGGGCAAGAAGGTCGAGTATCACAGCATCCCATACAAATCTATCAGCCAATTTTCGGTGGAGACGGCCGGCCATTTTGATATGGATTCAGAATTGAAGATTTACATCTCGAGCAATCCTACACCGATAAAAAGGGAGTTCCGCAAAGGAACTGATATCGTGGGGATTCACAAGCTCCTTGCAAGTTACGTTTGCACCTGAGGTCGAACAAGGCGCTGCAGCCAACCCCTATCCGCTTCGCTCCTGGGGTTGCACCACCCAGCACCTGCAGTTGATCACCAGTTGTCTACGGTCGCCCGTTCGGGGTGGCTGAGCTTGGCGATGTGCAGAAGTGATACAGATCCACTCAACTTCGAGAGCAATACTGGAAAACCTCTAAGATCGACTACGGCACGCTCTTGAAAGATATTTTTTCCCAGCGATAACGATGCCGCTTCGAATCGCTTCGCTTTCACCTCTTTTCGGCATTTCACGATCTCACTGCCGGAGAAGCTCATCGAGCGCCACAACGATCACTGACGGCTCACCGGATGTTGCATATGATCATCCACCATACTGACCTTATTGTCGTGTCACTCGATGAGCGAGCGCTGTGTGGATTCGTTTATCTCCTGGGCAGCTCATCCCCTCAAAATACTTCTGCCCATCAAGGCGCTGCAGCCAACCCCTATCCGCTTCGCTCCTGGGGTTGCGCCACCCGCTACCGGCAGTTGATCACCAGTAGTTTCCGGTCGCCCGTTCAGGGTGGCTGAGCTTGACGTTAGGCAGTTAAATTATGGAATACATACTCGTCGTTCTTGTTCCGATCCTATCAGTTTCGATTTCAGCTGTATACGCATATATGCGCGGCAATCGATCATCTAATTATGAAAGGCGAGTTACTGGCCTTTGGCTTATTGCAATCGGTGCAATATGCGTAGGAGCCACCCTACTTTTGGCGTCCTTTCTCGATAAAGATGACACTGAACCCTATGAGGATGTCGTCTCCATCGTGACATTTGTGTGTGGATTTTTCTCATCTTCTCTAGCAGCCAATTTCTTTTATTCCGGGATAGTCGAATCAGAATCCATCAAAGGAGATTTAACAAAAGTGGATCAGCGATCATTCATTATGACAAATAGGCACTTCGCGATTTTCATAGTGTGGACATTCGTGTATGTTTTGACAACGCCACCGGAACAGAAATCAACTCGCGCCTTACTTCGATGGATTCGCCGCAAATTCGCCTAACAAGGCGCTGCAGCCAACCCCTATCCGCTTCGCTCCTGGGGTTGCGCGGACCTTTTACCGGCAGTTGATCACCCAGTCGCCTCAGTTCGCCCGTTCAGGGTGGCTGAGCTTGACGTTCGGACCTATGCCCCTCTCCTGCGCCCGCTTCATCGAATCACGAAATTCTTTTCGACTGCGTTCTTCATTTACTCAGAGAGTGCGCTGATCTCTCGGTGAAAGGCGGGTCTGGGTAGTTGGCCATCAAAACCAAGGTATTTTTACACCATCAATCTGAAAGTTATGTTAGAATCCACATCCAACGAAGCCCGCCCGTCTCATTTCTTGATCCTTTCCCCGGCATGGCGGCGATAGAAATGCAGGTGAGATTACCACTCGGGACCACGAACGAGCGGATCCGAACAAGGCGCTGCAGCCAACCCCTAGCCGCTATCGCGACTGGGGTTGAGGAACCCGCCACAGCCAGTTGATCCGTTCGCCAAATCCTTACCCACGCTCACGGTGGCTGAGCTTGACGTTGGGCTATAAAAATCATTGCACCGTGTATCATCCGTGATACATTTCTCACATGTCGCAATCAGCAATAATTCATGCTCGGATCGATTCCGCCACCAAGAAAGCAACCGAAGCGATTCTGGATACTCTGGGCATGACGCCCACGGAAGCGATTCGGCTCTTCTACAAGCAGATTGCACTCCGTCAAGAGTTTCCGCTCGAACTTCATGTTCCTAACACTCTGACCTCCGAGGTCCTCGCAAAAAGCGATAAGGGTGAGGACATTGAGACCTTCGAAAACACCGATGACCTCTACGCGTCTTGGAAAAAGTGACTGTAAGTCAGACCTCACAATTCAAGAAAGACATCAAGAAACAGACAAAGAGAGGCAAGGACCTTGAGAAGATCAAGACCGTCATCGAGATCCTTATATCTGGTCAAGCGCTGCCTCCTCGCTACCGAGATCACGCATTGACTGGTCCATGGAAAGGCAGACGAGACTGCCACGTCGAACCAGACTGGATATTAATCTACCAAGTTTCACCAGACGAACTCCGTCTCGAACGAACCGGAACACATTCAGACTTATTCTGATGGTGAGAGAATGCAGCCCAACAAGGCGCTGCAGCCAACCCTTAGCCGCTGCGCGGCCAGGGTTGAGGTGACTCTCCCCGGCAGTTCACCTTTACCAGATTCGCTCCCGCCTTATCAGGGTGGCTAAGCTTGACGTTCGGCTTCATGCAGCCTCCGGCGGATGAAATTTTCGCAAGCGCAACATCTCAGATTAGAGAAGATATTCACCCGCCTTCATCCAATGAACCGAAAAAGAGACATTGTTCTAGGCCTTCTGATCATTTCAATGGGAGTATTCTGGCTATACAAATGCTTCTATTATAGCTCAATCATTCCGATGGAGTTGCGGCGCCAATTCACATTCGTAGAGATCAACGTAACTGAAAGCGCCAGAGCAGATCGCGATAACATAAATGAAGATGTATGGAATCGCTCGCTGATCATCGACGACAACTCGATCAGACTACGCGGGATAAAGGATGGTGAAGATTTCAGGCATCTTTTGAGTAGAGTTTCCGAGGATCTGCGAATGACCTTCTTCCCAGGATGGCTATTAATCCTCATCGGAATAGTTCTGCTTATTCCGTCGTCCACTTGGGTAGGAAATACAGCCGAACAAGGCGCTGCAGCCAACCCTTAGCCGCTGCGCGGCTGGGTTGCGCCACCCGCCACGGGCAGTTGATCACCAGTTCAATTCCATCGTCCGTTCAGGGTGCCTGAGCTTGACGTTAGGGCCCAATACAGTTGCAAAAAGATTCGTAATCGGTAAAATTCTCCAATGGTAACCCTTGATCACAGCCCAGTTCACTCCGATCCAGAAATTCTGGGTGGAACGGTCGTCTTTCGAGATACACGTGTGATGGCTCAGTCTTTGCTCGAATACATCGACGCTGGCCATTCGGTAGACTCATTTCTCGCACAATTCCCTTCAGTAGATCGGAACGACGCTCTGGAGTTCCTCAAATTGGTTCGTGAAGACAGTCATTCTTGACGAGAACCTGCCAATTGACCTTCGACTTCTGTTACACGAATTCGATGTCGTCACCGTTCGCTACAGAGGGTGGACTGGAGTGAAGAATGGCTCACTGGTGAAGCTCATTGACGGTCAATTCGATGTTCTCGTCACCGGTGACAAGAATCTTCGATATCAGCAAAATTTATCGAATCGAATTGTATCAATCGTTGAACTTCCGTTTACGCTCCTTGAGCTGATCGAAGCCCGCATCGAAGAAATCAGGTCGGCTATCAGAGATTCAACAGTCGGAAGCTACATACAAATACGGCCCTAACAAGGCGCTGCAGTCAACCCCTAGCCGCTTCGCTCTCGGGGTTGGCGGACGGTCAGATTGCAGATGATCACACCACTTTTTCAACACCCGTTCGGGGTGACTGAGCTTGACGTTAGGCATTAATATGAAATTTCTTCGCAAGCTTCATCTCTATCTCGGATGTCTTTTTGCACCAATACTCACATTTTTAGCGGTGTCAGGAATTTGGCAAACGTTCCGTCTGCAGAATGTGCCCGCAAACAGTGAAGGTCCTTCAATTCTGCAAATGCTTTCGACAATTCACACAAGCTCTGGTGTGAAGCTTGGTGGAAGTTGGTCATCTGAATACATGAAATGGTTCTTGGTTCTCGCATCCATTTCTTTCGTTTTTACGATGGTCATCGGGATCATATTAGCATTCCGATACGGAAAGGCTCTTCCAACATTGATATCACTACTCGTGGGAGTTGTGATTCCCGTAGCTCTCGTTCTACTGTTCTACACGGCCGGCTAAAAATGAGCCTAACAAGGCGCTGCAGCCAACCCCTATCCGCTTCGCTCCTGGGGTTGCGCCACCCGCTACCGGCAGTTGATCACCAGTTGCATCCGGTCGCCCGTTGAGGGTGGCTGAGCTTGACGTTAGCCCTATCTCATGAGTTGACAAACGGCACCCGATCATACATCATAATGTATGATCCGAACGCAAATATACCTTACAGAGGAGGAGAATTCTGCCATAGCGCACCTATCCAAGTCATTTGGACGCGGGAAAAGTGAACTGATCAGGCAAGCGATTGACGAGTTTATCTCACGTCGAGACTCCGGCAACCGATTACGAGCGCTCAGATCATCACGCGGAATGTGGGCTGATCGTGAAAATTGCATCAATCTCGCGGAGATGCGTTCAGAATTCGATCGCTTTTAGATGGCTCGCCTCATTGATACTGACATTTTAATCGACTACTTGAGGGACAGCCCTGATGCCGTCTCCCATTTAGAATCAATTGTCACGGATTCATACCTTTCTGTGATGACCGTTGCCGAGCTATACCAAGGGATTCGCGAGGGTTCAGAAAGGACTCTACTAGAGAAGAGCATTTCAGCATTCACGGTCCTCCCAATGACCGTGGAGATTGCAGAAAAAGCTGGTCTCTACGCACGACAGTTCCGACCGTCTCATGGCACCGGGTTGGCCGACTGCATTATTGCCGCCACTGCAGAACTACATGACCTCACACTAGAAACTCTCAACAGCAAGCATTTCCCAATGTTGGAAAATGTAAATGTCCTATACATAAAATCCTGAAGGCTAACAAGGCGCTGCAGCCAACCCCTAGCCGCTCCGCTCTTAGGCGTTGCGCGGACCCACAACTTCAGCCGGACACTAGTCGAACACAAACACCCGATCGGGGTGGCTGAGCTTGACGATGGACGGAGACAGATACTGAGTCCTCCGACTGCGAACGCGAGGGCCGCGACTCACTGCATCTATGATTGCCACGACGCTCTGAAAGATAGTTCGATTCATTTCTCCATGGGATGTCCGTATCGACTCCTTTATCCGACTTCATTCTCACGATTGCCTTCCCGCAGAAGCTCATCGAGCGCCACGACGGCAAGAGGACTGCAACGCGAACATCTGCAAAGAATTACCCGGACTCCGTGTATTGTCGTGTCACACGATGAGCGAAGATTCCCAAGATTCGATCACTCCACTGGCAGCTCACCGTTACAAAAATGCTCTGTCCATCAAGACGCTGCAGCCAACCCCTAGCCGCTTCGCTCTCGGGGTTGCGCGGACCTCTTACCGGCAGTTGATCACCAGATGCCTCAGTCCGCCCGTTCAGGGTGGCTGAGCTTGACGTTCGGTCATTACAATTATTTATGAAATACCTCTGCATTCTCGCCTTAATCATTTCCCAATCAGCATATTCTCATGAAGTTGCGCGCTTCACATCAGATGATAAGAGCGCAACCGTGTCTTTATCAGCTATCGAATTGATTTATCAATTGAACGACTCAATTGAAATTCGCACAACAAACTCTAGAATTCGGATTTTCCCAGATTCCACTATTCCAGAACTCACTGATCTAAATGGGATCAAAGTATATTTTTCCGCCTTGTCGAAGATGTTGTCTCGGTTTCCAATCTCCAGTGAGATGGCAATACAATCGTCGAGATCTTCTCGCGACAAGGCGGCGTCACTAACAGCTCGAGAAAGAGATTCGTCTATAACTTTCGCTTTCGATGGCGGATTTCCCTGGTCAAAAATCGAAATCTCACCCTAAATATAATACGGACCGAACAAGGCGCTGCAGCCAACCCCTATCCGCTTCGCTCCTGGGGTTGCGCGGTCACCCCACCGGCAGTTGATCACCAGTAGTATTCGGTCATCCGTTCAGGGTGGCTGAGCTTGACGTTCGGCTATAAAGTAAACGACTGCCGCCATAGGTAGTGGTTTTGACGGAAGTCCACAGGAGCCATCTTTTAATTGTCCCGAATCGCCCCAACGCCAGGATTTATTTGCGACAAACTCCCCTTCCATGACATCTCGAACCTCCATCTAAGCTCACCCGTCGCAATCAGAGTCCAATCACCTGTCGGCAAAGCCTTTTTAGTCATAACCACCTGCATAGCAGCTGCTTTCGAATCTCATAATGAGCTACTCCTATTTTTTACCTCCTCGAGAACTCCGCGGAATGTCTTGGAAGGAGCAAAGTGCAGTCATTCAAACTCTGTTGAAGGAAGATTCGAGATTGATGATCCGGTGTCGCTTCTTCCTATTGGCATCTCTAATCACGAATTTAGTATCTTTCTATATTTTGATGTTCCACTGGTCTTTTGGCGTTATGGCTTTTATACCGCTTTTTTTAGGTGCTATTTAGAGCCTGTCCGAGAAGAACGGATCAAGCATTGAAGAGGGCAAGCTGGTGAAAAAGGCGGGGCATGAAGCGCGAAAAACGCTGCCATGCCCCAAATCGGGCGTTTATAATTTTGTTTAGCCGACAAAAAGAAAGCGCGCCGATGGGAAAAGTTATAGAGATTCAGGAGACGCTGCGTCGAGCCCTTCCGCGAGTGTTGGGCTGCCAGGATTACGAGCAGGAAGAGCAGTTGCTGGTGCGGATGGATCGGATCCTGAACGAGAGCAGGATTGAGGAGCTGTTTCTGGGAAGTAGCTTGGAAGAGTTCGAAGCCAATGCGGCCAAGTTGGAGGAGTCCGGCGAGAAAGTCCTTCGCGGGCCAGCGGCCAGCGAGCGGTATCTGCGGCACAGTCGGCGGGCGTTGCGGTGCACGATTCTCAAGAACGTGGTTGGAGGCAGCTTCCGGCAGATGAGCAAGACGCTGGCGATGAGTGCGCTTTACCGGTGGTTTTGCCGGATGGATGATTTCGAGGTCGTGAGGGTGCCGGGCAAGAGCACGCTACGCGACTACGCCCACTGGCTGCCGCTGGAAAAGATGACGCCGCTTCTCGAGGCTTTGAGCGCTGCGCTGGCCGATGAAAGGAGAGCGGCTGAGATCGGTTTGGAGCATGAGTTGGATCTGCACGTGGTGTGGGCCGACACGACGTGTTTAGCGGCCAACATTCACTTTCCGACCGACTGGGTGCTTTTGCGCGATGGCGTGCGCACGCTGATTAAGAGCATCGTGGTGATCCGTCGCCACGGGTTGCGTCATCGCATGCCCGAGCCCGAAAGCTTGCTGGGCGAGATCAACGCGCTGGCCATGGGGATGAGCGCGGCGAGTCGGCGTAAACCCGGCGGTAAAAAGGAACGCAAGCGCATCTTGCGCACGATCAAGCGGCTGGTGCGCATCGTCGAAGAACACGCTCAGCGATACCGCACCGCGCTCGATGCACGCCGGGCACAGACCGATCTGAGCCGCCCGCAAGCCGAGGTCATTCTCCGGCGCATGGACAACGTCCTTGGCCGCCTGCCGGCCGCCCGCCAGCAGGCGCACGAACGCATCATCGGAGAGCGCAAAGTTGCCAACGCCGATAAGATCCTCAGCCTCTACGAAAGCGACCTGCACGTCATCGTGCGCGGCAAAGCCGGAGCCAACGTCGAGTTTGGCAACAGCCTCTGGGTGGTCGAGAACTCACAAGGCTTCATCATCGATCACGAGTTACGCCGGGAGAACTCGCCCGGCGACGCCAAATGGCTCATCGAACGCCTCCCAGCCATCAAAGCAAAATGTCAGGGGCGTCTTTACGGCGTCGTGGCCGACCGCGGCTTCGAGAGCGCCGCCAGCGCTCGCCTGCTCAAGAAAGAGGAAATCTTCAACGGACTCTGTCCGCGAAATCCCACCGAACTCTCGACCCGTCTCCAGGAGGACGAAGTCTTCGCCGCCACTGCCCGCCGCCGAGCTCAGACTGAAGGCCGGATCGGCGTCCTCAAGAACGTTTTCCTTCAACGCGGAGTTCCCCGCGCCAAAGGCTTCGCCAATCGAGAACTTCAAGTGGCTTGGGCCGTGCTCTCTCACAATCTCTGGGTCGTTGCCCGAATGCCTTGGGTGACTCAAGCGTCAGAAACCTGACTCGACGCCTCAAATCTCACGACTGAAGCTGTCCGCCCGGGGCGGCCATGCCCAAAAATCGCCCCAATCCGCTCGCCAGCCCATCTCGTGGCCAAAAACCCGCCCTCTGCCCCATTCGATCCCCTCCGAATGCCAGCAAAATCCTCGCCTTCCCCATTTTGCCCTCTTTTCGGACAGGCTCTATTTATCTGACAGAAGAACTCTTGAAGCATGTTTTGATTTCGCCAATCCTGTTAAAAGCAATGCAGAAAGCGGCCGAACAAGGCGCTGCAGCCAACCCCTAGCCGCTTCGCGCCTGGGATTGAGGAACGCGCAGATGGCAGTGCACACCAGAGAACCTCGGTCGCCCGTTCGGGGTGGCTGAGCTTGACGTTCGGCTCTAATAAATATGAATACACCTCTAAGCACATTTCAAGGGTTCTGGATCCGAGTTTTAGCATCAATAATTGACACCATATTCATATGTATTGTCACGTTGCCTCTTCTGGTATCCATTTATGGGTGGTCATATTTTGATCCAGAAGTCACGGGCTTCTCCGCTGGTCCGGCTGACATATTTTTCTCATGGATTCTTCCGATTTTCATTGTCATTGGATTTTGGGTGTGGAAGCAGGCGACACCAGGAAAGATGGCGATTCGTTCAAGGATCGTTGATGCAGACACCGGAGGGACTCCGACACTTAAACAGTGGATTATTCGATATATTGGGTATTTTGTCTCTGCTCTACCCTTGTTCCTCGGATATATATGGGTTGCATTTGATAAGCGAAAGCGAGGATGGCATGACATGATGGCAGGAACGGTCGTCGTTTCTACCCAACCATCGGTACATACAGCCGAACAAGGCGCTGCAGCCAACCCTTAGCCGCTTCGCGGCTGGGTTGCGCGGACCCTCCACGGGCGGTTGATCACCATGCAAACGCGTTCACCCGTTCAGGGTGGCTGAGCTTGACGATGGACAGAGACAGATACTGAGGCCTCCGACTGCGATTGCGAGGGCCGCAACTCACTGCATCCTCGATTGCGACGGCGTTCTGAAAGATATTTCTACTCATTTTCCATGTGATGTCCGAATCGACTTCTTCATCCGACTTCATTCCCACGATTGCCCGCCCGCAGAAGCTCATCGAGCGCCACGACGGCAAGAGGACTGCAACGCGAACATCTGCAAAGAATTACCGATCGGACTCCGTGTATTGTCGTGTCACACGATGAGCGAGGATTCCCAAGATTCGATCACTCCACTTGCAGCTCACCGTTACAAAAATGCTCTGTCCATCAAGACGCTGCAGCCAACCCCTAGCCGCTTCGCTCTCGGGGTTGCGCTGACCTCTTACCGGCAGTTGATCACCAGTAGCCTCAGACCACCCGTTCAGGGTGGCTGAGCTTGACGTTAGGCCATGAATTCATTGACCGACTCCCGGCGATGAAGTAATTCTCTGAGAACATGACAATCGATCGCATCACATCGGAAATCGGAAAGTGCGGAGGTCGTCCGTGTATCCGAGGCATGAGAATTCGCGTTACTGACGTTCTCGATCTCCTCGCCAACGGCTTATCATCTGCTCAGATTCTCGATGAGCTTCCTGATTTAGAACCAGATGACATTAAAGCAAGCCTCATGTTTGCTCGACAGCGTATTGACCATCCAATCCTCGCAGCGTGACGATTTGGGTGGATGCACATATATCGCCACGCATTGCCAGATGGATTCGAGAAACATTCATGATTGAGTCCTATCCGATTCGAGATCTTCAAATGCGTGATTCCCCTGACATCGATATATTTGATGCAGCGCGCATTCCAGGAACGGTCGTCATGAGTAAAGATGGTGATTTCGTTGATCTTGTTGAACGTCATGGACCTCCACCCCAAATCCTTTGGGTTACATGTGGAAACACTTCGGAAACCACGTTGAAATCAAAGTTAGCAACTCAACTCAACGACGCACTACTTCTTCTCAAATCCGGAGAACCAATCATCGAGATCGCCTGAGGCCTAACAAGGCGCTGCAGCCAACCCCTAGCCGCTTCGCTCTTAGGGGTTGCGCGGACCCGCAACTTGCAGTTGATCACCAGTAGCCTCAGATCGCCCGCTCGGGGTGGCTGAGCTTGACGTTCGGCTATTATTAATGAATTCTCCTCTTCGTATACTTCCCGTATTGGGAGTATTTTTTCCGGTGGTATTTACTTCATGCAGCAGAAGTTCACTCGCAGAAATTAACGATGTTGCTGTGAAGTATTCTGAAATCCAAGTTATCATGTCATTTCGGTTGATGGAGCGTCTCCCAAAAGAAAATCAGGAACTATAGTAACGGTTGTTCCATATATTTTACTCCAGCCTGGGCCACACACTCTAACGATTCAGCAACGATCATTGGAAGATCCAAAGAAATATATTTTGAAGGTCAATGTCGAATCAGGGACTACTTATCAGCTTCATTTTAAGAACGGAAAGCCCATTTTGGTTACAAATGCAGCCGAACAAGGCGCTGCAGCGAACCCCTAGCCGCGCCGTGGCCGAACTTTATTCCACGACCGGACCCTCGATGATCACAACCCCTTGCTCAACACCCGTTCGCTGAGCTTGACGTTAGCTCCATGAATCTCGGAATTGCCATTTTCCGACATACCGGGTAGTTTCTGGACATGATCGAACAACTACCAGAGATCGAACAGCTCACGGACAGCCAAAAATTTGAGTTGGCAACTGAGCTGTGGGCCCAAATATCCATTTCCGAGACACTTGCACCAGATCCGCTCATTGTCGAGATGCTCCAAGAGCGATATTCGGCCTTCAGATCTGGTATGCATTCCACAACCCCATGGGAGTCTATCAAGCGGCGAATCGGTAAGTAGATGGAGTTCACAGTCGAACTTCTTCTCGGCGCCGAAATCGAATTCTTGGAGATCTACTCTGATTACGGAGATACCTTCTATGCCGCATTCGATGATCGGATCGCACAGATTTGCCGCTTTCCGAAGTCGGGGCCTATTTACTTGGAGCCATTTCGTCGATTACTTATTCCAAAGTTTCCATACGGAATTTTTTATACTGTTGAGGGATATCGCATATTCGTTCAGGCGATTATAGATCTTCGCTCCGACCCCGATCGAATCATCCGTCGACTCAACAAATGAAGAGCTAACAAGACGCTGCAGCCAACCCCTATCCGCTTCGCTCCTGGGGTTGCGCGGTCCCGCCACAGGCAGTTGATCACCAGTTGCATCCGGTCGCCCGTTCGGGGTGGCTGAGCTTGACGTTAGCTCATCAATTGGGCTTTGACGCAACGGCTCGCCTCTGCAACGATCTGGTTATGGCGATGGCATTATCTCAACTGACAAAGGAGGCACTTCAACTCCCCAATCATCAAAGACTTACATTGGCATCCCTCCTTTTGGATGTTGACGGAGAATTCGGCAACTCCGGTGTCGACGAAGTCTGGGAAGGTGAGCTTGCTGCTAGGGTTGCCGCAATTGACTCGGGGAAAGTCACCGGACTCCGATACGACGACGTCAACGCAGCAGCAGAGAGAGCGCTTGCTCGATGAATGTCGTATTCATTGAGCAAGCTCGAGATGAATTTCTTTCAGCGATAACATATTATCGGTTAATCGATCCGAGTCTGGGCCAGCGCTTTAAAGATGAGGCCGATCGCAATATTGCGCTCATCGCGGGCAAACCAGATTTGTTCCGCGCCCGTAAATCTGGATATCGCCGAGTAAATTTGAAGGTCTTCCCATACTACATCGCTTTCCTTACGCGTCAGGAGACATTATGGGTGATTGCCATTGCTCACGCATATCGAGAACCTGAGTATTGGATCGATAGGACTAAAACAATACAAAGCTAACAAGGCGCTGCAGCCAACCCCTAGCCGCTTCGCTCTTGGGGTTGCGCGGACCGTCAACTTCCAGAAGATCACCAGACAATTTCGGTTGCCCGTTCAGGTTGGCTGAGCTCGACGATGGACAGAGACAGATACTGAGTCCTCCGACTGCGAACGCGAGGGCCGCGACTCACTGCATCTACGATTGCCACGGCGTTCTGAAAGATATTTCTATTCATTTTTCCATGTGATGTCGAATCGACTTCTTTATCCGACTTCATTCCCACGATTACCCTCCCGCAGAAGCTCATCGAGCGCCACGACGGCAACAGGACTGCAACGCGAACATCTGCAAAGAATTATCGATCGGACTCCGTGCATTGTCGAAGATGTTGTTTGTTTGGGCGGCGGCGAGATCGTGGCATTCAAAAATGCAGGCTAACAAGGCGCTGCAGCCAACCCCTATCCGCTTCGCTCCTGGGGTTGCGCGTTCACGTAACCGGCAGTTGATCACCAGTAGTCTCCGGTCGCCCGTTCGGGGTGGCTGAGCTTGACGTTAGCCCGTGAATGGTTGCAGCAGCCGAGAATTTTGGTATTCTCCCGTCTCATATGAACCGCATCACTACCGATCCTGATATCTGCAACGGTCAACCGGTCATCACGGGTTCTCGGGTGACTGCGAAGACAATTTTAGAGTTTCTCGCAGCGGGTGACTCCATCGAAGATGTTTTATGTGAATACCCAACAATCGGACGCGAGGATGTTCTTGCCTGTATCAGCTTCTCGTCAGATCTCATGAAGCACCATTTCTCACTGCTTGAGCCGGCGTGAATGGCTTCTTGTTCGACGAGAATACTCCCCGTCAGATTTTATTCACCCCATCTCTCCCGACTGTTCATTCCACAGACCTCGGATCAAGCGTCTCGGATAGCAATATTTGGCTCTACGCCCAAGCGAATCAGCTAGTTATCATCACAAAGGATGCCGATTTCTCGAACCGGGTTATGGTTTCATCGCCGCCCCCGTGGGTAGTCCATTTGAGAATCGGCAACATGCGGAAACACGAATTTCAGAAGTTCCTTTCTCGCATTTGGGCACAAATCGAGTCACTTCTCCCTTCGCACAAGTTAATTAACGTCTACATCGATAAAATAGAGGCCATACAGGGCTAACAAGGCGCTGCTGTCAACCCCTAGCCGCTTCGCTCTCGGGGTTGGCGGACGCCTAGATTGCAGTTGATCACAAAACAGAAGCGCAGGCACCCGATCGGGGTGACTGAGCTTGACGTTCGGCAAAGAAATGAACAACAGCATCCATGTAATAGTTTACACACTATTTGCAGCATTTACGTCATCGCTCTTTTGATCGAATCTATGGTTCATGCTGATAATCGAAGACCGTTCTTTCCGATCGAAGGCGCTTCTTGATGTCCTTGGATGTATTCCTTACATTTGGCCTTTTCTTTTTGGGGGTATTTTACTCGCCCTCAGAAATCAGAAGATAAATGTAGGATCACTCCTAGCGATAATTCTCGGTCTTACTGGTGGATTGATTTACACGCAAGTGTCTGGTTTAGTGCTTGATCCGGGTGACTCAATATTGAATTAACCTTCTTTTTATATTAAGTATTTTTATCCACTGGTTCTGTCTATTTGCGGTTTCGCAATTGGCCACATATGGATGCAAAGGAAACCTAAGAAACATTAAAAAATACCGAACAAGGCGCTGCAGCCAACCCCTATCCGCTTCGCTCCTGGGGTTGCGCGGACCTCTTACCCGCAGTTGATCACCAGTAGCCTCAGTTCACCCGTTCGGGGTGGCTGAGCTTGACGTTCGGTGATGAAACTTGACCTCGCACATCCCGACGTGCGAGATTTCGCACATGGCTACAAACGTCGAACTCAATATTCCACTCATTACTGAGGCACAACGACTCGGTCAACACACGTCAAAGCGAGCGACTATCGAAGAAGCTCTTCAGGAGTATGTCCAGCGACGCAAGCAACTTGAGATCTTTCAACTCTTCGGGAAGATTGATTACGAGGCGTCGTATGACTACAAAGTTGCCCGCGAGCGCTGATGAAGGTCATTGTCGACACATCAATATGGTCTCTTGCCCTACGCCGTCGCTCAATCTCCACATCTCACGGCACGCAGATACTCTCTGAATTGATCCGCAGTTCACGTGCTGTTCTTCTCGGCGTTGTGAGACAAGAACTCCTCTCCGGGATCCGTCACCAAGAGCAATACAATCGACTCAGGGAGGTCCTAAGAGCATTTCCAGACGCAGAAGTCGAAACTGAAGATCATGAAGAAGCTGCAAGATTCTCAAATCTTTGTATGACGAACGGCGTTCAAGGCAGTCTCATTGATTTCCTGATATGTGGATTTGCTGTGCGCCGCGGCTATTCAATTCTCACCTCTGATCCTGATTTTAGTCATTTCTCAGCGCATATTCCGATCTCACTACTACAAACGGAATGACACCGAACAAGGCGGCGCTGCAGCCAACCCCTAGCCGCTTCGCTCCTGGGGTTGCGCGGACCCTCTACCGGCAGTTGATCACCAGTAGCCTCAGACCGCCCGTTCAGGGTGGCTGAGCTTGACGTTCGGCTCATTCAATCTTGAACAGCATATTTCCAGTCAATCGGGCGCAATAGAGTCCTCTGCATGATTCGATGATAACAAACAACCTCCAACAGATCTCCAATATGAAATTCATTCAATATATAGCTCTAGCCTTTATCGGCTGCACACTTCCGATTGCAGAATCCGCAGATCTTTCGACCAGCGCACTTGCTCGCCATTTAGGAATTAGCTATTGGCAATCGAAAGTTGATTTACAGCCCGGCACGTTCGACGCAGCGGTGTCCGAGATACGAAATGGTGTGTTGGTGGAATCCGTCGGCACCAACGCTCTCACAGGTCCATCAGAAGATCTGCAGGGGAAGGATATTTATATTCTGGCGCACGAGCGTCCGGTTATAAGTCCCACAGATTCAATCGGTTAGAGTCTAAGGCCGTGAAAGAGTTGAAGTCGGATTCCGCAAGTAGTTCATGGAGAGGAGTTTTCTCAAATGGATGGATACTTAAAAGCTGCAAAGTTCTGTGGAGCGTTCCGGGAAGGTTGTGCTGCTTGTGAAGGATGGCAACCATGAGATAGACCGACATGGCGATCCAGATTTGGGTTTTGACGGCATTGGGACTCGTTCCGAAGTAGTGCTTGATGCGCAGATGTCCCTTGATCCAGCGGAAGAAGAGTTCGATGTGCCAGCGCATTCGGTAGAGTTGGGCAACGGTGAGCGCCGGGACGTCGAGGTGGTTGGTCAGGAAAACCAGGTCGCGGCCCGTCTGTGCGTCGAAGTAGCGCACCTTGCGAAGCAGACCGGGATAGGCTGCACGAGCGGCGGCAAGCTTGGGCTTCCCGATCTGGTCGCTTCGCAGCCCGGTACTTTGGTCCACAGGAAGGGAGCGTTGACGCGAGAAGCGCAGGTTGTCCTTGGCTCGGGTCACGAAGAAGGCCTCCGCCGAAACGATGTGATTGAGACGACCGAAGTCCATGTATCCTCGGTCCATGACGTAGAAAGCACCGGGCTCGAAAATCAACTCGTCGAGCCAGAGAACATCGTGGCTGCGGGCAACCGTGATGTGAATGCAGGTGGGAATCGGCCCACGCAGGTCGATCTGGGTATGCAGTTTGATCCCGGCCTTGGTTTTGCGGAAGTCCGCCCACGGGAAGAGCGTCAGCGAGAGATCGACGGTCGTCGAGTCCAGCGCGTAAACCGTATTTTCCAAATTCAGGCCAAGGTCCTCTCCCGCGTAAAGCGTCCGAGCCTTGCGGATCAGACCCTTTGCCAAATCCTCCCACACTCGCCAGTCCCGCACCTCGTTGGCATCGGCCAGAGTCGATCTGGCTATCGGTTCCCGAAAGCCAAGATGGTAGAGAGCTTCTGGCCGCGCATTGAGACACGTTTCGATGTCGCGCAGCCCCTCGCGCCACGTCAATTGCGCGAAAGCCATGCAGAACAGCTGCTGACGACAGCCGAAATGCCGAACCTTCGACTCGGCATTGTAGCGCGTCACCAGACGCGAGAGCGTCTGCCAATGCACTTGATCGAGGATCTGCGAGAGAACAAAGCGGCCGGAATTCATGGCCGCAAAGCGTCCCCGATACCATTGGCAACTTCAAATCCCTCACATCACTTTTCGGACACAAATCCCTTACTTCCAGACTCTAACAATTTCTCAATCCGGTCTTAACCGGACACCCGTGATTCTGGCGAGCAACACCTCGAATGGCACGAAACTCACTCTCATTATTGGAAGTTCATCTCTTACAACATCACCAACTGTAGAATCCTCAACTATCGACCTACCAGCAACTTCAGCACTTCCGGACTCGATCTCAGCAGGAACCTTTGTCTTAGGCGGAGATTACGCTTTGAAGGATGGGACTAAGATTGCTACTGGAAAGATTGAAGATATTGTTTCAGGACTTGCTCTCATCATTCATAACAATACAGCCGAACAAGGCGCTGCAGCCAACCCCTAGCCGCTTCGCTCTTAGGGGTTGCGCGGACCATTTGCCGGCAGTTGATCACCAGTAGCCTCAGTTGGCCCGTTCGGGGTGACTGAGCTTGACGTTGGGCCATAGAGCATCCTTGACAACCCGCACGCTTTTGCGGACGCTTTATCCATGCAGACTATCTCCGCAACCGAAGCACTCTCGAAAATCTATCAACTGTTGGACGATACAGCTACCTCACATGAGCCGATTCAGATCACCGGAAAGCGTGGGAACGCCGTTTTAGTCTCAGAAGAAGACTGGAGAGCCATCCAAGAGACTCTCTATCTTTCTTCGATCCCCGGAATGCGCGAATCGATCATTTCTGGGATTGCAACCCCACTTACGGACTGTGACAAGATTTTGTCCTGGTGAGTTTCAATCTTGTTTACACAAAGCTGGCACAGAAAGACGCAAAGAAACTCGGAAGTGCGGGACTACGCCCGAAGGCTGAAAGATTATTGGCGATAATTTCCGAGAATCCCTACCAAACTCCTCCTCCCTACGAGAAGCTCATTGGTGATATGGCTGGAGCGTGTTCGCGACGAATCAACATTCAGCATAGACTAGTTTATCAAGTGATCGAGGAGCAACGGATCGTGAAGGTTCTTCGATTATGGAGCCATTACGAAT
Source organism: uncultured Verrucomicrobiae bacterium (assembly GCA_963761705.1). Taxonomy (GTDB): domain Bacteria; phylum Verrucomicrobiota; class Verrucomicrobiia; order Chthoniobacterales; family JAATET01; genus CAVVKW01. The sequence continues at coordinate 2,103,233 of CAVXHK010000001.1, read as the reverse complement.
GAGGCCCAGCAAGGCGCTGCAGCCAACCCCTATCCGCTTCGCTCCTGGGGTTGCGCGGACGCTCTACCGGCAGTTGATCACCAGTAGCATCCGGTCGCCCGTTCAGGGTGGCTGGACTTGACGTTAGGCATTCATACTGTGCTTTTCAACTTCCAAGACTAACCTAATCAAGACGATGGATGTTTTGCGCGGGCTTTCCGTTATTTCAATTGTGATAATCGCATTTGCGCTGCTCCTATTGTGGAGTCTCGTGAAACTTTTCCATTATATCATGCTCGCGAAAGCATCGGAATCATGGCCCTCGACAAACGGAACGATTTTATCAAATGAGCTTGGAACAAGTCGCTCGGATAAAGGGAGATCAACTCATTACGCAAAGGTCCATAACAGATACAACGTAGACGGTCGCGACTACACCTCGAGGATCAAAGGATACCACATGTCCGCAGCGGCTGACTTCGCATTTGTGAATAACAATCAGCCCGGAAAAGATATCGAAGTCTTTTACAATCCGACCGACCCAAAGCAAGCAACGTTGCAAACAGGTGATTCTATCACCAACTACTTGGCAATTATTTGTGTGCTTGTAGGGCTCGGTGTATGTCTGTGGATGGAATTCAAGTAGTACAATACAGCCTAACAAGGCGCTGCAGCCAACCCCTAGCCGCTCCCCGGCTGGGGTTGCTCTGGACCTGCAACTTGCAGCTCACATCAGGGTTGGCTCGGTTACCCGCTCAGGGTGGCTGAGCTTGACGTTCGCCCATAAAACAATGCTCGCTCCGAAGAGCACAACTGATAGAAATGGAAGGATGATCGCTCAAGAACGTTTATCATCGTTGGTCGACCGGTGTCGCTCGGATGGCGCGACTCTGGTTGCACTCTTTGGCTCGGCATCTCGCGGGGAGGACACCGCCAAAAGCGACCTTGATCTTCTCGTTGATTTTGACGCGCCCAAGAGCCTTCTTGCATTCATTCAGCTTGAGCGTGAGTTAACGGATATGGCCGAGCGCCCTGTCGACCTTGTAACCAAGAATTCACTGAGTCCGCATCTCAGGAATGAAGTCCTGTCCAGCATGAAATTGTTATATGGGGCGTAGCGACGACATTTACGCGCAACACATCCTGGATGCCATCTCACGCATCGAACTCTACACTGCAGGCATCGAGAGATCGGCATTCCGCTCCACCCCAATGATGCAAGACGCGGTTATCCGCCAATTGGAGATTATTGGAGAAGCAACAAAAATGCTTTCATTGGATTTTCGGGAACGGCGCCCGAACATTCCGTGGCGAAGCATTGCAGGCATGCGTGATAAATTGATACACCAATACTTCGGCGTAGATATTGATATGGTTTGGCAAACCGCAATTGATGAAATTCCCGTTATCAGAGTAGCGATTCAGAATACACCTGAGGGCTAACAAGGCGCTGTAGCCAACCTCTATCCGCTTCGCTCCTGGGGTTGCGCGGACCCGCTACCGGCAGTTGATCACCAGTTGTCTCCGGTCGTCCGTTCAGGATGGCTGAGCTTGACGTTCGGCTATATGAATACATTCCAAACATACGCTAGCACTAGAGGGATTGGCAGATTTCCCAAAGAGAAGCGGCTCTCAGTAAACGAAAACACAAAACGGTCCAAAAATCAGTCGCAACTCAGATATCTACCCGCAGTGGACACACTGCGCTCGACGATTTTATCCAGCCCCTCCCTTTTCCCTGCCTCGCACAAAATCCCAGGAAACCATTTCGGAAGCTCGCGGTTTTCCCACCTTGCTAAATTGACACCACCTCTCTTTTCAGCACCTTCTCCGGCAGCCAACAGCTTTCTTAAACCTTTGCTGGAAATTTTGCGGCGTTGTTCGCCCCTGACGTATTTTGGTCTGGCGGAAACAATCGCGTTCAAAACGGAAAATTATCAGGGTCCGGCCCAATGCGCTCGCCTTGATCCATCCCATCAATTTTCGCCATCTCAGCCGCCGAAAGCTTGAAATCAAATACGTCAAAATTCTCCGCCGCCCTCTCCTTTTTTGACGACTTCGGAATCGTCACCACCCCGTGTTGGATGTCCCACCGCAGGATGACCTGCGCCACTGACTTACCGTGGGTCTGTCCGATTTCGTTCAAATCTGAGTTTCCCAGCAGCCCGCCCTGCATCAGCGGCGACCACGCGGTCACCGCGATCTCGTGCTCCTTACAAAAATCCACTAGCTCTGGCTGGAGTAGGCGCGGATGAAATTCTATTTGATTTACCAACGGCACCAGAGATGCGCCGTTGAAGAGTGACTCCAAGTGGCGCTCTAGACAATTGCTGACCCCGATCGCCAGGCCGGCCGTCTTCGTAGATCTCCTCGAGCGTCCGCCAAGCCTTTACGTAGTGCTTCGCAGCAGGCCAGTGCGTCAGGTATAAATCAACGTAGTCGAGCCCAAGCCGATCGAGTGATTGCTCGAAGGCATCCATCACGCCTTCTTCGCCCCGACGCATGTCGTCGGTCCAAATTTTTGTCGTAAGGAAGATCTCTTCGCGCGGAATCCCGCTTGACCGAATTGCCCGCCCAACGCCCTCCTCGTTTTCGTAGAACGCTGCCGTGTCGATGTGCCGATACCCGATCTCAAGCGCGTCGGACACCGCCCGTTCGACTTCTGCACCCTCTTCGAGTTTGTAAGTTCCAAAGCCGAGCAACGGGATCTCGGTCCCATTCGCAAGTCGTGTGGTCGGAGCGAGTTTCGTAGCCATCTCAAGGGACGCTACCCAATCGCGATCAACCATCAACCGCCAACTTTTTGCGGCGCCTCCACTGCCTCACACACCTCGCGCCAGCCCTCGAAGTTCCACGCGTTGGGAAATCCCCGACATTGCTCCGGCTTGACCGCCTGAATCTGGCAGTCGATCCCGTCCAAAAACACGCATTCCCCGTTCAGTTTATCGATCAACGCCAACCCGTCCCGCATTGGACGCAATCGCGTGTAATCTTTGATAAAATCCAACTCTCCAACCCCTAAAAATTCTGAAATCTCTGAAATATCCTTCTCGCTCAGCCGCACAAATCCGGGCCACCGGCAGCAGTTTCCGAAGCGCTGACACGCGAAATAACTCCCTGCCTCCGTCGTTGCGTCTGCGTCACCCGCTCTGCTAGAAACCCCGCCATGCGACTTCTCGTCACCGGCGGTTCCGGCTTCATCGGCAGTAATTTCGTTCGTTTTATCCTCGAGCACTATCAACCGGAATTTGTTACCAACGTGGACGCCCTCACCTACGCCGGCAACCCGAATAACCTCACCGACATCGCCGACGACCCGCGCTACGAGTTCTTCCAGGCCGATATCGCCGACCGCACCGCCATCGACGAGATCATGGCCAAGCACAAATTTTTTGCCGTCATCAACTTCGCCGCCGAGACCCACGTCGACCGCAGCATTACCGGCCCCAGCGACTTCATCCGCACCAATGTCGCCGGGACGGAAGTCCTCCTTGAATGCGCTCGTGCCCACGAGATCAAGCGGTTCATCCAGGTCTCCACCGACGAGGTCTATGGCTCGCTCGGCGCGACGGGTCGTTTCAACGAGAGGTCCCCGATCGTCCCCAGTTCGCCCTACTCTGCCAGCAAAGCCGGTGCCGACCTCCTGGCCCTCGCCGCCTTCCACACTTTCGGCCAGGAGGTGATCGTCACCCGCTGCTCGAACAATTACGGCCCTTTCCAGTTCCCCGAAAAACTCATCCCTCTCATGATCACCCGCGCCCTCGCCGACGAGCGTCTCCCAATCTACGGCGATGGTCTCAACGTCCGCGACTGGATCCACGTCGACGACCACTGCCGGGCCATCCTCGCCGTCCTCCTCGAAGGCACCCCCGGCGAAGTCTACAACGTCGGTGCCGATTCCGAGCTTCGAGAATCTCGAAGTCGTTCACCACATCCTTGAGCAATTAGAGAAACCTCCGACCCTGATCGAGTTCGTCACCGACCGCCTCGGTCACGACCGCCGCTACGCCATCGACAGCTCGAAGGTCCGCAACCAACTGTCGTGGAAACCCATTCACGACGTCCGCACCGGCCTCACCGAAACGGTGAACTGGTACCGCGATAACGCCGCTTGGTGGCAGCCACTCCTGTCCCGATGAGTCGTCGCCGCATCGCCATCATCGGATCCCGCGGTCGTCTCGGAGCCGCCCTCGTTCGCCTTTGGTCGCAAGACCACGACGTCGCCGGCTTCGCGCGCCCCGACATCGACCTCGCGAAAGGCAAGACCATTGAAAAAGCTCTTAAGAAGAGCACCTATGATTACGTCGTCAATTGCGCCGCCTTCACGAACGTCGACGCGTGCGAGAACGATCCCGCCGAAGCCGAAGCCGTCAACGTGAAGGCCCCCGCCCAGATGGCCGCCCTTTGTGCGTCCACCGACACCCGTTTTCTCCACGTCAGCACCGACTACGTCTACGACGGTCGCCGCACTACCCCCTACACCGAGGACATCCCCGTCAGCCCCCTCAGCGTTTATGGCAACACCAAAGCCGCCGGCGAACGAGCCGTTGAGCAGGCCGACCCGAAAGCGATCATCGCCCGCGTCTCGTGGGTCTTCGGCCCGACCGGGCCAGCTTCGTCGACATGATCCTCGCCCGCGCCCGCGGCGACGAGACCGTTTCGGCCATCGCAGACAAATGGTCGACCCCCACTTACACTGACGACCTCGCCACGTGGCTGGAAGCCCTACTCGACATCGACCCGCCGGCCGGCATCTACCACCTCTGCAACGGAGGGTCCTGCACGTGGCAGGAATACGGCGAACACGCCCTTCGCTGTGCCAAAGAGGCCGGGGCCTACCTAAAAACAACGACCGTTCGTCCCCAGAAGCTCACCGACTTGGCCGCCTTCATCGCCGAGCGCCCCCCCTACACCGTTCTGAGCACCGAGAAGTTCGAGAAGACGACCGGCATCGCCCCTGCCCCCTGGCAGGATGCGGTCAAGCGCTACGTCGGCTCGATGACGTAGCTACTCCGGCGTCGAAGCGGAGATACCGACGCTCCCCCCGAGGCCTCATCACGTTGCCCGCTACCGCGCAAAGACACTCGGGGGAGTGATTGTGGCCAAGCCCGGCACCACGCACGACGTTAGCGGGTCCACGCACGTGTCGATCACCCCTCCTGTTCAAGCAACGGCAGCCAACCCTTCGCGCACCACCCCAACACCATCGCTACCCCGCAAACCAACAGCGCTCCCCGCAACCCGAGCGCTCCCGCCAGCCCTCCGGCCACCGCGCTCCCCACCGCGAACGATCCCTGGAAAGTCAGAAGGTAGAACGACATCGTCCGCCCCCGCACCGCTTCCGGCGCCGCCATTTGCACGATCACATTGAGATTCACCAGCAACCCGGTCCAGCAGGTCCCGGCGACCACCATCGCCGCTCCCGCCGTCCACTCGTTGGGAGCCGCCGCCAACCCGAGAATCGCCCCAGCGTAGATCAGATTCGCCACCCCCACGATCCGCTCCACGCCAAACCTCGTCCGAAACGCAGGCAACGCCAGCGCCCCAGCCACCGATCCAGCCCCGTAAAGAGCGAGCAACGTCCCGTATCCCGCCACCGGCAACCGCAGTTCGTCCCGCACGAACAATGGCAGCAGCGCCCCAACCGAACTCGCGCACGACACGAATAACGTCGCCCGGACCATCGCCGAACGCACCCGCCGCTCCGCCCAGACAAACCGCGCGCCCTCCGCCAACCGCGACGCCAGGCGCTCCCGCGGCTTCCGCTCCGGCCTCGGTCGCCGCCACGCTGCCAGCACCCCGACCGTTCCCAGAAACGACCCCGCATTCAGCAAAAACACCACCCCCGCCCCGAAAGCCCCCGTCAGCCAGCCGCCAACTGCCGGTCCCACGCTCCGCGCGAGATTGAAACTAATACTGTTCAGAGAAACCGCCGAAGCGACCTGATCCCGCGCCACCACGTCCTGCACCAGCGCCTGCCAGGATGGCAAATTGAGCGCCATTCCGACCCCCAGTAGAAACGTAAACCCCAGCAAAACCCACGGATTCACCAGACCGAGGATCGTCAGCAGTCCCAGCGCCAACGTCACGACAAGCATCCAGACCTGCGTGATCATTAGCCAAACCCGTCGGTCCAGGGTATCCGCCAGCACCCCGCCCGCCAGCCCCACCAACAGCGCTGGAGCCGTGGACGCCGTCTGGACGAGCGCAACGAGTAGCGGCGAAGTCGTGAGCGTCGTCATCAACCACGCCGCCGCCGTAGCGTGCATCAAAGTCCCGAAGTTCGAGACCAGCGCCGCCGTCCACAGTGCCCGAAAAAGCGGAACCGAGAACGCCCCGCTCTTCCGTTTTTCGTCTAGTTCCAATCCAGTCCGCGCAACCTCCGCGCGACTTCCTCCACGTTCGCTCGGCTATTGAACGCAGAGATCCGGAAATAACCTTCACCCGCAAGCCCAAAACCGCTCCCAGGCGTCACGACGACATTGGTCTCAACCAAAATCTTGTCGAACATCTCCCAGCTGGTCCGACCCTCCGGGCCGGTCACCCAGATGTAGGGCGCGTTCTTACCACCATAAACCCTCAGCCCACACTCCGTCATCGCCGTCCGCAGGATCTCCGCGTTCCCCATGTAATGATCCACCAAGGCCGCAACCTGCGCCTTCCCTTCGTCGGAATAAAGCGCAGCCGCTCCTCGCTGTGTGACGTAGCTCACGCCGTTAAACTTCGTGCTGAAACGCCGATTCCACAACGGATGCAGCGGCTTCCGCTCCCCGGAATCCGTGGAGCACATCAGCTCTCTTGGCACCACTGTGAACGCACATCGGACGCCCGTGAACCCTCCATTTTTCGAGAAGCTCCGGAACTCGATTGCGCAGTTCCGAGACCCCTCGATCTCGTAGATCGACCGCGGCACGCCCTCCTCGCGGATGTAAGCCTCGTAAGCCGCGTCGAAAAGAATGATCGCGTCATTCGCCAGCGCGTAGTCCACCCATTTCCGCAGCTGCTCCCGCGTGACTGCCGTTCCCGTCGGATTGTTCGGATAACACAAATAGATGAGATCCACCCGCTCCTCCGGGATCGAAGGCACAAAGTGATTCTCCGCCGTGCAAGGAAGATAAACGAGACCCTCAAACCGACCGTTCGCATCGGCCTCGCCCGTGTGCCCGGCCATCACGTTCGTATCGACGTAAACCGGATAAACGGGATCCATCACCGCGATCCGATTCCCGCTCCCGAAGACATCGAGAATGTTCCCGCAATCGCACTTCGAGCCGTCGGAAACGAACACCTCATCGTCCGCCACGTCGATCCCGCGGGAGCGATAATCATTCTCTGCGATCGTCGATCGCAAAAACTCGTAACCCTGTTCCGGCCCGTAGCCATGGAACGTCTCCGAACGCCCCAGATCATCGACCGCCGCGTGCATCGCCTCCCGTGCCGCCAGAGGAATGGGTTCCGTCACGTCCCCGATGCCGCACTTGATGAGCCGCCCCGCCAAGTCGGGATTCGCGTCCGCAAACGCCTTCACGCGCCGCGCGATTTCGGGAAAAAGATAACCAGCCTTGAGCTTGAGATAGTGGGAATTGAGTTCGGCCATAACGAGCCGACAACCCTGCCCAAAACTAACCCCAGCAACCAACAACTTTCCTCCGCAAAACGCCGTTTCCACACCGCGTCCAGTCGACAAAAAGAAAATCCGCGCGCCGGATCAACCAGCGCGCGGACTCCCCGTTCGAATTTTGAATCGGCGATCTACACCGCAGCGGCGTAATTTTCCTCAGCCTTTGACCAGTCGACGACGTTCCAGAACGCCTTCAAGTAATCGGGCCGCTTGTTCTGATAGTTGAGGTAGTAGGCGTGCTCCCAGACATCCACGCCGATGATGGGCGTACCCGGGCACTCGACCACTCCCTTCATCAGGGGGCTGTCTTGATTTGCCGTCGAGCAAACGTTCAGCTCTCCGCTGGAGCTGAGGCAGAGCCACGCCCAGCCACTGCCGAACTGTCCGGCGCCAGCCGCCTCGAACTTTTCTTTAAAATCCGCAAAGCTTCCGAACTTCGCCGTGATGGCCTCGCCGAGTTTCCCAACGGGTTCCCCGCCGCCATTCGGCCCGAGGATTCTCCAGAAGAACGTGTGGTTGCTGTGACCACCGCCATTATTGCGAACTGCGGTTCTCTTGGCTTCCGGCACCGCAGAGAGATCCGCGATCACGTCGTTGACCGGTAGGTCAGCCATCTCGGTGCCCTCGAGCGCACCGTTGAGTTTCGAGACGTAAGCCGCGTGGTGCTTGTCGTGATGGATCTCCATCGTCTTCGCGTCGATGTGCGGTTCGAGCGCGTTGGTCGGATAAGTGAGTTCAGGAACTTCGTAAGCCATAATATAGATGTAATAGATGTTGGTTTGAGCCCCGCAGAATAAAGAACCACCCCGCCGGACACAAACAATTCGAACCCCATCCCCAACCCGGACGCAATCCCTCGGGGGAGCACACCCGTGCCGGGTGTGAGATTCGGCGTCCGGCCGAATCATTGGGCAATGCGCAATCGAGCCGGTCCAGAAATCTCGACACCCCACCACCCGCCCCCTAATCTCGGCAGATGTCTACCCCCGACGTCCCCCGCACCACGCCCCCCGACTGGACCGCGATCGAAGCCGATCCGGATTTTCGCGCCCTCCTCAAGCAAAAGGCCGCTTTCATCGTCCCGGCCACCGCGTTCTTCATCATCTACTACTTCACGCTTCCGGTCCTCGTGGGTTGGTTCCCAGAATTGATGAGCCGCCCCGTGTGGGGCGACGTCAACGCAGCGTACCTCTTCGCGCTTTCGCAGTTCATCATGGCGTGGATCCTTGCCTTCATCTACGTCGCCGCCGCCGCCGGCTGGGACAAGAAGGCCGCTACCATCCTCGCGAAGTTCGGCGAACACTAGGCAGCTCTCTCGCCCTCTCCCAGTCCACCCTCTCCCCCTCTTCGCAAATATGTCTCTCTGGATGTTCCTCGCCTTCGTGGCGGCTACTCTCGTCATCACCTACTTCAGCGCCCGGAAGTCGACCGGCTCCAGCGCCTACTTCGCCGCCGGACGCCGCATTACCGGTTGGCAAAATGGCCTCGCCGTCGCCGGTGACTACATGAGCGCGGCAAGCTTCCTCGGCATCGCGGGAATGATCGCCTACAACGGCTACGACGGTTTCATGTATTCCGTCGGCTTCCTTGTCGCCTACCTCACCGTTCTCCTCATCGTCGCCGAGCCACTTCGCAACGCCGGAAAATACACGATGGCCGACATCCTCGCCTACCGGCTCAAGCCCCGTCCCGTCCGCGCCCTGGCGTCCCTCAGCACTCTGACGGTTTCCATTTTCTACATGATCGCCCAGATGGTTGGTGCGGGAGCGCTCGTCTCCCTGCTCATTCCCGGCGTCAGCTATGAGGTCACCGTCGTCGGCGTCGGCATTCTCATGGTGATCTACGTGGTCTTCGGCGGCATGCTCGCCACCACTTGGGTTCAGATCATCAAAGCGGTCCTGCTCCTCACCGGAAGCGCGTTCCTCAGCTTCCTGGTGATGCAGAAGTTCCACTTCAGCTTATCGGAATTTTTCAGCGCCCTCACCGCCATCTCTTCGACCAATGCCGACGGCGTCGAAGTCACGCGCAACTTCCTCACGCCCAATCTCCTCTTCAAGAATCCGTGGGACCAGATCTCCCTCGGCCTCGCCCTTGTCCTCGGCACCGCCGGTCTCCCCCACATCCTCATCCGCTTCTACACCGTGCCCGACGCGAAGACCGCCCGCTCATCCGTCGTCTGGGCCATGGTCATCATCGGCATGTTTTACATCATGACGACCTTCTTCGGCTTCGGCGCGGCCAGCTTGCTCGGTCCGGATTTCATCAAGGAAAATGGCGGTAACAACATGGCCGCTCCGCTCCTCGCCCAGGCCCTGGGCGGCGAGATGTTCTTCGCCTTCATCTGCGCCGTCGCGTTCGCCACGATTCTCGCCGTCGTCGCCGGTCTCACGATCAGCGCTTCCACGAGTTTCGCCCACGATTTCTACACCAACGTCCTCCACCACGGAAAAGAACACCGCCCTGGCGCGGAGGTCCGCGTCGCCCGCATCACCGCCTTCGTCGTCGGCGCCCTGGCGATCATTCTGGCGATCGTCCTCGGCCCCACGGTCAACGTCGCGTTCCTCGTCGGCCTCGCGTTCGCCGTGGCCGCCAGCGCGAATCTTCCGGTCATCGTGTTCTCGATTTTCTGGAAACGCTTCAACACCCCCGGCGCCGTTGCGGGTTTATCGGTCGGTCTCGTCAGCTCCATCGTCCTCATCCTGGTCAGCCCCGACTTCATGGGAGAAAACGCCCTCTACCCATTGAAGAACCCAGCCCTGGTCAGCATCCCCCTCGGCTTCCTCGCCGCCATCATCGGCACCCTTTCGACCCGCGAACCTACGGCGGAAGCTCAGTTCGCCGAGTTCCAAGTGCGAGCCAACACCGGCCTAGGTTCAGAAAAAGCGTCCTCGCACTAATCCAAACCCACTTCCGTTCAAACCGCATTTAGAACCCTGAGGGTTTCGCTCACGTTCCGAGCCACCGAATACTCCGACCCCAGAGACCGGCATTTTTCTCGCGCCACCTCCCGCCGTCCCGAGTCCGACCAGTAGAACAACGCCCGGTAGATCCCGTCGACGTCCCCCACCCGCACCGTCGACCCGTGGACGTTTTCCTTGATGATCTCCGCGAATCCATTCGCGTTCGTCGTCACGACGGGCAATCCGGCGGACAGCGCCTCCAAACACGCATTTGAAGACGGATCGTAGATCGTTGGCAGCACGAAGACATCCGCAGCCGCGTGCAGGCTCGCAACATCTGTCGCCGGCCCCAAAAACTTCACCCGCTTGCCCTCCATCCCGTTTGAAACCCCCCGCCCTGCCACCAGCAGGGTCGCTCCGGGCAGTTGCCCCATCGCCCGAACCGCGAACTTGAGGCCCTTCCGTTCCCAACCGCTCCCCACAAAAAGCACGACCATCTCTTTCTCATCGAAGCCCCATTTTGCCCGCAGCCGCTCCCGCGCCCCGGCTGGAGCCGCCACGGCGTCCACCCCGTTCCGCACCACGACGACCCGTTCCTCCGGAAAACCGTACGCCCGCCGGATCTCGTCTCGAACCATTTCCGAGTTCGCGATCACGACCCGAGTCCGCCCAGGGTCCAGCACCCGCGCCTCCAGCCGCTCGAGTTCCCGGTGTTTCCGATTGAACACCCGCCCCCACCGCCGCCAACCCGGCTCGAACTCCGCCCGTCGCTCCAGCCAAGCCCGGTGCACGCCATCCCCCGCCCGGTAGACGTCGCACCCCAAGACGCGCTCCAAACTCATGACTAAATCGCATTCCGCCTCAGTCCGCTCCACCCCCCGCGCAAACGCCATTGGCGACCGCCCCGCAACTCGCAGCACATCCCCATTTGGCCACCGGTCCGCCGGCCAATCCGCCGTTCCGATCAGCACCGGCACGTGCCCTGCTCCCGCGAGCCCCTCCGCCAGCCGCACCAAATAAGCCTCCGCCCCGCCCGTCGCGGAATATCCCCGCCGCACGAGTCCAACCTTCATTGTGAGATAGATACCGCGACAAGGTGGCGAACGCCCAGCGAGAAGAAGTGGGCGCGGAAGGGACTCCGCTCCCTACCGGATGGTGGGGGATCATCCATCATCAGCGACCAGAAGGCATTCACCGGCGGATACTGTCAGGCGGGGAAGTGCAGCGAGTCGCAATTCGCGCCGCTGAGTGGATTACCTTCGCTGTCCGTGGGCAGGAGCGGATTAAGGGCTTCCTGTTCCGAATTCCCGTAGATGCCGATCGTCCCCACCCAGCGGTTGAGGTAGTTATTCTTCAAGGCCCCGCGGGTCCCGGAGCGAAGGGTTTACCCTGCTGGATCCCGATGGCTACAAGTTGCCAAAACTTCCGGATGATGGGAATCGGAGGGCTCGTATTGAGCGATGCCGTAAACTTCTTGATAGAAGGATAAATCGTTTGCGTGGATGGTATTGAACACCTTGCCGGACACGTTGATGAAAGTCATCGAGGGTGGGTTGTCGGCTTCCGATAGCGGGAAAACCCCGGTGAGTTTTTTTGTTGTTCTCAACGGCCGTTGCGGTGCTGCCATTCCTGAGGAAGTCGCGCCAGAAGAACTAATTGCCGTAGGTGCGTGACCGCAACACGAAGTATCCCCCGGGGAAGTCGCCCTCGTAGCTCGGAGGCAGGAAGTTGTTGTCCGCACCCTCGCTGGCCAATCCAACCCGCAAGGCTTCAGCCGACGCAGCGGGCACGGCGTTGAGAATGGCCTCGACCCCGCGCATGAAATCGAGGTTGCCGTAAAGCGTTGCCGAGCCGGGGTTCGATCTTCTCCGGCGTGGTGATCGACTCCGGGATCGGCGTCGTCATTTTCATTCTGGGCGACTCTTCGGCAAGAGCCGCCAAGGTTTGGCGCAGCGGTGTTACAACGTAGGGGGAATGCTTTCCGGCATGATCGCGTTCGAGATTCCGGGGAATACCGGTCGCAACGCCGGTCGTTGGTCGGGACGTCCGCTTGCGGCCGACCGGCTTCCTTTCGCCCGGCGCATCGAGCACTCCGCCGGCTGGCTAGTCGTCGGATATCGCGATGCCCATCTTCCTCGCTCGCTCCCGCCAGAGGTTGCGAGCGTGCTGCTGGAGGTCGGCGACGCTGTCTTTTTCATCGAGGATCTCGATACCGAAGATGGTTTCGATGACGTCCTCGAAACTGACGAGTCCCACGGTGGTGCCGAATTCGTCGACGACGAGCAGGATCTGATTTCGCTCCGCGATCAATCTGCGGAAAACCGCGTCGACCGGCGAGTGCTCGATGGTGATGGCCAGTGGTCGTTTCACGTCAGCCAGTGTTCCGGTGTCGTCCGTGTCTTTCAGATGGGCCAGCAGGGCCTCGCCGCGGATCGCGAAGCCGACGATGTCGTCCGGGTTGTCGTGATAGATCGGAATGCGGGTGAAGGGTTTCTCTTCGATGACCTCCGTAAATTCGGTCAGCAACGTGGTCTCGGGCAGAGAAAATACCACCGTCCACGGCGTCATGATGTCCGAGACCTTGGTCGAGTGCAGTTGCATGAGATTGTGAACGAAAACGCTTTCACTCTTGTCCAGCTGACCCGCTTCCTCGCCGAGACGCGTCATGGCCAGGAGATCCTCGCGGTGCAGGGGCGGAGTCTCTTGGCCCTTGGGCGTGATCAAGCGCGTGATCTGGCGACACAACCAGACGAGGGGTGCCAAGCCGGTGATCATGATCGGTAGCATCACGGCGGTAAAACCGGCCAACTGGACCGCGTAGCGGGAGCCGAGCGTCTTCGGGATGATCTCGGTGAAGATCAGGATGGCAAGGGTCAGAAATCCGGCAAAAATGGCCTCCCCCGTGTTGCCATACACGCGGGCGTATTGCGCTCCTGCTCCGGCGGCTCCCATGGTGTGCGCGATCGTGTTGAGCGTCAGAATCGCGGAGAGTGGCCGGTCTATGTTGGTCTTGTAGGACTCCATGACCGCGGCCCAGTGGCGTCCCTGCTGTTTCGCGGTGTTGATGGCGGAAGGTGTGATGCTCAGCAGGCTGGCCTCCAGGAGAGAGCAGACCAACGAGACCACCAGCGCTACGAGGACGTAGCCGATCAGAAGAAGCATAACGCGCGCGATTTCATCAGAGCCCTCTCATTTGACAATGGGAATCGCGGGTCCTTGGGATTCCGATTTCCTCAGCCGCGCCCCTGGGCGCGCGACCGGGTCAAGGGTGCAAAATGACTGACAGGATGCGGCCCGATCGAGATGATGCCGCAGACTGCAACCTGATTTGACTGAATGGAATCGAATTTTTTGACGGCGGGATTTCTGCCGGTGGCGCTGGGCGTGATCATGCTCGGGATGGGGATGTCCCTGACGGTGGCGGATTTTCGCCGAGTGATTCTGTTGCCAAAGGCGACGGCCATCGGACTGGCAAATCAACTCATTCTGCTGCCGCTCATCGCATTTGGCGTGGCGGTTGCGTTTCCGCTGTCACCGGAGCTCGCGATGGGAGTGGTGGTGCTGGCGGTGTGTCCGGGTGGCCCGACGTCGAACCTGATCTCGTATCTCTGCCGCGCGGACGTCGCGCTCTCGATCACGCTCACGGCGATCAGCAGTCTCGTGACGGTGGTCACGATCCCGCTCCTGATCAATTTCTCGCTCGGCTACTTCGTCGGGGTCGATGCACCTCGTCATCTGCCGGTGCTGGATTCCGTGGGAAAAATTCTCGTGATCACCCTAGTCCCGACGGCGCTCGGGATGACGTTGAATCACTGGCTGCCGGACTTTTGTCGCCGGGCGACCAAGGCTGTGAATCTGGCCTCGCTGGCGTTGTTCCTGCTCGTGCTGACGGGCGCGATTCTTTCGCAGAAGGACGAGTTGGCGGGATTTTTTCGGCAGGTGGGATTGCCGGTGTTGGTGCTAAACGTTGTGACGATGGCGGTCGGATATTTTTCGGCGAAGGCTCTCGGGGTCGAGGCTCGGCAGCGGTTGACGATCGCGATCGAGAGCGGACTGCAGAATGGGACGCTCGCCATCGCGATTGCCGCGAGCCCGCTGATGTTGAACAGCCCGGAGATGGCGATCGCCCCGGCTATCTACAGTCTGCTCATGTTCGGGACGTCCGGCGTCTTGATCGCGGCGACGCGGCTCAAGCGGATCCAGACCCGCACTTCTTGAAGCCGGATGGGAATGATTGTTCGCCGACCGCTCGAGGGTCTCGGCTCCCGCGGTGCCGCGACGAGCCGGATGGTCCTCGGCATTGCCAATGACGCGCCGTTGGTTCACACACGAATTCACTCAATGAAAGCCCATCTCGCCTTAGTCTCTCTCGCTCTACTCACGCTCACCGGGTGCGTGATTGACCCGCTCGGCCCGATCGGAAAAGGCCCGCAACCTCCCCCGCCGGTCTCGCAGCCACAAACCGACGCGAAATTTGCGTGGGGCATTTCAACCGCCGCCTATCAATACGAGGACCCGGCCGTGACCCCCGGAGAGAAGGATTATTTCCTGACCGACTGGGATATTTTCATTGAGGAAGGCAAAGCCCCCGAGAAAGGCAACGCGCTCTCCAGCTGGACGCACTTCGACAAGGACCTCGCCGCGCTCAAGAAAATCGGCGTCACGCACTATCGGTTCAGCGTCTCCTGGGCGCGGTGCGAACCCCAGCCGGGCGTTTACAACGAAGCCGCGATTCAGCGCTACGCCGAGATGGCCCGCAAGCTCAAGGAGGCAGGAATCGAACCCGTCGTCTGTCTCTGGCACTTCACGTTTCCGTCGTGGCTCACCGATAAGAAAGACCCCCGCAAGTCGAACTGGCTCCACCCCCTCGCCCGCTCACACTGGAACAAATTCGTCGACCGAATGGTCACCGCAACCGCGCCCGACACAAACTTCTACGCCCCGCAGAACGAACCGAACGGCCAGATCACGACGGCCTACCTCGTCGGCGAGTGGCCGCCGGGATTGGATCTCGCGTTCGGGACCTACTGGAAGGCCATCGACGCCAGCGTCGGCATGTTCCGCGACGCGGCCAAGCGCATCAAGGAGATCAAACCCTCCGCGAAAGTGGTCAGCGTCGAGGCGCTGCCGTGGTGGGAGCATCCGCCGCTCGACCCGGGCCGCCTGATCTACAACGTGATGTTGCATCAGAACGTCGACCACCTCGACCGGATCTACGACGTCTGCGACCTCCTCGGCATCAACTACTACTACTCCGAAACGGCCACCGTCCTCGGCGTGTTGAAAGTTCCTCACCAGCACGGGAACAATTTTTCCAGCATGGGATGGCGCATCAACCCCGACGGCCTCTACAACGAAATCCAGCGCGTCGCCACCCGCTACGGCAAGCCGATGATGATCACCGAAAACGGCATCGCCACCGAGGACGACGCCCAGCGCATCACTTACCTCCAGAACCACCTCGCCGCCATCGGGCGGGCCATCCGCGACGGCTACGACGTTCGGGGCTATTTCGCTTGGTCTCTGGCCGACAACTACGAGTGGCACTACGGCTACAAGGCCCACTTCGGCCTCGCGCGCATGGACCCGAGCACCTACGACCGCATTCTCAAGCCCAGCGCGGGAAAATTCGCCGACTTCATCCGCAAAAACCGCACGGTCCGCGCGGTTTCGACGATCGAGCCTACGCCCTGAGAGTCACGAAGATTGTCAATCAACCGACAGGACTAGAGCGCCGCGCTCACCTTTCTTCGTCGATGCGGAGCTAGCGACCCTCCACCTCGAGACTCTCACTCCGCCCTCCGTGAATTAAGATGGCCATTCGTTGGAGTTTGCTCCGACCGCAGCGCCCACACCGCCACAATCTTCGGAATCGCCACCCCCCACCCCTTCGGCAAAGATCCACTGCCGTGCCGCCCGACCTCCGCCAACCCCGTTCCCTCCTCTACTCGATCGCCGCGGGCATCGGCGGCACCGGCCTCGATCTCGTCGCCGCCGAGACCCTGCGCGCCGCTCATGAGAACGACTTCCTCGGTCGCGCCATTGCGCTCAACTCGCACGACCCCGGCATCCCGAAAGCGAAAATCAAGAGCCTCAAATTCTCCCCCGCCAAGCTCCTTGCCCCGCTCCGCCGCGACTATTACATCGGCGCAAAAAAGCACGCCATTGACCGCGCCGCCTCCCGCGCCCTCGACACCGGTCGCTACGACCTGCTCCACGCTTGGTCCGGCGACTGCCTCCGTTCCCTCCAAACGGCCCGCCGCCTCGGCATCCCGAGCGTCCTCGAGATCCCCACTTGGCACCGCAACAAGGGCAAGGTGAAAAAAGACATCACGCACTCCGAGGTCCTCCGCGACGCCGAGCCGTTTCCCAAGAGCCTCCTCAACAAGCTTCTCGTCACGCGTCAGCAAGTGATGGCCGAATACGCCTTCGCCACCGTCATCCTCGTCCTGTCCGAGAAAGCAAAGGAGACCTTTCTCATCGCCGGTCTCCCCGAGGAAAAACTCTTCTCGACCTCGCGCGGCGTTGACCCACTGGAGTTCTCGCCCGCCCCGGCCCCGCCCGAAAAATTCCGCGCCATCTTCGTTGGCTCTCTCAGCCACCGCAAAGGCGTTCACGTCCTCCTCGAAGCTTGGCGAACCCTTGCCCTTCCTCCCAGCGAAGCCGAACTCATCCTCGTCGGCACCCCGTCCACCCCCATCGCCGCCGAACTCCGCGACCTCCCGCCGAACGTCATCCTCCGCGGCCACACCGACGACGTCGCCGCCGAACTCCGCCGCGCGTCCCTCCACGTCTTCCCGTCCGAATGCGAAGGCAGCGCCAAGGTCACCTACGAAGCCAGCGCTTGCGGCCTCCCGCAAATCACGACCCGCGAATCCGGTGACGTGGTCCTGCACGACCGGACTGGCCTCATCATCCCCCCGAACAGCGCCCCCGCGCTCGTAGAAGCCTTCCGCACCCTCCACGCCGACCCCGCCCGCCGCCGCGCCTACGGCGAAGCCGCCCGCCAACGCATCCTCGATCACTTCACGTGGGACCACTACCGCCAGCGCGTCCTCGCCGCCTACGATCGCGCGCTCACGCTCGGGTAGAGGCCTCGCGACCTCGTCAGCCGCCCCGGCAATTTTTTCGGGTGCCGGGACTCTCACGGAACGAAACCGCATCGCTTGACCCCGAACTGCTAAAAAGTAAGCCTGTAAGCCATGTCATTCGCGTCCGTCTTCGCCGAAAGATCTTCGAACCTCTTCCGAACGGGCTCCGTTCTTGTTCTCGTTGCTCTGCTCCCGCTCGCACAGGCCCCGGCTCAGACCCCGCCCGGCACGCGGGTGCTCGTCTTGGCTGGAGATCCCGCGCCGGATGGCAACGGCACCTTTTCGATCTCATTATTCGTGGCTCCCGTTTTGAACGATACCGGACAGATTGTGTTCAAGGACAACTTGGACGACACGATCGCCGACCCGGCGGACGACGGCGTTATCTTCCGGCTCGACGGATCCACCACACCGGTGCAGATCGCCCGCGAGTCCGAACCCTCGCCTTCCGGGGACGGGCCTTACCGCTTTTTCCGCGACCCGACTCTCAACGTCGCGGGGCGGGTCGCGTTTCTCGGGATCACTCAATTCGCGGACGCAACCCCGGAGCAGTCGGCCCTGGTTTGCGCCGACGGTGCCGCCCCACCGGTCGTGATTGCCCGCGTGGGCGACGTCCCGCCCGGGGGCAACGGCACCTTCACCGACTTCGACGACGTCCCCACGCTCAACGACGCCGGTCAACTCGCCTTCCGGGCCGACATCGACCTGGGAGATGGTGGCTCACGTTTGGACGAGTCGGGCATCTACGTCGGCGACGGCAGCACCGCATTGAACCAAATCGCCCGGGTCGGCCAGGCTGCTCCCGACGGCGACGGCGTCTTCGCGTCGTTTCGCGCTACCGTCGGCCTCAACTCGTCCGGCCAGACCGCCTTCTCTGCCCGCGTGTCGGACACCGTTTTCGGCGACGAGGAGTCCGGCGTTTTTCGCGGTGAGTCGGGAGCTGGCGGCATCACCCAGATCGCCCGTCGCGGCCAGCCCGCTCCGGATGCCGACGGCACGTTTGCCACCCTCCACGGTTCCCCCGCCATCAACGACGTGGGTGAGGTCGCCTTCAGTTCCTCTTTCATCGGGACCACGCTCGACGAGGGCCTCTTCCGGGCCGATGGAGCCGGAGGGATCACCGAGATCGCGCGGGTCGGCGATCCGGTGCCCGGCGGCAACGGCACGTTCGACGACATTGAGGGCGACCCGGCCCTCAGCGAGTTGAGCCCCGAGCAATTCCGGGGTGCGCTTGATTCGTCGGGGCGGATCGTCTTCGTCGCTTCGCTGGCCGGGACGACCGGCGGGGCGGCGGACGATAGCGGCCTCTACCGCGGTGACGGCACCCCGGGAGGTCTGGTCGAAATCGCCCGCGAGGGCCAGACCGCTCCCGGCGGCAACGGCACCTTCGTCGATTTTGCCGGGAAGATGGACCTGTTCGGCAGCCTCGTGGACCCGCTCATCAACGACGCCGGACAAGTCGCCTTCGGCACCCGCCTCGAAAACACGGTCGGCGGCGACGCCGACAACCGCGCCGTTTACTTCTTCGACGATTCGCGCGGCCTCATTCCCGTCATCCGCACCGGCGACCCTTTCCTCGGCAGCACCGTCGTCGCATTCGGCTTGCTGACCGCCCCAGGAGGCCGCGACGGCTTCAACAACGCGGGCCAAATCGCCTACTACTTCCGGCTCGCCGACGACCGCGACGGCTTCGCCCTCTGGAACAGCGATGGCGCCACGCCACCACCCACACCCACACCCACACCCACACCGCCAGTCGCAAATCCTACCCCGCCCGTCGTCGCCGACACCCAAAAGCCGAACTTGCGGATCCGCGGTCGCAAGACCATCGAGACCCTCCGCAAGCGCGTTGTCATCCGCGGCACCGCGAGCGACGCCTCGAGCATCGCGGAGATCGACGTGAAAGCCCGCGGAGCCAAGGTCGGCAAAGTCAAACTCAAGAGCGATGACCGCTTCAAAATCGTCCTCCGAATCACCCGGGACACGGGCCGCGTTGTCGTGCAAGTCCGCGCCATCGACGCCCAAGGCCTCCGATCCAAGAAATCGAAAGTCCGCATCCTCCGGCGCTGAAGCACCCGAGCGGTGCGCACCCAGTCTCTGATGGTTGATCGTTGATGGTTGCTCGTTGATGGTTGGGTGAAATAATGCGTTGGTGCGCATCCTCCTCATCCAACTTAAGCGCATCGGCGATGTCATCCTCACGACGCCCGCCCTGGCCGCGCTGCGCGAGAGCTTTCCCGAAGCGCATCTGACCATCGCCATCGACGCCAACGCCGCCGGTCTTGCCGACGCCCTCTCCGTCGACGAGGTCGTCGTCCGCCGCCCCGCCGACTTCGCATTCTGGAGGAAAATTGCCACCCGCTGCTTCGACGCAACCCTCGACTTCACCGGCAACGACCGCTCCGCCCTCATCACCGCCCTTAGCCGCGCGCCTCGCCGAATCACGTATCAACGCTTCGCCAGAAAGCCCCTCCGCCGCGCGATCTACACCGACTTCGTCGACTCCTCCGTCCGCGATCGCCACACCGCCGACCACCACACCGACCTGCTCTCACCGCTCGGCGTAACCATCGAAAACGTCCCTAGCCAGCTCACCCTCCCACCCGAAGCCATCGCCGAGGCCGTGGCTTTCCTGGAAAAGAACGCTGTCCAATTGCCCTTCACGATTCTCCACCCCGGCACCGCTCGCGCCGAGAAATACTGGGACGCCGAGAAGTGGAAGCAACTCGCTCAGCAACTCGGCGGCCCGCTCGTCATCACGGGGAGCAACGACCCGGCTGAGCAGCGACATCTCCACGACGTCCTCACCCCCGGCGTCTCCTGCGCCGCCGGCGCCCTCACCCTCCTCGGCACCGCCGCACTCATCCAAAGCGCCTCGCTCGTGATCGCCGTCGATAGCGCCCCGGTCCACCTAGCCGACGCCCTCGGCATCCCGGTCATCGCCCTCTTCGGCCCCACCAATCCCTTCCACTGGCGACCGAGAAATCCAAGAAGCCACGTCATCCAGTCTGGAAAGAAGATGTCCGACATCGCTCCCGACGCCGTCCTCGACGCCATCAACTCTTCGCGTCTTCCCGGCTTCGCGTGAGCAAAACCCACTCGAAAGTTGCACCGAACCCAAAAACGCGAAATCCTCCCCCCCGCGTGATACCCGACCACCCGAAAGCCCGCCGCAAATACCGCCGCAATCGCCGCCGAGCTCGCGGTCGCGGACGCACGGGGCCGTTCGCAACGACGATCCTGGTGATCGGCGTTTTGAGCGCCATCGGCCTCGGCGTTTTCGGCGTCATGAACGGCGGTTACCAACTCGGCACCCACACCGAGTGGCGAACTCTTGTCCACGAATACGAGGAAGCTGGTGAGCCGGTCTATTTTGAAGACATCATCCCTCCCGACCTCCCGCCGGAGCAGAATTTCTTCGTCAACGCGACCTGGGCTCCCATCGTTCCCGGCCTCCAGCTCCCGCCGAACCAGCCGCCCGGCCTCCTTCAAAAGGCCCTTTTCCCAGGCCGCGGCATCCAGGTTGGCACCCTCCTCGCCACCGCCGCCCAAGCCCCCGGCGGCGCGAGTCTCGACGCTATCGCCACCATCCTCCTCCGTGCCGGTCTCACAAATCCGAAGACCGACTACCTCCTCGCCGGCGACCGCGTCCTCGCCGCCATGGATCAGCTCGGCCTCGATTTTTCTCCCCTAACCGGCACCGCCGACCGCCCCGGCTCGCAGTTCCCCGTCAATTACCTCGCCAAACTGACCCCCGACCTTCCGCACCTCCCCTACCTCGAAGCCCTCGGCGACTGGCTCGTCATCAAAGACATCGCCCAGATCTCCATCGGCGACACCGACAGCGCCGCCATCAACGCCCTCCTCATCTGGCGGCTTGCCGCATCCGTCTCCGCCGAGCCATTCATCGCCTCCCAGCAAACGCGCCGAAAGCTCCTCGGGCTCTACGTCGCCTGCATCCGAGTCGGTCTCCAGCGCGGCGCGTGGTCCGACGATCAGCTCAACGCCCTCGCTTCCGCCCTGGACCTCAACTCCCCACTCTCTGACCTAGCCTGGGCCCTCCGCGGCGAGCGATCCCAACTGAACACCGTTGTCCACACCGCCCTGTCCGGCCGCAAACCCGAAGCTTCCACCGAAGTCCAAGCTTGGCTCGGCGACGACGTCCTCACACTCGACATGAACGCCCTCCGCGTCCGACAAGTCGCCGCCAACCGGGCGTTCCAACACCTCATTAATCAGCTCACCAACGAAGACACCCCACTCGATCCCGCCACTCTCCTTCCAGCCGCCGATCAGGAAAAAGACCTCCCGGCCACCGCGACCGCTCATCTCGCCAAACTCGCCAGCGAAGCCTCCCTCTTCGCCCAGGTCCAAGTCACCCTGCTCCAAGCCCGAGTCGCCTGCGCCCTCGAACGCTACCGCCTCGCTAACGGCCAATACCCCGAGTCCCTCGGCGCTTTGGAGCCCGAGTGGATCACCTCCGTTCCGCTCGATCCGATGACGGCCGAGCCACTCGCCTACCGCCAGGACAGCCCGACCAGCTACGTCATGACGAGTCCCGGCTGGCCCCCGGCTGAAGGCCAGACCGCCACGCCGTGGATCTGGTCGCGCGCCATCGATTGATCCTCACCAGGACCAACGGCCGGGGACGACCTCGCAACGACCCCGAAGGAACTCTCGATTCCTTTTCACCACTTTCGTGACCATCGCGGCGTCGTCGACGAAGCCAATTTCAACCAGACGCGAAGGTTCCTTCGACCCCGACTTCACGGCCGCGCTAGCGATCAAGACCCACGTCAAGCCCGGCCGCGGACTGGAAGAATTTCCCGTTCTCGTCCCAACCTGCCAATCCCCACTCCGCCGCCACGTCGCGACTCTGTGGCAGGCATCCGGGATCTACCCGCTCATCATCCGAGAACTCTCCAACGCGGCCCGGTCCGCGATCCGCCAAAGAACCGTAGAAACCGTTCGCATCGGGCAGATGTCGCCGCTACCAGTTTGCAGCCATGGGCGAGGACGACCTCAAAAATCTGATCGAGAAACGCGGAGTCGCTCCGTGGCGAGTCTCCCTGTCCACCTGGGTCGAATCCAGCCGCGTGCAGAGCTGCATCATCGCGGTGATCATCTTCAACGCCATCATTCTCGGCCTCGAGACGGATGCCGCCATCATGGAGCGGTGGGGTCTGCCGCTGATCATTCTGGATAAAGCGTGCCTCGTCATTTTCCTCGTCGAGATCGCGGCCAAGCTCGCCGCCTACCGACTCGCTTTCTGGCGCAGCGGCTGGAACGTCTTCGATTTTTTGGTTGTCGGCGTCGCCTTGGTTCCAGGCGCAGGGCCTTGGGCCGTCCTGCGCTCCCTGCGCGTTCTGCGGGTCCTGCGCCTGCTCACCGTGATCCCCGCGCTGCGCAAAGTGGTCGCCGCTTTTCTCCACGCGATTCCCGGCCTCGCGGGTGTCGTCGCCGTCATGGCCATCTTCTTCTACACCGCCTCCGTTCTCGCGACGCGGCTCTTCGGCGGCACGCACCCGGACTGGTTCGGTAGCATCGGGGCGAGTCTGTATTCGCTCTTCCAGATCATGACGCTCGAGAGCTGGTCCATGGGCATCGTCCGACCGGTGATGGAAATCCACCCGTGGGCGTGGGCGTTTTTCGTGCCGTTTATCATCATCGCCACGTTCACGATTCTCAATCTCTTCATCGGCATCATCGTCTCGACGATGCAGGAACTCGCCCTCACGCCGGAACCCGGCGCCCTCAAACCCGAGACGCGGGAATTGCTCGAGCGCATCGACGCCGACATGCGTGCGCTGCGTTCCCAGCTCGAGAAAAGCGGACCGGATTCGGTTCCGGTTGCCAAGGCCGACAGAATTTCGCAATAGTCCCGCCGCTCCACGCCGATGAGATTCCGTTCGACCTTCAGCCTGCTCGCGTTGCTCCTTCTGATCGGGTGCTCGATCGGCTCGGCCCACGCTGCCGCCGATGCCTTGGCGGCAGCTGAGAAGGCGGATTTCCCTCCGAGTCTGAGCACTTACGACGACGCCGACCTCCCCAATGTCGGTGCTGTTCTCCTCGACCGAATCAAGAAGGAGCCCTTTAACCTCGTCGGCTCACTCATCTTTCTGGGTGCCATCGTCCACACGTTCGCGGCGTCGAAATTTCTTTCGATCTCGCACCGGTACCACGAGCAATTCAAGCGCCTCGCAGTCGACGAAGCGCACCCCGACTCTTCCAAGGCGGTCTCCTACCGGCGGGACTTGCTGCAGTTCAAAGCGACGCTCTTCCATTTTCTCGGCGAGGTCGAAGCCGTCTTCGGCATCTGGCTCATCCCGCTCGGCATCGCCGTCCTCAGCTTCGCGGGCTTGAGCGACCTCTTCTCTTACATCGACCACGTGAGTTTCACGGAGCCGATCTTCGTCGTTGCCATCATGATCATCGCGAGTTCCCGACCGGTGCTGAGTTTCGCCGAACTCGCCCTCGCCAAGGTCGCCTCCCTCGGGGGCAGAACGCCCGCCGCGTGGTGGCTTTCGATTCTGACCGTCGGCCCGCTCCTCGGGTCGTTCATCACCGAGCCCGCCGCGATGACGATCTGCGCGATCCTGCTCGTCGACCGCTTCTACAAGCTCAAACCAAGCCAGAAACTGCGCTATGCGACCATTGGTCTGCTCTTCGTGAACGTCTCGGTCGGCGGGACGCTCGACCACTTCGCCGCGCCGCCGATCGTGATGGTCGCCGCGACTTGGGATTGGGGCTTGGCCTTCATGTTCACGCACTTTGGCTGGAAAGCCGTGGTCGGCATCCTCGTCGCCAACGCGCTGTTTTTCACCGTGTTCCGGAAAGAACTCACCGCTCTTCGCGACGATCCAGACCAGCACCGATCGGACCAACGTCCCGTGCCGCTCTGGGTGACGCTCACGCACATTGGCTTCATCGCCTGGGTCGTCTTCGTTTCGCACCATCCCGCGCTCGTCGTGTTGAGCCTGCTCTCGTTCATCGCCTTCGTCCAGGCCACGGAGCGCAATCAGGATCTCATTAAACTCCGTTCGCCGCTTCTCGTCGGTTTCTTCCTCGGCTCCCTCGTGATCCACGGTGGCTTCCAAGCTTGGTGGATCGCGCCGGTCCTCAGCAGCCTCTCGGCGGCGCCGCTCATGGTCAGCGCCACCATCCTAACCGCCTTTAACGACAACGCCGCGATCACTTACCTCGCATCGCTCGTCCCCAATTTTTCCGAAGATCTCCGCTACGCCGTCGTGGCCGGAGCGGTCGCCGGCGGTGGACTCACCGTCATCGCCAACGCACCGAACCCCGCGGGCCAATCGATCCTGCAGAAGTACTTTGGTCCCGAAGGCGTCAATCCATTCAAACTCCTCCTCGCTGCGCTCGTGCCGACGATCATCATGGGGATCTGCTTCATGTTCCTGCCATCGTGAACACTCACGCCACTCACGCCCGCCACGCGAACGCCTCGCCGTAAACAATGGAAATTGGGATTTTCATCGCCATCCTCGCCGTTTTCCTGGCGGGAATACTCGCGCCGGTGATGCATCGGCGCTTCGGCGACAACGTCGGCATCGTCCTCGGCCTGATTCCGCTCGCGGCGTTTGCCTACTTCACGACCCTCGTCCCGGGCGTCATGGCTGGAGAGCCGCACCGGCTCGTTATCCCGTGGGCACCCTCGCTCGAGCTGGCCCTCTCGTTTTACGTCGACGGCCTGAGTCTTCTTTTCCTCCTCATCGTCTCACTCATTGGCACGTTCGTCGTCTGGTACGCGACCGGCTACCTCCACGGCGACAAATACCTCGGGCGCTTCCTCTTCTACCTACTCGCCTTCATGGGCGCGATGCTCGGCCTCGTTGCCTCGGACAACCTCATCCTCCTCGTCGTCTTCTGGGAGCTGACCAGCATCACTTCCTACCTCCTCATCGGCTACTACGCCCACAAGCCGGAATCCCGGGCTGCCGCTCTGCAGGCGCTCCTCGTCACCGGTCTCGGCGGCCTCGCCCTCATGGCGGGCCTCATTCTCCTTGGTCGCATCGCGGGAACGTTTGAGATCTCCGAGCTCCTTAAACTCGATCACACCATCGTCACCGAGAGTCCGCTCTTCCCCGCCACCCTTCTCCTCATCCTCCTCGGCGCGTTCACGAAATCGGCCCAATTTCCGTTTCATTTCTGGCTCCCGAACGCCATGGCCGCCCCCGCGCCGGTCAGCTCCTTTCTCCACTCGGCCACCATGGTCAAAGCGGGTGTCTTTCTTCTAGCCCGGCTGCACCCCGTGCTTGACGACCACGCTCTCTGGTTTGCCATCGTCGCGCCGGTCGGCGCGATCACGATGATCCTCGGTGTCCTCCTCGGCCTGGGGCAGCGCGATCTCAAGAAGATCCTCGCCTACTCGACCCTTGCCGTCCTCGGCACGCTGGTCCTTCTCCTTGGTCTCGGCACGGAACTCGCCATCAAGGCCTGTCTGGTTTACCTCCTCGCCCACGCATTCTACAAGGCGGCCCTCTTCATGGCCGCTGGCGCCGTTGATCACGAGACCGGCTCGCGGGACGTCGAAGTCCTCGGTGGCCTCCGCCACACGATGCCGATCACCGCCGCCGCCGCGCTCGTCGGAGCGCTCTCCATGGCCGGCATTCCGCTGTTCCTCGGCTTCGTCAGCAAGGAGTATTTCTACAAGGCCCTGCTCGACGCCGACGGACCAGCCTTCCTCTGGGAAACCCTCGGCGTGGCCGCGAGCATCGCCATGTTTGCACTCGCGTTCACCGCCGGCATCCGACCGTTTTGGGGCAAGGCAAATGGAGAAACACCGAAGAAACCTCACGAGACCCCGTGGACCATGTGGATCGGCCCACTCATCCTCGGCCTGGCAGCCATCAAGTTCGGCCTGATGCCCGGCTGGCCCGGCGATTACCTCATTGGACCCGCCGTCCAGGCCGTTGCCGCGACCGCCGACGTGCCGGGGCTCAAGCTCTGGCATGGATTCTCAACCGCTCTGCTGCTCAGTGGAATCACCGTAGTCGGCGGCATCGCGCTGACGTTTGCGTCCGCTCACTTCCGCTCCGCCGAGAAGGTCTACGGTGCCTTCGCCGCCGTCGGGCCGGAACGGATCTACGGTTTTCTGCTCAAAGCCCTCGCCACCGTCAGCGCCGCCCAGACGCGTTTTTTGCAGAGCGGGTCGCTCCGGAATTACCTCCTGACCATCGGCGGGTTCACCGCCGCGCTGCTGATCGTCCGGCTTCCCTTCACCCCCTTCGCCATCAACGGCGCTGGCATGGTCGCTCCGTCCGTCCTCGGTCTCTCGACCTGTGGTCTCATCATCGCGGCTGCCATTGCCACCTGCCTTGCGCAGAACCGATTTACCGCCATCGTCACGCTAGGCGTCGTCGGTCTCGGGATTGCCATGTTGTTTTTCATCTACAGCGCGCCGGATCTGGCAATGACCCAGATCCTCGTCGAGACGCTCACGGTCGTCCTCTTCGTCCTCGCGTTTCTCAAGCTCCCGCTAATGAAGCCGCTTTCATCGAAGCGCTCGATGCGGTTCGACGCGGTCATCGCCACCGGCTTCGGCGCGCTCATGACGACGCTCATCCTTATCGCCTACCAATTCGATCCCGCCAAAGAGCGGATCTCGGAGTTCATGGGCGAGCAGAGCTACCCTGCCGCCTACGGACGCAACGTCGTGAACGTGATTCTCGTCGACTTCCGCGCGCTCGACACTCTCGGCGAGATCATTGTCCTCGCGATCGCCGCGCTGGGCATCTTTGCAATGCTCCGTTTGAAATCCAAAAAGAAGGAGGACACACCGTGAGATCGGTCATCCTCGAGACCACGACCCGCCTCCTCATGGGGCTGCTCCTCGTGTTCTCCGCGTTTCTGCTGCTGCGCGGCCACAACCTGCCCGGCGGGGGGTTTGCCGGCGGACTCGTTGCGGCGACTGCTTTCGCGCTCAAAGCCCTCGCCTCCGGCCCCGCCGCCGCTCGCGAGACCCTCCGGGTGGAACCCCGCACGCTCGTCGGTGTCGGCTTGGCCATCGCACTCGTCAGCGGGTTCTTCGGACTTCCGTTCGGCCTCCCGTTTCTCACCGGAGCCTGGGATCTCACCGAGATCCCGGTCATCGGCAAACTCGGGACGCCCCTTCTCTTCGACGTCGGCGTCTACGTCGTTGTTACCGGGATCACGCTCGTCATCATCTTCACACTCGCGGAATCCGAGGAGGACGAGACGTAATGGAACTCGCTCTCGCCATCACCGTCGGAGTCTTGTACGCCGCTGGAGCCTACCTGCTCCTCCGCCGACATCTCATCAAGATCATCCTCGGTATCGTCTTCATCGGCCACGCGTCGAACCTGCTTATCTTCACCGCCGCCGGATTGACGAAGGGCGCGCCCGCGTTTGTCCCGGACGGGGCAAAAGTCCTCGCCGCGAACGCCGCCGATCCGCTCCCGCAAGCACTCGTCCTCACGGCGATCGTCATCGGTTTCGGCGTGATCGCCTTCACCCTCGTTATGGCCCAACGCGCCTACCAAGCCACCGGCACCGACGACCTCAACCAACTCAACGACGAAACTCGATGAGGAATTCAACCATGGATCATGCGGATACGATGCTTCACGGCGCAGCCGTGGCTCCGGGCCTTCACCCATCCGTGTTATCCGTGATTCAAAATCACCTCGTTTCAACATGGACGCCTTAACCCTCTGCGTCCTCATCCCCTTCGCGACGGCCCTCGTCTGCATCCTCGCGTGGAAGAATGTCCCGGTCCAGCGGGTCGCGGGAGTCATCGGCATGGCCGCCCTTGTCGCCACCGCCGCGATCCTTCTCGCCGGGGTCTCGTCCGACGGCATCCAGGTCGTCCAACTCGGCAACTGGCCCGCCCCCTTCGGAATCACCCTCGTCGCCGATCTGCTCGCCGGCATCATGGTGCTTGTCTCGGCGGTCATCGGCCTCGCGACCGCCGTTTATTCCCTCGCCGACATCGACCGTCAACGCGAACGCTTCGGCTACTACGCCTTCCTGCATCTCATGATGATGGGAATCTGCGGTGCTTTCCTCACCGGAGATCTTTTCAACATGTTCGTTTGGTTTGAAGTCATGCTCATCGCCTCCTTCGTGCTCATGACCCTTGGCGGCGAGCGTCCGCAAATGGAGGGGTCGGTCAAATACGTCATTCTCAACCTCGTCTCGTCCGCCCTCTTCCTCGCGGGCATCGGCATCCTCTACGGCAAGACAGGCACGCTGAACTTCGCCGACCTCAGCGTCCGCGCCACCGAGCTGATGGACCCCGGCCTCCTCACGATCACCGCGATGCTCTTCCTCGTCGCCTTCGGCGTGAAGGCCGGCATCTTCCCACTCTTTTTCTGGCTTCCCGCGTCTTACCACACGACGCCCGTCGCCATTTCTGCGGTCTTCGCGGGATTGCTGACTAAGGTCGGCGTCTACGCGCTCATTCGCGTCTTCACGCTCATTTTCACCGGCGACTTCGACTACACCCACACGCTGCTCCTCATCCTCGCGGGTTTCACGATGGTCACCGGGGTCCTCGGGGCCGTCGCGCAATTCGACTTCCGCCGCCTGCTCTCGTTTCACATCGTCAGCCAGATCGGCTACATGCTGCTCGGCCTTGCGCTTTTCACCCCGCTCGCGCTCGCCGGGACGGTGTTTTACCTTTTTCATCACATCATCGTGAAGGCGAACCTCTTTCTCATCAGCGGCATTGCCCAGCGCTACAACGGCACGGCTTACCTCAAGAAAATGGGCGGCCTCTACGCCGCTACGCCGCTGCTCGCGATTCTCTTCTTCATCCCGGCGATGTCCCTCGGCGGCATCCCGCCTCTGTCTGGCTTCTTCGCAAAATTTACCCTCATCAAAGCCTCGCTTGCGGGTGATTCTGCCTTCCCGATTGGCGGCTACGTCCTGGCAGCGGTCGCCCTCGCGGTCGGGCTCCTCACGCTCTTTTCTATGACCAAGATTTGGGCCGAGGCGTTCTGGAAAACACCCGAGTTCCCCGTTGACTCGAAAGCGATCACCTCGCGCGATAAGTTCCTTCTCTACACCCCGGTTGCCACGCTTGCGGCCATCACGCTCGCCATCGGGTTCATGCCGGAGTTTTTCTTCGACTTCGCGATGCGAGCCGCGGTCCAGCTTCTCACCCCCGCCGAATACATCCAAGCCGTCCTCGGCCCCGCCGCGTCATGATTGCCGCGATCAATTTCATCCTCGCCGTCGTGTGGGCCGGGCTGCTCGGCAGTTTCGATGCGTGGACGCTTGGCTCGGGTTTTCTCCTCGGCTACGGCGCGCTGGCGCTCGTTTACCGCAACGAGCCGGGCGTGCGCTACTTCAAGAAACCGCAGGCGATCGTGGGCTTCCTCGCGTATTACCTGTGGGAGATCTTCCACAGCAATTTCACCGTCGCGGTCGACATTCTCACCCCGACCCACCGCATGCGGCCCGGTATCGTCGCCATTCCGTTGGAAGCAAAAACCGATTTCGAGATCACCCTCCTCGCCAACCTCATCACCATGACACCCGGCACGCTCAGTCTCGATCTCTCCGACGACCGGTCGACGCTCTACGTCCACGCAATGTACATCACCGATCCGGAAACAATCCGCCAAAGCATCAAGCAAGACCTCGAACGCCGCGTCCTGGACGTTTTTCGCTAATGGAATTATCCACCCTCGCCTGGATCCTCACCGTTCCTCTCGTCCTCGGCATGATCCTCGCTTTCGTGAGGTTAGTCCTCGGCCCCAGCCTGCCGGATCGGGTGCTTGCGTTCGACGCGATGGCCATCATGGCCGTCGGCGCTTTGGTCCTAGCCTCCATCGCGATGAGCGTCCCGCTGCTCCTCGATGTCGCGCTAGCCCTCGCGCTCATTACCTTTCTCGGCACGGTTGCGCTTGCTCTCAGTCTGGAGAAAGGAATCAGCGAATAGCGCCCCCCACGCCCCATGCTCACCATTACCATTTTCTCTCTCCTCATCCTCGGGACGTTTCTCATGTTCCTCGCGGGCCTTGGTATCCTTCGCATGCCTGACGTCTTCACCCGCATGCACGCTTCGACCAAAGGCGCGTCCCTCGGCGTCGCGCTGCTGATGATCGCCGCCAGCCTGCATTTCCAGGACCTCGGAATCACGACCAAGGCCATTCTTACGATCGCCTTCGTCTTTCTCACCGCCCCGGTCGCGGCCCACATGCTGGGCCGCGCAGCCTACCGCCGCGGCACGCCTCTCTGGGAGCGCACGGTCGTCGACGAACTCAAGGATTCGCCACCCCCAAAACCATGACGACCATCGCCCTCGAGCTGGGCTTACTTTTCGTCCTGCTCGTGCTCAACGGCGTGTTCGCCATGACCGAGATCGCGGTTGTCTCGGCGCGGAAAAACCGTCTCCGCACCCTCGCAGACGGCGGTGACAAGGGGGCTCAAGCCGCCCTTGAACTCAGCGAGAATCCCAATCAATTTCTTTCCACCGTTCAGATCGGCATCACCCTCATCGGCATCTTCGCTGGAGCCTTCAGCGGGGCCACCCTCGCATCGCAGCTCACCTTGGTTTTCGAGACGATCCCTTTCGTCGCGCCCTTCGCCACCGAAGCCGCGTTCATCGTCGTCGTCACGGTTCTCACGTTTTTCTCGCTCATCATCGGCGAACTTGTCCCCAAGCGCATTGGCCTTCTCCGACCCGAGACTCTCGCCAGCACGACGGCGCGGCCCATGCGCTTCCTGGCCCGCGCGATGCGACCTGTCGTTCATCTCCTCAGCGTCACGACCGAAGGCATCCTGAAACTCGCCGGAGTCTCGCACACCCCCGATTCCGGCATTTCCGAGGAGGAGATCACCGGGCTCATCCGCGAAGGCATGCGCACCGGCGTCTTCCTCCCCTCCGAAGGCCCGATGGTCGAAGGCGTCCTCGCTCTCGACCGGCTCCGTGTGCGCGAAATCATGACGCCCCGCCCCAGCATGGTCTGGCTCGATGCCGACGCCGACCAGCAGGACAATTGGAAGAAAATCGTCGCCAGCTCCCGCTCGCGATTCCCCGTCTACGCGGACAACACCGACAACGTGCTTGGGATCGTCACCGTCAAGAGCCTCTACGCCAACTTGGCTGCCGATGCTCCCACCGCCCTTCGCGACCTCGTTACCGAACCCCTTTACGTCTCCGCACTCCAGTCCGCCGCCCACCTCCTCGAAGATCTCAAGCGGGCTCATCGGCAGTTCGCACTCGTCACCGATGAATTTGGCACCATCGCCGGCATTGTCACCCTCAACGACCTCACCGAAGCCATCGTCGGCGACCTTCCCGAACTCGGGCGCAACTCGGCGTCCCGCATCGTCCAACGAGCCGACGACACCTGGCTCGTCGACGGACTCGTCGACATCGACGATCTAGTCGCCGCCATCCCCAGCCTCAAAGACGCCATCGGCGACGATCTTCACTCCGACACGCTCGGCGGTTTCGTCTGCGAACACCTGGGTCGCGTCCCG
Source organism: uncultured Verrucomicrobiae bacterium (assembly GCA_963761705.1). Taxonomy (GTDB): domain Bacteria; phylum Verrucomicrobiota; class Verrucomicrobiia; order Chthoniobacterales; family JAATET01; genus CAVVKW01. The sequence goes on along the minus strand of CAVXHK010000001.1, from coordinate 2,071,170 downwards.
CGCGAAACCGACGTCGTGACGGTCGCCGACCACCGCTTCGAAGTCATCGACATGGATCACCTCCGCGTCGACAAGATCCTCGTCACGCCCCCCGAACTCTCTACCGTCCCGGAACGCAAGCGTTGACGCTCGTTTCACATTGCCCCGACGCGTTTGCAATCTGCTACCCGGCCTCCCGGAGTGCTAACGCCCCCCGCGAAAACCTTCCACCAACTCCCGAACCAACGGATTCGGGAATCGCCGCGTTGGCGTGATCGCGTAAAAACGCTCCCGCACGTCCGGTAGTCGGCACCACTCGACCAGCACACCCTCCCTCAACTCGTCCTGAACGACGACGCGTGGCACCAGCGCAAGCGCGTCGCTCTCGCGAGCAAGCAAGCGCAGCATCGCCATGTCGTCGACTTCCGCTGCGATAACCGGCCTGACCCCAGCCGCATCGACCAATCGATCAAATGCCGCCCGCACGTCATTTTCCAAGGACGGAAGAAGCAGCGGTGTGTCCTTGAGATCCTCGGGGAACCGAAACTTCCGCCGCCTCCCCACCACGCGCTTCCCCACCAAGCCCACTTCCTGTTCGTCGAGGAGGTGACTGTGCCAGCGCGTTTCCGCGTCCCGCGGCACGGCCGCATTGGCCAGCACGACATCCAACACGTGCGCCCGCAGCATCCCGAGCAGATCCCGTAGTGGCCGACTCTCCACCACGATCTCCGCGTCCGCGCGATCAATCAAGGGGCGCAAAAATTTCAACTGAAAGTTCCGCGACAGCGTCGAAACCGATCCAACCCGCAGGACCCGTCGCACCGCGCCACGCGCTCCCACCAACGTTCCCATCATCTCATCGCCCGTGCGAAAGATCGTCTCCGCGTAGTCCAGCGCGACCCGCCCCGCCTCCGTGAGAACGAGAGTCTTGTGAGCCCGTTCGAACAGCGCTTGGCCCAGACTCTCCTCCAGCTTTCGCAACTGAATGCTTAGCGCCGACTGCGAAACGTGCAATTGCTCCGCCGCTCGGGTCAGGTTCCCTTCCAAGGCAATGGCGCGGAAATACCGCAAATGGTGATAATTCAGAAAGCTCATTCGTTTTATTAAATCAATCAACTCGATCAGAACCATCTATTAAATCAATCAACAACCTCTCGGCGGCCCCCCGCCAAGGAATTGGGTCGTCTTCGACGATGACATCCAAAGGTCAGATGACTTTCCCCGTCGATCTCGACGCAATGAGATCGATGGTCGATCGGGGGAAAGCCCGGACCGTACGGAGCTATTTCGCCGCCCCGAAGCAAGTCTCCCCCCATTCGTTGGAATTTCCCCACTCGCGCCTTGCGATTCCTCAGCGCATCGCCCACAGTCCGACCTCGCGAAAAAGCTGAAGCCGCCGCCGTATCAGCGCCACTAGCCTACCCATGAACAGCTCATTTACCGCCCGTTGGAACGAGGCGCTCATCGACAACAACTACGAACGTTGGCGCGAAAATCCTCACGCCGTCGATCCGGAGTGGCAGAATTTCTTCGAAGGCTTCGAGCTGGGTTGCGCCAAGCCAATCGAGCGAAACGGAGCCGCCGCCCCCACCTCCACAGCCTCCGCCCCACCCGCGACCGGCGGCTCACTCGACACCCGCGTCGACGCGCTGGTCTACGCCTACCGCACCCTCGGACACTCGATTTCCCACCTGGATCCCCTCAGCGAAGCGCCTCCCGAGAATCCGCTCCTGAGCCTCAAGGATCTCGGACTCGACCAGATCGACCTCGATTCAACGGTCTCATCCCGCTTTTTCCGCGACGGCAAACAAATGAAACTACGCGACTTGATCGCGGAGCTGAAATCAATCTACTGCGGCACCATCGGCGTGGAATTTATCCACATTCAGAATCCAAAAATCCGCAACTGGGTTCGCGATAAAATCGAAAATCGCTCCGACGAAGTCCGCAAAGACTCCAGCGTCCACAGCGACATCCTCCGCCGCCTCCTCGAAGCCGAGGAATTCGAGCAATTTCTCCACACCCGCTATCAAGGCAACAAACGCTTTTCTCTCGAAGGCGGTGAATCCCTCATCCTCGCGCTCAACGCCATCCTCGACGACTGCGAGTATCACGGCATCAAGGAGATCATCATGGGCATGGCCCACCGTGGCCGCCTCAACGTCCTCGCCAACTTCCTCGACAAGCCTCTCGCTGCGATCTTCAACGAATTTTCGGAAAATTACGTTCCCGATTCCGTCGGCGGCAGCGGCGACGTGAAGTATCACCTCGGCTACCAGAACTCGCGCACCCTCCCCTCCGGCTACGAAGTTGAGATCAACCTCGCCGCCAACCCCTCCCACCTGGAAGCCGTCGACCCGGTCGTTCAAGGCAAAGCCCGGGCCCGCCAACGCCTGCTCGGCGACGTCGACAAGCGCAAAAAAGCCGTCCCGGTTCTCGTTCACGGCGACGCGGCTTTCATCGGCCAAGGCGTCGTTGCCGAGGTCTTCAACATGTCGCAGCTCCCCGGCTACAGCGCAGGCGGCACGGTCCACATCGTCGTCAACAATCAGATCGGCTTCACGACACTCCCCGCCGACGGCCGCTCGACGATGTATTGCACCGACATCGCCAAGATTGTCGAAGCCCCCATCTTCCACGTCAACGGCGAGGACCCCCTCGCCGTCATCCAGGTCGCCAAGATCGCCCTCGAGTTCCGCCAGGAATTTGGCGGCGACGCCGTCGTCGACATTTACTGCTACCGCCGACACGGCCACAACGAACTCGACGAGCCTTCGTTCACGCAACCAGGCCTCTACAAAACGATCGGAAAACACCCGCTTCTCAGCGACACCTTCTCCGCCGAGATCGAGCAGTTGGGCACGATCTCGAAGACCGATATCGAACGCATTAAAAACGAGACCATCGCCGAGCTCGAAGCCGCCCAATCGGAGGTCAAATCCAACGGCGCTCCGCGAAGCAAGGCGGACAAACTTCGTGGCTCGACTGCAGTCTACCAGCCAGCCTACTCCCACGAACCCGTCGACACGGCCATCACCTCCGACGTTCTCAAGAAAATCGTCCAAGCCCTCTCGCACGTTCCCGACAACTTCAAGATTCTCGCGAAACTCAAGCGCATCCTCCTCGACCGCCGCTTGAAAGTCTGGGAGAACGGCGGCCCTTACGATTGGTCCTACGCCGAAGCCCTCGCCTTCGGCTCCCTCCTCCTCGAGAATTCTCCCGTTCGCCTCTCCGGGCAGGACAGCCGCCGCGGTACCTTCAGCCAGCGCCTCAGCGTGATCTACGACGAAGAGACGCGCGAACGTTACATCCCGCTCAACAACCTCGCGACCGATCAAGCGAAGTTCTGCGTCTACAACAGCCCGCTTTCCGAATACGCCGTCCTCGGCTTCGACTACGGCTACTCGATGGATTTCCCCGAGATGCTCTGCCTCTGGGAAGCCCAATTCGGTGACTTCGTGAACGGCGCGCAGATCATCATCGATCAATTCATCACCTCCGCAGAGGCCAAGTGGTTCCGCCCAAGTTCGATCGTCATGCTCCTCCCCCACGGTTACGAAGGCCAGGGGCCCGAGCACTCCAGCGCCCGCCTCGAACGCTTCCTCCAATCGTGCGCCGAGGACAACATCCAGGTCTGCAACCTCACGACCCCGGCCCAATATTTTCACGTCCTCCGTCGCCAAATTCACCGTGACTACCGCAAGCCACTCGTCATCATGACGCCGAAGAGCCTCCTGCGGAGCGAACGGGCCGTCTCGCGCACCGAGGACTTCACCGAATCAAGCTTCAGCGAGATCCTCCCCGGCCCGACACCGGAAAAACCCAAGACCGTCGACCGCGTCATCTTCTGCACCGGCAAGGTGTATTACGACCTGCTCGAGCATCAGGAAAAGAACGACGTCACTACGGCGGCTCTCATCCGCATCGAGCAGCTCTACCCACTTTACGAGGAGGAGCTCACCCGCATTGTCTCTTCCTACTCGAACGCCAAGACCTTCGTCTGGTGCCAGGAAGAACCCGAAAACATGGGCGCGGCCAGTTACATTCGCCCGCACCTCGAACGCATCCTCGATCAACGAATCAAATACGCCGGTCGCAAAGCCGCCGCCAGCCCCGCCACGGGTTCCACCTCCGTTCACAAAAAGCAGCAGGCCGACCTCGTCTTGACGGCCTTCGAGATCTAGCCACCAACCCACTCATGAGCACCGAAGTCAAAGTCCCCGCCGTGGGCGAATCCATTTCCAGCGGCCTCCTCTCCGAGTGGCACAAAAAAGACGGTGATGCCGTCGAGACCGGCGAGATTCTCTTCACCCTCGAAACCGACAAGGTCTCCAGCGAAGTCAACGCCACCGAGTCCGGCACCCTCAGCATCCAGGTCCCCGAGGGCGAGGAAGTCAAAATCGGTCAAGTTGTCGGCACCATCGCCGAAGGTGCCGCTGCCCCGAAAAAGGAAACCGCTCCCGCCGAGCCAGCTCCGGAACCCGCTCAAGCACCGGAGCCTGCCGCCGAGAAACCAGCGACCCCGGAGCCGTCCGCGCCCGAGCCATCCGCGCCCGAGCCCGAGTCGGCAAAGCCCACTCCGGGTCCCGCGTCCGACGACGCCCGAACGACCCGCAGAAAACTCAGCCCCCTCCGCCGCAAGATTGCGACCCAGCTCGTCTCCGCACAGCAGACCGCCGCCATTCTCACGACCTTTAACGAGTGCGACATGAGCGCGATCATGTCCCTCCGCAAGACGATGCAAGAAGGCTTCGTCAAACGCCACGGCATCAAGCTGGGCTTCATGTCGTTCTTCATCAAAGCCACGGTCGACGCCCTCAAAGCTGTCCCCGGCGTCAATAGCCGCATGGAAGGCGACACCCTCGTCACGAACCTCTATCACGACATCGGCGTCGCGGTCGGCACCGAAAAGGGCCTCATGGTCCCCGTCGTCCGCGACTGCGACCAGAAGAGCTTTGCCGAAATCGAGCAATCCCTCGCCGACTATGCCGCCAAAGCCCGCGAAGGGAAAATCGGCTTACCCGACCTCCAAGGCGGCGTCTTCACCATTTCGAACGGCGGCGTCTACGGCTCCCTCATGAGCACCCCGATCCTCAATCCGCCCCAAAGCGGCATCCTCGGGATGCACACCATCCAGGAACGTCCCGTGGCCCGCGACGGCCAGGTCGTCATCCGACCCATGATGTATCTCGCCCTCTCCTACGACCACCGGGTCGTCGACGGCAAGGAAGCCGTCACGTTTCTGGTCCGCGTCAAAGACTGCATCGAAAACCCCATGCGCCTCCTCCTGGGCAGCTGAGTCGAACCCCGCGGTACGCTGGCTTCCAGCCTACCCAGCAGCCACCGCGCCACGAGCACCCGACCCAACTCCGACCGACGCACGTATTCCCCATATGACGATCAAATCCTACGCCGCCACGGAGAAAGGTTCACCCCTCGAGCCTCACGAATTTACACCGGGCGACCTGGCTGACACCCACGTCGAAATTAAGGTCGAGACCTGCGGCATTTGCCACTCCGATCTCTCGATGATCGACAACGAATGGGGTGCCTCGGAATTTCCACTCGTGCCGGGCCACGAGATCGTCGGCACCGTCACCGCGGTCGGCGACCACGTCACGGCACTTGCCCCCGGTGACTCCGTCGGCCTCGGCTGGTATTCCGGTAGTTGCATGGTCTGCGACCAGTGCATGAGCGGCAATCACAACCTCTGCCCGGACGCCCAAGCCACCATCTTCGGCCGCCCCGGTGGCTTCGCCGAGAGTGTCCGCTGCCACTGGGCCTGGGCGACCAAACTCCCCGACGCCCTCGACGCGAAAAAGGCCGGCCCCCTCTTCTGCGGGGGCATCACGGTCTTCAATCCCATCGTTCAATCCGGCGTCCAACCGACGGACAAAGTCGGAGTCATCGGCATCGGCGGCCTGGGGCACCTCGCCCTCCAATTCCTTAACAAATGGGGCTGCGAGGTCACCGCCTTCAGCTCCAGCCCCGGCAAAGCCGACGAAGCCCGGTCCTTCGGTGCCCACGAAATCGTCAACTCCCGGGACGAAAACGAACTCAAAGCCGTCGCGGGAAAATTCGACTTCATTCTTTCGACCGTTGCCGTTGACCTCGACTGGATGACCTACGTGACCGCGCTCGGCCCCAAGGGCAAACTTCACACCGTGGGCGTGATTCCCAGCCCGGTTGAACTCGCCGCCTTCCCCCTCATTCAAGCGCAGAAATCCTTCGGCGGCTCCCCGCTGGGTTCGCCTGCAACCACGCGAAAAATGATCGATTTTTGCACCCGCCACGAGATTGCCCCGATGACCGAGCACTACAAAATGTCTCAGGTCAACGAAGCGATCGACCACCTCCGAGCCGGCAAAGCCCGCTACCGCGTCGTTCTGGAAGCCGACTTCTAAAGAACTCGGTGAGCGCGGGCCTCCAGCCCGGTCAAGCGCACCCGCGAAACCATGCCTAACGCCCTAGCCGCAACCACCTCCCCCTACCTCCTCCAACACGCCGACAACCCCGTCGACTGGCAACCTTGGGGCGCGGCCGCCTTCACCCAGGCAAAAGCCGAGAACAAACCCGTCTTCCTCTCCATCGGTTACTCGACCTGCCACTGGTGCCACGTGATGGCCCACGAGTCGTTCGAGAACGCCGAAGTCGCCGCCGTCCTCAACGAATACTTCGTCACCGTCAAGGTCGACCGCGAAGAGCGCCCCGACGTCGACCGCCTCTACATGAGCTTCGTCCAAGCGACGACCGGCAGCGGCGGCTGGCCGATGAGCGTCTGGCTCACACCCGAGGGCAAACCCTTCTTCGGCGGCACCTACTTTCCGCCCACCGATCGCTACGGGCGCCCCGGCTTCGTTACCGTCCTCGAGCGCATCACCGAACTCTGGGCCACCGATCGCCCCAACATCATCAACCAAGGCAATCAGGTCATCGAGGCTCTCCAGCAAGCCTCCGCCCCGGCCTCACCCGACACCGTCTTCCCCACCGAAGACACCATCAGGCGCGCAACCCAGGCCTTCGCGCAGTCCTACGACCGCACCCACGCTGGCTTCGGCGGCGGCCCGAAGTTCCCTCGCCCGTCCGTTCTCAATTTCCTCCTCGCCACCGGCGGCGACGAAGCCCGCGACATCTCCATCCACACCCTCCGCGAAATGTCGGCCGGCGGCATTCACGACCACGTCGGCGGTGGATTCCACCGCTACGCCGTTGACGGCGAGTGGCACGTCCCGCACTTCGAGAAGATGCTCTACGACCAGGCGCAGCTCGTCTGCAGCTACCTTGATGCCTACCAGATCACCGGAGACGGCACTCACGCCGCCACCGCCCGCGACACCCTCGATTACGTTGCTCGCGATCTCAGCCATCCCGACGGCGGCTTTCTCTCTGCCGAAGACGCCGACAGCCTCCTCGAGCACGGTCAAACCGCCCACGCCGAAGGAGCCTTCTACGTCTGGACCGAAGCCGAACTCGATACCCTCCTCGGCGACCAATCCTCCGCCTTCAAGGCCCGCTACCACGTCCACCCCGACGGCAACGCCCCCGCTGACGCCGATCCGCACGGCGAATTCACGGGCAAAAACATTCTCACTCTCCGACCCGACTCTCCGTTACGTGATTCCGCGACCTGGGCAAGCCAGCATCAAGTCCTCTTCTCCGCCCGCGAGAAGCGTCCCCGGCCCCACCTCGACGACAAGATTCTCACCGCGTGGAACGGGCTAATGATCTCCGCCTTCGCTCGCTCCGGCACGATCCTCGATCATCCAGCCGATCTCGACCGCGCCGCCAGCGCAGCCCGCTTCATTCAGTCGAATCTCTTCGACGGCGACCACCTCTACCGCAGCTGGCGCGACGGCACCCGCGGCGACGTCCGCGCCTTTGCCGAGGACTACGCCTACCTCATTCAGGGTCTGCTTGACCTCTACGAAGCCACGCTCGATTCACAGTGGCTCGCTTGGGCAACCGACCTCCAGCGCATCCAGGACACCCTCTTCGCCGACCCCGCGGGCGGTGGCTACTTCGCGAGCGAGACGGGCGATCCACTCGTTCTCGTTCGATCCAAAGAGGACTACGATGGTGCGGAGCCCTCTGCCAGCTCCATCTCCGCTCGGAACCTTGTGCGCCTGGGGTGGACCTTCCACGACAATTCGTTCACGGACCGGGCGCGTTCCGTGATCGTCGGCTTCGCCCCGATTCTCGAAAATCAGCCAACGGCTGTCCCGCAGATGCTGGCCGCACTCGATTTTGCCCTCGCGGCCCCGCGTCAGGTCGTCCTCGCCGGGAATCGAGAAGCTCCTGGCTTCCGTTCACTTCTCACCGCGGTCCACGCCACTTTCCACCCCCATCAAGTCATTCTCCACGCGGACGACGCCACCGCGGACATGCCACCCGTCCACGGCCAACCCACCGCCTACGTGTGCCGGGACTTCGCCTGCCAAGCGCCCGTGACTGACCCTTCGCAACTGACCTAGTGTGAACGTCCCGAATCAATGGTCCGCCGACCGGGCAAACGCCTGGTATTCTCAGCAACCGTGGCTCATTGGCTGCAATTACGTTCCCGCTACCGCGATCAACCAGATCGAGATGTGGCAAGCCGACACGTTCGATCCGTCGACCATCGAGCGCGAACTCGGCTGGGCCGCCGACGTCGGCTTCAACACCCTCCGCGTTTACCTTCACGACCTCGTCTGGGCCGACGACGCGGCTGGCCTCTACCAGCGGATGGATCGCTTTCTCGACCTTTGCTCCGCCCAGCAGATTCGCCCCTTCTTCGTCTTTTTTGACGACTGCCACTTTCCCGACCCAGCTCTCGGGGAACAACGTCTCCCCCTCCGAGCCTTCCACAATTCCGGCTGGCTCAATTGCCCCTCACGCGAAGTCGCGACCCGGTTTGCCCTCGGATCCGCTGCACCCGAGGATTCCGCCCGTCTGAGAGGCTACGTCCAAGCGACCATCCGCCACTTCGCCACCGACGAGCGCGTCCTCCTCTGGGAACTTTACAACGAGCCCGGCAGAGGCAACGCACTCGCCGGAGACACTTCCAAAGCGTTTGGCGATCAGTCGGCGCGACTCGTCCAAGCCTCCTGGGAATGGGCCCGCCAGGTCAATCCCACCCAACCCCTCACTTCGACCACCGCCGGGGCCGTCGGCGACCGCAACATCGCTATCAACCGCGCCAACTGCGACGTCCATTCGATCCACGCCTACGGTCCGCCCGCCGACATCGAGGCTCACCTTCGCGATTACCAGCGCGACGGCCGTCCGATTCTCTGCACGGAATACCTCGCTCGCGAACTCGGCAGCACCCCTCAAAGCTATCTTCCGGTCCTCAAAGCCAACAACGTCGCCGCCATCAACTGGGGCTTCGTCTCGGGAAAGACCGGCACGATCTGGCCGTGGAGCAGCCGCGACGAGCGCGATCCCGAGCGAGAACGCGCCGACGGCCGCGTCCTGCGCGACGGCGACGATCTCCCTGAGCCGGACCTCTGGTTCCACGACCTGCTTCGTCCCGATGGCACGCCCTTCGACCCCGCCGAGATCGAGTTCATTCGCGAGATCTCGCGCTGACAGCTGAATCGATCCGCGGAGGCTTCGCCGCACGTAGGATTTAGCAACCAATGGACGTCACCGCCAAACTCGCCATCCTCGCCGACGCGGCGAAATACGATGCTTCCTGCGCCAGCAGCGGCACCAACAAGCGCACGTCCCGCTCCGGTGGCATCGGCTCCACCACGGGCGCGGGGATCTGCCACAGTTACACCCCGGACGGTCGTTGCGTGTCGCTGCTCAAGATCCTTCTCACGAATTACTGCGTTTACGACTGCCTCTACTGCATCAACCGCATTTCCAGCGACGTCCGCCGCGCCCGCTTCACCCCCGACGAAGCCGTCAACCTCACGCTCGATTTCTACCGCCGCAACTACATCGAAGGTCTCTTTCTCAGCTCTGGAATCATCCGCAACGCCGATTACACGATGGAGCAAGTCATCAAGGTCGCCCGCACCCTGCGAGTCGACCACGGCTTCCGTGGCTACATTCATCTCAAGACCATCCCAGAGGCCTCGCAGGAACTCATCGACGAGGCGGGCCGCTGGGCCGACCGCATCAGCATCAACGTCGAGCTCCCCACCAACCAGGACCTCGAAAAGCTGGCTCCGGAAAAAAACCTAACCCGGATCGAGAAATCGATGACTGGCATCAAAGCCAAGATCGACGAGGCCAAGCACGACCGCAAAAAGAGCCGCCGGGCCCCGGCCTACGCACCCGCCGGACAAAGCACGCAAATGATCGTCGGCGCGACCCCTACATCGGACCGCGTCATCCTTGATCGCGCGTCGAGCCTTTACCGCAAGCAACGCCTGCGCCGCGTCTACTACTCCGCCTTCAGCCCCATCCCGAGTGCATCTCGCGACCTCCCCCTCATTGCACCTCCTCTCATCCGCGAGCACCGGCTTTACCAGGCCGACTGGCTCATTCGTTTCTACGGCTTCCAAGCCACCGAGCTCACGTCGGAAGCGGCACCCGCTCTCGATCTCACCATCGATCCCAAGCTTGCTTGGGCCGTTCGCAACCCAGCTCAGTTTCCCACCGACCTCAATCGTGCCCCCCGCGAACAGCTTCTCCGCGTTCCCGGCCTCGGTGTTCGCAACGTCGACCGCATCCTCAGCATTCGCCGTTGGTCGAAGATCACGCTCGCCGATCTCACCCGCCTCCGCGCTCCCGTGAAAAAGATGCTCCCCTTCATCGAGACGACCGATCACACGCCGACGATCTTCGGTGACCTGAGCGATCTCGTGAAGCCGAAGCAGTTGAGCCTCACCCTGTAGTGCCCCGCCAGCTGACGATCCTCCCGACTTTCGAGGCCTGGCAACGCGCCGCTCGCTCCGCACTCAAGGACGAAGTTCCGCCGACCGACCTCATCTGGGAAACCCTTGGCGCGTCTGACCCCGCGCTCGACCTTTTTGACGAATCCGAACCCTCTAACTCCACTCCGAGCCGTCACCGCGTGCCGAAAGCCTTTCTTTCGGTCGCCCGGCGGGTCGCTTGCCACCGCGATCCCGAGCGCTGGGCGCTCCTCTATCGCATCCTCTGGCGACTGACCCACGGGGAATCTCATCTCCTCAAACTCATCACCGACACCGACACAAACCGCCTCATCCGCCACGATAAAGCCATCGGCCGGGCGCTTCACAAGATGCGCGCATTTGTCCGCTTCCGGGTTGTCGACTCGCCTGGGGGCCAGTGGCACGTTGCGTGGTTCGAACCCGAACACGCCATCGTCGAGCTCAACGGCTCGTTCTTCGTCGACCGGTTCGCCGGGATGCGTTGGTCGATCCTCACCCCGGATCGCTGCGCTCATTGGGACGGTTCAGAGCTGACCTTCAGCGACGGAGTCCCCAAATCCACCGCTCCCACCGAAGACGCCGTCGAAGACCTCTGGCTCACCTATTACCGCAACATTTTCAACCCAGCGCGCGTGAAAACGCACGCGATGCAGGCCGAGATGCCGAAAAAGTATTGGAAAAACCTACCCGAGGCCGCCGCCATTCCCGCCCTCCTCGCCGAGGCCGACCGCCGTGTCAACAGCATGATCCAAGCCTCTGAGACGAAACGCCAACCACCCGCCGAATACTCACCCGCTCCCGCCGAAATTGGCACCTCCCTCGACGCGCTCCGCGCCGCCGCCGCCCGGTGCACCGCCTGCCCGCTTTACCGCGACGCGACCCAAACCGTCTTCGGCGAAGGCCGTCCAGACGCCCACCTTGTCTTCGTTGGCGAGCAGCCCGGCGACAACGAGGACCTGCGCGGCCGACCGTTCATCGGACCCGCCGGCCAGCTCTTCGACCGCGCGCTCGCTGAAGCCGGGATCGACCGGCAACTCACCTACGTCACCAACGCGGTCAAACATTTCAAATGGACCCCGCGCGGCAAACGCCGCCTCCACGCCAAACCCGGAGTCCGCGACATCAATTCCTGCCGCCCCTGGCTCGAAGCCGAAGTCGCCGCCATCAAACCCGCCGTCCTCGTGTGCCTCGGCTCGACCGCATCCCGCTCGGTCCTCGGCCCGGACATCAAAGTCCTCCGAGACCGGGGCAAGTTCCGCGTTTCCGACTGGTGCGAACAAACGTTCATCACGGTTCACCCGTCATCGCTGCTCCGGGCACCGACCGAAGAAGCTCGGATCGAGGGATATCGGCAATTCGTCGCCGACCTCGCGTCCATCAAGAGCCGCCTGTCCGAATCGACCTAATTTCGAATCAGAACGCGACGTTCTCGCGTGACGTTTCGATTCCCATCCCGGGCCCGAATCCGGATCACGTTTCGGCTCGGTGCTGGGTCAAGTCGCACAATTCGGCGGAAACGCCCGCTGTTCCGCACCTTCGTCCTCCGACCATCGATCCGAAGGACGACCTGGTCGACACCAGAGTTATCCCGGATCCGGCCCCGGATCCCGACCCGATTCCGGCGCGTGTTCTTGACTGTCTTTTTGGGTAGAAGCGTCGCCAAGCGCGGACCCGTCTGGTCGGCGAAACTCCCACCGCCATTCGCTCCGCCGCCATTGTTGCCTCCACCGGTGTTGCCGCCGCCACCATCAGAAGGTGAAAAACTGATCGCGATATTGGTTGCCCCCCTTCGAACGGCGCGATGTAGGAAACAATCACGATCTGGTAGACCGTGCCAGCCGGGGCCGACGTTTGAACGGTCGCAGCCGTTCCGCTCGGCGCAATTCCTTGGCCGATGGATTGCAGCGTCGCCAGAGAACCACCCGTGTAGACGACAAGAATGTGGGAAAAATCGTCCGTGCCGATGGTCGAGAAAGTCACCGTCCCGGCACTCGGTGCGGTCCAGGTATACCAGATGGACTCATCGGCATTCCCGTCGGCAAACAAGGGTTCGTTCGGTTCCAAGGTGGCGTTCTCGTTTGATCCAGGAAACGACCCGGAACTCGTGCCCAGTGGAAAACGGTCACCGAACAGATCATTCCCCGGCTGCTGCGCCTGCAGCCCCCCGGCCAATCCAAACGCCAAACCGCACACCGATAGCAACAACCTCTTCGCTCACCCGTCGCGGAGCCAACTCCTCCTGTCAAGCCCGCCGTCAGCGCGAGCCGGACGCCAACATGGCGGCTCCGAACACTCCGGCACTGTCACCCAAAGTCGGTTTGACCAGCGTGGCTTCAAACCGCGGCGCGAAGATGCACTCCGCAATCCGGTTCCGCGTCCGTTCGGAATACAGCGCATCGATGTTACCAACCCCACCTCCGATCACGATCGCGTGGGGATCGAAGGTGTTAACGATGATCGCCACAGCTCGTGCAAAAGTCTCGCAGAGGTGTTCGATCGTCCTCGCCGCGAACGGATCGCTTCCCACGCGTGTAACCACCTCCTTCAACGGTCGCCGGGTCCCAGCGAGTCGCTCGTAGAAGCCTTCGAGAGCGGGACCGGCAAGCAGCGTTTCGATGATCCCCCGCGTTCCGTAGCCGGACAGCTCACCTTCGGGATCGAGCACGACCTGACCCCACTCGCCGGCGACGCCGTGGCAACCGTTCAACAAGCGGCCGTTCACCACGAACCCGCCGCCGCAACCGGTGCCCATGATGATCCCAAAGACCGTCTCATGCCCCTTCGCTGCGCCCAGTGTCGCCTCCGCGAGCGCGAAGCAATTCGCGTCGTTCGCCATCGCCACCCTCAATCCGAGAGCCGACCGGAGGTCTGCCTTGAATGGCCGGTCGTTCAGGCACTGGGTGTTGGATCCCCTCAGCAATTGCGTCGTCGGGTCCACGGTCCCCGGCGTGCCGATCCCAATCTCCGCCGGGAACTCGGAACCGCAAAAATCTTTCAACTGCTCCACGACCCGACAGACCTGCGCGATGATGTGTTCGTACCCCCCGGCTGACTCGGTCGGCAGACGGGTGCGGAACACCGCCGCGTCCAATGCCTCGGGGCTGATGACCGCGCCTTCGATTTTCGTGCCGCCCAGATCGATTCCGAGAAAAGGTGCGCTCATGACTACTAATAGCTCTTGGCCCAGACCACTCGTCTGGCGCTCGGATCCCCGGAAAACGGGCAAATCCCCGCCTCGTCCTTGGCAAACGGAACGCACCGAATCGTCACTTTGAGGTCAGCTTTGATCCGCGCCTCGACCTCCGGCGATCCGTTCCAGTGCGTCAAGGCAAACCCAGCGTGGATCTCGGGCTTGTCGGAATTTTTCGCCGTGAAAAACGCGTAGAAATCCTCACGTGAATCGATCCGCCGCGTGTTTTCGTCCCGGAAAGCCGTCGCCCTTGCCAACAGCGTTGCTTGGATCTCGCCCAGCACGACCGGCAGCCGAGCAGCCAGATCCGCCTGAGCAACAAACTCCTTCTCCTTCGGACCCTTGTCCCGGCGGGCGAGCGCGACCGTGCCCTTCTCCAAGTCACGCGGGCCAATTTCGATGCGCGCCGGGATTCCCCGCTTGATCCAGTCCCAACTCTTCGTCCCGCCGCCAACGTCACGGGAGTCGATCTCCACGCGCAGCGCCTCGCCGGCGTAGGTCTGCGTCCGCAGCGCCGCAGCGAGATCGTCCGCCGCTTTCAGGACCGCTTCGCGCGTCTCCTCTTTCGGCGTAATCGGGATGATGACCGCGTGGGACGGCGCGATCCGGGGAGGAATGATGACCCCGTCGTCGTCGCCGTGAGCCATGATCAAGGTCCCGATCAACCGCGTGCTCACGCCCCAGCTCGTCGTCCAGGCGTTTTCCACCTGGCCGTCGCGTCCTTGGAACGAGATGCCGGACGCCTTCGCAAAATTTTGACCCAGGAAGTGCGATGTCCCCGCCTGGATTGCCTTGCGATCCTGCACCATCGCTTCGATGCACAGAGTCCGCACGGCGCCGGGAAAACGCTCGCTTTCCGACTTTTCCCCAGTGAGCACGGGCACCGCCAGAAACTCCCGCGCAAACTCCTCGTACACACCGAGCATCTTCTCCGTCTCCTCGACCGCCTCGCCCTCCGTCTCGTGAGCCGTGTGACCCTCTTGCCAAAGGAACTCCGCCGTCCGCAGAAACAAACGCGGCCGCATTTCCCAGCGAACGACGTTGGCCCATTGGTTGATCAAGATCGGCAGGTCCCGGTAAGAATTTACCCACTTGGCGTAAGTCGCTCCAATGATCGTTTCGCTGGTCGGCCGAACCACGAGCGGCTCCGCCAGCTCACCCGCAGGCCGCAGCTGACCGTCGGCGTCCTTTTCCAGCCGGTGATGGGTGACGACCGCGCACTCCGTCGCGAAGCCCTCGACGTGGTCCGCCTCCTTCTGCAGGTGCGACAGAGGAATGAACAATGGAAAATACGCGTTTTTGTGTCCCGACGCCTTAAACATCCCGTCGAGCACAGCCTGCATGCGCTCCCAAAGCGCGTAACCCCACGGCTTGATCACCATGCACCCGCGGACTTCGGAGTTCTCCGCGAGGTCCGCCGCCTTGATCACTTGCTGATACCACTCGGGGAAATCCTCCTCGCGCCGCGGCGAAATCGCATTCTTCTCACTCATAAAAAAAGGGCACCACGGATAGCACGGATGCCACGGATGGAAATGCTTTAAACGGTGGTGCCGAGACTTCGAAGAAACCGCTCAAAAAAGTCAGCGCCCCGCTCTAGTTCCACCACCTCGATGAATTCGTCTTCCGTGTGCGCCTGCTGGATCGAGCCTGGCCCGATCGCTACCGCTGAGATCCCCCGAGAGGCAAAATTCGCCCCGTCGCAGAACCACGGCGCCCCCACGCACCGCGCCCCCAGGGTCTCGAGCTTCGCGATCACCGGGTGCCCCGGGTCCGTCAGCATCGGCTCCGCGGCGTAAATCTCCACTTCGACCCCCGGCTCCATCGCTCGGATCCGCTCAAACACCCCGTCCAGCGATTGCCCCGGAATCGTCCGGAAGTCCACCCGCAGCTCGCACGCGTCCGGCACGATGTTTGCCTTCGATCCCCCCGCAATCACCCCGACACTCATCGTCGGCGAACCCAGCACCACGTTCGACATCGCCCCCAGCTCAGCACCCACTTCATCGCGCAGGAAATTCACGACGTCCGTCATTTGATAGATCGCGTTCGTCCCGCGGTCAGGCATCGACGCGTGCACCGCCTTCCCCCGCGTCCGCAGCGTGGCCCAAGCGCAGCCCTTCGTTGCGTTGACCACGTCTAACCCGGTCGGCTCACCCGCGATCACGAAATCAAAAATCTCCTCAGCCGCGAGCGCCTTCGACCCAAGCAACCCAGCCTCTTCGCCCATCAGTCCTGCGAACCAAATCTCGTGGGACAGCTCACCAAGCTGATCCCGACATTTTGCCAGCGCCCACACCATCGCCGCGATCGAACCCTTCGTATCCGAGGCTCCCCGCCCCCAGACGCGCCCGTCCCGCTCTTCGGCCGCGAACGGATCGATCACCATCCCCTTCACGCTCACCGTGTCGGTATGAGGCGCGAAGAGCAACCGAGGCTTCCCCTCCGCGCCCAGGAATCTGGCCAAGAGGTTTGGTCGTCCCCGCTCAACCTCCCTCAGCTCGACGTCAGCCCCAAGCGCTCCGAGCTGGTCTCGCAAATACTCCGCGACCCGCTGCTCGCCAACGCCGTCCGTGCCCGGATCTCCATCCGGATTCACACTCGGAATCCGGATCAGCTCTTGCAGCAGCTCGACGACGCTCGAAGGCATCATTCGTGCGATCCCCGATACCATTCGACGAATTTCGGAATGCCCTCGCTGATCTTCGTCTTCGGGTCGTAACCGAGCAGCTCCCGCGCCTTCGAAATGTCCGCGCAAGTCAGTGGCATGTCGCCGGCCTGCTCCGCCAGCTGCTCGATCTGCGCCGGTTTGCCGAGTGCCGCCTCGATCGCGGCAATCAATTCATTCAGCGTCGTCGTCTCGCTTTCACCCAGATTGAAGATATCGAACGTCTTCGCGTCGTAGTTCATCGCCCCCAGCACGCCAGCCAGAATGTCGTCCACGTAGGTGTAGTCCCGCCGCGTTTCCCCGTCGCCGAACTTCGGGATCGCCCGTCCCTCGTCGATCATCCGCGTGAACTTATGAATCGCCAGATCCGGCCGCTGCCCCGGACCGTAGACCGTGAAAAACCGTAAGCAGACCACCGGCAAACCAAACAAATTGGCAAAATTGCCGCAGAGATGTTCCCCGGCAAGCTTCGTCGCCGCGTAAGGACTCAAAGTCTGCGGCAAGGCCAAATTCTCCGAGAAGGGAACGGTCTCCGCCAACCCGTAAACCGACGAACTCGAAGCGAAGACAAATTTTTTCACCCCCGCCTCCCTCGCCGACTCGAGGAGATTGTAGGTCCCGGTTACGTTCGTCTCGATGTAGGCCCGCGGATTCGCGATCGACGGCCGCACCCCCGCTCGGGCCGCCAAGTGGATCGTCACATCGAACTCGCCCCGCGAAAAGATCGCGTTCATCGATCCAAAGTCCTCGATGTTTGCGTCGTGGACCGTCACTTCGCTCAACCCGGCCAGATTCGCGCGCTTGATCGCTGGATCGTAAAAATCGCTGAAACAATCGATGACGCTCACCACGTGCCCGTCCGCCACGAGCCTTCGCACTACGTGCGATCCGATGAACCCCGCCCCCCCAGTAACAACAACCTTCATTTCCCGCACGATACTTTCAAGGAGCGGCGATTTGCAATCGCCGACCAACCTAAAGGCGAAGCCTTCAAATCCCGGAGTTCGCATTCCCCCCGATTTCCCGCTAGATTTCCGTTCCATGCGAACCGCCGAAATGCGCCCGACCGCCAGCGCCACCCGCTTCATCCTCGCGGCCACCGCCTGCGCCATCGCGCTCCTCCTAGCGATCACGCTTCTCGCGCGCTGGTTCATCGTCGAGACTCCCGCCTCCGCCGCAGAACGCTCCCTCGACATCGCCCGAGAGATCGCATCGGACGTGAGCGACGCCCTCCATTTTCAACCCACCGTCGTTGTGAATTCCGAGACGCTCATCCACCAAGACGCCGAAGCGGCCAAACTCATCACCCTCGAGCGCCCCATCACGGAGACCTACACTTGGGAGCACACTTGGCTGCGCAGCACCAAACGCATCAGCGTTCGCGGCGACTTCACCCTCCGCGCGGGACTCGACCTCACCAAGCCCTTCGTCATTCGGATCGATCCCGAAACGGGCGAAATCACGAGTGACCTCCCGCCCGCCGAGATCCTCTCCGTCGACCTCACCAACCTCCGCATCACCCGCGACGAGGACGGCTGGATCAACCAACTCACCGCCGAGGACCGCGAGGCCGCCATCCGCCACCTCCGCAACCGCGCCATTCTCCACGCCCGCGATTCTGACCTTCTAACCGACGCCCGAGAGTCCGCCCAACGTCGTCTCCAGGCCATCCTCGCGACGCACGACCCAACGGTCACTTTCGACGCCGCTCCGACTCCCTTGCCGTGACTCCCACCGTCGCCCTTCTTCTCAAAGCGCCCATCCCTGGGACGGTCAAGACCCGGCTGGCTCGCGACGTCGGAGACGCCGAAGCCACCCGGATCTACACGAGCCTCGTCCACCACCAACTCGCTCAAATCCCCGACGATTGGAACGTCGCCATTCATTTCGCGCCCGCCGACGAACTCGACCAGATGCAAGCCTTCCTCGGCGACCGACCGACGTTCGTCCCCCAACCCGACGGCGACCTCGGCGTGCGCCTGCAGCACGTCACCGCCCATCACTTCAGCCAGCCCGATCCCGGCCCCCTCCTGGTCATCGGCGGCGATTGCCCCTACCTCGACGCGCGGACGCTCGTCGAAGCGGCTTGCGACTCCCACGACGTCCGTCTTGTCCCCGCCCTCGACGGCGGCTACGTCCTCATCGGTCTCGCCGCAAATCACCCAACCGTCTTCGACGGAATCGACTGGAGCACCCCGCTGGTGCATCGACAGACGACCCGCCAATGCCTGGCCGCCGGCCTCAGCCTGCGGACGATCGAGCCGGCACTGGAAGACATCGATCATCTCCCAGCCTGGCAACGCGCTCTCGCCAGCGGGACCATGCAAATCCCAGAACCAGCGGCGACCACATGAGGACCACCTCGAAGCCCGTTTGCCGCCACAAGGGCGCGCTGACCGCCTGCCGATACTCCAGGCAGAAATAAACGAACGCCGACACGCTCACCCAGCGCAACCCGAGATTTCGGGAGGCCACGGCAAACGGAATCGCCCAAGCGAAATACCAGGCGTGAACCACCGGCGACAACACGTAGGTCGCCAGAAACGCCTCCTCGCCAAATGCCCGCACCGACCGGGACCGCCACAGCCGCCACAGGATCACCAGTACGAACGGCACCACGAAAACCGAGTTCATTTTGAGCGATCTCTCCCAAACCTCGCCAACGAAGCGTGGAATCAATTCCGCGCTCCGGGCGAATTGACCGAACTCTTCGGGGCCGAGTGGATGCACCCCGAAGCGACCCCAGAAGAATGCCACCCCCGCGACCGCGGGCAGCGCGACGAGACCCGCTGCCACCGCCGCGGACGTCCAACCATCCCGCCGCCACACCATCAGCACCGCAAAGGCCGCCAGCGGAGCGGACATGTACTTGAACGCCACGGAGAGGCCCAGCAAGGCAACCCCGGCCAACCGGCCTCGTCGGCCTCCCGCCGCGTCGAGCACCAGCCAACCCGCGACCATCGGCAGCAGAAAGAGTGAATCGTAGTGGGCGCCTCCCGCGAAAACGTAGATCACGAGAGGGTTCCAGGCATAAATCAGCGCGGCAGCCCGATACCTCCGCCAAAGCAGCCCGACAATCCTCAGATCCGCCGCGACGATCACCAGCTTGAAAAACAGCAGCGTCGGCGAGATCCACGCCATCACCCGAAACACCAGCTCCGCCAGCGGCGGGTAGATCGCCGTGATCGAAGCGTGATTCACCTTCGACCACCAGTCCAGCCGCAGCCCCGCGAGTTCCACCGCGTCCGGCGCCACGGTGTAGGGGTTGGCCCCGGCGTTCTGAACGAGTCCCTCCCAAACGTAGCGCCAGACGTCACCTCCGGGTTCCATCGGCAGCAGAATCAGCCGAGCCGCCACCGCCACCCCGAAAAAAGCGAACGCTCCGACCGACCGCAACGACCAACTGACGGCAAACCCCACGCTCATCACCCCCGCTCCCGCGAGGAACCACGGTGTCGCCGCGATCTCCCGGAAATCTCCGAACGGCACCATCAATCCAGCCCCGGCCAGCAGCAACAGAGCCGCGATCCACGTAAGTTGTCGCCGCCAGACGTCGATCGCGAAGCGTCCGATGGTCGAGAGAATGATCACCCCCGCCTGGACGGAACCCTTGATCGTCCCCGACACCTTCGACTGCCCCGCACTCCGCCGGTGATACGGCACCGGTACCTCGGTCGAGCGAACGCCCAACTGCGCCGCCCGGGCCTGCATTTCGACCGTCCAGCCGAAGCCCCGGTCCTTCATTTCGAGCGCCTCGTAAGTCGACCGCCGAATGAGCCGCATCGGCCCGAGATCGTGAAACGCCGCGCCGAAGAGCACCTTCAGCAAATACGTCGCCAACCAATTCCCAAAATCCTGCACCGTCGTCATGTGAAGCCGTCCCGCCTCCGTCGCCCGGCGGTTTCCCAGCACAAAATCGAACTCTTCCGCCTGCTCGACGAGCTGCGGGATCGAATCTAAGTCGTCGCTCCCATCCGCGTCGCAGAAGAGAATCCATTCGCAATCGTCCGGCAGATGCCGACACCCGGTAAAACAAGCCTGTCCATAACCCCGCCGCGGCTCCGCGATCACCTCCGCGCCCGCCGCCCGAGCAACATCCCCCGTCCCGTCCGACGATCCATTGTCGACGACGCGGACGCGCGTGAGGCCGCGATCCAGCAAGCGCTTGACGACGACGCCGACGGACCCGGCTTCGTCGCAAGCCGGGATCACGACGATCATCCGAGGAGCGGCGGCTGCCAACCGCCGAAGTTCCGGTTCCGAAATCACCCGGCACCCTCCCTGATCGAACTTTCACCGATCAAAATGCTACCAGCCCCCAAACCCGCCTTCTCAGGATTTCGCCGAACGGACCACACACCGTTCCCAAAATGCCGCCGGTCCCGCACCAACTGATCAAAGTGATCTTTCTGCCCCATCGCCCCGCAGCGCTCCCGCCGCCTCTCCTCGAAATAAAACTTTCATCCCTTCTTCTCAGCCATCAGCACCGGCGATGCCGCCGTCTGATCCAACACGATCTCCCCACCCGCCGCGTAACGCCCGAATTGCAGCACTCCCGTCGGACACGTCTGCACGCAGGCCGAACACCGCACGCACTCCGGGTCCGCCATCGGCTCCCCTTTGTTCGCAAAACTCATCACGTCGATGCCCTGATGGCAGTTCGACGTGCAGACGTTGCACGAGATGCATTTCTTCTTATCCGCAAAAATCCGGAATTGCGTGAACCGCGCGTAGATGTGCATCAACGCCGCCAACGGACAAGCGAACCGACACCAAACTCGCCCAGAAAAGTGAAAATACATCCCGAACCCAATGATCCCCGCAAACAGCAGATCCACAAACCACGCGTAGCTCCACGGCATCACCTCACCGGTCGTTGACCCATTCAGCCCCAAAGCGAACATCGTCTGGAACGGCGAGTCCGGCCAGATCCAGGACAGCACCCGCGCGAACAGAATCAGGAGCGCAAACACGAGGAACGCCTGCCCGATCATGTTCATTTTATTCCACATCGGCCCGTGCGGCATCTTCTGTCGATGCGAGTCGCCCAGCGTCTCCGCCATGGCCCCGCACGAACAAATGAACCCACAGTAAGCTCCCTTGCCCCAGCGATAGATGATCAGCGGGATGATCACAAAAGTCTGCACCAGACTGATGATCAACCACCCCCACATGGGCTGCGACGTGAACACGTTCCAGATGAAAAGTGGCCACGCCAGCACGAGCCCAAATGCCCGCCAATACTCGCGGCCAGACCCGTAATTCACCTGCGGAAAAAGCTCATCCGCGATGCTCTTGCCAACTCCCGCGTCGAACCAACCGTTGAAGCCCGCCCACGGGAGCAGAATGTAGGGCACGAGGAACAGCGGTACCACCTGCACCAGAACGAGGGTCGTCGTCTGCTTGGTGATGTAGGGCGTCCGCCGCATCTGAATCCGCCGGATGCCAAACACGACGATCAGCGTAGAATACAGCAGCGAGTAGTAAAAACCCGGATCCCCAGCCGTGAACTTGAGCGTTCCGAACAAATGCGCTGGGTCCGAAAAGACCCCGCCCAAAGAATTCCACCACTCCCCGACGTTAAAAGGGAACCAACTCCGATCCTGGAAAAATTCGTTGATCGGCAGCCACGTGCCGCCCTTTTTCCACTGGTAGACCACCGTGAACGCCGCGAGCACCGCCGCCAGGGTGCCCCAGAACTTCGCGTTCCATTCCTGGCTGAGTCTCACGCCCGAACGTCGGAAGAAATCCAAGGGAGCCTCGCGCCCGATCATCGCGAAGACCGCGTCGTTCTTCACGGTCCGTTCTTCTCCGTCCGCGGTCTCTAAAACGACTTCACCGTCGCGAATCTCGCGGACGGTCGACGCCATGAGTAGCTCGACCGAGCCGCCGCCCGCCCCACCTTCGGCGAGAGCCTTCAGCCTCTCGACGTTCTCCGGCTTCGGACGAGAAAACTCAACCTTCCGGTAACTAAGGACAACCTCCGAACCGCAGTTCCCCAACGCAATCGCCGTCTCCATCGCGGAGTCACCGCCGCCAACGACCAGCACTTTCTTGTCACAGTAATCCTTCGGGTCGTGCAGCCGGTGATGCACTTTGTCCAGTTCCTCACCCGGCACGCTAAGCGCGCGATAATTACCGCTCCGACCGATGGCCACGATCACCCGCTGAGCACGGCGATTTTCCCCGTCGGCGATTTGCAGTTCCAGCGCCCCGCCTTTGCGTGTGATTTTTTCGATCTGCGCCTCGGTCGTCTCGATCCCGTATTCCTTGCGGTAGCCCTCCAACTCTTCGACGAGAGCCTCTTTCACGTCCGCCGTAAATTGCAGATCACCCTCCGGCGTCATGTCCGTCGGGTAGGTGAAAATCGGCTTCCCCTTCGGAAAATCGATCACCGTCGAAAACGCCTGCTTCGCCTCGTAAAGCGTGTAGCTCAACCCTCGCTTGGAAGCCTCCATCGCGGCGGCGACACCCGATACCCCCGCACCGATGATCGCCACGTCGACCACGCCCTCACCTCCCGCACCTTTTTCCAAACCGGGATCCTCGTCGATCACCCGGACGACCCGCGCCCCGGTGTCGGAGGAAAATTTCAACAATGGAATCCCCGTCAAGTCGCCGACAACGTAGACACCCGAAACGTTCGTCGACCCATCGTCGTTGATCTCCGGTGCCTTCTCGACCTTGCCAGCCGGCCACCTCCCGTGGAGCCAGTGGTAGTAGCTCGCGATGGGATTTACCCTGCTCAAAGCCTTCCCTCCTCGATGTCGTAGACGTCGAACCAGACGTAAACCGGCTTCCCCGGCGGAAGGTTCGCTGGGATGTAGTCTTCGAGAAATTCCTGCAGTTTGTCCGGCATCTCGCCGATCCGCTTTCCGCGCAGGTCGTTGTTCCACTGGATGATCTCGATGCGCTCCCGCTTCGTCGCGTGCTCCCGAATCCACGCCGCAACTTCATCGTCCGAAGCCCCCGTCGCGACGAACTCCTTGAATTGATCGCCCGTCAAACCAGCGAACTCGAAGAAGACCTTATCCAGCGGGCAGTCGTAGTGGTAGTCGCCGATCGTTCCATTGAGCAGCGACCTGCACTTGTCCAACGTCCGGGCGGCGATGACGTAGCCCCCGATGGATTCCCGCGGGCTCCGCGGAGCGGCGGTCGACAGATCGAGCGGAGAGAGACGAGGTTCTTCGTTGGTCATGGAGGAGAGTTACCGGGATTGTCCGATTGATACGAGCCGCGAATCCGGCGATTATTCCGCTCGATTCGCCGATCCTCCTTTGACATCCCACCCCGCATCGCCGTCAGTCAGCCATGCTTCGAAAATTCCTCGCCACCGCGCTCGTCGGCCTCACCGCACTCACGACCGCCTGCCGGGCCGAGGTCAAACCCAGCGAACCCGCCGTCCGCACCGAGCTCAAGAGCATCATCGAACAGCAACTGGCCGCCTTCCGAGCCGACGACTACGCCGCTGCGTACGCGTTCGCGCACCCGGGGATCCAGGCCCAATTCGCTGCGAGCGAGTTTGCGAAAATGGTCCGCGCCCAGTACCCCCAGATCGCCAGCTCCACCGGCGCAGAATTTCTCTCCATCATCGACGATGGCGCCAAAGCCGCCGTCGCCGTCAAAGTCACCGGCACCGACGGCGGAACGATCGAATACCAATACCTCCTCGAACTCGACGGTAGCGACTGGCGGATCGCGGGCGTCATCGAAACCGGCACGACCGACCCCGCACCCGTCGAGATCTAATTTGGAGCGGCGGACTTTTCTCCCACGAAGATCGTGTGCGCGCACCGCTTCGACTTCGTCATCGCCTTCGCCGCCACGACCTCGACCGCGAATCCCGCCCGGCGGAACCGCCGTAAAAACGACTTCTCCCCGTCGTCCGCCGACCAGATTGTCAGCCGCCCGCCCGGCCTGAGCACACTCCAGATTTTCCGCAGTCCTTTGTCGTCGTAAAGACGGTTATTCGCGTTCTGCACCACCGCGCTCGGCCCGTTATCCACGTCGAGCAGGATCGCGTCGAGTGACCCCGGCTTCGCATTTGTGATCGCCCGCCACACGTCCCCCAGCGCCACCCGCACCCGCGGATCGTCGAGCAATCTGCCGTTCACGTCAGCCAGGAAGTCGCGATTCCAATCGACAACCTCCGGCACGAGTTCCGCGACGATCACCTCCGCCCGTGTTCCCACCAATCCCAGCACCTCCCGCAGAGTGAATCCCAAGCCCAGCCCGCCGATGAGCACCCGCGCGCTCGTTCGGTCCCGCAACCCACGGCACGCCAACTCGGCGAGCGCCTCCTCCGATACCGGCGCGTTGGTCGCCATGAGCGCCTCGCCGTCGACCCGGAGGAAAAAATGCGGCGCCCGCGTGTGGAGCGACATCACCGTCCCGTCGGCGGTCGTCGCCGTGGCCAATTGAACAAAAGGTTTCACCCGCGCATCCAATCGGAGAACCTTCCCCCCGGCAATCCCCACCCGCATTTGCCTTCCTCCGTTCAATCCGCGACACCATTCAACCCATGCGCATCAGCTTCTCAACAACCCTCCTCGCGGTCCTGATTGCGGTCCGACCCGCGTCCGCCGACGTCGACGAACCCGCCGGCACCATCCTCTACGCGAAGACACCCGAAGGCATCGTCTTTCTCCTCGCCGACCACGCCCCACCCTCCGACCGAGGCTGGGCCTCCTTCGGCGGCCACGGTGAGCGCGGCGAGACCGTCGCCGAAACCGCCGCTCGCGAGACCGAGGAAGAAACCCACGGCTTCTTCAGCCGCGAAGACCTCCTCGCAAAGATCGCTGATCAGTCTCCGATCCTAGACGGCCCCTACTCGTTTTACCTTGTCGAAATCGACCACGTCCCGACCACCGAGATCGAGAAACACGCCATCCCGACCGACAACGCCGCCTACGCCGAACGCGGTCCCTTCGCCTGGATCCCGCTCACCGAAATCCAACGCTTCTTCGACCCAACGACCGTCACCTTCCCGCTCCGCCTCCAAGCCGAGCTACTCCCGCCCGACCGCCACACCGAGCACGTCTGGCCGATCTGGCTCCATCATCTCAGCGTCGCCCTCGAGGCGAACAGATTTCCCCCGAACCCAGATCCGCTGTAGGCGAACTTCGGTGAAGCTCGTGGTCATATCCAGCCGCGACATTCACAGCGGCCCAAAAAATCCGCCGCTCCAGCCGCTTCCTCCTCACCACGGAATCTCCCCACCCCCGTCCGCGTCCGGATCTTCCCCAGCGACCGCCCCCTTCGCCGTCGCCCCGAAACTACCCGTCACGTCGACCTCCCAATCTTCGTAAGTCGCCTCCGGCAGCTCGTCCAAAAACCGCGAGGGCCGCTGAAAAGCCTCGCCGTAACCGGCGTTCAGCCGCAGCTCCGGATACGTGAGATACAGCTCATCCTTGCACCGTGTCACCGCCACGTAGAAGAGCCGCCGCTCCTCCTCTACCGCCTCGTCCGTCTCCGTCGCCCGAGCACTCGGGAACATCCCCTCGGTCAGCCACTCGACGAAGACGATGTTCCACTCCAGGCCCTTAGCTTGGTGGATCGTCGACAGCGTCACCCGCTCGTCCTCGGCCACGTCGGGAGCGAGCGCGTCGTCCGTTTCGATCGAACCGAGTAGCGCCAACTGCGCGAGGAAGTCGGCCGTGCTCTCGTATTGTCGGGAGTAATTCGCGAGGGTATTGAGATCCTCTTTCCGCGCGTCGTAGTTGGGGAACTTCGATTTCATGTATTCGTCGTAGATCGCAAACATCACCGCCTCGATCATCTCCCACGGCGCGACGACCCGGTCGCCCGGCATCAAGTCCTCGAGCGTGTGCACGAGTTGCTCCCACGACTTCTCCGATTTCTTCGGCACCTTCGACTGCGCGCGCAGGTCGGCAAACGTTCCGCCCTTTCCCAGTGTCTGAGTGACCGCCACCCACAAATTCTCGGCCGCCTTCGGTCCGATCCCGGCGAGCAATTTGACCATTCGCTTGAAGGCGACCTCGTCCGTCGGGTTCACCGCAAATTTGAGAAACGCCGCGACGTCCTTCACGTGGGCTTGCTCGAAAAACCGCAGACCACTCGTGATCGCAAACGGGATCCCGCGCCGCGTGAATTCCAACTGAATCTCCAGCGAATGGTAGTGCGCCCGATACAGCACCGCCATCTCCCGCAGATCGACCCCCTCCTCGCTCAGTTCCAACACCCGCTGAGCGATGAACGAAGCCTGCTGGTTGTTCGTCTGCAACGGCACCACCGCCGGCTTCATTCCCAGCGACGAGCGCACCGCCCGCAGTTCTTTCTTAAATTGCTTCGTGTTCCCCGAGATCGCCGCGTTCGCCAGTTCGAGCACCTCGGGCACGCTCCGGTAGTTTGTCTCGATCTTGTGCACCACGGCGTTCGGATAGCGCTCGGGGAACCGCAGAATGTTCGCGAAATTTGCTCCCCGCCACGAGTAGATCGACTGCGCGTCGTCACCCACGACCATGATGTTGCCGTGGACCTTCGCGATGTGATCAATCAGCTCAGCCTGAAGCCGATTGGTGTCCTGGTATTCGTCGACGAGGACGTGCTGAAACTGCCGCTGATACCGCTCCGCCACGTCCGGGCACGTCACGAAGAGTTCCAGCGTCTTCGAAAGCAGGTCGTCGAAATCCATGGAATTCGATTCTCGCTTCCGCCCCTCGTAGGCCACCGCGACCCGCTGAATCTGCGCCTCCAGCGGGATAAAATACTGATACCGATCCCGGAGAATTTCCGGGATCGACGTTCCGCAATTAATCGAGAGTCCGAAGATCTCCGCCAGCACACTCCCCTTCGGAAACCGTTTATCCTCCGTTCGCATTCCCTCGCGCGCCACCACCGACTCGATCAGATCGGTCTGATCTTCCCGGTCCATGATCGAGAACCCTGGCCGAAACCCGATCCGCTCCGCGTTCCGCCGCAGGATCCGGTTGCCAATCGAGTGAAACGTTCCCCCCCAGATTCCGTCCGCTCCCCCGACGACGACCCCCGCCACCCGCTCCAACATTTCCCGCGAAGCCTTGTTGGTAAAAGTCAGCAGCAGGATCGACTCCGGCGCCACCCCTTGATCCAGCAACCACGCCACGCGGAAGGTTAGCGTCCGCGTCTTCCCGCTCCCCGCGCCCGCGATTACCAGCGCCGCCCCCGGCGGACTCGTCACCGCCGCCAGCTGCTGCTCATTCAGCTCCGCCGCAAAATCAATTCCCGAGGAGGCCCCAGCCACGGGAGCCAAAGAATACTTCCGCACCATCAGACCTCATCCGTCGCACTGGCTTCCAGCCAATGAACCACATCAACCGGCCAAGCCGCCAACCCCTCACCCCAGCTCACGACCCGCCCATGAATTTCCGCCGATCAATCCCCAACCCGTATTCCAACAGAGACGCGCAGTCATCCCACACGTTCGCCTTGTTACTCCGTAGCACCACCGCGATCATGTCGCGTCCGCCGTAGGACCCACTCGCGATGAGACAATGCCCGGAGAGATTCGTGTAGCCGGTCTTCATTCCGTTGCAGAACGAATACGTGCGCAACACGCGGTTGGTATTCGTGAGAGTCACGCCTTTCCCACTCGCGTATTCGAATCGATACGACTTGATCGCCATGATGTCGCGCAGCAGCGGATTTCGATAAGCCGCCCGCGCGATGCACGCCATGTCTCGCGCCGTCGACACCTGTCGGCTATCCGGAAGGCCGTTCGCGTTCACGAAGTTCGAATTCTGCGCTCCGAGCCGCTGCGCCTCGCGATTCATCTTTGCCGCAAACTCGTCGATGCTCCCCGCGTTGTCCCGTCCGAGGGCGTGGGCCACGTCGTTCGCGCTCTTCACGAGCAGCGCCTTGAGCAGATCCGCCCGGCGATATTGGTCCCCCTCCTTGAGGTACAGCTTCGTCGGCTCCTCGAGGGTGTCCGATTTATCAATGGTCAGCTTTCCGTCGAGATCCCCCGACTTCGCCACGACGAGCGCCGTGAGAAGCTTCTGGGTGCTCGCGACCGGCGTTGAATAGGTGTCCGCCTTCTTGTAAAGAACCTCCCCCGTGTTCGCGTCGAAGAGGATCGCCGACTTGCCGTAAATTTTCGGCGGATCAGCGGCCACCGCCACGTGGGCGGCGAGAAAAAGGGCGAGAGCGAGGCGCAGATGGTTCACGATCCGCAAGAAGCTAGCGGGCACCGGTCGTAACTTTAAGATTTTTTTCCAGAACCGCGTCCCGCGGTGCGCCCAGCTCCACTGACCGGTAATAGTGCCGCTTGGCCAGTTCGACCGAGGGCGGGCGCCGCTCCAGGTAAAGCAACGCCAGATTGTAATGCGCGTCGCGGTACTCGGGATCCAGTTCAACCGCCCGCCGCAACTCCGCCTCGGCCCCGTCCTTCCATCCCTTCACCCCCATCGTCACGCCAAAGTAATTGTGCGCCCGCGCGTTCCCCTCGTCGTAAAGCGTCGCCTGGGCCAGCGCCGCCAGGGCCTCGTCGATTCGATTGTTTTCGTAGAACATGATCCCCAACGTCAGCCACGCCGCCCCCGTCTTGATCCGCTGTTGCACGACGTTCATGAGCACCGTCTCCGCGGTCTCGAGGTTCCCCGCCCGGTACTCGACGACACCCAGATTCACTGAACCCACCACGTTATTCGGCGCGAGCTCGATGACCTTGCGGTAGGCCTCCCGCGCAGCGTCGTAATCACCCCGCGCGAACGCCTCGTTCCCCTCCGCCGCCGCCGAACGCGCCACGTCCGGCACGAACGTGTCGGGATTTTCCTGCGCCACCGCGCCGCCGCCAACCACGAGCGCCAGAATCAAAAATCGGATCCTCACGACTTAGCCCCCAGTCGATTTATCCGTAGCCGCACCAACGGCCTCGATGAACGCCGACCGCACCGCCGCACTTTCCAGCACCCGCAGCCCAGCCGCCGTCGTCCCACCGGGACTCGTCACCGCCTCCCGCAGCACCGCCGGGTGCTCCTTCGTCTCCGCCACCATCGCCGCTGCGCCCATCACCGTCTGCACCGCCAATTGGGAAGCCAGCGCTCGCGGCAAGCCTGCCGCCACGCCGCCGTCCGACAGCGACTCGATCACGAGATAAACGTAAGCCGGTCCGCTCCCGCTTAACCCCGTCACGGCGTCGAGTTGCGACTCGGGCACCGGCAGTGCCAACCCGACCGCGCCAAATATTTTCCGAGTCAGCGCGAGATCCACGTCCGTCACCCCCGGCCCAGCAGCGAACGCCGTCGCACTCCGCCCGACCTGGGCCGCAGTGTTCGGCATCGCTCGCACGACGCGCACGCCGTCACCGACCATCTTCCCCAATGACTCCAAAGTCAGACCCGCCGCGATCGAGATGAACAACTTCCCGTCCAGCGCCCCCGCGCACGGCTCGAGCGCCGCCGCCGCATCCGACGGCTTCACGCAGAGAATCACCGCGTCCGCGACCTTGACCGCCGCCTCGTTCGACTCCGCCGCCTTCACGCCGAGCTGCGAAGCCAGCGCGCTCCGCGCCACGTTACTCGCGTCGGCGACGGTGATGTCACCCGCTCCGCAAACCTCCGAATCCACCAAGCCCCGCGCCAGCGCCGTCGCCATCTTTCCGGCCCCCAAAAAAGCAATCTTCATGGCGGCGAACGTAGGACGGCCCCGGTCCCACCTCAAGCGGGCGTTTCTCGTTTTCGTCGAGGGCAAACTGTTCTAAATCTCAACGATGATCCGACCTTTCGCACTCCTCGCCACAACCCTCACGCTCGCCGCCTGCGCCACCACCCCGCAATCCGAACTCGCCACCGACGACGACGCGGCGGCCCAGATCCAGGCCCAGGGCGAACCCCAACCGTCGCTCGACGCCCCCTTCGACGACACGAGCTACGCAGAAGCCGAAACGAGTCCTTTCTTCATGGACTAGTCAGTCACCCGAAATCGAACGTCGAAATCCCATGCCCACGCTCAACAAACAATTCCCGCGCCTCCTCCCCACGCCCGCGAGGAAAAACATGTCCGTCGCCGACCTCGTCGACGGCACCTTCAAAGCCTACAACGGCGCCCGACTCGCCGAAGCCTGCCGCCTCTTTACCAACAAAATGCTCGAAGGAGACGGCACCGTCGGGATGTCTCTCACCGGCGCCCTCACCCCCGCCGGCCTCGGAAAATCCTGCCTCGTCCCCCTCCTCAAAGTCGGGTTCGTCGACTGGATCATTTCGACCGGGGCCAACCTCTACCACGACCTCCACTACGGCCTCGGGATGGAACTCTTCGCCGGCTCGCCGAACCTCAACGACATCGACCTCCGCCACGCCGGCGTCATCCGCATCTATGACGTCCTCTTCGACTACGACGTCCTCCTCGACACCGACGCCTTCGTCCGCCAGGTCATCCAGGGTCCCGAATTTCAACGCTCCCTCGGCACCGACGAATTCCATTTCCTCCTCGGTAAATACGTCCACGAACGCGAGAAGACCCTCGGCATCTCCGAGCACAGCCTCCTCGCCGCCGCCTACAAATACCGCGTCCCCATCTTCACGAGCAGCCCCGGCGATTCGTCGATCGGAATGAACGTCGCCGCCATGTCGCTGCGCGATTCCAAGCTCAGCTTCGACGTCAACCGCGACGTCAACCAAACCGCCTCGATTGTCTACGACGCCAAATCCTCCGGCGGGAAAAGCAGCGTTTTCATTCTCGGTGGCGGCAGTCCGAAGAATTTCATGCTCCAGACCGAACCCCAGATTCAGGAAGTGATGGGCATCGAAGAACGCGGCCACGACTACTTCCTCCAGTGCACCGACGCCCGACCCGACACCGGCGGCCTCAGCGGAGCAACCCCGGGAGAAGCCGTGAGCTGGGGAAAAATCGATCCCGATTCCCTGCCCGACTGCGTCGTTTGTTACCTCGACAGCACCGTCGCACTCCCCCTCATCACCGCCTACGCCCTCAGCAAAACCAAGCCGAGAAAGCCCAAGAAGCTCTACGACCGTCGCGACGAAATGCTGGAGAAAGTCCGCCAGCAATACCTCAAAGTCGGCCAAATCGACAAAGTTGCCCACCGCACCGACCTCACGAAAAAGAAAAAGCCTCGACGCAACCTCGCCAAACGCTCCTCCAGCGTCGGCATCAAGTAGGCGAAGTCTCACTTCCCCCCACTCGGATCAAACGCCTCCCGCAACCCATCCCCCACCACGTTCAACGCCAGCAACGTCGCGGTGAAAAAGAACGCCGGAAACAGCAGCAGCCACGGGTAGATCTCCATCATTTCCGCCCCCTCCTTGATCAGCGTCCCCCATGAACTCAGCGGCGGCTGGGCCCCAGCCCCAGAAAACTCAGAAATGACTCCAGCAGGATAATCGAAGGCACGTTCAGCGTCGTGTAAGCGATCACCGGTCCCGAGATGTTCGGCAGGATTCCCCGGAAAAAAATCCGCGCGCGACCCGCGCCCACGACCCGCGACGCCAGCACGTAGTCCAGCTTCCGCACCGCGAGCACCTGCGACCGCACGATCCTCGCGGTCGTCATCCATTCCAACGCCCCAATCGCCACGAACAACAAAAAGAAGCTCCGCCCAAATACCACCATGAGCAAAATCACCACCACCGCGAAGGGCAGCGCGTACAGGAGATCGACGACCCGCATCATCGCCGCGTCGATTCGCCCGCCCGCGTAACCCGCCACCCCGCCGTAGAGCACCCCGATCACCAACGAGACCAACGCGGCGCAAAGCCCCACCCCCAGCGAGATCCGTCCGCCCTCCAGCATCCGCGCCAACTGATCCCGACCCAGCACGTCCGTTCCAAACCAATGCTCCCCACTCGGACCGACCGCGCCCAGCGCCAGGTGCTGCTCCCTCGCCGCGTCGGGAAATAAACTCGGCCCAACCAGACAAGCCGTCCCCAAAATCGCGAGAAACCCCACCGCGACCAAAAAAAGCGCCCCCCCGAAGACGCTCCGCGCGCCCCGCGTCTGCACCGAGGCCACGTCATGCATGGCGGATGCGCGGATTCAGCCCCGCTTGCGCAAGATCGGCGATGAAATTGAAAATCGAAATGAGCGCCGCGTAAAAAAGCACCATCCCCAACACCAGCGTGTAATCCCGATTGAGCGAAGCCGTCACGAAGAAGCGCCCCAGCCCCGGAACCTGAAAGATCGACTCGACCACAAACGATCCGGTGAGAATCCCCGCCATCGCCGGCCCCAGGTACGCCACGACCGGTGTCACCGCGAGCCGCATCGCGTGTTTCCACACGAGAGTCCCTTCGCGAACTCCCTTCGCCCGCCCACTCCGGACGTAGTTCTTCTTCAACTCCTCGACCAACCCGCTCCGCATGAGTCGAGCAACGTAGGCGACGTAAGCCGCCCCCAGAGTGATCGCCGGCAGGATCCGGTCCGACGGACTCGTCCACCCGGACGAATTCAGCCAGCCCAGCCAGAGCGCAAAGATCAGAATGAGAATCGGACCCACGACAAAGGTCGGCAGACACACCCCGAGCGCCGACAGCCCCATCGCCATTTGATCCGTCCACTCCCCCCGCCGCCGCGCCGCCCAGATTCCGACCGGAATCCCGAATCCCAAAGCGATGAGCAGCGCCCAAAGCCCCAGTTCCAAGGAGACGGGCAGCGCTTCGAGGATGATCTCGTTCACCGTCCGACCCGGATATTTGAACGAGGGCCCGAGATCGCCGCGGAGCAGATTGCCGAGGTATTGCGCGTATTGCGTCACCAGCGGTTGATCCAATCCGTAGTGCGACTCCAGCTCAGCGAGCACCTCCGGGCGCACCGACCGGTCATTGTCAAACGGCCCACCCGGCGCGAGCCGAATGATGAAGAACGTCACCGTTGCCACCCCCCAAAGCACCAGCAGCATCGAGGCAAATCTGGAAACGAACATCCTCATGGCTCCCCGGCACTCTCACCGACCCCCGCCTCACCCGACGACAAGAAACGCCGCCGCCTGCCTCTCATCAACGGACCGCCCGCCCCGCCCGACGCCCGACGACCTCCCCGCGACTCAGCATCGCGAGCAGCAGCGCGCTCATCTTCGCCCGCTCGGTCAGACTCGGGATGTGCATGAATTCCTCGTCGCTGTGCAAATGCGCCCCCACCACGCCCAGACTGTCGAGCGTCGGCAACCCGACAGCCTGCAACCGATTGCCGTCGCAGGCTCCGCCCGTCGGCGCCCAGGATAAATCAACCCCCAGCTCGCCGCCGATCTCCGCCATCGCGTCGAGCAGCCGCCGCGTTCCCACCGTTTCCGGTTTCGGCGAACTCGAGAACTGCCCCACCATTTCCAACCCGTAGCCCTCTCCGCCACCCAGCGCCCGCAGCACTTCCTCCAACCGCTCGCGGAACCACGCTTCGTCCTCCGGAACGACCGTCCGCACGTTCACCAGGCACGACGCTTGCGCAGGCACGATGTTCGGCGCACCTCCTCCTTCGATTTGACCGACATTTACCGTCAGCCCATCCCGCCGTCCGTTCAATCCATCGAGAGCCGACACCAACCTCGCCAGCAGGCAGATCGCGTTCCGCCCTGCGGCGAAATCCCGCCCCGCGTGCGCCGCCTTTCCCCGCGCCCGAAACGTGAACGTCCCAGATCCCTTTCGCGCACTAACCAACCCCCCATCCGGCAGCGACGGCTCATAGACCAACGCCACGTCGCTCCCCTCAGCGTGCCGCACCAACGACGGCTCGCTCCAGATCGAACCGATCTCTTCGTCCGGGTTGAGAAAAACGGTCCACCCCAGCTCGCTCTCACCATCCGTCGCCCGCTCGAATGCCTCCAGCGCCGAAAGCATCACGACCAGACCGCCCTTCATGTCCGCCGTCCCCGGCCCCCGCAGCACCTCCCGCCCCGCTCGCTCCGCCCTTTGAAACCCATCGTCGCTCCCGTAGACGGTGTCGTAGTGCCCCACGAGCATCACCTGTAACGATGCCTCCGGACGTTTACGAACGGTCAGAATCCTGCGCTCGCCCGCCGAGAGAGCTTCCGCCGATGATTCCGAATTCGACGCAGCCATCGTCTCCTCGGCCATATCCCCACCCAGTCGGGCGAAGGCGTGCCGTAACCGCTCCCGCTGCAAGCCAAGTCCGGCTTGGTTCCAACTCCCCGAATTAGTCCCAACCCAGTCACTCAACAGATTGGCTCGCTCAGCCTCGGTCTCCTCGAGTCGCTGAAACTCCCGAGCGAGGGCACCGTTCAATTTGTCTTCCCGAACGGGTCGAACCAATGACTCCACCATTACAAGAACTCGCCGCTTAGTTGCCTCGCTGATCCGCGTTCGCGGGACGATCCGCGTCCTTCACGAACGATCCGTGACCGTCGAAAAAAACGTAGACCCGCCCCCCGTTGATCGGGGCAAATTCGTCGCCGTTGGGCAACCCGTTGTAGTTCACGTTATCCACGTCCGAAATCATCCAAATTTGGCTCGGCTGCGTGACGTCGTATCCTCGAGTGCCTCGCTGGTAGTCGGCGGAAGCGATCTGAATCGGATTTTTCGGCTGCGTCGTCGTCCGCGAAGAAGGGTAACCAAAAAAACGGGCTGGCTCGGTCGTCGTTCGATTGTTCAGCGCCAGCACCACCATATCTTTGCTGACTTCGGCGGTCTTCGGATTGCTGCCGATCCAGACGTTTTTCCGCTCAGGAATGTAATCCGCCAGAATCCTGCGAAGATTCTTTTTCTGCTCCGCCTCCGGCAACAACCGCTCGTACTCCGGCGAACTGATGAACGTCCAGGTCGGGCCCGGCAACGTCCCGTTCTCGTTCGCGTAGGTTAGCGCAGCCGCGGCGATCGTCCGCTGATTACTCAACGAGCGGGTGATGTTCGCCGAGACGTTCATCTTCCCAAGCACCGGCACCACGAGAGCCGCCAGAATCGAGATGATCGAAACAACGACCAAGACCTCAATGAGCGTGAAGCCTAGGGGAAGGCGATTTTTCCGTTTTGCTTTCATGTGAGTCCCCCGCACCTAGATTCAATCACGCCTCTTGCCGCCGACCGCGTAGAGCAACCACCCCCCCAACGAGTGCCAACAAAAAGAGGGCCATCGTGGATGGCTCGGGCACGACCGTCAGGGTGAGCGAGTCCACGACGAACGAGCTGCCCGTGCTGTCATCCCGCGTGACGAGCTGAAACTCTCGGGCCAGGATATTGTCGGCTGGATCAAACCCGTCGAGCGCCTGAGTCACCCCAACCGTCTGAAAACCAGTCCCGTCGTCGTATTGCAACCCGTAGGTCAGCGCATCGAGGTTGATCGTCAGCCGAAACAAAATGGGACTACTGAGAACCTTCGAGAAAGCAACGTCCGCCGACGAAGGGTTCTCAGTCCCAGTATCCGAGATCGAGTTGACGAACACGTCCGTGTCACCGACGTCGAAGATGATTCCCGCGATCCCAATTGCGGCTGGGTCGTCGTTGATGACGTTAAACTGAAATTGCGGAGAAAACTCAACGTCCGCAAAATTCCAGCTGGTCACGGTCAGATCCAATTGGATGACGCCGCTCGTGATATCCCCACCGTCGACGAAAGCGTAGCGGCGGGTTGCGTCCAACTGGTCCACCCCGCCGATGACCAAGCCGCCGCTCCCGTTCGTCTGCGCGGCCGCGTTATCAGCGTCGAACGATCCGCCGCCCGTGCCTGAATTGATCAATCCCGTCAGCCCCGTGCCAGCGACTTCATTGAACTCGAACGCCGTCACGACTTGCGCCGTCACCGACCCGATTGACAGAGCCGCGATCACCGCCCCGATTCCCAGCGCCCGGAGCGCGGAGTGTTTGTTGATTTGCTTCATAGTCATTGATTCGTCTGCGTTGATTTTTCGTTGCTCGAGACACTGGCTCCCCCAACGCTCGACGATTCCAGATTCCCACGACGTGTCCAGACCGTCCATACGGCGAAGGTCGTATATGCGATCGAATCAGCCTGACATTGCCCGTGGTCCGCGAGAGTCTCTGGCCATGAAGCGCGCGGCGGCAGCTCACGAATCGTTCGACCGACTCTACGAACACCTGCTCGGCCTGCACGCAGCAAACGAGGTCCGCCCCCTGTGGAAAGCGATGCGCGATCTGCTCCAAGCCGCCGCACCGAGTCATCGGGTGACTCTGTATCTCGGCCACATCGGCATGGGCGACGCCCGCATGGTCTTCACCGATCCGGCCATCGAAAACGCGTCCAAGTGGTACGCGGAGCGAGGCACCGACAGCCCCTTCAACGAATTCATCCTCAAGCACCGCCGCCTCCAGCACTACCGCTTCCGCGACGTCCTGCCGCCCCGCGCGGAGTTTCTGAAAACGGCCTTCGCCCGCCGGGTCGCCAAGGCCGAAGGCTGGGACAAGGGCGTCTCGTTCCTCTTCTGGGACAAGTCCGGCGTGAAGGCCATGTTCAGCCTCTACCGGTCTTCCCGCCAAACGGAATACACCGACGGCGAGATGGCGCTCCTCGAGCGGCTTTACCCGTTCCTCGAAATCGCGATCGACCGCGTCGCCACCGCCCAGAGCGAGCGCCAACTCCGCCGCGGACTCGAAGATTTTAACAAACGCATTCCCATCGGTCTCATTCTCCTCGACTGGGACCTCCGCCCCCTCTTCGCGAACGAGGAAGCCCAACAGAAGTCCATCCTCTGGCAGCAAGGAACGTCGGACTCCCGCGCCTTCAACGTTCGCGACGTCTTCGCCGTCCCCGATGAACTCCTCAGCGCCTGCGATCAGGTCAAAGACCGTTTCATCGTCGAATCGATGAAGGCCAGCGCCGACGCTGACGCCGTGCAATCGAGCGTGAGCCACCCGACCGTGCCCGGTCTCCGCGCCACGGTTTCGATGGTCAGCCGCACGGCATCCAGCATCGCCAAGCCCCGCCTCCTGATCCTCATCGAGCAGCGGGCCACCGCCCTCGACCTCCGGGACCGCGACGACGCCCGCGTCGTCCTCCTCGCCCGCCTCACCCCTTCGGAAAAGAGCTCGTCGAGGAAGTCTGCCATGGCCTCAGCAACCGCGAACTCGCCGAGCGTCTCTCCAAGAGCATCCTCACCGTGAAAACCCAACTCACCAGCATTTTTCAAAAGCTTGAAGTCCCCAACCGCGCGCGCCTGATCTCACTCCTGAAATAAATCCGCCAGCTCGAGGATGCCACTCAGTTCCCCCAGCGCCCGCCTCGAATCGTCCAGCAGCGCCGGATCGCCCAGATCCCCCGGCTCCAACGTCTCGCGGTAGTTGCGCTCAACCCACCCCACCAGCTCACCGTCCAGCGACGGATTCCACAGCACCCGCCCCCGCACGCGGTTCAGCTCCCGCTCGGTGAGCACCACCCGCAGCCGCAAGCAAGCCGGACCGCCCCCATTCGACATGCTTTCGCGCAGATTAAGATACCGCGCGTCCACCAACGGACAATCCGCATCGCCCACCATCCGCTCGATCAAACCCCGCACCGCCGCCGACTCCGCGCACTCGCTTGGCGCGATGAGCGCCATTCCCGCGTCGTCCGGCAGATCGACGACTTGGCTGTTGAACAAATAACTCCCCACCGCCTCCGCCACACTCACTTCCGCGCTCCGGACCCATTCGACCCGAAGCTCACCGACTTCGCTCCGCCGGAAAAATGCTGCCCGCAACGCGGCCAGCACCCCCTCCGCATCTTCGAAGGCTTTTTCGTGACACAAGAAAAACGAGCGATTCCCCGTCGAGATCACGTCGTTGTGAAACACCCCAGCGTCAATCGCCGCTCGACCCTGCCGCGCAAAAACGACCATCTCGGGATCGAGCCCGTGCAGTCTCGCCACCGCCCGACTCGCCTCCTCCCCTTGCCGCCCCCCGTACGCGAAAAGGTGAACCCCCGGTTCCCCGTGCGCGTCCCCGTGCCCGCAGAAACGCACGTGATTAGCGGCCCCCTCGTCGCCGAAGCCCGCGCACGCCGGCAACGCGTCGTGCACCGCAAAACAATCCTCGTCACCGAAAATCGCCCGCAGCACCCGCGTCGAAAAGTCCGCCTCCAGCGACCGGTGCAGATGCGCCGCCAAATTCGCCGGGGTAAAATGCACCCGCCCATCCGCCGTGTCCGAAGACGGCGCGACCGTCGCCAGATTCGCCGCCCACATCCCCGATGCCGAAGAAGCCGCCGCCAGCAGATGGGGTGCTTCCCTCGCCGCCTCCACGCTGGCAAATCCCAGCCGCCGCAGCGCCGCCAGCGAAGGCCGCGCGTGCGGCGGGAGGACTGCCTGCCGCACTCCCAGACAGTAAAGCAGCCGCATCTTCGCCAGGCCCTCGAGCGCCGCCGCCCGCGGATGCGACGTTTCGTGCCGGTGCTGGCGCGACGCGTTGTTCCCCGCCGACAAGCCCGCAAAATTATGCGTCGGCCCCGGCAGCCCGTCGAAGTTCACCTCGTAAGCCCGCTCGATCACCGCACCCCAACGTAAGTGACTCGATCCCCCGCCCCGACCTCCAGCGCCTCCGCCACCTCGCCGTCGAGCCACACCCTTTCTCCCTCGACCTCGATCCCTGCCATCACGGCACCAAAGTCCAATCGGTCGTTCGCGACCATCCACCCCGCCCCACCAACCGGCCTCACCCCCGCCACCACCCCACTCCGCCGCTCCCGCACCGTCCGGATCTCGCCCACCTTCGCCGAGAGCAACGGCCCGCCGTCGAAAATATCCACCCGCTCACCGAACCGAAATCCCTCCCGCTCCAACAACGATCGCGCCGGCCGCGTCTCAACGTGAACCCGCCCGATCGCCGCCCGCGCCTCCTCCGGCAGCAGAAACGCATAAACCGGATGCCTCGGCATGAGGTCCGCGATGAACGACTTGTTCCCGATCCCGCTCTGAAAATCCGCCGACCGGAAATCCGTGTTGAAAAAGTGCGACCCCACCGCATTCCAAAACGGCGCGCCCGTCTCCGGGTCCGACACCCCCCGCAACTCCGAAATCACCTCCTCCTCGAACCGCTCCGGAAACGCCGCCAGAAACGAAAACCGCGCCAGCGACAGCAGCCGCCCCCGGCCCCCACCACGCGACCCGGGCCGAAGATAGAGCGAACAGATTTCCGACGGCCCGCTGTGTTCCCGCACCAGGTGCAGCACCTCGAAGTCCCGGTCCACCGCCAGCGGATCATGCCGGTGCGACTCCCGCCGAATTTCATACGAGTAAAACGGATCGAATCCCCCGACCTTCGCCGCAATCCCCGAGACCCCCAGCAACTCCCTCGACCCGCCGTCCTCCAACCCGAAGAGATAAAGCTGATCCCCCGGCCTCGCTACCCCCCGCCGAAACGAATGCGCGCTCGCGATCACCTTCCCCGCGAGGATCTCCTCGTCGTCCGGCAGACTCGTGAGCGCGCACGGTTCCCGCCGCACCATCTCGACGATCGCCGCCAGATCGGCCTCCCGAACGGGCCGGATCACGTCCGCCCTCATCGCGCGGACGGCACCAGACTCAATTCCTTGAGCCGCCGATCGTTGTAGGGCGTCCCCCGCCAACCCGCGACCGCCGGTTGTTTCAGGATCACCTGCGTCGTGTAAAAAATCGGAATCGCCGGCAGCTCGTCCAAAAACACCCGCTCCGCCTCCACGAAAAATGCCGCCCGCTTCTCCGCGTCTCCCTCCGCCTGCGCTTTCGCGATCCACGAGTCGAACGTTGCGTCGCTCCAGTCCGCCTCGTTGAAGTGATTGCCCGTCGTCCACGCGCCGAGAAAAAATTGCGGATCCTGAAACGTCGCTGCGTTCCAACTCCCCCGCGCCAGGTCAAATCGCCCCGCGTTCTTCGTCGCGATGAGCACCCGCGTCTCCTGGCTCAGGATCTCGACCGCAATCCCCAGATTCTTCCGCCACATCTCCTGCACCACCTCCGCGATCAACCGGTGCGGCGCCCGCCCGTCGACCAGGATCTCGACCGGCCTCAGCCCCTTCCCGCCCGGGTACCCGGCCTCGGCCAGCAGCCGACGCCCCTCCACCACGTCGAACTCCAAGCCCCTCGGCGGATCGTAGCCCGGCATCCCCGGCGGACTGAACGAAGCCGCCGCCCGCTTCCCTCCACGCAGCACGTGTTGCACGAGCGCCTCTCGATCAATCGTCAGCGAAAGCGCCCGCCGCACCCGCACGTCGTCCAACGGGGCGCGGTGCACGTTCACCGAGTAAAAATAGATCCCGAAGTCCTCCAGCGTTTGGATCCACTCCGGAAACTTCTCCTCGTACAAAGCGATCTTTTGCGGCGGCACGCCGCTCGTGAGGTGCAGCTGGCCACTCCGAAAAGCCGACTCCTCGGTTGTCGCGTTCTCGATGGGAAGGAACGTCACCCCGTCCAGCTCGACTTGAGCCGCGTCCCAATACTGCGGATTTTTCCGCACGATCACGTGCTTATTCGGCGTCCACTCGCTCAGCACGAACGGCCCGTTTCCCACGAGATTTCCCTCCCGGGCCCAGGCCGTCCCTCGCTCGTCGATCCGTCCGTGCGCCTCGATCGCCGCCCGCTGAACCGGATAAAATTGCATCAACGCCGCCAGAAAAAACGGCGCGGGCTGCGTCAGTTCCATCTCCACGACCCCCGGCTCCGGCGACCGAATCCCGACTTTCGAAAAATCCGTCACCGTCCCCGCTTGGTAACCCGAAGCGTTCTTCACGAAAGCCAGGGTGTCTTCGACCTGATACGAACCGAGCCTCGGCGAAAGAATCCGCCGCGCCGAATAGAGAAAATCCTCCGCGCCAAGCGCCGATCCGTCGCTCCACCGCGCACCACCGCGCAGCTGAAACCGATAAATCAACCCGTCCTCCGAAACTTCCCACGACTCCGCGACACCCGGAGCAGGCTCGAGAGTCTCCGGATCAGCGACCACCAACCCTTCGAACAACGCCCCGATGATCGTCCACTCCGCCGCCCCGCGCACCAGGTACGGGTCCAGCGATTCCGGCTCCGTCGAATTCCCCTTGAGAAGCATCTGCTCGGCTCCCGCGGTCGCGATAACCAGCGACGCAACCACGATTCCCAGACCAATGTTCATCGCCAAGACCCTACCGCAATCCGCCACCATGCCCATACTCCGAAGGTCTGATATCACCCACCACCGCCCGATTTTCTTCGCTCCCCACGAACCGCCCCTCCATTGATGGTGCCGTGAGACCCATCCGCTGCCTCTGCCTCGCCACCGTCCTCGCCGTCATGACCCCAAGCCCGACCCTAGCCAACTCATCGACCGAATCGTCCGGCCCCGACTACACCCTTTACGAACTCGGCAACGCGGACGTCAAAACGAAGACCTCCCCCGGCCTCCTCCTCATGGGCGGCGGCGGCGACGTCGACGAAGCCATGCATTGGTTCCTTCAGCAAGCTGGCGGCGGCGACATCGTCGTGCTCCGCGCGGGAGGCAGCGACGGCTACAACGACTATTTTTTTTCCGAAATCGGCGGCATCAACTCCGTCACCAGCATCGTCTTCGCTTCGGAAACGCCCGCCTCCGACCCCGCCATCCTCGAGCGCATCGCCAACGCCGAAGGCATCTTCATCGCCGGCGGTGACCAAGCCCGCTACTACTCCTGCTGGGCCGGCACTCCGCTCGCCGCCGCCATCAACGAGCACCACGCCGACGGCAAACCCCTCGGCGGCACCAGCGCCGGCCTTGCCGTCCTCGGCGGCCACTGCTACTCCGCCCGCAACGACACCGTCGTCTCGAAAGAAGCGCTCGCCGACCCGTTCGACTTCCGGGTCACCCTGGAAGCCGGCATGTTCGACGTCCCCGTCCTCGCCGGACTCCTCACCGACTCCCACTTCGCCCAACGCGAGCGTCTCGGTCGGCTCGTCACCTTCCTCGCCCGCCTCCGCGCGGAGACGCCACCCGTCGACCTCATCGGCGTCGGCATCGACGAACGCACCGCCCTCTGCATCGAAGCGAACGGTCAAGCCCGCGTCGTCAGCCCCGGCGAAGGCTCGGTCACCTTGGTCCAGCTCCGCACCCCCCCGAAAACCGTCGAACCAAAAACGCCCCTCGAAGCCTCCGACATCGCCATCAAAGTCCTCCCAACCGGCTCGACCTTCGACCTCGCAAACATTTCCGATCAACTCAGAGGCGCCTCCCTCCGAAGCGCTGCCGCAGGCCAGCTGAAGTAGGGAAAAGCGCGGCTTCCAGCACTGCACTCGTCCCAAGGGGCGAAGCCCCGCTCTCCCCCAAAACCGGTCGCAGCCCATTGCTTCGAGCAAAAACAAGGACTACAACCCACCCATGCCTTTCGCTGCTCTCGGCCTGTCGTCCTCCCTCGTTCGCGCCGCCAGCTGCTACGCCAAGCCCAGCCCGGTGCAGGTCGCGGCCATCCCCGCAGTGCTCTCGGGACGGGACGTGCTAGCAACGTCTCAAACGGGTTCCGGCAAGACAACCGCCTTCGTCCTTCCCCTGCTGCAACGCTGGTTCGAGCGGCGAGAGCAATCCCGCGGGACCGTCCACACGCTCATCCTCGTGCCGACCCGCGAACTCGCCGCGCAGGTTCGGGACGTCGTTCGGGACGCGTCCCAGCACCTGCCCGACCGCGTCAAGGTCGTGAGCGCCGTCGGCGGGGTTTCGATCAATCCCCAGATGATGGCGCTGCGCGGCGGAACCGATTTTCTCGTCGCCACACCGGGCCGTCTTCTCGACCTCATTGATAAAAATGCCGTGCAACTCTCCGGGGTGACGGCGCTGGTCCTCGACGAAGCCGACCGACTGCTCGACCTCGGATTTGCCGATGAACTCCATCGCATCCTCACGCTACTTCCGGAGCGGCGTCAGAACCTCCTGTTCTCCGCAACGTTCCCCGCGGCAGTCGAGTCGATCTCAGCGAAGTTCCTCCGGGACCCCACGCGCATCCAAATCGAAGCCGACCACGCGAATGCTCCGGACATAGAACAGCGCGCCATCCGGATCGACACCGCCAAGCGCACGCCCCTGCTGCGCCATTTGCTCGCTGCGGAAAAATGGGACCGCGTCCTCGTCTTCGTC
This sequence comes from uncultured Verrucomicrobiae bacterium, assembly GCA_963761705.1. Classification (GTDB taxonomy): domain Bacteria; phylum Verrucomicrobiota; class Verrucomicrobiia; order Chthoniobacterales; family JAATET01; genus CAVVKW01. The sequence goes on along the minus strand of CAVXHK010000001.1, from coordinate 2,027,553 downwards.
GCCCGGCAATACACCGCCGACCACGTCGCCGAGAAACTTCGGCAGAACGGCATCGCGGCTTCATCGTTTCACGGCGACCTGACCCAAGGCCGCACCGACGTGTTGGCAGACTTCAAGGATTCGACGATCCGCGTGCTCGTCGCGACCGATCTCGCTGCCCGTGGACTCGACATCCTCCAGCTACCGGCCGTGGTGAACTACGACCTCCCCCGCTCAGCGACCGACTACATCCACCGCATCGGCCGGACGGGCCGCGCGGGTGAGCGCGGCGTCGCCATCAGCTTCGTCACCGCCGCGTCCAGCGCGCACTTCGCCCTCATCGAAAAGCGAAACGACCTGAGCGTCCCCCGCGAAGAGATCCCCGGCTTCGAACCGACCGACCTCCCCCCACCCCCATCTCCTGACAGCGGCGGCATCAAAGGCCACCGAAAGAGCAAAAAAGACCGACTCCGCGAAGCCGCCGCCCGCGCTCGGGAAGATCCGGCTTTGAACGGAAGGTAGCGAAGAAAACCAAGAGGGGAACTGCGAGGGGATCTTCGCTCGTTCCTTCGTTTTAAAAAATCAGGCCGCCGCAGGCTCTCCCACGAGCTCGTACCAGTTATCCCGCCGCCGCGGCTCATAGCCCGCTTCGCTGATCAGCCGCTCGATCTCGCTTGAGTTCAGTCGAAAACTCGTCCCCGCGCTGCTGACGACGTTTTCCTCCATCATCACGCTCCCAAAATCGTTCGCTCCGTATTTAAGCGCCACCTGCCCGATTCGCGGCCCCTGCGTGACCCACGAACTCTGCACGTTCTCGAAGTTATCGAGGTAGATCCGCGACAGCGCCTGCATCCGCAGATACTCCGCCGAACCCACGGGTTCCGCCTTGAGCTTCGTGTTCTCCGGCTGAAACGTCCAACAAATGAAGGCCGTGAAACCACCCGTCTCATCCTGCAAATCCCGCAGCCGCTGCAAGTGCTCGACCCGCTCGTCGAACGTCTCGACGTGGCCAAACATCATCGTCGCACTGCTGTTCATTCCCTGCCCGTGGGCGATCCGCATCACCTCCAGCCACTGATCGGAATTACACTTTAGCGGCGCGATCCGGTCCCGCACGCGATCGACGAGAATCTCTCCCCCGCCTCCCGGGATTGATCCCAACCCCGCCTCGCGAAATTGCCGAATCACCTCCCCCATCGGCATTTTGAAGACCTCGGCGAAGTGATTGAACTCCGGCGGACTGAACGCGTGGATGTTGATGTGCGGGTAGTTATCCCGGATGTGCGAAAGCAGCGTGAGGTAATAATCGATCCCCAACTTCGGGTGATGACCGCCCTGCATGAGGATTTGGATCCCATCCACCGCCGTCAGCTCATCCAGTTTCTGGTCGATCTCGTCCAGCGACAACACGTAGGAATCCGCGTCTTTCTCGGTTCGGTAAAACGCGCAAAATTTACAGTAAACGTTGCAGATGTTCGTGTAGTTGATGTTGCGGTCGATGATGTAGGTCACCACTTCGTTGCCCCGCCCACCGAGCGCCTCCGCTTTAGCCATTTTCCGCCGCTCGTCCGCCAGCGCTCCCAGTTCGTTCAACGGCAACCGATAGAGTTCCCGCGCATCCGCCGCGTCGATCCGCTCGCCATCGAGCACCTTGTCCACCACCGAGTCCGAATCTACCAAAGCAACCATTTCCCAATCTAAAACGGTTCCCAAGGAACTCAAGACGCACAAGAGTCCCCCCGAAGAGCGACGATTTCAAATTGGCGACCCAACCCAAGCGGCGAAGCCGCCTTCTCTCATTTTCTACCACGCTCGCCCCCTCAACCGGTCAGGATCGCCCCCCGGCCCGAAAGATCCGCCTCCGGTTCGCCTCGCCGTGCGGGGGCGGGGGCGGCAGCTGGTAACGACCGCGTCAGAATTCGCGTCAAGACACCGTGCGGCGGTGAATCCACACACTCTGCATCAATCCGAAGCTGACCATGATGATCATGAGAAACGATCCGCCGTAACTCACCAGCGGGAGCGGCAATCCGGTGATCGGGGTCACCGCCACGGTCATCCCGATGTTCATGAAGATGTGGGCAAAGAGCAGCATCGACACCCCGGTGGCCAGCAGCCTCCCGAGGTCGTCGCCGGCCGTCATCACCACGTAGAGACAGGCCAACATCAGGACCGCGAAAACCCCGAGCAGGATCACCCCGCCAAGGAAACCGTGCTGCTCACCGAGCACGGAAAAGATAAAATCGTTGTGAACGATCGTGCTCGGGAGGAATCCCAGCTCGTTTAACGTGTTCTCCGCGCGAAATCCCTTGCCGCCCCAACCACCTGATCCGATCGCAATCATTGATTGGTTGATCGTCCAACCGGCTCCCTGAGGATCGAGGTCCGGGTTGAGGAAGACCAGGATCCGGTCTTTCTGGTAGGGCTTGAGTCCGAAGTTCACGATCAACGGAACGCTCGCCACGCCGATGAGAATCATGCTCACGAGGTACCGGAGCGGGATGGCACCAATGAAGAGCATTCCCAAAATGACCGGCATCCAGACCAGCGCGGAGCCGAGATCTGGCTGGATGAGGATGAGCACCCAGGGCGCCCCGACGATCGCCCCGCAGGCCGCGATTCGGAAGAATGGGTGAATCGTCTTGAACTGGCTTAGAAACAAAGCCAGGACGAGGATACCGGCGAGGATCGCGAGCTGCGACGGCTGAAAATTCACTGGTCCTAAATCCAACCAACTGCGTGCTCCGTAGCGTTTTTCTCCGATGAACATCGTCGCCAGCAGGCCGGCCAGGCCGAGAACGTAGACCGGCAACGCGCCCCAGCGGACCCAACGGTAATCGATCATCGAGACGACGAAAAAAATCGGCAGGCAGATGAAGATCCACTGGATCTGCGACTCCCAGAAGGTATCGGTCCGCATCCACGTTGCGCTGTAGATGGCGTAGATCCCGAAGACCATGAGGCCCAGCATGAGGCCCAAGAGAAGCCAGTTGAAGCCGAGGAGTTTTCTGAGATAGGGATGCATGAACGTCGGCGACTGTTACCCAACGGTTTTCAACTATCAACCCACAAGACCACAAGACACCCACCCCGAACCGACGGGGCGGCCAGTCCCTCGCCCACTCGTTACAACGGCGAGACGCGTAGCCGATCGTGGTCGGGTTTGCGAACAGAACGTCCGATCGACGCCTGTGAATCCGGGGTCTCGGCGGAAGCGTCGCGGGCAGAAGCGGGGCGCGGGAAGGGTTCAGCGCCCGACCAGGGAAGCTTACAACGACGGAACGGCGGCCAGAAGCTTGCGGGTGTATTCGTCCTTCGGATCGCGGTAGATCTCTTCGGCGGAGGAGCTTTCGACGATCTTGCCGCGGTTCATCACCAGGACGTGGTCGCTGATGTGCTCCACGACCGCGAGATCGTGCGCGATGAAAAGATACGCGATCCCGTATTGCTCCTGAAGATCTTGCAGGAGGTTCACGATCTGAGCCTGGACGCTGACGTCGAGAGCGCTGACCGGTTCGTCGCAGACGATGAATTTCGGTTCGACCGCCAGCGCCCGGGCGATCCCGATGCGCTGGCGTTGGCCACCACTGAACTCATGCGGGTAACGCGCCATCATCTCGCCCTTGAGACCAACTTTTTCGAGTAGCTCCGCGACGCGCGCCCGGCGTTCTTTTGCTTTCATCGAGCGAAAGTGAACCTCCAGCGCCTCGCCAACGATCGTCCCAATCGTCATCCGCGGATTGAGCGAACCAAAGGGATCTTGAAAGATCATCTGCATTTGTCGCCGAAGCGGACGAAACGCACTCTCGCTCAGCGGGAGGATGTCGCACCCTTCGTAGGCAACCGACCCGGAAGTCACCTCGTTGAGCTTGAGGACGGCGCGACCGACCGTCGTCTTGCCGCTGCCGCTCTCGCCAACGAGACCGACGGTCTGCCCCGGCTTGACGACGAAGCTGACGCCGTCGACGGCTTTGACCTCGCCCACCCGCCGTCGCAGAAGTCCGCCGAGCACCGGGAACCAGACCCGCAGGTCACGGACTTCGAGCAGAGGTTGGTCGTCGTTTTTCATCAGAGACTCTTTACAGCATCTCGGCGGCCTTCGCCAGCGACGCGACAAACTCCTCACCGCTCTCGGCTTCGAGCAATTCCTCGAACGCCGCCTCGTTGCGGCAGACCCGCGCGATGGCGCCGACGACCTGAAGGTACGCCGTATCGAAAGCCGCCGGGATCCCGACCACGAAATACAGCCGCACGGGCTCCCCGATCTCGGGCACGATCGTGCCCGGCTCGGCGCGGCCCGCCGCCATCACGAGCCCGTCACGCCCGCGGTCCTCCCGTGCGCGATGCAGATGCCCAACTCTCCCTCGCAGATCGCCGCGGCGTCGCGGGCGAGCACCGCTTCTCCCAGGGCATCCCAGTCTTTGACTCGCCCGTCACCGCGCAATTTCCCGAGCAGATTTTCGACCGCCTCTCGCTTGGTCGCCGGCTTCAGCGCAAGGTTCACGTCGCTCGCCAGTAAGATTTCTTCGATGTCCATTCGATCTTGCGGAAAGAACTAAACGTTACTCCCGCTCCATTTGAGTTTTTGGCGCAGCACGTCCGTGAAGGGCCTTTCGGGCAACATCGCCAAGGGCAGGCAGCGCTCGGACTTGGTCACGCGAAGCACCTCGTCGGCCTTCATCTCGACGGAAGCCTGTCCGTCCACCGTCATAAAAACAAGCTGCTCCGGCACGGCGAGCCGCGCTTCGAGGATCGAGTCGTCTCCGACGACAACCGTGCGGTTCGTGAGAACGTGCGGGCAGATCGGCGTAACGACCGTCACGCCGGAGCTTGGCAGCAGGATCGGCCCGCCAGCCGACAGTGAGTAGGCGGTGGACCCAGTCGGCGTCGCGATGATGAGACCGTCCGCGTTGTAATCCGTGAGGGTCTCACCGTCGACTTCCACGTGGATGCGGACCAACCGTGACGGCTCTCCGCCCGTGAGAACCACGTCGTTGAGGGCATAGAATGAACGCGTTGCCCCACCCTCGCCGATCAGCTCCACGAGCAAGAGATGCCGGTTGCTGAGCAAAAAATCTTGGGTCAGAATCGACTCAACCGCCCGGCAGACTTCCTGCGGTCCCAGGCAAGTCAGGAAGCCGAGCGAACCGATGTTGATCCCAAACACGGGCCGCAACTGCTCCCGCACCCGGTGCACGGCCCGCAGGATGGTCCCATCGCCGCCCATGATGACCAGGAGTTCGCAGCGCGTCGCGAGTTCGTATTCGTCCAGAGAAGATTCTTGTCCAACGAGCGACGCGGTGTGCGCTTCGAGCTCGTAGCTGGCACCGCGAGCGTCGAGCTCAGCGCAGAGCGCCGAGACCAGCTCTCTCGCGTCGGCTTTCTCCGAATGAGCGAGCAGTCCAATCATGGCCGGATGCAAGCGAGGAACTCGACGTTGCCGTTCATGCCGGTGATCGGTGACTCGATGACGCCACCCCAGGTCCGCCCGAGCGTTTCGCGCACAAAGCGCTCGATCTTTTCAACGGCAGAATACCGGACGACCGGATCTGTCACGATCCCGCCGCGGCCGACCTGGTCGCGCGACAATTCAAATTGAGGTTTTATGAGCACCACCATCACGCCATCTTCAGTGATCAACTCAAACGCGGGCGGCACAATCAAGGTCAACGAGATAAAACTCACGTCCGCTACCGCGATGGCTACCCGCTCGCCGATATCGTCGAAACGAAGATTGCGACAATTGATTTTCTCCTGCTCTTTCACCCGGTCGTCGCTGCGGATCCGCCAATGCAGCTGCCCGTGACCGACGTCGAGCGCGTGGACCCGCTCGGCACCGCGTTGGAGAAGGCAGTCGGTGAATCCCCCGGTCGACGCCCCGACGTCGAGGCAAACTCGACCGGTGGGATCGATGTCGAAAGCATCCAGCGCAGCCTCGAGCTTGAAGCCGCCGCGGCTCACGTATTTCTCGCCGCCTCGCACTTCGATTTCGGCGTCAGCCGCGACGCGGGTTCCGGGTTTCTCCACCCGCTGCCCGCCCACAAATACCTGACCCGCCATGAGCGCCCGCTGGGCCCGCTCGCGCGATTCGCTCAAGCCACGAGCGACGAGGAGGGCATCCAGGCGGGGTTTTTCGGAGTTGTGGGGCATTGTAAATTGGATAGGGTCAACTTCTCCCCAAGTTCAGCAGCCCAGCATGTCCGACCCCGATCTGAACCTTCGCATTAAGCAAATGATGGTGGAAAACCTCATGTTGAAGATGCAACCGGAAGAGATCGGCGACGACACGTCTCTTTTTTCGCCCGAGGGTTTGGCGTTGGATTCCATCGATGCGCTCGAGCTGGCCGTCGGTCTGGAGAAGCACTTCGGCGTCGCCACTCCAAGCGCCGAGGTTGCTCGCACGGCTTTCGAAAGCGTCAACACGATCGCCAATTACGTGTCAGAGCCTTCCAGCCAATGATTCAAACGACAATCGCCCCAGCGATTGAGAATCGACACGTCGACCGGCGACTTCCCGACTGCACTAGTCCCCGAAGGTGATCCCGACGGCCCTCGCCGATTGCACCATCTGCCCATCCGCGGGCACCTTCCGCAGACGGTGAACAGCGTGCGAGATCGGCACCGATTCAATCTCGTGGTTTTGGTAGCTCACCATCGTCCCGAACGCTTCGTCAGCTATCAGAGACACCGCCTTGACCCCAAACTGAGTTCCGAGGATGCGGTCCAACGGCGTCGGTGCCCCGCCGCGCTGCAGATGCCCAAGCACGCACGTCCGAACCTCTTTTCCCGTCCGTTGTCCGACTTCTCGGGCGACCAACTCACCGACGCCACCGAGACGGGACTCGCCGTCGACACCAGCCAATCTTTGCTGGCGGCCCTCGCGTCCCATCGCACCTTCGGCGACGACGATCATGGTACTTCGGCTCCCTTCCGCGTCTCGACGCATCACCTCAGCCGCAACCGCGTCGAGATCAAAGGCGATCTCCGGAATGAGAATCACGTCGGCCCCACCAGCCATCCCGCCATACAGCGCGATCCAACCCGAGTGCCGCCCCATCACCTCGAGCACCATGAGCCGTTTGTGGCTCGTCGCCGTCGTGTGCAGGCGGTCCATCGCGTCCGTCACGCAGGCCAGTGCGGAGTCGAAGCCAAACGTCAACGCCGTCGCTTCGAGATCATTGTCGATGGTTTTCGGCACCCCAATGATGGGAAATCCCGCTTCGGCGAGTTGTAACGCCGTCCACAACGAGCCGTCGCCACCGATGACGATGAGAGCGGATAACTCGAGTTGCTCGAAGGTCTGCCGAGCCTTCCCAATGACCTCGCTCGAGATTCCGCCGCGGCCCCCCGACCCACCGCGTGACACGAAATGCCCGCGGTTCGTCGTTCCGAGGATGGTCCCGCCGAGGTGCATAATCCCCGCCGTCGTCGAACGGTCCAAGACGACGTGATTTCCCGGAGGAAGCAATCCTTCAAAGCCGTCGTGGAAACCAACCACCTCCCAGCCCCGCTGGTCCGCCGCCCGAACGACGCCTCGCAGCACCGCGTTGAGTCCGGGGCAATCGCCCCCACTGGTCAGGACCCCAATCCGCTTATCCGCCATCCAACTTTCGCTTCGCTCGTCCCTCTGGCCGCTACAGCGTATCCGCTTTTGTGATCTGACGCCCACCCGCGACCCATTGGTCGTGCAACTGCCAAGCCTTCCGCATCATCACCGAACCTTCCAACGAGCGATCACGTACCCCGAGAAGGACGACGATCACGCGCCGGGGGATCACCGTGAGCTGGTCGCCCTCCTGTCGTGACTCCGCCACCCGGTCCGCTGATAAAATAATGCAATCCCCCGCTTTGGCGGTCCGACCCGTCTTGACGCCATCGATGCCGTCTTGGTCGAGGAGCGGGTTGGTATTCCTCAAAGTCACGGAGAGCATCTGCCCGCCACGATTGAGTTGGATATCGCGGGTCTTCTGCGAAACGTAAAATTGAAAGGACGGTTTCTCGTAGGCGTATCGGGTCAGCCGCGCCAGATCCTCGGCGGTCGAATACGGCAGGCTGCCATCGACGTTGTCCAGCCCGCTCGGATTGAGAAATCGCGTTCGCTTCATCCCGAGTTTCTGGGCGAGGCCGTTCATGTGAGCCATGAAGTTCTTCTCGGGACCGAGACCATCGGCATTCGGCAAACGACGCCCAACGTGGAAGGCCAGCGTGTGCGCCGCGATGTTGTCCGACGACATGAGCGCCGCGTAGAGCAGATCCCGCAGCGAGACAAGGTCTCCGGGTCGGAAGCCCGTCGGATTGACTCCACCGACCGCCATCACGTCGGCGGGAATCGCCACCGTCTGACCCAGCTCGGCGGAACTCAGTTTCGCCCAGTCGAGCACCACCATTGCCGTTGCGACTTTCGTAAGACTGGCAATTTGCCGCTTGTCGTCGCGGTCTTGCGACTCGAGGACGTAGCCCGTCAGCTCGTCGACGATCACGTAGCTCTCCACCGCCCGGAGGCCCGGGCAAACGCTGAGTAGCAGGGCTAAGACGGCAATTCCTTTTCGCATAATCAGTTCGGGTCGGAAAATAGGGCGGCGCTTCGATTTAGCAACTCCGAAACCGTGCCGAGCCGACCACCGGCGGGACCGCCACCGATCACTTCAATTCATCCGCCGGAAACCTCGCCTGACTCGCCAACCTGAGCACTCGTTGCTGCCGCCGCCGCACCCGGGCCGACGGGTCCCGCACCGACCATTCCTTGGGATTCGGCATCACGGCGACCAGCATCGCCATCTGCTCGCGCGACAACGTGTCCAATTCCTGATCGTAGAAGGTCTGCGCCGCCGCCCCGACCCCATACACGCCGTCGCCAAACTCGATCACGTTGAGATAAAGCTCCAAAATCCGCTGCTTCGGCAACATCGCCTCCATGAGCACCGTGTAATACGCCTCCAGCGCCTTACGAATCCACGACCGCCCCTGCCAAAGAAACACGCATCGCGCACACTGCATCGAGATCGTCGACGCCCCCCGCGGAGCGTCCCCGCTTTTCTCGGCCTCCCGCAGCGCCAGCCGGATCTCTTCGAAATCAATCCCGTCGTGCTCGAAAAACCGCTGATCTTCCGAAGCCCACACGAGCTTGATCTGCTCCCGAGGGATTTCCGAGATCGGCAGCCAATCGTACCGCAAGCCCCGGATCTTCGCCTCCGCGTCACCCGCGAGCCGAAACCGCACCATCTCCGGCGTCATTGGCGGGTCGACGAAGCGCGTGCAACCGACTTGAAGCACGGGCACGATCAGGATGAATAAACAAAAGAGGACTGCCCATCTGATCACCCGACCAAGCGTCGACTTGCGGCGGGTTCGTCCTTTCTTTCGTTTCAAGCCACTACCATCCAGCGAACCGAAGCCTCGCGGGCAACCAAAAAGGCACCGTAACCCCCTTAGAAACAGGAAATTCCTCGAACGAAACGTGAAAAAGCCCTACCGTTCCGCGTCAATGGCTGTCACCGAATCCGCCGCCCCTGCCTCGTCACCAACAGCCTTATCTCGCCTTTACACCTTCGAAACGGCCTTCGCTGAAGCCCCAATCGGTATCGCCCTCGTCTCGCTCGACGGTGGCTGGCTTCAGGTAAACCGCTCACTCTGCGAACTCCTCGGCTACTCCGAGGCCGATCTCCGCGCCCTCGATTTTCAGCAGCTCACTCACCCCGACGACGTCGAAGACGACCTGACCCTTGTCCGCGAGACGATCGCGGGCAAACGGAGCGGCTACGACATGCAGAAGCGCTACCTCCACCGCGACGGCCACGTCATTTGGGCGAAGCTCAGCGTCACCCTTCTCCGGGACGCCGACGGTGAACCCGTCCACTTCATCTCCCACATCCAAGACGTCACCTCAACGGTCGAAGCGCAAGCCCGGGCCAGCGAACTTGCCGAACGCCTGGGTCTTGCCACCGAAGCCGCGAAGGTTGGCGTCTGGGATTGGAACATTGAGACCAACCAAGCTCATTGGGACACGCTCATGGGCGAGATCTTCGGGGTCGAGCTCCTCGACGACGGGATCGTCACCGTCGAAACCTGGGGCGCTAGACTCCACCCCGACGACGCGGAAGAGGCGACCGCCGAATTTTACCGTTCGCTCAGTGAAGACTCGGAGATCAGCACCAGCTACCGGATCAACCATCCGGATCTGGGCATCCGCCACATCCGCGCCAACGCCCACATCGTCGTCGACGAAAATGGCCAGCCTTCCCGGGTCGTCGGTGTCAACTGGGACGTCACCGAGCAATCCCGTCGCGAAGAGGAGATCCGCGCAGCCATGGAGACCGCCGAGCGCGCCAACCTCGCCAAGAGCACTTTCTTGGCGACCATGAGCCACGAGATCCGGACTCCGCTCAACGGTATCATCGGCTTCACCCACCTGCTGCTCGATAGCGACCTCCCGGCAGACCTCAAGCCCCTCGCCCACCCGATTCTCGCTGGCGGCGAGAGCTTGCTCACGATCATCAACGACATCCTCGACTACTCGAAGATCGAGGCTGGCCACGTCGACTTGGAGCGACTCGAATTTTCCCCCGACGTCCTCCTCCGCGAGATCGTCGAACTCCTCGCCCCAAAGGCCTCCGAGAAGGATATCACCATCGAGCTCAGCATCAGTTCCTCGCTTCCCAAGGACCTCGTCGGCGATCCGAATCGCCTGCGTCAGATCGTCGTCAACCTGCTCTCCAACGCCATTAAATTCACGACCGCGGGCACCGTTGTCGTCGACGCCCGCGCCCGGAAGCTCCAGGGTGGTCGCACCAGCGTCACCATTTCCGTCGCCGACACCGGCATCGGCATTCCCCGGGAGAAATTGGCCTCGCTTTTCGAGCCCTTCAATCAACTCGACGCCTCGACCAACCGGCGCTTCGGCGGCACGGGTCTGGGACTCGCCATCTCCAAACGCCTCGTCGAAGCCATGGGAGGCTGCATTAATGTCGAAAGCGACTTCGGCGTCGGCACGACCTTTCGGATCTCCCTCCCACTCATCGTCGCCTCGACCGAGGAATCCGCCATCCGCGCCAAGACAACGTCGCAGCGCATCATCCCAATCAACCCCGTCTCCACCGGAGCCCGCCGCCTCCGCCTTCTCATTGCCGAGGACAACGAGATCAATCAACGCCTCATCCGCCAGATTCTCGCCCGCATGGGGTTCAATCAGATCCGCGTGGTCGACAACGGCCGCGAAGCCGTCGACGCCGCCCTCGCCGAAGACTTCGACGGCATCCTCATGGATTGTCAGATGCCGATCATGGACGGCTACGAAGCCACGATCGAACTCCGCGAACGCGGCTGCGAAATCCCGATCATCGCCCTCACCGCCGCCGCCCTCAGCGGCGACAAGGAGCGCGTCCTCGCGGTCGGCATGAACGACTACATCACCAAACCCATCCGCCCCGATCTCCTCGCGGAAGCCGTCGAACGCCTGGCCAACCAAGTCGGCAAATGAAGGACTCGTGGCATTTCGCTTCCAGCCAATGATCCAACCAACCCGGCGAAGCCGCTAAGTCCCCCCCGTTCACCACAGCCGCTTCACGTCCCCACCCCCCTCTCCATCGCTCTTCCCCCCACGCTTCACGTCCACAACCACCCGATACGTGACCTTCACAAGCAGATCCCCCCGTCCGCCCCTCGGCTTCGGCAGCCCCTCACCCCGCACGGTCACGACCGCACCCCGCGCCACCCCCGCCGGAATCACCACCCGAACCATCCCTCCGGTCGGCCCCGCCATCATTTCCGACCCGCCCGCCTTCGCCCGCTGAGCGCTGGCCCGCAGCTCCGTCCTCAGATCTGCCCCCCGCGCCTTGAACTGGAAACCCGGTCTCATCTTCACCCGCACAACCACCACCCCACCAACAAATCTCCCCTCCCGGGCCACTCGAAACCGCTCGCCCACCGCCGTTCCCTCCGGCACCACAAGCCGGTAAGTTTCCTCTCCCTCCATGTTCGCGGGATCGTCCACTCGAATCGTCAGCGCAGTCCCCAAAATCAGCTCCTCTGCCGACAGCAACACGTCCTGCTTCAGATCCCGGGCCGCCCGCCCCCCCGCGGCACCACTGCGAGCAACCCCCAGTTTCCGATCGTAGTCCCGTCGCCGCTCCGGATCGCCCAGCACCTCGTAGGCCTCGTTCAGCTCCCGCGTTTTCGCGGCCGCCTCGTCCGATCCACCATTCCGGTCCGGATGCCATTGCTTCACCAACAACCGAAACGCGCCCCGAATCTCCGATTGCTCACAATCTCGCTCCACTCCGAAGACGTCATAGAAGTTGGTCATCCACGACCAATGTGAGCGATCGCCCGAAGAACTCGAACGCCAAAATGAATCCGAAGCACGCGTTACCGGAAAAGCCGATCCGATCAGGCCGCTTTCGCGGCCTTCGCCGTCTTGCGCAGCAAAACGAATCGATCGAACCAGGAGCGCTCGTTGAAAATCAACGCGCGGGCGAGACCTTCGTCGAGGCGGGCGACCAACGCATCGTAAGCTGCGCGGGCTTCGCGATGTTTCGCGGGCGGAAGTTTGCAGGGTTCGACGATCCCCATCTCGTCGGCGAAGCGGGGTAGGCCGCAGACGTTCGCCATCACTTCGTCGATGACTTCGTCGGCGAGCAGCATGTCGGTGCCAGCGTCGGAGTGCCGGAGATTGCGATCCTTCACGCGACCACTCGGTGTCTGCGTGAGCAGCCATTTCGCGAGGCGAACGGCGCTGAAATATTCGCGCCGCGTCGCGGCGTGTTTTTCGAGCCAGAGCCAGGCTTCCTTCGCGTCCGCGCACGACGTGGCGAGCAGGAGAAGTGTGCGTGGGGCGGTTTCCTCGACGCCCTCGAGCACGGGAGATTCCGGCAGGATGGCGACGATCTTAAATCGGTCGATGGCCTTGGTGGTCAACCCCTTCAAGCCGAGACCTTCGAGAGCGAGGACCCAGGCGTCGACGTCGGAGCGACCCTTCGTTTGTTCCAGGAGGCCCATGCCGAGAAGCTTGACGGCCATGGCGAGGCCCGAGCGGATCATCTCGGCGCTGCGGGTGCCGAAGAACTTCGTGGAAAGCTCGGCCGTGAGGACGGCGAGCTCCTCCTGCCATTTCGCAAGGTCCGCGTGATCCGTCCGCTTCGCCGCCGCGAGGGCAGCGGTGAGTGGGTCGCGGTCGTCCGTGGTCGCGAGTTGCATCGGCTAGATGTCGACGAACTCGTCCTCGGTCACGACGACCTCGGGCTGGAGGGCGGCGGCGGCACGTTGAAGCTCGTTGAGAATGTCGCGGGCGAAAATACCATCCTCGTCCTTGGCGCTCTCGAGCGTCGTCTGAAAATGGGCGCGCATCGTTTTGCGGGCTTTCGGCTGGATCTCGAACGCGAGCTCCCAAAGCTGCTGCCAGCTATCGCGAGCAAACGGCGAGGTCGCGGCCTGCGTGAGAAGCTGCTCGCGACCGTTCTGGCCGATCCCGAGGAAGTAAAGGGCATCAACGGCGTATTCCTTGGTCAGAAAAGCGCGCATCATCTCATTTGCGCGGACGTCGTCGTTCGTGGCGAACACCATCGGGCAGAGGAAATCCTCGATGTCCTGCCGCCGAATCAAATAATCCTCCGGACTCGGAACCTTCGCGAGCTGGCTCCAATTCGAACCGATACGCTCGAACGCCGCGAGCATCTGTTCCGGCGAGACGAAGAGGTGAACCATCGAGACCTTCGTGATGTCGGCCTCGAGGGCGAGGGCGAGGATGTCATCCGCGGGCAACTCGCCCACGATGACGGTGAGCTGCGAATCGTCGACATCCTTCGCGAGCGCCAGGAGCGAATGCTCCCCGGCGGAGACGCCGCTGGCGAGGGCGGCGCGCACGAGTGCCGTGGATGGGTTCTCGGTCGGAATGGTCTCAGTTGTCATCGTCGATATCCTCGTTCATGTCGTCCTCATCCTCCTCGGATTCGGCGTCGTCTTCGGCCACGGCTTCGACCGGGGCCACTTTGAATTGTTCACGGAAGTTCAGGATCACCGCGCTCCACATGGCCTGCGGTCGTTGGTCCCACAGCCCGTCCCACGCTGGCTTGGCGGAGGCGGCAACGCGCACCAGCTTTTGCGTGCGCAGACTCTCGAGCACCGTCGTCGGACACGGGTCGGACCCGATCAGGCGCTCGAGCATCGTCTTGTTTGCAAATTGCAGCCGTCGATGGAACGCGAGCCCGATGTAGACCAGATACTCGTCCGCGCCCTCCGCCAGCGTGCCGATCTGCCCGAGCAACGCATCGCCCTGCGCCGTCAACTCCCGTTCGGCCTCAGCCCGGCCATCGCTCCGGCGGTACGCAGACCGGATCTGCTCGTCGAATTCTTCCTGGGTTTCGTCACTGATGGCAGTCGTCAAAATCTTTAGCACTTCTCGAAATATTCCGCGACGAGTTCAACCGCGGTCTCGCGCACCGACGTCACCGGCTTCTTGCTCCACGAAAGGTCATACTCCCGCCGACTCTTCGCGTCGCCGACCACCTCGTAGGCGGACTGGATGCGGTGAAAGACCTCCGGCGATCCTCCGCGATCGGGATGATGCGTCCCGGCGAGGCGACGGTAGGCTGACTTAATCTCCTGCGGGGTCGCGTCGAATTTGAGACCCAGGGATTGATAGTGCTGCACGCGGGGGCACACCATGCACTGCTTTGGCGAGATGGCAACCCCCGGCGCAGGATAAAATGCGGAAAGAATCAGTGAACTTCCACCGGACACTCCGGCAATGCCTGGAGAAACCTCCGCCCGTAGCTCTTCGACATCACGCGGCTATCGAGGATGACCGCGATCCCCCGGTCACTCGCCGACCGAATGAGCCGCCCGACTCCCTGCCGCAGTTTGAGGATCGCCTCGGGCACCGAGTATTCTGAAAACGGATTCCCCCCCGCCGCTTCGATGGCCTCGAGCTTCGCCTCGATCAACGGGTGATCCGGCATCGCGAAGGGCAGTCGCGTCACGATCACGTTCGACAACGCTTCGCCGGGCACATCGACGCCGCCCCAGAAACTGTCGGTCCCGAAGAGCACCGCCTGCCCCGACGCCTTGAACTCCTGCACCATCCGCGTCCGCGCCATCCCCTCGCCCTGCACGAGCAACGGCCACCCGCGATCCGCGTAGAAATCCCGCATCCGGTCGGCCACCCGGCTCATCAATTGGTAACTCGTGAAGAGAACAAACGCCCGCCCCCGCGTCTCGTCCGTGAAGTGCTCGATCCATTTCTCGAGCGCCTCCTCGTAACCTGCATCCCGCGGGTCCGGCATTTTCCGCACGACGTGCACGACCATCTGCTTCTGGTAGTCAAACGGACTACCGATCCGCACCGCCGCCACCTCGTCCGCGCCGACCCGATTGCGGAAATACCCCAGATCCTCGCCGCCCACCGACAGCGTCGCGCTCGTCGTCACCGAACACGAACCTTCGCGGTAAAGCATCCGACGCAGACACCCCGCCAGATCGACCGGAGCCGCGTGCAGGTTGTGCAGCGTCTCGCGCTTCCCCGTCTCCTCGACCCAATAAACGTGTCCCCGCTCGCTCTGTTCGAGGAACGCCATGAGCGCCGCCCGCGACTCCCGCAGTCGCCGCGCCAGGTCCTGCAACTCCGATTTCGTCGGGTCATCGTCCGTCTTCGAAATGGCCGCCCCGACCAGCTCGATCAATGCCGTCAGACCCTCACAAACCTCCGACCCGTCGACCAGATCCGGCTCCCGCACCCGCACTTCGCGCCCTCGCCCGAAGCGGCACGCGCGACCGATTTCGTCAAAGAAAGCATCCGCCACTGGCATCAGCTCCTCGACCGCGGCGATCCCATCCGCCAGCCGCAGCACTTGGAAAAGCCCCTTCTTCGTTCGCGGATTGAACAGCCGCTGCAGCCCACTCCGCACGCCGTATTGCGACACCGAAAAGCCGATGTGCCGCGACGCCACATTCTCGATCGTGTGCGCCTCGTCGAAGATCGCGAAGTCGTTCGGAAACAAAAACCCGCCACCCTCGCGCTCGTCGATGTCTCCCTCGCTCCCCAGCAGCGTGAAAAACAGCGTGTGATTCACCACCAGCACGTCCGCCCCCTGCATCCGCCGCCGCGCCGCCTGGTAAAAACACTGCCGCTCCCGCCCGCACGTCTTCTGCGTGCAGATGTTCCGCTCGCTGCAGACCTGCGACCAGATCTGCGAATCCGGCTCCACCGTGAAATCGCTCAGCGACCCATCCTTCGTCACGTGGCTCCACTCCCGGATCCGCTCCAACTCCGTCCGCTGGACCGTGGTGAACAGACCGTCCGCGTGCCGCAAAGCCCGCTCCAGGCGAGTCCCGCAGAGGTAGTTCTGCCGCCCCTTCATGAGCGCCGCCTCAAACTCGATCGGCAGGATCTCCCGCACCGCCGGGATGTCCTTGTAGACGAGTTGCTCTTGCAGATTGATCGTGTGCGTCGAGATGACCGCCTTCCGCTTGTGCCTCACGGCGAAAAGAATCGCGGGAATCAGGTACGCGAACGACTTCCCGACCCCCGTGCCCGCTTCGATCACCACGTGCCCGCCGCCCTCGAGCGTCCGCGCAATCTCGCAAGCCATCTCCTGCTGCTCCCGCCGCCACTCGAAGCCCGGTCGCTTCGACAACAGCCCCGTCGCCGAGAAAATGTCCCCGATTTCGGTCTCAAAAGCCCGCGCCTCCGCGCCGCCACCGCCCTCGACCAAAGAAATCAAGACAACCTCCCCAATCGAAAATCCATTGCCTCGAAACAGGATCGCGCGAATAGTCCCCAGCCGGTCCGAGCCACGATCAAATCGTAAACCATAAATCGTAAATCATAAATAAACCGCCGTGTCCCTGCTTGATCGCTACGTTCTGAAGAAGTTCCTCGTCCCGTTTGTCTACTGCTTCTTCGGATTCATCGCCATCTGGCTCGTCTTCGATCTCAGCGACAACGGACCCGACTTCATCGCGGGGAAAGTGGGAATCAACACGATCCTCGAGTTTTACGCGAGCCAGATTCCCGAGATTGTCGTGATCAGTCTTCCCGTCGGCACGCTGCTTGCCCTCCTCTACTCACTCACGCAGATGTCGCGGTCGAACGAGATCATTTCCATGCTCGGTGCGGGCCGGAGCGTCGTCCGCGTTCTCCTCCCGCTCTTCGGATTTGGCCTCGTCCTCGTCGCGGTCACCGCGTTCTTCAACTACGAAGGCGCCCCCCACGCCGCCGCGACCAAAAAAATGATGCTCAAGGAGATCAACAGCGGCAAAAAGCGCGAGCGCTCGATCTCCGGCCACCTCTTCGTCAACCGTCAGGACGACCGGGTTTGGTACATGCGCAAGCTCCGCCTCGAAAGCAACGCGATCGACGACGTCCAGATCATCCAGAAGAACAAGAACGGCATCCCGCGGAAACAGTGGTACGCCCGAGACGCCGTCTACGATCAGGCTCGCAACGTCTGGAACTTTGACGATCTGAAATACGTCGAGCTTCGCCCCCGATGGCGACGTGGCCAAGACCGAGTTCCACAAAGAATTCCAGATCACCGGCTGGTCGGAAACCCCCGAGCGCATCGCCAGCTCCCGCATGGTCCCCGAGTATCTCTCCGTTCCCGAGCTCCGCGATTATCTCGACTACAACGCGGACTTTCCTCGCGACCAACTCGCCCCTTTCGCCACGCATCTCCAATACCGCTTCGCCCTCCCGTGGGTCTGCATCCTCGTCGTCTTCCTGGCCGCACCGATGGGCATCGTCTACTCCCGTCGTGGCATCCTCGGCGGCGTCGCCATCGCGATCGCGCTTTTCTTTCTGCTCGTTATCTCCAGCAGCCTCGCCATCGCCCTCGGCAAAGGCGACCGCATCACGCCTCTCGAAGCTGCCTGGGCACCGCTCGGAGTCTTCCTCCTCATCGGCTTCATTCTCCTCTGGTTCCGCTCGACCGCCAGGGACATCCCCATCCCAAAAATCTTCGGATAAATCGATGCAAGCTGACTGGAAAATCGACAGCCGCGCCCACGCCTGCACGCGCACCAAGGAACCCTTTCACGAAGGCCAGTTCTTCCACACCCTGCTCTTCCGGGAAAAGGACGGCACCTTTCGCCGCGAAGACCTCTGCGAGAAGGCTTGGGACGATCGAAACGACAACCTCGCCCCGTTCTCCTTCTGGCGCAGCAAATACGAACCACCCCCGCCCGCTCCACCCGAGGCCCTCAAGAAGAACGACGCCGAATCCCTCCTCCGCGCCCTCGCGGAAACGAATGATCCGCGCTACCAAAACGCAATCTACATCCTCGCCCTCATGCTCGAGCGCAAACGCACCATTCGCCCCATCGAGCAAGACGACCCCGACACCCTCGTCTACGAATTCCCCAAAACCGGCGAATCAATCGTCCTGAAAAACCCCCACCTCACCTTCGAACAGATCCCCGCCGTCCAGGAGGAAGTCAGCGCCCTCCTCGACGAAAACCTCCGGCCAGCGTGACCGCCACTTCAAGGAGCGGCGATTTGCAGTGGGCTTCTTCCGTCTCCGCTTCACTTGGGCTGCCGACTGAGAACGAATCCGCGCCGCGGATCACTCCCCTCTACCTCGCCCCCATGGCGGGCGTCACCAACACGATCTTCCGTCAGATCTGCCTCGACCACGGAGCCGACGTCCTCACGTCCGAATTCGTCTCCGCCGAGGGTATCCTCCACCGCAACCAGCGCACGACGGAATACCTTGCTTTCTCCGAGCGCGAGCGCCCCGTTGGCGTCCAACTCTTCGGTGGGAATCCCGACGCCCTCGCCGAAGCCGCTCGCCACGTCGTCGACTGGGTCCGCCCCGACTTCATCGACCTCAACTTCGGCTGCCCCGTCAACAAGGTCGTCTCGAAGCAAGGCGGCTCCGCCCTTCTCAAGGATTGCCCGCTCCTCGAGCGGGTCGCCCGCTCCGTTGTCGCCGCCGTCGCCCCACTCCCGGTCACCGCCAAGATCCGCACCGGCTGGAATGCCCAGACGATCAACGCCACCACCACCGCCACCATCCTCGAGCAAGCCGGCATCGCTCGCCTCGCCATCCACGGACGCACCAAGGAGCAAGGTTACACCGGTGAAGCCGACTGGAACGTGATCGCCCAAGTCGCCGACACGGTCTCGATCCCAGTCATCGGGAACGGCGACATCGCCACCGGCCACGACGCCAAAAAACGCACCACCGAATCCCGCGTCCACGGTCTCATGATCGGACGCGCCGCCATGGCCAATCCTTGGATTTTCACCGAGATCAAGTGCGCCCTCGCGGACCGGCCATTCACCCGCCCCACCGATGAAGATCGGTGGAACCTCATCATCGACCACGCGCGCCAGGAAGCCGACCGTCGCGGTGACGAGCGCCGAGCCATCCACAGCCTCCGCTCCCGCCTCATGGCCTACAGCCGCTCCCTGGCCAACGGCAAATCCCTCCGCCCAAAATTCACCAAAGTCGACTCGGTAACCGAACTCGAAGACCTCGCCACCGAGCATCTCGGCGAAGCTGGGGAGCGGCGGCAACCAGCTCGGTGCCACGAATCCGGGCCAACCCCCGCGTAGCCGAGCCGAGGGGAAACTCACGCGTCCCGCGTGAGAACGGCACCGTCCCGGTGCCGCTATTTTGGCAATCCGCGCCAGCGGGAGCCGAACCCTACCGCCTCACCAAACCGGTCAAATAGACCCCCAACCCCAACACCAGAGTCCCCGTCCCGCACGCCGCTTCCACCGGTCGCACCACCGCCGTATACCCCAGCGAAAACACCCCAATCGCCGCGAACACCGCCGGCGTCACGGGATATCCCCAGCACCGAAAGGGCCTCGGCAACCCCGGCTCCCGCACTCTCAGCACGACCACGCCCACCACCGTCAGCAGCCCGCAAAGCACCAACGCAAACTGCGTGTAGACGAGCACCGCGTCGAAAGTTGCCGTCAGGATCAGCCCCATCACGATCACCCACTGCAGCCCGCACGCCGCGAGCGGAATTCCCGCCCGGGACCGCCACGCCAGGACCCGCAAGCCCTCGAAATCCTCGCCGATCGTCGCCGCCACCCGGGGGCCGGCCCAAGTCATCGCGCTGATCGCCGAGATCAGTCCCAACGAGATCAGACCCGACATCACCCGCCCACCACCCTCGCCGAAGATCGCTGACGCCGCCAGGTTCGCGACGTCTAGCTGCCCGTCCAATTCGGCCATCGGCACGGTCTTCAAAAACACCGCGTTCAGCAGCACGTAGAAAACCCCCACGATCAAAGTCCCCAGAATTAATGACCACGGCACGTTGCGCGCCGGATCACGCACTTCGCCGATGATGTAAGTCGACGCGTTCCACCCCGAATAAGCGTACATCACGTACATCAACGCCACCGCGAACGGCGCACTCCCGACCAGGCCAAGATCCCCAGGAAGTGGCCGAAACGAAATCCCAACCGTCGGCCCGACGAAAAACCCGGCCCCGATCAGAGCCAGAATGAGTGCGACCTTCAGCGACGTGAACAAAACTTGAAACACCCCACTGGAGCGGATCGAAATCGCGTGCACTCCCGCGACCGCCGTCGCGACACCCACCGACATCAGCCAGACCGGCACTCCCGGCGCGAGATTGTGCGCGTATCCGCCGAACGCCATCGCCGCCAGAGCGACTGGCGCTGCGAACCCCACGGTCGCCGACATCATCCCCGCCATGAACCCCAGCGCCGGATGGTAAATCCGCGTGAGGAAATGATATTCCCCGCCCGACCGAGGCAAAGCCGCCGCCAACTCGGCGTAACAAAGCGCGCCGCACAAAGCGAAAATCGCCCCCAGTCCCCAGACGACCAGAATCGCGAACCCCGAAGGCAACGGCCCCACCTGAAACCCCAGACTCGTGAACACCCCGGTCCCGATCATGTTCGCCACGACGATCGCCGTGCAGGTGGTGAGCCCGATTCGAGCGGTCGACGCATTCTTCACGACCGTGTCATAGGAAGGTGAAGTCGAAGGTCCAAGGTCGAAGAGTCGCGCAAGAATCGCTGGTGCGATTGTGTTGGGGTATCATCAGCTTCCAGCCGATCATCCAATCGACCCCGGCGAAGCCGCAACCGACCGCATCCATGACCCTCGACCTCGACAACGAACACGCCGACCGCGCCTACTCCATCCTCGCGTCCCTCGTCACCCCACGACCCATCGCGTGGGTCACGACCCTGTCCCCGACCGGCCAGCTTAACGCCGCACTGTTCAGCTTCTTCAACGTCCTCGGGGCCAACCCGCCCATCGTCGGATTCTGTCCCGGCGACCGCGATTCCGGCGGACCGAAAGACACCGCGGCGAACATCCGCGCCACCCACGAATTCGTCGTCAATCTGGTCGACGAAGATCTCGCCGAGGCGATGAACGCCACCGCCGCCGACCTCCCGCCCGGCACCAACGAACTCACCCCCACCGGCCTCACCACCGCGCCGTCCACCCTGGTCACCCCACCCCGCATCACCGCCGCGCCCGCCGCGCTGGAATGCACCGAATGGGGCACCCTTCAGATCGGCGACAACCGTCTCATCATCGGACTCGTCCACCGAGTCCACGTCCGCGACGAACTCATCGAACCCAAGACGCTCCGCATCCTCAGCGAAAACTTCCGCCCGATCGGTCGCATGGCCAGCCCAAGCTGGTATTGCCGCACCGGCGACCGATTCGAAATGGACCGACCGCAGCGCGGAGACCCGTCCGTCCCGCCCCCCGCGAGCGATGACTAAAAAACGGCTTGCGCCCCCCGCGTTCGTTTCTTACCACTGCTACCAACTCGCGTCACGCGAGTCACCCTTTACGCATTGAATCGTAGCGACAGATTGAAACTCGGAACTCCCCCATGCCCCGGCTCGCCCTCGTGACGTCAGCTCGCATTTCGGTTCCATCACGACCCACGGCGCACTCGCGGCCATGAGCGTTATGAATTCACAACCCGGTTCTGTCGTTTCCACGGCGAGCCATTCACCAACCCACAGGAGGTCCTATTAAACCAAAAAGAGGTCGTCGTCCCATCGTTCCGCGCTGGGATCATCGTGTTAACGAACGCATCCGCGCCCGCGAGGTGCGCGTCATTCTCGCCGCCACCGGCGAGCAGCTCGGCATTCTCAAAACCGAGGATGCCATCCGCAAAGCCAAAGCCTACGGCCTCGACCTCGTCGAAGTCACCGCCAAGGCCGATCCACCCGTGTGCCGCATCGTCGACTACGGGAAATTTCGCTACGAGATCGCGAAGCACGAAAAGGAAAAGAAGCAGACCGTCAACAAGGTCAAGGAAGTCAAATTCCGCGCCAACATCGACGAGCACGATTACGTCACCAAGATCCGACGCGCCGAGCAGTTCCTCGACAAAGGCAGCAAGCTCAAGGTTGGCCTGCAATTCCGCGGTCGTGAAATGGCGCACCAGGAAAATGGTCACGCCGTCATGCAACGCATCAAAGCGGACCTCATCACGATGGCCCACGTCGACATGGAGCCCAAGCTCACCGGTCGCGCCATCGGCATGACGCTCAGCCCTCTCCCGGCCAACAAACGGGTCCGGAAATTCTCCACCGCCGCCGACGACATCGAAGACGAGGAAGAGGACCACGACAACGAGTCCGTTCACGACACCGAAGACGATGACTCCTAGCCCCACCCGGAGGCTCTTCCTCTTCGACATCGACGGCACGATCATCACCTCCGGCGGAGCCGGTGAGAACGCCCTCCGCGACGCGGTCCGGGATCGCTTCGGCAAGGACGAAGACCTCGAAGGAGTCACCATCGCAGGGAACACCGACTCCGCGATCTCACGTGAACTCCTCTCCAAGCACGGCCTCGAGGCCACCCCGGAGAACATCGCCTCCCTCCTCGACGGCTACCTCCACAACCTCAAAGAACGGCTCCCGAAACACAAGGGGCGCGTCCTCCCCGGCATCGTCCGGCTGCTCGACGCCCTCCGGAATCGCGAAGACTGCGTCCTCGCTCTCCTCACGGGCAACCTGGCCAAGGGAGCCAAGATCAAACTCGGCCACTACGGCGTCTGGGATTATTTCAAGTTCGGGGCCTACGCCGACGACAGCCACGATCGCAACCAACTCGGCCACTTCGCTCGAACTCGTGCGAAGGAAACCAGCGGGGAAGACTTCCCGGCCGATCGCATCTACGTCATCGGCGACACGCCGAAAGACATCGAGTGCGGCAACGCCATCGGCGCGAAAACGGTCGCCATCGCCACCGGCAACTACAGTCAGGCCGAACTAGCGGCGCACCACCCCGACCACCTCTTCGAAGACCTCAGCGACACTGACGCAGTCCTCACAGCCCTCTTCAGCTAAGACACTTCAACGAGCGTCGGCTTCCCTCACCCAACCCGGCCTCGCGTTCGCCAAGCGGCCACGCTCGTCGCCCACCCCACCGACCGAGATCACCGGCCTCCTCGCGGGGATCGGCTTCCCCGTGGCAGCCTCGGCCCTTGCCACCGGCTGCTCGATCTCGCCCGCCACTTCCGCCTCCCATTCGAGGCGCCCGGGCCGCCGCACGCCCGCCACCCGAGCTCATCGCCGACACCGTTCACGCATCCAGCACCCAACCCGCCCGCCATTCCCGCGTGATCGGCCCATCCTTTGGCTCCGACCACAACCCGCTCGTTCTCGAACTTGCGATCGCTGGAAGTTTGAAGATCCAGGCTACCGAAAGCCCGCCTCCCCTGCCTTGTGCAGCCCCTCGCCCGACACGGTGATCGGCTCGCACGCCTGCTCCAGCGGAACGTTCGGACACGAGTCGACCCAGGCCCCACCCACCGGAGCCGCCCACCGTACCGCGTTTTTGAGAACCCGTTTGACCTCCGCTTGGTAGTAAACCGGATACGTCTCGTGCCCGGGCCGAAAGTAAAACACTTTGCCGTTGCCCCGCTGCCACGTCAGGCCAGACCGAAAGACCTCCCCGCCCGCAAACCACGACAGAAACACGGTCTCGTCCGCCGCCGGCACCCCGAACGGCTCACCGTACATCTCCGCGTGGAGGACCTCGAAGTAACGGTCAATCCCCTGCGCGATGGGATGTCCCGGATTGCACACCCATAACCGCTCTTTCTCACCGGCTTCCCGCCAAGTGAGCGAGCACGTCGTCCCCATCAGCCGCTTGAAGATTTTCGAGTAATGACCGGAATGAAGAACGACGAGCCCCATCCCTTCGAGCACCCGCGCCTGCACCCGGTCGACGATGTCGTCCGCCACCTCTCCGTGCGCCGCGTGCCCCCACCAAAGCAGTACGTCCGTCGCCGCCAGCACGTCCTTCGTCAAGCCGTGCTCCGGCTCGCCCAACGTCGCGCAACCGACCGATATTCCATCGTCCTCCGCCAAACCGTCCGCAATGCAGCGATGAATTCCCTCGGGATAAATTCCTCGCACCACCTCGCTCTCGCGCTCGTGTACAAATTCGTTCCAGACCGTTACCCGTAGTTTCTCGTTCATGTCTGCAACTCAACCGATCTCACCGCGAACGGCAAGGATCTCCGTCAATCACCCAACTCCAGTTCCTCGCCGCCAGCTTCGGCGACCCGTTCGTCCATCCCGGGGATTCGCGCATACCCGACGAACCGCGCACCCGGCGAATACGAATCCGGATTCCCCTGGGGGATCTTGAAATCAAAAACGCTCACCCCCGATTGTTTCGTCCCCCGGTAACTCCTCCCTTCGCTCGCTCCGAACATCAGCATCTTGTCGTCCGACTTCGCCTTGCCCAGATAGATCATCGAATGCGTCACCGGCGGATCGCGGTCGACCGAATACGTTCCCGTCCAAAAGAGCAGATCGCCCGGCTGGAGATCGTCCAGTTCAAAGCTCTCCTTGCTTCGACTCACCACTGCCTCGAATTCATCAGCCTTCCGAGTCCACACGTATTGTCCACTCGCCGTCCGCGGGACACCGTCAAATCCCTCCTCCTTCAGCAGGTAATAGATCGTTCCCGAGCAGTCCATTCCTCCCTTCTCGGGGTCCGCCGAGCCGTAGGCATAGGCCAAGTTCCGCTTCGTCAGGGCCAAAGCGGAGTCCAGCAGGGTTCTAATCGGTTCAGGATTCGCGTCGAAATCTGCCAGGTCATCCCTCTCCATCGGCGTCGTCACTGCTCGCGAGTCGTCGGCCCACGCCCCGGAAAATACCGCGAGAAAGAGCGCCGACGCGACCACCACTCGACCCATCCAAGCCTCCCCCCATCTCCGAACTTGTTGCAAAGCGGAAAACAACCTTTCATTCCGCCCGTAAGCACCAAACCAAAATATCATGTTAAGCTGGGCCATCACATTTCTCGTCATCGCATTAATCGCCGCAGTCCTCGGATTCGGCGGTATCGCCGGCACTGCCGCAGGAATCGCGAAAATCATCTTCGTCGTTTTCATCATCTTGTTCATCCTCTCGTTCCTCTTCCGCGGACGCGGCCCCCGTGTCTAGCCGCATTCTCACCAGTAAAAAATCCCAGCTTCTCATGGAAACAAACCCAGCCACAAACTCCTGCAAGGCCCGCTTCGAAGCGGGTATCGCCGACGCCGAAGCCAAGATCCGGGAAGAGCCACTCAAGGCCGTCCTCATCGGCACTGGCGCGGGTCTCGTCATCAGTCGTCTCCCGCTCTTCGGGATTCTCGTTCTGGTGATTCGCCTGGCCCTTTGGGCGATCAAGCCCGCGCTTCTCATCGTTGGGATCGCGAAAGTTGTCGACTACGCCAAGAAGCAACGGGCTTGAGGCCGGGGTGCCGAGCGCACCCTTGACTTCCACCACTGGCGAGCCGTAGATTCCGCGCTCCCCAAAAAAGCCGGTATAGCTCAGTGGTAGAGCATTCGCTTCGTAAGCGACAGGTCGTCGGTTCAAATCCGACTACCGGCTCCATCGCCATCTGAGCGAATTCCGGCCCACCCTTCAAAAGTGTCGATTTTTAATCGACGGCCGGAACCCAACGGTGAGTCGCTGCTTCCATGGTTTGGCTGCCCCGCATGGACTCGAACCATGAATACCGCCTCCAAAGGGCGCTGTGTTACCATTACACCACAGGGCAAACGTGGAGACTTGATATAATCACCGTTCCCGCCGCTCGCAAATCGTTTCCGGCAGATTTCCGGAAAAAATCTCCCCTTTCCCTCATCTTCGCCCTCCGGCATAGATAGCCCCGCCGTCCATGTCCAAAAAACTCCGTAACCGCTTTCTCGCTCTCACGTGCGTTCTGGGGTTCATCGGCCTCGGAGGCCTCTACTACACGAACTGGGTCGTTCAGCGTCCCTTCGCCATCATTCTCTTCGTCGGCGACGGACTGAACACATCGCTCCTCCCCGCCGCGCGTCTCTACGGAGGCGGAGCCGACCACCGGCTCCGGCTGGAGTCCCTGCCGCACCTCGCGATTTTATCGACTTACGCGAACGACTTCGCCGTCCCCGACGCCGCTTCCGCCGCGTCGGCCATCGCCACGGGGCAGCGCGTCAACAATCGCAGTCTCGCCATCGATCCGGCCGGCAATCCGCTCCCCGCTCTCTTCGAACTCGCCCAGCGTTCCGGGCGCGCCACTGGACTCGTTACCAATGCTGCCCTCACCGACGCGGCTACCGCCGCTTTCTACGGCAAGACCGATTCCCCCCTCGATCACTTGGAGCTCGCCCGTCAGCTCGTCGACGACATTGATCTCTCCGTCATCCTCGGCGGGGGCGAAGCCAGCTTCCTGCCCGAGTCCAAGGACGGTGCCCGCACCGATGGGCGCGACCTCATGCTGGAAATGCGCAAACAGGGCTACGACATCGTCCACTCCGAGGCGGAGCTCGAGCGCACACCTGCGTGGCAATTCCCCCGGGTCTTCGGGATGTTTGGACGCGGTAACCTCGAGTTTGCCGGCGACGACCAGATTCGACTCGGTCAACCGACCCTGGCCGAGATGACCACCCGAGCCATCAGCCTCCTGCAATACAATCCCAAAGGCTACCTCCTCATCGTCGACGCGGCACTCATTGGGAAAGCCGCTCACCACAACGAAGGCGAACGCGTTCTCAATGAGATCCGAGAGCTCGATAGCGCCGTCGGAGCTGCGATTCGCTACGCTGGCGACGAAGCCCTCATCATCGTCGCCGGCAAACAATCCATCGGTGGCTTCACCCTCAACGGCTACCCCTTCAAAAACGACCGCGGCGTCTCCATCCTCGGAGTCAACGCCGACGCCGTCCCCCTCATCACTTGGTCGACTGGCCCGGGTTCGGAATCCGAACCCACCGCGGTGACCACGCCAGCGGCCATCGGTACCGCCTCCGACGCCATCGCCACCAGCATCGGACCCGGCTCCGAGCGCCTCCAGGGCTTCAAGGACAACACCGACGTCTTCGGCACGATCAAAGACAACCTCTGACCACTCTGCCGAGGATGCCGTCCGACCCATCCGACGAACGCTTCATGCGCGCGGCGCTCACCGAGGCCCGCCGCGCTCTCGGACGCACCAGCCCCAATCCCGCCGTCGGAGCCATCATTGCCCGCAACGGACGGATCCTCGCCCGCGGCCACCACAGCGCCGCCGGTTGCCCGCACGCGGAAATCGAAGCCCTGTCGGCGCTCCGCCCCCGAACCCGCACGAGCGACGCGACCCTCTACGTCACCCTGGAACCCTGCTCGACCCACGGACGCACCCCTCCCTGCACGGACGCCATCATCGCCCGAGGCTTCGCGCGTGTCGTCTACGGAACGACCGATCCAAATCCCGCCCACGCCGGCCGAGCCCGTCGGCTCCTCACCCGTGCGGGCATCGCCGTCAGCACCGGAGTCCTCCGCGACGAATGTGCCCACCTCAACCGCGCCTGGAACCATTGGATCACCTCCCGTCGCCCCTACGTAATCGCGAAGTGCGGCATGTCTCTCGACGGACGGATTTCGTCCCACCCCGATTCCCGCTGGCTTACGTCCAAGTCCTCCCGCGCCGATGCAATGCAACTGCGCGCCCAGGTCGACGCCATCCTCGTCGGCGCTGAAACCGTCCGCGCAGACGACCCAAGCCTCACCGTTCGCGGCATCCCCGGAGCGACCCAGCCCCGCCGCATCGTTTGGTCGAAATCCGGCGACATCCCGGCGACCGCGAAAGTCCTTACCGATCGCCATCGCGCCAAGACCCGGATCGACTCGCTCCCTCTCTCGGATCTTCTTCTCTCCCTCGGAAGGGACAGCGTCACGTCGCTGCTCGTCGAAGGCGGCAGCGCGACCCTCGGTGCCCTTTTTGACCAAGGCCTCGTCGATGAGATTCAATTCTACACCGCGCCCATCCTCATCGGTGGCCCCGCTCCAGCCGTCGGCGGCCGCGGAGTTCCGGACAACACCTCCGCCCTGGATCTGAAAAACCCCCGCTACGAGCTGATCGGTGACGACCTCAAGATCACTGCTCGCGTCCGCTAAGACATTTTCAATTCCAGACTACGCCTACGGCCATCACTCCACGGAAAAAACTGGACCGAAAGAATCCGACGTGGCGGATGTTCTGGAAAGCTCCGGGCGCAGGGTACGGACGAGACATCCCACCCCCATCGGGCCGACCTAAAGCGACTCCAAGAACGCGACCACCGCAGCGCGCTCGTCCTTCGACAATCCGACGTAGGCCGAGCGTGATCCTTCCGCCTCGCCACCGTGCCAGAGCACGGCCTCCTCGAGGCTTCGCGCTCGTCCGTCGTGGAGAAATTCGGTGTGGCCGTTCACGGTCTCGACGAGCCCGATTCCCCAAAGCGGCGGCGTCCGCCACTCCCGCCCGTCCGCCTCGAAATCGCCTCGCCCGTCCGCCAAACCATCCCCCATATCGTGCAAGAGGAGGTCCGTGTAGGGAAAGATCCGCTGACCCGACACTTCCGGAAGACCCTCCAACTCCGCCGTCTGATGCTCGGGCACGTGGCACGCGGCACATCCCAGCCGCCCGAATAGTTTTTTCCCGAGCAGCACCTCCGGATTGTCCACGTCCCGCCGAGCCGGCACCGCCAACACCGACGAATAAAACACCACGTTGTCGAAAATCTTCTCCGCCACCTCCGGCTCACCGTCGTCCTCGTAGGCAATCGCCGCGACCCCCAGCTCCGAGAGACTCGCGCCCCCGTGCGTCCGCGTCGGCGTCGTCAGACCCATGTCACCGAGAAACGCCCCCGCCACCTGCTCACGCACCGTCGCGGTGTTTGCCTTCCAGCCAAATCGACCGATCTGATTCACCCCGATCTCGTGATTCCACACCCAATTCGGGCGACCCGAGACCCCATCGTTGTTCAAGTCATCTGGATCCGCGTTCCGAATGAGATCCTCTTCCGCGATCGCCTCCAACAATCCCATCCCCACCATCTGCGGCGCGACCCGGGGGGAAATCTCCAACCCCTCCGCCGTGTCACCGTAACCGAGCTTCTCGATGCGATAACTTGGCACTCGCAGCGAATACTTCGTTCCATCCGCGAACTCCCCCACCATTTCCGAGTATTCCACCACCGGCACCCCTTCGCCTTCCGCGCCGGGAATCGCGTTTTGTTGCAACTGATCGCCGAGCGCCTCGTCCAGCCGCACGCCCGCCTTGGCGTCCCGTTCACCCGGACGACTCACCCGCAGCAACATCGATACCATCTCCTCACCCTCGCGGGGCGGACGGCCACGACCATCCTTGAAGTGACACGCCGAGCAGGAGCGCGCGTTGAACAATGGCCCCAGCCCGTCCCGCGCCGACGTTGACGCGGGCGCGATAACCCAATTTTGCTTGAAAAACGAATTCCCAACGAAAAATGAATTTTTCTTCTCCTTCCGAAGATTCCGCGCGGAGTATCCAAAAGCGTTGTCCGTCGTGTCGAAGACCGTCGTATCTCCGCCGGACAGCTCCTCGCCCGCCATCGGCTCGAGATCGTCAGCCGATCCTAGCGCAAACATCGTCCCAAGCGCACCAACCGCTCCAAGGACGCCGATCAATCCCCAATTTATCCGAGCCATTCGCGGCACCTCAATCCCCGTCGAGCTGAATCGTCAGGCCAAACTCCTGACCGGCCTCGACGACGCTCTCTCCCTGCGTTCGCAGATCGTCGATGAGCGTGGCCACCGCCACCCGCCCCGGAGCCTCTTCGCCGCCCAGGATCGCCTGATCAAATGGCACCGGCAGCGCCTCCGCCGCAGCGAGAGTGGCATTCATTTCTTCGTCGAGACGAGCCGCCAGCATCGCGTTTTTCGCTGCAATCAAGTCAGACAGGCCCGCCCCCGCGACCACGCTCCCGTCGGTCCGAACGTATTTCCCAACGTATACGTTCCGCGCCCCGCGCGCGTTTTCGATCATGTCGACGTGGGTGTTGTCGCTGAAGCAGGAGTGCTCGTCTTCCTGAGCCTGCGTCTCGTAAGCCACCGCCAACCGCTCGCCGGAAACTTCAAATCCGCTCAGCACTCCGATCCCCGTGAAGATGTGCTGCAGCGCTTCGTCGTCGGGAAGAGCGAGAAATTCGGCTCGGTAATTCTCGCCTTTCGCCGGATCCCAGGCGTCCACCAGCGACTGCAAGTGCCCGACGAGCAGATCTCCCAACTCCACCAAATACTCGCCCCGCCGGTCCGCATTCTTCGCCGAAGCGTAATCCTCGAACCCCCGCTCCCCCGCACCGTCCGCGCTCAAATCCTGACCCCAGAGCAGAAACTCGATCGCGTGGTATCCGGTGCTGATGTTCGTCTCCCCATCTTTTTCGTTCAGCTCGCCAAGCACGGCCGAGCTGATCTCCGGATACTGGGCGGGCGCATTGATGACCCCTGCGTCGGGATTTCCCTCAACGTAGTCGACGTAGGCCTCATCCATCGGCCACGCGTTCATCATACCTTCGATCTCGTCCACCGGGCCGCCATAAAACCGAAAGGCTTCCGTCTGCAAATACGGGACCCGCGACGCCCGCCACGCGAGCCGCGCCGCTTCCATCGTCTCCGCACTGGGCGTCTTTACCAGCTCATCCACCGAGTCCCGCAACTCCTCAGCTCCGGCGAGCGCGTCCGAATACGTCGCAAAGACAATCTCCGCGTAAGTCTGGAGGACGTCCCTTTTCAAGCCCGATAAATCGTCCGCCTTCACCTCCGCCGGAGCCATTGTCGGTTCAACTTCCGGCGTCGGCGAAGCCGCCGCCGCGCCGGGTCCACCCCCATCGCAACCGGTCATCGCCAACCCGAGTCCGACGATCACGAACCAAAACGCTTTTAAAATCATACGTGAGACTGAGTCTCATTCTCCTGCCAATGTGTCAACTGCCATCCCACCCTTCGGCGAGGTCCGCTACCCAACCGGGATCGCGAGCATCTCGTCAGTGAACCCTTGACCGACTCCAGTGATCGTCGACCGCTGCGAGTCAAGGCACCGCCTCGCCACCCGCCGCACGTCTTCGCT
The DNA here is from genome assembly GCA_963761705.1 of uncultured Verrucomicrobiae bacterium. Taxonomy (GTDB): domain Bacteria; phylum Verrucomicrobiota; class Verrucomicrobiia; order Chthoniobacterales; family JAATET01; genus CAVVKW01. The sequence goes on along the minus strand of CAVXHK010000001.1, from coordinate 1,996,230 downwards.
GGTCACCGCTCGCAGCCGCTCGTGGACCGCTTCCGGAGCCGGCACTTCGCCGTAGAAAAGCGCGGAGTAGCCGATCCGGGAGTTCTGCGCCGAAGTGCGCTCGAGCGACATTCGGTCCGCCCCGATGGCGAACTCCTTTGCCCGCCGCAACTCGCCCGCTGGCACGAGGTCGTCTCGAAGTTTTTGAAAGGCTCGCCCGACGAGGCCCATCGTTCGCTGAAGATTCTTCCCGTCCAACCCGACGTAGAAATTGATCACCCCCGTGTCCTCGTAAAGACTCACGCTCGAGCTCACCGTGTAGCAAAGGCCGCGCTTCTCGCGGAGCTCCTGAAACAACCGCGAGCTCATGTTCCCGCCCAAGATGACGTTGAGAAGATGAAGTGCGTGCCGGTCCGGATCGCGCAGATCGCATCCCGGCACGGCGAAAGCCACGTGAGTTTGCTGCGTCTCGCGTGGGATCACCCGCACTCGCTTCACGCTCGGCAGCGAGGGTGCCCGCGTAATCCGGCTCGGCCTCCCCCCGGCGAGTTCTCCGAGTAACGCTGCCGTCCGCGCAACCACCACGTCGTGCGTGACCTTCCCCGCCGCCGACACCACCACGTTCCCCCCGCGGTAGTGCTTCGCACGGTAGTCGAGAAACTCGGTCCGTCCGTAGCCCGCGATCGATTTCATCGTCCCGGTCAGCGGCCTCCCCAGCGCGTGCCCGGGCCAAAGATCCTCCCAGAGTCCCTCCTGTGCCACTTCCGCCGGCTCGTCCTCGTACATGAGGATCTCTTCGCCGATGACCCCACGCTCCCGCTTGATGTCCAACTCCGCGAACCGTGGCGACAGGACCATGTCGCAGAGCACGCTGCTCAACCGTCGGAAATAATTCGCCGGAGCCGCGCCGTAATAAACCGTGTGATCGTGGGTTGTCGTCGCGTTGAGATACCCACCGACGCTCTCGATCTCTTGCCCGATCTGTCGCGCCGTCCGCCGCACCGTTCCCTTGAAAAGCATGTGCTCGATAAAATGAGAAATCCCCGCCAGTCGCTTCGGCTCGTGCCGCCCGCCAACGCCCGCCCACACGCCGTAAGTCACCGACTCCGTCTGCGGCATCTCGCACGTCACCACGCGCACGCCATTTCCCAACTTCGAAATCTCCGTCCTCAAATCAACGACCACGCCATCCCCCGTTCTACCGCCGACCACCAATCAATCAAGCCAGCGCGACGCACATCCAAAGCCGTCGCGTTCTTCGAAGCAATCAAATGATCAAGACAGGCAGCACGGTGAAGTGGAGTTGGGGCAATGGCTCCGCCGAAGGCAAAGTGACCGAGGTCCACCACGAGAAGGTCACCCGCAAAACCAAAGGCAGTGAAGTCACCCGCAACGGCACCGATGACGATCCCGCCTACGTGATCGAACAAGCGGACGGCACCATCCTCGTGAAGTCCAAAAGCGAAGTGGAAGAGACGTAACGTCCGACGCCAAGCGGCCAAGCCACCGCTTGCCGTTCTACCCGGATTCCTTGGTCACCTTCGTGACCTCCCATTCAAAAACGTATTTGCATTTGTATTTATCGTCGGAGGTCACTTTCGTCGCAACGTGCACCACTGGAAGCCCGACGAACTCACCACCCTCCGCCGTCTCCGCGAGACCTTCCTCACCGGAAACGCCGCTGCCAACGACTACTGGCGCACCGCCGACGACCTCGCCCTCTACAACGAAACGTTCGGGGAACGCATCGGTTGGAAGTGGGACGCGGTACTCAGCGAACTCGTCGCCCGCAGTTGGAAGCCCACCTCAACCCGCATCCTGGACTTCGGCTGCGGTTCCGGCGTCGCCAGCCGCCGCGTTCTCGAAGCCTTCACCGGCTTTGCGGAACTCCAACTGCATGACCGTTCCCTCGCCGCGAAGCGGTTCGCTTCCGCCCGGGCTCACGATCAATTTCCGACCCTCCGCGTCAACACCAACGAACCCTCCACCGACGGCAACACCCTCCTCATCGTCAGTCACGTTCTCAACGAACTCGAACCCGCCGACACCACGGCCCTCCTCCGCCTCGCCCGCACCGCCGGCGAGATCCTTTGGGTCGAAGCCGGCACCCACGCCGACAGTCGTGCCCTCGTCGAGCAGATCCGCGAACCACTCCGGGCCACCCACCGCGTCATCGCACCCTGCACCCACTCGGAGACCTGCGGACTCCTCGCCGTCAGCAACGCCCTGCATTGGTGCCACAGCTTCGCCAAACCACCATCCGACGTCTTTCAGAATGCCGCCTGGTCCGAACTCTCGCGCGAACTCGGCATCGACCTTCGCGCACTCCCGTCCAGCTTCCTGGCGATGACCCAACTCTCCCCGCCCCCAACGGACCCGACCCTCGCCCGCGTCATCGGGCGTCCTCGCCAGTACAAAGGCTACGCTAAAGTCCTCCGCTGCGACGCGACCGGTGTCGAAGACATCCGCGTCCAAAAGCGGGACGACAAATCCCTCTGGAACTTTCTCAAAGACCTCCCTCCCCCTCCCCTTTTCCACCCACCCGAATAACCGCACGCGATCCGGACGTTCCGAACCGTCGAACCATCGCGGACCCGACGCGTCAAACTCCCCATCTTCCCACTTGCCCCGACGACCTCCAACCCCCACATTCCCGATCCATCCACCGATGCACACCATGAAATTCCCAATCACCCGCCTCTGCACCGCCGCCACCCTGGCCCTCGCGGCGCTCGCCCTCGGAGCCTGCACCACCATGCCGTCCTCCGCCAGTCGCGCGAACGCCTTCACCTACGATCCCGCAGTCACGCAACCGACAAACCGATCGAACGTGAAGGTCAAACTCAGCACGAGCGCCCAGAAGCTCTACGTCGTTGAGGGTGACAAGGTCCTCCTCGCCACCCCGGTTTCCGTTGGCACCGCCGCGACGCCCACCCCCAAGGGCACGTTTCCCGTCCGGGCGAAAGTCGCCGAGCGCCGCCGCGTCAGCAGCCCGGGTGCCGGCTATCCAATGCCCTACTGGATTGAATTTTATGGACCCGCTTACGGCATGCACTGGGGTTTCGTGAAGCCTTACCCGAGCACAATGGGCTGCGTTCGCATGCCACTCAAATCAGCCAAAAAGGTCTTCAACCTCGTGAGCGTCGGCACCCCGATCAATATCGCAACGAGCCAGCCTGAGGACGAGACCATCGGGAAGACCCTCCCCGTTCTCGACGACGGCCCACTCCCCAACCCTCCCGATTCCTACATGAAAAGCTCCCAGGCCATGGCGGACATCCGCCAAGGCAAACTCTGGAACTTCTGACTTCGAATCGGTCTCCTGGACCGGTCGAAACGTGACCAAGCGGGGGTTTAAAAACCCCCGCTTTTTCGTTGAGCGCGACGCCAGCGCTCCGTCCCCGCTCAGTCCGCGGACACCGCTCGAAACTCGAACGCCGCACCCGAAAACAATCCGCGGTCGCTCATCTTGAGATCCGGGATCACCAGCAGCGCCATGAACGACAACGTCATGAACGGATCGCGCAGTCCGGAACCAAGCGTCGACGTCGCGAACTCCGCGATCCCCTCGTAAGCCGCGGCGACCTCATCGCCATCCCCCGTCGCCATGAGTCCGGCGATCTCGAGTGGCAGCAATTTGACGATTTCACCCTCCACCGCGCAGATCCCACCCCGCGCCCGCATCACTGCGTTGATCGCCTCCGCCAGATCAGCATCCGTCGTCCCGACCGCCACCACGTTGTGGGAGTCGTGCGCCACCGACGAAGCGATCGCGCCCCGCTTCAGCCCGAAGCCCCGCACGTAACCAACCGCCGGTTCCGTCGCGGAGTATCGGTTCACGACCACGATCTTGAGCACGTCCGGATCGGTCACCGCCGCGACCTCCGACCCCGTCACCAACTGACCATCCCGAGCCACGATCACGTTCACCTCGGTCCCCTCCACGGCCAGATCGCCAGCGCTGACTTCGCGCGGCTCAAACCGGTTCACGACCTCCAGAACCTCCCGTCTCTCCAACAACGATTTTCCACCCCGCGCCACGCAGACCCCATCAATCCAGGTCTCCCGAACCCGAAAATCCACCAGATCCTCGACCAACACGAAATCCGCCGCGTCACCAACCCGCAACAACCCAATCGGCAACCCGTAATGTTCCACCGGTCGCACGCACGCCGCCGTCAGAACGTCAAAAACGTCCGCCCCACCCGCCACCGCCCGCGCAACCAACCGATCCACGTGACCACGAACCAACGCGTTCGGGTGCACGTCGTCGCTACACAACATGCAACTCTCCGGGTGCGACTTCAGCAACGGCGCGAGCGCCTCGAAATTCTTTGCCGCCGACCCTTCCCGGATCGCGATCAGCATCCCGGCGTCGATTTTGTCCAACGCCTCCTCCAGCGAAAAACACTCGTGGTCGGTCTCGATCCCGGCCGCCGCGTAGCGCCTCGCGTCCTCACCCCGCAACCCGGGAGCGTGACCATCCACCCGCTTCTGCACCGCCTTCGCCGCCGCGATCTTTGCCACCATCCCGGGATCACCCCCCAGCACCCCGGGCCAGTTCATCACCTCGCTCAGATACCCGATGTCCTCCCGCGCCAGCAGAGCCGTCACGGCCTCGACGTCCAGCTCAGCCCCCGCCGTTTCGAACGTTGTCGCCGGCACGCAACTCGGCGCACCGAAGCAAAATTTGAATGGTGTCCGCGCCGCCTCCGCGAGCATGAACTCCACCCCCGCCACCCCGAGCACATTCGCGATCTCGTGCGGATCGCTCACCGACCCCACCGACCCGTGCCGCACCGCGATCCGCGCAAATTCTCCTGGCGGCAACATCGAACTCTCCACGTGGACGTGGGCATCCACGAAACCCGGAATGAGAAAACCCTCCGGTGCCTCCGCCACCCGCGCCAGCGCCACGATCTTTCCGCCCATCACCGTCACCGCCGCCGGATAAATTTCCCGCGCCGACAGATCCACCAACTGTCCCGAAAACACATTCATCATTTTCTTCTAACCAAACCACTCACGACAGGGCGAACCCCTTCCCGATCAAAATTCATTCGCCTCCCGCCCCCAGCCGCTTCTTCACCGCCCACCAGATTTGCTCCACGCTCGCCGGCGCGGCCAACTCCACCATCCCTTCCCCGTCACCAAACGCCGCCACCGCGTCCCGCAACGCCTCCCGCACCGAAATTGCCAGCATCAGCGGCGGCTCGCCCACCGCCTTGCTCCCCCCGATCGTCCCCTCGTTTGTCGCTTTGGCGAGCAGCGATACCCGGAAGTCAGCCGGACGATCCGAGAAAGCCGGGATGGCGTAAGTGCTCGCGCCACTCGTCAGCAATTTCCCCTCCCCGTCCCATTTCAATTCCTCGCGCGTCAGCCACCCCATCCCCTGCACAAAGCCGCCCTCGATCTGACCCCGGTCGACCCGCTCGTTCAACGAATCCCCGACGTCGTGGAGAATGTCCGTCCGCAACACACGGTGCATTCCCGTCCGCCCATCGACCTCGACTTCACTCACCGCCACCCCGCACGCGAAGTAGGCAAATGGACGTCCCTTCCCCGTCGCCCGGTCCCACTCGATTCCGGGCGTCTTGTAAAAACCAGTCGCCGAGAGCGAAACGCGCTGCATGTGCATCGCGTTGCAGAGCTGCGGAAACTCCACCGTCTTCTCGGGCCGCCCCTCGAACCACATTTTCCCGTCACCACCGATCAGTCGCCCGTCACCACCGCCCAGCATCTCAGCCGCCACCGGCGTCATCCGGCCCACCAGTGTCCGGCACGCATCCGCCACCGCCGCCCCGTTGAGATCCGCCCCACTCGAAGCAGCCGTCGCCGACGTGTTGGGAACCTTGTCCGTCCGCGTGAACATCATCCTGACCCGCTCCCGCGGCACCCCCAACTCCCGCATCACGATCCCCAAAATTTTCGTGTGCAGCCCCTGGCCCATCTCGGTTCCACCATGATTCACCTGCACCGTCCCGTCGGCGTAGACGAGCACCAACGCCCCGGCCTGATTGTATGGCGTGTAGGTGAACGAAATCCCAAACTTCACCGGCGTCATCGCAATCCCTCGCTTCACCAACGCACTCCCGGCATTCCACTCGGAAATTTCCACCCGCCGCTCCGCCAGCCGCGCCGATTCCTTCAGCGACATCCACATCTCCCGCACCCGGTTGTCACCGACCTCCTGTCCGTAATGCGTCGTGTTCGTCTCCCCGCTCCCGCGGTAAAGGTTCCGCTCCCGCACCACCTCCGGTGCCAATCCCAGCTCCCGAGCCACCCGGTCGAGGATTTCCTCGATCACCACCATTCCCTGCGGCCCGCCGAAACCCCGGAACGCCGTGTTCGAGACCAGGTTCGTCTTCGCCACCCGCGCCGAGAAATTCACCGCGGGCACGTAATACGCGTTGTCCAAATGGAACAGCGCACGATCCGCGATCGGCATCGACAAATCCAGCGACCACCCGCCGTTGGAAATCAACTCGACCTCGGCCCCGACCAACACACCATCGTCGTCGAGCCCAACCTCGAACCGCGACCAGAACGGATGCCGTTTTCCCGTCAATCGCATGTCGAGATCTCGGTCGAGCATCACCCGCACCGGACGCCCCGTCTTCACCGCCCCGAGCGCCGCGAGCGCCGCCCAGGAATTTCCCTGCGTCTCCTTCCCGCCAAATCCTCCGCCCATCCGCGGAGCCTCGACCACCACGTCGTTCCGCGACAATCCCAGCACCCGCGCCACGATAATCTGGATCTCCGTCGGGTGCTGAGTCGACGAGCACACGTGAATCCCCCCGTCCGCCGCCACCTCCGCCCAGGCCGCCTGGGTCTCCAGATAAAAATGCTCCTGCCCGCCCAGCTCAAATTCTCCCGTCAGCCGCCGCGCCGCCCCCGCCACGGCGCTCGCCGCATCCCCCCGCCGAATCGCGTTCGCGTCGGTGTGAAAACTCTCCGCCGCCCGCGCCTCCGCAATCGTCAGCACCGTCGGTAACTTTTCGTATTCGACGACCACCGCCCTCGCCGCCGCCCGACAAGCCGCCTCCGACTCGCCGACCACCATCGCGAGGAGGTGACCGTGAAACTCCACGATCTCAGAAGCAAAAAGCGATTCATCCGGCCGCGAGCACCCCACGTCATTCACCCCCGGCACGTCCCCCGCCGTCAGCACCACCGCCACTCCCGGCATCGCGCGAGCCGCCTCGACGTCCAGTGACAGAATCCGGGCGTGCGCGTGCTCCGAGCAGACCGGCCACATCGTCAACGTCCCCCGCGACAGCGCGATGTCGTCCACGTATTTCGCCGCCCCCGTCACGTGCCCCACCGCCGACTCGTGGGGCGGCTGCTCTTCACCCAGCGAAGATCGATGCATCGAGACCCGTTCATCCTCCCCGTCCCGGCGTCCCGGCGTGAGAACAAATTTCCTCCACAGATCCCCCACCAGTCCGCGCCGGTAAGCCGCCGACCCCCGCGCATCCGTCAACGGCTCGAACCGCACCGCCAATTCCCCCGCCACCCGCTCCACAAATTCTCCCTCATCCTCACCTTCAGCCCGCGACACCACCACCAAAGCGGGAGTCGCCGCCACCCCGCCAAACGCGCAACGCACCTCATCCCCAACCCTCACAAAAGCCGCCGAGACGATCGAAATATCCATCTCCCGCCGCTTCGAAACTTTGAAAAACTCCGCCCGCGCTCCGTCCCCCACCCGCGGCACCCACACCGCCGTCATCACCTCATCCACCGCCAGCGCGGTCTTCCGGTAACCCAGAAAAAACTCCGCCAGCTCCATCATCCGCGTCCCCCGCCCACTCGCCAACTCCACCGACGCCCCGAGCGCCAGCAACACCGGAGCCGAATCCCCGATCGGCGAACCCGTCACCAGATTCCCCCCCAACGTCGCCCGGTTCCGAATCTGCCGCGAAGCAAACCACCGCAGCATCTCGTCGAAAATCGGCAACTCCCCCCCAAGAAAATCCTCCAATTCCGTCAACGTCGCCCCCGCCCCGAGCCGCCACCCGTCCGCCGTCCGCTCACACCGCTTCAGCTCCGGCACATCGTCCAACGACACCACCATCGGCAACCGCCGGAACCGCTTCGTCACCTCCACCCCGACCTCTGTCGCTCCCGCCACCAGCACCGCCTCAGGATGCTCCGCCCGAATCTCCAACAACCGCGCCAGCGGAATTCCATCCTTTCGCTCCTTCGCGCCCTCGCGTGAGACCCCCTCATTCCTCTGCGCCTCTGCGTCTCCGCGCGAGAATGCATTCCCCGCCGCCTCCGCGATCGCCCGATACCCCGTGCATCGACAGAGATTCCCGCCGATCTGATCCGCCACCTTCGCAGCGTCCCCCAGCACCCCCCGCTCATAACCCTCGTAAAGCGACATCACGAACCCCGGCGTGCAGAACCCACACTGCGACCCATTGCACTCCACCATCGCCCGCTGCACCGAGTGCAGCTCCCCACCCCGCGCCAACCCCTCGACCGTCAGAATCTCCCGACCCGCCAACGTCCGCACCAGCGCAATGCACGAATTAATCGACCGCACCACCCGACCGCCGTCATCTCCCCGCTCGATCAGCGCCACCGTGCAAGCCCCGCAATCCCCCTCCGCGCACCCCATCTTCGTCCCCGTCAATCCCCGCGACTCCCGCAGCCACTCCAGCAAAGTCGTCTCCGGCGAACACCCGTCCACGCGGCAAACCGCCCCGTTCACGGTGATCTCTAACGACTCATCTACCTCCATTTCCAGAAACTAACCGCAGCACCCCCAATGCCAACCCCGGATCAGCAAAAACTCAAGCCGCGCTCGACTTCCGCAACACTCCCGCCAAAACCCTCACCCCGGCGTCGATCGCCTCGGAACTCGCGAACTCATCCGGTCGGTGACTCCATCCGTTCCGGCAGGGAATGAACACCATCGCCGTCGGACAGATCTGCGCCATGAACAGCGAATCGTGATACGCCCGACTGATCATCCTCATCGCGCTCAGCCCCTCACCGTCGGCCACGGCCAGAATTGATTCCACCAGATCCCCGTCACAAATCGCCGGCGGATCCGAATTGATCGTTTCAATCTCCACCCGCACTCCCCGCCTCGTCGCGACCTCCTCCGCCGCCGTCCGGATCACCCGCTCCGCCCCGTCCCGCGTCTCCAGACTCGTGTCCCGCAGATCAATCTCCAACGTCGCCCGCACCGGAACGCTGTTGATGGCCCCCGGCTCCAGCCGCAACACGCCCGTCGTCCCGACCGTGTCCGGACTCCCCGACTCCCTCGCCGCCCGCTCCACCGCCAGCACCATCTCCGCCGCCGCGCACCCCGCGTCTTTGCGCACCGGCATCAGCACCGCCCCCGCGTGCCCGCCCTCACCCTCGATCCGAACCCGAAATGCCGCCGGAGCCGCGATCTTTTCAACCGCGCCGATCGCCACCCCCTCCCGCTCCAGCATCGGCCCCTGCTCGATGTGCAATTCCACGAACGCCTCGTAAAATCCCGCCCCGAGCCGAACCTCCTCCAGGCTCCCTTCACACCCGACCGCCGCCCGCAGATCCTCGAGCGTCGCTCCCTCCTCGTCCTTCAACCCAGCCGCCCGATCCACGTCCAGCGCGCCCGCTAGCAACCGGCTCCCCAGGCACCCCAACCCAAACCGCGTCGGCTCTTCCGCCGTGAACATCACGATCTCGATCGAGCGCCGCGGCGCAAATCCCTCGGCCTGCAAGCGCCTCACCGCCTCCAGTCCCCCCAACACCCCGACCACCCCGTCGAACCGTCCCGCGTTCGGGATCGCGTCGATGTGAGACCCGGTCGCCACCGCCGGAAGCTCCGGTTCACTCCCCGTCCACCGGGCAAAAATGTTCCCCACCCCATCCCGACGAACCACCAAACCGGCAGCCTCGAATTTCCCCACCAACCACTCCCGCGCCCGCAAATCCTCCGGCGAAAAAAGCACCCGCGTGATCGCGGGCACCTCCCACGAAGAAATTCCCGCCAATTCCTCGATCTCGTCGTCCAATCTGTTCATTCCGCTCTCCCCTCCCGCTCACCCCATCGGGTTTCGATTCACGTCCTTGCAGTAAAGATAACTCGCCGGCCCCTTCCCCATCGCCACAAACCACTGCGGGCAATACGGCGCCATCCAGATCGCATCCCCGGCCCGCACCGGATACCACGAATCCTCCAGCCGGTAAACGCCCTCGCCCTCCAGCATCACGAGCCCATGCTCCATCACGTGAGTCTCGACGAAAGGCAGCCGCGCCCCCGACCGATACGTGAAGACGTTCATCGCAAAATCGAACTCCGCACCCTCCGGCAACAGCACCTTCAACATCGCATCCTCGTCACCCAGAAACGGCACCGCCTCGACGTCCGCCGCGTCACCCACCACCACGCCCGGTCGCGCCACCCCCTCGATCTCCTCAAAATCCTTCTGAAAAATCGTCACCCGCGTCCCCGCCTCCGCGCCACTCAGTTCCCAAGGCACCCCCGCCGGCACGAACGCAAATCCCCCCGCCCCCAACACGTCTGAACCATCCCCGATCCGCACCGTGCATCCACCCTCCATCACGTAAAGCGCCGACTCGACCTCCTCGGAATCAAACTCCCCCCGCCCCCCGCTTTCGAACGTCACCAGCAACTGCGTCAACCCAGCCCCCATCGCCGGCGAGATCACCACGTTCACCACCGCCCCCACGATTCCCGGCACCACGCTCGGCACCAGTCCATCCGGCGCGATCAACGCGTGGCGTAATCCCACCCGAGTCCGCGTCTCCCCAAAAGCCAAATCCTTCATGGCCCGGCATCCCATCCCCCCCCGCTCCAACCCTCAAGCGAAATCCAAACCAGTGCGGTCCGTTCCCGCGCCCATCAGGAAATCCCCGCCCCCCTCACCGACTCACCGCTCATTAGCCCGCCGGACACGCACCCGCTGGTTCCACCCGTTCCTCGACGACCGCCCGGCGATACTTCCGCGCCGCGATCAGCCGATAAGCCGCCGGCGTGAAAACCGCCGCCAGAAACGTCGCCCCACCGACCCCACCCGCCAGCACGATCGCCAACGGCGGCCAGAACTGCCCGCCCACCAAAATCAACAGCGGCAAAAAGCTCCCGATCGTCGTCAGCGTCGTGCTGATCAAATGCCGCCCGCACCCCTTGACCTCCGCCACAATCTCCTCCCAATCCCCGCGGCGCGCCTTCGGATTCGCGTGGATCGCCGCCAGCACGACGATGTTGTCGTTGAACGCCAACCCCACCAACCCGATGCACCCGAGGATCGTGTTGAAGCTCACCGGGAATCCCATCACCCCCGTCGCCAGCAGTCCGTAGCCCACCGCCAATCCCGCCGCCGCGATCAGGATCAACGCCATCCGCACGCTGTTGAACGACAACACCAGCGTCGCGATCGTCAACGTCACGATCACCGGCAGATACAGCAGCAAATTCCCCACTGCGTCCGCCTGGTTCTCCGACTCCCCGCCGACCTGCAGCTCATAGCCCGGCGGCAGCCGGAACCCGGAAGCGTCCAGATCGGCCAGCACCTCCTCCGTGATGTCGATCGCCAGCGCCCCCGCCTCGGCGTATCCCCGCACGTTGTTCACCCGCTCGCTGTTTCGCCGCGTGATCGCCCCGGTCTCCGGTCGCAGCTCGAAGCCACCCAGCGCCCGCAGCGGCACCAGCGCCCCGTTGCCGCCAACCAACCGCAGGTTTTCGATATCAGCGACCGTTTCCCGCCGACCGTTCGGCAACCGCACCCGCACGGGCAATTCCTCGACCGCCTCCAGCAAACTCCCGCCCGCGATCCCCTCGAGGTGCGCCTCGAGCTGGGCCGCGATCTCCGTCGGTTCCAACCCCGCCGCCCGCGCCGCGGCCTCGTCCGGCCGAAACCACAATTTCGGCTCCCCTCGCGTCAGCGTGGACTCCGCGTTCGTGATCCCGGGCTGTTCCGCCAGCCGCCGCTGCACCTCATCCCCGAGTCGTTGCAGTTCCCCCACACTCGGCCCCCGTAGCCGGATCTCAACGTCCGCGTTCGCCGGCGGCCCCTGGGCAAACTTTTTCACCAGCACCCGCGCCCGCGGAATCTCCGCCGACAACCTCCGCTGCAGCTCCGGCACCAAGTCACTCGTCGTCCCGAAGTCGTCCACCTCGATCACCCCCATCGCGTATTCTGAGGAGTTGTCCCGATTCTCAGTCAGATTGTAATACACCGGCGGGAAACTCGCCCCCGCCAACCAGTGCACCCGCTCGACTCCCTCGTACGAGCGAATCGCCGCCTCGACCTCCCCGATCACCCGCGTCGTCTCCCCGATGGAAGTCACCGACGGCAGCGTCACCTCCACCGTGAACATGTCCCGGTCCGTGCGCGGAAAAAATTGACTTCCCAACGTCGGCGCCACCACAAACCCCACGATCGGCAGCGCCGCCCCCATCGCGAGCCCCATCCACGGACGCCGCACCCCCAGCCGGATCACCCGGCTCATCGGCCCGGCAAACCACCGCGCCTCCACGCCTTCCCGCATCCACCGCGGCGTCCGCCGTTTCCGCTCCGCCCCCGGCAACTCCGCAAACAGCCCCGCCAGCGCCGCGATCACCGTCACCGAAAGCACGAACGAAGCCGTGATCGCCACGATCACACTCCCGCCGATCGAACCCACAAAATCCCCCGCGCCCCCCGGCAGGAGCAGGATCGGCAGGAACGCCAGCACCGACGTGAGCGTCGAGGACAACAGCGGAACGAACAAATGCCGCAGCGCGCCCACCACCGCCTCCCGCCGCCCCATCCCCCGCTCGAGGTAGATCCGAATCTCATCCGTGATCACGATCGCCGTATCGATGAGAAGCCCCATCGCGATGATCATCCCGAAGATCGACATCTGGTGGAGCTTCCCGCCCTGCAGCGAGATCACGAACAACGTCGCCGCCGCCGTCAGTGGCAAAGCCGAGCTGCACGATCAGCGCCCGCCGCCACCCCATCGTGAACAAAATCACCGCCAGCACCACCGCCGCACCGAGAGCCAGATTCCCCGCCAGTTCCGCCAGCCGCGCCGCCGTGTAATCGTTCTGCCGAAACACCACGTCCGTCGTGATCGCCCCGCCAGTCGCCCGCCGGAACTCGTCCAGCACCCGGCCCGCGTCGCCGTCCCACACGTCCACCCGCTGCGACTCCGCCACCCGAGCCGCGACCAGCACCGTTCGCTGCCGATCGGTGAACGCAATCTGACTCGGCGGATCCCGCCACGCCCGCTCGACGACTGCCACGTCCCCGACCCGAACCGTCCGCCCCCCGTCCCCCTGCTGCACGATCACCTCCCGCACGCGATCCAGCGAATCGATCTTCCCCGCCACCTCGACCAGCAGCGTCGCGTCCGCCCCGCGCATCTGCCCGGCCGGCACCTTCGCATCCGCGCGCCGCAGCGCCTCCGCCACGGCCGTCGGCGTCAACCCCCGCTGAGCCAATGCCTCCGCATCCACCGTCACCGTCACCTCCTCGGCCGGCTCCCCGTAGATCCGCACCAGCTCCGTCCCACTCACGTTCCGCAGCCCGTCCGCCAGATCCTCCGCCCGCCGCGACAGGATCCCCAGACTCTCCGCCCCCCGTTCAGCGCCCGACCACCGCACCGCCGCGATCAGCGTGTAAGCCACCGGGTTCCGCTTATCGTCAAAGAACGGGGCCGGCACCTCCGGCGGAAACGTCCGCGCTGCATCCGCCAGCGCATCCCGGATCTCCGACGAGATCGCGTCCGTACCGGCCTTCGTCACCGCGTCGAGCAACTCCACGCTCACGATCGAAATCCCCGCCCGCGACGTGCTCGTCACGTTCTTGATTGAGTCGATGTCGTCCAACTCGGTCTCGATTTTCTCCGTCACCAATGCCTCCACCCGATCCGCCGAAGCCCCCGGAAACACCGTCAAAATCAGCGGATTCCGGTTCGTGATCACCGGATCCTCCAGCCGCGGCAACCCTGACAACGCCGAAACCCCCGCCACCAACGTCACCACGATCGTCAGCGCCAGCAGATACTTGTTATCGAAGAAGATCCCCAGCCAACGGAAATCCTCCGGCTTCCCCGACTTATTCATGACCCCGAAGGCAACCCACCCAGCGATTCACTCTTCATGACCTTCACCCTCTGACCCGGCGCCACCTTCTGCAGCCCCCCCGCCACCACCTGATCACCCTCCGCGATCGCCCCCCGGGCAAATACGTAATCCCCGTATTCGTGGAGAACCTCCACGTCCCGCCGATCCAGCGTCAACTCACCCGACCCGCCATTCGGCTCCGCCACAAAACACGCCCACAACCCCCGCGAACTCTCCGTCAAACTGTCCCGCGGCAGAAAAAATCCGTCCGCCGCCACGTCCCGGTCCCGCCGCACCGTCACCAGATCCCCATCGCGCACCTCCAACTCCCCCGGCACCGCGAGGATCACATCGACCGTCCGCGTCCGCGCATCCCGCTGCGGAAGGATCCGCTCCACCGGAAATTCCCGCACCTCGCCGCCGACCGCGACGGTGACCGCATCGCCGACCCGCAACCCCGTCAGCGCCTCCCCAGCCAACGCCGCCCTCACCTCGAGCACCCCCGATTCCAGTAATTCGAAGACGACCTGATTCGGTGACACCACCGCCCCCTCATCAATCATCCGCCGCGCAATCGTCCCCGCAAACGGCGCCAACACCGCACTCTTCGCCAGATCCACCTCCAAGCTCTCCAGCCGAGCCTCCGTCCGGCGCACGTTGGCCTCAGCCGTCCGAAACCCCTCCTCGATCTGATCCATCTGCTGCGCCTCGATCACCCGCGACGCCCGCAATTTCTGATTCCGCTCGAAGTCCGCCGCCGCCCGCTTGAGCGTCGCCCGCGCCTCCCCGATACCCGCCGCCAATTCCGCCCGCTGCGACTTGAGCCGCGCCGTGTCGATCGCCGCCAATTCCTCCCCGGCCTCCACCGCATCGCCCTCGTCTACCCGCACTCCCGTCACCGTCCCCGCCACCTCAAACGCCAGATTCGCCCGCCGCCGCGCCTCCACAACCCCGACAAACTCCTCCCGCACCGGATAGCTCCCCGCCGCCTCCAGCACCACCACCTCCACCGGCGTCAGCGTCACCTCCGATTCGGTGCCCGGCCCACTTTTCCCACATCCCACGAGACAAACGGCGGGAAGCAGCAAACCCATCAAAAATCCTCCGCGACTGCGCGCCTCCGCGCGAGAACCCCTCATTTCACCACCTCCAGACCCCGCAATTCTTCCGCAAAAAGCAACGACTCGATCTCCCGCCGACTCGCGTCGTAGTCAAAATCCCGCCGATACGCCCGCCACCCGCACCCATCCAAATACCGGTGGTAATTCTCCAGCAGACAATCCATCGGACTCCCCCCGATCACCGCCGGCCCCCGAAAAATCTCATCCGCCGCCAGCAGATGCGCCCCCTTGGACAGACTCACCAATCCCCACACCACCTCCGCCGACGGCGGAGCCCACTCCTCCAAATCCCCCGCAACCCGCGCCGCGTCAACGACCTCCACACCCAGCTGAAAACACCGCCAATTGATCGCGTGCATCCCCGCCCGACGCTCATCCGAACACTTCTTCCAAATCGAATCCGACCTCACCAGCTCCGCCAGCGGAAACCCGTGCGGAGCCAGCCGGCTCAACAATAGATCCCCAATCCCAAAGCCGAATATCCGCTCCCGCGTCGTCCCGGCGTATCGAGCCGCCCGCTCAAAAAAATCCACCCGCCTCGCCATCTGCCACGTCACCACCGCCAGTACCAGATCCTCCTTGCTCGCAAAATGGTGATAGAGCGTCGCCTTCGAATACTCCACCCGCTCCGCCAAATCGTCCAAATTCAGCCCCAAATACCCCGTCCGACGGAGCATCCCGTCCGCCGTCTCCACGACCAACCTCTCCCGCTCCGCAAACGCCCGCTCCTTTCGACTCGCCACCATTTGTTAACTGTCAGTTATTTATTTACCATGCGTCACTAAATAACTTCTCGTCAGATTGACCAGGACTTCGATCATGCCTCGGATCGTCAGCGAATGAATCAGGATTTTGCCATAGGATTGCACATCGTTGGGTTCCTCGCCTCGCAGGGGGGCCGACCAGCGACTTCGGAGTGTCTGGCGGAGTTGTATGGGACCAGTCCCGTCGTGCTCCGCCGGGTCTTGTCCCGTTTGAATCAAAGCGGTTTGGTCGAGAGCGCGCGGGGCGTCGGCGGTGGGAGCGTGCTCGCGAAGGATCCCAACGAGATCAATCTCCGCGAGGTCTATGAGGCCGCGACGGAGGATCCCGAACTGCTGCGGCGCTATCCGGCGGACCGTCGCGTTGTTCCCCGAGTTCTGGGGGGCTACATCAACGACCTTTTCGAAACCGCCGAAGAGGCGCTCCTCAGTCAATTCGAGTCCATCACTCTGGCCGCAGTGGATCGGCAGGTCGGCCCCCGGATTTGCCGGGCGTTCAAGCAATCGAGCTCAAGGACCTGACTCGTCCATCCCGCTGAAAACCAATGATTCGGCCCGGGGTTGATCCTCGACCGATCGGCAACTCAATTGAGTGCCTGACGGAACAGTTCCACTTTCCCCAAAAAGTCGCTGCGGAGTTCTTCGCTCAGGATTTTTCGATCCCCAAAATTCTCGTGAAAAAGCGGTAAGGAAAAGTCAGCCGCGATGTTCCCGCCAAAATGGGGGAAGTCATTCCGAGCCGACGCCAACACGTGAGCACCCCCGCCGCCTCCCGGTGAGGTGGCCATCAGAAGCATCGGCTTATTTTTCCACACTTTCATGTCGATCCGCGAGAGCCAGTCGAAGGCGTTCTTGAAAGCGGCGGCGTAGGACCCGTTGTATTCCGCGAGGGAAACGATCAGTCCGTCGGCGGACTCGATCAAGGAATCCAGTTCGTGGACCTCCGCTGGAATGCCAGACTCGGCCTCCAAGTCGGGTCCGTAGAGCGGAAGGACGACGCGGGATAAATCCAGAATCGACGTTTGGGAGTTTTCGATCTGCGCCGCGGCGTGAAGGGCAAGCTCCCGGTTGATGGAGGATGTGCTGTTGCTGCCGGGAACGACTAAGATATTTTTCATCAAGAAAGGAAGGAGTCAGGCTTTGATCGGGGAATGATCTCGGGAGCGCCGGGTGTTTTGGAAAAAAACGATGAAGCTCAAAATAATGGCGAGGGAGGAAATGATGGTAATCACCGTCCCCGGCACGAAGCGAGCGTAGCCTCCCAGGTCGACGAAGACAAAATAGCCGACGTCCAGAAGCCCGCCGATCATCGCGGTGACCCAGATCGCCGTGCGGTTTTTTCGCCAGATAAATACCGCGCCAATGATGGTGACCAAGCCGCCCCACGCGAGATTCCAGGCGTGCTGATTGAGCACGGCCCCAACCGCGGCGGGGTATTCCATCTCGAGCGCCTCGGCCGGAACCCCATCGGCGATGGATTGAAAGCCGACCGTGGTTTCGCCGCTCATGATCAAGACGCCCGCTAAAAAGTGAACCAACCCCCAAAGGATCCAGAGAACTGCGGACATGCGAAGCAAGACAACCGATGATGATTTCATAACGCATTTTGTAACCATTACGGTTACATAGTCAATCCCCGACGAGGTGGGCGGCATGAGGGGGCCGACTCGGTGTGCGCGGTCTGCATTAGAGTCCGCGGGGATCGTCGGGACGTCGAAGCCCCAATGCCTCGCGGACCTCCGGAGAGATGCTCTTGAGGTTGAGGTCGCGCTGCGGAAAAGCGATTTCAATCTCCGCCTCGGCGAACCGGCGGGCGATCGATTTGCGGATCGCCGAGTAGATGCCGATGCGCCGATTGACATCCGTGATGTAAACGCGGACGTCAATGATGAGCGCGCTGTCGCCGAAATCTTGAAAGCTGGTGAACGGGGCCGGGTCGTCGAGGACCTCGGGGTGGGCCTCCGCGATTTCCTGGAGGATGGCGCAGGCGCGCTCGATGTCGGTTCCGTAGGCGACGCCGACTGGAATCGTCACGCGGTTGATCGCCGTGGTGAGCGTCCAGTTCATCAGCGTGCCGTTCACGATTTCCTTGTTCGGCACGAGGAAGTCCTTCCTTTCCCAGTTCGTGATCGTCGTGGCGCGCATTTGCACGCGGGTCACGACGCCCTCGATTTCCTGGATGGTCACGGTGTCGCCGATGCGGATGGGGCGTTCGAAGAGGATGATGATTCCGCAGATGAAGTTGGCCACGACTTCCTGAAGTCCGAAGCCGATCCCGACGCTGAGCGCGGCGGCGATCCACGCGAACCGGGACCAGTCCAAATGCAGGAACTGGAGGGCAAACCCCAGCCCGATGAGGATCACGGCATATTGGCAGAGGGTGGCGACGGCCTTGCGCGTTCCCGATTCGACTTGGAGCCCCCGCAGCAACGCGATGTCGAGCAGACCGGGAAGGTTTCGCGCGACGACGACGGTGACAAATCCGGCGATGACCGCCTGGAGCAATCCGGAAAGCGTGAGCGCCCCGCTGATCCGGATCGTCTCGATGACCCGAAGGCCGGGGAGTTGGGTGGTCCAGAGGTAGTAGAGCGCGACAAGCAGCGAGACGATGACGAGGACGTTCACGAGTCGGCGCGTCTGGGCCCCGATGGCTTCGACGTCGAGGTCGGCCTCGGCAGCATCCACCTCGATGTCGTCGGTCAACCCGTCGGGTTTCGTTTCGCTTTCCCTGGTCTCCCGCGCCCGCGCCCGTCGGGTTTCGACGGCCTCCTGCAAGGCGAGCCGACGTTCTCGAATCAGGAACCAGCGCAGGATCAACGCGTGGATCACGAAGGCTCCCGCGATCCACGCGTGGGTCGCGATCGTCGTGTCGCTGAGCGACGTTGCCGTGATGAAATAGCCCAGCCAGGCCAATGCCGCGAGGATGAGCGGCGAACCCACCAGGATGCCAAGCCACAGTCGCCGCGTCCGGGCGACTAAACCGTTCGGGCGTTTGCGGACAATACCCGAGGCGATTCCGCCCTCCGGACGAAACGCGTGGTAAAGGATCGCCGCGATGGCGAGCTGGCTGGCAATGAAGGTGAGGCGGCCAAGACCTTCGACGAAATCGGGCGAGGCAAAGAGCGTGGTCCAGATGAAGAGATTGCTGGGGAGAACGATCGCAAAGAGCACCAAAACGGTCCGCTGGATTTGCCGGAGGGCACTCGGGTCCCAGAGAAAGTGCAGTTCGCCAAGTCCGCCGGGACGGCAGACGGCGTGAAGGAAGAAGACCCCCAAGGATTGAATTGCGGAGACGTGCAAACCCTCAGCGAGGCCCTGAATCCAACTCGCGGCGGTGGGATCGCTTCCCAGGACAACGGACAGACTCGTGAGGACGATCGGAATCGGCGACGCGAGGACCAGCGTGATCACGAGAGCCCGCACGGTTTGCCGGTAGGTGTCGGAGGCGATCCGGCGAGTTTGTTGGCCCGAGTCCTTCAACGCGGCGAGGAGCCGCGACCGGAAGGCGAGCGGGATGATGAGCGCCAGCGCGATGATCCCGGTGGTGACGGGGCGGGTGCGCGGGAAAAATGCGAGGACGCGGGTGGGTTCGCTGCCGTCGTTCGCGGTGAGGAAGCGCTGCCAGGCCCCGGGGATTTGGGCAAACGCCGCGATGCCGAGGGGCGGCAGACTCCGCACCCAAAAGAGTTTCTCCAGCAGGAAATCGCGCAGGGCGGCATCAATGTCGTTGGTGTCCTGCTCCAGCGCGATGAAGGCGGTCTGTCCGCGGATCAGGTCCCGGTAGTTTTCGAGGGTTGCTTCGAGCAGATCCCGTTTCGTTATTTGAAGCTCGTCGGCTCCATCCGACGTCTCCGTTTGCAGGGAATCCAGCTCCCGTCGCAGGGCAAATTCTTCGAGTTGGGCGGTGGCAAGAGTGTTGCGGAGACTCCGGAGCAAACTGGTCAACGCGTCCGGGGCGATCATGGCGGCCTGACGATTTCGGAGCAGGTCGACGAAATTACCCCGCAGGCCGCCCAGTTCGAATTGCTCACGAATGCTAGCCGCAGTCGCTTGCAGTTGATCGCGACGCTGCCGCGATTCCCGGACGCCCGCGGTGACCGCCGCGACCCGGCGGGCGGTCTCTTCGTTTTGCCGGGCAAGGGCAAGAATCCGGCCAGCCTCCTCGCGACGCCGCGGAAGGACGCTCGCGTCGTCCCGCGCGACTTCCCGGGCGCGTTCGATCGCGTCCGCCGCGTTCTGAGCGGCGATCTCGATCCGGTGATCCTCCAAGCGTCGGAGCCTTTGCTTCAGGGCGGTCGCATCTCGCGCGAGGAGTTTGCTCCGGGCGTCGAGGGCGGCCAGCCGGGCCTCCCGACTCGTCCGCTCCATCTCGATCATCGCGATCTCCGCGGCAAGGGCCTCGCGTCGGGTCAGCGCCAGAGTGAGGGCAGCCGCCTCGCCCAAGCTCGGATTCGGATCTTCGGCGAGCCCGGCGACATCGGCGTTCGCACCCGTCAAATCCGCCCGAGCGGCCCGCAGTCGCGGGCCGTCGGTCAGCGGCAAATCCGCCGCCCCCTCGAGCTGCGCCGCGACGTCCGCCAACTCCGCGGTTGCCTCCGCACTCCCGGCCTGGGCTGAGGCGATGGCCTGGTCAACCTTTTCGAGGGTGGCGGGCAGCGGGGGTTGATCCATTGATGGCGCGGCCAGAGCCGAATGGATCTCGCGCAACTTCGACGGGGCGGATTCGAGCGCTGCGCGGTAGGAAGCCTCCGTTTCGCGGGAATTCGCCGCGTCGGCGAGTAACTCGATCGCCCGCTGATACTGATCGTCGAGAAATGGCTTCAGCGCGTTCGGGATTTCCGAGTCGTCCGCAATCGCCGCCCGCAGAGCCGCCAACTCCTCGGCGGACGGCACTGCGGCTGCGGTCTCGATTCCAGCGACTTCCCCGGCGGTCGTTCCTCCCGCGAGTCCCTCCTGAGCGCGGACTGTTGCCAGGCCAACGTCAAACCATGCGATGATCAGTCCGAGGACGGTGACTAATTTGAACCCACCTACGCTCCGCACTCCCGCGGTCATTCCTCCACCAAGAGTGACCTCCGAATACTCGGGGATTCCGGGAAGAAGGTAAGGAAGTATGCGCATTAGAATACAACCTCAAAGGTTACGGATACGCCGACGGCTGATCCCGGAGGACCGAGCAAGTCCCGAATCCGCGGATGAAGACGTGAAAACGCGGGTCATGAAAATGCCGACGAGGGCGACGCCGGCCTTCTTCCACCAGGCGGCTGGACTCGTCAAGTTCCAGTCGAGGCCCGGTCGCCCGGGAACGGCGGTCGTCACCGACGGGATTGGACGAATTGAAACTCGGCGACGTCGTGCTCCTCTCGCCGGACCTAGACAACGAGGTTTTCGCCCAGCGGATCGCGGCGAAGCAACTCCACAACGCCGTCGACAGTTTTTCGATCTATTCGTCGGCCGACGATCAGGCGATTCGGATTTCCGAATTTCTGCTTGAGAGCACGGTGAGGATCGGTCGAATCTCGCCAAACGATTTCGCGCTGGAAGCCTTGGAGATCATGGGCCGAATGCCGGGGCTTTCGATCGTCCATTCGCGATTGAGCGGGAATTCTCTCGGGCACTCCAATTTCCAGAAACGACCGGAAGTGAGTTCGGATTTGATCCTGCTCCTGCGGGACGGGCGGAAGCCGGGCGCTGAAAACGAGCGTCCGCTGGAGAGGCTTTCGGGAAATTTCTGGAACGTGTCCGCGGGTTATCCCAAGGCAAATGACTAGCGGTAGCCTCGGTGTTGCCTCGGCGATTTCCTTGATGTCGCAGAAGTTTTTCACGAGCGGTGGCTATTTTCGCAGGCTGACGATTTTCATCGCAGAGCACCGTCAGGTCTTCGCGCACGAGGACCTAATTGGGGCAGATTGTTCGCCGATTGCTGTTTTTAAGCGAACCCTCGGGGAAGAGATCGGAAGTTCTCCAAGGCCCTCGGTCGTCCCACTCATCCCGCGAATGTAGTGATTGACCTTGCGCCAATCGTCCGCATTGCTTCAGAGGTGTCTTCCTCCTGCAGAACGGCCTCCCCTATTCGGTAGGCCCGCTTCCCACCACCCATGCCTAATCCCACCTTCACCCGCAGATCCTTCGACCTCCTCGACGAACTCCACGCGAACAACACCAAGGAGTGGTTCGACGCCCACCGCGCCGACGTTCGCGCCGATCTCCAGGAACCCTTCGCGCACGTCCTCCTCACCGTCAGCGCCGCCCTTCGGAAGAACTTCCCACCCCTCTCCGGAGACCAGAAAACGATGTTCCGCCTGAACCGCGACGTCCGCTTCTCCGCCGATAAACTCCCTTACAAGGAAAACATCAGCGGCCTCCTCACCCCGAGCGGTCGGAAGAACGAAGACGCCGGCCTCGTCTACCTCCACCTCGCCCGCGACGGGGGCTTCGTCGCCGCCGGGTTCCACCAACTCCCAACCCCGCGCCTGAACAAAATCCGCGAGCAACTGATCGACGGGGAAGCCACCTTCGCAAACGTTCTGAAGACTCTGGAAAATGCCAATCTCTCCTTCTCCACCGAGGACTCGCTCAAACGAATGCCCCGCGGCTTCGAAGACTGTGCGGACGCGAAATTCGCCGACATCGTCCGGCTAAAAACCCTCGTCGTTCAACGCCCATTAACCAAGAAGACCTGGATCAACGGAAACGTCGCGGACGAAGTCACCTCCTTCGCCAAAATCGTCTCCCCCCTCCTCCGCTTCGGCATCCAAGCCCTCGGGTAACCACCCCCTCGATCCCCCCAACTCTACTCCTGCCGGGTCAGAATCTCCGCGACCACTTTCTGCGCGGTCAGCCGCGCCGAAGCCGGGTTTTGCCCCGTGATCAATCGACCATCCACCACGACGTTCTCCGAAAAATCCGCAGCTGTCTGGACCTCCGCACCCGCCTCCTCGAGCCGGGATTCGAGGAGAAAAGGCATGGTATCCGTCAGTTGCACCGCTGCCTCTTCGGCGTTCGTAAACGCCGCAACTTTCCGCCCCTTCACCAGCGGCTCGCCACCAGCCAATTTCACATTTACCAGCGCCGCCGGGCCGTGACAAACCGCCGCAACCACGCCCCCTGATTCGTAACCGCTGGCCGTCGCCCCCTGCACTGCTTCGGAATCGGGTAAATCCCACATCGTCCCGTGCCCACCCGCGAAAAAGATCACGGCGTCACCGCTCCCAATTCATTGGTGCCTTCGACGCCTTTCACCGCATCAACCTCGCCGCCGAATTTCTTCCAAAATGCCGCATTCGCCGGATCCTCCCGATCCAGACTCTTCGGATCCACCGGGGCAAATCCCCCCGCCGGACTCGCCACCACCACCTCGAAACCCGCCTCGGTAAAAACCTCCCAAGGGTGCGCCGCCTCCGAGAGAAAGAATCCCGTTCGGCCGGGTCCGCTTTGCCGCGGATAGGACCATCTCATCCGGCCCCAAGGGAGAAAGCCAGATCGCCAAAGGCGCGGAGATCACCCTCTCGCCCGGTGATTCGAGTCCGCCTCATTCGGCACTGACCGAACCCCTCGCCCCATTACGATCCTCTCTCTCCGGGCCGCACCGCTTCGCCTCACCCAGCCCCTCCGGCTCAGGCTTGCCTCGGGAGGATTCCCGTCAATCCGCTGGCAACGACCACTGTCCAACGAATCCCCGCCCGTCGCTGCGCTTGCAATAACCGAATTCGTATTCCGGGGGAATCCGAGTTGGTCGGCCGCGAGGATTTCATCCGTCGGTATGGCGATCAATTGATCATCGAGTCGACCGATGCCTTGACCGACCTCACTCCGCCGCGATCGCTGTGCTCAATCCCCCCGATTCCACCGAAAAAGTCCACCGCTTGATCGCGGCTTTGACTCTCCCGCGGGCATCGAATATCTCCAAGGAAGGTCGGTTTGCGTTCCAGCCGACTTCTGCGCCTCGCGCCCATGATTATGAACCATCTCTCCCGCTCCCTTACGCTCCTCCTCGCCACCGCGCTTCCGCTCTTCGCGCAGAAGGTCGAATACGTGGAGCCCTACCGGCCCTTCGGCGAATCCCCGGCGATTAACGACACAACCAAAGGCGAGGTCGACCCCACCCGCACCCTCCTCGTACCCCTCATCACGTGGGCAGCCGACGGCGTCACCGTCAGCGCAAACGGCGGCCTCGATCCCGATCCGAACTCTCCCCTCGCCCGCGCGATGGGCGGGGCCGTCCAGTTGGAGGTCATCGACGATTTCGACAAGCAGGTCGCCAACTACGTCACCGGCAAATCGCCCTTCCTCCGCGGCACCGCCGACATGATCGCCCTCGTCAGCCAGGCCCTCAAATCCAAGGACCCGGCCCTCGAACCCGTCGTTTTCCTGCAACTTTCAACCTCCACCGGAGCCGATGGCTTCGTCGGCGTCGACATCGATCAGCTG
The DNA here is from genome assembly GCA_963761705.1 of uncultured Verrucomicrobiae bacterium. Taxonomy (GTDB): domain Bacteria; phylum Verrucomicrobiota; class Verrucomicrobiia; order Chthoniobacterales; family JAATET01; genus CAVVKW01. Next base: position 1,971,862 of record CAVXHK010000001.1, on the reverse strand, counting down.
GCTGACCTGAAGGGCAAATCCATCGCGCTCCAGCTCAACGGCCCCCATCTTTCCCTCGTTGGCAATCTCATCAAAGACGCCGACCTCGCCCCGTCGGACGTGACGCTCAAATTCGTCCGCGAGATCACGGCCCCACCCGGCTGGGACTCCGACGACCCCGCCCAGGACCCCGCTAACGCCCTCCGCCGCGACCCGTCCCTCGCTGGCGCGGCCATGATTTTTCCCGACATCCTCGCCACGACCGGCGGCGGCACGGGCACCGGCCAGGAAGGCACGGTGAAAGGAGCCCGCCCCGTCTTCACCACCAAGACCGCCGACAACGTCATCTTCGACGTCTACGCTGTCCGCCGCGACTTCCTCACCGAGCATCCCGAGATCGTCGAAGGCTTCCGCCAAGCCCAGCTGGCAAATCAGGAAAAATTCCTCGCCGAACTCGCGAACGTCGCCAAAAAGAACGACGCGAATCGCCGCCAAGTCGACGCCTTCAAGGCGGCGTCCCGCCCGCTCGCCAAGATCTTCCTGCAGGACGAAGGCGCGGTGAACGACTTCATCCTCTGGGTGGGCGTCGACTCACGGCTCGCCGGCGACGCCGGAAACGCGAGATTCTTCGACGAGAAAAACTCCGTCGGCCTCCGCGCCACCACCGACCGAATCCAGAGTTTCCTCGCCGAGATCGGCCTCATCGCCTCGCCGACCCAGATCGCCTTCATCGCGCCAACCTCCGCCCCCGCTCCCGCGAAAGCCGCCAAGCAGAGCTTCGCCAACGCCCAAGCCGTCCGGGCCGCCGCCGAGAGCCAGGACGCCAGCACGCTCTACCGTTACACCTTCCAATTTCCCGCCGCGATGAGCGACATGAGCTGGCAGGACTACCCCGACGTCTTCGCCAAGATCCACGAGACCGTCGCCCGCTACGGCGGCGCGATCGTTCAGCTCCAGGGCCACGCCGACAACTTCTTCGCGAACTTCGTCGCCGCCAAACGCAAAGCCGGCGAGACCACCTACGAGCGGCGAAACCGCTCAACCGGCTCCTTCGACAAACTCCCCCTCCCGAAATACGAAGAGCTCCTCAACGACGCAAACACGCTCTCCTATTCCCGCGCCTTCGCCGTGAAAAGGGCCTACGCGGCCTACGTCCGCGAGTCCCTCCGACTCTCGCCCAACGAGATCGACCTCTCCCGCTTCGACGTTCGCGGCATGGGCATCGGTGAACCCGTCATCGCCAATCCAGCCACCCCGGAAGAACGCGCCCAGAACATGCGCGGCGAAATGGTCATCATCGCCGCCGAGTCCGAGATCCCCGCCGACTTCGGAGCCGACGACCTTCGCTAATTTCTCCCATGCGTATCCCGATCCTCGCTCTCGCTTTCGCCGCCGCGCTCCCAAATCTCGTCGGTCAATCAACTCCCAAAGCCGTTCCGGACGCCCTCGAAGCCGAGCGCCTCGAGCAGAGTGGCACCGTCATCACGATCCTCTTCGACGACTCCGGCTCCATGCGCGGCGACAAGCTTGACCAAGCCAAACGCGCGTTCCGGGATTGGCTCACCACCGTCCCCGACAATCACCGCATCGGCCTCATCGGCCTCAACGCCGGTCAACTCGTCGACTGGCAGCGCAACAACAAGAGCGAGGTCGCCGACGCGGTTGCCCGCATCCCGGCCACCGGCGGCACCCCGCTCGCCAACACCATCGAGCTCGCCCGCCGCACCATCGCCGAGCGCAAAGCCGACCGCCCCTTTGAGCGCCACGTCCTTCTTGTCTTCACCGACGGCGAGGACAGCACGTCCCGCGGCGCCAAGGGCGTCGAAGAGGAAGTGTCCGCGGCGACCAGCTCCGGGATCGAAGCCGTTGGCATCGGTTTCCACGGCCAGGGCGATTATTTGAAGCGCTCCTCGACCCGCTACTTCGACGCGGCCAACACCGACGAACTCCGCGCCGGACTCGCAACGGTCGATTCCGAAATCGGCGACACCAGCGACATCGTCATCTCCCCCGAGATCGCCGAGGCCATGAAGACGGTCTCGACCACCGACATCGCCCCCGCCGACCCGGAGCCGACCTCCGCCCGATCGAATGAATCGACCACCGAGAGCGAAGGCCCGTCGTTCACGTGGATCATTTTCGCCGTAATCGTCTACGGCATCATTCGCTTCGTCCTTCGCAAGAAGAAGAAGAAGCGCTGACCTCGGATGAAAAAATGGCTCACTGCCCTCATCATTATCGCCACCCTCGGGATGGTGCTCTGGGGCGTTTCGGAGCCGTGGCGGGAGCGCAACCAGTGGGACGACCTCGTCGAACGCACGAGTGACGCCATCCCCACCACCCGCACCATCACCGTTCTCGGCGACGACTGGCTCGGCTACCTCGTCATCCGCTCCGGCGACTTCCAGAACCGCATGGCCCGAGCGGGAATCCGCGTCAGATTCGAGGTCGAACCCGACTTTGAAAAACGCATTCGCGCCCTCCGCGACGGCACCGCCGAGTTCATTGTCCTGACTCTCGACAGCTATCTCGTGAGCGGGGCGGCCAGCGACTGGCCCGGCTCCGCCATCTTCGTGATCGACGAATCCTTCGGCGGCGACGCCGTCATCGGCGACGCCGATCTCACGAACATCGACACCCTCAACCAACCCGAGGTTCGCGGTGCCTTCGTCGGCGATTCACCATCCGAGTTTCTCCTCAAATCCCAGACCTCCCACTTCCAACTTGACGCCCTCCGACCTCGTCTCGCTGGCATGCGTGTCCCCACCGCCGAGGCCGCCAGCCAGGCCTTCGCGAAGGGCGAAGTCGACTTTGCCGTCCTCTGGGAACCCTTCGTCTCCCAGACCCTCGCCGGCGTCGACGGCGCGCACATCCTCGTCGACACCAAGCAGGCCCGCGGCCTCATCGTCGACCTCTGCCTCGCTTCCCGCCGCGTTCTCGCGGACGACCCCGACCTCGCCGAAACCTTCACCCTCACCTACTTCGCGACCCTTCACGACCTCCTCAATCAACCCGACAAGCTCCGCGCCGTCGCCGCCAAAGATTCCGGCAAATCCCCCGAAGAAGCCGACCTCATGCTTGCCGGCATCCGCTTCACTTCCCTCGACGAAAACGCCACCGACTGGCTCAGCTCGACGTCCGCCCCCACGCTCGTCGAGAGCATCGAATCCATCGGCAGCATCCTCGCCGACGGCGGCCAGCGCGTCACGATCCCGCGCAACGACCCACTAAGCCTCCTCTACCGCGGCACCATCGCGGACGTCGCCACCGACCGCCAAGCCATCGCTCCGCTCATCGTCGCCCAACCGGCGGCGACGGCTTCCTACCCCGCTCTCTCCGACGCCGAATGGGAACAGATTACCTCCAAGGTTAAAGGCACCCTCCTCGACGAACCCATCACCTTCCGCCCCGGCTCGATTCAGATCCCCGACGACTTTCAGGACGCCGTCCGGCGTGCCGCCCCCAAGCTCGCGCACTACCCCGACTACCGCGTCGTCGTCGAGGCCCACGTCTCCCCGAGCGACGACCCCGACGCCGACCGCGCCCTCTCCGAGCAGCGTGCTGACGCCGTGAAGCAATTTCTCCGCTGGGAGTGCGCCATCCCCGGCGAGCGCATCCACACGGTGGGAGTCGGCGGCACCAACCCACCGGAGCGCATCTCCGGCCAAAGCCAACGCGCTTGGGAACGCCGCGCTCGCCGCGCCCGGATCACGCTCGTCGGCGAATAATCCGTCCGACTGCTCACCGTCGAAGTCGACGTCAGGAGACTCGTCGACGTGGCGGTGCTGAGACCGTCGTGACCTGCGCTTCTCCGCGCGGACCCGAAGTCCCACCCGGGTCAGCCGCGGTAGCAACTACCGAAAAATCTCCGGCACAAACTCCATGTCGCTTGCCTCCGCGACCGCCAGCCGGATCTGCGCTTCCAGCACCTCCACCGGCACCGGGTGCTGATACCCGTCGAGACAGCGCTTCACCGCCTCGACTGGCTCGAGTCCCCCCAACTTCGCCACCCGGTAGATCTTCACCGCCAGCGCATCGGCCGCTCCCGGCGTCAACAACCCCGGCAGCAGCGGCTCGATTTCCGCAAAATTTTCTTCCGCAATCTCGACTTCCCGCCGCCGACACAGAGCCCGCAACAGGTCAAACGCCTCCCGCGCCGTTGTCGTCGGAAAGATCGGCACCTTCACGTCGATCCGCCCGGGTCGTTTGAGATCCACCTCGACCAGATCCGGCCGACTCGTCGCCAGCACCCACACGACCTTCCCCCGGTTCGCCGAATTGCTCATCTCGGTTGCGAACATCGAATAGATTCGCCCCGATAGTCCCCCGTCGTTTCCCGACGCATCACGCCGACCAAGCACCTGATCCGCCTCGTCTACGAAGACAAAACACCGCCCCAAAGCTTGCAACAGCCGAAAAATTTTCTCCAAGTTCCCCTCCGTGCTCCCCACCCACTTGTCGCGGAAATTTTTAAGCTTCACCACCGGCACCCCCGCCTCTCCGGCCAAACACTCAACGAGATAAGTCTTCCCCGTCCCCACCGGCCCGCAAACGAGATAACCCATCGGCAGCGCTCGCAAGTCGTTTGTCCGCCACAGCGCAAAATCCTGCCGCAGCACCTCCTTCAATTTCGGCTGACCGTACACGTCGTCCAGCGAGCGCGTCGGCTCGATAAACTCGATCAAACCGTCGCACTCGCGCTCCACGATCTTCCGCCGCATCGCGACCAAATCCTTCGTCCCCAGCTCCTCACCCGCGTGCTCCCACCGCCGCAACCGGCTCTCAATCGCGTTGAAGGAGGCCCCCCGCAGCTGAACCGACAACGCGTCCAATTCCCCGGAATATCCCCCCAGCGCCACCGGGTAACTCGGGGCCAGGTACGCGAAAGCCCCCGCCAGCTCACTCGGCGCGGGCAGCGGAATCTTCACCGACACCGCCGCCGGATTGCTCACCAAAAGCGGATGCAGATCATTGAGATTCTCCGACAGCAGAAACGTCGCCAGCGCGTGCGAAGTCAGCCGCGCATCCTGGCTCCACTCCCGCATCAGCAATGCAATCGCGCTCAAATCGTAGTTGAGAGCACCCGGCACCGCCGGAGCGACCAGACTCGCCGCGCTCACGATCAACGCAACCTGCGGGGCGGGCCGCCCCAGCGCCGTCAGATTCGAGCAATAGCGAAAATAATGCGTCAGCGTCTCGACCGCCGCCCGCGGTGCCTTCGGCAGGCTCGGCGCATCCCCGATCGGCGGCCACTTCGCAAACTCGTCCCCGCCCCGCTCGACCCGGATCCCGTTTCCGAGGTCGTAGCTCAAAACGACGTCAAACTTCGGCAGCAGAATCGACAGAAAAAAATCCCGTAAACTCCCCATCGCGGGCGTCCGCTCCGCCCCGAGAAAAAAGCGATCATGGATATTCCCATACAGGATAAACTGACTCGCCGCGCCACTCTCGTAAGCCGACACCACCTCCCCAGCCCATTCCGGTAACGCTTGATTCACGCTGCCCCCTCAAAGAGCGGCGACGTCCCATCGCCGAACCGGCCAAAATCCGCGAAGCGGATCACATCTCTCATCCTCACTGCGCCTGCGCGTCGGGCCCCATTGACTTTGTCGTCTCGGTCGATCCCCCGCCGCCATCACTTCCCGAGGAGACGCCACCCGCGTCCTCCATCGCAATTCCCTCCGCCGCCGCGAAATCCGCCAAAGCCAGGTCCGCGAGTGCCGTCTGCTCGGCCTCCTTCATCTGGATCTCCGGCGTCATCACGCTATCCCGCGCCACCCGCGCCCGGCCCGACGCCTTCTCCCGCTCCTCTTCCACCATCGAGTGCAGGCGATCCAACGTGTCACCCGAGCCACCCAGCTGCCCGATCATCCCGGACGCCATCTCGGTTAGCTCGGCCTGCGCTTTTTTCATCTTCAGATCGTTGAGACCGAACTTGAGGGCCTCGATCTTCGACTTCGCTTCCTTGATCGACACGTCTCGTGCCCGCAGCAATTCTTGGTAAGTCTTCTCCGCCTCGCCAACCTGGGTCCGGTTCTCCGTCAATTCCCGCGTGATCGTCTGCAGGCGCAAAGCATTCTGCGCCGCCAGATCCCGGTTCCCTGCCCGCAAAAGAGCGGTCGTCCGAGCCCGCAACTCACGCTCCTCAGTCTCGAGCTTTTTCACCTGCGAAATCAGCCGCTCACACAACCCCGCGTGAGCGGCGAGTCCTTCGTTGTAACGCGAGACCTGCGCCCGCAAGTTCTCCTTCTCGACTTCGAGCAGCGCCTCCGGGTTTTGCTTTTCCAAGCCTCCGATGAATAGGCTGACAAAGCCCCGCACGAGATTACCAAGACGTCTGAACATAAGTTAATTTTACCCCAAGTTGGCGACGCCAGGTAACGTCCCCACCCATGCACCGCAAGTCGAGTCGAAAGGCGTGTGGTGAGGATTTCAAACCAGGACAAAAGCGTGCGATCAAAGCAGGACAGGTTTGGAAGCCGGGCAATGGAGAAGGACGAGGGGTTTGGATTTCTTGGCTGGAGCCGCGTCGAGGATAGAGAAGTCGCCGTTGGGATGGAGGCAGCGAATGACCTTGGAACCGGGCGGTTTGTCGATTCGCAGACGTTGTCCCGGGAGGGAGATTCGACCATCAGGCTCGACGCGGGCGTTGGATCGTTGGCTCCAGACGTAAGGCCACCACGGACAGGCGGGAACGGGACGTAGGGCCGAGCGTTTCTCGCGCAGAGCCAGCTTCCACGCGGCGTCGGGAGTTGAAGCAATTTCGCGGTGTTTTTCGTGCTGGTTGCGGTGGTCCAGGAGTCGGGCCAACAGAGCGTTGGCGGCGGGCAGGGTGGTGATCGCCTCGGCCGCGAAGACGGCAGGCAGCCGCTTCTGCCAATAGTCGTGGAGGCGTTCGATCTTGCCCTTGGCTTGGGGAGTGGGTGCAAAGCGCAGCGAGACGTCGTAAAAACGAAGAGCGGCCCCAAGTTGAGTGAAGGCTTCGGGAGTGTTGGTAAAAAAGAAGGAGTGGTAATCGACGTAGAGGGCCAGAGGTAGTCCGTAGGCGCGGAACGCGCCCGAAAGAAAGTCGAGATGAGCGAGCAGAGACTCGCGCGCGTAGATCTGCGCACCGGGAACAACCCGGCTGTGATCGTCGATGATTTCCAGCAAATGAGCGGGTTGATGGGCGGGGCCAAACCAGCGGTGCGGAGAAGCGTCATACTGCCAGAGCTGGCCGATTTGCTGGACCTGCCAACGCCGCACGGGTTTGCGTGCTGCCTTGTATCGGGTGTCCGGTCCGAGTCCACGGGACAGCGCCCAGCGCCGCACACTGGCACGATCAATCTTGAGCTGGTGGCGGCGATGAACTTCGTCCGCGGCGAAGGCATACGAGGCTGGCGGGCGCGCTTGCAGAAGCTTGGTGAGGAGCTGGCAAACCTCCTCGGGCCACGCTCGGTGATGATTGCCGCCGGACTGCCCAGGGGCCCATGAACGCTGGGTGCGCCCGGCACATGCCTTCAAATAGTCGCTGTAGAGAACGTAAAATCGACTTCGACTCAGACCGAGTTCGCCTTGGGCGTCATGTGCCGAGATCGAATCCTTGCGAAAACGGGCCATGACATCGCGGATATATGGCGCGGCATGACGGCCGATGAGTTGCTGGTAGTTTTTTTCAAGTCCCCGAAATACCCCATTCCATGGGCGCGAGCGCAGATTTTACTCCGCTTCCGCTCCGCTCCAGCTCCGCAAAATCTGCGCTGTCCTGGTTTGATCGCACACAGTCCTACTTTGACCGCACGCTGTCCTGGTTTGATCGCACCGCGACAGTCGAGTCGAAAGGCGGTAGTGTCCTATTTTGAATTCGTTGAATTTTTCACTTTCTCGGCGATTAGTTCTAAATCGGCCATCGCGGACGACAAATCTTCGAGAGCTTGCTTGGGAATACTGCGAACACGATGGTCGGTTTCTGCATCGCGAAGCGTCTCCAGCTTATCTTTGACATTCCGAAGTTCTCGGAAAGCGCAACGCAGCTTCTGGTTAAGCCAATCGTTCGTCATTTCCTACCCTTTGCGATGCTCGCAATCGCAGCGTCAACGGCGGTCGAGGGCGAATCGACCGGGGGGAGTTCTAGCACTGCGGTAGAGCGAAGCTGCCCGTCCTCAACGAAGCCCCACGCATGGCAGCGTGCGGCCCTTGGATGCCCGTCCAGATCAAATGTCTCGACCTCTCCGTCCCAAGCCGTCTGCCCTTCAAATCGGGAGACTACGCGGCTCGTAGTGGCGTGGCGCGACTCGCAGCCGTGAACGGAGCGGATCGCGTCTTGAAGCTGGCGGATGTAATTATTTCGCTGCATCGACAAGATCGGCCACGGTCCATGCCGAACCCTCAACGCCCGCCTTCATTGCGGGAGTCATGCGGAGGGTGCCGTGGAACTTCACGAGGTTGTAATACGCCAGATGAAGAGCAATCGCAGCCTCGAAGTTCTCCTTCTTCTTGGAGAATGACAGCGTGAGGCGCGCGAGCCGCTTGCAATGCGTCCGAACGGTTAGGTTAGCCCGCTCAATCATTGAGGTTGAGGCGAGGGCCGGAACCGGATCGCCAGTAACAGAGGTTTTGAAAACCGCAGAGAGCTTGGCGGGGCTATACTTACGGCGCTCCTCGGCAACCGGGGATGCGTATTGCTTTACGATCTGCGAGTAGTCGACATCCGCCCCAAAGGAACGCTCGACGGCATCGGCATAGGCTCCCATCGCATCGCTGGAAAGTTGAATGCGATTTTTGAGACGGGAGGCGAGATCATCCATAAAAACTTGGGTGTGATACTTGTCGCGCTTCCCGACCACGAATGCTGGCATCAGCTTCGTGTCTGGATCGATGGCTAGGAACGTCCAAACGTCGCCAACCTCCGAACGATTGTCGGTTTTACCGACGTTCGCCTGCTTCTTACCGATAAATCCCCAAATCTCGTCAACCTCAACCCGTGTGCAATCGAGATTCCGCATCTTCTCGTCCAAGACGGTAGCGCACGACTGGCCGACTCGCACGCCAAGGCGCATGATCGTATCTCGGTGAATTCCCGTCATCCGTTCAATGGAACGGATGCTGTTGCCCTCGGCGAGTGCTCCGATGACTGTTGCCTGCTTTTCGGTGGAAAGGATGTTTGCCATATTTCGCTTGAAGTTGATAAAAGTATGACCTATTTCAATAAAAGGTCAATGAAAAAAGTAGGGGAACAATCAAACCGTGGTGGAGCCAGAGAGGGCGCAGGTCGTCCGGCGGGACAAACAAAGCGCAAAATTTCCATCTCGGTAGATGGCGAGACACTTGATCGCGCCATCAAGAAATGGGGAGGAAAAGCATCTCCCCTCTTCGAAAAGCTCTTGCTATCCTACATTTCATAGTCATACTTTATTCAAATTGATGGAGGCGACGGGATTCGGACCCGCAATTGCAAGGTGTAGAGCCGGCCGGTTTACCGATTAACCTACGCCCCCATTTATGAGGTGCCCTATGACCTGGTCGGAGAGTTTGGACCTCTCCCGGTTCTCGTCTTCCTGCTTTTGGAGGGCAGGCTGGGGCGATCCCCTTCGGTCATAAGGTCTTGTTTCAGCCCCGGCGTGTTTCGAGCACGACCGGGGTTCTGTTTGCCCTGATTCCTCAGGACACAGATTGAATTACGTCATCACGAGATATGGCGCAAGCGTTTTCTCTTCGTTCTATGCGTTTTTATTCTTGATCGATCTCGTATACTCCATACGGTTCCCCGCATGAGTGGAGAGACCCAATCGAAAGACAGGAGCCCGAGGGCACCAGGAATTACTCTTGAATCAGCTCTCGATCTCGCGGGAAAACTTTACCTGCAGATTAGAGGAACCGCAGTTCCTCCAGAATCAGCAGTGAAGGCATTGGGATATTCCGGACTGAACGGGTCTGCGCTGTCAGCTCTCGGCAGTTTGTCACAATACGGGCTGATCGACCGCCCGAAGAGTAAGGTGGCGATCACGCAGCTTGCGATCAAGGCCCTCCACCCCGTTGGCGAGGCTCAGAAAATTCAGGCGGTGAGAGAAGCTGCATTGACGCCGAAAGTTTTCACCGATGCCTTACAGGGATTTGATGACTGCGGGATCGAGATCATCAAAAGCCAGCTGATCCAGAGTGGATTCACTCCTGATAGAGCAAGGAAAGTAGCGGATGTCTTTATTGAAAATCGAGAGTTTGCCAAACTTGATCGTCCTAGTATCGTTTCGGATGACTCCCGCACCGACGATACCCAAGATGAAGAACGCGGAGGCGATGGCGGGATTGAAAAACAGCAGGAAACCCGAATTAAGGCCCCATCAGTAACCGCGATTCCTGCATTACCAACTGATCAAAAGATGCTTGCTCAATATTCAATTCCACTCGGGGGAAACTCTGCACAGCTGATCTTCTCGGGTGAAGAACTCCTGCCGGATGACTTTGACGCGTTGATTGAGTACGTCGAATTGTTCAAGAGACAGTTTGAGCGAAAATTGGCCCGCACGCCAAAATCAGCAGTATTGGACTCAGATCAGGTTCAACCACCGCTCAAAATTGCCCTCGATTTTGCCGATGGCACCAATCAACCACCTTTCAACACTCCCTGACGGGTAACTCAAACTAGGACACTACCCGAAAGGCGGAGTCGAAAGGCGGATTCCACGTTTCGCACTCCTCGCCGACCACGCTATCGTTTCCGAGCATGTCCGGGGAAATTCAGGTCCAAGCCACCTCCCGCACGCTCACCCGCGTTCTCACGGACCCAGTTACCTGGCTCCCGTTCCTGCCCTTCGCCGCCGCCTATTCGTTCCTCGGGGCACCCTGGTGGATTTGCGCGACCGGTGCGACCCTCGCCGGCACGGGCGTCGTCGCGTGGTGGCGGCGGCATTGGAGCGGTCTCCGGCAAGCTCAGGAAATCGGGTTGCGCAAAGAGCAAGTCCGCGACGCCAACGCCCGCATCGAACGCCTCCTCGCCGAACTCACGCCGAGACTGCCGGTCGCTTGTGGCACCGCTTTTCGCCTCAGCCTCCCCAACTTTCTCGCCAACAAACGCCACGTCGACGCCGCCATCATCGAAGACGACCACGTCACGCCCATCGAAGCCGAGATCGCGACCATGATCGCGAACCTCGCCCAGGCCTGGCTGGCCGACCTCGACCGGCTCGCCAACGGAGCCCTCGGGGACAACGAGACCAAACGTCTCGTTGCTTCCGTCGAGAAAGGAGTTGCCGCCATGAGAAAGACCCGCGCGGACATCGATCTTCTCATTCGTCCGTCCGCGGGCCTGGATCCTGCGGTCGAAAGCGCCGCCGCCGAGCAAGCCAGCCGTCTCGAAAACCGTCTCGCCGAGGCCAGGCAGATTCGTGACCGCCTCGTCCGCGATCTCGCACCCAGCGACACCGAGACCATCCAAGCCAATCCACCCGTCCCGCAATGACCAAAAGCGAAACCAAGAAATTCAACGCCAAGGGACTCGCCAGTTTTCTCGTCCCGCTCAGCGAGACCGAGACCACCCTGCGCGAAGCTTACGCCCGGCTCATGGACGTCGGCAACCCACCGACCGACGTCCCGCTCATCATCCGGATCTGCGAGAATCCGAAATATCACTACGGCGGGTTCGGATTCTTCAAGGGCCGCATCACGCTCGAGCAACACGACTACGCCCACATCATCCTCGGTCGCGGCCTGACGCTCATGGACGAAGCGTTTGTCATCGGCTTCACCATGGGCTCCAGCGACAGAGTCACCACCACGGAGGAGCGTCTCTTCGCCTTCCTGGCGTCAAAGGTCTATCCGAAGCCCTACCGTTTTTCCGAAGAGGGTACGCGAGTCTTTCGCGATGCCGTCCACCTCGGCTACGTCTCGGCGTGCGAACCGATCGAAACCATCGACTTCACTCCGCTCCTTGATCTCCCACTCGCCGAGACCCGCCGCCGCATCGGCCTCGAACCCGACCTCCTCCAGGCTTACTACGAACTCGAGGCCCGCCGTTTCCCGCGCAGCTCAGCCAGTCAGCGGCTCACCGCGGCTTCGAGCGCTCCATTCCCGATTCCCTCCGAACCCCCGCCGCGCCCCACGTCCATCAACTAGCGATCGGGCAGACAAAGCCGCTACCGTCGAGCTCCCGTGAAGCTCGCTCGGCTCGCCTTGCGAGACACGACCCGAGCGCGTCACGGGAGCGCCGCTTCAAAAATTCCCCGTCGGGTCGCGCCTTCCCTAAAACCCCCGGTAGTGGTAGCTCAGCATCCGGAAGCTGTCCGCGTCCTTCTCAGCCAAGTAGAGAAACAGTCGGAGCGACGTGTAGGACTGCGCCCACTGGTAGCCGAGCACCGTCTGCACGACGCCGTCCTCGCGCGTCTTCGATCGCGAGATGTTGCGACTGGTCCCGTATTTGCGATCCAGATTGCGTCGCGTCTGCTCGAAGATGGCGTTCAACTTCGACGTGTCCCACGAGGGGTCGGCGTATTGCAGTTCCACCTCCGCCAGCGCGTCGTTCATGAAATAAAAAATCGACCGCTTCAGCCGCGGATCGGGGTGTCCCTCGACGATGATGGCCCGACGACCGTCGATCTCCTTCTCGTTCACGACCTCCGCTTTCGCCTTCGTCACCGTGCTCTCGACCAAAGCGGGCGGATCTCCCCACCGAAAGTTGAAGGGCACCTTGATGTCCTCCGCCGCTCGGGCCGCCACCGTCGCTGCGAGAACGACGGCGAGAAACGAATAACTCGTCCGCTTCACTCCGCCCCGAAGCCCGCGAGTTGAAAGTCCCCACAATCGAACGCGGCGATGTCCGAAAGGTTCAATATCGAAAACTCTTCGACGACCGATCCATTCCCCTGAAACATCCGCACGCTCCCAGCCTCCAGCCCCGGCACCGCCGCAACTCCCGTCAGGCCAGCTCGATCACTGACCCGCACGAGAAGCAGACCAGCCTCCGTGGCCAGATAGCTCCCCTGAGCGTCGAACGCCGCCAAAAGCCGGAGCACCTGCCCATCGACGTCCAGGTCATTCGGATTCAAGGCGATCTCGGCCGTCAGGGGTCGGGAGGCCGCTCCGCTCGACGCGACCGCCTCGCCGTCGACAACTCCAAAATTTTCGTTCGGCGTGATCATTCGTTCCAGAAGGATTCGCCAGTCCGACACCGGTCGGCCGTCGACGATCTCGGTCGGCTCGGTTGTTTCCAGCACCATCACCCGCACCCGCTGCTCCTCCCCACGCATCTCCACGACGGCGATCGCCTCCACGCCCGGCGAGGCACTGATCCTTACGGGCACAAATCCCGCATCGTCCAGCGGCAAAGTCCGGAGGATCTCCCCGTCCTGCCCGATTTGGACCACCGCCGTTAGGGCACCCGTTTCCGCAACCGCCCACCGCGTCTCGCCGAAGCCTGCCGACCAATCGGTCACCCGCCCACCCGCGATCTGCGGGGCCAACCCGCCGGCACCAGACTGAACGTCCGACGCGACCGCCGCCCCGTCGTCCAGCGTGTAAGCTCGGTCCCCGGCCTTTGTCCGCACCCGCACCGAACTCCCCGCCAACCCCTCCAAACTCGTGGCTCCCGGCACCGCCACGGTCCAGCCCGCCCCGCCCTCGGCCACCGGCACTCGTTCGAGCACCGGTCCCGTCTTGCCTTCGAAAAGGACGATTAGATTCGACTGATCGGCCAACTCGACGTCGACCACCCGTGTCACCGCCGCGTCGCTGGCCTCGTCGATCCAGTCGTTGAAATGGAACGCCTCGCCCCGGACCACCACCTCGTCACCGATCACAAACCCACGCGCCGAGTATTTTCCAAGCGGACAGGGCTGACCGGCGTCATCCAAGCCGTCCCAAGTGGTGATGTAGCCGTTGAGTCCCTTGTCAAACGCCGCGGCGTCCCGATCCGTCACCAATCGCCGCACCAAGGATCCCCCGGCGTCGAAGATCCCGAGGACGAACCGACCCGCCAAATCCGGCGGAGTAAACATCAGCCGGATCGGTGGCACCCCATCCGCCGAAACAACCTCGACCGCATCCGGGGCCGGGATCAACTGCGCCCGCACCCCCACCACCACCGCGAAAATTACGAGAACCGTTGAAAATTTTCTCACAAGTAATGCCGCCAATCGATTTCCGCGAAAAGATTGTCCCGCCCCTCGCAGAACGCAAGGAACTCCGTGTCGTCCCGCCCCGCCACCAACGCCTCGTAAAGCCGGTTGAATCTCAGCACGTGGTCCTTCGTTCGCTTGGTCGCGTAGTCCACCGCCGTCCCCGTCTTCATGAGAAACGCCCAATCGCTCGCCTGCGCCAGCAGAAGCTCCCGCGCCATTTGCCGCAAGATTCGCTCCGTCCCCGGCGTGGGAGCCTCCTCGTTCGCCCGTGCGCACCGGGTCATCCGAGCCGCCGCCGCGTGGAGGTGCGGGTAGATCCACGAATTGCACCGATCCAGCCAGACCTCCCAATACCCCTTGTTCCCCCAACTCGACGGCGATGGCGACACGAGCTGCAGGGTCGGGTGCCGCTGCAAATAATCCTCCGGCGTCGCCAGTCGAAACGTGTCTTGATCGAACGCCGCCTTCCGCAAAAACATCTCCAAAAACTCCGGTCCCTCGAACCACCAATGCCCGAACAACTCCGCGTCAAATGGACTCACCACCATCGGCTCCACCGGCAACTGCTGGGCAAGCGCCCGGATCTGTCCCACGCGACTGTCCACGAAATGCCCCGCGTGAGAGTCCGCCGCCGCTTCCGCCCAGCCCCGGTTGTAAAGTTCCTTCTCCGGCCCGCCGGTGATCCGATGATATTTGATCCCCGTAAACCGTCGGTGATCCGTCTTCAAGAATCGGCTCAAGTATTCCTCCGGCAGATCCTGCCCGATATCGCGGTAAAATTCTCGATACGCCGGATCGCCCGGATACCCCTCCTTTGCGCTCCACACTTGGCGGCTCGAATCCCGGTCCCGTCCAAAAACCGCCGGTCCCTCCGGCAAGAAATAAGGCGAGTAAATCGCGAACCGCGGCTTCGGTTGCCCGAACATCAGCCCATGCGCGTCCACCACGAACCACCGGATCCCCGCCTCCCGCAACAAATTGCCCACCCCCTGCACGTAGGCGCACTCCGGCAGCCAGATCCCCCGCGGGTCACGTCCGAAGCACTCCCGATACGAATCGCGACCGATGAGAATCTGCGCCCGCATCGCCTCCGGGTATTGCTCCATCAACGGCAGGAACCCGTGCGTCGCCGCGCACGTGATGATTTCGATCACCCCGTCGTTCTGCAGTTCCGCGAACGCCGCCACGATGTCCCGCCCCAGATCCTTCACGTAGAAAGCCAGTCCCTCCTCGAAACGCCGCAGATAAAACCGAGCGAGTTCGTTGACCTCCGCGTCTCCTTCCGTGCGCTCGATCTCCGCTTGCGCCAATGCGGCGCCCCGGGCCAGATACCGCTCCGCCCGGACTTGCAACAGCGGATCCCGCAGCATTTCGCAGAGCGTCGGCGTCATCGTGAACGTCAGCCGCGCCCCCACTCCCTCCGACTTCAACCGCCGCATCATCCGAAGGAGCGGCAAATACGTCTCCGCGATGGCCTCGTAGAGCCAATCTTCTTCCAAAAAATCCTCGTGCTCCGGGTGCCGCACAAACGGCAGATGAGCGTGCAAAATGAGGGCAAGAGAACCAACGGGCATCGGGGAAAGTCAGCAGCAAACTGACCCCGCGACCATCACCCGCCCCCCACCCCCCAGTCAAGGAACGGCGGCGCTCCGAAGCGCCTCGACCGTCGCCTGGACGCCGAAGGGACCCGACCCAAGAAATCTGGGTTTCCGGAGATTACCGCGTGTTCCCACCCCGCGAGATCGACCAAAGCCGCCGACCACGCTTCATCGAACAACGGTCCATTTCACCCGCCTTCGGACCAGGCGGTCGCTCAGAATTCCACGGAATAGTTCAAGATGACGCGGAAGTCTTCGCTGGTCGGCCCCGGCCCCGATCCCGCCGCGTAGAGGACTCCGTACCGCACGCGCAACCAGACGCCATCGAGGTGGGCAAACTCCGGGCGGTAGTCAAAGTTCACGTCGTACTCCCCCTGATCCGGCGACGCGGTCTCACCAGAATTTGGAGTCACGCCGTAGGTCCAGCTCGTCGATGCGGCGACACCCTGAAGGCCGACGTCGGTGAAATCATACGAGCACCCGACCCGGAGAGACGTTTCCCCAGCTCGGTCGAAGTCCGCGATCAGGACCGAGTTGTAGCTGGGTGACCCGCCCCACGGCTTCTGGATTCCAGACGTGTTCGAGGTCCACGTCCCCGACACCGAGGCAATGAGCGAACGGAAACCAAACGAAGTGATGGCTCCCGCGGATTGTACTTCGAAATCTCCACCGAGCTGCCGCCCCAGACTGCGTTGATCGGTGAATTGCCCACCGACCTCCACACTCGTGTCATCGGTGATCGGGTGAAAATAAGCGCCCTCCGCGTAGAAGGTGTTGAACGTGTTCCAACCCGTTTGGTTCACGAAGCTGAGGTAGGTTTCCTTGGCAAACTCGTAGCGCGCCCCGACGACCGTGACCCCGTCGTCGGTCCCGGGCGCGCCCGCCGCCGAAGACATCGATTCGAAGCTCGTGCTCGTCCGAGGTTTGATTCCCGAGATGTGGGCCAAACCCACGCGAAGCTTGTCCCAATCCTTCGACCGCAAAGCGAGAGCTTCAAAAGTGTTCGGCGTCATCCGGGAATCGTTTCCGTTGATGTAAGGCAGATCGATTCGCTGCCGACCGACGCGTAGCGTCGTCTGACGAATTCGCAGATCGAGGAACGCGGCCCCGAGCACCGTGTAACCCCGCTGCCCGGCGGCCAGCAGCCCGGACCCGTCTTCGTCGGCTGGTCCGTAAAGCCGTTGCGACGTGAAACCGATGAACCCGAGCCTGAGAAAATCCCAGAACCACGGCGTCTCCAATCCAAACGATCCACCGTAGGCTGCCGCCACCGACCGCGAACCATCGTCATTGAGAGCGTTTCGGTAGTACCAACGTGGGGCGAGCGTGAACGTGAACCTCCGGGTCAAGGCGCTTTCTTCATGCAAAAAATCCCGCCGAAGATCCGCGAGCACGTTCACGGGCAACTTGAGTTCGTTCTCGGTCGCCGCGGGCTCACCCGAGCCAATGGCGTCGGCGGTGTCCGGAGCCTCTCCCAGGGAGGGCGGCGTGCCAAATTCCGCCGTGAGCGCCTCCGGGAGCGCGGCCCACGCGGACGAACCGACGAGCAACCCAAAACCGAAAAAGAAAAGGACGGTCAGACGGATGCCAGCGAGACGCATGGCCACCGAGGTAGCAAAAATCATCCCTCTCGACCGCCCTTTTTGCGCGGATCGAAAATCGATCACCGCCCGCAGCCTCCCGTGCATCGTGGCAACGCGTCGGACGTGCCAGCCAATGCGTAGCCCGAAACGACCGTCTGTGAAATGGTGATGGACCGACCCCCGGCAACTTTTGCAGTTCGCTCAATCGACGACCACCCAACTCACCATCGGCTCCAGCCGCGACCCACAAATTCGCGATCCAACTCACCGGGAAAGATCCTCCCCGGTTCCGCGGCCCCACGTAACTCCGGGCCGCGAGCCAAAGATTCGTTTGCCCGCTCCCCGCCGTCCGAACTACCTTCCGGGTCCCGGAATGAAACGCTCCCGCCGCCTCCATCTGCTCTGCGCACTCGCCGCAACTGCTTCGCTCGACGCGCAACCCGTGACCGCTCCCAGCCTGACCCGCAACGAGGCCTTCGCGAAGATCCAGGCTGAAGCCAGCTCCCGCGAAGTCCTCGAGCGAGCTTCCGACGAGCTCGAGGCGAAGCGTTTCGAAGCCGCCCTCGCTCGCATCGACGCGATCCCCGCCGACGTGCGCGACTCCGATCCCGCCCTGCTCAACGCCCGCGGGGCCGCCCTCGTCCAGCTCGACCGCATCGACGAAGCGTCTGCGACCTTCAACCAGGTCCTCCAGATCGAACCCACGTTTTTCCCGGCTCGTTTCAACGTCGGCGAGATTCTTTTCCAGCAAGAAAAATACGCCGAAGCCGCCGCGCATTTTCGAGCGATGATGAATGACGCGGGCGGCAACTCATTGCTCAAGTTTAAGCTCTACCTCTCCTACCTCCTCGCGGGGGAAGGCAGCAGCGCCGACTACGCCCTTCGCAACATCCGTTTCCCGCTCGACGGGCCGGCTTGGTATTTCTCCCGGGCGGCTCTGGAAGCCAGTCGCGGCGAGAAGGAAAAAGCGCGGGACCTCGCGAAGTCCGGCACCAAGCTTCACGCTGACCAAGCCAACTCCTACGTTGAGTCCCTCGAAGAATCCGGGCTCCTGCCCTGATCCGCCTCCATCTCCATGGGTAAAAAGAAAAAGCATTCGCACAAGCGCCCCCGCACCCTCGTCACGGGAGCCGCCGGCTTCATCGGTAGCGCCATCGTCAACGCCCTCAACGTCGACGGCCACGACGACATCCTCGTTACCGACGTCCTCGGGCACGACGAAAAGTGGCGAAATCTCGCCCCGCTTCGTTTCGACGATTACCTCCAGGCCGACGAACTCCTTGCCCGCATCGAAGCCGACCCCGACGCCTTCGGGCGCATCGATCGCGTCTTCCACCTCGGCGCCTGCTCCGCCACCACCGAGACCGACGGCGACTACCTCATCGCGAACAATTACCGCTACACCCAGACGCTCGCCGAGTGGGCTCTCGCCCGCAACGCCCGCTTCGTCTACGCCTCCTCCGCCGCCACCTACGGCGACGGCGAGCGGGGAATGGACGACACCAGCGACGATCTCCACCGCCTCCGCCCGCTCAACCTCTACGGCTACTCGAAGCAACTCTTCGACCTCCACGCCCAGCGCCGCGGGTATCTCAACGACATCGTCGGCGTCAAATATTTCAACGTCTACGGATCCAACGAATATCACAAAGGCGACATGCGCAGCCTCGTCTGCAAGGCCTACGACCAGATCCAGGACACCGGCCGGATCAAACTTTTCAAGAGCCACCGCGACGACTACGCCGACGGCGAGCAGATGCGTGATTTCGTCTACGTGAAAGATGCCGTCTCGATGACCCTCCACCTCGCCGACAGCCAGGACGCGGGCGGTCTCTACAACGTCGGCTCCGGCGTCGCCCGCACTTGGCTCGACCTCGCCCGCGCCCTCTTCAAAGCCCTCGGCCGCAAGCCCGCGATCGACTTCATCGACATGCCGGAATCGATCCGCGACCAGTATCAATATTACACCTGCGCCGACATCGGAAAGATCCGAGCCACCGGCTACGAAGACGAGACCACCTCGCTCGAACGCGCGATCGCCGATTACGTCAAAAATTACCTCCAACCCCACGCCCGCCTCGGGGACGAACCCACCGACTGACATGAGAATCCTCACCACGCTCCTCCTCACCACCGCCCTTCCGCTCTTCGGTCAATCCGAGAGCACCATCGACGCCCGCGTCGCGGCATCCACCACCCGCCTCGCGAAGACCGATGGCGGCCAGCTCATCCTCGATTCCATTGACGCCCACGGCGGCCTGAAACGCTGGTTCAGCAACGGCCCGCTTCACTTCCGGTGGATCTACCACCGCGCGGACCAAGGACCCGATTCCGTTGTCGACACCGTCGAGACCGTCGACCCGTGGTCGTCGAAAGTCGTTCACACCGTGCCCGCCCAACCCGGCGTCTCCTTTGGTTGGGACGGCGAGAATTCGTGGATCGATCCCGCCAACGCCGAGTTCGACACTCCGCCCGCGTTCTGGGCCCTCACGCCCTATTACTTCGTCGGCCTCCCCTTCGTCCTCGCCGATCCCGGCACAAACTTTGAACTCCTCCCCGACATCGATTTCGAAGGTCAGGCCTATCGCCAAGTCAAAGTCACCTACGACGCCGGCACCGGCGACTCTCCCGACGATTATTACATCGCCGCGATCGACCCCGCCACCAAGCGACTGCGTGGCGTCCGTTACGTCGTCACCAGTCCCGTCCTCGGCCGCACCGGCCCCGGCCCCGAGAAATTCCTCACCCACGAAAACTTGAAGGAAGTCGAAGGTGTCCTCCTCCCGACATCCCACCTCACCTACGAAATGAACGGCGACGCCATCGGCGACAAAATGCGCACCGCCGAAGTCACCGAAATCAAATTCCTCGGCGACGAAAAAGTCGACTTCACCAAACCAAAAACCGCCAAAACCCTCGACTGACGAGCCGGGGAGCTCGGGCTTCCAGCCCGGCACCACGCCAAGCAGCGAAAATCAACGATCTAAGAGCAACCCCCTCATGCCCACCATCCTCATCACCGGAGCCAACCGCGGCATCGGCCACGCCCTGGCGCTAGCCTTCGCCCGCGCCGACTGGACCGTCCACGCCGCCGCCCGCAATCCCGAAGCTCCGTCTCTCACCACCGCCGCCGCCCAACACCCCAACTTCCACCCCGTCCAGATCGACGTCAACGACACCGCCACCCTCGCCCGCGCCGCCGCCAGCCTCGGCGAAGGTCCGCTCGACGCCCTCGTCAATAACGCCGCCATCTTCCCGGGCGAAGGCAACGAAACGCTCGAGACTCTCGACCCGAGCTGGTTCGCTGAAGCCGTTGAAACCAACGTCGCCGGCGTCGCCCGCGTCACCCGCGCTTTTCTCCCTCATCTCCGCCGCGCCACCAACGCCCGCATCGTCAACGTCTCCTCCGGAGCCGCCTGCATCGGCGAGAAGGAAGACAACTCCTACTACCCCTACGCCGTCTCCAAAGCCGCCCTCAACATGCTCACCCGAGCCATGGCCGCGGAGTTCAGGCCGGAGAAGATCATCGTCACTCCGATCAGCCCCGGCTGGGTCAAGACGGACATGGGCGGCGAGAATGCCCAACTCACCCCCGAGGAATCCGCCGCCTCCATCTTCCAGACGATCACCAACCTCACCCCCGAGGACTCAGGCCAATTTCTAGACCGCGACGGCAACCGCGATCGCTACAGTTGGTAGTCGAAGGTCGGACCGTCCAAAGGTCCAAAGTCTCTCGATCATCGCCCCAGCGATTCCAACCCGAGGTGAAGACCTGCGACCTTCCGACCGCATCCTCACATCCCCCGCTCGGCCTTCACCAGCGCGACCGACTGCCCGAAGATCACCCGCGCCCGGTCCAGCAGATCGCCCGCGCCCGTCACCGAGCCATCCCGTGCGTCGCTCTCCAGCGTCGCCATCAGCGAGGTAAACCCGATAAATCCGAAGTTCGCTGCGCTCCCCTTGGCCTGATGCGCCGCCCGCGACGCGGCGCCCGCGTCACCCGCATCGATCCCCGCCTGCACCTCCCCGAGAATCCGCGGAAGGTCCTGCTCAAAGTCCCGATAAATTTCCACGAAATCCTCCGTGTAACCGTCTGCGATCATGTCGAGTTGATCGAAATCCACCACTGTTTCCATCCCCCTACCCTGCGACGAAGATCCCAGACCGTAAAGCCTATTGGGGCATAACACCTATTGTTCGCGAACGGCTTCTGATTCCTCAATCGGCCACCGAAAAAAAGTCCTCTGCATCAGACCGGCTCCGAGCCGCCGTTCATACTCCGCCCGCGGGATCTCCACCGCCCCAAAACCCACCAAATGCGGCGTCGTCCACTGGATGTCCAGCAGCTCGAACCCGCCCGCCTGGAGAATCTGCACCAACGCCACCAACCCCACCTTCGACGCGCCGCCGACCCGCGAGAACATCGACTCACCAAAGAACACGCCGCCGATCGCCACCCCGTAGAGTCCCCCGGCCAGCGCCCCGTCCCGCCACACTTCCACGGAATGCGCGAACCCCGCCGCGAAGAGTCGCCCGTAGCTCCCCACGATCACCTCGTCGATCCACGTCTCGTCCCGCTCCCCGCAGGCCCGCATCACTCCCTCGAAATCCGTGTCCACCCGCACCTCCCAGGCCGGATCCCGGAGCGTCTTCCGCGACCCGTGAGGCACCCGAAATCCATCCAAAGGCAAAATCCCCCGCGGATCCGGAGCAAACCAGCGAATGTCCCCCGGCCCGATCGCCATCGGAAAAATGCCCGACCGGTATGCGAGCAACAAGGTCTCGGTTGGAATCAGCATTGCCATCAAGTTCGCGATCACTATGCTGCCGCGGTGAAAATTGTCTCTCTTCTTTGCGCGGTTTCAGCCGCGATCATCCTCACCGGTTGCGCCTTCACGGAGACGTCGACCGACGAAGTCGGCGACCAATTCCAGGAGGGCATCCAGGGCCGCGGCCAGATCGTTCCAAACGACCCCACGAACGACGGATTCGGCAACGAATACAACTAACGACACGTGTCCGATCCCACTCCGTCCGCTCCCCGAGTCAGCGGGATCGTCATCCTCGACTTCGGGTCACAATACACCCAGGTGATCGCACGCCGCGTTCGCGAGTGCTCCGTCTACTCCGAGATTCTGCCCCACGACACCAAGGCCTCCGCCATCGCCAAACTCGAGGCCCGGGGAATCATTCTCTCCGGCGGACCCGCCAGCGTCTACGCGAAGAACGCGCCCAAGGTTGATAAGAAAATTTTCGACCTCGGTCTTCCCGTTCTCGGGATCTGCTACGGCATGCAGCTCATCGCCCACAACCTTGGCGGCAAGGTCGAACGCTCCACCCATCGCGAATACGGCCCGGGAACCCTCCGAATCACTTCTCAGACCAAACTCTTCGCGGAACTCCCGCGCGAACTCGAGGTCTGGAACTCCCACGGCGACCGTCTCACCACCCTGCCCGCAGGATTCAAACCCCTCGGGCGCACCGAGAACTCTCCCCACGCCGTCATCGGGGACACCAAGCGCAAGATCTTCGGCCTTCAGTTTCACCCCGAAGTCGTCCACACCCCGCGGGGCAAGGAGATTGTCGCCAACTTCGTCAACCGCGTCTGCGGCTGTCCGTCCGACTGGACAATGGGTTCGTTCATCGAGACCACCTGCGAACAAATCCGCGCCCAGGTAGGCGCAGACCGGGTCATTCTCGGCCTCAGTGGCGGCGTCGATTCGTCTGTCGCCGCCGCCCTCCTCCACCAGGCCATCGGCGATCAGCTCACCTGCATCTTCGTCGACAATGGTCTCGTCCGTGCCCGGGAAACCGAAGCGGTCAGAAAACTCTTCGCCGGCCACTTCAAGATCAACCTCGAGGTCATCGACGCCTCCCGCCGCTTTCTCACCAAACTCAAGGGCGTCACCGACCCCGAGCGTAAACGCAAAATCATCGGCAACGAATTCATCAAGGTCTTCGAGCAGGCCGCCCGCGATCTCAAAAAAAGCGTGAAGGGCAAACACGGCTACAAATTCCTCGGCCAAGGCACCCTCTATCCCGACGTCATCGAATCCGTCGCCATCGCGGGCAACCCCGCCGCGCTCATCAAATCCCACCACAACGTCGGCGGACTCCCCGAACGCATGAAGTTCCAACTCGTCGAGCCGCTGCGCCAGCTCTTCAAGGACGAGGTGCGTCAGGTAGGCCGCGAACTCGGTCTCCCCGAGTCCCTCGTCGGCCGCCAACCCTTTCCCGGGCCGGGACTCGCGGTCCGAATCCTCGGCGAGATCACCCCCGAGCGCCTGCGCATCGTCCGCGAATCCGACACCATCGTTCTCGAAGAAATGAAATCATCCGGTTGGTACGGTAAAGTCTGGCAATCCTTCGCCGTCCTCCTCCCCGTCCGCAGCGTCGGCGTCATGGGCGACGAACGCACCTACGACTACACCGTCGCTCTCCGCGTCGTGGACAGTCAGGACGGAATGACCGCCAACTGGGTCCGCCTCCCCTACGAACTCCTCGGCAAGATCTCGACCCGCGTCATCAACGAAGTCAACGGCGTCAACCGAGTCTGCTACGACATCTCCAGCAAACCCCCTGCCACCATCGAGTGGGAATAGTGGCACCCGGGAGCCGCGACCTGACCGGCTGCTCCTGAATTTTGCCAAACCACTCGCCCCCGCGCCGGCGGCCCCCAGAAAAAACCAAATTCCAAAAGCTCGCAGCGTCTGCTAGCACTTACCCGATGAGTGTCGATCGAGCCATCTATCCCGGCAGCTTCGACCCCATCACCTTCGGGCACCTCGACATCATCGAGCGAGCCCTTGCAATGTTCGACCACCTGATCGTCGCCGTCGCTGCCAGCGATTCGAAAGCCCCCCTCTTCAGCGTGGAGGAGCGCGCGGCCATGATCCGTGACTCCGTCCCCGCCACCGCCAACGTGACCGTCCTCCCGTTCGACGATCTTCTCATCAACCTCGCCCAGCGCGAAAACACTTTCACCGTCATTCGTGGCCTCCGCGCCGTCTCCGATTTCGAGTTCGAATTTCAAATGGCGCTCATGAACCGCCGCCTCGATGCGCGTCTCGAGACCGTCTTCCTCACCCCCAAGGAAGACTGCACCTTCATCAGCTCCCGCATCGTCAAAGAAGTCGCCCGGCTAGGGGGCGACGTCAGCGCATTCGTTCCCGCAGCGGTTGCGCAGTCCCTCCAAGCCCGCAATATTTAGAGCATGCTGACTCGCCTCCAGGCCCACCGCGCCCACATCCCTCACGACGGCTCGACCCAAGTCTCTGGCGATCTTGATCCCGCCATCCTCAACCTGGAACAGACGGAATGGTCCTCCACGTCGCCAATCCGATTCTCCGTCGAGATTTCCCTCTCGGGCGGCGACATCTACGGCCTCGGCTACGCCGCCATCGATCTGGTCTCCAAGTGCGTCAAGTGCCTCGAAGACTTCTCCTCCAGCCTCGAAATCCCCGATCTGGCGATTCACAAAGAAGCGGACGGACGCGAACTCGTGGACTTGACCGACGAACTTCGCGAGGATATTCTCCTCCTCTTGCCGTCGCATCCCCGATGCGACGTCGATGGAAACCGCGAATGTTCCGCGACGTTCCGCACCGCACCGCAGGCCCCGCTCGCCGACGAGCCGGTCGATCGGTCCGACGCGTGGAACGTCCTTGACCAATTCAAATCGAAGTAATAATCAACTCGGCCCACCAAGCCCGATCCCATGGCAGTTCCGAAACGCAAAGTCTCCAAAATGAAGCTCCGCAGCCGCAAGGCCGCGAACCGCTGGCACGCCCCCCAGTTGAGCAAATGCACCCAGTGTGCCGCTCCAGTCCTGTCCCACATCGCCTGCCCAAGCTGCGGTTACTACAAGGGACGCCAAGTCCTCACCATCGACGCTTTGTAATCCAAGGAGCGGCCGCTGCCTGCCGCCGACGTCCGAATGAACTTCTCAGGGATCGGCGAATGGTGATCGCCGGTCCAACCCACGCGCGAAGCGCCACTTCCCAAGCATTGAGCCCCGCCCAATGAACGTTGCCCTCGATGCAATGGGCGGCGACCACGCCCCGCGCAACACCGTCGAAGGAGCCTGCATGGCCCTCCGCGAGTTCCCGAAGCTCAAGACCCTCTTCCTCACCGGCGATGAAACCGCCCTCCGCGCGGAGATCACCCGCACCGGCTGCACCGACCCCCGGCTGAAGATCGTCCACACCACGCAGGTCGTGGAAATGTCCGACCACCCGGTCGAAGCGGTCCGCCGCAAAAAAGACAGCTCCCTCTCCCGCGCCGTCGACCTCGTCAAATCCGGCGACGCCGATGCCGTTGTCTCCGCCGGCAACACCGGCGCGATGGTCGCCGCCACCACGATCAAGCTTCGGACCCTCGAAGGCGTGGAACGCCCCGGCATCGGTTCCTACCTCCCAACGGAATCCAACGTCTGCATCCTCATCGACGCCGGAGCCAACGTCGACGCCCGCCCCATCCACATGCTGCAATACGCCATCATGGGCACCGTCCTCTCGAAGCACGTCCTCGGCTTCGAAAACCCCTCCGTTGGCCTCATGTCCATCGGCAGCGAGGACGCCAAAGGCAGCGAGTTCACCAAAGAAATCTTCAAACTCCTCCGGAAAAGCTCCCTCAACTTCCGCGGTAACGTGGAGGGCCACGACCTCTTCCAGAATCCCGTCGAAGTCGTCCTTTGCGACGGATTCACCGGCAACGTTGTCCTCAAGACCTGCGAGGCCACCGCGTCCGCCGTGTTCCGCTGGCTCAAGCACGAACTCATGGCCAACCCCAAGCGGAAGCTGGGCGCCGTCCTCGCGAAGGACGCCTTCATGGCCATCCGCGACAAGACGAACTACGAGACCTACGGTGGCAGCCCGCTCGTTGGGGTCAACGGCGTCGCCATCATCGCCCACGGGTCCAGCACCGCCCTTGCCATTAAAAACGCCATTCGGGTAGGCTGCGAGTTCGTCGACCGAAAGGTCAATCCTCGCATCGTCGAGGCGATCAAGCAGTTTAATGAAAAAGTCTCCTCGGACCCGGACCCAGCAGCCTAACCGCACGGTCTCCATCATCGGCACCGGCAGTTACGTCCCCGAACGCATCCTCACCAACGCCGAACTCGAAAAACTCGTCGACACCAACGACGAATGGATCACCTCCCGCACCGGCATCAAAGAGCGCCGCATCGCCGCCGAAGGCGAACACACCAGCCACCTGGCCGCCAAGGCCGCCGAGCGTGCCATGGAACAAGCCGGGATCACGGCTCACGAGATCGACCTCATCCTTGTCGCCACCGTCACCCCCGACACCTTTTTCCCTTCCACCGCCTGCCACGTTCAGCGTCACCTCGGCGCGAAGGAAGCCGCCTGCTTCGACGTCTCCGCCGCCTGCTCCGGCTTCCTCTATGGCGTCGAGATTGCCCAGCAATTCATCGCCAACCACACCTACGAGACGATCCTCGTGATTGGAGCCGACAAACTCTCCTCCATCATGAATTGGACCGACCGCAACACCTGCGTCCTCTTCGGTGACGGAGCCGGTGCCGCCATCCTCCGCTACCGCGCCGGTTCCCACGGCGTCATCACGACCTACATGGGCAGCGACGGCAACTACGGCGACATCCTCCACATGCCCGGCGGCGGCTGCGCCATCCCGGTCACCAAAGACAACGTGGACGAGCGCCTCAACACGCTCCACATGAACGGACGCGAGACCTTCAAGCAAGCCGTTCTCTCGATGAGTCACTCCGCCCGGCACGCCCTCGATGCCGCCGACCTCACCATCGACGACCTCACCTGCATCATCCCGCACCAAGCGAACATGCGCATCATCGAAGCGCTTTCCGAACGGATGAAAATTCCCATCGAGAAGTTCATGGTCAACCTCGACCGCTACGGCAACACCTCCGCCGCAGCCGTCGCCATTGCCCTCGACGAAGCCAACCGCTCCGGCCGTTTCGTTGAAGGTGACTACATCCTCCTCGTCGTCTTCGGCGGCGGTCTCACGTTCGCCAGCTCCGTCATCCAGTGGTGACCCTCGCTGCAACCCGCCAACCCCGGAGGGCGAGGCTCACCCCGAGCCGTAGTTAAGAAGAACCGACGCTAACCGGTAACGGCCCTCCAGAAAACCACCCCCCGGCAACACCAGATCGAAGCAAGGCCCCGGCCTCAATGCACTTCCTCCGACGCCCAGTCCGGAAGCCGCAAATAAACTCCCGGCAAGCCCGGATCCCGCAGCACCTCCCGACTGGTCACCACCAGCGGCCTGCCCCTGCGGAAGTTCAAGAAGCTCGGCTTCTCCGACCGCCAGCTCGCCTTCATGTGCAACGATCAGCCGGAGGCCGAAATGCGCGCCCGCCGGAAGTCCGAAGGCCTCCTCCCCACCTACCGCCTCGTCGACACCTGCGCCGCCGAGTTCGAGGCCTACACGCCCTACTTCTACAGCACCTACGGCGACGAAAACGAAATCCGCGCCTCGGATAAAAAGAAGGTCATGATCCTCGGCGGCGGCCCCAACCGCATCGGCCAGGGTATCGAGTTCGACTACTGCTGCGTCCACGCCGCCTTCGCGCTCAAGGACGAAGGCTGGGAGACCATCATGGTCAACAGCAACCCCGAGACCGTCTCCACCGACTACGACACCTCGGACAAGCTCTTCTTCGAACCCCTCACCCTCGAAGACGTCCTCAACATCTACGAGGCCGAAGCGTGCGACGCCGTCATCGTCCAGTTCGGCGGCCAGACCCCGCTCAACCTCGCCGCCGACCTCCAGACCAACGGCTGCACCATCATCGGCACCCAGCCCGCCAGCATCGAAAAAGCCGAGGACCGCAAATTCTTCGCCGCCATGCTGGACAAGCTCGGCCTTCAACAAACCATCGGCGCCACCGCCACGAACGAAGACGAAGCCGTCGCCGTCGCCAACCGCGTCGGCTACCCCGTCCTCGTCCGCCCCTCCTTCGTCCTCGGCGGCCGCGCCATGGAAATCGTCTACACCGAGTCCAATCTCCGCCAATACCTCAACACCGCCGTCGAAGCCTCACCCGAGCGCCCCGTCCTCATCGACCGCTTCCTCGAAGAAATCATCCCGACCCACTTCAGCGTGAAGGAAGCCGTCTTCCCGTTCATCAAATTCCCCGGCACCGACATCACCCTCGGACCGGAAATGCGATCCACCGGCGAAGTCATGGGCATCGACGCCGACTTCGGCCTCGCCTACGCGAAAGCCCAGATGTCCGCCCAGCCCGCCCTCCCCGAGAGCGGCAACGTCTTCCTCAGCGTCCGCGACAGCGACAAACCCGCCATCATCCCGGTCGCCAAGGAGTTCGCCGAACTCGGCTTCACGCTCTACGCGACCGCCGGCACCCAAGCCGCCCTCGCCGCAGCCGGCGTGAAAGCCGAAAACCTCTTCCGCCTCAACGAAGGCCGCCCGAACTGCCTGGACATGATCAAAAACGGCGAGATCCAGTTCATCATCAACACCCCCTCCGGCACCCAACCCCGGATCGACGAGATGAAAATCCGCTCCCTCGCCGTAGCAAATCGCATCGCCACCATGACCACCGTCCGCGGCGCCCAAGCCAGCGTCGCCGCCATCCGGTCACTGAAAGAGAAGACGCTCGAAGTGAAGAGCCTACAGGAGTACCACGCGTAAGCGACGCACCATGCTATCCGAGCTCGATATCGTCCGCGACGTTTCCCAGAAACTCAGCGCGGCCGGCATCGCCTACATGCTCACCGGCTCAATGGCGATGAACTACTACGCCGAACCGCGCATGACCCGTGACATCGACATCGTTGTCGCGCTCGTTCCGTCGAACGCAGAAACCATCGTTCGTTTGTTCGATCCAGACTACTACGTCTCACCCGACGCCGTCGCCGAATCCATCCGCGACGAGTGGATGTTCAATCTGATCCACAATGAAAGCGTGATCAAAGTGGACTGCATCGTCCGGAAATCGACACCCTACCGCCGCGAAGAATTCCAGCGACGCCAACAAATCACGGTTACCGATTTCGAAACGTGGATCGTCAGCAAAGAGGACCTCATCCTTTCCAAACTCGTCTGGGCTAAAGATTCAGAATCCGACCGCCAGCTTCAGGACGTCCGCAACCTCATCGCCAGCGGATACGATGACTCAATCATCAAACGCTGGGCGCAACCGCTCGGTGTCGATAGCCTGTGGCGATCATGCCAGAGCTGAGCGACACCCCGCCCGAGATCGCCGCCATGGTCCGCGAACGATTGATGGCCCGCTCCGGAGCCGAGCGGTTCGAAATGGGCTCCCGCATGTTCGACGCGGCGCGAGAGATGATCTGCGCATCCTTTCCGAAAGACCTTTCCGAAGAGCGCCGTCGAAAACTCCTCTTCGAGCGCATCTACGGGACCGCGTGGAACCCACCGGTGGCGAATCACGTTGCCGACGCCGACAGCCAAAGCAACCGGCAGAATGTGTCAATATAAAGGACAGACCCTTTTGAAGGAATCGAAGATAGCTAACAAGTCAGTGGCGGCAACAGCGAACAACGCCTCTAGTTCGCTTCTCTCTGGACGCCATTCACCCGCCGCGCCAAACTTCTAAACTTATGCAGAAAGAGCCGATGTCCCACTTCATCCGAATAGCCTTTGAGTTCGAGGATCTAGTAGTCGCATTGCTCAAAGCGAACGGCTTCGGAGTAGATCGGGAGCGTACCTCGGGACCAGATCGCGGATTCGACTTCTGGATCTCACTTGCCGACCAAGATTGGGCAGTGGAATTAAAGTTCTACCGCACAAGAAAAGCGCAGATATCACTCCTTCGATCGGCCGCGGCAAAGCTCATTCAAGCGATCGAACAATCATCCAACCTCAAGAGAGGCATGCTGATTGTATCCTCAGACCTGCTCCCTGAACAACGACTGCGTCTTGAGCAGGAATATGGCATCGTTTTTGTTGATCGAACGGATTTGTTCGTTTGGTGCGCAAATGCTCCAGAACTTCAAGACAGGCTGTCGGCTCTCCTTGAAGAACCCCCAGCCGGCGAGGAAAAGACTGGAGGGCGAAGCGTTGCGCAACTGCCGAGCCCCGATCCAAATCGTCCAGCGCAGCCAGCGGTTGATACTCGGGGGACGGACTTATGCAACGAACTGAAAGTACTGAAGAAGGGGAAGAAGGCATGGAGCGCTTATGAAGAACTTTGCGATAACATTCTCCGCTATCTCTTTCCTGGCGATCTTCATGGCTGGCATACGCAGAAACGAACGGATGATGGACTGAATCGGTTCGACTATATCTGCAGGATTAAGCCGGCCACCGAATTCTGGAGATTTCTTATTGAGGATCTCGATAGTCGATATGTTTTATTCGAATTCAAGAACTACGTCGGTTTCATCAAGCAGGGGCAGATACTGACAACGGAGAAGTATTTGCTTGAGAGGGCGTTGCGTCGTGTGGCGATAATCTTTTCACGTAAGGGCGCCCACGCAAATGCGATCAAGATGGCTCAGGGAGCTATGAGGGAAAGTGGGAAACTTCTCCTTGTCTTGGACGACGAGAAGATCTGCGAAATGCTTCATATGAGGGAGCAGGGCGATGATCCTTCAGACCGTCTTTTCGAATGGGTTGACGAATTCCTCATGTCTCTCCCAAGATGAGACAAATGCATAACAAGGCGTCACTCTTAAGTCCTACACCAAGGTGAATTCAGTTCGTTATGACCATTCAACCTTCAACCCACGGTCGAAGCCTCGCCCCTTGGCAGGTGTAGAAGGACTTCGACGTTCGGGAAAAAAAATACAACCATGACAACACTCATCGATTGGAATGCTCTCGTGCAAAAATGCAAAGCCTACGTCGGTGAATCCGACTATGCCACAACGGAAAAGAAGGCTTTCTCGCATATAGCTCTGGAATATCTGCTTGCTCTCTCTCCCGAGGAGATCACCGACAGCATCACGGACGGGAGCGATGACCGCGGTGTAGATGCGGTGTTTGTCGATGATCGAGAGGATTGTAATGACATCCACCTTTTCCAATTCAAACATGTAGCAATATTTGACAAAGCTAAGAACAACTTCCCTTCGAACGAAATTGATAAAATCCTATCCTTCTGCGCCGATCTACTAAACGAAAGCAACGGAATGGAGCGAACGTGCAACCCGATACTCTGGACCAAGGTTCAGGAAATCTGGACTGCTCTCGAAAGACCCAACCCAACGTTTCATGTGCATTTTTGTGGAAATACGAAGGCAATGGTAAAAACACATCAAGCACGAGTTGCGGAGTCCCTTGAAGACTACACCTCCTTTGAAGTGCATCACCATTCGCTAGACTCGATCGTGCAAATGTTTCTCGATCGAAAAAAACCAAAGATCGATGCTGAGCTCAGAGCAGTTGATAAGAACTACTTCGAACGAAGCGACGGAAATATTCGAGGAATGATATGCACTTTTGAAGCAAACGAAATCGTCAAGCTCATTACGGATCCAGAGGACGATAAAAAGGTTCGATACGATGCGTTCAACGACAACGTCCGCATCTACCTAACAAAAAGAAATGCTGTAAATAAGAAGATCTACGAGACGGCACTTTCAGATGAGAACTCCGAATTTTGGTATCTGAACAATGGCATCACGATGACATGTGACTCATTCTCCTATCAACCCGCTCGTCGGAGCCCAAAAATAGCACTTACGAACGTCCAAATTGTAAACGGGGGGCAGACTTCAAATGCACTTTTTGAAGCCCACTTAAAAGAACCAGCGAAGCTTGAGGATGTACTTGTGCTCAGACGAATTTACGAAACTCGGAGTCGGGATATCACATCTAAGATCGCAGAGGCAACCAATAGCCAGACTCCGATTAACACACGAGACCTTCATTCGAATGATGACATTCAGAAGAAACTCGAAGAATCGTTTAGAGATCTAGGAATATTTTACGAACGCAAGGCCCGCCAGCATTCAAATGAAGCTAGAGACAAGCGCATCGATGCGTTGTCAGCCGGACAGTCACATCTGGCATATTCGCATGGATTGCCTGAGGTTGCTAAAAAAGACAGAGCGCGAGTGTTCCGAGATCTATACGCCACAGTGTTCAATAGTGAGGTTACTACCCAGCAGCTCTTGGTTTCTTTGCGATTGTATGAGCAGATCCAAATAAGGAAGCTAGAAATACAAAAAAAATACGTAAGAAAGAGAATGTTGATTTATCGCTTCTGTTCTTAATCGATGGCGGTTATCACGTGCTTTTTGCTGTGTATCAGCTTTGCGAAGCGCGAGGCAAGTCCCCCTACGATCTAACAGAAGCTCGCAGACTGATCCCTGACGCAATTAATATTGTCAGGACACTAGTCAAGGAAGAGATGGCCGCTGATGAGACGTTTACAACTAACCGCTACTTTAAAGATCATAAGACCAAGACTCAGATTCAACAGGCTATCTTTGCTGGGGCACCTAAGAAAGAGTCCACCAAGATTAGAAGAACCCGAACAAGGCGTCGCTCCTAACGCCTGACTCGCCGCGAGTTCAGCCGTCATGAACGATACAACCCCGCCAAGCCGCTGTCGAAGGCTCACTCCATGCCAGGCGCAGGAGGACTTCGACGTTAGTCCAAACAAGCAATGCAAGAAAATTTAGAGCTAAAGAGCAAATTGGACGAAATCCGATTTGAGGTTGCGACTCTCCAACTGCAAGCCCTCAAGAGGCCCGACGTAGAACAGAGAGGAATTATTCCACTCTTGGGATCTCCCATTGGGTTGGCGATTGCCGGCGCAATATCTACCGCAATACTTGCCATTCTCTCTCACTTCCTGCAGGGCCTCCAAGCTGAGAAAACCCAGAGGCTAGAATTCGAATCAACTCTGATCGTTAGAGCGATGGAAGAGAGTGATGAAAGTGCGCGCGGGAATGCACTCCGGTTTCTGTTGGATACGGGCTTAGTGACAGAGACAAAGGCGAAATTGGAAAAGCAAATCGAAGTGTCCGTTCCCAGTCTAACACCTGTCATTATTTCTGGATCTCGCGAACCAGATCCCCTGACTCCACCTCTGGTAATACCAAATAGGATCAATCTGATTTCTAATGACTTGAATCCCAGTGAATTCATCGAAACGAACGCAGAAGCAATTTCACAGATTGTCGAGGCAGTCAACCAGCATATTGCCGCATCCTATGACAATGCTATCCCGGTCTCCCTGGAAGATGCCCTCTGCAGCATCTACATGGCGATGGGCCTGAGCAGCTCGGGAATGTTGGACCCCGATCACACACATTCCGAAGGCGAAAGGGGATTACTTCCGCTTCCTGCAAACATTAAGTTTTGGTTAGGTAATGACGCCCCTAGATGGGATAAAGCAATGCCGCTCCGTGTGAATATCGAATCCTGGGTGCTTTACTTAGGCATTCTAAAGAACAGGCAGGTTGTGACAAGAGAGGGTTCAAAATACAAAACTCTCTATCGTGATCTATTTGTAGGGAAGGAATTGACCGAGGCCGTAAATGCGCGAATCCTTTACGCCACGCTCTTAGGATACTTCAACTCTGGCGCGTATAGGAATAGTAATCCTGAAGAACTTGATCAAGTAGCGGACCGATTAAGGGAGGGAGGCACACTTGCAAGTTGCGTTGAAGCGACTTCGTATTTTCATTCTAGAAGCGGTCTAGTCGTGGCTTGGGAAAAGAAATTTATGGAAGCTCTCCGAATTGCTCAGAATGCCAAGGAAAAGGACTGACAAGAGGAACACAGGGGAAATAGGGGTCAGGCGACATGAAAGGCCGATAAACGCAAGGTCTGCGAGAGTCAACGTCAGGAGAGCCTGATAAATCCAATGGTGTAAATTGTAGGATGAAAACCCGTCCTACCCCAATCGCCGTCGATCCAACCTTCATTGGCATCGATTACCACAAGAGATACAGCGTTTATTGTGCGCTGGATTCCCAAGGCACGATACTCGGCCAAGGCCGCATCGATCACGCCATTCCGGAGGACTTCAGGCGGCTTGTCGAATGCTGGCCCGGTTGCAAGGTCGTCTTCGAGGCCACGATGAACTGGCATTGGCTCTACGAGATTCTCGAAGCCGTCCTTCCGAGTGAGGACATCGTCTTGGCCAACCTGTTCAAGACAAGGATCATCGCCGAGGCCCAGATCAAGACCGATAAGATCGACGCCCGGGCGCTGGCCAATCTGTTACGAGCCAATTTGGTCTCGAGCGTTCACGTTCCCTGCCGCCAGACCCGCCAAATCAAAGAGGTCCTGCGACAGCGCTGTTTTTTCGTGCGTCAGCGCACGATGCTGCGCAATCGGATCCATCGACTACTCGGCGGCCAACACGATCTCAAATTGCCACAATGCAGTGATCTCTTCGGCAAGAAGGGCTTGAGCTTCTTGGAGAAGCTCGAGCTTCCCGATCCCGCCGGTCTGCTGCTCACCCAGCAGCTCGCCCTACTCAAGGAACTGGTCGCCCGCATCCGCGAGGACGAACGAGCGCTCGCTGGCATGCTCGATGACAGCCCAGAGTTAAAGCGCGTGCGGAGCATTCCCGGCATGGGACCCATTCTGGCGGCTGTCGTTGTCGCCGAGATCGACGGGATTGGCCGTTTCCCCTCCGCGCAGAAGCTCTGCGGTTACGCCGGACTCTGTCCCTCGACGAGCAGCAGTGGCGGAAAGACCCATCAGGGCCGACTGCTGACCCAATGCAACAAGTGGCTGCGCTGGGCCTTCGTCGAAGCCGCCTGGGTGGCCGTCGGCTGCTCGCCCTACTTCGGCGACTATTACAAAGCCAAACGCGCCCATGGTAAAAAAGCCAACACCGCCATCCTGGCCACCGCCCGCCGGATGGCTCGCATCACCTGGAGCCTCTTGACCCAGGAGCGAACCTACACGAACTTTCCAGTGACCCAAAAACTCCGATGCCAGGGCCGCGACGCGGGAGTCCTTCCCCGACGCGGTCCGGCAAAGGAAAGGGTTGATCAACCAGCTCAAAAGAAAGCCCGAGCCTCTTTGCGAAAATCCTCTTCGAACAATTTCCCCAGCCGCTCCAATGCACGACTGGTTGGTCGCTAAGTCCTAGCACTTAGTCGGCGCACCTTGGGTCAGGATGGAGGGCTGGGGATCTGATCGTCGCAATGGATGGGGGTCTCTGAATATCATGCCCGCCCCGCAGAGAAGTGTGATTCCAGCATCGTTCGTTCACCCAAGTTTACAGCTTTTGCCTGCAGCAAAGGCGTCGCTCCGCCCGTGCCCGATAGCCTGCAAACACCCCTCCCAATCCCTTATCTAGCGACGATCTTTGCGCTCATCCACCGTAATTTCCTCCCTTGACACCCACTTCGCTTCCTTTTCAGAGAAGTGTGCAAAAAGCAATTCTTTTACCCCTGCATCGATTCGTTCGAGCCATGCTGCGAATTCAATCGGAAGTCTGCGCCGCAAGCTCGCTGCATTGGTCGTCCGTAGCTGCTGACTGACGTTGGCCGAACTCTTCATCTCCAGACGTTGCGAAATCCATCCCAGCGACGCCGTTGTATTTCGGCGAATCACCCGCGCCACCTCCACCTTCCGTGGATCGCTTCCTTTTAGCCCCGCGTGCTCCTTCTCCTCTAGCCCTGCAACCCGCAACCCCTCATTCGCCAGATCCTCAGCCCGCTCCATGTCGTGGGCCAGTCTCTGCGACACCCGCTTTTCTGCGCTTCTCTCCAATCGGTGCTTTCACCTAGAACTTTCCAGCGTTGAGATTGTTGGCGCAAGTGTTAGAACTAGCGCTATGCGATACGAACCGCTCCACGCCATTCAGGTCGAGCGTTTCCGAGCCATGTCGCCCGCTGAGAAGTTCACCGTCGCTCAGGGCCTGTTGAACACCGCTCGCCGGGTTCGCCGCTGCGCTATCGCCCACGCCCACCCAGACTGGTCAGCTGAAGAAGTCGAACGCGAACTCGCCCGCGAAACCTCTCGTGCACGAACCTGACCTCCTCGCTCTTTTCGGACATCCGCTGAACGATGCCGGCATTCGCTACCTCGTCGTCGGGTCGCTCGGCGCGATGCTCTACAGCGAGCCCAGACTGACTCTCGACATCGATCTCGCTGTCGCCCTCTCCGATTCCGATCTTCCCGCGCTCTCGCGGATATTTCCCCAGCCGGATTATTACACGCCGCCGTTGGAGGTTATTGCGGCTGAAAATGACCGCGATTCCAACGCTCAGTTCAACGTCATCCACGTGCCCTCCGGACTGAAGGCCGACTTCTATCCCTCCCAGCGAGAGCCATTTTTCCTCTGGGCGTGGCGCAACCGCAAAACGATCCTCCACTCTCAAGGAGAAGCCACCTTCGCTCCAGCCGAATACATTATCGTCTGGAAAGTCGTCTTCTTCGCCGAGGGCGGCGGCGAGAAGCACATCCGCGACATCCGCAGCATGCTCGAAGTTTCCGGAGACGCCATTGATCGCTCGCTTCTCTTGTCGGAGCTCGATCGTCGCGGTTTGACGCAAACTTTCGAGTCGATGACGACCGACTAGGGAAACAAGCGGTCAGCGCGAAAAAACACCAGGAATCGTCTTCCGTCCTTCCCGTTTGGTGGTTACTGAGACGCGCGGGCGGCCAGTCGGAGACCGATGGCTCGGCCCCATCCGCCCTAGGGCTCCGGGTTTTTGCTGATAAACTCGCGATACCACTGGCCGGCTGGTTCGAGCGTCAGCTCGCGGGTCTCCCGATTGAGGCTCGTCAGTCCGAAATTCGCGGCATACCCCTCGGCCCATTCGTAGTTGTCGATCAGCGTCCAAGGCATGTAACCCCGCACGTCCACGCCGTCGTTCATCGCTCGGCGCATCTGGTTCACGTGCTCGCGGAAATACCGGATCTTTTTCTGTTCGCTCTGGGTGCCGATGCCATTTTCCGTGATCACGATCGGCTTGCCGTAGCGGGCATCCACCTGTTTGAGCACCGCATAGAGCCCCTCGGGGTCAATCTCCCAGCCGTTCTGCGTGTAATTGGACGCCAACTCACCCTCGGGACGCCGGATGAACCGGGTCACCGAAGCGTCCTGCGAATAATAATAGTTCACGCCGATCACGTCGGTGACATCTGCCACCTGATCGAGATGATCGAAATTCTGCCGCTGCATCATGTTGTAGACAAAAGCCGTGGGATCCTGTCGGAAGTTGCGCCGCCAATTCGGGATGGAATAAATCCCCATCACGATCGCGTCCGGCCGGATGTCGCGAATGATCTCCGCCGCCTCGCGATACATGGCCACGGCGACCTTCGTCGCCTCTTCGAGCGCACCCGGCGTGAGGAGCAATCCCGGAGGCCAGTGCCCGCCAAAGTAGCCAATGTAGAGGTCGCCATTCGGTTCATTCTGCGGCACGTACGTCCGGACGTCGAAGGGGTCAGTCGAAGGGGTCAGTCCGTTCATTGTCGAAGGGGTCAGTCGAAGGGGTCAGTCCGTTCATTGTCGAAGGGGTCGAAGGGGTCAGTCCGTTCATTTCGAAGGGGTCAGTCCGTTCATTTCGAAGGGGTCAGTCCGTTCATTGTCGATGGGGTCATCGATGGTCGATGGGGTCAGTCCGTTCATTGGTTCAAAAATCCCCTCCTTACAACCGCTTGCTAACGGCAATCGACCCCAAAATCCACGCCAGTCTCCGCGACCGACCGCGCAGTCACGCCAGATGCGAATGGCCCTGTCACCCGGCGTCCGTCGCGCCGACGCTGGATTTTCGTAACTCGAACGCTCATTTTTTCGGCAACGTCCGTCCTGCAGAAGTGACCCTCCGCCAGAGCGCGTTCGGACGGGTGACCAACGCCACCCTTCGCTTCGCTTCTGGAAGGTTTCGACTGCGGCCTGATCACGGGACCTGCGCGGCATCACATCACCCAAAAGCGCCACCGTATAGCCGTGCCTGACGCGGCGCCTCCCTGAAGGGGCCCTCCGCGGCACCGCTCGCCAGAGCGCTCGCTCAGCTAATCCGTTGCCGCGAGTAGGGTGATAGAATGCCTCCGGCAATGCCCGGTTGACGAACCCTACAGCCCCCGCCGGGCCGCGCTCAGAGCGGACGCGCCCCCGCGAGGTCCGCTCCCGAGTGCAAGCCAGCCGCTCTGGCGGTTCCGGTGATCGCAGGGCCGATGTTGCCTTCCCAGGCTGCACGCTCGACCTTCCCAGTTGTAGGGAATGCGCTATCGCGCGGGTGCTCTCACCCCCGAGCGGACGCGCACGACTCGCGCCAGTCCCGCGGAGCCGGGGCCTGTCACGCCCCGTGCAAGCGGACCGGTCAAAAAGTCAGGCAGGCCGGGCGGCGTCCTGGGTATTGGAGGAGGTAACCGGTCGATCTACTCGGGCGGCGGCCATTGCCTGGTGCCGTCGGGCCGTGTCGTGCTTATCGGGCGAGCCGCTACCGATTAACGATGGTTCTTCTTAACTACGGGTCGGCGGGAGCCTCGCCCTCCGGGGTTGGTTTTGCGCTCGCACGGTGTCACCATTGGATGACGCTGCTGGCGAAGGTGAGTCCGCCGCCGTGGCAACCGCCCTCGACGAAGCGAATCGCTCCGGGCGCTTCAAGGTCGGTGACTACATCCTTCTCGTCGTCTTCGACGGCGGTCTCACCTTTGCGAGTTCCGTAATTCAGTGGTAGATGATCGGATGCTCCGACCCGTTTTTTGCCTCCTGGCTGCCTTGACTCTCGATGCTCACGCGGTATCGCCCTTCACAACCGCCCTCCTCCAAGACGAAACCCTCTGGGGTGACGGCAAAGCGGAATACAGCTTCTACGACGCGCTCGAAGTCCGCTACGGCGTTCCGCGCGAGACGGAGGTTCGTCAGATCCTCGTCCGAGAAAATTTCCTCCCGAACGACAAAGTCAAAGCAAACGACTGGAAAACCCAGGGAGCGTATCCGGTGATCAAACTCAATCAGATCATCCGCGTCCCGACCGGCGTCTACCATTACGACCAAATGCACTCCAGCTTCTGGAACGCGGGGACCGGCGACCTCGAGAAATTCTCCCTCGCCAGCATGGACAGCTGCGGGAACAGCTACAAGGAAGGACGCGTTGCCGACGACACCCTCGCCTACCGAGCCCACACCTACTGGGAAGGCATGAGCGACGTCCAACGCGACTCCGAACTCCCTCCCGGTGCCCTCTTTTAC
The DNA here is from genome assembly GCA_963761705.1 of uncultured Verrucomicrobiae bacterium. GTDB lineage: Bacteria > Verrucomicrobiota > Verrucomicrobiia > Chthoniobacterales > JAATET01 > CAVVKW01. The sequence continues at coordinate 1,932,504 of CAVXHK010000001.1, read as the reverse complement.
GACGAACTCCCCTTCAAGCTCCGACTCCTCGATTGGGAAAACGCGACGACCTTCACCGCCCCCCTCACCGGCTCAGTCGTCAACAGCAAAGCCGACGCCCTTGAGTTCACCGAAGCCAACTTTTCGGTGACGGCGACCACGGAAGCGAAGACTGTGACCGTCGAACACGCAGGCGGCACCGACGTCTTCACGTTCGCGCCCACCTCACCCTACATCCTTCGGTCCTGGACCCGCGCCGACGGCGGCAGCCTCACACTCAGCGGTACGACCCGCCTCGACTACTGGAATCACAACGCCCCGGGCGACGAGCGTCTCATCGAAGACCTCGCGCCACCCGAGTGAGACCGCGGAGGCGACAGCAAGCCGAACCGCCATCGCGCGAAACGACCAGCGGCGACCGGACGGCCCGGCGGAACCGGACTTCCGGCGTCGCTCACTTAGGAGAACGATACCGGTTACCGCGTGCCGACTGGTTGTCCATCCCCCACCCCGGCCCGACCGCGAACGGATGCAGCCGCGAAAAACAAGTATGCCCCGCTCCCCCCGCCTTCCTGCCATCCAGGTTGCGCTCTCCGTCCTGGGTATCGTCGCCGCCCTCTGGCTGGCGCATGAACTGATCTCCCTCGTTGCCCTCGTACTCGCCAGCCTAGTTCTGGCGACGGGCATTCACCCCTTGGTCCGGTGGCTTCAATCCCATTCCCTGCCCCGCGGTCCGGCGATCTTCGCCGTCCTCCTGGCGATTGCCTTCCTCGCCGGCGGCATCTTTTGGTTCATTGGCGCCTCGCTCTGGAGCGAGAGCAACCAGGCGTGGAGCCACTTTCAAGAGTACACCGACAGCCTGACGGCTTGGCTGCAACAGCTCCACGAACGTCTCCCGCAACTGCCGAACGCCGAGGGCGTGCTCACTTCGATCCAAGAGCAATTGAGCCGGATCGGCGACTACCTTCTGCAAACGTGTCGGCGACGGAGCAAAACCGGATTTCTTGCCGGAGCAAAACCGGACAGGTATTCAGAGGCTGTAATGGGCTAAAATAGGAGGCCAAACGTGTTTTGGCGGATGCTCGACAACCCAAAATTGGCGAGCGGGGTGATGCACGATGGTGATGCGCTTGCGAAGGGTGGACGAGATCTCGTAGTTACGGCCTTCAAAATCGACGGTGTGGTCGTTGTTCACGCGTCGGGAGAGGCGGAGTGAGAGGTGGAGATCGAGGAGGGCAGGAGACGGAGGAGGACGCAGGCGAGTGTGGCCACGGAGGGACTGGATCTCCCAGACTTCGAGGGGGATTTTGCCGGACGAGCGGTTGAGCTTGAGGTTCTGTCGCTCGATCTCCATCTGGAGGATGGCGTCGGCTTGCGGCCAAGTTGTGGCGTGGGCGTGTGCGAGCAAGGTGACCAGGCGTCGCTGGAAGGTGCCGAAGCGCCGCTCGATCTTGCCCTTGGCCTGCGGGGTGGGAGCCACGAGGTGGGCGGAGCCCAGCCCCAGCATGGCGCGCTGGAACTCGCTTTGGGGATCGCGATGGTCGTCGGTAGAACTCGGTCCGAAGAGGCTCAGACCATCGGTGTAGAGGATCTCGGGAAGCCCCCAGCGGGTGAAGGCTTCGCGGAAGTGCTCGAAGTGGTTCCAAGTGGTGTCCGACCCGACGAAACGGCCCGCGAGATTGAGTCCGGATGCGTCGTCCACGGTGAGCAGGAGGGTCTGCTTGGAGTTGGCTGGCCACCACTGGTGGATGGAACTGTCGTGTTGCCAGAGCTTCTCCGATGTGCTCGCGGCGGAAGCGTCGGTAAACCCGGGGCTTGCGGGCCGCAGAGGGCACCAGATGCGCGTAGTGCGCTTTGACGTGGGCCTCGACCGTGGAGCGCGCCCGGCGAAATCCGCAGAGGCGTTCGAGTTCATCGGCGACGAGCTGGTAGTTGGGCGGATTTTGAAGGGGAAGGAACTCCTCGAGCAGGCATCGCGTCTTGGCAGGCCAGTCCTCGGACCGGTCTCCCCCGCTGGCCTTCGGTCCGTAGTCGGCGCGTTCCCGCAGGAAGACTCCGCGCAGTTCGTAGAGCCGGGAGCGGCTCACTCCCAGATGCGCAGCTGCCGTGGCCGCGTCGAGGGTTCCTGCGTTGAAGTCTGCAAGCGTGCGTCGGACGAACCCGGCGGGATGGCGGTGTGCTAACTGCTTTTTTTCATCGCAGGATCATCGTCCACGCCGGAAGCCGAGCCAAAGCAAAGTGGCCATCTGCTTGGGAAAGGCATTTCCAAGCCGCCCCCACCAAGCGCGCCAGCGCGGGAAGCGCCTCTCCGGCGGCCTCCGCTCCGCTCCGGCCGCCTCCGAGGCGCTTCCCGCGCTGCTTCCACCCCCCTGTCCGGTTTTGCTCCGTCTCCTATTCCGGTTTTGCTCCGTCTCTGTCCGGTTTTGCTCCGGCCCCGACACTACCTTCTGCAAACGACCTCCGCCCTCCTCGGAGTCCTCGGTGGACTCGGGTCTGCGCTCACCGTGCTCGCCCTCACCTTCTACCTCTTGCTGGAAGAGGAAAAACTTCGCGCCGCATTCCTCGCTCTGATCCCGCCCGGGCATCAAGCGGCGCTGGCGGCGACGACGAGCGAAGCCCTCCAGACGATGGGCGGCTGGCTCCGCGGACAGACCATCCTCGTCTTGTCCATGCTCACGGTCATCTCGCTCGCCATGCTCCTCCTCGGACTTCCCAGCCCGTTTCTCATCGGCGTGGTCGGCGCCGTCGGTGAACTCATCCCCTTGGTGGGTCCGTTCGCGGCGGCCTTCATCGCCATCCCGCTGGCTTTCGCCACCCAACCCCTTTGGGTGGCCATCACGACGACCGTCTTCTTCGTGGTTCTCTCCGTCGTCGAGGGTAACTTCATCGTCCCGAAAGTCATGCGGCACAGCGTGGAGCTCCCCCCGTTCTTCACGATCGTCGCCGTCATCGCCGGTGCCACCCTCTACGGCGTGATGGGGGCCCTCCTCGCAGCCGCCACGCGGATCTATCTCAAACGTCTTGTCATCCCCGCGATCCAGAGCGGTCAGCCCGGAAACCCGCCGCCTTCCGATTCGGAATGACGGTCCGGCGCAGACCCGTGCGCACCCCCGAGCTGACAGCCGAGCCCCACCTGCCGGACGACCGCCCGGAACGAAGACCCCGTCGCCGTTGATCAGCCAGCGGCGTCCATTTTGCCATCAAGCCCCCGCTCGCGCTGCAGAGCGCCGCCCGCTCCGCGGTTCAATCCGCCCACTCGCTCAGCATCGGTCCCCGGCGCCCGGAGACCGGATCGCACTCCGGGCGGGCCACACTAGCCACCCGTCGCTTCACCGCCCTCGGGTCCGCCGGCCGTCCGGTGACCACATCCGGCGAGAATCCGTACGGATAGGCTCCGACGGCTGCGAATCTCCCGCTCGAATCCACGCATTCGTGCCCAACCCCGGCCGGGATCAGGACCACGTCTCCCGCCTGAAGTTCAAACTCCCCACCCGCGGCGTGCCCCAGCCGTACCCTCGCGCGACCCCGGTAGGCCGCGATGACCTCGTGCGTCGTGCTGTGAAAATGAGGGTATGGGTGGAGGCCGAACCTCCACGCTGGCTTCCATCCGTGCTTCGATAATTCCAGCTCGATGGCCTCGGGATTCTCTCCCTCCGCCGGGGCGAAAGCCCCCCGGTAAATGATCGTCGGAAAGCGCGGGTGGTTCGGAATCCAGTCGGACGAAGGTGGGTGGAGGGTTTCAATCTGCACGTGGAAAAGAACGTTTCAAAACTGCTTCGCACGCCGCTTGCCTTCCGGGTGGGTCGAAAGAATCATCGCCCTTCGAGCCAGTCCACGGCCACACCCCGCGCCGGTCCGGGCCGACTCCGGGGCATCAGTTCGCCGTCGTCCCCGTCGTCAACCCCTCGACGATCCGCCGCTGGAAAAACGCCACCAGCACCAATAACGGCGCGACGCTCACGACGATCGCCGCGCCGATGAGTCCCCACGGCAACTCAAACAGACTTCCTCCGCTCAGACCCGCGATCGCCACTGTCACCGTCTGCGCCTCCGCCCGGGGCAAGAAAGTCAGCGCGAGCAGGAACTCGTTCCACGACGCGATGAACACCAGTAGCCCAGACGTCACCAAGCCCGGTGTCGACAAGGGCAGAATGAGATACCACAACGTCCGCACGCGCCCCAAACCATCCATCACGCCAGCCTCGTCGATCTCTTTCGGAATCGTTCGAAAGAACGCGGTTAGAAACAGGATCCCAATTGGCAGATTAAAAGCGGCGTAAGGAACAATGAGCGAAAGCGGATTGTTAGTCAGCCCCGCCCACCGCACCACCTCATACAGCGGAAAAAAGAACGCGATCATCGGGAAAAACGAGATCGCGATGAGCAACCCCACAATCACCGGACCACCCCGCGGCCTCAGACGCGCAAACGAGTAAGCCGCGGGCACGCTCACCACCAAGCACAGGAATGTCGCACACGAGCTAATGAAAAAGCTGTTCCAAAGAAACCGCGCAAACGGTCGCCGAGCAAAAAGATCGGCGAAATGCTCAAACGTCCAGTCGCGCGGAAAGTAAGTCACCGGCAGGGCCGTGATTTCCGCATTGGTTTTAACGGCGGTCACAAACTGCCACCACAAAGGCCCGAGACACCAAACGAGCAACCCAGCCAAGCCAAGCAAGGGGAGAGCACGCGTCCCCGCGTACGAACCGAGGCGTCCCCAGCTCGGCTTCGTTCCCAAACGCGAAGCGTCCCTCACTCCCGCTCCCTCCCCAAAACAAGCCAGATCCCCAACGTCATCGCCGCCATCACCGCCGCTCCAACCACCAGCAGCGCCGACCCGTACCCAAAGTCCAGATACCGCATAAAGTTCCGGTAGGTGTAGACCGCCACCGTCTCCGTCGCTCCCCCGGGCCCACCCCCCGTCATCACGTAAACCAGGTCGAAAATCCCGAACGACTGGAGCGCCCGGAACAGCACTGCGACGAAGATCGTCGGCCGCAACATCGGCAACGTGATCCGCAGAAACTGCCCCACCCGTCCCGCCCCATCGATCGCCGCTGCCTCGTAAAGCTGTCCCGGAATCGTCTGCAAGCCCGCCAGCACCAGGATCGCGATGAACGGCGTGGTCTTCCAGACGTCCGCCAACACCAGCGCCGCAAAGGCCGTCCCCGGCTGTCCCAACCACACCACCGGCTGCTCAATCACCCCGCTCCCCCGCAACAGATCGTTCACGACCCCGAATTGATCGTTGAAAATCCAGATCCAACCCAGCGCCAGCGCCGAAGTCGGCAACACCCAAGGCACCAGAGCCGCCGTCCGCGCCAGACCCCGCCCAAACGGCGAATGGTGCACGGCCAGTGCGACCCCCAACCCCAGCACAACCTCCGCCCCCACGGCCAGCGCGGTAAAAACCAACGTCCGACCGACCGTCTCCCAAAAATGCGCATCCGACCACAAGCGCTCGTAGTTCAATAACCCGGCGAAAACCGGCTGCAACTCAGTCCCCAGATTTTGCGAAAAGAAGCTCAGCGTCACCGTCCGCACCACCGGATACACCGCCACCGCAGCCACCAGCAACAAAGCCGGAGCCAACAGAGCCCACGCTACCCACCGGGAATCCCGGCTCATTCCGAACGCAATGGCTCACGCACCGACGCGCAGCTCCCCGTCGCTCAGGATTCGCGCCCGCAACCCGCCCCGCCCCCGCATCGCATCGTGCGCCCCCGGCGCAAACGCCGAGTTCATCCACAGGCAAGGCGCCGCTTCCTCGCTCCCCACGAACCGCACCCCCTGCACTTCAAACTCCCGCCCAACCAGCGAATTCAGGTCGACCCCCCGCGTGATCACGTTCCGCCGCAGCACGCCCACCGAGCGATCGCGAACGTCAAACTGCTCGCAGAGCACCGCGAACACTTCATCGGCGAAGAAGGTCACCTGCCCCTTGTAGTCCGGCTTGTAGTCGAAAAAACGATCCCCGACCAATCCCTTGCCCGCCACGCACTCGACCCGGTCCACCTCGAATAGGGGATGTTCCCCGGGAGGCCCGCCCTTCTCGTGACCATAAAAATTATGCCCCGGCGAAACGAAGATCCCGGTGACCTCGGGGAAGGAGGCATTCATCGCAACGGCGCGCTCGTTAAATGCAGCAGCAGCCCGTCACGAACCCGAGAGCCACCAAACCAGCAACGAAGTAAAAAGCAGTTTTCATCCAGCGAGGGTTATTTCAAGGCGCGGCGAGATGCAATTGTCTTCGACCGTGTTGATCTCGAGACCCATGAGAATCGCAAGCGTCACCAGCGCGTCCGCGGTCATCGCACCCGAAAGCACCGCTGACAGATCGGTGCCCGGCCTTCGACCGTGAGTGCGGTTCCGCGGGTCAGTTGATGAGAGAATCCGCCGCGATCCGCGCAGCGCCCAGCAGCGCGGCCTCGTCGTCGAGGATCACTTTCACCGGCATGGACTCCATCAGCGATTCCAAGCGACCCTTCGCGTTGAAGTCCGCGATGAACGCCGGATTGCGCAGCTTCCACAGCATTTTCGCCGGGATCCCCCCGCCGAAATACACGCCGCCCGTCGCCATCGTCTTCAACGCCAAGTTGGCGGCCTCGTTCGCCAGCGTGTGAGCAAAAATCTCGACCGTCTGCGCGCACATCTTGCAGCTCCCGTCTTCCGCGGCCCTCGCGATCACCTCGCCCGGATCGCCCTTCTTGAACGCCTCGAGCACCTCCGACCGCTCTTTGCCGTGCCCGGAGTCCCGCAGAAAAGCGTAGATATTCGGAATCCCCTGCCCCGAAGCGACCCGCTCGATACTCACGTGCCCGAAGCGACTCTGCAGGTAAGACAGCAGCTCGATCTCCAGGTCGGAGCGCGGTGCGAAGTTGGCGTGTCCGCCCTCCGACGCCCAAGGGCGATGACGCTCGCCGTCCCAAAAAAGCCCCGCTTCCCCCAGACCCGTGCCCGGTGAGATGACGCAGCGATTTCCGACCGGCGCGGCCAACCCCTCTTGCAAAGTCTCGAAATGGTCGTCGGACAACTCCGCGATCCCAGCCGCATTGGCCGCCAGATCATTGAGAAGAACGACGTGGTTCGTCTTCAGATCCGCGGCCAGCGAAGCGCCGTCGATCTCCCATTTGAGATTGGTTGGCTGCGCCCGGTTGTTGCGGACCACCCCGGGCACGCCGAAGCAAGCTCCAAGGACGCGGTCGCCCGTCTTCGCGAGGAATTTCGCGACGATCTCGTTGAGGCCGCCGTAGTCCGCGCTTGGGTAGCGTTTGTTGCGAACGAGCGTGAGTTCGCCGCCTTTTTTCTGCTCGAAGAGCGCCAGGTTGGCCTTCGTTCCGCCGACGTCACCCGCCAGCAGTAGAGTTGCTTTCGTGGCCACCGACTAATCCTCTGCTTGCGGGTAGTGGTGCCAGGCGTGACCGTCGCGGGCAACGAGTTCGTCCGACTCGGGCGGACCCCAAGTTCCGGAGGCGTAATTTGGAAAATGCCGCGGCGGCAGCGCCTTCCAGACATCGAGAATCGGATTCACGATCTGCCACGAAGCTTCGACCGAGTCATAGCGGTGGAACAACGTCGTCTCGCCGATCATGCAATCGTAGAGCAGCGTCTCGTAACCAGTCGCCGCCATTTCCTCGCCGAATTCGTTGTAATTAAAATTCAGAGGAACGTTGGAAATCTTGATTTTCGGCCCGGGCCGTTTGGCGTGGATGTCGAGCGTGATCCCCTCCTCCGGCTGGATGTGCATGACGAGCCGGTTCGGCGGGATCTGCTGCTCGACCTCCGCTCCGAAGAGCAGCAACGGCGCGCGCCGAAAGCCAATCACGACCTCGGTTGCGTGAGCGGCCAGCCGTTTACCCGAGCGGATGTAAAACGGGACCTCGGCCCAGCGCCAATTCTCCACCATCAGCTTCATCGCCACGAATGTCTCGGTGTTCGACTCCGGATTGACGTCCGGCTCCGTGCGGTAAGCCGCCACGTCTTTCCCGTCGATTTTCCCCGCGTCGTATTGGCCGCGGACCGTGTTCTCGATGACCTCTTGCGGGTCCATCGGACGAATCGCTTCCAGCACTTTCACCTTCTCATTCCGCACCGCGTCGCCGCTCACGGAGCTCGGGGGTTCCATTGCGATGAGCGAGAGCACGGATAAGATGTGATTCTGCACCATGTCGCGCAAAACGCCGGAATGGTCGTAGTATCCTCCGCGCATTTCGACGCCAAGCTTCTCGGCCACGGTGATCTGAACGTACTCGATGTAGCGCCGGTTCCACACCGGCTCAAAGATCGAGTTCCCGAATCGGAAGACCATGATGTTCTGCACGGTCTCCTTCCCGAGGTAATGATCGATCCGGTAGATCTGCGATTCGTCCAGCGTCTTCGTGAGTTCCTTGTTCAAGGCGCTCGCGCTGTCGAGATCGTGTCCGAAAGGTTTCTCGACGATCACCCGCCGCCACGCGCCGTCCGCCTGATCCGTCAGCCCGACCGCCGCCAACTGCTCAACGACCTTCGCGAAGAAGCTCGGCGAGATCGCCAGGTAAAACAGCACGTTCCCCGGGATGTCCCATTCCTTCTGCGCGTCGGCGATCCGGGCTTTCAGCGTTTCGAACGTCTTCACGTCGTTGAAATCCCCCGGCACGTAATACAGCCGCTTCGCGAAATCCCCCCAGATTCCTTCGTCAAAGTCGCGAGTCGCAAATTGCTTGATGTCTTCTGTCGCCTTCGCGCGGATCGATTCATCGTCTCCCGGCGTCGACGCGCAGCCAATGACCGAGAATTTCTCCGGCATGAGACAGAGAGCTTTGAGATTGTAAAGCGCCGGCATCAGCTTCCTTTTCGTCAGGTCGCCGGAAGCGCCGAAGATAACGATAGTGCAAGCATCGCCGGGCCGATCGTGGCCGGTCAAAGGAGTCTTTTCTGCCATGCGACGGGTCTACCTGCGCCCCGCCGCGAAGTCAGCGAAAAAGGCGAACGCTCGAATCACCCATTGCGCGTCGCCATGAACTCCTGCAGCCGCTCGCGCATCGCCACCACGTCGCCACCGTAATCAAATTCGCCGATCCGATTCTCCGACTCGCCCGGGTCACTCGCCAGGTCGAACAGCACGTCGGGCCCCCACTCGCCAAAGGTCAGATACTTGAGGTTGCCCCGCTTGAGCATGAATTGATCTGCCTCGAATTGCGAAAACGTCTCGTTCTCCCACCGCCCGTCCCGGCCCTCGAGCAGCGGCAGCAAGCTCCGCCCATCCAATCCCGCGGGCACCGCGATCCCGGCCAGCTCGCAAAGCGTCGGATACAGATCGACGAGGTTGACGTTCTGCCGTCGCCGCCCGGGCGCGAACCGCTCGGGGTCGCGGATGAAAAGCGGCACCCGAGCGCTACCTTCGTAAAATTTCCGTTTTTCCCAGAGGGAATGCTCACCGAGCATCTCGCCGTGGTCAGCCGTAAAGACGATCGTCCACTCGTCCGGCTCCTGTCCCGCGTCGCGCAAGCCCTGCAGCACGCGGCCAAACTCCGCGTCGACCCGCTCAACCAGCGCGTAATAGGCGGCCGTCGCGTTGAGCACCTGTTCCACCGTCACCCCGTCGCCACACGGCAACGCCCCGCTCGCCAGCGCGGGGTGCCCCGGCACGCCCTCGTCGGTTCGCGCCCGCACCCGCTCGCGGTAGTATTCGAAGGCCTCCGCATCGGCCAAGAGCGGAAAGTGTGGCTGCTGGAGACTGACCTTCAGCATCACCGTCGGCGCCTCCGCGTCATCCCTCCGGTACATCCCGCCGAAATGCATCCGCAGGAAATCGAGCGACCCTTCGACCGTCAACTCGTCGTGAATCTCCAGCGGCGACTCACCCACCCCAGCCAGCGCCAGCTCCTCGGCACCCCGCCATTTCATCCGCCCGATCTGCGCCCGCTTGCGGTTCGGCGGCGTGTCCGGCCAATTCACCGCCGACTCCGACCCGATCCGGTGCATCCAGCCCTGCATCTGATCGGCCCCCCGGTGGTGCAATTTCCCGCACGCCACGGTGTAATACCCCGCCTCCGCAAACCGCCGCGCGAACGTGTCCGCCCCTGGCTCAAGATCGTCGCCAAAATACTCACACCCGATGTGCAGCGGATATTTCCCCGTCGCCAGACACTGCCGCCCCGGGATGCACACCGGCGAAGCCGCGTAGGCGTTGTCGAAAATGACCGCCTCCTCCGCGAGCCAATCGAGGTTTGGCGTGCGGCACACGGGATTGCCCATGAACCCCGGCAGATCGAACCGCAGCTCGTCCGCCATCAAAAAAAGCACGTTCCGCCCCATCGCGCCGCCCGGTATGCCTCGCCTCCGCCCCGCCGCGCAAGGTAAAGCCGCCGCAATCATACCCCCACACCAACGCTCGCCACGACGCGTGTTTTCGGGAACGCTCCGCTGCACATGCCGCACCGCCCCGTCCTCACGCCCACTCACACCCACGGCGAACACAAGCTCCGCTACGGCCACCCACTCCCCTTCGGCGCGAGTCTCATCCCCGGCGGTATCAACTTCTCGATCTACTCGGCCAACGCCAACGCCTGCACCCTTGTCCTCTTCGAGCGCGGAGCCACCCATCCCTTCGTCGAAATCCCCTTCCCGCCCGAGTTCCGCATCGGCGACGTTTTCGCGATGATCGTCTTCGACCTCGATTCGCAAGCGATCGAATACGGTTACCGCTTCGACGGCCCTCGCGACGTGAATCATTTCCACCGTTTCGATCCGTCCCTCGTCCTCCTCGACCCGCTCGCGACCGCCATCGCCGGTCGCGAGACGTGGATGAAACCCGCCGACCCTCACACCGACTACCCGCATCGCGCCCGCATCATTGAAGAGGACTTTGACTGGGGCCACGACCGCCCGCTCCAGATCCCCGAGGCGGAACTCGTCATCTACGAGATGCACGTCCGAGGCTTCACCCGCCACGAGTCCTCCGGCGTCACGCACCCCGGCACCTTCGACGGCATCCGCGAGAAGATCCCCTACTTCCAATCCATCGGCGTCAACTGCATCGAACTCCTCCCCATCTTCGAATTCGACGAACGCGAAAATACCCGCACCAATCCGCTCACGGGTGAGACGCTCTGCAACTATTGGGGCTACAGCACCGTCGGCTTCAATGCCCCGAAAGCCGCCTTCGCCGCCAGCGGCCCGACCGGCGATCAAGCCAACGAGGTCCGCGCCCTCGTGAAAGATCTCCACGCTGCCGGCATCCAGATCCTCCTCGACGTCGTCTTCAACCACACCGCCGAAGGCGGTGCCGACGGCCCAACGATCTCCTTCCGCGGCATCGATAATAAAACCTACTACATGCTGCTCCCCGACGGCACCTACGCGAACCACACCGGCTGCGGCAACACGGTGAATTGCAACAACCCGATCGTTCGGACGTTCGTCCGGGATACGCTTCGCTACTGGGCCGCCGAGTATCACATCGACGGATTCCGCTTCGATCTCGCTTCCGTCCTCGGTCGCGACGAAAACGAAGCCCCGCTCGCCGACCCGCCCCTCATCGAAGACCTCGCCCACGACCCCGTGCTCGCGAATTGCAACCTCATCGCCGAAGCCTGGGACGCCGGTGGCCTCTACCAGGTCGGCAATTTTCCCGACTACGGACGTTGGACCGAATGGAACGGCAAATTCCGCGACGCCGCCCGCCGTTTCCTCAAGGGCGACCCAGGCGTCACCGGCGAGATCGCGCAGTGCCTCATGGGTTCGCCCGACCTCTACCTGGCAGCCGGTCGCAAGCCCACCGCGTCCGTGAATTTCATCACCTGCCACGACGGCTTCACCCTCCACGATCTCTACGCCTACAACGAGAAGCACAACCTCGAGAACGGCGAGACCAACCGCGACGGCACGAACGATAATCTCAGCTGGAACTGCGGGGCCGAAGGTCCCACCGACGACCCCAAGATCAACGCCCTCCGCCTCCGCCTCCAGAAAAATGCCCTCACCCTCCTCATGCTCAGCCAAGGCGTCCCGATGATCTGGATGGGCGACGAATGCGGGCGCACTCAACGCGGCAACAACAACGCCTACTGCCAGGATGAACCGTGGAATTGGCTCGATTGGACCCTCACGGAAAACAGCGAACTCTTGTCTTTTTTCAAAAAATTGACCGCGCTCCGCCGCGACCACCCCGCCCTCCGCCAGCCGGAGTTTCTTACCGGCCACGATTGCGTCGGCAGCGGCTACCCCGACATCTCCTGGCACGGCGCCGAGCCGTGGCAACCCGATCGTTCCGCCCAGAGTCACACCCTCGCTTTCCTCCTCTGCGGGCGCCACGCCGAGCGTCTCTCCGCCAGTCCGGCCACCTTCCTCTACGCTGCCTTCAACATGCACTGGGAACCCCAGACCTTCCAGCTCCCCGTCCTCCCGAAGGGTCTCTTCTACGGACCCATCCTCGACACCTTCACGGACAGCACGCCCCCCGCCGACGAAGAAAACCGGATCTCCATCCCCCCCCGCTCCATCCAGATCCACGCCGGCAAATCACCCGGATCCCCGGCTTCCAACCGGTAGCCAACCAAACCGGCGAAGGCGCACTCCTTCATCCCATCATTACGACCCTCTTCCTCACCCACCTCGCCGCGACCCTCTTCATGACTGGCCTCATCTGGTTCGTGCAAGTCGTCCACTACCCCCTGTTCCAGCGGATCCCCGTCGCCGCCTTCGTCCCCTACGAGCGCGCCCACACCCTCCGCACCGGCTGGGTGGTCGCTCCCGTCATGCTCACCGAGCTCGCCACCGCCGCCGCAATTCTCCTGCTCAGTTCTCCCCTCCGCCAATCTCCGGCCTTTCTCACAGCCAGCGCCCTCCTCGCTCTCGTTTGGATTTCAACCGCCGTCATCCAGGTCCCCCTCCATCGCCGCCTCGCCCAGTGCCCGGACCCCGCCTCCATGACCGCCCTCGCCCGCACCAACTGGCTCCGAACCATCGCCTGGACCCTCCGCTCGATTCTCCTCGTCGCGACACTGCCAACCCTCGAAATACAACTTGCGTCCGTTGCCTTTGGACAATAGATTCCCCGCCTTTTCCAACCACCCAGTTCCGTAATTTCTCATGCCTAGTAAGAAAACCGCCGCAGCCAAATCGACGGCCAAGCCCAAGTCCACGAAGGCCAAATCCAAAAAGGAATCCGCCGAAGATGCACCCATCGCCGCTCCGAAGGCCGTGACGAAAAAGGGTGCTGGCGCGAAGAAGGAGCCCGTCAAACTCTCGGCCTTTCACGAGAAGCAACGCGAACGCCTCCTCATCCTCAAGGACACCCTCCTCGACAGCATGAACGGCGTTGCCCGCGACAGTCTCCGAAACGGAGGCGACAACGAGTCCGCCTTCGGCATGCACCAAGCCGACGCCGGCAGCGATGCCTACGACCGGGATTTCGCCCTGAGTCTCCTCTCGCAAGAGCAGGACAGCCTTTACGAGATCGACGAGGCCCTCAAGCGCCTCGAGGACGGTGCCTACGGCAACTGCGAGATGTCCGGCAAACCAATCATGAAAGCCAGGCTTGAAGCCCTGCCCTTCACCCGCTACACCGTCGAGTGCCAGGCGGAGATCGAGAAGCGCGGGCGCTACCGCAAGCACAACCAACCGGTCGCATCCCTCTTCGGACTCACCGACGGTGACGACGACGGCGACGACGACGACAATTCATCCGACAGCAAAGATTAATCACTACCATGGCACAGGACATCATCACCCTCGAATGCACCGAAGCTCGCGCCGAAGGGAAATCCCCTTCCCGCTACATGAGCTCGCGCAACAAGAAGAGCCCACGGACCCCGAACCGGCTCGAAAAGAAAAAATACAACCCGGCTCTCAAGCGCCACACGCTCCACCGCGAGATTAAGTAACCACCATGCAACCGAAAAACGCCAAACGCCGTTCCGCCTTCCGCCGCGCGAACCGCCGCATCCCCCGCCGCCGCATCGATCTCGCCGTTGAAGCCATCGATTACAAAAATCCCGATCTTCTCAAGCGCTTCGTCACCGAAAGCGGCAAAATCCTTCCCCGTCGCATGACCGGGATGCCGGCGCATCTGCACCGCAAGATCACCCGCGAGATCAAACGCGCGCGCGCCAGCCTCCTCATGGCTTAGGGCGACCGCCACAGCGATTTTCAGAAGGGGGCGTGTCCGAAACGACACGCCCCCTTTTTATTTTCACTTCGCCTGGAATCTCCGATGCCACCGACCCAATCCTCCCCGCTAGCCGAGCAGCTCGCGAGTATGATCCGGTCCAGCGGCCCGCTTCGCTTCGATGCCTTCATGGCGCGGGCACTTTTTGACCCCGACCTCGGTTACTACGCCTCGGGAACGGCGCAACTCGGTCGCACCGGCGACTTCTACACCAGCGTGACCGCCACCCGGATGTTCGGACGCATCCTCGCCGACCACTTCGCCAGCGTCTGGTCGGCACTCGATTGCCCCCAAACGTTCACCTTCGTCGAGCAGGGAGCAAATGATGGCACCTTCGCCGCCGACGTTCTTGACGCCCTCCAAGAGCGGCATCCCGCTCTCTACGAACTCATCGCCCTCGTTCTCGTCGAGCCCTTCCCGACCCTCCGCGAGACCCAGATCGGCAAGCTCTCCCGCCATCCCTCCGTCCGCCTCACCCATCATCCCACCCTCGACGAACTGCCCGCATTCACCGGCGTTCACTTCACCAACGAATACGTCGACGCCCTTCCCGTCCGCGTCTTCCAGCGTCGAGCCGGACTCTGGCACGAATGGCACGTCACCGCCGACGCCGGCACCCTCGACCTCACGCTTATTCCCGGAAGCGACCTCGCCAATCTTCCCGCCGAAGCACCGGACGGCTACCTCGCCGAACTCCGCCCCGCCTCCGCCGACTGGCTCACGACCATCGCCAGCAAACTCGAACGCGGCCAGATTCTCACCGCCGACTACGGATTTCTCCGTTCCGAACTCCACGCTCCCTGGCGCACAAACGGCACGTTGAGCTGCTACAAAAATCACCAGCGTGACGAGAATCCGCTCATCGACGTCGGAGCGAAAGACCTCACCGCGCACGTCGATTTCACGACCCTCATCGAGGCGGGTGAGTCCGCCGGACTGACCACCCTAGAGTTCTCCGACCAATACCATTTTCTCGTCCAAGCCGCCCGTCCACTCCTCGTTGATCTGGAAACCCAACCCGACTCACCCCAACGAACGTCTGACCTCCTCGGCGTGAAAACCCTGCTCCACCCCGAAATCATGGGAACTCAATTCAAATTTCTTACGCTCACCCGCTCATCCTCCACTTGAAACTGAGTCTCAGTTGCGTATGTTTCGAGCAACAGATGTCTGACCACCCCGTGATCCCACCGACCTGGCGCACCGACGCGCTCTCCATCATCGAGCGCCTCTTCGTCACGACTACGTCCGAGCACTGGAACGATCTCCTCGATCTCCGCGCTGCAATCCAGCGAGGGACCGATTGGAATCACACGCTGGACCTGTTCCTCGCCTGCCGCGAACGCCTCGAAACCAACAACTACCTCCCCTTCTACCGACTCCGGCGCCTCCTCGCGACCAGCCTTCATCTCGAGGTTGAGTCGGCCAGCGGCGCCCGCCACCCTCTTTCGGCGCACCACCTCCGCCATCGCTCACTGCGTCACTTGGAAGCCGCCCTCCGTCGCGAGAGCTTCGAGCACGACCTCGACTACACCGACACGTTCGCCCTCACCGTCCAGATCGTCGAGGCAAGGTAGGGACCACCGCATCCTCCTCAAGCCGCAACGAGTTTCAATCGCCGACCCGCCCCAAGCGCGAAGTGCCGCTCTTGACCTTTCGACCTCTCGACTCTTCATCCCCACCGACCCGCTCCATCGCCACCTCCATCCTGCGAACGCGATCGGCCAGCGCCTCGCTCGACAGCTGCTCGCGCAATCGCGCCACGAACAGCGGATATGCCAACGGCGTAGCCGCCGCGACATCCACCACGACGTGCTGCATCCCGCGCATTCGCTCGAGCGCCCCGACCATTCGCGTCAACTCCAGTTCGCTCTCCAACACTTCCCGCGTCGCCTGCCCCAGCAGCAAATTTTCCCCGTCGTATTTCTGAAACACGTCGAAGAGCAGCGACGACGAGATCGTCATCGCACGCGCCGACTTCCGCGCCCGCCCCACCCCTTCGACCACCAAGCCAGCGATCCGCGCGATCTCGCGAAACCGCCGTCTAGCCATTTCCGTCGAGTGCAGACTACCGAGGATGTCCTCCGTCAGTCCCGCTTCATCGAGCAGCCCCGCTTCAAGAGCTTCCGCCAGCGGCGCCTCCTCCGCCGACAGAAGTTCAAATCCATAATCATTGACTGCCAACGAAAACGTCAACGGTCGTAACCGCGCGATTCGATAGGCAAACAAAGCCGCCAACCCCTCGTGCGCCAACCGCCCCTCGAACGGGTAAAAGAAAATGTGCCAGCCCTCCCGCGATTTCAATCGCTCGACGAGAAGATCCACCACCCCCGGCACCCACGACATCCGGGCTTGAATCTCCAACACCGGCGCAAGCCGGTGCATCTCCAGACATTCGACGTCCACTCGCTCGCCGTCGCTCGTCTCGCCCTCCGCTTTGCATCGCGGAGCCGATGCAGTCTGCCCGGCGGTTTCCAAACCGCCGATCCTCGACCTCGACCACTCATCCAACCTGCGACGCACCCCTGCCGCCAATTGCGACGACAACGGCATGCGTCCGCCCATCCACCGGGGCACCCCCGTCGACCGCTTCCCCCCCGCCTTCACCGTCGCCCGCAGATCCCGCACCCGCACGAGCTCGAGCGTTCGCCCCGCGAAAAGAAACCGATCTCCCGGTCGAATCTTCGCGACAAAAGACTCCTCGACGGAACCCAACCGGGTTCCGTTTGCAAACCGCACCTCCACCGACGCGCTACCGGTGATCGTGCCAATTCCCAGCCGGTGCCGCACGGCCATCGCTTCTTCGCGCATGGAATACACCCCCGCCTCCTCCGCCATCCGCGCGTACTCCGGGTAAGCCCGCAACGCCTCCCCTCCCCGCGCGGCAAAATTCAGCGCCCAGTCCCACTCCTCGTCCGTCAATTCCGCGAACGCGTGCGTCCCCCGCACCTCCACCTTCAGCTCCGCCGCCCGAAACGATTCGCCCGCCGCGACCGTCACCATGTGCTGGCACAAGACGTCCAACGCCCCCCGCAACGGCTCCCTGGCCTCCACCTTCCGCGTCTCGGCGAGATCTCGCGCCGCCGCGATCTCGACCAACTCGAACGTATTGGCCGGAACGCAGCAGATCCGGCTCACCGCACCGGGCTGATGTCCACTCCGCCCCGCCCGCTGCATCAGCCGCGCCACTCCCTTGGGACTTCCGATCTGCACCACGCATTCCACGGGTGCGAAATCCACCCCCAGATCGAGACTCGACGTCGCCACCACCGCCCGCAATTCCCCCGAACGCAGCCCCGCTTCGGTCACCGCCCGCACCTCGTTTGCCAACGACCCGTGGTGCAACCCCAATCGACTTTCCCAATCCGGCATCGCCCCCCGCAGTGCCTGGTACCAGAGCTCCGCCTGCGACCGCGTGTTCGTGAAGACGATCGTCGAAGCACTCTCCCGCAGACGCGCAACCACCTGCTTGACCAGCTGCAAACCCAGATGCCCCGCCCAAGCGAACCGCTCGCCTTCCGGCGGCAGCACCGTCTCGATCACCACCTTCTTGGCCTCCGCCCCCCGCACAATCCGCATCGGCCTCGGCTGACCATTCACCCCGTATCCCCCAAGCACCCGCGCCGCCTCCTCGGTATTCCCCAAAGTCGCTGACAAACCCCACGTCCGCATCCCCGGCGCCAGCGCCCGCAACCGAGCCAGCGCCAACTCGGTGAGCACCCCGCGCTTCGAAGAGATCAGCTCGTGCCACTCGTCCACCACCACCATCTGTAACCCGGCGAACTGCGGCAAAAACCTCGGCTGACTCAACAATACGCACAAGCTCTCTGGCGTCGTCACCAACGCGTTCGGCGGACGATCCATCTGCTTCTTCCGAGTGTGCGAAGACGTATCCCCCGTCCGTCGACCGACCGACCAATCCAGGTCCAGTTCCTCCAGCGGCCCCAACAGAGCCCTCTCCGTGTCCGCTGCCAAAGCCCGCAACGGCGTCACCCAAAGCACCCGCAACGATCCAGCCGCCTCCAATTGCTCCGCCAACAAAGCGGCAAACCACACGGCGTAAGTCTTCCCTGCCCCCGTCGAACAATGCACCAGCCCTGACTCACCCGCCGCGAAAGCCTCCCAAACCTCCCGCTGAAACGGAAAAACCTCCCACCCCCTCCCCGCAAACCAACCTTCGACTTTTTCCAACATCGTCTTCAATACGAACGAACGCGCGAAAACCGCCGTCCACCCTTCAACCGGGCGGACCATCCCTCGCCCGCCCATCTCAACGACAGTTGCCTCCCAACCGGCCCCAACCGACCCACCCCTCCCAAACGTTCCTTACCTCATCGAACCCTCATCACGGCTCCAAGGACAACCCGGCGTAGTCGCACCCAGTCTCCCGACAGAACCGCCCAAACTCGTGCGCGTGCGATTTCAGCACCGTCCTCAGCACCGCCGAATCATCCGAATACCCGATTCCCGGGATGCTGTCCGGAATGATGTCCACCGGCTTCTGCAGATACATCAGCGCAAAAATCGACTCCGTCAGCGCGCTCACGTCCTCAGGCGCATATTTTTCATCGAGGCAATCCTCGCAATACCGAACCAAGAACTCCGTCTGTTTGAGAAGATGCGGCTGATTGGGCGGGTTCTCCTCCGAGATCTTCGCCATCAGCAGCGGCAGCTCATGCTCGAACTCCGCGATCTGTCCCGAAGTGATCTTGGACGCTCCCGCTCTCACAAATTCTTGAATGTCGGTCATCATACCTCCCGAGTCTGCCCGGATCCCGTCGCGCAAGCAAACTGACATTCTCCCCACCGCGGCATCCGCATCTCCGCCGATCACAACTGAAAAACGCAACCGATTCCTCCGACGCTCCCTCTCGCAATCCCGCGCGGTTCGTCTACCGTTGGGTCATGAGGTTCCACCCGATCATTGCCCTCGTCGCTTTCGGCCCAGCCCTGTTCGCTGAGCCGATCATCCGCGAAGGCGATGCCATCTACCTCTCCGACTTCGAAGCGGACCTTCCCAGGCTCAAAGTCCTCCAGCCCGCCCCCGCCTACTTTGACTACGAAGGCACTCGCTACGTTGGCACCCTTCGCTTTCCTCAAACCGTCGAAGTCCAAGCCATCTCCGACCGCGCCTACCGCGTTCGAGGCAACGCCCAACAAGGCCAGGTCCTCGGATGGGTCGGCCCCGGCTACCTCGAAGCCATCCCCGAAAAAACCCTCACCGCCCTCCGCGAAAGCGAGGCACGTCGCCAAATCGTCACGGCCCTCATCGCCGCCAACGAAGTCGCCATCGGCATGACCTCGGAGGAAGTCGCCCTCAGCATCGGTGACCCCCAAAAGCTCGCCACCAAGACCACCTCCGCGGGCGTTCAGCAGACCTGGGACTACGTCGAATACGCCAGCATCCCGCAGCAAACCAACGTCGTCGGACCAAACGGCGTCGTCCGCATCGCCACCACCTACATCAAGACCCCCATCGGACAGCTCACGATCATTTTTCAGAACGACGTCGTCGAATCCATCGACCAGTCCGAAGGTACGATCCTCACCGGCAATCAAACAACGGTTGTCGCCCCCCCCGTCCTCGTGTATTAAATTGCCGAGCGTGCGGTGACCAATTCGCCGGACGCGGCCATGCGAATGGCGGGGTAGCCAAGTGGTAAGGCAGAGCTCTGCAAAAGCTCTATGCGTCGGTTCGATTCCGTCCCCCGCCTCCATTCCCTAGCGCCTATGCGCCAAGGGCTTACGCGGCAGACGGTCCGCAACGGACACCAAAACGGATACCAAAAAGTTTACTCCGTGAAAACCTGAGGGGAACTCCGCGAACACTCGCGGGCTACTCGCTCACGGTTTCGAATCCGGCCGATTATCTTCGTGGTTGCGCATCAGCCATGGAAAACCGCTATCGACTCATTCGCCGCAATGCCCGCGGCGGTACCTAACCCAAGTTTCTTATTCGATAACTCATAGTCAGCGAAAATCGCCCAATTTTGCGATAACGCGATTTGTAACACGTTGATAATCAACGCGGGCACAGCGGAAGTTCGGATTGTAGTGCCTAAATATTTAAGATTGGTTTGATTATTTTGAGGTGAGTCTCATCCTTGCGGCATGTTTTTCCGCACCAAAACCGTCAAGGGCACCGGATTGCTTCAACTTGTCGAGTCTTTTCGGAACGCTGAGGGTCTTCCCCGTCAAAGGGTTATAGTATCACTCGGTGACGCCAAACTGCCAGAATTGGAAAAGCACCTCATCGCTCGCGCCGTGGAAACCCACCTCAGCGGCGATGGGCAATTGCTGGCGGCGGACCTCACCGAAGAGGCCGCTGCCTGGGTGACCCGCATTCTGCAACTCATCGGGCGTTCGAAATCCGCGCGCCCGGTGAGTGCGAGCAAAATCGATGGCGTGTTGGTCGATAGGATAGCCACGGAAAATGTCGTGGAACTCGGCCCGCAAATCGTGGCGCTTCACGCCTGGAACGAGCTCGGGCTCAGTCCGTTGCTCGAGAAGGCCGGGCTCAATGCCAGCCAAATCGCCACCGCCCAACTCCTGGTGGCCAATCGCCTGATCGAACCCTCCAGCGAATGGGCGCTCATCGACTGGGCCGGGCGCACCGCGCTGCCCGAGCTCCTGGACTTGCGCGTGACCAAAAGCACCAAAGACCGCCTCTACGTCACCGGCGATGCCCTTTTCAAACACCGCGCGACCATCGAAGCGGCACTGCGTCAGCGCGAAGCCGACCTTTTTTCTGTTCAACGCAGCATCGTGCTCTACGACGTGACCAACACCCATTTCGAGGGCGTTTGCGCGAAAAACCCCAAAGCCCGCCACGGCAAAAACAAACAAAAGCGCAACGACTGCCGCCAAGTCGCCGTCGGCATGACCTTCGACGAGCGCGGTCTCGCCCTGGCCCACGACGTCTTCGAGGGCAACATCGGCGATAGCAAAACGCTCGCCCGCATGCTCGACCGACTCGCCCTGCCCGACGACGCAGGGCTCGCTCCCGTCGTGATCCTCGATGCCGGCTTCGCCTCCAAAGAGAACCTCGCCCTGCTCAAAGAACGCCGCCTGGGCTACCTCATCAACATCACCCGGGGCAGCCGCACCCGCTACGCCGCGGACTTCGCCGCCGACGGATTCGAACTCATCCCCGGGCGCACCGCCACCGATCCCGTCGAAGTCAAAACCATCACCGATCCCGACGACGCCGACAGCTCACTCATCCTCTGCCGCAGCGCCCTGCGCCGGGAAAAAGAAATCGCCATGATCTCGCGGGCCGAATCCCGTTTCCTGACCGACATCGAAGCCCTCCGCCAACGCATCCTCGGCGGGCACCTCAAAGCCCCCGCCCTCATCGAACGCGCCATCGGACGTCTTCAGAAAAAACACCCCCGCGTCGCCCGCTTCTACACCCTCGCCCACCAAAACGGCACCCTGCACGCCACCCGCCACGACCAAACCCTTGCCCAGACCACCGAACTCTGCGGCGATTACGTCCTCAAAACCGACCAATCCCTGAGCGCCCCGCAGACCTGGTCCCTCTACATGGTCCTGCTTCAAGCCGAAGAAGGCTTTGCCTGCCTCAAAGGCACCCTCGGTCTGCGCCCCAACTTCCACCAACTCGAACACCGCGTCGACGCCCACATCTTTATCTCCGTGCTCGCCTACCACCTCCTGACCTGGGTGCGCGAAACCCTCCGCGCTTCCGGCGACACCCGCGATTGGAAAACCCTCCGCCGTCTCCTTTCCACCCACTCTCTGGTCACCACCTCCCTCCCCCTGGAAGACGGTCGCGTCCTGCACATCCGCAAACCTTCCCTGCCAGATCCTGAGCAAGCCCTCCTTTACAAGAAACTGAGCATCGACTGGAACGCCTCCTTCTTACCCCTTAAAACCTTCGCCAAACTCTGACGACTTTGTAGTGCCTTTTCAAACAACCCCCTGTCTTCATGCCCCTTCCCCGACTACGTTAAGAAACTTGGGCTACTATTGTGTAGATACCCGCACCGGAAAGCGTACCAGCCTCGGCAAGCTCACCAAGCGCGAGGCCAACGACATTCTTCATGCGAAGAACCAAGCCGAGCGTCAACCGACGCTCAATCTCCAGATCGCGAAAGCCTACCTGGCCGGCACGGACGCGGCGACGAGTTCACGAACGTGGCGCGATGCCTTGGAAGCCATCACCGATTCCAAGCACGGTACGAACCTCAAGCGCTGGAAGACGGTCGCCAAAGACCCGGCGCTCGCCGATCTCCTGCCGCGAGTCATCATCGAGACGCAGGGCGAAATGCTCCTCAAAGCCATTCAGAATGGCTGTGTCTCAACGAACATCTTCCTCCGGCGGCTCCACAACTTCTGCGTGGATATGAACTGGCTGGCCTGGCCGCTCCTCCCGAAGCGGCAATGGCCTCCCGTCCGGTTCAAGGAAAAGCGGGCGATCACGTGGGAAGAGCACTCTCGCATCATCGAGCGCGAGCGAAATCCCGAGCGCCGCGCGTTCTACCAACTCGCCTGGCACCTCGGAGCATCGCAATCGGATCTCGCCATGTTGGAGGCCGAGGACGTCGATTGGAACGATCGGATCATCAGCTTCTTTCGGATGAAAACGAAATGGCGGGGGGGAAAGGACGACAAGACGTTCGTTAAATCGATAGACCAGTTCATCGGGGACGATGGATTGACTCTGAACCGCATCACGAAAGGCATCGGTTCTCTCGCTCAACCTGCAATCCGAGAAACCTACGGTTCGATCGACCGCGGCTTTTCTCCATTCGCCCAGGAACGCAGCTCCCCCTACAAAAAAGAAGTTTTCGATCAGATGATCGGCTTGTTCGGGAAAAAATCCGAGCGATGCCAAGCGAGCATCTCCATCGAGAATCGAGATCAACTCGGAAAAAATGTCGGCACACCACGCACTATCAGCAGCGTGCTGATTCGAGAGTTTGTTGACCTCATCAAAGAAAATGATGCCCCGCGGATGCTTTCCGATGAACTCCAGGATCTGTGGGATTGTCTGCGCGCCTCCGTTGCGGGCGCCGCGTGGAATCCAGTTTTGCAAGTTGACGCTGAAAATCGGGATCGATTCATCGATCGCAAGTTTTCGAACCAGAAAAGTTTTCCCGGTTCCTGATGGACCGATGATCAAAGGATAGGGTCGCGTGTAAATGCCCGCGATACTCCAGACGCGACGTCTCTGCAACTCGGCGAAAAACCGGAGCTGATCAAAGGCTTGCTGCTGCGACTGAGTCAGCCCGCAGTCGATCAATTCGTCATCGTGGATCAGTGCATTGCTCATAGAAATGGGAAGATACCGCTCGCAGATTTCCGAAATTGCCCGCTACCAGCGCGGCACTGAATGCCAGCCCTCACAATACTTCCGGCAAATACGACGCGGATACATTGCCGTCGAATTCAGAAACTCCGGCCGCATTTCGCTATACGCCAGACGGTCTTTCCTTCCGAGATTCCAAGCGGCAATTTCCTGCGAAACCCATTCGTCCATCGAGTAGTTCCCAACGAGTTTTTGGCCGATCATGTTGGTCGAGACGTGCGATCCGTCGTCAAAAACCTCCCGCCCCAGACGGTCGATTCGCAGCGGTCTGATCTCATCCACTAGGCCAGGGAGTTGCTCGAGGAACCGAGCTGCGAGGCTCGGACGTTGTGTTGTTGGGTTTGGTTTTTTCATAAATTTGAGCGGAAAAACGCGAGAATCCTGATCGATCGAGAAGCAATTCCTCTGCGCCGATGGCGACGGATCGGCAAAATCTCCACGTTGTTCCGATGTTCCGGTGACCCAGGATGGCGCCGGTTTTTATCAAGCAATGTCCCGAGCGCTCGTAGACCGAGAGTGCCAGAAACTTTCGCCACGAATGCGTCCCGATCCCCTTCTCCAACCCAGCTTTCTGGGCAGCTTCCGAGACAATTCGGTGTGCGGACTTGCGACTGATCGCACGACAAAACCCTGCTTCTCGCCCGCAGAAAAGCGGCCGATCGTGATCAAGTTCGGTGCCGCGTCGGCGCAAATCGACGAGCCATTTTGCGATCGAATGCTTTGCCTCCGGGTGTAGAGGAAGCCGCCTTCCCTCACGTTTTCCCTTCGTCTTCGACCGCCTCGTATAGACAAAATCCCGCAACCTTTGCCCATCGAAGACATCGCCAATCGACCAGGAAAGCAGCTCGGAAACTCTCAAACCTGTGCGGCAACCGCACACGACAAGCGCCCGGTTTCGCCACTTCCATTCCCCGGAAATCTCCGCAAGTAGTGCGTCAACTTCGCGACGATTTTTGAATGCTCGTGCTCCAACCAGGGTCATGCCCGAAGATACTCACGGCACTTTTCCTCCCGCTTTTCACCAGCGTTTCGAGAGAGACAGAATATGAAAAACGTCCCACTGCCCACGCGATCAAGGCCGCAAGCGCTCCGGAAAACTCCTCGTGGAAACTCAGGACATCTCACGCGGGCGCATCCAAACCCCGAAATTTCTAGCAAGCTCTCGCCGATATTCGGCTCCAACTTTTCCCCCGAGTTTGACTCATCGATCGATCGCTTCTCTCGACCATTCCCGCTCCAAAACTGCCGAAAAAATTCCGAGATGCCCGCATCCGCGCTCCGCATCCAATGGTCCAAAATCTGTTTCACTTCCCTCTAAGCTCCGCGCACACACTCGACCTCCTACCCCTCTTGGAGCTGATTTTGCGACGTTCTGTGCCCAGTCCAGCCAACCTTCCGAAAGTGGGCTTCTTAGACACGTTCCGGAGTGGCCTGTTTTAGGACCACTCCCAAAGATCAAATTGCGCCATTTTATGCCCACTTATTTACCGAATCACCAACACGTTACACGAATTTTAAGAATTGTTAAAATTGATTCTCGAAGAGTCCGAGACTCATCCAATCTAGTTTGACCGATTTTGACCGCCGCTTACCCCCAGCGATTAACCTCGGGAACATGTAGTTGGAGATCTGAGCTTCGCGGCGAGCGGCCCTCCGCCAACCCCATTTCGCGGATTCTAATTCAGCCCTCCTCCGACGCGACGACGGCCCCCTTCTCAACGACTGATCGTTGCATGAAAGGGACCAGGCAGGCCAGCAGGATACCCGCTACAGCATAGAGATAGAACCCATCGAAAAATGAGAGACTGAGCGCTTGCTGGTCGCGCAGGGTGGACAGGGACTGGAGGACCATCTCCTTCGCCGCCACCAAACTTCAACGCCCAGATAGTCGCCGTCGCCGAACTCTTAGGTCGCGCGCGCCTCGCGCCCGAACAAAAACATCTGCTCTACCGACGCTCGGCTGTTCCCAGTTTCGATGGAACGTTTGACTGAACCCATCATCGTGATACAGAGTCGTATCACTATGAAGACCGCAACCGTCCGAGATCTCCGCAACAGCTTCGCCGATGTCGCGAAATGGATTGAGCACGGGGAATCCGTGACGATCACTCGGAACGGCACATCTTTCGCCACGCTTGCCCCGATCCGTGTTTCGAAACCAGGACCCGCTGACTGGAAGGCGCGTTTTTCGAAGCGCAGCCCGGTGGGAAAAGGTTTGTCGCAGGAGGCCAGCGAGAAGCTGTGGTCCGATCTCCGCGACTGAGCTGATGGAGGCAACCTCTTATCCAGATTCGAGTTTCCTCGTCTCTTTGGTGTGCCAGGATTCGAAGAGTGAGGAGGCGGCCGCCTATATGAAGAAAAGCGCTCAGGCGCTGATCTTCACTCCCCTCCACCGCGTCGAATGTCGCAACGCCCTTCGAAATGCCTCGGCCCGCGGCGCCCTCACGGCTGCGGAACTGCGCACCGCGTTTCGGCAAATCGAGGAAGATCTGAGCGAGGGTCTCCTTGTTCATGCTCAGGTTGAATGGACGAACGCCCTTCGTCGCGCCGATGAATTGAGCGAAAAACACGCTGCGACGGACGGGCAACGGACTATCGACCTCATCCACATCGCCCTAGCATTCGAGTGCAAGGCGAAGACCTTTCTTACGTTCGATCTTCGTCAACGCAAACTCGCCCAAACCGCAGGACTGAAGGTGAAGCCGTAGGCTCGCGAATCCTTCGGCAGGTGATGCATCGTGCTCCGGTTTGGGACCACCCTAGTGACTGAAACCTCACTACTGGCTTGCCTCTTTGCGCGCAGAGTTTCGCATTCGCCACGTCGCCTGGATAATTTTCGTTGCCTTCGATAACCAGTCAGGATCGCTGCGAAGTTCATCAACCTCGCAACTCGCGAAAAACTTTGCCGCCTTCTCGCCCGGATCTCCAAGTGGGCGCAGATTTGGCCTCAGTTTATTGCACCGGATGAGCACGCCGATCTCTGCTTCGGTCATACCTAGCAGAATGCCAGTCTCAAACATACTGAGGCGACCTGGCAACCGAATGGCTGTCAGTAATTCGATGCGCATCTTATCGCGCAACACTTCGCCTTTTCCCATCATACAGACAGGGTATCGGACACCTGCATTTTCCTACAACCCCCTCCCCGAAGATTTTCAAACATTTAAGGTGCGCGTCTCCGCTGTCCAGTCAGAGACGATTCGGGATCTCGCAGCCTTTCGTCTCTGAAAGCGGACAGGCACGATCATTCACCAGAGTGCGGAGCAGTCGATCTCTCCGTGTGCTGCGCAAACTGTGATCGATCATTAGGACTGCGCACTTAGCCCTAATCGATGCCACGAGTCGCCGACGACAGTGTCAGTCAGGCTGTCAGTTAAACTCTGGTTGCGATTGGTGAGAGATAGGTGAGTATATGAGTAGATTCTACGTAATTCGCTGCTCATTATGCACTTACACGCTCGATTTCGTCCCCCGCCTCCATTCGAAAGAGACCTCCGTGGAAGTCGACGTGGGTAGAAAACCGCGTTGACCCTCGACGCCGAACTTCGTCCTTCCTGAGTGCGCAGGCGTCCGGATTCCGCGATCGCAGATCCGCGTGAATGTTGGATCCAATTCTAGAGTCTGGCGCGGCTCCGGAAAAGTGGACGATCCAAAAGTGGAGTTCTGCGGGGTGGAAAGAGAGCTGAATCAAGTGAACGGAAGTCGGCGTGTCTCACTTCCTGGCTTGAGCCAGATGTTTTCCTGGTGAGACAACGGAACGTGCGTTTTCAGACCCTTTCGGTATGCTCCCTCATTGCGGCAACGGACCGATTCTCCTCGTCAAGCACCGCTGGGGTACCTCTAAAGAACCGGACCGAGGCGGTCGCTTACCTCGCGCCCTGGAAGTCCGCAACGACATCCTCGCGGCTGAGAAGAATGAGACTGAAAATCCCCAGCACCGTGCCGAAAGGAACCATCGCGCAGTTCATCGCTGCTACGACGATGCAATAGGTCCGTCGTCGCCGCTGCGCGATAAAGCGCCCGGCCAGCGCGGTCAACACCCCCAACCCAACCCCAAACAGAACCCACAACCCTCCCGATACGACAAAAATCCAAGGGAAGAAGCTCGGCACAGATTCCGGTGCACCGTTCCAGCTACCCGGCATCACCAGCATCGCCAGCCCCACCCCCAGATGGAGCAATCCAAAGCAACCGAACAAGGCGTGCATTCCCCCCACTACATAATGAAAGATCCCCAACAACCGCAGTTGTTCAGTCGATTTCGTCAGGCCGCGGCCTTCTGTATCCATCCATCCATTCGTAGGCAGACCAAAGACCCCGTCAAGTGGCCATCTCCGCGCGTTGGCATTTGAGGCCAGCGCGGATCGGTTCCTTCCAAAACTTCGCCGGAAAATAAATCCGCGAAATCCCCGCGAACTGGGGTAGAAACATCGGACCGTGACCTTTCTCGATCAGATCCTCAGCGACGTCGCTAACGAACTCGCCACCACCAAATCCCGCCGGCCCGCCGCCGACGTCCGCGCCCGCCTCGCCGACGCCCCGCCCCCCCGCGACTTCGCGGCCGCCCTCGCTGCCCCCGGATTCGGCCTCATCACCGAGATTAAAGAGCGCTCCCCCAGCGTGGGTCCCATGCGCGCCGCCAACGTCCGCGACGCCCCCTCCGCCTACGAAGAGACCGCGATCGTCCGCGCCCTTTCGGTTCTCACCAACGAGCACCACTTCGGCATGACCATTCACCGACTCGCCTCGGTTCGCGCCGCCGTCACGAAACCCGTCCTTCGCAAAGATTTCTTCATCGACGAATACCAGATCCGTGAAGCTCGCGCCTTCGGAGCCGACGCCATCCTCCTCATGGCCAACGTCCTCGACGCCCCCCGCCTCCGCGGCTTCCACGATCTCGCCCAGGAACTCGGCCTCAACGCCCTCTTCGAGGTTCACACCAAGGAGGAAATCGACACCCTCCCCGCCGACGCGAAAATCATCGGCATCAATAGCCGGAAATTCAAATCCACCACTGGCTTCGTCGGCAGCAGTGGCGAATCGGAGCAAGACTTCAGCCTAGCCCTCGACACCTTTGAGCTCGTCACCGAACTCCCCGAAGCAGCGATCACGGTCGCCGAAAGCGGCCTCACCCCCGAGAACCTCCCCAACGTCACCGACAAATTCAACGCCGCCCTCATCGGCACCTCGCTCCTCCGCGACGAAAGGGGAATCACGATGGCACTGGCTGCGTTCGAAGCCGCCGCAAGTCATCAGTCTTAAATCGTAAATCAGAAGTAGATGGACGATCTCCGCCACCAAGCCGACGCCCCCGACACCCCGTTCGATGTCTCCCTCCGCCCGCCCGCGTTCGCGGAATTCGCGGGCCAGGAAAAAACCGTCGAGCGCCTCCAAC
Organism: uncultured Verrucomicrobiae bacterium; assembly: GCA_963761705.1. Lineage (GTDB taxonomy): Bacteria > Verrucomicrobiota > Verrucomicrobiia > Chthoniobacterales > JAATET01 > CAVVKW01. Next base: position 1,903,650 of record CAVXHK010000001.1, on the reverse strand, counting down.
TCATGGTCGACGCCGCCCGGCAGCGCGGCGATGTCCTCCAGCACATCCTGCTCTCCGGCCCGCCCGGGCTCGGTAAGACCTCCCTCGCCTACATCGTCGGTAACGCGGTCGGTGCCGAAGTGAAGACCACCTCCGGCCCCACCATCGACAAAGCCGGCGACCTCGCGGGTCTTCTCACCAATCTCCAGCGCGGCGACGTCCTCTTCATCGACGAGATCCACCGCCTCCAGCCGACGATCGAAGAATACCTCTACCCGGCGATGGAAGACTTCCGCGTCGACATCCTCATCGACCAAGGCCCGTCCGCCCGCAGCATCCAGCTCCACCTCGCCAAATTCACCCTCATCGGCGCGACCACCCGCAGCGGCATGATCTCCGCCCCGCTCCGCTCCCGCTTCGGCATGAACTGCCGCCTCGACTACTACTCTGCCGAGGCCCTCGCCACGATCACCTCCCGCAGCGCCGGACTCCTCGGCGTCGCGATCGACCCCGCTGGAGCCCTCGAAATCGCCCGCCGCTCCCGTGGCACCCCCCGCATCGCCAACAATTACCTCCGCTGGGTCCGTGACTACGCCCAGGTCCGTGCCAAAGGCCACATCGACCAACCCGTCGCCGCCCAGGCCCTTGAGATGCTCGACGTCGACGCCGAAGGCTTCGACGAAATGGACAAGCGCATCATCGAAGCCATCATCGCGAAATTCGACGGCGGCCCCGTTGGCCTCAACGCCTTGGCGGTCTCAGCCGGCGAAGAACCCGGAACGCTCGAGGAGGTCCACGAGCCTTACCTCATCATGCAAGGCTTCCTGAAACGCACCCCCCAAGGCCGCGTCGCCTTGGCCAAAGCCTACCGCAAGATCGGTCTCGACGCCCCTACCTCGAAGCAAGCCGCCGCCCCAACTGGGTAGGGTCGCCAGTCCGCTGCCGTCGCGGACTCTCTCACTGACCGCGACACGAGATTCTTTCCGCCACCTCGAGATCCACCGAGTCGAGAAAGTGACTGCGATTCAGAGAGTCCGAGCTAGACTGTTTCCGCAAGACACAAACCATGGAACTCGCATTCACCAAAATGAACGGAGCCGGCAACGACTTCGTCCTCGTCGATAACCGAGATGGATCCGTCACCCTCGATCGCGCCACGATCGCCCGCCTCTGCAATCGCCAACGCGGTGTCGGCTCCGACGGTCTGCTCGCGGTCGAACCCGCCGAGAATGGCGCGACCCACCGCATGCGTTACTACAACGCCGACGGCGGCGAGGCCGAGATGTGTGGCAATGGTGCCCGCTGCTTCGCTCGATTCGCTTCACGCCTGACGGGCGATTCCACCGATTCGTTCTCCTTTGAGACCATGGCTGGCGTCATCTCTGCCCGCCTCCTCGGCGAGAACGTCGAACTGGCCATGAGCGATCCGCACTCACTCGCGGCTCCGGTCGAACTCACCGTCGACGGCACCCTGGCGACGGTCCATTTCGTCAACACGGGTGTGCCCCACGCCGTCATTTTCGTTGCAGACATCGACTCCGTCGAGGTGGTCCGCATCGGTTCGGCGATTCGGCACCACGAACACTTCGCCCCCGCGGGAACCAACGTCAATTTTGCGCAGGCGCAATCCGGTCACATCGCGGTCCGCACGTTCGAGCGTGGCGTCGAGGGCGAGACTCTGGCTTGCGGCACCGGGGTCGTCGCCTGCGCGTTGATCCATCGCCTCGTCTCTGAGGTCCCTTCGCCCGTCCAGGTGCGCGTGCAAGGAGGCGACACGCTCGCAGTCGGTTTCGAGGAGTCGGCTCCACGAGTATTTTCTGCCGTCACGCTCACCGGCCCGGCTGATTTCGTCTTCGACGGTCGCATCACGCTCTGAGTAACTTTCGCGCACGATGTTCGAAGGCACCCACACAGCACTCGTCACCCCCTTTCGTGATGACCAGATCGACGAAGAAGCGTTTCGCAATCTGATCAATTTCCAAATCCGTGAGGGCATCTCGGGCATCGTCCCGGTCGGAACGACCGGCGAGTCCCCGACCCTCCCGCACGACGAGCACAATGCCGCCATCCGCATCGCCGTCGAGGCTGCAGCTGGACGCTGCCACGTGATCGCGGGCACGGGTTCGAACTCAACGATCGAAGCCATCTCGCTCACCCAGGAGGCCGAGAGACTCGGAGCTTCCGCCGCCCTTCTGGTCACCCCCTACTACAACAAACCTTCCGCCGAAGGTCTCTACCGGCACTACCGCGCCATCGCGGAGGCGGTCACAATCCCTCTGATTCTCTACAGCATCCCGGGGCGTTGCGGCATCGAGATCGAGGTCGACACCGCCATCCGCCTCGCGACCGATTGCCCGAACATTCGCGCCATCAAGGAAGCGGGGGTCGGTCGAGCGCGTCAGCGCGCTCCGGCAAGCTCTCCCGGACGAATTCGAAATCGTCTCGGGCGACGATTCGCTCACGCTGCCCTTCCTTTCGGTCGGTGCCGTTGGCGTCATCAGCGTCGCGTCGAACATCATCCCTCGCGAAGTCAGTCAACTCGTCCGAGCGTGGCTTGACGGCAAACCCGATACCGCCCGCCGCCTTCACGCCCAGTACTACCGCCTCTTCAAAGAGCTCTTCATCGAGACGAATCCCGTCCCCATCAAGACCGCTCTCGCGCTGCAGGGTCGCATGACCGCCGACCTTCGCCTCCCGCTCTGCCCCCTCACCGACGCCAATCTCAATCGACTCCGCGCCGTGCTCAGCGACTACGGCCTCCTCGCCTCGTGAGCCTCCGCGTCATCATCAACGGTGCCCGCGGCCGCATGGGCGAGGCCCTCATTCGCTGCGCCAAAGCAACCGCCGATCTCGACGTCTCCGCCGCGCTCGACGCGGAAGACAACTTGGCGGATTTCCTCGAAACCACGGACGCCGTCATCGATTTCACCCACGCCACGGCAACCGAATCAGTCGCCGCAGAGTGCGCCGCCGCCAGCAAGCCACTCATCATCGGCACGACCGGCCACGACGACGCGCAGCGGGATGCGATCATCGCACTCGCCGATCGGATCCCGATCGTCTTCGCGCCCAACTTCAGCGTCGGCGTCAACACACTCTTCTGGCTCACCCGAAAGGCAACCGCCATTCTTGGACCCGACTTCGACCTCGAGGTCGTGGAAATGCACCACCGTCACAAGAAGGACGCCCCCAGCGGCACGGCGCGGTGCCTCGCCGAGATCCTCGCCGAAGCTCGGAAACTGGACTACGCCAAAGACGTCTGCCACGGCCGCGAAGGCATGGTCGGCGCTCGAACCGCTACCGAGATCGGCCTGCACTCACTCCGGGGCGGCGACGTGGTCGGCGATCACACGGTCGTTTTCGCGACAGATGGTGAGCGGATCGAGCTAACCCACAAGGCGTCGTCCCGCGACACGTTCGCCAACGGCGCACTGCGTGCCGCGCGCTGGGCAGCCCGGCGACCCGCGGGGCTTTACGACATGCAGGACGTCCTCGGCCTCCGGGACTAATCCATCGACCCATGCGCGCCGGGATCTCGTTGGGCTCCAATCTCGGCGACCGCGCCGACCACCTCGACCGAGCGGTCATCGAGGTCACCGCTCTCTCAGCAACCGACGCTCACGTCCGCGTTTCCAGCTACCACTCGACGACCCCCGTGGACTGCCCACCGGGATCTGGAGACTTTCTCAACGCCGCGATGGAGATCGAATGGACCGACCAACCGCTCACCCTGCTCCACGAATTACAACGAATCGAGGCCGCTCACGGTCGTCCAAAGGTCCGGTCCACCAACTCTCCGCGACCACTCGATCTGGATCTACTCTACCTCGATGACGTGACCCTCAACACGGCGGAACTCGTCCTCCCGCACCCGCGACTCTCGGAACGCGAATTTGTTTTGAGACCTCTCAACGAGATTTCTGCAGATCGATATATACGTTGTTTTAGGAAAACTGTCTCGGAGCTCTTGAGCACGTTAAAATTCTAAAATTTAGATGTTATTTCCTTTCATAGAACCAGTTCTGCCGCTTGTTACTTTTTAAACGTTTTATGTTTAGCGTCGACTATTTCAAATTTTTCACTGAAAAACCCAACCGAGTTTTCACGTCGTTGACGGCCTACGACTACCCGACGGCGCGACTGCTCGACGAGTGTGGCCTCGATCTCATCCTCGTCGGCGACTCATTGGGAATGGTCGTTCTCGGCCACGCCGACACGACCGAAGTCACGCTCGCGGACATGATCCACCACACCCGGGCCGTGGCCCGCGGTGCGACCAAGACCCCCGTGGTGACCGACCTGCCCCTTGGCACCTACGCGGATCCCGAGGCCGCCCTCGCGTCCGCTCGGGCTGCCATGGGAGTCGGGGCCGACGCGGTCAAACTTGAGGGAGGGGTCGCGATGGCCGAGATCATCGGGGCCCTCTCCGGCGCCAAAATCCCGGTTCTCGGCCACATTGGGATGCTCCCCCAGCAAGTCCGGGAAGAGGGTGGCTACAAGGTCAAAGGCCGCACCCCCGAGCAGGCGGCGGCTCTCCTCGCGGATGCCCTGGCCGTCGAGCAAGCCGGAGCGTTCGCTGTCGTCGTCGAATTGGTCGATCCTCCCCTCGCCCGCGAGATCTCCGCCAAGTTGGGCATTCCAACTTTCGGAATCGGCAGCGGCGACGGGTGCGACGGGCAGATTCGCGTGCTCCACGACATCATCGGACTTTTCCCGTGGTTTCGACCCTCGTTTGCCGAGCAGAAAGCCGACGTAGCCGCGACGATCCAAGCCGCGGTCCGCGAGTTTGTGGAGGATGTAAAGAAAGCAGACTGAACCGCCGACCGATTTCGGATTTGCCCCCGGATCACCGCGACGTAACCTACCGGATGGTCACAAAACGGCTACTCACACTCGGCGCTACCCTCCTGCTCAGCTCACTGAATCTCAGTGCCGAGCTGCCCCCATCGGCTTACGAGTCGATGCAACGCGAAGCCCCCGACGTGCTCCGTCTGAACATCCTGACGGTCCAGTCCGACCGTGCGACTTCCGGGGAGACGGTGGAGATCCTCGCTGAAGTTCTCAAAGTCGGACGAAGCGAAACCGCTAGCGTCGGCGACATCATCACGATCCGCTACGTTCGCGAAGATCATCCCGCAGGCTGGGCTGGACCCGGAGCTGTCCCGATACCCGAGGAAAAAGCTGAGACGGTCGCCTACCTCAAACTCGCCGAAGGTGGGTCGGCCTATTCGCCAGCAGCCGGGATGATGACGTTCCGCTCGTTTTAGCGGCCGAGCTCGGACTCTGCTGTCATGAAGGCCGCGCCCCCTCCGCAGCCACTCTGGGCGAACGGCGAACAGCTGGTTCTCTTGGGCGTTGTTGCCAACGCGACGCTCGCCGTCGTGAAGGTTTGCGCGGGTTTCTGGGGGCATTCGGACGCTCTCATCGCCGACGGCATCGAATCCGCCGTCGACATCATCGGTTCCATTCTCATCTGGAGCGCTCTCCGGGTCGCGGTGAAGCCACCCGACACCGAGCACCCCTACGGCCACGGCAAGCTCGAATCGCTCGCGGCTGTTGCTGGAGCGATTTTCGTCCTGGGTGCCGGGGCCACCGTTGCGATCCACAGCAGCATCCAGATCGTGCTCCAGATCCTGGGCAACGAAAGCGCCCGCGCGATGCCTCGCGGCTGGACGCTGATCGTTCCTTTTGGAGTCATCGTGACGAAGGAAGGTCTCTACCGCCTTCTGCGACACCGGGGCGAAGCCATCGGGAGCACGGCGATCCAGGCCGAGGCCTGGCATCATCGCTCCGACGCGATCACGTCTTTTGCAGCTTTCGTCGGAATCTCGATTGCGCTCATCGGTGGGGCGGCGTGGACCGCGGCTGACGATTGGGCCGCCCTGTTTTCTTGCGTTCTCATCCTTCGAAATGGAGCCCGGATGCTGCGGGCGGCAGTCGGCGAAGTCATCGACGAACAGGTTTCGCCCGCTCTGGTTGGTCAGATCGAAGCGCTCGCTTGCGACGTGGACGGCGTCTCGAGCGCGGAGAAATGCCGCGTCCGCAAGAGCGGCTTGACGCTTCTCGCCGACCTCCACGTCCGCGTCCCGGGATCGCTGTCGGTCCGGCGGGGGCACGAGATTTCGCACGAAGTGAAGGACCGGCTCCTCGGCGCCGATCTTCGTCTCACCGACGTCACCGTCCACCTCGAACCCGAAGGGCCGCCGATCAGTCCACGCTGATCCTCGTCCGCGTTTTTGCCGACGGCCGGAAGATGCCTCTAGCGACGGTTCTCTGAGATGATCAAATCGTTCGGGAAAATTGAGCGATTTTATGCGGGGAAGTCGACGCCAGGAGACTCCGGGATGAGGCGTCGTCACCTCCGCTCTTACGATTGAATTATCGCGGGCGCCGGAGACCACCGGCAGGTATCCCGCGGTCGCCGAACTTCGCTGAAACCATGATCCAGCGAAAGTCGAGCCGCTCAGCCGGTCTCTACGCAGCGACGTCTTCCGCGGTGACGCCCATTGCCCGGAATTTCTGATACCGGGCCTCGAGCAGATCCGCCAAGCGCATTTTTTTTAACTCCGCCAACTCTCGCACGACGACATCTTTTAAGTTCTGCGCGGTCGCCTGATGGTCGTGATGGGCCCCGCCGAGCGGCTCGTCGATGACGCCATCGACCACGCCCAGTTTCAGCAATTCACGAGCGTTCAGCTTGAGCGCCTCTGCGGCCTCGGGCGCGTGCTTCCGATGCTTCCAGAGGATCGCCGCGCAGCCCTCGGGACTGATGACGGAGTAATAAGCATTCTCCAGAATGAGCACCCGATCAGCCACCCCGATACCGAGGGCCTCGCCCGATCCACCCTCGCCGATGACGATGGAGATGATCGGCGTCTCGAGCACCATCATTTCCCGAAGATTGACGGCGATGGCCTCACCGATGTGCCGCTCCTCGGCACCAACGCCGGGATACGCGCCGGGCGTATCAATCAGGCAGACCACCGGCAGGCCGAACTTCTCACCGAGTTTCATGAGCCGCAGCGCCTTGCGGTAGCCTTCTGGGTGCGGACTCCCAAAGTTGCGCTTGAGATTTTCCTTCACGTCGCGTCCCTTCTGCTGGCCGATAACGACGCAGCTCTGGCCGCCGATCGTTGCCAGTCCCGCCGGCATCGAGGCATCATCACCGAAGAGCCGATCGCCGTGCAGCTCGACAAAGTCGGTGAACGCGTGCTTCACGTAGTCGAGGAAAAATGGCCGCTGCGTGTGACGGGCGATCTGGACGCGCTGCCAGGCGGTGAGCTTCGTGTAGACCTCGCGGCGGGTCTCCTCGATCTTCGTCGCGATCTTTTGCACCTCGGGGTCACTGTCGATGGCCTGGCCGTGCAGTTGCTTCTTGATGTCTTCGAGTTTCTGCTCGAGTTCGCTGATCGGCTTCTCGAATTCCAAGGGCTGGATTTTCATGACTTATTGGATGGTGACGGCGGTGCCACGGCTCACCAATGGAAAAATCTCGGACAGGTCTTCGTTTGCCAGGACGATTCCCGGCGGCAAAGACGAAGGAAGACTCCCATCTTCCTCCCGCAGGACCCCTCGGATGACGTCGCCGCCATCGAGCATGAGCCATCGTTCCGAGCTGGCATAGCCTTTATCGCCGAAGGGAACCCGGTTTGAGTCCTGCATGGCCAGTCGGTCACTGACCTTGGTGTCGACGGGCTCCCCGGCTTTCCCCGACGCTTTGAGCGACAGAATCGGGTATTCTTTAAAAAAATTCCCCTCGTCGAGCAGCGTGAGCGTCTTCGCCTCGCGATCGACGAAAATGGCGATCGCGACCTTTGGAATCAGCAAGTTCTGACCGATCCGCAGATCGATCGAGAGCAGGTTATTTGCCCGCATGATGAGTTCGCCGTTGGAATCCGTCTTGCCAGCGATCTTGAGAAGCGAATCTCCGCTCACCACCGTGTAGGGAACTTTCTTCGGGGTTTCACCGCTCGAAAAGACTTGGCCGACGTTGATCTGGCCAAGCGCCGCCTTGGCGTCGGGCAGCTTGGTCGACTTTGGGTAGGCTGCGATGAAGTTGCGCCACGCTTCCTGCGCCTCCGCGACGGACCCGGCTTTCGCCCTAGTGAGTGCCTCTTCGTACCGCGGGATGCTGTAGTCGGGTAGCGGCGTCGGCGGCGGCGCATTCTCCTGGGCGATCTCGGCCACGCGATCCATTTCGGCTGGCTCAAGAAACATCTTGTAACCGAAGAAAGCAGCTCCGCCGAAAACGGCGACCATCACGAGCAACAAAATGACAACCTTGATGAGCCTCATCGCCGAGAGAGTGCCCAAGCGGCAGGGCGGTGAAAAGTCCTAATGCCCACCAGCCACCAGCCCGCTGACAAATCCAAAAGTGGAGAGAGGACGTCTCGTCCGCAAGGTCGGATGAAGTGGGCGAGACACCCTCGCACCCCGCCCCGTCGCGCAAGCCGCGCGGGAGTCGTGAAGAGTCTTTACAGGAGGCCTCGACGCTTCCAGTCCTGGACGTTCTCGCCGGACGATTGCGCGATCAGATCGACGGTGAACTTGAGCAGGCAAACTTCCCAAGCGTCGTCGACGCCGTCGATGAGCGCTTCCATCGGGTCGTCCCGGGAGTCCATCTCGGTCGCGATCCGGTCTAGGAGTTCTTCCTTCGGCGAATGAACGATCCGCTCCGTGACATTGGTTTTCCGAAACTGAAACCCGTATTTGAGAAATTGCAACGGGCGACCGTGAGATTCCAGCCAGTCGGCGTATTCGCGGGCTTCGTCCCCAAAACCGTCCAACATCATCTTCGACATGTTGTGCGGGGAGACGATGGATGGTTTCTCGGCCTCGATCTGTCCCGCCCGGACGCGAACCCGGTCGATGTGATCCATGAGTTCACTCACGAGTTGGAAGCGGAAACTGGTCATCCCGAAGGTCTGGATCTTCTGGTTCGGCTGCCGAAGGACCCTGGTGTTCTCCATGGCATAGTGAAAATCGTCTTCGCGAAACATCAGGCCGCGCAACTTAGTCCGCGGGTCATGCGACGCAACAGAATTTCCGCCATCACGGTGCCGTCGGGATGCTCGGTGCCGTCGGGGGAATGGTCTGCACACCGGTCGGCAGGATCGACGAAGTGCCGGGCTCGAGCAAACCCTCCAGCTGCGTGATTTCTTCCGGCGACAAATTCGATGAGCGGAGAGCCGTGCGCGCTTTAGCTGGATCGATGTCCGCCAGTCCGGCGAAGGCTGATTGAATCGCTTCGCTGCGGACGTCCGGCTCGCGGATCGTCGCAGCCCGCGTCCAAGCCGCCTCGGGCTCGTCGAAGCTCAACATGTCGACGATCGCAAACGAGGCTTGATCCCGCTCGCGGCCCGGAGGCAGCGCATCGACCCAGCGCTCGACCTCGCCCGTTCCCGTCCCCTCGTCCAGCCAACCGCTCACAACTCCCGTGACCGCCCGCTCGCGCATCTGCGGATTCGAGATCTTCAAAACTTCGGCTGCGGCCGTCTTCGGATCATTGAAAGCCCACGAATCGAAGATCCACTCGGCGGTCTCGAGGTTCGTCCCGTAATTTTTTTGGTAGTAGTCGAACGCGGCCCTGGGATCATTTTCCGCCCAGCCGGCGAGCGCGCCCTGAATCGCTTCTTCCCGGGCAGCGCCGGCCGGCAGCGTCTCCGCCCAATCCACCGCCTTCTTCGGCTCCTTGATCGCCCATTCTTCCGCGATCGATCCGCTGACCGCGTCGAGCTGTCCCGGATTCTCCGCGTCGGCAAGTTGAGCCGCCGCGCCACCTGGGTCGGTCTCCGACATGGTCCACAGCACCTCCTCGACGGCCGAGGAACGCTCTTCTTCGTTCGTCAATGCCCGCGCCCACGCGAGGGCGGCATCGCTATCGGAATCCGCAAGGCTGGCGCCAATGTTCATCACAGCTTCGAGCCGGGCATCGGGCGATTCGATTCCATCGAGAACGGCTTCGGCGTCGGTTCGCGATTGGACCGCCATCTGGCCAGCGACGGTGGCCAGGGCGTAGTCCCGGGTGTCGTCAAGGAGCCACTTGTTTGCCCACGCTGCGGCACTCGTCGGATCCATCTCGGCGTAATACTCGACCATCCACTGGACGATCTCGTCGAGGTCGGGCTGACCCGCCGCAGCTTCACTCACGCTGGGCAGCACCTCGGCGGCGGCTGGGATGAGCGAGGGCCAAAACTCGTTGCCCTCGGACTCACTGAACTCCGCGTCGTCGAGAAACTCGAGGAAGCCGGGTTGGTCGGCATTTAGCCAAGTGAGGAGTAATTTTTCGACCACCTGCTTGCGAACTGTGGGGTCGCTGATTCTGACCGCACCCTCCATGAGCTCGCCGTATTCGGCCGGTGAGGCTTTGCTGATGCGACCATCCCATTCTTCCGCCGAGGCACCGTCCGCACCCGCAACCGATGACTCCGACGGCGTCGAAGGGTCGGCGTTCGTCACAACGTCTGCATTGTCGGGAGCTGGGTTGGCGGGAGTCTCGGTGGCGACTGGGGCCTCGGCGCGGTTCAGGCCGAAGATCAGCGCGCCACCGAGAACGACGCCGACAACGACGCCGATGATCCAGATGGGAAAGCGGGCGGAAGAGTTCTGCTGGTCGGACATAGCTTCCCAAGATGGACACGAATCATCATCATATCTAGCGCATTTCTTCCGGGTGCCCGGTTGACCGCTTGCCCGACGGATTGCCGGGCATTTGACAAGACGGGCGATATGCGGTTCCTCAAAGCTGTGTCCGCTCCCACTAAATTGCCCCGCGTGAATCTCCGCACCCCAGAAGTGATGGAGCGGGTGCAGGCCGAGGTCGAGCACCACTACCGGAGTTCGATCGTCGAGCAGATCCGCGCGAACGGCGGTCGGATGACGGTCGGCGCGACGAGCGTGCGGCTGGCCAAAGAGTTCGGCTTTTGCTACGGCGTCGAGCGGGCCATCGACCTCGCTTACGCGGCCCGCAAGGTCTTCCCGGAGCGGCGGATCTTCATTCTCGGCGAGATCATTCACAATCCCGACGTCAATCGCCAGATCGCCGCGATGGGCATCCTCAACCTCATCGGTCGCGACGCCGAAGCCGACCTTTCGACGCTCACGCCGGAAGACGTCGTGATCGTCCCGGCGTTTGGCAGCGAAATCCAGATCGTCAACGGCATCAAGCAGATCGGCTGCCAGATCGTGGACACCACCTGCGGCGACGTGATGAGCGTGTGGAAACGCGTGCGCCAAAACGCCAACGAGGCGGTCACGTCCATCATCCACGGAAAAGCGGACCACGAAGAAACCCGCGCCACCGCTTCACGAGCGCTCGGTACCGGCGATGGACACTATCTCGTCGTGCTCGATCTCACGGAGACGAACCTCGTCTGCGACTACATTCTCGGCCGCGGGGACCGCGCCGCCTTCCTCGAGCACTTCGCCTCCGCGACGTCGGAAGGGTTCGATCCGGACGTCCATCTGCGCCGCATCGGTGTCGCCAATCAAACCACCATGCTCCGAAGCGAGACCGAGGAGGTCCAACGCCGCGTCCGGGCCGCCATCGACGCACGGGATGGTGCGGAACACACAAATTTCCGATTCTTCGACACGATCTGCGGAGCGACGCAGGAACGGCAGGACGCACTCTTTGGCCTCCTCAACGAGCCACTCGATCTGCTGCTCGTCGTCGGCGGCTACAACAGCTCGAACACCACGCACCTCGCGGAAATCGGTGAGCGCTCGGTCCCGACCTATTTTGTTCGCAACGCCGATTGCCTCCATTCCGCCGACCTCATCGATTGCTTCGACCTCCAGGCGCGAGCCGAACACACCCGCACCGCCTGGCTTCCACTCGACGGTTCGCTGACAATCGGCATCACCGCCGGAGCTTCCTGCCCGAATAATCTCATCGAGGAAGCGATCTCGCGGGTCCTCGTTCTCCGCGGAGAATCACTTCCCGTCGAATAACGTCCGCAAACGCTGTGCCGCGGTCGCAAACGAGGCACTTTCTGCCGCCCGCGCCATCGCGACGTCCATCGTCCGAGCGTGCTCCGCGTCGTCGGTGAGCAACTCCTCGACTCGCCCAATCGCAGCATCGGCCTCCAACCCAGCGTCCCCGCCAAAGACAGCTTCGTCGATGGCCCCGTTTCCGCCGACGCAGGGCATCCGCGCCAACAACGAATCCCCCGCGGCCTGGCCAGGCACCACGCTTCGGTCGAGTTGAAAGGTCACACGGTGCGAGGCCATCAGTCGGAGATACATCGGGTAATTCAGCGGGCCATCAATGATGAAAAACAGGGGATTATCGCGACGGATTCTTTTCAAGCGCATCCCGCCCGTCCGCCCGGCGAGATTCACAACCGCCAGGGGGACCTCCAACCGCCGGGATAGCCGATCCGCGGCGAACAAAGCCTCCGCGTGCCTTCGGCTCGGCACATCGAACTCCCGCGTGCCGACGAAAATGCCATTCTTTTCGCTAAGCGCTTTGCCGAAGTTCCAGCTTGCGACTTCGACCGGATAAGGGGTCGGCACGAACGCCCCGCGCTCAAATCCCGCGTTGCGGTAGACGCTTTCCGCCGCTCCCGTGCTCGAAAGGTACCCGTCGGCCAACCCGGCGATCTCGACGAAAAGCTCGAGCCGCGTCGGATCGTTGAGGAAATCGGCGATCTGGTGCTGACCCGACTCTTTGAGCGAGACCCACGCCCGCCTCCCTCCGGTCCGAATGTGCCGAATCGCGTCCATCGCGGAACGGAGATTTTTCTTGCGCAGCAGGACCAGCACGTCCGCGCACGAATCCGGTATCCGGTCCACGTTGCGATAAAACCCACCACCGAGACAGGCCGCGTAACCGTGGTAGTTGACCGGCGGATGCGATTCCTCATTCGGCTCACCGGCACCGTCGGGAAAAAGCTGCTCGGGGTCCCGCCCCTTCGGATTGAGAACCGCAAACACGCCTCAACCTCGCGCGGCTTTCTCCGCGTCCCAGAACGCGTCAAGTTCCGCCAGCGAGCAATCCTCCACCGAGCGGCCCGATTCCCGCACCGCCGCCTCGACCGCTCGGAAGCGCCGCGCAAATTTGTTCGTCGCCTCGGTCAAAGCGATCTCGGACTCGACCTTCGTCTTCCGTGCCAAGTTCACCACGCTGAAGAGCAAGTCGCCGATCTCGTCCCGCACCGCGTCCGCGCCGCCACTCGCGATCGCCTCACGCACCTCCGCCGTCTCCTCAACAACTTTGTCGAGCACCGACCCGACCTCGTCCCAATCAAATCCCACCCGCGCGACCTTCTTCTGAACGTTCTGCGCCCGCATGAGCGCGGGCAGCGCCTTCGGCAGCCCGTCCAGCACCGAGGCCCCTTCGCCCTTCTCCGCCCGCTTGATCTGCTCCCACTGCTTGAGCACCTCGTCGGACCCCGCTGCCGTTGCGTCGCCGAAGACGTGGGGATGTCGGCGGACCAATTTCTCACAAATCCCATCAACCACCGCGTCGAACGCGAAGGCCTCCCGCTCGCCCGCCATCTCCGCGTGCATCACGACGTGCAGCAACAAGTCGCCAAGCTCTTCGCAAAAGTTGACGTCGTCTTCCGCGTCGATGGCGTCCACGACTTCGTAGCATTCCTCGACGAGCGCGGGCTTCAGGGATTTGTGAGTTTGCTCGCGGTCCCAAGGGCAGCCGTCCGGTGCGCGCAGGCGGGTGACGATTTCTTGGAGCCGGGAGACCGATCCACTCACGTGCGCCACAGCGATGCCTTCCCGCCAAATTCCGACACTTCCTCCGGCGTCCGCCCGATCACGTAGATCGTGAGCGCCGACACCGCCAGGATCGTTGTCCCAAAGATGACCGCCGCCAACCACGCCGGCAGCGCCTGCACGGCGAGGGCTTCGTAGAAGCCCTCGAAGCTCGAAATCGGCGGCTTGGCGTGCATGAAAACTTTCCCCAGCCAAGCGACGATGATGATCGCGTAGATGAAGACGTAATTTCGCTTCATCCGCCGACCGACTGCCTCAAGTTTCGAGATTTTGAAACACGGTAGTACAAGATCCTGACACACCAGCCGACGCCATTCCCCGTCGAGGAGGCGGTCGCTCTGGGCGATCATCGGCATCATGAAGTGCGACTCGAGCATCCGCACCCGCCCGCGAAACGCGTCGTAAAAACGGAACCTCCGCGCCTCGATCCACAGCATCACCGACACGAGCGCGATGTTGAAAAAGAAGATGATGTGCGGGATCGATTCGAACGAAAACGCCACCGTGACGATGGTCGTCGTGCTCGTGATCGCCCACGTCGTCGTCACGTCGAGTCGCTGACGCCAAATCATGATCCGCCCCAGCTCACCGCGGTAGAGATGGATCATTGCGTTCACGTAGCACGGGTCCTTCAGGCTCGGCGCGGGCATCCCGCTGGTTCCCGCCACCCGCGTCGCCCCACTTGGCTCGCCGACCTCGTCCGGTTCGTCGCTCACGATACTTTTTTCTCTCGGTCCAACAGGGCTTCGCGCGCCTTCTCCAGCCTCTCGCGTTCCCGTTTGGTCAGGCTCGCGATCCCTTGCTTCGAGATCTTATCGAGCAGCGGGTCGATCGACGCGTAGGGGTCGTCGTCCGCGTCCTTCGTCCGCTTCGCCGACTTCCGCTTCACCGGCTTCTCGGGCTTTTCGGGTTTCATTTCCCACGTTTCGAACGGCATCCCGAACCCACTCACCCCCCGCAACCGCATCATTCCGTAAGCGCAGCCGCACGCGACCCAGAGCACGCCAAGTTCCGCCCATTGGTTGCCCGGCAAATATTGCACCGAGTTGATCCCCAGCAGGACGAGCGCGACCCATTTGGCCTGAAACCCGAAGAAGATCTCCGCGCTCGGGTAAATCACGACAAACGCGATGAAGATCCCAAAATGGATCGCGCTCGCCCCAGAGTAAAACGAGTCGTGACCGAGAGCCCCCGCCGCGGTCAGAACCAACGGAGCTGCCAGGAGCAAGGCCAGGTAGAGGTAAATGAACGCTTTTCGCCCGAGGAATTTCTCCACCTCCCGCCCGAAGACGAAGAGAAAATAGAGTCCGACGAGAAACCAGATGACGCCCCGGGGGTCATTAATGAACGGGTAGGTTACGAACTGCCAGATCGTGTAGTCGTTCAGCACACTCTCGCTCGAGTAGGTCAACGCCACGAGCACCGCGCCCCCGCCGAAGGCCATGAGCAGCGCCGTCGCAACGAGGCAGACCGCCTGCACGATCACGAGCGCGGTAGTCAGGTAGATCGGATATTTCCCGACCCACGTGATCGGGTAGTAGTCCTCTGAGTTTCGTCCGGCCAGCATCGGGAAAGTCCAAAGTTACCGGCGGTTCGCGCTTCGCACAAGTCGAACCATCCGCCGCTGCCGTCCAGAGCGAAGCGAGTTTCCTTGCCCCCACGCCGCCCGACCTTTGAACTCATCCCTCGATCCTATGTCCGCATCCACCGACTCCCTCATCGCCAAAGCCGCCGCCCTCCTGCCGGACCACCATTATCTACAGGAATGGGTTGCCGAAGTCATCGCGCACACGGACCCCGCCGACGTCCACCTCTGCGACGGCTCCCCCGAAGAAGACAAGCACCTCCGCCAGCTCCTCGTCGACTCCGGCGCGGCCGTCTGGCTCGACCCGGTCAAACGGCCAAATTCCATTCTCGTCCGCTCCGACCCGAACGATGTCGCCCGCGTTGAGTCGCGCACGTTCATTTGCTCCCGGGCCAAGAAAAGCGCCGGCCCAACGAACAATTGGGAGCACCCCGACATCATGAAGGTCAAGCTGGACAAGCTTTTCGCCGGCTGCATGCGCGGGCGCACCCTTTACATCGTGCCATTCTGCATGGGTCCCGTCGGCTCCCCCATCGCCCAATACGGCGTTGAGCTGAGCGACAGCCCTTACGTCGTCGTCAACATGCGCCTCATGACCCGCATGGGTTCCCCCATTTTCCAGCACCTCGGCAAAGACGGGTTTTTCGTGAAATGCCTCCACTCCGTCGGCTGCCCCATCACCCCCGAGACCCCCGACGTGCCGTGGCCTTGCAACCCCGCCGACACCCACATCACCCATTTCCCCGAGCGGCGCATCATCATCAGCTACGGTTCCGGCTACGGCGGCAACGCGCTCCTCGGGAAAAAATGCTTCGCGCTGCGAATCGCCAGCGTCATGGCCCGCGACGAAGGCTGGATGGCCGAGCACATGCTCATCCTCGGCGTCAAGGACCCCTCCGGCAAGAAGACCTACGTCTCCGCCGCCTTCCCCAGCGCCTGCGGCAAAACGAACTTCGCCATGCTCATCCCGCCCAAGGAGCTCGCCGCCGACGGTTGGGAGATCAGTTGCGTTGGCGACGACATCGCCTGGATCAAGCCCGGGGCCGACGGCCGCCTTCACGCCATCAACCCCGAAGCCGGCTTCTTCGGCGTCGCCCCCGGCACGTCTTATTCATCGAACCCGATGGCGATGGACTCGATCAAATCTGACACCATCTTCACCAACGTCGCCCTCACCGACGACGGCGACGTCTGGTGGGAGGGAATGACGAAAGAACCCCCCAACCACCTCATCGACTGGCACGGTCGCGACTGGACCCCCGGCCAGACCGACCCGAAGACCGGCAAGCCCGTGCTCTCCAGCCACCCGAACAGCCGCTTCACCGCCCCCGCCTCGAACTGCCCGATCATCGACCCCGATTGGGAAAACCCCGACGGCGTCCCGATTTCTGCCATGATCTTCGGTGGTCGCCGCGCCACCACCATGCCGCTCGTCTTCCAGGCCTTCAACTGGATCCACGGAGTCTACCTCGGCGCCACCGTCGGCAGTGAGACCACCGCCGCCGCCGAGGGTGCCGCGGGCTCCGTCCGTCGCGACCCGATGGCCATGCTCCCCTTCTGCGGCTACAACATGGGCGACTACTTCGCCCACTGGCTCGAGATGCGCGGCAAAGTGAAGCACATCCCCCGCATCTTCCACGTAAACTGGTTCCGCAAAAACGCCGAAGGCAACTTCATGTGGCCCGGCTTCGGCGACAACATGCGGGTCCTCAAGTGGATCGTCCAGCGCTGCCAATCCGGCGCTCACGCCTTGGAAACGTCCATCGGATGGGTCCCCGAATACAAGGACCTCGACCTGCGCGGCCTCGAAAACGAGATCACCGAGGATGCCTTCGCCGACCTCCAAACGATCACCCCCGAAGACTGGCACCGCGAGCTCGTCCTCCAGGACGAACTCTTCATGCGACTCTACAGCCACCTCCCCAAAGAACTCGTCTTCCAGCGCGAGTTATTGATCTCTCGGCTCTAGCCGAGACGGGGAGCGCCGGCTTCCAGCCTGCGGTGACGGGATTCCAGCCCGTTACAAAATTGCCCGCAAGTGCATGCCCCGCAGAATGAAAGACCCCCGCAGACCCCGGATCACTCCAACCCTACGTTCACCACCCCACCCTCACCGACCTTCGGCCAAACCCAATCGATCCAATCGATCTCGTCCTCCGCCGTCGGCTCCCGCGTCAAAAACACCACCAGCCGCAACCCGTCGGTAAAATACGGATCCCGCGTGAAGTTCCGCCGCGGATCCTCCCGCGTCGACTCCCCCACACCCTCGACGAGTCCGACCGCATTTGCACCTCCCGAACTGATGAGATCCTGCAGCAGATACACCCGCGCTTCGTCGATCTCTGGATCGATCTTGTGGGTGACGACCGTCCGGCTCGTTAACTTGACCCCAATATCCCGGCTGATCTGCCCCACCCACACCGCGGCCCCGTCGTAATTGACGGGCGCGCGCCAGAGCCGCAGATGGTTTCGCTCATCGACGTACCCCCGGGACTTCTGCAGCGCAAAATCCTGCCGTCGACCAAAGAGAAACAACGGCGAAATCGGCGAAGTTCGGTAAGCCGACTTGAAAAGCGTCGACGCGACCGTCCGCCACGCGCTGCCAAAAGTCAGCGCCTCCGTCACGTCCCAACCCCGACGAGCAAACGTCGAAAACACCAGCGGCGCATCGCCGACAATCACCAAATTCAGCGGGTCCGCCGCCGACTCGCGATTGCCCCCCAGAGCGACCGCCGGCAATGCTTCCAGGTAGCGACGCAGTTCGTCGACGTTCAAATCCTTCCGCTCATCTGCGCCGATGTCCGCGACGTCGGTATTTCGGTCAAAGTCCGTTCGCAGCCCAGGAATCGACTGTTCAAAGTTGAAGCTATGACTCTCTTGGTCGCCAATGAGCTGCACCGTGAACGCCTTCACGCCCGGGTCGTGATTCGTGAAAATATATCCACCCACGCGTCGGCGGGGCGGGATGACCGTCGGGATCTGCTGATTGGAAAAATATTCCATCTTCTCCCGCGACCGCCGCTCCAGCAACCGACGACTCCGCCAAGCCGCTTCGGACGCCGAGTAGTAATTGGGGTCGATCGCGATCTGCATGAGCAGAAGTTCCTCGTCCCCCCGGTTCTCGACCTCGATCCAGACCGGCTGCACGTCGTTGCGTGCCAGCCGCGTTCCGAAGGTCCGATCGCTCTCGCGATCGCTGAGCACCACCGCCGACACGGTCACCACGCCATCGCTCCGAACCTCCCGCCGCTGCAAAAAATCCCGATCCCTTTCGCGCGGCGGCGAGAACGACGCGCAAGACGACAGCCAAACGACCGCTAGCGACCCAACCACCGCCCGCCCGCACACCTTCACAGCAGCCTCCCCTGATCCGACTCCGCGTCGCCCACCGCTGCGTCCGAAAAATTTGGCGCTTCGGTCAGACAGATTCGATCGTGTCCGAAAAATTCGACCTCGCCCGCGTCGCACGCCCGCGTCACCACTTTGACCAGCGGCGTTCCGTCGTTCGGATCGACAAGCCCCCTGATCACTTGACCGTCCGGCATTGCCGCCCAGACGAGTTCGCCCGTCTTCCGCGACCGCTCGGCGTAGCGAGTCGCCGGGATGTCGACCAGTTCGCCGCCCCTCCGCTTCCACCAAGCGAGTGACTCGCGCCGAGCAAATCCCGCCCAGACAAGCCTCCCAACCCGCCCCGGCCCGATCCAGACGCCGACCGGTCGGCCCGGCGTCAACCGCGTGTCATTGAGCTCAAACCGCGCGCACATCCCGCGAACCCGCTCCGGGTTAAATCCGCGGATTGTTCCCGGTGTATTCGCGCACAGCTTGGCGATAGTCGAGCGCTTCTCCGAGAGTGACGAACCCATCGTCGTCCGTGTCGGCCTCGTAAAACGTCGCCAGCATCGAATCCATCACGACCTCACTCGACATCGCCTCCGCCAGCGTGATCTCGCCGTTGCCGCTCTGATCCAACTGCGCGAAGACGGTCCTCGACCCGCCGGACGCGACAAATTCATCGACGGTGATCACTCCGTTCTCGTTGTCGTCGAAAAGCTTAAACGCATCTTCGACGCGGAGCGCACCGAACTCCGCCGTCGACACCCTGTCGTCATCATTCGTGTCCGCCTTCTCGAACTGCGCCCGCAAGCTCGGAGGCTCGGGATAGCTGTCTGATTGCGTTGCGCAACCGACCGTGAAAGTGACCAGACCGGAGAGAAGAAGAAGGGGCTTGAGTTTCATAAAAATGTTTCACCTTCATGCTCCGAACCCCCGAACCCGTCAATCCTTCGGTTGGACAGGCCGACCACCTTGGCCGTAATACGCCCCCGCCCCGTGCTTCCGCAGAAAGTGTTTGTCGTGCAGCGCCCCCGGCAACGGATTAACGCCCGGATCGAGAATCAACGTATCCCGCGCCATTTGCGCGATGATCTCCAGAGCCCGCGCGGTCTCGACCGCTTTCGCGGCTGACGGTCCCCACGTGAAGGGTCCGTGTCCGCGCACCAGCACCGCCGGCACGTCTAGAGGCACGATGTCCGCAAAACGTTCGGCGATCACCCTGCCGGTATTCCATTCGTAATCCTTCGAGATCTCCGTCGGCGTCATTGGCCGAGTCACCGGCACCGGCCCGTGAAAGTAGTCCGCGTGCGTCGTCCCGAAGCACATTATCTCCCGCGCCGCCTGCGCGAACGCCACTGCGTGCCGCGAGTGCGTGTGCACCACCGAGCGAATCCCGGGGAACGCCCGGAACAAGTGCCGGTGCGTCGGTGTGTCCGAAGAGAAACGCAATTTTCCCTCCACGACCGCCCCATCGAGATCGACGATCACCACGTCCTCCGGTCGCAAGGCGTCGTAAGCGACCCCACTCGGCTTGATCGCAAACGCTCCCGCATCCGGGTCCAGCACGCTGACGTTTCCAAACGTCAGATCAACGAGTCCCACCGCAGGCAACGCCCGGTTCGCCTCGCAGCATTCCTCGCGAATCGTTCGAAACCGACTCACGCAAAGCCCCCCGCGAGATGCTCGTAAACTTCGCTCCACTTGAGCTCCCGCTTGAAGTCCCGCAGCACCGTCCGCTCGTCGATCGACACCAACTCAATTCCCGCCATCGAAGCAAAATCATCCAAGTGCTCCGGCGTTACCACGCAGCTGTAGCCCGTGTGATGCGCACCACCCGCGGTGATCCACGCCGCGCACGCGGTGGCAAAATCCGGCAACGGCTTCCACACCACCCGCGCCACCGGCAGATTCGGCAGCGGCTCAGGTGGCTCGACCGCGTCCACCGTGTTCACCAGCAATCGAAACCGATTTCCGAGATCAATCAGCGAAGCGTTAAGTCCCCGACCGCTCGGCGAATCAAAGACCAGGCGCGCCGGATCCTCCTTCCCGCCGATTCCGAGCGGGTGCACCTCCAGCGTCGGTTTCCCCGCGGAGATCGACGGACAGATCTCCAGCATGTGCGAGCCAAGCACCAGCTCCGCGCCCGGTGCCAAGTGGTAGGTGTAATCCTCCATGAACGACACACCGCCCGGCAAGTCCGCCGCCATCACCTTCATCGCCCGAACGAGCGCCGCCGTCTTCCAATCGCCCTCGCCACCGAAGCCATACCCGTCGGCCATCAACCGCTGCGTCGCGACGCCGGGCAACTGTTTCAAACCGTGCAGATCTTCGAACGTGTCGGTGAAGCCTTTGTAGGCTCCCTCCTCGAGGAACGCCCGGAGTCCCAGCTCGATCCGAGCTGCGTCGCGCACCGATCCGTGCCGCTCGCCGCCCGCCGCCAAGCTCGCGTGCATCGTGTAGGAATCGGCGTATTCGCCGACCAGCGCATCGAGATCCGCATCGCTCACCGCGTCAACGAATGCCGCAACGTCGCCGACGCCGTGCGTGTTCACCGAAAAACCAAATTTGATTTCCGCCGACACCTTGTTCCCCTCGGTCACCGCGACTTGCCGCATGTTGTCGCCGATCCGAACGAACTTCGCTCCCTGCCAATCGTGCCACGCCCGCGCCGCCCGCATCCAGGTCGCAATCTCACCCCGCACCCGCTCGTCGGCCCAATGCCCAACGACGACCTTACGCTCGATCCTTAGCCGCGCCCCGATGAACCCAAACTCCCGGTCGCCGTGCGCCGCCTGGTTCGTGTTCATGAAATCCATGTCGATCTCGCTCCACGGAAGATCGCGATTGAACTGGGTGTGCAAATGGAGAAATGGCTTCCGCAGCTGGGTCAGGCCGCCGATCCACATCTTCGCGGGCGAAAACGTGTGCATCCAAAAGATGAGACCTGCGCAATTCGCCGCCGAGTTCGCTTCGAGCGCCAACGCCCGGATCGCGTCCGGCCCGGTGAGCACTTCCTTGAAAACGACCCGCACGGGCAACGACGGCGCGAGACCGTCGACGATGGCACGGCTGTTGGCCTCGACCTCACGGAGCGTCGCGGGGCCGTAGAGGTGCTGACTACCGGTGGCAAACCAGATTTCAAGATCGGGCGCGAGATGGATGGGTGACTTCATATTGGTTGGGAAAAATATTACGCGTTCACCGCCTGCCGCTCTCGGATCGCGAGAAGGTCCTTCATCACCAACCCCACGTCCGCCGATCCGACGCCTCCGAACGCGTCGTGAACCTTGCCGTAAAGCGCAAACAATTCGTCGTAGACCGCCGATGCCTTCAGGTTTGGCCGATACACGTCGTCCTGGAGATACGTCATCGCCACCTGAGCCGTCGGGAAGTCCGGGTGCCCCCCGGCGTCGACTCCCGCGAGCACCGCCGCCGACACCGCCGCGCCCAGTGCGCAAGCCTGCGACGACGCCGCGATGCGCATCTCCCGACCCGTCACGTCCGCGTAGATCTGCATGAGCATCGGGTTCTTTTCCGCGATGCCGCCCGCGCAGACGATCCGCTCGATCGGCACCCCGTAAGCCGCGATCCGCTCGATGATCATCCGCGCCCCAAACGCCGTCGCCTCGATGAGCGCCCGATAAATCTCCGCCCGAGTCGAGTGCAAGGTCTGCCCAAGCAATAAACCGGTCAGTCGCTGATCCACCAGGATCGTCCGATTCCCGTTGTTCCAATCCAGTGCCAGCAACCCGCTTTCGCCCGGCGCGAGCTTCGCCGCCTCGTCGGTCAGCTTGCCGTGCAACGCCCCGTCGCCTTCGCACACGTCCTCGACCCACCAGCGGAAGATGTCGCCCACCGCTGACTGCCCCGCCTCGATCCCGTAAAACCCCGGCAGAATCGCCCCCTTCACAATCCCGCAGATCCCGGGGATGTCCGCCACCTCGCGCTCCGCCGACACGACGCAACAATCGCACGTCGACGTGCCGATCACCTTCACGAGCGTTCCCTCCGCGATCCCGGACCCGATCGCACCGTAATGGACGTCCATTTCTCCCATTGCAATTGGGATCCCCTCGCGCAATCCCAAGCGGTTGGCCCAATCAACACCGAGCGTCCCCGCCGCCGTCGACGCGTCGTGCGCCACGTCGTAAAGCCGACCCCTCAGCGAGGCCAGCCGCGGGTCCAATCTCGCCAAAAATTCTTCGTCCGGCAACCCGCCCCACTCGTCGCAAAATAACGCCTTGTGCCCCGCTGTGCAGACGCCCCGCATCACCGCCGACGGATCGTCGATCCCCGCTAGCACCGACGGCACCCAGTCCGTCAGCTCGACCCAACTGTGCGCCGCTTCGAAAACCTCCGGCGCCTCGATCGCGCAGCGCCAGATCTTCGCCCAGAACCACTCCGACGAATACGTGTCGCCGCACTTCGCGATGTATTGCGGGCGCATCTCGGTGGCCAATTTCGTAATCGCCTCGGCCTCCCGCCAGCTCGTGTGGTCCTTCCACAGCCAGCACTGCGCCGCCAATTCATCACGGAATTCCTCCTTCGTCCCGATGGCCACATTCGCCGCGTCGACCGGGATCGGACTCGACCCCGTGCAGTCCACTCCGATTCCGATGATGCTCGCCGGATCAAATCCCGCGTCCCGACTCCGCGCATCCGCGATGGCCGCGTGCACCGACATCTCGGCACCAACGAGATAATCCCCCGGGTGCTGCCGAGCCAGATTCGGATTCTTCGGATCGAGGAGAATCCCCTGCTTCCCACTCGGGTAATTAAAAACGGCGGCCCCAATCTCCCGGCCGTCCGCGCAATCCACAATGAGCGCACGAACCGAGTTCGTGCCGTAATCCAAACCGAGGGAACAACTCATCAACAACTATTTCCGGACAACGTTTCCCACGTAAAGCCAGGATTCCCAGGAAACCCATGCTTGCCGTTGCAAAATCAAGCGTCCCCGTCTCCATCTTCCCGATCCGCCAGCACCTCCGGCTCGTCGCGCGCCGCACCCACCGTCTCCTTCGGCTTCGAGAACGAAGCGATGACGATGCACAACTCGTAGAGCAGATACATCGGCCCGCCCATCATTGCCATCGTGATCATGTCCGTCGTCGGCGTGAGGACCGCGGCGAAAATCATCACCCCAACGAAGGCCTGCGGGCGAATCCGCCGCAAATCCGCCGCCTCAATGATCCCCAGCTTGACGAGCAGCAACACCACGAGCGGCAGCTCGAACGCCAGTCCAAACGCGATGATGAACTGCGTCGTGAACGAATAATATTCGCGCACCGTCCACTCGGGCCGCCACCCCAGCGACTGCGCGTCCTTGTAAAAAAACTGCAACGCCTGCGGCAGCACGAATTCATACGCAAACGTGATCCCAACCAAAAACAACCCAAACCCAAACCCCGCCGCCGGCAGCACGTATCCCCGCTCCTTGCTCGTCAGCGCCGGCAGCACGAACTGCGCGAGGAAATAGACCAGGAACGGAAACGACAACACGATCCCGCCGTAGAAAGCCAACTCCAGCGAGATCGAGAACGAATCCACCACGCCCAACGACCGGAGATTCCCCAGCTCCACCGGATCCACGTCGGTGAGCGGTCGCTGAATCACCGCGAACAACCACGTCCTCGCCAGGAAGCTCAAGATCATCGTCGACCCGAGCGCGATGGCCATTTTGATGACCATCCCCCGCAGATCCTCGACGTGATCGAGAAACGGCTTCGGCTCGTCCGCCAGCTCACGGAACTCGAAGAACCGCTGTTTCCACTTCCCTCGTTTGGCCATTCTCTAAAAAAGCTCCCGCGCCATCAGCCGCGCGACCGAGCAAAGAGTGTTCGCATCGCACACCTCGCCCGAACGGATCATTTCCACCAACTGCTCCCGCGAGAAAGCCCGGCACTCCACGATCGCCTCGTTCTCGTCCAACGCCGCCCCACCCGCACGCGGCACCACGCCCGTCGCCAGAAACAAGTGGCACAGCTCATCCGTGAAACCCGGCGATGAGTAATACTGCCCCAGCGCGGTCATCTCCCCGTCACCCCCCATTTGGTAACCCGTCTCCTCACCAAGCTCGCGGGTCGCCGCCTCCCGGATCGCCGCTTCGTCCACGTCCGCCGCGTCGATTTGCCCCGCCGCAAACTCCCAGAACGCCCGCCGCGCCGCCACCCGCTCCTGCCGCACCATGAGATAGTCGCCCGCCGCCGTCCGCGCCGCGATCACCGCCGCCTGCTTCCTGCGCACGACCATCCACTCCAGGCCCTCCGGTCGCGAAGGCGTCGCCACCGTCTCCCGGTTCACCGTGAGATACGGAGTCTTCGCCAGCGTCTCGCACCCAATCTCCCGCCAACCGCTCACGCCAGCCGCTCTTTCCAATACGCCAACCGCGCCGCCACGTTCTCCGGCGAAGGTGCCCCCGGTGCCCGCCGCGCCGCCAGCGCCGTCGGGATGTCGAAGATCGCCGCCACCCCACCCGCAAAATGCTCCGACGCGGCCGAGAACGTCTCGACCGGCAACTCGTCGAGCGCTTTCCCGGTCCGCGCCGCTTCGCCAACCAACTTCCCGACCACCGCGTGCGCCTCGCGAAACGGCACCCCCGCCCGCACCAAGTGATCCGCCAGATCCGTCGCCAGCAGCAACGGATCGCTCACCGCCTCCGCCGCCCGCACCTCATCGAAACTCGCCGCCTCCAACATCTCCGCAAACAGCGACAGCGTCGGCCCCAACGTGTCGACCGAATCAAACACCGGTTCCTTGTCCTCCTGCATGTCCCGGTTGTAGGTCATCGGCAGCCCCTTGAGCACCGTGAGAAGCGCGACGAGATTTCCGTAAAGCCGCCCCGTCTTCCCTCGCGCCAGCTCCGCGATGTCCGGATTTTTCTTCTGCGGCATGAGCGAAGATCCCGTCGTGTGCCGGTCGCTCAACTTGATGAACCCAAACTCCGCCGACGCCCAAACCACGACATCCTCGCTCAACCGCGACACGTGCATCCCGCAGATCGCGATGTCGCTCAACAACTCGCAGGCAAAATCCCGGTCCGACACCGCGTCCATGCTGTTCTGCGTGACGCCGTCAAACCCCAGCCGCTCGGCCAGAAACTCCCGGTCCACCACGATGGTCGAGCCCGCAATCGCCCCCGACCCGAGCGGCAGCACGTTCATCCGCGCCCGGCAATTCACCAACCGCCCAGCGTCGCGCTCCAGCATCTCGACGTAGGCCAGCAAATGGTGCGCCACCGGCACCGGCTGCGCCCGCTGGAGGTGCGTGTAGCCCGGAATGATCACCCCCTCGTGCCGCCCCGCCAGCCCGACCAGCGCGCCCTGCAGGCTCCGCACCCTCGCGACCAAATCGTCGATCGCCCCGCGTAGGTACAAGCGGATGTCGACCGCCACCTGATCGTTCCGGCTCCGCCCCGTGTGCAGCTTGGCCCCGGGCGCACCGATTCGCCGCGTCAGCTCGGCCTCGATGTTCATGTGGATGTCCTCGAGGTCGGTCCGGAACTCGAACTCCCCCCGCTCGATCTCCCCGCGGATCTCGACGAGACCATCCGAGATCGCCCCCCGCTCCGCCTCGCTCAAAACGCCCGCCCGTCCCAGAGCCGCCGCGTAAGCCAGACTCCCCTCCACGTCACAGGCAAACAGCCGCCAATCAAACGAAATCGATTCGCTGAAACTTTTCAGCAAATCCGACTGCTCCTCGTCAAACCGTCCCTTCCACATAGTCGATCCTCGCGGCCCGAAAAAGATCCGGTCGCCTCAGCGAGCGGGCACCACGTCCGCCTTGGCGCACTTCCCGTTCAATTTCAATTCGTCGCAGCTCCCCTCGATCCGCACCATCTTCGTCGCCGGGGAGAAACCCAGCCGCCGCGTGATGCAGTTCTCCAGCAGTTCCATGTTCGTATCCTCAAATTCGATGATCTTATCGCAATCCGTACAAATGAGGTGGTTGTGCGTCGGGTGCTCGAGAAAGTTCGGATCGTAGTATTTGACGTCCCGCCCCAGATCCAGCTCCCGCAGCAACCCACTTTTCACCAGCAAAGGGATCGTCCGATACACCGTTGCCCGCGACACCGACTGGTCGATCGCTTTCGCCATGAGAAGAAGGTCCTCCGCGTGGAAGTGATCCTTCGTCCCCATCACCGCCTCGATGATCGCCTCCCGCTGGGCCGTCCGCCGCAGGCCCTGATCGGACAAGTATTCATAGACGGTTTCACGAAAGGAGGGTTCCACGCCAGGAACGGTAGGATGTCCGGAACCGGAGTCAAGAACTGGGGAGCGGGCAATCCAAGAGAAAAAAGGTGCCAGAGGACTACGGCAAAGAGGAGCGAGTTACCGTTGCTGCATTCCTGCCCTGGCGGGGTTCACCCGTCCGCAATCCATAGCCCCTGGCGAGGCGCAAGTTAATCGAGACGCTCTCCAATTCAACCCCCAATCCACGTATCTTTCCAAACACCGGGATTGCCAATCGATCCGCGGCGACGTTAAACCTTCAACTCGACCGGACGTTCCAAGATCCATTTCAAACCCAACGGTCGCCAAGTAATTTGCGTTTTGTCGCTTGCAATCATTTTCGGAACTCCGTAATTGCAACCCCTCAATCTTTAATCGTTCCTCACCGACTCCTCTTCCATGGCTAAAGTCCTCCTCATCGTCGCCATTCTCGTTTCCATCGCAACCGCGGGAATCGGGTATGTGAACAAACAAACCTTGGAAGCGACCAAGACCGATCTCGCCTCCACCACCAGCTCTCTCACGACCAGGACCAGCGAACTCGCCAGCAAGACCAAGGAACTCGAAGAGACAGCCGCCACCCTCGAAACGGCCACCGCCGAAAAGCAGGCCGCCGAAGCCTCCCTCGCCACCACCGAAGCCGCTCGCGACAAAGCCGAAGGCGAACTCACCGAGGTAAAAGGTCAGGTCGCTCAGAAGGACAGCGAAATCGAATCGCTCAACTCCCAGATCCAGGAGAAGGATCAGACCATCGCTCAGCTGACCGTGCCGGGAACGACTCCAACCGAGACCACCGACCCGTCCGGCCCGACTCCACGCGAGCAGGAGCTCGAAGCCCTCGTCGCCAGTCTCGAAGAGAAAAACACCCAGCTCCGCAGCGAGAACGAGACCTACGAAGAGAAGGAAGAAGATCGTAAAGCGCAGGTGATGCGTGACGGGCTCGAAGGCCAGGTCCTCGCCGTCAACCCAGCCTGGAACTTCGTCGTCCTCAGCATCGGCGACAACCGCGGCGTCGTGAACAACGCCGAACTTCTCCTCAAGCGGGACGGTCGTTACCTTGGGAAGGTCCGCGTGACTTCAGTCGAGCCCTCGACCTCCATCGCCGACATCGTCGCCAACTCCGTCCCAGCCGGCATCGCCGTCCAGCCCGGCGACAGCGTCATCTACCAGTCCAGCAACTAAGGATGTCGGTCGCCACGCGGATCCTGTCCGGCCTCGGGCTCATCGCCATCTTAGCGGGCTGCGCGACTGGCCAGACCACGGCAACCGGCCAGGATCGCCCCTCCACCATCCCGTGGAATAGCCCCGCTTCCTGGGAAGGCCCCGGAGTCTACGGCTCCGCCCTGAACAGCGGCGGGTAATTCTAGGAGGAAGGCTTCCGGCCGCCGAAAAAGTCAGCTCGGTAACCGGCGACTTGTCGTCGCTATCCCAACTCAAAGGGCGTAGCCTCAAACTTCTCAGGAACACGAGCACGCAACCAAAAATCCTCGTCATCCGTGGCGGCGCGATCGGCGACTTCATCCTCACGCTCCCGGCCATCGCCCTCCTCCGCGACGCATTCCCCACCGCACGCATCGAGATCCTAGGCACGCGCCACATCATCGCTCTCGCCGAAAACCGCTTCTACGCTGACGACGTCCGCAGCATCGACTACGCGCCCATGGCGGGCTTCTTCAACCCAAAGGCCGAGCTCGACCCCGAACTCTGCGCCTACTTCAGCGGATTCAATCAGGTCGTCAGCTACCTCTTCGATCCGGACGAATTCTTCAAGGGTAACCTCGAACGAGCCGGCGTCCAGAATCTCCTCATCGCCGATCCCCGGGTCGGCGACCACTCCCACGCCGCGCTTCAGCTCGCCGCCCCGCTCCAGCGCCTCGCCCTCTTTCTCGAGGAGCCCGCCGCCCAATTTTTTCCCTCCGACGCCGACCTCGAAGCCGCCCGCGATCTCATCCCCCGCGGCCAACATCCTCTCATCGCCCTCCACCCTGGCAGCGGGGGCGAACGCAAAATCTGGCCCACCGAACGCTGGATCGAGCTAGTCCCACGCCTCACGGCCGACCACCCCACGGCCCACTTCCTCATCGTCGGAGGCGAAGCCGACGCCTCCCCCCTCGCCGCCTTTCGCAGCGCACACGCCGCCTCACCCAACGTTCATTTTCTCACCAACCCGCCACTCCCGATCCTCGGAGCCGTTTTCTCCCAGTGCGACGCCTTTCTCGGGCACGACAGCGGCATTTCCCACCTCGCCGCCGCCGCGGAATGCCCGTCCCTTCTCCTTTTCGGCCCGACCGATCCCACGATCTGGTCCCCACAGAACGAATTTGTCCGAGTCATCCACGCAGCCAGTGGGAAGCTCGCCGACATTCCGCTCGATTCCGTCCTCACGTCCGCCAATGCTCTGCTCCACGATGCCTGAGCTCACACCCGAACGCATCCTCGGCCTCGACCCCTCCCTCCGTTGCACCGGCTACGGACTCATCGAGCGCCACCCGCGCCGTAGCCGCTGCCTTCACTACGGCACCATCAAAAATGTCGCCACCCGCCCGCTCTCCGTCTGCTTGCTCGAGATCCGCCAGCAGCTCAACGACATTATCCAGGAATGGCAGCCCACGGCGATGGCCATCGAAAGCACCATCTACGTCCAGAGCTTCCGCACCGCCATCACGCTCGGAGCCGCCCGCGGAGCCGCCATCCTCGCCGCCGCTGAACGCGGGCTGGCGATCCACGAATACGCGCCCCGCAGCGTCAAACAGGCCGTCGTTGGCCGCGGCGGAGCCCAAAAAGAACAAGTCGCGTTCATGATCCGCGCCACCCTCGAACTCCGCGAGACGCCGCCCCCCGACGCCGCCGACGCCCTCGCCGTCGCCCTCGCCCACGTCCAGGCCGCCGACGCCGCCCACCACCGCCGCGAACCCCTCAAACGGATATGAAACTCTCAATTGAGCACTCTTGGATTCTCACGCGAAGCCGCGAAGGGATTTCTGCCTCACCGCATTTCTTCGCGCCTTTGCGGTTTCGCGTGAGACGAATCACTCTTCACCGCAATCCGTATGACGCCGCTTAAACCCAAGTGGGTCGGTCGCCTGACCTACGCCGAAGCCCTCAACCTTCAAAACGAAACCGTCGCCGCCGTTCGCACCGGAGCATCCGACCCCACGCTCCTGCTTCTTGAACACGAGCCCGTCTTCACCATCGGCCGCACCCGCGACCAAAGCAGCCTACGCGCCATCGAGGCACTCCCGTATCCGGTCCACGAAACCAACCGCGGCGGCCAAGCCACCTACCACGGACCCGGCCAGCTCGTCGGCTACCCCATCCTCGATCTTCACCCCTACGGTCGCGACCTTCATCGCTACCTGCGCTTCCTGGAAGACGTCCTCATCGATGTCCTCGCGACCTACGACATCGCCGCCACTCGCTCCGAAGGCCTGACCGGCGTCTGGGTCGGCGACCGCAAGATCGCGTCCATTGGCGTCGGCGTGCGCCATTGGATCACCATGCACGGCTTCGCCCTCAACGTCAGCGGCGAGCTCGACGGCTTCGCCAACATCACCCCCTGCGGCATCGCGAACGTCGAAATCACCTCCATCGAACGCGAAATACTCACCGCCCTAACCGTCAAGGAAGTCGCCACGCTTACCGCTAGACTTTTCAACGAAAAACTCCCCGCTTTATCGAGGTAGGTCGGCGAGTCCCTGCCCGCCCGATTTTCCCACGAACCGCCACCGGCCGTCCTCAACGTGGCCGCCGGACCACGACGACCGCTTGAGCCTGGAAATCAATTTGGTGGTTCGATGAACCGCTCCCGCCTGCCTCGCGAACCAAGCCGTGAGCGCTTCGCAGAAACGCCGCAGGAGCTGAGACCATTTCCGAAAGACCTCAATCCTCGTCGTCTGACGCACCCTTCTGATACGTCAGCCCGCGCAGCTTCCCTTCAATAAACGCGTCGATGTCGCCATCCATCACACCCTGAATGTCGCTGGTCTGCACCCCAGTCCGAAGGTCCTTGACCATCTGATACGGCTGGAAAACGTAGGAACGGATCTGGCTTCCCCAGCCGATTTCGCCCTTTTGGTCATACTCCCGCTCGGCCTCGGCCCGCTTTTTGTCAGCCTCGAGTTGGTAGAGCTTTGCTTTAAGAATCTTCAGCGCAAGGTTCCGGTTTTTCAGCTGACTCCGCTCGGCCTGGCAGGCCACGACGAGACCCGTCGGGAGATGGGTGAATCGGACCGCCGTCTCGACTTTGTTCACGTTCTGCCCACCCTTGCCGCCGCTTCGGAAGGTGTCGATTTTCAGATCCTTCTCGTCGACCTCGATCGGCGCATCCTCGATTTCCGGAGTGACGTCGACACTGGCAAACGACGTGTGCCGCCGCTTGGCCGAGTCGAAAGGCGAGATCCGGACCAACCGGTGGACGCCTCGCTCACACGAGAGGTAGCCGTAGGCGTATTCGCCCGTCATCCGAAGCGTGACGCTCTTGATCCCCGCTTCATCTCCTTCCTGCACGTCGACAACTTCGCTGGAGATTCCACTCCGCTCCATCCAGCGCGTATACATCCGAAGGAGCATGTCGGCCCAATCGCACGATTCGGTGCCGCCCGCGCCGGCGTGAATCGTCACGAACGCCGGATTGCTGTCAAACTCTCCGCTCAGGAATTGACGCAGCTCGAATTTCGCAAGGTCAGCCGACAACCGATCAAAATCGGCCTTCATGTCGTTGAGCGTCGCCGTCCGCACGGCGGCATCCTCTTCCTCGGCGGCGAGTTCTCGCATCACTTCGAGATCCTCGAGTCGGGTCTCAATCTCGCGGAAAGGCGTAATCTTGCCGCGAAGCTCGGAAATACGCTCCATCGCGGTTTGCGCTTTTTCTTTGTGATCCCAGAAATTCGGTGCCGTCATGCGGGCCTCAATTTCTTCCAACTGCGTGATGAGATCGGGTAAGTCAAAGATACCTCCGCAACTCGCCGACGCGATCGGCAAGCTCGGAGGTGTTGATCGAAGAGAGTTCTACTACTGACATAAGTTTTGTTCCTGGATTGAAGCGTAGCGCAAAGCCACCACTGTAATCAAGCGCCGACGAAGCGCGCAGCGCAGGGTGCACTCCGGCCCTCGTGGTGACCCCGCTTCACCGAAGCTCGCCGCTTCCACCTTCCGGTATCGCGATAGGCTATTCCTGCTCCGAAGTTGCGCTATCCCCCGGGAAGACCATCGGTGGCGGCACCTCCTCGTCCAACCGAAAAACCGTCTCCCCCTCCTTCATCATGCCGAACTTCTCGCGCGCCAGCAGTTCCACGTAAGCCGGATCGTTTTTCAGCCACTGCTCTTCGCGCTTCTGTTTTTGCAGGAGAAGACTCTCCGCGTCGCGATCGGCTTCGAGATCAATCACGTTCTTCTCCATCTCGTCGATCCGACGAAGTTCAGGGTACGCGAGCAGCCCGATGAGGACCAAACCACCGACGGCACAAAGCCCGAAGATGAACTTGTTGACCGCGTTCCAGAAGTCTGTCTCGCGACGCTTTCGGTAGTCGGGTCTCGCCGTTCCGGGCCTCATGCGAAGAAACGTAGCAAACTTATCGCATCTTGCCGCCGTAAATTGCGCTGGCACCCAACTCTTCCTCGATGCGGAGAAGCTGGTTGTATTTGGCGACGCGGTCCGTGCGACAGAGCGATCCGGTCTTGATCTGGCCCGCGTTCGTCGCGACGGCGATGTCGGCGATGGTCGTGTCCTCGGTCTCGCCGGAGCGGTGACTGATGACCGCCGTGTAGCTGTGCTCCTTGGCCAGCTCGATAGCGTCGAAGGTTTCCGTGAGCGAGCCGATCTGGTTGACCTTCACGAGGATTGAGTTCGCGACTCCCTTGTCGATTCCTTTCTGGAGAAACTCGACGTTCGTCACAAACAGATCGTCGCCGACGAGCTGGACGTCGCTGCCGATTTTGTCGGTCAACGCTTTCCAGCCCTTCCAGTCGTTCTCGTCGCAACCGTCCTCGATGGAGATGATCGGATAGTTGGCGCAGAGTCCGGCGTAGTAGTCGACGATTTCGTCCGAAGTGCGTTTCGAGCCATCCGACTTCTTGAAGACGTATTTTTTCTTCTCTTTGTCGAAGAACTCCGAGGCGGCGCAATCGAGACCGATGAAGACCTCTTTGCCAAACTTGTAGCCGGCGTTCTTGACGGCCTTCGCGATGGAATCGAGGGCATCCTCGACGGAGTCAAGCGACGGAGCAAACCCACCCTCGTCCCCGATGGCGGTCGAGAGATTGCGGCCTTTGAGGACCGCTTTGAGTGCGTGGAAGACTTCCGCTCCGCAACGAAGCGCCTCGGAGAAGGATCCCAAGCCCTTCGGAATGATCATGAACTCCTGGAAGTCAATGGGCGCGTCCGAGTGGGCACCACCATTGAGGATGTTCATCATCGGAACGGGAAGCACCTTCGCGTTCGGTCCGCCCAAGTATTTGTAAAGTGGCTGGCCGAGTTGGGCGGCGGAGGCTTTCGCGGCTGCCATTGACACGCCAAGGATCGCGTTCGCGCCGATCTTGCTTTTCGTCGACGTGCCATCGAGGGCGATCATCGCCTTGTCGAGTGCGACTTGGTCGAGGGAATCCATCCCCACCACCTCCGGGGCGATGAGCTTGTGAACGTTTGCCACGGCTTTCGAAACGCCTTTGCCAAGGTAGCGCGATTTCGCTCCGTCACGGAGCTCGTGCGCCTCGTGCTCGCCGGTGCTAGCTCCACTTGGAACGGCGGCACGACCGATCGCTCCGCCGAGAAGCTCGACGTCGACTTCGACGGTTGGGTTGCCGCGAGAGTCCAGGATTTCGCGTGCTTTGAGTGAGATGATCGTGGTGTCAGACATGATTTGAGTCGGTCGAAAGGTTGGACGATTTGAACAATTGAGAACGGCGGCCTAGGCCTGCGCGGATTCCGATTCAACCTCTTCAGTCGAACCGAGCAGATCAAGATCTTTGAAAGCTTTGATGTTCTCGACGCGCACTTTGCGAGTGCCCTCGTCCGCGGGGATCTCAGCGACCTCGCCCGGTGCCTTCCCGTTGAGCGCCTGACCGATCGCAGCCTGATACGAGACAATCCCTTGGTCTGGAAACGAGTCCCAAGCTCCGAGAATGGAATACGTTTCCTTGTCGCCTGAGGCGACGTCGACGAGGTCGACGATGCAGCCGATCCCGACCTTGGCCGTATCGACGTCTTCGAAGTTGGTTCCGCGGGACAGCGAGAGTTCGCGCTCCATCTCGGCTTTCCGGCGAAGCAGGACGCCCTGCTGCTGCTTGGCGGACTTGAACTCAAAATTCTCCCGAAGATCGCCGTAGGACCGGGCGATGCTGATGTCTTTCGTGTTCTGCGGGATCTGCTTGTTGATGAGATCTTCGTATTCCTTACGGCGGCGTTCGAGGCTCGCCCACGAGACGACGAGGCTGTCGTCGCGCTCCTCTTCCTGCCCAGTCACCATGCCTTGGACTTCCGGGTGCAACTTGATGATACGAGCGAGAAGCGACCGCTTGTCGAGATCGTCAAAAACGGTGGTGAGCTTGAGCTTGCGGACGGCGTCGCGCACGTCGTCCAAATTCGCAATGCCAAAGAGATCGGCGACGAGGGTTTTGTCGTCCATCACAAGATCGTGCAGCTTGGTGCCGCGCGTCACGTCACTGAGCATGTCCTGCTCGAGCGAAGCCAGGATAGCGCTGAAGATCTCCATCGTGAACAACTCGGGAAAATCTCCACCGCGCTCGCGGCAGAACCAAAGCAGAACTTCCGGAGACATCCGGCGCTCGCGAATCCATTTGTCGAGAGCATCGCGAAACTCCTCGGTGAGGCCCTCGTTCGCAAACAGGCGAGAAATTTCCTGCACCAACCGCGGACTGGCCATCAGCGCCAAATCCAGAGCCCGTTCCTTCCAAGAGTCGGGGAAAGCCGTCTTGAAATGGGTGAGAACTTTGCGGTGTTTCGCCGCCGGGAGGTTCGAGAAAAGCTCAGCCAATCGGCTCTGCTCGCCTTTGAGCACGTCGCCAACGACAACCGCATCCTCGCCCGCTTCGACCCCGTCCTGCCGCTCGACGATCTCGTCGCGAGCAAGCAGCATCTCGAGCGACTGCACCGAATGAAGTCGCACGCCCTTGCCGGCGGTATCCTCGATGACGACCGTGAGCTTCTGCATCTCTTCAGCACCGGCGAGATCATCCGGCGACTTCACGATGAGATCCAAAGCGAGCACCTGATCCTTCGGATGGCGGGCGGCATTGAACTGCGTGATGAGCTTCGCGCCCTGATCGACCGGTTCGTCGTGGAGTTCGATCGGCTCGGACTTCTTGCCGGGAAAGTGAACGTGGGGATCGGACTTGAGTTTCTTCTTGGCCGCGTCCCAAAATTTCTTAAACGCCGCTGCGTCCATCTCGTGCGGAACGTAGAGCGCCTGAATCTGCTCGGTCGTCGCCCGACCGCCGAGGCTGCGAAGGGTGTCAATCCCAAGACCAGCCGGATCTTCCTTGGCCCGTTTCTTGACCGCCTCTGGGTCGGCGGCCAGTTGCGCGCGGACGTGATCAGCCGGGATGAAGGTGACCGTCTCCGACGCGTATTCCAACTGCATCGGGTGGGATTTCTTGCTGCCGAAATCGATGAAGATCTGGCCGGTCAGGAGATTCCACTCCGCCACTTGACCAAATCCCCAGCTCTTGTGTTGGCAGTAGGCACCCGGGGCCAACAGGTCTATTTTCTCCGCCGCGCCGGGCGTTAATTTTTCCGATTCGACGACTTTCTGAAGTTCTTCGTTCATGCGAACCGCTGATGATCAGAAGTACCGCCAACCTTGGCGAGGAAAAAGGATTTCTCGACTACCGGGCGGCCAGCGCCGTCAGCAGTTTGTCGTGAATCCCGTCGAAGCCGCCGTTGCTGAAGACGACGATCACATCGCCATCGGCCACGAGCGGCACGACTCGAGCGACGATGTCCGCCGCCGTTGGTTCATAGAAGGCCGGGCGTCCGTCCGCCGCGATGTCCGCGACGACGCGCTCCGGGTCGAGTCGCTCGTCCGCCGCGATCTGATCCAGGCGGGCAATCTGAGCGATGAACACCCCGTCGGCCCCCGCGAAAGCGGCGGGCAAGGTCTCTTGAAAAACCGACCGCCGCGTGGTGTTCGAGCGCGGTTCAAAGATCGCCCAGAGCTTCGCCGCGGCGTAGCGCTGCCGCAGTCCCAAGAGCGTCTCGCGGATCGCCGTCGGGTGATGCCCGAAGTCGTCGATCACTTTCACGCCCCCCGCCTCACCCCGCACTTCCTGCCGACGCTTGATGCCCTTGAAACTCGCGAGGGCTTCGCGGATCTCCGCCGCGCTGATGCCATAAAAATGCGCCGCCGACGCCGCCATCGCCGCGTTGCGAATGTTGAAATCGCCGAGCATCGGCAGGTCAAATCTCTCACCAAACAATTCGAACGACACTCCTTCCACGCCGTGCGTTACGTTGCTGATCCGGTTCCCGGCATTCTCCGAAAATCCGACCTCCACGATGGGAGCGGGACTCGTCCGCGCGACGTCGACGCAATTTGGGTCGTCCGCGTTGAGGAGGACCATGCCGTCGGTCGGCACGACGTTAAGCAGGTGTCGGAAGCTCGTCTTGACCGCGTCGAGGTCGCGGAAGATGTCTGCGTGATCGAACTCAATGTTGTTGAGGATCAGCAACTCGGGGAGGTAATGAACAAACTTCGATCGCTTGTCGAAAAATGCGGTGTCGTATTCGTCCCCCTCGATCACGAAATACTTCGAGTCCCGCAGGCACGCACCCTGCCCGAGATTGGCCGGGATCCCGCCAATGAGATAGCCCGGCTCACGGCCCGCGACCTCGAAGATCCACGCCAGCATCGACGTCGTCGTGGTCTTCCCGTGAGTTCCCGCCACCACCAGATTGTGACGCCCGCGGAGAAAAAATTGCTTCAGCGCCTCTGGCATCGAAACGTAGAGCAGCTTCCGATTGAGCACCGCCTCGACCGCCTCGTTGCCCCGCGACATCGCGTTACCGATCACGACCACTTCCGCGGACTCGGGGATGTCCGCCGGATCGAACCCGCTGGTGATCTCGACTCCCTTCTCAGCGAGGAAGGTCGACATCGGCGGATAGACTGACGCGTCCTGCCCGGTGACGACGTAGCCCGCGTCGCGCATGGCCGCTGCCAACGCCCCCATGGCGGTTCCGCAGACGCCGAGGAAATGGATATTTTTCACGGAAGGTGCCGTCGGGATGCCCAAAATTAAAAAGTCATTTCAAAATCGCTGGTGCGATTTTTGCAAAAGCTGCGCGACCTCCGACTAGTAGACATCCTTCTTGTAGCGCTTCGCCTTCTTCAGCGCGTCGATGTATTCGATGGCCTCTTCCTTCGACTTGCCACCGGCCCGCTCGACCACCTCGTGAAGCGCCGAGTCGACGTCCTTCGCCATCCGCGCCGCGTCGCCGCACACGTAGAAAGACGCGCCTCCTTCGAGCCACGCGTAGAGCTCGTCCGCCTGCTCGAGGATGCGGTGCTGGACGTAGATCTTGTAATCTTGGTCCCGCGAAAACGCGGTATCGAATTGATGAAGCGACCCGTCAGCCGCGTAGCCCTCAAACTCCTCCCGGTAGAGGAAATCCGTCGACGACCGCTGCTCGCCGAAGAACAACCAATTGCGACCGGCCGCGCCGGTAGCCTTCCGCTCCTGCAACATCGCTCGAAACGGCGCGATGCCCGTTCCGGGTCCGACCATGATCATGTCCGTCGCCGGATCTTCCGGCACGCGGAAGTGTTTTGCGTTGTGGATAAAAACCGAGATCCGCTCGGGGTCGGTCGTCCGCTCGCCGAGGTACACGGACGCCACGCCCGTGCGGTCCCGGTTGAGCGCGTGGTAACGGACCAGGGCCACCGTGAGATGCACCGACTCACCGACGACCTTTTGCGACGACGCGATGGAATAAAGCCGCGCCTGCAGCTTGCGCATCACCCCGATGAATTCCTCCGGCGTGAACTTCGCGGCGGTAAACTCCGTGAGCGCATCCAGCACGTCCCGCCCCCACAGCCAGGTGTCGAGCTCCGTCTTGACCAGCGGATCGAGCAGATCCTTCAAGAAGACGGCACTGCTGTCTCTCTCCGCGATGGCCATGAGCAACTGCTTCGACGGCGCAGTGATGATGTAGCTCTCCGTCAAAGCCTGCCGGATCGGCACCGTCTCGCCCGCCGGATTCTGCACCGGCTCCTCACCCGTGAAATCGAGCGCTTCCAGGATCTGGCCGACGAGCACCGGATCGTTTTTCGGAAACACACCCAGCGAATCCCCGACCTCGTAGTTTAAGCCGGAACCCGCGAGCGAGATCTCAAAGTGACGGGTGTCCTTCTCCGAGCCGTCCAACGTCAGGCGACGATTGACGGTCATCGGAGCGGGAAAAGGATTCTTTCGCGAAAAAACGGGAGCGGCTTCGGTTGACGACATAGCCGATCAATAAAAAACATCACCCCCGTCCGCGCAAGCCGCGTCACGAGGAAAATCGACCCCGCCCCGTCTCAGGCCCGCCCAGCAAGCAAGCGACGAACCAAGGCTTCCGTGTGAACCGTCCCCGCGGTACGCCCATCCGCGTTGAGGACGATCCCGAGTTGCATCCGCGCCGCACGCAACCTTCTCAAAGCCTCGATGGCCCGCTCGTCCGCCGCGACCGTGACCGGCCTCCGCGCGTAAGACTTCGCCCGGCCGGCCCGCACGTCGTCCCGCAACAAGTCAAACACCCGCACGATCCCCGACACCTCGCCGCTTCTCTCCACCACCGGGAAGCGATCCGCAACCGTCTGGCGCGCCAAATCCAACACCTCCGCCACGGACGTCTCCGGCGTGACCGACGTCCCCTGCTCGGTCCGCAGCATCACGTCCCTCACCTTCGCTTCGCGAAACTCGATTACGTTCTGGATAAAAGCCCGCTCCTGCTCCGTCATTTGCCCCCGCTCTCCACTGTCGGCCACCACCCGTTTCAGCTCCTCGATCCCGACGAGACCCCGCCGCCGCGGCTCCCGGTTCGCTCGAAAGGCGGGACGCAACACCCAGGCCCCAGCGCTGACCAACGGGCCCAAGAGAAGATGGGTGAACGTCAGAATGCGCGCGAAGACGACCAGCGTCCGGTAAGGAAATTGTCGAAAAATCGCCTTCGGTAAAAATTCCAGCACCACCACGAACACGGGCAGCAAGACGACCACCGACAGCACCGCCCCGAGACTCCCCAACCACCGCGTGAACTCCTCGTAGATGAGCGCGACGGCCAGCACGTTCATCGTGTTGGTCACCAGAATGACGGTGATCATCAGCCGCTCGATCCGCGTGAGCAGAGCGTCCAACTGGAGCGCCGCCTGCTCGCCCTTCAGCGCGTAATGCCGCAGCCGCACCCGGTTCACCGACAGCACCCCCGACTCGATCCCCGAAAAAGTGAACGAGATCACCAAACAAGCCACGATCGCGAACCAGATCATTTCGCCGCCTCCTCGGCCAACGCGTCCGATTCCGACGCCTCCACTGCGTCCGGTGATGGCTCGATCAGCACCTCTTTGATGCGCTTCCGGGTCGCTCGCCGTACGGTGATCCGCCAGCCGTCCACCGTCAGGATCGTCCCCGGGCGCGGCAACACGCCGAGGTGCTCCACCACGAATCCACCGATGGAATCCACTCCCGCCTCCTCGCCCTCCCATTTCAGCAATTCCCGCAGGTCATCCATCCGGGCGTTCCCCGCCGCCACGAACCGGTCGTCCCCCAGCGATTCGATGTAAAGTTCCGTCCCCGAGTCCGGCCCCTCCTCGCCGAGCAATTCCTCGATGAAATCCGACAACGTCACGATCCCCTCGATCCCGCCAAATTCGTCAACGAGGATTGCGAATCTCTGCCGCCGATTCAGGAACGACCTCAGCATCTCCAGAGCGTTCATCGTCTCCGGCACGTAGGACGGTGGCACCACGTGCTCGAGGTAACTCGTCGCCGGATCCAGTAGAAAATTTTTCACGTCCAGCAGCCCCACCACGTCGTCCGGCGTCTCACCCCGCACCAAGACGCGCCGATACCGTTTCCGCCGCACCGCCGCCGCCGCCTCCTCGTTCGTCAAATCATCCGGCAGAAAAAAAACGTCCACCCGCGGCGTCATGCAATGCTTCGCTGGCTCTTCGGCCAGCTTCATGAGCTCACCAATGAGCCGACTCTCCGACTCCTCGATGGTTCCCTCCGACCGCCCGATCTCGACGAGAGTCTCCAGCTCCGCGTCGGTCAGATGCGGCATCGGCCGCATCCGGCGTGGCAGGACCGACGCCACGATCCGGTCACAGAGAGCCTGCAGCCCCACGCAGACCGGAGCCAACAGCGGCACGACAAATTGGATCAGAGGGATGCCGACCCGCGCCGTCCGGATCGGGGCCGCCAGCGAAACCAGCTTCGGCAGCAAATCGCAGCACACGATAATCACCCCGAAAACCACCAAAAACAGCCCCCAACCGAGC
Organism: uncultured Verrucomicrobiae bacterium; assembly: GCA_963761705.1. GTDB lineage: Bacteria > Verrucomicrobiota > Verrucomicrobiia > Chthoniobacterales > JAATET01 > CAVVKW01. The sequence continues at coordinate 1,863,298 of CAVXHK010000001.1, read as the reverse complement.
TGATCATCCGCGCCGCGGAACGCGTCCAGAAGATAGAGGATCACCACGATGAGTGGGAGATTTGTCAGCGTGTTCGCCAGCACCATCGAGTTCACCACCTCATCGGGACGCTCGAGGAGATCCGACAGAGAATCAGCCCGCCGCGGCGACTTGGACCGCAGTTTCTTGCGCCGCTCCTCGTTCAGAGAGAAAATGGCCGTCTCGAACGCCGAAAACGCCGCCGACCCAACGCCTAAGAGCAACCCAAATCCAATTAAAAGCGCCTGCCCTCCGGTCATCGGAGAAAAACGAACCCCGCCCCCGGATCGGACGGTCTCGACCTGACGCAGCCAGCCGGCGCGCGCGATTGAAAAGCAAATCCTTGCAAGACCTACCCCATACCACATCGACTCCTCACCCGCGCATGAAAAAATCCGACCGCGTCCAGAACTTCGTCGCCTCACTCCCGCCCGACCCCGGCGGTGATTGGCATCCCTGCTACGCCGGTTATTTCACCTGCTTCAATCGCGGCGAATACTACGAAGCCCACGACGTGCTCGAGCAGCTCTGGCTCGCCACCACGGACGACAACTGGACCTACTACAAAGGCCTCATCCAGCTCGCCGGAGCCTTCGTCCACCTCCGGCATCAGCACCTTCACCCCACGCACCGCGTCCACGGCCGCCGCCTCCCCCCCGCGTCACGTCTCTTCGATCTCGCTGCAAAAAATCTCTCTCGTTTCGCGCCCCAGCACCTCGGCTTCGACGTCACGACCGCCCTCCGCCTCTGCCACGACCGGGCGGCGACGATCCGCCACTCCGACTACACCCTCAACCCGTGGAGCTCGGACAACCTCCCTCAACTCACCCTCCCGTCGGAGCGGACGTAACGACGCTTCACCCCGCGGCGACCGCTACTCCCACACTCCCGCCGCGACCAGCTGCCGCGTCGCCGCCTCCGCCCACCCCCGATTCGCCGCCGGCGACGCGGGACTCGGATGCAGCACCGTCCCGATCTTCACGCCACTCGGCACGACCCGCTCCAGGCAGGCCCGCGCGTAAGCGCCGACCCCCACGCACCATTCCGGATTCAACGCCGCAACCACCGCGGCGAGATGCGCATCGCAAACCGCACCCAGCGCCGCCTTCTCCCCGGCCGGCAGCTTGTCAGGCGTCCGGTTCCGCCCCGTATCCTCCATGAAGACCAACGGGCAATAATTGACCACAAAGTGCTCCCCGAAAAACGTCTCCGCCGTTCCGAACCGCTCCGCCATCAACCCCCACAGCCGCCTCCCGCTCACCTCCGCCTTCGCGCAGGCCAGCCCCTCCACCAACCGTTTCGGATGCTCCACCGGCGGCTTCCCGACCGGGGCATCGACCCCCATCCAATCCCGCACCGCCACCACCTCACCGAACGGCACCCCCGTCTGCGCCATCCCGAACGGCCCCGGGTTCATTCCCAAAAACACCACCCGTTTCCGTCCCCCGCCAAACCGCTCAATGAAGAGCCGGTGCATCCCCCCAGCGTAGTTCAGCGGATTGTAAACGTGCGTTACCGGCAGTTCGAACCGCAACCCATCCACCGCGTCCCGCAATTGCTCCGCCGCCCGCACCAACTCCCTCGTCGTCTTCATTCGAAGGGGTTATCAATTCCATCGCCACAATGAAAGCTGCCTCCCTCGCCTGCCTCATCCTGTGGACGACCGCCGCGTCGTCTCCCGCTTACGATCACGAACTGCCCCCCACCTGCGATCCTGGCGTCTATGAGCAGATCATCCCATCGTTGGAATCAGTGATGATCCCGGACTACGAATACGTCGACGTCGCGCCAAACGAACTCCTGGAGTTTTGGCGTGCGATCAAACGAAAAGCCCCGCCGTCCTGGGACACCAATACGTTTCTAAAGGTAAGCTCCGTGACCCCGACTCACGTTTCCCTCACCACCAACGACGACTCGTTCCTCAGCGCCATCGACAAGCTCTGCGCCGTCGCCGAGCTAACTTGGCAATTCACCCCAGGGGGCCTAACCATTCAACGACGCGCGGAAGAATGATCATCCGAGCCGCCGACAAGCCCGAGCATGGCTCGGCAACCGGCCCGCCATCCTGACCGCCCACCCAAAGCAACCAATCGTCGGTTAGGCCCGCTGCAGTCGCGCTGCTTCGAAGCTCGCAGCGTGACCTGCAAAGACTCCCCGACCGCGCTTCACGGAAGCGCCGCCGCGGCAAAATCATCACGACCGTCGGCTATTCGCCCAACCACTCGGTGTGGAAAAACTCCCCGACTGGCTTGTCGACCCGCTCGTAGGTGTGCGCCCCAAAAAAGTCCCGCTGCGCCTGCAACAAATTCGCCGGCAGCCGCGGCTGACGGTAGCTGTCATAATACGCCAGCGATGCGCTAAACGCGGGAGCCGCCACACCGTGGTTCACGGCGGTCGTCACCGCGTGACGCCAGTTCGCCTGCGTCTCCTTGAAGATCTCCGTGAAAAATGGCGCAAGCATCAGATTCTCGAGGCCCGGGTTTTCTTCGTAGGCTTCCTTGATGCGATTCAGAAACGCTGCCCGAATGATGCACCCTCCCCGCCAGATCGTCGCGATATCGCCGAAATTAAGATTCCACCCGTAGAACTTCCCAGCCGTCCCGAGTAGGTCGAGCCCCTGCGCGTAGCTCACGATCTTGCTCGCGTAGAGCGCGTCCCCGACCGAATCGATCAGCCGCTGACGATCGCCGTCGAAGGCCTTCGCTTCCGGCGCTGGCAGGATCTCGCTCGCCGCCACGCGCTTCTCCTTCATCGAGGACAAAATCCGCGCGTCGACCGCGGCGTTGATCGTCGAAAGAACGACGGCGTGCTCCGTCGCGTTGCCGACCGTCCATTTGCCCGTTCCCTTCTGACCCGCACGATCCATGATCACGTCGACCATCGGCTGCCCGGTCTCGGGGTCCATCTTGGTGAAGATTTGCTCGGTAATGTCGATGAGGTAGCTGTCGAGTCGGCCCTTGTTCCAGTTCGCGAAGATCTGATGAAACTCTTCCGCCGTCGGATCGATCGTCGCCTTGAGCACCGCGTAGGCCTCGCAGATGAGCTGCATGTCGCCGTATTCGATCCCGTTGTGGATCATCTTCACGTAGTGGCCCGCGCCGTCCGTCCCCATGAGGCGGCAGCAGGGCTCGCCCTCCACGATCGCCGCAACCTTCTGGAAAATCGGTGCCAGCGCTTCCCAAGAATGCTGCGATCCGCCCGGCATCATCGACGGCCCCTTGAGCGCGCCCTCTTCTCCGCCCGAGACCCCACAACCCATGTAATGGATCCCCTTCTCACGCAACGCCTCCTCCCGCCGTTGCGTGTCGGTCCAGAGAGAATTTCCCCCGTCGATAATGATGTCTCCCTCTTCGAGCAGCGGCACGAGTTGATCGATCACGGCGTCCACCGGCTTGCCCGCCTTCACCATGATCATCGCCTTCCGCGGCGTCTCCAGCGAGGCGACAAAATCCTCGAGCGTCGTCGTCGCGGTGATGTTTTTGCCCTTCGCCCGCCCTTCGGCGAACTTCTCCGTTACCGCGGTGGTGCGGTTGTAGACGCTGACCGAAAAGCCCTTGCTTTCCATGTTGAGAACGAGATTCTCGCCCATGACGGCGAGTCCGATAAGACCGATGTTGCTTTGGCTCATAATTTGAAAATCGAGAACGCTGACCCTAGCCAAGCCCCGCGGAAAGAGGCAATGGCCTTTTGCGAGGCACGAGTCACGGCTGCGCCAATCGTCGTCCCGGACGACCCCTCGCCCGCCACCGGCGCCCGTCTCGACTTCCTCGGCATCGTCCGTCCCTCCGAAAACGGCGCCCCCATCTCCGGCATCGACTACGCCCATCATCCGACGATGTCCGAACCCACGCTTGCCCGCATCGTCGCCGAAGCCGCCACCGCGACCCCCCTCCTTGGCTGCCGGCTGATCCACCGCGTCGGTCCCGTCCCCGCCGGTGAGCCGTCCCTCTTCGTCCGCGTCGACACCGCCCACCGCGATCCCGCCTACACCGCCAGCCGCTGGATCATCGAGCAACTCAAGCTCCGCGCCCCCATCTGGAAACACCCCGTCTACCTTTAACCCCAACCCGGAATGAATTTACCCAACAAGCTCACCGTTCTCCGCCTCTTCATCACGGCTGGCTTCGTCATCTGCCTCACGGTTCCCTTGACCGGAGCGCTCACCCTGGCGCTCATCCTCTTCATCGCCGCCAGCATCACCGACTACTTCGACGGAGCCATCGCCCGGAAGCACAACCTCATCACCGATTTCGGAAAATTGATGGACCCCGTCGCCGACAAGATCCTCACCGCCGCCGCCTTCGTCTGCCTCATTCCCTTCGCCCTCATCCCAGCGTGGGTCGTCATCGTCATCATCGCCCGCGAGTTTCTCATCACCGGTCTCCGCCTCCTCGCCGGCAACAAAGGCGTCGTCCTCCCCGCCGAAAAGCTCGGAAAACACAAAACCGCCTGGCAGATCGCCACCATCATCTTCTTCCTCATCCAGCTCGCCGTCGGCGAATGGAACCGCGACGCCCTCACCTTCCTCACCCCCCTCTGGGCCTACGGCGGCCCGATCCTCATCGCCATCACCACCATCCTCACCGTCTACTCCGGCCTCGGCTACCTCTTGAAGAATAAAGCTCTGCTCACAGCTGACTGACGCTCGGCGCTGCTATCGCGAGATCCCTCGCCACCCTGTCCCCGAAGGTGGACGCCGATCAGAAGAAGCTCCGCATCACTTCGATCGTATCGCCTGGCTCGAGAACCACGTCCAGCCCGGGATTCCGACGGATTTTTTTGATGTTAATCTTCATCGCCGCTCCGCCCCGCACCAGGCGGAGTCGGTTCTGCGCAGCATACTCGGTGAAGCCACCGGCTGCGTTGACCGCCGACAAGACGGTGAGATCCGTCGTGTAGGGGATCCGCTGCGGCAGACGGACTTCACCACCAACGTTCACAAACCGCGCTTCGAGCGGGACACTCACCGAGATCGTCGGCGTCGTGTAAATACCCGACTGCCGGTAACGACCTTCGATTGCGGCCTGCAAGGCCTGCTGGGTCAACCCCAACGCCCGCACCGAGCCAATCTGCGGCATGTTGACATTTCCAACGCTGTCCACCGTGTAAACGCCGTTCACTTGAACCGTCTCATCCGGCGGAACCCCACCCAGGCGGATCTCGACCAGATCGCCCGTCCGAAGTTTGATCCCTCGATAAACTGCATTCGCCGCCGACTCGTCCTGAACCCGGACCACATCCATCGGCGGCGCCGCGTCCGGCTTAGACGTCTGGCAACCCGACAAGGTCAAGCCCGCGGTAGCGATGACTGAAAACGCTACCCAGGAGCGCTTTACCGTATTCCAAGAATTCATCACCTTAGTAGTCTCCTGAGCTCGTCGGTCGACCGGCCAGCAACTCCTCCCGACCAGCTCGCTTGGCTTTTGCAGCGGGCTTGGGGGGACGGCCAGTGGCAGATGATGGTTTCCCATCCTCGTGGTAGGCGTAATAGTTTGTTTGATACTGATAGTATTGATCCATTCGGATGTCCACGTTGTTCAGAACAGCCCCGAGCAAATTACCGCCCGCGTTGATCACCGCATGTTTGACCCTCGCCAGCATCGCCCGTGGGAATCTCCGGTGCTGAATCACCAGCGCGGTCATGTCGACCGAGCGGACGATCACTGAGGAATCACTTACCCCGAGGATGGGCGGAGCGTCCACGAGGACCATGTCAAATTTCTCGCGCAGTTCCGCGATGAGATCGGTCATCTTTCGCGAATTCAGCATGGCAATCGCGCCAGGAGGCAGCTTCCCACTCGTAACGATCGAAAGCCCATCAACTTTCGTGGTCTGAATCAAATCTTCGATGCCGACTCCCTTGGACAGGTAATCCGTGAGACCCCGCGAATTGGCGATATCGAAAATCTTGTGCTGCGAGGGGCGCCGGAGGTCCGCGTCGACAATGAGAGTTGTCAGCCCAGACTGTGCGAACGTGTAAGCGAGATTGGTGAGCGTCGTGGACTTTCCTTCACCCGCGCCACCGCTAACCAGAGTGAGCACTTTCATGTCCTTGTTCTTGCGATTGAACTCGATGTTCGTCCGCAGGATCCGGTAAGGCTCGGCGTCCATCGCGTCGGCGGGCAGATCCATGAGGACCCCGGTGTTTTTCGGCACGACCGCAAGGACCGGCAGGTCAAAGTACCGCTCAATGTCCTCCATCGTTTTGACGCTGGTATCCAGATATTCGATCAGGAAGGCTACGCCGACGCCGAGCATCGCGCCAAAGAGCACGCCCAACACAATGTTCAGCGCCACCCGGGGACGCGAAGGGAATTCCGGGACCTCCGCGCGGCTCCAGATGATCGCGGGATTTTGCGGCATACTCCGCTGCATCGACTCGGTCCAAAAGCGAGTCTCCGCCGCCTCCAGCACGTTTTTGGCCTGAAGATAGTTTGTCTTGGCCTCGAAGTATTGCGCCGATTTTGTCTTGGAATCCTGCTGCTCCGACCGAGTCTCAGTCAGCTTCTCCTCCAAATTTGCGAGCGATTCTTCCTCAATGGCCAGATTCACCGCGAGCGCGGTCCGCAAACTCGAGATTTGCTCTGTCAACTGGCTCCAGTAGACGGCCGCCTTCGCCTGCTGCGACTTCACCATCGGGTGGTTTTCACCCAGCCCTTCGTTCAGCATCCGCGCTTCCTCCGAGGCCGCTTCCTGGTAGAGCGGGAGGATCTGCAGAATCGTTGAATCTTCGATCTGCAGCGTCGCCACGCTGCGCATGATCTCGTCGTCCGACATCTGCGAAAGCTGCCGGTATTTCGCTCGCACCGAGGCGGTCTGCAAACGTTGGGTGGACACGTCCCGTTCGACCTGAACGAGCACCATCTCGTCAGCTTGCATCTCCCCTTCGGTGCTCTCGGGGTTCAGGTCGTTGATCCCGGACTCCACGCGGATTTCCGAGGCCTGCTGCCGCAATTTCTCCGTCTTGCTCCGCTGTTTTTCGACTTCGTTTTCGAGCGTCGACAATGACCGACTCACCCAATCCTGCTGCTCGCGAACTCGCGCCTTCTGGTACTCGTCGGCAATCGTGTTGACGATGTCCGCTGCCTCCGCCTTGTCGGGGCTCAGCGCAGAGATCTCGATGAGATCGGTGTTCCGCACTTCCCGCAGCGACATGATGCTTTGCAGCTTCCTGAAAATGATCTCCGGAGACCGAATCTCGTATTCCCGCATCCACTTGTCGGCCAGACCCAGTTTCTCGATGACCGGCTCGAGAATCTCTTTGCTCTTGATGATCTCGAACTGGGTGGTCGTGAACGTCGGGTCCTTGTAACCCCCTCGCTGCCCGCTTTGGAAAATCTGGAAATCGGAGTTCTCCTGCACCTGAATCAGCGCGTCGGCCTCGTATTTCTTTGGCATCAGCAAGGTAATCGTCACCGTCGTGATCACAACCAAAAGAAAGATGACCACAATGATCGGCCAGCGAATCGATAAGATGCGGAGGAAATCGAAGAGGTGAAGCTGCGAATTTTCTGGGGTTTCTTGCTTCGAGGTCATGTGGAAGGGAGTGGTTACCTAATGGGGAATGGTCGGCTTGTCAACGAACCGGAAGGTGTCGAAATCGTGCACTTCCAGCCTGGGAGACGCCCCGCCGCCACTCGTGGATCACAGACTTAAATCGAATCCGAAACTGACAAAACCGCGGTCGTAATTTGAATCCGGAAGCTCCGATTCAAAAATGAGAAAATTTCCCGTCACGACCGCCGCGATGGTCGGATTAAATTGGTAGCGCAGCACGGCTGAGACCGTCGAGATCGATTGAGAGTAGTCCGCGACGTCCCCGGGCTGATCGAAAAAGCTGGATTCGTAGCTCAGCGCCAGCTGAGAGCTCAGTTTCTCGCCGAAGCGGTGGTTGTCCGACAAACTCATCCGCAGCGTTTGCCGAATGATGAATCCCGATACCCCGGTTGGCTCGGTCCCGTAACGGAGCGTCCCGAGAATCGTCGACTGGGGAGCGTAGGAATAGCTCAGCTCGCCCTCGACGAATGGCCCCAGGTACTCGGATGTCAGATCGGGAATCGTGGTGTCGGGGTTCCGGAGTCGTCGGAACTCGGCACCCGCTCGGAGCGTCGTCTCGAACCGTGAACTGAACGATTCGGTTAGCCCCGCCAGAAGGATGATGCCGTCCGATCCCTGCCCGTCCTGAGCGTACGAGACTCCGTTGTAACGAATCACGCCGAGCAAGGTCGTGCGCGGGCTGAGCAGATAGTTGGACGTAAGAGATAGGGTCTGGGACACAAAACCAGACTGGTCATTGATCACTTCGTCGTCGTATTGCAGCGAGTTGTAGGTGTAGCCGAAGACGAGGCTGAATCGAGGGCGCAGCTGGAAGCTCACGTTGAACGAGGTGTTACTGACGAGGTAGCTGCCGTTCGACGCTTGAAAAGTACCGCCTTGGATCTCGGGGTCGGGTTCCGCCGAATAGGTGTTCGTTGTCAGGAGGTCGAGAGTGACTCGCGGGCGGAACGTGTAGACCGCGCCGCCGACGAGCGAAAATGAATTCTGCCGGTCGCCACCAGGCCGGTTCTCGAACATCGTGACCGCCGTGTTCAGGGCAACGTCGGTCTCCAGCCGCGGCAGACGACCCAGGAAACGGAAACCAAGATTCGCCGTCGCCGTGCCGCTCGCAATGGGATCTGGCGTAAAGACGACGTTCGTGTCGTAGCCAACGTTCGCGCCAAACGTGATGAGGAAGCTGTCGCGACCGCTGGGATCCGTCGGCGAAAGGAAATCCAGAGCCGGGCCGAAGAAATCGCCCCCGAACGGCGCGAAGGTGTTCTCTTCGTTCTCGAACTCATCCACCGCGATCACCTCACGCTGCTCCGCGACCAGTGCGCCCTCCACCCCCGACTCCGTGCCCGCCGCGGGTAAGGAGCGAACCCCGGGGCGCGCGGCCACCGGTGGCTCGATCAGTCCACCACGGTTGAGCAGCGATGCCGCCGGGCGAGGCGGCGCGACCGTGGGAAGAAATTCCCGAGGCGGCGGTGCCGTCCGATCCGTCTCGGTAAACGCCTCTTCGGGCGTCGATCCCGCGTCGTCCGCGAGCGATACGGCCGCGTTGGGATCGGTCTGCCCAAGCGCCGTGGTCGTGCCGCCGGGGTGGAACACCGCGAGCAGGCAGCAAGCTGCCACGACTGGACGCGAACTCACCTTGCCCCCTCCTCCAACTCCATCTCCTCCATCAGATCCTCGACCGCGACCGAACTATTCTCCGCCCCATCGAGTTGCATTCCGATTTGGAAAAGCCGGAGCGCATCGGCCTCGCGCCCCTCAGCGAGGCTGAGTTCAGCGTAGTTATTCCAACTCGTCGCGTGCGATGGATCGAGCCGGATCGCCGTGCGGGCAAACTCCCGGGCCAATTTCAGGCGATCCAGATCCGCCGCGACGCGCGCGGCATCGATCCAATTTCTGCGCTCGCGCGGCTCCGCCCGGATCGCCACTTCGAGAGCCGACAGCGCGGCCTCGTTCCGGACTTTCTGCCGCCCTCCCTGCGTCCGCCGGGGATCCGAGCCGACCCGCGAGGGTGCGACGGGGTCCTCATCAATGATCAAAACCGTCGAGTCGTCCTGAAATTGCCGGGCGGATTCGAAGCCAAAGTGAGAGAGGGCGATGGTTCGATTCACCCGGCCGTCGTCCGGCGCGATCGCCAAAGCCCGTTCCGCGAAGCTGATCGCCTCACCCGGGTGCCCGGCGAAATACGCGTTGTCCGCTCGCAATCCCCAGTAGTCCGACCGCGCAAAATTCCAAAGGTAGGTCCCGATCAATCCCACCATCGCGATTGCAAGCACCGTCGAAGCCGCTCTTCCCGCTATCATGCCAACCCGCCCGCTCGCTCGTCCACGACCGGAAACCAGGAGGCCCATCACCATCGCTGCAATCATGAAATTGGCGGGAACGTGGATATTGAAATCGGTGAAGCCGTGGACGAGGCAAGCCGCCAAGGCCGCCAGCGATCCTGCGATCAATCCACCGCGCAGACTCATCGGCTGATCCCTCTTCTCCACCGCCTCCCTCGAAACCGCCAACAGCGCCCGGAGCGCACCTCCCACAATCACCGCCGCAAACGCCAACCAAAGCACCATGCCGACGTAGCCGTATTCCGCTAAGAACTGCACCCAATCGTCGTGAGCAAAAATCGGATCGGTTTCGTTGCGTTTCACCCGAAACTCCCGGGCGGCGTAGACAAACGTCCCGGGTCCCGCGCCAAGCAGCGGACTCTGTTCGAAGAGGCGGATGGCCACCTTCGCCAGATCGGATCGCAAATTTTCATCCGTCAGGGAATCCAATCGCCCCTGCATCACCCAGTTTTGAGAATACAACACCCCGATTCCGATCAAGACAACGGCAACGCCGGACAACACTCCCAAGATGAGTCCCCGCCGCCGGACAACGCCGCACCTCCAGACGATCAGCAAACTCAACCCGCAGAACACGATCCCGCCGACGGCCAGGCTCAGCAGCCCCCCCCGGCTCGCGCTAAAAACGGTCAGCCCGGCAAACACGACGACAAAATAGAGCAGGACCAGCCGCCAAAGCAGACTCACCCGCCCCCAAACACCCATCCCCAACGCGAGCAGCGCACCGATGTTGGCCGCCCACGCCAGTTGATTAGGGTTCATGAAAGGACCGCGCGCGCGATTCCAATACCGTCCAGCGTAGATCTGCCGAAGTTCCTCCGAGAACCAAAATGGAATCGGCGAGCTGTCACTCTGCGCGATCTGAAAAGCCGCCATTCCCCCCGCGATCGCCACGCTCCCCAGGATCGTCCCCAGCACCCACAGTGGAGTCGTTCGGCCCGACGCCACCAACGCAATCGCCAGCCAGACCCCGAGCCCCAGCAACCAATGACCGGCGTCGATCCGGGCCACCGCTTGATCCTGGGCGGTCGCACAGCGCCAAAGCACGTAGGCGGCCAATCCCCCGGCAAGCAACAGCTGAGAAAGCGGTGGCGGGGAGGTTTTAAATTGCCCCCCGACACCGAGGAGCAGCGCCACGCCGACCAGCAGCAGCGAGGGCGCGAATAAAAACGGCACCAGGATGCCCCCGTGCGCAAATTGCGCGGCGAGCAACGCCAGACCGGTAAAGACGACAACGAGAACGCGCATGGAGCCCGGGGTTCTACCACAGCCCACTTTCAGGACACGCGATTTCTGCGACGAAAACCCTCGCCCGCCCCCTCGGACCGCGGAACCGCTTTTACCTCGCGCCGAGGCGACAAATGCTCTCTCCTTCTCCCTCGCACCGAACTTCACGATGTTGCAGTCCACCAAAACGCTCGTGGAGACCGTGTCTCCCGACCTTTTCCACGCCCTCAAGAGCCTCCGTTTTTTCCTGCAGTGCCGGTCAGCCTTCAAGACTATTCAGGACGATTGTCAGCGCCGCGTTTATGGCGACGGCCCGATCACCGTTCTCAGCGGTCCCTTTCGGGGCCTGCTCTACTACAATCGCATCATCTGGGGACCAATCACTCCGAAATGGTTCGGCACCTACGAGATGGAGTTGCACCCCGCCATCGAGAAAATCATCGCCGCCGACTATCGCAAGATCATCGACGTCGGAGCGGCTGAAGGCTTCTACGCCGTCGGCCTCGCTTGGAAAAAGCCCGACTGCGCGGTCATCTCGTTCGACGTCGACCCGATCGCCCGCCACCGGCAGGTCCAGCTCGCCGAGCTCAACGCCGTCAACAACCTCGACATCCGGCGGTATTGCTCCCACGCCGATCTGGAAAATCTAGCCGACTCGCAGTCGCTGATCGTGTGCGACATCGAAGGGTTCGAATCCGTGCTCGTGGACCGGGCAAAAGCGCCAAATCTGGCCCATGCTGACCTCCTCATCGAGACCCACCGGTTCGGCGACGCGCCACCCTCCGCCGTTCGCGACAAGATCGTCGCGCAGTTCCAGGACTCGCACCGAATCACCATCATCCCGAAGCAACCGCGCGACGCAGCGGATCTCCGGCGGTTGGCCCCTGAGCTGGCGGAGATGGACGACGAGATCCTGGAGCGAGCCATGGACGAACACCGCGGCGGTCCACCGCAGGAATGGCTCTGGATGGAGGCAACGGGCGGTATCGCTGAAAAGTCGGAGCCTCCGGTGGTCGACTTCTGAATCGCCGATTTTTGACATGAGTTCCGACCGACCCATCGCATTTATCACCGGTATAACGGGCCAGGACGGCTCCTACCTCACCGAGCACCTGCTCGCCGCGGGCTACGAAGTCCACGGAGCCGTCCGTCGCACCAGCACACTCTCCCGCTCCCGGCTCTCGCACCTCTACGATGACGCGGCGATTTACAACGAGACGCTGTTCCTCCACTACTGCGATCTTCAGGACATGACCACGCTGCGGCGGCTCCTGCACCAGATCGCGCCCGACGAATTTTACCACCTCGCCGGCCAGAGCCACGTCGGACTTAGCTTCGAGATCCCGGAGACGACCGCCGAGCTGACCGCGATGGCCGCTCTCCGCCTCCTCGAGCTTCTCCGCGATCTGCCGAAGATCCCGCGTCTGCTGCATGCCAGCAGTAGTGAGATCTACGGCGACCCGGTCGCCACGCCGCAGGACGAAAATACGCCGATCAACCCGATCACCCCCTACGGATGCGCCAAGGCTTTCGCCACCCAGATGACCCGCATCTATCGCGAGAAGCACGGCCTGTTTGCCTGCAACGCCATTTCTTACAACCACGAGTCGCCGCGCCGCGGTGAAAACTTCGTGACCAAAAAAATCTGCAACTCAGCTGCGGAGATTCGAGCCGGAAAACGCGATTTTCTCGAGCTGGGCAACATCGACGGGCGCCGCGACTGGAGCGACGCCCGGGACTTCGTGGCTGGCTTTCACCGGGCACTCCAAGTCGATTCGCCGGGCGATTACGTCTTCGCCTCCGGCACCGACAACTCCGTGTCGGACGTCTTGGAGCACGCCTTCGGTTCGCTCAATTTGGATTGGAAAAAATTCGTCCGCACCGGGCAGAAACACGTCCGCCCAGCCGACCCAACCCGGCTCGTCGGCGATCCAACGAAGGCGCGCACCGTCCTCGGGTGGAATCCAAAATTCTCCTTCCGGCAGATGATCATCGACATGACGGCGGCCGCTCTCGCCGACATTGAGAACGTCACGCCGCGAGCCTCCGCCGAACGTTGACCTTCCCTTGGCGGAATCTGGTCGGGTCTCTCGGCGTGGCGTCCATCGGCCAGGCGGGGTCGACCCTCCTCATCGCACTCTGTGGCATCGCACTCGTCCGGCTACTCCCGACCGACGACTACGCGCTGCTCGCGATCTGCACCACGGCTCTCGTCACGCTCAACGCCCTCTGCGATTCGGGACTCGTACTCGCCGTCACTAAACGATCCGGCCAGCACCTCGGCGATCGCACCGAGCTGGGACGAATCCTCGCTTCCGGATTTCGGATTCGCCGCACGTTTCTCCTCATCACCGCGATCCCCGTTTCCGTGGTACTCGCCTACCTACTCCACTCCCACGGAGCATCCCTGCCGATTGTGGCCGTCTGTACGGTCCTCACCGTCCTGACATCCATCACGACGTTGAACACCAATCTCCACCAGGTCCCGGTCCAGATTTATCAACGACTCGCCCCGCTCCAGATCCTCGCCGTCGTTGCCCAGGCGGCGAGGCTTTTTCTCTACGTCGCGTGTCTGTATTTTTTTCCCCTGGTCGGAATGGCCCTCGCCATCGGATTCGCAACCCAGTGGGCGATCAGTTTCGTCACCGAACGAATGGCAACGACCTTTGCCGCCCCCAAAACTCCCTTCGATCCGAGGGTCGAATCGGATTTGATCCAGAGTCTGTGGCGCTCCGTTCCGACGGCCATTTTCTACAGTCTCACGGCTGGACTCCCGATGTGGATTTTGTCATTCCTCGGATCGACTACGTCCGTGGCGGAGTTCGGTGGACTCACGAGGATCGTTTCGCTCCAGACACTCTTCGTCGCCATTTTTTCGATGGTGCTCGTCCCCCGATTCGCCGGGCTCCCGGATCGCCCGGACCGTCTCGGACGATTCTTCCTAGGCTCCATCGGCCTCGCTCTGGCGGGCACCTCGGCTTTCGTCGGCGCCGTGACGCTCGCCGCCGACCCCGTGCTGTCCGCCCTCGGACCTGAGTTCAGCGGGCTGAAGGCCGAGCTGACCCTCTACTGCGTCGCCGGAGGCATCTCGGTCGTCTACGCGCTCGTTTACGGATTGAACTCCGCCCGCGGCTGGCTCCCGAAGCCGATCGTCTTCGTCCCGGTCTGTCTGGCCACTCAATCAGTTGCCGCCTACGTGATCGCACCACGTACCACGGAAGGAGCGATTATTCTGGCACTCGTGATGCCCCTTCCCGCGCTGGGTTTTCTTATTTTCGAGGCTTGGTGCGGGGTGTTTCGCCATACGAGATTCAGCACGGAAGCGTGATGGTTCTGGGACCTCTTGACCAACGGACAATTGCAATTAACTTTCTTCCCACCACTGATCAGCCAATGAATCGCCGCACCCGCGCTCTCGTCGTCGCTCCCACGGGAGGAGCGGTCGGAGGCATCGAAGTTTTCTCCATCGCGATCGCCCGAGAGCTTGCCGCCAGCAATCAATTCGAAGTCCGGCTCGTCTTTCGCCTCCGTCGGGGATGGGACCTCAAGCCTGGGTTCCTCGACTGGCTCGACGCCCAATGCTCCTTTCCCAGCACAGTTTTGACCAAGCCCTCGTTCGAAATGCTCCGACATCTCGCTTGGTCCGAAGTGGTCAATTGTCATTTTCCCCTCATCGACGTCGCCCTGCCGAGCCGAGTCCTCGGAAAAAAACTTTGCCTGTCGATGGAAAATCGCCGCCTTCCCGACCACGGTTTGATCCACCGGCTCGGACTCCGGTGCGCGCATCGGCGGTGGTATATCTCCCGGTTCGTCCACGCGACGTGGGAAGGACCGGACCTTGGTCCTGACAGTGCGGTCGTCCCCGCGGTCTCCGAATTACCGACGACACACGTCGCTCCGGATGAGCGCCGCGGCTTCGTCTTCATCGCAAGATTGGTTCCGAAGAAGGGCGCGGAGGAACTCATCTCGGCCTACGGCACAGCCCGGATCGACCACTCGGCTCACCCGCTGACAATCGTCGGCACCGGACCGCTCGACGAGACGATCTCACGGATGATTGCGGAGTCCCCTGCGGCCGACGCGATCACGAAAAAGGGGTTTGTCCCGGCGGAAGAAAAGGAGTCGCTGCTCGCATCGGCCAAATGGAACGTGGCGCCAGCTCAATTCGAAGAGGACTTGGGCCTCACGCCCATCGAGGCTCGCGCTTGCGGCGTCCCTTCCATCGTCACGTCCATCGGCGGACTGCCGGAAGCGGGTGGCCCAAGCGCGCTTCTGTGTCGACCGCACAGCGGCGATTCCCTCCGCGAGTCCCTCGAACAGGCCGCCCAGCTCCCCGCCTCCGAGTATCGGAAACGAGCAGAAGAGGCCCTCACTTCCCTGGCAGACTACCTTCCCTCCAAGACGTTCTACACCGATGAGCTGCAAAAAATAGTAGCCCCTCGCCGATCTCCCGGCGGCCACGCCTCCCCGACCGCCGACCCTCACGCACCGACCGGCTAAGGTCTCTCGATCAAACGACCGCCAGCCACCGCGAATCCGCCCGATGTTCTCACACCCCTCGAACCCGCCTCTCTCCGAGACCGAAATCCAAAGGCAATATTACGCGACTACCGCCGAAGAATACGACGCCGTCCACGTCGACTCGACCAACGAGCCCGAGCACGACATCGCGCTGTCCTTCCTCTGCGGAATGGCCAACTACCACGACTTCACCTCGTTTCTTGACGTCGGGGCTGGCACCGGTCGCGCCATGCTCGCGCTTCGCTCCGCCTTCCCAGACGCCACCGTCGCGGGCATCGAGCCGGTGGCGGCACTGCGATCGGTCGCCGTTCGAAAAGGCGTCGATTCGGCAACCTTGACCGACGGAGACGCGGCGGCGTTGCCGTTCCCGGACGGTTCGTTCGACGTCGCGACCATGTTCGGCGTCCTGCACCACGTCAAAGACCCGACCGCGTGCATCGAAGAACTGTTTCGCGTAAGCCGGCGCGCGATCTTCCTGTCTGACCTGAACAACTTCGGCTGCGGCGGGTTCCCCCAGCGGGTCATCTCTCAAGCCCTCAACGCCATCGGCCTCTGGCAAGCAGCTCAATTTATCTCGACCGGCGGCAAGATGTATAAAATGTCCGAAGGCGACGGGTTGGCCTACTCCTACTCGCTCTACAACGATCTCCCACTAATCAGAGCCAAAAGTACCAACGTCTACTTGATGAACACCCGAGACAAGGGCGGCCGCCCCTACCGTGACTGCTCGCACGTCGCGCTCCTCGCGACCAAGTAACTCTTGGATGATAAACTCGCTCCGCCCTCACCTTTGATGAACCGTCACCGACCCTGGCCACCGTCGCATGAATAACATCTCGGTCTTTATCCGGATCGCCGTCACCGTCCTCGGTGTCATCGCTCCGCTGATCGCGGTGCCGTGGATGCTGCAGAGTTCCACCGGAGCCGTGGGCCCGCTCATTCTCCTGTTGGGTGCCGCGTCGGCGATTACGGCGTTGCTCAATCCCAAGGTCGGCCTCTATCTCGCCGCGTTCCAAGTGATCTACCTCGATTACTTCAAGAAGCTCGCCGTTTACTACGGTGAGGTCTCTCAGCTCACCATTATTCAAGTCCTGGTCGTCACGCTTTGCACGATGATCTGCGTTTACCTCGGCCTCATCGTCCGGGCTGCCGTTGGAAAAACTCACCTGGGGAGAAACGACTACCTCCTTTTCACCGGGATTGCCGTCTTCGCGCTCATCGCCTTTGTGGTGACCTTCGCCGAGATGCGGTCCGTTGCCGCGGCTGGGCAAGTCGCGGTTAACATCTCGATCTACGCCGGTCTCCTCGTGGCGATGCCCCGCTTGTTGGAAGGTGAAGCCGACCTCATCCGCTTTTTCCGTTTCTTCATTCTCTGCCTGATTCCATGGGCCTTCATGGGGCTCAAGCAATATTTTTTCGGCTTCAGCCAGATGGAGTGGTTCTACGCCGAGACTTTTCTCTCGCAAACGGCTTCTTGGCAGTTCTTCGCCGACATCGCGATCTATGGATTCCCGAGGACGATTGGCTTCGGCTCGGGCAGTGTCAACTACGGAGCCATCGGTCTCCTCATTCCCGTGAGCCTGTGGCTCTGCGTCAACGATCGATCTCAACGCAAGCTGTGGGCTTTTTGCACGATCTGTTTAACGGTCGGAATCGTGTTTTCCCTCCAGCGTTCCTCCATGCTACTCCCGTTCATTGGGATCGCGTTCTTTCTTTTCACGAAGACTTGGCAGCGCCTGGCCTCCGCGTATTTTCTCACCTTCTCAGTCCTCTTCGTCGCGATCGCTTACTCAGACTTCATCCTGGATCGGATCACCGACATCAACTCGTTCATCGCGTCCGACGGCAAATGGGCCGGGTCAGTCCTCCGGGTCGCGACCTTCTCCGAGCGCCTCATGGGGTGGGAACGCTTGAAGGAGGCTTCCACGTATTCGCTGCTGGGTAAATTTGGGGAAGGCCAACTCGGGACGTACCAGGGCGGCGGCAAGGAAGGCTACCACGACGTCGTGAACGTCATCTTGGACACCTTCGGCGTGGTGGGTCTGGTGATCGCACTGGGGATATCCGCCTACTTTGCCTACCGAGTCTACAAAGTGATCTTCAGCATCCAGGACCCTGTCCGCCAATCCTTTGCCCGGATCTTGATGGCGGCCATCGTGCCGATTTTCGTGAGCGGGATGCTCGCCGGTGCAAATTTCCACACCAATCCGTTCAACTTCATTCTCTGGATGCACATCGGCGCAATTTTTTGCCTCGTCCGCTACGATCGCACCCTGCTCCCAGGCACCGAAAATCTGGACAACTTCGATCTGGAAGGCTCACTTTACACCCCGGAAATCCCCGACTCAGACCTCCACCCGTCCGGCAAGCGACCGATCACAAGTTTCACGTGAACTCGCGACCGGCAGCAATTTTCCGCGGACCATCTGGACGAACCCTGATGACTCAGTGAACGCGGACGGAACAACGCCGGGGCGGATCGTCTGGATCGACATGACGATCTCCGCCGGATCCCCCGCGGCAAAGGCGTGGTGCCTCGCCCTCCCGCGGCTCCGAACGCTCGGCTGGGAAGTCGAGTGCTGGTGCAATTCCCACGATCCGGAGCTGCCCTTCTCACGGGTAGTTTCGTTCCCGACGCTGCCCTTGCCGGCGACCGTTGCCCCGTTCTGGTTCTGCATCGTGAGCAACCTCTACGCGGCCACCCGACTTTTCCGGCGCTCGCGAGCCGGTGCGCGCGAAGTCTGGCACACTAACAACGGAATGTGCTTGCTGGCCGACATCAGCACCTTCCACTTCCTCAACCAAGCGTGGCTTCGGCGACTTTTCGAAATAAAACCTCCGGAGCCTCGGAGCTTGCTGGCCGCCACGCTCAACTATTCTTACGCCGCTCTGGATTACCTGGCTCTGCGATTTTCGCGCATCGGTCGATTTTTGGCCGTCTCGATTAGCCTGCGCGACGAGATGTTGGCCGTCGCTCCAACTCGATCAATCACGGTTCTCCCAAACTGCTACGACCCGACGAGATACTCTCCGGAAAAACGGCTCACGCTCCGAGACGGTCAACGCTCAGAACTTGGCTTCACGCCGCGCGAACACGTTTTTGCCTTCTCCTCCCAGGGTCACTACGAGCGCAAGGGTTTTTGGATCGCCGTCGGCGCCGTTCTGGCTGCCGCCGGAAAGCATTCCGTCCGCCTGCTCGTGATCGGCGGGCGTCCACGGACGCTTGACCGCATCAAGTCGCGACTCGACGCTACCTTCCCGGAATGGAAGAGAGTCATCGTTTTCACGGGAAGCGTGCCCGATCCCTCTGCGGTTCTTTGCGCGGCCGACGCGCTTATTTTTCCATCTCACTACGAAGGATTTTCGTTGGTGGAAATCGAAGCCGCGGCCCTCGGCCTGCCGTTGCTGCTGACGCCGCATCCGGGGACTGAGATGATCCTCGCCGACGGGAGCAACGGCCTGCTCATTTCGTTCGATCCGGAAGAGGCCGCAGCGCAGATCACACGCTTCACCGCGATTCCAGCGACCGAGTGGAAGGTTAGCGTTGGAGCAGCCTTGAAGCCGAATGAATATGCGGATCGACTGTCCGAGATCTATCAGGATCACCTTCACCCATCGACCGAGACGAAATGAGCGACGAAACGAGCACCGAGGAACATTTTCTCCAGACCTACCACACGTCGAACGGTCGCGAGTCCCTGCTGTCGGGTGAATCGCACGACGCCGCCATCGCTTCCCTCGAGCGTCGGTTTGCCCGGTATCTGCCCGCGGACCGATCCGCTAGGATCCTCGACATCGGGTGTGGGGAAGGGCTGATCTACCAGTTTATTCAGAAACGCGGCTACACGTCGTTCTCCGGCGTCGACATCTCTCCCGAGAACGTCGAGCTCTGCCACCGCGCCGGCATCCCATCGGTGCAGCTCAAAGACGTCGCGAAGGACGATCTCGCCGACCTCGGCACATTTTCCCTCATCTTTTGCATCGACGTCATCGAGCACATGCAGCCATCGACCGCCCTCCCGGTTTGTTTGAAGATCAAGAGTCTGCTTGCACCCGGCGGGTTGGTCGTCTTTCAGACGCCAAACATGGGATCGATGTCCGCCGCATTTAACCGCTACTACGACCTCACCCACCACTTCGGCCTCACGGAAAAAACTCTGCGCGAGCTCCTCCTCGCCGCCGGGTTCGAGGCTTCGAATGTCGCCGTTCTCCCGTGCCTGACCGCCGTGACCCCGCTCGGCCGAGTCCGTGAAATCTACGGCAAGCTCCTCCACCGGGTTCTCATGGCTTCCGAAGGCGGGCGGCGACCGCGCATCGCGACATCGAATCTCATCGCCACCGCTCGGCTGTGAACTCCGGAGGCTCTCCGCTCGCTGGCATCGTCGTCGTCGCTTGGAACGGCGCTTCCAACCTCGAGATTCTCCTCCCCTCGCTCACTCCGACCATCCCCGCCAACGTCCGGCTCTATCTCGTCGATAACGCCTCCACCGACGGCTCCGCCGACGTCGCCCGCGCCCTCCACCCCGACGTTGTCATCCTTCGAAACGAAGCGAATCTTGGCTTCACCGGCGGCAATAATCCCGCCATCGCGCGCGCCCTCTCCGAAGGCTGCGAATACGTGATCCTCCTCAACGACGACACCAAGATCGTCGACGATCGCTGGCTCGACGATACGTTGTCGCTCTTTTCCGAACGGCCGGACGTCGCGGCCATCGGCTACGAGCTGCTCGCCTCGCCGAGCGAATCCACCCCGCGCGACCTCCCGCGGATCGGCTCCCCGACCCTGCTTGTTTCCGGCTGCGCTCTCGCGCTGCGAAGCACCGTGCTGGAATCCATCGGCCCGTTCGACGATGCCTACTTTGCCTACGCCGAAGAGGACGACTTGGAATCCCGGATCGCCCGGGCGGGCTACGTCATGCTCCAGATCAACCGCCAGATCGTCCACTTTGGCGAACGCACGAGCTCGCGGGTTTCGGAGTTCGCCGCCTTCCTCGAACTCAGAAATTCCCTCCGCTTCGCGATCAAATGGCGCAATCCCCTCGGCGTCCTCATCCGCTTCGCCAAGCTCGCAAAGATCGTCCTGCTGCCGCAATCGTTCAGCCAGCGCTTTCCCAACCACCGTCGCGCGCGAGGACCCGGCGGCTTGCCTGCTCGACTCGCCCGTCTGCTGCGAGCCGTCTGGTGGAACGTCACCCACCTTCCGCAGACGCTCCAAATCCGCCACGACGATCTCGCGCGCATCCACCGGTCGCTGGGGTCCGGACCCAACCGCGAACGCTCGCTCGTGATCGGGACACCCCGGACGAACCGCTCGGACCCCGAACCACCTGGCTCTTTGCGGGATCTCCTCACCATCGAAGCACCCGTTCCATCGGTGGGCGCAGAGGGATACACCGACGTTTTCATCCGCTCCTCGCTTGGTTCCGGCACGCTCGCCGAGATCCTCTCCGCACGACGATATCACCACATCGCCGTCGCTCCCGATCTCCCGCCGATGACCCGACTTCGCGTCCATTTCGCGATCACCCTCGCCCGGCTCCTTGGCCGCAAGATTTCTGCTTCGGAGAGCGACCCATGCGCCGTTTGAAAGTCCTGCAGATCTTCAACACCTACGTCGACTACGGAGGGGAAGAGGCCGTTTTCCACCGCACCACGGAAGCCCTTCGCGCCGAACACGACGTCGAGACCTTCGTCACGTCCAGTCGCACATTCACAAGCTCCCCGCTCAAAAAATTAATCGCCCCGGCCCTGGCGCTGAAAAATCCCTTCGTCACGAGCCGATTGAAGCGCTTTCACAACGAGCACCGCTTCGACGTTTGGATCATCCACAACGTTTTCCCAACGATGTCGCCGGACGTCTACAGCCTGGCTTTCGCACTGGACGTCCCCGTCGTTCAGTACCTCCACAATTACCGCCTCTCCTGCGCCAACGCGTTCTTTCTCAATGACGGGAAGCCGTGCACCGCTTGTATCAACGGCAACTTCACGACCGCCTTCCGAACGGCGTGCTGGCACGACAGCCATTTCCAGAGTGGTTGGATGGGGCTCGTTCTCCGTCGCATCCGCCGACTCGGCGTCTTCCATCGCGTTCGAAGCTGGATTGCCATCAGCGAAGCCCAGAAGGACCTCCACGTTCGGATGGGGATCCCGGCTGAACGAATTTCCGTCGTTCCACATTTCGTGGCTGATACCAGGTCGCCTTGGGCACCAGCTCCCGCCGACGGCCGGACCGTTCTCTTCATCGGGCGCTTGTCGCGCGAGAAGGGGGTTCACGTCTTGCTCGAAGCCTGGGCGAACGTCAAGACACCCCAGGCCAACCTGCTAGTCGTCGGCGACGGCCCCGAGCGGGCCAACCTCGAAACCCTGGCGGCCGAACTCAACCTGCGAAACGTCAAATTCACGGGATTTCTCCCGCCCGACCAGCAGGACTCGGTCTGGCGATCCGCCTGCGTGAGCGTCGTTCCCTCCATCTGGCAGGAGCCATTTGGCATGGTCGTTTTCGAAGCATGGAGTCGCGGTGTCGCCCCCATCGTCTCCCGGATCGGCGGGCTGCAAGAGATCGTCACCGACAGCATCGACGGGCGGCATGTTCCGCCGGACGATCCGCGCGAACTCGCATCGGTGATCGACGATCTCCTACTGAACCCGGAACCAAGGCAGCTTCTCGCCAGGACCGGCACCGAAAACTTCGACGCCCGCTTCTCCGAATCCCGCTGGCTGAGGACCATCTCCAAGCTACTTTCCGACGCAGTCACCGACTCTTGAGCCCGTCTGAACGCCACTTCCGAATGGCGACGTAGGATTTTGGAAACACGAACAGCAGTCGTTCCGTCAGGATCTCGCAATCCGGGAAAAGCTGCTTCATTTCGCTCAGTTTCAAGAGGCGGATCGTCTCGACGTATTCTTCGATCAATTCCGGGCTTGGCCTGGAGATGAGTCCCCAGAGAGTGAAGGGAGCCAGCCGCCGACGCCAAGATTTCGGGAGATAATGGATGAACGGGAAAAGGTAATGTGGCTCGATCGGGCAGCCGTGAGCGGGTGTCTGCACCCAGAGCCGCCGCGCGACTCTCCGGATCTCGTTGGCAAATGCTTTTTGGTCCTCCCAGGTGCCGACGTGCTCGATGACGCTGTTGGAATAGCCGATCTCGAACTCGCCATCCCCCGCTTCCAGCCGCCGCGCGTCCCCCGCCTTCGAAATGATGTTTCCGCTCCGGCCCGGGGACGGGCAATCGACGTTGATGGTCACAATCTCCGCGACCGGAATCGGATTACTCGCCCAGGTCCCGGCGTACCCACCGACGTCGATCAAGCGGTCCAATTCCTTCGGTTTGATTCGATCCAAAAACCACTGATGCCGCCGCTTCCGCCACACCTTGAAAATGAGCCCGTAGATTTGCTGGATGTTCATGGTGATCGTTTTGGCCGCCGCGGAACTCCGGTTTTTAACCCATTCAGCGGAGCGAGGCGAACGCTTTCCCCCCGAATCTCACTCGCGCCGAAAGTGGTCAATCCCCGACCGACCGTCAGCAAGCGCTGGACATTTCCGGCCTCTCGCCGGACACCTGTTCACGCACGGTCGCACCGCGACCAACCTATTTCCCAATCGATCCACCGACTATTTTTCGAGTGAAGACTCTCCCGATCATCGGCACGCCCCTGGCGGTCACGACCTACGAGCTCCTCCAATCGGAGCTTTTCAAATCAGCTCTCGAAGGCCGCAAACAGATCGTCGATTTCACGAACACGCAGATCGTGACGATGAGACGTCATGATCCGGAGTTTCGGGCGGTAACGGCAGACGTCGATTGGTTCATTCCCGACGGCATGCCTCTCATCTGGATTCTCAATTCCCGGGGCGCCGGTCTCACCGACCGGGTTTACGGCCCGACTTGCATGCGCCGGGTCTTGGAGAATTCCTGCTCTGAAATCCGCCACTTCTTCCTCGGCGGGTCCGCCGAGTGCCTCCGGCTGCTCGTGGAGAAGGCACGAGCAGCGAATCCAAATCTGACGGTTGTCGGCGAACGGAACGGCTACTTCGCGCCGGACGAGGAGCCGCGCATCGTCGACCTCATCAAGGCCGCCAACCCCCATTTTATCTGGATCGGTTTAGGAACGCCGAAACAGCAGCAATGGATCGACCGAAACCATCGCAAATTCACCAGCGGCACCTTTCTCAACGTCGGCTTCGCGTTCGACGTCAACGCGGGCACCAAACCTGATGCGCCAGCCTGGATGCAACGGTTCGGCCTCACTTGGATTTTTCGACTCCTTTCGGAACCCAAGCGGTTGGGACCCCGCTATCTTAAATACAACACGCTCTTTTGCTGGTACGTGCTCCGCAATTTCCTGTCGCCAAACGCGGGAACCTCGAGTGGAACTTCGGTCCGGTCGAGCGATTAGACCTGAGTCAGTTTTTAATCAGCACCTTCCCACCAAGAGTCTCCCGCCGCGGCCGCCGTTGCAATGATCGACGCCGACCGATTTACTTCGATGATCGCAGCAAGCGAGCAATCTCTTCTGTTCTCCTCTTCCGTCCCTCCTTCGTCATGTGCTCGATCGTATCGGCGAATAACTGCGCGTCGATTTCAACCCCTGAAGCTGGGTCGGGCAAAACTGGTATCGAGTGATTGATCTCGCCCATCAATTCCTGGGCAAAATTTTCAGCCTCTCGGGCGGCTCCTTCATCAATTAGTCGAACGGGGAGCAGATAGCGAACTTCAACGCCGATCGCTTGATAAACTCGCCGAAGCTCGGCCAACATCTCTCCACTTTCGGCACTTAACAACATTGGCTCTGCGGGAGCACCCTTCAGCTCCGCCCGGACATCCGTCGAAATCTCTCCACCGGCAGATACGTCGGCAAGTGAGTAGCGATATGGCGGTCGGCCAGCCAGAGATTTCCCCAGCATTGTTGAAACTGTGCGCAGCCCGGGGCGTAACGAACTGATCGTTTCTCCCCAGCCCGGTGTTCCGGTCACTCTGCTCATCGGAGAGGATTCAACAATTACACCCGTTGCAAACAAAACTTGAATTCCGAGAGGCGTCCATTCCGGCTCGCTGCTCAGAAACCCTGTTTCCAGCGAAACGACAAGAGTATCACCGCTCCTCAGTGCTTGGGAGGCGAGCCTCAACAATGCCAGGCTCCCCATTCCGGCGTGCATACCGAAATTCACCGCAGGGACATCATATTCCCTCGTGAGACGAGCTGCATCAACTTGAAATGCAGTCGTCGAACCGCCGACGAAGACGCACTTCGATTCATCGGTCGATTGGATCCCATTCGCCCACAGCATTTTTCTGTCGAAGGCTCCCCTCCAAAAACTGACCTCCGGGTTAAAAACGAACGTGTAGGTGCCTGCGGAGACCAGTCCCACCACTAAAGCGACGAGCAGGCTCAGAAATCGATGGTCAAAACGAGAAATAGACGAATTCATTACCTTGAGACGACCCCAGCCAAATTGTTGCTAAAACCAGAACGAAAATTACGACCGGACTCTGCGCAAACCCATAGTCATTTCCCCTTTTCCTCGAGAAGCCCTCCGCGATAAATGTGGCCAGACAAAGGCTGACCAGAACAACGAGGGTCAACAGATCCGCAGGATCAAATCCTTTCGCCCAATTGATCA
The DNA here is from genome assembly GCA_963761705.1 of uncultured Verrucomicrobiae bacterium. GTDB lineage: Bacteria > Verrucomicrobiota > Verrucomicrobiia > Chthoniobacterales > JAATET01 > CAVVKW01. Next base: position 1,838,011 of record CAVXHK010000001.1, on the reverse strand, counting down.
AACCTCCCACCCCGTAACTGGAAACAGTCGTGAGAAGTCGGCATTTTTCCAAAAGCACCGGGAAGCGAATTTCGTAAAATGGAAGCCACGCTACAAAGACCAAGATCAGAGTGATCGACCATCGAATGATGACCGGAAGCCGCAATTTTTCGCCCAACGCGTGCCCAATCACGCAGTAGAGTCCGTGCAGCGCTCCCCAAAGCAAAAAACCAAAACCAGCTCCGTGCCAGAATCCCGATACAACAAATACGATCATTAGATTCAATGCCCATCGGCGCGTCCGACTTCCGCCAAGCGGAATGTATACGTAGTCGCGAAACCAATAACTCAAGCTTACGTGCCACCGACGCCAGAAGTCATTGATCGAGGCGGCGAAATAGGGTGTTCGGAAATTGAGGGTAAGATTGACACCGATGGCTCGCCCCAAACCGAGTGCAATCAGGCTGTATCCACAGAAATCAAAGTAGATCTTCCAACCAAAGAGCACCGTCGTGATGACGATTGGCCATGCTGATTCCATGGCTTCCGGATCGATAAATGCTGACAAGTTATCGGCCAGACAGAGCTTGTAGAAAAATCCGAGAGCCAACCAAGGGGCCGCGGCATTGAGATTCGCCAGCGACACCCGCAACTGAAAGCCCTCTAACTGAGGCAAGAGATTCGATTTGCGCTCAATTGGTCCAGCGACGACCTGAGGAAAAAAACTCAGGAAATTCACTAGGTCGACAACCTTCGGGCGGAAACCCGGAAGGCGGCTCGCGTCCACGAGGATGCCAACCATCTGAAAGGTGTAAAACGAGATCCCGGCCGGAATGGCAATAGCCTCAAACGTCTGGGCCGACCAACCCACAACTTCCTCAACCAGAAAAGTGCGGTATTTGTAGTAAACGAGCGGAACGAACAACAATGGAACCGCCACCAAGAGGAGCTTCCGGCGGAAGCGCAGCGGAACCGCGGCGAGCGCGTAGATTGTCGCTATGGATATTCCCGCCAGGGTCAAAAAAATCGCCAGAGTCAATGCGTTGACGCTTCCCAAAAGAAAAAGACTCGTCGCTCCCAAAGCCCAGCGATCGAAGCTTTCCGGCAACGGCAATCTCAAACCGCAAGCGATGAACTTCATCGCGAACCACGCGACGATTACGCCCAGCAATCGAGGCCAAAACTCCCAATCTGCGAAGTTCATCGCGACACCGAATACGCCTCGATCAAAATCTGGAGAAGGCTCGGTAAACAGACGATCCGCGGGCGGACCTCTGTTTCGAATCCTCGCACATTGATCATCGAGGGGCTTTTGCCACGATCGTTCCCTCGGGTCAACTCATCTGGAGATCGTCCAAGCGACCTCTCTTCCCGAGGGGATCGGTGGGACCGGCCTAGTATCCTGCGGGATTGGCAAGGCCACATGAATGGCTTTTGATACCGTCGGGCATGATCTTGTAGCAAATTTACTCCGGTCCCCAAGACTGCGATTGGGACCATCCACAACAGCATTCCGGGTCCGCTTCGCCCGGAGGCGGAGCTTATTCTTTTCCTGAACGAGCCAGGACTATGGATTCATTTCACGGTCCTCGGCTGCCGGTAATCTTCTGGCGTCCGGGATTCCTTCGACGTTTAATTCAGCACACGCGGTGCCGCGAGCCATCATGACTGGATAATTGCTGATCTTCTGCCATTCTTGCCTCCACCCCGTTTCCATTCTTGAAGCCCGCCTCTCGTATTCCGATTCCTCGTCATTTGCTGATCTGTTGGTCGCTTCTACTGGCCTGCTTTGCTGTCCTCTTTGCCGCCATTCCCTACGCTGCGGGATACAGCGCTTCACGCTCTTCACTTGCAGCCACCACGTTTCATTTCTGGCAGCTCGACGAGTGGCAACATTGTTGGTTGGTCCCTTTCATCGTCGGATTTCTCGTCTGGCGAAAACGCGCTGAACTCTCGGTTCTCCCATTCTTACCAGCGTTTTCGGGGTTCATCCCCCTGGCCCTCGGACTCTTCACATATTGGGTGGGTTACCGGGTGGACAATTATTTCATCGGAATTATTGCCCTCGTGATCACCCTCGGCGGAGCCATTCTCTGGATGTTTGGATGGCGGTGGATGCTGGCACTAATTTTCCCCTACTCCTTTTTGCTCTTCGCACTCCCCCTCCTTTTCCTTGAGAGCATGCTCGCTTTCCGACTCCGGCTCATCATGTCGGATGCCAGCGTTGTTTTGCTCAATGGCTTCGGAATCCACACCGTTCAGCAGGGCACGGCCATCCTCTCGGCACCAAACGAGTTGCTCGGCCTTCCCCGCGGAGCTGCTTTTTCCGTCGATGTTGCCGATCCCTGTAGTGGCATCCGGTCACTTTTTGCCCTCACGATGGTGACCGCTCTCTACGCCTATTTCGCCATCAAGCCCCTCTGGAAGCAGTTGTTTCTCTTCGCTTTTGCCGTTCCCCTGGCGGTAATGGGGAACATGGCCAGGATCATGATGCTCACAATTGGCACCATCGCCGTTGGGCCCGAAATCGCGATCGGGAGTTTGGAGGAACCAAGTCTCTTCCATCAGATTGCGGGATACATCGTCTTCGTTGTTGCTCTCGCCGGTATGATCGGGATCGGCCATCTTCTACTGCTGGACTGGCCTTCAACGATCGAATCGGCCATCCGGCGAATCCGCACCGCCTTCAATTCCGACACAACCCGCCTTCACCCGGCACCGACCACGCCTCACGGCACCTCACGATTCGAAGATGAATACTGATTCCAATCCCACGCCATCGTCGCAGTCTACGAACTCCACCACGCCGACGAATTTCAAGCGTACATTGACTGCCGGCGGCGTCCTCGTCGCTCTCGCCGGCGCCACGATCATGGCTTGTCTCAGCGGAACCACCGTGGTCGCCAATCCCGAAACCGGCGTCGACATGGACATGCCCACGTCGGTCGGGCAATTTGCCGGCACGCCTCAAGAAGTCTCCGAAGCGGAAAGAATCATTCTCCCGGAAGATACCGAATTCGGAAAGATGCTCTACACCGACGCCGAAGGCGATCAAGTCAACGCGCAAATCGTGCTCGCCGGGGCCGAGCGGCGTAGCATCCACCGCCCGGAGGTTTGTCTCCCCGGACAGGGATGGACCATTAAATCCAGCGAGGCTCTCAAAATTCCGCTCCCCAGCGGCAGCACCCTTCCCGTCACAATGTTGCGAATTGCCCGCCCCATCGACCTCGGCAACGGCACGCCGGGTGAACTCAACAGTCTCTTTCTTTATTGGTTCGTGGGGAAGGACACCGTGACCTCCAGCCACCTCGTTCGCGTTCTGAAGACGAACCTGGACGTTCTCGCCTCCAACACCAATCACCGCTGGGCCTACGTGATCACCAGCGCGCCGGTCTGGGCCGGCTGCAAGCCGAACGGTCGGGATGAAGACCAAACTCTCGAAATGCTCGAGTCATTTGTCCAAGAATTCGCTCCGGAGATCATGAAATCCGAACAGCCAAAAGCGTAGAGACCGCGCCCTTGAAGTCCCCCCGTCGGCGGGCGTAGTTTCGGATAGCAATGTCCGTGCTGCCGACTCTGTTGAACAAGCTCCCGGCGCAGACGCGCGGAGTTGTTCTTACCTGCATCTACGGGGCCGTGGGTAGCTTGGTCGCCGTCGCGTTTCACCACGCGATTGGTTTTATTTTTGATCAAATCTGGGACCCGCTGGCCGAGCTGCCCAAGCCGGAATTTTGGAAGTTCGCGGCGATCAGCTTTGGGGTGATCAGCACAGCGACCCTCATCTCCGGATTCCTGCTGGCGAACTTCGCCCCCGACGCGGCGGGCAGCGGCATCCCGCAGCTCAAGCTGGCCTACTGGCGGGACATGGGCGTCATGCCCTTCAAGACGATCTGGGTCAAATTTATCGCCGGGGCCGTGAGCGTGGGTGGCGGGCTGAGCCTCGGCCGAGAAGGCCCGACGGTGCAAATGGCGGGGGGACTCGCCTCGTGGATCGGGGCGCGCTTAGGCGTTGTGAAGTTCGAGCGCCGCACGGCCGCCGCCTGCGGGGCCGCCGCGGGATTGGCGGCTGCCTTCAACACGCCGATCGCCGCCGTCACGTTTGTGCTCGAGGAGATCATCGAAGATCTCAACAATCGCGCCATCGGCCGCATCCTCCTCGCGTCGGTCACTTCCGCTTTCTGCCTCTATTTTCTCAGCGGGAACGATCCGTCGTTCAGTATCAATTTCAGCGGCGATTTCAATTGGCACCTTTACCTCTACGGGCCTTTCGCCGCGTTTTTCGCGTCGCTCGTGGGCGTCGCGTTTCAGAACTCCTCGCTGGCGTGGAGGCGGCGGATCAAATCGCACAGCCGCATGCCGGGCTGGTCACGCCCGTGGGTCGGCGGGGCGATCACGTGGGCCGCGGCGTGCCTGATCTTCTACTACTTCGAGCGCCTCGGCGTCCTGGGTCTCGGCTACGACGATCTCAACGATTCGCTCACCGGATCGCTCACCTGGGGCGTTTGCCTTGCGCTGCTCGCGGCGAAGTTTCTCGCCACGGTTGCCAGCTACTCCTGGGGAGGTTGCGGTGGCATTTTCGCTCCCACCCTCTTCCTCGGTGCGATGACGGGAGCCGCTTTCGCTGGACTCGCGGACATCCCGCTCCCGATGACCCGGGAGGAACAGATCGTCCTCGCGGTCGTGGGGATGAGCTCGTGCCTGGGAGCGGTCGTCCGCGCTCCCGTCACCTCGATCCTCATCGTGTTCGAGCTCACCCACGATTTCTCGCTCGTCCCGCTCCTCATGCTCAGCGCCATCATCAGCCAGGCCACGAGTCGCTGGCTGTGCGAGGATAATTTCTACGCCCAAGTGCTCGCAGACGACGGCATCCTCCTCGACAAGCACATGGGGCACCGGGATTTCGCCCACTGGAACCGGGCCCGCGTCTCGACCTTTGCCAACTTCAAGCCCGTTCTCGTCTCCTCCCTCGAAGCCGAAACCGTGCAGGCGATTCTGGATCGATCACAACACCACACCTACCCCGTTTCGGACGAAGCGGGCCGGATCCAGGGCGTCGTTGAACGCGACGACCTCATCCGCCTCGTCGCGACCGGAGAGGAGCCAAACGTCCATCCCGCGACCACGGCGTCACCTGACACCACAATCGGCGAGATCCAACGTCAGCTGGTCGAGGCGCCGCTGAACATCGTGATCCTGGTCGATGAAACGAGACAGACGGCAATCGGCATCTTCACCCTTCACGATCTCCTCCGCGCCCAGCTCGCCGAGTCCGAGCGGGCAGGCCTGGGTTGAGCAAGGCACCGGGCTCAGTAGGTGGAAGAATCGAAACCACCGGAAAAGGCTCCGATCAGCCCGCCGACCACGCCAATGGTGATCATGAGACCGATCACGATAACAAACATCAGCAACGACGCCTTGGCCCAGTTCGCCTTGGACGGATGCGTCGTCGAGCTGAAAGCCCAGACGAACAACATAATGATGTTCACGAGCGGGATCGCCGTAATCAAATACGTGAGGAGCCAATTTCCAATGCTGACTGGTTCTCGCTCCATCGTATCCATTTAATCTATAAGCTCGGCATTCGGTGTAATTGCCTCGCGCGATCCCGGCAAGCGCTTTACCCAAGCGAAAGCCTCCGCCCATGCCTTCGACCGTTCTTTCCCTCGCCGCTGCAGTGCTCCTGCTGAGTAGCTGCAAAAACTCAGCCTTCACTTCGACTGGGGGCCTCGTTAATCCGGGCTCGAGCGGAGTCGCCGTGCCGGCGCCGGTTCCATTTCAAGTTGGCGTCGGGGGCCAGCCGGTCATCCCCGCGTATCCGTGGTGCGCCCGGGTGCTCAACCCAGTCGCGGCGGATGCCGCCATCCGAGTCCCGGAAGTCGCAGATGCAACGGTCGAGATCTACTCTTGCGACTCCGCCGGGCGGACTCCAACGCCGAATGTCCGGGCGATCTACAACCTCAAGGCTGGCCGCTCGCAGGCCCTCGACGACGTCTCGATCGGCATCGCGCCGACGCCGGGCCACTATCTCGCCAAGGTCGACGCCCGGGAGAAGGGAGGCTTCGAGTTCGTCTTTCAGATCGAATAGCTCCCTCCAAAAAAAAAGCAGCCGATTCGCATCGGCTGCTTCTTTCTAATACTGAGTGGCTTGGCTCTAGTAACCGGCGCTATTTTCGTCGCCGCTGTCATCCATCTCTTCGCCGTCCTTGTCTTTCTTCAGCGGGAGAACCTTGATTCTCTTGGCTGCAGTCGAACCTTCTTCATCCGTCATCACGCGAACCTTCGAGCCCACGGCGATGGTCGTGGCCTCGACGTCCTCGTTGTCGGCGTCGACGATCTTCGTGTCTTCGGACATGGTGTATTCCATCGACTCTTCGCCTTTCTTTTTCTCGACCGTCATGGTCATCGCGGAGGCATCGTAGGCAGTCACCTTTCCGGTGAAGCCGCTCCCTTTCTTGTCCGCGTCGTCGTCGGCGGCACGGGAGGTCATCGGGGTCAACGCCAGCGCAGCGCCAGCGATCAGGGTCATGAGGTATGTTTTCTTCATAGAGTTCTTTCGGTTTGCGCCCGGCGGCAGTTCGCCGCTGAACTTGGTTGTTTTAACACATTCGTAACGGAAGCGTCGCGAGGTTCCTTCAAATTAGTTTTCGTCGGCGGGAAGTTCCTCTTCCGGAGTGTCTTCTGGGACGACGGTCGGCTCAGGACTCGCGATCGCTGCCGGCGGTGCCGTCGGAATTGCAGCGGGGATCGGTGTCCCCGTCGGGCTTGGGCTTGGGCTCGGCGTAGGCTCCATTTCGTCCAAAATCTCCCCGGGGGTGATCTCTGCATCTTGCTCCGGAAGCTCGATCATGATCTTCAGCGGCCCACTTTTCTCGCGCGACACCGTCACCCATTCCCCAGGTTCGAGGATCGTCCCATCGGTCAATTCCGCGAAGGTCGCCGTGATTTCGGTCCGGTCGGAGATCGGTACAACGACTTCGTCACCGGTCCGCCGCTCGAGGTGGAGAGCGCCAAATTCCTGCTCCCAGCGCAGCACCTTCCCCCGAAGTTCCTCCGAAAGCGCGTACTCGGAAGCCCCGAGCCCCATCAGCAAACCCAGCGTCAATATTGGGAACCTCATCGGAAAGAGCAAAGCGCATCGCCGGACAGATGTCGACCCATCGGCGATCGACACGCTTGCTGCCGTCACGCCGGTACCGGGACAATTCTGGCCTCGACGTTCGCCTCGTCGATTTCCAACAACCGCGCCACCGCCCGCCGGTAGATCAACATCTGCCCCGCATGGCGTCGCTCCAGTTCGACGGGGCGCGCAGCTCCGACCTTGAAGTCGAACACAGTCGCCGCCGTCGGCCTGCGATTTGATCCGCTCAAGACGTGGACCCGGTCGAACGTCCCGCTCACCCATTCGCCGCCGATCAACCCATCGAACGAACGCTCCCGCCAGACCCTGACGTTTCCGACGGGCTTGAGAAAAACCGACCGCCCCCCGGCGCTGGTGAAAAATCTCTCCACAATCACCCTCGCCTCCGGCGAAAGGTGCCCGAACTCCATTTCGTCCCCTCCAAGCCACTCCACCGCCGCCAGAGCCGAGTGCACCTCGCTCCCGAGACTCGCCGCGGGACCAGACCCAATCGACCGACTTGAGCCGCTGGCTGAGGGGGAAACGGGGCGCGGCGTAGTTCCCATTGGTTCAGGCAGGGTCGTCAGCTCGAGAGTGTCTGGCGCCGAAGCGCTGGTCGTCCGCACTTCCCACCGCTCGAACCACGCCTCGTCGCCCGCCTCGAATCCCGGCTCGACCAATTTCCCCAGAAGCCGCCCGAGTGTTCTCGCCCGCGACCGCTCGCCGACCCGATCCGTCACGACGTAGAGGCCGAACCGAGGCCGCGTCATCGCGACGTAAGCCGTACAAAGCGTGCCGTAAAAATCGTCAGCCAGCATCGCATCCCGAGCCGCCGTGAGCACCGGATCGGCTTCCGCAAATTGTCGTTGGGGCAACAACGTTCCCCACGTGGGCGGTGCCCCGCCCCCCAGCGCCAATGATCCTGCCGTCCGGTCTTGCAGAAGTTTCTCCAGCCCAGACACGATCGTCAGATCGAACGTCAGGCCCTTCGATTGATGCACCGTCATCAAGCGCACGACGTCCGAACTCTCCGCCTCCTGCACCTGCCAAGCGTCGATGGCGTTCAGAAATTCGTGAACGCCATCGGCCGCCGTCCGAACCGCATCGAACTCCGCCGCCGCCCCCGCGAACTCCTCGCCTCGCCGCGCGAGGAACGGCTCACCGGTCAGATCGATTTTCCCCATCCAGGCCCGAGCCGTGTCCGCAAATCCTACCGCCGCGATGCTCCGAAGCGACTCCTCCCGGAAGGCCGCGAGATCGCTCACAGCGGCACCCAATTTCGACCCGGCGAAGAGAATCTCGGCCAGCTTGTCCGTCGGCGATGCGACGAGTCGAAAGCCCGCCACCAGCGCAGCGCCGAGTGGGTTGTCGACGCACGGGTTCGTCCGCCCCTCGACCGCCACGGGTATCCCCGCCGTCTGCAACAGAGCCGCCAACACGCCCAGCCGTCGATTGTCGCGCTTGAGGACGGCGCAACTTAAACCCCGCTTCCAGGGCTCGACCTCGCGCACGATCCGCAGGATCTCGATGTCCTGCGGCCCGGCCTCGAAGTCATCTTCGTCGCTCTCAGCCGACGCCTCGTCCGCCGCGGCTTCGACCCAGCGGACGTAACCCGTGGTCTTTGCATTCGCCCCAGCCACGGTGTGCTCTCGCCAAGCCTGCCGCCAATCCTCCACCGCACGCTCCGGCAACGCGAAGTCCTCCCGAACCTCCTCGATGTTTCCGAAGACCGAGTTCACGAAACCGACGATCTCCGCCGTCGACCGGTAGGAGGCCTGCAGCACCCGCTCCTCGATTCGCTCCGCGCCAACGCCGTTGTATTTGTCCCGAATCTCGAAAAAGAGCCGCGGATCCCCCCCGCGCCACAGGTAAAGCGCCTGCTTGGTATCTCCGACGTAAAAAAACGACCGCCCACCCTCCGGATCCTGAACCACCTCGTCGACGAACGCCGACAGCACCGTCCACTGCGGTCGGCTCGTGTCCTGGAACTCGTCGAGCAACCAGTGATCATACCGCACGTCCAATCGATAACCCGCCGACGCCAGCCATTCGATCTCTCCGACCTGACCCGCCAACGCGTCCGTGATGTCCGTGAAAGTCAATCGCCCCAGACTCCGAGTCTGCCGCTCGTAGACAGCCTCGAACGCCGTCATGAACTCGTGAAGCGCCTCACTCCGCCGCAGCAGGGCCTCGAACTCAGGTTTCAACAGGGCAAAGCCCAGAGCCGCTCGTGCCGGAGCCACGCGCTCGTTGAGGTAGACTCGCGAGAGTTTTTTGCCGCCCGTGGGGATGTACTCCTCGCCCGTCGTCTTGTCCGTCGACGTCTTTTCGAGACGCTTCTTGATGAAAGTCTTGAGTTCCTCGCCGGGCTCAGCGACCCGCGCAACCGCGAGTTCCGCCTCCCAAGCCTCCCGCGCCTCGTCCGTGAGCTCCGGGTGCGTCGCGACGATTGCCTCCCACAACGCGTCCGCCGCGGTCGCCGCCTCCCCCGCATCGAGCACCGCGCAACCGTCCGGCCAGATCGCCGCCGCGTCGCCCCAGGTCACGTCTCCCGGCGTCGCGAGGAACCGGCCGTGCAGCGCCTCGACCGATCCCGCGAGCGAGCCAAACACGTCCCGCTCCCCGCCCTTCCGACTCTGTTGCCGGACCAGCGTGAGAAACTGCTCGAACCCCGCCGCGTCCCCCGTCCGTGCTCGAAAGACCGCGGACAGCGCGTCTTCCCGAGCCGCTCCGAGATCCGCTTCTCCGAGGATCGAGAAGTCCCCGGTAATCCCCGACTCCACCGGAAACGCCTGCGCGATCCGCGCGAACAGGCTGTCGATCGTCCCCATGCTCAGCCCACCCATCTGCCCGACCAGCCGACGCAGCATCGCCCGGCACGCTGCCGCGTCCAGCTCGGCCACTCGCGTCGCCATCCGGAGTTCCGCCATCTTCCCGTCGTCCAACGCCGCCTCCGCGACGCGCGCGAAAGTCGCGTCCAGAAACTCACCAGCCGCCTTCGTCGTGAACGTCAGCGCCGCGATCCGCCGCGGCTCCACGCCCAAGGCGAGCAGCGTCACCATCCGCGTCACGAGCGAATACGTCTTCCCGCTGCCCGCGTTGGCGACCAGCATTTCGTGCGGGATCCGGCGGCTCATCCCTGCCCTCCCTTGAAATATTCGATCGTCTCCGGCTCGAAGCAGTCCTCCGGATTCCCGTTCAACAGCAATGACTCCACCGGGTCGCCCCAATTTCCCCGCACCTCCCGCGGCGGCCAGAACACGCCCCGCGCGACGTTTTCCACAACCGCCGACGCGCACCCCAACGCCGACGCGTAAAGCTCCTCGTCCAGCTCCAGCTCCGCGATCCCCGTCTGTCCCGGGTCCGCCGGCAACACGAAATACGCCAGCCGCACGGCTTCACCCGGATACCACCGCTCCGCCATCCGCCGGTACAACGGCAGCTGCAGATCCACCCACGCCCGCGGCTTCCCCCCCACCTCCACCGCCGCCTCTGGCAGCCACCCCATCGACGCCGGACCAAAGTGCGTTTTCTCCGGAGTCTTCCAGCTCGCGTAGCTCTTGTAATCGACCACCCGCACCCCGTGCTCCGGATGCCGCTCGATCCGGTCGACCTTCCCCGAGAGCGGTAAAGAACCGATCAGAAGCGGATCCGCATCCTCCGCCGACAGCTTCCGCTCGGACTCGATGATCCGCCACCCCGCCGCGTATTCCTCCGCCTGCACCCGCGCAAATGCCCGCAACCGCAGCTTGATCGCCTCCAGCTGCACCCGCACCGCGGGCGAAGGCGACGACCCAAACATCCGCCCCGCCTCGTCGTGCAGGTGCCCGAGCACCGACGTCTCGATCCAGTCCACGTTCGACTCGTGCGGCGTCTTCTTTCCAAAAATTTCCAGCGCGTTGTGCAGCAGCGACCCGAACTGCAACGCATCCATCTCCCGTGCCCGCGGATCGAATTCCTCCGCCCGCAACACCTTCGAAAAATAAAACCGAAACGGGCACGCCAGATACGCCGACACGTCCGTCGGACTGATCTTCGCCACCCCCCCCCGCCGCGCCGCCTCCGGGAGCGACCAGCGCCAGCCATTTTCCCGCCTCGGCCGCGCCCGTCCCGCCTCCGCCGGACGAAAGACCTCCAGCACCCGCTCCGGCAGTTCCGGATCCGCGCACCGCAGCAACAAACTCGACGGCAAGTTCGGCCCGCCCGCCGCCGACACCTTGCCGAAGCTGAACCGGCATTCCCCCGCCCCCCGCGCTCGCACGAGGCACGTCACCAGATACGCGTCCCGCGCCAGGCGCCCCGCGTTATCGAGAATCCCCAGCGCCCGCCGCCGCGAGTCCGGCAGAAACGCGTGCTCCGTCACGGAACTCGGCAGCCGTCCCTCCACGCAACCCGCCACCGCCAACCGACCCGCAGCCACCCACGGCGCTTCCAGCCACCCGAGCAATTCCACCGTCCCCGGATCCGATGCCTCGAACGTCGCCGCCGAGCTCAAGGCCCGCGCGAACGCCGCCTCCCGCCCCGCCGCCCAATCGCGGAACACCGGCGACTCACCGATCTCCCGCCACAGCTCGAGCACCTCCCCCGCCGCAGCCCCCCCGTCTGCCCAGACCGCCGCCAGCATCTCATCGACCGCTGGATCTCCCAGACCGTCCATCCGTCCAACCAGTCCGACCTCCGCAAACGATCGAGCCTGCTCCCAAGTCTCCGCCAACGCCTTACCCTGCAATTCATCCAGATCCGCCAGCGCCCGCTCAACCGTCATCCCCATCCAAGCCACGAAGCGCGGACACTCCACCAATCGCCGCAAAGTTTTCAGCCGCCGGCCCTCCAGCCATTCCATCCACAACGTCGCCACCACGCCCGCCTCACTCGCAGCGAGCCTCTCGCCTTCCGGAGAAAATGGCACCCCGCCCGCCCGCAGGATCTCGGACCGAAACGCCGGCGCCAGATCCCCATCCGCAAGCACCAGCGCATAATTTCCCGCCACCTCCGACCCCGCCAGGTACCGCACCACCCGCTCCGCCTCATCCTCCGGATCCCGAGCCCTCACGAAATCGCCACCCGCAACCGGCAACTCACACGCCGCCCAATCCCGAACGTCCGGCCTTCCCCAACCATCGAACCCACCGCCCATCTCCCCCGGTCGCCACACCAGCACCGTCACCGCCACCCCGCGCCGCGCCAGCTCCGCCGCCCACCGTTCCGCTAAACGCGGCAGATCCGGGATCCCCGCGATCAAGACCCTCCGCAATCCCGCCACCTCACCCTCGCGAGCTAACCGCGCCGCGTTGGCATCCACCAAACCCCGACGGCCCAACTGCCCCAGATACTCCCCGTAAAGCTCCCGCAGCTCCTCCCACCGCTCCCCATCCTCCTCGCAAACCTCCGCAACCTTCTCGCTCGCAAAATCCCAGCCACCTTCCGCCAGCAGATCCCCCAGCTCACACAGCATCCCCCCTGCCCCCAACAAGCGCCGCTCACCGTCCAACACCTCCGCCCGCGGAAACAACGCCCCCCCAGTCCCCCGCTCCCGCAGCGCCAATCCCCAAGCTCCCTCCCGCTCCGCCCGACTCGCTGTCGCCACTTCCCCCGGCAGCATCGCCGCCATCGGCTGCACAAATTTTGGCGCGAACAGCCCCGTCCCCGCCTCCGCCGCCCGCAGCGCCAACGCCCAGCGAATCCGCCGCGACGCCGTCCCCGTCGGCACCCAAACCTCCGTATCCGAGAAGTCGACCGGTCGTCCCACCACTTCGCCCCAGACGACATCCGCCACCTGCTCCGCCAACGATCCCGTTCCCTCCAGAAATTGCACCGCCACGCCAGCCACCCCGCAAACTCATCTCAAGCAGCGGCGATTTGCAATCGCCGACCCAACCGATCGGCGAAGCCGCATTTTCAACCACCCGAAATCCTCGCAAAACCGCCAGATCCTGATTCATTCCCATCCACCAAACCCGCCATGCGATTTTTAAAAGAGATTCTCCGCGCTCCGCACATCACCGGCGCCATCGCCCCGTCAACGCCGTTCCTCGCGAACGTCGTCATCGACCACGCCGACGTCGTCGAAGCCAACCGCATCCTCGAACTCGGCCCCGGCACCGGCGTGATGACCAAGCGGATCATGCAAAAGAAAAAATCCGACGCCCGCTTCGTCGCCATCGAAAAGAACGAGCATTTCGTCCCGGACCTCCGCCGCCGTTTCCCCGACGCCACCGTCATTCCCGGCGACGCCAGCGAAGTCCGCCGCCACGCCGCCGAGCACGGCGTCGACCGAGCCGACAGCATCGTCTCCGGCCTCCCGTGGGCCATTTTTCCCCTCCCCGCCCAGCGCGCCATCCTCACCGAGATCAAAGACACCCTCGCCGCCACCGGCACCTTCGTCACCTTCGCCTACTGGGGCACCCATTGGCTCCCCGCCGGTCAAGCCTTCCGTCAGCTTCTCAAAAGCCAGTTCCCCACCGTCCGCACGTCCCAAGTCGTCCTCGCCAACTTCCCCCCCGCCTTCGTCTACTACTGCAAGAAGTAACGCCAGCCCACGGCTTGCCAGTGCCACGCCCCCAACCGCCTAGCCAACTCCCAGCCACCGACGTAATAAGAAGCATGGCGCAGCCGCAAACCGACCCCGATCTCCCCCCGCCGACTCCCGAAAACCTGCCCCAGTTCGACCCCATCCCCGATGTCCTTGCCGACATCGCCGCGGGAAAGATGGTCATCGTCACCGACGACGCCGACCGCGAGAACGAAGGCGACCTCGTGATGGCCGCCTCCAAGGTCACCCCCGCGGCCGTCAACTTCATGTCCCGCTTCGGCCGCGGCCTCATCTGCGCCCCCATCACCGAAGACCGCGCCACCCACCTTGGCCTCCAGCGCATGGTCGCCCACAACCGCGAGATCTACAAAACCGACTTCACCGTCTCCGTCGACGCCGCCGCCGGGATCTCCACGGGCATCTCCGCCGCCGACCGAGCCGCCACCATCGCCCACCTCGCCGACCCCACCGCCACCCCCGCCGACCTCGTCCAGCCTGGCCACATCTTCCCGCTCCAGGCCCGCCGCGGCGGCGTCCTCCGCCGAGCTGGCCACACCGAGGCCTCCATCGACCTTGCCCGTCTCGCCGGACTCGACCCGTCCGGCGTCATCTGCGAAATCCTCAACGACGACGGTTCGATGGCCCGCCTCCCCGACCTCCTGCGCTTCCGCACCGAGCACGGCCTCAAGATCTGCACCATCGAAGCCCTCATCGCTCACCGCCGCCAAAGCGAAAAACTCGTCACCCGCGAGCAGACCATCAAGATGCCCACCGACTACGGCGTTTTCGACCTGCACCTCTACCGTTCCGAACTCGACGACCGTCACCACCTCGCCCTCACCCGCGGCACCATCCAACCCGACACCCCCACCCTCGTCCGCGTCCACAGCGAATGCCTCACCGGCGACGTCTTCGGCTCTCTCCGCTGCGACTGCGGCAGCCAACTCCACAGCGCCCTCCGCCAGATCGACGAAGCCGGTTCCGGCGTCCTCGTTTACATGCGCCAGGAAGGCAGAGGCATCGGCCTCCCGGCCAAAATCCACGCCTACAAGCTCCAGGAAGAAGGCCTCGACACCGTCGAAGCCAACGCCCGCCTCGGCTTCCCCCCCGATCTCCGGGACTACGGCCTCGGAGCCCAAATCCTCGAAGACCTCGGCGTCCGCCAACTCAAGCTCCTCACCAACAACCCAAGAAAAGTCGTCGGCCTGGAAGGTTATAACCTGGAGATCGTCGCCCAAGTCCCCATCCGCTCGGTCGCCAACCCCCACAACGAATCCTACCTCGCCACCAAGAAGTCCAAACTCGGCCACCTCCTCTAAGTCACCCTCCCAGGAGCGGCGAGCTTCCAGCCGCCGAACCAACCCCGAGGCGAAGTCTTCAAACTCGACCTTCCGACTCCAGCCTGAGTCCGACCTCGCCCGGCCCTTTCTCCCAGCTCCGCTCCCGCAACACCACCGGCGCAGCCCCGAAATGCAGCTTCGCCAGCCGCGAAAAGTGAAACGGACTCTGAAAACCACTGCGCGCCGCAATCTCCGACACACTCAGCCCGGTGTCTGCCAGCAAGCGAACGCCGCGAACCGTCCGTACCTTCCACAGATAGCGCGACGGCGTCTCGCCGAGGTGCTGCCGGAACAAGCGAATGAGATGCGGCACGCTCGCGCCCGCGCCTCGCGCGATCGTCGTCAACGTGAGCGGCTCGGCGGATCGCGCGTCGATCAAGCACTGGGCACGACGCACGATCACCGGTAGAGCGGCCTCCCCCGGCTCGGCATCAAGGACAAGTTCTCGCACCACCGCGATCCCCAAAGCGTCCCGCAGCGCCCCAACACCGTCGCGCTCACCCGCACCGGCTAACGACAGACCTAGCCGGATGAGTTCGTGCATCCGCCACGAAAGCGGTCGCGAAAATGGGAGCTGCCGAGTCGTCCGCAGCAACTCGCGCGAAAGCGACGTCGGATCCAGCGCGCACCACGAGTGAACGGTCCTCGATCCCACGGAAAACCTAAAAAACTCACGCCGCCCCGGGTGCAACAGCGCCACCTCGCCTGCCGCCAGGTGCCGCTCATCCCCGTCGATCCGGATGTCGGCAACCCCTTCGTGAACGATCACAATCTGCACGTCACGCTGGGTGCGCGGACCGCAAACCCCGCCCGCCGGATACACGACTTCACCAAAGGTGGTGGACGGGGGCCGGGTGATCATTACAGACATGTCTTTGAGCATTCCATCGATGGACGCAAGCATCAGATCCGATTATTAGATAGAAATGAGTGCCACCCAGACCAAGCCATCCCACCAGACCCGCGCGAACCAACCCCACTCCGACGAGTCGCTGGCCGCGTGGGCGTCCTGGCCAGCTCCCGGGATCAGCCCGACCGGCTACTTCCGTTCGCCACTCGGCGCCGAGGCCACGCGAGCGGCCGAGTTTTTCGCGGAAAACGGCTTCCTGGTGCTCGAAGACGCTCTTTCCCCGGGCGAGGTCCGGGCACTAAACCACGACGCCGCCAAGATTTGCCGCGGCGACTACGGCGCGGTACCCGGCCTCACCCCGGCCCAGTCCGGTGACAGCGACGACGACGTTCTCTCCCGTTACCTCTGTCTGCACTTCCCGCACAAACTGTCGCCGCTGGTGCGCGAGTCCCTCGCGCATCCCAGCCAGGTCGACGTCCTCACGCGCGTGATCGGCCCGAACGTGAAGGCCATCCAGTCGATGCTCTTCATCAAATCCGCTGGGAAACCGGGGCAGGCGTGGCATCAGGACGAATTTTTCATCCCGACGCGGGACCGTTCGCTCACGGGCGGCTGGATGGCCTTGGACGATGCAACGGTAGAAAATGGCTGCCTCTGGGTCATTCCCAAATCGCACCGTCCGGCGGTCATCTGGCCCGACCGCCGACACGACGATCGGCGCTTCGACTGCACCGGCGAGGCAATTTTTCCCTTCCGCGACGAGGACGCGGTGCCAGTCGAGGTCAAGGCCGGCAGCATCGTCTTTTTCAACGGCTACCTGCTCCACCGTTCGCTCCCCAACCGGGCGCGAACCGGGTATCGCCGGGCCTTGGTCAATCACTACATGAGCGCCGAGTCCCTCCTGCCGTGGCACCCCCCGGGGCCGGGCGAGAAGATGGGCACCCTCGATCATCGCGACATCGTCATCGTCGCCGGGGCCGATCCGTACGCCAGCCAGGGAATCCAAGACATCGCCAAACCGCA
Source organism: uncultured Verrucomicrobiae bacterium (assembly GCA_963761705.1). Classification (GTDB taxonomy): domain Bacteria; phylum Verrucomicrobiota; class Verrucomicrobiia; order Chthoniobacterales; family JAATET01; genus CAVVKW01. The sequence continues at coordinate 1,821,170 of CAVXHK010000001.1, read as the reverse complement.
CGTGCGCCCCAGCGGCGAAGGCGGCTGCGGCGATCCGCTTCTCAACGTGCGCGCCGGCAAGTCGTTCTGAGCGGAGCCACGTTGTCACCCAAGAGGAGCCCGGGGAGCGCGGGCTTCGAGCCCTCCGGACCGAACGTCGCCAGATTTCCCGCCCGCTCACAACCGCCCATCCCCATTTGACATCCCCCAACCCCGCCCTACTCTCGTTCGACGCAATTCAAACTATGAAAAAGCCCATCCTCCTCACCGCCGTCCTCCTCGCCCTCTCATTTCCGCTCCATGCGCAGATTAAGACCGCCGCACCCAGCCCCGCTTCCACGCTCGACCAAGTCGTCGGCGTCACCAACTTCACCGTCGTTTATTCCCGCCCCGGCGTGAAAGACCGCACCATCTACGGCGACCTCGTTCCCTACGGTGAGATCTGGCGCACCGGAGCCAACGCCCCCACCAAAGTCACCTTCGACACCGAGATCACCTTCGGCGACAAAACCGTCCCGGCCGGCGAATACGTCCTCTTCACCATCCCAGGCGAAGACGAATGGACCGTCATCCTCTCCAGCGACGTCGAGGTCGCCAACGCCGGGTCCTACGACGAATCCAAAGACGCAGCCCGCGTCACCGTCAAACCCACCGAGCTCGAACCGCCCGTCGAAAGCTTCACCATCGGCTTCCAGGACCTCCGCGACGACTTCGCTTCCCTCAATCTCGATTGGGCCGATACCCGCGTCACCGTCCCGATCACGATCGACACCAAATCTTTCTCCGCCGCCTCCATCGAATCCGCCATGAGCGATCAGGACAACTGGACCGCTCGCGACTACGCCAGCGCCGCCGAGTTCTACTCAGAGAACGACATGGATCTCGACCAAGCCGCGACCTGGATGGAGACCGCCACCACCAAAAACCCCGACGCCTTCTGGTGGCAGCATGGCTACGCGCAGATCCTCGCCAAGCAAGGCAAAACCGAGGCGGCAATCGCGGCGGCCAACAAATCCATCGAGACCGCCAAAGCCTCCGAAGGCGGCGACTCCGGCTACATCCAGCGCAACGAAGACCTCCTCGCCAAACTGAAGTAACGCGGACCCCTTCCATCCGGCCATGCGTGCGCTCATCCCAGCGGCCTGCTTGCTGATGCTCACGCTTCGCCCGACCGCTGCGCTCGAACCGATCCCCAGCGGCCAGCTCGGTCTCGAACTCGAAAAACTCCGAGTCCTCGGCAGCGTTCTCTACGTCGCCGCCCACCCTGACGACGAGAACACCACCCTCATCGCCTATCTCGCCAACGGCGAAAAATTCCGAACCACTTATCTCTCCCTCACCCGCGGCGACGGCGGGCAGAATCTGCTCGGGGCCGATCTCGGTGAGAAGCTTGGCCTCATCCGCACGCAGGAACTCCTCGCCGCCCGCCGCATCGACGGCGGCAATCAGCTCTTCACCCGAGCGATCGATTTCGGCTACTCGAAGACCCCCCAGGAAAGCGTTCGTTTCTGGGGGGAGACCGAGACGCTCGCCGACGTCGTCTGGGCAATTCGCTCGACCCGACCCGACGTCATCGTCACCCGATTTTCCCTTCTCGAAGGCTTCACGCACGGTCACCACACCGCCTCGGCCCTCCTCGCAAAAGAGGCCTTCGCCGCCGCGGCCGACCCGACCGCCTTTCCCGAGCAACTCGCCTTCGCCGCACCCTGGGCCGCCAAACGCCTCCTCTGGAACACCTCTTCTTGGTTTTACCAGCGCCGCAATATCAAATTCGATCCCACCGGTCTCCTCCGCATCGACGTCGGTGGCTACAACCCGCTCCTCGGCAAATCCTACCCCGAGGTAGCCGCCTTGAGCCGCAGCGCGCACCGATCCCAAGGCTTCGGCACCACACCCGAACTTGGCGAATCTTTCGAATACTTCACCCCCCTCGCCGGCGATCCCACCACCGTCTCCCTCCTCGCCGGAGTCGACACCACTTGGACCCGCGTCCCGGATTCCAACCTCGTTGCCGAAGCAATCGACCGCGCTCTCGCCGCCTATTCACCCGCCGACCCGTCCCGCGCCGTCCCCGACCTCATCGCCGCGCACCAAGCCCTCACCGCCCTCCCCGACCAATTCTGGCGAACCGAGAAACTCCGCGACCTCCAGCGCGTCATCGCCGCCTGCCTGGGTCTCGACCTCGAAAGCATCGCCGCCGCCCAATCCGCCGTCGCCGGTGCCGAGGTCACCCTCACCCTCCGCGCAATCCAACGCTCGGGCTTCGCCGTCACCGTCGCGATCAACTCCAGCGACCCGACGACCCTTGCGCCCAATCAACTCCTCGAAAGGGAAATCATCCTCACCGCTCCAACCTCGATCTCCCAACCCTATTGGCTCACTGACTCCCCCATCGACAGCCGCTTCTCGGTCGCAGATCAGCAACTCATCGGTCGACCCGATAATTTGCCCGTCCTCCCCGTCACCGCAAAGGTCACCGTCGACGGCTATCCGCTCACTTACGAGCTCGCCACGATTCACAAGTTCAACGATCCCGTCCGCGGCGAAGTCAAAGAGCCCTTCATCGTCACCCCCCCCGCGATGATCAAACTCACCGAATCCACCGAGATCTTCGCCGACGCCAAACCTCGAAAAATCACCGCCCGCATCCTCGCCCGCGCGCCGATCGCCGGCGGTAAACTCCACTTTGTCACCACCGACGGCTGGAAAGTCGAACCCGCCTCCGTCCAGTTCGACGCTCAACCCAGCGAGGAAATCTCCATCGAAGCCACCCTCACCCCCGCCGCAGCCCCGAGCCAATCGACCCTCACCGCCGAACTCCTCATCGACGGCCAGACGACCAACCGCGGCTACGATCGCATCGACCCCGGCCACATTCCCGCTCAAACGCTCTTCCCCGTCGCCGAAGCCAAACTCATTGCCCTCGACGTCAAAACAACCGCCACCCGCGTCGGCTATATCTCCGGAGCCGGTGACGAGATCCCCGAAGCCCTCCGACGCATGGGCATCACCGTCGACGCACTCAGCGAGGCTGACCTTACCCCCGCGAATCTCACCCGTTACGATGCCATCGTCCTTGGCATTCGCGCCGTCAACACGAACGACCGCATCCGCTTCATGCTTCCCGCCCTCTTCGGATACGCGGCCCGCGGGGGCGTCGTCATTTCGCAATACAACACCACCCGCGGTCTCCTGGCCGATAAGTTCACCCCTTCCACCCTCACCCTGTCCCGCGACCGCGTCACCGACGAGACCGCCGAGGTGTCCATCCTGACTCCCGACCACCCCGCGTTAAATCGACCCAACAAGATCACTCCCACCGACTTCGACGGCTGGGTCCAGGAGCGCGGCCTGTATTTTGCTTCCGAATGGGACCCCGCCTTCACGCCGCTTCTCTCCATCGCCGATCCGGACGAACCCGCCAGCCGGGGCAGCCTCCTCGTTGAGCGCCTCGGCACCGGCTACTTCGTCTACACCGGTCTCTCCTTCTTCCGCCAACTCCCCGCTGGTGTCCCCGGAGCCTACCGCCTCTTCGCCAACCTCGTCTCCCTCGGCCAGGATGAATGACCGCGTCAACTGGCGGGTGATCTACGGAGCGACGCTCGCGTGGCTCATCCTTCAGGTCATTCTCCTCCGCTGGTTCACGGTCGCCCACGCATGACGCCCCTCGACTGGATTGTTCTCCTCGGCACAGTCATCGGCATCGTCACCTACGGCCTCTGGACCGCCCGCCGTGACCACAGTTCCAACGATTACCTCCGCGGCGGCAACGACCTCAAATGGGGGACCATCGGCCTTTCCGTCATGGCCACCCAGGCTTCAGCCATCACGTTCCTCTCCACCCCCGGTCAGGGCTACGCGCAAGGCCTGGGATTTGTCCAAAATTACCTCGGCCTCCCCATCGCCCTCATCATCATCTCCGCCGTCTTCGTCCCGATTTACTACAAACTCAAGGTCACGACCGCCTACGAATTCCTCGGCCAACGCTTCGACCAAAAAACTCGCCTGCTCGGTGCCAGCCTCTTCCTCCTCCAACGCGGCCTCGCCGCCGGCATCACGATCTACGCGCCCGCCATCATCGTCTCGTCGATCCTCCACTGGCCGCTCGGCCCGACCATTTTTTTCACCGGCGCCCTCGTCGTCCTCTACACCGTCACCGGCGGCACCCGCACCGTTAGCCTCACCCAACGTTACCAGATGCTCGTCATCCTCATCGGCATGACCATCGCGTTCGGCTACGTCGTCGCCGGACTTCCCGCCGACGTCTCGTTCGCCGACGCCATCTACCTCGCCGGTATCAGCGACCGACTCCAAGCCATCAGCTTTTCCGTCGATCCCGGCGAACGCTACACCATCTGGACCGGCCTCATTGGCGGCACTTTCCTGGCGCTTTCCTACTTCGGCACCGACCAGTCCCAAGTCCAGCGCTACCTCGCCGGCGATTCCGCAACGTCGAGTCGCCTCGGCCTCATGTTCAACGCCGTTCTCAAGATCCCGATGCAGTTCGCGATCCTGCTCCTCGGCGTCCTCCTCTTCGTCTTCTACCTCTTCCAGCCCCCGCCCATTTTCTTCAACGAAGCCGCCATTGCCCAAGTCCCCCCCGCGACCCTCGCCCCCATCCAGTCCACGTTCGAAAAATCCGCCACCGCCCGTGCGACCGTCGCCCGCTCGGCCCTCGCCGACCGGACCTCCGAAACGACCGCCGAGATCCACCGCCTCACCGGCGAGATGGACACCCAACGCGCCGCCTTCCGCACCGCCCTCCTCGCCGCCAACCCGGACGCCGACACCGAAGACTCCGACTACGTCTTCCTCGGCTTCGTCCTCGCCTACCTCCCCTCCGGCCTCGTCGGCCTCCTGGTCGCCGTCATCTTCCTCGCCGCCATGTCGTCCACCGCGTCCGAGCTCAACGCCCTGGCTTCCACCACCGTCAACGACGGCTACCGCACCCTCATCCGCAATGACGCCAGCGATACCCACTACGTCTGGGTCGCCCGCCTCCTCACCCTCCTTTGGGGTGCCATCGCCCTCAGCTTCGCGATGACCCTCACCCTCTTCGACAACCTCATTGAAGCGGTCAACATCATCGGTTCCCTCTTTTACGGAGCGATCCTCGGCCTCTTCCTCATTGCCTTCTTCATCCAACGCGTCGGCGGCACCGCCGCCTTCATCGCCGGCGTCACCGCCGAAGTCACCGTTCTCGTGCTCTACTTTTCCCCGGTCGAGATCGGCTACCTTTGGTTCAACCTCATCGGCTGCGTCCTGACGATCATCCTCGCACTCGCCATCCAGACCCTCCGCCCCCGCCCATGAGCGATCCCGTCATTTGCTTCGGCCAACAACCCTGCGGCTTCCTTCCCAAGCGTTTCCTCGTTGCAAAAATCCGCACTGCCCGCCGCCTCCAAGTCCGGCTCGGTGGCCGCATCGTCTTCTTCTATCACGACAGCGACCACGACCCGCGCGAAACCCAGACGATCCTGATCGAAGAAAAAACCAGCGACGAACAACGCCTCAACTTCACCTTCGAGAACAAGATTCAGAAAAAATACTCCCCCCTCTACGCCAAACGCATCGTCCCGAACTGGGCTAGGGAAATCGCCCCGCAACTTCCCAAATACCTCAGCCCCGCCCACGTCGAATCCTTCGAATCCATCGACGCCACCAACCCCGCCGACTTCTGTCTTTCGATGTATCGCGCCCTCGGCCTGCTCCACGGCATCGAAGTCGCCCGCTCCAGCGACCCGGCCTTTCGCACCACCGCCTGCCCCGTCGACGACTACTTCGTCGACGTTCCCTACGAGGGCGAAACCGTCCGCGCCCGCCGCGACTCCGGCGGTCGCCTCCGCCTCCACCGGGGAGGCAATGCCTTTATCGACCTCCCCTCCCAGTCGTGGAACCCTCGCCAGATCAGTCCCGCCCGGGACACCCGCCTGCGGTGGATGCAATCCGTCATTCGCTGCACCCACTACGTCGCCGGAGCCGGCGAAATGAAATACCTCGATCAAACCCAAGCCCCGGACATCCAATTCTTTCCCCGAGACGAAATCTCCAACCCCTCGATCGCCCACCTCCCCGACGACCAATGACCTCCCCGACAATCCTCGCCATCGGCGCCCACCCCGACGACCTCGAGTTCGGCCTCGGCGGAGTCCTTCTCACCGAACGCGACGCCGGCGCCACCATCCACCTGGCCATCACCTCCCGTGGCGAATCCTCCAGCCACGGCACTCCCACCGTGCGAGAATCCGAAGCCCGCGCTGCCGCCGACCTCCTCGGAGCCACCCTCACCATCATCCCCTTCGAAGGCGACGGAGCGCAGACCGCCTCTCCCGCCAACGCCTCCTCCCTCGCCCGCCTCATCCGCGAGTTCCGCCCCGACCTCGTCTTCGCCCCGACCACCCACGCCAATCAGCACCCCGACCACGCCGCCGTCGGCCACGCCACCCGCGACGCCTGCCGCCTCGCCCGCTACGCCGGCCTCCCAGCCCTCCGCGACCTCCCACCTCACCCCATCGATTCGCTCTGGTTCTACGCGATTACCCCACCCTCCGACGCGACCCTGACCGGTACCATCCTCGTCGACGTCTCGCCAACCGTTGATCGGTGGAAGGACCTCATGGCTTGCCACGCCTCCCAGCTCGCCCACCGCGACTACCGCAACCTTCAGCTCAGCCACGCCCACCAACTCGGGCTCCTCGCGGGCTGCGATTACGCCACCGCCCTCTGGCCGAACGATCCGCCCGTCGTCTCGACCCTCGCCCGACTCGCCCGCACCGCCCGCGCATTCTGACGATGTCCAAGCCCCTCCGCATCGGCATCGTCTGCTACCCCACCATCGGCGGCAGCGGCATCGTCGCCACCGAGCTCGGCCTCCTCTTCGCCGCCGCCGGGCACGAGGTCCACTTCATCAGCTACGAACGCCCCGTCCGCCTCGGACCCGACACGCCAAATCTCCGTTTTCACCCCGTTATCGTCAACGAATACGCCCTCTTCAAATACCCCGACTACACCCTCCCGCTGTCGGTTCGCATCGCCGAAGTCAGCACCGAGTTCCAGCTTGATATTCTCCACGTCCACTACGCCGTCCCCCACGCCACCGCCGCCCTCCTCGCCCGCCTCATGCTCGGCGACGGCCACCAGCCAGTCCTCATCACAACCCTCCACGGCACCGACACCAACCTCCTCGGCCAGGACCCCCACTACCGCCCCATCATCCGCCACTCCATTGAAAATTCCTGCGGCGTCACCACCGTCTCCGAAAGCCTCCGCCGACAGACCATCGACACCTTCAGCATCACGAAGTCCATCAGCGTCATTCCAAATTTTTTCAAACCCTCCCCCGTTCGCCGCGACCGGGCCACCCTCCGAGCCGAACTGGCCATCGCCGACGACGAGATCCTGCTCCTCCACCTCTCCAACCTCCGCCCCGGCAAACGCGTCACCGATATTCTTCAGGCCATCGCTAGCGCCAAAAACCGAGTCCGCCTCCGCCTCGTCATCCTCGCCGGCGACGATTTCACCCCCTACCGATCCGAAGTCGCCGACCTCGGCCTCACCGACCAAGTCACCGCCTTCGAAGGCGTCCAAGCCATCGACGATTTTCTCAACGCCTGCGACCTCGGCATCTACGCCTCCGAGCAAGAAAGTTTCGGTCTCAGCATTTTGGAAACCCTCGCCCACGGCCACCCCGTCATCGCCACCCACGTCGGCGGCATCCCCGAAGTTATCCGCGAAAACGAAACCGGCCTCCTCGTGCCCCCCCGCGACCCGACCGCCCTCGCCACCGCCATCGACCGCCTCGTCGACGATCCCACACTCCGCGCCGCCCTCGGCGCCGCCGCCCGAGCCGACGCCGCCACCCGCTTCGACCCCGCCACCATCCGCGACCGATATCTCGCCTTCTACCGGACGTTCCTTCCGAACGCCGAAGCCGCCCTCAGCTGAACTTCGAAAACACCCCCCGGTTCCGCGCCACAAAGTCATACCCCGCATCCGCCACCACCCCAAATCCCGGCACCCGCTCGTAGGCCCAGTGCCCCGCGCGCCCCAACCAATTCCCGACGGCCAGAGCCCGAAACACCGCGTCGGCCCGCTGCGTCCGCGTCCCGTCCACCTCGACGTATTGCACCGACGCCTCCCAATCCCCCTCCGGCACCTCCGGAAACCGCACCCTCCCCTCACTCGACGGGATGTATTCCACCCCGTCCCCGGTCATCACCCGCCACCGCTCAACCCACCGCTTACAGAACGAACAATCCCCGTCGTAGATCATCACCGGTCGTTTGCTCGACTGACCCCGAACCGTATCATTCATCCTTCGTCACCGTCGTTACCTTCTGTTCAAAGCGCATTGTCTTCCTAAACTACGCTCGATGTCCGTCCTCGCTACCCTCGAATCCAAAATTGGTCGCTACGCCATCCCCGGCCTCGTCCGCTACATCGTCGTCCTCAACGCCCTCGTTTTCATTCTCCTCACGCTGGACCGAAGTTACGTCACCGCCCTGGTCCTCGACCGCGACCTCATCCTCCAAGGTCAGGTCTGGCGCCTCGTCACCTGGGTCTTCATTCCCACGACCCTCAGCTTCATCTGGATCCTGCTCGCCCTCTATTACGAATGGTTCCTCGGCGACCTGCTCGAAGGCACCTGGGGCACGTTCAAGCTCAACGCTTACGTCCTCATCGGCTACCTCGCCATCACCGCCTCCGCCCTCGTCTTTGGCCAGACTTTCGCCAACGCCGCCCTCATCGCCTCCCTCCTGTTCGCCGTCGGCACCGTGCTGCCCGAGTTCACCCTCCTCATCCTCTTCGTCCTCCCGGTGAAGATCAAATGGATCGCCCTCATCTCCGCTGCCCTCTACGGCCTGGCGGCGCTCGGCGGCGATTGGGCAACCCGCGTCACCGTCGTCGTCACCTTTGCGAATTACTTCCTCTTCTTTGGCCCCGCCTTCGCCCGCCAAATGCGGGATTCTCAAAAAACCGCCGCCCGCCGCGCGAAATTCGAGTCCGCCAAGGATCGCAGCGAAACCCTCCACCGGTGCGAAACCTGCCACCGCACCGAAGTCACCGATCCCGACCTCGACTTCCGCGTCACCGCCTCCGGCCAGGAATACTGCACCGATCACCTGCCGAAGTGAGTCGAAGGTCAGCCACGCGCTCCGCGCGATTCAAGTAGCGGAGACCTCCGCTCGCCGATCCAAGCAACCGCGAGGCGGAACTTCAGACTTTCGACCTTGGACTTTACGACCTTCCGACCGCATCACATCAGACTCACCGCATCCACGTCCACCGTCACCCGCACCCCCTCCGGCAGCGTCAGCTTCCTCAGCAACTCCTTGAGCGCCCGACTCATTCGCACCGCGCTCCCCCCCCGCACGCTCACCTGAAACCGATACAACGCCTTCGCCCGCGCCAACGGAGCCGGCGTCGCGGCCCCCACCAACCAATCGTCCGCCGCCACCTCCTTCAACCTCCGCTCCACCGTCTGCGCGCAAAACAGCGCCATCTCCTCCTGCTCCCCCCGCACCGTCACCAGCACCATCCGCACGAAGGGCGGATGCCGAAACTGCTCCCGCATCTTCGACTCCTGCTCCCAGTACCCCGCAAAATCGTGGTGCCGCGCAAACTGGATCGACGGACTCGCGGGCGTGAACGTCTGCACCACCACCTCCCCTTCGTAATCCCCCCGCCCCGCCCGCCCGGCCACCTGCGTCAGCAACTGAAACGTCCGCTCGCCACTGCGAAAATCCGACACGTGCAAACTCATATCCGCGTTCACGATCCCGACCAACGTGACGTTCGGAAAGTGCAGCCCCTTCGCGATCATCTGAGTCCCGATGAGCACATCGATCTTCCCGGCCTTGAACAAATCCAGCGTCTCGCGAAATCCCCCCTTCCGCTGCATCGCGTCCGCGTCCATCCGCGCCACCCGCGCCTTCGGAAAAAATCGCCGCACCACCTCCTCGATCCGCTGAGTCCCAAACCCGGCGTGCCGAATCGCCGGATCCCCGCACCCCGGACACTTCTTCGGCGTCACCGCGGCATGACCACACACGTGGCACCTCAACCGCTCATCCTCCCGGTGATACGTCAGCGCGACCGAACAATCCGGGCAATGACACACGTGCCCGCACACCCCGCACAGCAAGGCCGACGCGTAACCCCGCCGATTCAGAAAGAGAATTGTCTGCTGACCCAGAGCGAGCCGCCCCTCGATCCCGGACGAAAGGATCGGCGATAAGATAGCCGGCTGCCCCTTCACCCGATTCTGCTGCCGCATGTCGACCACGCGAATGAGCGGCATCCGCCGGTCATCGATCCGCGACGGCATGGACAGCAATTCGTACTTCCCCGTCACCGCGTTGTGGTAGCTCTCCATCGACGGCGTCGCGCTTCCCAGCAGCACCGCGCAAGGCTCCAAGCTCGCCCGCAGCACCGCCAGATCCCGCCCGTGATACCTCGGCGCCTCGTCCTGCTTGTAGGACGACTCGTGCTCCTCATCCACCACGATCAGCCCCAGATTCTCCAACGGCGCGAACACCGCGCTCCGCGCCCCGATCACGATTTTCGCCCGCCCGGAGTGCACTTTGTGCCACTCGTCGTGCCTCTCCCCCTCCGACAGGTGCGAGTGCATCACCGCCACCTCCCCCTGCATCTCCGCGAACCGCGACTTGAACCGCTCCACCGTCTGCGGCGTCAGCGAAATCTCCGGCACCATCACCAGCGCCGTCTTCCCGAGCGAAAGCGCGTGCTGAATCCCCTGCAAGAACACCTCCGTCTTCCCGCTCCCCGTCACCCCGTGCAGCAAAATCGGCCGCGCAATGTCCGGCGAATCAATCGCCACCCGCACCGCCGCCAGGGCTACCGCCTGCTCGGGATTGAGTTCGAGTTCCGGCGACGGCAGAAAGACTCCCTCCGGATCCCGCGCCACCTCCAGCGATTCGACAACGACCCAACCCCGCCGCGCCAACCCCTTGAAAGCATCCCGCAGCTCCGGCACCGCCGCCACCTTCAGCTGCCCCCCCTCCGCCTTCAGCCGTTCCCAGGCTTCGGCCTGCTTCGCCGCTCGCCGCCCGATCTCCGCCAATTCCTCCGCCGAAGGCTCTCGCACGATCCGCGCGAAATCCGCCTTTTTGTACCCCATCTCCGCCTTCCGAATGACCACCGGCAGCACCGCCCGGGTCGCCACCTCGATCGGACAACAGTAGTAGTCCGCCATCCAAGTCGCCATCCGCAGCAACACCGCCCCAATCAGCGGGGAATCCCCCACCACCGACGCCAGATCCCGCACCCCCTTCGCCTCCGTCGTCTCGTGCAACGACACCACCGTCCCCAGCACCGTCCGAGTCCGCAAAGGCACCCGCACCCGCGACCCCACACCCACGCTCAACCCCGCCGGCACCCCGTAATCAAACGGCTTCCCCGCCGACTGATCCAACAACACCCGCGCAAAGCTCATCGGAATACGATTCTCGCGCAGAGACGCAGAGACACAGAGAAATGAGTTTCAGGTGATTGCATCCCCTCTGCGCCTCTGCGCCTCTGCGCGAGAAAAATCACCTTCCCTCCGCGATCTCCCGCGCAAAATACGTCAGCACAAAATCCGCCCCCGCCCGCTTGATCGCCAGCAAACTCTCGTCCCTCGCCGCCGCGTAATCCAGCCACCCCAGCCGCGCCGCCGCGTGGATCTGGGCGTATTCTCCGCTCACCTGATACGCCGCCACCGGCAGATCCGTCCGCTCCCGCACCCCGCGGATGATATCCAGATAAGCCCCCGCCGGCTTCACCATCACCATGTCCGCCCCCTCCGCCTCATCCAGCGCCACCTCCAGCCACGCCTCCCGCGCGTTCCCCGGGTCCATTTGGTAGGTCCGCTTATCCACGCCCTTCCCCGCCACCTTGCTCCCCACCGCGTCCCGGAACGGACCGTAGAACGCCGAAGCAAACTTCGCCGCGTAGGAAAGGATCCCCACGTCCTCGAACCCCGCCCCATCCAGCGCCTCCCGGATCGCCGCGACCCGCCCATCCATCATGTCCGAGGGAGCCACGAGATCCGCCCCCGCCCGCGCCTCCGCCACCGCAAGTTCGCAAAGCGCCGCCACCGTCTGGTCATTCATGACCACCATCCCGTCCTCCGAGATCAGCCCGTCATGACCGTGATCCGTGTAAGGGTCGAGCGCCACGTCCGTGATCACGATGAGCTCCGGCACCGCCGCCTTCACCGCCCGCACAGCCGCAAACAGCACGTTCGCTTCATCCACCGCGTGCGCTCCGACCTCATCCTTCAACTCCGGCGCGATCACCGGAAAAATCGCCACCGCCCGAATGCCCAGCCGCGCCGCTTCCCCGCATTCGCGCACCAGGCCATCGACCGTCCAGCGCATCACCCCCGGCATCGAAGCGACCTCCTCCGGCTCCCCGCCCCCCGCTCGCACGAACACCGGCCACACCAGATCCTCCACCCGCACCACCGTCTCCCGCAGGAGATCCCGCAAACCCGCCGACCGCCGATTCCGCCGCAACCGCCTCGCACCAATCCAATCCATCGCTCGAAGCTAATGAGAAATGCGAAATGCGAAATGAGAAATCCAAAGCTCGCACGAAGCGCCGAACCATTTCCCATTTCTAATTTCTCATTCTTCATCCCAACGGCTACCCTCCCACCCGCATGTCACTCCACCTCGCATCAGCCTTCTCCAGCGTTAGCGGATTCTTCCTCCAAGGCGGGATCTTCATGATCTTCCTGCTCATCCTGTCGATCATTGCGCTCACCGTCATCGTCCAACGCACCATGGCCCTGCGAGAAAACGTCGTCATGCCCGACGTCCTCGAGGACGAGGTCGAGCGACTCCAGCCCGGCGATGAACTCACCGACTTAAGCCGCTTGATGACCAAGCACCGCTCCCCGCTCTCCCGCATTCTCCTCACCCTCCTCCGTCACCTCTCCTGGCAGAAAAGCGAAAACGCCGAAGCCGTCGCCACCCAAGCCCGCCACGAGACCGCTCGACTTGAAAGTGGACTCGTCATCCTCGAGATCACCACTGGCGTCGCCCCCATCCTGGGCCTCCTCGGCACCCTCTCCGGCCTCGTTGGAATCTTCGCCAACGTCGGCGACGGCGACCCCATCGTCATCGCTCGCGGCATCTCCGAGGCGCTGAATACCACCATCGTAGGCCTGGCCGTCTCCGCCCCCTCGCTCATCGCCTACAACTATTTCATGCGCAAGATCGAGGTTATGTCGGTCGAGATGGAGTCCGTTGTCGCCGAGCTCCTCGTGAAGTGCTACCCGAACCCCGGCGAGCAACCCTCGATCCACGAAGACTTCACCCCCATCGAAGACCAGTGAGATTTTACACCCGCAAACGGCGCAGCCCGGCGGTCATCATCGTCTCGCTCATCGACATCCTCGCCATCCTGCTGATTTTTTTCATCGTCACGACGACGTTCAAAAAAACGCAGCCGCAGCTCGAGATCAACCTTCCAGAATCCAAAACCGCCGCCCCCTCCGCGGAGGCCACAACGGAGCCCCTCGTCCTCCGCGTCAAGTCCGCCGAAGAACTCACCCTCGACGACAATCCCGTCACCCTCGAGGACCTCGGCCCGACCCTCATCGCAGCCCGCGAAGCCGCCCCGGATCGCCCCGTCGCCATGCAAGCCGACGAGACCGCACCGTTCGGCGTCATCGTTCAAGTCCTCGACGCCCTGAAGGGAGCCGGCATCAAAAATCTCCCCGCTTTCACCAACCCGGTCGAAACAAAACCGGCGAAGCTGTAGCCATTTCTCATTCCGCATTTCCAATTTCCAATTTTCATGATCCTGCCCATCGTCCAATACGGCCATCCCGCCCTCCGCTCCAAGGGCAAGCTCATCGACACCATCGACGACCGGATTCGCAAGCTAGCGGGTGACATGATCGACACCATGAACGACGCTGACGGCGTCGGCCTCGCCGCCCAACAAGTCGGCCTCTCCCTCCAGCTCTGCATCGTCGACGTCACCGATGCCGGCGAGCGCGCGGGCACGATGAAAATCGAGGGCACCGAAGTCGATCTCGACGACTACATGCCGATGATCCTCATCAATCCCGAGATCGAGCGATTTGGCGACACCGGCCCCGATTCCGAAGGCTGCCTCAGTTTCCCCGGCCTCCTCGGCGGAATCCCCCGCCCGTCGAAGGTCAAGGTCACCGCCAAAACCCTCGAAAACGAAACCCTCACCTTCGAGGCCACCGGCCTCCTCGCCCGGGCCATCCAGCACGAACACGACCACTTGCACGGCATCCTCTTCATCGACCGCATGCTCGCCGAAGACCGGGCCCTCATCGCCCCGGACGTCGACAAGCTCATGCGCCAGAACGCGATCTAGCACCAGTCTTTGTCACGACGCTTCGGTGAAGCGCACGGGCGCAATCACCGAGTGGGGCCTAGGCGCTGCCGCGGAGCGCCGCTGCCACCGGTGTCCTAAAATTGCCGAGACCACGTCTTCGGCCAGCGTTCGACGACGACTTTGGTCTGGGTGAAAAATTCGACCGCGTGCTTGGATTGCCCGTGGAGGTCGCCGAAGAAGCTGTCCTTCCAGCCGCTGAACGGGAAGAAGGCCATCGGCGCAGCGACGCCGATGTTGATGCCGATGTTCCCGGCATTGGCCTCGTTGCGGAACTTGCGGGCGACGGCGCCGCTGCCGGTGAAGATGCAAGCCATGTTGCCGTAACGGCCGCCGTTCACGAGGGCGATGGCCTCCTCGACCGTCGCCGCGTGCATGAGACCGAGGGCGGGACCGAAGATCTCCTCGCCCGCCGCTGGATTGTCGGGCGTAAGTTCGTCGATGATCGTCGCGCCAACGAAGTAGCCGTTGTCCGCACCGCCGACGCTCGGTGACCGTCCGTCGACGGCGAGCTTCGCGCCCGCGTCCTGCGCTTGACCGAGAAGCCTGCCGATGCGCTGGCGGCTCGCGTCGCTGATGACGGGCCCGAGTTCCGTCGTCGGCTCGAGGCCCGATCCGAGTCTGCGGCTCATCGCGGTATCGCAGATGGCGTCACGGAATTCTCCCCGAGCCTCGCCGACCGTGATCGCCAACGACGCCGCGAGGCAACGCTGTCCGGAGCAACCGAAGGCGCTGTCGGCGACAATGCGCGTCGTCATCTCGAGATCGCAGTCGGGCATGATGATGACCGGATTCTTGGCACCACCCTGACACTGGGCCCGTTTGCCGTGGGCTGCGGCGGTCGCGTAGATGTGGCGGGCGACGGCGGTGGAGCCAACGAAGCTGACCGCGCAGACGGCGGGGTGCTCGAGCAGGACATCGACCGCTTCGCGGCCGCCGTTCACGAGATTGAGCACGCCGGGGGGTAGGCCGAGCTGATCAACGAGCTCGAAGACGACCTGCATCGTGAAGGGGACGCGCTCGGAGGGCTTGAGGACGAAGGTGTTCCCGCAGGCGATGGCGTAGGGTAGGAACCAGAAGGGGATCATCGCCGGAAAATTGAACGGCGCGATGCACACGCAGACGCCGAGCGGCTGGCGGATCATGAATTCGTCGATGCCCTCGGCCACGTCTTCGGAAAATTCGCCCTGCATGAGCATCGGGATCGCACAGGCCATCTCGACGTTCTCGATGCCGCGGCGGACTTCGGCGCGGGATTCGGCGAGCGTTTTGCCGTGCTCGAGGGTGATCGTGCGGGCGATGGCGTCGACGTTTTCTTCGAGCAGCGCTTTGAATTTGAACAAATACTGGACCCGCTGGGTGGCCGGGACCCGCCGCCAGGTCTCGAAGGCGGTCGCGGCGTCCTCAACGGCTTGGGCTACGCGGGTCGCGTCTGCGAGCGGGGTCTGACCGATGGTCTGGCCGGTTGCGGGATTCTCGACCGCGCAGAGCGCGGCACCGGGCGCGGGGTCGACCCAGCCGCCTCCGATGTAGTCGCGGGCGGTCTGGATGTCGTCGGAGAGGTGGATCATGCCCAATCAAACGTCCCCCGCCCGCCCCGCGCAACGCACAAACTCGAGAAGCGAGGACTTCCTGCCCGGCGGAACGAACGTCAACGGACTTTGAAAATCACGGGACCCACCGTAGCTTCCGCACCCAGTGAACTCCGATCCGCGACGACTCCTCCTACCAGCGATGTTCTTTATCGCCGGCTGTGTCGCGCCCGAAAGACCCATCATCCCGCCCGTCGACGTCGCCAATGGCTACTCCGCTACGCTGGGCCTCCCCCTGCCCGACCAATGGTGGCGCAGCTTCGACGACCCCATTCTCAACCGACTAGTCGACGAGTCGCTGGCGAATAATTTCGACCTGAAAACCGCTTGGGACCGCCTGCGCCAGGCCCGCGCGATCGCCCGCATCGAAGCCGCTGCGCTCGTCCCGGCGCTCGATGGCACCGGTGGGGCCGACCGCGCCTATCGGCAGACCCAGACGGAAGGATTCGACGGCGGCGAGTTTGGCGGCGGGTCGGGTGGCGGTACGAATTACACCACCGAGGACACCTTCGCCGTCGGTCTCCAAGTCAGTTACGAACTCGATCTCTGGGGCCGCGTCCGGTCGAGCCGTGACGCCGCTATTTTCGAAACGAGAGCCTCCGCCGAGGACCTCCACGCCGCCGCCCTCACCCTCTCCGCGTCCGTCGCCGACACCTGGTATCAGCTCATCGAACAGAACGCCCAGGTCGACCTCCTCGAAGCCCAGCTCGCTTTGAACGAAAACGTCACCCAGCTCGTGGAAACCCGTTTCCGCCAGGGACAGGTTGGCTCACTCGACGTCTTCCAGCAGCGCCAACTCGAAGAATCTCGCCGCGGCGACCTCGCGCTCGCCCGCGGTCGCGCCGCCATCTTCGAGCACCAACTCGCCATCCTCCTCGGCCAGCCACCGACCAAGTCCGTCGCGCCGCGGGTCGCCAAGTTGCCCTTCCCCGGAGCCCTTCCCGCCACCGGCCTCCCCGCCGCCCTCGTTCAGCGCCGGCCCGACATCCGGTCGTCTTATTACAACGTCCTCGCCGCCGACCGCCGCGTGTGGTCCGCCATCGCGGACCGTTTTCCACGCGTCAGCCTCACCGCCGATTTCAACACCGACGCCGAAGCGATCCGCGACCTGTTCGACAATTACCTTGCGACCCTCGCCGCAAATTTCGTCGCCCCAATCATCGACGGCGGAGCCCGCGCCAATGAAGTCACCCGCGTCCGCGCCGTGCTCTCGGAGCGCCTCGATTTCTACGGCCAGACGATCCTCGATGCCTTCGGCGAGATCGAGGACGCCCTCAGCAACGAAGCTCGCCAACGCGAATTTATCCGCAGCCTGGAACGCCAGCTCGAGTTCGCCACCGCCGCCCTCCGTGGCGTTCGGCAAGGTTACCTCAACGGAACGAACGACTACCTCCGCGTCCTCGACGCCATCTCGACCGAGCAAGAACTCCAGCGCACCTACCTCTCCGCTCGCCGCACCCTCCTCCAACAACGCATCAGTCTTTGCCGCGCCCTCGGCGGCAGTTGGGCACTCGAAGTGCCCCCACTCGCCAAACTCGTCGTAGATACTACCGAGCGAACCGACCACGCACCATGACCGCACCCACCGAGCCCACCGAGCCCACCGCACCATTCACCCCCCCAGCCCGCCGCTCCCTCGTCGCCCGCCTCATCCCGATCGCCGTCCTCGCGCTCGCCATCGGCGGCGGCTACCTCCTCATCCAGACCCCGCCCAAGGCAGAATCCCGACCCGCCGAGCGACAAGCCACCCTGGTCGAGGTGCAGCCCGTGACCTTCACCACCCGTCCCGTTCGCGTCGAAGCGATGGGCACCGTCCAACCCGCCCAATCCGTCGAGCTCATGCCCCGCGTCGGTGGCGAGGTCGAATCCGTGAACCCAAATTTCGTCCCCGGCGGCACCTTCAAAAAAGGCGACCAGCTCCTTCAGATCGACCCACTCGATTACGAACTTGCCCAACGCGCCGCCGAGACCGTCGTGACCGAAGCCAGCACCAACCTTCGCATCGAGCAGGGTGCCCAAGCCGTCGCCGTCCAGGATTTCGAGCTTCTCGGCGAAGTCGTCGCCGAGCAGGACCAGGACCTCGTCCTCCGCCGTCCCCAACTCGAAATGGCCAAAGCCAACCTCGCCTCCGCCGAAGCCGCCCTCGCCGGAGCGACCGTCGACCTCGCCCGCACCACCGTCAACGCCCCCTTCAACGCCATCGTCGACGGCCGTCCGCTCAACGCCGGTGCCCGCGTCACCCCGACAACCACCCTCGCGACCCTCATCGGCACCGACCACTATTGGATCGAGGCGACCGTCCCGGTAAGCGATCTCAAATGGATCACCTTCCCCGCCGCGGACGGCACCCCGGGGTCGACGGTCACCGTGATCGACGACGCGGCCTGGCCGACCGGCGAGACCCGCACCGGGACGGTCCTCCGCCTTGCCGCCAGCCTCGAAACTCTCGGCCGCCTCGCCCGCGTGATCATCGAAGTCGCCGACCCACTCAGTCTCGCCGACCCCGAACAACCCCGCCTACTCATCGGCTCGTTCGTCCGCGCAGAATTCGAGGGCCCCAAGCTGGAAAACGTCGCGACGCTCCCTCGCAACCTTCTCCAAGCCGACGACCAAATCTACCTCCTCGCCGCCGACGGCACCCTCGACATTCGCGACGTCGAGGTCGTCCTCCGCGGTCGCGACGACGTTCTCATCGCCAGCGGCCTCGACCCCGGCGACCGCATCGTGACCACCGACCTCTCGACCCCCGTTCAAGGCATGCCTCTCCGAACTGAAGAACCGACCGAGGAACCGACCGCTACGCTCGCCCCATGACCCCCGACACCCAGCCCGAAAACACCCATTCCGGCATCATTGCCTGGATGGTCGAAAACCGCGTCACGCCGAATCTGCTCATGATCTTTCTCATGGTCGGCGGCCTCTTCATGACGACCAAGATCAAGAAGGAGGTCTTTCCCGAGTTCGAGACCGACACGGTCAACGTGAGCGTATCCCTGCCCGGCGGCAGCCCCGAGGAGGTCGAGCAAGGCGTCGTCCTCGTCGTCGAGGAAGCAATCCGCGGTATCGTGGGCGTCAAGGAAGTCACGGCCACGGCCGGCGAGAGTTCCGGCACCGTTCAAGCCGAGATGCTCATCGGGGCCAACCGGACCCAGGTCTACCAGGACATCAAGCAGGCCATCGACCGCATCACGACCTTCCCCGAAGAGGCCGAACGCCCCAACGTCACCCTCAACACCCGCCGTCGCGACGTGATGGATCTCGAAGTTTACGGCAACGTCTCCGAGCGTGTCCTCCGCGAGATCACCGAACAGATCCGCGACCGCCTCCTCCAGAGTCCCGGGGTTTCCCAGGTCGACCTCGACGCTTCCCGCGCCCCCGAACTCATCATCGAAATCTCCGAGGCCACCCTGCGTCGCTACGGCCTCTCCCTCGACGAAGTCGCCCAGCGCATCAATCAGGCCTCCGTCGAGACCGGGGGCGGTCGCATCGAGACGACCTCCGGCGAGATCCTCCTCCGGCTCGACGATCGTCGCGAATACGCCCGCGAATACGCCGACACCCCCATCGTCACGACTCCCGAGGGTACCGTCCTCACGCTGGGCCAGATCGGCACGGTGCGCGAAGGCTTCGCCGACGTGAACCGATTCGCCCGCTTCGACGGCAAACCCAGCATGGGACTCGACGTCTTTCGGATCGGGACCGAGACCCCCATCGGCGTCTCCGACGCGGTCAAGGCGGTCCTGCCCGACATCCGCCGCGACCTCCCACCCGGCGTCGAGATCGCCCTCCGCATCGACGACTCCGACGTCTACCGCCAACGCCTCTCACTCCTGCTCAAGAACGCGTTTTTCGGCTTCCTGCTCGTCCTTTTCGTTCTCGGTCTCTTCCTCGAGTTCAAGCTCGCTTTCTGGGTCACGATGGGGATCCCGATCTCCTTCCTCGGCGGCATGCTCTTCCTGCCGTTCTTCGGCATTTCGATCAACATGATCTCGATGTTCGCCTTCATCGTGTCCCTCGGCATCGTGGTCGACGATGCCATCGTCGCGGGCGAAAACATTTACGAAGCCCGGGAACGCGGCCTCAGTAATTTCGACGCCGCCGTCATCGGCGCGCGCGGCGTTTCGCTCCCGATCGCCTTCAGCATTCTCACGAACGTCGTCGCCTTCCTCCCACTGCTCTTCGTCCCCGGGGTGTTTGGCAAAATCTGGGGTGTCATTCCGATTGTCGTCATCACCGTTTTCCTCATCTCGTGGATCGAGTCCCTGCTCATCCTCCCGTCCCACCTCGCCCACACCCGCAGCAAACCCGGCAATCGATTCACCGCCCGACTCCACGGCTGGCAGCAGGCCTTTGCCCGCCGCGTCCGCCGTTTCATCGACTCGGTCTACGCCCCGTTTCTCGCGCGCACGCTCCGCCACCGCGGCCTCACGGTTGCCGCCGGCCTCGGCACCCTGCTCATCACGCTCGCCTACATCCAGAGCGGTCGCATCGGCGTCATCTTCATGCCCCGCGTCGAAGCCGACCAAGCCACCGTCACCGCCCGCCTCCCGCTCGGCAGTCCGCTCGCGAACGCGGAATCGCTCGAACAACGACTCATCGCTTCGGGTAACCGCGTGATCGCCGAAAATGGCGGCGATCAATTGGGCATCGGCGTCGCGTCCTCCATCGACGAAAACGAAGTCGACGTCCGCCTTTACCTTCAGGAACCCGGCGTCCGTCCAATTAGCACCGGCACCGTCACCGAACTCTGGCGCGAGGCCACCGGCACGGTCCCCGGCGTCGAATCGCTTCGGTTCGAGTCGGATCGCGGCGGCCCTGGCTCGGGGGCCGGACTTTCAGTCGAACTCTCCCACCGCGACACCGACACCCTCGACCGCGCCGCCACGACCCTCGCCTCCCGCCTCGAGCAATATCCCGCCGTCAAGGACGTCGACAGCGGCTACTCTCCCGGCAAACGCCAGTTCGATTTTCAAATCAAACCCGCCGGTGAGGCCCTCGGGCTCACCTCCCGCGATATCGCCCGTCAGGTCCGCAATTCGTTCTTCGGCGCGGAAGCTCTCCGCCAGCAACGCGGCCGCAACGAGATCAAGGTCATGGTCCGCCTCCCCGAGTCGGAGCGAACCAGCGAATACGACCTCGACACGCTCCTCGTCTCAACGCCCAACGGAACCTTCGTTCCCCTCGCCGAAGTCGCTTCCGTCGACCGGGGTCGCTCCTATCGCAACATTGAACGCCGCGAGGGTCGCCGCACCACCACCGTCTCCGCCGACGTCGAACCCATCGGCGAAACGAGCGTCCTCATCGACACCCTCAACACCACCGTCCTCCCGCAGCTCGCCCGCGATTTCCCGGGCCTGAGCTACGGTTACGAAGGTCGCCAGGCCGACCAGGCCGACAGTTTCTCCAGCCTCCAGACCGGCTTCCTGCTCGCGCTCATGCTCATCTATTTTCTCCTCGCCGTCCCCTTCCGCAGCTACACGCAGCCGCTCATCGTCATGCTCAGCATTCCCTTCGGCATCGTCGGAGCGGTCCTCGGCCACATCATCATGGGCTACAACATTTCGACGATCAGCATCATGGGCATCATCGCGCTTGCCGGCGTGGTCGTGAACGATTCGCTCATCCTCATCGACTACGCGAACCAACTCCGTCGTGACGGGATGAACCCGTGGGACGCGATCCACAACGCCGGGGTCCGCCGCTTTCGCCCCATCCTGCTCACCACCCTCACGACCTTCGGCGGACTCGCGCCGATGATCTTCGAAACGTCTCGCCAAGCCCGTTTCATCATCCCGATGGCAATTTCGCTCGGCTTCGGGATCCTCTTCGCCACGGTCATCACCCTCGTCCTCGTGCCCAGCCTTTACCTCATGATCGAAGACGTCACCAACCTCTTCCGCGCCCGGCCAAGACCCGTCGACGAACCAGAACCTCAAACGCCGTCGGCAACCAACCCGGAGGGCGAGGCTCCCGCCGAGCCGTAACCTCCTCCAGAAATCGCCCGTGCCACGCACAAGCAACGATTCCACAAAAATCCCGCCAACAGTATCGATTGTCTAAACCAACCAGTTCAATAAACTAGTTTAATGAGCGAACACCCCGACACCGAAGCCAGGATCGCCGAGATGCCGACCGCCGCCGAGTCCATCGGAGCCTTCCAAGCCAAGACCGAGCTCTCCCGCCTCCTCAGGGAAGTCCAATCAGGAAAGAAATTCGTCATCACCCAACGCGGCAAACCCGTCGCCGAACTCAAGCCGTTGGAAATACCCGGGAAAAAAAGCGGTCGCGGCGACATGGCTGGTCAGATTTGGATGTCCGACGATTTCTGCGATCCAATCGAAGAAATGCGCGAATACATGGAATGACTTACCTCCTCGACACCCACACCATCCTCTGGTGGCGGCAGGATGACCGGCGCTTACCCTCTCGCTGGGACGACGTCCTCAACGATCCGGCCAAACACAATATTTACGTCAGCGTCGCAAGCCTCTGGGAAATCGCGATCAAGACAACTTTCGGCAAGCTCGAGATCGACGGCACCATCGAAGAGTTCGCCGCCACGCTCGTTCGCGATCAGCCCTTCCGCCTCCTCCCGATCGAACCCGCCCACCTTGGTCGCCTCGCCAGCCTCCCGACCCACCACCAAGACCCCTTCGACCGGCTGCTCATCGCCCAAGCGATCCACCTCAACGCCATCGCCGTCACCAACGACGCAAACTGGAGGCGCTACAAGGTCACGGTGAAGTGGTAACTTCCGCGATGGCGCTTACTGAACGACAACCGAATTCGATTCCGTCCAACCCGAGGCCTGTCCGCCTGCGTTGCGCGCTTTCACCCGGAATTTGTAGCTTCCCCCCGCGTCAAGACCCGTTGCGTTGACGTTCGTTCCGCCGGTGAAGTTCAGCGAGACCGCTCGCCAAACGTCCCCGGCTTTCAAGCGTTGGATGTCGTAGTTCACCGCGCCGCCGACCGCCGACCACTGCACCTTCGCCGACGTGCTGCCGAGCACCGTTGCCGTCACGTTTGTCGGTGCGCCGATCCCGTCCGGAGGCGGCGGTGTCCCACCGGATCCGGATTCCGAGGCCAGCCGTCGGAACAGACCCATGCCACTGGTCGCGATGTAGAAATAATCCTGACCACCCGTGGTGAGAATCTTCGCCCGCCGCGCGCGGGGCAGCGGAATCGCTTCGCCGGGGCCCGAGCGATTCGTCCAATCGACCCACGAGATGACGTTGCCCGAGATCGTTCCCTTGAGCACCGCGTAACCATGAATGTTGTCCGACTCGTAACTCACGAAAATCAGATCTCCCTTACCCGCGATCGATCCGACCGACAGCGAATACGTCGACTCGAACCAGGGTTCCAAAGACGGCGGGTGCAGAGCCAGCACATCGCTGCGATCAAGGACCTCCGCGAACCCGTCTGTCGCCGTGTTTCCGCCCTTGTTGGTCGAGAAATAGACGCGCTCCCCCTGACCGACCGCCAGATAGGTCGCCGATCCGTTGGCCCAGGCGTCGAGATCCGCTCCGCCCGACATCCCGGAGCAGGCGATGTTGTTGACCTTCGTCCACGTAGGATTGGCTCCCGTGGCGCCGGTCACGCGGTAGGTCCCGTTGGATTGCAGCACGAACAGCGTCCCGGATGCGTTGGGATCGGCGACGAGCCGCTTCACGCTGGCGTTGCCGCCGCCATTGCTGATCCGCGCAAAGTTGGAATTGGTGCCGTTCACAAGGTTCGTCACGTTGTCGTGCCGGTAAACGCCGTTCTGCGTTCCGACGTAGATCCGGTTGGGGTTGCCGTTTTCGCTGTCGATGGAAAAGACCCGCGGCCCGGAGCCGCTTGGGCCGGCGTTCATTCCATTCTTACCTTCCGTGTCGCCGCCGATTTTAACGAATCCACCGGCGAACCCGTTGCTGCCGCCGTTGAGCTTTCTCGCCCACAATTTTCCCGTATCGCCGCCCGTCGGATTCCCTCCACCGAAGCCCGCGACTCCACCAAAAACGAGGACCGGGGCCCCGCCGACGGGCGCCACGTGGATCGCGCCCACGTCGTTGACCCCGTCGACCGCCTCGCGCTTCCAGCTGGCTCCGTTGTTGAACGAAAAAGCCAACGCGTTATCGGCCTGCCCTTGCGCGAGGAAGCTGCCGAAGCCGCCCATCGACCAATTGAACGTCGATTCGAACCCCCGCGATTTGTAAGTCCCATCCGCTTGCTTGGCCGTGTAGCGAGGTTCCCAACGTGTGAGAAAATCAACCGCGGGATCGCCGGTGTAAATTCCCTCGTCGCTGCTCACCCAGATCCGCCGAGGCCAACCCTGGGGCGTGTAGCCGCTGTGCGAAGACTTCGCTTCCGTCTCTCGCCAACCGGCGTCGTAGTTCCACGGCGTCCCCGCCGTCTTGTCGAAGATCTTCGACCAATTCGCGCTCAGGCTCGGTGTGGTCCCCGACCACGTCACCGTGGCTTCCATCAGCCCGGAGGCATTTCCGAACAACCCGCCCAGCAACAAATGGTGGACGCTTCCACCGTCCCGCGAGTCGATGCGCGGTCGCCACCATTTTTTCGTCTGATCGAGCGCGCCGCTGATCTCCGTCCACGCCACCGTCGGGAGCTTCGTAGCGAAGACGGCGAAGGTCGTGCTGTTCTTCTCGTAAACGGCGTAGAGGTATTGCCCGTTCGCCGAGATCACGAGTCCGCGTGACACGCCATTCGTGCCGGCTGGATTCGGCAGACGCGTCCACGAAACGCCGTCGTTGCCGCTCTTGTAAATCCCCGCCTGCGCACTGAGATAGACTTCGCCGGAACCGAGCACCTGAATGGAATACGTCTCCGTGTTTCCGTCGCCCGCCTGGTAGGTCGACATCTGCCAGCTCGCCCCGCGGTCCGGGGAATACGCGACCCGCCGGGGGCCCGTGGCCACGTTCACCGGATTGGTCTTGTTGAGCCGATCCGCGCGGTTGCTCCAGCCATGACCCACAAACACCTTGTTCACGTTGTTGGGATTCACCGCGATCACGCTCACCGACCCACGATCGGCCGTGGGTTTGAAGTAGTTCACGTAGCTCCACGAATTCCCGCCGTCGTTGGAGATTTCCAATCCATAGAGCCCGCCGTTGTAAACCCGATTGCTGTTGCCGGGCTCGACCGTCGTGCAGAATTGGTGCGGGTGCTTCTGCCGACTGGCGCCCGTGTTTTTCCAGGTCAGGCCGTAATCCAAACTGATGCTCGTGCCCTCCATGTCGGAATTGAAGAACACCTTGCCGGGTTTGTTCTGATCGAAATCGATTCCTTGGATTTGCCCACCACCACCGGGATGCACGGCTTCCCAACCCGCCGCGAACGCGGCGTGACCGGTGAGAATTACGACCGATAGAATCGCGGCGAACCGACGCGACGTGCGCGGTTTAGTCGGCATAAAGAGCGAAGCGCGGTGGCGAAGATTTTGATTTTTCATGGGAGGAGAAGTGACGCATCCCCATCGCTCCACGCAGGAAACGTGTCACCGGTCAAAAGCGAAAACCTCTCACCCATTTCCGCGTGATCGGCGGCGGCCAGGTTCAGCGCTTGGCCAGCAGATGGGGCCGCGTCCGGTGGAGCGTGAAGATCAGCTCTCCGAACAAGGAATTCGCCCAGGCAAACCACGGCCGGGTGAACCGCGACGCGTCGTCCTTCCAGAACGTCTCGTGCAGGAAACCCGTCCCCGCGTGAGTCGAGCTCAAGGTTCGCAGGCAGGCCGCGATCTCTTCGTCCGAGTCGCTCGTGAGCGCCCGCATCGTGATCGACATCGGCCAGATCCAACCGAGTCCGATGTGCGGGCCACCGATCCCCGCACCCGCCGATCCCGAAGCGAAATACGGGTTGTTCGAGCTCAGGCAGAACGCCCGAGTGCGCTGATAGGTGGCATCCTCCAGCGTGCAAAAACCCAGGTAAGGCAGACTGAGCAGGCTCGGGACGTTTGCGTCGTCCATCAGGTAATGGGAACCAAACCCGTCGATTTCGTAGGCGAAAATATCGCCGTGCCGCGGATGCGCGATCACCGCGTGGACGAGGATTGCCTCCCGAAGGTCCGCGGCAAGTTTCATCGCCTCCGCCGCCAAATCGGGCGCGACATCCAATCGCCGGAGCATCGTGCCCAGCCTGACCAACTCGACCGACGCCATCGCGTTGGCCGGGACGTGAAACGGTAGACTCGCCGCGTCATCCGAGGGTCGGAACGGACTCTTGCTCAGCCCGCAGCGCCTCGCCGGATGACCCCGCCCAGCGAGAGGCAACGTGTCGAGGGCGCTCCTCGCCTCCCGCTGAAAATGGTAGATCGGCTCGGACTCCTCGTCGCTCCCGGCCCGCTGCTCGTCGACGGTCCGAACGATCGTGCGCATCGCCGACACCCATTCGTCGTCGAAGGGTTCGGCGTTGCCCGTGGCTTCGAAGTATCCGCGCGACAGTCGCAACACGGCGGCCAGGCTATCGAGTTCGTATTTGCGCTCGTGCACGCCCGGGCGCATCTCGGTGTGGTCCCCGCTCCAGTGGCCGACCTTGTCGTCGCGGTAAAACGCGTTCGCGAACCGATCGAGCGCCACGCATCGCACCTGCCTCCGAATCACACCCCGAAACAAACGATCCAACTTTTCATCCTTTCCGAGCAACGGAAGATAAGGCCAAACTTGATCCGTCGAGTCCCGCAACCACATCGCGTCGATGTCGCCGGTGATCACGAACGTGTCGGAGCGGCCCGCGGTGCCGTCCGTGAAGGTGATCGTCGTGTCGAGAGTGTTCGGCAGGGTATTCGCGAACATCCACGCGAGTTCGCGATCGGCGATGCCGTTACCGACTTCGGCGATGGCGGCCTCGACGGCGTCGCTGGTAAAAGACCGCTCCGCCCGAGGCGGCCGCCGATCGGGAAAATGGGTCATGCGTTCGCTTCGGCTGGAAATTCCGGCGGACGTCCGTCGGCGTTGGTCATGCCGACGGGCGCGATGATGTTCATCCCATGCCACATCACGACCATCGAGACGACGCAGACCCCGATCCCGACGAACATCATCGGGTAGAGCGCGAGCAGGAGCCCGATGGCGGCAAAGAGCGCGCCGAAGGGCACCCCGAGCGCGGCAAAGGTCATCGCGAACAGCAGCGGGATCGAGTCGTTGTGCCCCTCACCGGGACAGGCGGCGGCCACCGGTCCCCACCAACCGTAGGGTCGGACGCGGCGGTAAAAGATCTGCAACGCCTCCATCGGCTCGGGCGGCGTGAGAAACACGGCGATCAACCCGGCCAACGTGCTGGCGCCCACGACCATCAGCACGCGGATCGCGTAAAAGGCGTCGTTCGTCGTCTGTCCCATGCCCTCGCCGAGCGTCTGGACGGCGGCGTTGCCGATGGGCGAAAAGACGAGGATCACCATGAGAAGACCAGTCAACTTCGCGACGAACTCGCCGGTGCCGTTGATCCGCCACCAGATGAAGCGCAGCATCTTGAGCAGCCCGTCGGCGTTGTGGACCGTGATCGCGAAGATGAAGAGAAACAAAATGTCGTTGACCAGGATGCCGAGGATGACGGCGTCGATGGTTTGCAGGACCATGAAGAGTCGGGCGACGTTCACGTAGTGGCGTTGGGTTTCGCTTTTCCGCAGGAAGGGGCGGTAGAGATCGTTCACGAAAATCGACGCGCTGGTGTGGATATTCGTGTCCACCGACGACATGAACGCGAAGAGAAATCCGGACAGCATCAACCCGGTCAGTCCGACCGGCAGATACGTCCGAATGAGGCTGGGATACATCATTTCGTAATCCGGGACCGTCTCGCCCGCCGAGGTGACAATCGGCGCGAAGTCGCGCAGCAGCGTGGCGTCGGAGACGAGAAAAATCCCGGCCAGCCCGGCGATGAGATACGGCCAGGGTTTGATCGCGTGGTTGATGACCGTGTTGAAGAGATACGTCTTCACGACCTCGCGCTCGTCCTTGACGCAGAGCATGCGCTGGACGCCGGGGTTGAAGGCGCCGAGGCTCACGAGCGGCTGCACGAAGAGCAGCACGAGAAACGCGGGGCCGAACTCGGGCCACAGGTAAAGCAATTGGTGCCCGCCGTCGGGCAGGGCGAGGATCTTGTCGCGCAGCCCGACGTTCCAGCCGACGGCGCGGTAAATGATGAAGAATAGGACGTAGGTGCAGGCGAGCGTGACGATGAGTTCGAAGAAATCCGTCCAGACGACGCCGTTGACGCCCGACGCGGTCGAGTAGATGAGCGCCAGCGCGGTGACGGTGATCACGATGATCCAATCCGTCGGAATGCTCAGCCCGAGCAGCGACACCGCAGCGGGAAATTCGAACAGCACGCCGCAGAGTTTTTTCATCCCGACGAGACCGAGCGCCGACCAAATGCAGCCATTGAAAATGGCAAGCACGCCGACGTCGTAAATGCGCGCCGCCGACCCCTGCCAGCTCCGGTAACGGATCGCGTAAAGTTCGATCGCGGTCGTGATGCCCGACCGCCGCCAGAGCCGGTCGAACCAGATCACCGACAGCCCGCCGACGATCACGCCCTGCCACGAGAACCACAATCCGGCGATGCCATCGGTGCGCATTTTGCGCGAATCCGAAAGCGGGGTGCTGGCGTTGAGGTTCGTCGCGATCATCGACAAGCCCGCGAGCCAGAACGGCATCTTGCGATTGCCGACGATGAACTCGTCCGTGCTCTGGTCGGATTTGCCCTTCAGCAGGTAGCCGAAGATGGTGATCGAAAGGAGCGCGACGACGACGACGATGAAATCAATCGGAGTCATAGCCGGAGGGTCTCGAGCCGTGAATTTGTCGCGACAGCCGCACCGTCGAACGATTTCGCTTCAGCGGCGGCGACTTCCAGCCGCAGCCGGAACGTCGCAATTTCTTTGGGCCGCAGGCTCGCGTGAACGGCGCGGTCCGCGAAATCGAGGTCGCCGTCCGCGTCTTCGCCGCCCGCCAGATCGACCCGGCGGGCGGACACGAGCACGAACGCCGCGTTCGGCTCGATGACGACCAATCCGGATTCGCGGCTCGGATTGAAGACCCGTACCTCAAGGTCTCCCGCGAGGCAACGAACCGACGACACCACGGCGCCCGACATGGCAACCAAACCCGGCGCCAAGGCCGGTCCAATCGTCCCCCCCGCGAAACGCACGCGATCGGCTTCTTCCACGAGCTTCATGCGCCCGCCAGCCTGGAGATCGATGGCGTGGCGGGCGAGCGCGATCGGGTTCGTCGAGCCGTCGAGCGGAACGAGCCGTAGTGGGAAGATCATTTCTTCGAGCGCCTGCGAACCCGTATTTTCGACCACGAATTGATACGCGCCGGTCGAACGGAACAAAGTGAGCGCCAGGGTGCGCTCGGCGTCGTCGATCACGGTCGCTTCTTTCGTGCCCGCCGTGACGACGGCGAGACCGCGCCCTCCGTTCGCCACCGAGCACCAGGAGCCGATCGGCGAAGTCGCCGCCCAAGTTTCATCGCTCGCGATGTCCGGCAGGCCGAATCGGACGCGTGACCGAGTCGAATGCCGAGTCGCTTTGCCAATCGATCGCATTCCGGCAGCCCGTGGGAAAAAGGAACCGCAATCGGTGATCCCTGGCCGGGTTCCGGATCGTCGCAACCACGTCACAAGCGGCCTCGCCCCGGCGGAGCGTGACCGCGAGCTCGATCGCGAGCTCGACGAGCGTCCGCGACCGCTCGGTCCCTTCGCCCACCACGTTCGAGTCCAGACCCTCGACCGCGGGTCCGGCGGTTTCGCCGCCGGCCTCTCCGGCAACCATTGCCTCCGGGACCGCGATCCGAAATCTAACGACCATCGTCGAGACGAGCGGGCCGTCTTCGGCGCGCCCGAATACGACCCCGATCGGCGTCCACTCAACCGGCTCGTCTCCGGCGAGCGGTCCGAAGTTGAAGGCGTTGCCTTTGTCCGCGAGATCTTCCCCACGCAGCAATCCGACGTAGTTCTCGCCGGTGACTTTGTCGTGCAGCGTGAGCGTGCAGTCGTCGGCAAACTCGACGCGCAGACGTTCATTTTCGATTCCCCGCTCGCCGCGGGCCATCGTCGCCCCGTCCGTAGTCGAGTTTCCCGCGACCAGCCGAAAACCAGCGAATCCGAGCGCCGGCGCGCTCGTCTCGACGGCCACTCGCCACAGTTGACGGTCCCGGTCGACGAGCGGCGATTTCGCCGGGAACGTGGTCACCTGCACGCCACGGTCCGAGACGCGCGTCCACTGCTGCTCCACGGCGTCGCCGTCGCGGCCGACCACCCGAAGTCGCCCCGCCAGCGCGTCCGGCAAAGAGATTTCCGACTGAAACACTCCGCGGCGCGGCTCCGGCAGAGGATTGAAAACCCACAGACTCGGCGGCGAGGAGACGTCCCCCGCATTTTCCGCCCGCACGGCCAATCGCGACATGGCCTCCGCCCCGATCGCCTCCGCGATCTGCCGCGATTGCCGGAAACGCCCGGCGGTCTCGTGGTGCGCGTCGTCGTGCGATGATCCGCAAATCGTGTCGTGGAAATGATTTTGCAGAAGCAGCCGCCAGGATTCGCGAAACAGGTCGGGCATCGCGTCCATCCCAGCGACAAGGTGGGCCAGGGCGTGCATCGGCTCGGCCCAATGCAGCAGCGCCGATTCGCATTCGGCGTTTCGGAGTTTGATGTTCACCCGGTTGCTCAGCGTATTGGGCAACAGGGCGTGCTCCTCCTCGGTGTAAGCGGCCAGCCGCTCGGCGTATTGCTCGCCATCGATGGTTGGCGCATCCTGGTCCCACGCCGCCAGCAGCTCGTCGACCCAGGCATCGGGGTGCCCGTGAACGATCTCGCACGACAGCGCGCCGGACGCCGTGGCACGGCCCAGATTTTCGTAACCCGCCGAGTCCCAGGCCGCGTGATCCGCTCCATCGAAGAGCAGCAAGGGCGCCCCCGCGGGCGTCGCCGATCCTTCGCGCTGGAGAAACGCTTCCAGATCCTCCGCAAAACTTTCCGCCGTGTGTTCGTGCCGCCAATTCGCGTGCCGCCGCACCTGTACCGAGTAGGCCCAATAACCATTGAGACCAAATCGGAACGTCGGAAACACCGTCCCGTCGACCCCGCGCCAATTCAGCATCCGATGATCCGTGTGGTTGAGGCCGCGCCAGATCAGCGCGGTGCGCATGTCGAATTGCGCGAAGAGTTGCGGTGTCTGCCCAGGAAATCCGAAGACGTCGCAGCAATTGACGATCCGGCTTGCTTCCGCCCCCAACCGGCGTGACTCGGCGACGCCGAGCTCCAGATTGCGCACGAGCGACTCCCCGCCAACCGAGAAGAAGTCCGGCATCGTAAACCAGGGCCCGATCACCAAGCGACCCTCCGCGAGCAACCCCCTCACCACGTCCGTCCGGTCGCGCCGGATCTCCAAATAATCATCCAGCGGCGAAGTCTGCCCATCCAGATAGAAGGACCCACGCAGCGTCCCATCGAGTAACGCGTCGATCACCCGATCAAGCAGCTCCACCAGCCGGTAGCGGAACCCCTGGAACGTCTGGTAATACTCCCGATCCCAGTGAGTGCTGACGAGGTAGTGGGCGTTTCGCGGCATTGCCTATTGATGAATCATCGACCCGCCGGAACGGAGGCGGTGTTCGCGCAAATCTACCGGCCTTTTACGCAGAAGGTTTGTGCGCCTCGTCCCCCAACGTTAGGGAAGCTAAAGAAATGAGATCCCCCTTACCCCATCAGCACCCCAACGCCTTCACGCTCATCGAAATCCTGGTGGTCGTCGCGATCATCGGCATTCTTGCCGCCATCCTCGTTCCCATCGCCAGCAGTGCTCGAATGCGCGCGGCCGACGCGGGCTGCATCGCGAATCTCCGTTCCATCGCCGTTGGGTTTCAAGGATACGCCGCCGACAACGACGGTCGACTCCCGGCGGTGGCCGCGCAGGAAGGTGGCCGGTGGGTCATGTGGAATAAAGACGGCATCGGCCCCTACGTCACCGGACTTTCCAACGCCGTTCAGATCGGTCAAGCCACCGTCTTCACCTGCCCCGCCTCTAAAAATCAGAAGAGCCAGCCCGGCATCACGGGGAAAGGCTACGGAATGAACGAGAGCCTTCCCGGCGACGCAGATCCGTCGAACTGGGCCTTCCGCGACCGCAGTTCGCGAAAAATGCCCATCCGCTCCGATCAGCAATCCAAGACCTGCCTCGTCATTGACAGCGGACACGAGGTCGTCGGAGCGACCTGGCGCGATCGCGTGAGAGTCGGAGCCAGCCGCCACCGCGAGTCGGTCAATGTTCTCTTCCTCGATTCCCACGTCGCCGCGATGAACCTCGATGCCATTCCGTTCACCGGACAGACCGCTCCCCAGGGTGATCTGACGGCAAACCAATTCTGGAACGCCCTCAGTCAGTAGTCACCATTGCGCTCTTCGCATGGCCACCCGCCCGCCAAATATCCTCCTGCTGATGACCGATCAGCAGCGGGCCGACACCATCGCCGCGCTGGGGAATCCGATCATTCGCACGCCCACGCTCGACCGACTCGTCCGGGAGGGCTCCTCCTTCACCCGCGCTTACACGCCGTCACCCGTCTGCGCGCCCGCCCGCTGCTCGCTCGTCACCGGCCAGCCGCCGCACGCCACCGGAGTCGTCGACAACGAACCGCTCACCCGCGATCTCCCCAGCTTCATGGACCGCCTCGCCGCCCGTGGCTACCAAACCCACGGCGTCGGAAAAATGCACTTCACGCCGGACTTCCAGAGGATGTGGGGGTTCGAATCGCGTGACATCGGCGAGGAAGGGAAGAACGACGACTTCCGAGCCTACCTTCGAGGCCACGGCTTCGACTGGGTCGACGATCCCAACGGCGTCCGCGGTGAGCACTACTACCTTCCCCAGCCATCCCAACTCCCCGCCCGCCACCACAACACGACGTGGACCGCCGACCGGGCGATCGACTTCCTCGAGCGTCGCGATTCCAACCGTCCATTCCTGCTCTTCACGAGCTTCATCAAACCCCACCCGCCCTTCGAACTCCCCGATCCCTGGAACAAGCTCTACCGCACCTCCGAGATGCCCGCCCCGTGGCTTCCCCCGGATGCCGCGGATTACCAGACCCGCATCAACCGGGTCCAGAATCGCTACAAATACCGCGACCGCGCGACCCACGACGACCTCCTCGCCCGCACGACCCGCGCCGCCTACTACGGCGCGATCTCCCAAATCGATTGGAACATCGCCCGCATCCTCGACCGGCTCGGACCCGAGATCGACAACACGCTCATCCTCTTCTTCAGCGATCACGGCGAGTTGCTCGGAGACTACGGCTGCGTGGGAAAGCGCTGCATGCTCGAAGCGTCCGCGCGCATCCCCCTGATCGCACGACTGCCGGGCAGCTTCGAGGCCGGGACCCGCAACGCGACCCCCGCCACGCTGCTCGACATCTTCCCGACGATCCTCACCGCCGCCGGCGATCCGGACCCGGGCGTCAGCCCCGAGGGCCAACCGCTCCAATCGCTCGGTGGCGATCGCATTGTATTCAGCCAGTTCCAACGCGGCTGGATGGGAAACTACCTCGCGACCGACGGGCGGCACAAATACGTCCACTCCGCCGCCGACGATCGGGAGGATTTATTTGCGATCTCCGACGATCTCCGCGAAGGCCCGACCCAGATCGACGACGGGTCGTTGGGGGAAACGAAAGACCGACTGAAACGCGCGCTACTCGACCGACACCGCGGGTGCCCCGGCGCCGTCGCGGGCGGCGACTGGGTCCGCCACGAAGCCCCCCCGTTCCCGGAAGACCCTGACTACGGGCTGCTCCGGCAGGACTTCGACCCCGCCGCGCTGCAGCGCCGGATCGACGCGCTTGGCCCGGGATACGCCCGCGATTCGACCCTGCCGGACGAGGAAGCCTACCGCATCATCTTCGACCATTCGGTGCCGCAACCCGTGGGTTCCGGTTCGTAAAAGGTCCGGCGATTTGCGCATATCAGCGATGTTCGCTGATCCGATGACTGGTAAGTTTGGGGAGTGAAATCCCCCTCATCACAAGTCCCCCGGCGGCGTCGGTTCGACGCGTTCTCCCTCGTTGAAGTGACCATGGCACTCGGCATTGTGACGTTTGCCCTCGTGTCGATGCTCGGCATGCTGCCGCTCGCGCTCGACACGTTCCGCCAATCGTCCGAGTCGACGACGTCTTCCCGAATCGCTCAGCAGATCATTGCGCAGGCGCAGGAAACCGATTTTGCGAAGCTAACCGATGTCGCCGGTCGCTACCGTTACGACGACGAGGGAGCCGAAGTCACCCGGACCAACGACGTCATCTACGCCGCGACCGTCACCGTCGCCGACGCGACCCCACCCGGGACCAGCGCGCCGGATCCGCGACTGCGAAAGGTGCGGATCGACATCACGAAGCACGACCGCCCGCTCGGCAAATCCTTCGTCACTTATGTCGCTCAAGCCGACGCCAGCTAGCGCCCGACCGCCCGCCTTCACCATCATCGAGGTGCTCGTCTCCTCGGTGGTGCTCGCGCTCATCATTTTGCTGGTTCTCTCGATGGTGAACCAGATCGGCGGCGTCTACCGCAGCACTTCGGGCAAGGCGCAGGCCTTTCAGGCCGCCCGCACGGCGTTCGAATCCCTCACACGGAAGATATCCCAGGCCACGCTCGCGACCTACCTGGCTTACGACGACCCCAACACGCCGACCCGCTACCTGCGTCAGTCCGAGCTTCACTTCATCTGCGGTCCGTCGAGCGAGCTGATCCCGAGCAGCCAGGGCGCGGTCTCGGATGCGATTTTTTTCCAAGCGCCCGAGGGTATGACGCGGGTCAGCGCGCATCGTCGGCTCCACGATCTCGTCAATAGCCTCGGATACTACGTCCGCTTCGGCACCAACGACGACATGCCGGCCTTCGTCCGCACCGCGCTCGGTGCCAATTCCACCGCTCGCTACCGCCTGGTCGAATTCTTCCAGCCCGCCGAGGATCTCACCGTCTACGGACAGTCGAGCGGCACGGATTGGTTCACGAACGGTCTGAGTTCCGCCACCCCCTCGGCGCACGCGATCGCGACGAACGTCGTCGCCCTCATCCTCACGCCGAAGGTGCCGCCGCCGGGTGGGGGCGAACCCGTCGCGGTGGCGGACGGGCGCTACGATTCCCGCGACCAAGCCGGCGCCACCCCGCAGCCGGTCAACGCCAACCAACTCCCGCCCGTGATCGGCATCACCCTCGTCGCCATCGACGAGGAATCCGCGCAGCGCTGGGTTTCTTCCGGGGGCACTTCCGAACTCACGATCCCCGCCTTCGACAATCCGGCAAACCTAGAAGCCGACCTCGAGACGCTGACCGCCCAATTTCTCACGCGCAAAACGAACTACCGAATCTTCCGAACCGATGTCCCCATCAAAAGTGCCAAGTGGAGTGAATAATCGCGATCAGCGTGGCATCGCCCTCGTGCTCGTGTTGGCGGCGCTCGTCATCCTCGCCGTCCTGCTCGTCGCGGTCCTGTCCATCGTGAGAAACGACGCCGTCGCCTCGTCGCGCGCCGTCTCCGGGCAGAAGGCCCGCCAATACGCCGACATCGCCGCAAACCTCGTTGTCGCTCAACTCGGCAAAGCCACCTCGCAGGACGAGTCGGTCGCCTGGGCCTCGCAACCCGGAGCGATCCGCACGTTCAATAATTCCGACGGAGGCCTGAAGGAGATCTACAAACTCTATTCGGACGACACGCTCGTCACAACCAGCGCGGGCGACGTGAGCAGCGTGAACGGGACGCCCGCCGCCGATGCGCCGCCCGCGACCTGGGACACTCAGCCCGCGCGCTACGTCGATCTCAACCGCCCGGCCCAACGCTCCAACGGCGTCTATTTCCCCATCATCGACCCCCGCGCCGCATCCGGCAGCGCAGCCACCAGCGTCGCCGGATTCTCCTACGCGACCGGAATCAACGGCGTCGTGACTCCGTCCGGATCGGCCCGTCCGATTCCCAGCGTCTGCCCATGCCCGCCCAGTGGCTCTACATGCTCGAGGACGGCTCGCTCGTCCCGCCGACTGGTAGCGGCGCGACGGTCACCGTCAATGGAGCCAGCCCGACCAATCCCATCGTCGCCCGCATCGCCTTCTGGACCGACGACGAGACTTGCAAAATCAACCTCAACACCGCCGCCGGCGACGAATGGAATCTGGTTCCTTCCGCGGGCAATGGATTCATCAACGGATCGTTCTGGGACGTCCCGCGCGCCACCACGCTCCAAGAGGTCAAGCTGGCTCTCAACCAACCCGCCCGGCGCGAGTTTCAACGCTACCCCGGCCACCCCGGCACCACTTACCTGAGCGCCGCGTTCCCCGGCCTGACCCGTGACGACCTCGCCACCATCGTGCCGCGCATGGGACCCGGCGGATCCGAGGGCGGCACCCGCTCGGTCGGCACCGCCTCGCCCATCACGCTCGATAACGACCGCCTCTACGCGACCGAAGACGAGCTCCTCTACCGACCAGGTCGCACCGCGAACCCCGGCATCACTCCCGACGAACTCGAACGCGCCCGGTTCTTCATCACCACCAACAGCCGCGCTCCCGAAGAGAATCTTTTCAACAAACCCCGCGTCGCCATCTGGCCGATCTCGCAACAGGACAACCCGCAGCACCGCACGACCTTCGACCGCCTCATCGCCTTCTGCGCGACTCTCGAGACCGCGACGGGCGAGAAACCCTACTACTTCCAACGCGGCGACGCCGACAGTCCCACCAGCGATCTCACCGCCATCGCCCGCAATCAACAGCTTCTCACTTATCTAAAATCGCTCACGGCCAGCGCCATCCCAGGGTTCGGCGGAAATTTTGTCGCGAAATACGGCCCGGACCGAAATCAGATCCTCACCGAGATCATCGACTACATCCGCTCGACGAACCTCTTCGACGAACTCCTCGCCGTCGAAAACAACCCCAACTTCAAACCGGGCGATTCGATCACCGGCGGCGGCCAGTTCACCGACGGGCGCGGAGCTGTCAACGAACTCCAGCCCGGGCACGGCCAGGTCGCTCCGCTGCGCAACGGCGGCGACGACACCCAGGGCTTCGGTCGTTTCGTCACCCTCTCCGAGATCGGCTTGCATTTCGTCTGCGTCGGCACGGGGGAGCAGCCGACCACCGCGGGTGGCAGCTCGCCAGAGGGAAAGAGATTCCTCAGCAACACGCCCATCGCCGAAGGCCTCGGCGCCGGCACACCCTACAACCGATTTCTCAGCCGCAAACTCGCCGCCAACGAGCGGCTGATCGAGGCCATCCTCCTGCCCGAACTGTTCAACCCCGCCGTCGGCTACACCCAATACGCTCCGGCTTTCACCCTGGAAATCGTCGGTGCCGACCAGCTCGAACTCGACGGCAAGTCCCTCGGATTCCCGGCGATCGCCCAGGCTTCCTACGACAAGGAGTTGCGGGGATTCGCGCACGCCCGGGCCTGGGGAGGGAGCCTCGGCGTCAACTATCCGCTCATGGATCGGGCGCTCCCGGCCCGGGTGACCGATGCCGGAGGTCAGGCGATTCAGGCGGACCAGAATTGGACTCCAGTGAACTCCTACCCCTTCGTCAGCATCCCCCTCATCGTCACGTATTCCCCCGGCTCGAACACAATGGCTTTCGACGGTGGCGCGTTCGACCTCAAGATTTACACTGGAACCACGCCGCCCGGGCAGACGCCGGATCAGGCGAAGCTGGTCCAGACGATCCACCTCGACTTTCCGGCGGCGACGATCCCGGCACCGGAGCTTCGAGTAGCCGACATGCCCGCGGAAAGCAATTTGTCCGCCATCCAGACGTGGGGTGTCGGGCGGAATCCCGCCTGGAGCACCGACGTCAACAATCCGGGACGAATGCAAAAGGCGACCGAGGTGCCGAACAGCGGCGGATGGCGCGCCGGCAGCTACATCTTCGACGAGGACGTCGTGCGATCCCTCCAGCCGCCCCACGGCGATTACCGACTGGTCGCCGCCCGCCACGAGGTCCCGGTCGACACCTTCCAGCCGCACGTCGACTACTTCGACCCCGCCCGCAGCCGGGCGCACAATTTCATCAACGTCTGGCGGACCGATTGGGTGAACGGCAATAGCCTCGCGACCGATAAATCGAAATACCTCACGTCCGGCGGCAACTACGACCTGAACCACTGGCCGGACTATCCGAAACAAACTCCCGGCACCGGCCTACCGTCCGCCGTCGCGCAAAAATACACCGACGCTCCGAAACCAGCGGGCACCGGCGACTTCGACTCCGCGATGTCCTTCATCCAGGACGGCCCTTACATCAACAAAGTCGACGAAGGAAACACCTACCTCCAAAACAACGATCCGAACAAAGCCCCCTACTTCGACTCCGGCGAACGCCAGGTCGGCACTGGTTCGGGATTCTTTTCGCCGAACCGCATCCTCCCCTCCGCGGTCATGTTCGGATCTTTGCCGACCGGCATCAAAGCGAACATCCCGTGGCGCACCCTCCTCTTCCGCCCGCGGCCCGGGCACTTCGGCGCGACGAACCCGCCCGATTACACCCTGCTCGACCTTTTCTGGATGCCGGTCGTCGACCCCTACGCGATCAGTGAGCCGTTCTCGACCGCCGGCCTCGTGAACATGAACTACGCCCTCGCCCCCTACGGTTACATCGAGCGCTCGACCGCCGTCCGCGCCGTCCTCCGTCCGGAACAGATCTACGCCCCACCGAACTCCGCAATCTCGAACTACAAATCCCACAACAACTACTCCCAAAACCGATTCCCCTCCCGCCTCCCCATCGACGTCCGCTCTCCCAGCTCGAAAACGACGGGCACCCTCAGCCAGTTCGAGCAACGTTTCGCCGCTGGCAAAATCTTCCGCTCCGCCTCCGAGATTTGCTCGCTCGCGCTCGTGCCCGAGGGCGAGACCGTGAGTGGAATGACGGCCTTCCGCAACGCCCACGCCCTCGCCGGCGACAACGCCATCGAGCGTTCCTACGCCAACGTCTACCCACGCCTCACCACGAAATCGAATACCTACCGCGTCCACGTCGTCGCACAGGCGGTCCAAAACGCCGCGGGCACCGGCGCGAACTTCGGCCAATTCAATCCCACGCGCGACGTCGTCCTCGGCGAATGGCGCGGCTCCTACCTCGTCGAGCGCACCATCGATCAATCCGCGGCCACGATCCCAGATTTTGCCACCGCCCCGTTCGGCGACACGCTTAGCGGCCACCACCGGTTCCGCATTCTCAACGTCCGCCAGTTCCAGCAATGAGCCGCCGCCAGACCCACCGCGCTTTCTCGCTTGTCGAGCTTCTCGTCGTTATCGCGGTGATCGCGATCTTCGCCGTTTTCGCCGTGCCCGCCTTTAACCGCATCGCACTCGGCACCGACGTCACCCGGGCCGCCACTCTCATCACCGACACCATCGACGGAAGCCGTCAGCTCGCGCTCGCCCGCAATCAGCCGGTCGCCCTGGTCTTCTACAAATACCCGAGCGAAACCAGCGAACCCGCCGCCTTCCGCGCTCTCCAAGCGTTCCTCTGGGATCCGACGCGGAATGGCGGCGCCGGCGATTGGATCCCCGAAGGCCGTCTCTCCGCTCTGCCCACCAACGTGACCATCACCGCCGATCCCCGCTACTCGACCCTCGCGGCGGACAGCCCAAACCCACCCGCCAACGCGCCCATCGTCCCCCGCCTCGCCTCGAAAAATCCCTCCGCCGCGTGGTTCAACTTCCTCCCCGACGGCACACCCGAAGGCCTCGCCCCGGGATCCGAATGGACGCTCACGGTGATCCCGGAAAACGCACCCACGACCGGCGGTAAAGTCCCCAGCCTCCCGCCGAACTGGATCGCCTTGTCACTCGACCCGATCAACGGAACCGTGCAATCGTTCCGACCGTGACTTCGGCCCCTCCCGTCCGCAAGACCCCTCCCGCCGCCCGCGCGCCCCGGGTCCGCCGCATCGGGCTCTACCTGCCGAACGTCCGCGACAACACGGCGCTGGGAGTCACCGTGATGACTTCGATCCTGAGCTGGCTCGAGGAGAATCCCGGCTTCGAACTCGCCCGAGTCAATGGCTTTCCGTTCCTTTCCCTCGCCGAGGTCACCCGAGCAAAGGTCCATGGCCTGCTCTGCGCCCCCACCAGCACCCGCGACGTTCACGACATCTACGCGCTGAAGGTCCCCGCCGTAAGCGTCGCCGACTTCGCCGCCGCCGACGACTTTCCCTTCGTCCACGAGGACAATTACCAGATCGGCCAGCTTGCGGCCGAGTATCTCGTGCAACGCGGTTTCCGGAGCTTCGGTTTCGTGGGTTTGGGCGACGCCATGTTTTCCAAGCGGCGACGTCAGGGCTTCCGCGACGGTCTCAAAGCCGCGGGCGGCTTCGAGACCTACTCCTTCGAGGCCCTGGGCATGCAGCACGGATGGGAGCGTGATTACCAGCTCCTCGAACCGTGGATTCTTCAGCTTCCGCTCCCCGTCGCGGTCTTCGCGAACACCGACCACATCGGTCGCCTCGTGACGGAAATCTGCCGGGAGAACGGGCTCGGTGTCCCTTCGGACGTGGCCGTCATCGGCGTGGGCAACAAGGAGCTCGAGTGCACGATGTCGTCGCCGCCGCTCACCAGCATCGCGCTCGACATGAAGCGCGAGACCCTCCTCGCCCTCCGCATGCTCGGCACGCTCATGGCGGGCCGCAAACTCGAGAACGCCGAGATCCTCGTGCCGCCGCGCGAGATCGTCACCCGCAAATCCACCGAGATCTACATGTTCGCCGACGCCAAGATAGGCGCGATCATCGAATACCTCCGCCGCCACGCGACCGAAGGCATCACGATCGACGACGTCCTCCGCAAGTTTCCCATGTCCCGCCGGTCCCTCGAAATGACCTGCAAAAAAATCCTCGGCCACCCGCCCTACAAGGAGATCCAGCGCATCCAACTCACCGAAGCCAAGAAACTCCTCCGCGAAACGAAACACGGCATCAGCGAGATCGCCGACCGCACGGGCTTCAACGACGTGAATCACCTCGGTCGAATCTTCCGGATGAAGATCGGAGTCACCCCCGGCGAATACCGCGCCCGTGAGCAGAACGGCCTACGGTGACGTCGGCGCGACGTCGCGAAAACGATCTCCCACCCGGATCTCATCGTAGACGGCTTCGACCAGATTCCCGGTGTCCGGACCACTCGCGACCATGGTGAAGTTCGTGAAATCCTCCTCGGGTAGCCCCACCCCCTCCACCACGGACACCCGCCGCGAATCCGGCTCATCCGTTCCCGGCGTGGGGTCGATGAAAATCGTCACCCCGCCGTCGCCGATCCGCCCGACCAGCAGATACGTTCGCCCCAATTCCAACTCCAGCACCTCGCTTGCGCCGGACTTCGTTCCGCTCACCGCCCGCACGCCGAACCTCCCCTTGTCCAGATCGAACCCACCGAGTGCCAACCCCGCCCTCGCCCCATTCATGAACGAGCTGTCCCCCTCACCCGAAAGACCGACGAACGCATACGGCTGATCGCCCGGAATGTCGGCACCACCCAGCCCGCGCATCTCGATCAACAGCCCGAACCACCGCTCGCCATCCGCCATCATTGGCTCCAGCGCCGTCCGCCGCCGATAGGCCGTCCCCTGCGGCGAAGTGTCCGCCGCCGAGCCATCACCGGTCGCCAGGCCCTCGAATTCCAACCCTTGGAACAAATCCAGCCCGAGCGACGCCCCGCCGCCATCCTTGATCCAGGGACCCACCCAGCCCTCGCCCCCGTCGAGATCTTCGACGACCGAATCCGCTTGCTGGGCGGGATAGTCGAACGACTCGACCGCGCCCCCACCCGCCCAAACCACTGGGGTCAGAGCGGTGCCGCAAATCCACAAAGTCAGCAATCGCATCGAAAGACCCAGCAAAACGGAAAAACGCGCCCCCCGGAATCCGGCGAGCGCGTTTTCGTTCTTCACCCCAGTGAAATCAAGCGCGGCGGCGCCGCAGACGCATCGCCCCGAACAGACCGATCGCTCCGCCGAGCAGAGCAAACGCCGAAGGCTCGGGCACGGCGACCACGACATCGCTAAAGTCGAAACCAGTGCGAATCTCGTCGATCGTGAAAGTCGCGGCGTTGAGCTGCGAATTGAACCCAATCTGCGTGAAGTCGGTCTTGTTGAAGTTAAGTCCGGTCAAGGAAATGCTCGTCGAAGCAACCGACGGGAACGAGAGCCCGATGTCGGATGTCGCGACGTTGTAGACTTCCAGCAGGTCATTCACCCCGGAGAAGTCCTGCACGTAGCGCATCGCAATCAGGTAGGTTGTGTTCAGGTTCAACGATAAGCTTGTGGCGCTGGTCGCGCTGTTTCCGTTGCGGGCGAACAGATCAAAAGTTCCGGTCGCTCCGCCGTCGGCCGTTGTGAAATTCCGGATTTCACTTTTCACCATCGAGCCCGCGTTGGTCGCATTACCGCCTGCGCCGTTCCATCCAAGGTAAGCGGTGTTGGCGTCCGTGAAGGATGCTGTCCCGAGGGAGGAAACGTTGATCAGATAGCTGATCCAAGTGTCCTCGCCGGCCGCCAGAACCGAAAGCGGGTTGATCGCCTGATTGCGGTGATACGCGGCACCACCGGTGTTGCTGCTATCGGCGACCGAATTGCCCGCTGTGGCCAGCGTTCCATAGGATAGGCCGGGGGTGGTTGTGTTGAAGTTCGTTCCGCCGCCGTCGCGAATCCACGTCGCGCCCGTCGGGCCCGCGGCCCAGCCAAAACCGCCGGTGTTGGCGGGATCCGCCAGCGTGACGCCGTCAACGTAGCTGAACGAGTCGTAGGCGGTCGGTGCCGCGCTGAGTTGAGCGGTCTGCGCGACGAACAGGCCGAAGCCGAGAAGTGTGGGGATGATTTTTTTCATGAGGAGGTTTGTGATCGAGGGATTTGAAGTTTGGCGGTCGTCCGGTAGCGGACAACTGCAACGGTCCGAACATGCTCCGGGACCGAATTGGCCCGCAACGGCCATTTGCGTAAACGCTGCGACGAATTGCGAAATCGCCGATTTCGGATTTCGCGTTGGAACCTTTCGCATCGCCACTCTGCGCTTTTCGCCGGGCGAATGACGCGAATCGCGGTTTACGAGTTGCCCGCGGATCGAGATCTTCGGGGCCGTCATGAAATCCCTTCCTTGTCTGCTCGCCGCCCTCTGCACCCTCGTTCCACTCGGACTCCACGCTCAGGAGAATTTGCTCGATCCCGTTCCCGGCACGAAATTCTGGTATCCGCCCTACGCCTCCGCCCAACCCGAAGTCACCGACGGAATCATCGAAATCGACCTTGGTCAGGCTGCCGGCGCACCGATGGCTATTTTCGAGATCGATCTCCCGGCGGAGATCCAGCCGGGCGGACAGTACCTCTTCGAATTCGACGCCGCGGCGGAGCCGAACGCTCCGATCATCGTTGTGCTACCCGAAGCCGATCCGACCGGAAAGACGGGCGATGACGGCAAGGCCGCGGGTCGCTCCGATTGGGCCATGCACAACATCGGGGGTAAGAAGCGCTCGATCGAATTCGTCTACGACCCCGAGGTCAATCCGCAGAAGCTGCAATTCTTCTGGCTCGGCAACATCGTCGACCAGAAACCCACCTTCAAGGTGAGCAATCTGAGCCTGACCAAACTGGACTGACGCCCGCCCGCCGACGTCCCCCAAGAAATCCCCCGACCGTAATCGCCATGAAACGATCCCGCCCTCATTCCGCCCTCATCCGGAGCGCTTGCGCCCTCGGTTTCTCCCTCCCCATGCTTCCGCTCGGCGCCCAGACGGCCGCCGAGGCCGAGGTTCCCGCCGACATCGCTCCCGAAGGCCCTTGGGACAACCTCAACCCCGGAGCCGGCGGACGCATCCAGGACATCGTCCTCGACCCGTCCGACCCGGGCCGCGCCTACTACATGTCCGACATGGAGGGTCACTACCGGACCGACGATTTCGGCGAATCCTGGGATTACGTCGGCGGCGATCTGCGCTTCAGCAATACCCTCACCGCCGCCGTCGATCCCGGGGATTCCGAGCGCGTCTACACCGGCCACGTTGGCGGCATCGACTACTCCGACGACGGCGGGGCGACGTGGAACTACGCCCGCGATGTGAAGGACCCGATCCACCAGATCGTCATCGACCCCGCCGATCCGG
Source organism: uncultured Verrucomicrobiae bacterium (assembly GCA_963761705.1). GTDB lineage: Bacteria > Verrucomicrobiota > Verrucomicrobiia > Chthoniobacterales > JAATET01 > CAVVKW01. The sequence continues at coordinate 1,777,090 of CAVXHK010000001.1, read as the reverse complement.
CCCACGTTTTCGCCGCTCCGGGGAATCACGTTCGTTGGGAAAATGGCGGCGAGGCCTACACGGAAACTGGTCCCATCGGCGAACTCGGCATTTGGACGACCGCCGATCGCGGCGCGACGTGGCGGTGGCAGGTGATCGACCCCGCCGAAGGGCGGCGCGACGTGTTTTCCATCGCACTCGCCGATGGTGGGGGGAAGACCCTCTACGCGGGCACGATGCGCGGAATTTACCATTCGGCGGATCAGGGCGCGACGTGGGACCGCGTCGCGAGTCCGGCGAAGTCCGGAAATTGCTGGGGCGCGGCGGTGTCGCCGGACGGCACGCGGTTGTTCGGAGTCTTTCAGGTGAGCGGGCAGCCGATCACCGAATCCACCGTCTCCGCGGAAAACACGAAGCTCTTCGTGACGGACACCGGGAAAACGAACTGGCGCGACATTTCGACCGGGCAACCCGGGTTCGTGAATTCCGTGCCCGGCCGCGATCCGCTCAACTACTGGCGTCCCGACGTCGATCCACGCTCCGACGACACCGAGCAGCGCATCCTCATCGCTCCCTGGGGCTGGCGCTTCGGCCTCTGGATGGTGACCGTCAAATGGACCGGCGACACTCCCACAGCGAAGTGGGAGAACGTTCTCAACTACGATTATTTCGGGAAAGAACTGGCGAAACCCGGCTTCGACTCCGGCTGGGAACACTACCTCCCCCGCTCACTCGCCTACACGTTCACCCCGGAGACCTGGGGCGACCGCGCGGTCTGGACCACCGGTGACCAGACGCTCTTCTCCAGCGACACGACGAAGCAGGATTGGGAAGACGACTGGTCGCCGCTCTACACGCAATTCATCCGCGAGATCGACGGCGAGCGGTTCTACCGCACCCGCGGCCTCCAGTGTACCTTCGTCTTCGACGGCGACGCCTACAAAAATTACAACGTGCAGGCGAACGGCGACAACGCGGTGAAGGAGAGTTTCGACGGTGGGTATTCCTGGCACGTCGGCCTGATGAAGCCGCGGAGCAATTCCGTCGCCATCGTCCGCGATCTGAAGGTCCCCATCGTCCTCGCGCACATCTCGCCCGGCTACGGCGGATCCTCCAGCGAGGGCTCGCTTTACGCGAAACGGCTGACGAATTTCTCGCCGAAGGATCAATGGATCGAGATCGCCGGCGGCCCCGACCGGCTCGCCGGACTCCCGAATCGCCTCTACGAGCAAATCACGCCCGACCCATATCAACCCGGTCGCGTCTTCATCGGCACCCAGGGCGACGGCATCTACAGCATCCCCGACATCGACGCGCTCTACGACGCGGCCGCCGCGAAACGCCCGCTCCCCGCGGTCGACCGCATCACCCTGCGCGCCCAATCCCCCTACCCGGCCATCGTGAACGACAAGGGCCAGGGGCTCATTCCCGACCCCGACAAACCGGACGTTCTCTGGGTCGCCTCGATGAACAAAATCTTCCGCTGCAACGACACGAAACAATCGCGGAAGGACAAATACGGCAACGCCGCCAGCACGTGGGATTTCGAAGTCGTAAAGGAGACCGAGGACGAACGCACCTACATCGACATCTGGAAATACGGCAACGAGCGGCTGCTCGCCTGCTCGATCAATCCGGCGAACACCCACGGCACGGTGGAACTCTCCGCCGACGAGGGCAAAACGTGGAACCCGGTCGTCAATTTCAAACGCGACATCCAGCCCCTGCGCCAGCCGAAGTGGTATAACGGCCAGCGCCTCCAAGTGATGGGCCTCGCCGGCTACGGCAATAAGATCTACCTCGCCTACTCGGCCACCTACGAGAAACGTGGCTACGGATTCTTCGAAGGAACGATCAAGAGCCCAACCGAAGTCGAGTGGCGCGACATCACGGGCAACATGATCTTCCCACTGCCGGTCAAGGGGCGTGTGATCGTGAACGAAGGCGTCCCCGCCTACTACGTCGGCACCTGGGGCAATGGCTGGTGGCGCTACAACCTCGCGGAATCGACGAAGTAATCCCAATGCAAGACCTCGAGAAAAAGATCCACGCCTGCTGGCTCGGCAAGGCCATCGGCGGCACGCTCGGCATGCCCCACGAGGGCAAACCCGGCCCGCTCGACCTCGGGTTCTACGACCCCGTCCCCGACGGCTGCCTGCCGAACGACGACCTCGACCTCCAACTCGTCTGGCTGCACGCGCTGCGCCAACGCGGCGATCAGCCCGTCGGGCCGGCCCTGTTCGCCGACGCCTGGCGGCGCTACGTCGATTTCCCGTGGGACGAATACGGGGTCTGTCTCCGCAACATCGCCTACGGCATCCCCGCCGCCGACCTCGGCGTCACCGACAACTGGTTCGGCGAAGGCATGGGTGCCGCCATTCGCAGCGAAATCTGGGCCTGCCTCGCGCCCGGCGATCCCGACCGCGCCGCGGGGTTCGCGTGGATGGATGCCGTCTGCGATCACGGGGGCGAGGGCGTCTGGGCCGAGGTCTTCCTCGCGGCGATCGAATCCGCCGCTTTCACCGAGCACGACACCGACCGACTCCTCGACCTCAGCCTCGCCTACCTCCCGGCCGACAGCCGGGTCCGCGTCGCGATCGAGGACACCCGCGCCGAATGGCAACGCACCGCCGATTGGCGCGAAGTACTCGCCATGATCTACGGCCGCCACCGGCTCCCAAACTTCACCGACGTCGCCGCCAACCTCGCGATCACGATTCTCGGACTGCTCGCCGGCGAACGCGACTTCGGGAAATCCATCTGCATCGCGACGAATTGCGGCCTCGACACCGACTGCACCGCCGCGACCCTCGGCTCGCTCCTCGGCATCCTCGCTCCCGATTCCATTCCCGAACGTTGGAAACAACCCATCGGCGAAGACGTCGCGCTCTCACCCCAGATCATCGGCATCGAAAAACCCGCCACCCTCGCCCGGCTCACCGAGTGGACACTCGAACTCCGCGACCAACTCCGCGACGAAAACCCGCGCATCGGTCCCGTCCACGCCGTCCGTCCCGGCGACGCCGCGAATCCAGTCCGGATCCCGGTTGAAATCGCCGACGGCGACCTCCCCGATGAAGGCACTTTTCGGGCCGACGAGTTCACCGGTCATTGGCTTCGGCTAGCCGCCGCTGATTGGACAGCCGAATGGAAGACCTTCCGATTCAACACCCGGGAGGGCTTCGATCAAACCGCGATCGCGATGGCGTTCGCGCAGACGCCGGTCCGCGTCTGGCTCGGCGAGGCCGAACTCCACACCGGCAACATCTCCCGCCACCCCGACTATCAGAGCGGCGGCCCGTCTTTCCACCGACCAGGCAGCCACACGTTCAAATTGGCCGAAGGCTTCCGCGCGGGTGACCGGCTCACCATCGCCATCCAACGCCCAAGCGACGCATCCGACCTCGTCTTCGGCCTCGCCAACGCCGCCAACGAGCAATGGTTACCCCACGCTCTGGCGTACTCCGCCAGCGAATCGACGAAGTAATGTCGAAGTTCGTAAACTCGGCTTCCAGCCGATCACCAACCCAAAGATCGGCCGCAAAGCCGATTCCACTCGTGGCAACGTTCTACCGCACGATCCGCACCGGCGTTCCCACGCTCGTATTTGCGTAGAATTTCGCCGCCATCTCGTCCGGCATCCGGATGCAGCCGTGCGAATCCGGAAATCCGGGCAAAAACCCGGTGTGCATCCCCACGCCGTTCACCACCCGCATGAAATAAGGCATCGGCGCACCCAGAAACGTCGTCCCCTCCGGCTTCTTATCCTCGTAGACACCCACGTTCTCGACGACCGGTCGCCCGTCCGCCCCGACGTAATCGCCGTAAAGATTCGAGCGGTGGTCGATGTTCTTCTGCGTGATGCGAAAGCTCCCCGTCGGCGTCGAACCTCCCTCGCGTCCCGTCGACACCGCCGACACACCCACCAACTTCCCACCCTTGTAGAACGACGCCGTCTGCTCCGACAAACTGATCACCACCGAAGGCGATCCCGACACCCCGTCTCCCTCCCACCAGGAATTCGCGAGCGCCTTCTTCGCGGCCGAGGTCCGCGAATACACCGCCCCACCTTCACCCAGAAAAAATGTCGTCGTTCCCTCGGCCGTCCCGGCCGCGGCCCGCGTCGGTCGCGTGACGGCGGTTGCATCCGCCTCCTTCGTCGTCGAACATGCGGTCAAACCAATCACGCCCGCGAGCGCGCCCAAGACGTAAAACTTCATGCGTCGACGAAACCGATCCGTCCGCCCCGCCGTCAAGCCCGCACTACCGAAAATTCACCGTCCATGCCCGCGCCCGTTCTCTACGAATCCCACTGCCACACCCCCCTCTGCAACCATGCCGTCGGCGATCCGACCGAATACGCCGCCGTCGCCCACGCTCGCAATCTCGCCGGTCTCATTGTCACCTGCCACTGCCCGCTGCCCGACGGCATCTCGGCCCCCGTTCGCATGCGGCCCTCCGAATTCGAGGAATACGTCGAACTTGTGGCCCGCACCCGCGACGAGTGGGCCGGTCGCCTCGATGTCCGCCTCGGCCTCGAGAGCGACTACTACCCCGGCGTCGAGCCGTGGCTGGAAAAACTTCACGCCCGCCATCCACTCCACCACGTCCTCGGTTCGGTTCACTACCACGTGCCGGAATACCGCGCCCGCTACGACCGCGGCTCGGTCTTCGACTACCAGCAGATCTACTACGATCACCTCGCCGCCTCCGCCGAGACCGGCCTCTACGACACGCTCGCCCACCCGGACCTGATCAAGAACGAGGACCCCGACCAATGGGACTTCGCCCGCATCCGCCCCTTCATCGAACGCAGCCTTGATCGCATCGCCGCCACCGGCGTCGCCATGGAACTCAACACCAGCGGCCTCAACAAAACGCTGCCCGAAATGAACCCCTCGTTCTCGCAGCTCGCCATGGCTCGAGAGCGCGGCATTCCCGTCGTCCTCGGAGCCGACGCCCACCGGCCCACGCGAGCCGGCGCCGACTACGCCGCGGCTCTCGATCTCATCGCCGAGGCGGGCTACGCCGAGGTGAGCTATTTCCTTGATCGGAAACGCCACACCATCCCGGTCGGGACGGCGCTCGCCTCGATTCGGACACCCGCGCCCGCCGCGCTACGCTGAGCCTCGCCCGGTCTTCGACTGGAGTTCGTCGATCTTCTTCGAGGCATCCGCCTTCGACAGATTCTCGTCGAAGTCGACGCCGGCCTCCTGACACAACGTGCCGAGGTAGGATTTCTGTGGCCCAGTCATGGGCTCGTCTCCGGTCGCCCAGTCGGCGGGATCTTTCTCGGGATTCGGGGTCACTTTTTCGCTCATGCCAAAAATACGTGCCTGGCCCGCGGCGCGGTGGCATTTTCTCGAACCATCTTTCCCCCGGACGGTGCAAATCTCGCCCGACCGCTCACGCCCGTTGCAGTCGCGCTCCCGACTCTGTTAGCGTCCTGCCTCAACTTACTCCCATGCCGACCTACGACTACAAGTGCACCAAGTGCAAAAAGACGTTCGAGCTGTTCCAATCCATGAAGGACGACGCCCTCACGATCTGCCCCGAAGCCCATTGCCAGATGAAAAAATGGGGTAAGGGCGAGATCAAACGCCAGCTCGGAGCCGGTGCCGGCCTCATCTTCAAGGGCTCCGGTTTTTACATCACCGACTACCGAAGCGAAGGCTACAAAGCTGCCGCTAAGAAAGACTCCAACTCGGGCAGCTCCGAGAAAAAATCCGACACCAAGCCCACCACCTCCTCCGACTCGAAACCGGCCCCCAAGCCCAAAAAAGCAGATGCCTGACCCAGAGACCGCGGGCGAAACCGCTTGCCCACAGTGCGGTTTCGCCAACGCCGCCACCCGCACGTTCTGTCAGGATTGCGGTGCCCGCCTCACCGGCGGCAGCGGCGCCCCCGTCCCCTCGGAGGCCCCGCCCCCTCTCCGAACCCTCACTCCCCCCCGCGGCACAAAGCAGCGGGAAAAAACGCAGACCCAAGCGTTCCAATATCCGGCCGGACGGCGAGAAGCGCCCGCCGACCGCGCTCGGGAATTTTTTCAGTCTCATCCGCATCATTTTTTACGCTGCCCTCATCGCCGCGATCGTCCAGATCGTCCGCGCCCCCGACCCTTTCCCCGATTTCCCACCGATGTCTCCCGAAGTCTCGCAATCGATGCGCGACCGACTGACCGACACCTCAAATGGCAGCAGCGGCAAACGCATCGAATACCCGTGGAGCCTCATCAACGGCTACATCGCCGAGCGCGTCCCGCCGACCGTGGCCGACGAAGCGAACCGCGTGCGAGTCGAGTTCATCCGCGCCGTCCTCGAGCCCGGCACCGACTCCGTCCACCTCCGCATGGAGCGCCGCGTCAACGATCACCCACTCTTCATCGATCTGGAGATGCGCCCCGTGAGCCGCGGCAACGGCGGCACCTCCGTTCGCGTCGTTGGCGGCACCCTCGGCCGACTCCCCCTCCCGGCCTTCCTAGCGTCGCTTCTCCAGACCACAGCCAAGCCCGTCACCGAGCGCCTCTTTTACGAACTGGAGATTCTCGCCGAGGCGCAGGTCATCACCCTCACTCCGGAATCCGCCGCCGTCGTCTTCCCCTAGTTCAGCCGTGTCCCCCCCGCGCCTCGCCGCCGCCCTTGCCGCCGCCCTCGTTCTTGCCGTCACCAACGCCCGGGCCGAGGAGACCTTCAGCCTGCAAGACCGGTCGATCTCGCCGTCCAAGCAGTTCGTCGTTTACGCCAAAGACCCCGCCGTTCGCTCCGCGATTTCACGCCAAGCCGAAGACTACAAAGCGGAATTTCTCAATCTTCTCGGCATCGACGACGAATTCAAATTCACGATCATCGTCAACCTCACCGCGCCCCCACCCAAGCAACGCAACCCACCCAAAACCAGCCTCCGCCTCTACGAGCTCGACCAGGGCGAACTCAAGATCCAGCTCGACGTTTTCGACCGCGCCGCGATCAGCGAACCCGAGTTCGATCGCGATCTCATGGGCACCGTTCTGCTCGAATACGCCTACCGCAACAACCCCACCAGCGCCGGTCGCTCCTTTGAGAGTCCCCCCGCCTGGGTCATCGCCGGCCTCCTCGAAAAGATCAACGTCCGCGTCAACGGCCCGGAAGCCGCCGCCTACGCCACCCTCCTCGCCGCGGGCCAGACCCCCAGCATCGACGACTTCTTCCGCACCCGCGCCGAACGCCTCGACCCGACCTCCCGCATCATTTTCGCCGCCCAGTCCCTCGCGATGCTCGACACCCTCCGCGCCCTCCCCGAAGGCCGCCCGGGCCTCCACTACTACCTCGCCGTCCCCCGCCGCTCACCCCCGTCGACCAACGACATCATCGAACTCTTCCCCGCCCTCGACGGCAACCGCGAAGCCCTCTCCCGCAAATGGATTCTGGCCATCGCCGCCGCCTCTGCCACCGACCGCATTGACCTGCTCGGCGTCCGCGAATCCTCGAAAACTCTCGACGGCATTCTCGACGTCCAAGCCCTCCCCGATCCGAAAAACCCCGAAGTCGCCGCCATGTCCGGCCCCCTCGCCCTCGGCGCCATCGCCCGGAGCGAAAGCGGCTCATTCATCCTGAGCCAGATGCGCAACGACCTCCTCCGACTCAGCCTCAAAGCCCACCCACTCTACAAAGGCCTCACCGACGAATACCTCCAGATCATCACCGAACTCCTCAGCAAACCCAAACGCCGCCTCGAAAAACGCATCGCCGCCGCCGAAGAAGTCCGCGCTGGCCTGAGTCGCAAAACCACCGAGATCGACAGCTACCTTGATTACGTTGAAGCCACCAAAGTCCAAGCCGACAGCGACACCTTCACCGACATCGTCGAAGACACCGAAGCCTCCAGCGAAGCCCCCCCCCGCCCCGACGCCATCAGCCAGTTCCTGGACGCCTACGAAGCCGGAACGAGATAGCGCCCAGCGCCGATCCAAAATCCAGTCATTCCGAGCAAAGCGAAGAGCCGAGCGCAACGCGACAGCCTTCCAACTTCTGCTACCCTCCAGGAAGGAAATTTTCGACTTCTCACCTCACCTCTTTCAGCAACTCGACACTCGAGAATCCCACCATGTTCCGACTCACCCGCCGCGAACGCATCCTCGTGGTCGCCATCCTGCTCGCGTTCGTCACCGGTCTCGTCGTAAAACACTACCGCAGCCGAGACGGCGCGCCCCCTCCGCCCGTCGCCGCCGACTCACCGCCAAATGCAGCCCAATAGTTTCAACGAATCCATCGACGCCATCCGCGCGACCGACGACCGCTACGACCGCGAAGCCTACCTCTTCCTCCGCGATGCCCTCGAAGACACCACCAAGCGCCGCCGCAAGTCGCGCAAAGACGAACCCAGCGACGTCGCCGCCCCCGAACTCCTCGACGGCTTCCGCCTCTACGCCCTGAAAGAATACGGTCCCATGGCTCGCACGGTCCTCGAGTATTGGGGCGTCCGCGCCACCTCCGACGTCGGCAATCTCGTCTTCAACCTCGTCGAAGCTCAGGTGTTCAGCAAAACCGACCGCGACACTGCCGAGGCCTTCGCCGACGCCTACGATTTCGAAACCGCCTTCGACGCCCCGTTCCGCCCCGAAGCAAAAAAATTGAGCAAATCCCCCGATCCCGCTGTCAAAGACCGCTAAATGTCCCGCAGTTCGTTCCTTTTCGCAGTTTTCATGGCCGTCATCGTCACTCCCGCTTTCACCAAAAACACCCCCGCAGTCACCGCCACTCCGACCCTCCCGTCGAGCTCCGCCCAGGTCTTCACCCTCGATAACGGCCTCACTCTCATCGTCGACGAGGACCACTCCGCCCCAGTCGCCAGCGTCCAGGGATGGTGCGAGACCGGCAGCATCGACGAAGGCAAATGGATGGGCGCCGGCCTCTCCCACATCCTCGAGCACATGCTCTTCAAGGGAACGGACAAGCGCGGCAAAGGAGTCATCGATTCGACCGTCCAGGACCTCGGCGGCTACATCAACGCCTACACGTCCTTCGACCGCACCGTCTACTGGATCGACATCCCCGCCGCCGGTGCGAGCGAGGCCGTCGACATCGTCTCCGACGTGATGATGAACGCCTCCATTCCCGCCGACGAATACGAAAAAGAGCAGGAGGTCATCCGCCGCGAATTCGCCATGGGCTTCGACGACCCCGACCGCGTCAGCTCCCGCCAACTCTTCAGCAGCGTCTTCACGGAAAGCCCCTACCGCCACCCGGTCATCGGCTACCTCGACATCTACAACCGTCTCACCCGACAGGACGTCGTCGACTACTACAAATCCCGCTACGTTCCGAACAACATCTTCCTCTGCGTCGTCGGCGACGTCGACGCGATGGCCATCAAAGCTCAGGTCGAGAACTTTTTCGTCGACTACCCCCGCGTCGCCCTCCCACCCGTTTACGTCCCCGCCGAGCCGAACCAGACCGGCCGCCGCGACGTCCGTGAAGAATTCCCCACCGAGCTCACCCGGCTCAACCTCGCGTGGCGCATCCCGTCCGTGACCAGCCCGGACATGCCCGCCCTCGATCTCCTCGGCACCATCCTCGGCGGCGGCAACAGCAGCCCGCTCAATCAGGAGATCCGCGAGAAGAAAGGCCTAGCCCACACCATCGACGCCGGCTCCTATGCCCTCGCCGCCGAAGGCATTTTCGTCATTCAAGCCGTCACCGACCCCGGCAAACGCGACGAGACCACCGCGGAATCCCTCGCCATCGTCGAGCGGCTCAAAAAAGAGGGCGTCACACCCGCTGAACTCGCCAAAGCCCGCAAATCCCTCCTCTCCTCCCAACTCCGAGCACTCGCCACCGTCCGCGGCATGGCCTCCGACCACGGCTCGAACTGGCTCCTCACGCGCAACCTCAACTTCTCCCGCGACTACCTCAACGCGCTCAACAACACGACCGCCGAAGACATCCAGCGCGTCGCGAAGCAATATCTCACCGAGGACAAGCTCACCGTCGCCTCGCTCAACCCCGTCGGCTCCCTTGTCGCCACGACGAAAAAAATAACCGCCCCTCGCGAACTCGCGGTCAAGGAGTTTACCCTCCCCAATGGCCTCCGGCTCCTCGTCCGCGAAAACCACCGCCTCCCCCTCGTCTCCATGGCCGCCGTCTTCAAGGGCGGCCTCCTCGCCGAGACCGCGGCGAACAACGGCATCTCCACCCTCCTCGGCAGCACCATCACGAAGGGCACCACTACTCGGTCCGCCGAGGAGATCGCCGAAACCATCGAGTCGGTCGGCGGCGACATCAGCGGCAGCGCCGGCAACAACAGCTTCAGCGTTCAAGTTAGCGTCATGCGGCCCGACTTCCAGCTCGGCCTCGACCTCCTCACCGACGTCCTGAAAAATCCCACCTTTCCCGAGGCTGAAATTGCCCGCGAAAAGGAAGCCCAACTCGCCGGTATCAAAGCCGAGAACGACCAGCCCACCGCGGTCGCCCGCAACGTCCTTCGCGAAAATCTCTTCGTCGACCACCCCTACGGCCTTCGAGGCAACGGCAGCGCCGAATCCGTCCCCAACCTGACCGCCGACCAAGTCCGCGACTTTTACCGAAAAGTCGTCACCGCAAAGAATGGCGTCCTCTCCGTCTTCGGCGACGTCGACGCGGACGCGGTCTACGAGTCCGTGAAAACCGCTCTCTCCGACCTCCCCGAAGGAGCCGACGTCCTCACCGATCTCCCGACCCCTCCCACCCCCACCACCGACGAAACCGTCACCGAAATCCGCGAGAAAAATCAGGCCATCGTCATGATCGGCTACCCCGGCGTCGACCTCACCAGCGACGACCGCGTCATCATGGAACTCATCGACACCGCCTCCAGCGACCTCGGGTCCCGATTCTTCAACCGGATCCGCGAGGAGCTTGGCCTCGCCTACTTCGTCGGCACCACCCAGCTCATCGGCCCGACCCCCGGCATGCTCGTGTTCTACCTCGGCACCGATCCGACGAAAGTCGACAAGGTCCGCACGGAGTTCAAAGACGAAATCGCCAAGCTCGCCAAAGACGGCCTCACCCCCGAAGAACTCAAGCGCGCCAAGAGCAAGCTCCTCGGAGCTGAGGCCATCCGCGACCAGAGCGACGGCGCGATGGCCCAAGCCACCGCCCTCGACGTCCTCTTTGGCCTCGGCACCGATTACCGCGAAACTCGCCAGTCCAAAGTCGACGGGGCAACCGTCGCCGACACGCAACGCGTATCGTCCAAGTATTTCGGCCATCCCGGCAGCGTCGAAACGATCGTCACGCCCAAGGTCGAACCACCCCCCCAAAACTAGGAGCCAGCATGGCGGAAATTCAAAAACCCCAGCACAGCGGCGAGATGACGCAGCGCTTCATCGAGTTTATCATGATGCAGGCGCAACAGTGCGCCCTCTTCCTCGGTCGCATCCCCAACCCTCAATCTGGCGTCCCCGAGCCCAACTTAGCTGTCGCCAGAATGCTCATCGACCAGCTGGAAATGCTCCGCGAAAAAACCCGGGGAAACTTGAACCACGAAGAAACCGAGATCCTCGCCAGCATCCTAACCGACCTCCAACAAGCCTTCGAAAAAGCCAGCAAAGAAGACCTCGTTGCCGCGTAGCGACGGAGGACGCGTCCTCGTAGCGCTGAACACCATGCGCAGGCAAACCGCCTGACCCAGCTAACCCGGTAAAGGTAAATCCACCTTGACACCCCCACCCAACCAGCGTTCTCTGACTGCGACGAGCAAGGCACCCAGTTCCGCCCCCGGCGGGACCCCGTGATTCGAAGCCACCGGCCGACACGTTACGCCCGCTCGACATTCACCCCACACCGGGTTTCCGCGTAGAACAACGCCACCCAGCCCTGGAGACTTTCACCGAGTTATTCCCATTAACGCACACTCATGAGCGGCCACAGCAAGTGGTCCAAAATTAAGCGCTCCAAAGGCGCGCTCGACGTCAAACGCGGAAAGCTATTTTCCCAGTTGTCGAAAGAGATCACGATTGCCACCCGCCTCGGCGGCGGCAACCCGGGATTCAATCCGCGACTGCGCGCCGCTATCCAGTCGGCAAAATCGCAGTCCATGCCCGCCGACAACATCGACCGCGCGATTAAGAAGGGCACCGGCGAACTCGAGGCCACCGCCGTCGAAGAGATCATTTACGAGGCCTACGCCCCCGGCGGCGTCGCACTCATCATCGAAACCGCCACCGACAACCGCAACCGCACCGCCGCGGAGATTCGCAACGCGCTCACCAAGAACGACGGCAACCTTGGGACCTCCGGCAGCGTCGCCTTCATGTTTCACCGCAAGGGTCAGATCACCCTCCCCGCCGCCGCACTCGACGAAGACGACCTCCTCGCGATCATCCTCGAAGCCGGGGCCGAAGAGCTCGTTGTCGACGACGACACCTTCATCATCACCACCGCCATCGATCAACTCTACAACGTCGCCGACGCTCTCACCGCCGCTGGTCACGAACCCGCCTCCCAGAAGCTCACCTTCGTTCCCGAGAACACTGTTGCGGTCGCCGACACCGACACCGCCGAACAAATTTTCAAACTCTGCGACGCCCTTGAAGACCTCGAAGACGTCCTCAACGTTCACGCCAATCTCGACCTACCCGAAGACGTCCTAGCCCCCGCGTAACTCAGGACCTTCAGAACTTCAGAACCGAATCCCGACCATGGAAAATCAAGAAACCACCGAACAGCCCCGCACCTCCGATGACTCGAACAACGGCGGCGGCAACGACAACGAATCCCGCCGCTCGCGCCGCCCCCGCCGCTCGGGCAACAAGGGTCGCCGCCCCCGCCGCGACGGTGGCAACTACGGCGATTCCGGAGGCGGCGGCAACAACCAGAGCAACGATGGCTCCGGCGGCCACCAGAGCGATAACGTCCCCGATCCCGATCCAAACGAACCCATCACCTACGCCGAAGGCATCGTCGAGGTCTCAGGCAAAGGCTTCGGCTTCCTCCGCGAACCCAAGCGCAGCTTCACCCAATCGACCAACGACGTCTTCGTTACCCCCGAGGTCATCCGCAACCACGGCCTCCGCGACGGCATGTTCGTCAAAGGCGAGACGCGCCGCGGCCCCCGCGGCCCGCAGCTCTACAAGTTAACCGAACTCGAAGGCGAGTCCCCGGACAAATACACCGATCTTCCCGTTTTCGAGGAACTCACCACCGTCAGCCCCGACGAGCGCATCAAGCTCGAGACCTCCCCCGACCTCTACACCACCCGCGTGATCGACCTCATCACGCCGGTCGGTCGCGGTCAGCGAGGCCTCATCGTGGCACCCCCACGCACCGGCAAAACGACGCTGCTCCAACACATTGCCTCCGCCGTCGTCCAGAACCACCCGGACATTTACCTCATCATTCTTCTCGTGGACGAACGCCCCGAGGAAGTCACCGAGATCCGCCGCACCGTTCCGAAAGCCGAAGTGATGGCCAGCAGCAACGACAGCGACATCAAGACCCATACCCGCATCTCCCAACTCGCCATCGACCGCGCCAAGCGCCTCTGCGAGATGGGCAAAGACGTCTTCGTCCTCATGGACTCCATCACCCGGATGGGCCGAGCGTTTAACAACGCCCAGGGCGGCGGTGGTCGGACGATGTCCGGCGGCGTCGACTCCCGGGCCCTGGAGATCCCGCGCAAACTCTTCGCCGCCGCCCGCAACACCGAAGAAGCCGGCTCACTCACGATTATCGCCACCGCGCTCATTGAAACGAACAGCCGCATGGACGACCTCATTTTCCAAGAGTTCAAAGGCACCGGCAACATGGAACTCGTCCTCGGCCGACTCATCAGCGAGCAGCGCATCTACCCCGCCGTCGACATCTTCCAGAGCGGCACCCGCCGCGAAGAACTCCTGTTGGAGCCCAATGAGCTCCACAAAATCAACGTCATCCGCCGCGGCTTGGCGGGCCACAAGCCCATCGAAGCCATCGAGCGCCTCCTCACGTTCATCCGGAGATACCCAACCAACAAGGAAATGCTAGAAAGCCTCCCCGGCTAACGAAGCATGAGTGGTATCGGCTTCCCGCCGGTGATCCAACCCCACCGCGCCAAGCGCCCATTCCAAACACCCCCACCCCGCGCTACCTTCCCGCGGAACCATGCCCGCCGAAAAAGTCGACCTCCAAGCCAAGCTCCACGACGTCCCGCACAAGCCGGGTTGCTACGTCATGCGCGACCGCTTCAAGCACGTCATCTACGTCGGCAAGGCCCGCGACCTCCGCAAACGCGTGAGCAATTACTTCATGCCGTCGCGGAAGATGACCGCCGACCGTAAGACCCGCGCCCTCATCGACAGCATCTGGGATTTCGAGTGGCACGTCGTCCGCAGCGAAGCCGAAGCCGTCCTCTACGAAGGCCGCCTCATCAAGGAGTTCCGGCCCAAATACAACGTTAGTTTTAAGGACGACAAACGCTTCCTCCTCGTTCGCGTCGACCCCGAAGACCCCTACCCCCGCTTCGGTCTCACCCGCCTCAAGAAAGACGATGGCGCCCGCTATTTCGGCCCCTTCGCCAACGCCGGAGCCCTCCGCACCACGCTCAACGCGATCCGCAAACGCTTCGGCCTGCGCACCTGCCGCCCCCACGTCCCGACCGAGCGCGACTACAAGCATTGTCTCAACGACATCATTAAGAACTGCACCGCCCCGTGCATCGGCAAGATCGCCCAAGAGGAATACCGCGCCCGCGTCCTGCAAGCCTGCGAACTCCTCGAAGGCGAATCCAAGCAAATGGTCGAGCAAGTCGAATCCGAGATGCAAGCCGCCGCCGCCAAACTCGATTTCGAAAAAGCCGCCTCCCTCCGCAACCTTCTCGACGACCTCCGCACGACGACGAAGCCGATGACCCGCTTCACCCGCAAGACCCTCCCGTCCGCCATCGATCCAGCCGCCGACCTCCTCGCCCTCAAAGACGCGCTCGCTCTCGAAGTCCAACCCCGCATCATGGAGTGCTTCGACATTTCCAACATCAGCAACACTCACATCGTCGCCTCGATGGTCCGCTTCAAGAACGGCGTCCCCGACCGAGCTGGCTACCGCCGCTACCGCATTTCGATCAAGCAACAGAACGACTTCGCCTCGATGGCCGAAGTCGTCCGTCGCCGCTACACCCGTATCCTCAAAGAAGCCGCCTCCACCGACCCCGACGCCGAATTCAACCAACTCCCCCCCGACGAAGCGACCGAACGTCTCACCACCGAACAAACCACCGGCCTCCCCGACCTCATTATCGTCGACGGCGGCAAAGGCCAACTCTCCAGCGCCTGCGCCGAACTCCAACGCCTCGGCCTTCACAACCAGGCCATCATCGGCTTGGCCAAGGAGTTCGAAGAAATCTACCGCCCCGGCCGCGCCCTCCCCACGCGCCTCCCCGAAACCAGCGGAGCCCTCCGCCTCCTCCAACGCATCCGCGACGAAGCCCACCGTTTTGCCAACGGCTACCACAGCATCCTGCTGAAGAAGCGGATCAGCGAAAGCGTTCTCGACGACATCGAAGGCGTCAGCGAATCCAGAAAGAAGGCCCTACTCACCGAATTTGGAAGCCTCGACCGCCTTCGCAAAGCGACTCCCGAAAAAATCAGCGAAGTCAAAGGCATCAGCCCCCGCCTAGCCACGGAGATCGCCACCCGCATCAAGCAAAGGTAGCGAAGCGACTCACCCAGTGGCATCGGCTTCCAACCGATGAGGCAATCCCTCCGGCGAAGCCGCACTGGCACCCTTCGCGACCGTTACGCACGCAGGCTTCAAATAAAGCGGCACGACCTCCGCGCCCCCAACCTCGCGCGACGCCACCTCCGCCAAAACCCCCGCATCTGGCAACCGCACATCAAACTCTCCGCAAACCCCCACCGCGTAAACCTCCGCCTCCCCCATCCCGCCGAGACGCCCAGCCAACTCCCCCCGCGGCACTAACGCCACGTCCCCCACCACCCGCCGCTCCCGGACCCGCGCGACGAAGACAGCCCCACCCCGCGCGTCCCCCACGGCCACGTATTCCGTGACCCCCTCCGGCAACGCCAGACACCGTACCGACTCCACCCCCACCAACTCCGCACCGGTCGCCAACCTCAACCCCGCCGCCGCCGCCACCGTCGCGCGTAGCCCATTGTAAGACCCCGGCCCAACGCCAACCGCGACCCGGTCAAGATCCCCACCGACCGCCCGCATCGCCGCGTCCAGCACCGGGAAAAACCGCCCACCCCGCCCGCGCGGACTCTCGAACTCCTCGCGAAACACAACCTCCCCATCAACCACCGCCGCCACGCTCCCCCGCGAAGTCGAACAATCAAAGGCCACCACTCTCACGCCGCGTCCCCCATTCGAATTCGACGCATCACCCCGTCCACCTCGATCCGCACCCGCATCGCGCCCTCCGGCAACCCCGTCCCACCAAACCGATCGCCCCATTCGATCAACGCAACCCCGCTCCCATCCAGATAGTCTTCAAACCCCAGATTCACCAATTCCCCCACCCCCTCCAACCGGTAAAAATCAAAGTGAACCACCGGGAATCGTCCGCCCCCATACTCCTGAACCAACGTGAAAGTCGGACTGCTCACGTCACCCGCGAACCCCAGCCCCCGCGCTACTCCCTTGGCAAAGTGCGTCTTGCCCGCCCCAAGCGGTCCCTCCAGCGACACGACCTCGCCCCCAACTAGCCCCACCGCAAACTCCTCCCCCAGCGCGATCATCTCCTCGACCGTCCCACACTCCATCACCCCACCCGCCGCGAGCGTCTCCAAAACGGGTTTTCGATTTGCCATTGCAACCCGAATCTAGGACCGTCGACCCCATGGACTCAACCTCGCTCTGGCCCCGTTTTCAGAAGTATTTTCTCCGCTACGAGGACCTCGGATTTTCCGTTGACGTCAGCCGCATGCACTTCGAGGACGGCTTCTTTGAGTCGATGAAATCCAAAACCACCGCCGCCTTCGCCGCGATGGACGAGCTCGAAGCCGGCAAAATCGCCAACCCCGATGAAGACCGCATGGTCGGCCACTACTGGCTCCGCGACGCCTCGCTTGCGCCAACTCCCGAACTCCGCACCGACGTCGACACCACCCGCGACGACATCCTCGAGTTCGCCCGCGCCGTGCACGCCGGGGAGATCACTGCCGCCAACGGCTCAAAGTTCACCGACTTCCTCTCGATCGGCATTGGCGGCTCCGCCCTCGGCCCCGAACTCGTCGCCGACGCCCTCTGGGAATCAACGAACCCGATTCGACTCCACTTCCTCGACAACACCGATCCGGACGGCTTCCAGAAAGTTCTCGCCCAGATCGGCTCCGATCTCGCGACCACCCTCGTCGCCGTCATCTCGAAAAGCGGCGGAACCCAGGAGCCCCGCAACGCGATGCTCGCGACGCAGGCCGCCTTCGAAGCGGCCAACGTACCCTTCGCCCCACACTTCGTCGCCGTCACCGGCCAGGACAGCCTCCTCGACCGCACCGCCCAGAGCGAAGGCTGGCTCCGCCGTTTTCCGATGTTCGACTGGATCGGCGGCCGCACCTCGATCATGAGCGCCGTCGGCCTCCTGCCGATGGCCATTCAGGGCCTCGACGTCACCGCCTTCCTCGCCGGCGCGAAGGCCATGGACACGAAGACCCGCCTCGCCGACCAGACCGGCAACGCTGCCATGCTCCTCGCTCTCATGTGGTTTGCCTCGGGCGACGGCCAGGGCAAAAAGGACATGGTCGTCCTCCCCTACAAGGACCGCCTCCTGCTCTTCAGCCGCTACCTCCAGCAGCTCGTGATGGAATCCCTCGGCAAACGACTCGACCTCGACGGCAACGAAGTCAATCAAGGCATCGCCGTCTACGGCAACAAGGGATCGACCGACCAGCACGCGTACGTGCAGCAACTCCGCGACGGCGTGAACAATTTCTTCGTCACGTTCATCGAGACCCACGAAGCCGCCCCGGGCCACGACCCCGAGGTCGCACCCGGCGCGACGGCGGGAGACTTCCTCCAAGGCTTCCTCCGCGGCACCCGCAAAGCCCTCTCCGAGAGCGACCGCGAATCCATCACCGTCAGCCTCCCCCGCGTCGACGCCTTCAATCTCGGAGCGCTCATCGCCCTCTACGAACGCGCCGTTGGTTTCTACGGCACCATTGTCAACGTGAACGCCTACCACCAGCCCGGCGTCGAAGCGGGCAAAAAAGCCGCCGCCGCGGTGATCGATCTCCAGAGCAAAGTCCTCGCCACACTCAGCAACCAGCCACAAACCGCCGACGAGATTGCGACCGCCTTGGCCGCTGACCCCGAAGAAGTCTACCACGTCACGCGCCACCTCGCGGCGAATCGCAGCAACATCTCGACTGCCGTTGGGGCGACTCCCGCCGAGGACACCTTTACCGCCAGCTAGATGATGCGCCGCCCGGTCCTCGCCCTCATCGCCGTAGCCTGCTCGCTGCTCCTTCAATCCTGCGGCGAAAGCCCCAAGACAACGATCGAACTCACGCGCCAGCAACTCGCCGAATACAAAGCCGACCCGACCGACGCCCGCCGCGTCCAAGTCGAAAGCAGCCTCGCCAAACTCGACGCCCAAATCGACCAGCTCGAACTGAAGAACAAAACTGCTGACGCCAAAATCTACCGTGCCAGCGAAGAAAGCCTCCGCGCCGACTTCCGATCCGCGCGCATGGTCAATTCTCTCCGCGACGCCCAGGACGCCGTGGAGGGCGTTGGCTCCGCCTTCAAGGACGCTGGCAAAAGCATCGGCGACGCCTTCCGCGAAGTCACCGGCAAGAACGAATCACCGGACTCAGAGTAATCGGGGAACGCCGGCTCCCAGCCCTCATCAGCCGGGCATCCCTGCCCGGCGTCCGTCTCCGAGTGGCGCGACCGAGATCAGGCCACTCGCCCGCTACTCGAGGTAGCTTCGGAACATCCAAGCCGCTTCCTCGTGAACCTGGATCAACCCCGTGAGGAAATCCGCCGTTCCCACGTCTTCAAAGTCATCCTCGCACGCCTCGATCGCCTCCCGAAGAGATCGCACGACCGCCTCGTTGTCCGCCAGCAGCAGCTGCAGACTTTCCGTTCCCTCAATCCGCGCCCCCGCCCTTTCCTTCAGCCGCGCAACCTTGAGAAACTCTGCCATGCTCCCCGGAGCCGCGCCACCCACCATGCGAATCCGCTCCGCGATCGAGTCGATGTTCGTTGCCAGGGTCGTGTACTGTTCCTCGTAAAACTCATGCAGACTGTGAAACCGCGGCCCGACGAGATTCCAGTGCAAGTTACGCGTTTTGATGTAAAGAACGTGGGTATCGGCTAAAGCCGAGGACAGCAGGCTCACCACGCCATCGCGATTTGCCTGATTGATTCCGATCTCGACCTTCTCCTTCGCGCTCTTCTTTGATTTCGGGATATTGGTTTTCTTAGCCATAGTTATTGAATGTAACGGACCCCACACCGGCCTCGGACGCCCCTACCGAGATCCGTCCCGGACCCGCGTGCGGATCGAATACAACCCCGACGTCGCCGTCACGAAGAGCCGATCCCGGTTAACCCCGCCGAACGTCACGTTCGCCGTCCACCCCTGCGGCACCTTGATCGTCTCGATCGACGCGCCATCTGGCCCGTAAATGGTCACTCCCTCCCGGCCCGTTGCGTAGACGTTCCCCTCGTCGTCCAACGCCAATCCGTCCGACGTGTGTTCGCAGAAAAAGTCGCGATCCCTCAGCCCCCCGTCCGCCTCGATCCGGTACGAGAAAATCTTCCCCGCCCCGATGTCAGCCACGAAGAGCGTCCGCCCGTCCGCCGACCCGATCACCCCGTTCGGCTTCTCCAAAGTCCCATCCACCAGCACCAACTCCGATCCCCCGTCCGGTAGGAAATACACGCCCTCGGTCGGTTGCTCCGATTCCGCCCCGCGCGTCCAGTAGTCCCGCACGTAAAGGGGATCGGTCACGTACAGCCCCCCGCCTGGTCTCACCCAAACGTCGTTCGGTCCGTTCAGCCGATTCCCCCCAAAATCCGCGACGACCACCTCCACGTCACCCGTCGGACTCACCCGCCAGAGCTCATTTTCGGCGTCCGCGCAAACCCACAGATCCCCCGCCGCGTCAAAATACATTCCGTTCGCCCGCCCACTCGGCTTCAAGAATTCCGAGACCGCTCCGTCGAGCGCCACCTTGAGAATCCGGTCGTTCGGCTGATCGGTGAAAAATACCTCGCCCGCCGCGTTCGTCGCCGGCCCCTCCGTGAACTCGAACCCGTCCGCGACAAGCTCCAACTCCGCCCCCTCCGCCACCACGCCTGCCTCCGATCCTGCCATCACAAACGCCACCAAAACCAATCCAACCGCCAGACCCCTCAAACCCGCTCCATCGCGTCCATCACCTCACGCAACTGCCGCCGACTCTCGCAACCAATCGAAAACGCTGGCACGCAATCCAGACCCATCGCGTAACGCAAGCACTCGTCCATCCGGCCCGCGAGCCGACCCGCGCCGAAAATCTTCATCCCGATCACGCCCTTGCCGTCGGCGTGCATCCGTTGCAGCACCGGCAGCACCCGGTCCGGCGGCGCATCCATCACCGCGCCAGCCGGATTGATCCGCGCCAGATCCACGTCCACCCAGTCCGTCTTCGCCGCCAGCTCCAGCGCCACGAACGAATGACACGACACCCCGTGCGCCCGGATGCGCCCCGCTCCTTCGCGTCCGCCATCACGTCCATCGCGCCAGCACATTCCTCGACCCAGTTCGAACTTGTCTTGCAGTGCAGCAGGAGGATGTCGATCTGCTCCGTGCCGAGTTCCTTGCGAAAGCGATCAATGTCCGCCCGCATTCCCGCCGCGTCCTCCGATGTCGATTTCGTGAGGACCACCACCTTCTCCCGTGGAACCCGCTTCAGACCTTCCGCTAGATTCGGGTGACTCCCGTACTGATCCGCCGAATCCCAGAAATTCACCCCCCGCTCGAACGCTTCCTCAAAAAAATCCGCCACCCCCGCAACTCCCAGCTGTCGGGTCTGATTCGACGCCCCGTTCCACCCGTTCGACCCCGTCCCAAGCGCCAACCGAGAAACCTCGATCCCCGTTCGCCCCAAAGTCACCCGCTCCCCCGCCTTCGAAACAACCGGTCCACGAGAAGCCGCCCGCGCCCCCAGCCCCCCGGCCAAGGCCACCCCCACCGAAGTCCGCAAAAAGTCCCGTCGCTTCATGACGCGAACCATCGACCAAATCATGGCTTACTTCAAGGAGCGGCACCATCCCGGTGCCCATGTCCGGCAACCCGCGTCAGCGGGAGCCGGTCGCATCCCCTACAACACCGCAATCCGCTGCCGGAGCCGCCGAAGCTGCACCAACGACGTCGATTCGCGCTTCGTCAATTCTCGGCCCGCCAGCGGGAGTTCCAATTGCTGATACACGACACCAGCTGGACGAAGGGCTTTCAAGAGAGTGGATAGGTTTTTCATTGGACCGACCCTATCGCCAGGCCTAGGACATTCGCGGTCCTATGCCTAAAAAAGTTTCGCCCTCCGTAAAAAAAATCCCGCAGACCAGCGCCCGCCCGCCGCTCGCCCGGATGCTCGGCATTCACAATCTCCTCCGCGACGGCACGTACCCGAATTGCCAGCGCCTCGCCCGCTCGATGGAAGTCACTCCCAAGACCATCCAGCGGGACGTGAATTTCATGCGCGACCAACTTCACCTCCCCATCGACTACGACCGCGTCGCCCACGGATTTCACTACACCGAGTCCGTCACGAATTTCCCCACCGTCCAAGTCAGCCACGGCGAACTCGTCGCCCTCCTCATCGCGCAAAAAGCCGTCGAGCAATACCGCGGCACCGCCTTCGAGAAACCCCTCGCGTCCGCTTTCGCCAAGCTCGCCTCCGGCCTCGAGGGCGAAAGCGGCATCGCGCTCCACGAACTCACCGACGCCATTTCCTTCCGACCCCAAGGCGTCGCCGTCACCGAGCTCGACGCCTTCCAGACCCTGGCTGAAGCCGTCCTCCACCGCCGCACCGTCACCTTCGACTACACCACCCTCTCCGGCCCCGCTGCCGCTCGCCGCCACGTCCGCCCCTACCACCTCGGCTGCCTCGCCAACCAGTGGTATCTCATCGGCCGCGACGTCGACCGCGAAGCCATCCGCACCTTCGCCATCGCCCGGCTCCACCGCGTCTCGGTCACCGGCGACACGTTCGAACGACCCGCCGATTTTTCCGTTTCAGACATGTTCGCCGGTAGCTTCTCCGCGTTCCAAACCGCCGAGATTCAGAAGATCACCGTCCGCCTCGACGCCTTCGCCACCCGCCTGGCCGCCGAACGCCAGTGGCACGCCAGCCAAAAAATCCATCCCCGCCGCGACGGCACCGCTGACCTCACCATCGAAGTTTCCCCCGCCCCCGATCTCGAAAACTGGATCCTCAGCTGGGGCGAGCACGCCGAAGTCCTTCGCCCCGCCAGCCTCCGCCGCCGCATCGCTGCCGCCGCAAAAGCGATGGCCCACCGCTACGAATCCTGATTTATAACTCCACCATGAGCCTCGTCACCGAATTCAAAGAATTTATCGCCCGCGGCAACGTCATCGACCTCGCCGTCGGTGTCGTCATCGGCGGAGCCTTCGGCAAGATCGTCACCTCCCTCGTGCAGGACGTCGTCATGCCGCCCATCAATCTGCTCACCGCGAAAGTCCCCTTCGCCGAACTCTACCTCCCCCTTAACGAAGCCGCGGCGAATGCCACCACGCTCGAAGAGGCCCGCCCGCTCGGCATCATCGCCTACGGCCCGTTCCTGAACACCCTCTTCCAATTCTTCATCGTCGCCATCTGCATCTTCGCGATCATCCGCGTCATCAACCGCATCAAACGCGAAGAAGAGGCTAAGCCCAAACCCGCTCCGCCGGCACCAACCGAAGAAGTCGTCCTTCTCACCCAGATCCGCGACGCCCTCAAAAAGTAAACGTATCCCCGGCATCCAACGAAACCGGCGAAGCCGCACTCCGAACGTCGAGTCAATCGCTCCCCCCCAACACGCCCTCCATCTCCGCCTTCGAACCCCGAAACGCCACCACAAACGCTTTCGACCCGATCTCGCGGATCGCCAACACGTTCTCATCGTTCGGACCAAACAGAACGACCCGCCAAGCCCCCTCCGGCGTCACCGACACGCCAAACGGATGCGCCTCGAACGAATAGAAGAACGCCTTCCGGTCCAGCAGCGGCACCGCCACCGCCGCGACCGCCTCCCCCTCGTGCTGATACAACCGCACCCCCACCACGTCGGCATCCGCAAATTCCTCCGGCACCCGGAATCCCTCGAAGCCCTCCAGTAGAAACCAGTCGCCGAGCGTCGACGCCTTCGCGGGCAAGGGATCAAATTGGGTCACGTCCGCCTTGTTCCCCGCCAGCGCTAGCTCCGTCACCTCCCGCATCCCGCCGAACCCCCCGGCGTTCCCGACAAAAATCCAGACCAGCAGCGCGATCAGCACGAGAAACGAAGCCCCCACCGCGAGCACGGCGGGACTGTGAATCGACAGATGAAACCCCGCCGTTCGCTCCGAAAATCTCTCACCGTATCCCGCGAGCGTTGTCGCCACCGTCTCCGGCACGTCGAAGTGCATCGCCCCCGCTACCGCCCGGTCGAACGCAACTCGATTTCGATAAGCGGCCATGAGCTCTGGCGACTTCTCCGCCTCCGCGAGCGCCTCCCGCAGGTCCCGCGTCGCGTGTTCCTCCCCGTGCAGCCCCGCGCATCGCAGCACCTGACTCGCCCTTTTCGCGTTCATTTCGCGAGCGCCCCGTGCAACTCCGCTCGGGCGCCCTCGAGTAGCTTCGCCAAGTCCCTTTCCGTCACTCCGAGAATCCGCTGGATCTCCTCCGCCTCCGCCACGTCCAAATAGAGCAGCGCCAGCGCCGACCGCCCCGGCTCCGGCAGGCCGTATATCGCCGTCCGCACCGCCACTAGGTCCCCCGCTTCGACACCAGCAACCGCTCCCTCGGGCAGCGCCGAGCCCTTGGCCCGCCGCCCGTCCGGCGCACCCGGAGCGTCTTTCAGCACGCGGCCCCTCACCTCTTTGAACAGCAGTGCCAGTAACCGATCCAGATCCCCATGACTCCTCGGCCGCTTCAACGCATCCTCGAGCGAAGCCGTCACGGCCCGCATCGCCCGGTCTTCGTCCTCCGTGAGGACGAACGCGAACCGGTACAAGTCCTGAAAATACTCCCAATGTTCCGCCCGCTCCGACATGAGCCGGAACGCTATCCAACCCACACCCACCTCGCCAAGCCCGAAGGGCGCTCCCACTTCCCCCCTACACCCAGACACCCATTTCTCATTCCCCATTTCAAATTCCGCATTAACGTCAGTTCGTGTTCCAAGTGATCTTCAACGAGATCAGCGCCGCCGAGATGGCCGCGCTGCCCAAAGAGCCTCCAGCTCGAACTCCTCTTCGAGTTCCAAGTCCTGCCCGAGAACTTGGAAAACCTCGACACCACCCGCTTCGGTCGCGTCCGCCGCGACGGCCAGACCCTTCACCGTTGCCGCGCCCACGACTACCGCATCTACTTTGGCCCCCACCCAGCCGGCATCGAAGTCCATCGCGTTCTCCACAAGAACACCATCCGCGACTTCCTCTTCCGCTCTAACCTCCCCATGACCGAGGAAGACGAAGCCCTCGGCGAACACCACGGCTTCTGGGACCTCATCAAAGAAGCCGAAAAGAAGCCCACATGACCGAAGAATCCCGCCTCGCCCAATTCCCCGTCGCCGCCGCCCGCGTCTTCGTCGGCCACGCCGGCGTCACCGCCCTCCCCCGCGCCGTCGCCGACGCCATGCGCGACCACGTCGACCGCTCCTGCGAGAACCACCAGGAATTCGGCGACGTCCTCCGCGACATCGCCGCCGCCCGCCAAGTCTGCGCCACCGCCATCAACGCCCACCCCGACGAGATCGCCCTCCTCGGCCCCACCTCGCTCGGCCTCTCCCTCTTCGCCAACGGCCTCGACTGGCAACCCGGCGACGAACTCGTCTGCTACCGCGACGACTACCCCGCCAACGTCTACCCCTGGACCAACCTCACCCGCCTTGGCGTCATCATCCGGATGGTCGAACCCGACGCCCTGGGCCGCATCACCGTCGCGAACGTCGCCGCCCAGCTCACCCCGAGGACGAAGCTCGTCGCCCTCGCCTCGTGCCATTTTCTCACCGGCTGGCGCCTCGACATCGACGCCGTCGGCGGGCTCATCCACGAGCACGGCGCGCTCTTCTCCCTCGACGCCATCCAGACCATCGGGGCCTTCCCGACCACCGTGGACCACGTTGATTTTCTCAGCGCCGACGCCCACAAGTGGATGCTCGGCCCCCTCGCCATCGGGATCGTTTACGTCGCGAAAAAACATTTCGCTGCCCTGCGCCCCACCCTGCTCGGAGCGTGGAACGTCAAGAGCCCGAACTTCATCACGCAGGACGCCATCGAGTTCCCCGACACCGCCCAGCGCTACGAACCCGGTGTCCTCAACGTCACCGGCCTCTACGGCATGGTCGCCGCCCTCAAGCTCATCCAAGAGACCGGCCCCGAAGAAGTCTCCCGCCGCATCCTCGAAGTCCGCGACTACCTCCACGAGCAACTCGCCCTCCGAGGCTACGAATTTCTCTCCCCTCCCAACGACGAACCCCTCCGCTGCGGCATCGTCACCACCCGCCACCCCACCCAAGACCCCACCGCTCAATTCAAAAACCTCGAAGACGCCAACATCACCGCCTCCCTCCGCAACGCGAGAGACGGCAGCGCCTGGCTTCGCTTCAGCCCGCACTTCTACAACACCAAGGACGAGATGGACCGCATCCTCACGGCCCTGGCGTAGCCGACGCGCCGGGGAGCGCGGGCTTCCAGCCTACCCGTCCTGGGCTTCCAGCCCGGGACACCGCTAGCCGCAGGCCCCCAACCACCGAAGATGACCACCACCCAAGACAGGCCTCCCACCGGCCCCCGTACGCCGACCCCCTCCCGCCTCGCCGCCCTCCCCTACGCCGCGATTCTCCTCTTTCCCCTCTCGCTCATGGCCGCCGTCCCGTTCGGCGGTCTCGCCCTTTGGACCCCCCTCGCCATCTACTTCCTCCTCGGTCCCATTGCCGACCACTTCTTCGGTCGTGGCAACGGCATCGATCCCGACGCAATCGAGCATTCCCGCCTCTTTCAGGTCATCGTCGCCACCTTCGCCGTCCTCCAGATCGGCTTTCTCACCTGGGCGTTGTTCAATTTCAAATCCTTCACTTTCCTCGACCAGATCTCGTTCACCCTGAACTTCGGCATCGCCATCGGCGGAGCCGGCATCTGCTGCGCCCACGAGCTCCTTCACAAAACCAGCCGCACCGAACGCTTCCTCGGCCAATCCCTCCTGACTCTTCTCAACTACGGCTCCTTCTCCATCGACCACGTCTTCATCCACCACAATCCCCGCATCACCGCGACCGCGGGAGACCCCTCCCTGGCCCACGTCGGCCAGACCGCCTACGACTTCATCCCCCGCGCCGCGATCTTCAGCGCGATCGAAGCCTTCCAACTCGAGCAACGTCGCCTGGGAACCACCGGCTACGACTTCCGCAACCGCGTCACCCGCACCTTCTCCGTCTCCGCCGCCATCGCCCTCGCGATTCTCTTCTTCTTCGGTCCCGCCACCTTTCTTTTCTACCTCGCGCAGGGCCTCGGCGGCGTCGCCACCCTCTGGATCACCGGCTACCTCCAGCACTACGGCCTCATCCGCCCGAAGACCGACGACGGCGATTACGTCCGCCTCACCGAAGCTAACTCCTGGGACTGCAACTACTACGTCAGCAACTACCTGCTCCTCAATCTGCCCCGCCACAGTCACCACCACAAGACCCCCACCCAGCACTACCAACGCCAACGAGCGTGCGACACGCCCAACCACCTGCCCCACGGCTATCCGCTCATGACCCTCTTGGCTCTCATCCCGCCACTGTGGTTCCGAGTCATGAACCCAAAAGCTGTCGCCGTTTCGCTGGGCGGAACGCCGCGCCGCAACTGACCCCCGCCAAGCACCCCACCCCTGCGTCGCGCCCAGCGAGACGACACCAAGATCGCCCGGAATTTCCCGACGACGCCCCTCGACTCTTCCCACCGCTCCTTTCAGCCGGTAACGTCCCCAGCGAGTGCCAGCCCGAAAAGAACAATGGAATTCCCGTTTCGGCGTCATCCTCGCCGTTGCTGGCAGTGCCGTGGGCTTGGGCAACTTCCTGCGCTTTCCCGGCCAGGCCGCCCAATTCGGCGGCGGGGCCTTCATGCTGGCCTACTTCATCTCCCTCCTCATCATCGGCCTTCCCATCTGCTGGGCCGAGTGGACGATGGGGCGCTACGGCGGACTGCGCGGATTCAACAGCTCTCCCGGCGTCTTCCACGCCATGTCGAAAAGCCGTTACGGCAAATACCTCGGCATCATCGGCGTCGTCATCCCGGTCATCATCTACATGTATTACGTCGTGATCGAAGCCTGGTGCCTCGGCTACGCCACCAATTTTGCCCTTGGCAACATCGCCTTCACCGAGACGGCGCAGGCTGGCGACTTCTTCGGCCACTTCACCGGAGCCGACGCCGACGGCTCCGCCTTCGGCTTTTCGCTCACCCAAGTTGGCCTTTACCTCGGCTTCGCCTTCCTCCTCAACTTCATCCTCATTTACCGGGGCGTGTCCAAAGGCATCGAACTCTTCTGCACCTTCGCGATGCCCGCACTCATCGTTCTCGCCATCATCACCCTCGTCCGCGTCCTCACGCTCGGCACCCCAGACGCCGCCGAACCCCAGCGCAACGTCAACAACGGCCTCGGTTTCATGTGGAATCCCAAGAAGGTCGTCGTCGAGCAGCTCGTCGACGGCACGTGGATTCCCGAGCGCGAAATCATCGGAGCCGCCCCCATCGCCGCCGCTCGCGCCGAATACGACGGCCTCGTCGACGACTCCGCCCGCCAGGTCCGCATCGTCGGCGTCTGGGAACAACTGCAAAAGCCCGGCCTCTGGCTCGCCGCCGCCGGACAGATCTTCTTCTCCCTCAGCGTCGGCTTTGGCGTCATCATCACCTACTCCAGCTACCTGCGCCGCAAAGACGACATCGTCCTCAGCAGTCTCACCGCCACCAGCGCCAACGAATTTTGCGAAGTCGCTCTCGGCGGCCTCATCACCCTCCCCGCGGGAGTCGCCTTCCTTGGCCTCGCGGGAGTCGCCGGACAAGGCACTTTCGGCCTCGGCTTCAACGTCCTCCCGATGGTCTTCTCCGCCATGCCCGCCGGAGCACTCTTCGGGACGCTTTTCTTCTTCCTGCTCTTCCTCGCCGCCGTCACCAGCTCCCTCAGCATGCTCCAACCCGGCATCGCCTTCCTCGAAGAAGCCCTCGGCATCGGGCGAAAACAGAGCGTCGCTCTCCTTGGCCTCATCACCGCCATCGGCAGCACGTTCGTCGTTTACTTCAGCAAAGACGTGAAGGCCCTCGACACCCTCGACTTCTGGGTCGGCACCTTCCTCATCTTCATCCTCGCGACGATCCAAATCATCTTCTTCAGCTGGGCCTTCGGCGTCGACAAAGGTTTGGCCTCCGCCCACGAAGGCGCGAGCATCCGCATCCCGCGCGTTTTCCGCTGGATCATGAAATTCCTCTGCCCCGCTTTCCTCCTCATCATCTTCACCCTCTGGACGCTGGAAAACCTGATCGGTTTCAAATTCGGCGGCGGCCCGGCGGAAGTCAGCAGCTACGTGAAAGATCTCTTCGTCACCCCCAACCCGGTCGCCTGGATGGCCATCGGCCTCATCCTCGCTTTCGCCGCCTTCGTCGGCCTCCTCATCGCCCGCGGCACCGCCTACCAAGGCCGACCAACCGAGGAACCCCAACCATGACCCCCGGAGGCTGGCTCGTCATGCTCACCAGCGTCACAGCGGTCACCGCCCTCTTGGTGTGGTGTGTCGTCAAGGTCTTAACCCCGCCCTCCCAACCCGAAAACACGACGCCATTGACCGACGAGCGTCACAGAAAAAGCAAAAAGCCCTGATTAGCGAGCGACGCGCGATAATCAAACCACCTCGACCAAAAAGCAATCGGGCACGCGACTTCTAACGACAACGTCCGACGGATCAACGGTCCCGTCAGAATCGGCCCCCGTTCCTGAAAATACGATTCCCAGCAGTGCCTCTTTCAACCTGCTTCGTCCGAACTCGCACATTGCACCAGCCCTCGCGGGTGTCCGGTTAGCAGGCGGCTTGAGGTTCGTGGAAGTCCCCCCGAACAAATGAAGCCGCGTGGCGCAGTCCAATTTAGGCCCTGTTTCTTGAGTTTTGGGGTGTGATACCAGATCGCATAAATAAGCTGACGAAATGAGTTAATATGGGTAGCTTCGGGAATGGCAGGGAGAAAACTCAAACTTGGAGTGCCGGAAGTGGCGGCGATCATCGATGAACGGCACGCGAACGAGCGAAATGCCCGGAAGAAGAATCGACTTCTGGCAGTGAAGCTTGCGGCACGTGGAGAGCACACGGCAGCGGAAGTTGCCGATCTGTGCGGGATAGCCCGAGGTTACGTTTTTACGTGGCTCAAGACGGTTCGCACGGAGGGCTTGGAGGCGTTGCTGGAATGGGAAAAGCCAGGCCCCAAAGAGGGAAGTCAGGGAGGGATGAGCCCGGAAGTGGCGGTAGATCTTGCCACCCGGTTGGCAAAAGGAGAGTTCGTGACCGGGGTAGCGGCAACGCGTTGGCTCAAAGAAGAGCACGGGATTGATCGCCCGTATAAGACGGTGTGGCGATGGTTAAAAAAAGCCGGAGGAGTGCTGTTGGTGCCGCGACCGAGCCACTCCAAGAAGAACCCCGCGGCAGCCGAGCAGTTTCGAGATGAGCTGGCTCAAAAGCTTGAGGACTTGGAGTTGCCTGCGGGCAGTCGGGTGAAGCTTTGGATGATGGACGAAGCCCGCTTCGGGTTACACACGGAGTTACGGCGGGTGTGGGCCTGTAAAGGCCAGCGCCCAGTGGTCACCCAACAGATCAAGTATCAATGGGATTATCTCTATGGTTCGCTCGATGTCATCAGCGGCCAGTCGCACTTCTGCCAAATACCAAACGTCAATCTGGGCTGGGATCGCATCTATTTGGAAAATCTCGCTGCAACCGACGAGCAAGTTACCCACGTGATCATCCGCGATCAGGCTGGATTCCACCTCCGAGACGGGGACTCACGGTTGCCGTCCAATGTGCGGATCATCGACTTGCCGCCATACAGCCCTGAACTCAATCCCTGCGAACAACTTTGGGACATCGTCAAAGACGAGATCGGTAACCGGGTCTTTGCGACCATCCGCGAACTTCGGAAGGCTATGGTGCCCGCATTGGATCGCTACTGGAACGACCCGCCCAGCGTATTACAACTCATCGGTCGCCGTTGGATCCTGGATCAAGCAAACGCTACGAATTAAAGTCGAGAGTCATTTTAATTTAGCGATTTGGTATGAGTCTGATTTTCGACGAAGTCCCGGCTCCTCACCTCCCGAGGCCGCTTCGCTCCCTCTGGGTTGATCTTGAACCCATCGCGTTGCAGAAGTGCCGTGATTCGTCGGCAGCCTTTACGCGGGTGCTTGCGGCTTAGCTCAACGGACTCCCCGGCCCACCCGCCGACACCCACAACGAGAAGGTTTATTTCTTTTGATTGCCATGAAACTACACTTGAGCAGAAAGTTGCTTGCCAAATCACAGTATAAGTTGTTTTTTGGAGAAGGCCCATAATCCTCATGAAAATTCTCACTCCCATCCTTTCCACCGTAGCTATCACCCTTGCTTCCCTCAGCGGCTTGTTCGCAGAGTCCCTGACCACGGGTTACGGGGGCGGTATCAACGAAGAAGGCATCATGTTTGATCTTCTGCCAACGCAGCCAATTCGCGTCACGGGAGTTCAATACGAAGCGGCCTCAGCCGGAACGCAGACGATCACGGTCTACGCCAAGAGAGGAACGTTCGTTGGAAGCGAAGCCATCCCGACGGATTGGGTGCCCCAAGGAGCCCAGATCCGGACGTCGTTTGCCAACAATTCTCCCTTCGACTTCTACCAATTCCCCGAGCCAATTCAGTACGCGGCCGGCGAGAGATTCGCTCTCTACGTCCAGTCAGCCACCACTAACGGCTTGTCTTACACGAATGACGGCTCCTTGACGGGTGACGTTGCCGCCAACGATGCCAACCTCGCGATCTTCACTGGGTCAGGAATCAACAATGCCTTCGGCAATGCGTTTCCTGATCGACTGCCAAACGTGACGATCTTCTACACCCTCGTGAGCACGGCGCCGCCGCTGGTGGACCTCTTCGGTCCACGAAGGGTTCGCACGACGGAAAACCGCTTTCGAGTCGGCGGAGTGGCGACCAGCGACCTTGGTGTCGCGAGCGTGAGGATCCGCTTTCAAAGATTGAAGGCCAACGGCTCGAAGAAGACCGTCACGCGCTTCAAAACGGTCGATTCCAACGGAGTGTTCGAGATCAACACTCCAACCATCGAAAATGGTCGAAACCGGGTTCGGGTGAATGCCACGGACGTAAGCGGCCAATCGTCGGCCACGTCCGTCAAAGTGCTCATCGGAAAAAACTGACTTTTAACGATCGTCCCAACCGGATGGACTCCGGCCGAGCAATTTCCGAATTACTCGCAGCAACGGTCGCGCGGCGAGTCGACCGTCGAATTCCCGACCGGTTGGCCGACATTCAAAGCCTTGGCGCACGCGTCCATCGGGACTAGCAAATCGGCACGACGCCCGACGCTAGATCCAGCTCACGATCACCCACCAGTAGAGCGGAATCCCGATCACGATGTTGAGCGGAAACGTGATGCCCATGCTCATGGTCAGATACTTCGCTGGATTCGCCTCCGGGAGCGTGTCCTTCAAAATCGCCGGGGCGACGATGTAGGACGAGGACGCGCAGAGGATGACCAGTAAAAGCGAGTCGCCGGGAGCAAAGCCGAACAGCTTGCACAGCGAGATGGCGACCGCCGCGTTCAGCAGTGGGGCCACGATGGCGAACGCGACCAGGACCGGAGGAAACGAGTCCATCTCGCGGAACTTTTTCCCGACGACCGTGCCCATGTGGAGAAGGAAAAAGACGAGCATCCCGGTGAACATGTCGCCTCCAATGAACGACGAAAGCGGCGATTTGTCTGTGCCCATGAGACTCAACAGATATCCAATGAGCATGCTGCCGACCATCAACAGAAGGGTGCCGTCAGTCAGTGCCTCGCGGACGACCAGGCTCGTTGGTTTCTTGGCCGTTCCCTTCATCGCGATCTGCGCCATGAGCACCGAGAAGATGATGGCTGGGGTCTCCATCACCACGAGCGCGACGGTCATGTAGCCCTCGTAAGTGACCGCGATCGAAGTGAGAAAACCCGCCGCCGTGATGTAGGTGAGCGTGCTGTTCGAGCCATACGTCGCGCCGATGGCGGCGGCGTCGGCGATCCCGAGTCGATTGCGGAAAAAGTAATAGGAGTAGATGGGAACGACGGCGCTCATGAGCAGCACGATGCCAATCATGAGAATGCCGTCTCCGAAGAGTGAAGACTCGTGGAGGCTCACCCCCCCTTTGAATCCAATCGAGAGCATCAAGTAGAGGCTCACGAATTTCACGATGGACTCCGGCAGCGCCAGGTTGGACTTGAGCAAGACGGCTCCGAATCCAAGAAGGAAGAAGAGGACGCCGGGATTTAAGATCGATGAGATGATTTCCATGTTCGTGTTGTTTTGCCGCGGGCAGCGGATTCAGGCGGAGACTACGAACTTCATCGCCATCGGTCTAATAGATGAATTCCGTGCGATCGTTTGATAAAAGCGAATGATCAGGGAAGAGAAAGAATCCGCAGCGCTTCCGCCGGGTTGAGGCTCCAACGAGAAGAACTCCTCTCCAAGGGCGTCCTGCTCGCCGCTGTGGACGCCGGGATAGCGGATCGCGGGCGACTGAGACGCGCCGCTTCGGCGCGAACGCGTTCGGCCACTTTTTGAGAGCATCCCTCCCCGAGGTGCTTTCCGGGGCTGACTCGAGGAAGAAGATTCGGTCCACGAGGCGAAAGACACGTTGCAGCTGAAGGTCGCCTTCTTGGCAGATTGCTACCGTCTGCGCGACGCCCGCGATCAACCGCCGCTGGATGGGCCCGTCGCGCTCAAACCGCTCGAAGAGTGCAAGGTCTGGTTGGGTGATCAAGCGACTTGGGCGAACGTCCCGCGCTGACGACGGCACCGCGGGACGGAGGCATCCCCGTGCTGCACGCGACAATCACTCACGCCGACGGCGCGCCGAGTCCGACCGGCTCAGTCAGGACGAGGTGGCAGGACCTCCCGTGGAGTCGCAACCATCCCGGCAGGCTGAACCTTGATCCTCACTAATTCCCGGAGAAGGCACCCGCGCCCCCATAATTTTTAGCTTGGCTCCCGAAGGCCCGGTCACGTTCTTTGGGGTGCATGCAGTTCCGCAGCGCCTTGCTTTCAACCGCCGTTCTAATCCTAGTGACACCGACTGGAGCGGACGCCCAGACCTTCCGCGATCTCCCGTCGGAGATGCGGACAGACTGGGAAGCCAAGATCACGATCGACGTGCAGGCCAACCGGATCCGGCGGCTCGGTGACGAGAATTTTGACGATCAACGCGACAGCTACGCGTTCAAACTGCGCTTCAAGAACAACGACCGGTCGACGTCGTTCGAAGGGTTGACCGGAGAGCTGTGGATCTTTGGCCGGAGCACAACGGACCGGAGAGCCTACAAGCTTGTTGCTCGCGAAACCTACACTTTCGACCTGCCGCCCAGCTTGGACTTCGCGGAAATGGCCGGGCCGAGTTTCGAACTCGAATACGACGACAAGGCCCACGCAAAATACGGTTACAAATACGAAGGCTTCGTGTTCCTGCTGAAGAATGCCGAGGGCAAAGTCATGGGTCTGAGTTCCAACCTTTCCTGGGTGAAGTCGTCGATTGAGAAACTCTCCGCCCTCCAAGCCGGATCGGTCTACAGCACGAAGCTGGAGCCTTATTCCGAGCGGTAAGGAATCTAGGTCGGCGCAGGAGAAATCTCGCTCCTGCACCAAGGAAAAACCTATCCCATCAAACGGTGGACGTTTGACGGCGGGGATCGGAGCAACTTCCAAAATTTTCTGCTCCGTAACGTGACTGACTCGAAGCGTCTGTTCACAGCGCAACGAAAGCCGCGCCGAGACGAGCGTAGTCTTCTGGATCGCACGTCAGCACGATGACCTGCAGACCGCGCCCTGCCGCGCGGTCGAGCATCCTCTGGAGTGTCCGAACGCGAGCCGGGTCGGCGTAGGCGAACGCGTCGTCGAAAATAATCGGGAGCGTGCCGTCGAACTCAGCGGCCAGGACTTCGGCGACGGCGAGACGGACCGCGGCGGCAAACTGCTCCCGAGCCCCGCCGCTCAGGGAATCGAAGGCAAACGCCCCGCCGTCTCCGTTGGCCCGCGTCAGCTCCAAGCCCGAGAACTCGTTCTCGTGCAGCACGACGGTAGCCCGTGCCCCCGTCCCGAAAAGGCACTCGAGATAGTCGGAGATCGTTGAAGCGAGCGGCTCAGCGAATTGATCAGCGAGCGAGCGCTGTTCCTCCGCGAACAATCCGTCGAGCAGCCGCGTTGCCTCGGCGCGCCGCCTGGCGGAGTCGAGCCGCACGGTTGCGATGTCGTGTCGAGCGACAGCGTTTGCCAGGTCCGCCGCAGGATCCTCGCTCCCATCCGAGCGCAGGGCCGAGCGGGCGACGGCGATACGGGTGCGGGCTTCGTTCAGCGCCGCAGTCGTCGTCTCGGTCGCCCGCGCGAGTCGCTCGAGGTCCGCCGATAAATGCGCCGCGTCCAGCGCGCTCAGCGACGCCCGGGTCGCCGTGAGCGCTTTCTCCGCCGCCCCGCGCATCGCTTCGGATTCACCGAGTCGGCGGGCGCGGGCCGCAGCGTCGCCGTGCGTGTCTTCGAGCAATTTCAGCTGCGCTCGCAGATCGCCGACAACCCGCCGCTCCCGCTCGATGGTCTCGGACTGCTGCGTGGCCCGCGAGTCGGCGGCGGCTGCGGTCCGCGCGTCGCCTTCGAGAGTTCCCCGCGCTTCCGCGTCCGCCAACTCCGCTTCGGCAAGCGATCGCTCCGCCTCCGCTAAATTTTCCCGCGAGGGATCGATGTCTTTCGTAGAATTGTCCCGGCGGCGGTCGCGCTCCGCCTCGCTCGCCGCGAGAGCTTCGCGAGCGGCGGCGAGCCGAGCAGGCGTTTCGTCTGCTTTTCCGTCGCGCAGGCTGGCTTCAGCCGCTTCGATTCTCGTGGCGAGGAGACGGCGGGAGGCCAGCGCGGCCTCCGCTTGCTCGATCCCATCGATCCCAATCGCTCGCAGGCAGGCCCCGAGCGCCCGTCGACTCTCTTCGAGCTTCGTCCGGGCGGTCGAGAGACTCGTTCCGCCACCGGGTTGGACGCGCAGCCGCACGCCCGCTCCGATGGTTACTTCGGCCGCGTCGGTGAGCACGATCCGCTCCCCCGCGAGGAGGTTTTTACCATTTGCCACGATCGACGCATCAGAGGCGAGCACCTCGAGTCCGGCGGCCGTCGCGTCCAGGGCGGCCTGGGACCGGTTGACATCATCTTCCGAGGCACGGAGCTCCTTCCATTTTGCTTCGGTCAGGGCAGGAAGACGGGCGAGATCGTCGCGCAATGTGGCGAGCTGATCCCGAGCCTTTCCGACGGTCGCGAGTTGTCCGGTCAGTTCCTGCACCACCGCGGCTCGCTCCCGCACGGCTAGGCCAGCGGCCAGGAAATCGCGCCGACGGCGCGCCGACCGCAGACTCTCCCCAGCGATGGCAGCCGCATCGGTGGATCGCGAAAGCAATGATTTAGCGTCGGTCGCCGCCGTCCGCAGCCGCGCGACTTCTGCGGTCAGCGGCTCCAGCGCCGCCTCTCGGCGGGCCAATTCGGACGTCAGCTCGGCGATTCGCCCATCGTCCATGCGCAGTGAGCCGAGCGATTTTTCCGATTCCGCCAGACCTCGAGCCTCATGATCTTCCGTCCGCCGCAATGCCTCGACCCGGTCGGCCCGGACGCCCGCGGCATCCCGCTCGCGGCGTAACTCGACAAGACTGCGTTCCGCAGCCGCTGAAGCCCGCTCGGCGGCTTCGAGATCGGTGACGGCGACCCGAGAAGCCTCGATCCGCGCGGTGGCGATCCGCAGACGTTCCGCCGCCGCGGACGCTTCGGTGGCGGCAATCTCCCAATCGGAACCAGCCTTCGCCTCGCCGTTTTTTCGGAAAATGGCGTCGGCCTCGTCGCGAAACCGCCGCGCGAGCGCCGCATCGAGGTCAGATTGCAACGCCGCGGCACCACCCATCTCCTGCAACCGCCGGATCAGCGGGCCACTCTGGGCCGTGGCCTCGCCCGCCGGATTGTCGCCACTCGTTCCCTGCCGAACCCAGAGATGCCCCCACTGCCCGGGCATCGCTTTGCCGGTGACGGGTTCGCGGATCGCGAGCAATTCCGCGATCTTTGCCTCGGCCTCGTCGCCCGCCAGCCCGGAGCGACCTGCCGCCAGCAGCGTCGTCGTCCCCCGAGCGCCAAAGCGTTTTTTGATTTCGTAATCAACCCCACCGGTCTGGAAAATTACGTCGACTTCCGGCTCTCCGCCATGATCCGAAAGCATCGCGCGGTGGTATTCGGTGTTCCCTTTCGCCTTGAGGAAAAATGCCCGCTGCAACGCTTCGACGA
This sequence comes from uncultured Verrucomicrobiae bacterium, assembly GCA_963761705.1. Taxonomy (GTDB): domain Bacteria; phylum Verrucomicrobiota; class Verrucomicrobiia; order Chthoniobacterales; family JAATET01; genus CAVVKW01. The sequence goes on along the minus strand of CAVXHK010000001.1, from coordinate 1,740,408 downwards.
GCGTGCTCTTGCCACTTTCGTTCGGTCCGCCAATCAAAGTTCGGCTCGCGTCGAACTCGACGACGCAATCGCGATGCACGCGATAGTTCCGCACCCGCAGCGTCCGTAATCTCATCGCTCGACCGCCGCGTGAAGTTCCCGCAGTGCCACCCGCGCCACCGCCGCATCCTCGTCCGCTCCGGCGGACCGGCTGACGAGTTCTCTGGCGACCCGCGAGACGAGCGGATCGTCCGCGCGCTCAGTCAGAGCGAGGATCTCTGCTTCACTTGGAGCCAGCGTCGTGTGATCGACCAGCTTCACGCGCAGCAGCCGCGCCCCCAGCGTCTTGATGAACCCGTCCAGACGCACGGAGGCTTCGATCCCAAGAGTTCCGCTTAGCTCCAACCTGAGGAGATCGCTCTGCGTTGGCTGCCCGACCAGATCGTCGATCTCACGGCGCAGCCCATCCACCGCGGCATCGTCGGCGAAATCCCGCTCGATCCGGTGCCAGCCGAAGCGTCCAGTCGGCACGACCCGCACGTCCGGCAGTGCCCCCCGCTCGATCGACACAACCAGCACGTTTCCAGGGCGATTCTCCCCACCCTTTGGAAATCGATCCCGCTCCGGCGTGCCCGCATACCACGCCTTAGCCCCGACCTCTTTCGTCCCGTGCCAATCGCCCAACGCGACAAAATCGAACTTCTCCCCATCCAGCCGATCCAGATCGATCCGATTCGTTGCCGTCGACAACACCCCCTCGTCGTCGTCAACCTCCCCGCCGAAGCCCCGCGTGCTCCCGTGCGCCAGGACGATCCGCACTCGCTCACCCGCCGCGTCCAGCACCCCTGGCTCCCGCAGCCATTCAGTCGGGTCGTTCGATTCCGCCCGCCGCAGCAAAGGACAGGGAAAGATCCAGGCCCCGCCCATCTCGAAGGGTTCAGATTTCGTCAAAACGGTCAGCCGCGGCGCGAGTTCAGCTCGTTCTTGTTCGAAGAATGCCTGATTCCACAAGCCCCCAGCGCCGCCGTGATCGTGATTTCCCGGGATCAGCACGATCGGCAGCCCGATCCGCCCCATCGCCGCGCACGTCGCCGAAACCATCGCCCGCGTCGGCGTGGGCGAATCAAAGAGATCCCCCGCCACCAGCACAAATTCGGCCCCCTGCTCCCGCGCCGCTGCTCCGATCCGGTCGATCACCGCCAGCCGCTCCTGTTGCACGAGCGCCCGGTTGTGCGCGTCCGCGATCCCGGCGAACGGCTTCCCGATCTGCCAGTCCGCCGTGTGCAGGAAACGCGTCATCCCCGCCATCATTGAAATCCCCGACCCCGGAGCAACAAAACTTTCCTTTTTACGCCCGGTCGCCATCCGTGCATGCTCCCGTTCCTCGAAAAACACGCTCAGGCCCTCGTCGAACGACGATACTTCCCCGGCCCGCTCGGGACCGAGTTCCCAAGCGCCAGACCAACCACCATTTTTCGCAGACGCTCAAACTTAAATGACTGACCAGGCTCCGACCACCACCACGCCCATCACGCCGACCCCCATCGCATCCAATTCACCCGACTACCTCTCCGGCTTGCCCTACCCGCAGGGCGCGACTTGGGACGGTGAGGGCGTCAATTTCTCCCTCTTCGCGCAAAACGCCCACGCGGTCGAACTCTGCCTCTTCGACCGATCCGAGGACAAAGCCGAGTCCCGGCGCATTCGCCTCGGCGAGAAAACCTCCGGCGTCTACCACATCTACGTCCCCGGCCTCGCGCCAGGCCAACTGTACGGCTACCGCGTCTACGGACCCTACGATCCGGCCAATGGCCACCGTTTCAACGCGAACAAGATCCTTCTCGACCCCTACGCCAAGGCCATCGGCCGCGACATCGAGTGGGCGGACGAACTCTTCGCCTACGAGATCGGTCACGACGACGTCGACCTCTCGTTCGACGCCCGCGACAGCGCAGCCTTCGCCCCCCTCGCCATTGTGACGGACAACACGTTCGACTGGAGCGGCGAGCACCGCCCCCGCCACGAGTGGCACGACACCGTCATTTACGAGACGCACGTCAAGGGTCTCACGAAGACGCACCCCGATGTCCCCGAGCACCTCCGCGGCACGTACGCCGGCCTCGCGAGTCCGCCGATGATCGAACACTTCAAGAAGCTCGGCATCACCTCGGTCGAACTCCTCCCGATCCACTATTTCGCGAACGACCGCCACCTCATCGAGCGCGGCCTCTCAAATTACTGGGGCTACAACACCCTTGGCTTCTTCGCCCCGCAGCCGAGCTACGCGGCGTGCCAGGACCACCCCTTCGACGTCGTCAGGGAGTTCAAAGAGATGGTGAAAACCCTCCACGCCGCCGGCCTCGAAGTCATCCTCGACGTCGTTTACAACCACACCGCCGAAGGCAATCGCATGGGTCCGACCCTCTCCTTCCGCGGCATCGACAACTCGTCTTACTACCGCACCGTCGAGGGCGATCAGCGCTACTACATGGACTTTACCGGTTGCGGCAACACGCTCAACATGGTCCACCCGCACTCGCTGCAATTCCTCATGGATAGTCTGCGCTACTGGGTCACCGAGATGCACGTCGACGGCTTCCGCTTCGACCTCGCGTCCGCCCTCGCCCGCGAACTCCACGACGTCGACCACCTCGGCGCTTTCTTCGACACAATCTACCAGGATCCCACGCTCGCCTCCGTCAAACTGATCGCAGAGCCCTGGGACTTAGGCGACGGCGGCTACCAAGTCGGAAATTTCCCCCTCGGCTGGACCGAATGGAATGGTAAATACCGCGACACCGTCCGCAAGTTCTGGAAAGGCGACCTCGGCCTCCACGGCGAAATCGCCACCCGCCTCGGCGGCTCCGCCGATCTCTACGAACGCACCGGACGCCGCCCGACTGCGAGCATCAACTTCATCATCGCCCACGACGGCTTCACGCTCAACGACCTCGTCAGCTACAACAACAAGCACAACATCGCGAACGAGGAAAACGGTAACGACGGTGCCGACGACAACGAGTCGTGGAACTGCGGCGTCGAGGGCGAAACCGACGATCTCGAAATCATCGCTCTCCGCGAGCGACAGAAACGCAACTTGATGGCAACCCTCCTCTTCTCGCAAGGCGTCCCGATGATCGCGGGCGGCGACGAAATCGGCCGCACGCAGAAGGGCAACAACAACGTCTACTGCCAGGACAACGAACTCGCCTGGTATAACTGGGATCTCAGCGATCAGCAGAAAACGCTCTTCGATTTCACCTGCCGCCTCGTCCACTACCGCCGCGCGCACATGAATTTCTCGCGGCATTCCTTCCACGAGGAGGACCCCTACGCCTCGTCGGAATCCGAAAACGTCCGCTGGGTCCGCGCCGACGGCAAACCCATGGCCGAAGCCGATTGGGAAGACGGTGGCTGGATGCGAACGATCGGCATGATGCTCTTTGGCGACGCGCCCGAGATCCGTGACGCGCAGGGTCGCCGCGTGCAGGACGACGATTTCCTCGTCCTCCTAAACGCCCACCACGAGCCCGTCCGTTTCCGCCTTCCTGAAGACGTGAAAGCCCTCAAGTGGGTCGTCGCCTTCGACACCGCCCGCCCCAATCTAGCACCCGGCAAGGAACGTCTCCGTGCCACCAGCTTCAAACTCACCCCACGATCCTTCGTCGTCCTTCGCCATGCCAAATAACTGGACCGCCACCTACCGCCTCCAAGTCCACGCTGGATTCCCCCTCTCCGCCGCCGAGGCCATCCTGCCCTACCTCCGCGACCTCGGCATCAGCCACGTCTACCTCTCGCCGGTCCTCCAGGCCGCGCCCGGAAGCGACCACGGCTACGACGTTTCCGACCCGTCGAAGATCAGTGAATTCATCGGCGGCGAAGACGCTTGGCGATCCTTCCAGGACGCCGTCAAAGCCATCGGCCTCAAGGTCCTCGTCGACATCGTGCCGAATCACATGACCACCGCCACCCCGGCGAACCATTGGTGGGACGACGTCCTCGCGCACGGTCCGTTCAGCGCCGAGGCAGACACGTTCGACATCATGCCCTACGCGATCTCCGAGCGCTGGCTCGTCTCGATCTGCACCCTCGGAGAGCCCTACGGCAACGTTCTCGCGGCCGGCCAACTCACCGTCGACTTGGCAACCGGCCTCCCGCGCCTCAGATACTTCGACACCACCTGGCCACTCGGCCCGGCCTCCTGGCGTCCCCTCGTCACCGGGGATCTCTTGGACCTCGTCGATACCCTCGAGCGCATCCGCCTCGACCGCAGCCCGGGTAAAGAGACCATCGAGACCTACCGCAAGACCTCGGAAAAACTCACTGCCGCCGTCCGCGATCTCATCGCTTCGGACGATACCCGCGCCACCATGCAGGCCACCTGCGACGCCCTCGCCGCCGCCCCGGATAGCCTGCACACGGTCATCGAGCACCAATACTACCGCCTTTGTTGGTGGAAGCTCGAAGGCGAGATCGTCAACTACCGCCGTTTCTTCAACATCGGCACCCTCATCGGCCTCCGCGTCGAGGAGCCCCGCGTCTTCGAAGCCGCGCACGCCCGCATCGAGCAAATGATTGCCGACGGCGACGTCGACGGCCTCCGTGTTGATCACCCCGATGGTCTCCACGATCCCCGCGGCTACTTCCGCGACCTGCGTGAACTTCTCCCCGACGGCCGCATCTACGCCGAGAAGATCCTCGACGGGGAAGAAGAACTCCCCGCCGACTGGCCCATCGACGGCACCGTCGGCTACGGCTTTCTCAGTAAGGTCAACCGCCTCTGGATCGACGAGCATAAGGCTGACGCCTTCACCGCCGCCTACGCCGACTTCACCGGCCACTCCGTCAACTATCCCGCCCTCGTCCGCGAGAAAAAACTCGAGATGGTCGACGGTCATTTCCGAGCCGACCTCGAGCGCCTCACCACCCTCGCCCTCCACGCCGCCCAGTCCCGCTGGCGCACCCACGACCTCTCCCGCGCGCAGATGCGCGAAGCGATCAAGCTTCTCACCGTCGCCCTCCCGGTCTACCGGACTTACCTCACGCCGGAGGAGAAACCAGCCGGTCCCATCGACGAAAAGATCATCGAAGACGCCGTCGCCCAAGCCCGCGCGCAGGCTACCGGCATCGAGCCCGAAGTTTTCCAATTTCTGGAGGACCTCCTCACCAACGAACTCGAAGGCAAGATCGAGGACGAGTTCATCGGCCGCTGGCAGCAAGTTGCCCCCGCCGTGATGGCCAAAGGCGCGGAAGACACGACTTTCTACTGTTACGACCGTCTGGTCTCGTGCAACGAAGTCGGCTCCCAACCCTCATCGTTCGGCATCAGCACCGAGGCTTTCCACCAATTCTGCTCGAAACTCCACGCCAGCTGGCCGCACAACCTGCTCGCCACGTCGACCCACGACAACAAACGCTCCGAAGACGTCCGCACCCGCATCGACGTCATGACCGAGGTCCCCGAGCGTTGGACCGCTGCGGCCAACACCTGGTCCGAGCTGAACCAAGCCGCCTGGAACGGCCGCACCCCCGACCGCCACGCCGAGTATCTCCTCTACCAAACCCTCGTCGGCGCTTGGCCGATCACGCCCGAGCGTGCTTGGGCCTACATGCTCAAAGCCTGCCGCGAAGCCAAGATCGAGACCACTTGGCACGAGCCCAACGCCGCCTACGAAGACAGCATTCGCGACTTCACCTACGCGATCCTCGCCAACCCCGAGTTCGTCACGTCCCTCGAAGAGTTCATCACCCCACTCATCGAGCCGGGCCGCATCAACGGCCTCTCGCAGACCCTCATCAAAATGACAGCCCCCGGCACGCCGGACTTCTACCAAGGCACCGAGCTTTGGGACCTCAGCCTCGTCGACCCCGACAACCGCCGCCCGGTCGACTACGAAGCCCGCACCGCCATGCTCGCCCGCGTCAACTCCATCGACGCCGCCACGGCCATGCAGGAATGGGACACCGGCCTCCCCAAGCTCTGGATGATTCAAAAAACTCTCGCCGTTCGCGCGAGCCACGCACACTCGTTCAGCCTCGAGGCCCTCTACCAACCTCGCAGTGCCCGCGGTTCCCGCCTCGGCCACATCGTCACGTATCAGCGCGGCGAAGACATCATGGTCATCGTCCCGCGGTTCAACCTCGCCCTGGATGGCGACTGGGCCGACACCGTCATCGGCCTCCCAGCCGGCACCTGGGCCAACGCCTTCACCGGCGCGAAGCTCCAGGGCGAACTCAGCCCCAGCGAGATCTTCGCCACCTTCCCAACCGCCCTCCTCGTCCGAGAATGAAATTCAAAATCTGGGCCCCGAAAGCCAAAACCATCGAGCTACTCGTCGGGGAGCGCAGGCTTCCAGCCTGCCCTCCCGAGCTTCCAGCTCGGGAGCCGCACGCCGGAAAGACCCCCACCCCCCACCCCGGCTGGTTCGAAACCGAAATCCCCGACGCCACCCACCCCATCCGCTACGCCTACTCCCTCGACGGCGGCCCCGCCTTCCCCGACCCCCGCTCCCCCTGGCAGCCCGACGGCGTCCACGCCGCCTCCTGCACCGTCGACCACGGCGCCTACACTTGGCACGACCACGCCTTCACCCCGACCCCGATGGTCGCCGCCGTCATCACCGAAATCCACGTCGGCACCTTCACCCCGGAAGGCACCTACGCCGCCGCCGCCGGCAAGCTCCCCTACCTCGAGGACCTCGGCGTCACCCACCTGGAGCTTCTCCCCATCGCCAGCTACCCCGGCCATCACGGCTGGGGCTACGACGGCGTCGCCCTCTACGCCCCCCACCCCGCCTACGGCACGCCGGACGAGTTGAAGGGCTTCATCGCAGCTGCCCACGACCACGGCCTCGCTGTCCTTCTCGACGTCGTCTACAACCACCTCGGCCCCGACGGCAACTACCTCGGAGCCTACGGTGACTACTTCACCGACCGCTACCACACCCCGTGGGGATCCGCCGTCAACGTCGACGAACACGGCAGCAACGAAGTCCGCGCCTTCTTCATCGACAACGCCCTCATGTGGCTGCGCGATTACCACTTCGACGGCCTTCGCCTCGACGCCGTCCACGCCATCGTCGACAAATCCGCCGTCAATTTCTTCGAAGAAATGGCCGAGCGCGTCACCGAGTTCGAGGCCACCTCCGGCCGCTCCGTCGTCCTCATCGCCGAGTGCGACCTCAACGACCCCCGCTACGTCCGCCCCACCTCCCACGGCGGCTTCGGCCTGGACGCCCACTGGTGCGACGACTTCCACCACGCCCTCCACGCCTTTTTCACCACCGAACTCGACGGGTACTACGTCGACTACGGCAAGCTCGCCGATCTCGCGAAAGCCCTCGAGCAAGCCTACGTTTTCGACGGCCAGTGGTCCCCCTTCCGCCAGCGCAACCACGGACGCCCCCCCACCGACCTCCTCCCGTCCCAGCTCATCGTCAGCGCGCAAAATCACGACCAAGTCGGCAACCGCGCCCTCGGCGAGCGACTCCCAGCCCTGGTCGACCCCGACGCCCTCCACGCCATCGCCGCCCTCTTCCTCCTCAGCCCCTTCGTCCCGATGCTCTTCCAAGGCGAAGAATGGGGAGCCTCCACCCCGTTTCAATACTTCACCGACCATCCCGACAAAGAACTCGGCCGCCTCGTCACCGAAGGCCGTCGCCGCGAATTTGGAGCCTTCAAGAGCCACGCCGAAGACGTCCCCGACCCGCAGGACCCAGCGACCTTCGAACGCTCCAAGCTCGACTGGACCGAACTCGAAAAACAACCCCACGCCGCGCTCCTCGCCTGGCATAAACGCCTCCTCCAAATCCGCCGCGAGCACCTCACCGACGCAGATGTCGCCGTCACCTTCAACGAAGAAGCTCGCTGGCTGACACTCCTTCGAGGCAACGTTCTCGCGATCTGCAACCTGGCGAAAGCCGACCAATCCATCCCCGTTCCCCCGGGCGAATGGATCACGCTTCTCGCCAACCCGAACACGGCAACTCTCGCCGCCCCAGTTCCAGCCGGAGCCACGATCATCGCCACCCGAGCCTAACCCACCCGACGAACGCCGATTTGCAATCGCCGACCCGATCCCGACGCGCGCAGCGGCACTTTTCCCTCCCAAAACCGAAGAATGAGAGTCTGGCTCACCAAATTCTGGGAAGCGCTCCGAGCCAACTACTGGTTCGTCCCCAGTCTCCTCGTCATCGCCGCTGCCGCCTTAGCCGTCTCCGCCATCGCCGTCGACCGGACTTTAATTAGCGAAGAGATCGAACTACCCGAATGGGTCTACGCCGGCGGCACCGAGGGCGCGCGCAGCGTCCTGTCGGCCATCGTTGGAGCGATGATGTCCGTCACCAGCATCGTCTTCTCGATCACCATCGTGGCACTCACCCTCGCCTCCAGTCAGTTCGGCCCCCGCCTCCTGCGCAACTTCATGCGCGATCGCGGCAGCCAGTTCACCCTCGGTATCTTCGTTGCCACTTTCGTATACTCACTGCTCGTCCTGCGCACGATCCGAGGCGGGGAGGAAGCGTTTGTCCCCCAGATCGCCGCGACTGGCGCGCTCATCCTCGCTATTCTCTGCACCGGCGTCCTCATCTACTTCATCCACCACATCTCCGAGATGATCCAGGCGGATCAGGTTATCAGCGCCGTCGACGACGAGCTTCGCAAGACGATCGACCGACTCTTTCCGCCGGTCGACTTCGATGAAGAGGAAGACCGGCTCGAAAGCGAGCTGCCGGACAATTTCGAGGACAAGCGTGGAACGGTCACCATCCCCCGAGGCGGTTACCTGCAGGGGATCGATCTCGACGGAGCCGCCGAGATCGCCACCAAGTACGACCTCATCTTCCGCTTTCCCCGCCGTCCCGGCGATTTCGTCGCTGACGAAGACCCCATCGTCGAAGTCTACCCGAGCCTCCCGGAAGATCTCGCCCGCCGGATTCGCCTCCTCGTCGTGACCGGCAACGCCCGCACCCCAACGCAGGACGTCGAATACGGCATCCTCCAGCTGGCCGAAGTCGCCGTCCGATCCCTCTCGCCCGGCATCAACGACCCGTTCACCGCGATCGCTTGCATCGACCGTCTCGGTTCCGCCCTCCGTCGACTCGCCGACCGTCCCGAACTTGCCAGCCAGCGCCATGACGACGACGGCAATCTCCGAGTCAACTACCGCGTCACAACCTTCGGGAGCCACGTCGGAGCGTCGTTTCACCAAATTCGACAGAACGCCCGCGACTCCACAGCGATTTATGCCCGCCTGCTCGAAGCCCTCATCTGTGTCGCCACCGCGACGGATGATCCCAAACGCCGTGAAACTCTCCACCTCCACGGCCAAATGATTTTAGAGACAGCGAACCGCAAACTCGAACAATCGCAGGACCGCGCCGACATCGAGAAACGCCACCGGAAGCTCGAGAAGGCACTGTCTGACTCGTAGCCGCGCTTCCGCGAAGCTGGGGCACGGTCGGGTTCACGATGCGCTGGGTTACCGAGCTTCACGGGAGCAGGGCTTCCCCAAATTCCACCGGCGAGTGATCTGCGGCAATTCGCGTCAAAGAAACGCCATCTGCCCATCGTCGTCGTCCTCCTCCTCGTTCACAAACCGCACTCCCGCTCCAAGCAATCGCACCGGCAGCGGTTGTCGTTGCCACGCCTCGCCGAGCAGCTGCAGGAAGACGTTCCGCGACGGTTCCGGGCAGACGCACTCACGCGTCGTCCGCGTGAAATCCGCAAACTTCACTTTCACCACCGCCGACCGCACCGCTCGTTCGCTCGCTTTCTCCCGCAGGTCTTCGATCAATTCGTCGATGAGATCGTCCAGCGCCTCCTCGCAATCGGCCAGCGTCGTCAGATTTTGACTGAACGTCCGCTCGTTGCTCATCGATTTGCGCGGGCGATGGGGCCGCACTTCCCGCTCATCGATCCCCCGGCACAACGAGTAAAGCTCCTCGCCCCAGCGCCCAAAACGCCCGACCAGATCGGCCATCGTCCAAGCCTGCAGATCGCCGCACGACCGCACCCCCTGAGCCTCCAGTTTCGCCCGCGCCTTCGGACCTACACCCCAGATCCGCCCGACCGGAAGCTCCTTCATAAACTCCTCGACATCCTTCGGCAAAATCGCGAACTGCCCGTTCGGCTTCCGCCAGTCGCTCGCGATCTTCGCCAGCATCTTGTTCGCCGCGACGCCCGCCGATCCGGTCAGCTGGGTCTCTTCAAAGATCGCCGCCCGCAGCTCCTTCGCAATGTCCCACGCAAAGCGGCCCGAGTCCGTCACGTCCAGGTACGCCTCATCCAGCGACAGCGGCTCGACGAGGTCCGTATAGCGATGCATGATCTCACGCACCTTCGCCGAGGCTTCCCGGTAGAGTTCGAATTGGGTCGGCACGAACACCAGCGTCGGACACAGTTGCATCGCCTTGAACCCCGGCATCGCCGATCGCACGCCGAATTCCCGCGCTAGGTAATTGCACGTCGTCACCACACCCCGCGCCGACCCGCCGCCGACCGCGATCGGCACCTCTCTCAGCTCCGGTCGCTCCCGCATCTCGACCGCCGCGTAGAAGCAATCCATGTCGAGGTGAATGATCTTGCGCATGCCGTGAAAGCCGCACCCTACCACGAACCGTCCACCACCGCTTGCGTCTTGGACTGCGGCAGCCCTCTCCCGCTTGGCGCAATCAGCTCCCGTTCGACCCGAACCGTCAAAGCGCCAGCGGGCCGGCGCACTCCAAAAATTGACACCCCACCCAATCGCCATTACAGCCTACGCCGACGGATGACTGGACGGCGCATTTTCACACACCTCACGGCCCTCGCGCTCGCCGCCGCGCTCTTACCAACAACCGTCGCCCGTGAGTGGGAAACCCTCGAAGGCTGCCGCCTCGTCCCAACCGGCTACGCCGACGGCGATAGTTTCCACGCGCTCCACAACGGGAAAAATTTTATCTTTCGCCTCTACTTCGTTGACACCCCCGAGACCGATCGCCAGGTGCCGAAACGCATTGCCGAACAGGCCGAAGCGTTCGGCGTTTCGGAGTCCGAGGTCATGAAAGCGGGCGAAGAAGCCGCCACCTTCACCGAACGCGCCCTGCGTCCACTCCCGTTTACGGTGCTGACACAATGGGAGGACGCCCGCGGCGCCAGCCGCCAGCAACGCTTCTACGCTCACGTCCTGTATCAGCGCGACGGACAGGAGGCGAACCTCGCCCGTGACCTCGTCGAAGCCGGCTTCGCCCGCGCCTACGGCATGCCCGGCGTCCCGCCAAACTGGCCCTCCGAGAGTCAGGTTCGGCGGGAACTGGCTCTGCTGCAGGACCGAGCTCGCCGCGCCAAGGTCGGCGTTTATGGTTCGAACGCACCCGTTGCCGGACCGACTCCCTGGCGGATCGACCGACTGAGCGCGGAGGCAGAACCCACCGATTCGGAATCAGTCGCAAACTCGTCGCCGGGCGGCCTCGTCTCTCTCAATACCGCCACCGCGACCGAGCTGGAAAGTCTACCCGGTATCGGCCCCGCCTACGCGTCACGCATCATCGAGGCTCGCCCGTTTGACTCCGTCGAAGATCTTCTCCGCGTCCGGGGCATCGGTCCCGTTACCTTTGCGAAGGTCTCCTCGCTCATCGCACCATGAACCGTTTCGTCATCTGCTGTTTCTTATTCTCTGCCGTCGCGGCTTGGGCACAATTCACGCCGGCCGAAAAACCAGCGCCCCTCACGTCGTTTGCCAACGCCGATCGCGCCACGTTTGGCTTCGTCAGCGTTCCGGAGAACCGTCGCGATCCACGAAACGACCGTCGCATCTCGGTGGCTGTCGTCGTTGTCAAAGCCAAGTCCGGCAATCCCAGACCCGATCCCGTTTTTTACTTCGTCGGCGGACCCGGTGGTTCGGCCACTTTGTCCAGTTCGGGCATCCCGCTCTTCGAGCAGCTCAATGAAGACCGCGACATCGTCTTCGCGGACCCACGCGGGGCGGGCCTTTCGGTCCCCCGGCTCGGCACGCCGCGCGGCGGTCGGACCATCGACGCCTTCACTTCGCGCAACATCAACTTCTTCCGCGCGATGGGCATTGACCCGTCGGCCTACAACACCACCGAGATCTCCGAAGACTACGAAAACGTTCGCGTCGCGCTGGGTTACGAGCGCATCAACGTCGTCGCAAATTCCTACGGAACATTCGTCGCGCAGGAATACCTCCGTCGCCACTCCCCCAGCGTCCGCGCGATGGTGATGACCGGGAACTCGCCCGCCCCCGACAGCTTTCTGCCGACGACCCTGGAATTCCAACGCGACGGACTCGAAGCGCTCTTTCGCGACGTGGCGACGAACCGCCGCGCCCGACGCGCCTACCCGAATCTGCGCGACCGCTACTTCCGCCTCGTCGCTAGGCTGGACCGCAAGCCGCTCCAGTTCTCGACCTCGAATGGAACCGCGAGCGTTTCTGGCGACGATTTGCTCTCGACCACCACGGCCCTGCTTCAACGCACGGAGACCATCCGGCTCATTCCGCTCCTGGTCAAACAGCTCGAAAGCGGTCCTCTCAGTCAACTCCCAGCCCGCTTCTTTCCACCAAGCTCCGACGGCGGCGGCGGAGATGACGGATCTTTCGGTATGTATCTCTCGACTCTGGCCACCGATTTCGCCGCGCCAAACTACACCGACGACACGATCACCAACGTCAACTTGGACCCGCGCCCAGCTCTCCGCAACGTCTCTGGCACCGGCATCATCCAACTTGCCGCCATCGTTGACGCCTGGGAAGTGCCCTACTCGCCCGGCACCACCCGCAGCCTACCGCAAAGCAACGTGCAAACGCTCCTGCTCAACGGAAAAATGGACGCACAGACTCCTGCCGCGGGCGGTTCGATCATCCGGGCCGGTCTCCCGATGGCAACCAACTACGTCTACCCGCGCATTGGTCACGCGGTTGGATTTCTCCCCGGCCCCGACCTTGACGCCGCCGTCGCGTTCATCGACGTCCCGGCCCGCCGGCCGGCGTATTCCATCGGGACTCTGCTGCGGCGCAATTTCTACTCGACTCGTCAACCCGCCCGGGGCGCCAAGAGCGTCGAAGACTTCCACGACTCTCTGGTCAATCCGCCGGTCCGTCCGCCGAAGCTTGAAGAACCGTGAAGCCGTCTTCCCGACGACTGGAGATCATCGCCGAACTCGCCGAGCGCTCCGCGGCCTACCAGCGCGTCCTCGCTCCCGTGGCTCTAGCCGTGGGAGCAATCTCGCTCACCGCCGCCGTGACGCTCTCAGCCCGTCCTTCGCCGCTGCACGACTTGGGCTTTGAAATGATCTGGGCCTGCGTCGCCACCCTCGCTCTCGTCATTCTCGCCGCCAACCTCTGGCGGCACGCCGCCCGGCGGGGTGAACCCCTCCTTTCGTCGAGAACGCTCCTGGTTACCGGCGTCATCGTCCCCTCCTTCCTCGCCGCTGCGGCGGTCTCGTTCGCCGCCGCCGCGACGCGCATGCAGCCCCTGGCTACCGCAGGCTTCTGGATGATCTTTTACGGCCTTGGTCTCCTGGCGACTCACGCCTTCGCGCCGCGGTCGCTGCTCGCCCTCGGCTGGGTTTTTCTCCTGAGCGGGCTACTGCTTCTGAGCGTGCTCTGCACGCGCATCGACCTCCTATTGCGGCTCGACTTCACGTTGGCTGGCTATTGGATCATGGGCTGCACTTTCGGCCTCTACCACCTAGCCTACGGTTGGCTCACGTGGTCCAATCGGGCCAGTTCGCGAAGCGAGTCCTTCCAACAAACCAGGTAAGGACGTCAGGCTCTTACCATCCCTGGCGTTTTCGCGGTGCCCCCGATCTTGGAAGGGAGCATCCCGGCGGCCAGACCCCAATCCTCCGAGTTTCCGGAGCAGAGCCGCCTGAAGCTGACCGCTCCGGGTCGCGGGAGCGCGCAAAAAGGGCGGTCCAGCTCCCGCCGGACCGCCCTTGAGCGATCATCCGGATCTTTCGATCCGGCGTGACTTAGTCTCGGCGTTAGACCGCCTTCTCGCCCGTCTCGTCGGTCCGGATGCGGATCGCTTCTTCGACGGTCGAGACGAAGACCTTGCCGTCGCCGATCTTACCGGTCTTCGCGGCCTTCACGATCGCCGCAGTGGCGCTCTCGAGCAGCGAGTCGGACAGAACGACTTCGATTTTGATCTTGGGCAGGAAGTCGACGGTGTATTCGCTCCCCCGATAGATTTCGGTGTGGCCTTTTTGGCGACCGAATCCCTTGACTTCACTCACGGTCATTCCCTCGATCCCGAGGTCCGCGAGGGCGTCCTTAACTTCCTCCAACTTGAAGGGCTTGATGATGGCTTCGATTTTTTTCATACGAATGTTCTTTAGGCTGTTTGGCTGCAACGGTGCCGGGAATCCCGGCACCGCGCTTGCCTAAGTCGATTACTTGTTAGGAACGAACCCCGGGTAAGCTTCCGCGCCGTGCTCACCGATATCGAGGCCTTCTTCTTCCTCTTCCGCACTGACGCGGATTCCGAAGATGACCTTAATGATCGAGAAGACGACCAACGAGAAGATGAACGCGAAGGCCGAGATCGACAGAGTTCCAATCAACTGAGTCATGAAGCTCAGGTCAGCATTTCCGCCGTTGAAGAACGGAATGCCAACCGCAAGCGTGCCCCAGATGCCGCACACGCCGTGCACGGAGATGGCGCCGACTGGGTCGTCGATCTTGATCTTGTCGAAGAACAGGATCGCGAAGACCACGATCACACCGGCAATCGCGCCAATGATGACAGCCGAATACAGCGTCACGCTGTCCGCGCCGGCCGTGATGCCGACGAGACCGGCCAACAGACCGTTGAGAGCCATCGAGAGATCGGGCTTCTTGAGGAAGATCCACGAGGTGAAGATCGAGGCCAGTCCACCAGCTGACGCGGAGATCGCCGTCGTCACGAAGACGAAGGAGACGCCTTCGGGAGCCGCGCTCAGGACGGAACCGCCGTTAAAGCCGAACCAGCCGAGGAACAGGAGAAACACGCCGATGGTCGCCAGCGGCATGCTGTGACCGAGGATCGGCTTGATTTTGCCGTCGACGTATTTGCCCATGCGGGGGCCGAGGACGAGGACCGCTGCGAGAGCCGCGAAGCCGCCGAAGGCGTGCACGAGCGTCGAACCCGCGAAGTCGTAAAAGCCCATCTGGTCGAGCCAGCCGCCGCCCCACTTCCAGGAACCGGAGATTGGGTAGGCAAACATGACCAACAGCGTCGCGCCGATCATGAACGAGCCGAGCTTGATGCGCTCCGCAACGGCTCCCGAGACGATCGTTGCCGCCGTGGCTGCGAACATCGCCTGGAAGATGAAGTCGGTCCAGCCGGTCATCGCCAGCGCGGTTCCGCCGTAGGAGAAATCGGTGTCACCGTAGTCGGCCATCGTCAGAGGCGAACCCGCCGCGAAGAAGCCGTTGAAATCTCCCGGATACATCCCATTGAAGCCCCAAACCAAGTAGGTCAGGATACCCATGCAGATGATGAAGACGTTCTTGAACAGGATGTTCACCGTGTTCTTACTCTGCGTCAGACCCGTCTCGAGGGTGGCAAATCCAAGGTGCATGATGAACACCAAGGCAGCCGCGATCAGAACCCAAAGGTTACTGATGGTGAAGAAATCGAAGGTCTCACCGTATTTCTCGGCGAGCGCGATGTAGTCTTCATCTGGTTCAGCGGGGCCGGTAGCCTCCGCTTCCGCCGGAGCGACTTCTTCAGTCACAACCGTCGTCTCTTCGACGGCGGCATCCTGGGCGTAGCTCACGAGCGGCGCTGCGCCAGCAAGGGCGAAGACGGCGGCAATCGCGAGAGTTGCCAGTTTATTGGTTCGTTTTAGCATGAGATAACTTCCTGATTTAGTTTGGGTTGGTTTTTTTTGGTTTACCCGGAAGTGACTTCACGTCCGGGCTGCGATGGAAAAGCAGTTGCCATGCCAAACAGCCAATCCGACCGGGGTCGCCGTCGACGGAAGCGATTGATTTGAAATATGATCGACACACGAGTCGGGCAAAATCGTAGAACCTTCGCCCGCCAGCCATCCGTATGAAACAAACCTTCCGAGTCTTCCGTTACCTCCGCAGTTATCCCTGGCTCGCCGCTGGGATGATGCTGGCGGCCATCGTTGGGACTCTGCTTGTCGCGGTGTTTCCGGACGTCTCGCGGCGGATCGTGGCCGACGTCATTCAGGGCGATCAACCAGAACTGCTGTGGCCGCTGGTCGGCATCGCCCTCGGCGCCTTCTGTCTGCAGGGGTTCCTGAGTGCCGTCCGCATCATCCTGAACAACACGTTCGAACAACGCGTGATCTTCGACCTCCGGAGCGACCTCTACGAACACATCCAGCGCCTCCCGCTCCACTGGTTCGACAACCGGGCGACGGGTGACATCATGACCCGTCTCGTCGAGGACGTGACTTCGGTCGAGCGTGTGCTCATCGACGGGATCGAGCAGGGCACGACCTCAATTCTTCAAATCATTGTAGTCACGGGATTTATGGTCGCCGCAAGTCCGTCGCTCACGCTCGCGGCAGCGGTGCCGATTCCTTTTCTCATCGCCGGTGCGGTCCTCTACACCTCGACCGCCCGGCCCCGCTACCGGAAGCAGCGCGTCGCCGCCTCGGACATGAACTCCGTCCTCCACGACAACCTCGCAGGCATCCGGCAAATCAAGACCTACACGAGCGAACCCCAGGAACACGCCCGCTTCAACGCCACCAGCAACCGCCTCGCGGAGGCCACGCTCACGGTCATGCGCGCTTGGGCACTCTACAATCCGTCAATGACCTTTTTCACCGCCTGCGGTCCGGTCATCGTGCTCGGATTTGCGGCGGCACAGGTGCTCACGGGCGGGCTGGATTTCGACACGCTGGTCTACTTTCTGGTCTTCACGCCGTTTCTCTACGAACCGATCGGCCGCTTGCATCAACTGAACCAGATCATCCAATCGGGACGGGCGGCGTCGGAGCGAGTATTTGAAATTATCGACAGCCAGCCCGAGCCGGGTGCCAAGGACAAGGTCGAGCCGGACGCGCGGTTCGACGGCGACGTGCGCTACGACCAGGTTGGGTTCGGCTACGGCGAGACGGCGGGAACGCTGCGTGACATCTCGTTCCACGCGAAGCCCGGGGAAATGATCGCGCTCGTCGGCCCGACGGGGGCGGGCAAGACGAGTCTCGTCAGTCTGCTCGTGCGTTTTTATGAGATCGATTCCGGGCGGATCCTCGTCGACAACCGCCCGGTCGACGAGATTCCGAAACGTTCGCTGCGCCAGACCGTCGCGATGGTCACTCAGGAAAGCTTTCTCTTTAACGGAACGACCGCTGAGAATCTCCGCGTCGGCAAGAGCGACGCCACCGAGGAAGAAATGTGGGACGCCCTCACCGCCGCCAACGCCGCCGAGTTCGTCCGCCGCATGCCGGAGGGCCTCCATGAACCCGTCGGCGAGCGAGGCATCAAGCTCAGTGTCGGCGAGAAACAGCGCATCTCGATCGCCCGCGCCCTGCTGAAAAATCCCCCAATCCTGGTCCTCGATGAGGCCACCGCCAGCGTCGACACAACGACCGAGCGCCTCATCCAGGAAGCGCTCGACCGTCTGATGGCTCACCGCACGAGTTTCGTAATTGCCCACCGGCTCTCAACCGTCCGCCACGCCGACCAGATCCTCGTGATGGACCGCGGTCGCATCGTCGAGCGTGGCCGCCACGCCGATCTCTTGGCTGCCGGTGGCCTCTACGCCAAACTCTGCCGCAGCGATCTGCGCGAGGACGACGAATCGCCCGACCCCGCCACCGCTTTGTGACGAATTTTTTACACGAGACCACTCTCGTGCCCGGGAATTGCTTACGGTATGCGTAAAGCCATCCGATTCATGATCCGCCTTCCTTCAATCCCCCAATGCTTGGCCAGTCTAGCCCTCGCCACCGCCATCGCCTTGGGCGTCGGTTGCTCCGAGGAAAAGCCCGAGACGCCCGATGTGATCGTCCTTCAATCCGGTCGGATGCGCGGAAACGTCTACCCGAAATCCCTCCAAAGCATCGCTCCCCTTCAGCACTACCCTTACCTCGCTGGTTACGTGGCCAAAGTTCGCCAAGAGGCCGCGGCCAGCGGAGCAAAAGTTCTCCTCGTCGACCTCGGCGACAGTCTCGGCGGGTCTTTCGCGAGCCACGCAACGAAGTCGCGCAACATGGTCGATTTCTTCAACGAGGTCGGTTACGACGCCATTGTCCTCGGCAACCTTGACAACAACGTCTCGCCCGAAGCGCTGGCCGATCTCAAACCTGTCGTCCTCAGCCCCTTCGCCGCCCCCGACGGCTCGTCAGCCGTGACCGGGACGACCTTCGGCACCCAGCTCGATCTCGGCGGAGTTCCCGTCGAACTGCTCGCCAATTTTTACGGAGACACGTCGCGACAGGAATTTCCCGAGCGCTTCCCGACCTGGTTCGCCAACACCGACGACGAGGTCTCACCCGTCCGCGACTACGCCGCCGTCATCGAGAGCCTGGCACCCCGCCCGCCCGGCGCGCTGACGCTGCTGACGTGGATGAAGTTTGAGTCTCCAAAGAATCCGCCCACCGCTTTCCTCAAAACCCTCGCCGACCTTCGCGTTGACGCCATCCTGGCCCACCGGATCTACTCCAGCGGCGAGCGCGACGTGTGGTCCGAGAGCACGCTCTACGACTGGACCCCACCAGTATCCGAAAACATCCTCCGTAACAACGGTGGCTTCACGCTCGCCCGCCTCGATCTCAAGCGCGACGGCGACAACTGGCGCATCCTCCGGCAGGAACTCCTGCCCATGACGGCCAATACCGCAGCCGCGGACAACTCCATCGTCGAGCGCATCTCCGACTACGCCGGCGAGATTTCCAAGGCCGATCGCACCCTCGATGAACTCCGCGATCCCGTTCCCGAGGATCAGATCCTCCGCGGTTACCTCGCCGCGCTCAGCCAGATCCCCGGCACTCAAGTCGCCGCCTACTCCCGCCAATCCGTCCGCAGCAACTGGCCCGCCGGCACGCTGAATTCCTCTCGCGTCTTCAACAGCCTCCCCTGGACCACCGCCGTCGTGCAGCTCACGCTCACGCCCGACCAACTCGGTGCCCTCGGCGAACTCAGCGGTATGGTGTTTCTAAAAAAAGCGAATCTCCCCGCCGACTCGCCCGTCATCGTCACCACGTCGCGCTTCTTCGCCTCGCTGATCACCGACCAGCTCGGTCTCCCCGCCTCCAACATTCAAACGACTGCCGCGCCCTCCGAGTTCGATGCCTTCATCGACTACCTCGCCGCGGCGCCGAAGCCTCTCACTTTTGCTCTTCCCGAAGGTTGGACCTTCGTCGATCCCCGTGGCTGATTCCGAAAAAAAACCACTCATCGGGGCTGGTGGCATCTTTGTCATCTTCCTCGGAGTCATCGCCGTCGCCATCTCGTTTGGCGTCTGGATGCAGACGAAAAGAGGCGAGTCTTCCGCCGTCGTTAGCGCCCGCAATCTTCAACAATGGGGCATCGCGCTGAACCTCTACCTCATCGAAAACGAAAATCAGCTCCCGACCTGCGGCAATACCCCCATCGACGACGACCAGACCGCCGCGTGGTATAACTCACTCCCCGTCTACCTCGGTCAGACGCCGCTCGCGGAACTGCCCGCCGGCAGCCGACCCACTCCCGGTCAGCCCTCACTCTGGATCGATCCCGCCACCAAGGAAACCCGCACCTGGGATGACACCGTGTTCTATTTCAATTACGGGATGAACCGATTCCTCCAGCCGGACCCGAATCTCCGACCCTTCAAAATCTACGAGATCGACTACCCCGGTAACGTCGTCTTTCTCACCGAGGTCGACGGCTACGAACCGGTCGCCACTCCCGACACCGTCGTCTTCCGGCGCGGGCCAACGCCCCGACCGCCACCGCACTCGTCCTCTTCTGCGACGGCCACGTCGCCCCCGTCACCCGCGGCACCCTCGTCGACGACCCCGCCAGCCGCGAAGCCGCCAGTGCCGAATCCGGCGTCTCTTGGTTCGAGAAATAAAGTGGGGAGCGCAGGCTTTCAGCCTGCCGTTTCGGGCTTCCAGCCCGGAGCACCGCTTGGACCGCGGCGACCGAACCCCGAGAAAATGACCCTCATCGGCATCGACCTCGCCTGGGGCGAAAAAAACCCTGACGCCCTCGCCACCATTCAGATCGCCCCAGACGGAACGGCCACCTGGCTCCCGCCGTTTCTCACGCACGGCGACCCAGCCCTCCTCGCCGCCGTGACCGATGTCGCCAGTGACGCTCCCTCCCACCTCGCCATCGACGGTCCTCTCATTTGTCCGAATCTTACCGGCTCCCGCCCCGTCGACAAACTCACGCACAAGCATTTCCACAAGCAGCACGCCGGTTGCCACCCGGCGAACCTCGCCCTCACTCCCCGTCCCCCGCGCATCGGCACTCTCTTCGAGAAGGCGGGCTACGCCGCCGACTGGAACCCCGCCCTCCCCCGCCTCGTCTACGAAGTCTACCCGCACCCCGCCCTCGTCCGATTCCTCCACCTCGACCGCATCCTCCGCTACAAGCGCGGCCCGGTCGCCAATCGCCGAGCCGAATTCATCAAGCTCCAGACCTTCGTCCGCGACAAATCCCATCGAGAAAAAATCGCCATCCCGCCTTCCGTCATAGATTTCCTCGCCCGCCCGTGGACCAAGCCGACGGAGGACCTGACCGACGCCATGGTCTGTGCCCTCATCGCCCATCACCACTGGATCCACCAAGGCCACAAAACCGAAATCCTGGGTGACGAGCAAACCGGCTTCCTCGTACTCCCAGCGGCAACCTAGCTTCTCGAGCAACCGCCGCATGCACCCCACCGATCACGTCACCAGAATTGCCCCCACCCCCACCGGCTATCTCCACCTCGGTCACGCCCGCACCTTCGCCGCCGCCCACCGGCGCGCCCGCGGACTCGGCGGCCGCATCCTTCTTCGCATCGAAGACCTCGACCAGGCCCGTTGCCAACCCGAGTTCATCACCGCCGCCCTCGAAGACCTCCGCTGGCTCGGCCTCGATTGGGACCGCGAAATCATCTTCCAGAGCCAACGCCGCCCGTACTACGAAGCTGCTTGGAAGAAGCTCCGCGATCGCGACCTCATCTATCCCTGCGGCCGATCACGCAAAGATCTCCGCTCCGCCCAAGCCCCCCACGCCCAAGACGAAGAGCCCATCTACCCCCAAGAATGGCGCCCGCCACCCGGAACCGCCTCCACCCACACCACCCCGACCGGCACCAACTGGCGCTTCCGAGTCCCCGACGGACGCCCCCTCACCTTCATCGACCAACGCCTCGGCCCGACCACGTTCACCGCCCGCACCGATTTCGGTGACTTCCTCATCTGGAATCGCGACGACATCCCCGCCTACGAGCTGGCCGTCGTCGTCGACGACATCGCCATGGGCATCACCGAAGTCATCCGAGGAGAAGACCTCCTCCTCTCCACCGCTCGCCAGCTCCTCATCTATGAAGCCCTTGGAGCAGCCCCCCCAACGTTCCACCACCTCCCTCTCGTCCTGGACGAGAATGGCCGCCGCCTCGCGAAGCGCCACGCTGCTCTCAGCCTGCGGACACTCCGCGATGCAGGACACCAACCTGCCAGCTTGCTCGACCCAGCGACCTGAACGGTATCATTCATCTTGACGCGGTGAGATTGATATTGAAATCGGGCGCGTCAGGCTTCGATCGTGGGAAGTCGTCGAAGACGACCGTCTGCTGACCCAGCGCCGGATTTGTCTCTCGAGTTCGTTCCGCCGGACGGAATTCGAAGGATCAGCCACTTCGTTAAGCCGGATCGCGAATTCAGGGGCCAAGTCGGTATCGACTGACTGGATCGAGGCCAATACTAGGCACCGCCAGAATCCAGAACGGCGAAGGCACTCGGAACCGAACGGCGAACGCGTTAAGCTACCGCCTTGACTATTTCCATTGGGTCGACACTTCCACGCGGCGTTTGGCAACGGTCGTCGAAGGTACCGACACCATCACGCTCGGCGACGGGGGCCGTGACCTTCTGATCACGGTCGCGCTGCTGATCTCTGCCGCGCTGCCGCTATTCGTCTGCCGAACTGAAACGAAAGTCACGTTGGCGTTCAATCAACGACCCAGACCGATCCGCAAGTGATCGAATGATCCCCAGACCGCTGTAGCCGACCTTCTGTGAAACTCGGTCAACCAGCGACCGTTCGCGCCCCGCGCCCACCGCCGCGTCGAAGCCCCGCTAACGCTGAGATCCGAAGCATCATTTCTGAGTCACCTGCGTCAGCGGTCGCACCGGCGCGACGCCCAGCGCTCGGACGCGATCGAAGATTCCGGGCGCGATCTCGCTACTGGTCTCGTAGCCCTGAAACAGCATCTCGAGCCGCGCATCGAGATTGTCGACGTAATGCAGGGCGATCGCCTCGGGCGTTTTCGGAACAACCGGCGAGCCGAACTCCAGCGTTCCGTGATGCGACAAAACGAGATGGATTAAATGAAGTCGGACTAGCTCGGCGTCCGGTTCCAAGTCCTCCCAACCGTCCCGGGCCAACTCCCGCCACAACGAGTTCACGACCTCCACCCCGACGCTGATGTGTCCCATCAACTCCCCGCGCAAATCGTGCTCGATGGAAAATCCCTCCTCCGGCGGACACGTTTCCCAGAGCTTCCCGCAGTCGTGAAACAACACGCCCGCCGCGAGGAGGTCGCGATGGAGTGTCGGATACGCGTCGCAGATCGCCATCGCCGAGCGAAGCATCTGCGCCGTGTGCTGCACGAGTCCGCCCCGCCGAGCGTGATGATTGACCCGCGCCGCCGCAGCTCGCGAGAAGCGAACACCGAAGGCGTCGAAAAATCGTAGACCAAGCGCCCGCAACCGCGGATCTCGCAACCCATCGATCGTCTCTCGAATGAATAGGTAATCGCGCTCCACCGCGGCGCGGTCCACCGCCGATCCCGCAAAGAGCGCCACTCGATCCGGGACGGACAAACGCGCTAGCTCCCACCGTTTGGCGTCCAGCCCGAAGGACCCGTTGACGTAAAACTCGCCCTCGACCGACACACAATCCCCACACTCCAGAGCCTCGCAGACGCGGAAATTTGGCGAGTCCGACCACACCCGGAGAGTCAAAACGTCCGACGCGTCCCGAAGCCGCAGCTCCCAGTACGGCTTTGCATTGCTTCCCTCCTTGCGCTTCAGCTCCTCCAGCTGCGCGTGCAGCACCGCCGCAACGCTTTCCGCTTTCGCCGCGCCCCTGAGTTCACCAATCGTCCGCCGCTCACTCATGACCTCAGGGAGCGGCTGCCTTCAGCTGCGGAACGACCCTAAGCGGCGCAGCCATCACTTCCCTCACCTTACGCCCGGCCGATCGAGTGATACGTGAACCCGTGACCCCGCACGGTGGCTGGATCGAAGAGATTCCGACCGTCGAACATGAGAGGTGTGTGCATCACGTCCCTCAACTTCGCCAGATCCGCCGAAGCAAATTCGTGCCACTCCGTCGCCACAATCAGAGCCTCCGCGCCCTCGGCTGCCGCCATGGCCGAGTCGGCCAGCTTCGCGCCCTCGATCATCTTGTATTCCGTCGCTTTCTCCATCCCCTTCGGATCGTAAGCCGTGACGTCGGCTCCTTCCTTGATGAGATCGTTGATCACGTCCACCGCGACCGACGTCCGGACGTCGTCCGTGTCCGATTTGAAGGTGATACCCCACACCGCGATCTTCTTATCGCGCAGCACCCAGAGCGCTTCCCGGACCTTTGAGACAAAGCGACTCCGCTGGTCGCGGTTGATTTTCTCCACTTCCTTGAGAAGCGTGAACGGCACGCCGAGCTGATCGCTGATGGCGATGAAAGCCGCGATGTCCTTCGGAAAACACGATCCGCCGTAGCCGATGCCGGCGTTGAGGAAATTTCGCCCAATCCGCTTGTCCGAGCCAATGCCGTCCGCAACCTTCTCAACGTCCGCACCGCTCGCTTCGCAGATCCGCGAGACGGCGTTGATGTAGGAGATCTTCAACGCCAGGAACGAGTTCGCCGCGTGTTTGATCAGCTCAGCGCTGTTCACGTCGGTCACGATGATCGGCGCCATGAAGGGCTCGTAGATTTGCCGCATCAGATTCGTCGCGCGGTCACTCGACGAGCCAACCACGACCCGATCGGGGTTCATAAGATCCGGCACCGCGCAGCCTTCGCGAAGAAATTCGGGGTTGCTGACCACGTCGAAATCCGCGCCCGCCTTGTTGTAGCGGCGGATTGTTTCCGCGACCTTCTCGCCGGTCTTCACCGGCACCGTGCTCTTGTCGACGATCACTCGGTATTCCTTGAGCACTCCCGCGATCTCGCGCGCGACCCGCTCGATGTAGGAAAGATCGACGCTGCCGTCCGGCTGCGGCGGCGTTGGCACCGCGATGAAGACGACCTGCGAGTTATCAACGCCCTCCTCGATGCTCGCCGTGAACTTCAGACGCCCCGCGCTCACGTTCTTCGTGACGATCTCCTCGAGGCCAGGCTCGTAAATCGGGATTTTGCCTGCCCGCAGCATCTCGACTTTCCGGCTGTCGTTGTCGACGCAGATGACGTGGTGCCCGACTTCCGCGAAGCAAGCGCCCGAGACCAAACCGACGTAACCAGATCCAATAATACAGAGTTTCATGAGAATTTTGTGAGTGTTGAAACGAGGTCCCGGCTACTGCTGCCCGTCGCCACCCAAGGGAGTCGTTGCTGGATCGTAAGCCAATGGGAGGGAAATCTGCGGAGCATCCTTGAGCGACATCGTCAGCACCAAGCCATATTCGGTGTCGCCGCCCCGGTTGTCGCGCACCTCGCCGCCAACGGACATGATCCAAGCCGACAAGTCGCGATGCACGGAGTATCGCTGGAAGAGCAGCTGATTGTCTTCCGCCTCGTAAGTTCCCTGCGCGCTCACGCCCCAATGCGGCGTGACTTGGTAATACCCGTAGGCCGACAGCTGGTTACTGTCCTGAAAAAATGGATTGTCCTCGATGTAGCGATTGCTGAATTGCACCAACAAGTCGCGCATCGGCATGAAGAGGACCGACGTGTTGATGTCGGTGAATCCGTCGTCGGTGACCGGTGTCTGCGCGTCCATTCGGAACGACGCCCACGGGACCGGCTTGAACTCGATCCGGTTCACAACGTTGGAGACATCGCCTGCACCGTTGTCGAGGTAAGGATCGTTGAAGTTGATGTCGAAAAAAGAATCGATCACCAGCCATTCCCAATTGTCGTCGCCGCGCCGGGTGGTAAAACGATTTCGTGAACCGAGTCGGACGATGCTCCAATCGTCGATCGAATCGATCGCGACGAACTGCGGGAAATCGATCGGCAGCGGATCCGTCGACGGAACAACGCGGTCAAACTGCAAAATCTGGTCTGGGTTGTCGCCGAAATTTTCGACGTAAGAGAAATTCACGTAAGGCTGGTTCGTGTGCAACACGCCGTCCAGCCCGAGGGCCCGCGATTGAATCGCCTCATATTTCTTGGATAGTTTGAAAGACGCCTCCAGTCCGGCGTTGAAAACCGGTCGCAGCGTCGCGCCACCTTCCCGTAACTCCCGTCCCCGCAGGTCGGTGCCGTTCTCGATCAAGCTCGCCTGACTCTCGAGCGACTGCGCGGTCGCCAGTTGGGCCGTCTGCGAACCCTGCAGAGCCAAAATCGATTGCTGGAGCCGCGCTCGATCAACCGGATTGGCCGAACCGCTCAGCGCCGATTGCTGCTCGCTGATCTTCGCCGCCGTCTGCGCCGCCAGATCCCGCTGGCTCGCCGCCCGCCCGCGAATGTTGTTGACCTGCAGCTGCTGTTGATCGCTGAGCACGGCGACGGTCGCACCCGTGTTGCTATAATAGGTCCCACGGATACCCATCCTCGGGATCACCGACAGCCAGCCGAAATAAGTCCGTGCGTAGGAGATCTGGTGAAACGTATCGAACCGCGTCGTCTCGTAATCCGGGAAGATCGAGTTGTCCGCAAACGCCCGCCGATACTGGCCCACGCTCGATTCTCCGTCGTAATAGATCGGCGTCCCAAAGAGCTGATGCTGCTTGATGTCGATCGCCAGCTCCGGCAGCCGCTCCGTCGTCTCGTAGAAATCGTTGACCTGAAACCGCGTCAGCAAGGTGATCGTGTAAAATTCGTTCCACTTCGTGAGCGAGAGAAAATTGTCCGGCTGCGGATCGACTCGGAATTCGTTCGGGTAGTAGTCCTCGAGGAAATCGACGTCGCTCAGCACGTTGATGTCCGCCGTCGCGTAGATGTCGTCGGTGACGAAAAGGCGTTGCTGGAAGCTCACCCGGTAGCGGTCGCTTTCGCCCTCCTCCGGTGGCTCGCCGGGGCCGCCCACCCGGTCTTCAGGATTGATGTCGTTCGCGTAATAGGATCGAAACGTGCCGTAGCTCCGATCGTCGAGGCCGTATTTAAACTCGGCGTCAAACCCGATGCCGAAGCCGAGCTCCGTGCGATAATCCGTATTGACCGTTCCGATCACCGCCCCGCTCTGGCCAATCGGAAAACTGTAGCCGACGAGCGTATAATATCCCACCTCCGAGTCATAACCCGGCCGGATCGTGAAGCCCGTGTTGTTGGTGAAGGCAAACAGATACGGGAAGTAAAAGACCGGGACGTCTCCGATGTAGAAAACCGAGTTCGTAAAGACGACCCGCGAGTCCGGGTAGATCCGCACCTTTTTCGCCTTGATTCGGAAATCAGGCTGCGACGAATCGTCGGTCGTGAACGTCGCATTCGTAACGTTGAATTGATTCAACGAAGGCGCCTGCAGGCTCAGGGCTCGGAATTTGAGGGGAAAATTTTCCCCCGTCATCTCGAGAGCGCGGATCTGCTTACTCTCCAAGTTGTAGAGCGCCCGCTGGCTGGTGAGGAGGTTGTCCGCGGTGTAGATCCGCACGTCGCCGATGAGCAGCACGTCGCGCGTATCCGGGTTATACTCCGCGTAGTCCGTGTAGATGCTGATGTCTTGGTAGTGGATCTGGACGTTATCCTCCGCGATCGCCACGCCCTGCTCGAAGCGGGTCTCGCCATCTGCGGTGATCTCGACCGGGACATCGCCGAAGCTCCCAAATTGCGCCCACGCCGTCGAAGACAGCGCCCAGAGCACAACTACAAAAAGCCAAAGCAACCTCATCATTCGGAACGAGGAGGCTACGGAGCCGCCAACCCCGCGCAAGGAAAATCCCGGCAAATCAGTCTCCGTACCCGGTCGGGTTTTTCACGTGCCAAGCCCACGCGCTCTCGATGATCTTGCGGATGTCCTGATACTTCGGTTCCCAGCCCAGTGCCGTCCGAATTTTTTCCGAAGCCGCGATCAAGCGCGGCGGATCACCCGGGCGGCGGTCCTTCTCGATCACCGGAATTTCTTTACCCGAGACCGCCCGACAGGTGTCGATCACCTCGCGCACCGACGTCCCGCCACCCGTCCCGAGGTTGAAAAACGCACTCTCCGGCGCGTCGAGAGCCCGCATGTGCGCGTCCGCCAGATCGAGGATGTGGATGTAGTCCCGAATGCACGTCCCGTCCGGCGTGTCGTAGTCGGTCCCATAAATCTCCGCCGCCTGCTTCTGGCCGAGTGCCACCTTGAGGACATTCGGAATGAGGTGCGTTTCGATCCGGTGATCCTCGCCAAACTGCTCGCTCGCGCCGGCCGCGTTGAAGTAACGCAGCGCTACGAATTTGAGATCGTGAATCTCGCCGTACCAACGCAGGATTTTTTCGAAGAGCAGCTTCGACTCGCCGTAGGGATTAATCGGATTCTGCGGCAACGTTTCGTCCAGCGGCATCCGATCAGGAATTCCAAACGTCGCGCAGGTCGACGAGAAAACGAGTCGCCTCACGTCGTTTGAGATCATCGCCTCCAGCAAGTTGAGACCGTGGCAGACGTTGTTGCGAAAATACTTCGCCGGATTCGTCATCGACTCCCCGACGAGCGCGTTCGCCGCGAAATGCATCACCGCGTCCGGCTTGTATTCCGCGATGGCCAGACCAATGACCTTCGGGTCGCTCAGGTCGCCTTGGAAAAATCGCGCCCGCGAATCCACTGCCTTCTGGTGCCCCTCGGTCAGGTTGTCGAACACCCCGACCTTGTGCCCCGCGTTAAGAAGCTCCTCAACGCAGATACTCCCGATGTAACCCGCCCCACCCGTGACAAAAATTCTCTTCATGCGGCGCGCAGAATACCCCGCCGCTCCCCGCATTCAAGCCCGCCATTGCAGTTTGCAAACGCATCATTTCCTGACAAAATTTCGCCCCGTGAGTCTCCACCGGATCCTCCTTGTCGCCTCCGCGATGATCCTCATGGGTCCGACCGCCCTCGCGAACGACCCGTCCCTCGCCGACGCCGAGCAGACGGTCCACGCCCTCCTGCGCGTCGGTGACTACGCCCAAGCCCTCACCGCCGCCGAGCGCTCCGCACGTCAGCCCGGCCACCCGGTCCAGCGGGCGCTTCTCCTCCACGACGCGATGGCCGCCATTCGACCCCGCGAGCAGGCCCTCGCCCGCCTCTACGACGCCGTCACCCAAGAGACCGCACCCACCGACCCCACCCCGGAGACCCGCCTCGCCCTCGGCCGCGCCTTCCTCCTCCTCGGCGAGGATCCGAAGGAGATCATTCGCAGATTCTACGATCCCGCCAAAGCCGCCGCCCCCGAGAGCCCCGCCCCCCCGCGGGCCATCGGCGACCTAGCCCTCGCGAAAAACGATAACCTCCTCGCCGCCACCAACTTCCGCGCTGCCCTCGACCTCCTCCCCACTGACGCTCCCGGCCCGGAGCGCGCCGACCTCCTCGCCAGCCTCGCCGAAGCTCTCGCTCCCACCGACCCAAGGGGCACCGACGCCGCCCTCGGGGCCGCCCTCGACGCCGACCCAACCAATCAAGCCGCCCTCCAGATTCAGGCCGAGACCCTCATCGCCCGCGACCAGTTCGAGGAAGCCCGCGTCCCCCTCGACCGCATCCTCGCCGTCAATCCCCGCCAACCCGCCGCCCACGCCCTCATCGCCGCCATCGCCCAGATCGAGGGCGACCCCGCCGCCATGGCGTCCGCCCGCGCCGAGGCCCTCGTCGCGTGGCCCGGCAACTCCGCCCCCGACATCCTGATCGGGCGCACCCTCGCCGCCCAGATTCGCCCCGCCGAAGCCATCGAATTCCTCCGCCTCGCCCTCCGCGCCGACCCCACCAACCTCGAAGCCAATTTTCTCCTCGGCTCCACCCTCCTTCGCTTCGGCCGCGAGTCGGAGGGCTGGCCCTTCATCGAGACCGTCTTCGCCGTCGACCCCTACCACGTCGCTGCCTTCAATCTGCTGGAACTCCGTGACCGCACCGCCCGCTTCACCACCCTCGAACGCAACGGCCTCATCCTCCGCATGAACCCCGTCGAAGCCACCGTCTACGGCCAGCGCACCCTCGACCTCCTCGAACGCGCTCGCACCACCCTCGCCGAAAAATACGGGGTCGCCGTCCCGAACCCGACCGTCGTCGAGATCTACGACGATCAGCGCGATTTCGCCATCCGCACCTTCGGCGTCCCCGGCGGCGAAGGCTTTCTCGGCGTCTGCTTCGGCCCACTCATCACCGCCTCCGGACCCGGCGGCCACCTCGGCCGGGCCAATTGGGAGGCCGTGCTTTGGCACGAATTCGCCCACACCGTCACCCTCACCCACACCCGCCACCGCATCCCCCGCTGGCTCACCGAAGGCATCTCCGTCTACGAAGAACGCCAAGCCGACCCCCGCTGGGGCTTCGCCCTCACCCCCCGCATTCGCCAAGCCATCGTCGAAGCCGAGATTCCCCCCATCGACGAACTCGACGCCGCCTTCCGCTCGGGCGACTTCCCACTCGCCTACTTCGTCTCTTCCCTCGCCGTCGAGTTCATCGTCGAGGTCCACGGATTCGCCTCGCTGCGCGCAATCCTCGACGACCTCCGCGCCAACCGCCCCTTCGCTGAATCCCTCGCCGCCCGCCTCGCCCCCCTTCCCGACCTCCGCGCCGCCTTCTCCACCTACGCGACAGAATACGCCAACGCCGCCGGCCCCGGCCTCGACTGGACCCCGCTCACCGAATCGGATCAGGAAGCCCTCATCCGCGACCCCGACACCTGGCTCGCCGAGCACCCCACCAACTACTGGGGCCTCAGCGCCCACGCCCGCCACCTCGTCGACACGTCCGACCACGCCGCCGCCCGCCCCCTCCTCGAACGCCTCGTCTCTCTCGACCCCGACAACCACGACGATCCCTCCCCCCGCTCCCTCCTCGCGACCACCTACGAGCACCTCGGCGAAACGACCCACGAGAAAGCCACCCTCCTTGACCTCACCGCCCAAGACGGCGGCAACCTTCCCGCCCTCCGCCGCCTCCTCGCTCTCGACCCCACCCCCGAGGAATCTGCGAAAATCACCGACGCCATTCTCGCCATCGACCCCCTCAACCCCGCCACCTACGCCCTCCGAGCCGCCAACGAATCCCTCCCGCCCGCCGATCGCACCGCCGCCTTCACCGCCCTCCTCGC
Source organism: uncultured Verrucomicrobiae bacterium (assembly GCA_963761705.1). Classification (GTDB taxonomy): domain Bacteria; phylum Verrucomicrobiota; class Verrucomicrobiia; order Chthoniobacterales; family JAATET01; genus CAVVKW01. Next base: position 1,709,901 of record CAVXHK010000001.1, on the reverse strand, counting down.
CCTCGACCCGCCCGATCAATCCACCGTCCATTACAACTATGCCAAATACCTGAGCCCCACTGACCCCGCTCAAGCCCGCCGCCAAGTCCTCCAGGCCCTCGAAACCGCCCCCCGCTACCGCGCGGCCCAACGGCTCCTCCTCGACCTCCAATGAAGCTGGCGACAACGACTCCCGGGGAACGCGGGCATCCTGCCCGCCTCGCCCGCCTCGCCCGCTCATCCGTGATATCGGTGGTCCTAGCCGCGTTTGCGTTCCCCACCCGCGCCGCCCCCGAGATCACCACCGACCGCGGCGGCACCCCCACCTGGCAAATCGACCCACAATTTCTCGGCGAGGCCTTCACCTTCGTCCGCCTCCGGCCCCGCAACCACCGAGCATGGAGGACCGACTACCCCGACGCCGACGTCAATTTCCCCTACCGCCTCCACCAACTTACCACCATCCTCGTCAACCCAGACCCCATCGTTCTCGAGATCACCGACCCCGCCCTCCGCGACTACCCCTTCGTCTACACCGTAGAACCCCGCAGCCTCGATCTCGCCCCTGACGAAGCCGAGATCCTCCGCGACTATCTCCTCAACGGCGGCTTCCTCCTCGTCGACGATTTCTGGGGCGAATCCGAGTGGGCCAACGCCTACCGCAACCTCAAACTCATTTTCCCCAACCGCGAGCCCGTCGATCTCCCCCTCGACCACCCGATCTTTCATTCCGTCTTCGACCTCAAACGCAAACCCCAGATCCCGGACATCGAGACCGCCATACAGGGCCGCTCGCAAGGCATCACCTGGGAAAAAGACGGACGCGATCCACATTACCAAGCCTGGTTCGACGACGAAGGCCGCCTGATCGCCCTCCTCTGCCACAACACCGACCTCGGCGACGGCTGGGAACGCGAAGGCGAGAACGAATGGTTCTTCCACGAATTCTCCGAGAAGCAAGCCTACCCCATGGGCATCAACATCGTCTTCTACGTCCTCACCCATTAGCCGCTCTTTCTCTTGATCCTAATCTTTATCGCTCTCCCAAACGCACCGCCGCCGGACATTCAATCACGAGACGAAGACAAAAATTAAGATTGTGAAAAAGAGGGTGAAAATCCGAATTCCCGCATCCCAATTTCGAATTCCTCATTTCAAATTTCCCATTCATCCAAAATGCCCACCGACGAACAAACTCTCGCCCACCTCACCGCCGCCCGCCCGCAAATTCGCGCCGAGCTGGCCAAGGTCATCGTCGGTCAGCACGACGTTATTCATCAGCTCCTCATCGCCCTTCTCTGCGGCGGGAATTGCCTCATCACCGGAGCACCCGGCCTCGCCAAGACCCTCGTCATCCGCACCCTCGCGCAAGTCTTCCACCTGAAATTCCAGCGCATCCAATTCACCCCCGACCTCATGCCCGCCGACATCACCGGCACCGAGATCTTGCGCGAAACACCCGCCGGCGGCCGCGAACTCACCTTCGTTCCCGGCCCCATCTTCGCGAACATCATCCTCGCCGACGAAATCAACCGCACCCCGCCGAAGACCCAGTCCGCCCTCCTCGAAGCCATGCAGGAGCGCCAGGTCACCGTCGGCGGCGTCACCCACCCCCTCGACCGACCGTTCTTCGTCCTGGCCACCAAGAACCCCATCGAGATGGAAGGCACCTACCCGCTTCCCGAAGCCCAACTCGACCGGTTCATGTTCGACGTCCTCATCGATTACCTCCCCGAAGACGACGAAGTCGCCGTTGTTTCCCAAACAACCTCCACCCGCCCCGAACCCGTCCAACCCCTCTTTACCGGCGAAGACCTCCTCGCCTTTCAGGACTTGGTCCGCCGCGTCCCCGTCGCCGAAGACGTCATCCGCTACGCCGTTCGCCTCGCCGCAGCCAGCCGCCCGAACCAGCCCGGCACCCCGGCCTTCGTCAACGACTGGATCAGCTGGGGAGCCGGTCTCCGCGCAGCCCAATTCCTCGTCTTCGGAGCCAAAGCCCACGTCCTCCTCGAAGACCGTACCCACGTCACCCCCGCGGACATCCGCCACCTCGCGATTCCGACCCTCCGCCACCGTATCCTTCCCAACTACCGAGCCGAAGCGGAGGGCATCACCCCCGAAAAAATCATCGAACGACTCCTGTCCGAAAACAAACCCACCTGACCCCCCTCCTCCCCTCTTCATCAAAGTGACCGCTCACGATCCCGCCGCCCTCATGCGCATCCGCAGCTTGGAACTCCGCGCCCGCTCCGTCATCGACGGCCTCTGGACCGGTCTCCACCGCAGCGACGCCCATGGTTTCTCCGCCGAGTTCGCCGAGTATCGCCACTACCAACCCGGTGACGACATTCGCACCCTCGATTGGAAACTCTACGCCCGCTCCGACCGCACGTACGTCCGCCGCTACGAAGAAGACACCTCCCTCGCCTGCACCCTACTCGTCGACCGCAGCCGCTCGATGGACTTCACCACCCTTGCTTACACGAAGGCCGACATCGCCCGCACCCTCGCCGCCACCCTCGCCATCTACCTCCGCGGCCAGGGCGACGCCACCGGCCTCCTCACCTTCTCCGACGAGATCCACGACTACCTCCCCGCCTCCGCCCGCCCCGCCCAAGCCCACGCCCTGGTGCTCGAGCTCGACAAACCCGCCACCCCCGGCACCGACCTCCTCCAACCCCTCCAACGAATCGCCACCCTCCTCCGTCGCCGAGGCCTCGTCCTCGTCATTTCCGACTTCCTCGTCCCGACCGACCAACTCGAACACCGCCTCTCGCTGCTCACCGCCGGCGGTCACGAGGTCGCCCTCTTCCAGATCCTCGACCCCGCCGAGATCAACTTCACCTTCCCGGAGTCCACCGTCTTCGAAGACCTCGAAACCGGTGCCCACCACCCCGCCGATCCCGCCAAAATCCGCGACGAATATTTAAAAAACTTCAACCATCACCAAGCCACCCTCCGCCATCTCTGCGACCGCCAAGGAATCACCCACCACCTCATCCCCACCAACCAACCCTTGGAGATCGCCCTCACCCAATACCTGAAAACCCGCAAAAAACGCCGAGTCAACTCGCGCTAGCCGCCGCTCGAGAAGCGGCGATTCGCAATCGCCGACCCAACCAAAAGGCGAAGCCTCCAACCAAACCCCATCGTGACTCTCCTAACCCCCCTATTCCTGCTGGGAGCGCTCACCGTTGCCATCCCCATCCTCCTCCACTTCACCCGCCACCGACCGAAAAACCTCACCCCCTTCTCCGCCGTCATGTTCCTCGGCCCCGACCGCCCCACACTCCGTCGGCGCCGCCGGCTCGAGCATTGGCCCCTCCTCCTGCTCCGCTGTCTCATCCTCGCCCTCCTTGCCCTCGCCTTCGCCCGACCCTTTTTGAACGATCCCATCGCCGCCCTCACCCGCCCCGGCGACCAACGCGTCATTCTTCTCATCGACACCTCCGCCTCGATGACCGCCCTCCCCGCTACCCGCGCCGCCGCTGAGAAGATCCTCGCGACCCTCTCCCCCACCGCCGACCTCGCCATCCTCACCTTCGCCCGACGCCCCCACCTCGCCCTCGACTTCGACCAATACCGCGCCACCCCCACCGATCAACGCCCAGCCCTCCTCGCCACCATCCTCGATAGCCTCCCCACCTCCTCCACCTCCACCAACCCCGGCGAAGCCCTCCTCGCTGCCAGCGACCTCCTCGCCGCTTCCACCAGCCCCGACCCGGCAACGATTCATCTCATCAGCGACTTCCAGCAGACCGCCGACTTCGACGCCGCCGCCACCATCGATTGGCCCGCCAACGTCACCGTCCACCCCACCCGCATTTCCCACGCCACCGACGCCATTCCCACCCTCACCCTCGCCTCCGCGACCAACGAAGCGATCACCCTCATCGCCACCAACCCCGGCACCGCCACGACCGCCACCCTCACCCCCGAGTCCGCCGCGACCACCCCCGCGGGGATCCCCGTCCCCCCCGGCACCAACACCCTCACCTTCCCCGCCAACCTCACCACCACGTCCTACACCGCCACCCTCTCCGACGGCAAATCCCCCTTCGCCACCGTCTACGTCGCCCAGATCCGCGCACCGACCGTCCCCGTCGACTACCTGGGCTCCGACGCCGACGCCGACCCGAACGCCTCCCTCTTTTACCTCACCCGCGGCCTCGCCACCCCCGCCCGCTTCACCACCGATCTCACGGTCAACCAACCCCGCGAAGCCGCGACCAAGATCATCGCCACCGACTTCAACGCAACCACCGCCGCGTCCCTCCGCACCGCCCTCCTGGCCGGATCCCACGCCTTCCTCCTCCTCCGCGACCCCGCCGACGCCCGCTGGATCGGAGCCCTCACCACCCAGCCCGCCACCGCGACCGAGTCCCCAACGACCCCCTTTACCCTCCTCGCCTCGATCGACTATTCCGACCCCATCTTCGCCCCCTTCGCCGACCCGAGATTCAGCGACTTTTCGAAGATCCACTTCTGGAAACACCGCGTCCTCACCGGTCCCGCCGTTGACTCCGCCACCACCCTCGCCCGCTTCGACGACGGCACCCCCGCCCTCCTCCGCCTCCCCGTCGGGGACGGCAGCCTCCTCGTCCTCACCACCACGTGGACCCCCGCTGACAGCCAACTCGCCCTCTCCTCCAAGTTCGTCCCCCTCCTCCTCTCCATCCTGGAATCCACCGCCAACCTCCCCCCGGAAAAACGCCAATACCTAGCCGGGGATCGCACGCCTCCCAGCGTGCGAGATGCTGCGTCCCGCCGCACCTCCCGACAATCCGCGCCGCGGGAGCCAGCCGGATTCCTGGACACCCCGGGTCTCTACGAGACCGCCACCACCACCTACGCCGTCAACGTCGACTCCCGCGAAGCCGATCTCTCTCCCCTCACCGACCCCGCCATCCTGGCCCTCAATCTCCCCACCGCCCCCACCGCAAAAGACCGCGAGCAAGCGAACGCCACCACCCGCCAGCTCGCCCGCGAGGAACTCGAATCCCGCAACCCCCTCTGGCAAGCCGTCCTCCTCGCGACCCTGGCCGTCATCCTCGCCGAGACCCTTCTAGCCACCCGGGTCCACTCGAAACTCGAAACTCACGAATCGAAAATCTAACCATGCTCCCCGCACTCCAAGCCCAACTTGCCGCCATCGCCGCCCGCGTCCGCCTCCGCGCCCAACGCACCACCGCCGCCCTCTGCGGCCTCCTCATCGTCCTCGTCGGCGTCGCCGGCCTCGCTCTCACGCTCACGACCGACCTCCACCCAGGCTGGCTGCTCCTCGCGCTGGCTCTCCTCGCCATCGCCAGCCCGTTCGTCATCCATTCCTGCTCGCGAAAGCCCGATCCCGCCCGAGTCGTCCGCGAAATCGAGCGCAACCATCCCGAACTCCAAACTGCCCTCCTCGCCGCCACCGAATCCCACCCTACCGCCGGCGACTACCTCCACCACCGGCTCGAACTTGCCCTCAGCCACGAGGCCGAGCAAGGCCACTGGAACGACACCGCCTCTCCCCGCCAGCTCGCCATCCTGTCCAGCAGCCAATGGGTAGCCGCCGCCCTCGCCGCCTCCCTTTTCCTCACCTTCCTCGGTCTCGGACTCCGGCGCATCACCTTCCCACCGAACTCCACTTCCGCGGACGCGTTCGGCTTCACCATCGAACCCGGCACGATCGAGATCGAGCGCGGCACCCCCGTCACCATCCTCGCGCGCTTTGCCGCCGATCCCCCCGACAGCGTCACCCTCGAAGTCGGCACCATCGACCTCACCACCACCCCCCTCAACCGGAATCTCGACGACCCCGTCTTCGCCACCACCCTCCCCGGCGTCGACGCGGACCTGACCTACCGAGTCACCACCGCATCCGGCCTCGTCAGCCCCGCTTACACGATCACCGTCTACGAGTTTCCCCGGATCACTCGCCTCGACGCCAGCCTCCAACCTCCCGGCAACCCCGAGACCCACCCGCCCACCGTCATCGAGAACACCCGCGCCATCACCGCGCCCGAAGGCACCTCACTCACCCTCGCCATCACCACCAATCAACCCATCGCCACCGCCACCCTCACGCCGAAGAAGGGCGATTCCCTTCCCATCGCCATCGACCCCGCCGATCCCACCCAACTCACCGCCAGCTTTCCGCTCACCGATACCACCCGCTACACCATCGCCCTCACCGACCCCGCGGGCCGCGCCAACCCATCCCCAGAGCACTTCGACGTCAAAGTTGTCACCAACCGCCCGCCCGAATTCCTCACAAAACTCCCCCGCCGCGACGCCCGCGCCACCCCCATCGAAGAGATCACCTTCGAGATCGACGTCAAACACCGCACCCCCCTCGCCGCCCGCGGCCTCACCATCACCATCGCCAACCAGCCCCCCGAAACCATCCCTTTCGGCCCCGCCCAATCTTCCAAAGAACCCACGCCGATCCGCCACCTCCTCCGCCTCGAACCCCTCGGTCTCCAGCCCAACGACCTCATCACCTGGTTTTCGTGGGCCGACGACACCGGTCCCGACGGCCAAACTCGCCGCACCGAAGGCGAACTCCAATTCCTCTCCGTCCGGCATTTCGAAGAAACCTTCCGCCGCGTCGAGGCCAGTGGCGAACCGGGCGAAAACCTCTGCATCAAACTCATCAAGACCCAGAAAGAAATTGTCACCTCCACCTGGAACGTCAACCGCACCCCCACCCAACACCGCATCACCACCGACACCCCCACCATCCGCGACTCTCAACGGATCGCCATCGACATCGCCGACCAGCTCAACACCATCCTCACCGACCCCCGCGACCTCGTCATCCTCCGCGATGCCCGCACCGACATGACCACCGCCCTCGCCGCCCTGAACTCGCTCATCGAGCAAACCGACTCGGCCTTCATCTCCCCCGCCCTCGCCGCTGCGACCAACGCCCTCACGAAGCTCCTCAACCTTTCCGGCAAAGACTGGCTCATGGTCGTCTCCAACCAATCCGCTCCCGGCGCTTCAACCGGTTCCCGCCAATTCGACATCGACGTCGCCCCCATCGACGACCGCTACGAAGCCAACCGCGCTGCCGCCGCCGAAGCCGACCCCGCCGGAGCCGCCGCCCGTCAGATCCTCAGCCGCCTTCGCGAACTCGCCGAACGCCAGAAAGACCTCAACGCCAAGATCAACGAACTCATCATCGCCCTCCAAAAACCAGAAGAAACCGAGCGCCAGCAACTCGAACGCGAACCCGCGAAACTCCGCGAAGAACAGCTCGAAAATCTCGCCGAACTCGACCGACTCACGCAAACCCAGCCCGAACCCAACCAACCGTCGGAAAGCGAGAACCCAGAATCGAAACTCGAGAACGTCCGCCAAGATCTCAACGCCGCCGCCGATGCGCTCTCGAAAGCCCAACCCGGCGAGGCCCTCGCCAACGGACGCCGAGCCGAAGAGAAACTCGACGACCTTCGCCGCGACCTCGAAGCCAAAGCCGCCAACGCCTTCGCCGACGAGCTTCGCGACCTCCGCGAAGCCTCCAGCGACCTCGCCAAAGAACAAACCGCGATTTCCGAAGCCATCACCAAATCCGCCACCGCCCCGCCGGAGCCAGCCCCCAACGAACGTGTCAATCCATCGCTCGCCGACACCGCCGTCGACCCCACCGACCTCCCCGCCCGCCTCGCCCGCCAACGTGAGCAACTCGCGCAGACCACCGCCGCCATCGAGGCCCTCGCCCAGGAAGCCGCCCCGACCGAACCCCTCCTCGCCGACGACCTCACCGACGCCCTCCGCGATACCGCCCGACGCGGCACCGAGCAAGCCCTCGAACGCTCCACCCAATTCACCCGCTCCGGCAGTCCTGCTTTCGCTAAAACCGCCTCCGACCAGGCCGCCGAAGCCCTCGAGGAACTCGAAGCCAACATCGAGACCGCCGCCGCGAAGATCCTCGGAGGGGAAGAACAAGCCCTCCGCTTCGCCCAAGCCGAACTCGACCAACTCCGCCAAGCGATCACTCCGCCCACTTCAAATGCCACCCCGGAAAGCGGCGACTTCCGGTCGCCGGAGTCAGATTCTCCCGGCGAAAACGAACCTCCAACCCCACCCGACTCACCCGGCCAATCCCCCGGCGAGTCACCCGGCCAATCCCCCAGCGCGTCCCCCGCCCAAAGCCCCGGCCCCGGCCAGCAGGGCCCCGGCGCCTCACCCGCAACATCCCCCGCGGAAACCGGCAGCTCCGCTCAATCCCCCGCCCAGGGCTCCCCACTCACCGCCGCCGGCGAAACCTACTCCGATTGGTCCGACCGCCTCCGCAACCTCGAAGAACTCACCAACATTCCCGAGGTTCGTGACGCCGTCACCCGCGCCCGCGAAGCCGCCCGTTCGATCCGCCGCGAGACCGGCAAACGCAGCGCCGACCCCAGGTGGGACCTCGTCGAGACCGGCATCCTCGCCCCGCTCGCCGAGGCCCAAGATCTCGTCCGCGAAGAACTCGCCCGCCTGACCCAAGACGACCTCCTCGTCCCCATCGAGCGCGACCCCGTCCCCGACCAATACCGCGACTCCGTCCAAAACTACTACGAGCAACTTGCGAAATAGCCGAAGCCACCGCTCAAGGAGCGGCGATTCGTAATCGCCGACCCGACCCAACGGCGAAGCCGCAAACTCCGACCTTCCGACCTCTCTCTCCCACGATGACCCTCACCCTCGGCGAACCCACCTGGCTCCTCCCCGCCACCCTCGCGCTCCTCGCGTTCGCCATCCTCCTCGCGTGGTCCTACGCCCGCCTCCCCCGCGTCCCCGTCGCCACCCGCATCGTCTGCTTCGGCCTCAAGCTCCTCGGCACCTCCGCCATTCTTCTCTTCCTGCTCAATCCCCTCATCAACCGCCAGGTCGCCAAGCCCGGAGCCAACCACGTCGCCCTCCTCGTTGACCGCAGCGCCAGCCTCCAGATTACCGACCCCGCCACCGGCCAGCTCCGCTCGGAAAAAATCCGCGCCCTCCTCGCCGCCGACTCTCCCTGGCTGGCCGATTTGGAGACCACTTACACCGTTCACCGCCACGTCTTCGACTCCCGCGTCCGCGCCGTCCCCACCTTCGACGATCTCACCTTCGACGGCGACCTCACCTCTCTCCACACTTCCCTCGCCACCCTCACCGCACGCAGCGCCGACCTTCCCCTCACCGGCATCATCCTCCTCACTGACGGCAACGCCACCGACGAACTTTCGCAACTCGCGAATCCAGTACCCCCAATCCCGATCTTCCCGATCCAACTCGGCCCCGACACCGTCCCCACCGACCTCCGCATCGTCCGCGCCACCGCCACCGAATCCGCCTTCGAGGACACCCCCGTCACCATCGAGGTCGAAGTGGAAGCCACCGGATTCGCGGGCAAACCGATCAACGTTCGCCTCCTCGATTCAAACACCCGGGAAGTCCTCGCCACCGAAACGCGCACCCCCACCACCGACTCAACGCGCCTCCCGATCCGGTTCGAACACCGCCCCGAACACCCGGGCCTCTTCACCGCCACCGCCCGCGTCGAATCCAGCACCAACGCCGCCGAGGCCACCCTCGCCAACAACGAACGCCGCGTCTTCCTCCCGCGCCGCTCCGAACCCGTCCGCATCCTCTACGTCGCTGGCCGACCGAATTGGGAACACAAGTTCCTCAAGCGCGCCCTCGGCCACGACGACCTCGTCCAGCTCGTCAGCCTCATCCGCATCTCCGACCGCACTCCCAGATTCGCTTGGCGCGACACCACCGCAGCCAGCAGCAACCCGCTCTACCAAGGCTTCGACGCCGACGATGAAGAAGCCGGACGCTACGACGAACCCGTCCTCGTCCGCCTCGGCACCCGCGACGTTGGCGAACTCCGCACCGGTTTCCCCACCACCGCCGCCGAACTTTACGCCTACGACGCCCTCATCCTCGACGACCTCGAAGCCACCTTCTTCACCCGCGACCAGCAACGCCTGATCGAGAGCTACGTCGCCGACCGCGGCGGCAGCCTCCTCGCCCTCGGCGGCAACGAATCTTTCCGTCGCGGCGGCTTCGAGCGCACCCCACTCGCCGACCTTCTCCCCGCCTACCTCAACCGTGCCGAGCAACCGCCATCCCGTGGCCCCGTCCGACTCGACCTCACCCGCGAAGGCCTCCTCGCCCCCTGGACCCGACTCCACCCCACCGCCGAAGCCGAGACCACCCGACTTGCCACCCTTCCCGCACTCACCGTCCTCAACGACATCGGCAACCCTAAGCCCGGAGCCACCACCGTCGCCACCGCCACCGAAGCCGACGGCACCCGGCACCCCGCCCTTCTCACCCAATCCTACGGACGCGGCCGCGTCGCCGCCCTCACCCTCGGCGACCTCTGGCGCACCGGCATGCCGTCCCCCGAAGCCCGCCGCGACCTTGAGCGCACCTGGCGTCAACTCCTCCGCTGGCTCGTTGCCGACGTCCCCCGCCAAACCGCCCTCGCCACCCGCCCCGACCCCAACAGCCCCGATCAATCGACCGAACTCCGCGCCACCCTCCGCGACGAAGAATTCAACCCCAAGCTCCAACCCAACCTCCCCATCGAGATCACCAAACCCAACGGCACCACCGCCCTCCGCACCGCTCAACCCGACCCCGACGAACCGGGCACCTACACGCTTAAAACGACCGACCCCGGCCTCCACCGCGCCAACCTCCCGGGCGCAACCGAGATCGCTTGGACCCTCGACCCTCAAGCTAAAGAATTCGAATCCCTCGGGTTCAACCGAGGACTTCTGGACACCCTCGCACAAGAAACCAACGGCCAACTTCTCGCGGTCGAAGACCTCGATACCCTCCCCGAAAAGCTGTCGAAAAGCGCTCAAACCATCCTCGAAACCAAGACCACCCCGCTCTGGCACCAGTGGCCCTTCCTCATCGCCGCGATCGCCCTCCTCGCCCTCGAATGGTCTCTCCGCCGCAGAAACTCCCTCCCATGAAAGGTCAGCGCCCAAGCACCCCGAGAACTGGCGAGTTCCCGTCGCCGACCCGACCCAATCGGCCCAGCCCTTTCCCCCGCATCCTCGCCCCGCTTACCCTCCTCCTCGCGACCCTCCTCCCCACCTCAGCCGCCACCCCCCCACGCCGCGAAATGCTCATCCTCGTCGGCACCCCCGGCGAAGACCCTTACGCCAAACAATTCGCCACCTGGACCGCCAACCTCACCACCCCCGCCACCCGCGCCGGCATCACCCCCACCGTCATCGACGCCACCACCCCGAATCCCCGCGCGACCCTCACCGAGACCCTTAAAAAACTCACCGCACCCGGTGAAGCCGCCCCCACCGAACTCTGGATCATCCTCATCGGACACGGCACCGACGACGGCAAGCGCGCCAACTTCAACCTCCAAGGCGACGACATCAGCCATCGCGATTTTGCCCAGCTCCTTGCCCCCCTTGAGCGCCCCCTCGTCTTCGCCAACCTCACCGCCGCGAGCGGCCCCTTCCTCGAAGCTCTCTCCGGCCCGGACCGCACGATCATTACCGCGACCCGCAGCGGCGATCAGCGCGACTTCGCGCACTTCGGCGAACACTTCACGCGGTCCCTCGCCGACCCCGCCGCCGACCTCGACAAAGACGGCCAGACCTCCCTCCTCGAAGCCTTCCTGGCCGCGTCCAATCGAACGACCGCGTTCTACGAAGCCGACCAACGCCTTCCCGCCGAGAACGCCCTCATCGACGACAACGCCGACCGTCGCGGCACCCCCGCCGACGCCTTCGACGGCCTCACCGCCAAGGTCGCCGCCACCAACGGCGAACTCCCCGACGGCGAGACCGCCAACCGAGTCGTCCTCATCCCCTCCCCCGAAGAAGCCGCCATTCCGGAGAGCCTCAGAACCCGGCGCACCCAAATCGAACTCCAAATCGCCCGCCTCAAAACCCAAAAATCAAATCTCCCGACCGACACCTACTACGACCGCCTCGAGATCCTCCTCGTCGACCTCTCCCACCTCTACCAAGAAATCGACGGGGAACGCGCGCGTCCCCGCGGGCGAGACGCGGCGTCCCGCCGCATCGACTCGGCAAATTGAGCGAGGCGGAAGAGTCGTCGGCATCATCCCCTCCGCAAAAGCACCGCCTCCGCCAGTCCCACGTCCCGCGGAATCGTGACCTTGAAGTTCCAATCCAAATTTTCCACCAAACCGGCGCTCCTCCCAACCCCCAAGACCGCCGTAGTCTCGTCCGTCCCCACCCGCCCCTCGTCCGCCGCCGCCCGCAAAGCCCTCCGCAGCAACTCCGTTTCGAAAACTTGCGGCGTCTGGATCCGCCAAAGCCCATCCCGATCCACCACTTCCACGCTGCGCCCATCCGCGCCCCGCTGCAAAGTATCGGTCACCCGTTCCGCCGCCGTCGCCGCCCCCGACCGCCTCGCTTCCTCCAGGCACCGCCGAATCAACTCTGCCGTCACCAGAGGCCGCGCCGCATCGTGCACCGCGACAAGGTCCCCCGACACCGCGGCGACTCCCCGTGCCACCGATCCCTGTCGGGTCACCCCTCCCTCGACGAAATGATCCACCGCCGCCCCAGCCAGAGCCTTCCGGACCTCAGCCTCCCGCCCGGCCCCGAAGACGACCACCAGCTCGTCAACCTCCTCGCATCCCGCGAACACCCCCACCGACCACCGAACCAGGGGCACCCCCAGCAGCGGTGCGAGCACCTTGTCGAAGCCCATCCGGCGGCTCGCTCCCGCCGCCACGATGACGGCCGACACCCGACCGCTCACGCCAACTGACTCCGGACCTCGCTGCTCAAAGCTTTCCCGTCGACCCGCCCCTCCGCCTTCACGTTCGCGATTTTCATCACCGCCCCCATGTCCTTGACCGAAATCGCCCCCGCCTCCGCGACCGCCGCTTTCACCAGTGCCGTCAACTCGTCCGCACTCATCGCCGCGGGCAAATACTCGTATAAAATGACGATCTCCTCCCGTTCCTTCTGCGCCAGCTCCGGCCTCCCGCCTTTCTCGAATCCCTCGACCGAATCCTGCCGTTTCTTCACTTCTTTCCGCACGACCGCCGTCGCCTCAGCGTCCTCCAATTCCGTCCCGGCCCCACCCTTTTCAATGGCCGTGTTCATGAGCGCACTCTTCAACATCCGCAGCACCCCCAACCGCTCCGCCGCCTTCGCCCGCATCGCATCCTTGATCTCACCGTCAACTCGTTCCTTCAGATTCATCCCCTCCTTTTAGACGGGATGAACGGGATTTACAGGATTCTGTTCCCCTCATTTCCTGTTAATCCTGCCAATCCCGCCAATCCTGTTTAGTTTCTACTTCATCATGTCCGTTCGCACCCGCTTCGCTCCCTCGCCCACCGGTTTTCTCCACGTCGGAGGCGCCCGCACCGCCCTCTTCAACTGGCTCTACGCCCGCAAACACGACGGCACCTTCGTCCTTCGCGTCGAGGACACCGACGCCAAGCGCAACACCGACGAAGCCTATCAAGTCATCTACGACGGCCTCCGCTGGCTCGGCCTCCAGTGGGACGAAGGCCCGGAGGTCGGCGGCGACCACGGCCCGTATTTCCAGAGTCAGCGCAACGAGATCTACGAAAAACACTTCGCCGTCCTCCGCGACGCGGGCCACCTCTACGAAGACGAGGGAGCCTTCCGCTTCCGCTCCCCGCGTGAAACCGTGACCGTCACCGACCTCGTCTGCGGCAAGATTGACTTCGACATGTCAAACCCCGGCACCCACCCCGACATGACCATTCGCCGCCCCGACGGCTCGTGGATCTTCCACTTTGTCAACGTCGTCGACGACATCGAGATGGGCATGACGCACGTCATCCGCGGCGAGGACCACCTTTCCAACACGCCGAAGCACATCGAGCTCTACCAGGCCCTCGGCGCGACCCCGCCCGAGTTCGCCCACATCCCCCTCATCCTCAACCAAGCCGGCAAGAAACTCAGCAAACGCGACGGCGGCTCCTCGATCACCAACTACATCGACGAAGGCTACGTCCCCGAAGCCGTCGCGAACTACCTCTGCCTCCTCGGCTGGTCGCCCAAGGAAAACCGCGAATTCCTCCAACTCGCCGAAGTCCTTGATCTCTTCAGCCTCGACAACGTCAACCGCCGCAACGCGATCTTCGACATCGACAAATGCTTTTGGCTGAACGGCCAGCACCTCATCGAGATGTCCCTCGACCGCTTCGCCGAGCTAGCCCTCCCCTACGTCGACAAAGTCGGCGTTCCCTACGGCACGATGGAGGCCCTCCGCCCCGCCCTCGCCATCGTCAAACCCAAGGTCAAGCATCTCTCCGACGTCCCCGACTGGATCGGCTATCTCTTCACCGAAGACTACGCCTACGACGATGCCGCGGTGAAAAAAGCCCTCGGCAAATCCGACGCCCTCACCCACCTCGCCACGCTCCGCGCCGCCTACTCCACCGTCGACCCAGCCGACTGGAACCACGAAAACCTCGAGGCCGTCCTCAAAAGCACGGCCGAAAACGCCGGCGCGAAGACCGGTGCCTTTATTCACCCAGCCCGCCTGGCAGCCAGCGGACGAGCCGTCGGCCCCGGCCTTTACGAAATGCTCGAAGTCCTCGGAAAAGACCGCACCCTCGCCCGGTTCAACCGCACCATTCAGGAGTTCGCGCACCTGACCTGATTTCCTCGATGACCGCCTCTTCCAACCAGCCCGAGGTCTACAACCTCGAAGACCTCACGTCCGGACGGCTCCGTGACCTCACTCCTCCCGCCCGTCTCGCCGTCATTGGCGACCCCGTCGCCCACTCTCGCTCCCCCGCTTTTCAAAATTCCGCCCTCCGCGCCACCAGCATCGACGCCCAATACGTCGCCATCCACGTCCGCCCCGACGAACTCGAAGCCGCCCTCCGCGCCCTTCCTGAGCAAGGCTTCCTCGGGACCAACGTCACGGTCCCGCACAAGACCGCCACCCGCGCGCTCATGGATTCGCTCGATCCCACCATCGCCCTCGCCGGCGGGGTCAACACCGTCGTCGTTCAAGACGACGGCACCCTCCACGGCTTCAGCACCGACGGCCCCGGGTTCGCGCGCGCAATCCGCGAGCAATTTTCCGTCGATCTTCGCGACCTGCGGATCATGATCCTCGGCGCGGGCGGCGGAGCCGGTCGCGCCATCGCCGCGCAGTGCGCCCTCGCCCACTGCGAACGCCTCGTCCTCGTCAACCGCACCGAACAAAAAGCCCACGAACTCGCCGCCGAGCTCGCCCCCCACTTCCGCTCCGACCGCCTCGAAGGACCGGTCGAGCGCCTCGAAGCCATCCCCCACGACCCCGACGACCTCGCCCGTCACCTCGATTACACCGACCTCGTCGTCAACGCGACGACCCTCGGCATGAAGCGATCCGATCCCCCGGCACTCCCCGCCTCGCTTCTCACGCCCAATCTCATGGTTTACGACACCGTCTACGCGGGCGGCCAGACCCGCCTCATCGAGGACGCCCAAGCCGCCGGAGCACGATCCGCCAACGGCCTCTCCATGCTCCTCCACCAAGGGGCCCTCAGCTTCGAGATTTGGTTTAATCGCGACGCCCCCCTTACGGTCATGCGCACCGCCCTCGAAGGCTAACCCTTAGTCACCTCCACTCAAGGAGCGGCGATTTGCGATTCCCGACCCAATCGAACGGCTCAGCCTCAAATTCCCTCCCTCAAGCCCCAAAAGAAATCCCGCAAAATCCTGTCAATCCTGTCCAAACTCCTTTCACCTAAAACCATGGCCGTACCGACCGACGACACCCCGACCAACCCGCTCCGCGAAGGACTCCTCAGCCGCTCGATGCCCGACCCCTGCTCGCTTGTCATCTTTGGCGCAACCGGTGACCTCACTCACCGCAAGCTGGTCCCTGCCCTCTACAACCTCGCCGCCGACGGCAACCTCCCGCCCGCTATCGCCGTCGTCGGCTTCGCCCGCCGCGACAAATCCGACGAGATCTTCCGAGCCGAACTCGAGGAAGCCGCCCGCAAACACTCCCGGCAGAAGATCAACGACGACCTCTGGTCCTCCTTCGCCCAATCGATCACCTACCACCGCAGCCCCTTCGACAACCTGGAAGGCTACGAATCTCTCGCCCAGCGCCTAGACGAACTCGACGAGCAGCGCGGCACCCGCGGCAACCGCCTCTTCTACCTCGCCGCCGGACCCGACCAGTTCGGCATCATCCTCGAAAACCTCAGCAAGAGCGGCCTCAATCACGCCCGCGAAGGCAGCTGGTCCCGCGTGATCGTCGAGAAACCCTTCGGCGTCGACCTCCCCACCGCCGTCGAGCTCAACGACCTCGTCGACGGCGCGTTCCAGGAAAAAGACACCTACCGCATCGACCACTACCTCGGCAAAGAGACCGCGCAGAACATCATGGTTCTCCGCTTCGCCAACTCGATCTTCGAGCAGCTCTGGAATTCCCGCTACGTCGACCACGTCCAGATAACCGCCAGCGAGCCCCTCGGCGTCGAGGGCCGCGCCGGCTACTACGACAAGTCCGGCGCGATTCGCGACATGGTGCAAAATCACCTTCTCCAACTGCTCTGCCTCACCGCGATGGAACCCCCCGCCGACCTCACCGCCGACGCCATCCGCGACGAGAAGGTCAAAGTGATCCGCTCCATTCGCAAAATCGAAGGCCCCGACGTCGGCAAATCCGTCGTCCGCGCCCAATACTCCTCCGGCTCCATCAACGGCAAACGCGTCGCCGCCTACCGCGACGAGGAAAACATCCCGCCGGAATCCGAGACGGAGACCTACGTTGCCCTCGAGATCAACGTCGACAACTGGCGCTGGGCCGGTGTCCCGTTCTTCGTTCGCGTCGGCAAACGCCTCCCCAAAGGCGGCACCGAGATCGCCCTTCACTTCAAGAGCGCCCCCCCCATCCTCTTCAACCGCCGCACCGCCGAAGAGAGTCCCCTCGAGGACAACGTCCTTGTCATCCGCATCCAACCCGACGAAGGCGTGTCCCTCCGCATGTCCGCCAAACTCCCCGGTACCAGCCTCCGCGTCGAGCCGGTCAAGATGGATTTTCATTACGGCACCTCCTTCGGCAAAGCGACGCCCGAGGCCTACGAGCGCCTCCTCCTTGACGCCATGGCCGGCGACGCCACCCTCTTCGCCCGCCGCGACGAAGTCGAAGAAGCCTGGAAGATCGTCGACCTCATCCGCCAAGGCTGGGAAGACGGCAACGACGAACTCGCCTTCTACGGCGCCGGCAGCTGGGGACCCACCGAAGCCGACGACCTCATCAAGCGCGCCGGCGCTACCTGGCGACGGCTCTGAAGCCGCAATGGGAAATTAGAAGTGAGAAATGAGAAATCTGTGAGCATCCCGAAACGAGCCGCCGCCGTCCCAGATCCCCGTCGGGCTGACCATTTCTAATTCAGCATTCCAAATTTCTAATTCCATGAATTTCCAACCAGGACTGCCCGTCGAAATCGGCCGCATCGAAAAAGAACTCGCCAAGCTCTGGGAAGACAGCGGCGATTCGAAATCCCGCGCGTCCCTCATCAACCTCGCGATCTACACCGAATCCGCCGACACCGTCGCGCCCAACACCGACCTCATCGCCCGCATCGCCAGCCAACACGCCTGCCGCGCCCTCCTCGTTTACGCGAACCGCACCGCCGCCACCGACGCCGCCCAGGCGTGGATCAGCGCCCACTGTCACCTCGCGGGCAAGGGCGAAGGCCAGATCTGTTCGGAGCAAATCACCTTCCAACTCGACGGCACCCTTTCCGACTCCCTCCCCAACGTCGTCTTCTCCCACCTCGACTCCGACCTCCCCCTCTGCTTCTGGTGGCAGGCCGATTTTGCCGAACCCGTCGACGCCCAACTTTGGACCTGGGTCGACCGCCTCATCTTCGACAGCCGCGAATGGAAAACCCCCGGCGAGCAGCTACCCATCGTTCAAAAGATCGCCGCCCTCGCCGACTCCCGTGCCGTTCTCTGCGACCTCAATTGGACCCGACTCCTCTCACTCCGCTTCGCCCTCGCCAACGTCTTCGACCACGCCAACGCCCTGCGCTCCCTGCGGAAAATCCGTTCCGTCGAGATCACCCACGCCCCCGGCTCCCGCACCACCGCC
This sequence comes from uncultured Verrucomicrobiae bacterium, assembly GCA_963761705.1. Classification (GTDB taxonomy): domain Bacteria; phylum Verrucomicrobiota; class Verrucomicrobiia; order Chthoniobacterales; family JAATET01; genus CAVVKW01. The sequence goes on along the minus strand of CAVXHK010000001.1, from coordinate 1,691,856 downwards.
CACCTCCTCCTCGGCTGGCTCGCCGCCCAACTTGGCTGGACCCTCGACTCCGTTCTCTCCCGCCACACGTTCCGCGCCCCCGACCGCGGTGAGATCACCTTCGAATTAAACCAGTCCGAAGGCGCCACCATCTCCGCCTGCAAATTTACCGCCGACGCCGCGACCATCGCCATCACCCGAGAACCCGACGCCGAGTTCTTTCACGCCGAGATCCGCGCCGACGACGGCGACCCCGTCTCCCTCCGCCTTCCCGCTGGCCGCGACGGGATCGAAGACACCCTCCTCATGGAACTCGGCCGCTCCGGCGTTCACCCGCTCTACCACAAGGCCCTTAGAGTCATCGCCCCACTCCTCGCCACCGATTAGGGCGCGAGAAACAGTTTACCAGAGTAAGGGCACTTCACTTCGGTCCCCGGAGGAAATCCCCTCAAGTCCACGTAACCCGCATCCGTCGCGTGCGGACTCGTCACGAAACCCGGCTTGTTTGGCACCGGCGTGCCGTAAGGAAAATCGGTCCGCGTTTGCGGCACGGGCGCCGACGGAAGCGGTGCGGGCGTCGGATTGTCGACCAGGACCTCCGCTGCCTTGGTGGACATGACCTTCCCTTCCGAGTCGACCCACCGCGGCGTCACAAAAACGAAGAGCGTTTTGCGAACTTTCTCGGTTTCCGACGTCCGCACCGCCGCCGGCCCCGACTCGACCGTCTGATCATCCCAGCGCGTCAAGCCGCCCAGAACCAACGTTTCACCAGATCCGACCGACACCCGGCTGGCCGCTCGTCGGGCCTCGAAGATCGGCTGATTGATCACCGACCCACCCGCCCCCTCCGCCGCCTCGAACTTTCCGTTCGACAGCAGACGCGGGGCGGATAGCGCCCCGTAATTGATGAACCCTTCGAAATCCACGACCTCGGCTTCGATGACGAGTTCAACCTTCCCCCGCTCATCGGCCCGTGGTTCCACCTCGAGCGTCACCCCGGTGTTTCGCGTTTCAAACTGCGTCGGCGTCCACGACTCTCCCCCGGTCGGAGGATCGAACACCGTCGGATAACGAAATTCTCGAACGATGTTGATCGTCGCCTTCTGTCCAACCTTCGTCGTCACCTTCGGAGCCGACATGAGATCCACTCCCTCCACCCGATCCAATCCGCGGACCATTTCCGCAAACTGTTCAGCACCCAGTACCCCCTCGCTCACCCGGTCGACCGAATCCGACAATTCGACAAACATCGACTCGATCTCGACCTGACTTTTCGGATCGCCCGACCATTCATTCGTCGTTCCGGCGACGACGGGTGTGATCAGAACCAAAGTGAGTTCTCCGTCGTCTCCTTCCACGCTCGACCCCAGGTTCAGGAGAGCACTCTCCCCCCCGCCGACGGTCACCGCCGTCTTGACTTCAGCCTCCCCAAACTTCGGCTGCCAGGCGTCACCCGTTACCGCGAAACCATCCAACGAACTTCTCGTCAGTTCCAACCGACAATCAACGGCACCGGTCCCGGCAACCGTCGGCGTGACCGCCAACCTCATCCCGACATCTCGCATTGCAAAACGTCGCTCCGAGACCCCGTCGGTGCTGGAATTATCCGGGACGGGGAACTCGCGAACCACGTCCACCGACGCCCGCTCGCCACTGCGAACCACCGTCGCAAAGGACTCCACCGCTCGCGGATTCGCGCGCTCCACCGCCGCCAAAAACTGCTCTCGCTGTTGCGCCCCCAAGATCCCGGCCAATCCGGTTCTGCCGACCTCCGTGACCCACCCAGCCACCGCCGCCGGCTTCACCCGCACCGTCTTAATCCCAAGATTGACCGTCGCCTCCTCGCTTCTCGCGGCGCCCAGCGAAACGGCAAACGAAGCGAGGACGACAAGACCGCTGACAGCTGGGGAGACTCTCACGTCATCGCTCTACCGACTTCCGCCCACCCAGTCAATTTCACAACGAGTTCAAATTCTTTGTTACCTTCGCTCCCATCTGTTCAAACTCCCAGCATTCCATGCCCGACCAACCACCGCTCCTCGAAGTCCGCGACCTCTCGATCTCGTTCGACACCGACCGGGGCCGCACGGATGCCGTCGTCAATTCCTCCTTCTCCGTCGGCGCCGGCGAAACGCTCGCCATCGTCGGCGAATCCGGCTCCGGCAAATCCGTGACCGCCCTCGCGCTCACCCGCCTCCTCCCCCAACCGCCCGCCAGCTTCCCGACCGGCTCCATCCTCTGGCGCGGTCGCGACGTCCTCAAGATGTCCCCCGCGGAACTCCGCAAGATCCGCGGCGGCGAGATCGCCTACATTTTCCAGGAACCCTCCAGCTCCCTCAACCCCGTCTTCTCGATCCGCTCCCAAATCGCCGAGGCCATCCGCATTCATCGCCCCGACGTCACCGACGTCGACAAGGAAGTCATCCACTGGCTCGACGCCGTCGGCATCGTCGACGCGCCCAAGCGCATGAACGACTACCCGCACCAACTCAGCGGCGGCATGCAGCAGCGCGCCATGATCGCCATGGCCCTCAGCTGCCGCCCCAAACTCCTCGTCGCCGACGAACCCACCACCGCCCTCGACGTCACCATCCAAGCCCAGATCCTCGAAGAACTCCGCGGCCTCCGAACCCAACTCGGCATGTCGATCGTCCTCATCACCCACAACTTCGCCATCATCCGCGGCCTCTGCGACAACGTCGCCGTCATGTTCCGCGGAAAAATCGTCGAGCACGGCCCGACCGACCAGATTCTCAGCGATCCGCAGCACCCCTACACCCGCGCCCTCATCGACTGCATCCCCCGCCTCGGAGCCCGCCAAGACCGACTCAAGACGATCGACCACGCGGCCTTGGCGGAATGATTTTTTGACCGCTAAGGACCGGAGGAGCGTGACGAATCCGTGCTCCCCCATCCCTCCGCGCCCTTCACCCCCCTCATGGCTCCCCTCGCATTCGCGCTCCTGATCACGCTCCCTTGGGTCAAGCCCCCCGAGCCACCACCCGAGGGCGTCCAGCTCGTCCTCACCCAACCCGACTACCCTTTTCCGCTCCCCGCCGAACTCGTCGTCGACATCGCCTCCCCGCGGGAACTTCCCTTCAACGCCCGCACCACCAACGAAAAAATCTCCACCCGCCCCCTGCCCAGCGGCGCTCCCGTGACGACCGACGGCCTCGCCGCCCTCCAGATGTCCGGTAGCGGCCAGTTCTCTCAGAACCAATTTTGGGCGCTCCAAGAAACGCTCACCCCGGAGCGACAGGTCACCGTCATCGATCTGCGCGCCGAGCCCCACGCCTTGATCAATAACATGGCCGTCTCCTGGGGACCGCTCGACCGACTTCCCGACGAACCCGCCGCCACCCTCGAACGTCGTTGGCTTGCCGCCGCCAAAGCCACCCGCCGCGCCACCGCGACCGCCTTCGCCCTCGACGGCTACACCAACTCCGAAAGTTGGGAGCCCATCGACCTGCGCATCAACGTCCGCGAGACCAGCACCGAAGACAGATTCGTCCGCCGCGTCACGTGGGGCTACCGCCGCTTCGGCGTCGCCGATTTCACCGCCCCACCCGACGCCGCCGTCGACGACTTCATCACGTTCAGCAAATCCCGCCCCCCTTCCACCTGGCTCCACCTCCACTGCGACACCGGCCTCGGTCGCACCACCACCTTCATGACGATCATCGACATGATGGCCAACAGCGGCCGCGCCAGCGCCGCCGCCCTCATCGAGCGCCAGCACCGCCTCGGCGGCAGCGACCTCGCCAACACCTCAGACCGCAGCTCAGCCCGCGCCACCGGCAAACGTGCCCGCCTCGAATTTCTCGAAAATTTCTACCGCTACTGCCGCCAATCCGCGCCCGGATTCCGCCAGAGCTGGTCCGCCTGGAAACGCGCCGACGCCCGCGCCAGCCGCTTCCGCCCCCCGGGTCGGGCGCCGAGTCCCTCCGCGCCCTGACTTCCTCCCAGCGCGCCTCGACCTCACCGCAGGTCAAACGTCAGAAAAATCAACCTTCACCCGCAACTCCCGTCCCCCTCGGTCGCCGTCCCGTAATACTGCACGCCAATTTTGATCTTCCCCCGCCCCTGTCCGGTCCGCCATTTGTTCGTGTCCCGCAGCGAGTAAATGCACCCGCAATACTCCTGCTGATAAAACTCTTCCCGCTTCGAGATCTCGATCATCCGCGACGCCCCGCCCTTCTTCCGCCAGTTGTATTTCCAGTAGCTCATCCCGTCGTAGCGCGCCGCCGCCCGCTCGCCGCAACCGTTGATCTGCTCCATGTTCTTCCACCGCGAAATCCCCAAGCAACTCGTGATCACCGGAAACCCGTGCTCGTGCGCGTGCAACGCCGTCCGCTCGAATCGCATGTCGAAACAAGCCGTGCACCTCGCCCCGCGCTCCGGCTCCCATTCCAACCCCTTGACCCGCGCGAACCAATTGTCGGTGTCGTAGTCCGCGTCAATGAATTCGATCCCCTCCTTTTCCGCGAACCGCACGTTCTCCTCCTTCCGCAGCTCGTATTCGCGGCGCGGATGAATGTTCGGATTGTAGAAAAAGATCGAATACTCCACCCCCGCGTCCCCCATCGCCTCCATCACCTCCCCGGAACACGGCGCACAGCACGAGTGGAGCAGGACTTTCCCCTCCCGCTCCGGCGCATCAATCGTCACTCGCTCGCTCATCCCCCCACTCAACACCGAAATCGGAAAAATTGAAATCCCCTCAGCGCACCCGGATCATCTCCGCGTCGACCGAGGTAATCACTTCCTCATCCGCCCGCACGTAACCCGGTCGGTAGATCGGGTAATACGACGTGTAGCCGTAACCCCGGTAACCGTAGCCACCGTAGTAGCCCACCGTCGGCACGTAATCGACCCGTGCCGGCACCCGCGTGAGGTACAGCTCCCGCCGCCCGCTCACCTTCTTGAGGATCACCGCGTCCGCCCCATTCACCCGCGCATTGTAGAGAATCGCGTCCCGCGCAAAGCGGTAGCCGAGCGAAGTGTCAAAGGCGAACTTTCCGATCGTCCGATACCGCCGGTCCGGGGCTTTTTCCAGGATCGGCACCGGGTAATCCTTCGGCTTCGGCGGGAAAATCTCCACCGTCGTCGGCGTGTAGTAGATCGCCGTCGACTTCACCGATGCGCAACCGACGAACAACGCCATCGCCACGCACGAAAGAATTGAATAATGAACCAAGCGCGTCGTTAGTGATCTCACAACCCAACACCTACCATGAAAACCATCCTCGCGCTCACCCTCTCCGCCACCGCTGCCCTGCTCACGATCCCAGCAGCGCACGCTGGCGGTCTCGCTGTCAGCGTCAACACCGGCGGCTACGGCTACGCGGGCGGCACCCGTTGCACCCCGGCACCGACCTACTACCGCGCCCGACCGGTCGTCGTCTACACCCAGCCGCGCGTCGTCTACGTCCAGCCCCGCACCGTCGTCTACCGCACCGCGGCTCCAGTCTGCTACCGTCCCGCACCCGTCGTCTACCGGCCTCGACTCGCGATCAACGCCGGGGTGACCCTCGGCTCGAGCCGACACTATTGGCGGCACTGACTTCGACGAATCCGAAGGCTCGATCGGGGCGGGCGTTCGCGCCCACGCCGCCAAGATTCGCGAGGCCAGCTTTGACCCTTGCTGCGCAGACGCTACCGTCCCCGGCAACGACATCGAATCCAGGTGGACCGACGCCCTTGCCGCGTTCGAAACTCGTTCCTGACTCTCAAAACCGCTCAACTTCTTCTGCTTATGAAAGAGAAAAAAATCGGCTTCGTCGGCCTCGGCCGCATGGGCGGTAACATGGTCCGTTGCCTCCACGATCAAGGCTACACGCTCTCCGCTCTCTACGACATCGATCGCGCCATCGCCGCCGATCTGGCCGCCGAAGTGGGAGCTACCGCCTACGATACCCTTGCCTCCGTCACCGAAGCCTCGGACATCGTCTTCACCGTCGTCACGAACGACAACGCCATGCAGGCGATCTTCTTCGGCGAAGACAATCTCTTCACCGGAGCCAACGGTCGCACCTTCATCAACTGCGCGACGCTCACTCCCGACGTTCACCGCCAGCTCGAGGCCGCCGGCGTTGAAGCCGGTGCCCAGTGCCTCGAAGCCGCCATGGCCTCGAGCATCCCACAAGCCCGCAACGGTGAGCTTTTCCTCATGATCGGTGGCGACAAAGCGCTCTTCGACTCCGCCGAACCGCTCCTCGAAGATCTCAGCAAGGCGCTCCACTACGTCGGCCCGATCGGCAAAGCCGCCGAGGTCAAAGCGCTCGTCAACATGGTGATGAACATCAACACCGCCGGACTCGCCGAAGGACTCGGCATCGGGCAGTCGCTCGGACTCGATCTCGAGATGCTCTGCAAAATCTTCAGCCAAACTGGCGCGAACTCCCGCGTCCTCGAGACCGACGCAGCGGACATGATCCAACGCGACCACGATTGCTATTTCTCCGCTGAGCATGCGGCCAAGGATTCCGGCATCGCCCTCAGTCTCGCCAAGACCGTTGGCGTCCCCGCACCCGTCGCGCAAGCGACATTCGATCAATTCACTAAGCTCACTGAACTCGGCATGGGCGACCTCGACAAATCGGGCATCGCCGAACTCACCTTCCCCGGACGCTCCATCCCCGCGAAATGATGACCCCCATCACCAACCCAGGCGGCGAGAGCCTCGATTACACCTTTCAACCGGGCGCGGCCTCCGATCGCACCCCGAGCTGGCTCGTCATCCTCGGCCATGGCGTCACGGGCAACAAAGACCGCCCGGTCGTCGTCAACCTCGCCGACGCTCTCAACGCGGCAGGCTTCGACACGCTGCGATTTTCGTTCGCCGGAAACGGTGAATCCGAAGGCGACTTCCGCGAATCGACCATCACCAAGGAGGTCGGCGACCTCGGCTCCGTCATCGACGCAGTCAGCACCGACGACCGCAAGATTTGCTACTTGGGCCACAGCATGGGAGCTGCCGTCGGCGTTCTCCGTGCGTCCCAGGATCCGCGGATCAACGCGCTGATTTCTCTCGCGGGCATGGTCGACACCAAGACCTTCGCCGAAACCGAATTCGGCGACGTCACCCCCGATCAAGGCGTCATGTGGGAGGAAGACTCCTGCCCGCTCTCGACCGCCTTCATCACCGACCTGCGTGAGACAATCGCCACGGTCGCCCCCGAAGCCAAGACCGTTCGAGTCCCGTGGCTCCTCCTCCACGGCACCGCCGACGACGTGGTCAGCCCGAAAAACACCGAGCTGATCCAAGCTTTGCGCGGCGCGGGCGCCGACGTGATCTTCGTCGATGGAGCCGGTCACAGCTTCAGCGATCCGAGCCACGCCGACGTGGCCGCACGATCCGTGGTGAGATGGGTTCGACAACTACCCCAGTCCCAGACACCGCGTTAAAGCCAGTTTAGCGGCGCTCGCAGACACAGCCTGAAGCTTGATCTAAGCTCCGCTTAGCCAGACTCGTCGCTCCGCACCCGCCTTGCTGCCCGCCACTGCGAAGGGGCAATTCCGACGCGCTTCTTGAACTCAGCCGACAAGTGGTAGGCCGAATCGTAGCCCGTTCGCGCCGCGATCTCCCCGAGGGTCAGCGGCGATCCTCGTAGGAGGATCCGCACCTGCCGAAGGCGCAGGTCGATCAGATACTCCTTCGGCGACAAGCCGGTGCTGGCTTTGAAAATCCGCCGGAAGTGCGACTCGGCGATGCCAAGTTCGCGGGCCACGTCGCGAATCCGCAGCGGCTCGTCGAATCCCTCGAGTAAGCGGATTTTTGCTCGGCGAACGACCTCCTGAGCCTGGCTCGGCGGTCGTTCCTCCATCGCCCGCGAAGCCACGACGAGCGAAACCACCCGCAAGGCCGCCGCCGAAAGTTGCCCCCCATATCCCGGCGGCTGCACGTCCGCCAGATCGTGGCACTCCCGCATCAGACCCGCCACGTCCGCCGAAAGGGCACCGAGGAAGACCGGACGCCGTTCATCGAGTTCCCCGACGTCCCGCAACCGGTCGAGCACCGGCCCCTCCAATTCGATCCAACTCTCATCCCAACCGGTCTGCTCATCTGGCGCGTAGCGGTGCCAGACTCCAGGATACAGAACGAAAGCAGCCCCCTCCTCGATTCGGATTCGCCCGCTCGGAGCCGATTCAAACCAGCCGCCGCCGCGCTGGATCGTCAGCAATTGGAAGCAGTCCAAGGTCCGCCCCCGCGCCCAAGTGAAAAGGTGATCCGCCGGGTGACTCAGCGATTTCGACGGGTAGATCGACCCAGGCGGCGTGCGGACAAATCCCGTTGAAGTGACAACCAAGCCCCACACCATCCGGCTCGCCACCAGCGGGAGATACGCAAAACCATCCTTCATCGCGATTGAGCGTTTTTTATATGCTATCCAGCGTTTGTCCAATTTCAAACCCCGCAAGTCCGGCTCAATATCTAGCACTGAATCCAGCCGTTCCCCGATGACTTCTCCCTACCAACACGCCAAAGAATCCTACGCCGACCTCGGCGTCGACACCGAGACTGTCCTCAAACGCCTCGCCACCATCCCGATCTCTCTTCACTGCTGGCAGGGTGACGACGTCGCCGGGACCGAATCTCCAGACGGCGAGCTGACGGGCGGCATCCAGGCCACCGGCAACTATCCCGGCAAAGCCCGGAACTTACTGGAGCTCCGCGCCGATCTCGACCAAGCCCTGTCGCTCATTCCCGGCAAACACCGCCTCAACCTCCACGCCTGCTACGCCGACCTCGACGGAAAAAAAGTCGAGCGGAATGAATACACGGTCGAGCAGTTCCAGAGCTGGATCGATTGGGCGTCCGAACGCCAGCTAGGAATGGATTTCAACCCCAGCTATTTCTCGCACCCTCTGGCAGCAGACGGGTTCACGCTGAGCAGCGCGGACGACGGAATTCGTAAGTTCTGGATCGAGCACGGCATCGCCAGCCGTCGCATTGCCGCCGAGATCGGTAAGCAGCTCGGGTCCGCTGCCGTGACGAACGTCTGGATTCCCGATGGCTACAAGGACCTCCCCATCGATCGAGCCGCGCCCCGCCAGCGATTGGAATCCGCGCTCGACGAGATCTTCGCCGAATCGATCAACCCTGCTCACAATCTCGACGCGGTGGAGTGCAAACTGTTCGGCATCGGCTCCGAATCCTACGTCGTCGGTTCGCACGAATTTTACCTGGGCTTCGCGGTCACGCGCCAGAAGCTCCTCTGCCTCGACGCGGGCCACTTCCACCCGACCGAGAGCCTGGCCGACAAGATCTCGTCCGTGTTGCAGTTCGTTCCCGAAATCCTCCTCCACGTCAGCCGCGGCGTCCGCTGGGACAGCGACCACGTCGTCCTCATGGATGATCCGACCCGCGCCATTGCGGAGGAACTCGTCCGCGGCGATTACTTGGGACGCACGCACGTCGGACTCGATTTCTTCGACGCGAGCATCAACCGAATCGCTGCTTGGGTCATCGGCACGCGCAACGCGCTCAAGTGCCTGCTCGCCGCTTTGCTCGAACCCACCGCCCGCCTCCGCTCTCTGGAAGCGGAAGGCGATTTCACCTCGCGCCTCGCGCTCCTCGAGGAGTGCAAGACCCTCCCGCTCGGTGCCGTCTGGGACGAGTATTGCCTCCGCCGCGACGTCCCGGTCGGAGCCGCCTGGCTCGACGACGTCAAATCGTACGAAAAAAAAGTCCTCTCTCTCCGCTAGTCCCACTACGGTGCCAAGTGATGAACGCATCCGCCCCCGACATCGAACGTCAGCTCGAACTCGACTTCCTCCGCGCCACCGAGATCGCTGCCCTCAATACCCTAGCCTGGCTCGGCAAAGGCCAGAAGGAAGCTGCCGACCTCGCCGCCTGTGACGCCATTCGCGGCATGTTCGATCTCATGGACATGCGCGGTGAGATCGTCATCGGCGAAGGAATCAAGGACGAGGCACCGGGACTTTTCGTCGGAGAAAAAGTCGGCACCTGGAAGGAAGGTTCAGCCCGCTTCGAGATCGCGCTCGATCCGGTCGACGGCACGACGAACGCCAGCAAAGGCATGCCGAATTCCCTCAGCTGCATCGCCGCCGCCCTGCGCACCGACGAAGGTGATGGAGCCGCCTGCCTGCAAGACATCCCCGCTTTTTACATGAAAAAGCTAGCCTACCCGCTCGCCGTCCGCCGCGCGTGGATGGAAGACAACAACCTTCCCATCGACATCGACGCACCCATTGAGGAAGTCATCGACATCACGGCGAAGATTCTCGGCAAGGAAGTCCGCGACGTCGTCCTCTGCGTTCTCGACCGTCCGCGCAACCAGGACCTCATCGACGCCATCCGGTGCAAGGGAGCGACCCTGCGATTGATCGTCGACGGTGACATCTCCGCCGCACTCGCGCCCGCAATGCTCACCTCGGGGATCGACCTCTACGCCGGCATCGGTGGCACGCCTGAGGGCATTCTATCCGCAGCTGGACTTCGTTGCCTGGGCGGCGGGATGCGGGCAAAAATCTGGCCGCGCGACGCCGAGGAGCGCAAGTCTCTCGTCGACACCGGTTGGGGCGACCGAATCGATCAGCAATTCATGTCAAAGGACCTTGCGCGCGGCGAAAACATCATCTTCGCCGCCACCGGAATCAGCCAGAGTCCGCTGGTCCGAGGCGTGAAAGTTCGCGGCTCCATCGCGACCACCTATTCCGTCCTCATGCGCGCCCGCAGCGGCACGGTCCGCTTCTTGGAGACCCACCACAACCTCCGGCGCAAAACGATCCACCTTCGGTCGACTCAGAGTGAAGCGACCGTCTAAGTCATCCCACCATGGACTCTCCGGCTTCTCCATCACCTCCCGATAAGAAAGCTTTCCTTTACGGATTTAGACCCGGCCACGCGGACGGAGACGGCTCGATGAAGGACCTCCTCGGTGGAAAGGGGGCCAATCTCGCCGAAATGACGCGCATCGGCCTCCCGGTGCCAGCGGGATTCACCCTTTCGACCGAGGTCTGCGCATTTTACTACGCGAACGCACTCAGCTACCCGCCCGATCTCGTTGCCCAAGTCGACGACGCGCTTGCCAACATCGAGGCCGCCACCGGCAAGTCCTTCGGCAGCCCAACCGATCCGCTGCTCGTGTCGGTCCGCTCGGGAGCCCGCGAATCAATGCCGGGAATGATGGATACCATTCTCAATCTCGGAATGAACGACGCGACGGTCGAGATCGTCGCTGAGAAGTCCGGCAACCCCCGCTTTGCCTGGGACAGCTACCGTCGCTTCATCCAGATGTATGGCGAGATCGTCCTCGGGATCGAAGCGCGGCCAGACGAGCTCCATTCGCCGTTTCATTCCGTCCTCGAAGCCCACCGACAGCGGGCTGGAGCCGCCGACAACGCCACGCTCACCACGGACGAACTCCGGGAGGTCGTTGCGAGCTTCAAAGAGCTTACTACGGAACGAGCAGGGAAGCCGTTTCCGCAGGACCCGCACGCTCAATTGTGGGGCGCGATCGGAGCCGTCTTCGGCTCGTGGGAAAATGATCGCGCCCGGGTCTACCGGCGAAAATACGCCATCCCGTCCGAGTGGGGCACCGCCGTCACCGTCCAGACAATGGTCTTCGGCAACCGCGGAGAACGCAGCGCGACCGGCGTCGCTTTCACGCGCAACCCCGCGAACGGCGCCGACGAGTTCTACGGCGAGTATCTCATCAACGCCCAAGGCGAAGACGTCGTTGCGGGTATTCGAACGCCTCACGCTATCGCCCAACTTGGCGACGAGATGCCCGCTGCTCACGAGCGGCTCGTGGAAGTTCGCGGCATTCTCGAGTCGCACTTCCGCGATATGCAGGACCTGGAGTTCACGGTCGAAGAGGGCGACCTCTATCTCCTGCAAACCCGCAACGGCAAACGAACCGGACTCGCCGCCATCCGCATTGCCACCGAACTCGTCGACGCTGGCATCATCACGAAAGCCGAAGCCGTCGCCCGCGTCCCCGCCGATTCGATTTCCCGCGTCCTAGCCCCGATCTTCGACCGGACCGAGGTCGCCCAAGCTTCCCAACTCACCCGCGGGCTCCCAGCGGGACCCGGCGCCGCCAGTGGTCGCGTCGTCTTCAACGCCAACCGCGCCGCCGAACTCGCCGACGCCGGTGATCCGGTCATCCTCGTCCGCATCGAGACCTCGACCGAGGACCTCCGGGGCATGATCGCCGCCGAAGGCATCCTCACCGCATGCGGCGGAGTGTCGTCCCACGCCGCGCTCGTCGCCCGCCAGATGGGAAAGGTCTGCGTCTGCGGAGCGAGTTCACTCCAGATCGATTATGCCAGCCGGAGTCTTTCTGCTGGCGGCGTCACGGTGCTCGAAGGTGACTATCTCTCCGTCGACGGAACGTCCGGCGATGTCTTCGCCGGACGACTGAAAACTTCGCCGTCCGAGGTCGTCCAAGTCCTCATCGATGGCACGCTGGACGCCGCCGAGAGCCGGATCTTCCGCGATTTTCAACGTCTGATGGATTGGGCGGACGATTTTGCCACTCTCGAAGTGCGGACGAACGCCGACACGCCCGGCCAGGTCGCCAACGCGCTCGCGTTCGGCGCACGCGGAGTTGGGCTGTGCCGCACCGAGCACATGTTCTTCGAAGAAAACCGCATCGTGACCATGCGGGAAATGATCCTGGCCGACACCCCGGGCGCCCGGAACGCCGCGCTCGCGAAGCTTCTCCCCTACCAACGCGAAGATTTCGTCGGCATCTTCCGCGAATTAGCGGGGCGCCCGGCGACGATTCGCCTGCTCGATCCACCGCTTCACGAATTTCTCCCCCACGAGACCGTCCAACAGAAACGACTCGCCGCCAGCCTCGGCGTCCCGCTGGATCACGTCGTCAAGCGCCTCGGCGAACTCCACGAGTTCAACCCCATGCTGGGCCACCGCGGCTGCCGACTTGGGATCGTGTATCCGGAGATCTCCGAAATGCAGGCCCGCGCCGTGTTCGAGGCCGCGGCCATCGTGCAGGGCGAAGGCACCGCGGTTCACGCCGAGATCATGGTCCCACTCGTTGGCTTCCCGAAGGAACTCTCGCTGCAGGCCGATCTCGTCCGCCGCGTTGCGGCCGAAGTCTCCGCCGAGACCGGCGAGACTTTCGACTATCTCGTTGGAACGATGATTGAGATCCCGCGCGCCGCTCTCGTTGCGGACGAGATCGCCAAGCACGCCGAATTCTTCAGCTTCGGCACCAACGATCTCACCCAGACGACACTCGGCATGAGCCGCGATGACTCGGGATCTTTTCTACCGGTCTATCGGGAAACCGACATCGTTCCTCACAACCCCTTTGCGACGCTCGATCGCGAGGGAGTCGGTGCCCTCATGCGGATCGCCCGGGACCGAGCCGAGAGCACCCGCCCCGGCATCAAGCTCGGGCTCTGCGGCGAGCACGGGGGCGATCCGGCCACCGTCACATTTTGCCACGAATTGGGCCTCACCTACGTGAGTTGCTCGCCCTACCGCGTCCCCGTCGCCCGACTCGCAGCCGCGCAGGCGGCACTGGCGGGAGCCTGACTCAAAAGGTAGTTTGATCGATGCAAATCCCGCGATTGCGGCGCTCCTGCGAAGCGATAGCCGGAGATCCGGTCAATTGAAATCAGCGTTGTAAATCACCGCCGCGACACCGGTTTAATTCTGATGATCGCCGGGATCGGGACGGCACTACTCCGCGCTCTGCGGCACCGGAACGGGCCGATCGCCGACTCCGGGTGGCTTCGTGCCGACATCGGCTGGGGCCGCGTCGGGATCGACGAAGACGCCCCCGACCACCTGCATGCCGCCCGCCGTGTCCCGCGCCAAACGCGGCTTCTCCTTGATCGCCTGATAGACCTTTCGCTCCAGAACCTCTCCTGAGACCGAGATCAGTGAGTAAAGAAATTGCTTGGGAGACGTGTTTTGAAGGACGTGGACGTTGTTCTCCGAATCAAGCTTGATGTCCGGCACGCCGAACGAAACGAAGCGTCCGAGGGGATGCGTGCAGTAGACGCGTCCGTCCGCGTCCACGATGCGGAGGTAAAGCTGGGTGAAGTTCGGCAGCCGGTGCGTCAGCAGCGTGATCGTCCGGACCGGACCCCCACCGGGCACACCGACCGTCTCCTCCCACAACTCACGGCCTTCGGTGACTTCAATATTCAGCGGCGGGTTAGAGCTGAAATACTGGTTGAGCTGCCGCGAGTAGATCGATGCGGTTATCCGATAGGCTCCAAATTCCGTAATTGGATAAAGCGGTGTGAGGTTGACCAGCCGCTTGGCGCGCTGGCCCGGCCCGAGCTGGATGGGGGAAAGTTGATAGTCCGGATTGTACGGAGGAACGAGGCGGCCATCCGTGGTCTGAACTTTGAAACTGAACCACTTGTAATTTCCCTCGTCCGCCAGCTCGAGTTCCTGCCCGCTCTGGTTCGTGATCGTGACCACCGCGAGGAGTGGCTCGTAGCGAATAAAGAGACTGCGCGGAAGCGAGAGATCGACGCGCACCTGGGCGCGCCCTGCCGCGACTGCTACGAAAAAGAACAGCGAGAGCGAGAAAAGTCGGACGAACGGTCTCATTTCGAAGGGGGTTCGTCCGAAGCCGTGCGGAAACCCAGACCTTGATCGCTTTGGATCGGGTAGAAGACTTGGACCCGCCGCGTCACGCTCGTGTCCGGGTTGTTCCAGTTTCCGCCACGGATCACCGGGAGCTGATCGCCGCTCGTTGGGTCGTCGGCGAGGGTTGAAGTCCACTCGGAAACGTTGCCACCCATGCCCATCACGCCGTAGGGACTTTCGTCTTTTGGCATCGCATCGACCGGCGACCAGCGGATGTAACCGTCGATTTCGCCACCCTTGGTCGGATCGCGCTTGTCGATGTCCGCCCCACTGTTGACCCATTCGGGCTTGTCCTCGTTACCCCACGGGTAAGTCCGCCCGTCCGTGCCGCGAGCCGCTTTTTCCCATTCCTTTTCCGTCGGCAAGCGGCGCCCCTTCCAATTCGCGTAAGCGTAGGCGTCATACCAGTCGACGTTGAAGACCGGCGAGTTCACGTTCAGGTCCGCCTCCTTGAAGCGTCCCCACTTTTTGGCCCGCGAGTAATAGCCTGCCATTGGCCCCGTAGCCAATTCCTCATCAGCCCACTGCTCAGGGACAAGCGAGCTACCCTCCGGTGCGTCCGGATGCGCGAGTTTGCTTGCCTCGTCCGGGTTCGCCTCCGCCCACGCGAGGAACTTTGCGTATTGCCCGATCGTGACCTCATATTGATCGATCCAGAAGGCCGGAAGCGTTTCCGTGGTGCCGTCCTGGTAGACGAAGTCGCCCGCCGGGATCTCGATCATCGTCGAAAAATCCTTCGCCGAGGGCTGATGGAAAAGCGTGATGTAGACAACCACCAAAGCCGTCGCAAGGAGCAGCAGCGAACCGAGCGAACTGAGCAGCACGGTGCGCTTCTGCCTTTTCTTGGCTTCCTCGACCGCCTTCACCGCCGCTCGGCTTCGCGCGTCGAGCTTGTAGGCGTCGGCTGGCTTGACTTGCGGCAGGCGATTTTTCGCTCCCTGCGCCACCGCCGCCCAGGACCGGAAATCGCTCTGCGGTTGACCGGCCTCACCGAGTAATTCCGCGGCGCGTCCGGACTCCGGTGTTTCGGCCAGGAGCGGGAGCAGCACGGCGGCCAGCGATTGAATCTCTTCGCCGCTCTCGGCGCCGGACGTTCCTTCGTGAGTCGCGACATTTGCGATCCTCGGCTGCCCCTTGGCGTCGAGAAGCAGCTGCGATGGCTTGAGGGGATCGTGCTGGATGCGCTCGCGTCCGAAATACGCCATCACGTCCGAAGCCGTTTGCAGGAATCGCAGCACCGACGCAGCGTCCAGCTTGCGCCCGTCCTCCGATAGTTCTTCGACCGTCGTGTTTGGCACGTGTTCGCACGCGTAAAAATAGAGGCCATCCCGCTCGCCCGCTTCGAAGACCGCCAGCACAGCGGGGTGCCGGACGTTTGCCTTGACGCTCGCGTTGGAGATAAATTTCTGGACCGACGGGCCGTCCGCTGCGGCATCGGGACTCATCACGTAGAGCCGAACCGTGCGCCCCATGCTCGTCTGCACGGCCCGGTAGATCGCGCCGAAGCCGTGCTCATCAATCTTCGCTTCAATCTCGTAATCGCCCAGCGTCCGGCCGACCAACTCGTCCGGCGGCAGCGTCCGGTCCTTCGGCTGGATGGCAGCCGCCGCCTTGGCCGCAACCGGCGCAGCGGAAGCCTTCACCGTCGGACTCGCTTTGGCCACACCGGGCGAAGCCACGGCCTTCACCGCAACCTTGGGGGTCGCTGCAGGCGCCGCTTTTGGCGTCGCCGCTGGAGTGGCTTTGGGCGTCGCGGTCGGAGTCGCCTTGGCAACCTTCGGCGTGGCTGCAGCGGGCGTCGCTTTCGGGACGCTCACGACCTTGGGTTGCGTGGCCACCGGGCTGGCGCTCGGTCTCGCTGCGGGAACGGCGACGGGGGCCGCTTGCGGTCGATCAGAGGTCAGTTGTCGCAGCTTCGCCGCCAACTCGTCCCCGGCAACCGGTTTCATGAGAACCGAGCGTTCCCCGATCCGGTCCGCGTAGTCGGACAAGTCGTATTCCGTGATGAAGATCGTCGGCAAACCAGGAAACCGCGCGTCGAGCGCTTCGCGAAGCGTAAACCCGTCCGTCCCATCCATGATGACGTCGGTCACGAGCGCATCGAGCGCCCCGGTCTCATCGATGATGGCCGTCGCAGCCTCGGCGCTCCCCGCGGAGCGGACGCCCTTGAAGCCCGCCGCACTCAACTCGCCCGCCAGCTGCTCGGCCACCGCAAGCTCCTTGTCGACGATCAATATTTTCATAAATCATCCCGCGTGAGCGGCAACGGAAACTCATCGAGCAACGAGACGGGCTCTGCCCGCGAATCTTGCAGCTCACCCTTGTAGTAGATGCCGAGCACCCAACCGTAATATTGCAGCGGCGGCAGATCGCCACGGTCGTCCGCGGGCAGGGAATACCGCACGTCCAGCAACTCGGGCTCGCCATCCGCCCAATCGATCGCCGGAGTGAGCCACTCGGACTTCATGCCAGACGTCGTCGGGACCACTTCGCTGTAGTCGTTCTGCTCGTAAAACGTGACGGCCACCTTGAGTTCACCCGGCTCAACGGTTTCGGCCTGGCTGGCCTTCGTGGCGATCTTGAGATGCTTGAAGCCGACGTCCGTGTCGTCGATCCGCGCGTCGATGATGCCGAGCACTGAACCAATGGGAATCCCAATCTCATCCCGCATCATCGCCGCGGGAGGGACGTCCCCGGTCGCGCCTCCTTCCAACGCCGCGATGCGCGCCTCGGCTTGCTGCCGCAGCGCTGGCAGGGCGGGGTTCGCGGGATCCTCCGGCACGGCGAGAATCCGTCGGTAGACGTCGGCAGCCTCGACCCGTTTGCCCATCGCTTCCAGGACGGCACCGGTCTGGATCAGGATCCCGGGTTCGTTCGGCACGAGGTGGTCGGCTTCGCCAAGGGCGTTGAGCGCCGCTTGGTAATCGCCCGTGGTAAAAGCCTCGCTGGCCGTGGAGTAGAGTTCTTGCGCTCGGCTGACGACGTCCGCGGTCGGCGCGGCGAAGAGCGCATCCGGGTCCGCGACTTGACCCGCGGGAGAAACGTCCCCGCTGGCAGCTTGGTCCGTCGTGAATCGAACCTGAGGCGCGAGCGCCACCACGGCGGCGATGAGTTGAACCATGGCGAAAAGGCCAAGCACGGCGGCAGCGACAACGAGCGTGCGTTCAGCGGCTGGTTTGGGGACGGTCGGGATCACAGGGGAGGTAAGAAGTAAATAGCCAGCCCGCGCCGTGTCAAACCGCAAGACGATGAGTCTTCTCAAACGACGGTCACGGGTTATCTCGGTTGCTCCTCGACGTCGACGGGCACTTCAAAGGTCTTGCCGTCGCGGAGGATCTTCGTCCGGACCCGGTCGCCGATCTTCAACTCCGCCAGCCGATTGCGGACGTCGACGGAATCACGGAGTGGCTTGCCGTTGAAGGCCTGCAGCACGTCGCCCGGCTGGATACCCGCCCGCGCGGCCGGCGAACCGTCCAACACGGCAACGACGAGGTTGCCCCCAACTTGCGTGATGTCGAGCTTCTGCGCGATGGCGAGGGTGAGCGGATAAGCGATCGCGCCAAACCACGGGCGCGAGATCCGACCGCGCTTGACGACGTCGTCGTAGACGCGCATCGCGAGATTCGACGGGATCGCAAAACTGATCCCCTGACTGTCCATGAGCACGACCGCGTTGTTGATGCCGACGATTTCGCCGCGGACGTTGACGAGCGGGCCACCGGAATTACCGGGATTGATCGCGGCGTCGGTCTGGAAAAACTCCGTCGTCAGCTCGGTCAGGGCCCGCCGCCCCTTTCCGCTGACGATCCCCTGCGTGACGGTCTCCTGCAAACCCAGTGGATTGCCGACGGCGAAGACAACCTGCCCAACCCGCGTGAAATCGGAGTCGGCGAAGGCCAATGGCGGCAGCCCGTTGGCTTCGATCTTGAGCACCGCGATGTCGGTGAGCGGGTCGGCACCAAGAAACGCCGCCGGGTAGCTCTGCCCGTCGCTCAGATGAACCTTCACCCTAGTCGCGCCGGCGATGACGTGCAGATTCGTCACGATGTGACCCTCCGCCGAGACGATCGAGCCGGAGCCGAGCTGTGGCTTGGAGTCATCCATGCCGAGCAGACCGCGGATGCGATTCATCCGCGCCGCGACGCTTGGGTCCTGGTCGGCGGTGATGCTGACGACCGAGGGGACGACTCGATCAACCAGTCCGGCAACGGCTTCGTCGAGCGCGACGAGCGCGTTTCCATTTCCGCCACCGGCGGCGTTCATTCCGCTCTGCCGCGCGAGGTAGACCACTCCCACGAGCAGCGCGACGGCCGCAACGAACGTCAGGAATCGCCCGACGCTACTCACTCGCGGTATCCGCCTCCACCGATCCCGTCGGGTAGCGCTGCTCAAGTTCGTCGAGGGCCTTCTGGGCTTCCACGGTGTTTCCCGCCCGCTTGTAGGCTGCCGCCGCCCGGTTGAGCGCCCGCGGGGTCACCTTCGGATCGTCGTAAAGCACGGCGATGGTCAGAAAGCTCCGCGCCGCCGCGTCGTGCTCGCCTCTGGCCATCTGGATATCGCCCATGAGCATGCGTCCGTCGGCGTTGTAGCGGCCCTCCGGCTGGAGGAGGAGCGCCTCCTCGGCGAGCCGCTCGGCCTCGGCCAGTTCACCCTTGCCGAGCGCGATCTCACCCTGCCCGAGCAACGCCCGCGCCCGGCTCACCGGGTCGCGCGCCTGGGCAAGATAACGGTCGACCGGCCCCTTGGCGGCATCGTATTTGCCCTGCGCCAACCGCGCCTCCACGAGGCTGATGAGGACCTCCGGGCTCACCGGAATCGAAGGGTCACGCTCGGCCAGAGGCGCAAGAAATTCCTCGGCCTTGGCGTAATCCCCGTCGTCAAAATACTGGTTCCCCAGCCAGATCATCACCTCTGAAGGAACGACGCCGGGTGTCGCCTGCTCGGCCTCCGCCGCGACCGCCGCGCGGTCTTCCTTGTAAAAATGCGCGAGGATGATGCGGACCGTCCCGCGGTCGCCGAACTGTTTCGGATCCAGCTCCCGCGCCGTCTCGAGGTGCTCGATCGCCTCGTCGTATTCTTTCTTCTCGAAGAGCGCCCAGCCGATCCAATACTCCGCCTGCCCCGCCGCTTTCGTCTCCGGATAATCCTCGAGCAGACGCTGGAACGCATTCGTCATCTCGTCGAACTTCTCCTGCTGACCAAGCGTGAGCGCCATTTGCTGAAGGGCGAGTTCACGCTCGGGGGCCTCCGGGAACTCGTCGATCAAGCGCTGAAAATCCACCATCGCGTCGTCGTAGGCCTGCGCCTGCTGGGAGGCCGTTGCCCGCTGCGCCAGCGCCGTCGCGAGGAGATCGCTCTTCGGATACGTGTCGATAAATTTGCTGAAAGTCTGCCGGGCCGCCGTCCAATCTTTCGTCTGCACGAGACACCAGCCAAGCTTGAAGAGCGCCTGCTCGAGCTGCCGCTTGGGCAACTTCGACTCGAGAGCCTGGTTGTAGAACTCGATGGCCTTCGCGTATTCGCCCATTTTAAAAAGCGTCTCAGCCTTCAGCAGGAAAGCCCTCGCCCGCTCCCGCGGATCCGTGCTCTTCGCGAGAAAATCGTCGACCTGCGCGAGCATGTCCGTCCCGTCCGTTTGATCGAGGCTGACGAGCCGCTGGAATCGAGCGCTCCCCGCCGCCTCGCTGTCGGGATACTCCGCGAGGATTTGTTCGTAGAGCGCGATGGCTCCCTCCTTCTCGCCGAGCTGCCGCTTCGCGTTGGCCGAGATGAGCAGGGCCTCGGGGATCGCCTCCTCGGGCAGCTCGGCGATCTCCTTTGGCGTCAGCGACGCCGGCTCGTCAAACTCCCCGGCCGCGTAGGCCAGCCGGATCGAGCCCAGCTTCGCGACGCCACGCCAATCGCCGATCGCAGGCTTGGCGAGAGCTTTGGCAAAAAGTTTCCGCGCTCGTTCGTCGCGCCCGAGCTCCGCCGCGATGGCCGCCGCCTTGACCGTGGCCTCGGCCTGCAGGTCGGCCTTCTCCGCCTCGTCCCCGAGCCGCGAATACACGTCCAACGCCTCCGACTTCGCACCCGCTTTCGAAAGCGACTCCGCGATGTAGAAATCCGCCGCGTCCCGGTAGGGATTGTCGGACCGCTTCTTGGCGAGCACGCGGAAGACCTTCAGCGCCTCCGCCTTTTCATCGAGAAAGTTCAGGCTATTCGCCTCGTAAAAAGTCGCCGAGAGCTTGACCGCATCCGATTCCGAGTTGTCCCGCGCCGTGCGGAAAAGCTCCACCGCCGCGCCGTAATTCTGCTCTCCGTAATAGATCTCCGCCAGCCGGTAGGCCCCCGAGCCAACGAACTCGCCGGTCCGAAACTCCTCCATCAGCCGCTGATACCCGATCCGCGCAGCCTCGCTGTTCCCGAGAAATCGGTGACTCTCCGCCAGCCGAAACAACGCCCCGTCCCGGCCCTCAGCCCGCGGCTCCGCGATGAGAAATTTCTCATACTCGTAGACCGCCATCTCGTACATCTCCCGCTTGTAGAAACCATTGGCCGCCAGCAGGGACTGGTCTTCCGTCTCCGCCGACGGACCGAGCCGGATCGATCCGGCTTCGTCCCGCAACTCCGGAGTCGAGGTCTGCGGGCGCGGACGCCGTGGCTCGGTCGGCTGAGGATCGACGGGGGCCGCGGTCGGCCGCGGCGGCTGGTAGCCTTGATCCGGGGTCGGCTGGGGAGTCGGGATCGAGACCGGCGATTCTTCCGCGGATGCGCTCGGCTCGACGGCTTCCGCTGCCCGCACCGGGAGGTTGTCCATCCAGGCCGGGTTCTCGATCTCGCGAGGCGTCACGGGCTCGGCCCGGCGGATCTCCGGCTCCGCTTCTCCCGGGGTGACGGGGACCGCCCGCCGGATCTCCGGCTGTTGCGCGCAAACCGACCCGGCGACGAGCAAAATGCAACTGACCGCAAACCGTCCCGTCATTTCGGCTTACTGGTCGCGAACGCGACGTTCCAGATGTTCGCCGACCGGCACACGTCCAGCACCTCGACGATGCGGCTGTATTCGGTGGTCTCGTCGCCACGCAACACGACAGCTTGATCGGGGTAGAGGCTCTGAATTTTCGCCAAGGCGGCTTCCAACTCCTCCGTGTTCATCTCGCGCCGGTTCATCACGACCGACCCGTCAGCCTTCACGTTAAGGATCACCTCGCCGACCGCGCGCCGACTTTCCTTGCCCTCCCGCGCCGTCGGGACTTGCACGTCGAGTTCCATCTCGTCCTTGGAAAAATTCCACGTCACGAGGAAAAAAATCAGCAACAGAAAGACGATGTCGATCATCGGGGCGATTTGAAACCCCGAGGACTCGGGCTGGGCGCGGGCGCGAAAGTTCATCGTCTCGTCCGGAACTTACCGTTAGTCGAGCTCACCGGGTGTGCGGATGGAACCCGGTTTGAAATTTGCGCTCATCAGCGCCATCAACTGCGTCGTCGCCGCCTCGAGATCCGCGATGAGCGATTGCACCCGACCCCGGAAAAACGCGTAAGCCGCCATCGCCGGGATGCCGATGAGCAGTCCCGCTGCAGTCGTCACCAGCGCCTCCGCCACACCGCCCGCGAGCAGCATCGGTCGGGAAGCGTCGATGCCATTCGCCACCACGCTGAAAGATTTGATCATCCCCAACACCGTCCCGAACAACCCGACCATCGGCGCGATGGTCCCGATATCGGCCAGATACACGATCTGCTGATTCAGTCCGCTCGCCTGCCGCGTCCCCTCCGTCTCCGCGATCTCCCGCGCCTCGGCGATGGTCGCTCCCGGGTTTTTGGTCAGAAATTCGATCGTCCGCCGCATCACGCGCGCCACGGATTGATTGTGTCGGTTCGAGAGCGCGAGCAACCCGTAGTAATCGCCCTTCCGCAGCAGCGCATCCGCCGTCTTCATGTAACGCCCGCTCACCACGCCGCCGCGCCGCAGCGAGAAGAAGAAGATGATGATGAGCATCACCGCCACCACCGACAACGCCGCCAGCGGATACATCACGACGCCACCGCTGTTCAGCACCGCGATGAGGTCGGTCTGCTCGGGAGCCACCTCAGCGGCGTCCTGCGCCCTCGCCGCCACGGTGCTCATCCCAGCAATCGCCGTGGTCCAAAGTGATGTTTTACTCATGATCAAGGTTGCGCATAGTAGGCGACGTTCGGCCACGCGCAAGTCGCAGATGGCCACGAAACAAGCTCGCCAGCCGCGAGAGCAGGCTCGTAGTTTTCTTCCCGTGCAACTGCCTAGGAAGCCATTTCAGCCGGACCGAGTGGCTTCCGCCGTGCTCCCGTGCGTCTTCACCTGCCTGGCCGTCACGCTCGTCCTATCCGCCGCGGCAGCCCTCCTGCTCTCGAGCGTGAAACGCGACGCCGAGGATCGTCTCGCGCTCCGTTTGCAAACCGAATTGTCCAAGGAGGTGAGCGTTTTTTATCGGGAAATTCGGATCGCCATTGCCGACCTTCTCCTCCTCCGACAACTCGCGACCGCGACGAGGATCGAGTCCGACCTCGAAACCGAGATGCTCCGTGGCATCGCCGACGAGGCCGCCCACTTCGCGTCAAACCGCGGGACCTACGATCAGATCCGCCTCCTCTCCCTAACCGGGAAGGAACGTCTCCGCGTCAACCTCACCGCACCCGCATCCGGCCCCGGACAGATCGCCGATGTCCGCCGGGTCCCAGCTCCAGAACTCCAGACCAAGATCGACCGCGACTGGTTCCGAGCGGCTCTCCTCGTCCGTTCTGAGCTCATCTCCGCATCGCCCCTCGACCTGAACTTCGAACGCGGCACGATCGAGCGCCCCCTCAAGCCCACCATTCGCCTTCTCACCCGGGTCCCCGGGGTCGGCAACTTCCCCGACAGCCTGCTCGTCATCAATTATCTCCCAGGCCCATCCCTCGCCCGCCTCCGCGCCCGCGAGATCGGCGGTGAGAATTTCCGCTCCTTGATCGCGGACCTCGCGGGCAATTGGATTGTCGGCCCGACCGCTGACTGGGACTGGAGCTCCACGTTGCCCGAACGGAGCGATCGCACGGTGTCCGATTTTTCCCCCGAGCTCGCCCGGGCTCTCCAGGACACGACCACCACCCGCCTACTCACCCCGGAGGGGCTTTTCGTCATGGAAAAAACCGGCGACGACCTCGCGTCCTACCTCCCACGCAGCCGCCTCCTCGACGAGGCGGGCAATCACAATCTCAGCTTCAATTTCGTCGCCTTCGCGACCCGCGAGCAATTGACCGCCAACGCCCGCGAAGCCTCCGACGTCGTGATTTCAGCCTACCTATTTAGCCTCGCGATCCTTCTCCCCATCACTTGGATCGGCACCCACTCCTACCGAAACCACGCTCAAGCCGTCCGCGACCTCCGACGCAACGAGCAACACCTCAGCGAAGCCGAGCTCATCGCCCACACCGGCTTCTGGGAATGGGACTTCACGGAAGGAAAATTCACCCTCAGCCCCCGCGCCGCCCGTATCCTCGGACAGCAGCCTCCCGCCGAGATCGCCACTCTCGCCGACTTCATCGGCTCCCTCCCGCCGTCCGCCACCGCTCCCATCTCCACCGCGCTCCAGCAAGCCCGCACGACCGGTGAACCCGCGCAATGTGACCTCCTCATCACGCCCGCCGAGACCTCGTCCCGCGCGGTCGCTCTCATCGCCAACCCCGAACCCACCCGCATCCGCGGCGTCGTCCAAGACATCACCGAACGTAAGCGCGTCGAACGCGAACTCGCCGCCGCCCGCGCCACCGCCGAAACCGCCAACCTCCAAAAGAGCGAATTCCTCGCCATCATGAGCCACGAGATCCGCACTCCGATGAACGGCATCATCGGCTACGCGCACCTCCTCGGCGACTCCGACCTCGACGCCGAGCAGCGCGAGTTCTGCAGCATCATTTCCGCCAGCGGCGACGCTCTCCTCCGCATCATCGACGACATCCTCGACTACTCCCGCATCGAAGCCGGCCAGGTCACGATGCAACCCGTCGTCTTCGATCCCGCCACCACGCTTCGGCTCGTCCAACGTCTTCTCGAAGTCAAAGCCCGGGAAAAAAATATCGAACTCGTCCTCGCGATCCCGCCCAATTTTCCGACGCGGATCGAAGCCGACGAAGTCCGCCTCCGCCAGATCCTCATCAACCTCCTCGGCAACGCCATCAAGTTCACCCCCGCGGGAGCGATCCGGATCCGGGCCGCCTTCGACGACGGCGAATCGCGCCTCCACTTCGAGATCGAAGACAACGGCCCCGGCCTCTCCCCCGAGGGCATCGCCCGCCTCTTTCAACCCTTCGTCCAAGCCGACGAGACGGTCCAGGTTCGCCACGGCGGCACCGGCCTCGGCCTTTACATCAGCAAGCGACTCGCCGAGCTCATGGGCGGCACCATCACCATCACGTCCTCCCCGGGTGAAGGGGCGACCTTTGCCTTCTCGGTCAGCGCCCGCGCCATCGCTATCGCCGCGCCATCGTCCTCCCTCGAGACGCTCCCATCTGCCGCCGACCCGGATCTCGCCACCCGCCACCCACTCTCGATCCTCGTCGCCGACGACGACGCCATCAGCCGCCAACTCCTCCAGCGTCTCCTCGCGAAATTCGGCTACACGAGCGCCGCCCACCCGGACGGCCGCGCCGCCCTCGAAGCTTGGCAGGATTCACCCGCCGACCTCATTTTCACCGACCTGCAGATGCCCCATCTCGGCGGAATCGAATTGACCCGACAAATCCGTGAAACCGAACGACCTGGCCATCAGACTTGGATTATTGCCCTCACCGCCAACGCCATGATCGGCGAAAGCGAACGCACCCTCAACGCCGGCCTCGACGACTACCTCACCAAACCCATCTCCCAGTCCACCCTCCACCAAGCCCTCCTCCGAGCCAGCGGTCAGTCCAAGGAGCGAAATCCAGCAACCTCCTGATCTACATTCTTCGTTTCCTCCGTTACCTTCTGTTCAAAACACGAGTTCGTCTTTGTATTGTATCGAAAAAGTCCCCGACTCGTCCGTTAGCCCCACTCGCACCCGCACCATGAAACCAGCCGCCAAATCCAAGAAGCCCAACCTCCGCCCCCACTCCTCGCTCGTCCTCGACGGCCCCTCCCGCGCCGCCAGCCGCGCGATGCTCTACCCCGCCGGATTCACCGAAAAAGACTTCGCCAAGCCCCAGATCGGCGTCGCCTCCACTTGGAGCATGGTCACCCCGTGCAACATGCACATCGACCAGCTCGCCCGCGAAGCCGCCCTCGGCATCGACGCCGCCAACGGCAAGGCCACCATCTTCAACACCATCACGATCTCCGATGGCATCTCCATGGGCACCGAAGGGATGAAATATTCCCTCGTCTCCCGCGAAGTCATCGCGGACTCCATCGAGACCGTCATGGGCTGCCAGGGTTACGACGGCTTCGTCGCCATCGGCGGCTGCGATAAAAACATGCCCGGCTGCCTCATCGCCATGGCCCGGCTGAACCGCCCTTCCGTTTTCGTCTACGGCGGCACCATCCTCCCCGGCTGCCTCAACGGCAAAAATCTCGACATCGTCTCCGTCTTCGAAGCGGTCGGCCAACTCGCCGCCGGCAAGATATCCAAGTCCGAAGCCCACGCCATTGAGTCGTGCGCGATCCCGGGCCCCGGCTCCTGCGGCGGCATGTATACCGCCAACACCATGGCCTCCGCCATCGAAGCCATGGGCATGTCCCTCCCCAACAGCTCCGCCCAAGCCGCCGTCTCCGACAGCAAACGCCAGGACTGCCGCAACGCCGGAGGCGCCGTCATCAATCAACTCAAAAAAGGCATCCGCCCCTCCGACATCATGACGAAGGAAGCGTTCGAGAACGCCATCACCGTCGTCATCGCCCTCGGAGGGAGCACCAACGCCGTCCTCCACCTCCTCGCCATCGCCCACGCCGCCAACGTCAAGATCACCCTCGACGATTTCACCCGCATCGGCGCCCGCGTCCCTGTCCTCGCCGACCTCAAACCCTCGGGCAAATACCTCATGAGCGAACTCGTCGGCATCGGCGGCATCGTCCCCCTCATGAAAACCCTCCTCGGCGCCAAGCTCCTCCACGGCGATTGCCTGACCGTCACCGGCAAAACCCTGGCCAAAAACCTCGCGCCATTCAAGAGCTACCCCAAGGGCCAGAAGATCATCCTTCCCCTCGACGCCCCGATCAAAAAATCGAGCCACCTCGTCGTTCTCCGCGGCAACCTCGCCCCAGAGGGCGCCGTAGCAAAAATTACCGGCAAGGAAGGTGAAAAATTTGAAGGCAAAGCCAAGGTCTTCGAGGCCGAGGAAAAAGCCCTCGCCGCCATCCTGGCTGGCAAGATCAAACCCGGCGACGTCATCGTCATCCGCCACGAAGGCCCCAAAGGTGGCCCCGGTATGCGTGAAATGCTCAGCCCAACCGCCGCCGTCATGGGCGCTGGCCTGGGCACAGCGGTCGCCCTCATCACCGACGGACGGTTCTCCGGCGGCACCCACGGCTTCGTCGTCGGCCACATCACCCCGGAGGCCAGCGAAGGTGGCCCACTCGCCATCGTCAAAAACGGCGACCCCATCACCATCGACGCCGTCACCCACCAGCTCACCCTCGGCATCACCGCCACTGAGATCAAAAAGCGTTTAGCCACCTGGAAAAGACCAAAACCTCGCTACAAACGGGGCGTCCTCGCCAAATACGCCCACACCGTAACGACAGCGTCAAAGGGCGCCGTTACGGACCTCGATCTCTAGGTCATTCGAGGAGCGTCACGTTGTCTCGCTCACTCCCGCTCGTCTCGCCCTTCGGGCTGCATCGCAGAGCCGATGCAGTCTGCCCCGAGCCTTCCCAGCCGCCGGTGCTCCAGCCGCTGAACAAAACTCGGCAATCCGCGCCAGCGGGCGCCGATTGTATTGCATTCCCCTTCGTTACCTTCGTTACCTTCTGTCCAAAACCCCATGCGCGAATACCCACTTTCCCCACTCCACCACCAGCAGCTCGCCGCCTCCGGCCAACCCGCTGGCACCGCCTTTCACACCCGCCAACTCTCCTTCAGTTTCGGCGAGCGGATTGACCGCCCCCAGCTCGTCTCCGCCTGGGCCGACCTCACCACCGCCCACCCCATCCTCCGCACCCGCCTCGACCCGGCCGGCCCACGTTGGAACGAGTCCGACGACGACATCACCGAATGGCGGGACATCGACTGGCAGACCGACGCCCCGGAAGACCTCGGCACTGCCTGGAACGACCTCGTCGCCACCGATCTCGCTACCCCCGTGACCACCGGCCACCGCCTCACCACCATCCTCCTCCCCAGCGGCGACCTCCACCTCCTCTGGTCCTACGACGACCTCCTGATCGACGAACTCGCCCTCCGCGCCCTCCTCGTCGAGTGGCTCCTCCGCTACGAAGGTGACACCAGCGACACCGCCCCCGACGATCCCGCTCCCGCCTTCGCGGCCCTGACCGAACACGATTCCGAAGAAAAAATCTGGCGCGCTCATTTCCAAAACGCCACCGCCTCCCGCCCCCTCATCCTCCTCCCGCTCCCACCAGACTCCGCGCCCTCCCCCCGCCGCGCAACGGTCACCCACACCTTCGAACGGGAGCACGGCCACGCTCTCGCCGCCGCCGCCAAGGCGATGACCGTCGAACCCATCGACCTCGTCAAAGCCACCTGGCTCACCCTCCTCGCTCCCGCCCTCTCATCCAACGAGATCGTTCTCCTCGAATCCCTCCGCCTCCCCCTCACCGCCACCGCCCGCTCCGAAGCCCGCGTTCCCCGCCGCCACCGTCTCGTCGCCGACGCCAAAGTCTCCGCCCTCGCCCAGGCCGTCGCGCAGACCCGCGCCGAGACCACCGGCGTCGGCACCTTAACCGCCGAGCAAATCGCCGACCGCGTCCCCGGCGGAGTCACTCGTCCCACCACCGCCTTCCGCCATCGCGCCGGCGACCTCAACGACTTCCTCCACGCCCGCCTTCCTCGCTGGCTCGGAGCCGACGCCCAGCTTCTCGGCCACGACGCCGCCTCGTTCACCCTCGTCTACACCGCCTCCGACCGCGCCACGGTCGCCATCGAATACGACCCCGGCCTCTTTACCGAAGCCGCCGCCCGCCGCTTCCTTGATCGCTGGATCAGCCTCGTCGCCCAGCTCATCGAAGACCCCGACCGCCCCCTCAACGAACTCTCCATCATTCTCAAAGACGAACCGACCCTGGTCGTTGGACCCGAAGCCGCCCCCCCCTTCCGCAGCCTCGTGCCCCAATGCCTCCACGATCTGTTCGCGGAAACTTCCACCGATCTCGGCGAGACCATCGCCCTCGAGACCGACGACGGCCCCGTTACGTTCGAAACTCTCAACCAACGATCCAACCAAGTCGCCCGCCACCTCCGCACCCTCGACGTCAAAACCCGCGCCATCATCGCCGTCGAACTCGGCTCTTCCCACCATTGGCCCACCGTCATTCTCGGCATCTGGAAAGCCGGAGCCACCGCTGCGATCACCGACCCAGGCTCCGAAACCCCTCCAAAGGGCAAAAAGCCAGCCCTCACGATCTCCGAGTCGACCCTTCCCAACTTCTGGGAAAAAGCCGCCAGCGAAAAGACGCGCGGCATTCCCAGCGAACTCTCCGCCACCGACCCCGCCCTCCGCACCGCCGACGGCCGCGCCGTTTCTCACGAGGACGCCGCCCGCCTCTGCCAAGCCTCCGCCGCCGCCCTTCTCGTGACCCCCGGCGATCGCTTTCTCCAATCCGGTGCCCCCCGCGAACTCGACACCATCGTCGAACTCTTCGGAACCCTCCTCGCCGGTGCCACCGTCGTCCTCGCCGCCACCCACGGCTGGTCCACCCGCACCGCCTTCCACTCATTCGCCGAAGAACGTGACGTCACCCTCCTCAGCGTCCCGACCGCCTTCTGGAGCCAGTGGACGCATTACCTAGCCGAGCTCTCCCTCCCCGCGCCATCCAGCGTCCGCCGCACCGTCATCCGCGGAGGCCGCATTTCGCCCGCCGCCCTCGCCGCGTGGCACACCGCGGCCCCCACCGCCACGCTGCTCCACGCCGGCATCAGCTTCCACGGCCCCTCCTCCGAGATCGACCCCGGCGACGATTTCGAACCCGCCGCTCAGCCCCCCGCGGGCTCCGTCGCCCGCATCACCTGGCAGGGCCAACCCCTCCCCCCCGGCCTGGCGGGAACGCTCGAAACAGGTTCCTCCGAAGACACCCTCATCCCGACCGACCGCGAAGCCTTCCTCGACACCACCGGCACCTTCTACCCCCGCAACGAACTCGAAGCCACGCTCCGCCCCGGCTCCCCCACCTCCCGCCTCGAGACCATCGAGCGCGTCGTCTTCGCCCACCGCGAAATCTTCGACTGCGTCCTCGCCAGCACCGACCCCGATTCGTGGAACCTCTGGATCGTCCCGGCTGACTCCCAGCGCGGCGAACCCATCGACTTCCGCGACCACCTGAAATCCCACCTCCCCACGCTCGAGTTCTCCGTCGCCTGCATCCCCCGCCTTCCCCTCGACCCGGAGGGCCGCATCGACCACGCCTCCCTTCCCACTCCAACCAAAGAACCCACCCGCCCCGAAACCGCCGACCCCGAAGAACCCCGAAAACCCCGAGGCGAAGACGAAGAACTTGCCAGCATTCTCTCCCGCGCCCTCGGCGGCCGCGCCCTCGACGCCTCCAGCTCCATCCCCGACGGAGGCACCAAACCCCACGTCGCCAAGCACCTCTTCGAGACCTGCCAAAAAGCCGGGCACCCCGCCGCCCGCCTGGAAGATTTCACTCGCACCTTCACGGCGAAATCCCTTCTCCGCGAGTGGCGCACCCGCAAGGACGAAAGCAAGTGGGAAGCCCTCACCGCCCTTCGCGCCGCCGGAAGCCTCCCCCCCATCGTCTGCTTTCACGACTTCCCCGGCAGCGTCGACCTCTACCGCGAACTCACCCTCCACCTCGGCGAAGACCAACCCGTCTACGCGGTCACCGCCCGCGGCGTGACCGAACCCTCCGCCGCCCATCGCGAACTCCGCGAAATGGCCACTGCCTACGCCGCCGCGATTCGCCAATTCGATTCCGAAGGCCCCCATCGCCTCATCGGCTTCGGCTTCGGCGGCCTCCTCGCCATCGAAACCGCCCGCCTCCTTCTTGAGTCCGGTCAAGAAGTCCCCCTCATCGTCACCCTCGCCACCGAGCCCCCCCGCGCTGAAACCGGCCTCACCTCCACCTTCAAGCGACTCCTCGGAAAAAATAAGCCCCCCGCCCCTAAACCCGGCGACACCACCATAGCCACGGCAAACCGCCAAGCCCTGGCCCGCCACACCTTCGACCCCCTCGACGTCACCATCCACGCCTTCCTACCCGAAACCAACTTCCCAACCCTAACGGACGTCCAAAAAAATTGGGAACCCATCACCGAAGATCCGCGCTTCTACCAAGTCCCCTGCGCCCCCGGAGACCTGCTGGAAGAGCCCGCGGTCACCGCAATCGCCGAAGCCATCACCAAACTAGCCGCCAACCAAGACCTCTCCGAAGAAGAAGACTAGCCGGGGAGCGCAAGCTTCCAGCTTGCCGTGCCGGGCTTCTAGCCCGGCACCATTTGACCCCCCAAGCCGACCGAACCACCCGTTACCTCCACAACCCAACTAACCCCCGCAACACAACCCCCCGCAACCGGCCCCGCGAAATCTTCACCCCCGCCACCGCATCCACCCGCAACTCCGGCCACATCGCCAACCCCACCCGCGCTGGCAACGCACACGCCACCCGCATCCGCCGCCGCTCCACCCACCGCGCCCACTCCAGCCCGGCCTCCAGCCCCACCCGCGCCTCGTCCTTCACCCGCGCGAAGTCGGCGTCCCCCACGTAAACCCGTCCAATTTCCTGATCCGCCGCCCGGTCCCGCAGGATGTTCACCCGCTGCAACCCCTTCCCGTACTCCACCCCCAAGCGAACCATCTCCCCCCGTCCCGCCCGCGAAGAAAACCGCGGCACCCGATCAAAACTCAACTCCGTCCAAAACTCCCCGACGCATCCCGCGACCAGATAAGCGTAGCGATCCAACTCCTCCGCGCTGAGCCGAACCGCACTCCCGCCACCCCCGACCCCAAACCGCTCCAGGTCAAAAATTTGTCCCTCCAAGATCCGCGACCAAACCCATTCCAAGCGCCCCCGATCCCGCGAACTCCGCATTCGCTCCATCAACCCCGGCAACGCCCGCAGCACCTCCGCCTCCGCCGTCACTCCCTGCAACCCTGCCAGCTGCTCAACTACCCCTGCCCCGATCGCAAATCCCTCCAACTCCCGCAAAGCCCCCACTCGCAGCGCCACGTCCGCCGCCGAAGAATCCGCGATGCTATCCGAAGCCCGCGCCAGCAAATACCCCAGCGCCACCGTCTCCCGAATCTCTCCCGGCAACCACCGGATCGTGATCGCAAACGACCGAGCCACCCGCTCCAGCAACCCACCGTAATCCCGCCACCAATCCGTCGTCACCGCAGATCAACGCCAACCCGAACCTGATCGATCTCATCCTCGTAAAATCGCCCCAACCCCATCGCCGCCGCGCTCTCCACGTGCCCCGCCCTCAGCCCGATCGAAGGCAACTTGTTGCTCAATTTGTATTCTTCCAGTAACCGGATCGCCGTCGCGTCCAGCGCCACGGGATCACGACTCGCAAACAAGGTGAAATTCTCCCGCACGAAATTCGGATTCGGAAATGGCCCTCCCGCGAACTGCAAAGTCAGCCCATCCATGATGGTAAACACGACCTTCCCCCGCACGTTCGGGTCAGCGTAAATCTCCGCTAGATACGGATCCCCAAACGTCGGCGGTTTGATGAATCGCCGCCAGTTATCCACGTTCCACAGCGTCATGTTTGCGATCGCTCCGTTGATCCCCGTCATGAAGCTATCGCACAGCGACGGCACGTTGATCACCTTGGTCACCTCCTGACTCAGCACCTTCGCGAAATAGCTCGTACTACTCAGCTGCTCCCCCCCCGACAGCATGTCCTCCATCCGCGTCCCCTCCGCCACGCCAAATTTGCTGTCCCCCCAGATCAACCGCCCCAGCACCGGAGCCGTGAGCAGCGCCTTCGGATCATACCCCGACGTCGGGTCCGTCCAACGAAGCTGGTAGTCCGACGAGCTCTTCGAGAACCCCGCCCGCACCAGATCCTCCTCGTTCCGATCCCAAACGAGAATTTTCGAAGCCGGCACCCCCGCCGACTGCAACCCCCGCGAGACCGCCAGCACCACCGCCACGTGCGTCCCGCTCACGTCCCCCGGAGCCGCCGCCACCTTGATTCCCACCACGTCCTCCGGCCCCGCCAACGACCGCCAAGCCTCCCCCGCCGACCGAGTCCCCGTCACCGCGACAACCAACGAATCCACCATTCGCCGCACCACCCCCTCATCAGCCCGAAACCCCGTCACCAACGACTTCGGATCCATCGCAAAAAACACCGTCGACCGCTCCTGCCCCGGCACCCCGGCAATCTCCTGCCCCCACGCGAATGACCCCGCGATCAGCAAACAAAAAACGACACCGACCAACCGCACGCCGCGCACTCTCCCTCCCACCCCCCACCTTGTCAAAGCCAGTCACCGGCTCATCTTTTTTCCGGATTCTTTGCGACCTTTGCGACCTTCCGTCCGAAGCTGTATTCGTAATGGAAAGAACCTCACCAGTGCATCCACCCGTCGCCCACCTCTACGTCCACATCCCCTTCTGTCCGAAGGTCTGCCCGTATTGCAGCTTCTACAAGGAAGCCAGCGACAAGAACCGGACCCGCGCCTTTCTGGACGCCGTTCTCCTCGAAGCCGAAAAACACGCCCCCACCCTCCGCCCCACCACCATTTTCTTCGGCGGCGGCACCCCCAGCGCCCTCAGCACCAGCCAGCTCGACTACCTCCTCACCGGCCTGCACGACCGCCTCGACCTCACCGCCGTCACCGAGTGGACCCTCGAGATGAACCCAGCCACCGTCAGCCTGGAGAAGGCTAGAGCCCTCCGTAACCTCGGCGTCAACCGCATCAGCATGGGCGTCCAATCCTGGGACGACACCCTGCTCCACACCCTCGGCCGCGCCCACTCCGCCGCCCAGGCCGAACGCTCCTACCACATCCTCCGCGAAGCCGGCTTGACCAACGTCAACCTCGACCTCATCTTCGCCGTCCCCGGTCAGACCCGCGAGCAATGGACCTCCTCCCTCGTCCGCACCGTCGACCTCGCCCCCGAGCACATCTCCGCCTACTGCCTCACCTACGAAGAGGACACCGACTACTTCCTCCGTCTTCAGCGCGGCGAATTCCGACCCGACACCGAACTCGACGCCGACCTCTTCGAGCTGACCACCGACCACCTCACCCCCGCCGGCTACGAGCAATACGAGATCTCTAACTTTGCCCGCGGAGACCGCGAGTGCCGCCACAACACCGCCTACTGGCAAAGCGCCGACTACGTTGGCCTCGGCCCCAGTGCCTTTTCCACAGTCGGCGACCAACGCTGGAAAAACGTCAGCTCCACCGAAGACTACGTCGAAAAAATCAACGCCCACCAGGACCCCGCCGACTTCCGCGAACCCGCTCCCCCGGCACTCCGAACCACCGAAAGGATTGCCTTCGCCCTCCGAACCTCCACCGGCATCCCCGCCGCCGACCTGGCGAACTACCCAGCCGAATTGAGAAACCTCCAGTCCGCCGGCTATCTCGAACCCATCCACGACCACTACCGCCTCACCCGCGCCGGTCGCCTCGTCGCCGACGAAATCGCCGAGACCTTCCTTT
This sequence comes from uncultured Verrucomicrobiae bacterium, assembly GCA_963761705.1. GTDB lineage: Bacteria > Verrucomicrobiota > Verrucomicrobiia > Chthoniobacterales > JAATET01 > CAVVKW01. Next base: position 1,657,482 of record CAVXHK010000001.1, on the reverse strand, counting down.
GATTGATTCGGCGGACCCCCACAACCTCACGTGACCCACGACATCCTCATCATCGGTGCCGGCCCCGCCGGCTCCGTCGCCGCCGCCCATCTCGCGCCATCGGGCCGCCGCGTCCTCGTCATCGAGAAATCAACCTTTCCCCGTCACAAGGTCTGCGGCGACTGCCTCAACCCCATCGCTTGGCCCATCCTCCAACGCCTCGATCTCGCCGACCGCATTCTCACCCTCCCCCACGCCCACGCCGACGCGGTCGAATTCCTCGGCACCCAGGGCCAGCGCATTCGCATCCCCACTCCGCCCGCCGCCTCGAGCACCACCGGCGAACTCATGGTCACCCGCCACGACCTCGACGCCCTCCTCATCACCCGAGCCACCGAACTCGGAGCCACCTTCCGCGACAACCTCCCCGTCACCCGCATCGAACGCACCGCCGACCACTGGACCCTCCACACCCCCTCCGGCCCACTCACCGCCCCCATCGTCCTCGCCGCCGACGGCCGCAACTCCACGACCGCCCGCCAAACGAACCGGCTTGGCCGGGCCCGCCACGACCGCGTCGCCATCCAGACCCACGCCCCGCTCACGCCCGATCTCGGCAACACCGTCCGCATGATCTTTCACACCGACGGCTACGGCGGCCTCGCCCGCGTCGACGCCACCACCATGAACATCTGCCTGGTCGCCCGCACAAAAAAACTCCCCGCCCTCCGCGCCTACGCCGAAGACACCTTCGATCTTCCTCCCACCACCCGCTGGCGCACGATCACTCCCCTCTCCCGCGCCGACTCGTCCCCGATCGCCGACGACGGTCTCTTCCTCCTCGGCGACGCCGCCCGCGTCGTCGAACCCTTCACCGGCGAAGGCATCACCTACGCCATGCGCTCCGGCGAACTCGCCGCCGAAGCCATCACCCAACACGATCTCCCCGAAGCCGAATCCACCTACCGCCGCACCCATGCCGCCATGTATCGGGGCCGCCTCTGGGTCAACAAACTCGCCCGCCAAGCCAGTCTGCACCCCATTCTTACCTCCCACGCCCTCAGCGTCCTCAAGTTCTACCCCGCCCCGTTGAGCCTCCTCACCAAAAAAATCGTTCAGAGGTAGTTTGACGCGGGGCAGCTTCCCGCCGCCGAAGTTCACACCCCCCGCAGCCGGACGCCGCCATCTTCAATCAACCCGTGCTTCGCGCACAGATCGGCAAACAGCCCCATCGCCTCCTTCTCCTGCGTCCCAAGATCGAACCGAAGACACTTTTCCAAATACCACCGCGCGAAGTCCGACTCCGCCCCCTCACGCCCCGCGATCTCCCCAATCCGCGCCACCCCACCCCGCTTCGCCTCCCGCAACTCCCCCGCCAATTGCGCGGCATCGTCCTCCGCCAACCCGTCCGCCAGCACCCAACACGCGAAGACGAACGGCAGCCCCGTGCACCGCTTCCACTCCTCCCCCAAATCCAGAAAATTCCAATCCGGATGCTCCGCCCGAAACTCAATCGCCGGATCCCCGATGAGCAATCGCGCCACACCACCCCCTCGCGCCTTCCGCGCCTCTTCCCGGCCAACCTCCTCGAATTCCATCCCCCGATACTCCCAAAGGAGACACCGCAATAAATTCGCCGAAGTCCGCGAAGCCGGATCCATCACGATCGATTCCACATCCGCCAAGTCACCCTGATAGGCTAGAAAAACGCTGTAAACCACCCCATCGCACCCGATCCCCACCCCATCCACGATCCGCCCACCGCCCCGTTCCAAAGCCACGAAGACCGGCACCAAGGCCGCGTCAAACTCCCCCGCCACGAACCGCGCCCCCAACTCCCGCGGAACCGCCAACTCAACCCCCGGCCCCAGAGTTTCAATCAAAGGACGCGCGTTTAAATACGGCACCGACCCCACCCGCCAATCCCGCATCACGCCACCAAAAATCAAAAATCGAACCTCCCCAATCGAAGATCCTAAGCCGCCACCGGCTCCGCCAGCTCCGGCGCGATCCGCTGGTAATACGTATTCCGCTGCATCGGCTCCCGCCCCGTCTCGCGAATCGCCTTCTCCAGGGCAAACATCGTCTGTTGCTGCGGCGTCGTCGCTCCCGCCATGTGAAAGATCTTCTCCTCGATGATCGTGCCGTGCAGATCGTCGACGCCGTAATTCAGCGACACCTGCGCCAGCGGCAGCCCGAGGCTGATCCAATACGCCGTCACGTGCGCGATATTATCGAGATAGATCCGGCTCACCGCCAGATTCCTCAACTCCTCAAACCCCGTCGCGTGCGGGATGTCCTTCAACATCGGCCGCGCCCCATCCGGCTCGAAAGCAAAGGGAACGAATCCAGTGAATCCCCCCGTCTCGTCCTGCAACTCCCGCAGCCGCCGCAGGTGGGCTACCCGCTGCTCCGCCGTCTCGATGTGGCCATAGAGCATCGTGCAGGTGCTCCGCTGACCCAGCTGATGCCACGTCCGGTGTACCTCGATCCACTCGTCAGCCGTCTCCTTCCCCCGACAAATCTGATCCCGCACTCCCTGGTCAAAAATTTCCGCTCCACCCCCGGTGATCGCCCCCAACCCAGCCTCGATGAGAATCTCCATCGTCTCCCGCAGCGGCTTCTTGAAAACCCGAAACGCCAGGTGCCGCATCTCGACCGCCGTAAATGCCTTCACGTAAAGCCCCGGATCCAGCGCCTTCAGACTCCGCAACAACTCCAGGTACCATTCCGCCCCCAGCGACGGGTGCAATCCCCCCACCATGTGAATCTCCGTGATCCCCTCCTCCAGACCCTCGCGCACCGTCGCCAGGATCTCCGGAATCGTCTGCTCGAACGCGTGATCCTCCCGTTTCTTCGCCCCAAAAGCGCAGAACTGGCACTGCAAAATGCAGACGTTCGAATAGTTGATGTAGCGATTGTGAATGTAGGTCGCCACGTTCCCATTGATCCGTTCCCGCACCACGTTCGCAATCGCCCCGATCCCATTGAGATCATTCGACCCGTAAAGAACCAAGGCATCCGCATCGGAGATTCGCTCGCCCGCCTCCACCTTGTCCAAAATCGGATGCAGCTCGGGTGCCAAGAGTCGTCGGTTCATTAGATTAACTTATGCACCCGAAAACCCCACCACGCAAGCTGGGGCGCGCAGGCATCCAGCCCAGAACACCCGCCACGCCAAAAGATCTTTCGTCTAAACCAGCCCCCTCGTCCGGCAATTCGCCCCCACCGTTCCCTCCCCCCTCACCAAAGATCCGGTCACTCGCGGCCCGTATCTTCCGGCATCCCCGCCCGAAGTTCGGACCAAATCGCCGGGCGATTTCCCGTAAATTGCCCGCAAAACGTTGACGTCTTCGCTCCCTTGACCTCCGGTTTCCTCATGACCCGTGCATCCATGGATCTCGCAATCCGGCTCCCCCGCGCCCTCGCGCTCCCCGCGATCCTCTTCGCCACTGGCTGCGCCTCCGTGACGCCCGACCGTTTCGATCCCAGTCCGTCGCCAACCGAACCCAAACGCGTCTACGTCGTCCCATTCTCGGCACCAGCCGACAACATCCGGGCCGACCGCGAGGGCCTCGCGCTCGCGACTTTTCAAGCAGGCATCACGGCCACCCTCAGCAACGAGCTCGCGAAGCGAATCGACAACAACCTCGTCCCGACCGAGATCATCCTCGACCCCCGGCAACTCCCTCGCTCCGAAGCGTGGGTCATCGTCGGACGATTCGACCGCGTCGAACAAGGCAGCCGCGCACTCCGAGCGATCTTTGGATTTGGTCTCGGCGGCACCAAGGTCGTCACCACCTCGACCGTTTACGACCTCGCCCCACCCACGCCCGTCCCCATCTTGACCATCCGCACCAGCGGTGGATCCAACGCCCCCCCCGGAGCCGTCGCCAACCTCACCGGATTCGTTGCCCTCGGCCCCGGCGGGGTCGCGGGCCTCACCATCGCCACCGGCGCGCAGGCCCTCCTCGGAGCCAGTCGCCTCGCCGTCGGCACTGGGATCGGCATTTTTCCCGGACTCACCGCCGACATTCGCCGCACGGCCCGCGAGATCACCGCCACGCTCTCGGAGTATTCCCACGAAAAAGGCTGGATCCCAGCGGAGCAAACCATGCGCGCCAAACGCCGCGGCGAAGGTCAGATCCGCTTCGAAGAACCCTTTCGACCCGGAGTCGAACCACCCGAACCGATCCTCCCCGCCACCGGGCGCGTGCCGTCACGTCGCCAGAGAAATTGACGCCGCGCACAACGCATTGTCATCCGCACCTCGCGACCTCATTCTCCTACGATGCGCCTCCTGCCGCCCATTTCACTTCGCGTTTCTCTGGTCGTGACCTTCATCGCTGGATGGACCGCGTTGCCAACCCAAGCGGACGAATCCGATCGCCTCGTCGTCCAAGTCGCCGACACCGCGACCTACGTGAGTATCGCCAAGATCAATCTTTCCGTCGGCGCAATGTCAGTCGAGGAGGGCGATCTCGTCGGCACCTATTCGATCGACGTCCCGCTCCAAAAATCAAAGTCAGAGGACGGTCAGATCACCCTCCCACTCCGACAACCCCTCGCCACCTACCTCCGGGACGGCGGCACCCTCTCAGGCAAAGGACTTTCGACGAAAGTGATCGAAGACAATCAACGAAAAATCAAAGCCCGTTTCTCCGACTACGATCCCCAATCCAAGATCGGAAAGATCCACCTCACCATCGAAACCAGCCTCCGAACCATGGAGTTCGACTCCACCTACACCGTCAGTGGTCAGGACTCGCCGTCAGGGGAGTGAACTGACTTTCAGAAATTTTGACTCTTTCGCAGCAGCAGGAACGAGCGATCGTCTGATCGGGAAGTCGGGCAGCCGTGGCGCGATCCCCGGGAGGAATCGGGACTTCCGCGGACGATGAAGAATGATCACATTCGACCGCGCAACTTCGGTCTCCCGATGACTCCTCCCACCGATGATCCCCGTCCCCCTGCCGCCTCGACGGCCGCCGAGCCCTATGGCATACGCCAATGGGCCGGCTGGATCATCGGCCCTGGATTCCTCCTCCTCAGCCTTCTCACCGGTGCTCCCGACGGGTTGAGTCCCGAGGGTTGGCGGACCATTGGCGTCGCCGCCCTCATGGCGACCCTGTGGATTTCCGAGTCGATCCCGATTCCCGCCACCGCCCTGCTGCCGTTGGTCCTGTTCCCCGCGCTCCACCTCGCCGAGGTGCGGGAAGCCGCCGCGCCCTACGCAAATCCGTTGATCTTTCTGTTCCTGGGAGGATTTCTCATCGCGCTCGCCATGCAACGGTGGGGACTGCACCGACGGCTCGCCATCGGCCTGATCGCGCGCATGGGCACCCGTCCGACCCGAATCCTCGCCGGATTTCTGCTGGCTGCTGCGTTCATCAGCATGTGGGTCAGCAACACCGCTACCGCGCTGATGATGCTGCCCATCGGGATGTCCGTCGTCGCCCTGGTTCCCACCGACGGCGATCGACCGGCCTCCCGTGGGTTCGCGACCGCTCTGATGCTCGCCATCGCCTACGGATCGACGACGGGCGGAATGGCAACCCTCATCGGCACGCCGCCACTCGCGTTGCTCGCGGGATTCATGGACAACGTTTATCAAGTCGAACTGGGTTTCGGCCGATGGATGGCCCTCGGTCTCCCGGTCACGCTCGTCAGCCTGCCGCTGGTCTACCTCGTTCTGACCCGCATCGCCTTCCGACTCGATCGCGGCGAACTGCCAGGAATGCGCGAGCTCATCGCCAGCAACCGATCCGCCCTTGGCCCGCTCTCGCGCGGAGAACTTTCCGTCGCCATCGTTTTTTCGATCACCGCACTTTGCTGGATCGTCCAGCCTTTGCTGGCCCGGGCCATTCCGATGATCTCGGACACCACGATTGCGATCGCCGGGGCGCTCCTTCTTTTCGCGATTCCAGTCAACGCGCGGCGCGGCGAATTCGTGATGAATTGGGAAGCCACCAAAGGCCTTCCGTGGGACGTTCTCATTCTCTTCGGCGGCGGACTCAGCCTCGCCAGCGCGATCCAGACCCACGGGGTCGCCGATTACCTCGGCAGCTTGGCGACCGTGCTCTCCGGCCTACCGGTCATCGTGGTCGTGGGCGCGCTGTGTTTCGGCATCCTGCTGTTGACGGAATTGACCAGCAACACCGCCACGGCCGCGACGTTTCTTCCCATCGTTGGGGCCATCGCGGTGAGTCTCGGGCAAAACCCGCTCCTCTTCCTCATTCCGACCGCGCTCGCCGCGAACTGCTCCTACATGATGCCGGTCGGCACGCCACCAAACGCCATCGTCTTCGGAAGCGGGGCCGTTCGACTACCCGACATGGTCCGGGCCGGATTGATCCTCAACATCGTGCTCGTCCCGGTGATCGTCGTCCTCGTGTGGCTGATCGGCCGCTGGGCATTCGACATCGAACTAAACGTCGTCCCGGACTGGGCGAGGTAGTTCTCGCCTCGACCCGCCGGGATTTTCCGCCTGCGGCTCCAACGGCTTGCGGAGCTGGGGAGCTGGGGAGCTGGGGTCACGCAATCAGGTCTGATCAAAACCGACCGACGGGGCAGCGATCGGACTGCTGCTGGCGGCATTCTTGAGGAAGCCGGTTTGGCTTCGAAATCACAGATCGCCCTTTACAGCCCCCGCGCCCGTCGCCGACTCTCACCCTCTTACATGGATAAGATCGGTATCGGACTCGCGGGCTTTGGCACCGTTGGCAGCGGGGTTTACAAAAACATCGCGGCCAACCGGGCCCTCATCGCCGAACGCACCGGCGCGGAATTCGAAGTCCGACGCATCGTCGTCCGTGATCTCAAAAAAACCCGGGACGTCTCCGCGCCCGCCGAGCTTTTCACGACCAACCTCGATGCCCTGCTCGACGACCCGGAGATCAAAATCGTCGTCGAGTTGATCGGTGGCACCGACGCGGCACTGACCTTCGTCCGCCGCGCGATCGACTCGGGGAAAATCGTCGTCACCGGGAACAAAGCCCTGCTCGCCGAACACGGTCCCGAGCTTTTCCACCTCGCGAACGAGGCCCGCGTACCGATCTTCTACGAGGCCGCCGTCGCCGGAGGCATCCCGATCATCAAGGCCGTCCGCGAGTCGTTCGTCGGCAATAAATTTGCCGCCATCCACGGCATCCTCAACGGCACGAGCAATTACATCCTCACCGAGATGGCCGGGGGCACCCGCGACTTCCCCGAGGTCCTCGCCGACGCTCAGCGGCTCGGCTACGCGGAAGCCGACCCCGCGTTCGACGTCAACGGCTGGGACGCCGCCCACAAGACGCTCATCCTTGCCGCGCTGGCCTACGGCTTCTGGATCAAGCCCGACGAAATCCGCGTCGAAGGAATCGAGGGAATCACCGCCGAGGACAACGTCTTCGCCTCTCAGCTCGGCTACGCGATCAAGCTGCTCGCCACCATCAAGATCGACGCCGCCGAAGCAATCGAGGTCCGAGTTTGCCCCACTCTCATCCCGGCGAACCACGTGCTCGCCAGCGTGAACGGCGTCTTCAACGCCGTTTGGCTCCAGGGTGACATCGCAGGCGAGGCCCTCTTCTCCGGACGCGGTGCGGGTCAGGATCCAACCTCCAGTTCGGTCATCGCTGACCTCGCCGAAGCCGCGCTCGCGCTCAGCTCGCCGCGCGCGAATTTCGGGTTCACACCGCACGATCTCTACGGCACGTGCAAGCCAATCGACGACGCGGTCTCGAAATTTTACCTCCGCCTCACCGTTGAAGATCAACCCGGCGTCCTCGCTCAGATCGCCAACGTCCTCGGCGAGGCGGGTATCGGCATCAGCTCCGTCATCCAGCCCGAATCGGACGAACCCGGTCCGCTTCCACTCGTGCTGATGATCCACGACGCGCCCTACGGCAAAATGGTCGCAGCCGTCGCGACCATTGCCGCCCTCCCGTGCGTTCACTCGCAACCGGCCCTTCTCCAGGTCGACCAACTCGACGAATGAAACTCCACGCGCACGACCGTGGCGTCATCGCCCGTTACCACGCCCACCTCCCCGTCAGCGACGCCACCCCCGTCATCTCGCTGAACGAGGGCACGACGCCGCTGATTTACTCCCCGCGGTTGAGCGAACTCACCAACCGCCACGTCTACCTGAAATTCGAGGGCCTCAACCCCACCGGCTCCTTCAAGGACCGTGGGATGACGATGGCCGTCAGCAAAGCCGCCGAAGAGGGCGCCCACACCCTCGTCTGCGCCTCCACTGGCAATACCTCCGCCGCCGCCGCCGCCTACGCGTCCCGTGCCGGCCTCCGCTGCGTCGTCATCCTCCCCGCGGGCAAGATCTCGATGGGCAAGCTCGCGCAAGCTTTCGTCTACGGCGCACAGGTCGTCGCCATCCGAGGCAATTTTGATCGCGCCCTCGAACTCGTGGTCGAACTCGCCGCCGACGGCTCCGTCTCCGTTGTCAATTCGATCAACCCCTACCGCATCGAAGGCCAGAAAACCGCGTCGTTCGAGGTCATCGACGAACTCGGCGACGCCCCCGATCTGCACATCCTCCCGGTCGGCAACGCCGGCAACATCACCGCCTACTGGAAGGGCTACCGCGAATACCGCCACCTCGGCAAGAGCACGAAGCTCCCCCGCATGCTCGGCTTCCAAGCCGCCGGATCGGCCCCGATTTTCCACCAGAAAATCGTCGACTCCCCCGAGACCCAGGCCACCGCCATCCGCATCGGCAATCCCGCCAGCTGGCAAGGCGCGACCGATGCCATCGCCCAATCCCACGGCGGCATCGACATCGTCACCGACGAAGAAATCCTGGCCGCCCAATCCTGGCTCGCGAAAAACGAAGGTGTCTTCGTCGAGCCCGCCAGCGCTGCCTCCGTGGCGGGCCTCATGAAATGCGCGTGCGAACGCCGCTGCGCCACCTGCCCACTCCCCCACACGAACGAAGGCGACACCATCGTCTGCACGGTCACCGGTCACGGCCTCAAGGACTCCGACACCGCCGTCAAGTTCGGCGGCTACGCGCCCACGGAGACCGACGCGGACCTCGATTCCGTCCGCCGCGCCCTCCGGGCGTGAGCGATTCATCGCCAGCCGGACCCAACCGTCCACCCGCGCCCAGGACAGCGGTCCGCGGCCCGTCCGAAATCATCGACCACGCCTACCAGGCCAAGTCCCCCCTCCGTATTCTCGCCCGGCTCATCGACCGCGGCCCGTGGTTCTACGCGACGACGACGATCATTTTCGTGGTCAAAAACTCCGGCCAGTGGCTCGTCGCCATCTTCCTGGCCCGACTCATCGACTCGCTCGTCACGCCCGCATCCGTCAACTTCACGGCCCTCGCCGCCCTGGGTGGCACGACCCTCCTCGCCCTCGCACTCAACGTCCCCGTCCACACCTGGTTCGTCGTTCGACTCAGCGAGTGTGCCCGTTCTCTCGAGCAACGCCTCCGCCTCGGTGTCGCCCGCCGCCTCCAGCAGCTTTCGATGTCGTTTCACCAAAAAGCGGAGAGCGGTCGGCTCCAGGCCAAGCTCTTACGTGACGTCGAGCAGGTGCAGCTCATGACGATGGAACTCGGCAACAACGGAATCTCCGCCGTCACGATGCTCGTCATCGCCACCGGCTACACCGCCTTCACCGAACCCCTCATGCTCGGTTTCTTTCTCATCGTCGCGCCCGTTTCCGTCGCCATCTCCCGGTCCTTCCGCGGTGCCATCCGGACCCGGAACCACGACTACCGCGAGCGCATGGAACACCTCCATTCCCGCACGGTCGAGTTGGTGGACATGATGCCGCTCGCCCGCGCCCACGGCATCGAGGACCTCGCCCTCGACGAATTCACCCAGCGCGTCACCGAGGTCAACAAAAACGGCCGCCTCCTCGACCGAGTCAATGCCCTCTTCCAATCCAGCGCGTGGCTCACCTTCCAACTCTTCAACCTCGCCGTTCTCGGCGTCGGCTACTGGTTCGTCGTTCGCGGCTGGATGAGCGTCGGCGACCTCGTCGTCTACCAGGCGATGTTCAACTACCTGGTGAACTCAATCAACACGCTCCTCAACCTCTATCCCACCCTCTCCCGCGGCGCGGAATCCCTTCATTCCCTCGGCGAGGTTTTGCAATCGCCCGACCTCGAGCACAACGACGGGAAGGACGCCCCCACCGAAGTCGCCGGCCGCATCGAGTTCCAAGGCGTGAACTTCGCCTACGACGGCGGTCGCCAAAGCGCCATCTCCGATCTCGACCTCACCATCCCCGCCGGTCGCACCGTCGCGATCGTCGGCGAATCCGGCAGCGGCAAGTCGACCCTCACAAACATCCTCATCGGATTCCTGCGCCCGCAATCCGGCCGCGTTCTCCTCGACGGCGTCGACATGGAGGCGATCGACGTCCGCGTCTGGCGACGCCGCCTCGCCCTCGTCCCCCAACAAAGTCTGCTCTTCAACGGCACCATCCGCGAAAACATCCTCTTCGGACTTCCCTCGGTCGCGGACGAATGGTTTCACCGCGTCACCCGGCTGACGCACGTCGACGAATTTGTCGACGAACTTCCCGACGGAATGAATACCCGCATCGGCGAGCGCGGCACCACGCTCTCCGGCGGACAGAAACAACGCATCGCCATCGCTCGCGCCCTCGTGCGCGATCCCCGGATCATCGTCCTCGACGAACCCACCTCCGCCCTGGATGCCCAGTCCGAGCGCCACGTCCAGGCCGCGCTCGCCGCCCTCACCCACGGCCGCACGACCATCATCGTCGCCCACCGGCTCTCGACGATCCGCGCCGCCGACACCATCTGCGTTCTCGACCGGGGACGACTCATCGAGTCCGGCACCTACGACGAACTCCTCCAAGCCGACGGCCCCTTCGCCAATCTCCACGCCGCTTCCCAGACTTGAATTGACCTCTCGTCGCTCCGACCATCAGACTTTTCGACCCACATGTCCCTTCTCGTTCAAAAATACGGCGGCACCTCCGTCGGCAGCCCCGAACGCATTCTCAACGTCGCCCGCCGTATCCTCGAGACTCAGCAAGCGGGCCATTCCGTGGTCGCCGTCGTCTCTGCGATGTCGGGCGTCACAAATCAGCTCATCGACCTCGCCCGCGCCGTCTCCGCGAATCCCGCCGACCGCGAGATGGACGTTCTCCTTTCGACCGGCGAGCAGACCACCATCGCCCTCACCGCGATGGCGATCAACGCCCTCGGCGGCCGCGCCGTCTCGCTCACGGGAGCGCAGGCCGGCATCCTGACCGACCATTTTCACACCAAGGCAAAGATCTCCAACCTCTCCCCGCGCCAGATTCGACGCCACCTCGACGACGGCGAGATCGTCATCGTCGCCGGCTTCCAGGGCCAGACGCTCGAAGGCCAGATCACCACGCTCGGTCGCGGCGGCTCCGACCTCACCGCCATCGCCGTCGCGGGCGCGCTCAAGGCGGACAATTGCGAGATCTACACCGACGTCGATGGCATCTACACCTGCGACCCCCGCGTCGTGAAGGACGCCCGCAAAATCGACACCATCTACTACGACGAACTTCTCGAGATGGCCTCCAGCGGCAGCAAGGTCATGCAATCGCGCTCCGTCGAGTTCGCGAAAAAATTCAAAGTCCCGTTTGAAGTGCGCAGTTCCTTCAACAACAATCGCGGAACCGCTGTGAAAGAAGAAATCCCCGGACTCGAAAACGTCGTCGTGCGCGGCGTCTCCCTCGAGCGCAACCAAGCCAAGGTCACCATCACCAACGTGCCCGACACCCCCGGCACCGCCTCCTGCATCTTCACCGCACTCGCCGACGCCAGCGTGGTCATCGACGTCATCGTCCAGAACATCTCCCTCTCCGGCGCAACCGACATCTCCTTCACGCTCAACCAGGACGAACTGAACAAAATCTCGCCCACCCTCGACGCCGTCCTCGCCGAGATCAAAGCCGGCCCGATGTTCCAACAAGGCGGCATCGCCAAGCTCTCGATCGTCGGCATCGGCATGCGCTCCCACAGCGGCGTCGCCGCCACGCTCTTCGAATGTCTCGGGCAGGGCAGCATCAACATCCAAATGATCTCCACCAGCGAAATCAAAACGGCCGTCATCATCGACGAAGCCGACATCGAAAAAGCCGCCAACTTGGCGCACGAGGCCTTCGGTCTGGCGGCGGGATAGGTTGTCTCGCGCAGAGACGCAGAGGCGCAGAGAATCTCCATTTCGAATCGTATCCCTCTGCGCCTCTGCGCCTCTGCGCGAGATCACTCACCCGGACTTGCACCCCCCCGGAAACCTCTGCGATATTCACCACATGTCCGACGCCTTCAACACGCTCCGAGAGTTCGAAATCTCCCCCGGCAAGACCGGCACCCTTCACTCCCTCCCCGCCCTCGAAGAGCAAGGCATCGGCCCGATCTCGAAGCTCCCCGTCAGCATTCGCATCGTCCTAGAATCCGTCCTCCGCAACTGTGATGGCAAAAAAGTCACCCCCGAAGACGTTCGCACCCTCGCCAACTGGAAAGCCAGCGCTCCCGCGCAGGAAGAAATCCCCTTCGTCGTCGCCCGCATCGTCCTCCAAGATTTCACCGGCGTCCCGCTCCTCGTCGACCTCGCCGCCATGCGCAGCGCCGTGGAGAAGCTGGGAAAAAATCCCGGCATCATCGAGCCCCTCGTCCCCGTCGACCTCGTCGTCGACCACAGCGTCCAGGTCGACTTCTTCGGCACCCCCGACGCCTTGGCGAAGAACCTCGACATGGAATTTACGCGCAACCGCGAACGCTACGAATTTCTCAAGTGGGGCCAGCAAGCCTTTGAGACCTTCGGCGTCGTCCCCCCCGGCATCGGCATCGTCCACCAGGTCAACCTCGAATACCTCGCCAAGGGCGTCCTCTCCGCCGACTCGAAAATCGGCGATCAGGACTCGAAACTCTACTACCCCGACACCCTCGTCGGCACCGACAGTCACACCACCATGATCAACGGCATCGGCGTCGTGGGTTGGGGCGTTGGCGGCATCGAGGCCGAATCCGGCATGCTCGGACAGCCGGTCTATTTCCTCACCCCAGAAGTTGTTGGCGTCAATCTCACCGGCCGCCTCGGCGAAGGCGTCACCGCCACCGACCTCGCTCTCCACGTCACCGAACTCCTCCGCAAAACGAAGGTCGTGGGCAAATTCGTCGAGTTCTACGGCGAAGGCGCCGTCACCCTCCCGCTCCCCGACCGCGCGACCATCGCCAACATGGCCCCCGAATACGGTGCCACCATGGGCTTCTTCCCGGTCGACGAAGAATCCGTCAATTACCTCGGGGCCACCGGCCGCACCGCGGACCAATGCGCCGCCTTCGAAGCCTACTTCAAAGCTCAGGGCCTCTTCGGCATGCCAAAGAAGGGTGACATCGAATACTCCGTCGACGTCGATCTCGACCTCGCCGACGTTCAACCCTCCGTCGCTGGCCCCAAGCGCCCGCAGGACCGCATCGACCTCCCCGCGCTCGGCGGTAAATTTAAGGACCTCCTCGCGCAGTCCCTCCCCGACGGCGGCTACGGTCAGCCGAACGCCGACACCAACGCCCGCTTCAAAGTCGCCTTCGGAACCGGCGAAGGCGTCCCGGATACGCTGCCCGAACTGACCCCAGGCGTGGACCGCGACGTCGAGGAGATGGTCACCAACCGCCCGACCCCGGACACCGTTCCCGTGTCGACCGTCAGCCGCCCCGACACCGCCATCGGCAACGGCTCCGTCCTCATCGCCGCCATCACGAGCTGCACGAACACCAGCAATCCCAGCGTCATGCTCGGCGCCGGTCTGCTCGCCAAGCGCGCCGTCGAACGCGGCCTCACCGTCGACCCCGCCGTGAAGACCTCGCTGGCTCCCGGCTCCCGCGTCGTCCAGGACTACCTCAAAAAAGCCGATCTCCAGCGGTACCTCGACAAACTCGGTTTCCAGATCGTCGGCTACGGCTGCACGACCTGCATCGGCAACTCCGGCCCCCTCGATCCGGCCATCGAAGACGCGATCCTCGAGAACGACCTGATCACCGCGTCCGTGCTCTCGGGCAACCGCAACTTCGAGGCCCGCATCCACCAGAACATCAAGGCAAATTTCCTCATGTCGCCCCCGCTCGTCGTTGCCTTCGCGCTCGCGGGTCGCGTCGACATCGACCTCACCACCGACGCACTCGGCCAGGACAAGGACGGCAACGAGGTATTCCTCCGCGACCTCTGGCCGAGCCTCCAGGAGATCAAGGACGAGATGCTCGCCGCCCTCAAACCCGAGGTTTTCCGCAAACTCTACACCGACTTCGCGGAACAAAATCCCAAGTGGAACGAGATCCCGTCCACGCCGGGCGAAGTCTACGCGTGGGACGCCGCCAGCACCTACATCCAACTCCCTCCGTTCTTCGAGAACTTCTCGATGACCCCGGGCAGCATCGAGGAAATCCACGGTGCCCGCCCGCTCGGGATCTTCGGCGATTCCGTCACCACCGACCACATCTCCCCCGCCGGAGCCATCAAGCCAAGCTCACCGGCCGGTCGCTACCTGCAGGAAAAAGGCATCGAAGCCTCCGACTTCAACAGCTACGGCTCCCGTCGCGGAAACGACCGCGTCATGACCCGCGGCACCTTCGCCAACGTCCGCATCAAGAACCTCATGGTTCCGGGCACCGAGGGCGGAGTCACGAAGCTCATGCCCGAAGGCAAGGAAATGGCCATCTTCGACGCCTCCATGCACTACCAGCAGGCCGGCACGCCGCTCGTCATCATCGCCGGACAGGAATACGGCACCGGCTCGTCCCGCGACTGGGCCGCCAAAGGCACCCAACTCCTCGGCGTCAAGGCCGTCGTCGCCAGCAGTTACGAACGCATCCACCGCTCCAATCTCGTGGGCATGGGCGTCCTCCCGCTCCAATTCGCCGAAGGCACCAGCGCGGCAACCCTCAAACTCGACGGCAGTGAAACCTTCGACGTCCTCGGCTTGACCGAAGACATCAAACCTCGCCAGGACCTCACTCTCCGCATCACCCGCGCCAGCGGCGATTCGGAGGAAGTCCTCGTCAAGCTCCGCATCGACACCGATATCGAGGTCGATTACTACCGGCACGGCGGCATTCTTCCGTTCGTCCTCCGGGAATTGGTCGCTTAAGGCAACGGCAGCGGCGGCTCCCCCACCGCCGCCCGCTTTCCTCCGCAGACCCGGTCCCCCACCGGGTCCGCTACCTTTCGAGGATCTCGTCGTACAAGCGGAGGTAATCCCCCACCATCCGACCGACCGACCACCGCTCGCGCGCCACCCTTCGCACTTCCGCCCGCTCCAAATCTGCCAGCGCCCCGACCGCGGCCACGCCGGCCTCGACCGAATCGACCAGAAATCCGGTCACCCCGTCGGCAATCAATTCCGGCATCGACCCCCGTCGATTCGCGATCACCGGCGTTCCGCACGCCATCGCCTCGATCACGCTCAACCCAAACGGCTCGTCGAAATTGATCAAATGCAACAACGCCCCCGCCCGACCCAGCACTTCCCCCCGTCGATCCGCCCCGATCTCCCCGAGGAACGTCACCCGGTCGCCATCGACCATCGGCTCAACGCGTTCCCGAAAGCACCCCTCGTCCTGGATCAACCCCGCCATCACCAACCGCCGCCCCGCTCGCCGTGCGACCTCGATCGCCTCCGCCGCGCCCTTGTCCGGATGAATCCGTCCGTAAAACAACAAGTAGTCTTCCGGCACCTCGACGAACGAAAACTCATCCACGTCGATCCCGTGGTGAATCGTTGCGGCGTAATTTAACCGCGCGTTCCGGTCCGCGTCGCTGATCGCGACGTAATACCCCCCCGCGTTGTAACGCTCGTAGACCGGCAGAATTCGCTCCGACGAGAATCCGTGAATCGTCGTGACCAACGGCGTGCCGACCAGCCCGCTGAAACTTAGCGGCAGGAAATCGAACTGATTGTGGATCACGTCGAATTCCCCGGCCCGCTCGAAGCAGTTCGCGATGTGCAGACACTCCCACACCTTCGCGTCCACCGTCGGATCCTCCGAATACCCCCGCGGACAAACCGACTCCAGTCGCCCTGCCGTCACGGAATCCCCCGTCGCAAAAAGCGTCACCTCGACCCCGGCCTCCACCAATCCCTCCGTCAGCAGCGACGCAACCAACTCCCACGGACCGTAACGCCGCGGCGGCGTCCGCCACGATATCGGGGCCAGCATCCCGACCCGCAGCGCCCGCCTCACGTCAGACGCTCCAGCAATTCCCCGAGATCCACCGTCGCAAAGCCCGTCGCGTAATCGCTCATCGCGTAGGGCAAAATCAACCGTCCCGCGTGCACCAGCGCCCCGCACGTGTAAACGACGTTCGGCACGTAACCCTCGCGCTCGTTCTCGTCCGGATTGAGCAGCGGTTCTTTCATCCGCCCGATCACCTTCCGTGGATCATTCAGATCCAACAAGATCGCCCCGATGCTGTATTTCCGCATCGGACCCACCCCGTGCGTCAGCACCAGCCAGCCCGCCTCGGTCTCAATCGGCGACCCGCAATTCCCCATCTGCACCAACTCCCACGCCTCCTGCGGCTGAAACAACGGCTCGGCCTCGTTCCAAAAATGCGGGTTGTCCGAGAACATCAGAAACACGTTCTGGTTATCCTGCCGCGAGAGCATCACGTACCGCCCATCGATCATCCGCGGGAACAGCGCCATCCCCTTGTTCTGCGCCGCCGGTCCGTTGAGCGTCCGGATTTTAAAATGGAGAAAGTCCCTCGTCTCGATCAGCTGCGGCAGGATCGTCCGGCCGTCGTAGGCCGTGTAGGTCGCGTAATAAATCACCGCTCCGTCCGGCTGCCGAAACGCCACGAACCGTGCGTCCTCGATTCCGTTCTGCTCACTCGGCGACGACGGGAAAATGATCCGCTCCTCGACGCGCTGTTCCGCGTGGAACCGCGTCTCGTAATTCGATTCTGCCAGCAACATCATCCCGTCCCGCACCCGCTCCCGGATCCCCTCCCCGTCCGGCCACTCGATCCGCTCCAACTCCCGCCGCAAATCCGCGAGCGTGAAATGTTCCCCCAGCCCCTCCATGACCGTCCGCGAGAGGTCCGAGTCCAGCCCCAATTCCTCCAACTTCCGCGTGAACATCCCCGACTCGTAAGTCGCGTTCTCGACCCGCACCGGTTCCGTCACCATCGACCTCGCATCCTCCACGCTCACCCCGCCCGCCGCGTCAACCACACCCTCCCGGAACTCGATCGACGAAATGTGCCCCTCGCCCGTCGCCCGCAGACTCATGATGAATCGCAACCCACCCTCCGCCACGCCACCCTGATCTGGGGCCGGGACGATCGACGGGTTGAACAGGGCCGCCGACTCGAGCGCGTACTCACTCGTGAAGTAAGCGCCCGCCAGCAATCGCCGCTCCTTCGACCAATCCTGCCAGCCCTGGAAATGCCGCGTCGCCCGCTCGAAATGCCGCCGCAACACCTTCTGCATGTCCTCGTGCCGCTCTGCGAATTCCGCCAACACCAACGCCAGCGCCCGCCCCACTTCCGCCTCCTCGAGCGTGCAAATCCGCTCAACCAGGTGCCGCACCCGCTCGGCGTCCTCCGTTAAAAACGGCCGCACCAGCACCCGCCGACTCTGCGGTCGCAGCACCAACCCCATCCTCGTCACTCGCAAAGCCCCGCCCTTCATCATCGCCCGCGGGTTATTTCACGCTTCCAATTCATCCGAAAGCGAAATCCCCACGGACGCCATCCGCATCTCCGCCAGCGATAAATGAAACGCCAGCGTCGACTCCGCGCCCTGGTTCTCATTCGTCCGATCCGCGTGCAATCCATCGCGGCACCCACCCGTCGCCGAATCGTAAAGCGGAACCCCGAGATCGTTGCTCCCGAGAAACCATTCAAACGCCTTCCGCGCCTCGCGCCACCACCGCTCGTCACCCGTCAACCGATGCGCCTCCAGACACGCCGAGATCATCGATTGGGACTCGAGCGGCTGCTGATCAAATTGCGCCCGCTCCCCGCCCCGGGGATAAAATCCGTTCGACCCGACCGGCGAGAAATACCCCACCTCCGACGTCTGCACCGCGGCCAGCCACCCCAGCGACTCGAGCCCGATTTCGAGCGCCCGCTTGTCCGGCGTCCAACGCCCACTCAGGATCAGCGCGTGCGGCATCACCGCATTATCGTAGGCCAGAGCCTCCTCGAACCAGCACCACCCGTCCCCCGCCACCCGCTCGTAGACGTCGACGAGCTTCGCCGTGAGCAAGCTCCGCAACTCCAGCGCCGCACCGTCATCCGCGTTCTTCCGAAGATACTCGTGAATCGCCAGCAACGTGAAAGCCCACGCCCGCGGCGAAGGGAAATCCGCCGCCCCCGGCAGCGCCCGATCGAACAACTCCTTCGCCAACGCGCGAAATCCCTCGTTCTCCCCCCGCCGCCCGAGCGCGGTTCCCAGCGCCCACAGCGCCCGCGCGTCCGCCACGTCCGATGCCCCCGGCTCGTCCAGCCACCTGCGATCATAGCTGTAAAAATTCCGAAACCGCCCCGTCTCCCAATCAAACGCCTCCCACAGAAATGCCAGATACCGCGCCGCCCGCGTCTGGATTTTCAGCACCTCAGAACCACTCGTCTCCTCCAACCAATACGCCAGGATGATCGCCCGCGCGTTGTCGTCCGTCGTGTGCCCCTCCCGGTACCGCGGCACCGTGTACACGGCGTGCTGCAGAATTCCCGTGTCGTCCGTCAACGTCACCACGTGCGACAAATTCAGCGGGGGCAACAGGTAGGGCCGTTCGTCCGGCACCTCCACCACCGCCTCCCGGCACGCCGCCGCAAACGCCTCGACGTAATGCTCCGCCGCCCGCGGCCAGATCATCTTCCGCCCGAGACGATGTGCCTCCTCCCGCGTCCGCCGCAGCAATTCCGGATCTCCTAAAAATGTCTTCACCGCCCCCGCGATCGCACCCCCGTCGCCAAACGGCACCAGCATCCCTCGCCCGTCCGCCAACAACTCCCGCGCGTGCCAATAAGGCGTCGACACCACGGCCTTCCCCGCCCCAAACGCGTAAGCGAGCGTCCCGGACGTAATCTGCTCCTCGTTCAGATACGGCGTCACGTAAAGATCCGTCGCCCCGATGAACTCCAACAACTGCTCGAGCGAAACGAATTGATCGTAGAACGTCACGTGCTCCGCCACCCCCCGCGCCTCCGCCCGCCGCTGCAGCGACAACCGGTAAGCCTCCCCGTCACGCTTGCGCAGATTCGGATGCGTCGCTCCCAACACGACGTAAGTCACCTTCGGATGCTCCTCGATGATCTCCGGCAACGCGTCGATCACGTGCTCGATCCCCTTCCCCGGCGACAACAATCCAAACGTCAGCAACACCGTCCGCCCATCGAGTCCAAATTGCTTCTTCGACAAATCCGGATCCGTCAGCGCGACGTCGGGAATCCCGTGCGCGACGAGGGCGATCTTCTCCGCGGCCACCCCGTAAACCTCCCGCAACAGATCCCGCCCCATCTCCGTCATCACCACCAACCGCGCCGACACCTCGACCAACTGCTCCATCACCTCCCGCTGCTCCCGATTCGGTGACCTCAGCACCGTGTGCAACGTCGTCACCACCGGCATCCGCAACCCCCGCAACAGCGTCAGCAAATGACTCCCGGACTTCCCACCGTAAATCCCAAACTCGTGCTGCACGCACACCACGTCGACTTGGCTGATGTTCAGATACTCCGCCGCCCGCTGATACGATTGCAAATCCCGCTCATCGATCTCGAACCGCACCCGCTCCGGATAATCATACCCCTCCGCCCGGTCGTTCACCGCCACCACGAGGCAATCCACGGAATCAAACCGCCCCGCAATCGCCTCACACAGATCGGTCGTAAATGTGGCGACTCCGCATTGCCGCGGGAGATAATCGCCCAAAAACGCGATCCGAGTAAGCGCTTCCGCCGATGAAGTTTCCATTGATTCCCAACACTCTATCGAATCCCACCCCAAACCCGGCCGCATTTCGCGGCAAAACATCCCCCCACCCGGCATCCCAATCCGGGACGGACGATCACGTGAAGAAAATCACTTTTCTCATGAATCGCGACGGGGACTGCTCGCTGGCTCCGGCCTTTGACATGACCTACCGCACCAATCCGTCGGGGGCACTCGACGGCAACGCACCAGTGAAGCTTTGGCCGGAATTCGCTGAGGCGGTGGGGAATTCCTGCTGACCCGTGCGAATTGCCTTGTTCGGAGAATTGGTAAGGCGTTGATGAGCGGGATGAAACGTCTCCTCGCGTCAGTAGTTGTTGTGGCTCTAGCGCCGGCGATCCGCCGGAAATCTACGTCATTTTCGCCGCCAACGAAGCCGGAGCTTGGAAGATCACCGACCTCGTCGATCCTGCCGGCTCCGGGCTGCGCGACGAGGATTCGCGATGACCACACTCACCACACTCGCATGATGATCCGACCTCATCCCACCGCCCTCCTGTTCCTTGCGGCCGTCGTCAGCATCGCCACGGTCTCAGCGGGCCAGCGCACGGGCTTCAAAAAATTCGTCGCGAAATACGACGGCGGCTACAACGTCAACGGTCCCGAAATCCAGAACGGGGGCGCCAGCAAGATTGTTATCCGCTCCTCGCGGAGCGGAGACACTTCAAAAGTCGTCTGGAGAAATACGTTCTTCAGCAACGAGGGTGTTGAATCGAAAATTCGCACCGTTTTCCGCTTCGCCGCCGACGGCACGTTTTCCGCCAACACCATCGACCCCACCCGGCCCGGCCTCGCCGCAACCGGAACTTATGAACTCAAAAATCGCCGCATCACGATCGCTGCCACCAGCGGCGAGACGAGGACGATTGGAGCCATCCGCCTGGTTGGCGGGGGAGCGATGGAGATCGTCCTCGACGTCAATGGGACCGCCGTGGAGTTCCACGGCGGTCGGAAGTGATGAGCTGCCGCAGCGGTTCAGACCGCTAGGCGGCAAAAGTAAGAGCCGCCGAAAAAATCGCTCAATACTTGACGGAGCAGCCGTAAGGTTTGGTCTTCGGCACTTCGACCGCCTCGCCTGCTTCCAATGAATCCAATGCGGCCGTGACGTAGTTCGTCGCGCCTTCGATCGAAGCTGGCTTCGTGTCCTTCACGCTGTCGATCGCTCCCTTGTAAACGAGGGTGCCCTCGCCATCGATGACGAACATGTCGGGCGTGGTTTTCGCGTCGTAGAGCTTGCCAACCTTGCCGTCAGCATCCAGGAGAACGGCCGTCGCGTTCGATCCCAACTCGGCTTTTTTCGCCTTCGCTTCCTCGGGTGTGAGGTAGCCCTGCTTCCCTTCAGCCGATGAAATGACGCTCAGCCAGACGACGCCGGAATCAACCGCTGCCTCCTGCAGCTGCTGCATGTTGCCACCGCTGTAGTGCTTCTGCACGAACGGACAGTCGTGATTGAACCACTCGAGAACGACCGTCTTGCCTTTGAAGTCCGCCAGCGAATGAGACGTCCCGTCCGAATCCATGAGGGTGAAATCTGGAGCGGGTTTACCGATCTCCGCCGCGGCCAGCGCGAATGAGCAGGAGATGATACCGACGGCGAGAGAGGAAAGAATCGCTTTCATGTCCCGGAAGGTAACCGATCGCGCAGATTCCACAACCTACGACTAAACCGAAGCTCACCTCAGCTCGTCCAAAGCGGAAAGCACGATCGACTCCGTCAACAACTCCGGAAACGTCACAGGTTCGCCGCCGTCCCGCGGATACAAAACGTAAAACGGCACCCCAACTCGCCCAAATTTCTTCAGCGCCGCCGTGATCTCTGGATCCGCGCCCGTCCAGTCCGCTTTGATTGGAACGACTTCTTTGGCGGCGAAAGCCTCTCGCACCGCGGCCAGATCGAGCACGGTCCGCTCGTTGTATTTGCAGATCAGGCACCAGTCGGCCGTGAAGTCGACAAACACCGGACGCCCTTCCGCGAGCAATTCATCAACCCGGGATTGGGAGAATGGCTGCCAAAACTCCGCTTCTTCGCCCGCAAACGCGTTTCCCAGCGACCACCAGCCACCGCCGACCGCGACGAAGACAGCCATGACCAGAGCCACCCATCGCGACCTCGCACTCCCGGCCAAGCCGTAAAACGAACCGTAGATCCAGCAGGCAAGCCCCAACCCAAGCAGAAACGCCCCGATCCAAATGACCGTTCCCACCTCGTTCTGCTGACCGAGCACGAAGAGCAGCCACAGCAGCGTCGCGAACAACGGAAACGCCATGAATTGCTTCAAACGCTCCATCCAGGCCCCCGGCTTTGGCAAATACTTCATCCAGCCTGGTCGAGCCGCCAGCAGTAGATACGGCAAGGCCATCCCCAAGGCGACGGCACCGAACATCGCTAGAATGACGA
The DNA here is from genome assembly GCA_963761705.1 of uncultured Verrucomicrobiae bacterium. Classification (GTDB taxonomy): domain Bacteria; phylum Verrucomicrobiota; class Verrucomicrobiia; order Chthoniobacterales; family JAATET01; genus CAVVKW01. The sequence continues at coordinate 1,635,149 of CAVXHK010000001.1, read as the reverse complement.
ATGCCGATTGCGCGAACGCAAACCCCAGAGCCGTTCCGAGAAATGGCCCCGTGCACGGTGTCGCCAACAAGGTCGCGAAAGCCCCCTGGAAAAATGATCCCGCCAACCCCTCGCGGCTGCCCATCGACGCCATCCCACCCGACGCTCGCCCGGGCAGATTCACCTCGAACACCCCGAGCAGATTCAGCGCAAACACGAAGACCACCGCCGACACCACGACCAAAAAAATCGGATTCTGAAACTGAAACGCCCAATTCACCTCGCTCCCGCCAGCCTTCAACCCGACCACGACCAACCCCAGCCCGAGAAACCAAGCAAAGATCCCACCCGAAAACGCCAGTCCGTGCGCAAGGATCTTCCCCGGGGCCTCACCCGCCTGCTGGATAAATCCAAAGACCTTCAGCGAGATCACGGGCAGCACGCACGGCATCAAGTTCAGAATCAGCCCGCCAAGAACGCCGAGCAACAAAGCCTGCCAGAGCCCAAGCCCGGCACCCTCGGAGTGAGCCGCGGTCTGACTCACCATCCAGCCACGGGGACCGTCCGGCCCCTCAGCTACCAAGACTCCGGGGAGATCTCCGACGACCGCGATCCGCACCGTGTATTCCCCGCCGTCGTTGGATACCCGAGCGTGTCCGACTTCCTGATTTTTGCCCGGCAACGGATAAAATTCGACCGCTTCCACGCCCGCGCCAGGTCGCATCCGGGCGACCACATCGCCTCCTTCCCGCGACCAGGTCACATCAATCGGGGGCGCTTCCAAGCTCGGGACCAGCGCCATCCATTTTTTGAACAGATCCGCGTTCGCAACAGCGCCCTCCGCCGCGACGGGCAACTCGAGCGAAAGCTCCGCCGAACCCGGGATGCACAGCTCCGCACACACCAGCCAGTCTGCCGTCCCCGAGATCGTCACCGCCCCCCCGGCGATCTCCGCAGGCGGCTGAATCGTCGTCATCAGCATCACCTCGTCGCCGTAGGCGTAGACCTGGATGTCACCCGGCTCGAGAATTCCCTCCGGCAGCGGCCACTCGATCGGCCCCGCACCGAAACCTTCGGGCAAGTCCCAATCAACCGAGGTCGGAATCCCGGCATCGCCCGAGTATTGCCAATAAGTATGCCACCTCGGAGCCATCTCGAGCACCAATCCGACCCGGAAGGCCTTCCCCGGCACCACCGCCGTCGTGTCTGCAACCAACCTCGCCTTCACCAACGTCTCGCCCTGAAACTCCTGCCCGAGCACCCCGGTCATCCCCACCAACAACCAGACCAACGTGAAAATCCGCCACTTCATCGCCGACAAGCCTAGCACAATCCCGTAAATTCTCCCCCTTTCCGGCGAACGATCCCCCCCTTCGAGTTGCCGACAGCTTAACTTTCAACCGAACCCAGCACCGCTCCGTCTCTTCTCATGTCCAAATTTCTCACCGCCGCCTGGTGGCAGCCGCACCTCGAAACCCTCGTCACTTGGTCCATCACCTCGGGCGTCAAGATCGTCCTCATCCTCATCGGTCTCGCCATCGCAACCCGACTCGCCCGGACCTTCATCAACCGCGGGATCAAGCTCGCCGTCCGCCCCCACGGCACCGCCGCCGTCGACGTCCTCATGGCGACCAAACGGCAGAACACGCTCATTGGCCTCTTCCAAGCGATCGCCTCGATCTCTCTCACGGTCGTTGCGCTCGTCATGATCTTCGGAGAACTCGGCTTCGCCATCGCGCCGATCCTCGCCAGCGCCGGCATCGTGGGCGTCGCCGTCGGTTTCGGCGCACAGAGCCTGGTGAAAGACATCATCACCGGAGCTTTCATCATCATCGAGAGTCAATTCTCCGTTGGCGACGTCGTCAAAGTCGGCGACCTCGCGGGGGGCGTCGAGGAGATCAACCTCCGCACGATCGTGCTCCGCGGGGCCGACGGCGGCGTCCACATCATCCCGAACGGCGAGATCAAATGCGTCACCGTCCTCACCCGCGATTGGTCCCGCCTCGTCCTCGATCTCGACATCGCCTACGACGCCGACTTTCGCCACGCGTCCGAGGTTCTGAGCAAATTACTGACCACTTACGCCCTCGAGCATCCCGACATTGTCCTCGAAGCCCCCGAGGTCCTCGGCGTCGAGTCCCTCGGCGAAAGCTCGGTCCAACTCCGCGCTTGGATGAAAGTCCTCCCCGGAAAACAATGGCCCGTTGGCCGCGAACTCCGCGGCCTCATCAAAGAAGCGTTCGACGCTGCCAAGATCGAAATCCCCTTCCCGCAGCGAACCCTTTGGATCAAAAACGATCCCTCGAATCCGCCCACATGAAGCCCGAATTCTACGAACTCATCAACGCCAACGGCGTCCGCATCGTCCTCACGAACGTCGGAGCCGCCCTCGTCGCGGCCCACGTCCCTGACCGTAATGGCCACTTCGCCGACGTCCTCCTCGGCTTCGACACCCCCGCCGAATACCTCGACAACCCCAGCTACTTCGGAGTCACCCCCGGCCGCTACGCCAACCGCATCGCCCACGGTCGCTTCACCCTCGACGGCACCGACTACCAACTCGCGACCAACGACGGCCCCCACCATCTCCATGGCGGACCCGACGGTTTTTCCACCAGGATCTGGGAAAGCGAGGTCACCCCGCACCTCATCCGTTTCTCGCGCCAGAGCCCCGACGGTGAAGCCGGCTACCCCGGTAACCTCCACGTCTCCGTCACCTTCGAACTCACCCCCAACAACGCCATCGACATCCGCTACGAAGCCAATACCGACGCCCCCACCATCCTCAACCTCACGAACCACGCCTACTTCAATCTCGCCCACGAAGGCGCCCCGAGCATCGCGGATCACGAGATCACCATCCCCGCCGAACGCTTCGTCCAGCCTTCCGCCACCGTCGAACCCACCGGCGAACTGCCGCTGATCGCCGGCACCCCCCTTGACTTCCGCCAGCCCCGCGCCATCGACACCCCGGCCGAAGGCTTTCCCCCGCTCGTCGCCACCGGAGGCTACGACCAATCGTTCGTCCTCCCTGCGGCTGGCTACCAATCCGCCGCCACGGTCCACCACCCCGCCACCGGCCGCACCGTCGAAGTCCTCACCGACCAGCCAGCCATTCATTTCTACGGCGGCAACTTTCTCGCCGGTGAACCCGGAAAAGGCGGCAAACCCTACCCCTATCGAAGCGCCTTCTGCCTCGAAGCCCAACACTACCCCGACAGCCCGAACCACGCACATTTCCCCACCACCACTCTCCGACCTGGCCAGACCTACACCCAAAGAACCACTTACCGCTTCGGTTGATGACCCCGGGTTGCCCGGAGCGGCGGTCTCCGCTTCCAGCCTTCATCCGATCCCAAACTACAGGTTTAAACGTGCATTCCTCCTGGATGATCCCCGGCGACCTCGCTCCCAACGACGCCAAGAGCCTCACCGCCGACCTCTCATCCATCCGCCTGCACCGAGTCACCTCGGCCAGCGACCCCCACTTCGACCCCGCCTACCACGCCCTCCACAGCGAATTCGCCACCGCCAACGAACTCGAGGCCGCCACCATCCTGACCACCCGCCTCGCCCGTTCACCCACCGATCTCCACTGCGGCCACGCCCTCCGGTACGAGCTCGCTTACCTCACCGACGAAACCGGCGCCTTTGCCGCCGTCCGCGACCACACCGCCATCCTCAACCCAGCGACCGGCGGTGCCGTCGTCCACCTGTCCCACAACCTGATCGCGCCGAGTTGGCGCCGCACCGGCCTGGCTGGCTGGCTCCGCGCCCTCCCCCTCCAAACCGCCCGCGTTCTGCTCGAGATTCACAACCTCCCCCCCGATTCGCCGATCACCCTCGTCGCCGAGATGGAACCTGCCGATCCCAGCGACGAAGCCAACGCGACCCGCCTCGCCGCCTACGCCAAAGCTGGCTTTCTCAAACTCGACCCCACCCACCTCGACTACCGCCAACCCGACTTTCGCGACCCTGCGGAAATCACCCGCGCCGGCGGCCCGAGACCCATCCCTCTTTCCCTCCTCATCCGCCGCATCAACCAAAGTCCGACTTCGAGCCTCACCGCCGTCGAAGCCCAAGAAATCATCACCTCCCTCCTCACCATGTATTCCGCCAGCGGGCTGGAAGGTAACGCCCCCCTCGTTCCACCGACGATCGACCTCCTTAACCCGACTCAACCCTAATTCGACGGCTCAAACATGATCCCCCTCCACCACGCCCCCGGCTTCGCCGCCCCCCTCGGTAACCACGTCATGCCGATCCGCAAGTTCCAACTCGTCGCTGATGCCCTCGCCACCAACCCCCGCTTTCACCTCACCGCCCCGCCCCCAATTACCGACACCGACCTCCTCCGCGTTCACACCTCAGCCTACGTCGAAGCCATCCGCAACGGCACCCCCCTCGACCTCGCGGAGTCCCAGAAATTCCCCTGGTCCGCCGAACTCGACGCCTCCGTCCGCCTCACCAGCGGCGGCGTTCTCGCCGCCGCCGACGCCGCTCTCACCACCGGCGTCTCCGGCGCGCTCGCCAGCGGTTTCCACCACGCCCACGCCGATCACGGCGAAGGCTTTTGCACGTTCAACGGACTCATCGTCGCCATCGACGCCCTCGTCGCAGCAGGAAAAATTCGAACCGCCGCCATCCTCGACCTCGACCTTCACTACGGCAACGGCACCGCCTCCCTCGCCGAAACCCGCCCCCACGTCTACGCCCTCTCGATCTACGGCAACGACTACTGGAACAACGTTCCCCACGCCGACGTCACGACCATCCACCACCCCACCGGCCCCAACCACGAATCCGCCATTCTCCCTAACGGCTGCGACGGCCCTGAAATGCTCGCCATCCTCGAAGCCAATCTCCGGCGACTTCTCACCCGCGGCAAACCCGACCTCCTGCTCTACCAAGCCGGAGCCGATCCCCTTCGCGACGACCCGTATTCCCCCCTTGACCTCGGCCCGGCCGACCTCGCCGCCCGCGACCGCCGCGTCTTCGAGTTCGCCCGCGACCACGCCATCCCCGTCGCCTGGGTCCTCGCCGGCGGCTACACGCCCGACGTCGGCAAGGTCGTCGAAGTTCACGTGAACACCGCCCAAGAGTGCGCATCGGTGTTCGGCAGCTGATCCCCCGCGAGCGCAAAGGAAACGAACTAACGCGCAGCCTCGTTGACCAGCATCTGCCAGCTCAAAGATCCCTCGCAGGAGCCGTCGCGAAGATGATCGACCACCCGCATCGACGCTGAGTCGAAAAAGCCCGCCAGCAAACTCACAACCGCCGCGAAGCCCGCGTGAACCGCGCCGCGGCCAGCGGACTCCATCGAAAACCGGTTGGGTCACGACCCCACATCAACCGGAAAAGTGGGGTGATCGACGGGACTCGAACCCGCAACAACCAGAATCACAATCTGGGGCTCTACCATTGAACTACGACCACCATTGGAATCGGCCCAAGCCGACCGAGGAGTTGAGGTGATAAAATCTTCCCGCCCCCGGTTTTGTCAACGCGCGAGTTGCGTCACTTTTCGGCAACCACCGCTGTGACCTTCCGCGGCTTGCACAACACCTTCGAAGTCGCCGCGCTGCGCGTGCATTTCCGACAAACGTATCGAGCTGGTGTGACGAGCTCGCACAGCTTGCCAAAATCTCGTTCGATCTCCTTCTTCGACCAATCACAAAGCGTCTTCGCCATTCGACAATCTGCATCAATCGGATAGATTACGAAACCACGCAAAATATTATGTCCACCGATACCCTGACCCAAAAAGAATCCACCGCCGTCAACAACTGCCTCCGCACGTGCATCGCGGACACCTACTCGCTCCTCGCCCAAACGCACGTCGCCCATTGGAACGTCGAAGGAGTTCACTTCTTCTCGCTCCACGCTGCTTTCCAGACCCAATACGAAGAACTCTTCATTGCGGTCGACGACCTTGCCGAGCGCCTGCGCGCCCTCGAAGAATACGCCCCCGGCGGACTTCTCACTCTCAGCAAGATGACCACGATCGACGAACTCCCCATTGGCGCGACCCCGGCCAAAGACTACGTTGCCGCCCTCGTCGAAGCCAACGAGATCGTCGAAGCAAACCTAACCAACCTCCGCGATGAAGCCGAGAAAGCGAAGGACCTTGAGACTCAGGATCTCGCCATCGGTCGGCTCCGTGTCCACGAAAAGACCCTCTGGATGCTCCGCAGCTTCCTCAAAAATCTTTAACTCAAGGGGCTCAACCCCAAACCAACGTTAATCGTCGCCGCTCCCCACAAGGAGCGGCGATTTGCATTCGCCGACTCAGCCGAGATCGGCAACGCCGATCAGTCCCCCACAACGACCACGTCCACCGACCGCCGATGCCCCGCCCGGCGATGCTCGAACACGAAGATCCCCTGCCACGTCCCGAGCGTCATCCGTCCCCCACTCACCGGGACGGTCTCGCTCGATCTCGTCAACGCCATCCGCAGATGACTCGTCGTATCATCCGACCCTTCCATCGTGTGAACCCAATCCGGATCGTCCTCCGGCACCAACTTCTCGAAAAATCGATGGAGATCCTCACGAGCTGACGCGTCCGCATTTTCGTAGATCACCAGACTCGCACTCGTGTGTCGCAGAAAGACGGTCGCCGTCCCGGTCGTCACCCCGCTCGCCCGCACGATCCGCTCCACCTCGCTGGTGATCTCATACGTCCCCTTCCCGGACGTTCGCACTTCGATCCGCTCGAATTTTGCACTCACCGTCCGCGCCCCAACAGCAGGGCCCAACCGACGATCAGCGAGACCCCGCCAATCGGCGTGATCGCCCCCAGCCACCGCGCATCCGTGAGCGCCAGCACGTAAAGGCTCCCGGAGAAAACCCCAATCCCCCCGACCCAGAGCCAAGTGACGAAAGCCGAAGCCCGTTCCGCGATCGCGAGTAAAGCGACCGCATGAACCAGATGGTAGATGACCGCCGTCTCCCAGAACGACTCCGTCCCAAAAGCCGCCAGGCGAGCCTTCAGTCCGTGAGCGCCAAACGCCCCCAGGCCGACCCCGACCAACCCCAAGCCGGCCGCCAGCCGGATAGCCAAAGGTGTCTTCACCGTACCTCCGCAACCGTTCGCGCGTTTCGCGGGCAGCTCACAGCAGATCCGCGACCATCTCCCGCTCTTGCCGCAGCTCGTCCACCGTCGCGGCGACCTTCGCCTTGCTCAACTCCGAAAGCTCCACGCCTTGAACAATCTGCAGCTTCTCCCCGTCAGAACGAACCGGGAACGAACACATGAGACCCTCGTCGATCCCGTAGCTTCCGTCCGAGCAGACCGCGACGCTGTGCCAATCGTCCGCCTTGGTCGGCTGAACGATGGACTGCACGGTCTCGATCGCCGCGTGCGCGGCCGACGCCGCCGAAGACAACCCGCGGGCCGCGATGATCGCTGCTCCGCGCTGCTGCACCGTTTTGAGGAACTCACCCTCCAACCAGTCGGATTCCTTGATCACGTCCGCCACCGCGTTACCCCCGATCCGGGCGTTGCCGAAGTCGGGATACAGCGTCGCGGAATGATTTCCCCAGATTGCCATCCGATCAACTTCGCTCCAATGCACGCCAGCCTTAAGAGCCAGCTGCGTCTTCGCTCGATTCTCGTCCAGCCGCGTCATGGCAAACCAGCGATCCGACGGCACCTCCTTCCCGTTGTTCATCGCGATGAGACAGTTTGTGTTGCACGGATTCCCGACAACCAGCACGCGCACGTCCGAAGCCGCGTTCTTCGCGATCGCCGCGCCCTGACCCACAAAGATCTTCCCGTTGATCCCCAACAGATCCTTCCGCTCCATTCCCGCTTTCCGCGGAACGCTCCCGACGAGCAACGACCAATTCACGCCGTCGAAGCCCCGGTTGAGATCCGACGTTCCATTTACGTCAGTCAGCAGCGGAAACGCGCAATCGTGCAGTTCCATGATCACCCCCTCGAGCGCCTTCATCCCCGGCTCGATCTCAATGAGACTCAACTCAACGGGTTGATCTGGCCCGAACACCCCACCCGACGCGATCCGCGGCAGGAGTGAATATCCGATCTGACCGGCCGCACCGGTCACCGCTACTTTAATGGGAGATTTCATATTCGCGGCAGTCTGCCAACGTCCCCCGAAAATGCAACCCGCCGCCCGCGCCTCCCCGGAAGAACGTTCACCCCATCCGGTCCAACCCCCGCCGCACGCACGCAAACAACTCGTCGATCTCCGCGACCGAGATCACCAGCGGCGGCGACAGCGCGATGAGATCGCGAATCCCCCGCACGATCGCCCCCTCCTCTCGAACCAAATCCGAAGCCCGCGCGCCCAGCGAAGCCAGGGCTCGCCACCCGCCCGCCGGATTTCTGCCGCGCCGATCAGCCCATACCCCCGCACTTCCGCGACCAACGGGTGATCCGCTAACTCCCCGAGCCTATCTTGAAAATGCGGCCCCAGCTCGTCCCGCACCGCCTCGACCAACCCCTGCTCGTCGATGAACTCGAGATTCGCCAACGCCGCCGCGCAGCAACTCGGGTGTCCGCTGTAAGTGAACCCGTGGGAGAAATACCCGCCCGAGTTAATCACCTCCACGATCTCGTCGCTCGGCATCGTCGCACCAAGCGGCAGATACCCACTCGTCAAGCCCTTCGCGAGCGTCATCAGATCCGGATCAAGATCCCACAGCTCACTCGCGAACCACGCCCCGACTCGCCCGAACGCCGTGATCACCTCATCGGCAACGAATAAAATTTCGTTCTCCCGGCAAAGCTCCCGCAGACCCCCCAGATACCCAGCCGGCGGCACGATGACACCACCCGCGCCCTGAATCGGCTCAACGAACATCGCCGAGATCGTCCCCGCGCCCTCGCGTTCGATGATCGCCGCCGTCTCCGCGAGACACTTCTCGCCGAAAGCCTCCTCCGACAACTCTGACTTCGCTCCGTAGCGGTAAGGCCCCGGCACGTGAACGAAATCCGCCAGCGGCAACCCAAACGGCTCATTACAAACCGGCAGCCCAGTCAGACTCGACGTGGCGATCGTCACGCCATGATACGCGAACGTTCGCGACAATACCTTCCGTTTCTCCGGGCGCCCGAGCACCTCGTTGTAACGACGGATCATTTTGAGCGCCGTCTCGTTCGCTTCCGATCCGCTATTTGAGAACACAGCCTTGTTCAGCCGCCCCGGCGCGTGCGTCCCCAGCCACTCGGCCAGCAGAATCGCGGGCTCCGTCGTCGAGTTGAAAAACGACGGGTAATACGGGAGGGCCTGCATCTGCCGATGCACCGCATCGATGATCGGCGTGCAATTGTAGCCCACGTTCACGCACCAGAGCCCCGCCAGTCCATCCAGCAATCGCTTCCCGTCCTCGCCCATGAGATGGCATCCTTCGCCACCGGCGATCACGTGCGTCCCGGTCGGATGCATCGCCGTATGGTCGGTGAATGGGTGGATGTGATGTGCCCGGTCCTTCTCCCTCAAATCCAACAGCGAATTCATGAGAGAAAACTACGTCCCGTCGCCGCGAAAAGCCAGCCCACCGCCATCGAATTGCGACCGACTTTCAAACTTGACGACCGCACCGCCTTCCGGTTCCTTCGCGCCAGTTTTGAAGCGGGAAATTACCAACTAACCGATTCGATGGAAACGGTTTTCAACAACATGCTTTGGAGTGTTTGTTACCTCCTGGTTCTCCTTGGGCTCTCCGCCTACGGACTTCACCGCTACTCGATCATTTATCTTTTTCTGAAAAATATCGGACGCCGGATTGAACCACAATCGAACTTCGAGGAACTTCCGATCGTCACCGTCCAGCTTCCCATTTTTAACGAATACTACGTCGTCAAGCGCCTGATCGAAGCCGTTGGTCGCCTGGACTACCCGCGCGACCGCCTTCAGATCCAAGTCCTCGACGATTCCACCGACGAGACCCGCGCCGTCGCAGAATCCGAGACCGACCGCCTTCGCAAACGTGGCTTCGACGCCGTCCACATCCACCGCACCGACCGCACGGGCTACAAAGCGGGCGCACTTGAGAACGGGCTGGAGACCGCCACCGGCGAATTTGTCTTCATCCTCGATGCCGACTTTGTCCCACAGCCCGAGGTCCTGCACCAATCCATCCATCACTTCACCGATCCGAAGATCGGAATGGTCCAAATGCGTTGGGGTCACCTCAACCGCCACCACTCGCTCCTCACCCGCCTCCAGGCCCTTTTCCTTGACGGTCACCTCCTCCTCGAGCAAACCGCCCGCCACCGCAGCGGTCGCTTCTTCAACTTCAACGGCACCGCCGGGATCTGGCGTCGCACCGCGATTCAAGAAGCCGGCGGCTGGCAGCACGACACCCTCACGGAAGATCTCGATCTCAGCTACCGGGCTCAGCTCAAGGGCTGGAAATTCATCTTCCTCCCCGACATCGTCATTCCCGCCGAGCTCCCGCCCGACATGAATGGGTTCAAAAGTCAGCAACACCGCTGGACCAAGGGATCGATCCAAACCTGCAAGAAACTCCTCGGGCGCATCTGGGCGTCCGACGTCCCGCTCGTCATCAAAATCGAGGCAACGATGCACCTCACCTCGAACTTCGGCTACCTCCTCCTCGCGATGCTCTGCGTCCTCGTTCTCCCGCAGACGATGTCCGGCGAGCACCGCATCACCAACACGCTACTCATCGATCTCCCGATCTTCCTCGCGACGACCGTTTCGATCGCGCTCTTCTACATCTGCGCCCAGCGCCACCTCAACCCCCGCGGCTGGCTCCGCGACATCGTTCTCCTCCCCGCGCTGCTCTCGCTCGCGATCGGCATGTCGGTGAACAACGCCCGCGCTGTGCTGGAGGCCCTCGTCAATCACCAGACCGGCTTCACCCGCACGCCAAAATATGGCGACGCCGCCAGTTCCCGCCTGACCCGCCGCAAATCCTACCTCCCGCTCACGTCCATTCTTCCGATGATCGAAGCGGCCTTCGCGGTCTACTTCGCCTACTGCGCTTGGCAGGCCGTCCTGCTCCACCAGTGGACCTCCGTCCCGTTCATCCTCATGTTCTTCGTTGGCTTCACCTACGTATCGGGCAAATCCTTCACCTTCTGGCTCAGCCGCCTCACCGCACCCGCCACCGACCGCACCCCGGCAGTCACCGCGTGAGAACGCCGCTCGCCGCCGCGATCCTCAGCCTCGCCGCCCTCCTGCTGGCGGGCTGCGCGGGCGACACTCGGCACGAGCTCCTCATCAGCGTTCAGGATCAACGCATGGTCGTCCTCGACGAAGGCCAATTCGTCGCCGCCTACCCGGTCTCGACGTCCAAGTTCGGCCTCGGGTCCACGCCGAACAGTAATTTCACCCCGGTCGGGCGGTTCAAAATTAAAGAAAAAATCGGCACTGACCTCCCGTCCGGCGCGGTTCTCAAGCACCGCCGTCCCACCGGCGAGATTCTCGCCGTCGACGCCCCCGGTCGCGACCCCATCGTCACCCGCATCCTCTGGCTCGACGGCCAGGACCCCGGCAACCAAAACGCCCACGACCGCTACATCTACATCCACGGCACCCCGGAAGAATCCACCATCGGCACTCCCGCCAGCTTCGGCTGCATCCGCATGCGCTCCCGCGACGTCATCGCACTCTACGACCGCGTCGGATCCGGCGCCCGCGTCCGAATCCAGGAAAATTTCTAAATGCGTTGCCCGCGAAACACGCCAATGGCGCGAAAGAGGAAGTCAGCTACAGTCCTTCAACCCGTGTTCCTTCGCGTGCGTTCGCGAGCTTGACGGGCAACCTCACCTCTCATGAATTTTCTCAAACCAATCCTCTGGGGCAACACCGTCGCCCTTTCCTGGATGTGGGGTCTCGGCCTCTTCTTCTCCGTCCAGTTCACCCAGCAGTTCGGCATCCTCGGACTCCTCATGTTCGCGATCCCGAACTTCCTCGGGCTCATGGCGTTCGGTCTCGTCACCCAGATCATCGCCAACCGCTCACCCGGCTCCGACTCTCTCAACTCCTTCTTCACGCAATGGTCGCGCCCTTTCCGACTCGTCTTTTTTCTCTACCAGCTCATCGCCATCACGCTCACGATCTTCGCGTTCATCCGCTACGTCTGGCAACCCCTCGGCCTCGAGCCGCCCGTTCTATTTCTGCCACTCACGCTCCTCATCATCCTCGCCGCGGCGATCTTGTTCGGTGAGGAATTTGACATCCGCCGCATCAAATATTCGCACGCCGTCCTCTTCGGCATCGCCTTCATCGCGATCCTCGTTCTCATCTTCGGCCGCGACGATTTTTACAACCTCACCTCTCTCCTGCCCGGGAGACTCCCAGCCGACGATCTCAGTTTCTGGGGCTACGTCGTCCCCATCACCGTCGGCTTCCTCGTCGGCCCCTGGCTCGATCTCCAGCAGTGGCAACGTGCTATCCAGATGAACCGCGAACGCGTGTCGATCACCTGGTCCTACGTGAGCGGAAGCACGCAGTTTTTCGCCCTCCTCCTCTTTCACGGAGCCCTCACGCTCTGGGCGCTCGACCTCGGAGCCAGCCGCTTCATCCGCACCGGGCTGACCGGCCACACCTACGGGCAGGATCTCCTCATGCGCTTCTTTTACGAAGCCTCGTCCGTCGCGCCGTGGATCTTCGGGGCCTACTGTGTCTTCGTTTCCGTCTGCATCCTTTGCACGCTCGACAGCGGATACATCGCCCTTCGCTGGTTCCTTCAATCGAACGTCAAAGCCAGTAACCATCCCATCTTCTCGCTCATCCCGACGAAGCTCGTGACCTCGCCGATCCCGGCCTTGATTCTGTGCGGCATCATCGGTCTCGCGTCCGCCGTGCTTGGGTTGGAGCTCGAGTATTTCATGATTTTTTACGGCACGTTCTTCGTCGGCTACGCGACGCTCGGCATCGTCCGTTGCTTCTTGAACAGCCCGGCCAACGCGATCCCGCAGGTCAAGATGTTCAGCATCGGCAGCCTCGCGGTCGTCATTTTCGCCTTCGGTTACTTTCTCCGCAATCCGCTCTTCCAAATGATCGGATCCCTTTTACCGCTCGCCTACATCCTCTGGCTTCTCCTCAAGCCCGGCTCCGCAGAAGAGTTCACCACCGACACCGAAGAACTCAACGCCCCCGCCGAAACGTCGATGGCACCGGTCACCACCGACTCCGCCCCTCCCCATCCCGCCAGCCCCCCCGCTTCTGCCAACGCGCACGATCTCGGCGGGAACTTCGAAGAGGACAAATGGTTCGTCCACCGCTTCATCGCCACCTACGCCGACACCAACTCGGTCGGCAACGTCTACTTCGGCATGTACGCCATGTGGGTCGGCAAGACGCGCGAGCTTTTCTTCAACAAGGTGATGCCGAAGTTCAACATCTCCGAGACGCCGTTTTACATTCTCACCCGCTCGTTCGAGCACAAGTTCGTCCGCGAGACGCGCGAATTCGAAGCCATCGCCGTCCGCATTCGCATCTCCGGGTTCAACCGCAAGTTCGTGACGCTCGAGCACGAGGTTCATGACTCGAACAACCACCTCCTCGGCAAGGGCAAGCAATCGCTTCTCTTCGTCGCGTCGTCGGATTACCACATGATCGACATCCCGCACGACGTGCATTCGGCGTTCCTGGGCCACACCTGAGTGAGAGGGTGTTGTTGCTTCCCGGTTATTAGTTATTGGTAGAGGCGATGCGCCTGCGTTTCCCGCTACTTTTCGTCTCGATCGCACTGCTTTTTACGGCCTGCGACCCGCCGCCCCGTCCCCCGGCAGGATCGTCTTCCACCCCGGAACCAACTTCCACGCCGACAACGACCGCGTCCCCCTCCCCAACTCCCCCCGTCTCCCCCTCTTCGACGCCGATACCAGTGGTCCCCCGCAAACGAATTGACGTCTCGAAGCTCTACAACGATGTCCTGGTCGAGAGTCAATTTGTGACCATTCCCAGCGATCAGACCGCGTCTCAGGACCGGCTCGACGACGACAGCTACGCCCTCAAACTAACCGTCGAAGCGCGCATTCCGACCCCCAGCGCCGACTTCGCCTCGGTCGCACGTAACACGCCAAATCTGCCCGCCGCCCTCCCTGGCCTCGCCGAGCTTTTCGCCAGCGCGCAAGTCTCCCCAGCTTTCGACCAGCTCTACGAGCTCAAAGTCGGCTACACCAAAGCCCGCCTCAACCGACTCGACGCCCTCCTGACCCGCCACAATTTTTACGACTGCGACACCATCCTTGAACTCCAGAGCGCTACCACGGGCCGGCGCGCACTTTTTCTCCAAGGCGACATGGACGTCAACACGGATGGATCCGACGGCGATCGCAACTTTCCCGTCGACGGCTCGTCGGTCTACTTCCAGCCCCAGACGAGCTACCGCTGGAGACGCACCACCGATCGCCCCAACCCCTTCCTCGAAACGACCCGACGCCTCCTCGCCGAAGCTGAGAAGGAATACGAAATCGTGGGTCTCCCGGTAGCCCGAAACCGGCAGCTCGAAGCCACGATTGCTCACGAGAAGGCGACGCTCTACGAGATCGACGTCTACAGCTTTCTCATCTCCGCAGCGGACCCTTTCATCGTGCTACCTGGCTTCATGGTGCGCGACGGCACGGGACCCTTCGCTCCGAAGATCGGCGACTACGCCGCGGTCATCTACGACGGCGTCACCTACCCAGCCCTCCTCGGCGACGTCGGACCATCGTTTAAAATGGGCGAGGCCTCCCTTCGTCTGACCCAACAACTCAACCCGAAAAGTTCCGCTTATTCCCGCCCGGTGAGCACTCTGGACGTCACCTACCTCGTGTTCCCCGGCACCGCCGAGACGGAAGCGGGGCCGCCCGATCTCGCCGTCTGGCAAACCAAAGTTGGCGAATACCTGACCGAACTCGGCCTCTCGCCCGCTTCGGTGCATCAGTGGGATAACGTGATCCAGCCGTGGCCCACGCCAACGCCGTCTCCGACGCCGCTGCCAACGGCGATCAATCAGTCAGAGGCACCCAGTCCCACACCCGCCGGAAACACTCCCTAGACCACCTCCGCCAACTTGGCAGAGGTCTTCTTCGCCGGACTCACCGTTGGCGCAGTCGGGGTGGCGGGCGCGGACTTCCCACGGGCGGCACTTCCGAGGCCTGGACCAACGCGACGCTCCGGGCCCGAATACAGCCGGCTGCGATCTTCTGCCGACATCGCGGAAAATTGAGTGCCGATCCGCGCCGACCCCGGATCGTCCCAGCGTTCGACGATCGTCTTATCCTCGCTCTGCCGCGGTGCCACCATCGCGAAGAATGCTCCGCAGACGAGCGACAGAGCGATCATCACCGGACCGATCGCTGTACCGAGGGTGTTCGTGCCGGAAACGAGTAAAACGCCCCGGCAAACAAAATAAGTTGCCAGGCTGAAAACTGTAAGGCGGACCAGAAATTTAAACACGAGGCACCGTAGCTCAAAGTTTCATTAATGTCTACTGGGGGAAACCCCTATTTTCGCCCTTTAAAGCTGGTTCCCCAGACCCCGTTGGCGCGATTGAAGCCGCGCTGATTGTTGACGAATCTCATCACTTTGGTCATCGAACGAACGCTTTCGTCTAAAAGGCTGTCTCGGTCTGCCCTGCTGTGGTTCAACTCTACGGATGAGCGAGGAACTTTTCGTGGCCATCGAGGCCGCCCAAGCCGCCGGGGGGCTCCTCCGGGCTAACTTCGGACGCCGTCTCACGGTCGACGAGAATCTAGCTCACGACATCAAGCTGGAACTCGACAAGCGCTCGCAGACTCTCATCGAATCCATTCTGCTCGCGAAATGCCCCGACTACGCCGTTTACGGCGAGGAGGGCGTCACCGGCGACCAGTCTTCCGATCACCAATGGATCGTCGACCCGATCGACGGCACGGTAAATTTTTTCTTCGGCATCCCTCATTTCGCCATCTCCATCGCCCTTCGCTCCAAGGGCGTGATCGTTGTCGGCGTGATCTACGACCCGATGCGCGACGAGCTTTGGGCCTGCGAGCGCGGCCAACCAGCTACGCTGAATGGCCTTCCGATCGCCGTCAGCGACCGGACCAACCTTTCCGATGCGATCGTGTCGGTCGGCGTTTCCAAGACGCTTGAGTCCGTGAACGACAGTCTCCCACTCTTCCAACGCATGCTGCGCTCAGCCAAAAAATGCCGGATGATGGGCAGCGCCTCCCTCGACATCGCCTACGTCGCCAGCGGTCGCCTCGATCTCTACTCCGAGACGCTGATCTCGCTCTGGGACATCGCGGCCGGGCTGCTTTTCGTGGAAACCGCCGGCGGCAAAGTCGAACTCACGCCCCGCCCCAACGAGCCGGACAAATACGCGATCACCGCCCAAAGCGGGAAAATAGACTTCGGCCTGCATTGAGTTCCCAGTCACCCGCCGCAAGGCGCATTCTGACTTTCCGACCCTTCGACCGACCGACCTTCGACCCAAATCTATGACCACCACCGGCATCGGCTACGACGTTCACCGCTTCATCGAGGGCCGCCCCCTCGTCCTGGGCGGCGTCGAGATCCCCCACTCCCACGGCCTCGACGGCCACTCCGACGCGGACGTCCTCGCGCACGCCGTCGCCGACGCGATCCTCGGCGCGGCGGGCGAGTCCGACATCGGCCACCATTTTCCGAACACCGATGAATCCATTCGCGGCATCAGCAGCCTGGAGATCCTCGCCCAAGTCCTCGTCATCGTCCGCGCCAAGGGCGGCATCCTCATCAACGTCGACGCCACCCTCGTCGCCGAAGCTCCGAAAATCTCCCCCCACCTCGCAGCCATGAAATCCGCCCTTGGTGACACGCTCGACCTCCCGCCGGACCGCATCGGCATCAAGGCGACAACGAACGAAACGATGGGCTTCATCGGTCGCGCGGAAGGCATCGCCGCCATTGCGGTCGCCACCGTCGAACGCCCGTAGCGCACTTTTCAAGAGCGGCAAATTGTCAACGCCGGTCCAACCCAACGGCGAAACCGCAAATTCCCGCGCCAACCATCCGCATGTCAGCCCACTTTTTTAACTCACTCACCCGCACGGTCGAACCCTTCCAGCCACTTGACCCGACCGCGAAGACGGTCTCGCTCTACACGTGCGGGCCGACCGTTTACAACCACGCGCACATCGGCAACTTCCGAGCCTACGTCTTCGAAGACCTGCTCCAACGACACCTTGAAGCGAGCGGCTACGCGGTCAATCGCGTGATGAACCTCACCGACGTCGACGACAAGACGATCCGCGGATCACGCGAGGCGGGGGTTCCCCTCGCGGAGTTTACCGCGCCGTTCAAGCGAGCATTTTTCGAGGACCTCGATGCATTGCGGATCAAGCGCGCAGACCATTTTCCGGAGGCGACCGGCCACGTCGCGCGGATGATTGTCATGATCTCGACTCTCATCGAGCGCGGCCACGCCTACCAAGCGGAAGACAAATCGGTCTATTTCCGGATCGCCAGCTTCCCGGCCTACGGCGAACTCGCTCACCTGAACCTCGACGAACTCCGACCCTCCGGCCGCATCGCCAATGACGAATACGAGAAGGAGGCGATCGGCGATTTCGCGCTCTGGAAAGCGTGGGACACGGACGACGGCGACGTCGCGTGGGACAGCCCGTGGGGCCGCGGTCGACCGGGCTGGCACATCGAGTGCAGCGCGATGGCCACGGAGATCCTCGGCGACCAGGTCGACATCCATTGTGGGGGCGAGGATAACATTTTCCCCCACCACGAAGCGGAAATCGCTCAAACCGAGTGCTGCACCGGCCAGCCTTTCGTTGGCCTCTGGCTGCACTGCCGCCACCTCATGGTGGACGGTCAGAAGATGTCCAAAAGTGCGGGCAATTTCTTCACACTCCGCGACTTAATCGAGAAAGGCTGGACCGGTCGCGAGGTTCGCTACGCCCTGCTCGCCGTCCGCTACCGAGAGCCGCTCAACTTCACCGACGATGGCCTCACCGCCGCCCGCGCCGCGATTCGTCGCATCGACGAATGGTCCGTTCGCCTGGACGAAGCGACCGCCACCCCGGGCGCAGCGCCGGCCAACCTCAACCTCGGCGTATTCGCCGAAGCACTCGATGACGACCTCAACATCTCGGCCGCACTCGCGGCGATCTTCACCACGATCACCGAGACGAACAAACGTCTCGACGCTTCGGGTCTCAACGCAACCGATCTCGCCGCCATCCGCTGCTGGCGCGACGACGCTCAAATGGTGCTCCAATTTCAGCGCGAGAAAACGACCGTTCCCGCTGAGATCCAAGCCCTCCTGGACGAAAGAGCCGCCGCGCGCGCCGCAAAAGATTTCGCCGCCAGTGACCAACTCCGCCACCAACTCGCCGCCGCCGGGTGGACCGTGAAAGACACAAAAGACGGGCAAAAAGTTGCAATTTCATAGACCGCAGATTCCGCCGACATGAGTCCTGAATCTCCCCACCAAGCTGTCACCCAAGAGATTATTGTGGCGGCGCGATGAACGCGCGCAACGAGACCACGCGACTCATCGAACTCGAGCACTTGGGGCTCTCAATTGACCAGCAAATGCGAATCCCGGTTCGCTACCACCAGAAACTCAACGTCACCTTCATCCCCGATCCGATGGTCGACGAAAAGGTCGTCGTCGGTTAAAATTCGCCTCACCGTTCGCTTCCGACCGCATTGCCCAAAGGCCCGGCTATCTCGCAACCACGGGTTTAGAAATCGCGTCCCGCCTAAATTTCAAATACCCAAAGTCCGGGACTCAGCGCCTTGCCCGATCCCACCCCGCTGCGTAATCCGCGAAATCTGCGGTCTATCCTGTATTTCTACCCTGCATGCATTCCCCAACCGACTACCTCGACCTCGCCCGCACCGAGCACCGCGTCATTTTCGACAAGGTCTCTGCCGTTTGGGAGGCCCTACCCGAGATTAAGACCTACCTCAAGTTCCGTCTGAAACCTGCCATTCACGGGAAAATGATCGGTCGGCCCTTCGTCAGCGACAACGTCCACATCGGCAAGGGCACCGTCATCGAACACGGGGCCATGATCAAGGGCCCCGCCTGGATCGGCGAGAACTGCGAGATCCGGAACGGGTGCTACATCCGCGAGAACGTCATCCTCGGCAACGGAGTCGTCGCGGGCAACTCGTGCGAGTTTAAAAACTGCCTCATCTTCGACGAGGCCCAAGTCCCTCACTTCAACTACGTCGGCGATTCCATTCTCGGCTACAAGGCCCACCTCGGTGCGGGTGTGATCCTTTCCAACGTTCGCCTCGACCGCGCGAACGTCGTCATTCCTGCAGCCGAAGGTCCGCTCGAAACCAGCCTCCGCAAATTCGGTGCGATCCTCGGCGACCACGCCGAGATCGGCTGCAACGCCGTCCTGAGTCCCGGCAGCCTCATCGGCCGCCGCTCCATCGTCTACCCCGGCGCTCACTGGCGCGGGATCCTCCCCGCGGATTCCATCGCCCACGTCCGCACCGACCAGACGATCCGCCCCCGACGTTGACCTCCCGGAAGCTGGCACGAACGCCCGAACCTTGCTAAAAGCGCCCCGTGGCAGCGACCGAGCAAGACTTCGACGACCGACTCGGCCCCGGCATCACCGCGATCCGGCGGCGCAAAGAACGCCGCCTCTGGTCCTCGAAAAAACGCCGCACCGTTGCGTGGTGGCACCCGGCCCGCTACGTCCCGATGCGTCGGCTCGTACCCCTGGGGCTTCGGGTCCTCGGCCTCTGGGATCTTGCCCACACCCAGTGCCTCGCCGTCCGAGTCGTCGAAAACGAAGTCCGCCTTTCCAGACTGCCCGCCGCTTTCGACGGTTACCGAATCCTCCAGATCACCGATCTCCACACCGACATCGACCCCGCGCTAACTGCAGCAGTCATCGCCGCGATCCAGAGCACGCACTTCGACCGCGCGGTCGTGACCGGCGACTATCACAATGAGATCGGCGGGGACTGGGACCGCTCCCTCGAGCTCACCACTTCCCTCATTCCCCACCTTGGCCCGGCTCCGCTCGCCACCCTCGGTAACCACGATCTTCTCGACATGGTCCCGCCACTCGAAGCCGCCGGTCTCACGTTTCTTCTCAACGAAAACACCGCCATCGAGCGCGACGGCCATCGCCTTTGGATCGCCGGCATCGACGACGCCGATCACTACCGCACCCACCTCCCGGACCGTGCTCGTGCCGGCATCGCCGACGACGCCTGCACAATCCTTCTCTCCCATTCTCCGGAGTGCTTCCGCGAGTCCGCCGCCGCCGGCTTCGCTCTCCAACTCTCCGGCCACACCCACGGCGGCCAGATCTGTCTGCCCGGCGGGACCGCCATCATTCGCAAGTCCAGCGTTCCCGGATGGATGATCTCAGGCCGATGGAAATATCAAGACCTCATCGGCTACACGTCCCCTGGCACCGGAAGTTGCACCGCCGCAGCCCGATTGAATTGTCCACCCGAGATCACCGTTCACGTCCTGCGATGCGCCCCATAAGATTTTCCGCCCTTCTCCTCGCCCTCTGCGCCACCGCCGCCCTCGCGCAGACCCGCTCGCATCTCGTCCGCCCCGGCGAATCCATCGACGACCTCGTCGCCAGATACGGAGTGAGCGCCACCGAGATCCGTTCCGTCAACCAGCTGACATCACGACATCTCCCCCCCGGCATCCTTCTCCGCATCCCGGCTTCGACGGTCGTCCGCCCCGCCACCGCCATCCCGATGGCCCGCCCGGTCCCGGTCGCGGAAGCCACCGCCGAGCCCGCAACCGCGCCACCTTCCGTTGTCCGCCCACCCACCCGCGTCGCCAAACCCATCGAAGCTCCAACCGAACGTGAACCACCCGCCGCCAAGACCACGACCAGTTCCAGCTACGCCGCAGCCCTCCGGCAGGCCACCGGCACCCGCTACAACGGCCGTTGGACCCCCCCCGGCGAAAGCAGCGCCTGGGTCATGGATTGTTCAAATACCGCCCGCTGGCTCCAGCGCGAGGTTCGCGGCGTCGATCTGCCCCGCACCGCCTCCGACCAATACGAATACCTCCGCAAGCGCCGCCAGCTCTGGCGCGCCGGCACCGATCCCCGCAAACTCCGGAAGAAACTCGAAGTCGGCGACCTCCTCTTCTGGGAAAATACCTACAAACCCGTCCGCAAACCCGCCATCACCCACGTCATGACCTACCTCGGCACCGACGCCTCCGGGCAAATGAAGATGGCCGGCTCCCAAGGCTCCAAGGGAGTCAACGTCTACAACTTCTCGCCGGAGCAAAAGATGGGCGGTTACCGATTCTTTCTCTTCTTCCGTCGGGATGGAAAATTCGTCGCCTACGGCCGCCCGTGACCACGGCATCGTCGGCGAGCGCGAGCGCTGCGCTTTGCCACGGATGCCACCCACTGCCGCTCGCTCCGCCGCGCCCCTTCAGAACTCCACTTTCAGCCCGGCATACCAATTCCGCGGGGCGGACGGGTCGATGCCGCTGGACGTGATCCGCGAGTAGTAGTCGCGATTGAAGAGGTTGTTCACCCCGCCAAACACGCTCACCGTGTCGCGATAGACCTTCGCTTCGACGGTCAGATCCCACACGTCGTAGGCGGGCACGAAGCGCTGCGCCGTGTTGCTGTCGTCGGCGAAACTCGATCCGATGAAGCTGCTCGTTAGCGCCACCTTGATCCGGTCGCGCCAGTCGTAGACCAAGCCAAAGCGCAGGATGTAGTCCGGCGTGTAAGCCGGGGTGTTTCCGTCGTTCGATCCGCTGACAAATTCCGAACCCATGAGTGTCAGCGACCCGTAGGCGCTCATCGAACCGTAGCGGTCCACCCAGTTGCTCTCGGCGAGCAGGGGAGCGAACGACTTTTTGCCGGACTTCTCATCCGCCGGGGCCGGGAGTTCAGCCGGTTGGTTGAACAACTCGTCGGCCAGCCCGACGAAGTCCAGCTCCGCCGCGACGTCCCAGCCGAACGTGACCGCGCGGCCCGCGTTCTCGATGATCGTGAGATTCCCATTATCCGCCGTCCGCTCGCCGATCTGGTCCGAGCTGTCGATCAACCACACGCTGGTGTCCCAGTTCAGCCACGGCTTCGGATCGCCGCGAAAACCGACCTCGTAGTTCCACACGAAACTTTCGTTCAGGTCTCCCTCGACGACCGTAATCGGGTCCGGCGTGATCGCCTGCGTGAAAACCGGCGGGCGATAAGCCTGCGAGACGTTGGCATACGCCTGGATCTCCGGCGTGAACGCGTATTCGAGTCCCAGCCCGAAAAGCGGCACGAAGTTATACAACGTCTCGTTGCTCGGATCCTGGCCCGCCGCCTCCTTCGCGACGTTCACCGTCTCGTTGACCGACTGCCAGACATTTTCCAGCCGCACCCCGGGCGTGATCGACAGCTTCCCGATCTGGAATTTGTTCTCCGCGAAAACGGACGTATACCAGGTCGTGCGATTGCTCTGCGTGAGCGTCCGCCCGTGCTGCGCCGCCGGGCTGTCGCCGCGCTCGTCCCGCCGCGGTGAATACGTGCTGTAGAGCAGCACCCCGCCGGTGAACGTGTGCGTCTCACCCAGCCCGTCCCAGTCGTGCCGGATGCGCGGCTCGATCCCGAAGGTGTAAAATTGCTGGGTCTGGATCGAATTCGTCCCCGCGTCCGGCCCCGTTGGCAGGGTGCCAAAGCCACCGCCGCGCTGCCGTCGGCTGAAGCGGAAGTAATAGTCCCACCACCCGCGGAAGGTCACCAACGTCCGGTCGCTCACGTCCCACTCGGTGATCAACGCCACCGCGTAGCGGCTGATCCGCTGGCGGTCGGTGAAGCGCGACGTCCCGTCCCGGTTCGTCGTGTAATTCACCGTGCCCGGCCCATCGCTCAAGGTCAGCCCGCCCGGCTCCCCGTGCGTCTCGTCATACGCCGTGAGGTTCAAGTAGGTTCGAAACGGCCCCGTCGCGTCCAAGGCGAAGGTCCCGCCCCACGCGTTGAGAAAAAAATCGCTGTTCGCCTCCCGGAAGCCGTCGGACTCCCGGTGATTATACCAGCCGTAATACCCGAAACGCCCCACCGTGCCGCCGAACGCGGTGAAGTTCGAATAAAGTCCGAAGCTCCCAATCGTGTTGATCGACTCCAGCGAAAACGGCGTGTCCAGCGGCGGCTTCTTCATCACGAAATTGATCGCTCCCGCTGGCTGCGGCCCATACATCAACGCCGCCCCGCCACGCACAAACTCGATCCGCTCCACCGCGTCCAGCGGCGGAGTGTAATACGACTCTGGATACCCAAACATATCGGCGTGGATCGGCACCCCGTCTTCCAACACCTGGAAAAACTGCATCCGATCCGGCTCGAAACCCCGATACCCAATGCTCACCAACGGCGTCGATTCCTCCGACAGATATAATCCCGGCGTCTTCGCGATCACCTGCCGATAATTGTCGTTCGCGATCTCCGGCAGCTCCGTCAGCGAAATGTTCGACGTTTTCTTTCCCGCGTTGATGCGCGTTCCCTCGACATCCGGCAAAAAGGGACCGTCGATCCGGGTATCATAATCCGCCGAGACCACCACCGCGTCCATCCGCTCCACCGCTCCGTCTTGAGCAATTCCCGACAACGGCCAGGCCGCCAAACTCGTTCCAACCACCAACGCGCCCGTCCGCAGCCCAGCACCGCAGGTTCCAACATCTTTCGCTCTCAAAAACATGGCGGAGAAACAACGAGATTCAGTCTCAATGAGGCAAGAACTTTATGCGACTGCGTCTCAATTTCACTTGAAATTCCGCCACCCAGCCCTGAAAACCACGACGTGGAAACCGAATTTTCTGTCCTGACCTACTTCCGCGCGGGCGGCCCGCTCATGTGGGTTCTGCTCGCCGGGTCGGTCCTCTCGGTCGCGGTCATCGCCGAACGCGCCGTGGCCTTCCTGCGCTACGGCCGTCAACCCGATGTCTGGCTCGACGGCATCCTCGAACTGCTCCACGGCGGGCGCACCCAGGAAGCGCTCGCCCGTGCCCGCGCCACCCGGCACCCGGTGGCCCGGGTCGTCCAAGCGTATTTGGAAAATTTGCACCGTCCGCCGAACGTTCGCCTGGACAATCTCAAACGCACGGCCGCCCTCACGCTCGAGCAGGTCGAGAAGCGCCTGCGGGTGCTCGCCGCGACCGCTCACCTCGCGCCCCTCGTCGGCCTGCTCGGCACGGTCATTGGCATGGTCGTCGCCTTCGCCCAGATCCAATCCCTTGAGGGCACGGTCAAACCCTCCGACCTCGCCGGAGGCATCTGGGAAGCCCTGCTGACGACCGTCTTCGGCCTCGCTGTCGCCATCCCGAGCATGGCCGCCTTCCACGCCTTCGAAGCCCACGCCGACCGGATCGCCAGTCGCATGGAACTCGCCGTCTCCGCGCTCAACGACGTGTTCGCGCCGAACCTGGCGGTCCCGACCGAAGACGAGGCTAAACAACCGATCAACGACGATTGGTCCACCGTCGCCTGAGGTCATCCTCGCCCCCTTCGCCGGAATGTTCCGCCGCCCCAAGCGCCCCAGCCACGCCATCGACATGGCCCCGCTCATCGACGTGGTGTTTCTCCTGCTCATCTTCTTCATGCTCACCTCCGCCTTCCAGGAGCCGTCGCTCCCGCTCCAGCTTCCTTCCGCTTCCGGATCGCCCGACACCCCGGTCGAAGCGCTCATCATCAGCGTCAACGCCGCCGGCGACATCACCATCGGCGACCAGCCAGTCACTCGGGAGACCTTCACCGACACGCTCCGCGAAACCCTCGACCGACGCGAGAATCGCACCGTGAATTTCCGCGGCGACCGTTCGGTCGATTACGGCGTCTTCGTCGACCTGATGGACCGCGCCCGCACCGCCGGAGCCTCCCAATTCAACCTCATTCACGACCCTCGATCCAGCGAGGAATGAACTCCCCCACCCACCCCCGCGGCTGGGTATTCCTTGCCATCCTCACCGCCTCGCTCGCCGCCCACGGCTGGGTCCTGAGCCTGCCTCCGGTCGGCATCGAACCCGCCGAAGTCGCCATCCCCGAGCAACCCACCAGCGTCGAAATCGTCCTCGTCGAACCCACCCCCGAACCGACGCCCAAACCCACCCCAGAACCCACACCCGAGCCGACGCCCAAACCCACGCCACCTCCCGAGGAAACACCGGTCCTGGCCACCGACGAACCCGAAGCTCCCCCCGCACCCCCGCCAACACCAACGCCCGTTCCGACCCCCAAGCCCACGCCAAAACCAACGCCAAAGGCCACCCCGAGACCCCGGCCCGCCCCCACCGCCACCCCGCGAGCCACCCCCCGGCCCGCCGCCCGACCGTCGGGAGCCGTCACCGAAGCCGCGCCCGACGCCCAACGCAATCCGCCGCCCCGTTACCCCGAAACCGCCCGCCGCAACGGCTGGGAGGGCACCGTAATTGTCCGCGCCAGCGTGACGGCCAAGGGCACGGTCAGCGCTGCCACCATCGTCCGCTCCTCCGGCTACGGGGTCCTCGACAGTGCCGCCGTCTCCGCCGTCCGGCGCTGGCGCTTCCGTCCAAAGACCATCGGCGACCGAGCCGTCGAGAGCGCCGTCGAAGTCCCCATCGATTTCTCCCTCCGGCGTTGAGCCCGCGCCGTTCGCGCCGACGCCAGATGCCGGATCAAAGTTCAGTGCTCGTGCGAGACGCCGTGCAGGTGCGGATGGGAATGCACGAGGTCGCCGTGACGGTGTTCGTGCGTGTGATGGTCACCCGGCGGATCGAATGCGCTGTGGGCGTGGCCATGGATTCGGTCAGGGACCCGGGAGTGGATTGCGGCCAGCCGCAGCCTCGTGATCCAGAGCGGCAGGGAAACCGCCGCCAGCAGCCCGACGAAGAGCCAAGCGCTGGTCGCGAAACCAAAAACGGTCACAGTGAATCCGGCAAGCGGATAGGTGAGACCCCAGCCCACGTGGCTCAGCGAGAAATGCGCTGCGTAGATGTGCGGACGTTCGTCGGGTGTGCTGTTCGCGGCGAGCAGCTCGTTGCCGCGAATGCCGAGGATGCATTGCCCGGCACCCGCCAGCGCCCACGCGACGAGCAGAGGCTCGAAACGCCCGAACCAAGCGGCCCCCGCCAGCGCTCCGAGCATCGCGGGCGCGGCAGCGTGGAGGAGAGCCTGGCGGACGCGGATCGCGGATCGACCGTAGCCAACCGCACCGGCCACGGAGCCGATACCGTAGGCGGCCATCGCCCAGGCGTAGGCCGTGTCGGACAAGCCAAGCTGGCCTTTGATAAAATCCACCGTGGCCACGAGCACAAATCCACCCGCCACACTCACCTGAAATGCGAGGTAGAGGGTTTCCCGCAGTTGCGGGCGGCGAAGCATCGCCTTGATGCCGTGGGTGAGGGCGACGGGACGTTCCTTCAAGGACCCCGCCGCCGCGAGTCGCGGCAAACCGAAAATCAACGCAGAGCTGACGAGGAACGTGAGCGCGTCCGCGGCGAAGTTCCCCCGAAACCCGAAGACGGTAATTGTGAACGCGGCCAGCGACGGGCCGAGAATGTTCGCGGTATCGTAGGCGACGGACCCGAGCGCGACCGCGCGCGGATACTGCTCGGCGGTCGTGATGCCGGGAATGACGGCTTTGTAAATCGGCGTGAAAACCGCCGCACCAAGATTGAGGAGCACCGCCAGCGCGTAGATTTGCCAGACCGATTCGACGAAGAAAAATCCCACCACGATGAGCGCCCGCGACAGGTCGCTCGCGATCAGGGCCGTCCGCACGCCGATCCGGTCGGCGACCCACCCCGCCCAGGGGGCGCAGACAACAATGACGACGATCCGAATGGCAAGCGTGATGCCCAACACCGCCGACGCGGACGCTCCGACAAGCTGGTGCGCCAGCAAACCGAGTGCAACGGAACTAAGTCCGCTGCCGATGAGGCTCACGACATGAGCCGAAAACAACCGGCGGAACGGCCGATTGCTCCAGAGGGATCCGCCGGACAATGTCTCGGGAGCGGTCATGGTTGGTTGTGCAAATTAATCTGCTCTCGGATGAATTGGGCACCGTCGAGGCTCACCGAATGCGAGGAAAACCCACAATTCGTGAGCCAGACCGTGATGATAAGGACGTGGACTCGCTTGGTTCAAGCGGCGTTGGGGGTGAACACGGAGAGTCCATTGGTTGGGTGTTCGGGTTCGCGGTGAAACATTCGGTCGAGCGCGCACAGGACGACGGTGGCGAGAGGAAGCTGGGCTCCGGAGCCCGTGCCTATGGCCATCAGCACAAAGCCGAGCGCGGAGACCAGTGCCGACATGAGCACGGGCGCAGGCGGGTGACTCATCAGGATGGCTGGGTCGGACAATCGACGGCCAAGACCGCCCCCGTTTTTTCCGACCAGCCTTGCAATCGACAATCCGTCGATCCGATGATGCCGAGCTATGAGTCGCTGCCTCGCCTTTCTGATCTGCCTCGCCCTCACCAGCACAGCCGTTGCCCAGCCCAGCGCCTCCGTAGGCCGCATCGACAAACAACCGTTTGACAGCCCGCAGCGAATCGAGCTGCTCAAGGTCCAAATCGTCCTCGACCGTGCCGGATTTCGCCCCGGCAAACTCGATGGACTCGGCGGCGAATTCACCCAGGCCGCCGCAGACCGCTATAACGTCGCAAACAACCTGCCGCCCGGCGAACGCCTCGATCTGTCCGCCGCCGCCGAACCGCTCCGCGATTACACCCTCACCGAAGAGGATCTCGAGTGGGTCGGCAAGACGGCCTCCACCCCCGCCGAGCAGGAAAAACTCGATAGCATGCCCTACGCCAACGCGTGGGAACTTGTTGCGGAGAAGTTCCACTCCGATCTCGACTACATTCAAGAACTCAACCCAACCATCACCGCACCCACCGCGGGCACCACCCTCCGGGTCCCGAACGTCGAAGAGTTTTCGATGCAACTCGTCGTCGATCTCAACTCCAAGCGCAAAGCCGAAGCCAAGGCGAAAAAAGCCGCCGCCGAGGCCGCCTCGCCAACCCCCAGCCCGGACCTCACCCCCACCGACGACCCTGCTCCGATCCTCGCGGATCCTGTAACCCCCACCCCCACCCCCACCGCCGACCCGGAACCGATCCGCCGCCTCGTCATCCTCCGCTCCCCGCGCCTCATCGAACTCTACGAGGACGACAAGATCATCGCCTCCTTCCCCTGCACCCCCGGCTCCGACCGCGTCCCCGTCCCGGAAGGCGACTGGAAGATCACCTCCAACATCCTCATGCCCTACTTCCGCTACGACAAATCCGTCCTCAAAGACGGCACCCGCAGCGACAACGCCTTCAACATCCCACCCGGCCCCAACAACTACGTCGGCATCGTTTGGATGGGCATCAACCGCAAAAGCGTCGGCATCCACGGCACCAACTCGCCGGACCAAATCGGCCGCAACCAAAGCAGCGGCTGCATCCGACTTGCAAATTGGGACGCCTTCTTTCTGACCCAGAAGATCCAGAAAGGCACCTTGGTCCAAGTGCGCTAACCCAGCTACCGCCGCCCGGCCAGGTCATCGATCCGACCCGATCTGCCAACAGAAAAGTTTTGACCGTAATGCGGCGAAAGCCGACCGATTAGTTTGCATGGGAAGCAGCGACGATAATTCTAAAGAAACTTGCCGGCGATCCGCCGGGCGAGCCTTTCTGTTGAGTTGTGCGCTGGGGCTGCTAACCGCGCTCGGTGCCTTCGCGCTCTGGGCGGCGAGTCTGGGGCTGGCTGGAGGCGATGTTGGTTCGGGTGCGGTGTCGATCGCTGCGGGCACTTCGCTGGTCGTCGGATTGATGATTGCGGTCCTCCACATCCGCCTCGAGGTCGCCCGCCGGCAAGAGCCTGCGGGAGTCGAACTTTTCCATCGGCTCACGCGCGACCTGCCCGGGATGCTCTACCAATTCCGGCAATACCCCAGCGGCCGCACTTCCGTTCTCCACGCCAGCGAAGCCATCCGGACCATCTACGAACTCACTCCCGAACAGGCCCGACAAGACGGCTCCGCGATCCTCGATCTCGTTCACGCCGACGATCGCAAACGCATCTGGCGCAGTCTCGTGACCTCCTTTCGCGAACTCACCCCGTGGTTTGAGGACTACCGCGTGACCCTTCCGAAGGCCGGAACCGTCTGGCGCTCCGCCCACGCCCGCGTCGAGCGGCTCCCCGACGGTGGCACGCTCTGGCACGGCTTCGTTATCGACATTACCGAGCAGAAACTCGCCGCCGCCGAACTCCGCAAACAGCGCGAACGCGCCGAGAAAGCCGACCGGGCCAAGAGCGAATTCCTCGCCATGATGAGTCACGACATCCGCACGCCAATGAACGCCGTGCTCGGATTCGCCGACCTCCTCAGCAGCACCAATCTCGCCGACGAACAGCGGAACTACCTCTCCGCCATCCGCACCTCCGGCGAGAACCTCCTCGTTCTCATCAACGAAATCCTCGACCTCTCCCGCGTCGAATCCGGCAAACTCGAACTCCACGAGACAACCTTTTCGCTGGCCCCCTGGCTACGCGACTTCGCCCGAGTGCTGCAGGTCCGAGCTGACGCGAAGAACGTGGCCTTCGACTGCCGCATCGACCCCGCCGCACCCGCCTCGATCCACGCCGACCGCACCCGCCTCTCGCAGATCCTCCAGAACATCATCGAAAACGCGATCAAGTTCACCGACGACGGCAACGTCACGCTCGACGTCTCCACCCGCCCCGCCGCCCCCCGCGACCGGATCACCTGGGACTTCCGCGTCGACGACACGGGCGCCGGCATCCCGCCCGCCAAGGTCGAGCGCTTGTTCGAAGCCTTCAACCAAGCCAGCGAGAACGAGAGCGATCGGCAGGGTGGCGTTGGTCTCGGCCTCGCGATCGCTCGGAAGATTTGCCAAAAGATGGGCGGCGACATCACCGTTCGCAGCCAGGTTGCCGTCGGGACCTCGATGACCGTGACCATCACCACCGACTCTCCCGCTGAACTGGACCGCGCCCGGGACGCACCGCTGGCCGGCACGGCGGAGGCCACGCCCGTCGAACCAGCGAACTTCCACGGTCTGCGAGTCCTCGTCGTCGAAGACAACCTCCTCAACTCCCGCCTCGTCGTTCTCCTCCTCGAGAAGCTCGGCTGCGTCTGCCGCACCGCCCGCAACGGCGTGGACGCCATCGCCGCGTGCCGGACCTACCCCTTCGACCTCGTTCTCATGGACATCCAGATGCCCACCATGGGCGGCCCCGAAGCCACGCGCGAACTCCGCTCCCTTGAGCGCAACCGCCAACTCGCCAGCCCTGCCCAGCATCTCCCCATCATTGCCCTCACCGCCAACGCGCTCGCCGAGCAACGCGAGACCTACCTCGCCGCCGGCATGGACGACACCCTCACCAAACCCATCCGCCGCCCCGCTCTCCTGAAAGCCCTCGAGTCCGCCAGCCAGCTCCCCACCGCCAACGCGCATCCCGGGTAGGCCCGCATTGGAATCGTTCCCATTGCCCACGTGTCGGACCGATCCCTGCGACTTCGTACTCGTGGATATCTGAATGCCCACCAAGGACGGCCCCGACGTTGATGATCCCCCCCACAAGCAGTTGCATATATTAGCAACGCTAATACCTTGGCGTTCCCGCGAATGACAACAGCCCCAAAAAAGCCACCGCTCACCCGCGACGCGCACCGCAAGCTCGTCAATGCCCGCCGTGAAGGCTCGCCGACTTGGCAGGTCATCCACGCCCTCGCCTCCCTCAAGCTCGCCCTCACCCTCCTCGCCACCATCGCCATCGCCATCGCCGTCGCGACATTCTACGAGAGCGCCTTCAACTCCAAGATCGCCGCCGCCTACATCTACAAAGCCCCGTGGTTCATCATCTGGCTCGGCGTCCTCTGCATCAATCTTCTCGCCGTCACCGTGAGCCGCTGGCCCTGGCAGCGACGCCACACCGGGTTCATCGTCACTCATTACGGCATCATCATCCTTCTCATCGGTGCCGTTATCGGCTCGAAGTTCGGCTTCGAAGGCAACGTAACGCTCCACACCGAAAAGCCGCCCGTCACCCGCATCACCACCAGCCGGAGCGTCCTCCAAGTCGAGAGTCCCAAGGACGGCGCGCTCTACCTCATCAGCTTCGACGCGGAAGCCGCGCTTCCCTCCGAGGACCGCCCCGACACCCTCCCGCTCCCTGACACCGACTACGAACTCTTCACCGACGACTTCAGCCCCAACCTCATCGAGGAGGAAAAACTCATCGCCTCCTCCGACCCAGCCGCCCTCCCCGGCGTCGACCTCCACTTCCACAGCGACACCGCTGGCCAGCACCTCGACCTCCCCCTCGCCCTCCTTCCCGACGGCGGCGTCGAGAAAGATCTCTTCGGCATGGCCCGCATCGCCTTCCTGCCGACCCTCCCCGACCGCACCCCGAAGACCGTTAACGAAACTCGCATGATCTTCGCCAAATACGCCCCCGTCGTCACCGCCGACAACGGCACCACCGATCTGCCCGTCACCCTCAGCGCCGACGGCCAGACCCTCACGGCCGGAGCCGCCACTTACCGCCGCTCCGAAGTTGTCGGCACCACCATTGACACCGGCACCACGACGGTCCGGGTCGAAAGCTACTGGCCCGACTTCAAACTCGAAAACGGTCGTCCCACCACCGCCTCGCCTCTCCCCAACAACCCCGCCGTTCTCGTTCGCCTCACCGGCCCGGCTGCCGCCGACTCCGCCACGACTCCAGAAAGCGGCGGTCTGGCTCTTGAATTTGCCCCCAACCCCACTGGCGGCATCGACTGGCAATCCAGCCGCAACGGCATTGCCACCAGCACCGGCACCGCTCAAAAGGGAGACGTCATCACCCCCGGCTGGGCGGATTGGACCGCCGAAGTCACCGAGTATTTCCCGAAAGCCGAAACCCTCACTGACCCCCGCCCCGGCGATCCGACCGTCAAAGGCATCCCCGGTTTCCACGCCGCCCTCCGCGCCCCCGACGGCCGCATCGGCCCGACGAAATGGATCGCCTCCGGCAATCTTACGACCCTCGCTCTCGACCGCACCGTCGTCCGCTTTGGTTACGGCCTTCAGCTCCGCCCCGCCCCGTTCAGCATCGCGCTCGAGAGCTTCGAAGTCCCCCGCTACGAGGGCACCGAGACCCCCGCCAATTACATCTCCACCGTGAAATTCACCGACAACGAAACCGACGCTACCAAGATCGCCGTCGCTCAGATGAACCAGCCCGCCAGCTGGCCCGGCGGCTTCCTCGCCAACCTCACCGGCTTCAACTACAAATTCTCGCAGGCCGAATGGAACCCCAAGGACCTCAACGAAACCACCCTCCAAGTTCTCTACGACCCCGGCTGGCTCCCAAAATGGTTCGGCTCGCTCGCCATCTGCGCCGGCATTTTCATCCAGTTCTACCTTCGCCCAAAGACCGCCTCAAGGAGCGGCGAGCTTCCAGTCGCCGACCAACCCAAATGAAATCGTTCATCAAATCCCTCACCTGCGCGCTCGCTCTCGCGACGGCCGCGCCACTCCACTCCGCCCTCGACCTCACTCAGCTCGAAACCATCCCCGTTCAAGAAAGCGGGCGCAAAAAACCCTACCTCGTTTTCGCCCAGGAGAGTCTCCTCAGCCTCGCCGGACGCCGCACCCTCAAGACCGAAGACTCCAAGCGCCCCGCCCTCGACGTCATCACCGACCTTTGGTTCCAACCCTCTACCTGGAGCGCCCAGCCCCTCATCCTCGTCGACTCCATCGACGTCAAACGAGCCGCCGGCCTCGAAGACACCCGCAAGCTCTACTCTTACGACGAGCTCGCCGCCAATTCCACCTTCGTCCAGCTCCTCCAGGACGCCGAAAACGCCAAACGCACCAGCGAAGGCGGCAAGCTCACCGGCATCGACAAAAAGATGGAGTCAATCGGCCTCCGCCTCGCCGAGTTCGAAGCCCTCCGCAACGGCAGCGTCTACCGCGTCGTCGCCAATCCCGCCGGCGACACCTCCGCCTGGCGAACCCTCGATCCGACCGACCCCCTCTTCGCGAACCTGCGCGCCGCCTACGTCGCCGAAGATCAACTGGCCTTCAATACCGCCGCCGAAAAACTCCGGGCCGAACTCGCCAAGCAGGCTCCGCAATTCCAACCCCCCACTTGGAAGATCTCCCTCGAGACCCACACCCAAAATCTGCATCCCTTCCGCTGGGCCTGGATCCTCTACCTCCTCTCCGGCATCGCCCTCGCCGTCACCTCCCTGCGCGGTCGACGCTCCGGCTACGCCATCGGCTGGGGTCTCGCCGCCGTCGGCTTCGCCTTCCAGCTCTTCGGCTTCGTTGCCCGCATCCTCATCGCCGGCCGCCCGCCGGTGACGAACATGTATGAATCCATCATTTGGGTCGCGTTCGGCACCGTCCTCTTTGCCCTCGTCTTCGAAGCGATCTACCGCGGTCGCTATTTCCTTCTCGGTGCCATCCCCGTCGCCGTCCTCTCGCTCATCCTCGCCGACAGCCAGCCCCTCGCCCTCGATCCCGGCATCCACCCCCTCGCCGCCGTCCTCCAGAGCAACTTCTGGCTCGCGACTCACGTCCTCATCATCACCCTCAGCTACGCCGCCTTCGCCCTCGCTCTCGGCGTCTCCCACCTCGCTCTTGGTAAGGTCATCCTCGGCACCAAGCCCAGCCCCGCCCTCTACAACTACATCTACCGCACCCTCCAAGTGGGTGTCCTCCTGCTCGCCGTCGGCACCATCCTCGGCGGCGTCTGGGCAAACTACAGTTGGGGCCGCTTCTGGGATTGGGATCCAAAGGAAACCTGGGCCCTCGTCGCACTGCTCACCTACCTCTTCATTCTCCACGGCAGAATCGCCGGACGCTGGGCTGGTTTCGGGCTCGCCGTCGGATCCATCCTCGCCTTCCAGACGATCATCATGGCCTGGTACGGCGTGAACTTCGTCCTGGGCGTCGGCCTCCACAGCTACGGCTTCGGCAGCGGCGGCTTCGAATACGCCGCCAGCTTCGTGGTCCTTGAAGTGATCTTCACCACCGCCGCCATCCTCCGAAAGCGAAACAAGCCTAACCGCCCGAAGAACGAGGTCCTCGTGGCATCGGCTTCCAGCTGATGATCCAACCCATCGGCGAAGCCGCATTTTCCGTCCATGACGCCGCTTAAATCTTTACTTCTCACCCTCTTCGCAGCCCTCCCGCTCAACACCCTCTCCGCCGCTCCCCCCGCCGAAGGAACCGAAGACCCCGCCACCGGCCTCTTCTCCATCCCACACTGCAACCTCGTCATCACCGACTGGGCCGATGGCGACAGCTTTCCAATCACCACACCGAGCGGCGAGCAATTCACCATCCGCCTCTACGGAGCCGACTGCTTCGAGTGGCACGTCGCCGACGACACCGACGCCCGCCGTCTCCGAGCCCAGCGCCGCTACTTCGGCGTGCAGGATATCCAAGCCGCCAAAGACCTCGGCGAACAAGGCGCTCTCCTCACCCGCGCCGCCCTGTCCAAGCCCTTTACCGTCCACACCGCCTGGACCGACGGACGCGGGAGCGCGCGCTACAAACGCTACTACGGCTTCGTCACCACCAGCACCGGCGAAGACCTCGCCACCCTCCTCGTCCGCAACGGCCTCGCCCGCGCCTTCGGCGTCTACCGTCAAACCCCCACCCTCTCCGCCGACGAATACGAAGCCCGCCTCGACGATCTGGAACTCACCTCCGCCCGCAGCGGCACCGGTGCTTGGGCGCTCACCGACTGGGACCGCATCGCCGACGACCGTGGCCTGCAACGCGCCGAGGAGGCCGAACTCGCCCTCGCCCAGGGCAACCAGCCGCTCGGACGCGACGAACGCATCGATCTCAACACCGCCACCCGCGACGAACTCATGCGCCTCCCCGGCATCGGCGAGACGATGGCCTACCGCATCATCGAGAATCGCCCCTACACCGCTCCCGGCGACCTCACCCGCGTGAGCGGGATCGGTGTCAAGACCTTCGAAAAAATCGAGCCCTTCCTCGAGAGACCTTAACGGAGTCGAGGTCGATCGGGTTCCTTCGCCGACGCCAAATTCGAGTCCACCCAGTCCCCCGCTTTCAGGTTCATCGCGACATCGATCGCCTTTTCAAACGCGGGAGACGTGCTCTTCAGCGCCACGATCTCGCCGTCCTCGTCGAGCACCACCAGCAACCACCCGTGGTAGCTTGCGCCGAATTTTGCGAAAGTCGTGTCGTAGCGAAGCTCCAGTTCCTTCGTCTCGTGTTCCAACTTTCGCCCGTCCCGCGCATTCGATAACTCGATGGGAAATTCTTCTCGCTGCACGATTTTATAGACCTTGCGGTCAATCGCCGATCGACCGATCAACCAAAAATGGGCCGTCAACCCTCCGACCGACGCGTTGAGCTCCAGGTTCGTCACGGTGATCGTCATCTGCACTCGCTCCGCCTTGTCGTCCCAGTCACCGCCCTCGACTTTCGTGGACCGGTCTCGCATCACGTCCAAATCGATGCGCGGCGGACTCTTCGCTTTCCGCAGGTCGGCTAGACAGATCCCGAGCGAGCCCACGAAGCAGAGGCAACTCACCGCGGTAAATAAGACTCGGCGCGTCATCATGAGCCGACGATTAGCCATGCGCGCGCCAGAGTTCAACTCTCGCCTGAAATCTAGGGGAATCCCCGACAACCAACTCGAAACTCGACTTTCCCCCCCCACCTTTCGACCCTCTCGAGCCATGAGAACCCACCTCTTCCGTGAGAAAATGGAATCCGCCGGCGTCTCCGAGGCCGCCATCCGCGCTTTCGAAAACGGTTACGAACGCTTCGCCCGCAATGAAAACGCGCTCATCCCCGAGTCCGCCATCACCCCCGTTGACTCTCTCCCCAGCCTCGACGATATCCGGGAGTCCTTCGCCACCGCCGACTCCCCCACGCTCCTTTCGCAGACCGCCATCCTCAAGCTCAACGGCGGCCTCGGCACCAGCATGGGCCTCGAACGCGCGAAATCCCTGCTCCCCGTCCGCCGCAACGACACGTTCCTCGACCTCATCGTCCGGCAGATTCTCAGCTACCGCGAGACCACTTCCGACGTCCGCTTCCTGCTGATGAACAGCTTCAGCACCAGCGCCGACACCCGCTCCGCGCTGTCGAAGTATTCCGCCCTCGGCGATCCCGCCGACCTCGAGCTCCTTCAAAACAAAGTCCCCAAGATCGACGCCGCCACCCTCGCGCCCGCCGAGTGGCCCCCGGCCCCCGACCTGGAGTGGTGTCCCCCTGGGCACGGCGACCTCTACGCTGTCCTCGCCGGCTCTGGAGCCATCGACGATCTCATCGACCACGGCATCAATTACCTCTTCGTGTCCAACTCCGACAACCTCGGCGCAACCCTCGACCCGGCCCTCCTCGCCTGGTTCGCCGAGTCCGGCAAACCCTTCGCCATGGAGGTCACCGCCCGCACCCCGTCCGATCGCAAGGGCGGCCACCTCGCCCTCCGCGACGGTCACCTCATTCTCCGCGAGTCCGCCCAATGCCCGGACGACGATCTCGACTCGTTCCAGGACATCGAGCTCCACCGCTTCTTCAATACCAACAACCTCTGGCTCCGACTCGACCTCCTGCGCGAGGCCATCAAATCCGCCGGTGGCTTCCTCCCGCTCCCCGTCATCCGAAACCAAAAAACCGTCGACCCCCGCGACAAAAATTCCACCCCAGTCGTCCAGCTCGAAACCGCCATGGGAGCCGCCATCGAGTGCTTCCCCGACGCCGGAGCCATCGCCGTTCCTCGCTCGCGATTCGCCCCCGTCAAAACGACCGGCGATCTCCTCACCCTCCGCTCCGACGCCTACGAAATCGCTGCCGACGGCAGCGCCTCCCTCGCCGCGACCCGCAACGGCATCCCGCCCCGCGTCGAGCTCGACGGCAACTACAAGCTGGTCGACCAACTGGACGCCGCTACCCCCGACGGTCCACCCTCTTTGGTTGCCTGCAAATCCCTCACCGTCACGGGCCCATTCATCTTCAGTCCCGACACAAAAATATGCGGCAACGTCACCCTCACCAACTCAACGGACGCCCCCGCCACCCTCCCCCCCGGCCACTACGCCGACACCACCTGGCACCCACCCGAAAAGTAGGACCGCCGCGCCACCGGGCGTCCAGATCCCCTGCGATGAGCACCCGCAAAGAAGCCGCTCCCAGCGTCCGGCCCCAACAACGCCTCCCTCACAGGTATCCCGCCAAGAGCCGCTTCAACTCCCCGCGGGCCCGGAACAGCAGGCTCTTCACCGCCGGCACCGTCGTCTTCAGCACGACGGCAATTTCCTCGTACGGCATTCGGTCGTAGCGACGCAGCACCACCGCCATCCGCTGCGCCTCCGGCAGCGATCGGATCGCCGCGTCCACCACCTCCCGCAACTCCGCGTCGAGCATTTCCTCCGAAGCCATCCGCACCGACTCGTCGACGATCTGCCGCCCGACCGCTTCCTCCTCGGCTTCCACCGAAACCAGCTTCACTCGATCCCGCCGCCGCACTTCGTTGAAGACCAGATTCCGCGTGATCGTCATCAGCCAAGTCGTGAATTTGGCCTTCGGTTCATACCGCTCTGCCGCCTTCCAAACCCGCACGAAGACCTGCTGGGCCACGTCTTCCGCGTCCCGATCATTCCCCAGCATCTTCGCAACCGTCCCAACGACGCGATTCTGATGCCGCTCGACCAACTCCCGAAACGCCACCGCATCGCCGCCTTTCACGAGACACATCAACGCAAAATCCGCCTCATCCTCGGGGGAAAACTCCGACATGGATTCAACGTAGCCTCAAGCGATCTCGCGAAAAAGCATCCCAATCATAAATCATAAATCATAAATCATAGCTGCCATGACCGTCGCCAGCTACTGCACCACCTTCCTCAAACCCGAGATGCTGCACATCTACCGGCAGATCACCGGACTGCGTAATTACGAGACTTTCGTCCTCACCAAGTCCCGCGAGCACTCCGAAAAATTTCCCTTCGCCGCCGTCGAAGTCCTTCCCCGCCCCCGGATAAATTTCCTCTCCCGCTTCGAGAAAAAATACCTTCGCCGCCTCGAACCCGTCTTCTACCGCGGCGAATACGATCAGCTCAACGCGATCCTGACCCGCCGCCACGCCGACCTGCTGCACGTCTATTTCGGCCACACCGGAGTCCACCTTCTCCCCTTCATTCGCCACTGGCCCGGCCCAACCGTTGTCTCCTTTCACGGCATGGACATCATGCAACGCGACCGCGAACCCGGCTACAACGACCGCCTCCGCCAGCTCATTCAGACGGTTCCGCTCGTCCTCGCCCGGAGCGAATCCCTCGCTCGTCGATTGGCAGAACTGGGTGCCGACCCCGCCCGCATCCGCCTCAACCGCACCGGCATTCCCCTCGACGACTTTCCGTTCGTCCCCCGCAATGCACCGGCTGACGGAGCCTGGCACCTCGTCCAAGCCGCCCGTCTCATCGAGAAAAAGGGAATCGATCAAGCCCTCAAAGCTTTCGCGACTTTTCGAAAAAACCACCCAGCGTCCACCTTCACCATCGCCGGTGACGGCAAGCTTCGCCCCGACTTGGAAAAACTCACCGCCCGACTCGATCTCACCTCCGCCGTGAACTTCGTCGCCTTTCAGACTCAGCCTCAACTCCGCGCCCTCTACGACCGCTCCCACATTTTCATCCACCCAAGCCAAACGACCGACCAACTCGACCAAGAAGGCGTGCCCAACTCGATGCTCGAAGCCATGGCCACCGGTCTCCCCGTCGTCGCGACCAACCACGGCGGCATCCCCGAGGCCGTCACCCACGGCCAAGACGGCTACCTCACCCCGGAACGCGACGCGGCCGCCCTCGTCACTTCCCTCGAGAGACTCACCACCACCTACGAACCCACCAGCCGCAACGCCGCCGCCTCCGTCCGCGGAAAATTCTCCAGTGACTCCTCCATCACCGCCTTGGAAGGTCATTATCGCGAAGCGATCGAAATGGGTAGCACTGGCTCCCGGCCCGGGTCCGCTTGATTTCCCACGGGATCCTACCGACCTCGCACCAGCGCAACCCGGAAAACGCGCTGCCCCACCTCAGCAAACTTCCGCTCGAACTCCGTTTCCACCAGCTCCCGCCCATCATCCCAACCCACCTCAACGAAGCGCCCAAAATCTGCCACGGCTGCGCGCATCGCCGCAAAATACCCCGCATCATCCGTCATCAACCGCAAAGTCCCCCCGACCGCCAGTAACTCCCAGGCGTCCTCCAGCATCGCCAGATCGACCACCCTCCGCCCCCAGTGCCGCCGTTTCGGCCAAGGATCCGGAAACGACACGTGAATCGCCGCCACGCTCCCGCCGTCCACCGCACTCCGCACGCCGCTTAGTCCCTCCCCCCGGACCGCCCAGGCATTCTCCAAACCAAACCGCCCGAACTTAGCCCGACAGCGCAGCACCCGGCCCGACAATTTCTCGACCCCCAGCCACCGCACCCCGGGATGCCGTTCCGCCATCCCCACCAAAAATTTCCCCCGGTGACACCCAAGATCGATCTCCAGCGGCACCCCGTCCCGGCCCCAACCCTCCGGCAAATCAACCACTTCTTCCCCCTCAACGACAGTTTGCATCCGCCGACCACCCTAGCGAAAATCGCCCAGCTGCAATGACCAATTCCACCTGCTGCGCCCCGACCGCCAAGCGCGATGCGCCCCCCAAAACATCCGCCCCGGCGGATCAAGCTCCGATCATCCGACCAGCGACCTTCGACGAGACCGGGATGGCCGCCATCCCCGGTGGCTCGTTCCTCATGGGTGCCGAAGGCCCCGAGACCTGGTCTGGCGACCGCGAGGGTCCCGTTCGCACCGTTGAGGTTGCGCCGTTTTGGATCGACGAGACGGCGGTGACGAACCGTGCCTTCTGCGCCTTCGTCGAAGCCACGGGCTTCGTCACCGAGACCGAGCGTTTCGGCTGGTCCTTCGTCCATCACAGCCAAATCCCGAAGTCTCAGCGGAAAAAACTGACCGACCGCCGCGTCGCCGGCCTCGAGTGGTGGTACGGCGTCCCCGGGGCGCACTGGCGCAATCCGCTTGGCGGCCAGGACGATATCGCCAAGCTCGACCGCCTCGACCACCCGGTCGTCCACGTCACCTGGAACGACGCCACCGCCTTCGCCGCCTGGTCGGGCAAACGTCTCCCGACCGAAGCCGAATGGGAGTACGCCGCCCGCGGCGGTCTCGAGCAGCAGCTCTACCCGTGGGGCAACGACCTGCATCCCGGCGGCAGACACCGCTGCAACATCTGGCAAGGCGAGTTTCCGAAGACCGATACCGGCGACGACGGCTACCGCGGCACCGCCCCCGCCCGCTCGTTCAAACCCAATGGGTACGGACTCTTCAACCTCACCGGCAACACCTGGGAATGGGCCGCCGACCATTTCCACCTCCCGCCTCACGAAGACCGCCGCGCCATGCGGGGCGGCAGCTACCTCTGTCACGCCAGCTACTGCAACCGCTACCGCTGCTCGGCACGAACGTCCAATACCCCCGACAGCTCCGCCGGCCACCTCGGCTTCCGCTGCGCCGCCGACCCCGTCGGTTAGCGAACCCGCCGCCACCCGACCCTTCGAACGAAGCGGACTGCGCCCTCAGATCTGGAGAAGTCGCCGCAACGAAGCCGTCGTTTCCGTCGTTGCAAACTTCGCCTCGCAAGCCGCCCGACCCGCGTCGCCCATCCGTCGGCCAACCTCCCGATCAAGCAGCAACTCCCGCACCCTCCGCGCAATCCCGCCGACGTCCCCCTCTCCAACCAGAAAACCAGTGACCCCATCCTCCACCATCTCCGGCACGCCCGCCAGCCGCGTCGAGACGACCGGCACCGCCGCCCCCATCGCTTCCATAACGACCGTCGGCAGATTATCGCTCCCCCCGTCCGCCGCGTTTCGGCAAGCCAGCACAAACACCGCCGCCCGCGCGAGCAATCCGTCGATTTGCCCCTGTGTCCTCGGCCCCGCCAGTCGCACGCGGTCGCTCAATCCAGCGGCGTCGATCTGCGCCTGGAGTTCACTCTCCAGCGGTCCTTGACCGACGATCTGACACTCGAAGTCCAGCCCGCCAAACTGGCCGCAAGCCGCGATCAAATCGGCAAACCCCTTCTTCTCGATGTAGCGACCCACCGACAAAACCAAGGGCGGTGATCCCTCCGCGTCCTCCGACCTCCGCACGGGTTGCAGTTCGATCCCATTGTGAACGCGATAAATCTTCCCAGCCGCCCGGGGAAATCGCTCCCGCAGAAACCGAGCGCTGAACTCAGTCTCCGTTGCCACCCATTCCGCCCCGTCGACCAGATCCGCCACGTGCGATTCAGCATTCTCACAAAAAACGTCGTCGGCGTGCGCCGTGAAGGAATACGTCACGCCCCCGAGCCGCTTCAGCCAAAACGCGGTGCGCGCCGCCATCCCGGCGAAGTGCGCGTGCACGTGCGTGATCTTCTTCCGCTTCAATTCCCCCCGTAACCAAAGCGCCTCGTAGATCCGCCGCTTCTCCGAACCATCGCCCCAATCCCCTTCCAGCCGCGCCTGCCCTTTTCGCGCTCGGCGGCGAAACCACCAATCGGAAGCGATCCGTTCGCTGAACGAGTCCGGCAGATACGTGATCAGATCCCGGATCTCGTCCGGAAAATCCTGCTCCGGCTGCCCGCGCGGATCCCGAATCGAATACACCGTAAACTCCACCCCCTGCCGATGCATCTCCAGCACCTCCCGAAAACAGAACGTCTGCGAGAAAGCCGGAAACCGCTCGAACAAATAGGCAAACCCACCCACGACTCAGAACTCAAGCCGCTCCTCGAAATCGCACGGCGCAATTCCGACACCGCCGCGTGGCCGTGTCAGCACCGCGTCCACACAACCCACCCAACACTCGTGCCTCTCTTT
Organism: uncultured Verrucomicrobiae bacterium; assembly: GCA_963761705.1. Lineage (GTDB taxonomy): Bacteria > Verrucomicrobiota > Verrucomicrobiia > Chthoniobacterales > JAATET01 > CAVVKW01. Next base: position 1,593,352 of record CAVXHK010000001.1, on the reverse strand, counting down.
CACCACCGACTCCCCCGCGCGATACTCCTCGACCGAAACCCTCCCGACACTTTCCAGCAGAGCTGTCATTTCAAAAACGTAGCACCGGCTTCCAGCCGGTCACCAATCAAAAGCGCGCAGCGCTCACCCCTCAAGCCGCTTCCTTCTCGACCCGCTTTCGCACCATCGGAGCCTTCCGCCCCTCGACGACCGCCCGGTTCACGGTGATCTCCGCCACATCGTCGCGGCTCGGCGTCTCGTACATCACGTCGAGCATGATGCGCTCCATCATCGACCGCAGCGCCCGTGCCCCGGTTCCCTTGACGACCGCCTGCGCCGCCATCGCCCGTAACGCGTCCTTCGTCACGTTGAGGTGCGCGCCGTCCATCGCCATCAGCTTCACGTATTGCTTCACGATCGCGTTCTTCGGATCGGTCAGGATCTGGACCAGCTCGTCCTCGGTGAGTGGATCGAGCACCGCGTCCACGGGCAGCCGCCCGATGAACTCCGGAATCAACCCAAACGACAGCAAGTCCTCCGGCTCCGCCAGGTGAACCGCCGCGTGCACCTCATCCACGCCACCCTTGACGTGGAAACCCATCGCCTTCGCGCCCAGTCGCCGCTGCACAATTTTTTCCAAACCGACAAAAGCCCCGCCGCAAATGAACAGGATGTTCCGCGTATCGACTTGGATGTAATCCTGCTGCGGATGCTTGCGCCCACCTTGCGGCGGCACGTTGCAAACCGAGCCTTCCAATACTTTCAACAGAGCCTGCTGCACCCCTTCACCCGACACGTCGCGCGTGATGCTCACGTTCTCCGTTTTCCGACCGATCTTATCAATTTCGTCGATGTAGATGATTCCGACCTCCGCCCGCTTCACGTCCCAATCCGCCGCCTGCAGCAATCGGTGGATGATCCCCTCCACGTCTTCACCCACGTAACCCGCCTCCGTGATCGCCGTCGCGTCAGCGATCGCGAACGGCACGTCGAGCACCCGAGCCAGCGACCGCGCGAGCAGCGTCTTCCCCGATCCGGTCGGGCCAATGAGCAGGATGTTGCTCTTCTCGATCTCGACCTCCGCCAGCGCGTCGAGCGTGACGGGGCCACCGTCGTGCTGCGTGATTCGCTTGTAATGATTATGAACCGCCACCGAGAGCACCTTTTTGGCGTTCACTTGGCCAATGACGTGCGCGTCCAGCTCCCGGCGAATGTCCGCCGGTTTCGGCACCCGGATCGCCGCCGCCGTCTTCCGGGTTTCCTCCCCGATCTCCTTATCGAGGATCCCCTTGCAGACGACGATGCAACTGTCGCAGATGTAAACACCCGGCCCGGCGATCAACTTGCGCACCTCCGCGTGGCTCTTTCCGCAGAAGGAGCACATCGTGAGATTGGAAGACCGGGCCACGAGTTAGACTCTTATTTGGCTGCGTCTTCGCTCGGAGTGTGATCACCCAGCGGGTGTTTCACTTCCTTGCGGGACTGCACAACCTCGTCGACCAACCCGTATTCCTTCGCTTCCTCCGCCGTCATGTAATAATCGCGGTCCGCGTCTTTTTCCACCTGCTCGACCGGCTTCCCGGTGTGGTGGGCGAGGATCTTGTTCAGCCGCCGCTTCAGCTTATACATGAACTCGACCTGCCGCTCGACGTCGCTGGCCTGGCCCTGCGCGCCACCCGAGACTTGGTGGATCATGATGTCGCTGTTCGGCAGCGCGTAGCGTTTGCCCTTCGTCCCGGCGGCCATGAGGACCGCGCCCATGCTCGCCGCGATGCCCATGCAGTAAGTGTTCACGTCGCACGTCACGAATTGCATCGTGTCGTAAATCGCCATACCCGCCGTGACCGAGCCACCCGGTGAATTGATGTAGATGCTGATGTCCTTCTTCGGATCCTCCATCTGCAGGAAAAGCAGCTGGGCGATCACGATGTTCGCGACGTTGTCGTCGATCCCCGTGCCGATGAAGATGATGCGGTCCTTGAGGAGGCGCGAGTAGATGTCGTAGGCACGCTCGCCGCGCCCGGTCTGTTCAATAACGGTAGGTATCAGCATAAAAAAAATATCGGTATCGGGTGAAGGGGCTACGCCTTGCCGGATGGCTCGCGCACGGTAGCATTCGAAGCAACGAAATCAAGGGCCTTGCCCACCACAATCTGCTCCTGAATGCTGCCAATCGCGTTCCGCTTTTGGAGATCCTTGACCATCTTGTTGACGGGGATCTGATACCGCTCCGCCATTCGCTGGACGTGGAAAACGAGCTCCTGCTGCGTCGCGGTGATCTTTTCCTGCTCCGCGATTCGCAGCAGGACGAAGGTGGATTTGACCCGCTCCTGCGCAGTCTGCTCCGCCGCGCCCTGGATCTGGTCCTCGTGCGCCTGCAATTCTTCGTCGCTCACGCCGCGGCCCTGATTTTCCTGCACGATCTCGCGCATGATGCCCGACATCTCGTTGCGCACCATGTCCTGCGGCAGATCGAAGCGGATGCTCTCGAGGAGCTTTTTCATCGCTCCCGACCGCTTCCCACTTTCGAAATCGTTCTCCGCGTATCGCACCAGTTCCGTCTTTATCCGCTCACGCAGCTCCGGCATCGTCTTGCCCGCCTCGATCTTGGACGCCAGCGCGTCGTCAAACTCCGGCAACTTCCGCTCCCGGATCTCGTGCAGCGTCGCCGTGTAAGCGACCGTCTTCCCGCGGAGTGGCTCGAACGGAAATCCGTCCGTCAATGGAAGCTCAAAGGCACGCTCCTCGCCGACGTTCAGCCCGACCAGCGCTTCGCAGAATCCCGGAGCCAACGTGTCGGCGGCCATCCGGATCCACCAATTCGGTTTGCCGGCGAGCAGCGGCGGACAGTTCTCCACCGCCTCCGTGAGTGGCTTGCCGTCCAGCGTGCCGAGATAAGTCAGCACCGCGAAATCGTCCATCGCCAGCGCGCGGCCCTCGACGGTCTCAAATTCCGAATGCTGCTCGGCGAGCGTGTTCAGGGCGTCCTCGACGTCGACGTCGGTCATCTCCTTCTTCGCGATCTCGACCTCGATCCCTTTGTATTCCGGCAACTCAAACTCGGGGGCCGTCACCAGCGTCGCCGAGTAGCTCATCGTCCGATCCGCACCGATCTCGACGTCGTCAACCTTCGCGACTGAGATCACCTTCAGCTTCTTCTGAGCGATGGCTTCGTTCATCGACGAACGCAGCAGTCGGCTCTTCACTTCCTCGCGGATGTCGTCCTCGTAGCGCTTGGCGATCACCGCCGCCGGGGCTTTACCGGGACGGAAGCCGGGGATTTTCGCCTGTTTCTGAAAAGCCTTGGCGGTCGTCTGCCACTCCTTCTCGACCTGATCCGGCGGGAGTTCGACGCGGAGGGTGGCGATGCAATTCGGCTTGGGTTCTACGAAAACGTTCATTTGTGGAAACCGATCAGTCAACCACACGGCAGAACTAACGCAAGCCCCCGCAGATCACAGCCCCCGCAGATCACTTCAGGAAGGACCAACTCCCGCCCGCAACCTCCCACCCCACCCAGTTGTCCCTCCGCGAACTAAGCCAAGGCCGCAAAATCCTCCGCACTCAGACAACACGGATCACGCGCCACCCAGTGCCCGGGCGCGATCTCCCGCAACCCGAGATCCATCCCCAGCGTCTCCGGATACCGCGGACTCCCGATCCGGTGCCCAAACGCACTCCCCTCCGGCGGATCGATGGGCGACGGCACGTCCCCCGGGATAATCTTTCGATCCCGCTTCCGCCGCGGATCCGCCACCGGGATCGCTGCCAGCAACGCTTTGGTGTAGGCGTGCCGCGGGTCACGATGAATCACCTCGGCCGGTGCCAATTCGACCACCTTCCCCAAATACATCACCGCGATCCGATCCGAAACGTGCTTCACCACCGCCAGGTCGTGCGCGATGAACAGATACGACAACCCCAACTCCCGCTGCAACTCAACGAGGAGATTGAGAATCTGACTCTGAATCGAAACGTCCAACGCCGACACCGGCTCGTCGCACACGATCAGCTTGGGCTTCAGCGTCAGCGCCCGCGCAATCCCGATCCGTTGACGCTGTCCCCCCGAGAATTCGAAGGGAAATCGTGTCACCGCCCCGGTGGGCAGACCGACTCGCTCCAGCACTTCTGCCACCCAGCGCTGCCGCTGACGCCGATCCCCCATCCCGTGAATCACGTAAGGTTCCTCCAGGATGTTTCCCACCGTGTGCCGCGAATTCAACGACTCCGCCGGATCCTGGAAGATCATTTGCACCTCCCGCCGCACCGGCTTCAACCGCCGCTGGCTCATGGACGAAATGTCCTTCCCGTCAAAAACGATCCGCCCCGTAGTCGGCGTCACCAACCGGACGATCGCCTTGCCCAACGTCGACTTCCCGCAACCCGACTCCCCCACCAACCCCAGCGTCTCCCCGGAGCCAATCGCCAGACCCACCCCGTCCACCGCCTTGCAGCTCCCCACCGCGCGGCGAAAAACCCCGCCGCGCACCGGGAAATGCACCCGCAAATCCGTGACCTCGAGCAAACTCACCGCCCCACCTCCTTCGAACCACCTTCGACTTCCAACGGCTCACCCAGGTAAACGCTCGGCGAATATTCCACCCAGTGCCCCGGCTCGACTTCGCGAAACGGCGGCCGCACCCGTAACTCCTCTTCGGTGTAATCCCGACCGGACCGCGGCGCGAACCGCACCCCATCCGGGAGATCCTTCAACCCCGGCACCACTCCCGGAATCGTCGGCAAAAGCGACTTCGCCACCGTGTCCAACCGCGGAATCGATTCCAATAATCCCTTCGTGTACGCGTGCAGCGGACGGTGAAAAATCGTGTCCACCGGTGCCCGCTCCACCACCCGCCCCGCGTACATCACCACCACTTCGTCGCACGTCTCCGCGATCACCCCCAGGTCATGCGTGATCAGGATCATCGACATCCCCAACTCCTCCCGCAGCCGGTTCAGCAGTTCCAGGATCTGCGCCTGAATGGTCACGTCCAACGCCGTCGTCGGTTCGTCCGCGATCACCAGTTTCGGCTCGCAGGCCAACGCCATCGCGATCACCACCCGCTGCCGCATCCCCCCCGACAACTGGTGCGGATACTCCCCGGCCCGCACCTTGGGCGACGGAATCCCGACCTTCCGGAGGATCTCCACCGTCCGCGCCCGCACCTCCGCCTTCGACAACTTGCGGTGCAACCGAAAGACCTCCCCGATCTGATCTCCCACCCGCTGCACCGGATTGAGCGCCGTCATCGGCTCCTGAAAGATCATCCCAATCTCCCCTCCCCGCACCTCGGCCATGCGCTCGTCCGTGCAACCCCCCAGCTCCTCGCCGTCAAAAAGAATTCGTCCACCGAGGATCCGCCCCATCGGCTGCGGCAGCAATCGCATCACCGAGAGCGCCGTCACGCTCTTCCCGCAACCCGACTCCCCCACGATCCCCACCGTCCGTCCCCTCGGCACGGCGAAGCTCACCCCATCCACGGCGACCACCGGACCCTCGTCCGTGTCAAAGCCCACGACGAGATCACGCACCTCCAGGATGTTCCCAGCGCCCCCGGCACCACCCGCCGCCCCGCCTGTCCCGCTCGTCATTCGGTCTTGAACTGATCGAACGTCAGGACCTGCGGCTCGAATTTCTTACCGTCTCGCATCGCCGCCTTCGTCTCTTCCCGCATTTCGGGATCGATCCAATGCACGAAATACTGTCCGGCCGACTCACTCCGCGCGACGTTGAAATCCGCCGGCCAACGGATCCACCGCCAATACGCGACCTTGTAAATCGGACGATAGACACCCGGGATGTAGGCCGCATCGTCGTGGATGATTTGCTCCATCTCGTGGGCCAGTTTCACCTTCTCGTCGTGGCTTTCCGATCCGCGATACTGATCGATCAACCCATCGAGTTCCGGAATGGCGGTCACGGTCAAATTGTTCGTTTGCACCTTCACCGAGCCATCCTCGTTGTAAGCGTTCACGCCGTGCCACGTCTCCCAATAGCGGGGATACCTCTCCGTCGTCGAATAACTGAACCCCGTGAGCGCGATCTCGTGCTGCTTCTCCTGCACCTTCTTGAATCCCGCCGTCCCGTCCAACACCTCCAGTTTCAACTCGACTCCCGCCTTTCGCGCCTCGCGCTCCAGAATCGTCAGCGCGTCCTTCATGGTCGAATAACCCGTGCTCAGATTGAAACTCAACCGCTGCCCGGCTTCATTGACAAAAATCCCGTCCGAACCGCGCGAATAACCCGCCTTCTTGAACGACTCCTCCGCCTTGGGAACGGAACACTCCCGCGATTTAATCTCCCGGTTCGACAACTCGCCGTAACCGTCCGATGTCGTCTGCTCCCGCGACCAATCCCCACGGAAAAACTCCTTGATCACCAGGTCCCAATTCATTGCGTGCTGCAGGCCCAGCCGCACATCGCGATCGTCGAGCGGCTTCTTGCTCGTGTTCAGCCACAATCCCAATCCCGAACGCGGCACCTGATTCCAGAACGTCGCCTTCTGAATGTAGCCGTTCTGCACCAGCGGAGCGTCGTCCGGGAGCTTCTCGTAATTGTACTTCGCCAAACTCATCCCAAACATGTCCAGGTCCCCGCGCGAGAAGACCTCGAAGGCCTTGTCCGGATCGCGGATCACTTCCAGCCGCACCGTGTCCGGATTAAAACGATAGCGCCAAAATTTCCGATCCTTCGCCCACCAATCCTTCACCCGCGTCATCGCGATCGATTTACCCTTCTGAATGTCCTTTTCGAGAATCGTGTAGGCCCCGGTCGTCGGTCGAACCTTCCATTGGTAATGGGAAACGAAATCGTCGGCGTAGCCCTTGAAAAACTGCCGCGGCTCCGGCGTCAGCTCGAGCGCGTACTGCTCGAAGTCCGGCTTCGCCTCCGCCACCGTGATCGCAAAGGTCCGCTCGTCGTAACGCGTCACCCGCGAATACTGCACCTTGTAGAAATCCTGATACCACGGCGCGTTGTTGTAGGGACTCTGGTAGAAGTAAAACATGAACAGCACGTCGTCCGCCGTGATCGGCTCCCCGTCGCTCCACCGCGCCTCCGGATCCAGCCGCACGTAAACCGTGTGATTCGGCCGATCAATCGCCCACTCGCTCGCCAATCCCGGGAAATACCCCTTCACGTTCGGATGCGAATGCGCGAAATTCATGTCGACGTTGTCGCGCAGATACGTCCGAAACGAACCGTTCGCGTCCGGCCCCAGCGTCCTCAGGGTCCGCGGGAAATCGTCCAGGAAACCGTGCTCCACCCCACCCTTCGTCGCCTCCGGAGACCCGATGTCCGGCAGGTCTGTTCCGTTCTCCCAATTCAACCCTTCCGGCAGATCCTCCGGCTTCGCGAAAACGAAAAACTCCGGGTTCCCGTCGTAATACGCCTGCACCTCGGCCGTATTGTCCCGTTCCTCCTCCGCCGCTTTCTCCCCGCCACAGCCGACCAGTAATCCCGCCGCCAAAAATCCCGCCCAGCTCCAAACCCGCAATTTCGTTGTTTCGCTCATAAAATTCACTCTGCCTTATACTGCTCAAACGTCTCCACCGACACCGGAAAACTCTCACCCGCCTTCCGCGCATCACGCGTCTCCGCCTTCATCGCCTCGTCGACCCAATACACGTTCATCTCCTCCGGCAAACGACTCAGCCGCGAGTCAAATCCCTCGGGCCACCGCACCCACCGCCAGAATGCCACCCAATAAAATGGCTTCACGAATCCCGGGATGAAAGCCCCGTCCGCCCACAAGCGCTCTTCGAGTTCGCGGGCAATCGCCTTGATCTCTTCCAGATCCGTCGACGTTTCGTAGCGATCGATCAGACCGTCGATCTCCGGATCATTCATCATCGTCAAATTGTTCGTATTCGGTTTCGGCACCCCCATTTCGTCCACCGCGTTGAACGAGTGAAACAACTCGAAATATCGCGGGTACAGCTCCACCGAGACGTTGAGAGCCGCGAAGACGATCTCGTGCTTCTTCTCCTGCGCCTTCTTCCAGGCCGCCGTCTTGTCCAGCACTTCGAGTTTGAGTTCCACCCCCGCCTTCCTCGCCTCTCGCTCCAGAATCGTCAGCACCTCGACAAAATGCTGATACCCGGTCGTCAGCGTGAAGCTCAACCGCTCCCCCGAGTCGTTGACCAAAATCCCATCCGCTCCGCGCGTCGAGAACCCCGCCTTAGCAAATGCCTGAAGCGCCTTCTCGACCGAAAACTCCCGCGCCCGCAGCGTCGGGTGCGTGAATTCGCCGTAGCCATCCGCCGAAGTCCGCATCCGCGTGTAGTCGCCGCGAAAATAATTTCCCAACACCGCGTTCCAATTCATCGCGTAGTTCAACCCCACTCTGACGTCCCGATTATCCAACACCGGCTGAATTCGATTGATCGACAATCCGTAGGTCGGTCGCGGCACTTCGTTGTAAAACTGCACCTTCTTCACGTAGCCCTTCGCCACCACCGGATCCGACTCCGGCAACTTCTCGTACCAGATGTCCGGCGTCGTCACGTCCAGCAGATCGAACTCCCCGGCCTTGAACGCCTCCACCGCCTTCGGCACGTCCCGGATCACCACGAACCTCCGCCGGTCCGGGTTGAACCGATGCCGGTAAAACTTCAAATCCCGGGCCCACCAATCCTCCACCCGCCGCTGCGTGATGCTCCTCCCTTTCTCGATGTCCTCCGGGAGAATCGTGTAAGGCCCGGTCGTCGGCTCCATCTCCCACTGATAACGGGACACGTAATCCTCGCCGAATTCCTTGTAAAAATGCCGCGGGATCGGTCGCACGTCCTGCTCGAAGAATCTCAGCACGTCCGGCTTCGCCTCCGCCACGCCGATCGCGATCGTGTGATCATCGTATTTCGTAATCCCGGTGTATTTTTCCGCGTACCAATTCGCCGCCCACGGCTCCTGCAACCACGACGAACGACCGAAATAAAATAGAAAAAAGTAATCGTCCGCCGTCACCGGCACCCCGTCCGAATACCGGGCCCGCTCGTCGAGCTTGAGATACACCGTCTTCCGATCCGCGCTGATCGCCCACGCCTTCGCCAACCCCGGAATGTAGTGCCCCGTCACCGGATGCTTCCGCACCACCGTCATGCTGTTGTCGTCGTGAATGAATGCCCTGAAATGCCCGTTCGAGTCCGGCCCGTTGAACCGCAACGTCCGCGGGAAATCCGACAACCAGAACACCATTTCCCCACCCTTCGTCGCCTCCGCCGAACCGATTTCTGCCTCCCCGGCCCCATCCTCCCAATCCAAATCCCCGGGCAAATCCTCCGGCTTCGCCACCCGAAAAAATTCCGGGTGCTCCGCGTAGTAAGCCTCGGCCAATGGCTGCCGATAATTCTGCGCCGCCGCGATCTCCTCCGGCTTCAGCTTCACCTCACCATTCTCCCCATCACCACCGCCCCCGCAGCCCCCCATCCAAAAAATTCCCAACACGGCACCAAAAGCCCGTGCCCACCCCGACTCAAGCACCACCCTCATCGGTAAACGGTGAATTTTTTCGGATCGAAGGCCTCGCGAATTGCCTCCCCCACGAACGTCACCAAAATCAACACGACGACCAGTCCGCCAAACGCCGACGACACGATCCACGGCGCGTTCATGTTCGCAACCCCCCGCTGCAACAACTCACCCCAACTCGGCGTCGGCGGCGGCACGCCAAATCCAATGTAATCCAACGCCGTCAGCGAAGAAATCGCCGACACGATCGTGAAGGGCATGAACGTCACCAACGTCGACAGCGTGTTCGGCATCAGGTGATGAAAAATGATCCGCGGCGTCCCCGCCCCCAGCACCCGCGCCGCCGCCACGTAGTCCCGCGACTTCTCCCGGTAAGCCTCCGTCCGCATGTAATAAGTCATCGAAGTCCACGAAAAGACCACGAAGATCAAGAGCAACAGCGGCATGCTCGGCCGCACGATCGAAGCCACGATGATCACCACGTAAAGAAACGGAATGTTCGACCAAATTTCGATCAATCGCTGCGTCACGATGTCAAACGTCCCCCCAAAATATCCCATCGCGCACCCCACCGCGATCCCGATCGCGTACACGCACGCCATGAAAACCAGCGAGAACACCATCGCGGCACGGAACCCGTAAAAAAGCCTCGCGAAGATGTCCCGCCCCGTGTTGTCGGTCCCAAGAAAATGCCGCGTCGCCCAACTCGGCGGAGCCGGGTTCACCACCCCCTCCCGAAAGTCGTTCTCGTAAGGATTGTAGGGCACCGGCGGCAGCAACACCCAGTTCCCGCTCCCCTCCTCGGTCGCGAACTCTTCCTTCAGATCCCGGTAATTCGTCTCGTACGAATAATCCCCGCCAAACGTCGTCCCGGGAATGATCCCCCCAAACGTCGGAAAATAAAGCTGTCCCTCGTACCTCACCACCAGCGCCCGGCTGTTCACCACCAGCTCACCCACCCCAAAAAAGGTCACCACCATCAACGCCGTCAAAATCAAAAACGACCACCAACCCCGCTTGATCGAGCGAAACCTCCGTAATTTCTTCGCCGTCAGCGGATCCAAAAATGCCCTCATTCGAACCTCACCCGCGGATCCACCAACGCCACGCAGACGTCGGAAAGAATGTTCCCCACCATGATCAAAAACGCCGTCAACAACAGCGCTCCCATCACCACCGGATAATCCCGGTCCAGAATCGACTCGTAAGCCAGCAGCGCGTAGCCATCGATATCGAAAATCAACTCGATCAGAAACGATCCCGCCACGAACAACGACACGAAGTGTCCGAAATTGGTCGCAATCGGGATCAATGAATTTCGCAACGCGTGGCCAAACACGGCCTGCCGGAACCTCGCCCCCTTCGCCATCGCCGTCCGCACGTAATCCGCCGCCAGGTTGTCCAGCAGATGGTTCTTCATCAGCAGCGTCAGAAACGCGAACGAACCCACGAGGTAACACAGCAATGGCAGCGCTGAGTGATACGCCAGGTCCCCCACCTTCCCCCAGAAACTCAGATCATCGAACCCGTAACTCACGAACCCGCCCATCGGAAAAATCTCCCACCGCCCCGCCAAATAAACCAACAACAGCGCCCCCAGCGCGTAACCGGGAATGGCGTAACCGACGAAAATCAGCGCCGATGTCCAGTTGTCGAAAAACGTCCGGTGCCGGATCGCCTTCACGATCCCCAGCGGAATGCACACCCCGTAAGTGAACACCAACGTCAACAAGCCGTAGTAACTCGACACCGGGAGCTTGTCCGCGATTAGCGACGTCACCGGCTCCTGGTATCGATAAGACGTCCCCAGGTCGCCCCGCAGGACATTCCCCACCCAGGCCACGTAAGCAATCGGCCACGGCTTATCCAGTCCGTAAAATTCCTTCAGCTGATTCAGCTGATCCGCCGACAACGCCTGCCCGCCGCCCCGACCGCCCCCGCCACCCTGCATGTCCATCATCCCACTCTGCGCCAAAGCCCGCTCGATCGGCCCGCCCGGAACGATCCGCGTGATGAAAAACACGATGAGCGTGATCCCAAAAAGCGTCGGAAAAATCAGCAGCAGCCGCCTGAGAAAATAACCCTTCATCCAGTCCGGCTCGGAAACTAGTGGAGTCCGCCATCCCACGCAACCTCAAGCCGGCTCATTTTCGGCCCGACCCCAACACCGTCTCCCCGCCGCCAACCCCGTCGCATCGTCTCAAAATCAGCCCCCGGCTGCGACCAATTACCCTATCGAATCGACACCGGGCTCCCCTTCGGCACCAACGTGTAGAACGTCGCCGCATCCCAGTTTGCCAGCCGGATGCACCCGTGGCTGCCCGACCGACCAATCGTCTCCGGCGACGGCGTCCCGTGAATCCCGATCCCGGGTTTGTTCAGACCAGCCCACAGGATCCCCACCGGATTATTGACCCCTGGCGGGATCTGATACGCCACTTCCGTCCGCACCCCCCGCTCCAGCACTCCGTCGTCCCAGCGAAACCACGGCCACGGGGCGAGCCCCAGGATCTTCCACTCGCCCACGGGAGCCGGATGCTCACTCGACCCCGGCGTGATCGGAAACACCGCCAGCAATTGATCCCCGCCGATGACCCGCAGCTGCCGCTCGTCGAGATCGACCACCACTCGCCGCGGCGATGCCGCCGACGCAACGGCTGGCGGATACGCCGATGGGAAGCTAGCCACCCGCAGAGGCTTCGCCACGTTCGGCACGCGCAACGCCGTCCCCGGACCCGCGTCGTCCACGCTGATCCCGGGGTTCAGCTTTTTCACAAAATCCCGCGTCGTGTGATACCGCTCCGCGACGAGTTCGCTCACGCTCGTGTAGGGCAGACGCTTCTGGGCCGCCATCGCCTCGGGACCGGTCGCCCCAGCGCCCACGCGACCAAGATCTTCCGCGGTCAAAACATAGGTCGTGTAAGGAACGACGCTCCGCAAGTCCGGCTCCCGCCCCATCACCCGCCGATAAACCGCGAGCGCCTTCTTCGTGAATTCGCCGTCGCGCCCATCAACGACCCCCGGCCCAAAGTTTACCGAATCCAGGAAAATCTGCAGCTGGACAACCTGATCACGCCCCGAAAGCTGCGGCTCTGCCGGCGTCACGGGCCGATCCACCGTCGCGCAGCCCCCCACCACCAAACTCACCGCCACCAAACTCCACCACCCAACTCTTCCGCCGAACATATCTGCCTACCGCTACCGGATCGCCACCACGTTGACAACGTCGACCGCCCGCTCAATAGTTCGAAAACAATCGAACTATGGCAAACCTCTTTGACCCCATCGCACTCGGCGACCTTCATCTTCCGAACCGCATCATCATGGCCCCACTCACCCGCTGCCGCGCCAGCGAGGGGCGGGTGCCGAACGCGCTGATGGCGGACTACTACCGCCAACGCGCCTCCGCCGGACTCATCCTCTCCGAGGCCACGTCCGTCACTCCGATGGGCGTCGGCTACCCCGACACGCCCGGCATCTGGTCCGACGTGCAGGTAGCCGGTTGGCGGCTCGTCACCGACGCCGTCCACGCCGGAGGCGGACTCATTCTCCTCCAACTCTGGCACGTCGGTCGCATGTCGGATCCGGTCTACCTCGACGGCGAACTCCCGGTCGCCCCAAGCGCCATCGCTCCCGAAGGACACGTCAGCCTGGTCCGTCCGGAGAAAAATTTCGTCACCCCCCGAGCCCTCGAGACCGACGAGCTACCCGGGATCATCGCCGCCTACCGGAAAGGCGCGGAGAACGCCAAGGCCGCCGGCTTCGACGGGGTCGAACTTCACGGCGCGAACGGCTACCTCCTCGATCAGTTCCTGCAGGACGGCACCAACCGCCGCACCGATGACTACGGCGGCCCCATCCAGAACCGCGCGCGCCTCCTGCTCGAAGCCACCGACGCCGCCATCGACGTCTGGGGCGCGGGGCGCGTCGGCGTTCACTTGGCACCGCGCGGCGACGCGCATTCGATGAGCGACTCCGACCCCGCCGCCACCTTCGGCTACGTCGCCGCGCAACTCCGCGACCGCGGCATCGCGTTCGTCTGCGCCCGTGAATCCCTCGGTGCCAACCGCCTCGGCCCGCGGCTCCGCGAGATCTTCGGCGGCCCCTTCATCGCCAACGAAGAATTCACTCGCGACACCGGCACCGAAGCCCTCGCCAGCGAAGAAGCCGACGCCGTCGCCTACGGCAAACTCTTCATCGCCAACCCCGACCTCCCCCGCCGCTTCCGCGAAGGTGCCTCCCTCAACGAACCCAACCCAGCCACCTTCTACGCCTCCGGTCCGGAGGGTTACACCGACTACCCCACGCTTTAACGGCCCGGCAGGGCGGTCAGTTCCTTGCTGGCCCTGACCATCTCCCAGCGCTCCGATCGCCAGGTTGGAAAACGTTCTCGCCCGCGGAAAAGACCCATCCGAACGGATACCCTGAATCCAGGGTACGCCCGCTCGAATCCAATCCTTGGTAGTCCAAGCAGCCCGCCTGAGCTCCCGTTTGCGCATCCGCAAAAATAGCCATTCCCAGCGGCCTCCGTGAAACTGCCCGGATGAATACCCACCAAGCCACCACCGCCCTCCGCGACCACGTCCGTCGCCAGCATCTCTCATTCGCCACCGAGCGAACCTACGCCCAGTGGCTTCGCCGCTACATCGTCCACCTCAGGCACAACCCCCTCCTCGCGCTTCAGTCCACGACGGAGAAGATCACCGCCTTTCTCACCGCGCTCGCCCACGACCGCGCCTCCGCGTCCGGCCAGAACCAGGCGCTCAACGCGCTCCTTTTCTTTTACAAGCACGTCCTCGACGAAGACCCCGGCCCGATCAAGGCCCTGCGCGTTCGCGCACCCGATGCCCACCGACACGCCCCGTCCCTTTCCCTCACGACGCAGCTTCTCCGGAACGTCCGCGACACGCCTCATCATCCCACCCGCCTCATCACCCAGCTCCTCTACGGCTGCGGACTCCGGCTCAACGAAGCCCTCGACCTTCGTCTCAAGGACGTCGATCTCACCAGCGGCCAGCTCACCATCCGCCAAGCCAAAGGAAAAAAGAACCGCACCCTCCGCCTCCCCATTCGGCTCACTCCCGCGATCACTCTCCAGATCGAGAGCGCCCGCCGCGTCTGGGCAGCTGATCGCTGGCAGGGCATCCCCGTCCCGCTCCCCAACCGACTGTTGCAAAAATCGCGCCAGTCCGAAGCGGCCCTGGCTTGGTTCTGGTTATTTCCAGCCAAAGCGCCATGCCGCGATCCGCGATCGGGCCGCCGGGTCCGCTGGCGTTGTCACCCCTCCGTCGTCCAGAGAGCGATCGCCCGCGCCAATCCCTCGACGAAGTCGAGCCTTCCGATCACCGCCCACCACCTTCGCCACGCCTACGCCACCCACGCCCTCGAAAATGGAGCCAACCTCCGCGCCCTCCAACTCGCGATGGGTCACAAGTCCCTGGAAACGACCCAGGGCTACCTCACCGCGGAATCGCTCTCGGTCGCCAGCCCGCTCGACGTTCTCTCGACGCTCTCATCCCAGACCGCACCAATGACCCGATCAACTCCCCATCGTCGAACTCGCGGTCAGGAGACTCCTGACCAAAGCAGCGGCACCTCCGCTACCACGAATCCAGACAAAAACGGGTGGCCAGATGGGCCACCCGTTGTCGGACCTGACGGGCACCCGGCGAGACCCCACGACCCACCGGATGCCCCGGTCGATTGCTAGCGCATCCCGAAGACCATCTCGACGAGTCCAGCGGATCGCTCAACGGTCGGTTCGGCTTCGTGGCGCGTTGATGAAAAGTAGCTCCCGGAGCCAATCACCACCGCAATGGTGAGGCCGAAAAGACTCATGGTCTTCAGTGGGTGGTGTGACGTGACGTTTGGTTTGATCTCCGCGTTGTTCATTTTGATCTCAGATTTAATAAGGCTTATGATTGACTCTAAAGTTTCTTTTTACGATTGATCCGTTTCTTAGCTTACGGCGTGCCAACATTTGTCCGCCGCTTTTTTGCAAAGAGACCCCGCATTTCTCGCTGGATTGAGCGAGCCGGAAGGCAAATTTACGGTAAGCGTTGGTTTCTAAGCAACGCTTGTAGCCCTTCACGCATCCCAAGCCAAGTTATTATTTTTCTAAATGCAACAAACGTTTCATGGACAGGCAATCTGGCCACAACCGTTTCGTCTCTGGAACCTTCTCACTGACAAGGGGAGCAACCCCAGGGGCCATTCCACCGTCCGGAGATGGACGGGATGGCTAGCGGTAAAAAAGAGTGGGTTGACTGGGACTCGAACCCAGAACCAATGCCTTAAAAGGGCACTGCTCTACCATTGAGCTATCAACCCATGAAAAAATCGAAGCCGGAACGTAGGCGCGACATCGCAAGCGATCAAGGCTTGGTTTCTCGAAAAATTCAGGAACCCAAACCCTCCACCGCTTTGGCGACTTCTGCGGCGTGCGTTTTCGTTTGCGCGTTCAGCGAGCGCCAGACGACCTGACCTTCTTTGATGAGAAACGACTGCCGCTTGGCGATGCCGAGCACGACAGTCGGCACGCCAAAAGCTTTGATGACTTCGCCGTCGGCATCCGCGATGAGCGTGAACGGAAGATCGTGGGCTTCCTTGAACTTCTTCTGATCCGTCGGCTTGTCGTGGCTGACGCCTAGGATCGTCACTCCGTCGGCTTGGAGGTCCGCGAGGCCGTCACGGAGCGAACAAGCCTGCGCGGTGCAACCTGGTGTGCTCGCCTTCGGATAAAAATAAACGAGCGTGAGACCGCGCGAGTAGATTTCGCCAAAATTCACGGGTGTCCCATTCTCGTCTGGCGCGGTGATGAGAGGGGCCGGTGCTCCGATCTCGAGCGGTTCGGCGTGTAGGTTGATTCCGAGGAAGGCCATGATGGTTGAAAGGGTAAGGGGGAAGATGAATTTCATCGACGTCGGAGTTGGTATACGCGGCTCGCGCTCGACGAGATTTTGATTATTTCTACAGTTGTCCTACGCTCCGACGGAATGCGACCAGCCGTTTTCACTCCCCTCCTCGCCGCGCTCGCCATCGCAGGCTGTTCGAAAGACGCGGCGACCGACCCGCGGCTGCGAGCTCCAACCGCGCTCTACGCCGCCCGGCCAACCGACGCCAAGCTCTTCGCGACGCCGGGCGCCGTCGCGGCCCTTGGGTCCGTCGGCGAGACCCTTCCGCAACCGACCAGCGCCGAGATCGCCGCGCTCACCGACTCGTCGGCTTGGCGCGGCCTCGACCGCAAGCAGCGCTACGGCGCCGTCCTGCTCGCTGGCCAGCCAGCCGAGACCAGCGTGCTCGCCCGGCATCTCATTCAGTCCCCGGACTTCCGCTTGGAAGCGATCGACAATTGGGGCTTTCTCTTTTCGCGGAAGCCGACCGTTTCCTACCACGCTCCGGTTCCCGCTTCGGTCGTGCCGGATCTCACCGTCCCGGAAGAGCGGGCCGATTACCTCGCGGCACTCGCGGTCAATCTCGATGCGATCGGTCAATTCGACGCGGCTCGGGATTACCTCGCTGCCGCCCGGGACCTGGCTCCAGATTCACCCATCGTCCTCGTGCGCGAAGCCTACGTCGACCTCGCGCACCAGCGCCACGCGGGCGCGGTGAGCGCCGCCAGCCGGGCCCTCGATCTCGACCCGGACTCCGCACCCGCCCTCGAGATTGCCGCGCAAGCGTTCGCGGCGGTCGGCGCAGCGGATCGCGCTTGGCAAGTCGCCGAGCGCTTGCTCGAAGTCACCGGAGCGGACGATCCTCGGATCCTGTTTCTCCACGCCCGGCTCGCGAGCGACGCCCACGCTTACTCGCGCGAACAGAATTCGCTCGAGAAACTCGTCGAGCTCACGGAGGCCGCCGACCGCTCGGCCACCAGCTACCGGGTCTACCTGGGGCAATCCTACGCCCGCCAGAGTCTTCCGCGCCCGGCTTTGGAACAATTTCGTGCCGCTCTCCGCGATCCGGACCTCGGAAACAAACAACGAGCCGATCTCGAAAACACCATCGCCAATATTCGCGACAAGACTGGCTTGGAGTAGCCGTGCCAGTCCCTTGCAAGCTCGCGCTTTCTGCACGAAGACATCCCATGCGCCTCCCCTCCCTCCTTGCCATTTGCTTCCTCGGTCTCGCCGCCGCCTCCCCTCTCCGCGCGATCGGCCCCTTCACGAGCGGGATTTCCCCGACCAATTTCGTCGTCGAACTCGCGGACTTCGCCGTGATTCCGGGCGCGCCCGGCTCCGCCCGCATGAGCCTCCTCGCGACCGACCCGGCGGGACGCATCTTCGCCAACGACCAAAACGGCCCCCTCTATCTCATCAGCGCCGACGGTGCCGCCGTCGCGGAGTATCTCAACCTCGCGACGACCCCTGGCGTCGACCTCCTCAGCAACGGCGAGCAGGGCTTCCAGAGCTTTGCCTTCCACCCGCAATTCAATCAAACCGGGGCGCCCGGATTCGGTAAATTCTACACCGCCCACACGACGTTCAACAACGTGCCCACCGCCGACTTTACCCCCGGCGACGGCAACGACGCCGGCGACCACGTCGTGCTGGAATGGCGAACAAACGACCCAACCGCCGCGACTTTCGTCCCCGTCGATTCCAACGCGCCCTTCCGCGAGGTCTTGCGGATCGAAGCCCCCTTCGGCAATCACACCATGGGCCTCATCGCCTTCAACCCAAACTCCCAGGCTCCGTCCGCCGACTTCGGCCAACTCTACATCGCCACGGGCGACGGCGGGAGCGGCGGCGATCCATTCAACCTCGCGCGGAATCCAGCCAACCCCTACGGCTCGCTTCTCCGCATCGATCCGCTCGGAACGAACAGCGCGAACGGCCGCTACGGCATCTCCCCGACCAACCCCTTCGTCGGCAATCCCAACGCCATCGACGAGGTCTTTGCCTACGGCCTCCGCAACCCGCAGCGCTTCTTCTGGGACCGCGCCGGGAGCCAACAAATGTTCATCGCCGACATCGGCCAGAGCGTCATCGAAGAGATCAACATCGGTCTCGCCGGCGGCAACTACGGCTGGGATCTGCGCGAAGGCAGCTTCCCCTACCCCGGAGCGCAAGGTGGCAACAACCTCCGCGGCGACGCCGCGACCACCGGCTTCACCTACCCCATCGCCGAGTACGATCACGACGAGGGCAACGCCGTGACCGTCGGCCCCGTCGAGCGCACCGGGACGATCCCGAATCTCTTCGGCAAACTCGTCTTTGGCGACCTCGCGCGGGGGCGCATTTTTTTACTGAACGCCGACGCGCCCCCAGCCGGCGGGCAGAGCGGCATCTCAGAACTCCGAGTCCGCTACCAGGGCGTCGAACGCTCTTACCAATCCATCATCAATCTCCGCAACCCCTCGGCCAGCCGCTCCGATTTGCGCTTTGGCACCGACACCGCCGGGCGCGCCTTCTTGTTCAATAAACGTGATAACGTCATCCGGCTGCTCGCATCCACGCCCGTCCCGGTCGGTCCCCGCCCGCGCGTTCGCATCATCGGCCAGAACCGCCGCACCACCGACAACAAGCGCATCAACCTCCGCGGACGCGCCTTCGACGACGGACCCGTCGTCCGCGTGGAAATCAAAAACGTCAGACAGAAGCGCGGCTTCACCCCGGTGAACGCGTCGCGACTGGACGACCCCGGCACCTGGCGCGACCGCGTTCGGCTCCGCCCGGGCCGCAACGCCCTCCGCGTCCGCGCCATCGACGCCGACGGTCGGAAATCGCGAGTCGACAAAATCATCGTGTTTCGCGACGCAAGGCGGCGCTAAATTCCCGGAATGGCTCGTCGACCTCTTCTCTCGCTTGCAATCGTCCTCGCGCTCGCGCTTCCGGCTCAGGCGATAACCGTCAACGTCGTGTACGAAGACAACGTCGACCCGTTTTTCACACCCGCGGCTCGCGCGACGCTTCAGAAAGCCGCCGCCGATGTCAGCTCCGCAATCACGACTTCGCTCGCTCCGCTGACCCAGAGTTCCTTCACCGCCGTCAACGGCTCGACGGACGCGACGGTCGACTGGACGTTCTCCTACGTCAATCCAGCCACGGGAACTCCCGCGGCTAACATCACGACGTTCGATCTCCTTCAAGACGAGTTCCGTGTCTTTGTCGGGAGCCGGACTCTGGGTGGGTCAACGCTGGGACGCGGCGGGCCGGCTGGCGCGGGCTTTTCCGCCGGCGGTTCTGGGCAGGAAAACCAATGGCTCGGTGCCGTTGCCGGGATGGAAACGGCGTCGAATGCGTCGATGACCCGCGGCGGACCCTTGCTTGGAAATTTTCAGGACAGCCTCACCCTCGGAAACACCTCGGCCAACTACGCCCTCGATTACGGATTCGCGATCGGATCACTCACCTTCAACGACATGTCGAACTGGCATTTCGATTACGCGACGCTCCCTGCCATCTGGCAGAGCGATTTCTACAGCGTCGCCGTCCACGAGATCCTGCACGCGATCGGGTTCGGCACGGCGGATTCCTTCGACGCGTTCGTCAACGGCACCGACTGGCTCGGAGCCGAGGTCGCTGCCACCTGTGGCTGCGGACAAAACGGACTTCACACCGATCAATCCCACATTCGTTCCGACCTCGAAGGCCACCCGCTCATCGACGGCGTCTTCGACCTGAACTCCACCCAGGAAGCCGTCATGGACCCGACCCTCACGAACGGCACCCGCAAATACCTCACCGATCTTGACCTCGCGTTTCTCCGCGACATGGGCTGGGAGACGGTCGCCATCCCCGAGCCATCAGCCATCGCTCTGCTCGGGTTCGCGCTGGCAATCTGGGGAGCGCGAGCTTCCACCTCGCACCGGCTGGGTGGACTTCTTCTGTCTCCGCTTCGCTCCGGCTCGACCCAGGCGAACCGCACCTAAGCAGCGTCCCCCCGCGTCCACCCAACCTTGCGAGCGCACCAAACCGCGCTATCCTGCCGGGCCCATGCCGTTCGATCTCACGTCCAACTACGAACCCCGCGGCGACCAGGCCCAGGCCATCGAAAAACTTTCCCGCTCCATCCAGGCGGGCAACCGCCACCAGACGCTCCTGGGCGTCACCGGCTCGGGCAAGACTTTCACGGTCGCCAACATCGTCCGCGACCTCGACCGCCCCACGCTCGTCATGTCGCACAACAAGACGCTCGCCGCGCAACTCTACAGCGAGTTTAAGCAATTCTTCCCGCGCAACGCGGTCGAGTATTTCGTCAGCTACTTCGACTACTACCAGCCCGAGGCCTACATCCCGCGCTCGGACACTTACATCGAGAAGGACTCGTCCATCAACGAAGAGATCGAGCGCCTCCGCCTCTCGACCGTCAGCTCCCTCCTCTCCCGCCGCGACGTCCTCGTCGTCGCTTCCGTTTCCTGCATCTACGGCCTCGCGTCACCCGAGGATTTTCTCCAGATGCTCTGCACGATCCGGCAAGGCCAGCAGCTGTCCCGCGAGGCCTTCCTCGCGAAGCTCATCGACATGCTTTACGAGCGAAATGACGTTGCGTTCGAGCGCGGACGTTTCCGCGTACGCGGCGACACGGTCGAAGTCCATCCCGCCCAAGTCGACGACCGCGCGATACGCGTGGAATTTTTCGGCGACGAGATCGACCGCATCAGCGAGTTCGATCCACTCACCGGCCACGTCCACGCCCAACTCACCAACCTGACGCTCTACCCGGCCAAGCAATTCGTCACGCCGCACGACAAGCTCAACCGAGCCATGCGCGAGATCCGCGCCGAACTCGACGCCCGCGTCGCTTACTTCGAGAAGCACGGCCAGCTCATCGAAGCCCAGCGGATCAAAATGCGCACGGAGTTCGACCTGGAAATGATGCAAGAGATGGGCTTCTGCAACGGCATCGAGAACTACTCACGCCACCTCACCGGCCGCCCGCCGAACTCGAAGCCCTACACGCTCATGGACTTCCTTCCCGAGGACACGCTCATCGTCGTCGACGAGTCCCACGCCACCATCCCCCAAGTCGGCGGCATGTTTGCCGGCGACCGTTCGCGCAAACAGGTCCTCGTCGACTACGGCTTCCGTCTCCCGAGCGCCCTCGATAATCGCCCGCTCGACTTCGGCGAATACATGGAAAACACCGGTCAGCTCGTCTACGTGAGCGCCACGCCGGGAAATTTCGAAGTCATCAACTCCGTCGTCGGCAACACCGGCTACACCGCGGCCAAGGGCGGCTTCAAACAACAGAACGACCCAACCCTCATTGCGGGCGGCGACGGCACCGACGCGCCCCGCCCATTCGACCCCGAGACTCCCGGCGCGCCCCTCATCGCCGAACAGATCATCCGCCCCACCGGCCTCCTCGATCCGAAAATCGTTGTCCGACCGCTCAAGGGCCAGATCGACGAGACCATCGAGCGCTGCCGCCAGCGCATCGAAGCCAACGAACGTGTCCTCGTCACCACGCTCACCAAACGCACCGCCGAGGACCTCACCGACTACCTCCGCGACATCGACCTCAAAGTCCGCTACCTCCACTCCGACATCGACACCATCGAGCGCGTCGAGATCCTCCGCGGACTTCGCGCGGGCGACTTCGACATCCTCGTTGGCATCAACCTTCTCCGCGAAGGTCTCGACCTCCCCGAGGTTAGCCTCATCTGCATTCTCGACGCCGATAAGGAAGGCTACCTCCGCAGCCAGACCAGCCTCATTCAGACCGCCGGTCGTGCGGCTCGCCACGTGAACGGCGAGGTCATCCTCTTCGCCGACGTCATCACGCAAAGCATCCAGGCCCTCCTCAACATCAGCGACTACCGCCGCGCCCGCCAGATCGCCTACAACAAGAAGCACGGCATCACGCCCAAATCCGTCGTCCGCGCCGTTCAGGAGAGCCTGCACGTCATCCTCGCCAACAAGGACGACACCGCCGTCGTCTCGGAGACACCCGGCGGCCTCGACCTCCACGAGCTCATGCAGGAGCTCGAGCGCGACATGGCCACCGCCGCTGCGAACATGGAATACGAGCGCGCCGCCCTCCTCCGCGACCAGATCGCCGAACTCCAAGCCGGAGCCGGCATCGACAAAATCAGCCCCAAGCGCCAGGTCAGCTACAAGCAGCCCAAAAAGCGCCGCTCCGCCCGCGCCTAAGCCAGCCCCGCCTTTCTTTGCGACCCTGCGACCCGAGGACCTCCGGTTCAACAGCTCCCGGCAAAAGCCTCGGCGGGAGCCGTCCGCATTTCCTTTGTTTCCTTCGTTACCTTCTGTTCAAAATCCCAATTTTCCCATGCCCACGAACCCACTCAAAATCGGCGTCGTCGGTCTCGGCTACCCGGGCCGCATGCACAGCATAGCCCTCGCCGCCACGCCCGACGCCCAACTCCACGCCATCGCCGACCTCTCGCCCGAGCGCCGCGCCGCCTTCATCGAGGAATTCGGCGAACCACCCGCCGTCTACGAATCCTTCGAAGACCTCCTCGCCGATCCCGACCTCGACGCCATCGTCATCGGACTCCCGAATTTCCTCCATCACCCCGCCTCTCTCGCCGTCCTCCAATCCAGCCGCCACGTCCTCTGCGAGAAACCGCCGACGATGAACGCGGCTGAGATGCTCGAGCTCGAAGCCGAGGCTGCCTCGCGGAATCTCGTCTACTTCTTTGGTCGCCAGATGCGCTTTTCTCCCGAAATGATTGCCGGGCGCGAAATCGTCCGTGCCGGCACCCTCGGCCCCATCCACCGGGCCGAATCCCGCTGGCTCCGCTCGCGCTGCATCCCGACCGGCATCGACGCCTGGTTCACCGATAAGAAGCGATCGGGCGGTGGCGTGCTCATCGATCTCGGGGTCCACGCGCTCGACGCCGCGTGGTTTCTCATGAACCACCCCCGGCCCGTTACGGTCACCGCCAAGGTGACCCAGACGTTCGCCCACCTCGTTCCCGACCTCGCCGTCAACGACGTGGACGATTGCGCATCCGCCTTCATCCGCTTCGAGGACGGCAGCGTGATCGACCTCCACGTCACCTGGGCCGGCCACCACATCGAGAACCCCATCGACGCCACCAACGACGACCGCAATGGCCACACGAACACGACGCTCCACGGCAGGCGCGGCACCCTTCTCCTCAATCCGCCGACCCTCATCACCGGCGATCAGGACAGCACGACCAGCGCGCCAATCGACGTCGGGCCAAACCATTCGTTCGACTTGCAGATGCAGAACTTCATCGACGCGATCCTCGGTCGCGCCGAACCGACAAACAGCGCCCGCCAAGCCGTGTATCTCATGGAGATGCTCGACGCCATCTACCGGTCCAGTGAGATCAATCGCGAGATCGTCCTCTAAAAATTTGCCGCAACCCGCCGCGAAAAAATCCCGCCAGCCCGACACCCGCCACCCCACCGGTGACCACGTCACCGGGATAGTGCGCACCGAGGTAAACCCGCGAGAACCCCACTAATCCCGCCACCAGCAGGAACGCCGCCCGCCCCCGCGGATACCGACTCCCGAGTAACATCGCGCCCGCGAATGCCGCCGCGCTGTGACCGGACGGAAACGAATAACTCCCCGGCTTCCGCCCCACCACGACCGCATCGACGAGCGAGACAAAAGGCCGGTGCCGTCGACAATATGGCTTCACCACCCCTTCGACTACCGCCGTTGCGAGCCACAACGGCGGCAACACGTCGAGCAGCGCCCGCCTCGCTCTCGGTTGATCCCAAAACGCCGCCACGACCGGCACGAGAATCCAAGCGTGCCCGCCGGTCATCGCCCTGCTGAAAATGCGGAAAAAATCATCGCCGCCCGGCGACCGAGGCAATCCGTTGATCGCCAGAAAGGCCCGCGTGTCCAGCGCCTCCAGCGGTCCCAACCGCTCGACCAGCTCCTCCCGCAAGAGATCGCGCCCCCGTCGTACCTCCGGATCATTCGTTTCCTCCGCTGCTTCGGCGACGGCATCGTCCACACTCTCCGCCCGCCCTGCCGGCGACTTCGCCACGATCTCCGCCGCCTCGGTCAGTTCCTGAGCACTTTCGTCCGCGACGCCATCCGCCAACCTCTGCCCAGGCACCTCCTCCTGCTCCAGCTCTCCGGCCGCGCCTTCGATTTCATCCCACGCCGTCTCGGCTTCAGATCGGCTACCGACCCCCGCCATCCCGCGCTCGATCTTCCGCTTCAAGTCCTCGGCCTCTCGTTCATTCCGTCCTTTCATACCAACACCCATTCGTGATCCCACGATCAATCGGACGCCCGGAAGCAGCTTCACGTTCGATCCCGTGGTTCGTAACCTTTCCCAAATGGCCCTGTCCCATAAATTTCGACCCAACCCGCGCCGATCCGTCCCGCCCGCGAGGCAGACCGTTCTCGTCACGGGAGCCGCTGGCCACATCGGGTCCGACTTCTGCCAACGCGTTCGATCCCGCTACGACCTCCGCCTGCTCGACCACGACGGCAAGACCGCCGATCGCGGCACCCTCGGCGATTGCATTGACTGCGACCTCAGCGACGCCCGCGAACTCCCCGGCTACGCCCCCGAAGACGACTTCACCCACCTTCGACCCGAGCTCGACCGGCTCGATCTCGAACCCCACGGCACCACCAACCCACTGACTTGACCCAATCCTCATGAAAAAACCCTTCGGCTGGCTTCTCGTCAGCACCGCCGCCGGCCTCATCGGAGCCGCACTCTACACTCTCTACAGCACCTCGCGCTTCTCGACCGAACAAGCCCGCTACCAGCTGCTCCGCTCCGAAGGTCCGTTCGAGATCCGGGACTACCCCGACCTCATGGCCGCTCGCACCGCGATGGATTCGGCGGACGAGGACGACGACGCCTTCTACCGCCTCTTCCAATTCATCGGCGGCGGCAACGTCCGCAACCAGACCATCCCGATGTCGTCTCCCGTCCTCATCCAGGACGGCTCGATGAGCTTTCTGCTCCCCCCAACGCTCGAAACCAGCCCCCCCGACGCCACCATCGAGCACGTCTTCCTGGAAAAGCGCCCCGCAGCCCGCTTCGTCGCCTACCGCTACTCCGGTTCCGCGACCGAACTGGACCAGGCCAGAGCCATCGACCGTCTGACCGAATGGTCCCTGGCGCAGGGCCTGGCAACGACCGGCTCACCGATCATCGCCACCTACGACAGCCCGTTCATTCCCGGACCCCTCAAGCGCAACGAGATCCTCCTCCAGCTCACCGCCTGATTCGGACGCGACAACCGCCACGGTGAACATCTACAACTCTCCACTCGTCACTTCACACCATGGATAAAATTCTCGTTCACGGCGGAGCCACGCTTAACGGCAAAGTCCGCATCAGCGGTTCAAAAAACTCCGCTCTCCCCATCCTCGCCGCCACGCTGCTCACGAAAGAGCCGTGCATCATTCACCGCGTCCCCGACCTGAGCGACATCCACTTCATGCTCACGATCCTCAGCGAACTCGACGCCGAGGTGGAACGCGCCAGCGGCACCGTCCGCATCAAAGCCGAGACGATCAAGACCGAGGCCCCCTACGACATCGTCCGCAAAATGCGCGCCTCCGTTTGCATCCTCGGCCCCCTCCTGGGTCGGGAGAACCAGGCCACCGTCTCGCTTCCCGGCGGCTGCGTGATCGGCGACCGCCCCATCGACCTTCATCTCCGTGGCTTCGAAGCCCTCGGCGCCGCCGTCCGCGTTCAAGCCGGCGACGTCCGCGTTCTCGCGCCTCAGCTGCGGGGCGCCACCGTCAACATGCGCGGTAAATTCGGCTCCACCGTCCTCGGCACCGACAACATCCTCATGGCTGCCGTCCTCGCCGAAGGTACGACGATCATCGACGGAGCTGCCGAGGAACCCGAAGTCGTCGATCTCGCCAATTTCCTCATCAAAATGGGTGCGAAAATCGAAGGCGCTGGCAGCCGCCGCATCGTCGTCGAAGGCGTCAAGGAACTCCACGGAGCCGAGCACACCGTGATCCCCGACCGCATCGAAGCGGGCACTTTCCTCGTCGCAGCCGCCATCGCGGGAGAAAAAGTCACGCTCACCAAGGTCGAGCCGAAGCACCTCAGCGCCGTCACCACGCCACTCAGCGATGCGGGCTACAAAATCTCCAGCACCGCCGACACCCTCACCCTCCAGCGCAACGGCGACCGCCATCCGGTCGAGGTTACGACCGAGCCTCACCCCGGGTTCCCCACCGACATGCAGGCCCAGATGTGCGCCCTCCTCAGCTTCGCCGACGGCATCTCGGTCGTCACTGACAACGTCTTCCCGCAACGCTTCATGCACGTCGCCGAGCTCAAACGAATGGGTGCCCAGATCGATCTCCAGGGTTCGACGGCCATCATCACCGGCGTCGACAAACTCAGTGCTGCCCCGGTCATGGCCAGCGATCTCCGCGCTTCCGCCGCCCTCGTCCTGGCCGGTCTCCGAGCCGACGGCATCACCGAAGTGAACCGCGTCTACCACATCGACCGTGGCTACGAACGCATCGACGAGAAGCTCAATGACCTCGGAGCCAACATCGAACGCGTCAAGGCCTAGACCCACGCGCGCACGCCGGACGCCTAAAAAACGGGACCCCGCGGCGCGGCGGCCTGAACCGGGAACCCAAAAAAACCCCGGTCGGCGCGAACCGACCGGGGTTTTCGAGAGTGAACGCTCGCCTTATTTCTCGGCGTTCCGCTTGGCCGTCTCCGCGATCACCGTCTCCGAAACGTTTTTCGGGCAGGCCGCGTAGTGCGAGAACTCCATCGAGAACTGGCCGCGTCCCGACGTCATCGAACGCAGATCGCCGATGTAGCCAAACATCTCGCTCAACGGCGCGTCGGCTTTGATGCGGATGCCGGTCGGAGTCGAATCCTGCGCCTTGATCATTCCGCGGCGACGGTTCAGATCGCCGATGGCGTCGCCGACGTGATTCTCCGGGACAAAGACGTCGAGCTTCATGATCGGCTCGAGCAACTGAGCGCCCGCTTTCGGCATCGTCTGCCGGTAAGCCGACTTCGCCGCAATCTCGAAAGCGATCGCCGAGGAATCGACCGCGTGGGAACCACCGTCCGTCAGCGTCACCTTGAACGCCAAGCACGGGAACCCGGCGAGAACGCCCTTGTCCTTCGAATTTTTGAAGCCCTTCTCGACCGCCGGGATGTATTCCTTCGGAACGTTGCCGCCGACGACCTTCGACTCGAAGATGAAATCTTCGCCCTGCTCGAGCGGTTCAATCGTGTAATCGATCCGCGCGAATTGACCCGAACCACCCGACTGCTTCTTGTGCGTGTAGGTGTCCGAAATTGCCTTTGTAATCGTCTCGCGGTAGGCAACCTGCGGCTTTCCGACGATCACTTCGACGCCGTGCGTCCGCTTGAGGATGTCGACCTTGATGTCGAGGTGAAGCTCACCCATCCCCTTGAGAATGGTCTCGCCGCTGTCCTCGTCGGTCTCGACGTGGAAGGACGGATCCTCCTTCACCATCTTGCCGATGGCCGTGCCGAGCTTCTCGGATGCGCTCTTATCCTTCGGTGCAACGGCGATGGAAATAACCGGATCCGGGAAAACCATTGGCTCCAGCGTCGCCGGATCCTTCGGATCGCACAGCGTGTGGCCGGTCTGGACGTTCTTCATGCCGACAATGGCGATGATGTCGCCCGCTCGCGCGGAGTCGATTTCCTCACGGCTGTCGGCGTGCATCGCGACCAGTCGCCCGATGCGCTCTTCCTTACCGGTGAAGGTATTGAGCACGTTCATACCGCGCTCGATTTTGCCCGAATAAATCCGCGTAAACGTCAGCGCGCCAAACTTGTCGTCCATGATCTTGAACGCGAGCGCCCTGAGCGGCTCGTCTTCAGAAACGATAGCGAACTCACCGGTCTCGTTGCCTTCGAGGTCGACCTCGGGCTGCGGCGGAACTTCCGTTGGGCTCGGGAGGTAATCGACAACGGCGTCGAGCACGTTCTGCACGCCTTTGTTCTTGAACGAAGACCCGCAATACGTCGGGAAGAAATCCAGAGCGATCGTTCCCTTGCGGATGAGCCGTTTGATCGTTGGGACGTCCGGTATTTCGCCCTCGAGATACTTCTCCAAAACGTCGTCATCCTGTTCGACGACCGCTTCGATGAGGGCCGCTCGATACTCGGCGGCTTTCTCTTTCAGGTCATCGGGAATCGGATGGATCGAGAAATTGAGCGGATCACCCGAGTCGTCCCAGATCATCGCGTTCTCTTCGAGAAGCTGCACGACGCCCTTGAAATTTTCTTCCGTCCCGATCGGCAGCACCATCACGAGCGGCTTCGCGGCGAGGATCTCCTCGACCTGCTTCACGACGCGGTAGAAATCCGCACCGATGCGGTCCAGCTTGTTGACGTAGATAACCCGCGAGACCTTCGAGTCATTCGCGTAGCGCCAGTTCGTCTCCGACTGTGGCTCGACGCCGCCCGATCCGCAAAACACACCGATGCCACCGTCGAGAACCTTGAGCGAACGGTACACCTCGATGGTGAAATCCACGTGGCCCGGAGTGTCGATGATGTTGAACTGATGGTCGTTCCAGAAGCACGTCGTGGCCGCGGACTGAATTGTGATCCCGCGCTCTTGCTCCTGCTCCATGAAGTCGGTCGTCGCGGCACCGTCGTGGACCTCACCGATCTTGTGAATCTTGCCGGTAAGCTTGAGAATGCGCTCGGTCGTGGTGGTCTTGCCGGCGTCGACGTGGGCGAAAATGCCGATGTTGCGGTATTTGGAAATTTCAGTCATCAGGATATGAATTAGGTGCCCGCTCGGATTAGCGGGACAGTATTCCTAGAGCACTTCGGAGAAATGGCAACCGCTATGGTGCGGAAAAACCGACCGTCGCTTCGAGCGCCCCGATCCCCTCGACCAACAGGTCCTCAGACCGCAATCCTTGGTTCACCCGCAATCCCTCCACCGTCCAGCGATGGGCAAACAGATCAAACGGCGAGCGAATCCGCTCGACGAAAACCGTCGGCCACACCACACCGCCCACTTCGCGGAAGTCCGAGAACGTCACGTCCACCTCCGCCCCCGTCGTGCTCGCCAAACCGTTCAGCGTCATCCGCACCCGAACCAAGCGCCCGGTCCGCCGCTCCAGCGACAGAACCACCCGGTCCTCCGCCGAGAAACCAAACCCCGGACGCACCACCGCCAGCACCTCGTCGCAAACCTCTCCGTCGACCCGTCCCTCGCCCGCCATCGTCAAGGTCACCCCTTCCCGCTCGAAGAAGAAGGGCCCCAGCAAAAACATCGTGTAAGCGTCCGCCACCAACGCCGCCGCCGCCCGCTTCTCCTCATCTGCCGACTCAGCCCCGTTGTAGACGATGACCACCTCATCGCCATCCCGCCGAACAACCTTCGTCCCCCCCGGACCTTCGTGCCGCTGCGCGATCACCCGCGACGGGAGCACCAGGCGCTCTTCTGAGCGGGCGCGAAACTCCCGGTCCACCAGCACCGGCTGAAACTTCGGCCCAATCAACCCCCACTTCCCCTCATACCGCACGCTCACGTCCTCCACCCGGTCAAACGCCGCGCCTCCCTGCGCCTCCCGCGCCCGCTCAACCAGCACGACCGCCTCCCCCTCGGACGTCGGCACCTCCTTCCCTGGAATCCGCGGCGAAGCGCACGCCCCTAACCCCAACCCCACAAGCAAGACAAGCACAACACGCATCATTTCCTTCATTATACCCATTACGACCAGCCTCGCGAGACGGCCTTTCTCTTCGCCCTTCAAGCAACCGGCGCTCGTCTCGTTTGACCTCCAAAGCCATCGCATCGCGATAACCCGGCCCGGAATGTCATCTCGGAAACACTCGCCGAGCGCCGAACGCAACCGGTCGCCTCGTGCTCCCAACGTCGCGCTGCGTCCAGTGCTTGCTGACTTTTCCGAAGACCTTCCAAGATAAACGCAAGCCCTCGCTTGTCACATTTCCGTCACACAAGCCGTGGAACCTGCTAGAGAAGCTGGGTGTTGTTTCAGATCGCCGGCGGAGTCGCCCTCATTTTGTTCGGAGTCCGTTTCCTGCGGAAAAGCCTCGACCGCCTGTTCGGCTCAAGCCTCGCCACTTGGTTGCACACCGCCACCCGCACCCGCTTTCGCGCCTTCGGCGGAGGCTGCGCCGTCGCCTGCCTGGCGCCCTCCTCCACCACCGTCGCCCTGCTGAGCTTGGACATGATGCGCACTGGCCGCGTCCCACCCGACCGCATGCTCGCCGTCATGCTCGGCGCAAACGTCGGCATCACGATCACCGTCCAGCTGCTCTCGTTCGACGTCTACAGCTACGCCGCCGTCTTTCTGGTTCTCGGCCTCGTCGGTTTTCAATTTCTTACCCGCAACGTCTTTCGCGGTATCGGTCAGCTCCTTCTCTCCCTCGGCTTCATCTTTCTCGCGATGGAAATGATCAGCCGTTCCGCCGCCCAGGTCTCCGACAGTCCCGACCTCGTCGAAACCATCGCGATCCTTGCCAAGCACCCCATCCTTCTCACGCTCCTGGCCACCGTTCTCACGATGATCCTTCAGAGCTCGACCGCCGTCATCGGCCTGGCGCTCGCCCTCGCCGAAGGTGGCCTCGGCGGCTCTTCGGTGATCGTCGCCGTCGTCTTCGGAGCCAACCTCGGCACCGCCGGCACCGTCCTCGCATCCGGTTGGAGCGAACTCGAACTCCGCCGCACCGCCACCGCCAACCTCTTCCTCAAAGCCCTACCCGTCGCCGCCCTTCTCCTCACCGCCCCGCTCTGGACTGCGTGGCTGACGGCCCAAGATTTTCCACCCTCCCTCCTCGGCGCCAATCTCCACACCGGCTTCAACCTCGCCGTCGCCGCCGTTGGTCTCGCCATTCTCGGCCCCATCAGCCGCCTCACGCGCAGCCTGATCACGCCCGACGCCCCCGGACCCAGCGCCCCCAAGCTTCCCACGACCTACCTGGATCCAGCGGCGCTCCCGATCCCGGCTCTCGCCCTGGCCCACGCCAGCCGCGAGATCCTGCTCATGGCCGACACCGTCAAATCCATGGTCTCCGGCTACGGCCAAGCCCAGCACACCCGCGACCCAAACCTCGCCCGTGGCATCCGCTTTCAGGACGACGAAGTTGACCGCATCAACGCGACGATCAAAGAATTCCTCAGCCAGCTCGGCGAGGAATCCCTTAATCCTTAATCCCACCGAGTCAAAAGCCCTTTTCGCCCTCCTCACCACCGCCAACGAACTCGAATCCATCGGCGACATCGTCGACAAAAATCTCTGTGACCACCTCATCAAGCAGCTCGACGGCCACTTCTCCGCCCCCGTTGCCGACCAGACCCGACTCAACACGCTCCAAGACCAACTCGTCACGCGCTTCACCCTCGGCCTCGGCTTCCTCACCACCCGCGACGCCGACCAAGCCACCGCCTTTCTGGGTTCAAAGAACGCCTTCGACTTGGAGTGTCGTTCCGCCCAAACGGAACACTTCACCCGCCTGGTGAACTCCGACCGCGCCACCCTCGAAGCCAGCGCCTTCTTCCTCGACTGCGTTACCAGCTACCGCCGCATCAACGGCCACCTCGCGAACTTAGCCTACGCCTTCGCCAAGCCCGCT
This sequence comes from uncultured Verrucomicrobiae bacterium, assembly GCA_963761705.1. GTDB lineage: Bacteria > Verrucomicrobiota > Verrucomicrobiia > Chthoniobacterales > JAATET01 > CAVVKW01. Next base: position 1,561,400 of record CAVXHK010000001.1, on the reverse strand, counting down.
TAGCCACCCCCCCTTCCCCGCCATTCTGAGCGAAGCGAAGAAGCTGTAACTGCTCCGGGAAAAAGACCCGCCTCGCAGGAAGCCCAGCGATTCTTCCCTTCGCTCTAGCTGCCGACCTCGGTCGGTTCCTTCGGTCCCACTGCACCCTGATCTTGAGCGGCCTTCCCTTCAAAACTCACCTCACTCCCCGCCAAATCCCGGCGCCGCACCCGCAACTGCACGTCCTCCAGCAACCGCCGGTTCACCGCGATGAGATCGGCCACAAATCCCAGCACCCACACCTGCACGCCCACCAGAACCAGCACCGCCGCGACCAATAGACTCGGCAGATGCGTCCGAGTCGTGCCCTCGTAGAAAAGCCACAGCCACCGCAACATTAGAACCCCTCCCAGTCCGAACGGCAGCGCCCCAAGCAGCGCGAAAAACCGCAGCGGCTTGTAGACGATGAAAATTCGAAAGATCGTGAGGATCGACCGCTGCACGTAAGCCGGGATGCTCTTCAACAACCGCGAAGGCCGCAGAAATCCATTCGTCCGCACCGGCACCGACATCACCCGCAGGCTCGCCTGCCCGGCCTGGATGATCGTCTCGAGCGTGTAGGTGTATTCGTTAAAAACGTTCATCCGCAGCGCCGTCTCGCGGTTGATCGCTCGGAATCCACTCGGCGCGTCGGCGATCGACGTCTTGCTCGCCTTCCGCACCACCCAACTCCCCAACTTTTGCAGCATCTTCTTCACCGGCGAAAAATGCTCGATCTGAGAAATTGGCCGCTCACCGATCACCATGTCCGCCCGATCCGCGAGAATCGGTTCGACAAGTTTGGGGATGTCATCCGCGTTGTATTGATTGTCCGCGTCGGTGTTCACGATCACGTCCGCACCCCGCTCCAGACACGCCTCAAGCCCAGCCATGAACGTCCGCGCCAATCCAAGATGCGGACGATTGATCACGTGATGCACCCCAAGACGCCTCGCGACCTCCGCCGTCCCGTCCTCGCTCCCATCGTTCACCACGAGCCACTCGACCACGTCGACCCCCGGGAGGGTCCGCGGCAGCGCTTCCAGCGCGATACCGATCGTGTCTTCTTCGTTGTAGCAGGGGATTTGGATGATGACCTTCATGCGCGGTCCGCCGGAGCGGAGTGGGAAAACCTACCCACCCCTCGCCTCGGATGTCCAACCCCCATCGGGTGCGACCCGACGGCTCGACGAGCCGCGAAACGCTCCCGGCGGTTCGCCGTTACCGCTCCTCGTGCGGACAATCCACCGCCGCCTCGTCGAGGATCTCCGACAGCTTCTCCGCGTCGAACGGCTTCAATAAATGCTGACGATAGCCCGCCCGGCTGCTTCGGACGCGATCGCCCAGAGTCCCAAAACCGCTCATCGTAATCGCGTAACCGACCGACCCCTCGGCCGTCCTCGAGAGCAAGTCCCATCCGCTCCCGTCCGGCAAACCCACGTCGGAAATCAGCACGTCACAGTCTTCGCCGTCCAACGAATCCAACGCCTCGTCCATCGACCCGGCCTCCCGCACGACGTGACCCAGTTGGCGGAGAAAGATGGCCAGATATTCACGGCTATCCGAGTGATCCTCCACCACGAGGATGTTTAGCCTACCCGGCACACTCTTACCGCCCCCGCCCACCGTGCGACCGCTCCAAAAACGCGAGATCGCTGCCCCCTTCGCGACTCCACTGTCAGCCCCCATCATCCATCCCACCTTTCCAGCCGCGGGTGACAGCCTCGCGTCTGGATCCGATTCATTGAAACGTCCGTCACTGCATCTGAATCGCACGCCCCCTCGCCCCCGGCTCCCTCGTCATTCAAACCTCCGCGGCGGGAATACTTGCACTCACAGCTTCTCCTACGAACGTACCTTATGAAAATCTCCCAGCTTCTAACGGCCGCCCTAGCGACCACCACCCTTGTTACCACCATGAACGCAGCCGAATCCAAAAAAGCCGTTCTCGCCGCCGGATGTTTCTGGTGCGTCGAAGCGATCTACGAACGAGTCCCCGGCGTGACCGACGTCGTCTCGGGTTACGCCGGAGGCCACACCGAGAACCCGACTTACGAGTCTTCCAACACCGGCAAAACCGGCCACGCCGAAGCCGTCGAGATCACCTACGATCCCGAGAAAATCACCTTTGCCGAGTTGCTTGATCCATTTTTTAAATCCTTTGACCCGACCGAAGGGCGCGGCGTCGCTCCCGATTTCGGCAGCCAATACCGCCCCATCGCCTTCTACTCCGACGAAGCGGAAAAACAGGCCATCGAAACCAAAATCGCCGAGATCCAACCGGACTACAAAAAACCGATCGCCGTGGAAATCACCGAGCTCAAAAAATTCTGGCTGGCCGAGGACTACCACCAGGACTACGAGGAAAAAAATCCCAACAACCCCTACATCCGCGGCGTCAGCGTCCCCCGCATGAAGCGCGCCGGCGTCGAATAAAGGTCACTTCAAGGAGCGACGATTTGCAATCGCCGGTCCAATCCAACCGCGATGCGCCAATTCGGGTTCAACGCGGTGCCACGCTCACCAAACCAATCGCACCGCAGCCAATCCGGCAAACCCCACCACCAGCCTCTCGAACACGTCCTGCCTGATCCACCCGATCACCCAGCGCCCGAGGAATCCACCCGCGATCACGACCGGACTCAGCACGAGCGTCATCCAAAGTGACTCCGCCGTGATGAGCCCCATGCCCGCCGAGATCGGCACCTTCGTCACGTTCACGATGAAGAAAAACCACGCCGCCGTCCCGACGAACGCCAGTTTCGGCAACCCGCAGGCCAGCAAGTAGATCGTCATCACCGGCCCCGCCGCGTTCGCCAGCATCGTCGCGACCCCCCCGAGCCCACCCGCGATCCAACCTGCCGCCGGGTTCCCCGAGACCACCCGACGCAGTCCCGCGGACCGCCGCTGCACCGTGAGCACCACCAACAGCCCGAGCGTCACCCACCCGATCACTCTTCCGTAGATCGCCGGATCGATCATCGGCATCACCCACCACCCAACGAGAATCCCGGCCACCGCCGGCGGCAACAGCCGGAACACCTTCGCCCACACCGCGTGCGCCCGGTAAGCCACGATCGCGAAAAGATCCGCGACGATGAGCAGAGTGAGAATCGCGCCCGTCGATTCGCGTGCCGGCATCACCGACGCCACGATCACAATCGACACCATCCCCATGCCCGCGAGGCCCGCCTTCGCCATCCCGATCAACAATGCCGCGACGCCAACGAAGACCCATTCCCACCCACTCACACGCACTTACTTACCGTCAAACCGAACGCTTCCAAAATCCAAAATCCAGCACCGGGGCAAGTCACCGCCAAATCGCCGCCCCTCCGAGCATTCCATCCGTGCCATCCGTGAAAACCGCGGTTAAACAACCCGAATGAAAATTGTCGTCGCCTACAGCGGCGGACTCGACACGTCCGTCATCCTCAACTGGCTCAAAGAAACCTACTCGGCCGAAGTCATTGCCTTCTGCGCCGACATCGGCCAGGAGGAGGAACTCGACGGCCTCGAAGACAAGGCCCTCCGCACCGGTGCCAGCAAGTGCTACGTCGACAACCTTCAAGAAGAATTTGCGCGCGACTTCATTTACCCGATGTTTCGCGCCAGCGCCCTCTACGAAGGCCAGTATTTCCTCGGCACCAGCATCGCGCGCCCACTCATCGCCAAGCGCATGGTCGAGATCGCCGTCGCCGAAGGCGCGGACGCCATCGCCCACGGAGCCACCGGGAAAGGCAACGACCAGATCCGTTTCGAACTCACCGCCGCCGCGCTCTCGCCAAACCTTGGCGTGATCGCTCCCTGGCGCGAAGAGCGTTTCCGCACGCTCTTCCCCGGTCGCAGCGAAATGATCACCTACTGCGAGACCCACGGCATCAACGTCGAAGCCTCAGCCTCCAAGCCCTACTCGATGGACCGCAACCTCCTCCACATCTCCTACGAGAGTGGCATCCTCGAGGACCCCTGGTTCGACTCCTCGTCCGCCGAGAACAAGGCGATGTTCAAACTCAGCGCCGACCCTCAGGACGCACCGGACGAACCCGAGACCATCGAACTCGACTTCGAGCGCGGCGATTGCGTCGCCATCGACAGAGAATCCCTCACGCCCCTCGCGGTCATGAAAAAACTCAACGCCCTCGGCGGCAAACACGGCATCGGTCGCGTCGACATGGTCGAGAACCGCTTCGTCGGCATGAAATCGCGTGGCGTTTACGAGACTCCCGGCGGAGCCATTCTCCACGCCGCCCACCGTCGCTTGGAATCGCTCACGATGGACCGCGAAGTCATGCACCTGCGCGACTCGCTCATCCCGAAGTATTCGACCCTCGTCTACAACGGCTTCTGGTTCGCCCCCGAGCGCGAGGCCTTGCAAGCCTTCGTCGAGGAAACGCAGAAGACCGTCACGGGCACCGTCCGGGTCAAACTTTACAAAGGCAACATCATCGCCGCGGGCGTGAAAAGTCCGGTCAGCCTTTACAATCCGCACATCGCGACCATGGAAGCCGACCCGACCCAGGCCTACGACCAGGGCGACGCCACTGGCTTCATTCGTCTGAACGCGCTCCGGCTCAAAGTCGAGTCCGCCGTCGCGGAGCAAAAATAGACCTTCTGAGGTTGGCGAACGCCGCCGCGCCGTGCTACTTTCGCCCCGATATGAAATACGTCCCTACCTTCGCCCTCGCCCTCTTGGCGACCGCCACGCTCCAAGCCGCCGACCCCGCCGCGGCACCGCCGAAACCTGACAACGCGATCACCTCGGCGCAGGCCTTGGATCGATTGAAGGCCGGCAATGCCCGCTACACCGGCGGCGCACTCGAGGCCAACGACTTCTCCACTGAGCGTGAAGCTCTCGCGAAGGGCCAAAATCCCTACGCCATCGTCCTCGGTTGCGCCGACTCCCGCGTCTCGCCGGAACTCGCGTTCGACGAGGAGCGCGGCGACCTTTTCGTCGTTCGCGTTGCGGGTAACTTCGTCAACGACGACAACCTCGCCAGCATCGAATACGCCGTGAAGTTCCTCGGCACTCCGCTCATCGTCGTCCTCGGTCACGAGAGCTGCGGAGCCGTCGACGCAGCGGTCAGCGTCGTCACCAAAGACGCCGAGCTCCCCGGTCATCTACCCGGTCTCGTCGAAACGATCGAACCAGCCGTGAAGGCCGTCGAAGATCAAGACGGGGATCTCCTCACCAACGCGATCAGCGAAAACGTGAAAATGAACGTGAAAGCCCTCGCGGAGAGCACCCCGATCCTCGCCGAAGCCGTCGAGGCCGGAAAGCTCCAGGTCGTTGGCGCCGTCTACGACCTCGACACCGGCGAAGTCGCTTTCCAGTAGCACCGATCCAACGCGGAGCGCGGGCATCCTTGCCCGCCGTGCCGGGCTTCCAGCCCGGCACAACGCCGTCGGGGGAAAAGCCTTCAAACTACAACGGCAGATCTCTGCGGCCCAGCCGCCGCTTCACGTGAACCACGATCGCTGCGTGCACGAGCACCGCGACCGCGAGTCCAACGCCCTGCATCGCCCACGTGGCCTCCGCGCCGTGCGTGACCGCCCACAACCCGATGCCAGCGGCGGGCACGAAGGCAACCACCGCCGAAATCAACCCCGGGTTGTATCTCCGCAGAGCAACCGCCTGGCCGACGTGCCCAATCGTGTTCACCAGCGGCAAATACATCGCCATCAACCCCCAACCCGGTCCCACGAAAACGGCCAGATAGATCGCCACCAAGTCCACCCCCCAGACGCCGACGGAGTTGATCACGAACGTCGCCCTCCGCGAAAGCACCTCGACGCCATTTCCGATCGTCTCGTTGACGAAATTCCGAAAGCGATCCCCAGCGTGTTCCTCCAGCTGATGCAGCAAGTAGACGGGCAGTTGGATGTAAACCCAAAAAACCAGCGGGCCCCCGACCACGTAAGCCGGCCAGGCGAGCACAAGCAGCAGAGCACCGGCAAACGCCGCCGCACCGGGCCAATTCCACTTCGCTACTAGCCAGGTCGACATCGCATTCATCGTCGGCGGATATCCGGTGCGTCCAACTAGCGCAAGCCCACAACACTTCACTCACCTTGCTTTCAGACCGGGAAATTGCGACCGTCGTCTGAGTGAAAAGCCTCGTCCCCATTTTCGGTCTAGCCATCGCCGCAACGATCGCCCCCGTCGTGGCTGCCCCGAACAACCCGCCAAATCTCACGATCTCCGGCGAACGCTACCGCAATCCGAACACCTACCTCTTCACGGGGACGGTTCAGGACGAATCCCGCGGCGTCGCGCTCGTGTATCGCGTCAAGCGCAAAGAATTTCGCACCCCGATCCGCGGCCAAAACTGGCGGCTGCGCGTCAAACTTCGCGATCCGCGCACCCGGGTCGTATTCTTCGCCATTGACCGACAAGGCCGGCGCTCCGCCCGCCAGAAGCGGGTCCTCGTCCCCCAGCCTCCGCAGGAACAGCAGCCACGACAACGGCAGCAGCGGTAACCCGGCTCGAAGTGCGGCGATTTCAAATCGCGGCGCCAGCCGAAACGGCGCAGCCAAGATTCTCTTCCCGCGCAACGGCGACCTCGGCTCAATTCGCCGGAACAAACTCCGTCGTCGCCCGCCCGCCCAGCGCTTCCAGGCCCTTGGGCGCCACACCCTTATCGACGAGTGCGATGTACCCGAGGATTCCCTTCACGATTCCGTCCGCCAGCTCATCCCGCCACGTCGTCGACGCAATTCGGGCCGCTTCCGAAGGGTTCGTCAGAAACCCACCTTCGATCAGCACCGCCGGAACGTCCGCGTTGCGTAGCACCGAGAACCGCGCCCGCTTCACCCCCCGGTCGTAGAGTCGCGTCTCCGCCAGGATCGCGGGAAAGATGGCGTTTGCCAGCACCGCGCTGGCGGGTTCGATCGCGTGGCCGTCCTCCTTGCCCACGTCCCGCGCCATCACCTTCGACTGACCAGTCGGCGGAGTTCCGCGCGCGGGAATCGTGAAAATTTCGATCCCGTTCGCCGAGGGTTTCCAGTCGGCGGAATTAAAATGCAGACTCACAAAAATGGAGTCGTCGTAGTTGTTCGGCATCGCCGCCCGCGACGTTAGCTCGACGAAGAAATCCGACAGTCGAGTCTGCACCACTTTCACGCCCGCCTTCTCCAGCTTTTTCCGCACCCGCTTCGTCAGATCAAGAGTGAACTCCTTTTCGTAGCCGAATCGGCTGCTCGCCCCCTTGTCGTGCCCCCCGTGGCCCGGATCCAACACGACCGTCTTCACCTTCGGCAGTCCCGGCACTTTGTCGGGTCGGTAGGCCGGCTCGAGGACCGAACTGACGTCCGTCCGCGACAAATAAGGTTCCCCACCTTTCGTTTTCACCGGAAACGCCAACCACTGACGGATGCCGCTGAGCATCGTTTCGCGGCTGTCCTCCTTCGCTCGCAGCGAGCGGCCATTGCCCTCGGACTCCCAGACCTTCTTCCCGTTCGACTTCCCATCCGCCCCGGGCGGCCCCATCCCGTAAAAATCCGCCACGCTCTCCAGCGAAACGTAGTCGCGCCCGCCGATGTCGACCGTCTCCCAATCCGCCAACGCCCCGCCGATTAAGCCTAGGAAAATGACGCACGCCAACCAGCGGATCTGCATGGCAAAGAACCTTCCACACCGGCGACCAGCACTCAACGCGCAACTTTCATTTCGCGACCACGTTCACCAATTTCCCCGGAACAACGACGACCTTCAAAATCTGCAATCCCGCGACCGCTTCCACGACTTTTTCGCTCGCCAATGCCGCCGCCTCCACCTGCTCGCGGGACGCGTCCTTTCTCACCGTCAGCTTGTCGCGCAGTTTGCCGTTCACCTGCACGACGATCTCGATCTCGTCTTCGATGAGAAATTCCTCGACCCAGGTCGGCCAACTCTGTTCGGAAGCCCGGCCGTCAAAGCCGGAGAATCGCTCGCCCAGTCGCTCCCAAAGTTCGTCCGCCAGGTGCGGCGCGAACGGACTCAACAAGCCGAGCAAAGTCCGCACACCCCCGACCGGTCGCGGCGACGCTCCGACGAACTCGTTCGTCAGCACCATCATCTGCGAAATCGCGGTGTTGAAGCCGAACTCCGCGATGTCCTCGCTCACTTTCTTGATCGACCCGTGAACGACGCGACGCTGGCCGGACGTCAATTCCACTTCCGCCAGATCCGGCGACAGACCCCACCGACCCTCCTGATCCTCCGCCATCACCAACCGCCACACGCGAGCGAGAAATCGATGCACGCCCTCCACCCCTTTCATGCTCCAAGGCTTCGGCTGGTCGAGCGGCCCCATGAACAACTCGAACAATCGCAGCGAATCCGCGCCAAATTCCTCCACCACGGAATCCGGATTCACCACGTTCCCACGGCTCTTCGACATCTTCTGCCCGTCCTCACCCTGGATGAGTCCCTGATTCATCAGCCGGTAAAACGGCTCCGGGGTCCCGACGATCCCGAGGTCGAAGAGCACTTTGTGCCAGAACCGGGCGTAGAGCAGGTGCAGCACCGCGTGCTCGACGCCGCCGACGTAGAGATCGATCCCCTTCTCTCCCATCCAGTAACGCTCCAGCGACGGATCGACCAGCGCCCCGGCATTCCTCGGATCGAGAAAGCGCAGGTAATACCAGCACGAACCCGCCCATTGCGGCATCGTGTTCGTCTCCCGCTCGCTCCCGTCCGGCAGCTCGACCCACTCGCGCACCTTCGCGAGGGGCGAGCGCCCATCGCCCGCCGGCTTGAAATCCTCCATCGGCGGCGGCACCAGCGGCAACTCACTCTCCGGCAAAGCCGAATGCCGCCCGTCCTTCCAAACAATCGGAAACGGCTCACCCCAATACCGCTGACGCGAAAACAACCAATCCCGCAACTTGAAATTCACCGACCCGCGCCCGCAACTTTCCGCCTCCAGCCAGGTAATGACCGCCCGCTTGGCATCCGCCGTCGACAACCCATCCAGAAACCCGGAATTCACGGCGACCCCGTCCCCCGCGAAATTCCCACCTCTTTCCTGCCCCGCGTCTCCGCCCCAGACCACCTCCCGCACCTCCAGCCCGAACTGCTCCGCAAACTCAGCGTCCCGCGCATCGTGCCCCGGCACCGCCATGATCGCACCCGTCCCGTAGCCCATGAGCACGTAGTCCGCGATCCAGATCGGGATCCGCTCGCCGTTCACCGGATTAATGGCGGACGCGCCCGTCGGCACGCCCGACTTGTCCTTTGCAAGATCCGTCCGCTCCAGATCCGACTTGGCCGCCACCACCTTCCGATACTCCGCCACGGCCGCACGCTGCTCCGCGCTCACGATCCGATCCACGAGCGGATGCTCCGGAGCGAGCACCACGTACGTCGCGCCGAAGAGCGTGTCGGGGCGCGTCGTAAATACTTCCACCGCCCCCTCGTGATCCGCGACCTCGAACTTGACCACCGCCCCGACCGAGCGACCGATCCAATTCCGCTGCATCGCCTTCAATGCATCCGGCCAATCGAGCAGATCCAGGTCATCCAGCAACCGTTGCGCGAACGCCCGGATCCGCAGCATCCACTGCCGCATCGGCCGCCGCTCGACGCGGAAACCCTTGCTCACCCACTCGTCGACCTCCTCGTTCGCCAGCACCGTCCCCAAGTCCGGCGACCAATTCACCGGAGCCTCGTCGACGTAAGCCAACCGCTTCGAGTCGATAAAATCCCGCACCGCCCCTTCGCCCGCCGCCGTCACGTCCGCCGGGATCTCCAACTCCGCCAGCGGCCGCGCCCGACCCACGGTCTCATCGAACCAACTGTCGTAGATCTTGAGGAAGATCCACTGCGTCCATTTGTAATATTCCGGATCGCTGGTCGCCACCTCTCGGCTCCAGTCGTACGAGAATCCCAGCTGTTTGATCTGCCGCGTGAAGTTCGCGATGTTCGCCTCCGTCGTCACCCGCGGGTGCTGCCCCGTCTTGACCGCGTATTGCTCCGCCGGCAGCCCGAACGAATCCCACCCCGCCGGGAAAAGCACGTTCACCCCCTCCATCCGCAGCTTCCGCGCGACCACGTCGCAGGCCGTTTTCTGCAGCGGGTGCCCGATGTGCAGACCATTCCCGCTCGGATACGGGAACATGTCGAGGATGTAGGCCCTCCGAGCATTCGGATCGAAACCCGCTTCACCCGGGTCCTTCGCCCGCCAAGCCCCCGACGTCTCCCAACGCTCCTGCCACTTGGGTTCAAAATCAGAAAACGGAAACGGTTTGCGCTGGGCCATGGATCAAAAGGATAAAGACGAGCCGCGAACTCTCCCCCACTTCCCCCGAATCATAAATCATAAATCGTAAATCATAAATTGAAGCCTCTCCTCCTCGCCACCCGCAACGCCCACAAGACCGCCGAGATCGCCACGCTGCTCGTTGGCCAGTTCGAAGTCACCGATCTCTCCACCCACCCCGACGCACCCGAGGTCGCGGAGACCGGCACGACCTTTGAAGCCAACGCCGCCCTCAAATCCAACGCGATCTCCGCCCACGTCCACGGTTGGGCCCTCGCCGACGACTCCGGCCTCGAAGTCGACGCCCTCGACGGCGCGCCCGGCGTTTACTCCGCCCGCTACGCCGGACCAGAAGCCACCGACTCCGACAACAATTCGCTCCTCCTCACCAACCTGGAAAAACTCCCCGCCTCCACCCGCGCCGCCCGCTTCCGCTGCGTCCTCGCGCTCTCCCGCGACGGCGAGCTCATCGCCACCTTTCCCGGCGTGATCGAAGGCACCATCATCCCCACCCTCAGGGGCCCCGGCGGCTTCGGCTACGACCCGCTCTTCGTCCCGGAAGGCCACACCGAGACGTTCGGCCAACTCCCCGCCGCCGTGAAGAACACCATCAGCCACCGCGCCCGTGCGCTCGCCGCTTTCCGCGATTGGATCGCCGACCATCCCGGCGTAGCCTAATCCCAATGATCCGAGGCCCGCTGTTTTTTCTCCCCTTCCTCCTCCTGCTCGCGTCCTGCGCGCTGCTCCCGAAAAACGACGACCCAACCGCGACCCCGGAGATCTCCGAAGGCGAACCCGTCCTCTCCGCTTCGGTCGATGAGGCCCCGGTGACCGAACTCGATCCCGCCGATCCCACGGACAACGAGGTTCTCCAAGTCGCCGACGCTCCGCCCGCCGACGCACCCATCGAACCCCCACCAGCCAACAAACCCAACTTTTTCGTCGGCCTCTGGCGGGGAGTCTTCCCGCCAAAACCCGAGGGACCACCCGCCGCAACGGCTCCCAATTGGCTCGGCACGGTCAAGGTCATCAGCGAACGCCACGACTACGTCCTCGTCGACACCCTGAACTACCAAAGTCCCGTCCCCGGCACGATCCTCACGACCGTCGGGCCGGAATCCGAGACCGGTTCCGTCCGGGTCTCCGACGACCGCGATCCGCCATTTTTCATTGCCGACATCGTTGCCGGCAGACCCGCGCCAGGCGACCGGCTCTACTCACCCGCGCAATGATCTCCGAGGCCGACGCCCTCGCCCGCATCCTCGGCTCACTTACCCCGCTCACCGCGCGCACGATCCCGCTCACTGAAGCCCGCGCTCACCGAGCCTCCTCCGCGGTTGCCGCCCCGGTCCCGCTGCCCCGATTCGCCCATTCCGCGATGGACGGTTACGCCCTCCGAGCCGCCGACGCCGCCCGCAGCCTCCGGGTGATCGGCGAGCAACCCGCTGGCCCCGACCGACGACTCGCCGTCGCCCCTGGCACCGCGATCCGCATTTTCACGGGAGCGCCGATCCCGACCGGTGTCGATTGCGTCGTCAGGCAAGAGGACGTCGACCGCTCCGGCGACACCATCAGAATCCGCGAGTCCCCGGCGGTCGGAGAATTCCTTCGCCCCGCGGGCGGCGACATCTGTGCCGGGCAGCTCGTCCTCCGCCCGGGCGACCTCCTCACACCCGCCCGCGTCGGTCTGCTAGCCGCCCTGGGCGTCCCGGAGATCGACGTCCACCGCCTTCCGACCATCGGCATCATCTCGACCGGCGACGAACTCCGCCCGCCCGGCACTCCGCTGGCCCCCGGCGAGATTCCCGACAGCAACCGCCCGATGCTTGCCGCCCTCCTGGCCGAAGCTGGCTTCCCGACCGACACCACCACCCACGCCCGCGACACGCCGGTCGATCTCGCATCCACGCTCGCCGCCACGGCTCACTGCGACGCCATCGTCATCACGGGCGGTGTCTCCGTCGGCGAACACGACCACGTCCGCGCCGCCCTCCGCGATCACGGCGTCTCCCCCGATTTCTGGCGGGTTGCCGTCAAACCCGGCAAGCCGTTCTCATTCGGCCGGAGTGGAACCACCGCGTTCTTCGGCCTCCCGGGCAATCCAGTTTCCACCTTCGTCACCAGCTTGCTCTTTGTCCTGCCCGCCCTCCGCCGACTCGCCGGGGCCACCATCGACCAATCGTCGCCCGTGCGAATCGAATACCCGGCGGCCGAACGGATCCCCAATCCGGGCGACCGCCCGCACTACTTCCGCGGGTCTCTCGTGCGGGGCAATTTCCGACCCGCGCTGACGCAAGAATCCCACGCCCTCGCCTCCCTCGCGCAATCGACGCACCTCGGCCTCGTCGGCGCAAATGGACAAATCGACCCTGGTGACCCGATCAGCTGTCTGAAGCTTGCGGGATTTTAGCCTTTACCCCCCAAAAGCCGAAAGTTAATGACGTTAAGCAATTCGTGATCGAGACGCCGAAAGAACCTCTATCCGCAGAAGGGCGGGAGCAGCTTGCGGACATCATCGTCGGCATGCAGCGTTCGCTCCTTCTGCGCATCGCAGCCGAGCTCTCGCCCGGCGCGGTCTCGTTTCCCCAGTACGTTCTTCTCGGCCACATCACGTCACTCGGGCCGTTGAGCATGAGCGAGATCGCCGAGACGATGAGCCACACCACCGCCGCCGCAACGGGACTCGTCGACCGACTCGCCAAGCTGGGTTTCGTTTTCCGCTCCGTCTCACCCGACGACCGGCGCAAAGTTCTCGTCGACATCACTCCGCAAGGGGCCGTCCTGGTCAACCGCATCCGCCACGACATCTTCGAAGCCCTGAACCGCGTCATGGATCACCTTGCCCCCGACGAGCAACACATGTGGCTAAAAATTTACACCAAAGTTTTCGAATACTGCCGCTCCCACTCAGCGACTGCAAAAACATGAAAATTCGTCCTCTCGCCCTCGCGATCCTTGCTGCCTTCTCGCTCGAGGCACAGGAGCCGACGCCAACGCCGTCAGCCACGGCGACGCCGAGTCCAGTTCCGGCACCCGTAGCCGCCGATCCGCTCGACGACATCATGCCGGATCCAACGCCGGTCCCCTCCCCGACTCCCGACACCGCCGAGGAGAGCGAACTCGCCCTCCCGGACGACTTCGGCGATCCGGGCGAGCCTCCGCCCTACGTCCCCCCGATCACCCCCAACGTCAACGACGTCGCGCCGAGTCCGGCGGAGATCCGCAAGATGAACGACGAGGCGATCTCCAAAATCAACGCCTTCGCCCAGAGCCAGCGCAATCCCAAGGTCCCCGACCTCACGCTCGACGAATCGATCTCCACCGCACTCAAGCAGAACCCGGACATCCTCAACGCGATCCAGCAGATCCGTCTCACCCGCGGCCAGGTCATCGAGATCCGCGCCCAGGCGCTCCCGCAGCTCGGCCTGACCGCCGCCTACACCCAGCAACAGCGCAGCCTCGTCGATCCCAAGCAACCCAGCCGCGGCGGCTCGACTGGACCAGCAACGATCACCGCTCCGGATGGCTCGGTCTCGACGATCGACTTCGGTGACGGCGGCGGTGGCGATTTCGACTTCTTCGTCAACGACAAGAGCTACGACATCCAGCTCCAGGCCAGCCAACTCATCTACAGCGGCGGCGGAGTCCTCGCGGGCATTCGCGCCGCGAAATTCGTCGAAGACAGCGCGTATTTTTCGCTCCGCCAGACCATTGACCAAACCATCTCTTCGGTGAAGACCTCCTTCTATCAGGTGATTCTCAACCGCGCCCTCGTCGTCGCCCAACAGCAGTCCGTTTCGCTCCTCGAAGAGCAACTCACCGATCAGCAGAACCGCTACGAAGCCGGCACGATCCCCCGCTTCAACGTCCTCCAGGCCGAAGTCGCCCTCTCGAACGCGAAGCCGCCGCTCATCCGGGCACTCAACGATCTGCGGATCGCTCAATATCAGCTCGTCGTGCTCCTCGGCGCAAATTATCCCACGAGCTCGCCGAGCGAAGTCCCCTTCAACGTCGTGGGCCGCCTTCCCTACAACCCCCGCGCCATCAACGCCGACGAATCCATTCGCGTCGCCATCGAGCGCAGCCCGCTGCTCAAGTCCCAGCGGCGAAACATTCTCGCCGAAGCGCAGAACGTGAAGGTCGCCTTTTCCGGCTACCTCCCCGTCCTCTCCGCCACCAGCGGCTACGTCATCCAGAGCAACACCGCCTTCCAAAGCCTCGGCGAGATCACGAAAGGCTGGACCGCCGGCCTGCAAGGCAGCTGGGCGATCTTCGATGGCTTCGAAACCGCCGGGCGCACCGCGCAAGCCCGCGCCCAGCTTGAGCAAGCCGCCATTTCCTACGACGACTCGGTTCGCAACGTCATCCTCGCCGTCCAGCAGGCGATCTCCAATCTCCAAACCGCCAGCGAAACGCTCGAAAGCCAGCAGCAGAACGTCGTCCAGGGCACCGAAGCTCTCCGCCTTTCCCAGGAGCGGCTCGACGCCGGAGCCGGCACCCAGCTCGACGTCCTCAACGCCCAGGTCGCCCTCCTCCAAGCCCAGACCACCGTTCTCCAGGCCCGCTTCGACTACATCGACGCACTCGCGCAGTACGACCTCGCCCTCTCGCTCGACGCCCAATACTCCGAGCTCCTCGACGACCCACTAGCGGCCAAGGAGCGCGAAGCCTTCGCCCGCATCACCGATCCGACGGCCCCGCAGCCCAAGCTCCCCAAGGACCTCGAATCGCGCGACCCCATCGTCGGTCTCGCCGCCAACGCCCCCGGAGCCAGCCCGACTCCCCCGCCATCCCCAGCCATGCGCGAAGCCCTCGACGAAAAACCAAAAGGCCGCGGCAAAGCCTTCGTCCCCGGCCGCCGTTAAAAAAACGTAGCGGCAAATCTCCACCCGGTGCTCCAACCCATCCTCTCCCCTCCCTTCACCCGCGCCGCCTTCCTCACCCGCATCCCCGGGATCAACGTCCAAACCGACCGCGACACCGCCCTCGCGCGGACCCGCCCCGCCCACGCACTCCTCCTCTCCGAAGCGGGCTTCCTCCCGCTCGCCACCGCCGAGCAAATTCACGGCGACCAAATCACCACCGTCACCGCCCCGACCCACGCCCCCGGAGCCGACGCCCTCATCACGGTGACTCCCGGCCTCACCCTCGGCATCTACGTCGCCGACTGCGCCGCGGTCTGGTTCGCCGACCCGATCCGCCGCGTCATCGCCCTCGCGCACTCCGGCAAGAAAGGCACCGAACTCGACATCGTCGGCGCGACGATCGCACGCCTCCGCGACGAATTTGGCACCAACCCCAGCGACCTCACCGTCACCGTCAGCCCCTGCATCCGCCCGCCCGACTACGAGATCGACTTCGCCGCCACCATCGCCGACCAGGCCAGCTCACACGGCGTCGTAAACTTCCACGACTCCGGAGCCAACACGGCCGCCGACCTCGCGACCTATTATTCCTACCGCCTGGAGCGAGGCCAAACGGGACGCATGCTCGCCGTCATCCAGATTCTCCCTGCCTGAAATGTCGCACCGCCAATTCGATCCCACCGAACCGGAATGGATGGACGTCGACCAGCCCGACACACCTGCCCTTCGCCGCGACCTCGAGAATCTCGCCACCCTGAACCGCGTCTTCGGCAGCTACACGCTCATCCTCCGCAACATCCGCCCCTGGCTCGAAGCCGCTCCCCGCGACCGACCGATCCGCCTCCTCGACTTCGCCACCGCCTCGGGCGACATCCCGCGCCAACTCCTCGACGCCGCCCGTTCGCTCGGCGTGGACCTGCGGATCGATGCCGTGGACCAACAAGCCTCCACCGTAGCCATCGCCCGCGAGCTCTCCGCCGACTACCCGGAGATCACCTACCACGAAGGTGACATCCGCACCTTCGGCTCCGGCCAGACCTGGGACATCGTCCACTGCTCCCTCGCCATCCATCACTTCAGCGCCACGGACGCCGTCGATGTCTTCCGCCAGGTCCGCATTCTCGCGACATCCCACGCCCTCGTCGCCGACCTCCGCCGCTCCACCCTCGGCACTCTCGGTGTCGACTTCATGACCACCGTCTGGATGCGTGAACCGATGACCCGCAACGACGCCCGCGCCTCCGTCCGTCGCGCTTTCTCTTTCAAGGAATTCGCCCAACTCGCCCGCGACGCGGATTGGCAAGCCTTCCGCCATCAGCGGCAGTTCGCCTTCCGCCAAGCGATCTCCTTCTAAATTCTAACCCTCGTTGGCTTCCAGCCAATCAACCAACCCGACCCGCGAAGCGGACACTCTCCCCACCGTCGATGCACACCACCGACCCATCGGCCAGCCGCGGAAAAGGAATTCTGAGCTTCGATCAAATTGCACGATCACGCCGGCGATCTAGAGTCTTCCCCCGCAACACCCCGGCGATCGCCTTCGCGATCTCCACGGCACCCGGCGAATCCGAGTGGACGCAGACCGTCCGTGCGCCAAGCCACTTCGTTCGTTGCCAATCCGCAACCCGCTGCGTGATCAGCTGGACATCCTCGAGGAGATCTCCGGCCATGCCTCGCGGCACCAGTCCCCCCGTCTCCGTGTAGCCGCGCTCCGCGAACACTTCGCCAAAAACGTCAATCCCCTCCGCGACGCGCTCGACCGTTCCTCCCGCCAAAGCAAAAATTCGCAAACCCGGGAAATGCGCCGCCACGACGCCGCAATAACGCCGAGCTAGCGTCTCGTTCCGCTCGACGGCGTGGTAGAGCGCCCCGTGCAACTTAACGTGATGCAGGTTCGCTTCCACCTCGGCCAGGCTCCCCACTTGCCTAACAACCAATTCTTCCAGCTCATCGCCGCCCACATCGGTCACCCCTCGCCCGAACGCCGCCGCGAGGCCAGGATGCGCCCCGACCCTAACGCCGAACTCTTTTGCCAGTCGAACCGCTCGCCGCATGGTCTCATCCGACCCAGCGTGCCCCCCGCAGGCCACGTTCGCCGCACCGGTCACCTGCATCAGCGCCCGGGTGCGCTCGGCTGGTTCGCCTTCTCCGAGATCCACGTTAAGAATCATGATCCTCCCGCGCTGAGCCGAATCGAAAGCTCACGCCGGGCGCGCATTGCGCCAACCAGTCCAGCCCCGCGACGTCCACCAGCCCGATCTTTGGATACCCGCCGACCGTCGGACCGTCGCGCATGGTCACGATTGGCTGACCGCCCGGCGGGACCTGGATCGACCCCACCAGCACCGGCTCCGACACCATGTCTCCTCCCGGCGCTTCCACTCGCCCGCCGTCCAGTCGATAGCCCACCCGATCACTCCGAGACGACGCCGACCATTTCGTTTCGAACAAGACTTCCTGCGCCGCGCCGCTGAACTCCGCCCACTGTGGTCCCGGCCAGACCCGGAGCGCCGGCGGCGTTTCGTAATCCCGCCGATCTTCCCACCAAGCCCACGCCCCCGCCGTTCCCCCGGCAACTCCTCCCTGGTCGCTCGAAAGCAAGCGATCTCCCGCCTGGACCACCCGCCCGATGCCGCCGCGAGGATACCCACTCGCACTCCCAAAAAATCGTGGCACCGCGAAGCCGCCCGCCACCGCCAAGTAGCTCCAAACTCCCCGCCGCGCCCTTCGCCATTTGATAACATCCCCCGCCCGCACGTCGACGGCGTGCCAAACCTCCACCTCGGTCGACGCATCCGCCCCGGTCACCGCCACCCGGCGGTCCGCCAAAAGCCGCAACTCTGCGCCCTGGAGGAGAATCTCCAACACCGCCGAACCTTCCGGATTTCCGACGAGCCGATTCGCCCACGCCGCCGCGTGCCGATCCATCACCCCACCCGGCGGCACCCCAAACCGCTTCCAGCCCACGCGCCCCCCATCCTGCACCGAGACACCCATCCCAACGGACACGACTTCCAGCACCTCCGTCACGCTACGAACTCCACCCGGTCCCCCGCCCGCAGCAAAAACGACTCCGCCGCCAGATCAAACAGCCGGACGTCCGTGTACCCGATCACGTTCCAGCCGCCCGGACTGTCGACCGTGTAGATGCCCGCGTGCGTCCCCCCGATCGCGACGGCTCCCGCCCGGATCCTTGCCCGCGGCTCCGTTCGACGCGGCGTCGCCAGGCGACCGTCCAGACCAGTCAGATACGGAAATCCCGGCGAGAACCCCAGCATCGCGACGACATACTCGCCGGCCGAGTGAACCCGCATCACCTCGTCTTCGCTCATCCGTGCGCCACGCGCGACGAGTCCAAGGTCTTCGCCATCATAACGCACCGGGATCCGATGGATTCGCGCCGCGGCCTCGGCTCCTTCCCGCAAACCTTCGAAAATCTCGATCAAATCTCCGACCCGTTCCACCACGGCAACCCCGGGTTGGAACTCCAACAAAACCTGATCGAACGCCACCGACCATTCCCGCAATCCGTCCACCGGCTCCCCTTCCAACCATTCAATCACCGCGCGGACCTTCTCCGCTCCTCCGACGATTCGCACCAACGCCGCATCCGGACCATATGGCTTCCATTCCACGTCGATCATCCAACCACACATCCCCGCTCCCTTCGAATCCTTTGCGCCCGTCGCGGCCTTCTGTTTACATCCTCGCCATGGCACTCGCACCCGGCACCCAAGCTCCTGAATTCACCCTCAAATCCTCCACCGCCGACGGTCTCGTAGACGTTTCGCTCGGCGACCAACTCGGCAAGAAAGCGACCGTCTTGCTCTTTTTCCCGGCGGCGTTCACGGGCGTCTGCACCACCGAGATGTGCGACATCACGTCCGGCCTCGGCACCTACGCCGACCTCAACGCGGCGGTAATCGCGATCAGCGTCGACACCCCGTTCGCCCAAGCCGCCTGGGCCAAGCAGGAAAACATCGGCATCACTCTCGCAAGCGACCTCAACAAGGAAGTCACCAAAGCCTACGACGTCCTGTTCCCAAATCTCATCGGCATCGGCGACACCGCCGCCCGCGCGGCTTTCGTCATCGATCAGGACGGCAAGATCGTCCACAGCGAGCAGACCGAGACGCCAAAGGATCTCCCCGATTTCGAAAAGATCACGGCCGCGCTGAAGGCATTGTGATTTCGGGACAGCCTCCTTCACTCTCGTCGCGTCTCCATTGAGCGTGCCGGGTGGCCGGCAATCACCGGCCCCGGCACAACTTTTAGACCCGCCGCTCCAGCCGTCTCAGCTCGCTACTCGAGTTTCGCTGGCCGCCGGTCCTTGAAGGTCAGCTCCGCGACGCCTGACTTGTCGAGCTCACCGAGTCCGGCGCTGACCATCGCGTCGAACTGCTCTTTCGACGCCGCTGCCACCGGCATCTGCACGCCGGCTACGCGACCGAGTTCCAACGCGATCCCCGAGTCTTTGGCCGCGTGCGCGCCCGAGAAGTAACACTCGTGGTCCCGTTTTTGCATGTCCTCGCCGTCGGTCACCAGCACGCGGGAAGCGGCCCCCGTCTCGCCGAAGATCTCGCGCACCAACCCAACGTCGAGGCCAAGAGCGTCCGCCAACGCCAGCCCCTCAGCCAGGCCCGCGGTGTTGATGTTCATCACCATGTTCACGAGCGCCTTCACTTGCGCCGCCGTCCCCGTCGGCCCGACGTAGCGCGGCGACTCGCTCAAGTCCGCCAGCAGAGGCCTCACCTTTTCGAAATCCACCTCGTTACCGCCCACCATGAGGTAAAGCGTCCCGTCCCGAGCCTGCGAGATGCTCGAAGCCATGCAGGCTTCCAACGTTTGAGCCCCGACCTTCGCCGCCGATCGTGCGACCTCCTCGTGGACCCCCGGCGAAACGGTCGCGCAGTTTATGAAAATTTTTCCCGCCGCTCCGACCAGCAGCGAATGGTCCGTCGTCGCGAAACAGGTCCGCATCGCCGCGTCGTCCGTCACCACGGTGATCACGATATCACTGGCCGCCGTTACCTCCGGCAGCGTCTGCACCGCCACGGAATCGAGCTCCCGCGCGAGTTCGTTCGCCGCATCAAAATTCACGTCGTTCACCGCTACAAGCGGCCAACCCGTGTCTCTGAGCCGTCGCGCCATGTTTGCACCCATGCGTCCGACTCCGACAAATCCGATTCGCTCTCTCATGATTTCTTCTTCAAACGTCGGGGAAGAATGGATTGCACCGACGCTGTTCGCCGACGCTTGTCATCGGGCCGTGCCCAGGAGCGATCAACGTGTTGTCCGGCAGGGAGAAAATCTCCTTCCGGTTCGTTTCAAGGGCCGCACCGAACGATTCCTTTCCGCCCCCCATCGAACCCGCGAACAAAGCGTCTCCGACGATGGCCACCCCCCGGTCCAATCCAGTCACGACGTAGGTCACGCCGCCTTTCGCGTGGCCCCACGTGAGCCGCGATTGGACTTTAAGATTGCCGACCTGGAACGTCTCTCCCGCTTCGAAAGATCCGGCACCATCCACCCGCTCTCCGGATGGCGTCAGCGCCGGTGCGCCCGTTATCTCCATCAGCCGATCCAGATCGAAGATGTGATCCACGTGCGCGTGCGTGATGAAGATCCGTTCGATTTCTAAATCGCGCTCGTCCGCTGCGGCCAGGAGGTCGTCGACGTCGGACCCGGTGTCGAAGACGGCAGCCTTGCGCCGGACCGGGTCCCAAACGAGAAACGCGTTCACCATCATGTCGTCAAACGCGGTGTTGAACTGCAGCAGTCCCTCCAACGCGATCGGCTCCGGCACGTAAGTCTCCGCCCCGAGCGCGCAAACTCGGTCGCCCGCGAGTCCCAGCGACCCGCTCAGCACCCGCACCACGTCGGCGTCAAACTTGCCGCCGAGCGCCGCCACGATTTTCGCACGGTCGATTCCCGTCGACTGGGCCAGCTCATCCACGCTGAGATTCAGCCCGCGCTGAGCCTTCCCGAGCACGTCATCGAAGTTGTCTTCCAGTCCGATGCTCAACCCTTCCGATCGTAGCTCGCGGGCACGGCTTGGGCCAAAAATCATTTCGATCGGATGCGAAAAATCACCTTCGCTGGCTCGGAAGAGCGCAGCTGCCCGTTGACCCGATACTTCGCGGAGACCCGCACCACGAATTTTCCTTTTTGCTTGGCCCGTCCCACGACTTTGCCGGTTTTTTTCTTGAACCGCAGACCCCGTGGCAATTTCCCGCTCGTCGCGTATTTCACCGGGCCGTCAATCTGCCCAACTCCCGAGACGACGTCCGTGTCGACGATCCGACGCGAAAACCGTTTCCCGCGATCCAGCCGGATGGCATCCCGCTTTGCCGTGACTTCAACCGAAACGGGCGGCGGCTCGGGCTCCGGCGTCGACACCCCCTGATAGACTTCCAAAGTGTCGCCGTTCGGCTCGACCGTCCGCGCCAGCCGTAGAACGATTTGACCCCGTCCGTTGAAAGCGACGACGTCCGGTGCCAGCTTGGGGTCGCCGTCTTCGATCGGGACCACGACGGGTTCGATCGTCGGCTGCAGGCTGTCCCACTGCAGCAACTGGCGCTGATTTCCGAAAACCACCTGCCCCTCCGAGTTCAGCAACCCGCGGTAGCCGTCGAACGAGCGGCTGAAACCGGTGCTGGTGTCGAGAAACTCCACGCGATCCCCGTCCGTGCCGAAAAGGATCTGCCCAAGTCGGTTGAATTGAACTTGAAAAACGTTCGAGGCCGACCGGGGGAATTCGAAGATCTCGGTGCTCCCCCGATCGTCCGCCCGCACGAGCCAGGCCGCGTAGGTCTGCGCGGCTGGGTCGAAGATGACGGCGGCCACGTCTCCGGATTCACCCAGCTTTGCATTCGCGTTGAAAAGGTTGAAACCCTCCGGAAGAACGGGCCCGATGAGCTGCGTTACCACGCCGTCCCAGATCGCCAATCGCCGGATCTCTCCGCGGTCAACGATGAGCAGCGACTCACCCCGATCGTTCACCGCAAGGGTCTCGACGCGCGTCGCTTCCGCGGGTGGCACGATTCGCGTCACAATCGCAGCCTCGCCCGGGCTCTGAAGCCAGGTGACGAGTTCGAACGTCCCGCCGTCCGAGTTCCCCAGCGCCAGTCCGTTGTTGTTGATCGCCTTGAAATCGCTCGATCCAGGATCCAGTCCGATCGCCCGCTCCGGCCCAGCAGCCAGCGTCCAGACAAAAGCCGACTGCATCGGCGTCCCGACCGTGGCCCGGGCTTGCCCCGCGACCAGGCCCGATTCGTTCAGCGCTGGCACCGTTGCCACCGAGTCGTAGTCGGTCGGCGGCACGATCTGTCCACCGAGACCGTCCGCGCCATTGAAGTAGAATCCAACCACTTCCCGCACGACGGTGTTGCTGTCGACTTGGTAGACGACGTCTCCCGCTTCGTTAAAAAGCACGAGATCCGAGATTCGCCGGGTCGAGTCCGCGCCCAGATCCGCGACGACCCGCGACAACACGTACCGCTCCGGCGCAGCCACACCCGAAATGGCAAAAGCGACTAGCATCCCCATTTCAAGGAGCGGCGCCTTCCACGCGCCGAAGCTCAAATTAATCCTCATTTCTTCCCGAAGAAGCTCCCCATCAGCCCCGCCGCGCTCGGCATCCCCTTCCCCGCGATAAAATCATCCACGTGCCCCGCCAGCCCGCCGGGCAGGCGTCCTTTCAAAAACTCAATCGCCGTCTCCGCTGCCTGCCGCGCCTGCGCTTCCGTGATCCCCACTCGCTGCTCGATCAATTTTACCAGTTCGTCCATGGCGCGATCATCGCTCAAAAGCCCGAAAACCTCAAGGCGCGCGCAATCGCAGCTGGTGACGCAGCACGTAGTAAAGCGTCACAAAGCCAAACAACGAAAACAGAATTAGCACGCCCGAGTTGAAGACGAGGACACTCGCGCGGATCCCGAAATACTCCTTCACCGGCCCGAAGAAGACGTTGAGATGCCCCGTGTGCCCCGCGTCGAGCCGGTAGTCGAGTTGCTCCATCTCCGCCTTCGAGACCAGATCGGTGATTTTCTGGTTCACGAACAGCTGCTCCGCCGTCACGTCCCCGCCACCTCTTATCAGCGCATCCGGATCAAACTCCCCGCCCGTGATCACCTCGTCGATCATCCCCAAACGGCGCTCGACTTCCGCGGGCGACTCACCCCGCAATCCCGAGACCAACGCGAGCAGCTCCTTGAGATCGTAGAGCCGGTCACTTTCCGCTTCGGTTGGGCTCTCCAGCTTCGCCATCGTCGCGATCTCGGCTTGGATCTGGTCCTGCCGAGCCGTCAACGGATTCATCTTCGCCTGCGCGTAGACCAGCGATTCGTAGCTCCATCGCATCGGCATAAATTCCGAAATCAGCGGGACCTGCAAATCGCTGCGCGGCGGTTGCGCGCTGTCCGGGTGTTTGTCGAACCACTTCTGGAAGGCGTAGACGACGTCGAGATTCCGATTCATCTCCTCGTATTTGATGAAAGCCCCTCCCAGGATCAGCTGCGGGATGAGCACCATCGGGATGATGTTCACCGCCATCTTCGCCTCGGGAGCCACGGCTGAGATGATCAGCCCGATCGCGACGCCGCTCACCGCCGTGAGGAACATCGCGAAAAACGAAACGAGAAACATCCCCCGCACCCCCAGCAACCAGTTGCCCAGGAAAGCGAACATGGCGCACTGGATGATCGCAAAAGCCGTGAGGGTCAGCCCTTTTCCCGCGACGTAATACCCGATCCGCACGTTGAGATTGCGCTCCCGCATCAGTACCGGACGGTCTCGGATGATGTCGTCCACGCTGTTCGTGAGCCCCAGAAACATTGCCACCACCAGCGCGAGAAAATGGTAGGCGGGAATGTGATACGCCGACGCGAAATCATACGTTCCGCTCTCCGCCGACCGCAAGACGCCGCCGATGAGCAGCGCCAGGATCGGTGCCATCACCATCGTTGTGAGCAGATTTGCCTTGTTGCGCATCTTGCTGATGAACGAACGCTGCAGCAGCACGACGAACTGATTCCACTCCTCGCGGATCCGGAAGGGTTCGCGCCGCCGGAGCAGCTGGTGATTCTGCGCCGCCGAGGCCGTGACCGCCGCCGCCTCGTTGCTTGACACCGGCATCGCCTGCACGTCCTTCATCAGGCGATACGACTCGTATTTGTCCCGCCAGTAATCCGGCGAATACCGCCGCGCCGGAATCAATTGCCCGCGGTTATTCTCCTCGAAAATGATGTCGCCGCTCAGATCCCGCAGCGGCATTTCCAACGCATCGAAGATGAACTCCGGCCGCGCCGTGTCGCCCACGTCCGTTTGTCCGAGCGACGTGCCGAAATGCTGCACGTGCTCGGCGTCCGCGAAGTATTGCAGCGTCTCGTGCGGCGTCCCGAAGAACACGAGCTTCCCGCCTTTGTCCAACACGATGGCCTTGTGAAACATGTTGAAGATGCGCGACGTCGGCTGGTGGATCGTCACGAAATTAATCTTGTTGTGCGTCATCCCCTGGATGATCTCGATCACGTGCTCCGAGTCCTTCGACGAGAGTCCCGACGTCGGCTCGTCGAAGAGATAGATGTCCGCCGACCCGATCATGTCCAAGCCGATGTTGAGCCGCTTCCGCTCGCCGCCGCTCAGCGTCTTCTTGTGCGGACTGCCCACCACGTTCGACCGCCGCTCGTTCAGCCCGAGCTCCGCAAGCTTTCCGTCGAGCCGCCGCGTCCGTTCCCGCTTCGATAAATGCGGCGACCGGATCGCCGCCGCGAAGCTCAGATTTTCCTCGATGGTCAGGTGTTCGTCGAACGCGTCGTATTGTGGGACGTACGTCACGTAGCGCCGCAACAGATCGAGGTTCGAATACAACGATCGCCCGTTCAACTGCACGTCGCCCTGGGTCGGCGGAAATTGCCCCGAGATCATCCGCAGCAACGTGCTCTTTCCGCAGCCGCTTGCCCCCATCACGCACACCATCTCGCCCCGCTGCACGCTGAACGAGATCCCGTCGATCGCGACGTCACGGTTCCGAAAGCGGCAGACCACGTCCCGCACGTCCAGCGTGCGGATGATGTTTCGCTCTTCCTCAATCAGCCGCTCGGAGAAGTTGCACCTGAGAACTTGTCCCGCGTCCACGCGGATCGCGTCGCCGTCCGCCAGCGTCGCGCTATTCCGCACCGGCACACCGCGCACCAGGATCGGCCGATCCGATTGCAACACCTCGACCCGCCCGACCTTCGTGTCGTAATCGCAGAAGATCTTTAGCAGCACGTCCCCTCCGCTCCCTGGCGAGAGGAGAATGTCTCCGTCGTCGAGCAACCCGGCATTGTTCGACACGAGATACTCGCTTTTCGAGGCCCGCAGTTGGAACCGTCCGCCGTAATTTCCCGCCCGCCGCCGCAGATCGTCTAATTCCAGCTCGCTGTCGTTGTGAAAGATGATCCGATCCTCCAGCGTCGCCTCGACCTTAACCCCATTCTGCATCCGCGCCCCGTTCAGCACCGCGTCCACGTCCCGCAGCGCCTTGACCGTCACGCGCAGGCCAAACGACACCTCGAGGATGCTGTCCCGCGACCGCCCCTTCTCGAGCCGCACCTCGTCCTCGTCGTTCACCGCAACGAAGATCTGCAGCGACGAGACGTTTTTCTTGGCGTTGAAATAAAACACCAGGTCCTGGTGCGCGAGCACGTGCTCGTCGATCAGGATGCGCTGACCCTGATACAATCGGCAAAAATCTCCCGGTCGCAGCGCCCGACCTTGCACGATGAGATTTCGCGAACTCATGTTCTTCAGGATCATCAGTTCGTGATACCGGTACGCCAGCAACCGCTCGCCCTCCGCGAAGTCCTTCAGGATCACGTCCGCCCCCCCGCCAGCGCCGAAGCTCATCGCCTCCAGGGGCGAGTTCCCCTGCTGAAACACGTGCTCGTCGTTCTGCTCGTTCGCGTTGAGCTGATACACGATGTCGATCGCTTGCGCCGCCATGTCGAGCTGCGCCATGAAGCTGTAGTAGGTGATCACCTGCTCCTGTTTCAATCCCGCCTTCGCGATGAGGTCGTAGAGCTGAATCCCCAACAGCACCTTGCGGTCATCGTTCAGCTGACCCGAGAGCCGCATTCCGATTGCGCTCAGATCCTGCTTTTCGTGGAGCGCGTCGCGGAAAAGCTTGCGGAGTTCCGAATAGACCGCGTCCGGGTAATCATAACGCAGAAATCCCAGGCTCGAATCGATCTCCTCTTCGATCACTTCTCCGTCGGCCTGGGCAAATGCGGCCAGCACCTTGATCAAGGTCGGCAGCAGGTTCGGCGCCTCCGAGACGGTCCGCGGCTTCCGCATCATCCGACGCGTCGCGTGCCGCGCCAGCTTCCGCGATCGCGACACCATCAGCACCGCAGCCTCTAGCTTCCGCAGCCAACGACCCGGCGGTTCCTTCAACGGCGATTCCACAAGGAACGAAAGTTAACACGCTTCCCAACCCAGCCGCAAAAACTCATTTTCAGCGAAAAGATTCAGAAGCCCCACCCCTGCCAATCCACGATTGCACCTCTCCTCAATCCGTCCGATAGTCCACCCCCTTTCCAAAAACACCCATGACCACCGACCTCTCCGCCACCGACCGCGACCTCGCGGCCACCGACGACTCGACCGATCCCGCCGTCGAGAATCTCCGCGTCCGCGGCGTTACCCGCCTCATCACTCCGACCCAGATCAAGGAGCAACTCCCGACCACTGACT
Source organism: uncultured Verrucomicrobiae bacterium (assembly GCA_963761705.1). Taxonomy (GTDB): domain Bacteria; phylum Verrucomicrobiota; class Verrucomicrobiia; order Chthoniobacterales; family JAATET01; genus CAVVKW01. The sequence continues at coordinate 1,534,540 of CAVXHK010000001.1, read as the reverse complement.
CCTGTGTCCAGACGGTCTGCGGGGGCCGCGCCGCCGCCCGCCGCATCCTCCAGCGCGCGGACGACCGTCTCCTCGTCATTGTCGGTCCCTGCTCGATCCACGATCCCGCCGCCGCCCTCGACTACGCCCGCCGCCTCGCCGCGCTCCGCACCGAACTCGCTGACCGCTACGAGATCATCATGCGAGTCTACTTCGAGAAGCCCCGCACGACCGTCGGTTGGAAGGGCCTCATCAACGACCCGCACCTCGACGATTCCTGCGACCTCGCCCACGGCATCGCGCTCGCCCGCAAGCTCCTTCTCGACATCACCGCCCTCGGCCTCCCGACCGCGACAGAATTTCTCGACCCCATCATTCCTCAATACATCGCCGACCTCATCAGCTGGTCCGCCATCGGTGCGCGCACGACGGAATCCCAAACCCACCGCGAGCTAGCCAGCGGCCTGTCCATGCCCGTCGGCTTCAAAAACGGCACTGACGGCAGCATCCAGACCGCGATCGACGCGATGAAGTCCAGCCGCAGCCCCCACAGTTTTCTCGGCATGGACCAGGACGGCTCGACCAGCATCATCAAGACAACCGGCAACCCGAATTGCCACGTTGTCCTCCGCGGCGGCCGCGACGGCACGAACTACGATGCCACCAGCGTCGGCGCCGCCATCGAGCGCTTGGAAAGGGCGAAACTCCCGACCTCCATCATGGTCGACTGCAGCCACGCAAACAGCGGTAAGGACCCCGCCCGGCAGCCCGCCGTTTGGCGTGACGTTGTCGGCCAACGCAACTCCGGTCGCGGCGAGCTCATCGGCGCGATGCTCGAAAGCAACCTCGAATTCGGAGCCCAGCCTTCCAACACCGACGGCCTCGACAACCTTCGCTACGGCGTCTCCATCACCGACGCCTGCTTGGACTGGGCCGCCACTGAATCTCTCCTCCGGGAATAGGATTTTTCGCGTGTTCTCGCGCCACTAGCGGGCAAAACGAATTCCCAATGCGCGTCCGCGACCTCACCTTCGCCGCCATCGATTTCGAGAGCGCCGGAGTTCTCCGCGGCCACACCGATGTCCCGATCCAAGTCGGCATCGCCCAGCTCAAAGAGCGCCACATCGACGGCCTCTTCACGTCCTACCTAAAAACCGACCGTCCCGTCGCCTGGACTGCCCGGCAGATTCACGGCATCTCCGACGAAGACATCGCCGACGCCCCAACCATGCTCGAGCTCTGGCCGGCATTCCGCGCCCGCCTCCGCGACCGCGTCGTCGTCGCCCACGGAGCGGGCACCGAGAAACGATTCCTCCGCACCTTCCCCTTCCACGGCTTCGAACCTTGGCTCGACACCCTCACCCTCTACCGCCAAGCCGCACCCCACGCGGACTCCCACGCCCTCGGTGCCCTTACCGCCACCTTTGGCGTCGAAAGCGAGTGCTTCGACCTGATCCCCACCTTCCGCTGGCACGACGCCCTTTGCGACGCGGTCGCCACACTCGTCCTCCTCCGCAAGTATCTAGACGCTCGCGACCTCTGGGACACCCCGGCAGCACAGCTGCTCCGGTAGGTCACCGCGCCCCTCCGCGGCCCCTACAGCCCTCCGTGTTTCCAGATCGAAAGCACCAGCCGCAGGCACATGTAAAACCCCCAGATGATCCCAACCCCCCCGATCACGGAGATGTCCCACACGCGCGGCGGAACGTGTGCCAGACACAAAATCGACGAACAAATGAGCACCGACGCCGCGAGGATCGCGTTCGTCAGCCGGTTCGCAATCGAATCCAAGGTCATCCGCAGCGGCTCAAATCCTTCCGGAGCGATCTTGTGCTCCAGTGGGATGTTCACCTGCCCCCGCTTGGCCTTCTCGTAGAACCCCCGAAAATCGTGCGGGAAATCCTCCAGAAAATCAATCGACTGTGCCATCACCTTGCGAACCAGCCCGAACAAATGAGTCGGATGGTATTTGTCCTCGATTAACCGCGACGCGTAGGGCTTGCCGAGAATCACGAAATTCAGATTCGGGTTCAGCTCCCGCCCGATCGACTCGACCTGCGACAGCGCCTTGATCCCAAGGTAAAAACTGCCCTTCATCCGCAAGCGGTTCTTTCGAAGCACGTCGAGCAGCTTGTTGAGCACTTCGCCCAGCTTGATGTCTTTGAGCGGCTGATTGAGATGCGCTTCACTGAACTCTTCGACATCGCGCAGCATGGCTTCGCCACGCTCAACGTAGCCCTCTTCCGACATCTGGACGATGGCTTGCATGACCTGCTGGTGATCCTTCTCCGCCAGACCGGCGATCATGTGTGCGATACTCGACCGGAAGGCCGGCGAGAACGACCCCATCATCCCGTAATCATAAAGTCCCAGCGCTCCGTCGTTCAGCACCGTCATGTTCCCGGGATGCGGGTCGCCGTGGAAAAAGCCAAACTCGAAGATTTGCTGATAAATTAACCGCGTCATCCGCTCGGACAACTCGATGGGGTCGATCTCGTTCGCCGCCAGAGCCTCGAGGTCGCTCACGGAGATTCCCGACATGAACTCCAACGTCAGTACTTTCTGCGCCGAGAACTCGTCGTAGACGCGCGGAACGTGAATGGATTCGCTCGCGTCGAATTGCTGGCGGAAGCGATCTTCGTTCGCCGCCTCGTTCCGGAAATCGAGTTCTTTTTTCAGCGTCACCGCGAACTCCGTCACCACGCCGATCGGATTGAGCGTCGCGATCTCGGCCACGTGTTTGTCGATGAATTTCGCGAGGTCGAGAATGATGGATAGGTCTCGCTCGATGACTTGGGGAATGTTTGGCCGCTGCACCTTGATCGCCACAAGCGTCCCGTCTTTTAAAGTCGCACGGTGCACCTGCGCGATCGACGCCGCTGCGAACGGCTCGGTCTCGAAACTCGCAAAGGCTTGCCGGACGGTCACCCCAATCTCCGCTTCGAAGATGCGCTCCGCTTCCTCCCCCGGAAACGTCGGGACGTTGTCGTGCAGCCGGCAAAGCTCCTCGTAATACTCCGCGTTCACCAGATCCCGGCGCGAACTGAGAATTTGTCCAAGCTTGATGAACGTCGGCCCCAGCTCTTCCAACGCCAGCCGCAGACGGATCTCCGGAGGCTGCGATAACAAGCCGGAATCGTGCACCTTCAGCTTCGCGCTCTCGATCCCAAGCACGTTCTGGAGCGTCACCAGCTTCAGGACGTCGGCAAAGCCGTATTTGAACAAGATCTGGACGATCTCGTGGTAACGCGGCAGGTGCGAGGCGAACTCCACCGCCGAACGAAGCTGATTAATGATCACGGCAGTCTACCTAGCACGCCCGCGAAAAAGAGAAACCGCGAAAACGCCACGCGTGGGTCGGCGATGAATGATCGCCCACCCAACCCAACGACGAGACCGCACTCTGCTAAGCGACAGGCAACGCCAAAGCGTGCACGATCGCCCCGACAATCAATCCGTAGAGCACGTGCGCGAGCAACTGCATAAACCCCGTCATCGGCCCCCGCTTTTGATACCGCGTCACCGGGTGGTGTTCTTGAATGGCGATGCCCGTGAGAAGCATCACGATCGCGCCGTGGACGGCGCCTGCGAGCACTCCCGTCCAAACGTTTAGCGGGAGCCCCGCGAGACCGAACAAAAACCAGTAGATGTAGGCAAACGCAATGCCGGACGCGAAGTGGATCACGATGCCCGGTGCCCAGGCCCCCTCCTCTTTTCGCGTCCAGAGAGCGCCAACGGCCCGGATGATGTCAACGTTCTCGGTGTTCAAGAAACGTGGAATGATCAGAAAAATGGTCATCGCCGCGGTCCCCACGACACCGGCAAGCAAAGGGGTTAGGAGTTCAGGCATCTTGAGAAGTGTTGCGCGTTTGAAACGCGCCGGACAAGGAAATAGACGCCCCGGGCATTGCAATTCCGGCACCGAACCGGGAAGGTCCGGACTGTGTTCCGCATTCGCACCTTCGTCGCCGCGGCGACTCTCGTCATCCCGCTTCAAGCCGGCGACACCCTGCATCAAGTCTCGGTAATCGATGCCCTTCTCATCGGCGTTTACGACGGCCCGACGACCGTCGGCGACCTGCGCAAACTCGGAGACTTCGGTCTCGGGACCGTCAATCGCCTCGACGGCGAGATGGTCGCCCTCGACGGCCAATTTTATCAGATCACCGCCGACGGCGTCGTTCGCCTCCTCGACGAATCCGCCCGCACCCCTTTTGCCGCAGTGGCCTCCTTCGAAGCCGATGCTTCCATTACCGTTCCGCATGGCACCGATTTCGCCGCTCTGAAAGCCACCCTGGACGGCGGTCTGCCGTCGAAAAACAACTTCTACGCCATCCGGATTGACGCAAGCTTCCCCATCCTCCGCCTTCGCAGCGTCCCCGCCCAGACGAGCGCCTACCCCCCACTCACCGCCGTGGTCGCCAAACAAACCGTTTGGACCCACGAGGACGTGGCCGGCACGCTCGTCGGATTCCGGTGCCCGCCCTACGCCGCTGGCATCAACGTTCCCGGTTACCACTTTCACTTCATCTCCGACGACCGCCGGTTCGGCGGGCACGTCCTCGATCTGACCATCGACTCGGCGACCGCCCGGGTCGACACGCTCCGGAGGCTGATTCTCGAGCTACCCGACGACAAATCCTTCGCGCAAGCCCCCCTCGACCCGACCTCGACCGAGGCCATCCAAAACGTCGAACGGGGCGAAACTGCTCGCTAACCCATGGCTCAATCCCGCAACTGGTTCATCGCCTGGCCCGTCGAGAACGCGACCGAATGGCTCACCGCTCTCGTCGCCGATGCCCCGACCGGCATTGATTTCCTCGATCCTGCCGACCTCCACGTCACCCTCGCGTTCCTCGCCGCGCACGACGATCCCGCGGAAGAAAAAATGGCAGCTATCCTCCGCGGCCTGTCCCTTTCCGGCCTCGATATCACCCCCGGCCCGTTCACCGCGCTCCCCCAACCCCGCCGCTTCTCCGCCATCGCCGCGACCATCGACACGGGTCGCCTCGAACTCGAACGCCAGATCACCCGCTGGATGCCGCGCCTCTGCCGCGAAGCCGGGGCCTCCATCGACGACCGTCCCCCGCTCCCACACATCACCCTCGCCCGACCCGCCCGCCGCATCGGCAGCGACGAGCGCGACAACGTCCTCGCTTGGATCGAAGACCGCCCCCTGGACGAAACCAAGCTCACCCTCGCCCCACCCTCCATCTACCGCTGGGCCGAAAAGACCACCTCCCGCCGCTACGACATCGTGCCCCGGTAGGGAGGCCAATCCTCTGCCCGCCCCCTTGCTTCCTCCAGAGCGCCGCCCGCAACCGCACCGTTCCCGCTACACCCAACCCGGTGTCGCCGCTTCCATGAACCGCTCAGGCCACAAATTGCCGAGCGTTAACCCTAAAGAGGAAAATGGAAGATTGAGTATGGGAGTGTAAGTGGCGTAGTAGGAGAGGGATGAGGATGGCGGAGACGTTGTCGGGGACTCACCCAGTGGGTGAGCCTGGAAAGCAGGTTCAAAGAGGGCCGGGAAGCTGGCCGGTGGACACGCCCGGAGGGAGATATTACGCGGAGTGGGATGAAGAGACGCCGGTGACGCGGGAGGGGCAATTGATTTTCTTTTTCCAATTTTTGGAAGCTGGAGGAAGGTGGGAGGAGTTTTTGGCGGGGTGTCCGCTGAGTTACACGGGCAACCGGGGCAGCGGCGCGGCGCGGGTGATGGGCACAGTGATGCTCAGTGTGTTGTGCGGACACTGGCGCTACGCGCACATCAATGGGGTCCGAGGAGACGGGATCAATCCGGGGCTGCTGGGAATCCCGGAGGGAACCGTTAGCGAGGACGTGGTGCGTCTGGCGATGAGACGAATCGACGAGAAAACCGGTCTGGACTGGCTCTCGAACGCGCTCACGGGCTGCATCGCACCGGCGCTGGGCTTGCCGTGGATCCTGGACATCGACGTCACGGTCAAGGCGCTCTACGGCCATCAGGAAGGAGCCGCCATTGGCTACAACCCGCAGAAGCCTGGACGACCCAGCCACGTTTATCACAGCTACTTCGTGGCCAACCTGCGCCTGAGCCTGGGAGTGGAGGTTCGACCCGGCAACGAACACGCCGGAGCCCGGGGGCTGCCAGGACTTTGGCAGACTTTGGAAAAACTTCCCCGCCATCAGTGGCCGACGTTCGCGCGAGGAGACTGTGGGTATGGGAGCGAGGCGGTGATGCTCGAGTTCGAAGAACGCGCTCTGCCGTATCTGTTCAAGCTGCGCCACACGGCCCGGGTCAAGGAACTCGTCCGGGCGATGATGAGAGAGGGTGCGGCTTGGGAAGACTGCGGCGACGGCTGGCAAGCGTTGGAGAGTTCGATCAAGTTAAGTGGCTGGAGCCAAGCGCGCCGCGTGGTGCTCGTGCGTGAGACCCCCGCCCGGGCACCCATCCGGCAGATCGGTCGGCCGCGCCGAGGCAAGGACCGCCAATCCGATCTTCCCCACGCCAAAGGAAGTGGCTGGGACGAGGTGGCCACGCCGTGGAGTGGCAAGATCGCCGTTCTGGTCACCTCGCTCGATCCCGTGGCTCATCCCGCTCGCGTGATGCCCCGGCACTACCGCGAGCGGGCCGACGCCGAGAACACCTTCGACGAACTCAAAAACCAATGGGGCTGGAGTGGATATACCTCCCGCAACCTGAGTTCCTGCCGCCTGATGGCCAACCTCATCGCCCTGTTCTACAACTGGTGGAGCCTCTATCTGCGCTTCTACGATGAGGAACACCACCGCGAAGCCATCCGATCCCGGCCCATGCTCATGGCCGGCGTCGGTCGCCAGATCAAAACCGCCGGTCAGCGCACCGTGCGTGTGAGCCTTCTCCATGAAAAAGGCGACCTCATCGCCCACGCTGTCACCCTCATCAGTAGCGAGTTGCATCACATCGCCACCATCACGGAGCGATGGACCAGCAACCAACGCTGGACCCTGCTTCTGACTCGCCTCCTGCGCCGATGGCTCGGAGGAAAATGGCTTCCCGGGCTGCCCGCCGACGCCTCGCTCCTGCTCAGCGGCTGAAAAGACCCTCCCTTCCCGCCTCTTTCCCGCGCTTCACGCCTTGGTCATCCTCGGCGACAGAACTTCACGTCCATTTTCCTTTTTAGGTTAACGTGTCCGCAACCCCGACACCGACGACAAAATCCCGGTGATCATCGAATACGCGACCAACCCGACGAACAGCGCCACCACGAGGATCGTCAGCGGTTGGATCAAAGTCGTCATGTGCGCGATCTTGTTCGTAAATTCCTTGTCGTAGCGCGTCGCACTCCGTTGCAGAGCCCCGGCCAGATCGCCCGTCTGCTCGCCGACGTTCATGATGTCGATCAACACCGCCGGAAAAAACGGGACGTTCCGCAGCGCCGCCGACAGCGAGGTCCCTTCCCCCACCCGGTCCACCAGTCGCCCAAGCAGCCCCTTGATGTAGACGTTCGCCGTTGCCCGCTGCAGCAAGATCAGCGCGTTGAGGAGGATCACGCCATTCGACACCAACGTCGACAACGTTTGCGAGAACTCGGCTAGAAACTGCACTCGGAGGACCGCCCCAACGAGCGGGAGGTCCAGCTTCACGCGGTCCCACGTCATCCGCCCTTCCGGCGTCCGTTTCCACGCCGTGAACCCAGCGATGGCGGCCCCGATCACGATGAGCACCGCCCACCAATACGACCCAAAAAACGAACTCAGACCGACGAGCAGCTTCGTCATCAACGGCAGCTCTTTGCCGGTCTTGTCGAGCAGGACCGTGAGCTGCGGCAGCAGAAACGTCATGAAGATGATGAGCAACACCACGCCCGCCGTGAAGACGATGCTCGGGTACACGAGCGCCATCGTGATCCGCTTCCGCAGGTCGGTCATGATCGCAAAATACTCCGCCTGCCGCCGCAGGATCTTCGGCAGCGCCCCCGCCGTTTCGCCCGCCGCCACCATGCTGCAGAAAAGATCCGAGAACGAATCGCCGCAACTCCGCAGGGCGTTCGAAAAGCTCACGCCGTCCCGCACCTGCTGCCGCAACTTCGCCGCGATCGCCTTGAGCGGAGACCGCTCCTTCCGCCCCTCGATCACCTTGAGCGCAGGCTCGAGTTGCAACCCGGCTTCGAGCAACTCCGACAACTCTTCGGTGAAAAGCAGCACGTCCTTCGCCGCCAAACGCCGCACCGGCCCGACCGCGTCCGCCGACTTCTTCGCCCCACCCGCGGCGACCACCGCCGCCCCGGAAGCGTCTGCCGCGACGATCGACACCGGTCGCAGCTTCCGTCCGAGGATCACGCTGTAGGCCTCGGCCTTCGACCGCGCATCGACCAACCCACTCTCGACCGCCCCCGCGGTCGTCGTCGCCCGAAATTGAAAACTCGCCACCGCCAAGCCCCCCTTATTCGTCCAGCACGTCGAGCTCCGCCGACGTGACCCGCATCACTTCTTCAATCGACGTCATCCCCTCGAGCACCCGGTTCCACCCGTAGTTCCGCAGCGGGATCATCCCCTCCGCCATCGCCAACGTCCGCAGCGCAGGGGCCGAAGCTTTGCGCTGCACGAGGTCCTGCATGCGTTGCGATAAAATGCAGATCTCGTAGAGCGCCGTCCGCCCGCGATACCCGGTAAACCGGCAGGCGTCGCAACCCTTCGGCCCGTAGATCGTCCCCTCCCGCTCGGTCGGAAACCCGATCCGTTTGAGATTTCCCACCGGGTGATGCTCCTCCGCCCGGCAATCCGGGCACAACCGCCGCACCAGCCGCTGCGCGATGAAAGCCCGCACCGATGAACCGATGAGAAATGGCTCCACGCCCATGTCAATGAGACGCGTAATACCGCCGACCGAGTCGTTCGTGTGAAGCGTGGAAAAAACCAGATGCCCCGTGAGAGCGGCGCGCACGGCGATCTCGGCGGTCTCCAGATCCCGCATCTCACCGACCATGATCACGTTCGGGTCGCCACGCAGCACGCTCCGCAGTGCCCGCGCAAACGTCAGGTCGATCTCCGGTCGCACGGCGATCTGGATGACTCCGTTCAGCTTGTGCTCGACCGGATCCTCGATGGTCACGATCCGCCGCTCCTTGGTGTTGAGCGACGACAGGAAGGTGTAGAGACTCGTCGATTTCCCGCAACCCGTCGGCCCCGTCACGAGGACGATCCCATTCGGCATCGCGAGAAATTCGAGGATTTTGGCTTCGCTGTCCCGGTCCAACCCGAGCCGCGCAAAGTCGAATTGCTCCTGCCCGAGCAAGCGCAGGCTGATCGTCTCGCCCGTCACCGACGGGATGACCGCCACGCGCACGTCGATCGGTTGCCCGCCCAACTCGAGCTGGATACGCCCATCCTGCGGGATCCTCCGCTCCGCGATGTCCAGGCTAGCCATGATCTTGATGCGCGACAGCACCGACGCCTGCAGCACCTTGATGTTTGGCGGCACCGGCACCTCGTGCAGGATGCCGTCGATTCGATACCGGATCCGCAGATCCGTCCCGAGCGGCTCGACGTGAATGTCCGTCGCCTGCTCGACCAGAGCCTCGCGCAGGATCTGGTTCACAAATTTCATCACCGACGCCTCGGAGTCATCGCTGTCGACGATGTTGATCTCTTCGCCCGAACTCTCCGCCGCCCCCTCCTCACGGTCTTCAAGCAACTCTTCAAATGTCTCCGCCCCAACGCCGTAGTGCCCACGCAAAGCCGCGACGACAAACTTCCGCGTCGACAGCAAAAACTTCACCCGCTGTGAGAACTGCTGCCGCACCGCCGACCGCGCCAAATGATCCAGCGGATCGTAGCCCACGAGCGTGATCAGTTCTCCGTCCATCGCCAGCGGAACCAAGTGATACCGCAGCGCCAACCGCGCCGGAAACCCGTCCGCGAAATCCACCGTCCCCTCCGCGGGAGGTTCATACCACTCGATCCCGAGTCGCTCCGCGAGATCCTTGAGAAACGCCGTTTCCGACACCCGCTCGGCATCCAGCACCGCCCGCACCGCCGAACGCTGCCCCCGCAAAGCCGCCTCCGCCGAGTCCAGCAACCCGTCCATCGCACCGGTCCCACCGGCCCCAAGGGACTCCGCAAAAAGGGTAATCGCACTCATATCAAGATCATCCCACCCGCCCAGAAACCGATTGGCTCGAAGCCAATCCCAGGCGGCATCGGCATCCCGCCGATGAACCAACCTGAAGGCAAAGCCTCGAGCATCCCCATCACCGCAAGATCTCCGGCACGGTATCAAGATACCGATCCTCATACTGTCCCCCACCCGGCAGCGTCCCGCGCTGCACCTCGATCGGAGCCGGTCGATCGTAAAGGCTTCCCTCGTCGAACGATGCGTTCGACCGCTCGATCCGCTGCACCATCTGCACGTCAGCCTGCGAGTTGATGATGTAAGGCTGGATCATCACGATCAACTCCTGCCGCGTTGTGTTTTTCCGCGTCGTCCCAAAGAGCAGGCCCACGTACGGGATGTCCTTGAGGTAGGGGATCCCGGCCTCCGTGAAGGTATCCTGATCCGTGATCAATCCGCCGAGAATCACCGTGTGCCGATTCGGCACCGTCACCGTCGTCCGCAACTCCTGCGTCGCGATGACGGGCACCTGATTTCCCCCGATCGTAACGGTGCTCTGCACGTTGTCGTTTTGCTGCGCAATCTTGAGCGTCACCTCCTCGGGCGAGTTCACCAGCGGGATCACCTCCAGCTTGAGCACGACGTCTTTGAATTCGATGTTCGACTGAATCGCCGTTCCGTTGTTGTTGACCGAACTGTCCACGACCGACGTGAGCGAACTCGTCGGTACCGGCACCTGGGTGCCCGAGCTGATGACCGCCTTTTTGTTGTTCACGGTGTAAACGACGGGCCGCGAGATCACCTTGAACCGGTTCGTCGTCCCAAGCGCTTGGGCAAAGATATCGACCGAATCCGCGATCGTCCCGAAGACCGACAACCCAGACACGATCGGCAACGCGCTCGCCGCCGCCCCCGCGACCGCTCCGCCCATGTCGACCGCGGCGTCCGTGCCCGGCAGCAGATCGATGCTCGCCGTTCGGTTCGAGAGAAGGTTGCTGATGCCCGCCGTCTCACCCTGGCCAAGCAGCCGCACGTCGCCGAACCGCATGAGGTAATCGATGCCAAAGTTGACCCCGTCGCCGAGCGTCAACTGCCCGATCACCACCGCGAGGTAGATCTGTTTCTGCCGCTGATCCAACATTTCCAGGAGCGTCGCAGCCTTGAGGCGGCTCTCCGGCGGACCGAAAACGATGATGCGATTCCCCGCGCGGTCGGCCACGATCTTCGACTTACCGACGACGATGGACTGGGGCGACGTGCTGTCCGACGGCTCATTGAGGAGATCCGGCTTCCCAGCTACCCCGCCACCCCCGGCAAAGTCGCCGTTGTTGCCGCCACCGTTGTTCGAGCCGGAGCTGAAATCTCCTTCCCCGCTGCCCGTTCCACCGTCCTCAGACGTGGTCTGTTCGTCGTCGTCCCCTTCGGCCAGAAGATTCGCCAGCACCGGCAGCACCTCGCCCGCGTTCACGAATTGCAGTGGCCGCTCGAGCGGCTCGCCAAACTCCACCGCCTCGTCGAGATTTTCGACGATCTCGCGGATGTAATCCATCTGGTTCTCCGGCGCGGTCACGATCACCCGGTTCGTTCGTGGGTCTGGGATGATCTTGATGCGCGGCGGCAGGGCGGAGACGAGGTTCTGCGCGCCACCATCTTGGGGCACCGCGTCGGGTTGGCCGTTGGGCTGCTGGCCCTCGACCCGGTTGACCTGCTGCGTGGTCGGACTGGATTGCTGATCAACTTCGAAAATTTTCTCCAACGTCTCCGCGACGACCTCGGCGTCGGCTCGCGTGAGGTCGAAGAAATTCGTCTTACTCAGCGATCCGGGCACGTCGATCACCTGCTTGAGATCGATCAAGCGGCGAACCAGCGCGACGTTTTCGGTGATCACCAGCGCGTTCACGCTCGGCACCGCGACGATGCCACCGAGGGTCGGGCGGATCTGGACGTATTGCTCGAAGAGCACCTTCGCCTCCTCGCTCTTCAGGTATTTGAACGGCATGAAGTAGCTAACGACCTGCTCGTTGGTGGGCAGCTGGACGGGCGAGGTGTAGAGCTGCACGGACTCGCTCTTCGCGACCTTGGTCGTTCCGAGCACTTTCATCGTGTTCGCGTCCTCTTCGACGAGCGTGTAGCCATTCAGCAGAAGCGACGACTCGATGAAATCGATCGCTTCCTGTTTCGACATTTCGTTCGGGTCGGTGATCGTGAGCTGGGCGCCGCTGAGGTTCGCGTCGCGCACGAGTCTTTTGCCCGTCAACCGCTGGTAGAAATCGAGGACGTCCTGCACCGGGTTGTTCGGAAATTGCACCGTCACCCCTTCGCCTTCCGGCGGAATGGGTTGCGCCGTCATCGGCAGGGCCAAGGCGAACAAACAGATGAGCGCGAAAAGTAAGGGCTTCATGAACAAAGGACGTCAGTTGGTCGGGATCGTAATCTGCCGACGAGTGAGGATGGTCTTGGCGGGTGGCGCGGTGGGGGTCGAACCGGCCGGCGCAGCGGCCGGCACGGGCACGGTGCGGCGTTTCACGATGCTCTGTGGCTGCGACCCCGGTGGGGACGGGGGATTAATTCCGCCGACTTGGGGTTCGACGCCCGTGGAAGCCGTCTGCAGCAGCGACGCCGGATCGTAGCTGATGTCCGCCTGCTCGCTGCCCACCCGGATCGTCGCCTTCGAATCCCGAAGATCGCGCTCCAGGTTGATTGCAAGTAGCTCCACGCCCGACTCCGACGTCTCACCCTCGGCGACCGAAAAACGCCCGAGAGTCGTCCCGTCATAAATAAACGCGATCGGCGTGCCGGCGACGCTCCCCAAACCCGTGAGCTTGTAACGCGCATTCAGCCCTTCAGATTGTGTCACCACCTGCGTCTCAACGATGAACGGCGACTGCTCCCAAATGTGCTCGTAACGCGAGATGTCGTAGGTCTCCGGCGCGTAGACCTCCTCGTCCTGCCCGCAAGCCGTTGCGACGACCGCGAGCGCAAACAGTCCCCTCCAGGAGCGGCGGTTTAAAATCGCCGACCCAACGAATCCGCGCGTGAGCGCTAAATATCTCAGAGTTACCGTCATAGGGATGAGGACAGCGCAACTTCCTCGCCGCCCTGGTCACGATAAACCTTCGTGACTCGCACTTGCAAACGCATCGTCGAACTCGCGTCCTGCCGAGTCAGGGTGAACTTCTCAACCGCCACGTAGTTCCCGGGAACCTGGAGCGAGCTCAGCCATCTGACCATCGACTGCAACTCGCCGCGGACGTCGAGTTCCAATCCCGTGATCGTGAGTCCATCGGCGCTCTCCGCCGGACGCAGACTCTGGGACTCGACCGACAAGCCCGCGGCCTGCACGCCACGCTGGACCGATTCTGCAAACGCCGAGTCCGACTCCAGCCCGTCGTAGGTCTCCATCGGATTCCGCTCGATCCACGCACCCCGCGCTTCCCAAAACGGACGCCCGGCGAGCATCACCTCCGACTCGCGGATCGTGAGCTGGGCCTGCGCGAGGTCCGCGCGATTTTCACGCAGCAGGCCGGTCGCGAAGTTGAAGAAGAACAAATTCGCGATCACGAAAATCGCGCCGCCCAGAGCCAGCGCGAGAGTCCGTTCGTTTTTATTGAGCGCTCTCACAGCAGTTCAAAGCTCCCCTGAATCGAAAATTTCGCCGACCCGTCCGGTCGCAGCGCCGGCGTTCCCATGTCCCAGCGGATGTCGACCAAATCGGGATCCTCGCGGATCGCGTCGAAAAACGGCGTCGCTAACCGCTGCGGCATCGCGTCGCCCTCGACGAGCACGCGACCGTCCTCGTAGTTGAAAATGGTCAACCTCACGCCATCACCCGGCAGGTGCTCCACAACGTGGTGGAGGATTTCCAACGGGAAAAAAGCTGTCTCCGTCGTCGCCCCGATTCGATCCCAGCGATCCGCGACCGGCTGGAACGTCGCCACCTCGGCCCGAAGCGACTCAGCCCGGCCCGCCATCCCGGCGAGCTGGAAGCGCTGCCAGCCGAGGTAAAGACCCACGATGAGAACGATCCCACCGTAAGCCGCCGCCATCGCCAGCACCACCTGCCGCATTTGCCGAGCTCGCACCGCAGCCGCCGCCGCCGCGACCGCCGCCACCGGACGCCAGCGAAAAATCCCGCCCGCCAAAGTGGGCTTCACCTCGTCCACGCCCGACGTCGAACCCACCACCCCCTGTGGCAGGCGAATCACCCCATCCTTGAATCCCGCCAATTCGCTCACCATCTCGATCTCTCCGTCGAGCACACCCTCGGCCCGCAGTTGCAGGCACACTAAGCTCAGCCATCCCGAAATTTCGCGCGCGTCGTCCGTCGTCCCGATGGCCTCCCAGTAGACGACCGCGGCTCCACGCGTGAACGCCGCGACGACGTCCCGTCCCTCGCGCCAAAGCGTGAGCGCGTCCGCGCGCAACGGTCGGAGGCACGGACTCGCCTCGTAGCGGTCGAAAAGCGCCAGCGGCATCGTGTCGGGCAGCGTCGCCGGAAAAACCGCCGCCAGCACCAGCGTCCGGTCGCCCCGCTGATCGAGCGTCCGCAGGATCGCGTCGTCCGCCGTCTGCCGCTTGCCAAGCAACCCGCGCACTTCTAGTTCCAGCTTCGCCGTCTCGTCCACGATCTCCGCTTCCAGCGAATTGATCCACAGCGGCACCGCCACGACGAGTCGCGCCGGCACTGCAAGCGTCGCCGGATCGCCCGACGCGGCCGGGTCTCGCTCGATCGATTCAAGCCACGCGGCGTCCTTTTCCACGCCGTCGGGCCAGTGCCAGCGCTCCCAGACGTCGCCCCAGAGCCGGAGCAGTTCCGGCGATTCGTTCTCCGAGCGGCTCATCCCTCCTGCCAGCTCAAGATGGATTCTTCGCCGCCCCCACCGCCGTTCCCCGCAACACCGACTCCCGCGTCCGGTGCCCCACCCGCGCGGTCGACGATGACCGTTATCTTGTAGCTCACCCCGCCCGTCGTGCCGACGCTCTCGATCCGCGTCGGCTCGACGCCAACCGCGAATCGGTCGTTGAGCAGCTGACGCTGGCCTTCCGAGAGCCCAACGACCGCCGCGACCTGGTCGAGATTTTCGTAAATGAGATCGTCATCCGTTTGGGCCTCACCGTCCGGCCCGACGCGCGATTCGATCAGCCGCCCCACCTGGTCCGCCGACAATCCGCCGACCGCACGCAGCACGTCAGCCGGAGCGTCCTGAGCGTCCAACTGGTCGGAACTGTAAACCGAGAAGACGTCTTCCCAGTTCGGTCGCAGCGCGGTCACTTCGTCCATGCCGCGCACTCTTTCCATTTCGTCGACCGAGATAAAGTTTCGATTCTCCGGGATCGAATACTGCGTCTGCCCGATGAGGTCCTCTTCCTCGGCGCCGTTCAACGATCGCAAGTCATTTTCGTCCACCCAATCCCGCAACGAATCCACCGCCGCCCGGATCACCGCATCCGGCACCTCCCAAAGCTCGAACAGGTCCTCCAGCGTCTCGTCGTCCTCGTCGGCCAGCGCGGAGTTCACGTTGATCCGCGCGCTCTCACTCGTGACCGCCACGTCGATGGCATCCCCATTCTCAAGCCGTTGACGCAACAGCTCGTCTCCGCGCTTGACGTCCGGATTGAGTCCAAACGCCAGCCCGGTCAGCGCCAACTCCCGCGCTTCAAATCGCTTCGTTGCCAAGCTGGAGGCATCCACGTCCGCATCCACCACCCGAGCCAACGTGACGATCATCACCGAAAGAATCGCCACGCACCACAGCGTCAGAATCAACGCACTCCCCCGGAAAGGCAGTCGGTTCATTGGTTCAATCTTCAACATTTCCCCCTTCCTCCCCGCCGCCAGCATTCGCGCCATCTCCCCCATTTTGACCTGGACCCGCTGCGTTCGCGTCCGCGGCGATCGGCGGCAACCAGAACTGCAGCGGCAGCACCGACCCGTCGAGCCGGGTCAACTCCAGATCGATCATGGACGGTCGCCCTTGCTCCGGCTTCCACGTCTCGACGAGCGGCGTCCCGTTGGCCTGCCCAAACCGCCAGCGCAGCGTCCGCACCTCCGGGAGGATCGGAAGCCAGTCGCTCTCCGCCAGCCGCGCGTCCCGCCGAGCGTCGTCCTCCGACGAGTCGAAATTGGCGACGCTGATCGTGAACGCCCCGTCTCCATCCGGTCGTGCGGCCAAAGCCAACCCGTCGGAACGTTGCCCCGGGCCACCGAAATCGGCTATCTCCGGAGCAGGCCAAAGCAACATCTCGACCACGTCCCCCCGCCCAGCCTCCTGCCGAATGCGAAGGTCCAACGAAGCGTCCGGCGGCAAATTGAGAAAAAGCACGCGAACAAAACGCTGGAACGCGTCCGTCCGAGCCGTCGCAAGCTGAGCCGTCGACACTTCCGACGAAGCCGTGACCGCCACCTGGACCGCGGAAAAAATTCCCCCCGCCAGCATGATGAAGATTGCGACCGAGACGAGCACCTCGATCAGCGTGAAACCCACGGCACGTTTCCTCACGGCTGATACACCAGGTGCGAGACCGTCCACACCTGCTCCTGCCCAGCTTCGCGCCACGCCGCGGTCACCGCGACCTTCCAGTATCCCTCCAGCGTGGTGAGTTCCGCGTTGGTGACCTCTTCCCGCTCGACGACCGCCTGGTAAAGCGTCCCCTCCAGTTCAGTCTCTTCCCCCGCCTCCTGCAGCGGCCCGACCGACAACCTCGCAAGTCGACTCTCGAGTTGCGCCCGGATCTCGTTTTCCCGCTGCACGGCTCCCGCGCCCCGAATCGTCGCCTCGAGCGCGATCATCAATCCCAGCCCCGCCATGGCAAAGACCCCAACCGCGATGAGCACCTCCAGCAGTGTGAATCCACCGCGCTTTCTCAACCAACCGCCGCCGACACGCACGCTAGAAGGAATACCGTTGATCCGCCACCCGCCCGGTCAGGAAATCAAAATCCGTTTCGATCCAAGAGTCGCCATCGACCAACCGCACGGAAAACGGCGTGACCATTCCAGCCGCAAAGAACCGCCAGGCCTGCCCGTCCGGCTTCTCCCATTTTTTTTGCCCCGGCAGCCGCACCGTTAGGCCGCCTTCAGAGGGAGCAGCGAGCAATACGACCGGCTGCCCCGTTTGCTGGTCAAGCTGCTCCAAGCCGTCCGGCGTGAGGAGCATCCGCCGCTCCTCGCCCGCCGATTCCGCGATCACGCGCTGCTCGCGAACGACCTCGGCGAGCGATTCCATTTCCGCGCGCATCCGTTCCTCGCGCAACGACGCGGTGACCATCGGCGCGACGCCCACGAAGACGACGGTCAGGATCATCAGCGAGATCACGATCTCGAGCATCGTGAAGGCCGCTGGAGATCGCCTCCTGCTTGACCTATTCGCCGTTGTAAATGTCATCGTCTGTCCCTTCGACCTTGTCCGGCCCGAACGAATAGATGTCGAAAGACGCCGGATTCTTTTTCCCCGGGTAGACGTAGCGATAGTCATTCTGCCACGGGTCCTTGGGGACCGCATCCATGAGGCTAGTCCAGCGGCGGGGGAGCGGCTCACTGGTCGGCTTACTCACCAACGCATCAAGGCCCTGCGCCGTCGTCGGGAAGGTGCGATTGGTCATCTCATACATTCTCAGCGACGATTCGATGGCCTGGAAATCTCCTTCAGTCCGCTGCATTTTTGCCGCGTCGAGATTGCCTCCCATCAGGTAGATCGCTGATCCAAGGATGACGGTGATGATGCCCAGAACGAGCATGATTTCGAAAAGGGTGTAGCCGGACTGAGTGCGGAAACGTGAGGGGCGGAGTCTCATGGTCTTAAAAGGAACGGGTTGGTGGTTCGGCGGCAACCTAGCGCAATTCCACCGATTCGGAAGTAATCTCTACCGTCGGGTCTTCGGGTTTCGGCGACTCGACCTCTGGTGCGACCGGCGCAACGCGCAACTGCAAAGCCGCGTCGCGGATGAACGACCGCTTCTTAGCCGTCTGAATCACGATGGAATTCTCCCCCGCTTTCAGCAAACCGTCTGCGATCAAAATCGAACCCTCCCGCCAGCCCGCGTAGGCCACGCGTCCAGATCGCAACCGCAGGTAGCCAGCGTCCGTGAGCGGTGGGACGTCGGGCTGCAGGCGCCCGGCCACTTGGCCGTTCACCCACACCTTGACCGAAGCGCCCGGCGCGAGCCCGAGAAACTTCGCCCGCAGCAGCGCCTGCTCACCCGGCGCACTCAGCGGCACGGCAAATTCCACGTTGCCGTCGAGGCTGGCCACGCCTTCGAGTAACGACGCGTCCAGCACGTCGCCGAACCACGAATCCGGCGGTGCCAGCGCTTCCCCGCCCGACATTTCTTGATCAAACAAGATCCGTCCCCCCGCGATGAGATCGGGCCTCTGCTCATCCGTCGCGACGAACACCCCCGTCGGAGCTACCCAGTCGAGGCGGACCCGCAAGATCTTGCGCTGATCACCCGACAAATAAATTCGCCCAGCCTCGCCGAGCACCTCCTCCGGCAGGCGAACCGTGCGGCGATTCAATCCCGACACGCCCTCCGCTAAACCGGTCGAAAGCGTCACCTGCTCCCCCGACACGTCCCCCGTCCAGAACATCGAAGGCCCCTCGCTCCCGTCCTCTTCGAAGATCACCGTCACGAAGAGCACCTCCCCTTTCGCCGCGGGCATCAGCAGGAACTCGGCGTAACCCTGCCCATCCGGCGTCGTCACCTGCCGCGGAGCCGTGACGAGTCCTTCCGGGTAAACCATGGGTCCCCTGATCGGCAGGTCCACCGTGAGCGTCCCAGCAGCGTTCAGCGCGGACGACACCGCCAACGACGCAAAGAGCATCAAACGCATCACCGCGGCCACCTCAGCTGTTCTCTGGAAATTCGCGAGCGATCCGCGAAGCTTTCATCAGTCCCACCGAATCGAAACGAAATCTCTCGGGCGGATTCGACGCCGGACTCATGGCGATCTGCCCGTATTCACTCGTCTCAATTTTAGCTGGCAGATCCTGCAACGACGGATTGTCGCAAATCTTCTGCCAGCTCATGCCGCAGACGCTACTCACCTTCGCCAGCAAATCAATCCTTCCCCCCGCACCAAATCATAAATCATAACTCCCAAATCATAAATCCTCTCTCTCCTCGCGAGGCCTCCATCGCCCTCAATCTCATTCCCAAGCTCGGCCCGGTTCGCGTGAAAAAGCTCACGGCCCACTTCGGCTCTCCCGCCGCCATCCTCTCCGCCCGCCCGGCCGACCTCCGTGCCGTCCCCGGCATCGGTCCGGAAATTGCCACCTCCATCGCAAACTGGGAACAGAACACCGATTTCGAAGCCGAGCTTCGCCGCGTAACCGAGTTCGGCTGCCACGTCCTCATTCAGAGCGACCCGACCTACCCGACAGCCCTCCGCGAGATCCACGACGCCCCCACCGTCCTCTACGTCTGGGGCGAGATCACCCCCGCCGACAACCACGCCATCGGCATCGTCGGTGCCCGCAAACCTGGCCACTACGCAACCGATTGCGCCAAGAAACTCGCCTACCAGCTCGCCTACGCCGGTCTCACCGTCATCTCCGGACTCGCACGCGGGATCGACGCCGCCGCCCACCAGGGCGCGCTCGCCGCCAACGGTCGCACCATCGCCGTCATTGGCTCCGGCCTCGCCAAACTCTACCCCGCCGAGCACCGCCCCCTCGCCGAGCGCATCGCCGCCGGTCACGGAGCGGTCATCAGCGAGTTCCCGATGACCACCACCGCCGACCGCCAAACCTTCCCCATGCGTAACCGGATCGTCGCCGGCTCCAGCTTCGGCCTCCTCGTCGTCGAAGCGGGTGTGAAAAGCGGGTCCCTCATCACCGCCGCCCAAGCCGCCGAGCAAGGCCGCTCGATTTACGCGATCCCGGGCCGCATCACCGAGCCCGCCTGCTTCGGCAGCAACAAGCTCATCCAGTCGGGAGCCAAGCTCGTCACTTGCGCCCAAGACATCCTCGACGACTTCGGCATGCTCTTCCGCGAAACCCCCGACCTCCACCCGCCGACGACCCTCCCCGACCTTTCGCCCGACCAGCTTGCGATCCACGCGGCCATCGGCGACGACGAAGCGCACATCGACCTCATCGCGGAGCGGAGCGGATTACCAATGCCGAAGGTCTCCTCCAGCCTCTTCACGCTCGAACTCCGCAAGCTCGTCAAACAACTCCCCGGCAGCCGCTTCGTCCGGATCAACTGACCACCCACCCACCGAGAAGCGGGTTGCCAAGCCTAAAAGTGTCTTCTAGCTTCCACGCCCTCGAGATACGGAGACTGCCCAGCAGCCGCTTCATCCGAACTAATTGAACCGCAGATTGCGCGGATAACGCAGAAATGAGCAGAAGACCGTCAGCCCAGCCGACGAATCCCCACTGCAAAATCCGCGAAGTCTGCGGTCGAAACTCATCATGGGAAAAACCTTAGTCATCGCAGAGAAACCGAGCGTCGCCGGCGACCTCAGCCGAGCCCTCGGGAAGTTCACGAAGAGCAAAGACTTCTACGAGAACGACGATTACGTGATCACCTCCGCGGTTGGCCACCTCGTCGAGCTCTGCCTCCCCGGCGAGATGGACAAGAAGCGCGGCAAATGGTCCTTCGCCAACCTCCCGATCATCCCCGATCACTTCGATCTCAAGCCCATCGCCAAGAACGAGACGCGCTTCAAGCTCCTCAAGAAGCTTCTCAACCGCAAAGACATCGACGACGTCATCAATGCCTGCGACGCCGGCCGCGAGGGCGAGCTCATCTTCCACTACATCATCGAACTGACGGGGTCAAAAAAGTCCACCTCCCGACTCTGGCTCCAATCGATGACCTCCGAGGCCATCCGGAAGGGCTTTGAAAATCTCAAGGACGGCGTCGAGATGACCCCCCTCGCCAACGCCGCCGTCTGCCGCTCCGAAAGCGACTGGCTCGTCGGCATCAACGGCACCCGGGCCATGACCGCCTTCAACAGCAAAGGCGGTGGCTTCCAACTCACCCCCGTCGGTCGCGTCCAGACCCCGACCCTCGCCATCCTGGCCGAGCGCGAAGAACGCATCCGCGCTTTCGTACCCAAGCCGTATTTCGAAGTCTTCGGCGACTTCGGCGTCGCTGCCGGGCAATACCGTGGCCGCTGGTTCGACGAAAAGTTCAAGAAATCCGACACCGACGACCAGCTCAAAGCCGAGCGCATCTGGACCGAAGACGAGGCCAACGCGCTCAAAACCAAATGCGAAGGCCAAACCGGCGAAATCACCGAGGAAAAGAAGCCGACCTCCCAGGCCCCTCCGCTCCTTTACGATCTCACCACGCTCCAGCGCGAAGCCAACGGCCGCTTCGGTCTCCCCGCCAAACGCACGCTCCAGATCGCCCAGGCCCTCTACGAGCGCCACAAAGTCCTGACTTACCCACGAACCGATTCTCGCTACCTCCCCGAGGACTACGTCGAAAACGTGAAGGACAATTTCGGCAAACTTCAGAATCAGGACCTCGCCGCCCACGCGAAGAAAGCGCTCAAGGAGGGTTGGGTCAAAGCCGCCAACAAGCGCGTCTTCAACACCGCGAAAGTCTCTGATCACCACGCCATCATCCCGACCGGCGCGGCCCCCAAGACGCTCGACGACATGGAGCTCAAGGTCTTCGACATGGTCGCCCGCCGCTTCATCGCCGTCTTTTACCCGTCGGCCCAATTCGAGGTCACCACACGCATCACCCGCGTCGAAAAAGAAGCCTTCAAAACGGACGGCAAAATCATCACCGACCCAGGCTGGCTCGCCGTCTACGGCAAGAGCGCCGTCTCCGCCGACGACGACACCGTCGTCGCCATCGCCAAGGACGAGAAAGCCAAGACCGAAGCCATCGAGGTCAAACGCAACGAAACCCGTCCGCCCGCCCGCTTCAACGAAGCCACTCTCCTTTCCGCGATGGAAGGCGCTGGAAAACTAGTCGACGACGAAGAGCTCCGCGCCGCCATGTCGCAACGCGGCCTCGGCACTCCCGCCACCCGTGCGCAGATCATCGAAGGCCTCATCTGGGACGGCTACCTCGTCCGCCAAGGTCGCGACATCATCACCACCGCCAAAGGCCTCTCTCTCATCACCCTCCTCAAGGGGATCGGCGTGGAATCCCTCACCTCGCCCGAACTGACCGGCGACTGGGAACACAAGCTCAAGGAAATGGAGTCGGGCAAAATGGACCGCGCCTCCTTTATGGCCGAGATCCGCCGCTTCACGGAAGAAATCGTCGGCAAAGCCAAGGACTATTCCGGCGAAGCGGGCGACGTCGCCGGCAATTTTCACGACCTCGAAGCCAAATGCCCCCGCTGTAACGAGGCCCCCGGATTCAAAGAATCGTTCAAGGCCTACGAGTGCAAAACTCCCGAGTGCGGCGAACTCATCTGGAAGACGATGGCCGGGCGCGAACTCGAGCGCGACGAGATCGTCGTCCTCCTCGAGAAAGGCGTCGTCGGACCCCTCGAAGGCTTCCGCAGCAAGATGGGCCGCCCCTTTGCCGCCGTCGTCAAACTCGACGAAGACCAGAAGCAGACGTTTGACTTCGGCAACGACAAGATCGAGCAGGTCGACTTCAGCCAAGCCCCCGTCCTCGGCCCCTGCCCCGTTTGCAAAGAAGGCACCGTCCACGACACGCCGAACGCCTACATGTGCACCAACACCCCGGAAAAAAAATGCACCTTCCGCATGGGCAAGACGATCCTCCAGCGCGAGATCCTCGTTGATCAGGCCAAGAAGCTCATCGAAACCGGCAAGACAGATCTCCTCCCGAGGTTCATCAGCAAAAAAGGCCGCCCTTTCTCCGCCTTCCTCAAGCTCGACGGTGGCAAAGTCGGATTCGAGTTCGAAGAGCGCAAAAAGAAGGCCCCTGCCGCGAAGAAGAAAGCCGCGCCAGCGGCGTGATTTCCCCACCTGTGATCCTGAGCAAAGCAACGGATCCCTGACTCACACTCTCGTCTCTCGATCTTTCCCACGATGCCCACCCCGCCACCCGCCGAACCCGACCGCGACCTCGGCCCCCAACCCCTCGCCGCCCTCCTCGCCGAGCACAACCTCCGCCCGCAGGACCTCGTCTCCACCCGTCCGACGCACCTCACCCACAAGCTCATCGCCCGCGCCGCCAAGGGCCGCCGCCTCACTCCCCACAGCCAGAAGCTTGTCCTCACCGCCCTCAACACCTTCACCTCCAAGTCCTTCAAGCTCCCCGATCTCTTCACCTACTGACCCTCACTTGACATCTCAACAAGTATGGCCATATTTATTCCCATATGTCCAACTACTCGAAAACCACGGTCGAGATCGACGACGAAAAGCTCTCCGCGATCATGCGTTTGACGGGTTCCAAGACCCGGAAAGAAGCCCTCGATTGGGCTCTAACCGAAGCCCGGCGGATCGCCACGCTTAACAACATCATCGCCGAGCCCTGG
Organism: uncultured Verrucomicrobiae bacterium; assembly: GCA_963761705.1. Lineage (GTDB taxonomy): Bacteria > Verrucomicrobiota > Verrucomicrobiia > Chthoniobacterales > JAATET01 > CAVVKW01. Next base: position 1,511,060 of record CAVXHK010000001.1, on the reverse strand, counting down.
ACCGCCGAATTTCTCAACGACGCAGTCGATCCCAACTACGATGTCCTCGAGGCCCGGCGGAGTCCCGCCAACTACCGGAAACGGAAGTGACGCCCATCCTCATCGATTCCTGCATCTACATCGACCACCTCCGCCGGGGGATCGACATCCGCCAACTCCTCGCCGGACCCATCCGAGCCGCCGCTCTCTACAACGTCGGCGTCGTCCGAGCCGAGGTCCTGCGCGGCATGAACAGTCCCCACGCCCGCGACGGCATCCGCGAGTTTTTTGACATCATCCCCGAAATCCCCTGCGATGCCCGCCTCTGGCAATCCGTCTCGGAGTTAGGCTGGGACCTCGGGCGTCGCGGCAAATGGCCCCCGGTCACCGATCTCGCCATCGCCGCCGCCGCCCTTCGACTCAAAGCCACCCTCATCACCGTCGACAAACACTTCGCGGACATCCCCGGCCTCAACCACCAAACCAAAATCCCCAAAGCCAACCCACTGTAGCCGAGCTTCTATGAAGCTCGTGGGCGTGACTTGCAAAGACCCCGTGAGCGCTTCACGGGGGCGCCGCTACGGCCAAGCTCCGCGGCCGCTCAAACCCGATGTGAATAACTTGGCGACAACTCCCCGCTCGCTCCGTAATTTATTCACAGCGCCAGTGTGAATAACCGCCAAATCCGCAAAACCCAATCCGTTGACCCTCAAAGAGATAAAGTCGCATTTGGAGCGCCTGGAAACCGTTCCCACCAAGTCGCTGGGACAGAACTTTCTCTTTGATCAAAACTTGGCCCGCTGGACGGTCGACCAGCTCGAAATCGAACCCGGCGACCACGTCGTCGAGATCGGCCCCGGCCTCGGCAGTCTCACCGAAATCCTTGCCGCCAAGGATGTTTCGCTGACCCTCATCGAGAAGGATGCCCGCCTCGTTCCGCACCTGCGCGAGCGCTTCGCCGCCGCGCACATCGACGTTCACCACGCCGACGCGACAACGTTCGACACCCGGCAACTCCTCGGGCGTGGTCCGCTCAAGATCATCGGCAACTTGCCCTACTACGTTTCGACCCCGATCCTTGACCGCTTCGTCGACCCGTTACTTGGCCCTAAGCGGCTGGTCTTCACCCTCCAGCGGGAACTTGCCGACCGCCTCAACGCCCGCCCAAGCACGAAAGCCTACGGAGCGATGACCGTCTGCATCGGTCGCCGCTGGGCGATCCGCACCCTCCGCACGCTGCCTCCGAGCGTTTTCTATCCCGCTCCGAAGGTCGATTCGTCCGTCATCGTCATCACCCCACGTGACATCGCCGACACGCCGATCTGCGACGCTCCGCTGTTCGACCGCTTGGTTCGCGCCGGGTTCTCGGAGCGCCGGAAGCAGCTGCACCGCCACCTCGGCGAATACCGCGACCAATGGTCTGCCGCCGCCGCTCGACTCGGCATCTCCGAGACAGCCCGCGGCGAAGAGCTATCGATCCCGCAATGGACGGCGCTCACGCGCTTCTTCGCACCCGCCGTCGCGCAAAGGGGCGACGAAGACTTCGACGTCGTCGACGAGCACGACCACGTCGTCGAGACGCGCCACCGCGACCAAGTCCACGCACGCGACCTTCGCCACCGGGCGGTCCACATTCTCATTTTCAACGAAACCGGCGATCTCCTGCTCCAGAAACGGTCTCCGTGGAAGGACAGGAATCCCGGCCTCTGGGATTCCTCCACCGCCGGCCACGTCGACGCGGGCGAGAGCTACGAGCAGGCCGCCCACCGTGAGCTTCGGGAAGAAATTGGTATCCACGTCGCCGCCCTCACACCGCTTTTCAAGCTCGGCTGCGGCCCGGAGACCGGCAACGAATTTCTCCAAATCTACCGCGCAACCCACGAAGGCCCCTTCACCCCGTGCCCGAAAGAGTTGGAGGGTGCCGCGTTCTTTTCTCCCACCCACGTCGCGGCCTGGCTCGCCCGATCGCCCGCCGATTTCTCCCCCATTTTCCAGATGGTCTTTCCGCGGCTTGCGACTCGATGAGTTGCCATGCGCTTGAGACAAGCCCGCCGTCCGGCTCGAGTTCCAGGCCGACCTCTTCGCCGCGTCTGGGCGCATCACGCGGAGCGCGACACCTTCAACGCCCGCGAGCTGTAACCCGGGACGCCGATGCGAGGTTATCACCAATCGACCTCGACCGAACCGCCGGAGAATTGCGCGCTCTCCGGCGTGTATTCGTGAAACTCTACCCGCGTCCCCTCCGGCGCGGTCACCCAGAATTGCCGCGACCGATCACACCCGGTCTTCACCGCTCCCGGCTCCCGTCCCGCGGCTCCCAGCTTCGCCCGCAACCCGTCCAGATCCGCAGTCTCGAAACACACGTGATCCAGCGCCTGACCTCGCTCGGCCCCCGGCTTTTCCCCGATTAAAAACGCTTCGACGAAATCCCGCTCACCGATCCCAAGATAGAATCCAATCACCGCCCCTTCTCGCACGAACTCGAAAACCAATCGCGCCCCCAGCAATTCGTAAAACTCCCGCGTCGCCGCCAAGTCATCCGTCATGACGCAAAAGTGGGCAATCCGCTCAATCTTCATTCCGAATTTCTAATCGAAAATCGGAACTCCAGAATCTAAAACCACTCCATGGACATCGTTTATTTCGACCTCGAAACCCAGCGCACGGCCGGCGACGTCGGCGGCTGGGACCGCAAGGACCTGATGGGCATGTCCATCGGCGTCACCTACAGCACCGGCCTCGGTGCCTACACGATCTACTCCGAGGCCAACGTCGAGAAGCTGATCGACCAACTCCGCCGCGCCGACCTCGTCGTCGGCTACAACCTCATCAATTTCGACTATCAAGTCCTCACCCAATACACCGTCCTCGCCCTCGAAGAGCACGTCCCGACCCTCGACCTCATGGTCGACGTCGAGAAGGTCCTCGGCCACCGTCTCCCCCTCGACGCTCTCGCCAAGGGCACGTTCGGCGTTGGAAAAATCGCGGAGGGCCTTGACGCCATCAAGTGGTGGCGCGAAGGCAAGGTGCTCGAAATCGCGGAATACTGCTGCTTCGACGTGAAGGTGACCAAAATGGTCCACGAGCACGGCGTGACCGAAAAAGAACTCAGTTACGTCGACAAATTCGCCCGCACGAACCGGATGGACATCACCTGGAGCGCCTGAAGTCCAAACTTCAGAATCCCACTACTTCAAAACTTTCATCCCATGGTTCAACCACTCAAATCTGCCCGCACCACGTGGACGATCTTCTGGATCGACCTCGAGGAGCCCCTGCCCGCGGGCGAAGACTTCATCCTCCCGACCCTGCTCATCGTCATCGACGCGAGCGGCTCCCCCGTCGCCCCGCCCGAGATCCTGGAAGAGCTCGATCAGGCCCGCATCGAAACGCTGCTCGGCAACCTCATCGACCGACTCGGCGCACCCGATCGGCTCATCATCGGCGAGAGCGAGGACTGGGACGAAGACGCGTGGACCGATTTCGCCGAAGACTTCAACGTCAGTCTTCAATTCAATCGTCCCACCTCGCGCAACCGCGACGAGCTCAGCACGATCACCCAGAAAGTCGTCGCCCACTACGCGACCAACCAGGCGCCCGAGCGCCGCGCCCTCGCGACCGGTCTCGTCAACACCGCCCTCCGAGTCCGCTCCGAATCCAAGAAGATTGCACTCCTCAAGAAGGCCATCGACAGCGATGCGGATTGTTCACCCGCCCACGTCGAGCTGGGCGACGCCGAATTCCGCCGCGGCGATTGGAACCGCGCCCTTCGCGAATACGATGCCACCATCGCCCGCGAGCAACCGCGCTGGGAGCCGGCCAGCCCGACCTGGTGGTCAGACCGCGAGACCCGACCCTACCTCCGGGCCACCTTCGGTCGCGCGATGACGCTCTGGCACCAGGGCCGCCACCTTGCCGCCGCGGAAGGACTCAACGCCCTGCTCAAGACCAATCCAACGGACCACCAAGGCGCCCGCTTTCTCATCCCCATGGTCTTCCTCCTAGCCGAGGATTACGAAGCCGCCGAGAACGCTTTCGTGCACTACGAGCAGCATTACCCGCAAGACTACGTCGAACCCGCACTCCTCTTTGGCTGGGGGCTTCTCCACGCCCATTTCGGGCGCGACGCCGAGGGCGTGGAAAAATTTGCCCGCGCCGTTGTTAAGAACGTCTACATCGCCCCGCAGCTCCTCGACCTCCCGGTGCCCACGTCGAATCTCTGGCAACCCAGCGACCGCGCCGACGGCAACTACGCCCGCGATTTCCTTGACTCCTACGCCATCCTCTGGGAGCGCGTCCCCTCCGCCACCCGCGCCCTCCGCGACGCCCTCGACCGGCAAACCCAGCTACTCGCCGATATCATCGACCTCCGCGCGCGGATGTTTGACTACCAAGACCAGCGCTACGACCCCGACTACAAGGCCACTTGGAGGGCCCTCACCGACCAAGACGAAGCGCTCACAAAGTAAGGCGGGGAGCGCGGGCATCTTGCCCGCCGCGCCGGGCTTCCAGCCCGGTGCAAAGCCGTCACCAAGAACCGACCGAATTAACCAAAGCCCCCTCCGCGGCCCACGATCCCCAATGCGCATCCTCTCCGGCATCCAGCCCTCCGGCAAACTCCACCTCGGCAATTACTTCGGGATGATGCTCCCCGCGATCGACCTGCAGAATCGCGGCGAAGCCCTCTACTTCATCGCCGACCTCCACGCGCTGACCACCGTCCGCGACCCCGCCGCGCTCCGCGCCTACGGCCGCGATCTCGCCGTCGATTTTCTCGCGTGCGGCCTCGACCCCGCGCGCGCCACCTTCTTCCGGCAGTCCGACGTCCCCGCCGTCACCGAACTCGCGTGGATTCTCTCGACCGTCACCCCGATGGGCCTGCTCGAGCGCTGCCACTCCTACAAAGACAAAACCGCCCGTGGCTTCACCGCCTCTCACGGCCTCTTCGCTTACCCGGTACTCATGGCCGCCGACATCCTGCTCTACGACAGCGACCTCGTCCCCGTCGGCAAGGACCAAAAACAGCACCTGGAGGTCACCCGCGATATCGCCGTCAAAATCAACGAAGCCTACGGTCCGGATACGCTCAAACTCCCCGAACCTAGCATCCAGGAGACCACCGCCACCGTCCCCGGACTCGATGGTGCCAAGATGTCCAAGAGCTACGGCAACACCCTCGACATCTTTGAGGACGAGAAATCACTCAAAAAGAAAATCATGGGCATCCCCACCGACTCCACCCCCGTCGAAGCCCCCAAGCCCACGGACGACTCCACGATTCTCGCGCTCTACAAACTCGTCGCCGACTCCGCCGATTTCGATCAGATGGTCGCGGACTTCCGCTCGGGGGGGCGGGGCTACGGCGATTTCAAAAAACGCCTCCTGGCGGCGACTTGGGAAAAATTTGCCCCCGAACGCCAACGCCGAGCCGAGCTCGTAGCCGACCCGGGTTACGTCGACTCGGTCCTCACCGCCGGTGCTGAGAAAGCCAACGCCATCGCCGACCAGGTCCTCGACCGCGTCCGGTCCGCCGTCGGTCTCAGGTAGGGCGCGAGCGGAGCCGATGACGCGCCGCCGGGTGCCCGACTCGAGCAAAACTCGGACGTCGCTCTTGATCTTTCCCTGGCTCGACCCATCGCCGAACGGAAACTGGAAGATCACCTTCCCGCTTTTTTTCGCAACAGCTCGTCAGCTGGAACTTCTTCGCGACCAACGGTGACAAAATCACGATCGGGGACGCGACCAACGGTCTGATCGACGACCTCGACCCAGCTCTCATTCGGTAACCAAATGCGGGTCGGCCCAATCACCCCGACGAAAGTAAAACGAAATGCGCGCGTCTTGCGTTTGGCCTTGGAACCGTTCCGGCCCTCCCGTAAGTTCCCGCCTGATGAAAACGGCAGCCATTTCTCTGATCTGTTTCATCGCCGGGCTTTGCATTCTCGGCATTTTCCAGGCGCGAGAGCCTTCCGAAAATCCGCGCGAACCAATTGCCGTCGCTGCGACGCCCGACGACGCGTCACCGGAATCAGCAAGATCAGTCGAACCCGCTGCCGCCCGTCCGATCCCGGTTCGGACGACACCTCGCGTCACCCGCGGCCAGTCGCTCGCCCAAGTCTTTGGAACGAAACCGCTCACCAGCTACATTCCCGGAGACCGCCTCACGCTGCGCATCTCGCCGGATCGTGAGCTGCCGCTCCTGATCACAGGCGCAGAGACGCTCGATCCTTCAACCGGTGGGCACTCGCTCGCCGCCAGGATCGAAGGAATTCCCTTCGGTCGAGTGTCAATCAGCACCTTAGGGAACGCCCTCTTTGCCTCGGTCAACGGAGCGGAGCTTGGTAACTTCGAGATCCGCCGCGCCGCCGACTCGGACCAGCTCGAGATCAAACGCCTCACGCCGATCGACGATCTGCAATGCACCACCGACGATCCGACAAGCCTCTCCGAAGCCGATTCGGACGGCGTCGCCCTCGATCCGACTCGCAATTCGGCTTCGCCGAGAGCTCAGCTCGCAGCCCTCACGGGGGGGACGATCGACGTGGCCATATTTTTTAACGATCAAGCCCGGGTCATCCTCGGAGGAGCACCCGGCAATCCCGCCGACGACGCCGACATCCGAGTCAAGATTGCGGCGGCAATCACTGACGCGAACTCAGCCCTTGCCGACTCGAACGTCCCCACGATTCTGCGCGCCGTCTCCGTCGCCGCGATCGACTACCCCTATCCTCCCGGCGAAGTGTTGGACCGCGCTCTGAACGAGATTCGTTCACCGACCGATGGGGCCATCGACCAAGTTCACGCACTGCGAAATGCGGCGCAGGCGGACATCGTTTCGCTTTGGATCGAAAACGACGTCGGCGGCGGGAAAGCGAATCTCAATTTTCCCTCCAACGTGAAATTTCAAAATGCGTTCAACATCATCCGGGCTCAAAATCCGACGACGACGTTCGTCCACGAGATCGGTCACAACCACGGATGTCGCCATCTCCGAAGCAGCTACACCGGCACCCCATCCTCATATTTTCCCGATTCGTTCGCCCACCTCCTCACCTCCAGTGGCGGCTCTCGCTTCGTCACCGTTGTCGCTTCGAGCAGCGACGCCAGCGGCAACGGCGCGACTCGCATCCTCCGCATCTCCGCCCCGGAACTTGCCTACCTTGGCACCCCGACCGGCCTCGCCAACGACACCAACAACGCGGCCACTTTTCGCGCCGTCGGTCCCCTCATCGCCAACTTTCGCGGCGGCCCAGACACCACACCGCCGACCGTCGCTCTCAAGACCAAGACCCGAATCAAGACTCGCCGCGGACGGCTAACCGTCCGCGGCACCACCACCGACGACGTCGCGGTCGACCGGGTCGTCTACAAAGCCACTGGCGTTCGCGGCCTAAAAACCGCCAAGGGCACCCGCCAATGGAAACTCAAGATCCGCCTGAAAAAACGTCGGACGGTCGTGAAGATTTTTGCATTCGATACCGCTAACAATCGTTCGCGGGTATCGAAAGTGAAGATCATCCGCATCCGCCGCTAGGAGACCTCTGGGCTCTCTCAAGGTTTAACCCCGAACGGAGGTGATCCGCTCCAGACGCTCGCCCAACATCTCCCGCAGCCGCCGGCTCTCCGGCAGCCCTGCGCGGCCCTTCCGGATCAAAGTGAATATTCGTTCACAATCCTTCCGGACCTGTTCCGGCCACTCTTGAGTCAACAGACCGCGACCACTCAAAACCGCTAACTGCTCGTCCAGCCGAAACTCCAGCTCGTCCCGCCGCGCGTGCGAACGCTTCGCCGAGTAGAAGAATACCGCAAGTGACCGGTCGAGCAGGATCCACGGGAAATTCAACGCCTTCAACGGCCCCACCCGCAGGTCTCGCCCGGCAAACTTCTGCCGCCCAAAAACCCGCCCCATCCGGCCCGGTAGATCCACCTCGATCTGTGGTTTCTGCTTCCCCGCGATCCAAGCACCCCCGCCCCCGAGCGCCCCACCGATTAATGTAGCCGCCCCTAACGCGTGTCCCGCCAGCGCCACGTCGACCGCGAACCCCGCGATCCCCCCGGCCACCGTCGCCGACACCACCAGCTGCTTCTCGTCCAATCCGCCAAAACGCCAGACGTCCTCGCTGAAAAGGTCCACGTCCCGGAGCGCCCCGCCCGCCGCCGGTCCCCCTTCACCCGCTGAGAGCCGGTGGTGCTTGAAGACTTCGATGATCCTCGCGTGCGCCCGCGCCTCAATCTCACGCAAGGAAGCCTCGAACTTCGCGACCAGATCCAGCGAGCGTTTCCGCTCCTCGCCCCCGCCCAGCCCCACCGCCACGGTCTCCCGGTGTTGCAGCGCGTCGAGCAGCAACTCCGTCATTTCCTCGGCGCAATCGTCCCTCCGTCCCGTCCAATCCCGCTCGTAAGTCTCCACGGCGCGCTCGAGCGCACCCCGCCATTTCTCGTCGATCCCCATGAGCGCCTTGAGCAGCTCCATCCGGTCGAAATAGTCGGCCTCGTGCGCGTCAAATCGCCGCACCAAGTTAAAATGCTGACCCAGTCGCGCCTCCCACACCGCCACGTGCTTCGGGTCCGCCGTCGTGTTGATCAGCCCCATTCGCGGCCGCGCGCTCATGAGGAGGATCTTCATCTCCGCGTCGTTGATCTCCCGAAATGGCTGCGATGAATCGACGATGTAAAGCACCCCCGCTCCATCCACCAACGGGCGAAACAGCTTACACTCCTCCGAGAACGCCGGATCGTTCCCGTGGACGCGTAGAAATTCCCGAAACGCGTCCAACGGATCCCCGACCGGATCCTCCAGCTCCCGCAATCGCGCCAGTGCCGACTTCGCATTCTGAAATCCCGGCGTGTCCCAGAATCCCACGATCGGCGCCCCCTCCAGCTCCACGTCGAACGACTGGCAGTCCGTCGTCTCCCCTGGCGTACTCGTTACCCGCAGCCGGTCGTCCTCGATCAACGCCGCGATCGTCGACGTCTTGCCCGTATTCACCGCCCCGACGCACGCAAACAACGGCACCTTCACCTCGTTATCTCCACTCACGCGCGCTCGACCCTCATGAACGCATCCCCTAACCCAGCGACCGAATCCGCCCAAGCCTCCGCGTAATCAAACGCCGCCCCGTCCTCCGCCACGACCACCACCATCACCTCTGCCCGCTCCGCCACCGCGACCCGCAATTCCCGCAAAAATTCCAACATCGCCTTCACGGGCGGCCGCGACCCCTCGACGAGGACGGCCACCGCCCCACTCTCCCCGCGCAGGTGCCCAAACTCCTCCGCGTTCGCCTCCGCGCAATCGATCTCCACCGCCACCCGCTTCGTCTCCCCCCAGCCCATCCGCTCGACCACGGCATCCCGCGTGCCCACCACCATCTCCCGCGCAACCAGCACGACATCCACCGCCCCCAGTTCCACCCCAGCCGCCCCCAGCTCACCCGCGCCACCCGCCACTCTCTCCCCCTCTTCACCCGCCACCACCACCGGCTCCATCCGCCGGAGGACCCGCGCACACTCCGCGTGGCGGAACTCCACCGCCCCCAGCGCCCGACGCTGGGCGAAAACCGACCCAACCAACAAAATCAGCCGCGGCAACAATCCATAAACCACCACCGCGTAAACCAGAAACGGCCACCACGAAACCACCGCCTCCCGCGCATTTTCGACCACCCCCAGCAGAGCAATCTGACTCCCGCCGATCTGCTCCAGCGTCGGGTGCGCGTTGGGCAGCCACGACCACGGCCACGAGACGACCTGGACGATTTTGAGCACCGTCTCCGGCACCACCGCTAAAGTCGTCTCCCAGCCAAACGCCCGGTTCGACACCGCCACCGACCACAGCGTCGCTCCAATGATGCCGACATTCAGCGCCACGGAAAACGTCTGAGCCAACGTGACGACTGGCCAGATGAGAATGTCCCCGTAGACCGCCCGCTTCGCCCGCACCCGCCCGAGCACGGCCGCGAACCGCGCCCGCTTCGTCCCGTCCATCTCTCTCCAGGCAGCCGCCTTCCCGCTCCCGATCGCCGCGATCGCCCGCCCCAACAACCACCCGATCAACCCGCCGACCGGTCGCCGCTTCACGATGAGCACGACCGCCAGCAGCACCCACACCACCAACTGCCACAGCACCGTCACCGAAAAAAATGTCGTCACACTGATCAGCCGATCCCCGGCGAAAACCAACTGCGAACCAGCCAGCCCCGCCCCGATCAACAAACCCGCAAGCACCAGTCCCCAACCCAGCGCCCCCACCGCTCCCGAGTAGATGTCTCCAACCGAGAACTCTCCCGCCGCCTCCCGCCGCCGCGCCTGCAACCAAAGCCGCATCTTCCCCGCCGCATCGTGCGCCAGTCCCGCCACGTCTTCCCGAAAAATCCCCCGATCCCGCCGCGCCAGCGCCGTCTCATCGCCGCCCGCATCCGCCTCCAGAGCAACCTCCAGGTCCAGCACGTCTCTGATTTTCCAACGGGGAACTCGAACCATTCCCAGCACTCATAACACGAAACCCGCCGCATTCCGCCATTCACAATTCACCGGGCACCAGTCACGATCTTTCCCCCATGCTCGACGACATCCGCAAAGTCCTCTTCCACGAGTCCACCATCCTCAGCCGCCTCGACGAGATCGCCCATCAGCTCACACTCGACTACAGCGACAAAGACCTCACGGTCATCGCCATCCTCAACGGCAGCTTCATCTTCATGGCTGACCTCCTGCGCCGCGTCCCGCTCGCCCTCCAAGTCGACTGCCTCAGCGTCTCCAGCTACCACGGCACCAAGACGACCGGCGAAGTCACTTTCAAGCAGACGGAACTCCCCGACCTCACGGACCGTCACGTTCTCCTCCTCGACGACATCCTCGACTCCGGTCACACCCTCCACGCCATCCGCGGCCGGCTCTCTGAAAAGGGCGGAGCCCTGAGCATCCGGACCTGCGTCCTCCTCCGGAAAAACGTCGAGCGCGCCCGCGAGGTCGACGCCGATTACGTCGGCTTCGACATCCCCGATGAATTCGTCGTCGGCTACGGTCTCGACTACAACGAGCAATACCGCAATCTCCCGTTCATCGGGATCCTCACCCCAAAAGCTATCGAGCGAAAATGACAACCAAGGTCGAATTTTACTCCGTCCTCCGCGAGATCACCGATGCGCACGAGATCGAAGTCAATCTCCCCGACGGCAGCCCCATCGCCGTCCTCCTCGGCGGCCTCTACTCCCAATTCCCCAAGCTCGCCGACTGGGACACCAAGCTTCTCCTGGCCGCCAACCTCGATTACGTCGACCGCACCCACCCGATCCAACCCGGCGAGGTCATCTCCATCATGCCCCCGGTTCAGGGCGGGTGAGGCAACCCGCGCCACCAGCGGGAGCCGCCCACCCCCCCTTCTCACCCGCATTCTTCGCCCTCCTCCGCGCCATTCGCGAGCAGCTCACCTCTCCGCCGACATCCCCACGATCTCGCTTCCATATCCGGTCATCTCCAGATACCCCACCCCCGCCGCCGTTCCTTCGGCCCGCACACTTCCCTCCCAGTAAGAAACCGGCTCTAGCACCTGCTCCTGCCCATCCATCCGCGCCTCGACTGCAAGGTCGATCCCGAGCTTCGGCACCGCCACCCGCCACTCCACCGGATACGCCGCCCCCGTTTCCGGCCCGGTCCATTCCCGCCCCGGCACCATCGTGAATTCCGCCTCCCCAATCGCCTCGCTCGTCCCGTCCGCCCGCACGAACGTCCCACTCGAGAACGCACTCCGCCCCCCGTCCCGCTCGCGGATCTGAAACAACATCAACTCCGATCCATCCTCCAAAGCCAAGCTCAGCCAATCCCATCCCACCTGATCCTTCCCCAGCTGATTCGTCGCCCACTCGTGATCGAACCAACTCGTTCCCTTCACGGCAAATTCCTCCCCGTCTAAAGTTACCTTCCCCTCCGAAACGAGCCGAGTGAGCGAGTAATAGTGCGACGCCCGCCCCGGCCCCTCCGCCTTCTGACTCACTCCGTCCCCGCCGTGCAACACCGGTGGCTTCGCCGACCTCACCACCAACTCCAACCGCACCCCCTTGTCCTCCCCCACGATCCGGAAATCGTTCCGATCACCCATCACCCGCACGTCGCACCCTTCGACCCAAGCCACGCGTCCAGCCACCGCCGCCCCGGCCTCACCGTAAGCGCCGCGCGACAAAATCTGCGACCCGCGAAAATCTCCGCTCTCGAAATCGGTCACCGCAAAATGAACGAAGTAGATGTCTCCCGCCACGAACCGCGACGCACTCTCGATCCGCTCATCCGGGGGCGTGATTCCCTGCCGAAAAAAGGTGAGTTGATAGCCAAATTCCCGCCCCGATTCCGCCGCAAGATTTCCGGTAAAATACCACCATTCCGTCTTAAAATCCGCGTGTTCCCCGTGGTCCCGCGGGAACTGATAGCTCCACCCCGGCAGAGCCACCGCCCACTCCCCGCGAGCGAGGCCGAGACAAGCGAGGAATCCGAAAAGGGCCGGGACAACGTTCCACCCCGTCCCAAGTCTCAGACGCAGACCGTTCAAACCACCAAGACCCTCGCCGACCTTCGAACTCCCGACATTCAAACCCTCGACCCGCTATCAATAAACGAACAAATCGCCCGGAGGGTCCGTCCGCTCCAACTTCGCCCCTTCCAATATCGGAATCCGTTTCCCCCCGACCACCGGAAACGTCGCTTTCCCCGTCACTCTCACCCAAGACATCTCCGGTGCGCCGGAGCCGTCCGCCGTCTTCACGTCCACCGCGATCGGCCGCGCGTCGGCCGCGCAGCAGGACACCATCATCCGCACGAGTTTCCCCTGAGCACCCGGCACACCCTGCTCCGGCATGAATTGTCCCACGAGTTCGACCTCCTTGTCCTTGAAATCCGACAACATCGTCGGCTCCTGAGCCGCGTAAAGCAGATCAATCAACTCCGCGATAATCTGACCGTCCGCGTTTCTCGCCAGATACTCGTTCTCGTCCGAGGCCAGAGTATCCGCAAACGCAGCCGCGGGCACATCGGGCGGCATGGCGTCTTCACCCGGCAACGGGTCTTCCATCGGTAACGCGGGTTCCTTCACCTTCATCGCTGGCCCCGGCAGACTCGCCGAGACATCCGCAAAGCCCCGGTTGAGAATCGTCGTCGCGCTGAACTCACTCGGCGAATAGTTGAACGCCACCAAAAGTGGCACCACCAGCACCACCCCGGCGAAGACGTGTCCCGGCACGGATCGCGCCATCGAGTTCGCGCACCCGCTCAGATCCTCAGCGCGCACGCTCGTCGGCATGAACAACATCACCACAGCCAGCAAAACCAACACCCCGGCCGCGATGGCCACGTAAATCCGAAAACTCGGCGCGAGGTAATTGTCGATCCGCCCGGTAAAATACATGATCCCCATCACCGATCCCCAAACCATGAGGATGCCAGCGGAAAGGAAGCGGTGGACGAGTTGGTTCATAGCGATGCGATGCCCGAACTCTAAGCTCTACCCGCACAAATTCCAGTGCGTTTGCGAGAGGCTCTCCGGGCGTCGCGATTGGCAATCCCCGACCCGACCCACGGTCGAAGCCTCAAACCACTCCGCCCCAGCCGCTCGCGAGCGCAGACGTCAATCGATCACGACCGCCAACCGCACGCAGATCAGCCCGACAAGCACGAACAGTCCGATGACCAATCCAAAGACGAACCGCTTCTTGAAGACCGACGCGTAGATGAAGACCAACTTCACGTCCATCATCGGACCGAAAACGAGAAACGCCAATTTCGACACCGCTGGAAACGACACGAACGTCGCCGCGATGAAGGCGTCCGTCGTGCTGCACAGCGAAAGCAGCGCCGCGAGTCCCATCATCGTGAAAGTCGCCGTCACCGTGCTCGTCGCCAGCGGCAGGATGTATTCCTGATTCACCGCCGTGCTGAACGCCGCCGCCGCCGCGCAACCCACGATGAAATACACCATCATGTCCAGAAAGTCGGAGACCATCACCTGCACCGCACCGCCCATCCGCAGCCAGAAACTCCCACCCGGCCCACCGTCCAGCCCCCGCGGCTGCGCGATCTCGGCCAGCACGTTCGTCCGCAGCACGTGCTTGATCGAAAGATTGTGCACCGCCATCCCGGCAATCACGGCGACCACGTAACCCGTCCCAAGCCGCAGGCCCGTCATCCATTCCGGTGCCTGCCCCTTGAACGCCGCGTAGGTGCTCAGCCCGACCACGACATTCACGATCGGAGCCGACAGCATGTAGACGACCGCGTTCGATACCGGCAGACCCTTCGCCATCAAGCGCCGGATCACCGGCACCACCCCGCACTCGCACATCGGAAAAACGAAACCCAGCAACCCGCTCACCGCCGCCCCCGCGTAGGCGTTCCGCGGCAGCAATCGCGTCATCAGCCGCGCGGGCAAAAACTGATCGATCAGCCCCGAGACCACCGTCCCCAGCAGCAAGAAAGGAGCGCCCTCGAGCAAGATGCTCAGAAACGCGAACGCAAAATCCGGAAAACTAAAATTAAACCAACCTTCGTTCATCAGCGGCAGAGCAAACCCGACAAATATCTCGCCGTCAAATGGGGAGAGCGCGCGTCTCGCGTGCGATCGGCGCCGTCTCGCCGCCGCGCTCAGGCAAATCGAGCGAAGCGAGAGAGCCGGACCTGACTACCCCACGTCCGCCCCATCCGGAGTAAATACCAAGTAAGTCATCCCGTCCTCGCTCCAAGCCGAGCGATCCCAACGGCCAACCCGGGCGATCTCACGCTCTGACCCCGGCGGATCTGAAAACGCACCGTTCGGAATGACAATCAGGTGCGCCAACCTTCCGTCCTCCAACTGAAAGCAAACCAACGCTCCCTTTTCCCCACCCCACTCGATCGTCCGACATCCAAACGGAGTCACCCCATCAAAACCCGCCGGGATCTGAACGCCTTGCCCGACGTGATGGGAAGCAGACCAATCCTGAATCTTCGCCAGATCGTCCGTCTGCAATTCCAACTCGAAATCCGAATCGAAGAATTCTGCGAACTCCTCGCTTGCCACCCGCAACGAATCCGCCCCGTCCCGGTTCGACCAAGTCACCAAACCAAAGACCATCAGCCCCAGAGCCAACACCGCGGCCAACGGCAGCACCGCGGACCTCCACCCGCGCCGAGCCCTGACCGCCGCCCGCGGACGCTCCGCCAAGCACCGCTCCCGCAACCCCGCGGGCACGCCCAAGTCCGCGACCTTCCGCGCAATCACCTCATCGACTGGATCTTCGTAATTCAAATTAGGCCTCACTGATTTTCCCCCGGAGTTGGGCTTTGCCGCGTGACAACCGCGACATCACCGTCCCGATCGGGATTTCGAGGACTTCCGCAATCTCGGAGTAACTGAACCCTCGTAGATAGAAGAGCAGCAGCGGCTCGCGATATTCCACCGCAAGAGCGTTTAAGAAATTCATCACCGTTTCCGCGTCCACCGCGTCCGCTTGGGCCGGATCACACGCCCCTTCCGGCACTCCCTCCCCCAAGGGTTCGTCGCTCGATCGCCTTCCCTTGCGCACCAAGCCCAGGAATTCTCGCCGCAACGTGGTAAACAACCACGTCTTCACCTTCGACTCATCCCGCAGCTGATGCCCCTTCCGTGCCCACTGCGCAAACGTCTGCTGAACCAGATCACACGCGTCCGACTCGTTCTTCGCCAAGCTCAGCGCAAACCGAAACAGCGGCTGGTAATAGTCCTCAACGAGTCGATCGAAATCCAACATGCGCAGCTCGGTGGTAGCGGCGCCAACCTCCAATTGCCAGACAGCACTTTCAGGAGCGCCGAAACCGAGCCGACGAAGTCGGGCTGAAGCGACCTCCCGCCGCATCTCCGATCCACCGATCACCGCCGCCCCGCACGAATCGCTGAAGACGTTCACCGCCGTCCGAGCCATGTCCAGCACCCGGTCGACCGCGAGGATCAACCCAATCGCTTCCATCGGCAACCCGATCGCCCCGAGGATGATCACAATCGCCACCAGACTCGCCGCCGGCACCCCCGCGACGCCGATCGACGTCGCCAACGCGAGAAACACCACGAGAAACTGCGTCCCAAACGTCATCTCGATTCCGTAAATCTGCGCGATGAACATGGCTGCCACGCATTCGTAAAGCGCCGTCCCATCCATGTTGATCGTCGCCCCGAGCGGAATCACGAAGCTGTTCACCTTCTTCGGATTGTAACCGTCCTTCCCGAGGCATTCCAAAGTCACCGGCACCGTCGAACTCGAACTCGCCGTCGAAAAAGCCGTCAGTAGCGCCGGCAGCATCACTCGAAAATGCGCGATGGGATTCCGCCCCAGCACCTTCATCAGCACCGGCAACGTCACGAAAAGATGGATCCCCAACGCCGCCACCACGGTGAAGAAAAACGTGATCACCGGCCCCAGCGCGTCGAAACCCGTTTCCGACACCGTCGCCGCGACCAACCCGAACACCCCGATCGGCGCAAACAGGATCACCCAGTCCGTCATGAGCAACATCACCGCGTACGCGCTCTCCCACCAACTCAGGAAACCCGCCCGCGGCCCGGAGTCCAACTTCGTGATGAAATACCCGAACAGCACCGCGAAGAAAATGATCGCCAGCATGTCCGCGTTGTTGCCCAGCGAGGTGAAGATGTTCTTCGGAATCATCCGTTGGAAGACCTCGGCCAGCACCGATCCCGAAGAGGATTCCGCCGAAACCTTTGCCTCAACCTCCGCCCGAGACTCCCCCAGCGAAGCGATCATCCGCTCCGACACCTCTGGTGCCACCCGCCCAGGTCCCACCACGTTCACCACCAGCAACCCGACGCTCACCGCCAGCGCCGTCGTCAGCACGTAATACCCCGCGGTCCGAAGCCCCAGCCGCCCAAAAGCATTTTCCTCCCCCAAACGCGCGATGGCCGAGATGATCGACGTCGCAATGAGAGGCACCACCAGCATCTGCAGCAACTTGAGGAAAAGCCCCCCGACGTAACCGCAAATCCCCGCGACATCGACACCGCCAACTGTCCCACCCTCCGGCAACCCGATCCCGACGACGAAAGCCAGCGCCATCGCGATGAGAATCTGCCAGTGCAACTTCAACTTAAGAATCCCGCCCATCCCGACAACCTGCCACCTCGCAGCCCGGATCAAAATTCCAAAGTTTCATCCTTCGATTTCTCATTCCGCATTGCTCAATTCTCATTCACCCTCCGCTCAGTGAACAACCTCGCCGCCGCCCGCCACGTCTTCGACCTCGAAATCGAAGGCCTCCGCGCCGTCGCCGACCGCCTCGACGAATCGTTCACCGCCGCCGTCGATACCCTTCTCGCCACGGTCACCGCCCGCGGCAAAATCGTCGTCGTCGGTGTCGGCAAATCTGGCCACATCGGCGAGAAGATCGCCGCCACCCTCACCAGCACGGGCTGCCCCGCCGTCGTCCTCAATTCCCTCAACGCCCTCCACGGCGACCTCGGCATCGTCTCCGACGGCGACACCATCCTCGCCCTCAGCACCAGCGGCGAAACGGAGGAACTCACCAACCTCCTCCCCGCCCTCGCTCGCTTCGATGTCCGCCTCATCGCCTTCACCGGCCGCCCCGACTCCTCCCTGGCAAAAGCCGCCACCCTCGTTCTCGACGTCTCCGTCCCCCGCGAAGCCTGCCCGCTCAATCTCGCCCCCACCTCCAGCACCACCGCCATGCTCGCCCTCGGCGACGCCCTCGCCATGGTCCTCCTCGAAGCCCGCGGTTTCAACAAAGACGACTTCGCAAAATTTCACCCCGGCGGCAGCATCGGTCGCACCCTCCTCCTCGGCGTCACCGAGATCATGCGCCCCCGCGAGAAGCTCGCCCTCGTGGCTCCAGAAACCACGATCCGCGACGCCATCAAGACCATGACCGCCCACCGCGCCGGTGCCGCCGTCGTCACCGACGAAGCCGGCCGCCTCGCCGGCATCTTCACCCACGGCGACTTCGCCCGCCACTACGCCGAGGACCCGGGAATCGGCACCCGCCCCGTCGCCGACCTCATGACCCGCGACCCGATCACCATCCCCGCCGACAAGCTCGCCGCCGAGGTCCTCCACGTCCTCCAGACCCACCGCATCGACGACCTCGTCGTCGTCGACGAAACCGGAAAGCCCATCGGCATGGTTGACTCCCAGGACCTCTCCCGCCAAAAACTCCTCTAAGAACCTCCGAACAACAAACCTTCCGCACTTAAAACCACATGCTCGCCAACGATCTTCGCAAAGGCATGGCCGTCCGCTACAACAGCAACGACGCCATCGTCCTCGACGTTCAACACCGCACCCCCGGCAACCTCCGCGCCTTCGTGCAGGTCATCCTCCGCTACATCGGCACCGGCAAATCCGCCGACGTCCGTTTCTCCTCCACGGAGAAAGTCGACGTCGTCGAAACAAACCGCCAGACCCTCGAGTTCAGCTACAACGATCCGACCGGCTGGCATTTCATGGATCCGAACACCTTCGAGACCATCACCCTCAACGAAGACCTCATCCACGACGCCAAGGAATACCTCGTCGAGAACCTCAAAGTCGAAGTCCTCTCCGTCGAAGGCCGCCCCGTTCAGGTCGACCTCCCCTCCACGATCGAAATGCGCGTCACCGAGAGCGCCGATGGCATCAAGGGCGACAGCGCCAACAACGTCCAAAAGCCCGCCACCCTCGAAACCGGCAAGATCATCAACGTCCCTCTCTTCATCAAAGAAGGCGAGACGATCAAAGTCAGCACCGCCGACGGGACCTACCTGGGCCGAGCGTAATCAGCCCGGGGAGCGCGGGCCTCCAGCCCGGCACCACGGCGTCACGAGAAATGCCCGCACACCGAAAATCGAGTCTGCGACAACTCAAGCCGCTTCCCCTCCTCGCCCTCTCCGCCACCCTCACCCTCACCGCCTGCACCAACCCCACCGAGCGCTCCGCTCGCTCCCAACAAGCCACCGTCGCTTGGCTCAGCGGAAACGGCCAACCCGCCCGCATCGACGTCACTGGCAGTTGGTTCGTCCCCGATTGGGGCGGCGGCTACCTCGCCCAGACCGGCAACCGCGTCACCGGCTACGTCGACGACTTCGCCATCAGCGGCATCATCAACGACCGCACCGTCCAACTCGCGATCTCGCGAGACGGCGTCACCGCCTACAGCGCCCTCGTCGTCCCGACCTCCCCCGACCGCCTCCAAGGCCACTACTCCCCCGGCGTCCCCTACAACCCTCACCGCCAAACCCGGATCGAGTTCCAGAAACTCAGCCGCTGATCCGCGAACGGCGCGTTTAAGTTTGCAACCAAGGCGAAACCATCTTCCATTCTGAAAACGCAAGTCACTTCCGAAATGAAAAAGTTCTTCTGCCCCCTTTTCCTCACCGCCGCCCTCGTGGGCACGTCCCACGCCGCCGACAAACTCCCCGTGGCCGCGATCACCACCGTCCTCGCCGATTTTGCCCGCAACGTCGGTGGTGACACCGTGGAAGTGACCGCCATCGTTCCCGCCGGCACCGACCCGCACGCCTTCGAACCCAGCGTCGGCGACATCCGCAAGGTGAGCGACGCTCGCGTGGTCCTCGCCAGCGGCCTCGGGTTTGAGGATTTCCTCGGAGACCTGGCGAAGGCCGTCGGCGATCAGGCCACCTTCGTCGTCGTCGGCGATTCCATCGATCCCCTCTACGCCGAGGAGAAAGACGAGCACGATCACCACGAGGATGGCCACGACGAAGACCATCACCATGAGCACGGCGAAGCCGACGCCGAGGGCCGCATCCCCGATCCCCATTGGTGGCACAGCATCGCCAACGCAAAGATCGCCGTCGACGTCATCCGCGACGCCTTCATCGCCGCCGATCCCGAGCACACCGAGGCCTACACCACGAACGCGGCCACTTACCAAAAGCAGCTCGATCAACTCGCCAAAGACACCAAGCTCGCGATCGCCGAGCTCCCCCGGGACCGGCGCATTCTCGTCACGTCCCACGATGCCCTCGGCTACTTCGCACGCGACTACGGCTTCACCATCGACCCGGTCCAAGGTTTCGGTACCGCCGACCAACCCTCCTCCAAGCGAGTCCGCCACCTCATCGACGACATCCGCGAACGGAGCGTCCCGGCCATTTTCGTCGAAAGCACAGAGAACCCGAAAGTGATCACCGAAATCACCCGCGAAACCGGTGCGATCATCGGTGGAGAAGCTCTACGCCGACGGCCTCGGAGAGACCGATGCCAACACCTACGAAAAGATGATCCGCCACAACGCCAAAACCATCGTTCAAGCCCTCAAGAAGTAGTCCGAGAGCGCCTCGGGGAGCGGCGATTTTTAATCGCCGAGACCCAACCCCATCCTGCGCAACAGAACTACTCTCACCACCGTGACCGGCCACCCAATTCTCCGACTTGCGCTCGTCCTCGCGACGTTACTCGCGCTTGCCTACCCCATCGCCCGTCTCACTTCGAAGACCACGACCAGCCCCGCTTCCGCTCCCGTCCCGCCCGCTGACCTCAGGACCCAATCCATCTCTCTCACGGTCACGACCACGGCACCCCCCACTCACCTCGAAATCTCTCTCCCGGGAGCAGCCACCACCACCCTCACACCCACCGCCCCGACCACCGAGATCCCCCTCACCCTCCCGGCTTCGGCCAACGGCTGGGATCTCATCCTCCGTGCGACTTGGCTCGACGATTCCCCACACGCCCTTCGCGTCACCACCCCCGGCGTCGATCAGACTTACTGGGCCAGGACCAACCTCGAGGAGGTCCTGACCCTCCAGCCGCCCGCGACCCCGTGAGTCACCATCTCATCCTCCGCGACCTCACGGTCTCTTTCAACCGCATCCCAGCCGTTCACCATTTCAACTTGGAGCTGCCGTGCGGTTCCTGCGTCGGCCTCCTCGGCCCGAATGGTGCCGGTAAGACCACCCTCCTCAAAGCCATCGCCGGACTCCTCCCGCGCGAGACCGGCACCATCGAATTTCGCGGCCACGCCGTCGCCAACTCCAACGTCCAGGGCAAAGCCCTCGCCTACGTCCCGCAGCGTGAAGCCGTCGATTGGGATTTTCCGATCACCGTCCGCGGACTCGTCGAGATGGGTCGCTACCCCGAGCTCGGTTGGTGGCGGCGTTTTAAGAAGTCCGACCACGACATCGTGACCGAGGCGCTGAAAGTGATGGACCTCGAACCCTTCGCCAACCGCCAGATCAGCGCACTTTCCGGCGGCCAGCAACAACGCGCCTTCCTGGCCAGAGCCTGGGCGCAACGCTCCGACATCTACCTCCTCGACGAACCCTACACCGGCCTCGACAAGAACGCCCGCGCGTCCTTTACCACCGCGCTCCACGAACTCCGCGCCCACGGCAAACTCATTATCGTCAGTCACCACGAACTCGGCGACGTCCCCCACATCTTCGACCAAGTGCTCCTGATGAACGGCGAACTCATCGCGGCGGGCCCGACCGCAACGACCTTCACTGAATCCAACGTCGACACCGCTTTCACCACGAAAGTCTTCGCCGGGCATTCCCACTAGACGTCCCAATGTTCGATTTCCTCACCGAACCCTTCCGCTACGAATTCATGCAGCGAGCCATGCTCGTCTGCGTGCTCATCGGATTCACGAACGGCTTCCTCGGCGCGTTCGTCATCCTCCGCCGCCTCGCACTCACCGCCGACGCGCTCGCCCACAGCCTCCTTCCGGGCCTCGCCATCGCCGCCATCCTCATCGGCCTCTCCCCCGCCGGACTTCTCTTCGGCGGCCTCATCGCCGCGCTCATCGTCGCCATCGGCGGCCAGCTCATATCCCGGAGCAGCCGCATCAAAGACGAGACCGCCATCGCTTCGCTCTACATCGTCGCGTTCGCCCTCGGCATCATTCTCATCAAATACGCCAAGGTGAAGATCGACCTCGACCGCTTCCTCTTCGGCAACATCCTCGGCGTCGGCGACTCCGATATCTGGACCGCCTTCGGCATCAGCGCCGTCATCCTCGCCACCCTCATCGCCCTCCAGCGCCCGCTCCTCCTCACGCTCTTCGAGAGTGCCGTCGCCCGCACCCAAGGCGTCCCCGTCAACCTCCTCCTCACCGTCCTCATCGTCCTCATCGTCCTGGCCATGTTGGCCTCGCTCCAAGCCGTCGGCGTCCTCCTCGCCCTCGGCCTCCTCGTCCTCCCCGCCGCCACCATGTATCTGCTCTCCGATTCCTACCTCGCGATGTCCTGGGGCGGAGCCGCTCTCGGCACCGTCGGCGCGCTCTTCGGTCTCATCCTCTCTTTCTACGCCAACCTCCCATCGGGACCTGCCATCATCCTGGTCCTCGGGGCCACCTTCATCGCTGCCTACCTCTTCAGCCCAAAATACGGCATCGTCACCCGCGCTTTCAGACCCCGCCACCTCCACCAAGAATCCCTCCAACGCTGGGAATAATCCGAACGGGGAGCGCAAGCTTCCCGCCCGGACCAACGCCGCACAAACCAGGTCCTCGAACGACCCTCGATCCCCTACTTCCAGTTCACCGCGTTCACCGTCCGCAAACTCGCCGGCAGCAAAGAACGCCCCATCAGCCACTCGTCGATCTTCCGCGCGACATCCCGCCCCTCGCCGATCGCCCACACGACGATCGACTGACCCCGATTCGCGTCCCCGGCCGCGAAGACCCCGTCGAGCGACGTCATCATGTTCTCGCCGATCGCGATCGTGTTCTTCTCCGTCAAATCGATTCCCGATCCCGCCAGCGCCCCCGTCTCCGATCCCGAAAACCCGATCGCCAGCAACACCAAATCCGCCGGAATCTCAAACCCCTCCTCCACAACCTTTCGCCCGGCCCGCCGCCCCTTCTCGTCGTAGGTCCACTCCACCCGATCCATGCGGATCGCGTTCACCTCGCCGTCGTTATCGGTGTCCACGAACGCCCTCGCGTCCGCGCTAAACTCTTCCACGCCACCCTCCTCGATGGCGTAAGTCATCGAATAAACCACCGGCTGCTCCGGCCACGGATTTTTCGAAGCCCGTTCCATCGGCTTCTGCACCCCGATGCTCACCTGGATCACCCTGGTCGCGCCCTGGCGCAGCGAAGTTGCCACGCAATCCGCCCCGGTGTCCCCACCCCCGAGCACGACCACCGACTTCCCCGCGGCAGTGATCCCATCGACGACCTCCCGCCCACCCTGCCGCCGATTTTCCTGCGTCAGGAAATCCATCGCCAGAACCACTCCGCCCAGCTCCCGTCCCGGGATCGACACGTCCCGCGGCTTCTGCGCCCCGATCGCCAAACACACCGCGTCAAAATCCCGCTGCAGGTCTTCCATCGCCAAATTTCCTCCCAGCGTCATCCCGGTCTCGAACTTGACGCCCTCCGCCGCCATCTGCTCCACCCGCCGCTCGACCTGCCGCTTCGCAAACTTAAAGTCCGGAATCCCGTAAACCATCAACCCGCCGATCACGTCCGCGCGCTCGAAGACGGTCACCGCGTGCCCGGCCCGGTTCAGCTGCTGCGCCGCCGCCAGACCCGCCGGACCACTCCCGACCACGGCCACCGATTTCCCAGTCGAAAAATCCGGCACCTCCGGCACGATCCACCCCTCGTCCCAGCCCCGGTCAATGATCGCCCGCTCGATCGACTTGATCGTCACCGGACCGGCGTTGATCGCCAACGTGCACGCATTCTCGCATGGAGCCGGACACGTGTAGCCGGTGAACTCCGGAAAATTATTCGTCGCGTGCAGCCGCGCCAGAGCCGCCTTCCAATCCCCCCGCGACACGAGGTCGTTCCAGTCGGGAATGATGTTCCCAATCGGACACCCGCCCATGCAAGTCGGCACCCCGCAATCCATGCACCGCTTCCCCTGCTCCCGCAGATGCCCCTCCTCCCAGGTCGGGTTGAAGATTTCTTTGTAATCCCCGATCCGCACCCCCGCATCCCGCGTGCCAATCGGCACCCGGTCATACGTCAAAAACCCATTTGGATGATCATCCGCCATAATAAATCTCTTCCAGGAGCGGCGGCTTCCCACCGCCGAAGTTCGAGTCCACCATCATGCCGCCTCCAAAGGGATCCCCACCCGAATGTCCCGCCCATCCGCCAACCCGCGCTCCACCACCGCCGCGTAGGCCTCCGGAATCACCCGCACAAACTTCGCCACGCTCGCGTCCCAATCCCCCAGGATTCGCCGCGCCTTCGAACTCCGCGTGTAGCGCACGTGATTTTCGATCAACCGCCGAACCAGCTCCAGATCGCGCTCGGACTCCAGCGCGCTCGTCCCCACCATTTCGCGATTCACCTTCCGATCAAACGAACCGTCGTCGTCGAAGACAAAAGCCTCCCCGCCGCTCATCCCAGCACCGAAGTTCTTCCCCGTCGAACCCAGGATCACGACCGCCCCACCCGTCATGTATTCGCACGCGTGATCCCCCACACCCTCGACCACCGCGATCGCCCGCGAATTTCGCACCGCAAACCGCTCCCCGGCCTGACCGTTAAAATAAGCCTCCCCCCCGGTCGCGCCATACAGCGCCACGTTCCCGATGATCACATTCTCCGCCGCCACGAATCCCGCATCCCGCGCCGTCCGCACCGTGATCCGCCCACCGCTCAATCCCTTGCCGACGTAATCGTTCGCCGCCCCTTCGAGATGGATCGTAATCCCCCGCGAAAGAAAAGCTCCCAGACTCTGACCCGCCACGCCCCGCAGGTTCACGGTGATCGTGTTGTCCGGCAGCCCCGCCGCCCCGTATTTCGTCGCGACGATCCCGCTCAACATCGTGCCGAACGTCCGGTCGCCATTCGCAATCGGCATTTCGATGACCACCGGCGTCCGGTCCGCCAGCGCCGGAGCCGCCGCCTCGATCAGCTTGTGATCCGACTTCTCCCCCAGCTTATGATCCTGCATCCGCGACCGAAACGGCGTGTCGTCCGAAGGCTGCCGGAAAAGCAGTTGCTTCAGGTCGACGTTCAAGCCCTTCGGATGCGCCACGCCCTTCGGGTGCAGCTTGTCCACCCGTCCGACCATCTCCCGCATCGTCCGAAAGCCCATCTCCGCCATGAGACCGCGCACTTCTTCGGCGATAAACCGCATGTAAGCCATCACGTGTTCCGGCTCGCCGGTGAAGAGCTTCCGCAACTCCGGATCCTGCGTCGCGATCCCCACCGAGCAGGTGTTGCAGTGGCACTTCCGCAACATCACGCAACCCAGAGCGACCAACGCCGCCGTGCCAAATCCATATTCCTCCGCGCCCAGCAGCGCCGCCACCGCCACGTCGCGCCCCGTCCGCAGCCCCCCGTCCGTCCGCACGCGAATCCGCGATCGTAGATTATTCGCCAAAAGAACCTGCTGAGTCTCCGCCAATCCCAGCTCCCACATCGCCCCCGTCGATTTAATCGACGTCTTCACCGCCGCGCCCGTTCCACCGCTGTCCCCCGCGATCAGCACCGCGTCCGCCTTCGCCTTCGCCACGCCCGCCGCGATGGTCCCAACGTTCGCCACCGACACGAGCTTCACGTTGATTTCCGCATCCGGATTCGCGCATTTGAGGTCGTGGATCAGCTGGGCCAGGTCCTCGATGGAATAAATGTCGTGGTGCGGCGGCGGCGAGATCAGCCCCACGCCAGGCGTCGTGAAGCGCACCTCCGCGATCACGTCGTCCACCTTCGGCCCGGGCAATTCCCCGCCCTCCCCCGGCTTCGCCCCCTGCGCCATCTTGATTTCGAGCTGCCGCGCGTTGACCAAATAATGAGCCGTCACGCCGAAGCGCCCGCTCGCCACCTGCTTCATCGAGTTCTCCCGTTCCGTCCCGAAGCGATCCACCTGCTCGCCCCCCTCGCCACTCCCCGACTTCCCGCCGACCCGGTTCATCGCGACCGCGAGAGTCTCGTGCGTCTCGCGACTCAGCGAACCGAACGACATCGATCCCGTCGCGAAGCGGGTCATGATCGCTTCCACCGACTCGACTTCCTCGATCAGGATCGACTCACTCCGGTCAAAGTCCAACATCCCCCGGATCGTCTGCAACCGCTCGTCCTGCGCGTTCACCGCCTCCGCAAATTCCGAGTAAGCCCGTGCGTCCCCGCTCCGCACCGCCGCCTGCAACCGCGCCACCGCAAAGGGACTCCACTGGTGCAGTTCCCCGTCCCGCCGCCAGTAATACTCCCCTCCCTGCTCCAGCCCGAGCGACCCCGCGATCTTTCGCCCAAACGCCGCCTCGTGCCGCTCAATCAATTCCCGCTCGAACAGCTCCAACCCGGCCGCCGGCAACTGCGCCGTCGTCCCCTGAAAAAACTCCTCCACAAAATCGAGTTCCAGCCCGATCGCCTGAAACACCTGCGCCCCCTTGTAACTCTCCAACGTCGAAATCCCCATCTTCGACATCACCTTGAGAATCCCCCCCTCCAGCGCCTTGTGATACTTGGCGACCAACGCCGGCAGCTCCCCCGCGAGCACTCCATCGTCCCGCATCTTCGCCAGACTCGCATCCGCCAGCCACGGATGCACCGCGTCC
This sequence comes from uncultured Verrucomicrobiae bacterium, assembly GCA_963761705.1. Lineage (GTDB taxonomy): Bacteria > Verrucomicrobiota > Verrucomicrobiia > Chthoniobacterales > JAATET01 > CAVVKW01. Next base: position 1,484,589 of record CAVXHK010000001.1, on the reverse strand, counting down.
GCGCCGTATCCGATCAACGTGCAGAAACTGTGCACCGAAGCCGCCTCCCCCGTGTCGACCACCAGCGCCGCCTTCGTCCGCAGCCCCTCGCGAATGAGGTAGTGATTCAACCCCCCGACCGCCAACAAAGCCGGGATCGGCAACCGCCCCGCCCCCACCGCCCGGTCCGACAAGATGAGAATCTCATACCCCGCGCCGATCGCCCGCGCCGCCGCCTCCCGCAACTCCGCCACCGCACCGCTCAACGACACCCCGGCCTCGAACGTCAGATCCAAAGTCGTCGCCCGGATCCCGTTCCACCGCTCCGGGTCCATCGCGCTGATCGCCGCCAACTCCCCCGCCGTCAAAAACGGCGACCGCAACCAGAGCTGCCGACAATGCTCCGAAGTCTCCCCCAAAAGATTCCGCGCTCGCCCGATGTGACTCTCCAGCGAAGTCACCAAATCTTCCCGCATAAAATCCAACGGCGGATTCGAGACCTGCGCAAAAAGCTGCGAGAAGTAGGAAGAAAGCGGCTTCTGCCGCCCCGACAGAAACGCCGGAGGCGCGTCGTTCCCCATCGCCCCGATCGGATCCTTCCCCAACTCTGCCATCGGCTGCACCAAGACTCGCAAAGTCTCCACCGTGTAACCAAAAACCCGCTGCAGATCCTCAATGACTTCCCCCTTCGGCGTCCGCTGCGTTCTTTCCGCAAAATGCTCACCGTATTCCGCCACCACATCCGGCAACCGCACCCGCCCCGCCGTCAGCCACTCGCCGTATTCCGGACGCGCCAATTCCGCAAAAACTTCGTCTTCCTCCAGCACCCGCCCCAACTCCGTGTCCGCGACGAAGATCTGCCCCGGCTTCAGCCGCCCACTCATCACGATCTCGCTCTCCGGCGTCTCCAGCACCCCCAGCTCACTCGCCATAATCAACCGCCCGCCCGTCGTCACGACGTATCGGCAAGGCCGCAAGCCGTTCCGATCCAGCGCCGCCGCCACCCGCGTCCCGTCCGTCGTCGCCACGAGAGCCGGACCGTCCCACGGCTCGCTGATCGTCGACAGGTAATCGTAAAACGTCCGCCGCGCCTCCGGCATCCCCGCATCCTTCGACCAAGCCTCGGGAATCAATAACCGCAGCGCGTGGGGCAGGCTCCGCCCCCCCTTCACCAGTAACTCCAGGACGTTATCGAACGCCGAAGTATCACTCCCCTTCGACTGCACCACCGGCTTCACCAACTCGATATCGTCCCCAAACAACTCCGACTTCAGCGCGGCCTCCCGCGTCCGCATCCGGTTGAGATTCCCCCTCAGCGTATTGATTTCCCCGTTGTGAACCGCCGCCCGGAACGGATGCGCCAACTGCCAAGCCCCCAAAGTGTTCGTCGAAAACCGCGAATGCAGCAACACGATCGCCGTCTTCATCCGCGGATCCGACAGGTCCGGAAAATAACTCCTTACCTGGTCGCAAGTCAGCAGACCCTTGTAGACAACCGTCCGCCGATCCAGCGAACACACGTAAAAAATGTCGCGCCCCCAGCCGCCGATCCCCGCGTTCTCCATCGCCCGCTCGATCGCCCGCCGCAGCAGGTACAGCCGCACGTCCAACGCCTCCGCCGTCACCCCATCCTCCAACGGCGTCACGAAGAATTGCTTCAACCGCGGCTCCGAATCCAAAGCCGCCTTCCCCAACCCCGTCGAATCCGTCGGCACCGGCCGCCAAGCGATCAACCGAAACCCACGTTCCACCGCGACCCGCTCGACGAGCCGCTTCGCTTCATCCGCCGTCCAGTAATCCTTCGGAAAAAACGCCATCCCGACCCCGTAAGTCCCCGCCTCGCCCAACCCCTCGACCTCCCCCGTAAAGAACTCGTGCGGCACCTGGATCATCAGCCCCGCACCGTCCCCAGTCATTTCCTCCGCGCCCCGCGCCCCGCGATGATCGATGTTCACCAGCACGTCCAACGCATCTTCAACCAGTCCGTGAGAGACGGTCCCGTCCAGCTGCACCAGCACCCCGACCCCACAAGCCCCCCGATCCGCGAACGGATCACACAAACCTTTCCGATCAGCAGCAGTCACAGCATCCACACCTATATACAACGAACGTCACGCCAACCCGGAAAGCGATTTCCGTTCCAACCCAACCACACCACTGGCTGACCTTCGACTTTCCGACCTTCGACTTTCCGACAAATTGTTCACCTTCCTCGTTGACAGCCCCCACCACCCGTGATTTCCTCCTCGTCCTTTTCCATGAAGACCTTTTCCGCTAAAACCGAGCAGATCGAACGCGCCTGGTGGGTGATCGATGCCCGCGACCAAATGCTCGGCCACGTGGCCGTCAAAGCCGCCAAGCTGCTCCGCGGCAAACACAAAGCCATCTTTACCAACCACGTCGACACCGGTGATTTCGTAGTCGTGATCAACGCCGGTGAAGTCAAAGTCGGCGGCAAGAAAGACATCCAGAAGACCTACCACAGCTTTTCCGGCTACGTTGGCGGTCACAAATCCGAAACCTTCCGCGCTCGGAAAGAGCGCAAGCCCGAACTCCTCGTCGAGCGCGCCGTCAAGGGAATGATTCCACACAACCGCCTTGGCTCCTCGATCTACCGGAAACTCAAGGTCTACGCCGGCACCGAGCACCCGCACACCGCGCAGAACCCGCAGGCCGCCACCATTTAATATCTCAGCATGAGCGACACCACCGAATACCTCGCCACCGGACGTCGCAAGACCTCCATCGCCAAACTCCGCGCCGTCCCCGGCACTGGCGAAATCAAGGTCAACGACCACGAATTTATCGAATACTTCCCTTCCCTCTCGACGCAGAACGACATTCTCCGTCCCCTCGAACTAGCCAACCGCATCCACGCCTTCGACCTCCACGTCAAGACGCAAGGGGGTGGCATCAACGGTCAGGCTGGCGCGCTTCGCCTCGCCATCTCCCGAGTCCTCGTTGAAGTTGACCCAGAGCTTCGCCCGATCTTGAAACAAGAAGGCCTCCTCACCCGTGACCCGCGGATGAAGGAGCGCAAAAAGCCCGGCCAGCCCGGCGCCCGCAAACGCTTCCAGTTCTCGAAGCGCTAAGACACTTTCCCTCGAGTAAAACCGAAGAAGCCGCCTGGTCCCGCAAGGATCAGGCGGCTTTTTTGGTTCATGGCCGCAGAGGGCCCCAGAGCTATTTCAAGAGCAGCAACCTCCGCTCGTCGACCCATACCCAGCGCGAAGCGCCGCTCTTCTTACCCCATCACCCCTCTGCGCCTCTTGGCGGCCAATCCACCTTCCCCCCAAACCACTCCCCAAACGTCTCCGCCGCCGCGTGCGAATTGAGAATCGGGATCCCCCCCAGCGCTCGCACCCGCTCGGCGTCCCGCTCCTCAAACGTCCGCACGACCACGTTTGTCTCCCCCGCCGCGTAGGCGAGGATCTTCTCCGCGTCCGCCAGTCGGCGCACGTTCGCCAGCACGATCTTCGCGTTCCGCGCCCCAGCCCGCCGCAGCACGTCAGCGTCCGAGCCATCTCCCCGCACACACCGCACCCCGCTCCGCGCCAGCTGCTCGACCACCGACGGGTCGTCGTCGATCACCACCACCGTGTTCCCCGCCTCGAGCAGCGGATTCAATGTCCACATCCCGCCCGAGCCAAAGCCGATCATGAGAACGTGATCGCGAAAATCCGCCCGCACCTCCGCTCGTCGTCGTCCGGGATGCAAGCCGAGAAGTTTCCAAGTAATCGCGTCCGTCGCCAGAAACGGCGTGACCGTCATCGTCGCCACCGTGATCAGCGCAATCACGGAGAAGACCTCCTTGTCCAGATGGCCGGTCTGCAATCCAACCAGCGCCAGCACCATCGAGAACTCACTCGTCTGCGCCAGTAACAACCCGCTTTCAATCGACGCCCTCGCCGACAATCCAGTCCACTCTGCCACGATCGTGACAACGGGGGGCGTGACCACGATCACCACCGCCGCCAGCGCCAATCCCTTCAGCAGCAAATCGAGATCCGGCAAGATCACCACCGCTCCCAGCGTCGTGAAAAACAGCGCCAGAAAAAAATCGTTCAGCGATCCCAGCAACCCCCGCACCACCCCATTCACCGGCGTCCCTGACAGCAAAATCCCCGCAAAAAACGCGCCCGCGATCGACGGAATCCCGATCCACCAAGCCAACCCCACGAAGGCAAACAGCACCGAGAGAAACCCGAGCAGCAACGTTTCCTCGTCCAGCCTCAGCCGCTCGAACAGCCGCGGCACGATCCGCCGCTGCAAATAAATCGCGAGAAAACCCATACCCGCCGTCGCCGACACCTTCAGAGCCGCCCACCCCGCGCCGTCTTCCACCGTCGACAAAACGGTGATCACCCCGATCACCAAAGCATCCTGCAAAAACAGCACCCCGATCACCAACCGCCCAAACGGCTCGAACATCTGCTGGTGCTGCTTCAAATGCCGAAGCGCCACGAGCGTCGAACTCGCCGCCAGCGAAAACGCCAGGTAAATGGCCGGCATGCGCTCGAATCCCAGCAAGCCAGCGACCAAATAAGCCGTCACCCCCAGCACCGCAAATTGGATCACCCCCACCCACGGCACCGCGTGCCTTTGGGGCAAAAACCGGGCTGGATTCAGTTCAACCCCGGACGAAAACACCAAAAACGCCAGCCCCAACGCGAGAACGTCCTTCAGCTGCCCCGGATCGAGAAACCGGCTGGTGAGGAAGCTCAACGCCAGACCTCCGCCCATCAGCAACGGAATCGCCGGCAATCGAAACCGCAACGCGATCCCGACCCCCAACGAAGCCACGAGGAGAAGCAGGGCCAGTCCCGTCATGCCGCCACGATCCCCAGCTCAGCCAATTTGCGGTTCTGCATTTTCACCCCGTCCACCTTCGCGATCATGAGGTAGTCGACCTCCATCTCCAACAGCCCGTCCACGCTGTGCATGTCGACAGCCAGGATGCTCGACGGCACCCCGACTGACTTCGCCCGGTAAGCAAACAACTCATTGCTGTCTTCGATCTGCAACGCCGAAACCAGCAGCTTTGCATCGTGCAGCCCCGCTTCCTCCAGAACCGACAGATACTCCGCGTTCCCCAGCAGCACGCCGCACGGCAGACCAGCCAATTTGCGCGGATCCGTGTCGATCGCCAGCACCGTTTCTCCCATCCGGTGAAGGTCCTCCGCGATCCGTCGGCCCAGCGTGTTCATCCCGATCACGATCACGTGGTCCCGCCGCCCTACCGACTTCCCAACCCCATCCTCCGCGTCGATTCCGCCGAACGGACGAAACAAAAATTCGACCACCGCCAGATCCCTCGCCATCGCAAAAGACGACACCGAAATCGTGATCAACCCGACCAACCCAACCAGCGCAACCGTCTCCTCCTTCACCAACCCGGCCTCCAAGGCCAGGGCCAGGAACAGAAACGAGAACTCGGAAATCTGCGATAGCGCGATTCCCGCCCGCGCCGCCGTCCGCCGCCGAAATCGCAGGAGACGCACCACCCCCGCCACCAGAGCGGGCTTCACCAGCAAGACAAACGCGCTCAGCGCCAACGCCACCGGCCATTGCGCGAGGGCGTCTCCCAGATCCATCCCGATCCCCAGCGTCACGAAGAAAATTGCGATGAAAAAATTCATCAGGGGATGCACGCGTCGGTGCAAATCTCGGTTGTAGGGCAACTGCGCTAGACTGATCCCCGCCAGAAACGCCCCCACCTCGTGCGACAAGTGAAACGCGTGCGCCAAACTCACCAGCACGAAGCACCAGGCCAGACTCCAAATAAAGAGAACCTGCGGCGACCGCGAAGCACTCTGAAACAACGGCGGCAGCAACCACCTCGCCGCGACAAACACCACGACCAGCAACAAGGCCATCCCGCCGAACGCCACGCCCAGCCCCTTCGCGAGCTGCGCCAGTTCGAAGTCTCCCCCGCCGCCCAAGCCCGCCAACAATGTCAGCAGGATAATTACAAACAGATCCTGCACCAGCAGCACCCCGACCGCGATCCGACCGTGAAACGAGTCCGATTCCTTCTTCTCGTCCAGGAGCTTAATCACCACCACCGTGCTGCTCAACGTCAAAGCCACCGCCAAAAACGCCGACTCCAGCGCCGCAAATCCCAGCAAGGTCGCGCACCCGTAACCCGCCCCAAAAGTCAGCGTAACCTGCCCCACCCCCGCCAGCACGCCCACCTTCCCCAGCACGCGGATCTTCTCCACGTTCATCTCCAGCCCCACGAGAAACAGCATGAGCGCGATCCCCACCGCCGACACCGTCTCCAGGGACTCCGATCCCCCAACCAACCCCAGCGCCGGCCCGACAACCAGCCCAGCCACCAGGTACATCACGATGGTCGGAATCCGAAACCGCCCCCCGACAAACGTGAACAAAAACGCCGCGACCACGATCGTCGCCAGTGCCTTCAAAAACTCACTCCCAATTTCCACGCGCGAAGGAAATCAAAAAAAACCACCCGACGCGAGGCTACCCCAACAAACTTGTCATTCCGTCGTCATCCGCAGACTCACCGTTCCCGACACTATCGATTTCTGACCAGCCGGCGCACCTCCCAACCCTCACCCCGTTCAACCACTCCCTCCACCCGAAACCCCTCCTCGAATTCCGGTAAAAAAGTATCCCCCGCCACCTCCCGCATCACCACCGTCAACAACACCTCATCACACCTCGGTATGAGAGCCCGGTAAATCTCCGCCCCCCCGATCACAAAGACCTCCCGCCCATCCCCCGACTCCACCACGTCTTCCAACGACCGCACCACCCTCACCCCATCCACACCCTCCCACGCGCGCGAAATCACCACGTTCTCCCGCCCCGGCAACGGTCGCCCGATCGATTCAAACGTCTTCCGCCCCATCACCACGACGTGCCCCATCGTCGTCCGCTTGAAGAAAGCCAGCTCTCCCTTCAGCTTCCAGGGCAAGCCCCCGTCCGCTCCGATCACCCGGTTCAACGCCATCGCCACGATCGCAATCATCACGTCTACCCCTCGGCACCTCCGCGTCTCTGCCTGAAAAAACGCATTCTCACACCGAGATCTCCCCCCGGATCGCCGGCCACGGATCATACCCTTCCAACGTGAAGTCCCCGAACTCGAACTCGCCGATCTTCCGTCTCTCTGGATTCAACTTCATCTTCGGCAGCTCCCGGCACTCCCGCGAAAGCTGCTCCCGCGCCTGATCCAGATGATTCACGTAAAGGTGCAGATCGCCGAATGAGTGAACAAAATCCCCCGGCTTCAGCCCACAAACCTGGGCGACCATGAGAGTCAGCAGCGCGTACGAAGCGATGTTGAACGGCACCCCCAGAAACAAATCCGCGCTGCGCTGATACAGCTGACAACTCAACTCCCCGTCCGCCACGTAGAACTGGAACATCGCGTGGCAGGGAGCCAACGCCATCCGGTCCAGTTCGCCCGGATTCCAAGCCGACACCACCAACCGCCGCGAATCCGGGTCCCGTTTGATCCGCTCGACCACCTCGTCGATCTGATTGATCGCCCCACCCTCCGGCGTCCGCCAATCGCACCACTGCGCCCCGTAGATCCGCCCCAGATCGCCCGCCTCGTCCGCCCACTCGTCCCAGATCTTCACCCCATTTTCCTTGAGATACCCGACGTTCGTCTCTCCCCGCAAAAACCACAGCAGCTCGTAAATGATCGACCTCAGATGACACTTCTTCGTCGTCACCAGCGGAAACGACTCGCGCAAATCAAAGCGCTCCTGCGCCCCAAAAACGGAAAGAGTCCCCGTCCCCGTCCGGTCCGTTTTCTCGCGCCCCTCATCCAGAACAAGTTGCAACAAACGATGATATTGCCTCATAGCCCTGCGAATCTACCCCCCCCCCTCTGTCCCAACAAGACCCGGGACAAGCACTGCCCAGCCCAGGAAGCCGTAATGATTATGCAACCTTTAGTCGGGCAACTTACCTAACGAGACTCCCGGCTCCTACCCACAACCGGATATTTTGAAAAAGTCCCACTCTCTCCTTTGCCTGCCGCCTTCGTGCTTTCATCCACCGTCGAAGGCTTTTCGGATCACGATTCGAGAAACGCTGCGACGATACGAACGTTGCGACGGAACGAGCGGGCTGGCTTGAGCCAACCGCCGCACCGTGCTTTCCTCTGGACAATGCTTGAGATCACCATCCTCGCCAGCGGCAGCGCGGGTAACAGCGCCCTCGTCCGGTGCGGCTCAACCACGCTCCTCATCGACGCCGGGCTGAGCGCCCGCCGCCTGCGCGAGCGGCTGACCGCTTGCCGCGTCACGCCGGAGTCCCTCGACGGCATCGTCCTCACTCACGAACACGGCGACCACACCGGAGCCCTCAAGGTCCTTTGCGCCAAGAGCGACATACCGATCTACGCGAACCGCATGACCGCCACCGCCCTCGGTCACCTCTCAACCCACAAAAATTGGCGCTACTTCGCCAACGCTGCCTTCACGATCGGCGACGTCGCCATCGAGTCATTCCCCGTCCCTCACGATGCCGTCGAGCCGGTGGGCTTCCTCATTCACAACAGCGAAAGCACCTGTGGCTTCGTCACGGATCTCGGCCACGCAACCCCGGCGATCTGTGACCGCTTGCGTCACGTCGACGCCCTCTTCATCGAGACTAACTACGACGACGACCTCCTTAGCCGCGACATCCGCCGCCCTTGGTCCGTCAAGCAGCGCATCCTTTCCCAGCACGGCCACCTCTCCAATGCCGCCGCAGCCGACATCGTCGCCGAAGTCGTCACCGCCCGCCTCCGCAGGATCCTGATCGGCCACCTTAGCCGCGACTGCAACACCCCTGACCTGGCGACAACCGCCATCACCGCCGCCTTGGCAGACAAAGACCGCCCCGACATCTCCGTCCACTGCAACGTCCAGGACACCGTCGGCCCCACGCTAAAAATCGGCACCGCTCACCCGCCCATTCAAACAACCCTATCGCTCTAATCGCTTCTCAGAGAGCGGCGATTTGCTGTCGCCGCCCCCCGGCGAAGCCGCATTCCGCAACTCACCCCAGATACCGCCAGATCAAGTAGCCCCAATTCGCCCCGATCAGCGCAAAAATTCCGATCAGCAGGCCCCTTCGCTCCCCCCGGCTCACCCCCAGAACGCGAAGCCGCCGCAGCCCGAAGGCGGTCACGATCGCCGCGTAGGCCATGAAAATAGCCGCGCCGAACGCCGCCGCGACCACCAACGGATTGAAGACCAGCGCCAAGCCAACGTCCCCACCCATCAAAGCCCGCGCACACCGCGTCCCCCCGCAAGTCAGGCACGGAATCCCCGTTAAAGTCCGCAGCGTGCAGGCCGGAAAGCCCATTCCCAAAGCCAACCACCCGCCCACGGCGGCCGCCCCAGCCCCCAGCACGATCAGCCCTAATAGTTCAGGGTCCTGACCCTTCCGCGCCAGCGGTTTGAGCCCGATCCGCACGTTCGTTGGGTCAGACTGCCGCTGACAGAGTCGAGATCCCGGCGTAGAGACCGCATCCGATGAGCAGTGTCATCACGACCGAGACCGCGGCATGCCAAGTCGGCGCCTTGTTCGCCGCCGCCAGACCGATCGACGCGCTCACCGCCAGCCAACCGACCTGCACGAACGGCCCGCAACACGGGATGACCTGAAACACCGCGACGGACCCAAGCACGTAGCAGATCACCGAAAATGAAGTCATGAAGGGCTGCCGGGCCGCACCAAAGCTCATGAGAAACGCGTGCGCCAAGCCCGCGAAAAAGAACGGAGCCAACGGCGCACCAAACGCCAGGAACGCGAGCCCGCGCGCGGCCGCCTGCTCGCTGGAATACCCCGCCAGCATCTTCGCGATCTCCGGATCCTTGCTGAACTCCGGACTATTTTTCACGTAATCGATCATCATCCCGCTCACCCACACGTTGATCACCAACGCGACCAACCCCACGACAAGCGCAATGATCAGGTAATAGGAAAACGGTCGCATCAGACTCCGCGTCAACGTTGCCCCAGGCAGCATCTGGGCCGGCGACTTCAAGGCTCCGATGAACGTCTGCACGAACGCCGCTTTCCAGCCCAACGCATCGGCGCGTTCCCAGGGAATCTCCTCTACCATCACGACATCATCCTTCCCATCGCCCGCCGTGCTGGGGACGCCGTACCCCTCGGGCGCCAACTCCAACGGCTCGCCCGGCGACGGCGGCACGGCGATCGGCTCCTCCGCTTCGGGTAGATCCGTGAACTCCGCGAGCGGGATCCACGTCTCCATGCCCTCCTGCCACGCGAGATCAGAGGGTTGAAATTCGCCCGACCGCAGGCCCGCGGTGACTTCTTCCGGTGTAAATTTGCCCAGCGACGCCCGGTCGCGGTTCACGTGAATCTTCTGCATACTCGGGCGTGCATACCGCGCCCCCGCCCCCACGGTCAAGCCGTCGGCAACGCATTGAAGCTTCGCCGATCACCGGTTAAGGTCCCGACATGGCCACCACCGCACCCGACTCCATGCCCCTCGGCACCTCCGCCCCCGCGTTCAATCTCCCAGATGTCGTCAGCAGCGACCCGGTCTCGCTAGCCAATTTTGCCGACCACGACGCCGTCCTCGTCATGTTCATCTGCGCCCATTGTCCCTACGTCGTCCACGTCCAGGAAGAGCTCGTCCGTCTCGCCAATGACTACCAACCGCGCAAGGTCGGCTTCATCGCGATCTCATCCAACGACGCGATCAAATACCCGGACGATTCGCCGGAATTTCTCCGCCGCATGGCCGTCGATCGCGGCTTCCCCTTCCCGATGCTTCATGACGAAACCCAGGACGTCGCGCGCGCCTTCACCGCCGCCTGCACGCCGGACTTCTTCCTCTTCGACGGGGACCAACAACTCGCATACCGCGGCCGCCTCGACGCCAGCACCCCCGGCAATGGCCAACCCGTCACCGGCTCCGACCTCCGTTCCGCCTTCGACGCAGTCCTCGCCAAACAAGCCGTCCCGACCCCGCACCACCCCAGCATGGGCTGCTCGATCAAGTGGAAATAATGGTCTAGCGCGCCGTCAGCATCGGGCGGCCCGCTTGGGAAAATCCCCACGAAATCATCCGCTCGGCGTCGTCAAAGATGTAGGTCGTTTTGCTCCCGAGCTGCACGAGGATGAGGCTGCGCCCGCCGACCGAAGCACTGGTGACCAGCGTGCGCCCAGCCGCAACGGTGTAGCCCGTTTTCATTCCATTGAACATCAGCGACCGACCCAGCAATTTGTTCGTCGCTTCCAGCCGCTTCGTCCGCCCGTCCTGATAGCGGAACGTGTAACTCGGCAGCCGCATCATCGCCCGCAGGTCGGAGTTTCGGTACGCCGCGAAGGCGATCCGCGACATGTCTCGGGCGGTCGAGTATTGCGAAGCTGGCAGTCCGTTTGGATTCACGAAGTAGCTCGAGTTCGCACCCAGCGAAGCCGCCTTCCGGTTCATCGCCTGCGAAAATGCTCCCACGCTTCCGGCATAGTCCCGCCCCAGAACGACCGCACCGTCGTTGACGCTCTTGACCATCATCGCCGTCAGCAGACTCCGCCGCGTGTACCTTTTCGCCCGCTTTCACGTAGAGCTTGGTCGGCTCCGCGTGGGTGTCACTCGCCTGCACGGTGATCATTTCGTCGAGATTCCGTCCCTCGGCGACGATGAGTGCCGTGAGGAGTTTCTGCGTACTGGCGACCTGCCGCCGCTGATCCGCGTTCTTCTCCCAGAGAGTCCGCCCCGTGTTCGCGTCGATCAGAATGGCGGAATCCGCGTAAATGCTCGGCGCATCCGCCGGCGCGCGCACCTCGCTGGCCACACCGACGACCGGAGCGACGGAAGCAATCGCGACGCCTCCAACCGAAGTGTCCCCCAGATAACGCGTCGAAGCCGGACGCCGCTCCGTTTCGATCGCCCCGCACCCAGTCAGTCCGACCACCAGTCCCGCCAAGACCCAACCCGTCGCCGTCCGCCGCAAAAAATCCTTCAACACGCCGGGACTCATTGGCAATTTTCACCAGCTCGCCAAGCAAAAAACGGGACTCGCGCCGCCACCAGCTTTTCGATTGCCTCGCACCTCTCCGAATGAAGTCCACCCGCACCATCGTCATCCTTCTCCTCGTCGCGCTTTCGGCTGGCCTCACGTTCGCCGCGTTTCAGAACGACACCCGCGTCCGCGAAGCCATCGTGACCGCCCAGGGGAAGGGCTGGAAAAAATCCGACGAAGCCCGCACCATCGGCGCGATCAGCAAATACGGCGACTGGCCCCAGCTCATGATCGCTGCCGTCGGCGGCATCCTCCTCGCTTGGCGCTTCCGCCGCCCCGAGTGGACCCGCATTCTCGTCGCCTGCATGGTGGCCTCCACCCTTGCCGGCATGTTGGCAAATACCTCCCGCCTCACCACCGGCCGAACCCGCCCCCGCGACGAACAAAAAGTTGGCGTCGGCTTCCACGGCCCGGTCCACGAAGGCAAACTCACGATCGGAAATTCGAAAATGAACGCCTTTCCCTCCGGCCACACCGCCACCGCGGTCGGATTCGCCGGCGTACTCCTCTTCGCCCGCCCCCTCGCAGGCATCGTCGCACTTGCACTCGCCCTGCTCATCGCGTGGTCCCGCATGGCCCTCGGCGCCCACCACCTCTCCGACGTCACCGTCTCCACCATCCTCGCCCTCGCCGTCGCCTGGTTCACCTGGCAAGCCGCTAAAAAACACGGCGACAAAATCGCCACCTGGGTCCGGGCCAAAGTCAAACGCCCGTGAGCGATCCACTTCACGGAGCGTCGGCTTCCAGCCGCCGAGGTTCGCATCTCCTCTCCCTCCTCGAGCGCCTCCCCACCCACCGACCCACCTACTACGCCCTCCTCGCTTTTCTCGGCTTCATCTTCGCCCTCGGTAACTTCCCCTGGCACCTCGACAACTACGACCAGGCAAAACAAGCCTACGTCGCCTACGAGATCGAGCAAACGGGCGAGATTTTCTTCCAAACCACCCCCGCGGGCCGCTCCGCCTCCAAGCCCCCCCTGTACGGTTGGTTCGCCGCCGCCTTGCACAACATCGGCATCCCCTGGGACCTCGCCCACCGCCTCCCGTCCCTCACCTGCGCCCTCGCAACGCTGGCGATCCTCGTCGCCTCTGGCCGCGCCCTCCTCGGCCAACCCGGTGCCTTCCTTGCCGCCGCCGCCTTCGGCCTCAACCTCCTCACCCCGCGCCTGGCTACGCTCGTCCGCACGGACATGATGCTGGCCTTCTTCATCTTCCTGGTCGGCTGGGCCATCTACCGCAAAGTCGCCGACGGCACCCCCTGGACCACCCGCGAAAAGTGGCTCGTCTTCGCCGCCATGCTCGGCGCGCTCTTCACAAAGGGCCCCGTCCTCTACGTCTTCCTCGTCCCAGGAATGCTCGCCTTCGCGCTCCTCGCTCAACCCCGCGACCGTCGTCGCCTCGTCTGGAGCGGGTGGTGGACGTGGACCATCCCCCTCGCGCTCTTCCTCGCGTGGGGCGTGACCGGCCTTCTGACTAACGAGGCATTCTACGAAGACGTCGTCGTTCGCGAGCTCTTCTCGCGCTTCGAGGAGGGGCTCGCGACGACGAACGCCCGCAGCCGCTCTGGTTCTACCTGCCCCACGTCCTCCACAAATTCGCCCCCTGGAGTCTCGTCCTCCTCGCCGTCCCACTCCTGTTCCCTGCCGTCCGCCGCCGCGTCCGCGAGAACCCCGGCACTCTCTGGCTTACCGCCTGGGCGCTCGGCGGCCTCGTCGTCATGACAATCATCCCGGCTAAACGCGTTGATCGGATTTACCCGATCATTCCGCCGCTCGCGCTTCTTGCCGTCGATTTCGCCGCCGCCACCTGGCACGACCGCCGTGCCCGCGTCGCAGCCGGTGCGCTCAGCGTAGCCGCCTTTCTCTTCGCCGGCGGCTATTTCCTCGGTCTCATCCCGTGGGGCTACGCCGTCGACACCCCTGGCTTGGTCAACTTCGCCGAAAAGGCCCGCCGCACCGCCGCCGAACAAGGCATCGACGAAATCACCATCCTCCGCGCCCGCGACGAAAGCCTCCTGCTCTACCTCGACACCCCGCGCTTCACGGAAAAGGGCGATGCCTTCGACCAATGGCGCAGCGGAAAAAAAAGCGCCTTCCTCATGTCCGACCGCACGAGACGCAATAACTTCATTCCCGAATTCGGCGACATCCCCCCAACCCTCGAATCCCCCGAACTCTTCCGCAAAAACGAAAAGCGCTACTACCTCTTCATCAAGGAGTGAGGGAACCGCCGCTCTCGCTGATTTCGCAGCGATGAACAAATCGGCGCGATCCGCGAAGTCTGCGGTTCAGGGTAGTCGAATTTCGTCCGCGATCTTCTCGAAAGCCCCCCGCCGATCCGCGGCCCCCACGATGGGCCGCCCGATCACCAGCCAATCCGCACCCGCGCGCACCGCGTCCCCCGGCGTCATCACCCGCTTTTGATCTCCGAGATCCGCACCCGCCGGCCGCACCCCGGGCGTGACCGTTTTCAAGCGATCCCCGAACTCCGCTCGGATCCCCGCCAACTCGAGCGGACTGCACACGATCCCCCGAATCCCACTCGCCAAGCCCATCGCCGCCAACCGCGGCACCAATTCCGCCGGCTGGTGCGGCGTCCCGACCGCCTCCAACGTCTCCCGCGAAGAACTCGTCAAAACGGTCACCCCGAGCAGCAACATCGCGTCCGCCGCCGCCTCGACCGCCCGCGCCACCATCTCCGGACCACCCGACAGATGGATCGTCAGCATGTCCACGCCCAGCCCCCGCGCCGACCCGACGCCCGACGCGACCGTGTTCGGAATGTCGTGAAATTTGAGATCCAGAAACACCCGAAATCCACGCTCCCTCGCCGCCGCCACGATCGCCGGACCCTCGGTTGTGAACAGCTGCATCCCGACCTTCACCCACGCCGCCGTGCCAGCCAGTTCATCCATCACCCGGCCCGCCGCCGCGGCGTCTGGAACGTCCAACGCCACGATGATTTTTTCTTTAGCGGACTCGTTCATTAGCTGAGGATGCGCGCCCGATGAAGCTGAGCGCCCCCGCGAAAGTCAACCTTTCCCTCCGCATCCTCGGCCAGCGACCGGACGGTTACCACGACATCGAGACCCTCATCGCCCCCATCGATCTGGCCGACGAAATCGACGTCACCACGGCCCCCGGCGACGAGATCAACCTCACTTCCGACGATCCCTCCATCCCCACCGACGAGCGCAACCTCGCCACCCGCGCCGCCCGCGCCTTCGCGGGGCGCACCGGAATTCGTTCCGCCGTCACCATCCACCTCGGCAAGCGCATCCCCCACGGGGCCGGCCTCGGCGGCGGCAGCAGCAACGCTGCCGCCGTGCTCACAGCCCTCAATGACCTCCACGAAACCCATCTCCCGCTCACGACCCTCGAATCCATCGGCGCGACCATCGGATCCGACGTTCCGTTCTTCGTTCGCCGCCAACCCGCGTGGGCCCGCGGACGCGGCGAGGTCCTCGAACCAGCGACCCTTCCCGACCATCTCCCCCTTGTCCTCATCAAACCCCCATTCGGTATCGAGACGCCCTGGGCTTACCAAGCCTACGCCGAGTCGAAGATCGATCCCGGCGCGCTAATTGACCCGCAAACACTCGGCAGCGTCACCCTCACGAACGACCTCGAGCGCCCCGCGTTCCAGAAGTTCATCCTCCTCCCCCTGATCAAGACCTGGCTTCTCGCTCAACCGGAGACCCAAGCTGCGCTCATGTCCGGTTCCGGCTCCACCCTTTTCGCCATCGCAAAATCAGAAAGCGCTGCCACCGCTCTAGCGGGAAATGCCCGCCAGCATTTTGGCGAGACCTACTTCATCAAGGCAACCGCGGTTGTCGGGAAGCGCGGTGCTTCCAGCCCGCCATCCCGGGCATCCTGCCCGGGACTCGTCACCTAGCGCGAAGCGCCACTTCTTCTCACCAAGGCCTACGCAATCTGCCCGGCAATAATTTTCTCGAGCTTCACGATATCCGCCGCAAACTTGCGGATCCCGTCCGCCAACTTTTCGGTCGCCATCGGGTCCTCGTTTAGCATCCAACGGAACGTCTGCTCGTCGACGTCGACCTTTTCGATGTCCATCGACTTCGCCGCTTCCGGACTCAATTTCCGCTCGAGCGCGTCGTTCGAGTCCGCTAATTCTTGCAGCAGATCCGGCGAAATCGTGAGCAAATCGCAACCCGCGAGTTCGGTGATCTGACCGATGTTGCGGAAGCTCGCGCCCATCACTTGCGTGTCGTAGCCAAACTTCTTGTAGTAGTTGTAGATCGAATTGACCGACAGAACGCCCGGATCTTCGGCACTCGTGTATTCCTTCCCCTCGGTCGCCTTGTAATAATCGTAAATCCGACCCACGAAAGGCGAAATGAGGGTCACCTTCGCTTCCGCGCACGCGATCGCCTGGGGCAGCGAGAACATCAACGTCAGATTGCAGTTGATCCCCTCTTCCTGACAGACCTTTGCCGCCATCGCGCCTTCGTAGGTCGACGCAATCTTGATGAGAATCCGATCCCGGGACGTTCCCATTTTCTCATAGAGACCAATGAGGTAGCGCGCCTTCTGAATCGTCCCCTCGGTGTCGAACGACAGCCGAGCGTCGACCTCGGTCGAAACCCGACCTGGGACGATCTCGAGAATCTCCCGTCCAAACAAAATGAGCAGATCGTCGACGATCTTCTTAATGAGCGAAGGCCCGCTCAGCGACGAAGCCTTGTTGTCCGCGATGGCCTTGGTGAGCAGCTCTTTGTAGTCGTCATGCTGGACCGCCTTGTAGATCAGCGAAGGGTTCGTCGTCGCGTCCTGCGGCGAGTAATCCTTCATGGTCTGGAAGTCGCCGGTATCGGCAACGACGGTCGTGAATTCTTTGAGCTGAGAGAGGAGCGAAGAGGCCATAAAAGTTCGGTTGGTCAGGGTTTGAACGTCGTGGAACGGTGAAGCGATTCCCCGTCGATTGCAAATCTCAATCGCTCTCGTGCGCCAGACTGGCCGCCACAAAACCCTTGAACAGCGGGTGCGGCGAGTTCGGTTTCGACTGAAACTCGGGGTGATACTGACACGCGACGTACCACGGGTGGTCCCGCAGCTCGATCACCTCCACCAGCGAACCGTCCGGCGAAGTCCCCGCGATGACGAAGCCCGCGTCCTCCATTTGTGCCCGGTATTCCATGTTAAATTCGTAGCGGTGCCGGTGCCGCTCGCTGATCTCCTTCTGCCCGTAAACCCGCCCCGCCAAAGTGCCGTCACCCAACACCGTCGGACTCAGCCCCAAACGCATCGAAGCACCCTTATCGGTCACGCCCTTCTGCTCTTCGAGAATGCAGATGACCGGATACCGACAGCCAGGGTCGAACTCCGTGCTGTTCGCTTTCTCCATCCCGCACACGTTCCGCGCGAACTCGATCGTCGCGATTTGCATCCCGAGACAAAGCCCGAGGTAAGGCGTGTTCGATTCCCGCGCGAACCTCGCCGCGTCGATTTTCCCCTCCGTCCCCCGGTCACCGAATCCACCCGGAACGAGCACTCCCGCCACACCGCCGAGGTATTTCTCCGCACCCTCGGCCTCCAGATCTTCCGCGTCGACGAGCACCAGATCAACCGCGCAATCGTGCGCCGCTCCGGCGTGCGTGAGCGATTCGTAGATGCTCTTGTAAGCATCCTGAAGCTCGATGTATTTGCCCACGACCGCGATCCGCACGCGCTTCTTCGGGTTCACGACTCGCGCGACAAATTTCATCCATCCCGCCATGTCGGGCACGCCCGCGTCGAGTCCCAGCGTCTTGCAGACGATCTCGTCCAAACCCTCCTCCTGAAAGAGCAACGGAGCTTCGTAGATCGTGTTGTCGACGTCGCGCCCTTCGATCACCGCCTCGCGCGGCACGTTGCAATACAGCGAGAGCTTCTGCCGCACCTCGTCGCCGAGCGGGTGCTCCGTCCGGCAAATGAGCACCTGCGGCTGCAAACCGATCTCGCGCAATTTCGCCACGCTCTGCTGCGTCGGCTTCGTCTTCAACTCCCCCGCCGCTTTGATGAACGGCACCAGCGTCACGTGCATCAACATCGTGTTCCCGATCCCCGCCTCAAGGGTGAATTGGCGAATCGCTTCCAAAAATGGCAACCCCTCGATGTCACCCGTCGTCCCGCCAATTTCGGTGATGCAGACGTCCGCCGTCGAGACCTCGCTCATCCGCCGGATGACCGCCTTGATCTCGTCCGTGACGTGCGGAATCACCTGCACGGTCTTGCCGAGGTAATCCCCGCGGCGCTCCTTCGCGAGCACCGTCTCGTAGATTTGGCCGCTGGTGACGTTGTTTGCCTTCGTGAGCACCGTGTTGGTAAACCGCTCGTAGTGCCCGAGATCCAGATCGGTCTCCGCTCCGTCGGAAAGCACGTAAACCTCGCCGTGCTGATAAGGACTCATCGTCCCCGGATCGACGTTGAGATACGGGTCCAATTTCTGCAGCACCACGCTGATCCCCCGGTGCTCGAGCAAGGTACCCAACGAAGCCGCCGCCAACCCTTTTCCCAACGAACTCACCACCCCACCCGTCACGAAAATATGCTTCATCGGCGCGAAGTGTAGAGGGCCATTGTAGAAAATCCAGCCCGCGTCCGGTTTAGTCGACAGCGGCCCGTTGCCGCTGAACGATCGCCCCCAAATTCGATCTGATTCCCCGTCAAGCGGATCACCAAGTCGTGAAGACGACGCGGCTCCAGTGCCGTCAACCCCCCCGCTCCCGCCATTCACAATTCGCGATGAATCGCCTACCCTCCCCATCCATGAGCCGCGCCTTCGAAGAACTCGACTTCCGACCCACGCCCCTCGGCGACCTCACCCTGCGCCGCCGCCGACTCCCGCAGCTCGATGATCTCGAAGTCTACGAGGTCAAACTCGGTGAAGAATTCCTCATGTCGTCCCTCTTCCACGACGTCGAAGTTGCCCTCGCCAACCTTGGCCTGGCGGACCTCCCCGGCCCGCTCGACGTCGTCGTCGGCGGCCTCGGCCTCGGCTACACCGCCGCCGCCGCGCTCCGCCACCCCACCGTCGCCCACCTCTTCGTCGTCGACGCCCTTGCCCCCGTCATCGAATGGCACGAGCGCGGCCTCGTCCCGCTCGGCTCGGCGCTCGCCACGGACCCGCGCTGCCGGTTCGTCCACGGCGATTTCTTCGCGATGGCGACGGCTCCCGACTCCGGATTCAACCCCGAAAATCCCACCCGTCGCTTCCACGCCATCCTCCTCGACATCGACCACTCGCCCGAAAATCTCCTCCACCCCCGCCACGCCGCCTTCTACTCCCCCGGCTCCCTCCGCCAACTGGCGACCAAGATCCACCCGGGCGGCGTCTTCGCCATGTGGTCCGACGATCCTCCCAGCGAATCCTTCCTCGCGACCCTCGCCGAAGTCTTCCCCGAACCCGCCGCCCACACCGTCACCTTCGAAAACCCCCTTCGCGGCAACACCTCCAGCAGCACCATCTACGTCGCCCGCCAGCCCGACTCTACTGAGTCCACTCGGCACCCGGCGCCAGATCCGGCAACTCCCCGGCCTCCAGCAACCGCCCACCCTTGATCATCCGGCAGAACTCCTTCTTCGTCAGCTCCAAGTGAGTCCCGTCCCGCGTCGTCAGATCCTCCAGCCGCTTGAATCCCACCAGCAACCGCCCCAATCGCACGATCCGCACGAACCCCCCGTCGACCTCCCAGACTTGATCCTGATTCAAACGCAGCGGTTTACTCATAATGGGTTGTTCTGAAAAAGTCCGATCACCTCACCGCCCGGCCCCCTGAAAAAAGCGATCCGCTCCGGAGCCACCCCCCAGGCCACCTTCACCTCCAATCCGAGCACTCCGGTATCAAACTCCAGACTCCGGTCGAAGTCCGCCGTCCGAATCGCCACGTGATGAAATCCAGTTCTAGCTGCCATTGGTCGAAAGCGTCTCAGGGAACGTCCCACCCCGCAAGCGCCTCAGCATCGACCCTCCCCTTCGTCCCCGTCGTTCTGAGCGACGCCAAGACTCTCTGACCTTTCAGATGAAAAACGTCGCCTGCCGGACAAGCCAGCAATCCTTCCTTTCGTTCAGGACGACAAATCACCACACGGGACTTCCCCGCACCCCCAACCAATCACCAGCATTGCCGCCGCCCACCCCCCCGCGTTAAGAATCCAGCTTTCATGCCCGAGTTCCTCCAAAAAGGCGGCCCCCTCATGTGGCTCCTCGTCGCCGCCAGCATCGTTACGGTCGCCGTCTTTCTCGAGCGCGCCTTCTACCTCCACCGCGTCAGCGTCCGCGTCGGCGAGATCCTCCGCGGTCTCGCGAATCTCGTCCGAATCGGCAACTTCTCCGAGGCCATCACCGAGTGCGCCGCCACCCCCGGCCCCATCGGCCGCGTCATGCACGCCGTCATGATCCGGCACACCCTCGACCGCCCCGAACTCAAGGACATCGCCCAAGACGCCGGCCAACTCGAAGTCCCCCGCCTCGAGCGCAACCTCGGCCTCCTTGTCGCGATCGTTTACGCCGCCCCGCTCATCGGCCTTCTCGGCACCGTCATCGGTCTCATCCAAGCTTTCGCCGCCATTTCCGCGCAAGGCGGTTACGCCACCGCCGCCGAGATCGCCGGCGGAGTCTACCAGAGTCTCCTCACGACCGCCGCCGGTCTCGCCCTCGCCGTCCCCGCCCTCCTCGCCTACCAATACCTCTCCTACCGCGTGAACGAACTCATTCACGACATGGAGCGCGCTGGCATCGAAGTCGTCACCCTCATCCTCGACCAACGCCGAGCGCCCGCCCCCCCCAGCGACCAACCGTCGTGAAGCTCCACCGCAGCCTCAACCCCCGCTTCACGCCGATCCTCTTCATCCCAGTCGCGGACGTCGCCGCCGCGCTCATTTTCTTTTTCCTCCTCAGCGGCACCTTCCTCCTCCAGCCCGGCATCGCCGTCGACGTCCCGACTTCTCCCTTCGTCCTCGCCCCGCAACGCAATCCTCGCGTCGTCAGCATCACGTCCGCACCAGCCCCGGCGATTTACTTCGAAAATAGCCGCGTCACCGCCGCGGAACTCACCACCCGCCTCACCGAGCACGCTAAAGACACTACGCTCATCATCAAATCCGACCGCGCCGCCCCGGTCGAACTCGTCGTCACGGTCTCCAACGTCGCCATCGCCGCCGGCTGCACCGTCGTCCTCGCCACCACGGAACCGACTTCCGGCGAGCCATGAATGTCACCGTCGAACACGCCCGCCTCCTCTACGACTGGACCGGGCGCCAGGACCACCGCCGCCGCCTCGGACTCTGGATCACCTTCGCCCTCGTCCTCCACGCAGCCGGCTATTTCCTCTTCCGCGCCGCCTATCCCGATCCCACCCGCGTGGAACCCGTCAACGCCAAGATTTACCTCCTCTCCCCCGACAGCGAAGCCGCCCGCCGACTCGCTCCCATGATCGCCGCCGCCGACCCCGCTCTCTTCGCTGCCGACCGCCTCGCCACCCGACCGCTCGCCGACCCCGCGATCCCCGACTACCAGCCGAGCTTCGAAAACGCCACCCCGCCCCTCGCCGCCCTTCCCGACCCGGACGTCAGCCTCCTTCCGCCCCTCCCTCGCGATGACGGACCCGTCGTTGTCAATGACGGACGCGCCGCCCCCAAACCTCTCCCCGCGCCGGCCCGCAACACCCAGGTCACCTTCGCCGACGACCTCGCCAAACGCCCAATCGCGAACCAGCCCACCGCCGCATTCACCGCCCGTCCCGGCGAACCCCTCGCCCCCGCGACCTATCTCCTCGCTGTCGCCCCCGACGGCACCGTCCGTCACGTCATGGAATTGGACCGCACCGACAGCCCCCAAATTAACGCCGTCGCGATCCCTTACCTCCTCCGCTTCAAATTCTCACCCGCCGCTCCATCCACCTCCCACCTAGCCTGGGGCACCGCCACCATCCACTGGGGCCTCGACGTCCGCCGCGAGCGCCTCGACCGCTGATCCATCCGCATGTTCGACGTCTCGCTCTCCGGCCTCGCCACTCTCTACGTCGGCGTCTTCTTCGCCGGCATCCTCATTGTCATCCTCGCCGCCGCCGCCGCCCGCCGCCGCAAAAGCGCCCCCGGCCCACCCACCGTCCGCTGCCACCTCTGCGCCCTGACGTTTCAACCCACCGCGGAACTCACCCCCTGCCCTCGCTGCGCCGCCCTCAACGAGCGTTCACCCACCCACCGCCGGACCTGATCCAGGGAACTTTTGGGTTGCGTAACCGCCCCCCCGTCCCGATTGATAACCGTTTCCCTATCCCACTTTTCAGGCATGAATGAGCGTAGAGTTGTAATTACCGGTCTCGGAGTCGTCAGTCCCATCGGACTCGGCAAAGACGATTTCTGGAAGAGTCTCGTCTCCGGGAAAAATGGCGTCAGCACCTACGAAGCCTTCGATCCCTCCGATTTCGACTGCAAAATCGCGGGCGAAGTGAAAGGTTTCGAACCCCGCGACTACTTCAAGACCCCGAAAGACACCAAGCGCACCGACCGCTTCACTCAGTTCGCCATGGCAGGCGCCAAGATGGCCGTCGCCGACTCAGGCATCGATTTCGACAGGATTGACCTCGACCGCACCGGCGTCATGATCGGGTCCGGCATCGGCGGCCTCCAGAGCATGGAGACGGAGGCCCACCGCCTCCACGATCGCGGCCCGTCCCGCGTCTCGCCCTTCACTATCGCCATGATGATCAGCAATATGGCCAGCGGCATGATCTCGATGGAATTCGGCCTCCGCGGCCCGAACATGTGCATCGTCACCGCCTGCGCAACCGCCAACAACTCCCTCGGCGAAGCCTGGCGGATCATCAAATTCGGCGACGCCGACTGCTTCCTCGCCGGCGGCTCCGAAGCCACCATCACACCACTCGGCATTTCCGGCTTCGCTTCCATGCGCGCCCTCAGCTGCCGCAACGACGAACCCGCCCGCGCCTGCCGCCCCTGGGACCAGGACCGCGACGGCTTCATCATGGGCGAAGGAGCCGGCATCCTCGTCATCGAAGAACTCGAACACGCCAAAAAGCGCGGAGCTCACATCTACTGCGAACTCGCCGGCTACGGCTGCAGCGCCGACGCCTACCACATGACCGCCCCCCTCCCCGACGGAGCCGGAGCCGCCCGAGCCATGGAAATGGCCATGCGCCACGCGAAGGTCAACCCCACCGACGTCGATTACATCAACGCCCACGCCACCTCCACCCCCCTCGGCGACCTCTGCGAGACCAAGGCGATCAAGAAAGCCCTTGGCGACCACGCCTACCAAATTCCCGTCAGTTCGACCAAATCCATGACGGGCCACCTCCTCGGAGCCGCCGGCGGAGTCGAAATGGCCGCCTGCGCCCTCGCGATCCAGGAAGGTATCATCCCGCCCACGATCAACTTGGAAAACCCCAGCGAAGGCTGCGACCTCGACTACGTCCCCAACGTCGCCCGTGAAGCCAAAGTCACCTGCGCCATCAACAACTCATTCGGCTTCGGCGGCCACAACGCCACCCTCATCGCCACCGAGTTCACGGGCTGAACGAAATGCATCTTTGAACAGAAGGTCGCAAAGAGCGCAAAGAATACCGGAAGGAATGGAGCGAAATACCCCGGCACTCCTCGCCAGCAGCAGCCGACTGCATCCCCTTAAAAATTGGATTTTTTTGCGACCTTTGCGCTCTTCGCGACCTTCTGCTTAAAACGTATTCGTATTTGCATCGAAGCTCCCCACCAGCTCTTCAGTTCCCACCGTAGCCGTTCCCAGTTTCCCAACCACGATCCCCGCCGCGTGGTTCGCCATTTCCGCCGCGTCCCGCGCGCTCACCCCCGCCGCCAATCCCAGCGCGTAAACCGCGATCACCGTGTCCCCGGCGCCCGACACGTCGAAGACCTCCTGCGCCCGCGTCGGTGTGTGGTACGGCTCCTCCCCCCGCTCGAAAAGAATCATCCCGTGCTCCCCCAGCGTCACCAGCAACTGCTCGACGTTCCACATCGCCGCTAACCGCCGACCCACTTCCAACAGCGGCCCATCCTGCAACGGATCCTCCTCCGCTTCCGTGAGCACCATCCCCGCCGCCGTAAAGGCCTCCCCGCGGTTCGGCTTGATCACCGTCGACCCCGACCAATCGATCGCGTTGCCGGGATTCGGATCCACGCAGACCACGATTCCGCGCTCCGCCGCCGCAGCGCAGATCTGGTCCTTCATTTCCTGACCCAAAAATCCCTTTCCGTAGTCTTCGAATATCACCACGTCCGTCTCCGTCAGGACCTCGTGCACGCGATTCATCACCTCGGCCATGACCCCCTCCCCGACGCGCGTCCGCCGCTCCCGGTCCACCCGCACCACCTGTTGCTGACGCGCAATGATCCGGGTTTTCACGATCGTCGGCCAGCCGTCCACCTGAATCAGCGCGTCCGTCTGGATCCCCTCTGCCCCCAGCAAATCAACCAGCTGCGTCCCGTGAGCGTCCCGCCCGATCGCCCCCAGCACCCGCACGTGCGGCGTGAACTCCACCAGATTTCGCGCGACGTTCGCCGCCCCGCCCGGGTAGCGGCTCTCGCTCACCACCTCGACCACCGGCACCGGAGCCTCCGGCGAGATCCGCGACACCTTTCCCCAGACAAATTCGTCCAACATCACGTCGCCAATCACGAGGATCCGTTTGCCCGCAGCGCTCCGAAGAATGTGTTGTAATCTCGCTGAATTCATAAATCATCGCCACCGTCTCGGCAGCCGGACCAGTTCCGGGGGCCGCAACTCATACAACGAACGTTACCTTTATGAGAATGAACTTTTTCGCACCGATCCTGGCCCTCGCCATTGCGTCGCTTTCGCTCCGCGCAGAATCCGCTCCCAAGAAAATCGATCTAGCCAGCCTCCCGGCCAACACCGTCGACTCCGTCGTGGTCCCGGTCCCGAGCGAGGTCTTCAACGTCCTCGACAAACTCGGAGAACCAAATTGGAAGGGCCAACTCCGCGGATCCCTCGGCAAGCAAACCACCGAACGTGCCCAACTGGCGCTCCTCCTCGGCACCGTCATCGCCGAAGGGTTCATCGCCGTCGAAGCCGAAGACGCCGAGCGAGTCAAGGAGATCGGCCGCGAAGTCCTCGACCTCGCCGGTGCCATCGGCGTAAAGAACGCAGTCCTTAAACGTAGCAAAAGCATCATCGACCTCGCCGACGCCCGGGAGTGGAACTCCGTCCGCCGCGAACTCGACGGCGCCCAGTCCGACGTCAAAGGTGCCATGGCCGAACTCGCCGACGAGGACACCGCTCAACTCGTCAGCCTCGGCGGCTGGATTCGCGGCACCGAGGTCCTCACCTCCATCGTCGGTCAGGACTACGAAGCCGACCGCGCCGAACTCCTTCACCAACCGGAGCTCCTCGCCTACTTCGACCGCCAAATCGCGGCCATGAACCCCCGGCTCCGCCAAAGCGACCTCGTTGCCGATATCCAGAAAATGCTCAAAAAAATCCGCCCCCTCATCCTCGAAGGCGGCGGCAGCAAAATCAGCCCCAAGAGCGTGGACAAGATTCACACCATGACCCGTGAAATGGTCCAGAACATCTCCTCATCCAGCGACGCCTAAGCCGCAAAAAAAGCCTGACTCAGCGCCCGTGAAACGCCTCCTCACCACCACCATCGCCCTCCTCGCACTCGGCGGCATTGCGTTTGCCACCGTCGATGACGCCCTCTCCTTCGCCTACGAAGCCGCGACTCCCTACGTCGAGAAGGGCTTCACCTTCCGCGAAGACGCGTGGGGCGGCGACCTCGGCGTCGGTGAGCAAAAGGCTGTCACCGCCCAGCTTTTCAAGGGCAACGACTACTGGTTCTGCCTCGGCACCGACGCGGACAAGGCCGAACTCACCGTTCACATCTACGACGACAAGGGCAATCTGGTCGAATCCAAGGACTGGCAAAAGGGCCGCTTCGCCGGCGCATTCGTCAGGCCCAAGCGCTCCGGCACCTACTACGCCATCGTCACGGTGAACAAATCGGCCGCCGAACGCACTCACTGGGCCCTCGTTTACGGCTATCAGTAACGTCGGCATGGCCTCAACGCCGCCCAGTCCGGTCACGCTCGAATTCGAGAACGCCCGCGCCCTCCAGTCGCTCTACGCTCACGACGAAAAACTCCTCCGTGAACTCGAGTCCAAACTCGAAGTCCGCGTCACCGCCCGCGACGCCCAGCTCCACGTCGACGGCTCCCCGGAAGCGATCGAAACCGTCCGCCGCACCTTCGATCAGCTCACCGACGCCCGCACCCGCGGCTTGACGATCCGTCGCCACGAATTCCTTTACGCCATCGACCAAGCCGCCAACCCGACCAGCCCCGGCCTCGGCAGACTCCTCGACGAGAAAATCTCCTGCTCTCCCCGCAAACCACCCATCGTCCCGAAGACCGAGGGCCAGCGCGCCTACATCCACACGATCCGCCAAAACGACATCGCGTTCGGCATCGGCCCCGCCGGCACCGGCAAGACCTACCTCGCCATGGCACTCGCCGTTTCCGCGCTCCGACAGGAAAAGGTCAGCCGCATCATCCTCACCCGCCCCGCCGTCGAAGCGGGCGAAGCCCTCGGATTCCTCCCGGGTGATCTCCAAGAAAAAATCCTCCCCTACCTGCGACCGCTCTACGACGCCCTCAACGACATGATGGAGATCGAAGAACTCCAGAAGTTCATGGACCGCGGCGTCATCGAGATCGCCCCCCTCGCCTACATGCGCGGTCGCACCCTCAACAATGCCTTCATCGTCCTCGACGAAGCCCAGAACACGACCACTGAGCAAATGTTCATGTTCCTCACCCGCCTTGGCGCGGAATCCAAGTGCGTCGTCACCGGCGACCGCACCCAGATCGATCTCCCAAAAAACAAACGCAGCGGCCTCATCGAAGCCGTCGATGCCCTCCAGGACATCGAAGGCATCGGCATCCACCTCTTCCGCGAGTCCGACGTCGTCCGTCACCAACTCGTCCAGAAGATCCTCCGCGCCTACCGGAAACACCGTGGCCTCCAAGACAGCCTGATCTAACCCGTGAGTATCTGGAACAGTCAACGCCGCCGTCTCGTTAGCCAAGGCCTCGCCAGCGCAAAAAAACGCCGCAATCGAGTCGATAGCCCCCTCGGCGAAGCCCTCGAAAACGGCTGGTCCACCCGCCTCATCATCTGCGCCGCTTTTATCTTTGGCGTCGGCGTCATGATCTTTACCGGCCCCATGGCCGAGCCGCTGAAGAAGTTCCTCATCTGCTTCCTCGTCTTCGTTACCGCCCTCGCCCAGCTCTGGATCAATCACCCGCAGACCCTCATCAGCAACACGAGGCTCCTCCTCGTTCTCTCGGTCTGCTTCCTCCAGCTCATCGCCGTCAAACTCATCCTCGTCAACGCCGGCCCCGACGGGATCAACCCCGCGATGGCTCCCGTCCTCATTCCTTACGCCTTCGCCCCGCTCGTCCTCTCGCTCCTCCTCGGTAAGCACCACGGCCTCTACGCCGCCGTCTTCTGCTCACTCTGGGGCACCTTCCTCCTCCCCCAGCTCAACTCCGTCTTCCTCGTCATTTCCCTCATTACCGGCATCGTCGCCGTCTCGGTCACGATCCAAGTCCGCCGCCGCGGCCGCCTCATCCGAGCCGGCATCTACGTCGGAGCCGCCACCTGGCTCCTCGCCGCCGTTTTCGGCCTCGTCGGTCCCATCGTCTGGGAAAATCCTCCCGCCACTGACTGGAACCTCGTCGGCTGGCAATCCTTCGCGGCCCTCGCCACCGGCTTCCTCACCGCCATCGTCATCAGCGGCATCCTTCCCGCCATTGAGAGCACGTTCAACATCACCACCGACATTTCTTGGCTGGAAATGTCCGACATGAACCACCCGCTCCTCCGCCGCCTTTCCATGGAGGCCCCCGGCACCTACCACCACAGCCTCGCCGTCGCCAACCTCGCCGAATCCGCCGCCGAGGCCATCGGAGCCCATCCGACCATCTGCCGGGTCAGCGCCTACTTCCACGACATCGGCAAGCTCGTTAAGCCCGACTACTTCAACGAAAACATGCCCCCCGGCCACAACCCTCACGACGATCTCACCCCCACGATGAGCTCGCTCATCATCATCGCGCACGTGAAGGAAGGCGTCGATCTCGCCCTCAAGCACAATCTCAACCCGCTCCTCATCGACGCGATCCAGCAGCACCACGGCACGTCCCTCGTCGGCTATTTCTACCAACGTGCCCTCCAGCAACAGGAAGACGCCCGCCTCGGCGGAAAGATCATGAACATGCGCGCCGAGGACATTCCGGAGGTCCGCCAGGAATCCTTCCGCTACCCCGGTCCCCGCCCACAAACCCGGGAAAGCGCCATCGTCAGCCTCGCCGACTCCATCGAATCCGCCTCCCGCTCCCTCGACCGACCGACCCCCCAGCGCATCGAAGATCTCATTCACGACCTCATCGACGCCCGGATCGCCGACCACCAACTCGACGAAGCTCCCCTCACCCTCGACGAGATCCGCCGCGTCGCCGAAGCCTTCCGCACCACGCTCAACTCGATGCTCCACTCCCGCGTCGCCTACCCAAAGTCGAAGGAGGCCAAGGACAAAGAGCGGAAGAAGGAAGAAAGCAAAGCCGAGCGAACCGCCGAGGCCGCGTGACCCTGACGATCACCAATCGCCAACGCAAAGTCCCCCTCGACCTTCCCCGCCTTCGCCATCTCACCGACCTCGCGCTCTCCGACTGCCTCGCCGCGCCCGGACCCGACGAGACCCCGCTCCTAGCCGGGCTCGACGCGGTCGAAGTCTCCATCCTCTCCCCCCGCGAGATGGCCCGCGTCCACCGCGAGTTCCTTTCACTCCCCGGCCCCACCGACGTCATCACTTTTCCCTACGGCGAAGTCCTCGTCTGCGCCGCCGTCGCCGCCACCCAAGCCGCCGACCACGCCACGACCCTCGACGACGAACTCGCACTCTACGTCATCCACGGCCTTCTCCACCTGAACGGTTACGACGATCTCTCCCCCGCCGCCGCCCGCCGAATGCACGACCGCCAAGCAAACATTTTGAACACGGCCCGCGATAAGCTGTAAGATACCGGTTTACCAAATGGACTTTCTAGATCAATCCGAGCACGCCCTTGACCCTCTCGAGTCCGGCCTACGCATCGCCAACCCGGTCTTCGAGACGACCGGTGCGCTCACTTTCCGCAATTCCTCCCGCTTCGACCTCGCCGCCCCCATTTGGCGCGACGCGATCTTTCTCCCCACCCTGTTCCCCGCCTTGAGGGCCACGCTCGACCTCGCGCACGCCGGTGAAGTCCGCGAGATCATCGCTCTCGAAGCCGCCCTTCTCGCCGACACTTCACCCGTCGTCGCCCCAGCGCTCATCACCGAAGGCCGCCGCCTCGCCGAGGCGACTGGCGACCCCCGCGGCGACCGCGTCCTCCCCCGCCTCCACGCCGCCATCCGAAACGGTCAAATGCAGGGTCATTTCGCCATTCTCTTCGGCGCCCGCTGCGCTGTCTTCTCCATCCCCTCCCACGTTGCCCTCGGAGCCTACCTCCTTCAGGAGCTCCTCGCGGGATCGCCGCACACCCGCGCCTCCAAAGCCATCGCCTTCGCTGCCACCTGCCTCGACGACCTTAATCTCCTCGCGCCCCAACTCCGCGCCGCCTGACACCACGATGGCCACCGAAGTCCTCGAAAACCCCGAAACCGACCTCGATCTCGATCTCCCGTGGAACGTCGTTGTTCACAACGATCCGGTCAACCTCATGAGCTACGTCTCGCTCATCTTCCGCCGCATTTTCGGATTCTCCCGCGAGCAGGCCGAGCATCACATGATGGAAGTTCACGAACTCGGTCGCTCCATCGTCTGGACCGGTGAGCGGGAGAAGGCCGAACTTTTCGTCCAACAGCTCCACGTCCACCTCCTTCTCGCAACTTTGGAACAAACGGAAGGCTAGTCCCGCTCATGCAGTTTCACATCGTCAACGATACCGCCATCGGCTTCCAAAAGATCCACCCCCTCCTCGCCGAGTTCGTCCGCGGCGTTCCGAATCTCACCGATCCCCGCAACCTCTCCGAAGACGCGCAGGAACGCCTTTACCCCACCCCATCCACCGACCCGGACCTCGACCGCCTCCGCTCCGATTGGCAAGCCTTCGTCACCCCCGACCTCACCGAGCATTTCCAAACCGCCCGCGACACCGTCGCCGCCGATCTCCGCCGCCTGAGCCAGGGCGAAGACCAATTCTTCGAGTTCACCATCCCCAACCAACACGCCGAAGCCTGGCTCAACGTCCTCAACCAAGCCCGACTCACCCTTGCCACCGACGCTGGCTACCAGGACGCAATCCCCAACGAAGACGCCCCCCCCGACCTCCTCAGCGAGCACGGCGTCCGCACCTTCCAGCTCAACCTCTACGCCTTCATGCAGCAATGCCTCGTCGAGCACCTTGAGTAATGGAGAAATCGCGCGCCATCCTCATCCGGCGCCACCGCTTCTCCGAGACCAGCCTCCTCTGCATTTGGATCACCGAGACCCACGGCAAGGTCAAAACCTCCGCTCGCGGCGCGCTCCAACCCAAAAGCCCCTTCCGCGGCAAACTCGACGTCTTCCACGAAGTTGAAATCGGTTTCGTCCCCCCCAAAACCGGCGAAATCCACAACCTCCGCGAAGCCGTTCTCCTCCACCCCTTCGACGGCCCTTCCGTCCGCTACGCCAACCTGGCCGTCGCCGCCTACTTCGGCGATCTCACCGATCTGGCAACGGAAGCCTCCGCCCCCGCCAACGAAATCTTCACCCTCCTCGAGCGAGCCGTCACCTACCTCAGAACAACGACTCCGACCCACCGAGCGGTCCATTTCTTCGAGGAAGAACTCACGAGGACCCTCGGAATCCATTCCGAACGAACTGACCCCCTCCACGCCCTCACCACCTACCTCGGCCGCACCCTCAAAAGCCGCGCGACCGCCCTGAAAATACTGAATACAATCCGAACTTCATGACCCGTGACCCATCCTCCGCTGGCAACCTGACTGGTTCCCTTCTCGTCGCCCACCCCAGCCTGCGCGACACCAACTTTCGCCGGACCATTATCCTGCTGTCCCACCACAGCGCCGAAGACGGAGCCATCGGCATCGTTCTCAACCGACCCGCCGGCCAATCCATCAGCGACCTCTCCACCGACGTTCTTCCGACCTTCCTCTCCACCGTTCCCGTTTTCACCGGCGGCCCCGTTTCCGACGCCGACCTCCTCCTTGCCAGCATCGAATGGGATCACGCCAGTAGCTCCGTTGTCTTCCAAACCTTCGGTGATCCCGCCGAAGCCGAAGAAATTCCCGACGAAACCCGCCCGACCCTCCGCGCCTTCCTTGGCTACTCCGGCTGGAGCCGCGGCCAACTCGAAGCCGAGATCGCCCAAACCGGCTGGATCGTCGTCCCCCCGTCGAAGCCGCTCATCGACGTCGCCAACGCCGACGAAGCCTGGCGCACCCTCATGCGCTCCATCAGTCCGGTCCATCACCTCCTCTCCGAGATGCCGGACGACCCTTCTCTCAATTGACCCCGCGCAGGGCGAACGCCAGCAACATCAACGACGCCGCCGCGATCCACGACGCGACGACCCGCAAGCCAACGTGCGCCCAGAAGCGGTTCGGTCGCAGCGAAGCGTAAAACGCCACGTTCGCGATCACCAGGATGACCGCCCCCCCCGTCCCCGCCAGTGCCAGCACGGTCGCGGCAGCCCCGCCGACCTCCGGCTTCGAGTCCAACGCCACCAGCATCGCCGCCACCCCGGCCAGCGCCGCTCGCGCGACTCCGGCCTTTGGCCAATCGGCCACGCCCGCCAGACCCACGAGACACGTCCAGGCGGTCAAGATACCCCGAACAATCTCGGACTCCGGCATCAGGACGGTCGCGCCGAGACCGACAACTCCCCCCCCCGCCACCGCCGCCATTGCGCTTCGCAAGTGCAGCGGGACCGGTTGGGAAACGAGCAAACCGGCGGCGACGAGCAACAGCAGATGCGCCGGGACCGTCAGCGGGTGGACGAGTCCATTGAGAAAACTCCCCGCCCCCGGCAGCGTCGAATGCGCCAGAATCGCAGCGACCCCCATCGGCTAGAGAAAGCCAAACAGGAAACCGGCCCCGATCAGGGAAATGATGCCCCCCATCGCGCGCACCGCAATCATGCCCTGCGGCAGCTTCGTCAGCATTCCGAGCGCGATACCGCACAGGTGCAGCATCCCCGTGGCCAAAACGAATCCGATCGCGTAAGTCACCGCGCTCGCCGCCTCGGGCAGCTCGGCTCCGTGGGCGTATCCGTGAAAAAGCGCGAAGAATCCCACCAGAATTGCCGCAAACACCACCGGCGGCTTCACCGCGAAAAGAACCATCCCACCCAGGAGAATCCCGGACAGAGCGATCACGTTCTCAACCTGCGGGAAAGGCACGCCCATCACGCCAAATACCCCGCCCACCGCCATCACCAAGGGAAAAGTCACCGGCAACACCCAGATCGCCGGACGCCCAAGGAAAGCCCCCCACAACCCAACCGCCACCATCGCAACCACGTGGTCCAAGCCGAAAAGCGGATGCAGGAACCCACTCGTGAAGCCGCCCACCGCACCCGTCCCCGTGTGAGCGTGAGAGATCGTGGGCACCAGCAGAAGAAGCAGGAGCAAGACGGGAAAAACGAGGCGTTGGAATTTCATGAATAGATTGGTTCCGCTGGCAGGATCGCCGGGCAGTCTCGCGATTTACGCCGCTGACTCCACGAAAGATCAATCCTTCAAATATTTTTGATCTTTTTCAGCTTGCCCGGCGTCTCATTGCCAAATTACAAAACCGGCCCGCTGCATTTGAGACCGCGTCTCAATTTGGTCATTCATTCCATCGAACGTGAAAATATTAAACCCGTTTTACCTGGTCGCGATTGCTTTCGCGCCCCTTCTTCCGACCCAAGCCCAAACGGACTTCTTTGATCGTCAGGAGGAAGCGTCCGCCCGGCCCGACGTCGGCTACTTCGAAGGCGACTACGCGTTCGGTGACTTCGGCGGGACCCGCACTGCCCTCGAAGACCGCGGCATCACGCTCTTCGGCGGCTACGCGGTCGAAGTCTGGGGTAACACGAGCGGCGGCCTCGAGCGCGGCACGGTTTACACCGGCCTGCTCGACTTCGGTGTCGACCTCGATCTCGGCACGCTCGTCGGCCTCGACGGTCTCACCTTTCACTCGAGCTTTCTCTGGCTCTCCGGTCGCGACGCCTCCGAGGACCTCGTTGGCAACATTGAAACAATTAGCAACATCGCCGGCTTCAACACCCTCCGCGCCTTCGAGCTCTACCTCGAGCAAGCGCTCTTCGACGACCGCTTCTCCATCCGCGTCGGCCAGCTTGCCGCCGACGAGGAGTTCATCGTCTCCGACACCGCCGGAAACTTTCTGAACGGCACCTTCGGTTGGCCAGTTCTCGCCTCCGAAGCGCTCCCGAACGCCGGTCCCGCTTACCCACTCGCCACGCTGGGCATCCGCCTCGCCTTCCACCCGACCCCGTGGTTCAGCTTCCTGACCGCCGGGTTCCAGGGCAATCCCTTCGCCGAGGACGTCAACCGCCACGGCTTCCGCTGGCGCCTCGACGACGAGAACGGCTACACCTTCATCAACGAGGCCCAATTCCGCTGGGACGAAGTTGAACTCCCCGGCACCCTCAAATTCGGTGGTTTCGCAAACACGCAATTCTTCGAGCGCTCGAACGGCACCGGAGACGAAGTCTACGGAAATTTCGGTTTCTACGGCATCGTGGACCAAGCCCTTTATCGCGAACCCGGCACGCCCGTCGCCGCTGAACCGACGCTCAGTAAAGACGGCAAATCTTACCAGCCCGCCAAATCCTTCAAGGAACCGGTCACCGTCATCGAGCCTTCGAACCAGGGTCTCAACGCCTTCGCCCGCGCCGGATTCACCCCGCAGGATCGCAATTTCGTTGGTTTCTACTTCGACACCGGTCTCGCTTACACCGGTCTCATCCCGACCCGCGACAACGACGTCTTCGGCGTCGCCCTCGGCTACGCCGACCTCACGGATGACGCGGCCCAAGGCATCTTCGACGAAGGTTCGCGCGAAGTCGGCTACGAGATCGTCATCGAGGCCACCTACGCCGCGCAGATCACGCCGTGGCTCACCGTCCAACCCGACGCCCAGTACATCATCCGCCCCGGCGCTTCCGGCGACCTCGGCAACGCTTTTGTCCTTGGCGGACGCGCCTCGGTCATTTTCTAAATCGGTCCGCATGGACCTCAAAAAGCTCGAATCACCCGACAACCTCACGCCCCTTCAAGCCGCCCTCTGGCACGACGCCCGCGGCCAGTGGCAGCGCGCGCACGAGCTCGCCCAAGCCGAGGCGTCGGCTGACGGTTCCCACGTCCACGGCTACCTCCACCGCAAAGAAGGCGACGACGTCAACGCGGGCTACTGGTATGACCGGGCCGGAGTTTCGTTCCCGACCGTCAACCTAGACGAAGAGTGGGAGCAACTTGCGGCGAAGCACTCTTGAACTGAAAGGGGGCAAAAAAAGAGTTCGGATTCCTTTCCACCTCTTGCCTCCTCCGGTGAAAGTGCTTCCTCACCCGCCAGCCTCGGCCACCGCCGCCGCGCGGGCCTTCCGCCGCCGCTGCGAATCGGCCAAAAATTCTTCCTGCGCATCGAACCGCGGCTCGTCCGTCACCCGCGGGATGTAGATGCCATCCGGCTGCATCACCCGCGCCTTCACGTTGTCCTTCCAAAACCAATCGAGAATCTCGTCCACGTGCGTGCGCACACCCGGCGTCATGAGCGGAAAGACCGTTTCGACCCGCTTGAACAAATTTCGCTGCATCCAATCCGCGCTCCCCAGGTAGATCGCTGGTTCACCGCCGTTCTCGAAGCGAAAAATCCGGCTGTGCTCGAGGAAACGTCCCACGATGCTCCGCACCTCGATATTTTCACTCACGCCCTTCACCCCCGGCCTTAGTGCGCACATCCCGCGCACGAGCAGCCGCACCTTCACCCCGGCCGCGCTCGCCCGGTACAGCGCCTCGATCACGCCCTCCTCAATCAGCGAATTAATCTTCGCGTAGATCCCCGCCGGTTTTCCCGCCGCCGCGTTCCGCGCTTCCGCGTCGATCATCTCGACGAAGCGTTTTTGGAGGTTGAACGGTGCGACGAGCAGATCGCTCATCCCCTGAAATTTCGACACCCCTGTCAGCAGATTGAACAGCTCCGCAAGGTCGTTCGTGACCTCCTCCCGCGCCGTTAACAGTCCCAGATCCGTGTAGATCCTCGCCGTAGACGGATGGTAATTCCCCGTGCCCAAGTGCGCGTAACGACGGATCCCACTGCCTTCGTTGCGCACCACCAGCAGCGCCTTCGCGTGCGTCTTCAACCCGGTCACACCGTAGACGACATCGACGCCTGCATCGCGCATCATCCGCGCCCACTTGATGTTTGCCGCTTCGTCAAATCGCGCCTGAAGTTCGATCACGACCGTCACCTGCTTTCCGTTGCCCGCCGCTTCGATGAGCGACTGCACGATGGGCGAGTCCGAGCTCGTCCGGTAGAGCGTCTGCTTGATCGCTAGGACCTGCGGGTCCTCCGCCGCCTGCGCCAGGAAATCCACCACCGTCTGGAAATTATCGTAGGGGTGGTGCAAGAGAATGTCGCCCTTCCGCAGGTGAAAAAAGATGTCCGCGTCGACGTCGAGCGACACCACCGTATTCGGCGAGAACCGCTTGTAGCGCAGATCCGGCCGGTCGATCTGAAGTGCCAGGGGCATCAGGCGCACGAGATTCAGAGGCCCGTCGATCCGGAAGACGTCCTCGTCCTCCAGATTGAACAAGTCGAGCAGCCGCCCGACGACGTGCTCCGGACAATCGTCCATCACCTCCAACCGCACCGCCGCGCCTCGGTTGACCTTCCGAAGCTCGGTTTCGATCGCGTGCAGAAGGTTTTGCACCTCCTCCTCGTCGAAGTAGAGATTGCTGTTGCGCGTGATCCGAAAGAGGTGCGCACCCTTCACCTTCACACCCTTGAACAACGCCCCAACGTGTTCCTGAATCACGTTTCCCAGAAAAACGTAATGGTCGCGCGTCCCGTCGGGAAATGGCACCACGCGCGGCAGGATTCGCGGCACCTGCACGACCGCGATGTCAGTATTGAGATTGTCCCCCTCGAGTTCGACCACCACGTTGAGACTCTTGTTGAGCAACTGCGGGAAGGGGTGCACCGGGTCGATGGCAAGCGGAGTGAGCACCGGATAGACCGTCTTGTGAAAGAACTCCTCGAAATATTCCGCCTCGTCCGCCGACACGTCCGGGTAGTGATGAAACGCCACCCCCTGCCGCTCCAACTCCGGCTGCAACTGCTCGCGCCAGATCCGGTATTGATCGTCGACCATCCGCCGCACCCGGTCGCTGATTCGCTCCAGCGCCGCCGTCGCCGACAGCCCGTCCAGCCCGGCGTCGTGAGAATGCATCTGCCGCTGCTGCTTGAGACCCGCCACCCGAACCTCGAAGAATTCATCGAGATTGGAACTGACAATACACAGGAACTTGAGTCGCTCCAGCAGCGGATTCGACGGATCGGCCGCCTGATCCACCACGCGCTGATTAAATTCCAACCAGCTCAGCTCACGGTTAAAAAAATTCTGAGGGTCGCGGAAATCCATATCAAATTCGCCCGGTTGGGCGAGCGCACACCCTAATCGAAATCCGAGAATCGAAAATCGAAAATCACTCCGCGATGTCTTCGTTCCACAGCTCGGGCCGATCCGCGATGAACGCCCGCATCATCGCCACGCACTCCTCGTCCCCAAGCACCTGAAGCTCAACACCCTGACTTCGCAGCCAATCCTCCGCGCCCAGAAACGTCGTGTTTTCGGCGATCAAAATTTTCGGAATTTTGTAAAGAAGCGACGTCCCGCTACACATCGGGCAGGGCGAGAGCGTCGTGTAGAGCACGCACTCGCGGTAAACCGACGCCGGCTGCCGCCCGGCCGCTTTGAACGCGCTCATCTCCCCGTGCAGCAGCGGATCGCCGAGTTGCACCCGCATGTTGTGCCCCCGTCCGATGATTTTCCCCTCGTGCACGATCACCGATCCAATCGGAATCCCCCCCTCAGACAAACCCAGCTTCGCTTCATCAATCGCCGCCTGCATAAACTCATCCCTCATCCCACCATTCACCATTCACCATTCCCTGATCACCAGCCTAAAAATGCGCTCACTTCCACCCGAGATCCACAACACCGCCTGGATCGGCGACGCCGTCCTTTCCCTAGTCGTCCGCCGCTGGATCCTCGACCAGACCGGTCGCACCGACGGCGAAGCGCTCACCGCTCTCACCAGTAATCAATTCCTCGCCCTCTTCGGCAACCCGACCGAGATCGAAGCCAAGATCGGCACCATCTACGAGAAAGACGGCCTACCCGCGGCAACCGACTGGATTAAAACCACGCTGCTCCCCACCTACCTAGCCCAAAAAAAGCGCCAGGCCCGCCAGCGCAAGTGATGAAGAACGCGCACGTCCCGCGTGCGAGCGGCCCTGCCTCGCTGCCGCACCCTCGGGAAATCGAGCGAAGCAAGAGAACCGGTCTCCGCATTCGTATTTGCCAAACTCCCCCCATCCGCTTCTCTTCCCCTATGCCCACCCGCGCGTTCTTCATCGCCGCCCTCCTCCTCGCCGCCGCCCTCCCTGCCAGCGCCGAGATGCGCGCCGCCTGGGTCGCCTCCGTCTACAACATCAATTTCCCCTCCCGGCCCGGCCTCAGCGCTTCCGCCCAAAAGGCCGAGATCGTCCGCATCTGCGAAGTCGCCAAGCAGGCCAAGCTCAACGCGCTCATGGTCCAGGTCCGCCCCGAGAGCGACGCCCTTTACGAATCTCGCTACGAACCGTGGAGCCGTTTCCTCACCGGCGTCCAAGGCAAGGATCCCGGTTACGACCCACTTGAGACCTTCATCATCGAGGGGCGCAAGCGTGGCATCGACATCCACGCCTGGATCAATCCCTACCGCGCCGCGACCTCCTCATCCGGCCTCAGCTCAAGCCACCCTTCCCGCGGAAGCCTCGCCAATCAGACCCGCAAACTCAAAAAAATGCTCTGGCTCGACCCAACCGAACCGGCCGTTCAGGAGCACGTCATCCGCGTCGTCGAGGACATCGTGAAGCGCTACCCGGTCGCGGGGATTCACCTCGACGACTACTTTTTCCCCTACCCCGAGACCTACAACGGCAGTTTCCCCGATTCCGCAGCCTACCAGAACTACCAGGACGAGGGCGGTCGTCTTGATCGCGCCGATTGGCGCCGCGCGAACGTCAACCAACTCGTCCGCCGCCTGGGCGATACCGTCCGCCGAGCTCGTCGCGGCGCGCAATTCGGCATCAGCCCCTTCGGCATCTACACCATCGGCGCAACCCCGGGGGTCAAAGCCGGTCTCGACGCGCTCAACGACCTCTACTGCGACCCCGTCGCCTGGCTGCGCGAGGGCTGGGTCGACTACCTCGCACCCCAGCTCTACTGGGACGACGCCGGCCCGCAATCTTTCAGCGCCCTCCTCCGTTGGTGGCGCAATCCCGACGTCAATCCAAAGGGGGTTCCCATCATCCCCGGCATCGACATCGACCGCCTCGGCAGCCGCGGCCGCTCCGCCAAAGAAATCGCCCGTCAACTCGACCTCACCGAATCCATCGGCCCTCGCGCGGGCCAGGGTTTCATCCTCTGGGATTTCTCACCCCTTCTCAAAGACACCAAAAACGTTCGCGCAATCGTCGCCGACCACTAAAACCTCTCCATGAAAGCCACCCAAATCGCCGCGCAACTCTACACCTGCCGAGACCTCCTGAAGACCCCCCCCGAGATCGCCGCAACCCTCAAACGAGTCCGGGCTGCCGGCTACACGGCGGTTCAGGTGTGCGGCCTCGGCCCGATCTCGAATCCCGAGCTGATCCGGATCCTCGACGGCGAAGGCCTCGTTTGCTGCGCCACCCACGAGGATGGCGACGCCATCCGCCACGACACGGAGAAAGTGATTGACCACCTCCGAGAGCTGGACTGCTCGCTCACGGCCTACCCCTACCCCGCCGGAGTCGACATGACCGATCCCACCAGCCTTGGCAGTCTCATCGCCGACCTCGAGGCCGCCGGGAAAATGATGGCCGCCGCGGGCATCACGCTCACCTACCACAACCACGGCATCGAATTCGTCAAGACGAACGGCGTCACCGCCCTCGACCGCATCTACGACGAAACGGATCCCGCCCACCTCCAGGGCGAGCCGGACACCTACTGGATCCACTACGGCGGCGGCGAGAACGTCGCCTGGTGCAAAAAGCTCCACGGTCGTCTCCCGCTAATCCACCTCAAGGACTACGGATTCACGGCTGAGAACGAACCCACCTACTGCGAGATCGGAGTCGGCACCCTCGACTTCGCCGCCATCATCCCAGCCGCCGAAGCCGCTGGCTGCAAATGGTTCATCGTCGAGCAGGATACCACGCCCGGCGACCCAGTCGATTCCCTCAAACAAAGCTACGACTACCTCGCCGCCAATCTCACCAGCTAGCCCAAGTTAACTCAAAGACCGGCGACCCGCGCCAGCCAGATCGCCTCATCAAGGACCGACGACGTTCCACTCGCCGACCCAACCAAAGCGACGAAGCCGCCACCTCTCCCGAGCTACAAGGACCCCACCGGCTCTGGCACCGGCGGTGGATTCAGAGGAATCGTCGGCTCGACCCGGTACTGACCCAACCGCCGGAGGTAAGCCTTCTCCAAGATATCGCTTCGCTCCTCCAGCTCCGGATCGATCGCCACGATCTTCGTAAAGAGCATCCGATAGTATTCCCGCAAAGCCGCCCGCCGATCCTCATCCGTCCGCGCGACGTCCGCCCGAGCCTGCATGTCCCGGATCGCCTGATCCTTGAGCGCCTGCAACTTCACCTGCTGGTAACGCTGCTTCATCTTCCGTTCCTTCTCAAATTCATTCTCCCTCACCACCGGAGGGGGTGGCGCGAGATCCACCGGGTAATCCTCCGAAGGATAGTCCGCCGATGGGTAATCCGCGGGAGCGTCCGTCGGGTAGTTCGGTGCGGCGTAAATGTCGTCGGAAATCAACGTGCTCGGGTCCGGCATTTCGTCCGACGGGATCGAAGGCAGATCGTCCTCGAGCGGCGGCAGATCCGCCGAGAGGTCATCGATCCCCAACTCCGACGGGGCCGGTTCATTCGGCGTCTCCGGCCTAGCGGCAGCTTCTGCCCCCAGCTCGTCGAGTTCTTCCGTTGCTTGCTCCTGGTCATTCGCCAGATCCGCCGCCTGTTCCTCGGTCGCACCCGCGTCCATCTCGTCGGCATTATCGGTCATGCTCGTATCGGCCTGCTCGATCAATTCCTGCGTAGTCGGCTTCGCCACCTCAGTGGTTTGCAAGGGAAGGGTACTCACTCCCGTTCCGCGCCGCTGCGCCTCCGCCGAGTGATTCGGCAGCAACAAACCAGCACCAATCAGGAGAAAAAAAGCGGATCGAATCTTCATGCGGGACGACCAATCGACCGGCCACCCGGTCGTCGGAGCTTGCAAAGCAAACAGGTTTATTTTCACTTGGCAAGTCGCCACCCGGCCACCATGACCCGCTTCGCACCAGCCTTCGCTCCGATTGACCTCGAAGCCGCCCCAGCCGAAGTCGCGGCTCGATTTATCCGGACCGGAACCGCGTTTCTCGACAGTTCTCTCGCGGGTCCGGCTAGCCACTCGATCATCGCTTGCGACCCCGATCTCGTACTCGCCGGATCCGCGGCCGAATGGCCGGTCCTCGCCCGCGAATTAACCCGCCGTCAGCGCGAAACCTCCGACTCGGGCCTTCCCGAGGGAGCGGCCATCGGCTCGTTCGCGTTCGACGGCAGCTTCACCTTCGGCTTTTACGAGAACCTCCTCGCCTTCGACCATGGCGCGGAAACGTGGCATCTCCGGGGCGACCTTCCGCCCGAGTCGCCGACGCCCGTCCGCCGCCCGGTCGTCGATTTTCAACCCGAGATTGCGCGCGAAGATTTCTGCCAAATGGTCCGCGGCGCCCAGGACCACATAGCCGCCGGGGACATCTATCAAGTCTGCCTCTCCCACCGTTTTTCGTCCGAATTTTCCGGCGACGCCTGGCCACTTTACGAATCGCTCCGCCATTACTCCCCCGCCCCCCACGCCGCCTACCTCGATCTCGCTGGCACCCAAGTCCTCTCCGCTTCGCCGGAGACTTTCCTTCACTTGAGCGGCAGCCGCGTCGTCACTCGCCCCATCAAAGGCACCCGCCCCCGGCTGGCCGAACGGGACGGCGACGAACGGTCGGCGTACGACCTCCTCACCTCGCCGAAAGAAGTGGCCGAGCTCGTCATGATCACCGACCTCGAACGCAACGACGTCGGGCGCGTTTGCGAATACGGCAGCGTCCACGTAACCGATCTCCTGCACCTCGAACGCTTCGAGCAAGTCTTCCACCTCGTTTCGACGATCGAAGGCCAACTTCGCCCGGATGTCTCGCACCTCGACGCCGTCTCTGCGTGCTTCCCCGGCGGCTCCATTTCTGGCGCCCCGAAAAAACGCGCGCTCGAGATCATCGCCACCCTCGAACCCGTCCCCCGCGGCCTCTACACCGGAGCCATCGGCTACTTCGGCTTCAATGGTGAAAGCCAGTTCAACATCGCGATCCGCACCGCCATCATCGAGGGCGATCGCGCCCACTTCCACGTCGGAGCCGGCATCGTCGCCGACTCGGACCCGGCCAGCGAATGGCAGGAGACCCTCGACAAAGCCGCCGGCATCCTCCTGGCAGCGAACCGAGTGGCCGGGTGCTAACTCCCTTCCGCCAGGTCCTTCGACATCGCCAGCAACGCCTGCCGCAACCCCGCGTTCCAACCGACCACCAGCGCCTCCGGCGTCCGCCGCTCAATCGGCACCTCCTGCAAATATCTCCCCTCCGAGACCAGCACCGCTTCGCCGCCCCGATTGCGGAAAACTCGCACCTCGAGCTCGAGCTCGGCCTGCGCGTCCAACCGCGCAAAATTCCCGTAAAGCCCACCCACGCTTGCCCGGATCTGCCAGTCCTGCCCGGCGGGATCGCCAGCGACGGCCACGCTCTCGTAGAGATCGCTGTCCGTGACCCATTTCCGAACGATCTCCGTCATCATCTGCGAAGGCGCGACCAGGAACCCGTTGTAGGGATCGTTCTCCCACTCGTAAGCGGAGCTTTTGTAGGTGAATCCACCTCCCGAATGCGGCAACGCCACGTCGACGTAATTCACCACTGCCGTTCCGCTGTTCCGCATTCCCGCGAACGAAGGCGGCGTCCCCGGATCGAGTAGAAACCGCTTCGTCGCGGTCGGCGAGAGGCCGGCGCATCCGGCGAAAAGCACCGCGACCACAAATCCTCCCAAAGGTAACAATCTCTTCATCTTCATCATCGTCTTTTCCGGTTTGGCGGGTCGAGTGCGGACGCTGGTTTCGCCGGCCGCTGCCAGATCACCTGCGAAGGATCCCGCACGACCTCCGCGCTGGCTTCCCGCAGATTCTCCGAAATGATCCGCAAGTTTGACAACGTCGCCGAAAGCTCGTCGCCGTTGATCTGCGACGCGGGCTCCAAGTTACTCAGGATCGATTTGAGCTGCGCGTTCGACCGCGCGACCTCTTCGAGCAGAGCCTGCGTCTCTCCACTGATGGTCGGCACGTCGAGATCGGAAACCGCTTTGGTCAAGTCGCCGACGAGCGCCTTCATTTCTTTGCTCAGATCCGGGATGTCCGCCTCTTCCACCGCCGTCTCGATCTGCGAAAACAGCGCCTGCGCCCCGTCGCTCAATTTCTTCAGCTGTGCACCGGTCACCGCACGGTTCAGATTATCCAGCAACGAGACCACGCCGTCGCTCACACCCTTGATGTTGAAGCCCTCCACTTCGCGCATGATGTTGTTCACGCTGTCGAGCATATTGGTCAACTCGCCCGGTGCCGACGGAAGGTAGTAATTATCGGGCTTCCACGCGATCTTGAGCGGCTTGAACCGCTGAGGCTCCAAGAAATTGATCTCGAGGTAATTCAATCCCGTGATCCCAGCAGGCTCGATCTGCACCCGCATTCCTCGCTCGATGTTCGACGAAAGCATGGGCTGTAAATTCGGCAACTCGAACATCTCCGGAAAAATCTCCCGATCGATCTGCATCACCAGCACCACGTAATTCGTTAGATCCGTTTTGTCGACCGACGGGTAGCGCATGAACACGAAACTAACGTCCGTCACCTTGCCCACCGTCACGCCGCGAAATTTCACCGCCGACCCGACCTCGATTCCCTGCACCGTCGCGTCAACGTACGTCTCGACGTAAACCTTCGTCTTAAAAAATTGCCCCATCCCAAACGTCACCAGCCCCGCCGCCAGCAACGTCAGACCAGCGATGATGAATATCCCGATCCGGAAAAAATTGGCTTCGTTCTTCTTCATGAATTCTCGTCCTCCGCTTCCCGGTGAAAGAATCGCCGGACAAACGGCACTTCGGATTCATCCCGCAACTCCGCCGGCGGCCCGGTCGCGATGATCCCCTTGCTCTCCTTATCCAACATAATCACCCGGTCCGCGATCGCGTAAATGCTCGGCAGCTCGTGCGTCACGATCACAAACGTCATCCCCATCGTCTCCTTCAGCCGAAGAATCAAGGCGTCCAGGTCCGCCGAAGTGATCGGGTCCAACCCCGCGGACGGCTCGTCCAAAAAGACCACCAGCGGGTCCAGCGCCATCGCCCGCGCGATCGCCGCCCGCTTCTGCATCCCACCGCTGATCGCGTTCGGCATGAACTTCGTAAATTTTTCCAGCCCGACGAGTTTCAGTTTCATCCACGCGATCAGGTCCATCGCCTCGTCCGACAGCGACGTGTATTCTTCGAGAGGCAAGCGAACATTCTGATTCAACGTCATCGATCCGAAGAGAGCCCCGCTCTGATACGACACCCCGATCTTCCGCAGGATCGCAATCCGCTCCCGGCCCTCCGCCGCGATGATGTCCTCGCCGTCGATCAGCACCTTCCCACCCAGCGGCGGATTCAACCCGATCATGTGCTTGAGCACCGTGCTCTTTCCGCAACCCGATCCGCCCAGAATCACGAAAACCTCGCCCCGCTCGACGTCGAAATTCAGATCCTCCAGCACGACGTTATCGTCGTAGCCCGCTCTCAGATTTCTCACTTTAATGATCGCACCCATCGCCCGTTAGAATCCAATCGCGAAGAAAACGAACGCGAAAATCGCGTCCACCACGATGATCAGGAAGATCCCGCTCACCACCGCCCGCGTCGTGCTATCGCCCACCGCACTGGCCCCCGACTTCGTCTGCAACCCCCGCAGGCACCCAATCCCCGCGACCAGAATACCAAAGAAAAACGCTTTGATGACCCCCGCCAGCACGTCGTTCACCGACACGGCAGAGACCAGCTGATTCCACACCGCCGCCCACGGGTGGCCAAACATCATCACCACCAGCAACCCCCCGCCAATCCCAAAGAGATTCGCGTAGATCGTCAGCA
This sequence comes from uncultured Verrucomicrobiae bacterium, assembly GCA_963761705.1. Classification (GTDB taxonomy): domain Bacteria; phylum Verrucomicrobiota; class Verrucomicrobiia; order Chthoniobacterales; family JAATET01; genus CAVVKW01. The sequence continues at coordinate 1,440,016 of CAVXHK010000001.1, read as the reverse complement.
ATGGCGTGACCAGCACGGTCGCGATCACCTTCGGCACCACGAGAAACCGCACCGGGTCCATGCCCATCGTGTTCAGCGCGTCCAACTCCTCGTTCACTTTCATCGTCCCGATCTCCGCCGCAAACGCCGACCCCGATCGCCCCGCCAGGATGATCGCCGTCATCATCCCACCCAGCTCCCGCAGCATCGAAAGCGACACCAGATTCACCACAAAAATGTCCACGCCAAACTGCCGCAACGGCGCCGTCGACTGGAACGCCATGATCATTCCCGTGAGAAATCCGATCATCCCCACGATCACCAGCGCATTCACCCCCGCCTTCTCAACCGTCCGCCACATCTCGCCCCACCGCACGCGGTGCGGTTGCGCTAAAGCCACCCCCAGCGTCAAAAAAAGCTGACCGGTAAAGACCACCTGCTGCCGGAGATCGGTCAGAAACGCCGCCCCCACCCGGCCCGCCTGAATGACCGTCGAATCCTTCTCCCCCTCGCCCGACGCGAGGTCAGGAAATTCATCCTGGGCGTAAGGCTCGAGCAACCGCGCCGATTCCTCCGGCAATCCCTTGATCTCCGCGCCATACTTTTTCTGCAGCTCGAACAGCAGCGCCACGCCCGACGCGTCCAGGTAGTCCAGCTCCGACACGTCCACCGACGTTCCTTCATTCTTCCGACACACTTCCTTCGCCTCCGCCCAAACGCTCGCCGCGCCTTCAGCGTTCAACCGACCCGTCAGCCGCACCCGATCCCCATCGATCTCGATCCCTGCGCGCGACTCCTGAAAACTCACGCGCTGTGTTTAACCCGATCCGCGAGCCAGCGCGAATGTTTCCATCAAAACGTCAATCGTCACAGGACCTTCGACATTCGACCTTTTGACCTGCACACTTCGTCCATGGACCACATCTACAAAAAACTCGAACTCGTCGGCTCATCCACCGAAAGCATCGAAAAGGCCATCGAGAACGCCATAGCAAAAGCCTCCGAATCCCTCCGCAACCTCCGTTGGTTCGAGGTCATCGAGACCCGCGGCCACCTCGAAGACGGCAAGGTCTCCCACTACCAAGTCACCATCAAAGTCGGCTTCACGCTGGAGTGATCGGATCAAAAGTCCGAAGGTCGGCCCGTCCAGAAAATCGCCCCGGCGATTCAACACCGACACTGAGACCCTAGACCATCGGCGGCATCACCACTTCCCGCCCCTCGTCCGCGTCGAGATAATCGAACATCGTCCGGATATCATCCCGGTCCGCGAACCCGCTCTCCGACTTCCGCTCCGCCAGTTTTACCGCGACCGCGTCGTTCCATCCGACCTTCCGCATGAAGCCATTCCAGACCTCCACGTCCCCTTCCGTCGGACGCCGCCCGTTCGAGAAACACCACTCCAGAACGTCCAGATCCGAAGATCCATGGTTGACCATCTCGGAAAGGTCCTCGTGACTTACCGCGAGAAAGTCGCAGCACCGCTGATCAAACGCCTGCCCCACGTTCGCCCGCAGATCGTCCCGCAACTCCCCCGTATCCTTCAGCCGAATCTTGTCCAGCATCCGGGCAAAGTAAAAGATCCCATCCGTTTTGGCGTAAGGCGAGCGAGGCACTTTCATCCTTGGAAAGACAACGTCCCCGCGTCCGTTTCGCAACGCGAAATCTCACAAACGTGGCATTGGCATAGAAATATCGACGCGCGACCCCATCCGCCTTTCGACACCACGTCGAGGGATAACTCCCCATTCACCATCCGTGACAAATGATCGGATGATCTCCCTTTCATCGCAGAGGATTGCGATCATTCGCAACCAGTGAGACCGCTGCGGCCCGCCTCCATTTTCGTCCCCGATCCCCTACCCGCCAACTTGCCAATCGCGGCGGCGGCGAAGCACGAGCAGGCTCACGAGCCCAAGCGAGATCAGAGCCGCCGCCGCTGGCTCCGGCACCGCAACGGCGTCGAGGCGGACGTTGTCGAAATTTACCTCCAGCTCGGCATCGGCAAAATCCGGATTGGGATCGGTCACGTTCAGACTCACCATTCGGATCGAAAGGACCTCGCCGAGATGAGCGGAAGATGCACCGGAAATGTAAGTCACGGTGGAAAGAGCGAAGGCGCCTTCTGCGATCGAGCCCGCGAGCGTGTTGTCGTCGGAAGCGAGGATCGTGGTGCCCGCGAGAAGATCGATCCGGTAACCAGGGAAACCTCTCAGATCGAACGACGTCCCCGACGCGATATTGCCGACGTCGATTTGCAGCGTGTATTGCGTATTCGCCTGCAGCGTGTCGCCGAGGGCCTGGGTGAGTCCGTAGGCTAGCCCTCCCCCGGAGCCGGGCCGACCAGCGAAACTGAAGGCGAGGGCCACTCGATCGCCTTCGGCGGCACCGCCCGGGTAATTGTAGAAGTCGTCGGGGTCTGGAGTGTCGGGGTTCAGACTCGGCGTCAGGGTGCCGACGAAGAAGTCCGGCCCGTTCCCGTCGCTGGTATCCAAGCCCGCTTCTTCGTAAAGCGACCATCCGCTAAACGACCCGAACGTTAACCCGTTCGAGGAGGATTCCCCGGAGATGTCCTCGAATCCGGCGTTGATCACCGTAAGCGGTAGCGCTCGCAGGGGCGATGCCGCCACCAGGAGAGCGAAAAGAAGCGGGAGAAAGCGGAGTTGATTCATGGCGGGGGGAAGGAACGGGGGCAAGCGACTCTCAGTCGCGACCTGGATCTTAGCCAGGCAATCATCAGGAAGCAAGAAAGCGTTAAGTTTGCCTCCTGGTCAGGATGCTGCCGACGGCGCATTAGAACTAGGCGCAGGACTCAGTCCGACCGTTTTCACCCAGCCCCAATCGAAAACTCGTGCCCAAGTTGCGCCGCCGCCCACTCCAGCGCTGAGTTACCTTGAAACTCAAACGATCGCCCGCGAACCAGCGTCCCAGCAAGGTCGGCCCCCAGCTACCCAGTCGACCGAAACGAGTTGCGTTGCCTCCCGGAGGGCAAGCATCGGTAGCCCACGGTTCGCGACGGAAAACGCCACGAGTGGCTCGACCGGGGACGCCCTACGCGCTCGCCAGCAATTTCGCCGCCCGGCCCTTCCGCCGATCCGCCGAGTTCTGGTGGATCGCGCCACGCTTCGCTGCTTTGTCGAGCGTCGAGACGTAGCTATTAAAGCCGACCTTCACCGCATCCGAGTCTTTCGCGTCGATGGCCTTCGCGAAACGCTTCTGAGCGGTTTTGATCCCGGCGAGGGTCGCCGTCTTGCGTGCGTTGCGGACAACGTCCTGACGGGCGCTTTTTTCGGATGATGCAATGTTAGCCATGAGAATGAATGGGTCGAAGGTCGGAAGGTCTTGTAAATCGGAAGAATCGGAAGATGAAAATCTTGGTAGCAGAGGAGGGATTTGAACCCCCGACCAAGGGCTTATGAGTCCCCTGCTCTACCACTGAGCTACTCTGCCGCGGGCCGAGAAAAGTAGAGTCATCGGAGACAATATCAAGCAAAACTTCCGGCCGTTCCACGCTCCGCATGCCCGTCGTTCATCCGTCCACCTACCAAGCCCCCGCCTGGCTGCCAGGCGGCCACCTCCAGACCATCGTCCCCGCCCTCTTCCGCCGCGCCCGCATCTTCACCCGCGACCGCGAGCGCATCGCCACCCCCGACGACGATTTCCTCGATCTCGATTGGGCGGACGACCCCGCCAACCGCCGCCTCGCCATCCTCACGCACGGTCTCGAAGGCAATTCCCACGACTCCTACATCCAAAGCCACGCTCTTGCGCTCCACCGCGAAGGCTGGAACGTCCTCGCGTGGAATTTCCGCGGCTGCAGCGGCACCGCCAACCGCCGCCTCCGCTCCTACCACAGCGGCTCGACCGACGACCTCGCCGTCGTGATCGACCACGCTCTGGCAAGCAAGGCCCCCGACCAACTTGCCCTCATCGGCTTCAGCCTCGGCGGCAACGTCACCCTCAAATACCTCGGCGACCTCGGCCCCGCCGTCGACCCCCGCATCACCGCCGCCGTCGCCTTCTCCGTCCCCTGCGACCTCGCCTCCAGTTCCCTCGCCCTCGAAAGCCGCGCCAACCGTCTCTACATGAGCCGATTTCTCGTCAATCTCCGCCGCAAAATTCGGGAAAAAATTCTCGCCCACCCCGGCAAACTCACCGATCTCGGCCTCGACGCCATGCGCACCTTCCGCGAATTCGACGGGGCCTACACCGCCCCGCTCCACGGCTACCGCGACGCCGAAGACTACTGGACCCGAGCCAGCAGCAAACCCGTCCTGGCCCACGTCACCATCCCCACCCTCCTCGTCAACGCCCGCAACGATCCGTTCCTACCCCCCGCCTGCTTCCCAGAAGACGCCGCCCGAACCAGCCCCCACTTCCACCTCGAATCCCCCGCCACCGGCGGCCACCTTGGCTTTCCCGGAAACTGGATGGCCCGCCGCGCAATCGACTTCCTCCGGGAAGGGCACCGCGCCCCATCCGCGCCGTGACCATCTCTTAAGACTCGCGCCCCGCCACCGAAATCCACCGACCACCAACCTCGAACCTTCAACACTTCAAAACCTAGAAAACTGGAGACCTCCTCCCCAACTTTCCTTGCGACCCACCCAACCAGCTGGCACGCTCCCTGCGTTCTCCTCCTGCAACTAGAAAAGCACTCAACCTAATTCGAAAAAATGCCCGACGAAGAAGTCACCAATCTCATTGACGCCACGCCCGATGCCGCCGAGTCGAATCTCGAGAGCAGCCAGGCTCACGCCGAAGCCGCCACCAACACCGGCAAAGCTGCCGCCAAAGACATCTACTCCTCTTCGAAGAAAAAAGCCGAAGACGCGATCGCAACCGGCAAGGCCCAGCTGTCCAAAGCCGCTCAGGACCTGTCCGACGCCGGCAAGGCCAAATACGAAGACCTGAAAACTCAGGCCACCGCGAGAGGCGAAGTCTACAAAGCCAAGGCCGAAGACGCCTACGGTGAGGCGCAGGCCAAAGCTAAGGTTTACCAGGCTGACACCGAACAATACATCCGCGACAACCCGCTCCAAGCCGTCGGCATCGCCGCTGGTATCGGTTTCCTCATCGGAATCATCCTCCGCAAGTAATTCGGTCGGCACCTCGGCGGGTCCACCCGGACCCGCCGATCCGACTCCCGTCGCCCATGACGCCCGAACCTGGTGCCATCCCGGCATCCGACTCCCACCAGGGATTTTTTACCGAAGCGCTGCGGCTCTTCGGATCATTTTCACGCCATTTTTCCGCCGTTCTCTCACTCGCGGGACTCGAAGCCAAGGAAGCGGTCGGACTCTACGTTCGGCTCGTCGTCATGCTTCTGGCGGCCCTCGTCTTCGCCTTCCTCGGCTACATTTTTCTCATCCTGACGACCGCCTTCGCCATCGCTTGGCTCTTCAGCGTGCAGTGGGTTTGGATCGCCCTCGGATTCACCGTCTTCCATTTTCTCATCTGCTTCCTGTGCGCCCTCCACGTGAAAACCCACTTTCGCACCCCGGTCTTTCAGACGACCTCGTCTGAACTCCGTAAGGACTTCGCTCTCATGAGCGGCCCTGACGCACCAGCTCAGCCATGACCCGCGCCGAGATCCTACTCGAACTCGACGCCAGCCGTCGCGCCATTGGTCGCGACTACCACGGCGTCTGCACCGCGGCCAACGTTCCGGCCCGGGTGAAGCAAGGCTTCAAACGCCACCCCATCCCCTGGCTCGGCGGCGCAGCGATCTTCGGATGGGTTCTCTCCGGACGCGGTCGAAAGCAGAAGAAGGTCATGGTCGAACGCCAGGTCGACTCCGACGGCAACGTCGTCAAGGAGAAGGCCAAGAAGCTCGGCATCCTCACGATCCTCCTTTCGATCTTCCGCATCGCCATGCCGCTGCTCAAGCCCGCCGTCACCGCGCTGGCCGCCAAAAAGTTTGCCGACCTCGCTGGCAAGCTGAATTGAGACTCCCCCCCGGCTGTCGGGCCGAGCGAAGCCAAGCATCCCTGACTTCTCACTTCAACGTCCAGCGAGCCCAATCCACAAAATCGCTCGCCCCCACCGCGCATCGCCGCCAGAACTAGCAGGCTCATGCGCATCGTGTTCGCCTCCCTTGGTTCGCTGGGCGACCTCCACCCGCTCCTTGCGCTCGCCCAGGCCGCCCGAGCCCGCGGCCACGAACCCATCATCGCCGCCTCCGCCGGCTACCGCGATTACCTCGAGAAACTCGGTTTCACCTTCCGCCCGATCCGCCCCGATTTCGAATTCGAGCCCACCCTCGTCGGCCGCCTCTTCGACCCCGTCCGCGGTCCCCAGCGCCTCATGGAAGAGCAAGTCTTCCCGAACGTCCGAGAGACCTACGCCGATCTTGTCGCCGCCACCGCCGACGCCGACCTTCTCCTCGTCGGCGAGCTCCTCTACGTCGCACCCCTCGTCGCCGCCAAGCACGACATCCCTTGGGCCAACGCCATCCTCGCTCCGACCTCGTTCCTCTCCGCTTGGGATCCTTGCGTTCTCGCGCCAGCGCCGCTGCTCTATCATTTGAAGAACCTCGGACGCTGGCCGCACCGACTCATCTTCGCCCTCGGTCGACGAGTCACCAGCCGCTGGAGCACCCCGCTCCACGATTTTCGACGCGAACTCGGCCTCCCCCCCGCCGGCAGCCCCGTCTTCGACGCCAAACATTCACCCGACCTCACGCTCGCCCTCTTCCCCAGCTTCCTCGCCGCCCCCCAACCCGACTGGCCCGCCAGCACCCGCCAAACCGGCTTCACCTACTTCGAGCAAACCGCTCCGCCCGACACCATCGAAGCTCTCCGGAGATTCCGCGAAGGCGGCGATTCCCCCATCGTCTTCACCCTCGGCTCCTCCGTCGTTCACATCGCGAGCCAGTTTTACGATGGGGCCGTCCAGGCCGCGACCACCCTCGGACGCCGCGCCATTCTCCTCACCGGCGGCAATCCGATTCCACCCACCCTCCCTCCGTCGATCCTCGCGCTCGACTACGCTCCGCTCGCGGACGTCCTACCGGGAGCCGCCGCCATCGTCCACCAAGGCGGCGTCGGCACCTGCGCCGAGGCTCTGCGCCACGGCGTCCCGTCTCTCGTGATTCCCTTCGGCTTCGACCAACCCGACAATGCCGAGCGCCTCCGCCGCCTCGGCGTCGCCCGCGTCCTCCGCCGCCGCAAGCTCAACCCAGCCAGTCTCGCGCAGGAACTTCGACTACTTCTCGCCGCGACCGACGTAAAGACCCGAGCGGCTCGACTCCAAACCAAGATCGCCCCACCCTCCGCCCTCGCCGAATCCCTCAACCACCTCGAATCCCTCGCCCCGACCCCATCCCTCCGCTAGCGCCACCTCACCAATGCCCGACGACACCAGCAAACCCCGCCTCCGCCTCGCCTCCCTCCGCCAGGCCGCCGCGGTCTTCCGCACCATCCGGCCCTACCGCGCTCGCTTCACCGGCGCGATCATCGCGCTCATCATCGCCACCGGCTTCGGCCTCACCTTCCCCTACCTCACCGGCCTCCTCCTCGACGCGGCCAGCGGGAACAGCAACGCGACCGACTGGACCAGCAGCATCAACAGCATCGCCCTCGTCCTCCTCGGCACCCTCGCGATCCAAGCCACGTTCTCGTTCTTCTCTTCCTACTGGTTCTACAGCTGCGGCGAGGCCGCCACCGTCGACCTGCGCCGCGACATCTTCGGACGCCTCATCGGCCTCTCGATGGACTTCTTCGGCCAACGCCGCGTCGGCGAACTTTCCAGCCGCATGACCGCGGACCTGACTCTTCTGCAGGACACGCTCACGATGACGGTCCCGCAATTTCTCCGCCAATGCCTCCTCATGACCGGCGGCCTCACGCTCGTCGCCTTCACGTCGATCAAGCTCACCGGCCTCATGGTTTGCACCTTCCCGGTGCTCATCCTCATCGCGATCCTCTTCGGCAAACGCGTCCGCGTCCACTCGCGCGAAGCCCAGGACCGCATGGCCGACACCGTCACCACCATCGAAGAATCCCTTCAGGGCATCGCCAACGTCAAAGCCTTCGGCAACGAAGCCTTCGAACTCCACCGCTACTCCGACGGACTCCAGGCCTTTCTCCGCGTCATTTTGAAAACGGCCCGCCTCCGCGCGCTCATGGTGTCCTTTATCATCTTCGGCATTTTCGGCTCCATCGTCGTCGTCTTCTGGTACGGCGCGTTCCTCATGCAGACCGGCCAGCTCACGTTCGGCGAGTTTACCCGTTTCATCCTCTACACAACCTTCGTCGGAGGCTCCGTCGCCTCCTTCGCCGACGTCTTCTCGCACGTCCAGAAGACCATCGGCGCCACCGAGCGCGTCCGCGAACTCCTCGACGAAACCCCCGAGATAGTCGCCACCGCCCCACCCGTCGACGCCCCCCGCGTCCGGGGCGACGTCCGCTTCGACAACGTTTCCTTCCGCTACCCCTCCCGCCTCGAGATTCCCGTTCTCCGCGACCTCAACCTCCGCGCCAACGCCGGGGAAAAGATCGCCCTCGTCGGACCCAGCGGAGCGGGCAAATCCACCATCGTCTCTCTCCTGCTCCGTTTCCACGAACCCGACACCGGCACCATCGCCATCGACGACCGTCCCGCCCGCGACTTCACCCTCCCCGCCCTCCGCGACCAGATGGCGATCGTCCCGCAGGAGGTTCTCCTCTTCGGCGGCACCATCGAGGAAAACATCCGCTACGGTCGCCCGACCGCCACCCACGAAGAAATCCGCGCCGCCTCCCGCCAGGCCGCCTGCCACGAGTTCATCGAACGCTTCCCGGAAGGATACGCCACTCTCGTCGGCGAGCGCGGCGTCAAACTCTCCGGCGGCCAACGCCAGCGCATCGCCATCGCCCGCGCTCTGCTCAAGGACCCCGCCATCCTCATTCTCGACGAAGCCACGAGCGCTCTGGACTCAGAAAGCGAACACCTTATCCAACAAGCCCTGGCCGCCCTTCTCGAGAACCGCACCGCTATCATCATCGCCCACCGCCTCTCGACCATTCGGAAAGCCGACCGCATCTACGTCATCGAAGATGGCACCGTCCTGGAAAGCGGCAGCCACGACGAACTCATCACCCACCCCGACGGCCACTACCGCCACCTAGCCGAGATGCAGTTCGCCACCCCCGACTAAGCGCGCCGAAATTCTGCCCGCGAAATCCGCGAACGGTCGCAAGGAGAAATTTCCCGCTTCGCCTCTCTCGCGCCCATCAGCGCCTCTAGCGGCGATCTTCCATCGGTGGTCAATCCCCCTGACCGCGAGCGCCCTCGCAAAAACGACCCTTTGCACCCCCCGCGCCGCTGTTGTATCCTTCTTCACCCTACGAAACCTCAGCGCGCGGCCGGATTCCTTCGGCCCGCCGGACCCCCACTCGTCCCGCGATGAAAATACGTCCCTACCTCCACTCCGCCGGCATCTGCCTCTCCGCCTTCCTGTCGATCTTCGGAGGTCACGCCGTTCAGGCAACCGGTGGAGCGCTCAAAGACGCTTCGAAAAAGAAAAATCGTGCCAGTCAGAACGAGCGCGAAAAGGCGGAAAACGGAACCACTTCCACCCCCGGTCAATTCGTTCAGCCATCCGACCGCAGCCAAGATCGCTTTCCGTGGAAGCTCGGCATCGTCACCACGACTTTCTGGGTAGGGGAGAAGCCATCGGCCAACAACCCCGTTCCCAATCACAAGAGCTCGTGGGACTCCCGCTGGGCTCAAAACTACGGCGGCACCGACACCCCCGACCCGAGTCGGCGCAGCAGCGATTTCACCCCCGCTTCGTTCAAGCCCCGGCAAAACCCGTTCTACATCGCTCTTCCCTACAACGACAAAACGATCAACGGACACAAAAAAGAGGCCTCCAAGGTCATCCCCTGGTTCAAGGACGCCTTCACTAGCCCGCACGAATCCGTCTGCAAGGGCCGTTGGATCGCCATCCGCTACCAGGGCAAAATCGCCTACGCTCAGTGGGAAGACGTGGGTCCGTTCCGGACCGACCACTACGAATACGTTTTCGGCGACGAACGACCCAAGCCAAACCTCAACAATGGAGCTGGCCTCGACGTTTCCCCCGCCGTTCGCGACTACCTCGGCATGAAGGGCACCGACGTGACCGACTGGAAGTTCGTCGAATTCGAGGAAGTCCCGCCCGGGCCCTGGGCGCGCTACGGCGACAACAACACGTTCGTTCAACACCGCCGCATCATCGACGACGCCGTCATCACGGCCTCCGACGCCGAAACGTCCAACAATTGAGGTTAAAAAATACCGGCGGAGGGGATCGAACCCACACTCCGTAAGGAACACGATTTTGAGTCGCGCGCGTCTGCCAATTCCGCCACGCCGGCTTTCGAGAGGGCGGAATATGCGCGACCGGGAGTTTGATAACAACTGGAAATTCGCCGGACCATTTACCGGAAGCGGAAAATAAGCATTCCCTTTCCCTCCCCGACCGACTTTGACACACTCCCCCGCGATCCATGGTCGCCTTCGTCATCCGCCGCCTCGCCTCCTTGGTCGTCGTTCTTTTCCTGGTCGTCTCCGCGACCTTCTTCCTCATCCGCCTTTCCCCCGGAGGCCCCTTCGACGGCGAGCGCAAGATCCCCGAGGCGATTGAGAAGCAACTCCTCGCCAAATACAAACTCGACGGCACCCTTTGGCAGCAATACAGCGGCTACATCGCGGACCTCGCCCGGGGCGACCTCCGCCTCTCCACGAAATACCGGAGCCGCTCCGTCAACGAAATCCTCGCCCAGACTCTCCCCGTCACCTTCGTCCTTGGAGCCGCCGCCTTCCTGATCGCCTCCGTCGGCGGCGTCTGGCTCGGAGCCTTCGCCGCCGTCCGCCATCACACGTGGGGCGACGCCGGCTCCATGCTCATCGCCCTCTTCGCGATTTCGCTCCCATCCTTCGTCACCGGCCCGCTCGCCATCCTCGTCTTCGCGCTCACCCTCGGCTGGTTCCCCGTCGGCGGCTGGGGCGGCCTTTCTCACCTCGTCCTGCCCGCCATCGTCCTCGCCGCCCCCTACGTCGCCTACATCGCTCGCCTCATGCGCAGCAGCATGCTCGACACCCTCCACCAGGACTTCGTCCGCACCGCCTACGCGAAGGGACTCAAAGCCCGCACCGTCCTCTACAAACACGCCCTCCGCGTCGCCATTCTCCCGGTCATTTCTTTCCTCGGCCCTCTCGCCGCCCACCTCCTCACCGGCTCCATCGTCGTCGAGACCATCTTTAACATTCCCGGCGCGGGCGGCTTTTTCGTGAACTCGATCCAGAACCGCGACGGGTTCCTCCTCGGCGGCGTTGTCATCGTCTACTGCGTCCTCCTCGTCGTCTTCAACCTGCTCGTCGACATCGCCTACACCCTGCTCGACCGGAGGATCACCATCGATGGCTGATCCCCGCGCCTGGCAGCGACTCCGCTCCAACCCCGTCGCCATCACGTCCGCCGCGATCCTCGGCTTCGTCGTGCTCGCCGCCGTCATCGGTCCTCTCCTCATCCCAGCCTCCTACCGCGACCCTAGCGCGCTCCAATACGCCCCGCCCTCCTGGGCGCACCCCTTCGGCACCGACCTCAACGGCCGCGACCTGCTCTACCGCGTACTCAGCGGCACCCGGCTCTCCCTCGTCGTCGGCCTCTGCGGAGCCGCCGTCAGCCTGTTCATCGGCACAGCTTACGGTCTCATCTCCGGCTACGTCGGCGGCCGCGTCGATTCGGCGATGATGCGTTTCGTCGACATCCTCTACTCCATTCCCCGTCTCATCTTCATCCTCGTGGCCATCAACGCCTTCAACGGCTACCTGGAAAATTTTGCCAACGCCCGCGGTTGGGACTGGCTCGTGAGCTACTCCCGCATCCTCATTCTCATCCTCTCCCTCGGCGTCATCGAGTGGCTCACCATGGCCCGCATCGTCCGCGGCCAGGTCCTTGCCCTGAAGACCCGCCAGTACGTCCTCGCCGCCCGCTCCCTCGGCCAATCCCACGTCGCCATCCTTCTCCGCCACCTCCTGCCCAATCTGCTGGGCATCATCGTCATCTATCTGACGCTCACCATCCCCGCCGTGATCATCGACGAATCCTTCCTCTCCTTCCTCGGCCTCGGTATCCAACCACCCCAGGCCAGCCTCGGCTCCCTCCTCGCCGACGGCGCGGGAGCAATTAACCCGGTCCGCAGCTTCTGGTGGATGATCGTCTTTCCCGCCACCGCCATGGCCGCCAGCCTTCTGGCCCTCAATTTCCTCGGCGACGCCCTGCGGGACGCCCTCGATCCCCGCGCCCGGTAGGGCGGTCAGTCCCTGCCCGCCCTGACTTTCGCCCAGAACGCCCGCCAAGCCGGCAAACGCTCACCCCTCAAGCGACCTTCCGCATCCCCGGCAAAATCGCCGGCAAAATCTCCCCCAATTCCTCTACCACGACGAAATCTTCGGGCTTACTCATCTTCCCAAGCATCTCAATCACCGGATCCCAGAACGCCATCCCATCCGCGTTCTTTCGATTGAAGATCACCACGGGTTTGCCCTCCATGAGCGGGCTGCCCTGGTGCTTGAAGATCATCAGCGCCAGCAGCTCCTGCACCGTTCCCGCTCCTCCCGGGAAAATCACAAACGCATCCGAGTTCTCGATCATCACCTCCATCCGCGTGTAGATATCCGGTCGCAGCCAGAAGCTGGAGAGCCCGTCCGGCAACCCTTCCAAGCGGATGATGTGCGGCACGTTCGATCCCGCCGTCCAGCCCCCCGCCTTCACCGCTCCACGCACGACCGCGCCCATGATCCCAGACCGCCCGGCTCCCGAAACGCACCCGATCTTGTTGTCCGCCAAAATCCCACCCAACGCCTCGCCGTCAGCGAGATAAAGCGGATCCTCCAACGAAGCCGAGCAGAACACGCAAGCGCTCCCAACGTAGTCCGCCGGCATCGGCGTCTCCATGATCGTGACCTCCGCGTCTTCAAACTTGTGCCGCCCAGCTTCGGGGTGACCCGTCGCGCGAATCCGCTCCAGCTCATCAAGCACCGCCTCCGCCGAATCCACCATGTGCAAAAATTGATCGTACTCCTGCGCCACCGTCCCCAACCCCTTCATGTGGGCCAGGATCGCGAAAAGCGCATCCCAAGACCCATCGTCATTCAGAATAACGGTGGGCTTCCCCGCGAGATTTTGATCCAGCGTCTGAAACCCGACAAAGATCGAGATCGCTTTGAACATATCCTCCAGCGTCGCACCCGGCGTGAACACGAACGCGTCCGACTCGATGATCTTCTTCTCGATGTTCGCCAGCGAAATCCGCTGATCCCCGTTCGAATTGTAAATGTCCCATCCCTTGGCAAAGAGGAGGTAAAGCAAGCGAGCGCGAGCGGCCCGATTCGGATCATCCGCCCCCTGAACCGTCCCAGAAAGTCTAATTTTTGGCATACAACAAAAGTTTCAAGGCCTCACCTGAGCAAAATTCGAGCCGATCTTCAATCCAAGCTGAGACCGCCCGTCCCTTCCACCATCATTGATTAAATGCCGCGTGGCTTTGAATTCCTAGGCCCGGGGTCGACACCAATCTGTCTAGTTTGGCTTGTGGCAGCCGTCGAAACTAGGAAATCGTTTCTCATGAGCAATGATTTTACCACCAAAGCAGCAGCGGCATTCCTCGGAGTCACTCCGAGCCGCGTTCGGAAACTCATCAAAGAAGGTCGGATACCCGCCGTGAAACGAGGCCGCGATTTCAGCATCACAACGTCAGCGCTTGAACAATTCGCGCTCTTCGGAAGAAGGAAGGTCGGGCGTCCCGCATCAAACGCTTGCGCCAGCGAAATGGTTTCAGAACGGAAGGTGGCCGATCTTACCAATCCACTTTCTGCTCAGCGCTTGGGCAGCGGACATCTTCTGGTCGGCGATGCTCTGACAATCCTCCCGGCCCTCCCTGCCGCTGAATTTCAAATGATCGTGGCAGATCCCCCGTATTTTCAGGTTCTCAAACGAGAATCATGGGACAACGCTTGGGAGACCCCCGACGATTACCTCCAATGGACTCTCGAATGGATCCGCGAGTGCAAACGAGTCCTTCGCAAAGATGGTCTGCTCTACATCTTTGGTCAGCTCGGGAAACGCGAACACGTTTGGTTGCATCTGAGCTCAATGGCGACTCGAGAAATGCAGTTCCACGACATGCTGATTTGGGACCGGGCCGTTGGATATAACGAACGCTCCGACTCGTTTACCCCGCAGTACGAAATGATTCTCGTCCTCAGGCACGGAGCCGATGCAAAGCCCTACTTTGACAAAGATGCCGTTCGGCTTTCCTACGACGAGGAAACCATTCAGAGCTACCTCAAGGACAATCGATACAAGGACAAACGAGCCCGTGAGAGCCATCTCCGCAAAGGTAAATACGCAACCAACATCTTGCGGATTCCATCTCTGAAAGGATCTTCCAAGGAAAAGATCGGTCATCCTTCGCAAAAGCCGATCGCCTTGATCCATCACCTCATTGCGTCCAGCAGCCGTCGGGGCGACGCCGTCCTGGATCCTTTTAACGGGAGCGGAACGACTTCCGCTGCCGCGCAAAGGCTCGGCCGAAGATGGACCGGGATTGAGGTAAATCGCGACTATACCTCAATGGCCAAGCGCCGGATTGAGCGCGAAATTGCAGCTAATGAGTCGGTTTTGAATTGAGTACCCGACTTCGCGAAGAAATCGGATTCTATTTCGCAACTTTGACCAATGCGTGGCGATCGTCAGATGGCGACGTTCGAAAGCAAATCCGTTGGTCTGAACTTCCGATGTCTCGTTCAATAAAACCTGGGGAACTCACTTTTACATCAACCGATCCATCGGAATCCCGCCGATCCGCTGCACCGGAGTGATCACGCCTTCGTGTAAACCTCCGCACCAGCCTCCGCGAACTCCTTCGATTTTTCGTCCATCCCCGCCTTCAGAGCCGCCTCCTCCGCCAAGCCCTGCTCCGCCGCGTATTTCCGCACGTCTTCGGTGATCTTCATCGAGCAGAAATGCGGCCCGCACATCGAGCAGAAGTGCGCCGTCTTCGCCCCCTCCTGGGGCAGCGTCTCGTCGTGGTATTCGCGGGCCGTCTCCGGGTCCAAACCCAGATTGAATTGATCCTCCCACCGGAACTCGAATCGCGCTTTCGACAACGCATTGTCCCGGTATTGCGCCCCCGGGTGACCCTTCGCCAGATCCGCCGCGTGCGCCGCCAACTTGTAGGTGATCACGCCCTCCTTCACGTCCCGCTTGTTCGGCAGCCCAAGGTGCTCTTTCGGCGTCACGTAGCACAGCATCGCGCAACCATACCAACCGATCATCGCCGCCCCGATCCCACTCGTGATGTGATCGTAACCCGGCGCGATGTCCGTCGTCAGCGGCCCCAGCGTGTAAAACGGTGCCTCGTGACACCACTCCAGCTGCTTCGCCATGTTTTCCTCGATGAGGTGCATCGGCACGTGACCCGGCCCTTCGTTCATGACCTGCACGCCCTTCGCCCAAGCCCGCTCCGTCAACTCGCCCTGCACCTTCAACTCGCCAAACTGCGCCTCGTCATTGGCGTCCGCAATCGAACCCGGCCGCAGCCCATCGCCAATCGAGAAACTCACGTCGTAAGCCGCGCAGATGTCACAAATGTCATCCCAGTGCGTGTAGAGAAAATTCTCTTGGTGATGCGATAAGCACCATTTTGCCATGATGCTCCCGCCGCGGCTCACGATCCCCGTCATCCGCTTCGCCGTCAGCGGAACGAATCGCAGCAGCACCCCCGCGTGAATCGTGAAGTAGTCCACCCCCTGCTCCGCCTGCTCGATCAACGTATCGCGGTAGATCTCCCAAGTCAGATCCTCCGCCTTCCCGTTTACTTTCTCCAGCGCCTGATAAATCGGCACGGTCCCGATCGGCACCGGCGAATTTCTCAAAATCCACTCGCGCGTCGCGTGAATGTTCTTCCCGGTCGACAGATCCATCACCGTGTCCGCACCCCACTTCGTCGCCCACCGCATCTTCTCGACCTCCTCTTCGATGGACGAAGCTACCGCCGAGTTCCCGATGTTCGCGTTGATCTTCACCAGGAAGTTCCGCCCGATAATCATCGGCTCCAGCTCCGGATGATTCACGTTGCACGGGATGATCGCCCGCCCCGCCGCCACTTCGTCCCGCACGAACTCGGGCGTGATCTCCGCCGGAATCCGCTGCGGAAATTTCCGGAAGATCGGCGGCGTAAATTCGTAATCCCCCGCCTGCGCCGACCCCGAGTGCTGATGCCCCAACTCATTCCGCTCCGCCCCGACCACCGCGCGTCCAGCATTCTCCCGGATCGCGATGAATTCCATCTCCGGTGTCACCACCCCCTGCCGCGCATACCAGAGCTGCGTCACCGGATGCCCCGCCCCCGCCCGCACCGGACGCCGCCCCGCGTTCACCGGCGCGCTCAGCGCCGAGAGCCCACCCCGCCGCTCCGAAGCCTGCTGCGCGTGGCTGTCGCTGAGATACCCATTGTCCTGCGGCGCGGTCTCCCGCCCATCGTATTCCTCCACGTCCCCCCGCTTGCGAATCCACTCCGCCCGCAATCCCGGCAGTCCGTCCTCGACCTTCCCGTCGAAAGCCGGATCGCCCCACGGCCCGCTGCAATCGTAGACTCTCACCGGCTCATTTTCCTCCAGCTCCCCCGCCATCGTCCGCGTCGGAGCGAGCGCAATCTCGCGGAAAGGCACCTGCACCTCAGGGTTCAAGCGACCCGCCACGTAGGCTCGGGAGGAATTTGGCAACTGTTCGCTGCTGTGCGATTCGAAGGACTCGTTGGATGCGATCATAATGAGACGTGTCTGGTTGCGGGAGAACCGTCCGAGCACGCAAGTCGCTTTGCCTCCCTTCGCCGGCATGACCCGGATCAGGTTCAAAGGGTCGTCCGGGGATGAACCCAAACCTCTCAGCCACGTGCGGCTCCCCTGTTTGTAAGCAAAATAAACGTGACGCCCCCCGCGTCAATGGCCGACTTTCCCGACCCCATGCGCGCCCAGAAGATCCTCGTCATTTGCCACAAGCAGCTCGGCGACATGGTTCTCCTCGAACCCGCCCTCGCCCGCCTCGCCGCCGCCGGCCGCCCCGTCGAACTCCTCACCCGCAGCGGCCACGCCCCGCTCATCTCCCTCATGGACGGTGTGCAAATGACCTCCCGAGCCTGGCTTCGCCGCTTCGACGCCATCTACTGCTACGACCACCTCGACAAATCCGCCCTTCACACCATCTCCGCCTTTGCACCGAAAAAAGACCTCCTCCTCCGCTCCCCGACCGAAGTGACCAAACTCCACCGCATCGCCTTCGACGAAATCCGCGCGCCCGGCATCGGCGACAAATTCCTCGCCGACTACAATTGGACCTACACCCTCGCCGACACGCCCGCCCCCTACCGCCTTCCCCGGCTGAATCTCCCACCCGCCACCTGGGCACCGAACGACGCCCCCAGCGGCGACTACCTCCTCCTCAACTCCACCGCCGGCTGGAAGAGTAAACGCTGGAAATCCTCCGCCTGGGCCAAAGTCCTCCAGGCCCTCCTCGACCACGGCGTGCCCCGCATCCTCGTCACCAGCGGCGGCCAGGATTGGCAAATGGATCACGCCGCCCGCATCACCGAGGCCGTCGCCAATCCCCGGGTCACCGGCCTCGGCGGCCAGACCAAGCTCGAGGAATTCCTCCACCTCGTCTCCCGCGCCCGCCTGATCCTCGGCGTCGACGGTGCCGCCTCCCACCTCGCCAACGCCTTCGGCGGTCGGAGCCTCACCCTCTTTTTCCGCACCAATCCCCACAACTGGCACCACACCACCCTCACCAGCCAAGCCATTCTCGCCAACCACGACGAAGATTCCGACACCTATGAGATCGACCCCGCCGAAGTCACCGCGAGAGCCGTCGCCCTCTGGGACCATCGGTCCCAGCGATAACCCCAAGCCAGCGATGACCGTCGAACAAACTGCCGCCGCCTACAACGACCTAGCCGACCACGGCCAACCCCTCTAACACGCCGCCCTCGGGATCCCCGCCATCCTGCGGTTAGTCGACGATGGCGACCGCTTCTGCCGTCACCTCGAAGCGGACCAATGCCCCGAGGAGCACCTCTGCCTGATCCTTCAGAGACGGAG
This sequence comes from uncultured Verrucomicrobiae bacterium, assembly GCA_963761705.1. GTDB lineage: Bacteria > Verrucomicrobiota > Verrucomicrobiia > Chthoniobacterales > JAATET01 > CAVVKW01. The sequence goes on along the minus strand of CAVXHK010000001.1, from coordinate 1,421,908 downwards.
CGCCGCGTGAGCAGCTCCAATCGTGCGATTTTGGCAAGATCGTGTTCGGTTTCGTGACTCGCGGACGCACCACAAATCGGCGAATTTGTCTCCTTGCCCGCGCACCCACCAGGCCTCGGAATCATCGGCTGCGAAGGATATGCTTATCAGCTCATCCAGCGCCTCTGGTCACTGCCCAACTGCGCAACCCTCGTCGCCGCTACTTCGCTCACACCCGACAGTCCCGAAGCGCGGGCGTGTCGCGGACGCGGTGTGCCGGTCTTCGGCTCGGTCGACGAATTGCTCGCATTCGCTCCGGGTCGCGCGATGGCGATCATCAACGCCACCCCAATCCACGTTCACCGTCCTCTGACCATCCGGTGTCTCGAAGCCGGGTTCCCGGTGTGGCTCGAGAAGCCGCCCGTCGCAACGCTCGACGAACTCGATGAACTTCTCGCCGTCTCAGCGTCGACGGGGCAGCCCGTCAGCGTTGGCTTCAACTCGCTCTACGGCAGCGAGGTCCAACGGTTGAAGGCGGAACTCGTTGCCGGAAAATACGGGCGGGTCCGGCGAGTCCGCAGCATCGGGGCCTGGCACCGCACCGACGCTTACTACGCGCGATCAACGTGGGCGGGCCGGCTGCGGATCGGCCACTGCTGGATCTACGACGGCACCATCAACAACCCCTTCGCCCACCTGCTCTGCAACGGTCTGTACTTCGCCGCCCGCAAGCACCACTCCTTGGCGGAGCCCGCGAGCGTCGAAGCCCGGCTCTGGCATGGGCACGACGTCGAGAGTGAAGACACCAGCAGTCTGCGGATCGTGACGACCGACGGCGTCGAGATTCTCTCCCACTTCACGCTCTGCCCGGAGGAAGAAATTGTCCCCTCGACGGTCATCGACTGCGACGGCGCCACCATCACCTTGCACGACTTTCACACGGTCGACATCAAGTGGAGCGCTGGACCTCGCGAGGTCCGTGAGAGCGTGCGCGAGAACCGACTCGAAATGCTGGAAACACTGACCCGCCAACTCAGTGACGCGACCGAAACGCCGCGCTGCCCGCTCGCGCTCACGAGGCCATTCACCCAGGTCGTCAACCTCGCCTTCAAGCAGGTGCTGGCGTCCAACGGCGGCACGATCCCGGCCGTTCCGCCCGAGTTCATCGAGCGCTTCCCGCACGAAAAGTCGACTGGCACGCGGATCCACGGCATCAACGCGTCCCTGCTGGCCGCGCACGGACGCGGCGAGCTTCTCGCCCTCCCGACGAAGCGAAGCGCGGCGACATCTTCCGTCACCCCGGTCCCAGTGGTGATGCGACGGAGTCGCTGAACGAGCGATTTTGGTGTGGATCGTCGATCGGGCTCCGGCGGGGGCGCGAGTAGCGTCAGCCCGCTATTCGAGCGACACCTGGACTCGATAAAACATCTGCTCATCGCCGCTCAGGCGCGAGTCGGAGAACGACAATTCCCCACCGGTCCCCGGCACATCCGACAGCACATCCTCCCACGAGATCGCTCCGGGATCGCCGGATCGGAGCACGCCATACCTCCGCCCCACGACACTCGGCCACCGAAGCGTGAAAGAGCCGGGAGCCGAGGCCAACTCGCCAATCTGAAAAACGGCACCGGCCAACTTGGGATCGGTGCCCGCCACGAATTCCGCCAAATTCGACTGGCCGTCGCTGTCTTCGTCGCCCGCGCCCGTCTTCGCCAGCGTCCGAAAGACCTGCAGTTCCCATTGATCAGGCAATTCATCCGCATCGGCATTGACGGGGGACTCGGTCCGCAGCTCGATGGCAGTCACGGTCGCGTCATTCACCGACGGCGAGAAGGAGACGTCGATCTGACCATCGTTCACAACGACGGGCACCTCGATATCGAGCGAACGATTCGCTCCCGGGGCCGCTACGAAAAGATCGAGATCGCTCACGACCCGCCGACCTTCAGCGTCCACGTGAAAGACGCGCATGCCCGCCGCGTCCACGTCGGGCGCCGTCTCAGCGAACTTCAGGGCCAGCGTGTAGACCCCGTTGGGTACGATTCGCGACCACGCAAAATTCCCCGACACGGAGCTCCGATAGAGCGCGTCGTCCGTCGTCCCGGCGATGGCCGAGACCGAACTGCCGCTCGTCCCGCCGACGAATCCCGCGCTGGCGGCGTAGTCCGTCCCGTCGCCACCGGTGAAAGCTGGCCCGCCGGCATTGACCGCCGCCACCACACCTGCCGATGAGATCGGATAGATGACTACCTTCAGACCGTTGGAAGCCGCCACGCCAAGATTATCGGTGACCGTGAGCGTGAGAGCATGAGCGCCGACTCCGAGCGCGATATCCGCCGTGACGCCATTCGCAATCACCACCCCTTCGTTGCTCCAGAGATAGCTGACCAGCGCGCCGTTGCGAACCGTCGAGCCGGAGCCATCGAGGGCGACGGTTTCGGTGCCATTGCTGTCGAAATCGGTGAGCGCCTGGTCCGCTCCCGCCGCAGCTCGGGCAAACGGCGCGCTCACGAATCCGGCGGCGGAGATGGCCGGTCGATTCCCCTCCGCGCCCCAATCGTTAGCCACCGCACCCGCCTCACGAACGAGGCCAAAACCGGACCCGCCATTGCCGGAGTATCCCTTGCCCGCGTAGAGCGGCGTGAGGGCGGGTGGCACCACCGGCACGACGGAGTTGTTGTTCGCCGCGTACGCCTCGATCACAAACGTGTCGTCCGTCGTCGTCGCGTAGCTGCTCGTATTGCCGATCGTCTCGTCGACGAACGCTACGCCGGGAGCCGCATTTTGGAGGGTCAGGACCCCGAGATTGGAGCCGCCATTGGTTGCGCCATTGAACGTGAGGACCACGTCGCCTTTCCCAATTGGCGGATGGTCGAGATACCAGATCGACGAGGGATTCGACAAGGGACTCGACGGCATCGTCACCGCGTGCTCGAGCGGGACTCCCCGCCAGGTCACGCCCGCGATCCCGCTGCCGCCCTCGTAGCTGGCAACGACGATCAGCTTGCGATTCGGTCCGTCGTAAACAACGAAATCGTGGACCGCGTTGCTCGCAACCGGGTCAGTCGCGACGAGATGCTCAGCCGTGCCAACGACCCGGATCGTCCCCGGCGGCAAGTCGGACGCCAGCGCGCCGGTGAGACGAAATTTGTCGATCCGGCTGCCATCCTCCCGCTGAGCGATTTCGAGCGTGTGTGGTCCGGCGGCGAGATTCGATGCCGTGTTCAGCGTCAACCACGTCCAACCGCCGCCGAAACCCTCGTTCTTCACGGTCCACGGACCATCGTCCCATCGATACCAGAACGAATTGTCGGTCCCGATGGGGAAATCGACCCGAGCCTCCAACGTCACGTCGGACGCACGGGACAGCTCGAACGAATACGTCGCCAGTCCGGCTGGCTCCGTCACCTCAGCGGAGTTCGCGTTGCCCACGCCGTTGGGCACTTCGATGAAGGTCGTCCCGCCCACGTCGGATCCCGTCACGAAGGGCGGGAACGCGCTCTGCCCGGCGGCGGATTCCGCCTCGACCTCGACCGAGCCAACGCCGAATTCCAGCACGAGTGGCGCGTAGCCGGGGAAAGTCACCATCGCTGCGCCGGTGGCGCTCGGCCCGAGCAGATAGGGCGATTGGTAGGTCCGGGCGGGCGAGTAATTGAAGTTTGCTCCGTTCTTCTGCGGGAAGGTGAGACTGTTCGGAAAGACCGTGAAGGCATCGCCCGCTTCGGAAGTGTAGGTCACTGCGCCTGCGGTCCGGGTGAACGCATTGTCAGCGATGGCGCTCTGGAAGGCCGCGAAGCTGGGGTAGTCTGCGAGCGGCGCGCACTCGATGATCACCGGAGACCACGGGCCCTGTAGGGTCTGCATCTTCCCGGACGAGATAGAACTCCCGACCCAACTCAGGTTGGCTATTCGGATTGCGACGTAAGCCGTGCTCGTCCGCGAGAACCACCAGTCGCCGACGACGACCTCGTTGTTCACGACCTCACCGTTGGAGAGAAAAACTCGCGTATCGGTGCTGAAGTATTGGCGTTTGTCTCGCCAGACGATCTGGCAATTGCTCCCGGCAATCCCGTTAACCTCGGCGTAACCCGTCTCGCGCCCCTGCGTGGTGCCGACGCCATGAACGAAGATGCGATCATTGGCGTTGGACGCAAAGTGCACCCCCATCGCGCGATTTTGTTCGGATAACGCGATGAACTTCCGGTCTGGTCGATAGCTGGTCGTCCCCATCACGTAAGCGGGCGTGACGGTGGAATGCCGGACGGCCCCGCTGCTGCCATCAGTTTCGAATCCGACGTAATACGTGTCGGCAGGGGGATAAGGAGGATTTGCCGGAACGTCGCTGATCCCCCACGTCGCGTCGAGCACCTCGAAGCTTTCTTTCGCTCCGGTGGCGAGCGCGGAAATGATCTTCGGAGAACGATAGCTTGTGAGCATCGGCGGAATGTTGGCCGGATGGTTCCCGTTGCCTTCGTCGTGCCAACCGAGGAAGTAATTTGCCGACCAAAACGGGCGACCCGTCGCAAAGTTGTCCTTGTAGGATCGCTGCGCCGAGCCGCCGACCACCGCGACATCGCGGAGAAACGTCTGCGCCTTCTGCGCCCAGTAGAGGTCGAGGTAGGTCTTCACGTTGCCGGCGAGTGCCGCGTCGTTCGTAAGATCGAGGAGGTTGTAGTAACAACTCAGCGTGTATTTCACGTAGGTGAAGGAATTGATTTCGACCTCCAATCCCTTCGCCGCCCTCGCCGGGAAATACCGCTTCCAATACCCCGCCCAAGCGGCAGCGTGCGCCTCCACCGTCTGGCCATCGTCGAGCAGGCGACCCCGGTAAGCCGGCAATTTTGCCAGCGTCTGCGAGGCGAGATACGCGATGCCGCGTCGGATGGCGTTGTGGTTCTCACTCTCGTCGAGCTGCCAGACTTTGTCCGCCCCCGCGCGGGCGACCTGGCTGTTGGCCTTGATGTAGCTCCAATAGACCCGCTCCAGCTTCTCGCGAGCCGGTGGGCTCATCCGCGCACTGAGAGCCGGATCGGCGTGGATGCGGAGGAATTCGACGTTGGCAAAATAGTAATCGTTGAGGTCGTTCGACAGTCCGAGAATGTAGGCGTCCGCCTGCGCCGTGCCCTGATTCAGCGCGTAAGCGGCCAGGCAATAGGCGGCCTTGCCGTCGTCGCTCGTCGCGGGATTCGGCCACGGATTTGCGAAGCGATCCTGCAGCGCGGCGAACTTCCGTGCTTCGAGAGCGGCGGGATCCATTGTCGCAGCCTGGAGGGGGAGGGATCCCAACAGGACCCCGACAGCCAAGGCAAAGTTCTGGAAATTCATTGGGAGGAAAAACTTGGCGAATCTGGAAAAGGATCGAGCCTGTCTGATTGAAGAATCCCCCCTTCCATCCGACAGGCTCAAACCCGGAGAGTCCCCGTCACCGCGTCGAAACGGCAACCGGGTCAAATCGGCTCTTCCTAAGCGCCGGCAGCGCGACGGCGACGAGCCAGCACCAGAACGAGCGCACCCAGGCCGAGCAGCGCATAGGTCGATGGCTCAGGAACGGCGACGACTCGGGCCTGGAAGGAGCTGAAGGCTTCAAGTGCAGCGTTCGCGCTCGTGCCATTGATCAATTCATGCTGCACGTAGACGCCCAACGAGTTGATGTCTGTGAAGGTCGATCCTAACACCGACGAACCGCGGTTATTTTCGTCCCAGAACAGCGCGTTGGCCGTGGGATCAAAGGCATACCAACTCCCAGTCGCGCCGTTGAACGTCAAGGTCCCGGACGAGCCGCCGAAGAGATCGTCGGACAGGTACCAAAGACCGGCATTCTGAAGAAGAATGTGACTCGTTCGCTGGAAACCAGTAGCAGGAGTCCCGGAGTTGCTAAAAGTTGCTGAAAGCGAACCAGTCGTGTCAGATAAACCGAGATTTCCGACGGCCTGCTGGCCGTTGACGAAACTTGCTTTGTCCCAATACCAAGCCGAGGCGATGCGAAGACTGGACGTTCCAGCGCCATTCCCGGCCTGAATGATGTTGCTGGAGCTGATTCGATTGGTCGAGATGCTCGGATCAGCCAGCGAGCCGATGTTGGCGACGCTGATTCCATAGCTGATCACACCGCCGGACTTACCCAGGGGCGTCGTCCAGTTCGGGCTGTTCGGTGACGTAAATGTCGTTCCGAATGCAATCGAAGCGACCCGATCGGTCGAGGAGCCGTTGAAGTTATAATCGCCCGTCGCAAATGTCGCGCTCGCGGACGAGTTGATGTTCGAGCTGGTGTAGTTGCCACCGAAGTCGACCGCCAGGGACTGGGCGTGAGTGGCGACCGAGCTGAAGCCAATTACGAGCCCAGTTAAGAGAATTAGTTTTTTCATGAGGGGTTATCTAAGTTGTTTATGTCTTGTTTGTTGTGGAGAGGTTAAACGTCGGTCCGCCAACCGTTCTAAGCAAGCCTCGCTCGCCATCGATGTTCGTTTTTGTCAATATGCCGCTCAGAATCGGCAGGATTCCCCGGTTGGTTCGTTAATCCTCCCGCGAACTGAAAAGACCCGTGGGCAAAGTGTAGATCCCGTGCTCCGCTACCTCTCCGCCGGTCCCCGCGATTTCACGTCCGACCCCGTCCCCGTCACCCAGCGACTTAACTGGGAATTCTACGCCATCTCCTCCGGCCAATGCGCGCCCTACTTCGCCACCGGCAAGAATCCCATCCTCCGAGCGAAAGCACTCTGGCTGCTCCCCGCCCACTCCGCCTACGGATGGCGCGGCAACGCCAAACCAATTGAACGACTCGCATTTCACTATTCCACCGTCCCTCAAGAAGTCAGCGACGCACTCGGCAACCGCAAATACCTCGCCGTCTCCCTCGACTCGAGCGAGATCGCTCGCCTGACCGCCCTCGTCACCGAACTCGAGCCGCATTGGAAGTCCCCCCACCAATATAGCCACCTCGCTTCCGAAAAAGCCGTCCTTGAGCTCTCCATCCTCATCCTCAAGCAACAATCCCTCCGCCGCGATGTTCCTCTCGAGCATCTCGCCGCGGAGCGAGTCGAGCGCGCCCTCACGTGGTTCAACATCCACCTCATGCGCAACCCCACCGTCGACGAAGTCGCCGCCGCCCTGCACATGAGCGGCGCCCACCTCCGCCGCCTTTTCCGTCAAATTCGCAACCAATCCCCCCACGAAGCCTTCCGCGAACTTCAGATCCGCCGGGCGACCGATCTCCTCGCCACCTCCCAGCACACTCAGGAAGAAATCGCCCGCCAATGCGGCTTCCGCAGCCTCACCGACTTCTCCCGCGTCTTTCGCAAAGAAATGGACACGACCGCCGACAAATGGCGGCGGAAGATTCTCGAACGCGAACCCGTCTAACGCGAACCGGTTCACCCGCCCCCTTCACCAGGACCCTAGCTCCTTTCGCCCGGCAGCCAATTCACCCCGAAAAATCCTGCCAGCGTTTCAGCCACGCTGGCGAAGGTCTCGCGCACGCCCAGCGAACCGCCGCGCTCACCCGCCAACATGAACAGCGGCACCCGCTCCCGAGTGTGATCCGTCCCTCGCCACGTCGGATCATTACCGTGGTCAGCCGTGATAATCAGCAAATCTGCTTCCCGAACCTTGCCGAGGAATACCCCCAACCAAGCATCGAATTCCTCCAAAGCTCCCGCGTAACCCGCCACGTCCCGGCGGTGACCAAACAGCATGTCGAAATCGACCAAATTTGCAAAAATCAACCCCCCTGACGTTTGATCCCACAAACGCTCGATGGTCGCCATCCCGTCCGCGTTCGACACCGTGGGGTGCGACTCGGTCACCCCGCTTCCCGCGAAAATGTCCGAGATTTTGCCGACCCCGATCACCGGGACGCCCGAATCCGCGAGCACATTGAGCACCGTCCGGGGTGGCACGAGCGAGTAATCGTGGCGATTCACCGTCCGCGAAAAATTTCCCGCCGCGCCGACGAAAGGCCGCGCGATCACCCGCCCGATCCGCCATTCGTCGCAGATGCCCCGCGCCACCTCACAAATCCCGTAAAGCTCCGGCACCGGCACAACCTCCTCGTGCGCCGCGATCTGCAGCACCGAGTCCGCCGAGGTGTAAAGAATCGGCTTTCCCGTCGCCACGTGCTCCGCCCCGAGTTCCTCCAGGATCACCGTCCCGCTCGCCGCGTAGTTCCCGATAAATTCGAACCCCGCCGCCTCCTCGATTGCGGCCACCAGTTCCGACGGAAACCGCCCAAACGTCGCGAACGCCTCCTCCGTCCGAACGCCCGCCAACTCCCAATGCCCCGTCGTCGTATCCTTTCCCGAGGACGCTTCCGACATCACCCCGACCCTCGAACACTCGGGCAAATCTCCGACCTCACGACCCGCCGCCAGGTTCAGCGCCGCGTCCAACCCCAGCGCCCGCAAAGTCGGAACCGCCAGATCTGGCCGCTCGGCCAAGATGTGTCCCAGAGTGTTCGCCCCCTCATCCCCGTACTCCCTCGCGTCCGGCGCGAACCCACACCCCACGCTATCCAGAACCAGAAGCAGCGCCCGCTTCATCCCATCAGAAACACCGGTGACATCCGCCCAATCTGCGGTTCGAAAAATTCACACCCCAACCGGGTGCCAAGCCGTTTTCATCTCCACCGTATCCAGGATCCAGTAGGGACTGCCCGCACCCGCCGCCCACTGCTTCGCGGCCAACCGGTGATCCGCGTACCGCTTCAGGTTCATCGCCGTCCCGCCCTCGAGCGTCTTCGCGATCGCCTCGTCGTCGCAGCCATTGACGACCGCATTGACGTCCATGTGACTCGCAAATTGCCCGGCCAGCTCGCTCCGAAGTCCCGTCAACAAATTCACCACACCCCCCGGCAGATCGCTCGTCGCCAGCACTTCCGCGAACGCCACCGCCACCAACGGCACCGTCTCCGACGCCAGCACGACAACCGCGTTGCCGCTCAAAATCGCCGGAGCCACCAGCCCGACCAAACCAAGGAGTGCTGGCGAGTCGGGGCAAACCACGGCGACCACGCCCGTCGCCTCTGGCGTCGTAAAATTAAAATGCGGCGTCGCCGTTGGGTTCACCGACGAAAAAAGCGCCCCGTATTTATCCGTCCAACCGGCGTAGTGAACGAGCAAGTCGATCGCCGCGGTCACCTCCGCTTCAGCCGCCCCCGACTTGCCACCGGTCGCCCGCGCCAACTCGCGCTCCAGCTCCGAGCGCCGACTCTCCAGCACCTCCGCCGCCCGGTAAAGGATCTGGCCCCGCAGATACGCGCTCGCCCCCGACCACTTCGCGACCGCGCCTCGCGCCGCCACCACCGTCTCCCGGAAATCCTTCCGCGAAGCCTGCGCGTAGTTCGCCAGCACCGTCTTCCCGTCCGCCGCCAACGCGGGTAAAACCCGCCCGCTTTCGCTGCGCGGAAACGCCCCCCCAATCGCGAGTTTGTACGTCTTCTCCACCGTCAAACGGTCCGAATTTGTTTTCACAGCCACAGATGGCCAACGATATTCCCGCGATGATCAAAGACGAGCCAATTTACGTCGCCGGACATCGCGGCATGGTCGGCAGCGCCATCGTCCGCCGCCTCCAAGCCGGCGGGTATTCCAAAATCCTCACCCGCACCCGGGCCGAACTCGACCTCCTCGACCGAACCGCCGTCCGAGCCTTCTACGAGACCGAGCGCCCCGCCGTCGTCGTCGTCGCTGCCGCCAAAGTTGGTGGCATCGTCGCCAACAACGAACAACCCGTCGAATTTCTCGCCGAGAATCTCACCATCCAGAACAACCTCATTACCGCCGCCGCCGACTTCGACGCCCGCAAGCTCCTCTTCCTCGGCAGCTCCTGCATCTATCCAAAATTCGCCGACCAACCCCTCCGCGAAGACTCCCTGCTCACCGGCTCGCTGGAACCCACCAACGAAGCCTACGCCCTCGCCAAGATCGCCGGGATCCGCCTCTGCCAGGCCTACGCCCGCCAGTACGGCCGGAACTTCATCTCCGGCATGCCGACGAATCTCTACGGCCCCAACGACAACTACGACCTCCGCACCTCCCACGTCCTCCCGGCACTCATCCGCAAAGTCCACCGCGCCAAGCTGGCCGGCGATCCGACCGTCCCGATCTGGGGCACCGGCAGCCCGCGACGCGAATTTCTCCACGCCGACGACCTCGCCGACGCCTGCGTTTTCCTCCTCGAGAACTACGACGACCCCGACATCGTCAACATCGGCTGCGGCCAGGACGTCACCATCCGCGAACTCGCCGAGACGGTCTGCCAAGTCATCGGCTACGAGGGCGACCTCGCTTTCGACCCCACCAGACCCGACGGCACCCCCCGCAAGCTGCTCGACATGACCAAGCTCACCAAACTCGGCTGGACGCCAAAAATCCCCCTCACCGCGGGCATCCAGGGCGCGTATCACTGGTTCCTCGAACACGTGGAAAACCAATGAAAATCTCAATCGCATTCGCACTGTCCGCGTCTCTAGCGGGCCTCCTTACCTCCTGCGCCACCGACACCACGATGAAAAACGACCAAGCCATAGCCGCCTACGAGTCCACCCTCACCGAGCTGAAGAACGGAACCACGGTCGCCCCCGGCAGCGCCGAGGAAGCGGCGGGCATCCAACGCTTCAAAGACTTTTTCGCCGACGTCACCGCGGAAAGCGTCCGCGAAAAAACAAAATCCACCTACAGCGAAAACGCGTTCCTCAACGACACGCTCAAGACCGTTCGTGGCAACGAAGCGATCGAGGAGTATTTCTTGGAGACCGCAAAGAACGCCAAGAAGGTCCAGGCGACCGTCCAAGACGTTGCCGTCTCCGATGGCAACTATTACGTTCGCTGGGTCATGGACGTGGAGTTCGCCAAGTTCAAGAAAGGGCAAACCATTCGCACCATCGGCATCACCCAACTCCGCTTCACCCCCGAAGGAAAGATCGCCCTTCACCAGGACTTCTGGGACCCCGCCGCCGGCCTCTACGAACACATCCCCGTCGTTGGCGGCCTCATTCGCCTGATCAAGAGCCAGTTTTAAGTCAGGGAGCGGCGACCTCCGCTCGCCAATCCAACCACGACGGAGCCGCCGTCACTCCAACCGCAGATCACAAGTCAGCGCCCCGTCCCCAATCGCCCGACAATCTGACCCCACCTCATTCCTTGCCACGGCCTTCGACCGCAGAAACACCGTCCCTCCGGCTCCCAGCTCGTAATTTTCCACAACTTCCCCATCTGCGATCCGCACCACCTCCAGGTCCAGCGGCAGGTGCGGATCAATCCCCGGGTGCAAACACGGGTAGAGACAACTCCGCCGGTACCGCAAACCCGCGACGAAAGCCCCTTCCCCGATCTGGACCAACGGCAGCCGCCGCCCGCCGAACCGCACTTCGTAGGCTTTGGCAAAGCCAGCCTCCGCGCGCACTTCGACCCGGTGCATCGACGTATCGACAAACCGGCTCGTCGATCCCCCCTCGACCGGCGTCTCGCAAAGCAGTGGCCAGCTCTCGTGCGCCCGACGGATCTCCAGCGTGCCTTCCGCCCGCTTCACGCGCAGCATCCGCGAAAATCGCCACTCCCAGATCGCCCGGTAAACCGACTTCGGCAACCGACACCCTTCACTCTCCAAGTCATCGAGCACCGCCTCCAGGTCCGCCCACATCAAACTCGGCAAAAAATACCGATCGTGGATCTCGCCGCCCCACGCCCGCAACTCGCCCCGCACGGGACGCTTCACGTTCAGCGCCGCCAAACACGTCCACAACAGCGCCACCGCCGACATCCACTCCGCCTTCGGCAGCGTCTCGACCGCTCGAAATTCCAGCAACCCCAGCGTCCCGCCCGGCCACCCCGGATTCCAAAATTTATCCAGACTCAGCTCCGATCGGTGAGCGTTCCCGGTCACGTCCGTGTGCAGATGCCGCAACGTCTCATTGATCAGCGACCGATGATCCCCCTCCGGTAGCGATTCCAAAAACCGATACCCCATCTCGAGATCAAAGAGCGCCTTCGCCGATTCGTCCGGTCGTGGCGCTTGCGACGAGGCGCCGACGTAGGTTCCGGTGAAAACGTAAGCCAACGCCGGGTGCGCCTGCCAATACCGGGCAATCGATGCGAGCCACGCGGGCCGTGAGAAAAACGGATTTTCCTCCACGCTCGGGCCGCCCCAGAGGAGGTGATTCCCGCCGCCGGTCCCGCCCTCGTAATCCCCTTCCGACGCTTTCCACGACCGCAGCCCCACCGCCTCCGCGACCTCGGTCAGCTCCCGCAGCCACGAGTCGTAGTCCGCCCATGACGCGCACGCCGGGATGTTCACCTCCAGCACCCCGGGATCCGCCGTCAACCCGAGCACCGTCCATTCGAGCGCCTCGTCCGGCGGCACGTAGCCCTGCAATTCGTAATTTCCCACCCCCGCCTTCGAGAGCGCCGAGCCAACGATCTTCGCCAACCTCGAGAACCCCCCCTGCACCACCGGCGGAAAAAATACGTGCAGCCGCCCCGCGTTCAACTCCACCACCACGGCACGGCGCGTCACGTCCTCCGGTACGCACTGCAGCGGCAGCCGCAACCCCGCCGGTCCCTCCGCCGCGTTGAGAACCCGGTCCTCCGGCTTGAGCTTCCAATCCACCTCCAGCCAAGCCCCGTCTTCAAAATCAATCGGCAACGCCCACGCCCGCACCGGTGGCTTCCGTGAATCCTTCAGCGCGATCCATTTCCCACTCACGCCCAACCCCGCCCGCACCTCGGCCATCACCGACTTCGCCGCCGTCACGTCAACCGGCTTCTTCGAAGGCTTCGCTCGAAAGATGGGCTTCCCGTCCCGCCGCGCGATCAACCGCAGCGCCCAACGCGGGTTCACCTCGCCCGGATATTGTTTCCCCGGACTGAAAAAACACGCCCCCCCCTTCATTCGCCCGGCCAAGAGCAGCAACGCCATCTCCCGCGCGTATCCCAGCTTCGTCGGTCCCACCGCCGAGTGCGACCACTCCGCCCCCTCCGGCTCCAGCGGCACGTAAGTCGGTTCCCCGCCCAGCGTCAGCTTGATTCCCTCCTTCGCGAATAAATCATCCACCCACGCGGCAGCCGACTTCATCGATTTCGAAACGACGGGCGAGGAACTTGTCACAGGCATACCGCTGACTTTTTCAGACCTTTGCGCCCTTTGCGATCTTTGCGCGACCCCTCACCGCTCGAAGATCTCCAGCGAACTCTCCAACCGGCTCCCGATCACCGCGTCTCCAAAATACACCCCCGACACCGGCGAGATGTCGTCCGACGTCAACCCCACCGCCGTCGTCATGAAGTGCTCGTTACAAAACACCCCGTTCGTCGGATCCAGGCCGATCCACCCCGGCCCGGGCACGTAGGCCTCGACCCAGGCGTGCAGAGCACTCGCCGCCCGCCTCTCCGACTCGTCCAACTCCGGTGGCTCCCACAAAAACCCGCTCGCCAACCGCGCCGCCACCCCGTTCGCCCGCAGCGCCTCCGCCAGCAACGGGGCAAAATCCCGACACGATCCCCGCCCAGCCCGCAGCGTCTCCCCCGGCTCCATCGCCGCCCCCTCGTCCCGCCGTTCGTAAGCCAGATTTTTGAACATCCACTCGTTCAAGCTCACGAGCGCGTCGACCGTTGCCCGCGCCCCTCCGAACCACAGCTCCTCCGGCAGATCGAACTCACTCCGCCGCGCCAGATAGGGTCCCAGCACCGCCGCCTCCTCGGATTTGTATTCGAACGGCATCTCCAACGCGTGCGACGCCAGCAGAAATCCAAACGGATTTTTCGACTCTAGCACCAGATCGATCTCCAGCGAGTAGTCCAGCGAGGCCAACTTCTCCGGGTAAAAACACGACCCCACGATGTTGTCGAAAAGGTCCCGCCGATGCTGCACCGACGCCCCCTCGTTCGGCCCGAATACCACCCGCTCGGTTCGCATGTACAGATCCGTCCGCGGAAACAACCGCACCTGGTGCGGCGAAAAACTAGCCGCCGCCTCGTAAAGATAATGCGCCTCGTATCGGATCCCGACTTTCATTGCGTTTCATCTAAGCCGGAAAAAGGCACGGAAGTCACAAAAGATCCACGCCACCGCCCCCCAATCACCCCCGCAAGCGCTTCATCCGCACCTTCACCCGCATGTCCTGCGTCCCCGCCCCCTTAAAGGTTCCCCGCACCGGCGCGGCATCTCGGCTGTCCCGCCCGAACGACACCGCCACGTGCCGCTCGCCGCACCACTGGTGATTCGTCGGGTCGAGCGCCACCCACGTCAGCCCCGGCACCAGCACCTCGACCCACGCGTGCGTAGCCACCGACCCGACCAACCGACGCCGCCCCGGCGGCGCGTCCGTCTCGATGTAGCCGCACACGTAACGCGACGGCAGCCCCGCCGCCCGCAGCACCGCCAGCATCACGTGGGCAAAATCCTGACAGACCCCGCGCTTCTGCTTCCACACCGTCGCGAGCAGAGTCGAATTATCCGTCGAACCCGACTCGTATTTGAACTCCCGAAACACCGCCTCGTTCAACTCATCAAGCGCCTCGCCCAGTGGCCGCGCCCCTCCTAGGTACCGCCGCGCCCACAACAAAGCCGGGCCACCCACCGGCACCGCCGTCGAAGGCTGCAAGTAGTCGAAATGATCGATGAGGTTCGAAGCGAAAACCTGCCGAGCCTCCGCTACCCGCACCGCCAGCGCCGACGTCGGCAACTCCACCGACCGCGTCACCACGACCATCTTGTTCTCGATGACCAACCGCTCGTGCCGCAGCGTCATCGAAAAAAACTCCACCCCGTTCCCGAAAGCGTCCACGTAATGCGACGTCGGCAGCTCCGGATTGGTCACCATCGCCCGCCGCTCCACCGTCTGGGCCGCCGTGTCGGGAGCCAGCAACCGAGCCTCCAAGTAGGCCTCAATCGCTGGCACCGCGTACCGATACTCCGTCCGATGCGCGATCTCGAATCTCACGAAGTCAACCCTCCGCCCAACCCTTCGCGCCTTCGCGCCTTCGCGTGAGAAAAAATCATAGATTCAACACCGGCTGCTCCGGCGCACTCATGTGAATCTGATGATTCAAAAACCCGTCCGCGACCAGCCCATGAATCGACAACGTCCGCTCCAGCGCCGCATCCACCCGCCGCACCAACTCACTTTCCGCGACCGGCACCGCCCCCGTCGCCAACTCGATCTCGCGCGCCACCAGCCCTTCCCAATCCGTGTGAACGACCTCCGCGTGAAGCTCATCGATCATCGCAGTCGTCCGCTCCAGCGCCGCCCGCGACTCCACTTGCGACGAATCCAGCATCCGCCGCACCTCCCCCAGACACCGCGCCACCGACCGCGGAGCCACCTCGTTCTGAAAAAACATCCGCAGCATCGCCCCCGTCTCCAATCGCATCTGATACACCCGCCGATAGACGTCCCGACTCGCGAGCAGCCGCAGGAATGCCGACAACTGCAACTCCCGAGCGTGCTCCTTGCCCGGTCCGCAAGTCCGCACCAACGACCGCACCATCGAGGCGACCGCGTTCGCCGTCGTCACCGCCCGCTCAACCTCGCGGCCAATCCTGCAAAAACTCCACCCGCCGTCCGCGATCATCGTCATCTGCGCCGTCCCAAAAAATTGGGCCACCATGTCCGTCGCGTGATCGCACATCTTCCGCGTCACCGCCCCGCGCTCCGCGTCGCGCAGCGTCCTCCGAAAGCGCGTTCGCGCGAACCGCCCCTGCAGCCGGCTCAACGTCCCCCACGCCTCCATGCTCAGGCATTCCAGCACCGACTCCCCGTTCCACGTGGCCTGCTGCACCAGATTTACCACCGACCCCCGCTCCTTCGCGTCCAGCGTCAACCGATACCGTCCATCCGCGTTCGAAATGTTCCGCCGCGACCCACCCTCGCCCTCCAGCGGCGGCAGCATCCGATTCCACACCGGGCGGTAAAGCATCCGCTCCGTCGGATTCAGTTCCTCCGTCTCCAGCGCCTCGATCACCCCGATCATCCCCGCCAGATTCCGCGCCCGTTCCAAGTAACGCCCCGTCCAATAAAACGACTCCGCCACCCGGCTCGTCACCAGTTGCATCGGAGCCCGCACGTCCGCCGCTAACCGCGGAGCCAGCCCCACCTCCCGGTCCCCGGGACCCACCTCGACCCACGTGTCCTTACTCCCTCCCCCGAGTTCCGAAGCCGTCGCCTGCGACCCCTCACCCGTGATCCGCGTGAGCGAACCAGGAAACACCGAAAACTCCCCATCCGCTCCCCGCAGCGCAAACAGGATGTGATCCTGAAACCGCTCCTCCGCCTTCCCCCCGTCGTAGCAGAGAGTCGCCGCATCCACCCCCCGCGGCTGCGCGACGAACCCAGCCGGATTCGCCAGGATCTCCCGCGCGATCCCCCGCCGACGCCGTTCATCCAGATCCCGCCCGCGCACCGGAGTTAGCACCCGCTCCCCGTAAATCGGTCGGATGAGATACTTCCCCAGATCGCCCAGCACCATCTCCCGCTGATCCAGATCGCCCATCCAGAAGGTATCCAACCCGGCCAACTCCGGCGCTTCCCCGAGGTAATACCGAATCAACGTCGGCGCAAACGCCAGCATCGCCCGGTCATCCACCAGCTGCGCCCCCACCGCGTTGACCACCGCCACCGTCCCCATCCGGATGCACTGCACCAACCCCGGCACCCCCAGCATCGAGTCCCGCCGAAAAACGAGGGGATCCAACCATTGATCCGATATCCGCGAGTAAATCACCTCCACCGGCTCCAGCCCCGACACCGTTTTCAGATAAACCCGGTCATTCATTACGAGCAGGTCCCCCCCTTGCACCAACGGAATCCCCATCCGCCTCGCGAGAAAACTGTGTTCCGAATACACCGCGCTCCCCTGCCCCGACGAAAGCAACACCACCGTCGGATCCACCTCCCCCGAGAATCCCCGCATCACCTCCATCATTTCCGTCGGCGCATCCGCGATCGAATGAACCGAATAATCCGCGAACGTCTCCGGCATCACCCGAGCCATCGCCCGCCGATTCTGAATCATGTAAGAGATCCCCGACGCGTGACTGAGATAATGGTGCTTCACCACCATCTGCCCCGCGGCGTCCCGCGACAGCACCATCCCTCCGACGTGCAGGTAAGCCCCCCCCGGAGCCGCCAACCCCAGCGCCGCCCGCTGGTAATGCGGACTCCCCAGCACCGGCTGCAACGGAATTTGGCCCGTCCGGAGAATCCGCTGCTCCCCGTAAACGTCCCGGAGAAAACACTCGTACGCCCTCATCCGCTGCGCCACTCCCCGCGCAAGCGGCGCCCACTCCGCCGCCGTAAAAACTTGCGGCAGCAGATCACAGTACCAAGGCCGCCGCCCCCAAGGCCGGTCCCGCGCGATGTCAAACGTGACCCCCATCTCCCGCATCGTCGCTTCCAGCTGCTCGTCGAGCCGCCGCAGATCCGCCCGCGACGCCCCCTCCATCCGAGCAAAGAGCGGTCCGTAGACCGCCCGCGGAACCCCCGCCTCATCAAACAATTCCGAATACCCCACCGCGGCAGAAAAGACACTCTCACCCCCCAACCCGGTCAAGCGCAATAAGCCGGGCAACCCGACGGGGGAGCGCGAGCCTCTTGCCCGCCGACTCAAAACACCTGACTCCACGCCAAAAATTTCCTAAACACCCACCCCATGCCAACCATCCTGGACATCGACGCCACCGAACTCATCGTCCCCCAGCTCGGCCCGTGCACGTTTGAATCCCCGCTCCACGCCCTCGCCCGAACGTCGCAGGGCGTCGCCCACTTCATCCAGGACGACGACCAACTCGTGTTCGAACTCCGTGAGCGACACCTCCGCCACCTCATCGAAACCGGCTCCCAGATCCCGTTCGTCGAGAAAGCCGGTCCGCGCCGCGAGATTTTCTTCGACCCCCACCGCACCAACGTGGCCGTCGTCACCTGCGGCGGCCTCTGCCCCGGCCTCAACAACGTCATCCGAGCCATCACGCTCGAGTCCCACTACCGCTACGGCGTCCCCCGCATCTACGGCATCCGCTACGGCTTCCAAGGCTTCATCGAAGAATACGGCCACGACCCCCTCATGCTCACCCCCCGAAGCGTCACCGACATCGGTTCCCACGGCGGCACCGTCCTCGCCTCGTCCCGCGGGCGCCAGGACGAGAACAAGATCGTCGACTGGCTCGTCAAACACGAGGTCGGCATCCTCATCATCATCGGCGGCGACGGCAGCCAACGCGGCGGAATGGCCATCCACGAAGCCGCCAAGGCCCGGGGCGAAAAAATTGCCGTCGTCGGCGTCCCCAAGACCATCGACAACGACATGGTCTTCCTCGACAAGAGCTTCGGCTTCGAGACCGCTTTCAGCCAAGCCGTTAACGCCATCGACTGCGCCCACGCCGAAGCCAAAGGTGCCCCCAACGGCATCGGCTTGGTGAAACTGATGGGCCGCGAGTCCGGTTTCATCGCCTGCCACGCCGCCCTTTCCCGCACGGACGTAAACTTCGTCCTCATCCCCGAACTCCCCTTCGACCTCCACGGTGCCGGCGGCTTGCTCGAGACCCTGGCCGACCGCCTCCGCCTCCGTGGCCACGCCGTCATCCTGGTCGCCGAAGGAGCCGGACAAGAGCACCTCACCGCCAGCGGCGACGTAGACGCCAGCGGCAACGTCCGCCTCGGCGACATCGGCCTGCACTTGAGGGCCGAAATCGAATCCCACTTCGCGGCCAAGCAGATCCCGATCAACCTCAAATACATGGACCCCAGCTACATGATCCGCAGTGTCCCCGCCGCCCCGCAGGACGCGCTCTACTGCTCCCGCCTCGGCCAGAACGCCGTCCACGCCGGCATGGCCGGAAAGAGCGGCATCGTCGTCGGCCGTTGGAGCTACCACTACGTCCACCTTCCCGCGAGCCTCGTCACCCGCCAACGCCGCAAAGTCGACCCCCACGGCGACCTCTGGCAATCGGTCATCGCCTGCACCGGCCAACCCAGCACCCTCACGAACGTCTAGCATCCGAAGCGGACCGCACCCGGCCAATTGGGCAAAGCGAGAGAGCCGAAGAAATTTCACCATCAAAGATGAACCGCACCACCCTCCTAGCCGCGACCCTCCTCCTCACGGCCTGCGGCTCCACGGTAACCACCCGCACCGAGTCCCCCACCCTCGCCCTAGCCCCCACCTTCAACTCGCCGACCACCCTGCCCCTCACCCGCGACCCCGCCGCCCAACTCACCACCCTCGCCGCCGCCGCGGGCGAAGACCCAACCGCCCTCGCGTCCGCCGCCCGCTTCGCCCTCCGCGCCGGCGGTGAAGCCCGCCAGCGCAGCCCCGAAGCCGCCGTTGGCTTCTTCACGAACGCCATCGAACTCTCCCTCCGTGCCGCAAAAGACAGCGCAAACCCCTCCGCCGACTACGAGACAAGCAACGCCGCCCTCCTCCAACTCATCACCCTCGCCGACCGACCCCAAGACCCCCGTCGCGCCGTCGCCACCCCCCTCGGCCCCCGCACGATCAACGTCGAGAGCGCCTTCACCAACGATCCCACCCAACCCGCCTTCGACCAACTCCAACCCGCCGACCTCATCAGCCTCACGGGTTTCACCTACCGAGTCGCCATCCCCGGCTTCGGTGTCCCGCTCATCGGCATCCGCGCCAACCCCAACAACCCCTTCTACGAAAAACGCGGCACCTTCACTCCCGTCACCGCCGTTCCCCGCCTCGGCCGCAACGCCGAAACTGCCGACCTCACCGTCCAACTCGTCAACCCCCGCGCAACGACCACCGTCGACGCCCCCGGCGGCCGCACCACCCTCGCCGCCGACTACACCGCCCCCATCGCGAAGGTCTTCGACGGCCTCAACGACCTCGCCCTCGGCATTCGCGGTCTCCTCTTCGTCGGCGACCAGATGAAGCTCGCCGGCCTCTACCTGCTCGAACCCTACGACCCCGACCGCATTCCAGTCCTCATGGTCCACGGCCTGAGTTCGTCCCCCCTCATCTGGCGCAACCTCATCAACGACCTCCAGATCGACCCCGTTATCCGCAAAAATTATCAATTCTGGGTTGTTTATTACCCCAGCGGCGTCTCCACGGTCAATTCGGCCGCCACCCTCCGCGACCAGATCGCCCGAGTCCGCCGCACCTTCGACCCCGACGGCAACGACTTGGCGTCCCGCGACCTCGTCACCGTCGGCCACAGCATGGGCGGCGTCATCACCCGCATGAACGAAGTCGAAATCGGCGACCGCCTCTGGCGAGCCATCTCCGACCGCCCGTTCAACCTCCTCCCGCTCGACCCGGCGGATCAAGCCCTCCTCCGCGACCGTCTCTTCTGGGAACCCACGCCGTCAGCCCGCACGGCCATCTTCTTCTCCGCGCCTCACCGCGGAGCCACGCTCGCCGACAGCTCCCTCGCGACCTTCGCCGCCCGCCTCATCCGTTTCCCCACCGACCTGCTCAAGACGCAGGCCCGCGTGCTCACCACCCTCGGCAACTTCCTCGTCCTCGACTTCGACGTCAGCGACCTCACCAACAGCGTCGGCTCCCTCTCGCCGAGCAACCCCGTCTTCCGCGCCGTCAACGAAGCCCCGTTCAAGCCAGACCTCAAATACTACAGCGTGATGGGCGACCGCGGCCGAGGCGACACCCCGGACAGCTCCGACGGCATCGTCGGCTACTGGAGTTCCCACCTCGACGGAGCCAGCGGCGAACTCATCGTCCCCACCGGCCACGAATCCTTCACCCACCCCAACAGCATCACCTTCACCCACCAGATCCTCCGCGATCACCTGAGGGAGTGATTTTTCCTCACGCAGAGACGCAGAGGCGCAGAAAATATCAGTTCATTTCTCTGCCTCTCTGCGCCTCTGCGTGAGAACCGCATTGTATAAAAAAACCCGCCCGTATTTGATCCCCGACCATGATCGAGACCCTCGACACCTTCTTCGGCAATCTGTCCGGCATTCTCTGGGGTCCCCCGCTCCTCATCCTCCTCATCGGCACCCACCTCTACCTCACGGTCCGCCTCAAGTTCATCCAGCGCCACCTGATCCCCGCGATCAAACTCACGTTCCAGAAGCCCGGCAACGCCGCCGGTGACGTCAGCCATTTCGGTGCGCTCATGACCGCCCTCGCCGCCACGGTCGGAGCCGGCAACATCGTCGGCGTCGCCGTCGCCATCGGAGCCGGCGGCCCCGGAGCCCTCTTCTGGATGTGGCTCACCGGCGTCTTCGGCATCGCGACCAAATACGCCGAAGGCTACCTCTCCGTAAAATACCGCGTCCGCAACGAGCGCGGCGAGATGTCCGGCGGCCCGATGTACGTCCTCGAGCACGGCCTCAAGTGGAAATGGCTCGGCGTCATCTTCGCCATCTTCACCGCCATCGCCGCTTTCGGGATCGGCAATGTCTTCCAGGCCAAAGCCGTCACCTCCCAACTCATCGGCCTCTTCCCCGACCTCAGCCCCGAACAAATTGGCCAATACCGCTCGATCATCGGCATCGTCATGGCCGTCGCCGTCGGAGCGGTCCTCATCGGCGGCATCCGCTGGATCGCCCGTGCCTGCGCCGTCGTGGTCCCCGTCATGGTCGTCTTTTACGTCCTCGGCTGCCTCGCCCTCATCATTCTCAACATCACGGAACTCCCCGCCGCCCTTGCGCTCATCCTCTCCGACGCCTTCACCGGCCAAGCCGCCGCTGGCGGTGCCCTCGGCGTCGTTCTCCAGCAAGGCGTCAAACGCGGACTGTTCTCCAACGAATCCGGCCTCGGCAGCGCCCCCATCGCCGCCGCCGCCGCGAAGACGACCAACCCCGCGCAACAAGCCCTCGTCTCGATGACCGGCACCTTCTGGGACACCGTCGTCGTCTGCGCCCTCACCGGCATCGCCATCGTCGTCACCGGCGCGTGGACCGAAACCGGCGACGGTGCGGTCATGACCTCCAACGCCTTCGACGGCATCCCCTACCTCGGAAAAACGATCATCACCGTCGGCCTCGTCAGCTTCGTCTTCTCGACCCTCCTCGGCTGGTCCTACTACGGCGAAAAAGCCATCGAATACCTCGGTGGCGTCCGCCTCATCCTCGCCTATCGAATCCTCTGGGTCATCGCGATCTACATCGGCGCGACCTCACCAAGCAGCCTCGTGATCAACTTCTCCGACTCCGCCAACGCCCTCATGGCCGTACCGAATCTCATTTCGGTCCTCGCCCTCAGCGCGCTCCTCGCCCGCGAGACCGAGCGCGAACTCCGCGACCCGCTTACCTTTCTTCGGTAGGGCCCGACGCCGCTCCAGTTGCGATAGACTCGCGTGAGCTTCGAAGCCTGGACCCTTCTCATTGGCGCGGTCCTCATCGTCGTCGCGTTCTTCGGGTCGATCCTCAAAGATCTGCCCGCGACCGCGGCGATGATCTATTTTGCCGTCGGCGTCATCGTCGGCCAACTCGGGTTCGGCGTCCTCTATTTCGATCCCGTCAAGCAGGCCACCCTCATCGAGCGCTTGGCCGAAATCGCGGTCGTCGTCTCCCTCTTCACGACCGGCCTCAAGATCCGGATCCCCCTCCGCGACCCGCTCTGGTGGCTGCCGCTTCGCCTGGCCTTCGTTTCGATGACGCTGACCGTTGCGCTCATCGCCGCCGCCGCCGTCTTCCTTTTCGATTTTTCAATTGGCGCCGCGATCCTCCTCGGCGGCATCCTCGCGCCGACCGATCCCGTCCTTGCGTCCGAAGTGCAGGTTCGCGAGGCCGGTGATCGCGAGCGGCTGCGATTCTCGCTGAGTGGCGAGGCCGGATTCAATGACGGCACGGCGTTTCCGTTCATCATGCTCGGCCTCGGACTGCTCGGACTTCACAACCTCGGCGACTACGGCTGGCACTGGATCGCCGTCGACGTCGTCTGGGCCATCGTCGGCGGCCTCGGCATCGGTGCGCTCGCGGGCTACGGCGTCGGACGCGTCATTCTCCACCTCCGAAAAACTCACTGCGAGGGCCTCGGCTACGATCAATTCCTGACCCTCGGTTTGATCGGGATCTCCTACGGTGCCGCTCTGCTGGTCTCGGCCTACGGTTTCCTCGCCGTCTTCGCCGCCGGCCTCGCGCTTCGCGCGCTCGAACGCCACCAGACAGGAGACGACCGCGATCCCGACGAAGCCCTCGAGGAGGCCGAGGGCCCGGATTCCGAACAAGAGAAACATCCCGAGTCCGCTGCGGCCCACCTCACCGACGAAGTCCTCGATTTCAACGAACAACTCGAAAAACTCATCGAAGTCGCCCTCGTCCTGACGGTCGGGACGATGTTGACGACGGACTTCCTCCCCTTCGAGACCTGGTTCTTCGTGCCCATCGTCATCCTGCTCATTCGTCCCATCGCCGTCCTCATCGGGCTGGCGAAATCAGAAGCCAATCACCCGCAGCGCGCCATCATCTCCTGGCTCGGCATGCGGGGCATCGGCTCGATCTATTACCTCATGTTCGCCGTCGCTCACGGCGTGCCTGACGACTTGTCCCGCCAGATCATCTCGATCACCGTCGCCGTCATCGCCGTCTCCATCGTCGTCCACGGACTCAGCGCAACGATCATCATGAAGCGATACAGCAAGCACCCTTCCTCGGAGCCACAGACTTGAGTCTCACGGCGTCGTCATCGCCCGAGGATCCACCCAAGAGTCAAAATCCTCCGCCGACACGAACCCCAGCGCCACCGCCGCCTCCTTCAGGCTCGACCGATCCTGGTGCGCCTTCTTCGCGATCTGCGCCGACTTGTCGTAGCCAATGTGCGGATTCAGCGCCGTCACCAGCATCAACGAATCTGCTACGTAAGCCGCGATCTTCTCCCGGTTCGGCTCGATCCCGACCGCGCAATGCTCGGTGAAGGACCGGCACCCGTCCGCCAATAACCGCACGGAATTCAGAAAATTGAAGATGATCACCGGCTTGTAGACGTTCAGCTCGAAGTTCCCCTGCGACCCCGCGATCCCGATCGCCGCGTCGTTCCCCATCACCTGCACCGCCACCATCGTCAGTGACTCGCACTGCGTCGGATTCACCTTCCCGGGCATGATCGAACTCCCCGGCTCGTTCTCCGGGATCGTCAACTCGCCCAACCCACACCGCGGCCCGCTCGCCAGCCACCGCACGTCATTCGCGACCTTCATCGCCGTGCAGGCCAGCGATTTCAGCGCCCCACTCGCAAAGACAAACTCGCTGTGCGCCGACAGCGCGGTGAACTTATTCGGAGCCGACGTGAACGGGATCCCGGTCAGCTCCGCGATCTTCGCCGCCGTCCGCTCGGCAAATTCCGGGTGCGAATTCAACCCGGTCCCGACCGCCGTCCCCCCGATCGCCAGCGCGCACAACCCCGGCAGACTCGCTTCGATCCGCGCCACATCATCGTCCAACGCCTGCACGTAACCCGAAAATTCCTGTCCCAACGTCAGTGGCGTCGCGTCCTGCAAGTGCGTCCGCCCGATTTTCACCACGTCCGCAAACTCCTCCGCCTTCGCGTTCAGCACGTCCCGCAGCCTCCGCACCGCCGGCAACAACCGCTCCCGTACCACCGTCGCCGCCGCGATGCTCATCGCCGTCGGGAACGTGTCGTTCGAGCTCTGCGACATGTTCACGTGATCGTTCGGATGCACCGGCTCCTTGCTCCCCATCTCGCCCCCCGCCAACTCGATCGCCCGGTTCGAGATCACCTCGTTCGAGTTCATGTTACTCTGCGTCCCGCTCCCCGTCTGCCAGATCCGCAGGGGAAAATGATCATCCAGTGACCCCGCGATCACCTCGTCCGCCGCCCGCACGATCAACTCGCATTTCGCGGAATCGAGCTTCCCGAGATCCCCGTTCACGATCGCACAAGCCTTCTTCAAAACCCCGAGCGCCCGGATCAGCTCCGGCGGCTTCACGTCATTCCCGATGTCGAAATGGATCAGCGACCGCGCCGTCTGCGCCCCGTAGTAGCGATCCTTCGGCACGGGTATCTCCCCCATGCTGTCCGATTCCAGGCGATGCACCGACGGGTCAAATTCAACAACAGCTTGCATAGACCGACAACGCTACCAAACCAACCCAAGCCGCCAAAAGCCAAATGGGGAGCGCGGGCATCCTGCCCGCCCTTCCGGGCTTCCAGCCCGGAAGCCCGCCACGCCACTCAGGTGTCCAAACCACCGGTCCCCCCGCGGTTTACCAGCCTCATGCTCCACGAAACCGCCAGCCTCCAAATAATTCTCCCCCGTCAAGCCCATTTTCATTGACGTTTCACCCCAAACGGTGGGAGAAAGTGGGACGTCGTGGGAGTCAGTGGTATGTAGACCCTAAGAAACATCGAAATGCCCGAAGAATCAACAGTCGGAAAAATCTTCGCGGGGAGGTACACCCGCGCGCTGGACGCGAAGAATCGCGTTCCGCTCCCGGCCGACTGGAAATTCACCGAAGAAGACGCCTTCTACCTCGTCCCTTCCTCCGACGAAAAATACCTCGCTGGCATGCTGCCAGCCCAATTCGTCGCCAAGCAAAGCGAGATTCGCGCAACGGTTCCCCTCGACGATTGGGCCGAAGTCCGACGCGATTTCTTCGGCAACGCCCGCTTCATCAAACCCGACAAGCAGGGCCGTATCCTCATCCCCGACGACTTCTCCAAACTCGTCGGAATTGCCGAAAACGCCCTCTTCATCGGCGTCAGCGACACCTTCGAGATCTGGGACGCGAAAACGCGCACCGAACCCGCCACCAAACCCACCCTGTCCGCCGAAGCGAAAACCGCTCTCCGCCGCCTGGGCCTCTAGCCGCCAATTTCAAAACCAGTAAACCTCAGCCACCGCGAAACCTAAATGGAGAACTCTCGAATCGAATGAAAGGACCCGCCCGGTGAAATCCACTGGCCACAAGTATCTCGTCGGCTTCACGCCCGCGAAACCCGGCCAGCTCGCCAGCGCCATCGTCATTAAATTCAAACCTCGCAACGCGTATGAACTGCTTGGACTTCGAAGACCACCTCGACCTGCTCTTGGAAAATTCTGAGCCAATCCCCGGCTCCATGGATTACCACGTTCCCGTCCTCGCCGATGAGGTCATCACCTTCCTGCGCCCGCGACCCGGCACCGTCTTCCTCGACGGCACCCTCGGCGGCGGCGGCCACACCGAGCTGCTCCTCGAAGCCGGCTCCCGCGTGATCGCCCTCGACCGCGACCCCGAAGCCCTCGCCTTCGCCGCCACCCGCCTCGCCCCCCACGCCGACCACCTCACGATCGTCCAAGCCAACTACGCGGACGCAGACAACGCGCTCGATTCGCAAGGCATCGGCCGGATCGACGGCGCCTTCATCGACATCGGCGTCTCGTCCCACCAGCTCGACGAAGCCACCCGCGGCTTTTCGCTCCTGCACGACGGCCCACTCGACATGCGCATGGGCCCCGACGCCACGGAGTCCGCCGCCGACATCGTGAATCACGCCCCCGCCGAGGAGCTCATCCGCATCTTCCGTGAATACGGCGAGGAAAAATCCGCCAACCGCATCGCCACCCACCTCGTCCGCGTCCGCGAAGACCAGCCCATCACCACAACGGGGCAGCTCGCAAACGCCGTCAGCCAGGTCATCCCCCGGTTCAGCAAACGCCACCCAGCCACGCGCGTCTTCCAAGCCCTCCGCATCGCCATCAACGACGAACTCGGCTCCCTCGAACGCGGCTTGGCAACCATCAGCTCCCGTCTTGCGCCCGGCGCCCGCTTCGGAGTCATCACCTTTCACTCCCTCGAAGACCGCATCGTCAAAAAATATTTCAAGCACCGCAGCTCCGCCTGGATCGACCGCCCCGAGTGGCCCGAACCCCGCCGCAACCCCGACCACGCCTTCCGCCTCCTCACCCCGCACCCCATCGAAGCCGACGCCGCCGAAGTGGCCGAAAATCCCCGCTCCCGCAGCGCCAAACTCCGCATCGTCGAACGCATCTAATCCCGAACTTCAGAACTCCAAGACCTCGAAACTTCAGAACCTAAAACAAAGCTATGAACACCCGCCGCCGCCCCGAAAACAAAGTCCAGCTCCCCAAGATCTTCCTCGTCCTCCTCCTCGCCCTCACGGTCGGCGGAGCCGGCCTCTGCTACCTCTCGCTCAAAAACACCCAGCACGCCCTCGGCGACAAAGTCCGCCAGACCGAGCGCGAACTCCGCGAACTCCGCGCCCGCAACCAGGACTTCCAGAGCCGCATCGCCCGCCTGTCCTCGCGCATGACGCTCCGCCGCGCCGTCGAGACCGGCTTCGTCGCGCTCGTCCCCGTCCAGGCCACCGCCATCGCCCGCCTCATCCCACCCTCCGTCGCCAGCCGCGATGACGTCCTCCGCACCGCCGCCAACCAATTTCCGCGCCAGTGAGGTGGACCGCCCGCACCCGCATCGCCATTTTTAGCATCGTCCTGGGGACGATCTTTACCTGTTTCTCGGCCCGACTCGTTTACATCGGCGTCACCAAACACGACGAATACGCCAACCTCGCCGCACGGAAAAATTCCATCCGTCAAACGATCCACGCCGCCCGCGGCCTCATCTTCGACCGCAACGGCGAGGCCCTCACCGAGAACGCCCCCATCCGCACGGCCTTCGCCGACGGCTCCCACATCAAGGACCCCGCCGTCCTCGCCGCCGCCGCTGCGCCCTTTCTCCGTCTGGACGAAACCGAACTCCACGCCATCCTGACGAAGGCCGTCGAGACCGACGACAAATACGAAATTCTCGCCCGCGGCCTCCCCGCCGAGAACGCCATCGACCTCCAGAAACGCATGGAGGAACAGCGCATCCGCGGCATTTATTTCGAGCACGACTCCGAGCGCGTTCACCCGAACGGCTCGATGCTCAGCCACGTCCTCGGGTTCACCAACCACGAGCGCATCGGCGTCCAGGGCATCGAGGCTTCGATGGACGAATTCCTTCAGGGCCAAAACGGCTTCCGCCACATCGAACGCGACCGCACCGGCAAGGAAATCGTCGTCTACCGCGGCCAGGAGCGAGCGCCCCGCAACGGCATGAACGTCACGCTCACCGTCGACATGGGCATCCAGTCCATCGTCGAAGACGAACTCGACGCCGCCTTCGCCGAGCTCGCCCCGAGAAAGCCATCGCCGTCCTCGTCGATCCCAAGACCGGCGAAGTCCTCGCCATGGCCAATCGCCCCGCCTTCGACCCCGACGACATCGGAGGTGCCGAACCGAACGCGATGAAAAACCGCGCCATCATCGATCAGGTCGAACCCGGCTCCGTCTTTAAGATCGTCCCAACCGGCGGCGCGCTCAACGAGGGCCTCGTGAACACGGAATCGACGATTTACTGCGAAGGCGGCCGCTTCGCCTACGGCGGAAAGATCCTCCGCGACCACCACGGCTACGGGAATCTTACCGTCCACGACATCATCAAAAAATCGTCGAACATCGGCTGCGCCAAACTTGCCCTCCGCATGGGCGATAATCTTTTTTACGAATACACCAAGCGCTTCGGCTTCGGCGAACGCACCGGGATCGAACTTCCCGGCGAGATCACCGGCACCGTTCACCCACCCGCCGCCTGGGACGCCCTCACCATCACCCGCATGCCCATGGGACACGCCATCGCGGTCACCCCGCTCCAAATGGTCATGGGCATGGCCGTCGTCGCCAACGGCGGCAACCTCATGGCCCCCCGCATCGTCAAATCCATCTCCGACAGCCAGGGCAAAGTCATCAAAAACTTCCCCCCCACCGTCGTCCGCAACGTCCTCAATCCCGAGACCGCTTTCATCCTGAACGACGCCCTCGCCGCCGTCGTCGGCCCTGGCGGCACCGCTCAACTCGCCGCCGTCGCCGGCTACACCGTCGCGGGCAAGACCGGCACCGCCCAGAAGGTCGCCGACAGCGGGGGCTACACTGCGGACCAATACGTGGTCTCCTTCGTCGGCTACCTCCCCGCCGAAGACCCCGCCTTCGTCTGCATCGTCATGATCGACAACCCCGACATCCCCTCGCACCTCAACTACGGCGGCCTCGTGGCCGCTCCCATCTTCTCGAGAATCGCCGAACGCACCGCCCGCCAAATGGACCTCAAACCCGTCATGAAAGCCGAAGCCGTCGTCGCCAAAAAATAGAAACCGAAAGGACCCAACCCAAATCGACTAACGCGAGATCATTCAGAACCACCAGTGACCCACAACCTCCACAGTCTCCTCACGAAATCCGACATCCACCCCCCGTCGGACGCGGAGAACCGTGCCGTTAACTCCCTCGCCTACGACTCCCGCCAGGTCACCCAAGACGCCCTCTTCTTCGCCCTCCCCGGCGAAAAAACCACCGGCGCGACCTACGCCCAACGCGCCACCGCCAGCGGCGCGACGGCCATCATCGCCGAGACCGCCATTCCCGATCTCGACCCCGCCACCGCCCCCCCGGTCGTCCGTGTCCCCGACGCCCGCGCCGCCATGGCCGACGTCGCGCGAACCTATTACGACAACCCCGCCGCGCACCTCAAAGCCATCGGCGTCACCGGCACCAACGGAAAAACAACCACCACCTTCCTCGTCAAACACATCTGCGACACCGTCCTCCACCGCTGTGGTCTCATCGGCACCGTCCGCACCGTCGCCGGCGACCGCGAGTTCGAATCCGTCCGCACGACCCCCGAGTCCCCCGACGTCCAAAGCCTCCTCTCCGAAATGCTCGACGCTGGCTCCCGCGCCGTCGCCATGGAGGTCTCCAGTCACGCCCTCGTCCAGCACCGCGTCCGCGGCATCGATTGGGACGCAGCCATTTTCACGAACCTCACCCAAGACCACCTCGACTACCACAAGTCGATGGAAGCCTACTTCGACGCCAAGGCCTCCCTCTTCGAAAACGTCTACGCGCAAACCGCCAAACGCGGCAAATCGATCATCAACGCCGACGACCGCTACGGACGCTTCCTCATCGAGCGCCTCCCGAAGAACGCCAAACCCTTCACCTACGGCCTCGGCGTCCACCCGCAATACCGAGCCTCATCCGTCCGCATCGACTTCACCGGGACGCAATACCAACTCACCGCCCGCGGCCGCGAATACCTCGTCCGCACCCCGCTCATCGGGATGTTCAACGTCTACAACACCCTCGCTGCCCTCACCGCCGCCGCGGCCATCGGCATCGAAATCCGCCGCGCCGTCGCCGCGCTAGCCACCGCTCCGCAGATCCCCGGCCGCCTCGAGCGAGTCCCCGCCAAGCGCAACTTCCACGTCTTCGTCGATTACGCCCACACCGACGACGCCCTCACCAACGTCCTCCGCACCCTCCGCGACCTGCGCCCCCGCCGCCTCGTCTGCGTCTTCGGCTGCGGCGGAGACCGCGACCGAGCCAAGCGCCCGCTCATGGGCAAAGCCGTTTCCCAGATCGCCGACTACGCCATCGTCACCTCCGATAACCCGCGCAACGAAGACCCCGCTCGCATCCTCGCCGACATCACCCACGGCATGCGCGAAGGCAGCTACGAAACCATCACCGACCGCAAGGACGCCATCGCCCGGGCGATCAACCTCGCCGAGCAGGGCGACATCATCGTCATCGCCGGCAAGGGCCACGAAACCTACCAGGAATTTGAGAACGGCCGCCGCACCGACTTCGACGACGTCTCCGTCGCCCGCAACGCCATCCAAGCGAAGCCAACGCTAGCCGGGGATGATCGCCAATAAAATGGACGCCCTCTCCATCGCTCAGATCGCCACCCGCAGCGGCGGAACCGTCGTGAACGGAGACGCCGCAACCACCGTCACCCGCATCTCGAAGGACACGCGCACGCTCGAGCCCGGCGACCTCTACCTCGCCCTCCACGGCGACAACCATGACGGCAACAGCTTCGTCGACGCCGCCATCAAGCGCGGAGCCGCCGCCGCCATCCTCGACGCCAACGTCCCGGTTCCAGACGGATTCCCCGTCATCCGCGTCGCCGACACCCTCGCCGCTCTCCAGACCCTCGCCAGCGCCACCCGCGACGAACTCAACCTCCACGCCATCGGCATCACCGGTTCCAGCGGCAAGACGAGCACCAAAGAATTTACCGCCGCCGTCCTTTCCGCCCGCTACCCCGTCACGAAGACCCTCGGTAATCTGAACAATCACTTCGGCCTTCCGCTCACCATCCTCGAGGCCAACTCGACCCACCAAGCCGCCGTCTGGGAAATGGGGATGAGCCATCCCGGCGAGATCGCCGCCCTCGCGGCCATCGCCAAGCCGGACGCCGCCATCATCACCAACGTCGGCACGGCCCACATCGAATTTTTCCCAGACACCGCCCGCGACGGCATCGCTACCGAGAAATCCGCCCTCGCCGAAGCCATCGGCTCCGAAGGCGTCGTCATCCTCCCGACCGAAAACGACTACACCGACTTCATCGCCGAACGCTGCAAAGCCCGAGTCGTCCGCGCCGGACTCACCGGCGGTCAAGTCGTCGGCAAAATCACCAGAACCAATCCCGAAGGCACCACCTTCGAGATTACGGCCTACGGCGAAACCGCCACCGCCCACCTCCCGGTCCCCGGCGAGCACATGGTCCGCAACGCCCTCCTCGCCATCGCCGCCGGTCTCGAACACGGCCTCTCCCTCGACGACTGCGTCGAAGGCCTCGCCACCGCCCGCCTCACCGGAGGCCGACTCAAGCAAACGATGATCCGGGGCATTCGCCTCATCGACGACAGCTACAACGCCAACCCGGATTCCGTCGAAGCTGCGCTGAAAACCCTCGCCACCTTCCCGACCACGGGCCGCCGCATCGCCGTCCTCGGCAAGATGGGCGAACTCGGCACTTACGCCGACACCGGCTACGCCCGAGCCGGCAGAGCCGCCGCTGCCCACGCCGACGTCCTCGTCACCACCGGTCCCGAGACCGCACTCCTCGCCGCCACCGCCCGCCAATCCGGATTGCATCAGGTCCACGAAACCCTCGACACCGCCGAGACCACCGCAACCCTCCGCGACCTGGCCAAGGAGGGCGACATCATCCTCATCAAGGGCTCCCGAGCCGCCAAGATGGAGGCGATCATCGAAGCCTTCGAAAAAACAACGGCATCAGCCGTTCCTTTCCGACCTTCCGACCTTCGACCTTCGACCCCGTAATGTTTTATTACCTCTACAGTTTCAGCGAGACCCTCCAGCCCGACAGCGAGCTGGCCAAGGCGCTCAACGTCTTCCGCTACGTCACCTTCCGCGGCATCTGCGCCGGCATCACCGCGTTCGTGCTCTCGCTCATGTTTGGCAACTTCGTCATCCGCAAGCTCATCTCGCTCAAGTTCGGCCAGCCCGTCCGCACGAAAGAAGAGGTCAACAAACTCTTCGAACTCCACGGCAGCAAGGCCGGAACCCCGACCATGGGCGGCCTCCTCCTCCTCGGCAGCGTCCTGGTTTCCACCCTCCTCTGGGCCAGATACAGCAACCCGTTCGTCTGGCTCATCCTCGTCGTCATGATCGCGCACGGCATGATCGGCTTCTACGACGACTGGCAGAAGGTCGCCAAAAAGAACAGTAAAGGCATCAGCTCCCGCGCGAAATTCGGCCTCCAGTGCCTCCTCGCGGCGGGCGTCACCGTCTTCTTCATGTTCTACCCGTTCAACGGCGAACCCACGCTCTGGCCCCTCGCCCGCGAGCTTTACGTTCCCTTCTTCAAAGACCCGATCATCCCCAATCTTGGCATCTTCGCCTTCGTCCTCTACCTCTTCATCATCGTCGGCACGTCCAACGCCGTGAACCTCACCGACGGCCTCGACGGTCTCGCCGCCGGCTGCACCGTCACCACCGCCGCCACCTACTCCGCCCTCGCCTACGTGGCGGGCAACTCGATCACGGCCGGTTACCTCGACATCCCCTTCGTCGTCCCGGCGGGCGAAGTCACCATCCTCTGCATGGCGTTAGCCGGAGCCGGTCTCGGCTTCCTCTGGTGGAATTGCCACCCCGCCAAAGTCTTCATGGGCGACACCGGCAGCCTCGCCATCGGCGGCATGCTCGGAGCCGTCGCGATCTGCGTCAAACAGGAGTTCCTCCTCGCGATCGTCGGCGGCGTCTTCGTCATCGAGGCCCTCTCCGTCATCGGCCAAGTCGCCAGCTTCAAACTTACGGGGAAACGCATCCTCCGCATGGCCCCCATCCACCACCACTTCGAGTTGAGTGGCTGGAAGGAAAGCACCGTCATCGTCCGCTTCTGGATCCTCAGCCTCATGTTCGCTCTCCTGGGTTTAGCCACCCTCAAACTCCGATGAATGCGGCAACTCGATGGGGAGCGCAGGCTTCCAGCCCGGCACCACTCCTGCCAGTTGCCCGAACAAATTTCACCGACACCACCGACGCCACCAAATGATCCACAGCGGGAAGAACACCCTGGTCCTCGGCCTCGGCCACTCCGGCAAGGCCGCCGCCATCCTCCTCCAGGAGGAAGGCGCCAGCGTCACCGTGTCCGACTCCCACGACACCCCCGCCCTCCGCGACGCAGCCGCCGAACTCCGCGCTCTCGGCATCAAAACCATCCTTGGCCCCGCCGCCGAGACCGACCCCACCCCCTACGACCTCTGCGTTCTCAGCCCCGGCATCGACCCGGCCAACGCCATCGTCCGCAACGTCGTCTCCAAAAAAATCCCCGTCATCGGCGAACTCGAACTCGGCTTCGAAGAATGCCATTGCCCAGTCATCGCCATCACCGGCACGAACGGAAAAACCACCACCACCCTCCTCACGACCCACCTTCTCAATTCGGTCGGCGTCCGCACTACCGCCAGCGGCAACATCGGCACCCCGTTCGCCCAAGCCATCCGCGAATCCAAGGCTCTCGACGTCATGACGCTCGAGTGCTCCTCGTTCCAACTCGAAACCATCCAGCACTTCCACCCGCACGTCGCCGTCTGGCTCAACTTCAGTCCCGACCACCTCGACCGCTACGCCGACATCGCGGAATACCGCACCGCAAAACTTCGCGTCTTCGAACGCCAAACCGCCGCCGACCACCAGATCGTCAACGCCCGCGAAGCCGCCGACCTCCCAACCACCGACGCCACCCGCGTCACCTTCAGCGCCCACACCACCGACGCCGATTTTACTCTCACGGGCACCACCATTCATTTCCGAGGCAACCCCGTCCTCGACCAGCGAGCCACTCCCCTCCGCGGCACGCACAACGCGGAGAACCTCATGGCCGCCCTCGCGATCGGCCACGCTCTCGACGTCGACCTCGAGCGCCTCGCCGTCGCCGCGACCACTTTCACTCCACCCGCTCATCGCTGCGAATTTGTCCGCGAACTAGACGGCATCCGCTACGTCAACGATTCCAAAGCAACCACGCTGGAATCCACCGCCGCCGCCCTCACCGCCTCCGAGACGCCGATCATCCTCATCGCTGGCGGCAAGGACAAAGGCCACGAGTTCCACCCGCTCGCCGAATCCGTGAAGAAGCACGTCCGCGCCGCCGTTCTCATCGGGGAAATGAAGGACCGCATCGCCGCCGCCTGGCCGGAAACGAACACGCACGCCGCCACCACTCTCGAAGAAGCTGTCGCCACCGCCCGCACCCTCGCCCACTCCGGCGACACCGTCCTTCTCTCCCCGGGGACGTCCTCGTTCGACATGTTTGCCAACTACGGCGAACGCGGCAACGCCTTCAAACAAGCCGTCGCCCGACTCCTTTAGATTCCAAAAACAAAACACCACCGCAACCCAAGCCAGCCAGCCGACCATGAAAATCAAACTGCCCAACCGCCAAAAAGCCGCCGCCCCGCGCCCCCAGCGCCGCCGGGTCCCCGGAAAAAAACCACCGTCCAAAATCAAACTCAACGCCGCCGTCGCCCGCCGCGCCCCGCGCATGGCCGACGACGAAGACGATTACTACGACGAGCAGGAACCCAACATGAAGCTCTCCCACGCCTTCGTTGTCGTCCTCGTGCTCCACGTCATCGCCGTCGCCGGCGTCTTCGCGTTCAACACGATCAAGACCCGGCAAAGTCCCGTCTTCAGCGAGGAGACCGCCGACCAAGCGAGCAATTTTGCCGCCGCCCCGGCACCAAAGACCGACCCGGTCGACGAACCATCCACGGCCGCCCGCGCCTTCGAACCCCGCAGTCTCACGGAGAACACCAGCGACCAGAAAACCGCGTCTCAGAAAGCGACCGCTGAGTTCACCGGCAAGACCCACGAGATGCGTCCCGGCGACACTCTCACCCGCATCTCCAGCCTCTACGGTGTGAGCATCGCCGCCATCCAGGCCGAGAACAACATCACCGACCCGACCAAGATCCGCGTCGGCGAAATCCTCCGCATCCCCGCCACCAACGCACCGGTCGCCGCCGCGGTGCCGGTCGTCGAGCAGTCAGCACCAATCCCAGCAACCGCGGCAGCCGAACCCGCTCCGAAGGTCGAAGCACAAGCCCCGGCGCCAACCGCCACCGCCGACACCTACGAAGTCGTCTCCGGCGACAATCCCTGGAGCATTGCGAAGAAACTCAACGTCAGCTACCAGAAGCTCATTGAGGTCAACGACATCGAAGACGCCACGAAGATTCAAATTGGCCAGAAATTGAAGATTCCAGGTTCGAACTAGCCTTTCTCAACGGCCTCAAAAACCAATCGTGAAGACGCTCGCCACGATCATCCAACGTCACAGTATCACGATCCTCCTTCTCGGGATTGCGGGTCTGGTGACGCTTGGCCTAATCATGCTCTTTAGCACGAGTGCTTTCGCCCAGCAGGCCCACGGCGACGTCTACTACTTCGTCAAGAAGCAGGCCCTCTGGCTCTTGATCGCCACGACGGCCTGCATCGCGGGAGCAGTCATCGATTACCATTGGTGGCAGAAGACTTGGTGGATCTGGTTCGCCGCCGCGCTCCTCCTCCTCGCCGCCTGCTTCGCTCCCGGCATCGGTCGCAACATCAACGGTTCCAGCCGCTGGATCACCCTCGGCTTCGCCAACTTCCAACCCAGCGAACTCGCCAAGGTCGCCGCCATCTTCTTCCTGGCGTTTTGGTATTCCAAGTACCAGAAGCAAAGCGGATCCTTCCTCTTCGGTTTCCTCATCCCCGGCGCCGTCGTCGCCGTCCTCATGGCGCTCATCGTCATCGAGGTCGATCTCGGCGCGACCGCCCTCGTCGGCGGCACGATGTTTGGCGTGATGTTTGTCGCCGGCGCTGGTCTCCGTTACCTCCTTCCGCTTGCGACCACCGGTCTCGCGGGCGTCCTCTACGTCGCCACCCACATCGAAGAGCGCAACGCTCGCCTCATCGCCTTCCTGAACCCTGAAAACTTCAAGCTCACGGAAGGTCTCCAACAGTGGCAGGCCCTCATTGCCATTGGCTCCGGCGGTCTCACGGGACTCGGCCTGGGCGAAGGGCGGCAAAAATTTCTCTACCTCCCCGAGGCTCACACCGACTTCATTTTTCCGATGATCGGTGAAGAACTCGGCCTCGTCGCCACGCTCTCGGTCGTCAGCATCTACCTCATCATTTGCCTCTGCGGCTTCCTCGTCGCGATGAACGCCAAAGACCGCTTTGGTATGCTCACCGGGTTCGGCGTCATCACCGTCATCGCCCTCCAAGCTTGCGTGAACATCGGCGTCACCACGTCCCTCCTGCCCAACAAGGGCATGCCGCTCCCGTTCATCAGCTTCGGCGGTTCGAACCTCCTCATTTGTTTGTTCCTCGTCGGAATCCTCATCAATATCCACCGCCACGGCCACCCGGTCTCCGCCCCCGTCCGCCAGACCCGCCTCGCCGCCCGCACCACCACTCGCCGAATCTGATGCCCACTCCTCAACTCAACCGCACCATCCGACCATGCGTGTAGTCATCGCCTGCGGCGGCACCGGCGGCCACCTCTTCCCCGGCCTCGCCGTCGCCCAAACCCTCAAGGACCGCGGACACGAGGTTCTCCTCCTCGTGTCCGAGAAACCCATCGACGCGCAAGCTCTCAAGGCCCACCCCGACTTCCGCGCCGAGAAGCTTCCGTCCGTCGGCCTGCCGTCCATCGTCTCACCCGCTTTCATCCGTTTCGTTGGACGCACGTGGGAAAGCATGTCCCAGTGCAAGGGCATCTACCGCAAATTCAAACCCGACGCCGTGCTTGGCATGGGCGGCTTCACCTCCAGCGCCCCGCTCCTCGCCGCGTGGCGCGGGAAAATCCCGACCTTCATCCACGAATCGAACTCCATCCC
Organism: uncultured Verrucomicrobiae bacterium; assembly: GCA_963761705.1. Taxonomy (GTDB): domain Bacteria; phylum Verrucomicrobiota; class Verrucomicrobiia; order Chthoniobacterales; family JAATET01; genus CAVVKW01. The sequence goes on along the minus strand of CAVXHK010000001.1, from coordinate 1,384,808 downwards.
CGGCAAAGCCAACAAATGGGCCGCCAAGATCGTCGACCACGTCCTCCTCGGCTTCGAAGCTTGCCGTCCGCATTTTCCCAAATCCAACTGCGAAGTCACCGGTACCCCCGTCCGCCAGGACCTCGGATCCCCTTTGGACCGCGCCGAGGCGCTCACCCGCTTCAACCTCGATCCCACCAAACGCACCCTCCTCGTCATGGGCGGCAGCCAGGGCGCGTCCGGCATCAACCAACTCATGTTCAAAGTCGCGCCCCTCCTCACCGGCCAAGACGTCCAACTCATCCACTTCACCGGCGACCGCGACGACCGCCTCGCCGCGGCCAACTACCTTCGCGAAGGCGTTCCCGCCTACGTCAGCCCGTTTCACCACAAGATGCAGGAAGCCTACTCCGCCGCCGATCTGGTGATCTCCCGCGCGGGAGCCTCCAGCCTCTCCGAACTCTCGCAATTCGGCATCGCCCAGATTCTCATTCCCTACCCCTACGCCGCCGAGAACCACCAGGAAATCAACGCTCGCATCTACGTCGAAGCCGGAGCCGCCGAGATGTTCCTCGAATCCAACGCCAACGCCGAAACCCTCGCCGCCCGAGTCACCCACCTCCTCTCTCACGACGCCGAACGCCAAGCCATGGCCCAAAATTCCCAAGCCCTCGCCCCAACCGACGCCGCCGCCAAAGTCGCCACCGCCATCGAACAAAGCCTCAAATAATAGGACCCACGCCTCCTCCAAGGAGCGGCGGCCTCCTGCTGCCGCACTGCAAACTCACAACCCGACAGTGACTTCCGACCTGACAAATTTTCTGACCGCAAACGCGCCCCAACGCGTCCACCTCATCGGTGTCGCGGGCAGCGGCATGAGCGGCATCGCGGCCCTCGTGCTCGCGCTGGGTCACCGCGTCAGCGGCTCGGACAAAGTGAACACCATCGAAGTATCTCGGCTGCAGAAGAAGGGCCTCGATTTCCAAGGTCCCCACGCCGCCGACCAGGTCCGCGACGCCGACCTCGTCATTTACAGCTCCGCCATCAAACCCGGCAACCCCGCCTACGACGAAGCCCGCCGACTCGACAAGCCGATGATCCGACGCGCCGATGCGCTCGCCGCCATCATGTCGGCCAAGCGGGGCATCGTCGTCTCCGGCATGCACGGCAAGACCACGACGTCCGCCATGGCCGCGCACGTTCTCCGCTCCTGCGGCTTCAAACCCTCGCACTACGTCGGCGCGGAGATCCCCATCCTCGGCACCAACGCCCGCTGGGACTCCGAAGGTGACCTTTTCGTCGCGGAGGGCGACGAAAGCGACGGCACCCTCATCAACTACCACCCCGAGCACGCCATCGTCCTCAACGTCGAACCCGAACACCTCGATTTCTACAAAGACCTCGCCGCCATCGACGCCGTCTACACCAAGCTCCTCAGCCAGACCGCAGGCCAAGTCTTCTACTGCGCCGACGACGAAGGCGCGACCCGCGTCTGCGCCGACCACCCCCGCGCCATCGGCTACGGCGCCCACGGGAACGCCCGCTACCGCCTCCACGACGTCACCACCGCCAACTTCTGTTCGAAATTTTCCGTCACCCGCGACGGCCAACCGCTCGGCGAATTCGACCTCAACATCCCCGGCGCCCACAATGCCACCAACGCCCTCGCCGTCATCGCCCTCGCGACCGAACTCGGTGCCGACCGCGACGCCATCGACGCCGCCCTCGGCACCTTCCGGGGAGCCCGCCGCCGCTTCGAGATCAAACACCAATCCCCCCGCAATCTCCTCGTCGACGACTACGGCCACCACCCCACCGAGATCGCCGCCACCCTCGCGACCGCCCGCACCGGCGGCTGGAAACGCACGCTCGTGATGTTTCAACCCCACCGCTACTCCCGCACCGTTGCGCTCAAGGATCAATTCGGTCCCGCCTTCCGCGACTCGGACGCCGCCGTCATCGCCGACATCTACCCGGCCTCGGAAAAACCCATCCCCGGCATCTCCGGTCTCACCGTCGTCGAATCCCTCCGCGCCGCCGGTCACCCGTCCGTCCGCTTCCAACCCGAGATGCGGCAAGTCCCCTGGGAAATTGGTCCGCAGATCCAGGACGGTGACCTCATTCTCAGTCTTGGCGCTGGCAACATCCACGAAGCCGGCACCCAGCTCACCGCCGACCTCACCCGCCGCGACGCGCTCCAAGCCGTCATCGGCACCGGCACCGTCCGGCTCTACGAGCCCTCACCAAACACACCACGATCAAGATCGGCGGCCCCGCCCAGTTTTGGGTCGAACCCGAGACCGAAGACGGCTTCGCCGACCTCGTCCAACACTGCACCGACCAAGACATCCCCTTCATGGTCATCGGCCGCGGCAGCAACCTCCTCGTCCGCGACGGTGGCATCCCCGGCGTCGTCGCCCATTTGTCGAAAGGCGAATTCGCCAGCCACTCCGTCGACGGCGACACCATCACTGCCGGAGTCGGTGTGAAATTTAAACGACTCGCCACCCTCGCGAAGAACGCCGGCCTCGGCGGGTTCGAATGGATGGAAGGCATCCCCGGCAACGTCGGCGGGGGCCTCCGCATGAACGCCGGAGCCATGGGCATCCAGACCTTCGACCAAGTTCTCCGCGTCCGCTTCTGCGACGAAGACGGCAACATCGTCACCCGCACCCCTTCCGAGATGAACGTCGCCTACCGCCACGTCGACACGCTCGCCAAGAACTACGCCCTCTCCGCCGTCTTCACCGGAGCCACCGCTCCCCGCGAAGAGATCGAGGCGAAGCTCGCCGCGTCCGAATCCCACCGTCGCGAAAGCCAGCCCATCGCCGCCTGCGCCGGCTGCATCTTCAAAAACCCGAGCGAGATCCCCGCCGGCAAACTCATCGACGAACTCGGATTCAAGAATTTTACCGTCGGCCACGCCCGCGTCTCCGAAGTCCACGGCAACTTCATCGTCAACGACGGCGGCGCCAAAGCCGAAGAAGTCCTCACCTTAATCGAAGAAATCACCGCCGCCGCCAAACGCGACCGCAACATCGACCTCCAAACCGAAGTCCAAATCGTCGGCGAAGAACTTCCCTAGATCGCGCGAAGCGCCACTCAATTTCTAATTCCACACTCTCCATGAGCTTACAGAATAAAAAAATCGCCGTCCTCAAAGGTGGCCCCGGAGCCGAACGCGAAGTCTCCCTCAACTCGGCCGCCGCCGTCGAACGCGCCCTCGCCACCCTCGGCGCGACCGTCACCCCCATCGAAGTCCAGGACGCCACGTTCGAACTCCCCGCCGACACCGACCTCGCCTTCAACATGATCCACGGCACCTTCGGCGAAGACGGACAGCTCCAGGCCATCCTCGACGAACGCGGCACCCCCTACACCGGCGAAAATGCCGCGAACAGCAAGACCGCTTTCGACAAAATCGCCAGCAAACGCGCCTTCGAAGCCGCCGGCGTCCCCACCGCCAAGTGGCAGGTCCTCAAGGACGGCGAAAAACCCACCCTCCCCGTCCCCCTCGTCGCCAAGCCGCCGCGCGAAGGCTCCAGCGTCGGCGTTCACATCGTCAAAGATACCAACGATCTCGAGACCGCCCTCGACGACTGCTTCGCCCGCGACGGCGAGGTCCTCATCGAGGAGTTTATCGCGGGCCGCGAACTCACGGTCGGCATCGTCGGCGACGAAGCCCTCCCCATCGTCGAGATCGTCCCCAAGGTCGACTTCTACTCCTACGAGAACAAATACACGGCCGGAGCCTCCGAATACACGTGCCCCGCGATCCTCCCGCCCGACACCACCGGCCGCGTCAAAGCCGCCGCGCTCGCCGCCCACCGCTCCCTTGGCCTGCAGGTCTACTCCCGCGTGGACGTCCTCCTCGGCGCGAACGACGAACCCTACGTGCTCGAGGTCAACACCATCCCCGGCATGACCGAGACCTCACTTCTCCCCAAAGCCGCCGCCGCCACCGGCCTCAGCTTCGCCGAACTCTGCGAAAGAATCGCCCAGCTTTCCCTGCTCAAATCAACCACCTCCGAGCCACCCACGACCGAAGACCAACCACCAACCCAACCCACCGAGTGACCAAACGCCGCACCGCCGCTTCCACCGCCAAGACGCCGCCCAACCGCCGCGCGGCACGCCCCCGGGCCCAGCGCACCGGCAACCACCTCCTCGACGTCAAAGTCCGCCGCTCCACCGCCAAGCGCACCCGGAACCGCCGCGTCACCAGCATCGTCGTTCGCCTCACGCTCATCGCCGCCATCGGGGCCGCCGCCTACTTCGGCTTCATCGCCGTCACGGACAAATTTTTCCTCTCCAATCCGGAATACAACCTCACGACCGTCAACGCCGACACCGACGGACTCATGTCCACCGACGAAGTCCTCGGCATCACCGGGATTACCCTCGGCACAAACATATTTAAAATCGACATCGGAGCCGCCGAGCGCGCCCTTCGAGCCATCGATCAATTCGACTCCGTCCGCATCGAGCGCCACTGGCCCGACAACCTCTCCATCGCGGCCACCAAACGCCACCCGGTCGCCTGGCTCGCCCGCAGCAACACCGACGCCTTCTCCGCCGACAACGCCCTTCTCGTCGACGCCACCGGTCGCACCATCCGCCCGTACCGAGTCGAATCTCACTATTGGCAGCTCCCCATCATCTATTGCGCGGACCCAAGCCTCGTCAAATCGCGCGAACCCCTCGCCATCTCCGACCTCGAAGCTGCCCTCGACATCATCTCGGTCAACGACCAGACCGCCAATTCCTACCTCAAGATCCGCGCCCTCGACATCACGCGCGGCTACGCCATCGAAGTCACGAACGAAGCCAATGCGATCATCACCTTCGCTCCAAAAAATCCCATCGAACAAATCGACCGCCTCCAGAAGCTCCTCGCCCATTGCGCCGAAACCGGACGCCAGCTCGAAAGCGTCAACCTCATCCCGACCAAATACACCCCGGTTCAATTCGTTCTAGCCGCCAACGCGACGCCAACACCCTCCGACCGCTAACGAACGTTTGAACTGGAAGATTTCAATATTCCAAAACTTCACAGCCTAGTTCCATGTCGCACTCCCCACTCATCGTCGGACTCGAAATCGGCACCACGAAAGTCTGTGCCGTTGTCGGGGAAACCCGCCCCGACGGTGCTCTCCGCATCCTGGGAGTCGGCGAATGCAAATCCGCCGGCATCCGCAAGGGTGAGATCGTCGACTTCGGCGGTGCGGTCCAATGCGTCCGTGAAGCCATCGCCGAAGCCGAGGAAAAAGCCGACGCCGAGATCCGCACCGTCTGGGTCGCCGTCACCGGATCCCACATCCAATCCTTCAACAACCGCGGCGTCACCCAGATCCCCGAAGACCGCGGTGAGATCGACGAAGAAGACATCCAGGACGTCGAAGCCAGCGCCAAAGAGGTCAACATTCCCGATCAAAACTGGTTCATCCACACCATCCTGCAGCATTACTACGTCGATAAGCAGGAAGGCGTCCTCAACCCAGTCGGCATGCTCGGCCACAAGCTCGAAGCCGATTTCCACATCGTCCACGGGATCAAGACCCGCGTCCAAAACACCCTCCGCTGCGTCACCGACGCCGACGTCGAAGTCGACGACGTCGTCATCAATTCCCTCGCTGCCGCCCAGGTCGTCCTCGACCAGAACCAGAAAGACCTCGGCGCCCTCGTCCTCGACATCGGCGGCGGCACGACCGACTACCTCGTCTACATCGACGGAGCCGTCACCCACTCCGGCGTCCTCGCCGTCGGCGGCGACCACATCACGAACGACATCTCCATCGGCCTCCGCATTCCCATCGCCCGCGCCGAGCGCCTCAAAGTCGAAGAAGGCTCCGCCCAAGTCGACGACGCCATTCCCGGCGAAACGATTATCCTCAAAAACGACAGCGGCTTCTCCGGCTGCGAGATCGAACGCGCCAGCCTCTATCAGATCATCGACTCCCGCATTCGCGAACTCTTCCACCTCGTTCGCCGCGATTGCGACGCGCACTGCGACCTCAACCTCATCCGCGCCGGAGTCTTCCTCACGGGAGGATGCTCGCAGCTCCAGGGCCTCCCCCGGGTGGCGGAGGAAGTCTTCGACATGCCCGTCCAAGCCGCCATCGCCCAAGAAGTCGCCGGCCCCACCTCCGTTTTCCAGAACCCCCGCTACGCCACCGCCATCGGCGTCGTTAAATACGCCCAAGCCATGCACGTCGAACCCGAGCAAGGCTCCCTCTTCAACCTCTTCGGCAAAAAAGTCGGCGGCCTCTTCGGCAAGAAACGCTGACCCGAAAAAACGACGAAATTGCCCCGCAAACCGAATCCATTTCCAGCGGCCTAACGCCTTCACCTCTGCGCGACCTTCGTTACCTTCTGTTCAAAACCGACCGGCAACCTAAGCGAAGCGAAGGAGCCGATCGAATCACCACCGCAACCAACCTTCCGTTCATCCGCTCATGATCGAACTCCCGCGCACCCGCCTCGACCGCCCACCCACCGAGCCACTCCGCGTCCTCGTCCTCGGCGTCGGCAACGCCGGAGTCACCCTCGCCGACCGCCTCATCCTCGCGGGCTGCACCGATCACGCCACCATCGCCGCCGTCAACACCGACAGCACTTCCCTCGATGCCTCCATCGCGGAGACCCGTCTCCTCATTGGATCGCAGACCGCCCGCGGCCTCGGCGCCGGCGGTGATCCCGACCTCGGCCACGACGCCGCCACCGAGTCCCTCACCGAACTCGACGCCCTCCTTTCGAGCGCCCAAGTTGTCATCCTCTGCGCCGGCCTCGGCGGCGGAGTCGGCAGCGGCGCGCTCCCGCTCATCGCCGAGATCGGGAAGAAGCACGGTGCCCGCGTCCTCGCGATCTGCACCCGCCCGTTCACGTTCGAAGGAAAACGGCGCACCCAGCAAGCCACCGCCGCCATCGACGCCCTCGCCCGTCACGCCGACGCGATCTTCTTCTTCGACAACGACCGCATGGCCGACCTCGCCGAGCCGCTCGCGGGTGTCCACGAGACCTTTTCCGCCTCCGACGACCTCATCTCCGCGAACGTCGCCGCCATTCTCCGCCTCACCCGCTCACGGGGTCCGATCAACGTCTCCCTCGGCGACCTCATCGCCCTGTTCCAAGGCCCAGCCGACTCCTGCGCTTTCGGAGCCGGAACCGCCTCCGGACGCAACCGCGCCAACGAAGCCGTCGAACTCGCCCTCAAGAACCCGATGCTCGACCGCGGCAATCTCCTCGCCCAAGCCCGCTCGGCCCTCATCCGCATCGAAGGCCCCGCCGACCTCCGTTTCGTCGAAGTACAGACGATGATGCAATCCCTCACCCGCCACCTGTCGGCCGACTGCACCCTCAACTTCGCCGTCGACATCGCCGACTCGGACTCGACCCCGGTCACCGCTTCAATCCTCACCTCCCTCGGCGCGCGGCCAGTGAAGACGCCTCCAGCGACACCCGAAACCGGCCCGATCAACGTCCCGATCGAGCGCGTCGCGATTTCAGAACCAGCCCCGGCCCCAAACGAAGAACCCACTCCCGCCGACCCGAGCGAACTCTTCGACACGGACCCGTTCACCATTCCGAAAGCCAGCGGTTCCAAGAAGAGCGCCAAGCCGAAGCAGGAGACCCTCAGCCTCGACAACGGCAGCCGAGGCCGTTTCGACAAAAGCGAGCCCACCATCGTCGGCGGCGAGGACCTCGACGTCCCCACCTTCATCCGCCAAAAGATCCGCCTATCGTAAAAACCTCCACCCGGCCACCGCTCAGCTTTCGATCCACCACGACCCTCACCCCATCGAAAATCGAAAATCCACCCATGCGCCCCGACCGTTTCACCCAAAAGACCCAGGAAGCCTTCACCACCGCGCTCGACCTCGCGTCCAAGCGCGACCACCAGGAGATCGGCAACGAGCACTTCCTCCTCGCCCTCCTCCAGCAATCCGACGGCCTCACCCGTCCGCTCCTCGAAAAGCTCGGCCTCGCCCCCGCGGACGTCGAATCCGCCCTCGAAGCCACCTTGGCGAAACGCTCGACCGTTCACGGCGGCAACACCCCCACGCTCAACACCGACCTCCGCCGCACGCTCGACGCCGCCGAGGGCGAGATGGCCAAGCTCAAGGACGAATACCTCTCCGCCGAACACTACCTCCTTGCCCTCATCGCTTCCAAAGACGAAGCCGCCCGCCAGCTCACCTCCGCCGGCATCACCCGCGACAAACTCCTCTCCGCCCTCACCGCGATCCGCGGCAACCAGCGAGTCACCGATCCAGACCCGGAAGGCAAATACCAAACCCTCGAAAAATACGGTCGCGACCTCACCGAACTCGCCCGCAAAGGAAAAATCGATCCCGTCATCGGCCGCGACGAAGAGATCCGCCGCACGATGCAGGTCCTCTCCCGCCGCACGAAAAACAACCCGGTTCTCATCGGCGAGCCCGGCACCGGCAAGACCGCGATCGTCGAAGGCTTGGCCCGCCGCATCGTCGCCGGAGACGTCCCGGAGTCCGTCAAAAACAAACGCATCATCGCGATGGACATCGGCGCGATGGTCGCTGGCGCGAAATTTCGCGGTGAATTCGAAGACCGCCTCAAAGCTTTCCTCAAGGAAGTCACGTCCTCCGAGGGAGAGATCATCCTCTTCATCGACGAACTCCACACCATCGTCGGAGCCGGAGCCGCCGAAGGTTCCATGGACGCCAGCAACCTCCTCAAGCCCCAGCTCGCCCGGGGCGAACTCCGCACCATCGGCGCGACCACCCTCGACGAATACCGCAAATACATCGAAAAGGACGCCGCCCTCGAACGCCGCTTCCAACCCGTCAAGGTCGACGAACCCAGCGTCGAAGACACCATCGCCATCCTCCGCGGACTCAAGGAGCGCTACGAAGTCCACCACGGCGTCCGCATTCAGGACTCCGCCATCGTCGCCGCCGCCGTCCTCTCCGACCGCTACATCAGCGACCGCTTCCTCCCCGACAAGGCCGTCGACCTCATCGACGAAGCCGCGTCCCGCCTGAAGATCGAACTCGATTCCCTCCCCACGGAAATCGACCAACTCGAGCGCCAGGTCATGCAGCTGGAAATGGAGCGCCAAGCCCTCAAAAAGGAAAAGGATTCCGCTTCCCGCGAACGCTTGGAGAAACTCGAGCGCGACCTCGCCAACCTCCGCGAGCAAGCCGACCACCTCAAAGCCCAGTGGCTTCACGAAAAAGAAGAGATCGGCAAAACCCAAAAGCTCGCCGAGCAAATCGATCAGGCGAAGACCGAACTGGAGCAAGCCCAACGTCGCGGCGAACTCCAACGTGCCTCCGAACTCCAGTACGGCACCCTCCCCGACCTCCAGCGCCAGCTGGAACACTCCATCGAGAATCCGAAATCGAACTTCGAGAATCCCTCCCTCCTCCGCGAAGAAGTCACCGAAGACGACATCGCCAAAACCGTCGCCGTCTGGACCGGCATCCCCGTCTCCCGCCTCCAAGAAGGCGAGCGCGCCAAGCTCGTCAAAATGGAAGACCGCCTTGCCGCCCGAGTCGTCGGCCAAAGCGAGGCCATCCGCGCCGTCTCGAACGCCGTCCGCCGCGCCCGCGCCGGTCTCCAGGACGAAAACCGCCCCATCGGCTCCTTCCTCTTCCTCGGCCCCACCGGCGTCGGCAAGACCGAACTCTCCAAGGCCCTCGCCGAATTCCTCTTCGACGACGAGTCCGCCATCGTCCGCCTCGACATGAGCGAATACATGGAAAAACACACCGTCGCCCGCCTCATCGGAGCGCCCCCCGGCTACGTCGGCTATGAGGAAGGCGGCCAACTCAGCGAAGCCGTCCGGCGCAAGCCCTACTCCGTCGTCCTCTTCGACGAGATCGAGAAGGCCCACCCCGACGTCTTCAACGTCCTCCTCCAGGTCCTCGACGACGGCCGCATCACCGACGGCCAGGGCCGAACCGTCGATTTCCGCAACACGGTCCTCATCATGACCTCCAACCTCGGCAGCCAATTCATCATGGAGGACCTGCCGAAGGACGAGCGCAACGCCCGCGTGACCGCCGCTCTCCGCGACCACTTCCGCCCCGAGTTCCTCAACCGCATCGACGAGACCATCATCTTCGACCGACTCTCCGAGAACGACATCACCTCGATCGTCGACATCCAGCTCAACCGCCTCTTGGCTCGCCTCGGCAAACAGAATCTCGCCCTCACCCTCACCGACGCAGCGCGTAAATTCCTCGCGACCGAAGGCTACGACCCCGCCTACGGAGCCGGCCGCTCAAGCGCGTGATTCAACGCCAGATCCTCGACCCGCTGGCCATCGACCTCCTCGGCGGGAATTTCGCTCCTGGCGACGACATCACCGGCGACCTCGACGGCGACCGCCTGACGTTTCGCTGACGGGAGAGCGCCGCAGCAGCCGCAACCCACGAATTCCGTTTCGGCCCCTCGGCAGCCGGAGGAGCGTCACTCTGAATAAAACCCGTCAGCCGACCGTCACCAATGCTGTCATGAAAACAGCAAAAACCATCCTCGCCCTCCTCTTTGTCATCGGCGTCCTTTTCGCCATCCCGAAAGCTGAAGCCCGACCCGGCCTCAGCATTTCCTTCAACTCAGGCGGCTATCGCTGCGCGCCACCCGTCACCTACTACCGCCCGCGACCAGTCTACGTTCAGCCGCGAGTCGTCTACCACCGACCAGCCCGCGTCTATTACAACAACCGTCACGACTACCGGCGCGACTATCGCGTGACGCGCCGCGGTCATCATTATCGCCGCTAAGTCCGTCAATCATCGCTCGCTGCGAGGCGTCCACGGCACGAACCGTGGACGCTTTTTCATTTCAAATCCGCTCGTGCGCCAAGCCTTGATTTCACCACCGGTCCTGCGAGCCTCCCGACCGTGCAAGACGAAGGAGCTACCGGGCCAAACACCAATCGTCGCCGGATCTGGCGCGTTGCGATCGCCGGCAGCCTCGGGCTGTTGCTCCCGCTCGTCGGGGTCGCCCTTGGAGTCAGCGGCGTTCTCGATCCCGTCGCCTCTCTTCGCGAAGCCGGCTGGTGGGTCGCCCCGACTTTCCTGTTGATCGGAGGCATCCTCGTCGGATTCGCGTTAATCCCCTCGCACGTCACGTCGCTGATCTCGGGCCTGATCTTCGGTTTCGGCGCTGGCCTGCTCGTCGCCATCGGCATCGTTTTGATCGGATGCGTGATCGGATTCCGTCTCGGGCGGCGGTACACCGGCGGCGACCTCCGGGCACTAATCGACCGCTCTCGCTGGGGTCGAAAGCTCACGGTCGCCATGATTGACGCCCCGCCCGGTCGCGCGATCCTTGCCGTTGCCCTCGCTCGGCTGCCGCCGCAGATGCCCTTCGCGATGACGAACGTCCTCGCCGCCAGCGGCGGCGTCCGACTGGTCCCCCTCATGCTCGGCACCGCCAGCGGGATGGCTCCCCGGATCGGCCTCGTCGTCTGGCTCGGCGCCGAGCTGACGGGGTGGAAATTCGGGGAACCGGTACCAGCGGGGCTGATTTGGGCTCTCGCCAGCGCCGTCGTTGGGTTCGGCGGCCTCGCGATCTGGAGTTGGCGATTGCTGCGCACGCCCGACTCCGTCCCTGAGCCAACGGTTGATTTCTCCGCCGAACAACTCCATTGATAAGCCCACGCCATTTTCATGATTCTCGACACCCTCAAATTTCTCGTCATCTGCGTTGAAGTTGTTCTCATCTTCAACCTCATGATCCTCGTCCACGAATGGGGTCACTACCTCGCCGCCCGTTGGCGCGGACTCGTCGTCGAGAAATTCGCCATTTGGTTCGGTAAGCCTCTTTGGAAAAAGACGATCAACGGCGTGGAATACCGCCTCGGCTCCATCCCGGCCGGTGGTTACGTCGCGATCCCGCAGCTCGCCCCGATGGAAATGCTTGAAGGCGAAGTCGAGAACGACCGCAGCAAATACCCGCCCATCGGCCCACTCGACAAGATTATCGTCGCCGGCGCTGGCCCACTTTTTTCGATTCTCCTCGCTCTCTTTTTCGCCTGCCTCGTCTGGTTCCTCGGACGGCCCGTCGGCGACATGGAGACCAGCACGACCGTCGGATTCGTCAGCAAAGACGGCCCTGCCGCCCAAGCGGGCATCCTTCCCGGCGACAAAATCCTTTCCATCGACGGCAAGCCGATCTCGCAATTCGGCCCCGCCGGCAACGCCCGCGAGAGCGTCGTCTGGAACATCGCCCGCAGCGAAAATCCGACGATCAACATCGAGGTCGAACGCAACGGAGCCACGCAGACCTTCGACGTCGCGCCGGTCACGCCGCCGCGCAGTGGCTGGGGCCGCGCCGGCCTCCGCCAGGTCCAAATCCTGCCGTCCGTCACCCCGAAGATCGCGACGGTCGCGTCCGGCAGCGCCGAGGAATCCGCTGGGTTCCAAGCGGGCGACCTCATTACCAAAGCAAATGGCCAGCCCGTCCTGAGCTTCGGCACCCTCTCCGAGCTTCTCGACGCAAACGCCGGGCAGCCGCTCGCCGTCACCGTCCAACGTGGCGAATCGACGCTTCAACTCTCGCTGCCCACCCTTCCGCCGACGGTCGGAGACGTCGTCGAGGACGGTCCGGCCGCGCTAGCGGGTCTTCAGCCCGGTGACACCATCACCGCCATCGACGGCCAACCTTTCGTCAGTCGCTCGGCATTTTCCCAGCAGCTCACCGACTCCCCGATCGCCCTCACCCTCGATCGTGGCGGCAATACGATCGAAGTCACCGTCACCCCTGGCCTCACGGAATCGTCCGACCGGCGCATGGTCGGAATCCAGTGGGCTACCGGCGGCATCGACTGGGATTTCGAAGGCGAACTCCACCGCATTCACCCAAATCCCATCCAGCAGATTACGTCGAGCATGACCATGATGGTCGACACGCTTGGCGCCGTCATTTCGCCGAAATCCGACATCGGCCTCCAGCACCTCAGCGGCCCCGTCGGCATCATGAACGTCTACTATCGCCTCTTCGAGCGGCAGGACGGCTGGCTGCTCGCCATCTGGTTCAGCGTCGTGCTCAACGTCAACCTCGCGCTGCTCAATCTCCTCCCGATCCCCGTTCTCGACGGCGGACACATCACCCTCGCGATCATCGAGAAAATCATGCGCCGACCGGTCAACGTCCGCGTCCTCGAGTTCCTGCAAAACGGGTTCGCCCTCGCGCTCATCGGCTTCATGCTCTACGTCACGTTCTACGACGTTCTCGACCTCTCGTGGTTCGGCGGCGGTGGTGAGAGCGGCACGACGCAGTTCAAAAAATAGCCGTCGCATGAGACGACTCACCCGCGAAGTCCAAGTTGGCACCGTCGGCATCGGCGGCACGAATCCGATCCGCGTCCAGTCGATGATCACGTGCGACACGATGGACACCGAGGCCTGCATCCAGCAGACCCTCGACCTCGTCGAGGTTGGCTGCGAGATCGTCCGCATCACCGCCCCGACCATCAAAGACTCGCGCAATCTGGAGTCCATCAAAGCCGGACTTGTCGCCCGGGGCTGCAACGTCCCACTCGTCGCCGACATCCACTTCAAACCCGACGCCGCCCTCGAAGCCGCCCGCTGGGTCGAGAAGGTCCGCATCAATCCCGGGAACTTCGTCGACTCCAAGAAGTTCAAGATCCGCGAATACACCGATCCGGAATACGCCGCCGAACTCGACCGCATCCGCGAGCGGTTCACTCCCCTGGTCGCACTCTGCAAGGGCCTCGGTCGCGCCATGCGCATCGGCACGAACCACGGGAGCCTCAGCGACCGCATCATGAACCGATACGGCGACACCCCGCTCGGCATGGTCGAGAGTGCCCTCGAGTTCGCCCACATCGCCCGCGACCTCGACTACCATAACTTCGTCTTCTCCATGAAGGCCTCCAATCCCAAGGTCATGATCCAGGCCTACCGTTTGCTGGTCGCTCGGCTCGATTCGCTCGACGAGCGAGCAACGAGAAATGAGAAATGTGAAATTAGAAATGCTTCCACCCCGGGCAGCGGGCACTCCATTTCTCATTCCGGATTTCAAACTTCTCATTCTTCCTGGAACTACCCGATCCACCTCGGCGTCACCGAAGCCGGCGACGGCGAGGACGGCCGCATCAAGAGCGCCATCGGCATCGGTAGTCTCCTCCACGACGGCATTGGCGACACGGTCCGCGTCAGTCTCACCGAAGACAGCATTCACGAAATCCCCGTCGCCCAAGAGTTGATCAGAGTCGCTCAAGCCTCCAGCCTGCCCGCTGAAAATCCTGCGCAACGGCACTCCATCTCTCATTCCGCATTTCAAATTTCTCACTCCGAAACCTACGTCCGCCGGGCAACTTCAACGCTACTCATCACCGACACGCCCGTCGGCGGCGACGAGACCATCCGCATTGTCGTCCACCGCCCCACCTACGACGCCCTCGCCCACAAACTCGACAAACTCGGCGACTACCAACCCGAGATCATCCTCGACCAATCCGGCGTCACCGAAATCGACCCCAACGACGAGTCCGCCATCACCGCCGCGAACACCAGCCGCACCGCCCTCTTCGTCACCATCCCTGACACCTGCACGCTCCCCGTCATCGACGCCTACCGCCTCCTCGCTGCCAAGCTCGACCCCCGCCACCCCCTCCTCCTCAAGGACACCTTCCGACCGATAACCAATAACCAACATCTTACCACCCTCCTCGCGGCCTCGGCGAACCTCGGCAGCCTCATCTGCGACGGCATCGGCGACGCCATCCTCATCCAAGGCGAACCCGCCCCCGGCCAATCCCTCCGCCTCGCCTACCACATCCTCCAGGCCGCCGGCGCCCGCATTTTCAAGACCGACTACGTCGCCTGCCCCTCCTGCGGTCGGACTCTCTTCGACCTTCAGGCCACCACCGCCCGCATCCGCGCCAGCACTGATCACCTCAAAGGCGTCCGCATCGCCATCATGGGCTGCATCGTGAACGGCCCTGGCGAAATGGCCGACGCCGACTTTGGCTACGTCGGCGAAGCCCCCGGGTAAGATCAATCTCTACGTTGGGAAAACCGCCGTAAAATTCAACATCCCCGAAGCCGACGCCGTCGACCGCCTCGTCGATCTCATCCGCGAACACGGCAAATGGGTCGAACCCCGCGCTCCCGCTCCGACCAACTAATCCTGCCGCCAGTCGTCGGTCGCGATCAAATCATTCAGGCCCACAATTTCTTGACGTCACCAAGTCCCAAAAATAACTATTTTCACGTGAAGTGTTCCACCGCCGCAGCTAAACTCGTTTTGACGTTTCTCGGAGTTTTGGCGCTGGCGTGGTTTGCGCAACTCGGAGTTCCCGTGACTCCGTCCGCGTTTGCGATTCCGATCTCGTCCGATGTTCCTGCACCGGAAGCGTCGGTGGAGGTCTCAGTGCTGCGGAAAAAGACCAACCGCGTCGTCTTTCAGGTCACCAACACGGGCGCAAAGGCAGCGAACTTCCAGTTGTTCCGCAGCAAAAACATCACGGCGCCCAATCAGCCGAACGAATCAACTTCAGACGACTCCGGATCCCCGTTCAAGTTCCGCTATTTCGTTCAAAACCAGAATGTCACAAAAGCGATCACGACCGGAAAAGCCTTCGCCGCCCTGTCGCCAGGAGAGAGCATCGGAGTCCGGGTCAGCGTCAGCTCCAAGCGGCGCCTGGCTTTCAACCGGAAAATCCGGGTCAGGCTGACAGCCGTGAACGAAGCGGATTCCTCGCTTCAATCCTCCGCGTCGACCCGCATGCGTTTGGATCTGCCCAAGCGCTAACCGCCCGCAGAGCCCGATCAACGGTAAAGCGGGATCGGATCCCGATGACTCCGAAGATTGGCGGTCGTCGGGGGTATCGTTTGGCCGCCCGCTGCTCTGAGCAGTTCCCCGTGTCGCTTTTCAAAGCGATCGAGTTGCTCAACGAACGAATTCCGCCTGAGGAAGCGATGGATATTGATCACCTGAGCAGCTGCATTGTGCCGAGTCACGACGTTGCGGACTCGAACGAGATCCGAGCCGTCGAACAAAACTTGGCATTCTTCCGGCGCTGCGTCGCCATCCGACAGCCTGACGAAATAGGTCAGCCCGAGACCCAGGGCCGCGGGGAAAAATTCTCCGTCCTGAAAAAACATCCGCTGCCAATCGGTCCGTGAGTTCTCGACCAACGCAGAATCGAGAGCAAAGGCCTCGACCGCCGGGCGGGGAGATCGCTCGATCATCATGTCCCGATAGCTTTCCCACACCGGACCCGGATGAGCCGGAAAGAAGGCGTCGACGAAGACCCGCATCCCAGGTTGCCCCGAATGCAGAGCGAAGCTACCGGACAAAATCGTGGTGAAAGGGCGAGCGCCCGCGGACTGCCGTTCGACAAACTCGCAAACGGGTTCGTCGAGGACCACGGAACCCCCCAGCCCAAAAGCGTGCGAATTCTCGCCAATCACGCTGCCCAGGGTCCCACGAGACACGACCAGCATCAGCACAACGGCACAACCCAGCAGCCCACCCGCCAGGACCGGCGACGACTTCGCATCGCCGACGGAATCCGATCGGCGACAAAGATCGGCCAGACACCAGACCGAAACGACGGCGAGATACCCGGCACCCCGAGCGTAACAAATGGCGAAATACAGCGCCGCAAGGAGTGGCAAAAGGAGAGCCAACCGAATGTCACGTCGATCACCGACCACCCTGACAATCCCAAACAGACCTAACCCGGATATTTCACGGAGAGAGCAAAAAAGTGGCGAAGTTCCGCGGATAAACCGCTAAGGTTGTTGGAGTTATGACATCAACCCAAAGGAACTTCGCCAATGCCAGAATGTAACCGGGAGCTTTTGCATTTTCCAAGCTTTGATCGACGTCAGATCGAAGGGAGTTTTACTGGCGGGGATGTGTCCAGTGACGGAGGGGTGATGGCGTTGCGGGCGGCGGATCGGCGCACGGGTTTGCTCAAGGCGTTGGACGCGGTGATCGAGGATCCGCGGGATGTCGATCAGATCACTCATCGCCAGATCGACCTCTTGCGCCAGCGCGTTTACGGGCTGGCCCTTGGTTACGAGGACCTCAACGATCACGACACACTGCGGCGCGATTTGGTGTGGCAGACCGTCGTTGAGCGCGGTGATGCGTTGGCCAGCAGTCCGACGTTGTGCCGGTTGGAGAACCGGGCGGATCGGGATACGGCGTGCGCGATGAGCCGGGTGCTCGTCGAGCAGTTTGTGGCCAGCTTTTCGAGCGCTCCCGAGGAGTTGATCCTGGACTTTGACGCCACCGACGACCGGGTCCATGGGCTGCAAACCGGGCGGGCCTTCCACGGATACTACGGGGACTGGTGCTTTTTGCCGTTGTACGTCTTTTGCGGCGAGCAGCTGCTGGTGAGCTATCTGCGGCCCAGCAGTATCGACGCCGCGCGCCACGCGTGGGCGATCCTGAAGTTGCTCGTCACGCGGGTGCGCGAGCAGTGGCCAGAGGTGAAGATCATCTTTCGAGGCGACTCGGGCTTTTGCCGCTGGAAAATGCTTCGCTGGTGTGATCGCCACGGGGTTGACTACATCATCGGGCTGGCCAAGAACTCCCGCCTGCTCGCACTCACTGAGCAAGCCCGGGAGCACGCCGCCGAGTGCTTCGAAAAAACCAAAGAGAAGCAGCGCCACTTCGTGTGGATCGATTACGCGGCCGGGAGTTGGGATCGGCAGCGGCGCGTCATCGCCAAGGCCGAACACAGCGCCCAGGGAGCCAATCCACGCTTCGTGGTGACCAGTCTGCCAGGCGACCCACAGGCGCTCTACGATGGCACCTACTGCGCGCGCGGCGAGATGGAGAACAGGATCAAGGAGCAGCAACTCGGGCTCTTTGCCGACCGCACCAGTTGCTCGGGCTGGTGGGCCAACCAGTTCCGATTGCTGCTCTCAAGCGCCGCCTACGTCCTCCTGGAAACCATCCGCCGTGTCGCTCTGGCGGGCACGGAGCTGGCCCGCGCTCAAGTCGGCACCATCCGCCGCAAAATCCTCAAGATCGGCACCGTCATCCTGCGCAACACCCGCCGCATCCGACTGCTCTTTTCCAGCGCTTACCCTTATCAAAAACTCTTCAACGAGACGATTGCCCGACTCAGTTCGGCCTGAACACCCGTGGTGCTGTCCCCGGCACCCAAAAACCAACGGGGGTTGGGGGTGCTGTCTTCACACACCACCAACAACTCGAAAATCGTCTCTTCCATCGACTTCCCTGCCTCCCATCCCTTCCAAACACCATCTTCTTATCCACCCGTGAAATATCCGGGCTAAAAGCAAGGCTACCGAAACCGGCAAATAGCGGAGCGATTTCCATGATGGTAGAAAATCTCCAGAGATCAGTTCATCTCCGGACGATTTCCAGATCGGCTGAAACAAGACGGCAACGCTGCGATCGAAAAATGAAGGGTCTGGCGAGCGGAGCTTCGGCGCGCTCTGATGGCGCGAGACCAGCTTTGCAGCTGGAGAGATCTCGGGCGTAGACTCGGCTTCTGCGACGGATTCAGGATGCGAGTCTCGCAGGCTGGCAGGGACGCGGTATTGCCGCTTTGGCGCAGATTTCAAATCGCTCGCATCCATCGAAGGCGACGCCGAACCCTCACCAGCGAACTCGACGGACATTCGATACGCTGGTAGGGCGAAATAGTGCAGCAAGTGCGGATTGCCCGGCAGGCAAACGGCACCCATGGCGGCCAGCAAAAGAAAAATCCGCCTCGTAAATAACGAGAGCGAACGTCTGCTCAAGCGCGCATCCAAGAGAGAGCCAACGGCTTGAGCCGCGATCAGAACCAATCCCAGCAGGTAGCTGGCGTGAATGGTCGTCCACACCGCAAAAAGCAGAGCGACACCTGCCAGCAGTTTAAGATTTCCGCGTTGCAAATATCGATCACCCCCGATCAACACCAACGGCACGAACAGCAGCGAAAAGACCGCGTTGCGGGGAGCCTGAAGTTGCAGGGTCGCAAAGCCCAGAACGGCTGCTAGAAACCACATCGGCAGAGATGGCCAACGTTGGCGACCGATTGACTCCGGAGCCGCCGACCGCCAAAGCAGGACCGCACTCGCAAACAACAGCACCAAGCAAAGAATTTGCACCCCTGCAAGCCCGGCCAGACGATCAACTCCCGCGAGAGCAACATCACCCAGAAACGTGTTCCGAAAATCCGCCTCCCAGCCGGAGGCGATGGGAGTGAAGTAGAGGTTCGACAAAACGGGCGGCCATTCTCCGGAAAGAACCCGCTCACCCAACGCGATGTGAGAAAAAATATCGGGCGTATCGACCTGCCGGAGCGAGGTCAACAAAACGATCGCAATCGCCGAGAAGGCTCCAATGATCGTGACCAAACGGTCGAAGCCACTTGAGGAAGTCATTCGCCGGGGCGATCTAAGATCGTTCTGATCACCAGAGTCCGTCTTTCCGGGAAGTTGCATCTTGCCGCCCGACGCAAAACGACGCGAGACCAGCTTTTCCCAATCATTGTCCGCCCACCCATCACCCAATTCACTGCGCCGCCGAGCGCGTTCCATCAATCATCAAATCCCGCTCACCCCGCGTTTCAATCGCAGGATCGAGTGTAAAATGGCCCGTCCTCCACGCGCGGCTCGGAGGTTCTCCTTCCCCCATCCACTCGCCTCTCCCGAACGGGCCCTTCATCAGCTTCGACGGCCCCGAATCAATCCGCGAAAAAATCCGTTCCATCGAGGAATACGATCCGGGCGACGAGATGTTCTGGGAGCTTGACAACGACGTCCGGCCACCGGCTGGCTCGACGCGATCAACGCCGAACGCACGCCCACCTGATCGGCGGAAACATTCGACCCTGGATTTGGCGTGAGACCTTGCAAGCTTCGGCACTCTGCCTAGATTTTGCGGCGTGCGTCCGCTCCCACTCCTCCTCTGCGCGATCGGTGCAATTTGCGGTTCAACCGCATCCGCAGCCCCACTCCCGGCCGACTGCCTCCAGCTCATCGTCGGTCTCACCGACACGTGGGACAGCTCCACTGGCACCCTCCAGCTCTACCAGCGCACTTCACCGACGGCCGAATGGACCCCCGTCTCGTCCGAGCGCCGCATCCTCCTCGGGAAAAACGGCCTCGCCTGGGGCCGCGGCGTCGCGGGTCAGGACCAATCCGGTCTCCGCAAACGCGAAGGCGACAAGCGCGCCCCGGCGGGTCTCTTCGCCATCGGCAAGATCTACACCTTCGACGACGCCCTCCCCGCTGGAGCCAATTACCCTTTTCACGCCATCACCACCGCCGACGCGTGGATCGACGACGTCGCCAACCCGCTCTACAATCAGCACGTCACCGTCGACCCGGCCAACCCGCCCGCCTGGTTCAAGGGGCAAGCCATGAAGCACGGCGATCCCTTCCACCGCTGGCTCGTCGAGATTCGCCACAACGCCGACCCGCCCGTTCACGGAGCCGGGTCCGCCATTTTCTTTCACCTCCAGCGCGGTCCCGACCGCAAGACCGCTGGCTGCACCACCATGGCTCAAGACACCCTCGTGCCCCTCATGCGCTGGCTCCGAACCGACGCCGACCCGCACTACGTCCTCCTCCCCCGGGCGGAATACACCAGGCTGGCTCCAGCCTGGGACCTCCCATCCCGCTGAGCAACGCGTTCCCGAACGCCGCAATTCCTGTTGCAACCGCCTTCGGCACTGTTACTTTCAAAAGATGAACTCCTTCCTCGCTCTCGGCATGCCTGGCTTCCCCGAAATGGTCATGATCGCGGTCATCGTCCTCGTTCTTTTCGGGGCGAAGCGACTTCCAGAACTTGCCCGCGGCATCGGCCAGAGTCTCGGTGAATTCCGCAAAGCGAAAGACGAATTCGACAACGAGATCAAGAAGACCGCTGCCGAACTCGAGATCAAGGAGCAGCCGGGTAAACAGCCGCACAAGACAGCCTGATCACTCTCCCCGCCTTCGTCCGGATTTTCCTCAAAATGCTTCACCGGCGTTTCCTTGGCGCGACTTTCGCCATTGCGGCGGTCATTTCAGGTTCCCACGCGCAGCCAGCGACCCCCGAGCCGGTCGTCGTCGCGGCCTACAACGTCGAGAATTGGCTCACGATGAAGCGAGGCTCAACTGAGGCCTCGAAACCGGACGATGAGAAGAACGTCGCGGTTCAAGTCATCGTCGACGTCGCACCGGACATTATTGGCGTGATCGAGGTCGGCTCGAAGGAGGAGTTTGCCGACCTCCAGTCCCGCCTCAAAGCGAGAGGACTCGAATACGCCGATTCCGAATACGTCCAAGCCGCCGACCCCGACCGCCACGTCACGCTGCTGAGCAAGTTTCCCATCGTCGAGCGCAACTCCAAGACTGCCGTGCAATTTGACATCGGAGGCATCCCCCGCTCCATGTCTCGCGGCATCCTTGACGTCACGATCCAAATCAATCCCAACTATCAGCTGCGCGTCCTCGGCGTACATTTCAAATCCAAGCGCGACGTCCCAGAATACGACCAAGCGACGATGCGAGCGCGCGAAGCTTTGTATCTCAAAAACTATTCCAACCGCATCATCGAGGAAGACCCGGACGTCAATCTCCTGCTCCTCGGCGACTTCAACGACACCCGCAACGAGTACCCCATCAAAGAGCTCCTCGGTGCCTCGGGCGTCAACTCACTCAGTGCTCTCCAACTCGCCGACGAGAACGGGGACGTGTGGACCCACTTCTGGGGCTACGCCGACATCTATTCGCGCATCGATTACCTAATGGCAAACAAGGGCCTTCTCCCCGAGGTCATTGAGTCGAAGAGCGGAATCAACCGCTCCGAAGGCTTCGCGGAGGGCAGCGATCATCGCGCCATCTACACCGCCATCACGCCACAGGACAAATGACCCCAACGGGTCGGCCACTCCAAGGAGCGGCGGCTTCCGGCCGCCGAACGAGGCCGATGCCGGGTCTCAAAGACCTCCGAATTTCAGTCGCCGACCCACCTAATCGCGCACGGCGCCTAGCCCTGCTGACACTCACCCTCCTAGCTTTTTGGGCCGTTCCGCAACCAGCCGAGGCCACCCCGACCGACGACTGGGCTGTCATCACCGAACTCGACAAAGGCCCGGCGACCGAGCCAGCCAGCCGCGACGAGGCTGTTCGTCTCGCCCGCGCCCATTTCACGAAGCACCGAGCCGCCCTCCGATCGTTCATTGGCAGCTACCCCGACGACCCCCGCACCTTCGACGCCCAGCTTCGCCTCGCCAGCATCGACGCCGCCGAAGGCAACATGGAGAGCAAGCCGACCCTCGTCGCCGAGGCGCTCCGCGAACTGATGCGTTTGGAAAAAACGCCGGGCATCCCGCGCGAAAAGCTCGCCGACGCCACCTTCCGCCGCATCTCGCTCCAGATGCAGACCATCGAAGGACGCGATCAGGACATCCGAGAAGCGATCGTCACGGCTGCCAGCAACTTTGCCGCCCGCTTCCCCGGCGACATCCGATCCCCTCGCCTGCTCGTCGAAGCGGCTACGCTCTGCGACGAAGTTCCCAACACCATGCGCGACCTCCTTACCCGCGCTCGCCAGCTATCCAAAGAACCCGCACTCGACGACCGGATCGCGGACGACTTCCGCCGGATGGACTCGCTCGGTCGCACCGTCGAAGCAAAATTCGAAACCATCCAAGGCCGCACCGTCGATCTCGCCCGTCTCCGCGGCCAAGTCATTGTCCTCATCTTCTGGGCCGCCGAGAGCCCGCCCGCTGGTCTCTGGATGCGCGACTTCGTCGACGACATCCGCAAGATCCCCAAAGACAATCTTCAGATTATAACCGTCAGTTTCGACGAACAACGCGCCAACCTCGACGCCGCGCTCAAAGCTTTCGACATCACCTGGCCAACCTATTTCGACGGAAAAGGCTGGGAAAACGCCGTTGCCCGCCCCCTCGGCATCAACGCCCTCCCCACGGTGTGGATCATCGACAAGCGCGGCATTCTCCGCGTCCTGAACGCTCGCAAGTCCTACCCACAGTGGATCCGCAAGCTCCAGCTGGAGCGGTAGCGAACCGAGTCGATCGTGGGGAGCCGAAACCACGCATCGTGGCACGGGCCTGCCCGCTGCGGCGGCCTCAGTTTCGCTCTGGCTCCAGCCGACGCACCACCCAAAGCGGCGGGGCCGCCGCGTCCTCACTCCGGCGACGCCCCCCAAAATCGTTCAAACGCTCGCGCCCAATCTCGCGACTCGACCGCCGTCCGCGCCGCCTCACCCATCCGCTCGCGCAACTCGGTGTCCCCGGCGATTTCTCGCACCCGCGTCGCGATCGCCTCCGCATCGAAGGCCCGCGTGATAAAGCCGTCGACCCCATCGTCCACCAGATCCCTCGGCCCCCCCACGTCGCTCACGATCGTCGGGAGTCCGCTCGCCTGCGCTTCGAGAATCACGTTGCCAAACGTATCGGTCGTGCTGGGAAACACGAAAAAATCGGCCGACGCGTAGGCCGTCGCCAAGTCCATCCCGCGCAACACTCCGGTGAAAATCGCGTCGGGCAGCGCCCGCCCCATTTCCGCCCGATACGGCCCGTCCCCCACGAAGATGGGACGCACTTTCACTCCCGCGTCCGCCAGCTTCCGCACGACGGCTACCGTGACGTCCAGATTCTTCTCCTTTGACACCCGCCCGACGTAAAGCATCGCGAGCTCGCCATCGCGCAGTCCGCGGTCTCTCCAGAACCCGTCGTCGCGCCGCGATGGGTGGAACAATTCGATGTCCAATCCGCGCGGCAGGATTTTGAGCCGCTCCTTCGGAATCCCCCGCGCGACCCATTCCTTGCGGTAATCCTCCGAGTTCACCCAGACAACGTCGAACTGGCTGTAGAACCAGTGCATGAAGTTCCACGTGAGCGTTTCCATGAATGAGTCGTCCGTGAGAATACGGACGTATTGCGGGAAATCCGTGTGGTAGATGCCCGCCGTGCGCACCCCAAGCACCTTCGCCGCCGCGAGCGCGGCCAAGCCCACGGGTCCAGGCGTGCTGATGATGACCTCGCCCACGTTCCGGCTCGCCATCCACTCGGCCATCTCCAGCACCGGCGGAAAGCTCAGCCGTTGCAACTCGTACTCCGGAAGTTCGAACTCGCCGACCGGTGGGAAATTTTTGAGAGGGATCCCCATTTCCGCGATCTCCGGACTCGACACCACAACCGTGAGATCGTGCCCGGCCGCGACACCCGCCGTTGTCATGCGCTTGATGGTCGTCGCCACGCCGTTGACGTCTTCGAGCGTGTCGGTGAACCAAACCCGCCGCCGGTTCGTCAGCTCATCCGGCACGTCGCCACACAGCCCGTGACTCATCGACGAAAGCCACTCCCGCTTGGGCATCCGAAAGGCGTGAATGTAGGGACTCAGCAGCGCGATGATTGGCACGAGCGGGCTGATCGTCTGAATGCTTTCGATGATCTTTCCTGACGTGATCTGCCCGATGAATTGATTGAAAAATCGAAAGCCCAGTTGGTTGGCGATGAGGTTCGCCATGAGGAACGCCCGCCGCTCCGACTCCTCGACGCCTTCGGTCGCCTCGGCCAGGGCCGCCTTGACCGTCGGTTCGGAAAAATACGTCGCGAGCTCCTTCCAGAGCGACGTGTGCCCCGGCCGGGCCATTTCGAAGATCTTCCCGCTCACCACGCCCTGAGCGAGGAAATTTAACTTTTCGCCGAACGTGAACTCCGTCGGATCGCGCCCCTCCATGAACCGCGAGAACATCTTCTCGATGAGCCCAACCCCCGGCTCGTGCGCTTTGACCGACAGCCGCGCCTTCGCGAAAGCAAACGCCACGTTGTAGGTCCCGTGCGCCATCGCCAGCGCGCTCCCGGATCGCCCGGCCGCCTCGCACCGCCCCGCGCGGACGTTTTCCAAAAACTCCCCGACCGACGCGCTGTCTGCGGTTTCCGTCCACGCCCGGGCCGGAAAGATCCCGCCGTGATCATCGCTCCCACCCACGAAGACCTTCCGCTCCGCCTCCTCGTGCGTCGGCTCGATTCCCGTCGCCGAGGCAAACCGTTCGATGTCCCGCGCGGTCAACCTCCCGAGCGCAAACCGCGCCACGTCGCTCAGAATCGCCGAATACCGCCCGTTCACCCCCTCGAAATGGCGAAAAAGCAGCGCCAGCTTCTGCAGATGCCTCGGCTTGAGATCCTCCCGCAGAGCGTGGAGCGGATGCGCCACCGCGTGCGCGATCCCAGCAGCGGTCACGTATTTTTGCAGATCATAAATGTTCTCCCGCAGCGCCTGCAGCTCCCGGTGTTGCGCCTCGGTGATTCCGTACACCAGCACGTTCACCCGGCACCCGTCCTCCGGGAACTTCGCGGTCACCTCTTCGCTGATAAAAGTCCCCGGCAGCCCGCCGATCTCCAGACAGCCCGCGATCGTGTTTTGATCCGTCAGAGTCACGAACGTCATCCCTCTCGCCCGCAAGGAATCATAAACGTCTCGCGGATCGGAGAAACTCGCCGGGAAATCTAGCCGACGGAGCACCCAATCCGCCGCGCGGTCGCTAAATTTCGAGTAAATGTGGAGGTCAGCCTTCGCGCTCATTTCACCGGATCGACCGCTGGTTGATCGAGCCATCCGTCATAGGTCATCGCTCCCCGAGTCGCAAGCGCTCGCCGGAGACAACTCCGAACCTGCTCCCTCACTCGCGGAAAATCCCAATCCGGCGGGTGCAATCCCACCCGCACGAGGCCCCGGTCACCCAACCTGCGTAGCAACATCTCGTTCCACGCCAGACTGCAAGCCCGCCGCCACGCCGCCCGCACGCTCCAAACCAGACTCTGCGACACCCAGACTCGCCCCGTCGACAGCTCTTCCACGGTCCCGATCCGCGTCGTGTAGCGAAATCCCGCCCGCCGCACGGCCCGCACCGCCTCGACCCCCAGCAACCAAGCCGGAGCCACGAACCCGCTCGGCCGCTTCAAGCCCATCGCGGTAAACTCCCCCAGCCCTCGCTCCAACAACGCAAACGCCATCTCCTCCGGAGGATCAAAAAATTCTCCCTCCCCCGCCGTGTACCGCTCAGTCGTCAGCCGCTTCACGAACGAGTCCCCAGCGCCCGACTCCCGTCGATGAAAATACCCGTGCGCCACCACCTCGTGCCCTTCCGCAACGCGGTCAGCCAGCCACCCAGCAAACTCAGCGTCCTCCGAGATCCGCCCCCGCCCGTGATGATTCGGGATCACCAACAATGCGGTCCGCGCCACCCCCCACTCCCGCAACTCCGCCAGCATCGAGTCCACCCGCCGCCAAGTCACCACCGACACATCGTGCACCGAGACCACCAAACCCCGCGCCATCACGATGGGGAGCGCGGGCTTCCAGCCCGCATTGCCGCGCTTCCAGCTCGGCGATCCAACCCAACCGAGCGAAGCGGGGCACTTATCCACACCGTTTGCATTCCCACGCTCCGCATGTTACCGAGAAGGGCTACCGAAATCCAAGAAAACCAAATGTCCGATATCGATCCGCGCGCCCCGAAAGAAAAAGGCCAGCGCCCCAACGGGAACGACCCGCAATTTAACTGGAGAGGCCTTGTCCTTTTCGCCGTCGCTTTCGCCCTCATCGGCGGCGCGTTCCTCTTCCGGGGTGGGGCGATGCTGCAAACCGACACCTTGTCGTATCCGCAATTCCAAGCCCTCCTGAAAGACGGGCGCATCGTTGCCACCGAGGAGAAACCGCTCAACTTTGTCAGTGAAGAAGGCAGTAAGAGCGAATACCTCACCGGTTTTTACGACAAGAAAATGACCGACGGCACCGAGGTCCAGGCACCTTTCCGCGCGGACGTTTCCTTTCAGCTCGTCGGTGAGACCCTCAGCAAAGAATTTGACGAATCGGGCCTTCCGTACGCTTTCGTCACGGAGTCCAACCTTTGGGCCAGCGCCCTCATTAGCCTCCTACCGATCGCGCTCTTCCTGCTCGTTCTCTACTTCTTCTTCCGCTCGCAGATCAAGATGGCCGGTAAAGGTGCCATGTCTTTCGGCAAATCGAAGGCAAAAATGATGGCCCGCGAGAAGAACAAGATCACCTTCAAAGACGTTGCCGGCGTCGAAGAGGCGAAGGACGAAGTCTCCGAACTCGTCGAATTTCTCAAGGATCCGAAAAAATTTCAGAAGCTCGGCGGCCGCATTCCCAAGGGCGTTCTCATGGTCGGCCCTCCCGGTACCGGCAAGACCCTCATCGCCCGCGCCATTGCCGGGGAAGCCGACGTCCCGTTCTTCAGCATCTCCGGCTCCGACTTCGTCGAAATGTTCGTTGGCGTAGGTGCGTCCCGTGTTCGGGACATGTTCGAGCAAGGCAAAAAATCGGCCCCGTGTCTCATCTTCATTGACGAGATCGACGCCGTCGGACGCCACCGCGGCCACGGCATGGGCGGCGGTCACGACGAGCGCGAGCAGACCCTCAACCAGCTCCTCGTCGAGATGGACGGTTTCGACACCCAGGACGGCGTCATCATCATCGCCGCCACCAATCGCGCCGACGTCCTCGACCCCGCCCTCCTGCGTCCCGGTCGCTTCGACCGCCAGGTCGACGTTGGCCTCCCCGACGTCAAAGGCCGCGAGGAAATCCTCCGCGTCCACTCCAAGAAGGTCAAACTTGCCGAGGGCATCAACATGAGCGTGATCGCCAAGGGCACCCCCGGCTACTCCGGCGCCGAACTCGCCAACGTCATCAACGAAGCCGCCCTCCTCGCTGCCCGCGGCGGCCTCAAAGCCATCGGCCAGCACGAGCTTGAAGAAGCCCGCGACAAGGTTCGCTGGGGCAAAGAACGCCGCAGCATGGCGATGTCGCCCCGCGAGAAAGAGACGACTGCCTTCCACGAAGCCGGCCACGCGATGCTCAACATCCTTTGCGAGCACAGCGACCCGCTTCACAAGGTCTCGATCATCCCCCGAGGCCCAGCCCTCGGCGTTACGATGTATCTTCCCGAAGGCGACCGCTACACGAACCACAAGTTAGAACTCGAAGACCGCCTCGTCATGATCATGGGCGGTCGGGTCGCCGAGGAACTCGCCTTCGGCGACATCACCAACGGAGCCTCCGGCGATATCCGCCAGGCAACCTCTCTCGTTCGCAGTATGGTCTGCCACTGGGGTATGAGCGACAAACTGGGCATGATCGAATACGGCGAGCAGCAGGGCCAAGTGTTTCTCGCCCGGGACATGTCCAGCAAGAGCCGAGACTACTCCGAAGAGACTGCCCGGGACATCGACGCCGAGGTCAAGCGGATCATCAACGAAGCCTACGAGCGCGCTCACTCCATGCTCTCCGAACACCGCGACAAGCTCGACCTCATCGCCAACGCTCTGCTCGAATTCGAAACCCTCAACGGCGACCAGATCAAAGAGCTCATGGACACCGGCGAGATGAAGAACCCACCCATCATGGAGGTCAAACCCCCACCCCTCCCACCGCCACCAACCGCCAGCCCGGCTCCCGAGCCAAAGGGTAAAAAGAAAGACGACCTCCCCCCCGGTGGCCTTGCCCCCGCCCCGGCATAGTAGCCAAATTTGGGAGCGCGGGCTTCCAGCCTGCTGCACCGGGCATCCTTGCCTGGTGCAAAGCCGTCACGAGTGGCGACCGAACAACGGACCCGGATCGCGCGCGGCTCATTGGGGGGACGCACCCTTCCTGCGTGAGAGCGCCCCGGCTACATCCCCAGCTCGTCCGCAGTCCAGAAGCGCTGACGAACCTTCGTCTCCTCCCGCAACTTCGCGACTTCCTCCTCGGTGACCTCCCCCCCATCCCCCCACGTCGCCCGAAGATAGATCGCCACCGAAGCGATGGCTTCATCGTCCAGCGAGTCCCTCCAAGCCGGCATCAGTCCCGAATACGTCTTCCCACCCACCTCGACTGGCCCCCGCAAACCATCCAACAGGATTGCAACCAAAGGACGCGAATCTCCCCGCAGCCACTCCGACCCGGCCAGCGGCGGATAGGCCGGACTCACCCCATTCCCGTCAACCCCGTGGCAAACCACGCAAGATCGCAGGTAAACGGCCTCACCCACCGCCAACCCCACCCCAACCTCTGGCTTGGGGGCGCACCCGACGACACCCACCGCCGCGGCACAGATCGCGAGAACCCGCCCGTTCATTTCGCCCCACCCTGCAGCACCCGCCGCAAATCCTTCGCCATCGCCTCCCCGTTCGACAGCTGATCGTGCCGGTAGGTCGCCAGCAGGTTTCCCTCCGCATCCAGCATGTAGACCGTCGACGAGTGATCGACCGTGTAGTCGTCCGTTCCTTCGAGCGGATGCGCATCGTAAAAAACGCCGTAGTCGTTTGCCATTTGCGCAATTTCATCCGCCGTCCCCGTCAGGCCGACAAATGACGGATCAAAGAACGGCACGTATTCCGCGAGGACATCCGGTGTGTCCCGCTCCGGATCGACCGAAACAAAGACGATTTGCGCCTTCGCCCGTTCCTCCGGTGTCAGCAATCGATTCATCATCGCGAGATTGGCCAAGCCGACCGGACAGACGTTCGGACAGTGGGTAAATCCGAAGTAAAGGTAACTCACCTTCCCCGCCAGATCCGCCTTGCCGAACCGGTCCCCGTCCTGATCTGTCAGCGTAAAATCCGCGGCCGGCTGCAAATCGAAAAGCGCCCCGCCGTAGAACGGCTCCGGCTTCCTCGACTCCAAAAATTTCGGCAATCCCACGTAAATTCCGACGACCAAAACCGCGAACCCCAACCCGATCCACCGAGTCGGCGAGATCTTCTTCGGACGTTGCTCAACCCGCTCGAGATCGCTCATGAAATTCCTAGCTTCGGCTTCCGGCCGACAATCCCAAACCCCATCGACTGGAAGCCGATGCCACGACCGATCAAAGCCTGCCGAGTCCTATCAACTACCGACATCATTCCTTGGGCGCAGCCAGCAACACCGGTGCCGAGATCACCAACTCCCGCGCTCCAGGCTCGAACTTCAGCGTGATCTCGACCATCTCCCCCACCTTCGGCAACTCCCCGAGTTTCATCAGCATGAGATGGTCTCCGCCCGGCTTCAGCACGATTTCTCCCCCCGCCGCGACCTCCAACTCCGGAACCGTCTCCATTCCCATCACTTCCTGACCACCCTCGTCCCGCTTCGTCGAGATCATCGGCATGACCATCCCCGCCACGGCCGTCGACCCGCCCACCAAGCTCACTGGCTCAGACCCCCCATTTTTGATCACAAAATACGCCGCCGTCGCCGTCATCGACGACGGCACCGCTCGCACCCAGGGTTCGACGATCTCAATGGAATCGTCCGCAGCCCGCAGTCCACCACCCAGGGCAAAAATACAAAAAGCCGCGGCACCGATCTGGCGAAGAGGAAGAAGAATCATCCCCTATGCTCGCCAGTTTCGGTGCCGCCGCAACTGTCTATTATTAGTTTTTCTTATTCCACACGAACCGCGCCGCGATTCCGAAAGCGCCACACGGCGACAAGAGCCGCAACGATCAGTAACCCAACCGTCCCCGGCTCCGGCACCACCTCGAACGTGTAGCTCACGGGGCCGCTCGACGTGAAGAGGCCGCTGCCTTCCAGGGTGCCAGATGCGATCAGATCCACGGTGTAGATTCCCGGCGCGGTGAACGCCCAGTTGAAGTGCTCGTGGCCGCCGGTCGAACGTGCCAAGGAATCCGCGGACGTGATCCCATCACCGGAATTCATGAACACATTGACCACTCCGAATCCCGCTTCTTGATACAAAGAAAAATTGCCCGGACCCGTCACGTTGCTCAGCGAAAGGGTGATCGTATCCCCGACGAAGACCCCTGAATCAATCTCTTCCGTGGCAATACCGAGGTACAGCAAATTCGGATCTTCCGTCTGCGGCAAAATCCAAACCGGACTCCCGGGGCTGCCGAGAAACGCGTAGTTCGGATCATTCGGGACGATCTGCATCGAACTCGCTCCGGCCTGGAGGATGGCCTCATCCGGCTCGTATTCGACGTCGGGAACTTCGTCGTGGACGTGCAGATCCCAAGCCCCGCCCTCGTAAGCGAGGCCGACGTCGACGTCCCCCGTGTTCAGAGTCACTGCGTGGACGGATCCTGCCAGGGCGATCGCCAGAGCGGTCGTGGTGAGGTAGGTGTTTTTCATTGGTTTTTTTGTTTTTTGGGTGTGCTCGAAGAAAATTTGCGTGCCGCCAGACCGCCGAACAAAGCGAGGGCTAGGAGCGCGAGCGATGACGCCTCGGGAATCGCCATCGGTTGATGCTCAACTCCAAAGTGGAAGGTCATCACCGGCGAGGTCACGGCCTGCATCGTGTCGGCGAGAACTCCCGAGATCTCGAAATCGATTTGGTAATAGCCCGCGTCGCTGAACCCCCAGTTCACGTGAGCGTGACCATTCTCGGTGAGGTAGAAGAGGTCGTCGCTGGTGATGCCGCCATCACTCGTCGACATCCAGACCTTGGGACCCGCGCCCAGTTGAGGTGATTGCCAGAGCGAAAACTCCGCGTTCCCAGCGTTCCCATTCAAATCGAAGAAGCGCACGTCCACCAGCTGGACGGTCAGCCACGGAGCGGAAGCCGTGGCGCGTGGATCACCCGTCAGCACGTTTGCAAACGTGCCGGTCGGAATGCTTTGGGCCTCGATCCCCGCGTAGATTCGACCCGGGACGTCATTCTGCGGCCAGACGTAGATCGGATCCCCAACGATGACTCCCAGAAAGTCCCACTGACTCCCTCCCGGTCGGTTGACCGAAGTCGACCCCGTCGGGCCATCGAAAAGCAGAGCCTCGCCCGGCGCGTAGCTCGTCGAGTCCGTCGTGGACAACGCACCGAGTCCGGCCGCCTCGGAATAGCGGATGCTGAGGACATCCGTGTGCTCGTCCGTGACCACCGCGTAACTCCACCCCGTCGCCGGCAACACCGCGAACGCGAAACCAATGAGAACTGCCAGACTTCTTTTCATTCCGATTCCTCCTTCAATTCCGGGGGTCGGGCGATGTTGTCGCCGCCTTCGAGTCGTTCTTTCAAATCCCGCGCCGAGATGTTCGCAACGTGTCCGTCACCGAAGAGGTAATTCGCCGAGCCGTTGGAATGATCCGCCTCCGCGCTCCTCGTGAAGCGGTCCGGCTGGAGGTCGGCGCAGAGCTTTCCCCAATTTCCGTCCCACTGCTCCGAGTGCGTGTGGTCGTTCTGCACGCTCGCTCCCTGCCGGTCCGAGATGTTCGCCGCAAACAACGTCTTCGAGGGCTCCGACAAAAACCGGAGGTTGTTCAGCGAACCGGGGAGAACGTCCCCGAATGGCCCGACCCGCGGCACGAAGACGAAGCTGTTGAGAATGTAGCTCGTCCCGTTGGCCGCCAGCCGATCCGCACCCTTCGGGTCCGCCGGGCAGATCCGAACTTTGTCGACCTCTCCGAGGTAGGGCTTGAGCGCGTGAATCCACGCTTTTTCAAAATCCGTTCCCAGCTCGTGCGTCGTTCCCGGCAGGTAACCGTCATTGTCGTTGGCGTAGAGCAGAATCGCCGTCCCGATCTGCCGCAGGTTCGATGAACACTCCGCCCGCTGCCCCGCAACGACCATGCCCTGCACCGCCGGCACCAGCAGCCCCGCCAGAACGCTGACGATGGCCACGACGACGATCACCTCCACGAGCGAAAACGCCGCCTGCCTGTTTGATAAAATCTCCCGCATCGGGTCGGACCCTTCCGCCATTTAATTACTAATGCAAGTAAGTTTTGTAGTGATATTGCATTTTATTAGACTGATCCGGTTGACACCTCTTCCGATCCACCGTAACTCCGCCTTGTGTTCGCCGATCCACGCTCCCATCTCCGCCGCGTCGCGGTGCCGATGCTTTGCGCTGCGCTCTTCGCGCTGCTCGGCGGTCCGCTCGCGGTCGTGCAGGTCGTGGCGTGGGGGCAAATGTTCAGCGACTATGCTCAGGAGGAAGGTTCGCTTCTCGCGGGTGCCACCAAGACCTTCAGCGGCGATTCGCCGTGTGGTCTCTGCGTGAAAGTCGCCGAAGCCCGCCAGGCCGAAAAGAAACTCCCGCTCGCGCTCAAGATCGACAAAAAGATCGAGGGCTTCCTCTTCGCTTCGACCCACCTCGTCAGCGAGCCGCCACGCCGGGATTCCCCAGATTTTCTGGACCTGACGGCCAACCCGCCGTCCCGCACCGACGCCCCTCCCGCTCCCGTTCCGCTGGCCTGATCCTGTCGCCAGGTCCCGTCCGAGCACCGTTGTGCCCGGGCGCATCAGTCACCAGGAAATCACGGGGCGGCCGACGCCCCGACCACGGGAGCATCCCATGCGTCACGCCACTTCAAGGAGCGGCGGCTTCCAGCCGCCGAAGTTCACCACAGTCGAATCCAACCGCCGAGCCTTCACGCTCGTCGAGTTGCTGGCCACCATCGCCATCGTCGCGACCCTCGCGTCCGTGTCGCTGGTGGGCTACCGGCGCGTCCTCGATTCCGCCAAAGCCACTAGTTGCCTCGCGCACCTGCGAACCATCGGGGTTGCCGCGGCGAACTTCGGCAGCGAGCACGACGGTCTCTTTCCGCCATCGACCCACCAGGGTCCCGCCGAGGCCTGGCAGGCTGTGCTGCCCGAGTATCTCGACGGTCGCGGAAAAGAAGTCTTCAAGTCTCCAGTCGCCCCAAATCCCCGGCAAAGCTTCAGCTACGCCATCAACGATTTCCTGACCCGGAGCCTCTACGGCGCCCCGGATCTCAACATGTCGCGGCGCCAGAACGTGGGCACCCCGTCGAAAACCCTTTTCTTCACCCTCATGACCGCCGCCTACGGGCCGACCGATCATTTCCACTTCGCCAGCGCGGAAGACGGGGGCGCATCGCCCTCCGGATTCGCCTGGCAAGTGGAAACGGATGTCGCCAACGGACGCGGTCATTACCTCTTCGTCGACGGCCACGCTTCGGCCCTCCCGTGGGAGCAAATCAAACCCGAACTCAGCCGCATCGGGTCCACTTTCGTCGATCCGCGCGGACTCTAAACGAACAAACTCCGAAACTTTAAACCGAATGAACTCGAAAACACTCACCCTCATTGCCATCGCGACTCTCGCCGCCATTCCAGCACTGCACGCCCAGCACAACCACGCCTACGCCGGCGACTTCAACGGCGACGGCTACCTGGACTTCGGCGACAACGCCACGGGCGACCCAGTCACCGACCTCGGCCCGCGATCAATGGCCTTCGAGCCAACGGGCAACAACTACGCGGACGAGGGCTTCCTCTACAACGGAGGTTGGACCCCGACGGCATCGCACGGTCAGAACTCCGCCATCAGCGATCCGAACGGAGCGCTGAGCGGAGATTCCATTCGCCTTGTCCTTTTCGCCGTGACCGGCCCGACCGGAGCAACGTTCGGCTTCTACGAGGCCGGGGCCACGGACGTCACGTTGTCGATGACCACCGGTATGACCGGAGGAAACGGCTCACTGCCGCTCTCCGATCCCGCGTGGCTAGCTGCCAGCCCATCCGACCCCTACGGCCACCTCCACGGTCGCCGCTGGGTTGCCACCGACGCCGGGGATTACACCATCACGTGGGCGCTGACGAACATCGGCACTGGCGGGACGTTCGACAGCCAAGCTCCGGGAAATACGGGTCCGCAATTCTTCACCCAGACGTTCAGCGCGGTCCCGGAACCCGGCACCATCGCGCTCATCGCGATCGCCGCTTCGGTCGGTCTCTACGCCTGGCGTCGCCGCCGCGCTGCGTAGTTGCGTCGTCACCACGTCATCGCCGCGGCTCTGCTCCTCGCGAGTGGGGCCGCGGGTCTGGCGCACCAGATCCTCTGGGTGCGCCTCATGGTCGACGCGCTCGGAGCCGACGCCGGCACGTTCGCCGTCGTCGCGGGCGCGTTTTTTCTCGGCCTCTCCGGCGGAGCCTGGGTCGCCAACCGCTGGACCCCTGCACGCCCCCGGCTCGCCATCGCCGGAGCGGAGATCGCCGTCGCCCTCCTCTCGCTCACCGTCCTCGCGATCGCCCGCTCACCGTGGCTCATCACGCTACCACCGACAGCGGCGGAGATTCTCAAACCCGTTCTCCCCCTGTTTCTCGTCGGCCTGCCCGCCGCCGCGATGGGACTCGTTTTCCCGTGGGTTGCGCGGGTGCTTCCAAGCGGACGCCGCGCGACCGTCGCGCTCTACGCCGTCAATACCCTCGGTGGCATCGCGGGACTCGCCGCCACGGTGGTCTTTTTCCTCCCGACTTTCGGTCTGTCCGCCGCCGTCCTGGTGGCGACCTCCGCCAACCTCGCCGCCGCCGCACTCGCCTTTCCACTGGTTTCACGAGCCGAACCCGCCCGAAGTGTGAGCCGCGAAAGCGCCCCGCCGGAGGCGAAGCTCATCGCTTTCGCGTCCGGCTTCCTCATTCTTGCCCAGGAAACCCTCGCGCAGCACCAAGTCGGCCAAGTCGTGGTCAACAGCCTCTTCTCGAGCGCGACCGTCCTCACCGCCGTCCTCCTGGCGCTCGCCCTCGCCGCGGCGCTCAACGCGACCATCCCAAGACTCGCCCGACCCGCGCCCGCGCTGCTGCTCGCCGCTCTCGGCTGCGCGACGCAACCCTTTCTCTTCACGACCTGGACCCACGGTCTCATCCCCCTCGACTGGCAGCTCTCTCCGACGGACTACGCTGTGCAGACCGCCGCACTCCTCGCGGTCGCAATCATTCCTCCGTTCGTTCTCGTTGGTTTGGTCTTCCCTGCCGCCGTGCGACTCACGTCCGCCGACCGGATCGGCAGCTTGCTCGCGTGGAACGGCCTCGGCGGCTGGCTCGGTGCCGAGCTGACCAACCGCTTTGTCGCCCCCACGTTCGGTCTCTGGCAGTCGCTCATTCTGCTCGCTTGCGGCTACGCCATTCTCTTGGCGACACACCGCCCCCGCCTGACCGCGGGTCTTTCGGGAGGCCTCGTCGTGGCCCTCCTTTTCGCGGCGCAACTGCCCCAGGTCGGTCTGCAAAAAGGCGAGACGCTGCGGTCGCTCACCGTCGCCCGGGAGGGCGTCGTCGCTTCGGTCGAGCGCTCCGCCCGGGACCACCGCATTCTCTTCAACAACACGTATTCGCTCGGCGGCTCCCTCGCCAGCGAGAACCAGGAGCGCCAGGCGCACCTCCCGATTCTCCTGCACGGGGACGCCAAGCGCGTCGCCACCCTCGGCGTTGCGACCGGCAGCACGCTCGCCGGAGCCGCCCAGCACCCAACCGTCGAAGCGATCACCGCCATCGAACTCAGCCCCGCCGCGGCGGAAATCGCCCGCGAGCAATTCGCTGAGTTCAACCGAGACGTCTTCACCGATCCCCGCGTTGATTTCAAGATCGGCGACGCCCGCTGGGTCATCGCCCGCCACCTGGGCGAATTCGACGTCGTCGTCGGCGATCTTTTTCTCCCCTGGCGCACGGGCGAAGGTCGGCTTTTCACCCGCGAACATTTTGAAAATGTCCGCCGCTCCCTGCGATCGAACGGTCTCTTCTGCCAATGGCTGCCGCTCTTCCAGCTCACCCGCCCGCAGTTCAACACCATCGTTCGCACCTTCGCCGAAGTGTTCCCGGACGCCTTCCTCGTCCGCGGCGACTTCTACGCCGACCAGCCCATCGTCGGCCTCGTGGGCGGCCGCGCCCTTGGGCAGATCGACTGGAACCGAGTCGAAACCACCGCCCACCGCCTCGCGCCAGAGACCACCGACCCGCTCGTTACCCACGCCGAAGGCGTGGCGATGCTCGTCCTCGGTCCCCCACCCAAAACGTCCGGCCCCGCCAACACCCTCGGCAACGCCTGGCTCGAGTGGAACGCCGGGCGCAACATCATCGGCCTCGCCGAACCCTGGTTCACCGACCAGCCATTCACTTCCTTCGCCGCGTCGCTCAGCCGCACCGCCCGCGAGGATCTCCCACCGCATCTTCGCCCCGCCCACGCGGCGGGCGAGACGATCGCTGCATCGCCGTCCACCGACCCCGGATCCATCCTCCCGGATGCCCTCGCCGACGATCTCGGTGTCGATTGGGAGGCGTGGCCGGGCAAGCTCAAGCCGTTCTCACGCTGAGAGGACTCGAACTTTGCAGCGACCTGCGATACGTTCCCGACATGTATGACACCGGAGAAAAAGTCGTCTGCGTGGACGGCAAGTTTGAGCCGCTTCACAAGCACATTTACAAAGCCCTGCCGACCGAAGGCACCGTCTACACCGTCCGCGAGTGCTCGATCGGCCGCTCGTCCAGCGGCGTGAGCTACCGCGTGCTTCTCGAAGAACTCGTCAACGGACCCGATCCCTACATGCACGAATCCAACGCCGAAGAACTCGGCTTCCGCTCCGACCGGTTCGCCCCGATGGTCAGCAACGAATCCGAGGAAGAAGAAGAAATGGTCCTCCCCGACGCCATCGGCATCCCACGGTAGCGAGGCGGTCGTGGCGCGACTAGTCAGCGCTCAGCTCTCCGCACAACTCCAAAAATGCCCGGAGCACCCGCGTCCCCGCCGCCCGTCGCGGCCAGACCACGCTGATCGTCCGCTGCGGCTCGTCCCCGCCAAACGTCCGCAGCGCCACCGAACGGTGGGTGAACGCGCCACGAGCGATTCCCGGGACGAAGGAAATCCCCAGCCCGGCCTCGACCATCGCGACGACCGTGTCGAGCTGCGCACTCTCCAGCACCACCTCGGGGTCGAACCCCGCGCTCCGGCAGAGGTTGATCGCCTGGCCCCGCAGGCAATGCGCGTCGCTCAACATCACGAACGACTCGCCCGCGATCTCGCCCATCCCAATTTTTTCCGCTCCCTCGAGGTCGTGCCCCGGCGGCAGCGCCAACAGGAATTCGTCCTCGATCAGATCGCGCACCCGCAGATCCCGGCCGTCCACCGGCGGACTCAAGATCGCCGCGTCGAGGTCTCCAGCCCGCAACTTCCGAAGCAACTCGTGGGTCGGCCCCTCCAGCACCTCGAACTTCATCCGAGGATGCTCTCCCCTTGCCCGCGCCAGCAGATCCGGCAGCAGGTAGGGAGCAACCGTCGGGATCACTCCCAAATGCACCATTCCCTCCACGGCGTCCCGGTGCTCAACCGCCTCCCGCAGCGCCAGTTCCACTTCCTCCAGGATCCGCACCGCTCTCGGAAAAAATCGATCCCCCAACTCCGTCGTGACCGCACCGCTCCGCCGCCGCTCCAAGAGGGGCTCACCCAGCTCGTCCTCCAGTTTGTGGATTTGATGACTGAGCGTCGGCTGCGTCACGTGGCACGCCTCCGCCGCGCGCGTGAAATTCCCCCGCCGCGCCACCTCGACGAAATACCGCAGCTGATGCATCTCCATACCTCCCGACAGTGAGGATTAAATGACCCGCCGACGCCAGACCAGCATCACCGCCAGCGCCAGACAACCGAACCCAACAACCGCCGGAAAGAGCACCGTCGTCAGGATCACGACCGCCCAAAGCGGCAACGCCGCGCTAAAAATCTCCTTCACCCCACCCGTCCGATCCGCGGCCTCAGAGAATCGCCGCCACCGCGAACCACCCGATCATGATCACGCCAATGGCAAATTTCCCGACGATCCCCGCCGTCGTCCCCACCAGCGTTCCCCAACCCGATTTCCCCGCCGGGAGGATCCCCTTCCCGCCCAGCACCTCACCGACCACCGCG
The DNA here is from genome assembly GCA_963761705.1 of uncultured Verrucomicrobiae bacterium. Lineage (GTDB taxonomy): Bacteria > Verrucomicrobiota > Verrucomicrobiia > Chthoniobacterales > JAATET01 > CAVVKW01. The sequence continues at coordinate 1,346,245 of CAVXHK010000001.1, read as the reverse complement.
CCGACCAGCGGCCCGACGAAGATCCCAATCAGCCCAAAAAATAGCCCAACAATCGCCCCGAGGATTCCCCCGACCGCGCCCCACCGCGTCGCGCCGAACCATTTGGCCCCCAAAGATCCGCTCACGATGTCGAGCGCCTGCGCGACGATCGCGAGCACGATCAAGGCGATCAAAGTCGACCACCCGATCACGCCGATGAACGCGTGCACCAGGATCGCCCCGGCCAGGATGAGCACCGTCCCCGGGATGAGTGGCACCACCGTCCCCGCCAGCCCGACTAGCATGAGAAACACCGACAGTGACCACCAAAAAACATCCGACATCGCCGCAGAAACTGCCCCCTCCCCGCGCGAATGCAAGCCCACCGCTGGACGGGTCCCGCCGCGTCGGCTATCGGTGTCCCCATGAAGCTACTCGCGTTCCTTTTCGCATTCGCCCTCGCCCTGCCGCTCGCCGCCCGCGCGGACATCACCGACCCCTCCCGGCTCACTGCACCCGGTGGCTTCCTCGACACCATTCAAGTCCTCCCGCCAGAATACCGCCGAGGTATCGTAAAAGTCTCCGCCGACGACGGCAACCCGAACCCCGAAACCTGGTATTTCCAGGCACGCAACGCCAACAAAGCCAACGACGTCTACTCGCTCGAAGTCACCAACGGCGTCCTCAACCTCGAGAAACCCTCCTTCAACCTCGGTGCCCTCCTCGGCAAACCCACGCCAATCAATCTTGCCAAGCTCGAGATCGACTCCCTCGGAGCCTGGGACATCGCGGTCGACTACTGCCGGAGCCATGGCAAGCGCCTCGGCACCGTCAGCTACGTCCTCGAGCAAGAAGGCGCCAGCGCCGCCCCGATCTGGTCCGTCTGGTGCTACGACCCCGCCGGCAACGACATCGGCGAGCTTCAGATCCTCGCCACCAACGGCTCGATCATCTCCGCCCGCCTGGATTGAGCGAACTCGCGCCGGGGTAAACCAGGTCTCGCCCCAAGCGCCGACTTCGTCACTCGGAAACTCAGAGCGGTCAAACGGATCGAAAGACGCATCATCCTCAGAAATAACCAACGCTGACTCGGGGCACTCGGTTACCCCGATCACGGAGGCGCGCCATCAGAACGGGAAAGATTTTTCACGTTCAATTCGTTCGCGGAGCGATCGGAAGGCTCGGAGACCAGGGCGAGGCCGCCGCGCGAGGTTGAACAACCGACTGACTGACCGAGCCGCTCAGTTTAAGTAGAACACCTCGCGCAGCTCCCGCGCTTTCGGCGTCCCGTCCGGATGGTAAACCATGATGTCGTCCATGTATTTCCACCACCGTAGGCACTCTTCGGTACCCGGCACCGCCGCAAACCGGACTTCATCCTCGATCTCCAGCGACCCGAAAAGCTGCAAGGTCTCCGGGTCCAAGAAGATGACGTAATGATGCACGCCGTGCCGCTTCAGCATGGCGACCATGTCGGGCCATATCTCGTCGTGGCGTCGCTGATACTCGGCCTCGTGGCCGGGGAGGAGTTGGAGGACGAAGGCTTTGCGGAGCATCGAGCGAAAATCCTACCCGACGACTCGACCGGGCGCACGCCGCATTGCCCAAACTTCTCGCTGCGCTCTCGAGGCGCGGCGGGTCCCCCCCCGGGGTCAGAACCGAGAATTCACGCCCGCGGCCGCGCCGTTGCTGGTCACCCCGTCCGAGTATTCCCACTCGTGTCCGATGAAGACGCTTGTGCGATCGCTGGTCTGCAGTTGCCAGCCCGCACTGCCGCTCAGTGCACCCGAGAAATACCGGGCGTGGCGCTCGTGCCACCGAAAAGGGTCACCGTGATGCCGCCGCTGAACGCTCTCCCCGAAGCCTTCACCCCATCCTGGCTGGTCGATGCTCCGTCGGCCCCGTTACCCAAAAGGCTGAGGCCAAACTGCGCGCCCGTGCCGGAAACATCCCGCTCGGGTTGAACGTGAAAGCGGAAGTTCCCGCCGGCGAGATCGTCGCATCGACGAGGGCCTGGACCCGCAAAGAGACCCCTCCGAGCCAACAGAAGAGGGCGATTGAAGCGCCGACCCTGATTCAAAAAAGCCCGATCGGTCATGAATTCAGTTGCTAATTTGTCCTCGGATCAATTTTGGGCTGAAGCTCGCACCCCGCGAGGCGGACCGGCGGCGCGAGGAATTCCTCGACCCACTTGCCCACATCTTCCGGCAAATTCCGACGAATCGGCCCGGAAACTCGCTGAAACGATCCCGCATCAGCGCTCGCGTTCGATCCCTCGCCCCGACTACTCGACCGGGCGCACGCTGTATTGTCCGAGCTTCTCGTTGCGCTCGAGCGCGACGATGCCCTCTTTCTCCGCCGCTTTGAGCAGATCGTTGAAGGAACGAAACCCGTGCGCCCGCTCGTTGAAGCCGGGATTGCGCCGCTTCATCGCTGGCTTGATCATGGACGCCCAGATGATGTCATCGCCCCGCTCCTCAACGAGAGCTTCAAGCGTCGCCGCCAGCTGGTCGAGCGCCTGCTCGAGCGTCGGACCTTTGCCCGGCGTCGCCTCGACCGCAGCCCCATTCTCTTTCGACTCGGGCGGCTTCCGCGCGGGCCGCGACGTCTTTTTCACCGGCCGCTCCCGCACGAGATCATCGTAGTAAATGAACTCATCGCAATTGTTGATGAACAGGTCCGAGCTGGAACTCTTCACCCCGACGCCGACGACCGTTTTCGCGTTTTCCCGCAGCTTACTGACCAGCGGCGAGAAGTCCGAGTCGCCGCTCAGCACCACGAACGTGTCCAAGTGCGGCTTCGTGTAGCAGAGGTCGAGCGCGTCGACGACCATGCGAATGTCGGCGCTATTTTTGCCCGACTGCCGGATGTGCGGAATCTCGATCAGCTCGAACGCGGCCTCGTGCAAGTCCCGCTTGAACTCCCGATACCGCTCGAAGTCGCAGTAGGCTTTCTTTACCACGATGTGCCCGCGCAGGAGCAGCCGCGTCATCACCAGCTGGATGTCGAAGCGGGGGAAATTTGCGTCCCGTGCGCCGAGCGCAATGTTTTCGAGATCCAAAAACACCGCCATCGTGGCGTCGGAGTCGCTCACTGGTCGAGGCGCTCACCCGCGGGCTGTTGCAGTTCTTCGGTGTCACCCGGCGTCGATGGGACGTCGTCACCCAACACCGCAAATCCCACGAAAATCCCGACGAACAACAATGCACCGATGACGATGAAAATGAGGTAGGTTTTTGAAAAGGACGGTGGGAGCGGCTCGGTTTCCATGCTCTATTGACTGCACGCTTTTGCCACGCACGGCAATTCCGTTCGCAACCAACCTGTCGCCCATCATGAAAATCCACATCGCCCTCCTCCTCGCCGCGGGCACCGCCGCACTGACGCTCACAAGCTGCGTGAACTCGCGCGGCCAATTCACCCCACCCGATCCGATCGGTCGCGCCATCTTCGGAGCCATCCGCAACGACCCCGGCTACGACGATAATTACTACTACGAATACAACGAACCCCGCGAAATTGTCGTCACCCAACCCCGCCCTCGCCCGATCTACGAGCAGCGCCCCACCGTGATCCCGGCGGGCTACCGCGACCCCGTCTACGTCCAGGGCCACTACGCTTGGTCGGGCAACAACTGGAATTGGCGCCGCGGTCGCTACGTGAATCGCCCCCGCGTCGGCGTCAGCTACTACCCCAGCCGCTACTACACCCGGGGCGGTCGTGGCTACTACCGTGGCGGCTACTGGCGCTGATTTTTCGCCCGCGCCTCGAACCACGCCCACGCGTCCACCACCGTCTCCCGCAACGGGCGGCGACGGAATCCCAGCTCCTCCTCGGCGAGGCGACTCGAAAATCGTGACGGACGGAGAGCCGACCGCAACGCGGCGGAATTCACATCCGGCTCCCGCCCGGTGAATTTCGCGATGAGGTCGCCCGACCGACCGCCGATCCACGCGGCCAGCGGCCAGACCCGGCCCCGAGGCGCGCGACCGCCGGTCACATCCGCAAACAAACTCCACGCGTCCACCCAGGCAAGTCGTTCGCCCGTCAACAAATAACGTTGCCCCGCCCGCCCTCGCTCCGCCGCGGCGAGGATCGCCGCCGCCACGTCCCGCGCATCGACAAAGCTTCCGTGGCCGCGCGGCGCGAGCAATCCCTGGCCGCGGGAGATCGCCAGTAGCATCCGCCCGGAGGACGGTTTCCAATCCCACGGTCCCAGCAAGAATCCCGGGTTCACGATCACCGCATCTGCGGCCAAGGCCTCCGCTTCCCATTTACTCACGCTGTAGGCCGTGGTGTGCGTCGCGTCGAACGACGCGGTCTCGTCCGCCGGTTCGCCGTGCGCGGAGCTCGCGACGGTGTCCGACGTCGACACGTGAATGAGGCGACTCCCGTGCCGCATGACGGCGCGACGGACGTTCTCCGTTCCTCCCACGTTGACCTCGCGATAGCTCGCCAATCCGACGCTACCGATCCCGACCTTCGCCGCCGCGTGGACCACGACCTCCGCACCCCGACACGCCGCCTCCACCGCCGCCGCATCCCGCACGTCACCCCGGCGGACCTCGACGTCCAGTCCGGCGAGCGGACGCGGGTCGGCACGATCGCGCACCAGAACGCGCACGGATGCTCCGCGCCCGAGGAGGGCGCGGACGACGTTGTTGCCGAGCAGCCCAGTCGCTCCGGTGACGAGCGTGGTCGACATCATCCCTCGACCTCGGGCTGCTCCGAGTCGCGCAGGGCCGCGAGCACCGGCCCGGCGAGTTGCTGGATCGACGGGCCGTTGAGCACGCTCCCCATGGGAAAAGCGATTCCCAGCTCGCCCTCGATCCGGTTGAGAAGTTCGATGGCCATGATCGAGTCCAACCCGAGCTGGCTGACCGGCGTCTCCCGATCCAGCGAGCTTCCGTCCGCGCCGAAGACCGCCGCGACTTCCCGGGCGATGAGGTCCTCAATCAGCCTCCGCTGCTGATCCGCCGGGACGGCCAAAATGAGCGCCCGCATCGAGCCGCCAGCGCCGCCGCGGCCGATCACTTCCGTCACCGGCGAGTAGAGATTCCTGCGACCCAACCCCGGCAGCAGCCGCAGCAACGACGCCCAATCCACTCGTGCCGCCGTGATGCCCGCAACGTCCCTCGTGAGCAATCGTTCGAGCAGATTCATCGCCTCATCGACTGAGAACGGCTCGATGCCGATGGACTCAAGGTAGGTGCGCGTCTTTTCGTTTCGCTGCACGAAGCCCGCTCCGACGATTGCCCCCCAATTGACCGAGAGTGCCGCCAGGCCAAGCGAGCGGCGGTGGCGCGCGAGCTCGTCGAGGAATGCGTTACCCGCCGCGTAATTTGCCTGCCGGATCGAACCCACCACGGCCGAGAACGACGAGAATCCCACGAAAAACTCCAGCTCCCGGTGCGACGTGGCGGCGTGCAGATTCCAAGCCCCGAGCATCTTCGGATCGAGCGCCGACGAGAAGGACGCCTCATCGAAGTCCGCGATAAATCGATCGTCGAGCGCCATCGCCGCGTGGACGACGCCGACGATCGGACCCATCGTCGCTTCGACCTCGCGGACGGCTTCCGCGACCGCGTTGGCGTCGGTCACGTCCACGCGCAGGTCGGCGACCCCCACGCCCTCGGCCTGCATCCCTTCGATGCCTGCCCGCACCGCGTCGTCACCCGGACCGCTTCGGCTCAGGAGCGCGAGGTTGCGCGCGCCGTTTTGCGCCAGCCATTTCGCGACCTCAAAGCCCATGCCCCGAGCGCCGCCGGAGATGAGGATCGCACCCGATCGCCCGAAGTCATTCGTCCTCCCGACCACAAGATCCTCCGGCGAAAAATCCAGAACCAGCTTGCCGACGTGCCCGCCGCGCGACATCTCGCGGAAGGCCTCCGCCGCGTCGCCCACCGGGAAAACCCGCACCGGATTGGGCCGGTAGACGCCGTCGGTGAACGCACGGCCCAGCTCTTCGATCAACCCACCCGCGCCTTCGGGCCGCTCGGCGAGGAGTTGGCCGACGTCGATCACCGCGTAGGTCGCGTTGTTCCGCAGCGCGTGGAGGCCAAGCATCCGCCTCGCAAAAATGTCGACCTTCCCGATCTCCAGAAACCGCCCGAACGGCGCGAGGACGGACAGACTTTTCGGGATGAATTCGCCCGACAACGAATTGAGCACCGCGTCGACGCCACGCCCGCCCGTGATTCGCGGGATCTCCTCCGCGAACGCCAAAGATCGCGAATCCAACACGTGCGCGATCCCGAGTCCGCGCAGCAACTTCCGCTTCTCCGGCGACCCCGCAGTCGCGAAAATCTCGAGTCCCAACCGGCGCGCGACCTGAATCGCCGCCAACCCGACCCCGCCCGCCGCCGCGTGAATGAGAATCGACTCACCCGCCCGCAGCCTCCCGACCTCCACCAGCGCGTGGTGCGCAGTCAGGAAGACAGTCGGCAACGAAGCCGCCTCCGCGAAGGAGAGCGCCGCCGGCTTGCGAAAGACCAACCCACGATTCGCGACGACGTGCGACTGAAAGCACTTCTCCGCCATCCCCACCACCTCGTCTCCCGCGCGGAGATCGGTCACGCCAACACCGACGCCGAGCACGACCCCGGCAAAGTCATCGCCCAGCCGTTCGTTTTCACCCCACTCACCGGGGTAGACACCGAGCAACTTCATCAGATCTCGGAAATTGATGCCGGCCGCTTGGACCCGGACTTCGACTTCGTCCGGGGCCAGTTCGCACCGGGCGGTCTCGTTCACGACGAGCCGCTCGAGCGTGCCGGGCCGCTCGTTCTCAAGTCGAAAGGGCACCAACTTATCGGCGCTACGCGTCCGCCGCAGTAGGTCGGTCTCGCGAACGCGTCGCAGCCGCCGCACGTGCGTCCGTCCGCAAAAAAACGCAACCTCGCTCTCCCCGCCGCCCGCCAGGATCCGATCCGCGAGCGCCGGGAGGTCGTCCGTCGATTCCAGCAGCGCGAGGGTCCACGCGACGCTGGGCAATTCGTTCGCCGCTACCCGCAAGAATCCGATCACTGGCGCGGACGCGAGCCGCGCGACCCCCGCCGCCGAGCACCCGGCGACGCACCAGACGCGCCCGGTCATCTCTCGGCTTTGCAGCGTCCGCGCGACGTTGAGCAGCCCGTTGACACCCGTTGCCTGCGCCTCCCCGAGACGGGTCGCGTCCAGTGCGGCGTCCGCCGGATGATCCAGCGCCGACAGGTCGACGATCACCGTGTCGTCGTCGGGCTCGCCGATCGCGCCCCGCGTCACGACGACTCCGCGCGCCCCCAGCTCCGCGGCGAGCCGCTCGGCCACGCCACCGCGATCGTCGACCAGCCGCACCCGCGGCCTCTCCGCCACTTCAACCAACTCGGGGGCATCCTCCCATTCCAACGAGTAGAAACAATCGCCGGCGGTCGCCGACTCCGATTGACCGCGCACCCAGTTCAATTCGATTCCGACGATGCGGCCGAACGGCATCCCCTCGCCATCGAGGAATTGCAACTCACCGCTCATCCGCTCCTTCGCCGTCGCGGTGATCCGGGCGTGAATCCAGAATCGCCGCGGCGGCTCGGCGGCATCGAATTCGAATCGTCCGATCACAGCGGGCAAAAAATGCCCCCCCCGATCCGGGTCGGCGCCCCCCCCGGCGGCGGCAAGCAACGCTTGAAAGCCCGAGTCAATGAGCACCGGATGGAAGTGATATCCGTCCGACACCAAAGTGGGGCGAGCGATGACTTCGGCCAGGGATTCATTCGGCCCGTGCCAGACCTGCTCGATCCGTTGAAAAGCCGGACCAAAGTCATACCCATCGCCCCGAAACCGCTCGTAACAATCCCAGTGCGCCGAGTGTTTCGGCAGAGAGTTACGGATCGGGCCGAGCGCCACCGGCGGGCGCGGCGTCGCGGGTTGCGGGACCACCCGGCCCGTGGCGTGAAGCGTCCACGTCTCGTCGTCGATCCGTTTGCCGAAGACGCGGTAGCGGCGATCGTCGGCGTCAAATTCCACCCGAATCGTCGGCGGGTATCCGGTCGAGACGAAAAGGACGCGCCGGATCTCGATCTCCTCCAATGCGAAAACCACGTCGGGAAATTGCGCCCGACCGACGGCCAACCCGATCTCGATGTGCCCCGCCGCGGGGAAGACGATCCGCTGCCAGAATTGATGATCGCTCAGGTAGGGAAAGCTCCGCGGATCGAGCAAAAACTCCCACCGCGCCGCCGGCCCGGCCACCGGTATTCCGAGCAACGGATGAACCAAGTCCCCGACCCGCTGCCGCCGCGCCTCCGGGGCTTCCTGCCAAAACGACTTGCGCTGCCACGCGTAGAGCGGCAGCCGAACCCGCGGCCCGGCAACCTTCGGCAGATAGGCCCGCCAGTCGACGTCCGCGCCAACAACGTGCAGCCCGGCGAGATTCCGCGCCAGCTCGGTCGAATCGTCGGTCTCACGCCGCAGCGAATGCAGAATGTGCCCGCTCACGCCCCGAGCCGCGCAGCCCTCGCGGATCGCCGAAGCGAGCGCCGGGTGCGGACCGATCTCGAGAAACGTTCGCCGTCCCTCTGCGACCAGCGCTTCGATGACGGCACCGAACCGCACCGGCTCGCGGACGTTCCGCCACCAGTATTCGGCGTCGAGCGCGGCGCCCGGCAACTCGCGCCCATCGACCGTCGAGACGAACGGAACGGAGGCATCACGGGGCTCGAGATCACGCAGCGCGACCCGCAATTCGTCCGCGATCGGGTCCATCTGGTGGGTGTGAAAAGCGTAATCGATCGGGAGCCAACGGACAAAAATTCCGTCGGTCTCGACCCCGCCAACGACCGCTTCGAGCGGTCGCGTGTCGCCCGCCAGCGTGATCAAGCTTGGCCCGTTGATCGCGGCGATCTCCACGCCTTCGACGAGGCGCGCGTGGGCCTGCTCCTCGGACAGCCCCACGACCACCATCCGCCCCCGACCGCCGGTCGTCCCCTGCAATCGACTCCGGTGGCGGACAAGAGCCACGGCATCGTCGAGCGAGAGGATCCCGACGGCGTGCGCGGCGGCCACCTCGCCGACACTGTGTCCGACGACCGCGGCGGGCCGCACGCCCCAAGATGCCCACAACGCTACGAGGCCAACCTGCACGGCGAATAGAGCGGGTTGCGCGACCTCAGTGTCGTGGATCCGCGACGCTGCCTCGGCCTTCCTCAACTCGTCGAGCAGCGAGATTCCTTGCAAACGAACGTCGATTTCCAGCACCGCTTCGCGAAAAACCGGTTCGCGCTCCAGCAAGCCCTGCCCCATCGCACACCACTGCACGCCCTGACCGGTGAAAACAAAGACCGGTCGCGCGTCAGCTCCGACCGCCGCTCGCCCGGTGGCGATCTTGCCCTCGCCGTCCCCTCCGAGAACCGACCGGTGCTCGAGGTGGTCGCGCCCGGTGGCGGCGGCGACGGCGACCTCGCCCGGCGACTCGGCGATGCGATCGCGCAGCCAAATCTCCTGCTCGGCGAGCGCCGCCGGAGATCTCGCCGAGACCGGGACGAGAAGCGGTCGCACGATCTCGACCGATGGGGGTGGCTCGAACGGGGGCGCCGCCTCGAGCAGCGCGTGGGCGTTCGTCCCGCCGAAGCCAAAGGAATTCACCGCGACAAAGGCCCGACCGTCTTCACCGACCGGCAGATCGGTCATCTCCGTCGCGACCCGGAGCCGCAACTCGTCGAAGGGAATGTGCGGGTTCGGGATCGAAAAATGGAGGCTCGGCGGGACCCGCCGATGCTCGAGGACGAGCGCCGCCTTGATGATGCCCGCGAGGCCGGCGGCGGTCTCGAGGTGGCCAAGATTCGACTTCGCCGAGCCGATGAGACACGGCGCGTCGGGCGCCCGGCCCGGCGAAAGCGCCGCGCCGAGCGCCCGCGCCTCAATGGGATCGCCGACCGGCGTGCCGGTGCCATGCGCCTCGACGTAGCCGACGCGATCCGACGCGACGCCGGCTGCAGCGAGCGCGGCCTCAACCAATTCGCGTTGCGAATCGAGTCGCGGCACGGTCATGGACGACGTCCGTCCGTCCTGATTCACCACGCACGAGCGGATCACCGCTCGCACGGGATTGCCGTCCGCCAGGGCGCGCGCCAGGGGTTTGAGGAAGATCATTCCCGCGCCCTCGCTCCGCACGTAACCGTCTGCGCGGGCGTCGAACGCGGCGCACCGGCCCGTAGGCGACAGCATCGAAGCCTTGCTGAAACCAAGTGATCCATCGGGCAGAATGATCACGCTCGCCGCGCCAACCAGCGCGGCCTCGCACGCGCCCGACCAGATCTGCTGGCACGCCATACTCACGGCGACGAGACCCGACGAACACGCGGTGTCGACGGCGACAGACGGGCCGCGCAGGTCGAACTGATACGAGATGCGGTTCGCCGCGATGCTCAACGAGTTCCCGCTGTTTGTGTAACCGTCGATCCGCTCCACGAATTTCTGCTGGATCTGCCCGTAGTCGCTGTTCGACAGCCCAACGAACACGCCCGTCGTCGAGTCACTCAACGTGGCGGGAGGAACCAGGCCGTCCTCGAGCGCCTCCCAGGCCAGCTCGAGCAACCAACGCTGCTGCGGGTCCATCCGCGCAGCCTCGCGCGGCGTGATGCCGAAAAATTCCGCATCGAACTCCGCGAGTTGATCCACGAATCCTCCCCAGCGTGTCACCATTTTCCCCCTCGCGGCGACGTCCGCCGAGTGGTACCGCGCCGCACTCCAGCGGTCCGGCGGGACTTCCGTCACTCCCGAGCGACCCGCACTCAGCAGCTCCCAGAACGACTCCGCGTCGACCACCCCGCCGGGCAGCCGACACGAGATACCGACGATGGCCAGCGGCTCGGCGGGCGAACTCAATTGGCGGGAGTCAGGTTCATTTCGCGGAGCGCTTCGACAGCCGTTGCGCCGTCCGCTTGAATCCAGCGCGCCGTGAGCGTCTCAAGCTGCGCCCGGCGGCGGGCGGGGTCGTCGATCTGTTTGGCCCACGCGACGGCGGCCTGGGGTTCATCGGCGATAATCGCGCCGGTGAAGGCCTCGAGCGCGGCATCTCGTCCCGGACCCGGCGGCTTTTCCTCGATCCAGCGCGTCGCTCCCCGCGGATCGATCTCAACCCAATCGCTCACGATCGGTCCGACCTCCGCGCCGCCAGTGCCCTTCTCCAACGCCCAATCCACCGCCGCACCCGGATCGTGCTCGCCCCATCCCGCCGCGAGTCCGGCCTCGGCGAAGCGTCGACTGCCCGGATCGGCGACGGTCTCAACCCACGTCGCTGCAGCACGCGGGTCGGTCCGCGACCAGACGTCGGTGACCTCTTCAAGGATCACCGAGCGGAGACGTTCGTCCGGCAGCGTCACGCCCCAATCAGCGGCGGCGAACGGATCGGCACCACCCCACTGCGAGGCAACCGATTGTAAAAACTCCCCGGCGTGCGGCTCGCCCGCCGCGAGCATCCGCAAGCCGGCCTCCTTCGCCGCGACCGGTCTCACCGCTGCCCAGCCCTCGGCCAATCCCTGCATCGCGGTCTGCTTCACGTAGGGGTCGAGCGTCTCAGTCCAGCGGACGGCCGCTTCGGGATCCTGGCGGCCCCACGATTCGAGGATCTCCCACGCCGCGTCGTCGAGCACAACGCCGCTCGTGTTCTGCGCGAACCACTCCGCCGCGGCTTGAGGTTCGGATTCAGCCCAGCCGTCGGCGATGTAATAGAAGGCGTCGCCGCGCTGCTCACCCGCGAGATTTGCCGCTGTCCACGCCGTCGCGCCCGGTCCATCCGTCTCTCCCCAAGTGCGCAGGACCTCGCCGAAAAATGCCTCGCGATTGTCCGTTCCGGGTATCGCCATCGCCACCCGCAGCGCCGCCTCGGGATCGCTCAAAGCCAACCGCCCGGCCTCACGCCGCAACTCCCGAAACGACAACCGCTGGTCGGTCGGATCGACGCTTGAAAGCACTGGTTTGAGTGGCTCCTCCGCGGATCCGGCGACCGGGAGAGTGGTCGCAACCGCTTCTGGCGACGCCGACTCGACAGACGGAGCCAGCGGGTTCGGGCGGGACTGGTAAACCAGCGTCGTCACCCCGATGCCAAGCGATGTGCCGATCAAAATCCCCGTCCATAATTGATTGCGCGCAGACACGCGCCCATCGAAACACAGTGACTTCCAGCGTCAACTTCCCTTCCAAGCATGCTCACCGTCTCGCCCGTTCGCACCCACCGGGACCGCCGGGCATTTCTCCGATTTCCGTGGCGCGTCTACCGCGACTTCCCGCAATGGGTGCCGCCGACCTTGTCGCACCAGAGACGCGAAATCGACCCCCGGCGCGGACCATTTTTCACCGACGGCTTCGGGTCGACCGCCGAGTTTTTTCTCGCCCGCCGCGACGGCGAGATCGTCGGACGCATCGCCGCCATCCGCAACGAGCGCCACCTCACGCGCCACCAGGACGGCGTTGGATTTTTCGGATTTTTCGAATCGCTCGACGATCCCGGCGTCGCCCACGCCCTGCTCGCCGAGGCGGAGCGCTGGCTGCGCGAGCGCGGCCTCACCGTCGCCCGCGGCCCGACCAGCTTCACGCTCAACGACGCCGCGGGCATCACGATCCTCGGCACCAACGTCCGCCCGTCGTTACTCAGCGGCTACACACCGCCGCACTACGCCGACCTCCTCACGTCCGCTGGCTACCGCAAGGCCCGCGATCTTCTGACCTACCACCTCACCTTTGACGCGCTGGAGCGGGCCTTATTTCAATACGAGGGCACCTTTGCGGACGTGAAACGCAGCGCCGTTGCGATCCGCCAGCTCGATCGCTCGTGCCTCGAGCGCGAGGCGGAATTGCTCGCCCGCGTTTTCTCAGCGTCATGGGACGATAATTGGGGAGCCTTCCCCATTCTGCCCGCCGACCTGGTTCGGGCCGCGCGTGAGCTGGGTCCGTATTTCGACGAGCGGCTCGGCTACGTTGTGACCGTCTTCGGCGAGCCCGCCGCGATCTTCCTCGCGGTCCCGGACCCGGCGGAGGTCCTTCACAAGCTCAACGGACGACTCGGTCCACTCGGCGCACTTCGACTCCTCGCCGGTCGTCACCGCGTCACCCGCTGCCGCGTGCTCCTCCTCGGGTCGCTGCCGGAGTTTCGCCAGCACCCAATCAATCCGCTCATGCTGCGCACGATTCAGGAGCGCCGCCGCGACTTCCCCGCCCTCCAGACCATCGAGCTGGCCTGGATCCTCGAGGACAACCGGATCACTCGCGATCTCGCCGAAGCCTTCGGAGCCAAGCACTGCCGCACCCAACGCATCTACGACAAATTTCTCGACTGATCCCGCCCCGCCAAAAGGCAGGGTAATAGCAACAAGTCCGCCACGAGCGCCGACCCGAACGCGACCGCATACAAGACCGCTGCCTCGCGGTGCAGCGCGAGCGAACTCAGCCCGAGCACCAGAAACCCGACCGTCACCGCTACCGTCGTCACGAGGACGGGTTGGAGTTCCGTCGCGAAGGCTACCGCGACAGCCCCGTTCGGCGGCCCGCCCCGCCGCCGCTCCGCCCGCTGCCGCACCAGGAAGTGCAGCGTGTCGTCGGCACTGATCCCCAGCGCCACGATGGCGATGGCAAATGTCCCCACCCCCAGCGGGATACCCATCCAACCCATCAAGCCGAGCGTCACCACCGAAGGGAAAAAATTGACCACCACTCCGATTGCCCCGCACCGCCACGAACGGAACGCCAGCCCGAAGACCAGCCCCACGGCGGCCAGCAGCAGCGCCAGACCCTGCACCAACCCACCCACAACTTCATCCGCAAATCGGTGGAGCAACGGCAACTCGCCCGAGATCCGCACCTCGATCCCCGCGGGCAAAACCTCATCGGCAAGCGCCTTCACCGCCTCCGCGTCCAATCGCATCCCCTTCGACCCCGAGCTCGACGAACGCACCCGGATCAGCGCCCGAGAGCCATCATGATCGACAAACGGCGAGAGTAACGACCGAGGGAGCAAGGCAATCAGCTCGTCCAAGTCCGCCTGCGACGTCGGCGGATCGCGCGGAAGTTCACGCAGCAGATCCCCCACGCTCAGCGCGTGGCCGAACCGCTCCTCCAGCCGCCCGCTGAACGCGTTCAGCGCCCGGAAGGTCTCCCACTCGTAGATCCCGTCCGCCCGCTCCGTCTCCACCGCAACCGAAAAAACCGCGCTCCCGCCGAAGTCGTTCGACACCCGTTCGGCGATCTCGTTAACGGGAGAATCCGCCGGGAAAAACCGAAGGTAATCGGTGTCAGTTTCCAGCCGCGCGACCCCCAACCCCGCCACGGCAGCCGACACCGCAAATCCACCCAGCACCCACCCGCGAGCCCGCAGGATCCGCCCGCAGCCTTCCGTCACCCGCCCGCCGACCGAACTCGTCCGTCGAAAGGCCCGCGGGATCGGCAGCAGCCCCAACAGCGCTGGAACGAACAGCAGCGTGAGCACGAAGTTAATGAGCACCCCGGCCGCGCACGCAACCGCAAATTCGCGTAACTGCGGAACCGGACTGGGGACAATCGCCAGGAAACCCAGCACCGTTGTGAGCACCGCCAGCACGGACGCGGGGATCGTCGTCTCCCCGAGCGCCCGCACGGCCTCGATCCGCTCCCGCCCGGCCCGGATCCCCCGCGCGTAACCCGCCACCAGATGAATGTCCTCCACGCATCCGATCACGAGGACGAGCACCACGACCGTCGAAGAGATCGGCGTCATCGCGATCCCGAGATAACCCATCAACCCCAGCGTCGCCAACACGCTCGTCACCCCCGTCAGCAGCGGCAGCGCCATCGCGACGACCGACCGAAACGCCGCCAGGATGATCCCCAGCACCACCACCAACGCGACCGGCCCGAGCAGCGCCAAGTTTTCCCAGATCGACTCCGTGATCGCCGCTTTGACGAAAGCGCGCCCGTAGACTTCGACCTCCAACCCGGCAGCCTCCAAAGTCGTTGTCAGCGCCTTGGTCGTCGCCACCACCGCAGCCACGACGGCTTCTTCGGTCGATCCGCCCCCGGGCGAAACGTCGATCTCCAGCCCCACGACCATCGCGTTACCCGCGCCATTGACCAACGTGTCGCGCAGCACGGAGTCCCCGAGAATCTCCATCCTCACCCGCTTCGATTCCGCAACCGTTGCCGGGAGCCGGGCCAGCACCGTTCCGGGTGCGACCCGTTGGTAGCTCCGCCCGCCGACCTCGAATGTCTCCTCGCGCATCGTCCGGACGTTAAAAAGACTCACCGCCCGCCGCACCCCGGGCACCGCCGCCACCGCCGCCGCCAATTCCCTCGCCGCTCCCAGCGCCCCGCCGCCAAACAGATCCCCGCTCCGCACGATGACGAACAGATCCGGGTCCGGGCCGAAATTAGCCCGCACGTCACCCCAATAGCCAACGTCCGGATCGTCGTCCAAAAACAAGCCGCTCGTGGAATTATCAATCTGCAGCCGGACGACTCCCAAGCCGAGAGCGAGCGTCAGGAGCGCCCCGATCGCCAAGCACGTCCGGGGCCGAACGATCAAATGATGAAAGATCCCAGTCACGGACGCCTCACCTTAATGGCAATTTACGACCAAAAAGCCACGGACAATGTCATTGACCTCGCTCCCTCAGGTGCGACGGTGGAGCTTGTAATGAGCATCCACACCAGCAGCAATCGCCGTTTTCTCATCCCCGCCCTCGTTGGAGTCAGTGTCTTCGCGGGCGGCCTCGTCCACGCCGACACTGTTAACGAAAAGCGCGTCCTGCGGAAGGCAGGCGGTTTGGCAGACGGGGAGCTGACCAACGTGGTCTTCACGACGTCCGGACCGTCCGGCACGGTCACCGAGGAATCCTTCGACCGGCAGGGCAAAGCGAAAATTCCTAAGAAAGACGGAAACACCGAGACCCCCGTCAAACACGGCGGCCCGGAGGATGGTTTGGACACTCGATCAGAGGGCGACGTCAAAAAGGCCAAAGTCAAACGCAACGGCAAGGTGATCAAATACGTCGCCAAAGGAGACGCGGGTTCGCTGAGTCTCGACGGCGACGGACCAGCCTACAGCGGAGTCGCCCGCGCAACTTCCAAGATCCGCGGGAAGAAAGTCGCCACCAAAGCCAAGCTGTCCGGCTCCCGGACTCTTTCCGACGGCGTGACGGTCCAGTCCGCGACCGCCACCGCCTCCGCCGAGAGCAAATTCTAGCAAGCCGACGACTCCCAGCCGCGAAGTCCCTCGACGCCGCGCCGCGCTTCAGCATCATCCAACCGATGAAATCCGAACGCGCAAAAATGCTCGCCGGCGAGCTCTACTTCGGCGGCGACGACGACCTCTCCGCCGAGCGCACCCGCGCCCGCCACTGGATGGTCCGGCTCGCCGCGTCCTCGCCGGACGACCGCCCGGCCCGCCAGAACCTCATCCGCGAAGGCCTCGCCTCCGTCGGCGCTAACCCGTGGATCGAGCCGCCCTTCTCCGTTGACTACGGCTGGAACATCACCGTCGGCAACGACTTCTACGCTAACTTCAACTGCCTGATCCTCGACGTGGCACCGGTAACCATCGGCAACCACGTCCTCCTCGCGCCCAGCGTCCAGATCTACACCGCCACCCACCCGTTGGAGGCTCACCTTCGCCTCCAAGATCTCGAACTCGGCCTTCCCATCACCATCGGCGACAACGTCTGGATCGGCGGCGGGGCCCTCATTTGCCCCGGCGTCACCATCGGCGATCACACCGTCGTCGGAGCCGGTAGCGTGGTGACCCGCTCCCTTCCCGATCGCGTCGTCGCCGTTGGCAACCCCGCTCGAGTGATCCGCTCCTTGCCGACCGGTGAATAAACCCGACCTCTTCGAAGCCATCCGGGCGACCCTGCTCGCGGAGTTCGAAAACCTCCGCGCCGCCTCCCGCCAAACCCGCGCCGGCGGCAACGACGAAGAGAGCCGCGCCGAAGACAAATACGATACCCTCTCAACGGAACAGAACTACCTCGCCGACGGTCTCGCCAAGCAAGCCCTCACCGCCCGCGAAGCCCTCGCCGCCTTCGACACACTCACCCCTCGCGCGTTCGCCCCCGCCGACCCGATCGATCTCGGAGCCGCCATCGAGCTTGAGCTTCCCGGTGAAAGGCACTGGTTCTTCCTCGCTCCAGCGGGCGGCGGAACCGAAATCGTTTTCGACGAACAGTCCATCACGCTCATCACGCCGGAATCGCCGCTCGGTGGGCAATTGATGGGAAAAATGCCCGACGATTCCCTCGAGAACCCGCCAGCCCGCATCCTCGTTGTCCGATAAAACCATCGCCCGCGGCCAATGACCCGCAATGACCCAAACCCTCCCAAAACCTGACTCAAAGAAAAACCCCAAGCACCTCACTTACGCCTTGCCATCCCGATGCCCCCGTGCATAATTCCGGGTTCCTTATGGCAAAGAAAGCATGGCTCGAGCGGAACGACCGCAAGCGAAAGACAGTTGAAAAGTACGCCGAGATTCGCGCGGAACTCAAAGCAAACAAAGACTACATCGGTCTCACCCAACTCCCTCGCGACGCAAGCCCGACCCGCGTCGTGAATCGCTGCCAACTCACCGGCCGCCGCCGCGCTTTCCTGCGCCGCTTCAAACTCTCCCGGATGACTTTCCGCGAACTTGCTCTGAACGGCTACATTCCCGGCGTCACCAAGTCGAGCTGGTAAGCAGTCATCGCTGGGCGGGTCTGATCCCGCCGCACGGAAGGGACGGGGTAACATCCGTCCCGTCTTCGTTTCTAGCACGCTGCCAAAAGCCACTCAGCTTCCCCCGAACTCATCCGTTGCATGCCGTCCGACGACCTGAAAGAACCCGGGACATCCACGCTATTAGCCAATTCACTAACCTTCGGGGCCCAGACCCCGGGAGCTGACGGCCCACCTCTGGATTCTAATGGAAATCTCGCATCTCTTTCTGGCTGCAGCCGTCGACGGCGCTGTCATCACCGACTGGGATTCCCCCGGAGTTGTCTTCATCAAGCTCCTGGCGATTCTCGTTCTCGTCCTCCTGAACGGTTTCTTCGTCGCCTCCGAATTCGCCATCGTCAAAGTCCGCGGGAGCCAGGTCGATGCCCTCATCGATCAGGGCGTGAAAAATGCTGCCCGCGCCCGCGTCGTCGTCGCCCATCTCGACGAATACCTCTCCGCCACGCAGCTCGGCATCACTCTCGCCAGTCTCGGCCTCGGCTGGATAGGCGAGCCGTTCCTTGCGGCCATGATCGAGCCCGTTTTCCACCGAGTCGGGATCGAGTCAGCCGTTGTGGTCCACACCGCGGGCTTCGCCATCGCGTTTTCGATCATCACCTACCTTCACATCGTCCTCGGCGAACTCGCCCCGAAGTCGCTCGCCATCCGAAAGGCCCTTCAGATCACCATGCTCGTCAGCGGACCGCTGCGCCTCTTCTACCTCGTCTTCAAGCCACTGATCTGGTTCCTTAACGGCAACGCGAACTTCCTCCTCCGCCACGCTTTCAAGGTCGAACCCGCCGGCGAATCCGAACTCGCCCACAGCGAAGAGGAACTCCGACTCATCATCGCCGAGAGCCAGAAGTCCGACGAAGTTTCGTCCCTTGGCCGCGAGATCAGCATCGCCGCCCTCGACCTCAAACGCCGGATCGTCCGCGACATCATGACACCCCGCGGCGAGGTCGTTTACCTCGATCTCGACGAGCCTTTCGATGGCGAGATGAAGACTGCGATGGAATCCCGCCACACTCGCTTCCCGCTCTGCCGCGAGCACCTCGACGACGCGGTCGGCCTCGTTCACATCAAAGACCTCCTTGCCCTCATCCGCGAGAACCGCCAGGACTTCGACTCGATCAAGCGCGAACTCCTCCACGTGTCGGAAATGATGCCCCTGGAGAAGCTTCTCCGCTTCTTCCTGACCAAGCACGCCCACCTCGCCGTCGCCGTCGACGAATACGGTGGAGCCGTCGGCATCGTCACTCTCGACAACGTCCTCGAAGAACTCGTTGGAGACATTCAGGACGAATTCGACGTTGCCGCCGAGGACTACCGCAAGATCAACGAATCCGAGTTCGAAACCGACGGCACCCACGCCCTCTACGAACTCGAAGAAAAACTTGATTTCAAGTTCGATGAAGCCGACGTCACCACCATCGGCGGCTACATTACTTCCGAACTTGGCCATCTCCCGGTCGTCGGCGAAACCGCCCGCATCGGCCACTGGCTCGCCACCGTCGCCAAATCCGACGCCCGCCGCATCCTCGAAGTCCATTTCAAAAAAGACCCGGTCGCCGAACCAGAAATCGACGCTCCGAAGGAACCGAAAAACTCCGAAACCTAGACACTTTCCCCATGACCGATCCCCGCTTCAACGACCTCTCCGCCGTCCTCACCCGCCACTCGACCGACCTCAAACCCGGCGAGAAGGTCCTCATTGACGCCTTCGACATCCCCGAAGAATTCGTGATCACCCTCGTCCGCGCCGTCCGCGCCGCCAAGGCCACGCCATTCGTTCAGCTCCACAACGCCCGCATCTCGCGCGAACTCGCCGCCGGGGTCGACGAAGCCCAGCTCGCGGTCTCCAGCACCATCGAGCTGGCCCGCATGAAGAAGATGGACGCCTACATCGCCATCCGCGGCAGCCATAACATCACCGAGATGTCCGACATCCCCGAGGACCGCATGTTGCTCATCGGCGGCAAGATGCGCCCCGTCCTCGACTACCGGATCAACAAGACCAAGTGGGTCGTCCTCCGCTGGCCCACTCCTTCCATGGCGCAACAGGCGCAGATGAGCACCGAGGCGTTCGAGGATTTCTACTTCAAAGTTTGCACCCTCGATTACAGCCGCATGCTCCCGGGCATGAAGGCGCTCAAGTCCCTCATGGACAAGACCGACAAAGTTCACCTCAAGGGTCCCGGCACCGATCTTCGCTTCTCGATCAAAGGCATCGGCTCCGAAATGTGCGGCGGCGATCGCAACATTCCCGATGGCGAAGTCTTTTCCTGCCCAGTCAAAGACAGCGTCGAAGGCGTCATCACCTACAACACGCCGACGATCTACCAGGGCATCGCCTTCGAAGGCATCGTCCTCGAATTTTCCAAAGGCAAGATCGTCAAGGCCACGTCCAACAACACCGAAGCGCTCAATAAGATCCTCGACAGCGACGCCGGCTCGCGGTTCATCGGCGAGTTCGCCATCGGCTTCAATCCGCACATCCTCCACCCGATGCGTGACATCCTCTTCGACGAAAAAATCTCGGGGTCCTTCCACTTCACTCCCGGCCAAGCCTACGCGCGCGCTGGCAACGGCAACAAGAGCCGCATCCACTGGGACATGGTCAACATCCAACGCAAAGACTACGGCGGCGGCGAGATCTGGTTCGACGGCAAGCTCATCCGCCAGGATGGCATTTTCCTCCCCAAAGCCCTGCAGAAGCTCAATCCGGATCACTTGCTCGGGTAATCCAGAGCGCGGCACTCCCCGACGCCGTGCCAATCCGCACCCTCGCCCAAGCCCGCGCCTTCGTCCGCCATCACGGCATCGTTGGCATCTTTGGCGACAAAAAATCGACCGTCCCGTCGCTCTGGGACGCCGTCGACCTCCCCGAAAAGCAACCCGGCGAATCCGGCTGGGGCCAGAAAGTCTCCGCGATCTGGTCGTGGAAAAACGAACTCCCCGCCGCCTACCCGGACGAAATCTTCTACGGCAAACTCCCCAACGGCCAAGCGGTCCTGATGACCACCGACCGCCTCACCACCCACTACGCCGAAGCGCACCGCGCCATCCGTGATTGCTCCCGCCTCGCCCGCGACCTCTTCGCCCTCGTTGAACTGGATCCCCTCACGACCGGCGAACTCCGCCAAAAAACCGGCATGAACCGACCCCCGGAACGCAACCGATTCGATAAGGCTCTCCGCGAACTCCAGACCACGCTCAACGTCGTCCGCCGCAACGACGCCCGGGACAAAAGCGACACCTGGATTCCTTTCACCGACCGATACGTCGACATCGCTCAACGCGCGGCGGCGCTGCCCACCACGAGTCGGTAGAGCGCACCTTCGCTTTCAAGCGGCGCCCGCCCCCGCTCACGATCAAACCCCGGCTTCTCTTTCGAAAATCTCTCGCCAGTAAGCCAACCGCTCACCCACCCGCTTCTCCATCCCGTTTTCCGTCGGCTCGTAATACCGCCGCCCTTCCGGCAAATACGCCTGCGGCACAAACGCCCCCTCGAAATCATGGCTGTATTTGTAACCCACCCCGTGGCCCAGCTTCTCCGCGCCCGCGTAATGCCCGTCCCTCAAATGTTGCGGCACCGCCAGGGTCCGCCCTTCCCGCACGTCCTTGTTCGCCGCCCCGATCGCGACCGTCGCCCGATTGCTTTTTGGAGCCGTCGCGAGGTAGATCGCCGCGTGCGCCAGATTGAGCTGCACCTCCGGCAGCCCCACCAGATCGATCGCTTGAGCCGCCGCCACGGCCACCGATAGCGCGCTCGAATCCGCCAGCCCCACGTCTTCGCTCGCACAAATGACCATCCGCCGCGCGATGAACCGCACGTCCTCCCCGGCGTAGAGCATTTTCGCCAGCCAATAAATCGAAGCGTCCGGGTCCGACCCACGGAGACTCTTGATGAATGCGCTGATCGTGTCGTAGTGCCCGTCCCCATCCCCGTCGTAAACCACCGCCTTCCGCTGGATACTCTCCTCCGCCACCCCCAGCGAAATCACCACCCGCCCCGCCGCGTCCGCCGCCGTCGTCAACGCCGCCAGCTCCAGTCCGTTGAGACACTTGCGCGCGTCCCCGTCGCTGATCACCGCCAGATGCCGCGCCGCCTCCGCTTCCAGCACCACGCCCCGCCCGCCCAACCCGCGCTCTTCGTCCGCCACCGCCCGCTCCATCAACGCAACCAGATCGTCCTCCACCAACGGCTGGAGTTCGAAGACCTGCGATCGCGAGACGAGCGGCGAATTTACGTAAAAATACGGATTGTGCGTCGTCGCCCCGATCAGCCTCACCAGCCCACTCTCCACGTCCGGCAGCAACACGTCCTGCTGCGCCTTGTTGAAGCGGTGAATCTCGTCGATGAACAAAATCGTCCGCGCCCCGCCGCCCCGCGCCCGGTTTGCCGCCGCCCCCGCCACGCGACGGATGTCCGCCACGTTACTCTCCACCGCGTTCATCCGCTCGAATCGCGACTCCGTTGCCCCCGCGATCACGTGCGCCAGACTCGTCTTCCCCGTCCCCGGCGGCCCGAACAACAGAATCGACGAGATCCGATCCGCCTCGATCGCCCGCCGCAACAACCTCCCCTCCCCCAGAATGTGCCGCTGACCCACCACCTCCCCAATCACTCGCGGCCGCATGCGCGCCGCCAGCGGCGCGTTCGCGTCGACCACCACCTCGGCGTCCGAACCAAATAAATCCTCCACCCACCCATCATCGCGGGCCAGCTATTCACTCGCAAGCCACTCCAACCCGAATTAACCTCATTCCATGAAAATCCTCCTCGCCGCCGTTGATTTCAGCGATGCCTCCACCAAGGTCATCGACCAAGCTCACGCCCTCGCGAAAGCCCTCCCCGCCAAGATTTTTTTCGTCCACGTGGTCGAACCCGTCGCCAACTACGTCCCCGTCGGAGCGGCCATGGACGTCATCGAGACCGCCCCGCCGCCGATGATGGAACTCGACGCCGAACCCCAAAAAGAGCGCCTCGCCAAGCTCGTCGCCGCCGCCCGCACCGACGGCCTCGAAGCCGACTCCATCGCCGTGATCGGTCTTGCCGCCGAAGAAATCGTCAACACCGCCGAGACCCAGCAAGCCGACACGATCCTCGTCGGCTCGCACGGCCACGGAGCACTCTACAATCTCTTCGCCGGCAGCGTCGTCACCGGCATCCTCAAGCGCTCCGAGATCCCGGTCCTCGTCATCCCGATCCCGAAAAAACACGAGCGCTGATCAGCCGCACAGCCACCGCAGCGCGGGACCGAGCCGCTTCCGCCACGACCCCGCCGTCTGCGCCCCACCCGGCACCCGTTCGATCACAAATTCCCGCCCGTCCCGCCACCCGCGCTCCCGCAGGAGCGACCCAAGCTCGGCGTGATACGGCTCGTAGCACTCGTCGAGCGCCACGGTCCCGTAGTCGAAATACATCCGCACTCCGACCGGCAGAGCGTCCAGCTCCTCGATTTCTCGCAGCCCCTCGCAGTCCCCCGGCAGGTCACCAGCCTTCCCCTCGAACGACGTCGAAAGCCCCGCTACCTTCCCAAACGGCGGCGACCCGTCTCGTCCCCGCCTTCCCAACGCCAACCGCGCCGCCTCGAGCGCCCCAAAACCCGACCCGATCAGCACCCGCGCCTCGGGCACCCCCAAGGTCAGGTATTCCGCGTCGATCCATCCGACCAGCTCCTCCGTCACGAATCGCCCCCCCACCCCAGGGTCCACCCCGACCACGATCGCCAGCGGCATCGACCCCTCCCCAGCCAGCGTCACGACCCACTCGCAGGCCGACTCGAAGAGCCCCCGCTCAAGCAAACCACAACGGGAAAGCGTCGCCCACCTCCATACCCCGGCGGCAACCCCACGCGTAACGTGACTTCCTGGTCCAACGTTTCCGACCAGATCACCGCCTTTCTCTCGCCGTCCATCCTTCCACTTCCTACCGTGCCAACCCCGTTCACCACCAACTCTTTTCACCGAGAAGCCCCTTGCGCGACCTGAACGCATGAATACAATCTAATACGTTGATATGAATTCCGCCATTCCTGCACCCATCCGCGATCTTCTCGCCTCCCGCATTGCCATTCTTGACGGCGCAATGGGGACGATGGTCCAACGCTACAAGCTCGAGGAAGCCGACTACCGGGGCGAACGCTTCGCCGATTGGCCCAGCGACGTGAAGGGCAACAACGACCTCCTCTGCCTCACCAAGCCCGAGGTCATCCGCGAAATTCACTCCCAATACGCCGCCGCCGGAGCCGATTTCATCGAAACGAACACCTTCAACTCGACCACGATCTCCCAGGCCGACTACGGCATGGAAAGCCTCGTCACCGAGCTCAACCTCGCCGCCGCCAAACTCGCCCGCGAGGCCGCCGACTCCGCCGACCACCCGGTCTTCGTCGCCGGGGCCATCGGCCCGCTCAACCGCACGCTCACGATCTCTCGCGACGTCAACGACCCCGGTGCCCGCGACGTCACCTTCGAGCAGGTCGCCGCCGCCTACACCCAGCAGATCGCCGCCCTCGTCGAAGGCGGCGTCGACGTCCTTCTCGTCGAGACCATCTTCGACACGCTCAACGCCAAGGCCGCCCTCTTCGCCATCGACGAGTATTTCAAGAGCACGGGAAAACAGATCCCCGTCATGGTGTCAGGGACCATCACCGACCTCAGTGGGCGCACGCTCACCGGCCAGACCGTCGAGGCGTTCCTCAATTCGATCTCCCACTTCCCGCTCCTCTCCGTCGGCCTCAATTGCGCTCTCGGCCCGAACGAGATGCGCCCCTACATCGAGGAGCTTTCCAACCTCGCCCCCTTCCACGTCAGCACTTACCCGAACGCCGGCCTCCCCGACCCCCTCTCGCCCACCGGCTTCCCGGAAACCCCCGAATCCCTCGCTCCTCAGCTCCGCGAGTGGGCCGAGCAAGGCTGGCTCAACGTCATCGGCGGCTGCTGCGGCACCACCCCCGACCACATCCGCGCCATTGCCGACGCGATCAAGGACTGCGCCCCGCGCAAAATACCCACCCGCGACACCACCCTCCGACTCTCCGGCTTGGAGCCCTTCACCGCCCGCCCCGAGATCCCGTTCATCAACATCGGCGAACGCACGAACGTCACCGGCTCGCCGAAATTCGCCAAGCTCATCCAGGCCGACGATTACGACGCCGCCCTCGCCGTCGCCCGCCAACAGGTCGAAGCCGGCGCCCAGATCATCGACGTCAACATGGACGAAGGCATGCTCGACGGCGTCGCCGCCATGCGCCGCTTCCTCCTCCTCATCATGAGCGAACCCGACATCTCGGTCGTGCCCATCATGATCGATTCATCGAAGTGGGAGGTCATCGAAGCCGGCCTCCGCTGCGTCCAGGGCAAGTGCGTCGTCAACTCGATCAGCCTCAAGGAAGGCGAAGAAAAATTCCGCGCCCAGGCCGCGCTCGTCCGCCGCTACGGAGCCGCCGTCATCGTCATGGCCTTCGACGAAGACGGCCAGGCCGACAGCCTCGAACGCAAAAAGCAGATCTGCGAACGCGCCTACCGCATCCTCGTCGACGAGGTCGATTTCCCACCCGAAGACATCATCTTCGATCCCAATATCCTCACCGTTGCCACCGGCATCGAGGAGCACAACAATTACGCCGTCGATTTCATCGAAGCCACCCGCTGGATCAAAGCGAATCTCCCGCACGCCCGCGTCTCCGGCGGCATCAGCAACATTTCGTTCTCGTTCCGCGGCAACAACGTCGTCCGCGAAGCCATGCACGCGGCGTTCCTCTACCACGCCATCGACGCCGGCCTGGACATGGGCATCGTCAACGCGGGCCTGCTCGCCGTCTACGCCGACATCGAGCCGAACCTGCTCAAGCACGTCGAAGACGTCCTTTTCAACCGCGACCCCGACGCCACCGAGCGCCTCGTCACCCTCGCCGACGAACTCAAATCCGCCAAAACCGGCGGCGCGAAATCCACCGGCCCCGACCTCGCCTGGCGAGATGCCCCCGTCGCCAAGCGCCTCGAACACGCCCTCATCAAAGGCATCGTCGACTTCATCGACACCGACACCGAGGAAGCGAGGCGGCAATTCGCCAAGCCGCTCGAAGTCATCGAAGGCCCCCTCATGGACGGCATGGGCATCGTCGGCGACCTCTTCGGAGCCGGGAAAATGTTCCTCCCCCAGGTCGTCAAAAGCGCCCGCGTCATGAAGCGCGCCGTCGCCTGGCTCATGCCCTACATGGAGGAGGAACGCGCCGCCAACCCCGACGCGAAGCCCCAGGGCCGTATCCTCATGGCCACCGTCAAAGGCGACGTCCACGACATCGGCAAGAACATCGTCGGCGTCGTTCTCGCCTGCAACAACTACGAGGTCATCGACATGGGCGTCATGGTGAGTTGCGAAAAAATTCTCGCGACCGCCAAGGAGAAGAACGTCGACATCATCGGCCTCTCCGGCCTCATCACCCCGTCCCTCGACGAAATGATCCACGTCGCCAAGGAGATGCAGCGACTGGGGTTCACCATCCCGCTGATGATCGGTGGCGCCACCACCAGCCGCGCCCACACCGCCGTCAAAATCAACCAACACTACGCCCCCGGCGTCGTCCACGTCCTCGACGCCAGCCGCAGCGTCAACGTCGCCAGCGCCCTCCTCAGCGACAGCCAGAAGCCCGACTTCCTCGAAAAGCTCCAAGCCGACTACGACCGCCTCCGCGAAGAACACGGTTCGCGCACCGCGAGCAAAAAGCTCCTCCCCCTCTCGGAGGCCCGCGCCAACGCCGCGACCTTCGACTGGGACACCACCGCCATCGCCGTCCCCGAGAAGCTCGGCCTCACCACCTACGACAACTTCCCGCTCGAAGAACTCGTCCCCTTCATCGACTGGTCCCCGTTTTTCCACTCGTGGGAACTCCGCGGCCGCTACCCCGCGATCTTCGACGACCCCACCGTCGGCACCCAGGCACGCGAACTCTTCGACGACGCCCAGGTCCTCCTCGATGACATCGTGAAGAACAAGCGCTTCACCGCCCGCGCCGTCACCGCCTTCTGGCCCGCCAACAGCGACGGCGACGACATCGAAATCGAAACCGCCGACGGCCCCGCCACGCTCCACACCCTCCGCCAGCAAAACGCCAAGTCCAACGCCCCGAACTTCGCGCTGGCCGATTTCGTCGCACCAAAGTCCAGCGCCCGCACCGATTACGTCGGCGGCTTCGCCTGCACCGCCGGCCCCGAAGTCCACACCTTCGCCCAACACTTCGACGATCAACAGGATCCCTATTCCGCGATCATCGTCAAAGCCCTCGGCGACCGCTTCGCCGAAGCGTTCGCCGAGTGTCTCCACAAGAAAATGCGCGACCAATGGGGCTTCGGAAAAACCGAGAACCTCAGCACCGAGGAGATCATCCGCGAGAAGTACCGCGGCATCCGCCCCGCCGCCGGCTATCCAGCTTGCCCCGATCACACCGAGAAGTGGGAACTCTTCCGCCTCCTCGACGCCACGACCCACACCGGCATTACGCTCACCGAGAGCCTCGCCATGTATCCCGCCAGCTCGGTCAGCGGCCTCTACTTCGGCCACCCCGAAGCCAAATATTTCGCGGTTGGTAAAATCGAGCGCGACCAGATCGAGGACTACGCGCAGCGAAAAGATCTCACCGTCGAAGCCTGCGAGAAGTGGCTCAGTCCCTACCTCAACTACGACCCCGACAGCGAACTCTCGAAACCTTGTCTCCCTGGCGCCAAAAAATAGCCCGTCGCCCACTTTCGAGGAGCGATGATTTCCCATCGACGCTCCAACCAAAAAGCACGCGTTAAAAGCCCGAAACGTGCCCGTCCCCCGTCTCCTCCGCCGACTTCGCTGGCCCATCCTTACCCTCCTCGCACTCGTCGCGACCCTCTTCGCTTTCCACCGCCCCCTCGTCTTCGAACTCACCCGTCGTCTTCTCGTCCGCACCGCCGCGGACCAGCAACTCCGCCTCACTTACGAACTCGGCGGCTCGATCTTTACGACCCTTCGCGTCACCAACGTCGTCGCCGACCCGGACCCCGACAGCCCGATCCGCAAACTCACCATCGGCGAGATCGGCCTCCAGTACAGCCTCCTCGGTTGGGTCAAAGATGGCTACCCGGGTCTCCTGAAATCCATTCGCCTCACCAACTTTGACCTGGAGATCGACCAATCAAAATTCACCCCCCGCCCGCAAAAACGCCGGAACCCCAAAACTTCAAACCCCCAAAACCTGGAAACCTTAAAGTTCCCCCTCCTCTTTCCCGAGCGGGTCGAGATTACCAACTTCAGCTTCATCTCCCGCTCCGCCAACGGCGACTTTACCTTCACCGGCTTCACTCTCCTTCTCCTCCCCGACCGCCCCGGCACCCTCCGCGTCGGACGCTTCCAGGCCCCGGGCTCCCCGACCTTCGAGAACCTCGAGGGCCGCACCACCTTCACGGACCGCAACCTCATCCTCACCGACCTCGCCGTCGGTCCCGGGATCACCATCAATCGGTTCAATTTCGACGCCTCCCACCTCGCCGAAAGCCGTCTCGGCCTGGCCGCCGACGTCTCCGGCTTCGGCGGCACCGCCCACCTCGACATCGCCATCCACGATATCTACGAGACCAACCATTCCAGCCTCCGCCTCAAGATCACCGGCATCGAACTCGACCGCGTCGGCACCTTTCTCAACCTCGTCCCCGCCCCGACCGGCACCATCGCCGATCTGACCCTCAACTACGAAGGCGAACTCTTCCGCCCCCTCACGTGGACCGGAGAGGGCCGCGCCGAATTCACCGACCTCCAGCTCGACCAACCCCGCGTCGATCATCTCCTTGCCGTTTTCACCCTGGCCGACGGCCGCGCCCGGATCGACCTCCGCGACCTCCGCCGCGACGTCAACACCCTCACCGGCCAACTCGTCTCGAACCTTCCAGCCACCATCGCCAACCTTCCGCCCGACAATTACGCAGGCACGATCACCCTTGACGCCCCCGACCTCTCCACCCTCGTCCCCGGCGTCGCTCCCCTCGCCCTAGGCACCATCACCGGCTCCGGTCGACTCGATTACAACGCCCCCAACCTCAGCGCCAACCTCAAGGTCGAAGCCCGCCGACTCGACTTCCAGGACCTTCGCCTCGCCAACGCCGACCTCGCCGTCACGTTCTCGAAAAAACTCCCGCCGCCCGGCGCGAGCGAACCCATCACGACCAACCTCACCACCCGTCTCGGCGGACGCGCCGCCACGATCACCTACCAAAACTACGAAGCCGACGAGGCCATCATCGAACTCAGCTCCGCCGAGAAATCCGTCGCACTCGAAAAACTCGAACTCAATTACCAAGGCAATTTCGTCCGCCTCGTCGGCAGCTACGAAGTCCCCACCGATCCAACCCGGGTCAACCTCGACCTCCTCGATCTGAAACTCGAGATCGACGCCCCCCGCCTTGAGGACTTCGTCCGGGATACCCGCGGCACCGTCCTCTCCGGTTCCCTGAAAGTCGACGCCGACATCCACCGGGAAAACCAAGCCTTCCAAGGCGGCCTCCACGTCACCGCCACGAACCTTTCCGCTCGAGGCTACACCATTCCCGCCATCACCATCGACGCACCCATCGCCGACAACGTCGCGAACGTCCGCACCTTCGAAATCAACCTCGGCCCCGCCAACGCCATCACTGCCAGCGGCACCGCCGACCTCACCGCCCCCTACGCCTACCGCGGCCAACTCACCATCGACCTCGCCGATCTCACCGCGCTCGTCCCTCCCGAACGCAACCCCATCAACCTCGGCGGCCAGCTTGCGCTCACCTGGTCCGGTTCCGGTGAAGTCGAGAACACCAACCACTCCGGCGAATTCGCGCTCACCCTCACCGACGCCCGCACCGACCAGATCGCCGACTTCGACGCGACCGCCGTCGGCACCTACACCCCGACCGAACTCACCATTCCCACCCTCACCGCCGATCTTCGCGGCCAACGCATCCTCACCGGCCACGTCACCCTCCCCCTTGATTTGAACAACAACGACCAACCTATCCCCCGCGACCGCCCCCTGGATCTCGCCGTCTCCACCCCCGAACTAACCGTCACCCAGCTCGCCGCCATCGCGAACCAACCCGCCCCACCTCTACTCGGTGCCGCCCAACTCAACCTCACCGCCAAGGGCACCCTCACGACCCTCGTCGCCGACCTTCACCTCACGGCCACCGACCTCCAGCCGGAGCAACTCACCCGGATCGAACCCGCCCAGCTCGATCTCCGCCTCTCCGTCGCCGAAGGCGACGCCCGTCTCGCCGCCACCTTTCAACAACGCCGCCTCGAACCCGTCACCATCAATGGCAGCTTCCCCTTCATTCCCGGCGAACCCCTCGATCCCGACACGCCCATCAATCTCCGCATCGGCGTCCCCGGGATTGATCTCGCCTTGATCCCGACCTTCGCACCGGCCATCAGCTTCGTCGAAGGCAACGCCTCCGCCCGCATCGAAGTCGGCGGAACCCTCCAGAAACCCGTGCCCACCGGCGCCGCCACCCTGCAGATCAAGCGCCTCGCTCTCGCCGCCGACGAACTTCCCGAAGTCACCAATGTCGACGCCCGCCTCGATCTCTCCCGCGAAAAGATCGCCATCCGGAACTTCACCGGTAACGTCTCCGGCGGTCAGATCACCCTCACCGGCTTCGCCGATCTGACCGACCCGGAATCTCCTCAGCTGGACTTCACCTTCGACGGGCAATCCCTCCTCCTCGCCCGCAGCCCCGACCTCCTCGCGCGAGCGAACGCCAACCTCACGCTCACCGGCCCGCCCGACTCCGCCAAACTCTCGGGCCACCTCGGTCTCATCGACAGCCGCCTCTTCAAGCAGATCGTCGTTCTCCCCTTCGGCCAACCCGGCAAACGCAAAGCCCCCCAAGCCCCGTCCGCTGATCCGCCCCGCCTCAGTTTCCCCAACCCACCGATCCGCGATTGGCAATTCGACGTCACCATTGGCACCGACTCGCCCTTCCTCATCCGCGGCAACCTCGCGAATGGCCGCGCAACCGCCGATCTCCGCCTCACCGGCACCGGCCTCGCGCCACGCCTCGAAGGCAGCGCGAACGTCGAGGACCTCATCCTCACCCTGCCGTTCAGCACCCTGGATATCGCCAATGGCAGCGTTTACTTCAACCCCGCCGATCCGCTCGACCCCGTTCTCAATCTCCGCGGACGCTCCGAGATCCGCGACTACGTGATCACCGTTCTCATTTCTGGCACCGCCAACGACCCCGAAGTCACCTTCACCAGCAACCCCCCGCTCCCCCCCGAGGACATCGTCGCCCTCCTCTCCACCGGCGCAACCGCCAAGGAACTCACGGGCGGCACCGACGTCATCGCCGGACGCGCCGCCCTCCTCCTTCTCCAACAGCTCTACCAGAGATTCTTCCCCGCCAAACCCGGCGAAACGGACAGTTTCCGTGACAAATTCGATCTCGAAGTCGGCGCCATCGACCCCAAGACCGGCAAACAAAGCCTCTCCGCCCGTTACCGACTCACCCCCGCCTTCCACCTCATCGGCGACCTCGATGTCAACGGCGACTTCCGCGGCCGCCTGCGTTACGTCCTCCGGCTCAAATGAACCACCGCGTCTTCACCGCACTCGTCGTCCTGACGTTCGAAGCCCACGCCGCCACCGTTCAGTTTGTCGGCAACGAAAAACTCCCCACCGCGTCCCTCCGCGAAAAAGTCGCCGGACAAATCGCCCAGATCGAATCCACCGGCGTCACCCCCGCCCGCGCCGACGACCTCAGCTACTTCACCGGACTCACCTACCTAGACAATGGCTTCACCGAAGCCACGGTCACCCCGCAGATCACCGCCGACACCCTGACCCTCGACATCACCGAAGGCCCTCGCACGCAGCTCACCACAACGACCTTCCTCGGCGCCACCGCCTACGACGAAAAAAAACTCGCCGACTTCCTCCTCGGCCCCACCCGCGAGAACGTCACCGGCGACGACCTCCCCTACGTTCCCGACAAACTGGCGGAAGGCGTCGATCGCCTCCGCGACCTCTACCTCTCCGACGGCTACCTCGACGTCGAGATCACCACCCCGACCGTCGCCCTCTCCAACGACCGAACCGACGCCAGCGCCACCGTCACCATCTCCGAAGGTCCCCCTTACACCTTCGGCCCGATCGCCATCGTCGGCAGCAGCGCCGTTCCCATCGCAACTCTCCGCGAATCGCTCGCCGACCTCACCACCCAACCCTACAGCTCAAACCGCCTCCGTCTCATCGAGGAAAGGGTCGCCTACGAATTTCAAAAAGCCGGCCACTACCAGGCAAAAGCCACCGCACGGCGAGGACCCGCAATTTCCATCCGGGCGAAATCGCGTCAACCCATCCTCGCAGAGGAGGTCCCCGTCACCATCCAGGTCACGCCAGGTCCACCCTTCCGCTTCGGCACCGTCACCGCCGATCACCCGCCCGGCGACCCCAGCCTCCCACCCCGCTTCGTTCGCCGTCGCTTCGCCTCCCTCACCGATCGCCCCTACGATCCCGCAGCCCTCAACACCCGCTTCCAACGCCAGCTCGGCACCGGCCTCTACGACCAACTCCGCCTCCGCCAACTTCCCGATCCCACAACCAACGAAGTCGATCTCGCCATCGAATACGAACCCGCCCCGAGTCGAGAGGTCGGCTTCTCTCTCGGCTACGGCACCTTCGAAGGCGCGGGCGGTGGCATCCGCTTCGTCGAGCGCAACCTCTTCGGCACGGGTCGCTCCTTCACCGCCTCCATCGACGCGACCCAACGCACCTTCGGAGCCGACCTCACCCTCGAAGACCCGTGGTTCCTCGACCGGGACGACCTCGCGCTCACTTTCCGAGCGACCGTCCTCAACCGCCGCCTCGAAGGCTACACGAAGAGCGAACTCGCCCTCCGCCCCGAACTCACCTGGACACTCACCCCCCGGCTCACCGCCTCGGTCTTCCTCCTCGCCAAAGGCGTCTCCGTCGAAGCCGAGGGCATCAGCGACAATCTCATCGGGCGCACTCCCTACCTCGCCAACAGCATCGGGCTCACCTCCGTCTACGATACCCGCGACAATCCGCTCAACCCCGACCAGGGCTTCGTCCTCGGCACCACCGCCGACTTCGCCACCCGCGCCCTCGGCAGCGAGGTCAGTTTCGCCCGTTTCGCCGCCCGCGCGGCCTATTACCTCCCCCTCGGCAACACCCTCCTCGCCTTCGGTGCCCGCGGCGGAATCATGATCCCGACCGAAGGCAACTCGTCCGTCCCCATCGACGAACGCTTCTTCAACGGCGGGGCTTCCTCCGTCCGCAGTTTCGCCGACCGCGAACTCGGTCCCCACAACAACGGCTACCCGACCGGCGGCCAGACCTACACGGTCTTCAACCTGGAATACGTCGTCCCCATCGTCGACTCGCTCAAGGCCGCCGTCTTCGTCGACGCCGGCAGCGTCGGGCAGACCTCTTCCGAGTTTGGAATCCTCCGCACCGGCATCGGAGCCGGCCTTCGCTACGACCTCCCCATCGGCCCCATCCGCCTCGACGCCGCTCTCAATCCGGCCCCGCGCTCCGGCGAAGCCATCGGCGCGATCCACTTCACCGTCGGCTTGGCATTCTGAAAATTTCTCGCACCCTCCGCGGGATTAAATCGGCAAAAAAATCACCGCCCCGCCCGCCGACTCGGCCGCTTCCCCCGCTCAGCCCGCCGCGCGAGGACATCCAACTCCGCCGCCACCAAGCGGAACTCCTCCCGCGTTTCCGCCTCTCTCCGCTCCAGTTGCACCCGTCTCGTCGCTTCGATTCCTTTTCGCTTCGTCAGCCTCCGAAACCCCCACGCAAGCTGCCGCTTCGCCTGCGTCGTCTTCACTTTGAGCGCCAGCAGATCCCGACCCAAGTCAGCGGTCATTCGGCGCAGCGTTCCCAAAGGCAATCCCTCGGAGTCACCACCGTTGACCAGTTCGACCCGACCCGCGAGCGCCACGAGCCGTTCTAGATCTCGATCCTGATAAGCTGCCTGCACCTCGTGCCACAGATCCCTTTCCCGAGCGCCGAAGGTCGCTTTCCCATCCGGGTGAAGCTGCCGAACCAGCTGTCGATAGAGCGCTTTTACGCGCCGATCCGTCGGCGCCGCCAACGATTGGCCTCTCCATCCGCCGTCGCTCTGCGCCCGTTTCTCATCCGGCGAGGTATCGCGATCTTCCACCGCCTCTTCGCTTGATGGGGTGCCCGCACCATCCATGACTCGCCGATACGCCGTCACCCGCGAACACCCGGAGCACCGCGCCTCGTCGGCGATCTTCTCAAGCAGCCGGAGCTGCTCGCTGATTCCGCTCTCCAGCTCTCCGATCCTGGTCAACGTAGCGCGAAACGTGCGGTCCTCCCATTCCGCAAAAGCCGACACGTCCCGCTTCTCGAAGCCGTCCAATCCCGCGCGCAGCCTTCCCACCTCGCGCTCGAGCGCCCGGTAAGCCAGCAGCTCCAAAGCGCGAGCCGACTCATCGTGAACGCAGACCAGCCACCATCCCGACCGATCCCGCGTCGCCGATGACGCCGTTCTCCGTTTCCCAGCCATGTCCGCGACCCTTCCGACTTTCAGCGTTCCCGTCGATTCGTTATCTAATTTCGTCACCCTTTCCCATGCTCCGCCGTCTCATGATCTCTCTCGCGCTCATCCTCGTCGGAGGCTACGTCGCCATTTGCGGCTTCCTGTACTTTCAGCAAGACCGGCTCATCTTCTTCCCTCGCCAAGCGACCGAGACGCAACTCGATCCCGAAGCCCGCGCCAGCGGCTTCAAGCCGTGGGTCAACTCCGAGGGCGACCGCATCGGCTGGCAATCCACGACCGGCAACCCCACCGACGCCCTCCTCATCTGTCACGGCAACGGCGGCTACGCCCTCCACCGCAACTACTTCGCCTACTCCACCACCGCCGCCGATGGGTCGAATCCACCAAAAGTCTTTCTCCTCGAATACCCCGGCTACGGCGCCCGGCCCGGCACCCCCTCCGAGACAAGTCTCACCGCCGCCGCCGTCGAAGCCGTCGACACCCTCGCCGCCGACCCCGCCCGCCGCCTCACCCTCCTCGGCCAATCCCTCGGCTCCGGCGTCGCCAGCGCCGCTGCCCACGCCCGCCCCGCCGCCATCGATGCCCTCATCCTCGTCACTCCCTTCGACTCGCTTGCCCACGCCGCCAACGTCCACTACCCCTGGCTCCCGGTCCCGCTCCTCATCCGCCACCGCTTCAATTCGGTCGACAATCTGAAGAACTTCCCCGGCCCCACTGCCTTCATCCTCGCCGCCGACGACCGCACCGTTCCCGCGAAGCTCGGCCAGACCCTCTACGGGAGCTACCCCGGCAAAAAGCGCCTCTGGCTCATCCCCAACGCCCACCATAACGAGACCGAGCGACTCCTCGCCGACTGGCCAGAGATCTGGAAGTGGCTACGAAAAACCGAACCCCAGCGAAGTGAAAACCAAGGCTCCTAAAAAGGTGGCTGGAGAGGGAATCGAACCCCCGACACGAGGATTTTCAATCCTCTGCTCTACCAACTGAGCTATCCAGCCTTTGCCGTCCTGTGAAGGGAGCAGGAGAATAATTCGACCCGCCCCGATTGCAAGCGGAATGCTGCCTCCATCTCACCGATCAGGGCGTCGGGGCAGCGCCATTCATTTGGCTGAAAGCTGCCACCCCGACACCGATGCCGCCGAGCAAGCCAACTTCGGAGATGGTGATCGGGCCGAGCTCTCCATGAGCCAGCCGGAATCGACCTGCCGCTGAAGATAGGTGATCGGGCGGAGGTACTGCGCGATGTCCTCGGTCTCGGGCAGCTTGCTCACGTCGACCTTCTCGGAGAGGTCGGGCGACATGGCGGCGGCGAACATCGCGACGGGGCGCAGCTGATTGTAGAGCCGCTCGAAGACGACCTTTGCGTCGATGTAGCCAAAGCCCTGGGCGGGCGTATCGAAGGCGGTTCTCGCCTTCGCAAATCCAGGGGCGTCGAGCAGCGTCTTCGCTTCGGGCGTCGGCGAGAGTGCG
The DNA here is from genome assembly GCA_963761705.1 of uncultured Verrucomicrobiae bacterium. Taxonomy (GTDB): domain Bacteria; phylum Verrucomicrobiota; class Verrucomicrobiia; order Chthoniobacterales; family JAATET01; genus CAVVKW01. The sequence goes on along the minus strand of CAVXHK010000001.1, from coordinate 1,310,545 downwards.
GCTACGACCGTCGCGTTCGTGAGAGCTCCGAGGAGGTATTTGTCGCTGACCGCCAAGACGGGATCGATGAGCTGGATCTGCATGGCGGGGAAGGTGAAGGCGGTCGCTCCGTCGAGATCGGAGCGGGTCAGATCAAGCCCAGCCGCTTGGGAAACCCGTTCGACGGCGGACTCGATCTCGGGCCGATCGGCGATCGCGATCGCCGCGAGAACGCTCGGCACCATCGCATTGGTTGCCCAGTTGACAACCAACGTGGAGTCGCTTCCGAACCAAGAAGGGACTTTCGCGAGATCGATCTCGTTCGTTTCGAGAAATTGCCGCACCTCTTCCGGGAGCGAAGCGAGGTATTCCGGCGTACTGATCGACGACCAGTCCTGAATCGCTTCGAAGTAAATGGAGGTCTCTGGCGTGGTGAAGGCTATGCCTTCGTGCTTGATCGCCGGGTAGTCCGTCTTCAATCCCGGCGCGAGCACGAAGAGCGTCTCCTGCTGATCGAGACCGTCGAAGAGGAGCGTCCCGCCGACGGCGACGATCTGGCGCATCTGCGCACTCTCAAAGCTGCTCGTGTCGGCACCAACACCTTGGCCGAATCTGACGATCTCATCGATCACCGGCTGGAGCCGGACGAACCACAGCATCTCGGGACTCTCCGCAAGACGGTCAGTGACAGAAGCGAAGTCCTCGTCCTCGGCGAGCGAAGGCCCCTTCGCCAGCCCCGCGACCCGGTCGAGCGCAGCTTGCGCGGCTTTCTCACTGGAACTCAGAAATCCCCACGAGTCTCGCGACGCGCTGTAGAGTGTGCCGTTCGGAGACGCGAATGCGGTTACGACATTGCCCTCGTATTCAGTCGTCGCTTTCGTCGCGACCGGGAAAAAAAGTTCCAACTCGGCGTGGAGTCGGCCCATGGCTTCGTCCAGATCGGCTTGACTCCCTTCGAACTGGAAACCGAGCAGAACGTCGACGCCGTCGGAAGTGGCCGACGGGACAGCCAGGAAGAGACTGCCGGGATCGACTTTTTCCAGGATCTTGGTCGCCTCGCCGCCGCCCTGGCTGGACAGCATCTCCAGAGGTTTCTCGAGGAAGGCTTTGACCGCCTCGTCGGAGCCGATTTTCGCGAGGGCCGTCTCGCGCCAACGCTCACCGGATCGCTCGACGTCGGGCAGCGAAGCGTAGAAAAGCGTCGTCGCCGGGAGCAGGCGAGTGCCGTCCAGCGCGATTTTTTGGCCGGAGAGATACCAGGCGACCGCGGCGACGATAACCGCCAGAAGAATGAGGATTGGGAGAGCCTTTTTCATGTCGCGGCACTGTCCGGCGGCATTTTGTCCGTGTCGAGCAACAATCATTGCGGCCAAACCGTTACTTCGATACGTTACAAAAGTATGAAAAAATCAGACATTGAAGACTACGTGAAGCCAGTGACCAACAGCGTGAACGCGGACAACCTTCGTTTGGTTTCCGACGTTTGCCTCTACCTGGGATTCGTTTCCATCCTGGCCTCGATCATCACCTGGTTCACCGCCTCGCGCGAAAATCGAGCCTACGGTGAACGCTTTGGCATCTTCATTGGCCTCTGGGTCCCGAGCTTCTTCATCCTTTCGAACCGGCTCTCCCGCAAGGCCGACGAACTCGAGTAAATCTTCCAACGGACCAATTTGATGAGGGCGCGCTTCGGCGCGCCCTTTTTCGTGAGGCGACGTTTGGACAATCGTCGGCTGGACACCGCCGCCACGAAGCAATTTCCGAGCCAGTGAACGTTTCCCGATCCGCAGGCTGGCGATCGAGGCCCCTACCGCCTCACCTCGCCGCGACTTTCGACGTCTCACTGGAAGTCGCTCGCTTCTCCGCTTCGTGCCTTCGGACCCAGACGGTGAGCGGATTTTCCAGGACTCTCCAGGACAGCGTCGCCACGCCGATCGAGATTGCGGAGAGCACCACCGCGCGCGCGAACACGTGGGGCTTGAACCCGATCTCGTCGAGGAGCGGACCAACGAGCACGTGCACCAACACGTGGAAGACGTAGATCCCGTAGCTCACCTTTCCGATGTAAACGAGCAACCGGTTCTCAAAAAAACGCCCAAGCAATCCCGGCCAACCCTCGATCGTCCGCAACATCACCCAGCCAAGAAAGACGTTCTCGAACGTCTCGGTGAACGCCAGCCAGGGCGAGTCGAACTTTGCGTAACGCATGAACCGGGCAGCCACGTAGCAGGCGAGCGCGAGCGCTGAGACGATGAGACCGAGCCGCCCGGTCGCCAGTGGCATCCGCTCGGGCGAGGCTTTCCAGCACGAAATCATCGCTCCAAGCGCAAAACTGTCGATCACCCCAGGCAGCATCGTCCATTTGATAAAATCGGATGCGTCCGTCGCCGACGCCCAGAAACGGAAGGAAAACGCCCCGCCGATGAGGGCCAGCATCGCCCACGGTAAAATCCGCCGTGGGATGACGAGAATCACGAACGGCCAAAGCACGTAAAATTGCTCTTGCACCGAGAGCGACCAGAGGTGCGATGCCGCGCCCGGCCATTGGTTTTCGAACGTTGCGTAAAAATTTGTGAGGAACGCCGCGTGCCAAAGGAGCGCGTCGCGGTATTCCGGCAGCCCGAGCAGAAACGCGATGGCCAGCATGAGATACAGCACCGGAGCCAGCCGGGTGAAGCGGCGGGTGTGGTATCCCCAAAGCCCGCGCCACCAGCTCGCGCCCGCGACGGACCGGGCGTTCATCTTCCACAGCGACAGCGTGATGAGATACCCACTCAACAGAAAAAATAGACGCACTCCGATCGGACCCCAGTCCACCCACGCCGGGAGATGAACGTGAAAGTGATGGAGCAGCACCGTGAGGATCGCGATGCCGCGCAACCCGTCGAGCTGCGGGAGGTATTTCGACCGCTTCCCGGGCACCGCGACGTGCGGATTATCAGGATTCACGGGAACGGGCATGGTCGAGCGAGTAACGAGCGGAGCGGACCTTTATTCAAGTCCGACGCGCAAGCAACTCTCGATCCCGGAATTTCGGGCTGGTCCCGCCGCGCCCGATTGGACAGCCTCCCCTCACCGATGCTTCCGGAAATCGAAACCCTCCTCACCATTCAGGACCGCGACCAACGCATCCGCGCACTCAAACTCGAACTCGCCGCCATCCCGGACGAAAAGGCCGCGAAGGAGAAGCAGATCGCCTCCTCAGCCGCCCGCCTGGAAGCCTCCAAGACGCGCCTCCGCGCCATCGAACTCGAGCGAAAATCTCTCGAACTCGAAGCCGGCACCAAACGCGGCAACATCGCCCGCTACAAAACTCAGCAGCTCGAGACGCGTAAGAATGAACAATTCGCCGCCCTCGGCCACGAGATCGAGACCGCCGAGAAGTCGATCCGCGCGATCGAGGATCGTGAACTCGACCTCATGGAGGAGACCGAATCCCTCCAGCCCGCCGTCGCCGAGGCCGAACGAGCCCACACCGAGGAGCGCGCCAAACTCGAGACCCAAATCACCGAACTCGGCAAGAAAAAGGTCAACGTCGATGCCTCCGTAACGGAGCTTCTCGCCAGTCGCCCAGCGCTCACCGAAGGACTCGACGAAGATCTCCTCGATCAATACGACCGCATCTTCAAAGGCAAACTCGGCACCGCCATCGTGGAACTCGATGGTGACAACTGCACCGGCTGCCACGTCAAAGTCACCACGCAGACCGTTCTCGCCGTCAAAGCATCGAAGGCAATCGTCCACTGCCCGAACTGCAATCGGCTCCTCTACACGACGATCTGAGCGCCGTTATTTCCGTCGTTCGACGTAGGCCGAATCCGGCCCCGATCCCTCGTCGACGAATTTAACCACTCCGTCACTTCGCTCGATGATCTCGAACTCAACCATGCCGTTCGCACCGAGGAGTTCGTAGTAAGTGTCGCCGACGACCCGCCAGTCTCCAAGTTGACGGAACTCGTCGTCCGTCGCCTCGTCAAAGATGGTTTCCAACGTCCCATCGGCCATTCGCTTCGTCGTCCAGGTCATCGAATCTTCCGGCGACGAACCGATCCATTCGCCGATCAAGCCAGTCTCGATGACACCGTCCTCCCGGACTTCGGACTGAACTAAGTCGGATTCCGCCGATCCTTGGACGGCAGCCGCATTGTCTTTCGCCGCCAGTTTTGTAACCACCGGCACCAGCACGGACGCCCCGACCATCGCCAGATAGAACAACACGATAACGGTGACGATCAGACTCCCGACCCCGCCGCCCGGCGTGCTCGGTGAAAACAGGGCGATCACGTAAGCAAGCGGGTGACGCTTTGGCTTGCGCTCCGGCTCGCCACGCTCAAGCGCCAACAGATCAGCCACTCGCCGCGACAAGGTCGGATAGCTCGACAGCAGTTCGTGCCACGACACGAAGAACCCACGCTCCCGCACCGCCTGGTCCGCAAATTCCTCGGGCAAAAACAACCGCTTCGCCTCGCGCCCTCCGGCCAGCATCATCATCGCCTGCACCGCGCCGCGCGCGTCGTTCGCAGCAAACATCCCGTAGCGGTCACACGTCGTCTCGCGGCTCCGGCGGTAGGCATTTCCGATCAGCGGCAACAACAGGCCCGGCAGGAGAATGAGCTCCTTGAGAAGATGCTTTCGCCGCACGTGCCCGATCTCGTGTCCCAAGATGAACCGCATCTCGCACGAATCCGTGCCCGTCGCCTCGACGATGTCCGAATAAAGAACCACGAAATCTCGAGCACAGAAGCGCGTCGCGAAAGCGTTCAGCAACCCGCCCGCCTGTAGCACGTAAAGCCGCGGCATCTTCGTTTGCGCCAGCCGGTCACAAGTCTCGCGGAACGCCCGGTGGAGCGCCGGTAGCTGCGTCTCCGTCACCTCGACGGACTCGCTCCGCAGCTGCGCGACGAATAATCCGTTCGCAAGCCACCCGAACAGTGCGACGAACGGTAAAAAGAAAATCGCGAAGCACGAGATAACGATCCAGATGAGGACCGAGATCACGAGCAGAGCGATGAAATACGTCTCCTCCTTCGGGTGAACCAGTTTCTGCAAAGTCAAAGATTCACCCGCCACGTCGCGAACGCTACCGCATCGACACCTGGGAAGGGAAGCCGCGCCGCGGGTTCCGTGACTTGCTCCCAGCGGGTGGATCGCCGACCCGAAGCGATCTTCCACTCAGCGTGGATCGCACGCCCCCGTCTTGAAAGCGGGCACCCAACCGCGCGGCTTCCCTACCCGGAAAACGGATCGCCCCGCCTCATTCCCAGACCGCCGCCACGGCGAAGGCTCCGAGCGCCACGATCTCCAAGCCGACCCGCAGCGTCTGCCAGCGGTCCCATCGGTGCCACAGCACTTTCCACGCTTTCTCATCGGTGCCATCCGGCAGCGCGAGCAAGCCCTTCAAAGCGGGCAGACTTCCCTTCACGCTCGCCGCGACCATACCCGCGAGCGCCAGCAAACCGATCAGCGGCAACCACACGCTCAGCGTCCGAGTCACCGCCACAATCCCGGTCGCAGCCAGGGCAGTCACCAGCCCGGCGACCGCGAGCACCGGCAGTAGCCGCCCCGTCCGCCGGAAAACCGCCCGCACCGCCTCGGCCCGCTGCGTCTCCGGCAGCCGCACCAAAGCGGGCTGCACGAACAGCACGGACGCCAAGTCACACCCCGCCAGGAGCCCAAGCAGAACCAGGTTCGTCGCCTGCACCCAATCTTCGCCCGTCACGTCGCAGCCTCCACGTTCAATCGCCCGCTCTTCAGCGCGGCGTATTCGTAGCTATCCACGAGCGCCTGCCAGCTGGCTTCGATGATGTTGTCCGACACGCCAACCGTTCCCCAGGAAGATTCACCATCCGCCGATTCGATGAGCACCCGGGTCCGGGCGGCGGTCCCCATTTTCCCGTCCACGATCCGCACTTTGTAATCCGTGAGCGCGATCCCATCGATCCAGCCGTAAAATGGTCGCAACGCCTTTCGCAACGCCGCGTCCAGCGCGTTCACCGGTCCATCACCTTCGGCCACGGTGTATTCCGCCTCGCCGCCGACGTGCAGTTTCACGGTCGCCTCGCACGTGTTGACCGACCCCCCAACGGGCGAGTGTCGGAACGTGCAATGATATTCCTTCAGATCAAACAACGCCCGCCAAGCGCCCAGCGACCGCCGCACGAGCAAATCGAATGACCCGTCAGCAGCCTCGAATTCGAACCCGTCGTTCTCCAACCGTTTGATCTCGGCCAACGTCGCCGCGACCTCCGGCGCCCCTTTTGCCAAGTCGAACCCAAGCTCTTTCGCCTTGATCAGCACGTTCGACTGACCCGAGAGATCCGAGACGACGATCGTCTGCCGATTCCCCACCACACCCGGCGGCACGTGCTCGTAAGTTCGCGCCAGCTTCTGCACCGCGTGGACGTGCAACCCACCCTTGTGGGTGAACGCAGCGGCTCCGACGTAGGGAGCGCGGATGTCGTGCGGCACGTTCGCCATCTCGTCAACGAAGACCGCAAGTTCCCGGAGACGTGACAGATCGTCGACGACCGGCAGGCCGAGCTTGAGCTGAAGATTTGGAATCACACTGGTGAGGTTGCAATTCCCCACCCGCTCGCCGTAGCCATTGATCGTGCCCTGCACCTGCACTGCTCCAGCGCGAACCGCCGCGAGCGCGTTCGCCACCCCGACCCCGCAATCGTTGTGAGTGTGGATGCCGACCGCCACGCCGAGGTGCGCCATCACGTCCTGCGTGACCGACCCGACAGTCTCGGGCATCGACCCGCCGTTCGTGTCGCAGAGCACCACGAGATCCGCCCCGGCGTCCCGCGCCGCCCGCACCGTCGCGAGCGAATACTCCGTGTCTTCGACGTAACTATCGAAAAAATGCTCAGCGTCGTAGATGACCTCGCGACCGTTTATTTTCAAAAACGCGACGGTGTCCGCGATCATCGCCAGATTTTCTTCCAGCGAGACGTTGAAAACCTCCGTCACGTGCAGCGGCCACGTCTTCCCCACGATCGTCACCACCGGCGTCTCCGCCTCCAGCAACAACCGGACCTGCGCGTCGTCCTCGACCCCCAGCTTCCCCCTCCGCGTCATGCCAAACGCCGCGATTTTCGCGTTTTTCCAAGTTCGCTTCGCCGCCTCCTGAAAAAACGCCACGTCTCGCGGATTCGACCCCGGCCAACCGCCCTCGATGTAGTCGAACCCAAACGCATCCAGCCGCTCCGCCACCCGGATCTTATCTTGAACCGAAAACGAAATCCCCGTCCCCTGCGTCCCATCGCGCAGAGTCGTGTCGTAGAGGGTCACTCGTTTCGCTTCCATCGGACCGCGATAACTACCCGACCGCACCACCACCCGCAAGGGCGCAACCGTTCAAGGCGCGGCGATTTGCAATCGCCGAACCAGTCCGCTCCGCCTCCGCCGGACACGTCCCATCATCCCCGCCACGCCACCAGATCCCACCCCAGCAATTCCTCCAGGGCGTCCACCTCCGGCGCAAACACCCCGCGCAGATACTCCCGATCCTCAGCCGACATCTCGTCCGTGTAACGCACCTTCACCGGCTTCCGCCGAACCCGAAACTGCCGCCGCTCCAAGCCCAAGAAATCCGCCAGCCGCTCATACACCTCCTGCGGCTCCTCCCGCAGCTCCTCGCTCCGCAGCACCAGCATCTGCTTCACCGGAAAGAACCGCCGAAACCGCTCGATCTGTCCCGCGTAGCGCCCCCGATCCACGTAGGACCAGAACCGGTGCTGCCCCGCCCCGCCAGGCCCCGCCGCGGCGCACCGCTCCTCCTCCCGCCGGATTGCGTCGCTAAAGGGCAGCGTCTCATCACCATTACGCGTCGTCATTTGCCAATGTGAAAACGCCCGCTCCGCCGGATCCCGCAGCACCGCCAGCAGGCGCATGGCCGGGTTGTATCGCGCAATCCGTTCCGCCGCCGGCTTCCAATACAGATACACCGGCGTGTTTTCCCCCACGACTTGTCCGTCCCCCGGCGAGAAATGAGAATGATACTCCTCCCAATCGGGGTCCCCATCCGCAAACGCCGCGTCCCGGTCGAAAAAATGAACCTCCTTCTTCTCGGCCAGACACAAGCCAGGGTGCTGCCGGAGCATCCGATTGAGCGCCGTCGTCCCGGACTTCTGCGCCCCGATTACCAGGAATTCTACCTTCACGGCAGCCGCCCGGATCGTTTCAAAAACCGTCCCCGCCCCGTCACGTTTTCGTCGCTACGGTGAACGAGCGGTTCTCCCCGCAGATAAGACTCCCGCACCCGTACCCCTAGCCTTTTCCCAACGTAAGGCGACGTCCGGTGCCGCGTGAGCAGCTCCTCCCGCCGGATCACCCGGTCCTCCACTGTCTCCACGATGATGAGGTCCGCGTCGCCACCCACCGCCAGCCCCCGCTTCGGCAGCCCAAATCGCTGCGCCGGTCCCGTCGTCAACGTCCGCCACACTTCCGGCAGACGACCCACGTCCTTCCGGATCAACCAATCGAGCAGCAACAAGAACCCGTGCTGACAACCCATGATTCCCCCCCAAGCCGCAAACAAATCGTCCCCCGTCTTCATCTCTGGCGGAGCCGGCGAATGATCCGATCCCACGACATCCACCCTCCCGGCGAGCAGCAAGTCCCGCATTTCCGATACCGTCGATGCGGGTCGCAGCGGAGGCGCGCACTTCGCCATCGCTCCCTGCAGAAACGTCTCCTCTTCGTCCAACAGCAGGTGGTGGGCGCACACCTCCAACGTCACGTCCGCCCCCCTCAACCGCGCCTCGGCGATGAGCTCCGCCGCCTCCAGACAGCTGACGTGCACGACGTGCAGCGCGCACCCGGTCTCGCCCGCCACGTCCAGCGCTACCCGCACCGCCTCGACCTCCGCCTCGGTCGGTCGGGAATCCAAAAACGCCCGCGCGTCCCGCCGCCCCGCGTCCTGAAAGACCCGCGTCTGCCGCGCGATGATTCCCGCGTCCTCCGCGTGCACCGCCACCGGCAGCCGAAGCCTGGCCGCTTCCCTCATCCCCCGCCGTAAAGTCGCCACGTCCACCCCGGGAAAATCGTCGACCCCGCTGTCCAACATGAACGCCTTGAATCCCACCACCCCGCACGCCGCCAGCTCCTCCATCCGCCCCGTATTCCCTGGAATCAACCCACCCCAGAGCGCAAAATCCATTACCGAACTCGCCTCGCCCGCCGCCCGTTTCAATTCGAAACCCTCCCGATCCACCGTTGGCGGCGACGCGTTGAGAGGCATGTCGATGAACGTCGTCCCACCCCCGGCCGCCAAGGCCCGCGACCCGGTCGCAAATCCCTCCCACTCCGTCCGCCCCGGCTCGTTGAAATGCACGTGCCCGTCCACGATCCCCGCCAGCACCCACGCCCCGGTCGCGTCGATCACATCGTCCGACTCGGTCCCGCCCCGGCCCGATCTCCGCGATCCGTCCGGCTTTGATCCGCACGTCCGCCACCCTCGCCGCGTCGTCCGTCACCACCGTGCCGCCCCGAATCACCATTCCCCGCATCTTCACAACCCCCGCAAAAATGAACAAAAGACCCGCAACGCCACCGCGACATCGGCCACCGAAACAAATTCCTCCGGGTGATGGCTCAACCCACCCCGACACCGCACGAACAGCATCGACGTCGGGCACCGCTCCGCCAGCACCATCGCGTCGTGCCCCGCCCCGCTCCGCAGCTCGAGCACCGAACAACCCGCCGCCCGCACCGCAGCCTCGAAGCCCGACGTGAGGCCCTCGTCAAATCCCACCGCCCGCATCGAGTCCACCACATCCCAATCGAATCCCAACCCGCGTCTCGCGCAGATCTCCGCCAATCGCTCCCGCAGCCCCGCGCAAGCCGTCCCCAGCCTCGCGTCCGAAGCGTGCCGGACGTCCAGCGAAAACTCCGCCTCACCCGGGATCACGTTTCCCGCCCCCGGCCGCAATTCCAACATCCCGATCGTCGCGACGAGACCCGCCGCCTCCCGAGCAAAGCGCTCGACCGCGACCGCGAATTCCGCCGCCCCGACCCCCGCGTCCAGCCGCGCCGCCATCGGCGTCGTCCCCGCGTGCCCCGCCCGCCCCGTCACCCGCACGGCGATCCGGTGCTGCGCGTTGATTCCCGTTACCAAGCTCACCGGACAATCCGCCAGCTCCAGCTCCGGCCCCTGCTCGATGTGCGCCTCGACGTAACCCAACACCCGGCCCGCCGGCCAAGACGGAGCCAGATATTCCCCTCCACCGAACGCAACCAATGCCTCCCGCAACGTCACTCCATCCCGGTCCCGCAACTCGAAGTCCGCCTCGGACAGCCGCCCGGCCACCGCCTTACTCCCCAGACAACCCGCCTGAAAACGCACCCCCTCCTCGTCCGCAAATCCAAACACCTCCAGCGAAAACCCCGGCTCCCAACCGTCCGCCCGCAACAACTCGACCGCCACAATCGGCAGCAGCACCCCCAGGATCCCGTCGAACCGCCCCGCGTTCCGCACCGTGTCCAGGTGCGAACCCGTCAGCAGCACCGCGTCCCCCGCCCCCTCGCACCGCCCGACCAGATTCCCCGCACCGTCGATCCGTGCGGACATCCCCGCCCCGTGCATCCAGCCCGCCACCATCGCGTTCGCCTCGGCCATCGCTGGCGACAAAAACGTCCGCGTCGTTCCAACGACGTCGTCCGACACCGCCGCGAGTTCGTCGATCCATCCGATTAACCGGGCGGCACCGACCTCATATGGATCCCCCTCTTTCAAGACCCCCGGTAAGTCGAATAACTCCACGGCGTGCAAAGCAGCGGCACGTGAAAAGCCCCCCCAGACTCCGCGATCCGAAACCGGATCGGCACCACGTCGAGAAATCCCTCCGCATCCCCAAAATAGTCCCCCACGTGAAACCTCAGCTCGAACGTCCCCTCCCGCAGTTCCGCCGCCGAAAGCATCGGCTCCACCGTGCGCCCATCGTCGTTCGTTACGACGTCCTTGAGCAGTCCGCCCATGTCGTCGACCAGCTCGATCCGCATCCGCGCGGCCGGCCGACCTTTCACCAGATCCAACACGTGTGTCGTCAACTTCCCAGCCATGATTCTCCGACCCTCAGCACCTCAGCGCTTCCGGGCGAGAAAAAATCATCCCGCGATCCGATCGAGGACCCGCAACCGCGCGATTTTCTTGATCTCCGAAATGGCCACCCGCCTTTCCTCCTCAAGCCCATTCCCCAACCGCCGGTCAAACTCGGCCAGGATCCCCCCTTTACCGTGCTCCCGCGCACAGATGATAAATGGGAACCCAAACCGCTCCCGGTAAGCCTCGTTCCGCTCCCCGAAAGCCACCCGCTCCTCATCCGTCAATGCATCCAGCCCCGCCCCCGCCTGCTCCCCCGTCGACTCCGCCGTCAACCGCCCCGCCGCCGCCAGCTTCCCGGCCAGGTCCGGGTGCGCGCAGATGAGCGCCAGCCGCTCGTCCCCCGACGCCGCATCAACCACCCCCTCCATGGCCGCAATCAACTCCTCCCGATCCGCAAAGGGCCGCCCCATCCAGGCCCGATCCACCACCCAAGGCGAGTGCTCCCACACCCCATCCAGATCTCCTCTTTCCATCGTCCGCAAGGGCACCTCAAGGAGCGACAATTTGCAATCGCCGAACCAGCGGGGAATCGGAGCGTCAAATCTTTCTTCGAAAACCCCCCGCGATCCACGCTATGCTCCACCCCATGGCAACACTCGGTACCAATCGTTACGGCAAGCAATGCGTCCGCGTCCTTCGCAAACACGTCGACGGCGACACCCAATCCGTCGTCGAAATCAACGCCGACGTCCTCCTCGAAGGCGCGTTCGAACGCTCCTACCTCGGCAACGACAACTCCCAGATCGTCGCCACCGACACGTGTAAAAACACCATCATCGCCCTCGCCCACCAGCACCTTGGACCCTGCATCGAAGACTTCGCCCTCATCCTCGGCCACCATTTCCTCGACACCCACCCCCACGTCGACCGCGTCCACGTCGAGCTCCGCGAGTTCACCTGGCAGCGCCTCACCGTCGACGGCGAACCCGCCCCCCACAGCTTCCAAGCCGCCGCGGGCGGCCAACCGTTCACCCGCCTCCTCGCCACCCGCGACGGCTTCACCCTCCACTCCGGGGTCCGCGGACTCGTCATTCTTAACGCGACCAACTCCGCCTTCACCGGCTTCGACCACACCGAATTCACCACCCTTCCAGACGCCGCCGACCGCATCCTCTCCACCGAACTGGCCGCCACGTGGAAGTGGGAAAAGCCGGAAGGCGACTTCCGTGCCACCAACGCCCAAGTCCGCGAAACCCTCCTCGCCATTTTCACCAAAAACTTTAGCCCCTCCGTGCAGCGCACCCTCTTCGAGATGGGCGAAGCCGCCCTCGCTGCCGCCCCCGCGATCGCCGAAATCGACCTCAGCATGCCCAACAAGCACTACTTCACTGCCAACCTGGCACCGCTCGGCTTCGAGAACCCCAACCTCACCTTCCTCCCCGCCGACGACCCCCACGGCCAAATCGAAGCCAAGATCCAAAGGTAGACGGCCAGTCCCCTGCCCACCCTTGTTAGGAACGAGGAACTCCGCCGACGGGCCAGCGACCAATCCTACCCAGACACCGCCGAGTCGCTCGAACACGCACCCTCCTCACTACCGCCGAGGTGCTCATCATCCAGATCGAGCTCATGAAAAACGGAGACCGCGACGTCACCGACCTCATCGATCGCCTCGAAGACGAAATCAATCGCGGCAGCAAAATCCTCAGTCGGACCTGGTCCCGTTCAGTTTCCAATTGCGAATCCATCCCACCACGTTCAAGTTCTCAGCGCCGCTGCCGATGAAAACTATTCTCACCACTCTTTCGATTTTCGCACTCCCCATCGTCGCCTTCGCCCACGGCGGCCACCCGGAGGCAGTCGACACGACGACCCACTCGCTCCTCCACCTCGCGCCCGCCGCCGCCCTCATTGCCCTGACCCTCACCGCGGTCACGGTCTTCAAGTCTCGCCACCGCCCGGCAAAAGCTGCCCGATAGCTCTCTCCCAGCGCTCAGTGGACGTCCGCAAAGCCGCTGCGGGAACGGACAACTCAAAGAACGGCGATTTCCAACCGCCGACCCAAATTCAAATGGCAGTGCTGCCATTTTTCGCGCGCGCACCTTGGCGCTTTGGAAGCTTGTTCTGAGATCAAGTCGCACTCGCGGCCTCTCGCACGATTCCAGAAATCGATGGAAATCTGGCATTGCGAGAAGGCGACGGAAATTGACTCCAGCGTGAAGCATCGTCGCCTCCCCTCTCGCGGGACCAGCACAGCGCCCACCAAAAAGTGGGATCGATCGTCGGGAAACGTCTCGAATTGTGCCCTTCCGACAAGCGCGCGGCGCCCCCCATCGAGGGCAAGGCTGACACCCCGCGGGTGCTTGTCTCCATCATCTCCCGAGCATCGAGCGATGTTCCATCGCACAATTTGTCACATCGCCCCCCCGAACGCTCCCGCAAAAAAGGCGCTCACCAATACAACCGGTGAACGCCTCTTCGGGGCCGCGCAGTCAAACTGACCCGCGCAACCTGAGTGTCGGGGAAATTATCGCGAGTAGAGCTCGACCACCAACTGCTCGTTCGCAATCGGGTTGATTTCGTCCCTCGTCGGGATGCGCACGACTTCTCCGGAAAAATTGTCCTTATCGACCATCACCCAATCTGGGACTGGCACGACCGCCGTCTGGTCCATGCTCCGCTGAGCCAGGCGGCGCGAACCCTGCACGTCCTTGATGAGAACCTTATCACCAGGCCGCAAATTCGCCGACGAAACGTCGTGCTTCCGACCATTGATCTGAACGTGGCCGTGCGAAACCATCTGTCGAGCAGCGGCCCTCGTTTTCGCGAAGCCCATGCGGAAAACGACGTTGTCGACGCGAGTCTCGAGCAGCTGGAGCAACGTCTCTCCCGTGACACCCCGCTTGTTCAGCGCAATGTGAAAATAGCGGCGGAACTGCTTTTCCAGCACTCCGTATTGAAAACGAAGCTTCTGCTTCTCAGCCAACGCGAGGGCGTAGTCGGAAACCTTGCGGCGTGAACCCTTCGGTCCATGCATGCCTGGGCGGTAATTTTTGCGTTCGAAAGCCTTGCCCGAGCCGCCCAACATGACGTTGAAGCGGCGGCTGACTTTGGTTTTGGGTCCTGTGTAACGAGCCATGAGATTTTAAATGGTTGAGTTCCGTTTCGTTCGATCAGACGCGGCGCTGTTTCGGCGGGCGGCAACCATTGTGCGGCACTGGAGTCACGTCTTTGATCGTGCTGATGTCCAATCCGATGGCCTGCATCGCACGGACCGAGGATTCACGCCCGGAACCCGGTCCCTTGACGCGCACTTCGACCTCTTTTACTCCGTGGCCCATGGCCTGGCGGCAGGCATCCTGCGCGACCATCTGCGCGGCGTAAGCCGTGCTCTTGCGAGAGCCCTTGAAGCCGCACTTGCCTGCGCTGGACCAACCAAGCACCGCTCCGGTGAGGTCGGTGATGGTGACGATCGTGTTGTTGAAGCTCGCCTGAACGTGAGCAATACCCGTGTGGACGTTTTTGCTCCCCTTGGCTTTGACGACCTTGATTGGTTCGATGTTGTCGTCCAGCGAGATGCTGACCGCAGAGGGCTGGGCGGACGTCGTTGCCTCGGCCTCTTTTTTCTTCGACTTCTTGGGTGCCTTTGCCTTCGGCGCAGCGGCTTCATCGGTCTTAACTTCGTCCGCTTTCGGAACATCAGCCTTCGGGTCTTCAATTTTCGTCTCTTCGGCCTTTGGCGCTTCCTCGACCTCCGGAGCAGCTTCCGCCTTCGGCGCTTCTTCGTTCTTCGCTTCGACGGAGGACCCTGCCTCGTCGGCTGGTGTGGCGGTCACTGCTTCCTCTTCCGAGGCAGCTGGTGTTTCGCTCGCTTCGGGAGCCGTTTCCGGGTTGGCCTCAGCCTTAACCTCGTTCTCGGGAGTTTCTTCGTTCGGTGTGTTTTCTTCGTCGGCCATGGTCGTTCTCGTCTGGATCTAAAAATCTGGGGATTAAACTTTGCCGGTCTTGGCATTCGGGTTGCGCTGAACGCCAACCGTGCGACGCGGCCCCTTGCGACTGCGCGCGTTCGTTTGGGTGCGCTGACCGCGGACGGGAAGCCCCCTGCGATGGCGGATCCCGCGATAGCAGTTGATCGCCTGAAGCCGTTTCAGATTTCCCTGAATTTCGCGGCGGAGATCTCCTTCGATGACAACGCGACTCTCGCTGATCGCGTGGATCAACGTGCCGATCTGCTCGGGCGTCATGTCCTTAGCCCGAAGGTTCGGATCGATGTCCGACTGCTCGAGCAGCTTTTTGGCGGTCTTCGGCCCGATCCCGTAAATGTAGGGAAGGGAAGCTTCGATGCGTTTGTTTCCAGGAATGTCGACTCCGAGTAGGCGTGGCATAATGTTTAAAGGGTAAGGTTGAAGGAATCAGAGGGAGAATTCGACCACTCGAAAACAGCGAGGATCGAAAGTTTTCTAGCCCTGTTTTTGTTTGTGACGGGGATTCTTGCAGATGACGCGGACGACATTCTGCCGCTTGACGATCTTGCAGCTCTCACAGAGGCGCTTGACGGAGGCTCGGACTTTCATGGTTTTGCGGATTTAGGAAATGATTTCGATGGCCGAAGCCGGGTCATGCGGCGTCGCTGCGGCCCGGACGAGTCGTCTGGGAGGATGCGGATGATGGGCATCCTCTCCTGGCTCCGGTAGCTTGGTCGGGCGTCCCTCCGGTCAGCATCCGGAGACGCAAAACCATCGTCTAGGGACACCTCGACGACCGTATTCCTTATTTCAATAGCGATCTCCGTTTTGATGTCAACACTTCTGGTGCTCCATCGGTGATTAAAATTGTGTGCTCGAAGTGCGCCGAAGGCGATCCATCGCGGGTCACCACCGTCCACTTATCGTCGAGCACCTCGACCTCCGCCGCTCCCAGGTTGATCATCGGCTCGACCGCCAGGGTCATGCCCGACTTGAGCTTCGGCCCGGTCCCCCGTTTGCCGTAGTTGGGAACCTGCGGGTCCTCGTGCAATTTCCGCCCGACACCGTGCCCAACGAACTCACGCACCACGGAATACCCGTGCCGCACTGTCTCGGCCTCGATGAACGAACACATGTCGCCCAGGCGCCTGCCGCCGCGCGCCAGCTGAATCGCTTCCATGAGGATTTGCTCCGTCACGTGCAGCAACTTCTCCGTCGCCGGATCGATGATGCCGACGGGAATCGTCGACGCCGTGTCGCCGATGTAACCGTTGAAGATCACTCCACAGTCGAGGGTCACGATATCGCCGTAAGCAATCTTGCGCGGTCCCCCGTATCCGTGAACAACTTCATCGTTTACGGAGATGCAGAGCTCACCCGGAAACGTGCCCCGGTAGCCTTTGAAAGCGCTCTTGGCCCCGGCTTCGGCGATCAGCTGGCCAGCTAAATCGTCCAACTCCTGCGTGGTGACGCCCGGCGCGATCTGATCCGCGACGCGATTCAGAATTTCTGCCGCCAACTCCCCGGAGCGACGCATTTTTTCAATTTCCGAAGCCGATTTTCGAGGAATCACTTCGTCACCTCCAAACCAAGGGTCTGTGAGATTGCCGCGAAAACGGCGTCCCGTCCCGCCGAAGCGTCCACGTCGTTGAGAATTTCGCATTTCCGATAGTAGTCGATCACCGGATTCGTGTGCCGTCGGTGCTCCTGGAGGCGTTGGTCCAGGGTCTCCGGCGTGTCATCCGACCGCCGCTCCAGCCGTGCGCCACAGTCCTCGCAGAGGTCGCCAGGCTTCAGACGATGGAACGTCATTCCGTAGGTTGCCCCACAGCGCACACAAGTCACCCGGTTCAGAATACGATCCCTGATTACGTCGTCGTTCAACGTGAGGTTGATCGCCAGATCGATCTTTCCACCACGCCGATCCAATTCTTCATCGAAGGCCTTTGCCTGACCAAGTGTTCGTGGAAACCCATCGAGCAAAAAGGCACCCCAGTGCCCCTCGTCCAGCCAGTTAATCAGGATTCGGACCGCGACGTCGTCGGGAAACAAGCGTCCCTCCTTCGTCCATCGTTCCATCTCGCGACCAAGTTCCGTTTCACGCGCCCTCTCTTCCCGCATCATCGCTCCAGTCGAAGCCGAGGGGATTCCGCACGCTCGGGCCAGTAGTTCCGCTTGCGTTCCCTTGCCGGAAGCGGGCGGACCCAAGAGCACAATCCGGCTTTTCACGAAACTCGTTCTATTGTCCGGAAGCGAGCCACACCGTCATTCCGGCGAGGACGATGACTGCGATCGCAACGTAGATCCAAACCAGCGAGCTGTCGGAAATGACGTTGGTTGAGCCCATCCGGCGAGTCTCGCGAGATCCACGAATTTTCCCCTTCCGAAGGAATCCGTCGTAATGGCGCTGGAGCAAGTGCGTTTCGATCTGCCGCATGGTGTCGAGCACGACGCCAACAATAATGAGCAGTCCCGTTCCACCGAAGAACTGCGCGGTCATGTAGGGGACTTGGAGCCATCGGCTCAGCAGCTGGGGGAGAACGGCAATGATGGTCAGGAAAATAGCACCTGCAAACGTCAGACGCGTCATCGTGTAATCGAGGAACTCGGCTGTCGGCTTGCCCGGTCGCACCCCTGGGATGAATCCGCCGTATTTCTTCAAATCGTCGGCGATCTGCGAAGGCTGGAATTGCGTAGCGACCCAGAAGTAAGAAAAGAAGAAGATCATCGCGCCGAAGAAGACGTAATGCGGCCAACCTACTGTCAGCGCGTCCGCAATCGAACGTGCCAAATCTGACTGTGGAAACGCCATCTGCGCGATTGTCGACGGGAACAGCAGAATTGCCTGAGCAAAAATGATCGGCATCACGCCCGCGTAATTCACCTTGAGCGGCATGTATTGCGTCTGCCCGCCGTAAACCTTTCGGCCGACCACGCGCTTCGCGTATTGAATCGCGATCTTTCGCTGTGCCTGCGTGACCGCGATCACCGCCGCAATGACGATTAACAGGAACGCCACCATGAGAACGAGAACCACCGGACTCACCTGTGCTGCCCCGTCGCCGGTAGGAACAAAGGTGCGCCACGCCTGAATCAAGCCAGCCGGGAGCTGCGCGAGGATGCCGACCGTAATGATGAGCGACACGCCATTGCCGATTCCTCGATCCGTGATCTGATCGCCCAACCACATGAGGAACATCGTTCCCGCACTCATTGTCAGCACGGTCAGAAGCCGGAAGCCCATTCCCGGGTCGGAGACCAGAGGAATACCAAGTCTGGTGATCGTGTCCGTGATCCCCGGAAGGAATGGGTTCGCCGCCGGGTTTTCAAGGGACAGCGCGAGCAGATAACCCTGGAAAACGCAGAGCGCAAGCGTCGCGTACCGGGTGTATTGGGTAATTTTTTGACGCCCGCCGTCTTCGCGGGAGAGCTTGCCCAGCTGCGGGATCACCGCCGTGAGAAGCTGCATCATGATCGACGCTGAGATGTAGGGCATAATGCCCAACGAAAAAATTGCCGCCGCCTGCAGCGCCCCACCGCTGAAAAGGTTGAACAAAGCAGCGACGCCGCCTCCCGTGTTTTCCCCGGCGCTCTGAAACCAAACGCGAAGAACTTCGGCGTTCACACCCGGCGTCGTGATCGCCGCTCCGACCCGCATGATCACAATCATTGCGAGCGTGAACAACACGCGTTGCCGGAGTTCCGGAATTTTGAAAATATTGGTAAAGGCGGAAATCATAAATTCAGGGAAAAAGCGGGAGCGCGATGAAACGTGGGGACGGCAACCGGCGCAATCGAAAAACGGGGGTGGAGCATTGTGTCTTTAACCCCGCCGCCCGGTTTGCCGGATCAACATGACTCCAAACAGCACCCGTCGAGCTAGCATTGCGTTTGATCGGCCCCCGGCCGGAGCGCGTAAACACCACCGGTCGGAAACCGATGCCGCGCTCGCGAGCTGACGACCAATGCCAGAGGGACGATTTGCTACGCCTTGGGGCGCAGTGCCGCAGTTTTCTCGCGGAGCGAAATCGAGCCACCGGCGGCTTCGATTTTCTCGCGGGCCGTCGCCGTGAGGTGATCGATTTCCAACGTCAGCTTTTTTGTGATCTCACCGCGTCCCAAAACTTTGACGCCATCAAGCTTTCCGCGGACGAGTCCCTTCTCGCGCAAAGCAGCCTGATCGACCGTCGCTCCCTCGTCGAATAAACGATCGAGGTCATCAAGATTGACCGTACCGAAAACTGTCTTGAACTGCTTGTTGTTGAAGCCGCGCTTGGGCAACCGACGGAAGAGCGGCATCTGACCGCCCTCAAATCCGGGACGAATCGACCCGCCGGAACGAGCTTTCTGGCCCTTGTGTCCCTTGCCGGAAGTCTTTCCCTGGCCGGAGCTTTCGCCAATACCGAGGCGCTTTTTCCGATGTTTCGCACCTGGATTGGGTTTTAAATCGTGAAGTCTCATCGGTGTTTAGGCAGTTACGGCGGTTTCCTCGACCTTCGGCTCTTCGGCAACCGCTTCGGTTTTTGGCGGTGCGATGCGCTTGCCGCGAAGCGCCATGATCTCGTCGCGCTGACGAAGGAGGTCGAGCGCGGTGAAGGTCGCCTTGACGACGTTCGCGTGATTGTTCGAACCCTGGGACTTCGCGAGGATGTCGCGGATGCCGACCGCTTCAATGACAGCGCGGACACCGCCACCGGCGATGACGCCAGTTCCGGCTGAGGCGGGGCGAAGCATCACGCGACCGCCACCGAACTCACCTTCCACGCGGTGCGGGATGGTCGTTTCGCGCATCGGGTAGTCTTTCAGATTTTTGCGAGCGGCCTCGGATCCTTTCCGGATTGCCTCGGCAACTTCGTTGGCTTTTCCGAAGCCGAAACCAGCTTTACCCTTGCGGTTGCCGGTCACGATCAAAGCGCTGAAGCTGAAGCGACGGCCACCTTTGACGACCTTCGCGCAACGATTGATGAAGACGACTTTCTCGGTAAATTCCGAAGGCTCCTCTTGGAGGCCCGGGCCACGACCTTTGCGGTCCCGGCTGTTTCTGCGATCCATTGCCATAATGCTATATCCTTAAAAATTGGGGTTAAAAGTCGAAGCCCGCCGCGCGAGCTGCGTCAGCGAGTGCCTTGACCTTACCGTGGTATTGAAAGCCACCTCGATCAAACACGACGCGCTTGATGTTTTTGCCGGAGGCACGCTCGGCGAGGAGCTTACCGATTTTCTCGGCGGTCGCAACGTTGGCGCGAGCGTCGCCGGAGCCCCGGACGTCCTTCTCGGTCGTGTTGGCCGAGGCGAGCGTGAGACCAAGAGTGTCGTCGATCACTTGCGCGGTGATGTGGCGTCCGGAGAAGTGGACGGCCAGCCGCGGGCGCTCGGCGGTGCCGCGGACCTTTTTGCGAACCCGCGCGTGACGGACTTTTCGAATGTTGAGATGTGCCATGAGACGTTTCTGTTAATATTACTGAACCTTCTTGCCTTCCTTGCGGCGGACGACCTCATCGCTGTAGCGGACGCCTT
The DNA here is from genome assembly GCA_963761705.1 of uncultured Verrucomicrobiae bacterium. Lineage (GTDB taxonomy): Bacteria > Verrucomicrobiota > Verrucomicrobiia > Chthoniobacterales > JAATET01 > CAVVKW01. Next base: position 1,290,037 of record CAVXHK010000001.1, on the reverse strand, counting down.
TGCCCTTGTAGGGTTCAGGCGGGTAGTAGGCCCGGATGTTGGCGGCGCACTGGCCGACACTTTGCTTGTCGATTCCTTCGATTTGGATCTTCGTGTTATCGGTCACGGTGACCGTCAGGTCCGAGGGGATTTCGTGATGGATTGGGTGAGAGAAGCCGAGGCTAAGATTGAGCTTCGATCCCTGCATGGCAGCTTTGAAACCGACGCCCTGAATCTCAAGGTTGCGTTTGAACCCAGTCGAAACCCCCGTGATCATGTTGTTGACCAGGGCGCGGGACAAGCCGTGAAGTGCGCGAAGACTGCGGGCATCCCCTTCGCGCTCGAACGTCGCCTTCCCGTCTGCGACGGTCAGCTTAATGGCTTTTGGAAGCGTCCACTCGAGCTTCCCTTTCGGACCTTCGACTGTGACAAGGCGATTGTCGCCCTCGGCGATTTTCACCTTCTCAGGAAGGACAATTTCTTTTTTTCCGATACGTGACATGGCTGGATTTCCTCAGTTATTCGTTTTCGGGATTACCAGACGTAGGCGAGAAGCTCACCACCGACTTTTTTACGCCGGGCCTCGTGGCCGGTCATGATGCCACTCGACGTCGACAAAATTGCGATCCCCATGCCGCCAAGAACGCGCGGAATTTCGGTCGATCCCACGTATTTGCGAAGTCCAGGTTTGCTGACGCGCTTAAGGCCGACCACGGCCGATTGCTTCTTAACGAACTTGGTCTGGACTTTGATGACGGGGAATTTCCCAGTCGTGTCCACTTCGTAGTCCTTGATGTAGCCCTCATCCTTGAGGATGCGGGAGAGTTCGCCCTTCATTTTTGAGAAGGGCACGTCGAAAACCGGTTTGCTGACGGCGGCCGCATTGCGCAGGCGGGTCAGGAAGTCGGCGATTGGGTCTGATACGGTCATGATGTGTGCAGCGATTCGAGCAGCGGCTTCCGGGACAAATTCCGGAAAACCAATTAACTAGCTTTGGGTCGCAGCCTCCTTGTCGTCCTCGGGCTCGGCGGCTTTGCCAACGGGCTCGGGTTTGGGTTTATCGGAGAAAGGCACGCCAAGTTCAATCAGCAGGTCCTTCGCCTCCGCGTTGGTGATGGCCGTCGTGACGATGGTCACGTCGAAGCCGATGTTGCGTTTAATTTTGTCGAGCTCGATCTCTGGGAAAATCGACTGATCCGAGACGCCCAGCGTGTAATTTCCATTGCCGTCGAAAGCCTTGGGGGAGACCCCACGGAAATCACGAATGCGCGGGAGCGCCGTCTTGATGAGACGCTCGAGGAATTCATACATCGTGCGCCCACGAAGAGTGACCTTCGCGCCGATCGGTTGAGCCTCGCGGAGCTTGAAGTTTGCGACACTCTTCTTAGCGATCGTCTCGATGGGACGCTGTCCGGAGATTGCAGCGATCTCGTTCTTCGCGATCTCGAGCGATTCCTTCACGTCTTGGGCGGAGCCGACGCAGCTGTTAATGACGACCTTCGTCACCTTCGGAATCTGGTGTAAGTTCGTGTAACCGTGCTTCTCGCGGAGCGCGGGAACAACGCGTGAGCGGTATTCGGTGAGGAGTTCTGGTTCTGCTAAAGCGGACATGATCAATTAGGCGGCCTTTTTTTTGTCGGTCGCGCCTTTCTCAGTGAGTTTGACGTTCGAAATGTGAATGGGACCCTCTCGCTCCAGGATCGCGCCATTGGGTTGATCCTGAGACTTCTTTTGGGTCTTCTTGATCATGCGCACGCCTTCGACGAGGACTTGAGCCTTCGGGCGGATGACCTCGATAACCTTGCCAGTCGAACCCTTATGGTTGCCTGCGACCACCTCAACGGTGTCGCCGCGCTTCACGTGAAAAACTTTCTGCACTTCTTTTTTCATGGTCAGAGAACCTCCGGCGCTAGCGAAACGATCTTCATGAAGTTCTTCTCGCGGAGTTCGCGAGCAACGGGTCCGAAGACGCGGGTCCCGCGGGGGTTGGAATCTTTGTCGATGATGACGACGGCGTTTTTATCGAAACGCAGGACGGAACCGTCACGGCGCTTGATCGGGTGAGCGGTACGAACGACGACGGCGCGAACGACATCCCCTTTCTTGACCGCGCCACCCGTCGAGGCCTCCTTGACGTTGCAAGTGATGATGTCACCGACGCCAGCGAACTTCGTCGCCTTGCCGATGACGCCGATCATGTGCGCCCGACGAGCGCCGGTGTTATCGGCGACCTCAATACTGGAAAGTAACTGAATCATAGAACGGAAGGCGCTTAGTGCTGGGTTACCTCGACGAGACGCCACCGCTTGAGGCGGCTGAGAGGACGGGTCTCGGCAATGACGACGCGGTCACCGATTTTCGCTTCGTTATTCTCGTCGTGAGCGTGAAACTTGGCGGTTTGCTTGATAATCTTGCCGAATTTCGGATGCGGGACGCGGCTCGTGATTTTGACGACGATGGATTTCTCCATCTTATCCGAGACAACGATCCCGACGCGCGTCTTGCGGAGCGTGCGAGTTTCAGTTGGTTCGACGGTGGCGGTGGTATCTTCGCTCATGGCTTACTTGGCTGTTACGGCCTTCGACTTCTCCACGATCGCAGCCTCGACCCGCGCAACGTTGCGGCGGATTTCTTTGATCAGGTGGGGCTTCTCGAGCTGGCCACCCTGCTGCTGAATGCGGAGATTAAATGCTTCCTGCTGGAACTCGCGCTTGCGGGCGGCCAGCTCTTGGAGAGTCATCTCGCGGGCTTCTTGAATCTTCATCGGTTCGGTAAAATTTTAGGCGTGGTGGCGCGACAAAAAGCGCGTGCGGACAGGAAGCTTGTTGGCGGCGAGACGCAAACATTCTTTGGCGAGCGACTCGGGGATGCCGGCGATCTCGAAAAGGATGTTGCCCGGGCGGATCGTAGCGACCCAGTACTCCGGCTGGCCCTTACCCTTACCCATCCGGGTCTCCGGTGGACGCTTGGTGACGGATTTGTCCGGGAACATGCGGATCCACAACTTTCCTTTGCGCTTCATGTGGCGATTCATCGCGACACGGGCGGCCTCGATCTGCGTGTTCGTGATCCAAGCGCGCTCAAGCGTCTGGAGTCCGTATTCGCCGAAATCAATCGAAAGTGTGCGGGACGCGTTCCCCTTTCGGCTGCCGCGCTGCGACTTCCGATACTTCACGCGTTTGGGCATCATTGGCATGTCAGTGTCCTCCTAAAAACTTGTGTTGGTTAGCTAGCGGCGATTGGCTCCGGTGCGGGCGGTGGCACGGCAGGCTTCTCTTCTTCCTTCTCGGCGGGCTTCACGACCCAGCACTTGACGCCGATCTTACCGGCGGTGGTGTCGGCTTCGCAGAATCCGTAATCAATCGGCTGCCGAAGGGTGTGCAGAGGGATCGTCCCCTCGCGGTACCATTCCGTCCGGGCGATCTCCGAACCACCGAGGCGGCCCGAGATGCGGACCTTGATGCCCTCAGCACCCATGTCCATTCCCGTCTGCACCGAGCGCTTCATCGCGCGACGGAACGAGATCCGACGGGACAACTGGCTGGCAACGTTCTCGGCAACAAGTTGAGCATCAATTTCCGGCTTCTTGATCTCCACGATATCGATCTTGACCTGCTTGCCACCAGCAATGTTGGCGATCTCCTGAGTCATGTTTTCGATTTCCGAACCCTTCCGACCGATCACCACGCCGGGGCGGGCGGTGAAGATGGTGATCCGGACCGTGTTCCAGGCACGCTCGATCAGAATTTTCGACATCGCTGCCGTCTTGAGGCGGTTCGTGAGGTGCTTGCGAATCTTCGCGTCAATGAAAAGAAACTCACTGAGTTCCTTCTTGGAAGCATACCACTTCGATCTCCAGTCACGAGTGACCGGGAGGCGAAATCCAATTGGGTTGACTTTTTGTCCCATAACTTAGCTTTTGGTTTCCTCGGCCACGGCGGGCGTCTGTTCGGTTGGAGCGGCTGCCACTGGTTCAACTGGCTCAGCCTCCACGGTTTTCGACGACTTGGCTGGCTTGGCCGACTTCGTCTTTTTCTTGGTGCTCTTTGGCTCGCGCCGTGTGATTTCGATCTCGTCGGTGAGGGTAATTTTGATGTGCGAGGACCGTTTGCGGATCGCACCAGCGCTACCCCGAGCCTTCGGGCGGAAGCGCTTCAGCGTCGGCCCCTCGCCAACAACGGCCTCCTGAACGACAAGACTCTCACTGCGCAGGTTGTTGTTGTTCTCGGCGTTGGCTATCGCGCTTTTGAGTGTCTTGATGATGAGAACAGCCGCCTTCTTGGGCGTAAACTGAAGAAGACTGAGAGCTTCGGACGCGGGCAGGCCCTGAATTTCCTTGGTCACTTCGCGTGCCTTGAATGCCGAGATCTTCGCGTAGCGATATGTCGATTGAACCTGCATGAGTGTCTGAGTTTGAGTTGCTGTAAATTTGTTTAGTTTCGGGCGTTCACCCGAAGTCGGTCTCCGACTTTGATCGGAGTCTTCTCGTTGTCTAAATTCTGAATCACTGCACCGCTGATCGACTCACGGACGTCGACGACTTTGACCTCTCCGATCCGATTGCCGTCGCGCCACACCTCGAAAGGCATGCCGATCTTTACTCCCTGCCTGTCGCCGATGTTGGCGACGACGAGGGACCATTCGTCCTTCAGTTCGGTCACCATCCCATCGGAGAGACTTGCAGCGAACGATTGCGCCGGGACCGCCTCGGGGGAGGATCCCAGCAATTCCTTCGCCTTGCGGAGTTGCGTTTCCGCAGCCATTCGGTCATCGACCGGGATTTCGCGGGCGGATTGGATAAGCGTTAGAACGGTCTCTGTCAACTCGATCATTTGAGTTCGCAGCTCCGCGCTTTCCTTCTTGGAGTTACGCAGATCACGAACCGCTGCGATGAGCCGCTGCTCGATCTTAGACGTATTGCCGTCCAAGCCGTCAATCCCCAGGGCCTGCAACTTCAACGAAAGCTCTTCCGACTGGCGCTTGAACATCTCAGCTTCCGCGTTGGCGTTGGCGAGACTGCTCGTGAGAGCTTGGACGGAGTTTTGCAGCAGCAGCAAGCGCTCGTAAATCGGCGCGTCCCCGCTGGGCACGTCCGTCCGAACTCCCGAAATAACTTCCGGGACGCGTGATTCAGAATTTGTCAAAGATCGATTGTCCTGCCCGCTGGCAACGTGTGCCAACGCGAGGACGCCAAGGACTGGCGCTATCGCGGCCAGTTTCATCCTCCGCTTACTTGCTCACCTTGGCGGTGTGAGATCCGTGCCGTTTGAAGATCCGCGTGGGCGAAAACTCTCCGAGCTTGTGGCCAACCATGTTCTCGGTGACGAACACCGGGACGAAGGTTTTGCCGTTGTGGGTATTGAAAGTGTGACCGACGAAATCCGGCGTGATGGTCGAGCGACGCGCCCAGGTCTTGATGGGCTTCTTCGTGTTCGTGTCGTTGAGCTTATCGATCTTCTCGAGAAGCTTCATGTCAACGTAGGGACCTTTTTTGAGTGAACGGGCCATGGCTTACTTGGATTTTGACTTGTTCTTCCGGCGCTCGACGATGAAGCGGTCGGAGGGTTTGTGCTTGGTTCGAGTTTTGTAGCCCTTCGCGAGCTGACCCCATGGGCTGACCGGGTGCTGACGTCCACCACCACCCTTCGACTTGCCGTTACCTCCACCGTTCGGGTGATCGATCGGGTTCATGACCATACCACGAACGTGCGGACGCTTGCCGAGCCAGCGGGAGCGTCCGGCCTTGCCACTCGAGACGTTCTCGTGGTCGGTGTTGCCGACTTGGCCGACCGTGGCGTAGCACTCGACGTGAATTCGGCGGAGTTCGCCGGAAGCAAGTTTAACGTTGGCGTATTCGCCCTCGCGGCTCGCGATGACGGCTCCGGTTCCAGCGCTGCGGACGAGCTGGGCTCCGCGGCCGGGAATGAGTTCCAAATTGTGAATCGTGATGCCCAGAGGAATTTTGCGAATGGGCATCGCGTTGCCTGGCTTGGGTTCGGCCTTCTCACCCGCGGTGACTTTGCCCCCCGCAGTCAGACCGACTGGCGCCAGGATGTACGCCTTCTCGCCGTCCGGATACTTGAGAAGAGCGATGCGCGCGGAGCGATTCGGATCGTATTCGATGCCGATAACCTCAGCGACCACGTCGCGAGTCTTGCGCTTGAAATCGATCATCCGGTAGCGCCGCTTGTGCCCGCCACCACGGTGACGTGAGGTCATTCGACCATTGTTGTTGCGGCCGCCAGATTTCTTAATTTTCCGCAGAAGGCTCTTCTCCGGTTCGGATTTGGTAATCTCCGCGAAGTCAGGCAGCGCCTTGAAGCGGCTGGCCGGAGTGAGCGGGCGAAATGTTTTGAGTCCCATGGCTAGTGTCCCGTCGCTTAGACGAGGTCGAGTTTGTCGCCCGCTTTGAGGGTGACGATGGCTTTTTTCCAATGAGCACGGCGGCCGAAGTCGGCGCGACGTTCGCGCTTCTTTTTGCCGTCGTAGTTCATCGTGTTCACGGAGGTGACCGACTTTTTGAAGAGCACCTCGACGGCGCGCTTGATCTCAAGCTTGTTGGCGCTGCGGCTCACGCGAAAAACATATTTGTTCTGCGTCTCGGAGAGCAGGGTCGCCTTCTCAGTGAGAAGAATGGTCTGAATGTTATCGAAGATCTGGCTCATGCTGCGAGGCGTTCGGAGAGTTTCTGGATGCCGTCACGTGTGACGATGATTTTGTCGAAAGCGAGAAGCTGCTCGGTGTTCACGTCGGCGGCGACGGTGAGCTGCGTTGTCTTCACGTTACGGGCCGACTTGTAGGTCGTCTCGTCGAAGCTCGCTCCGATCACGAGGGTCTTCTTCGCTCCGGCGAACGCGTCGTTCACGAGGGCTACGAAACCTTTCGTTTTCAGTTCGGTCACCGCAAACGTCTCGACGATGAGAACGTCGCCATCCTTGATCCGCTCGCTGAAGGCTTTGCGGAAGGCGAGCTTCTTGACGGCCTTCGGCACGTGCTTCGAGTAGTCGCGAACCTTCGGCCCGTGGGCCGTTCCGCCGCCACTCCACACGGGCGAGGACTTGTAACCGGCGCGGGCGCGGCCCGTCCCCTTCTGGCGCCAAGGTTTAGCACCAGACCCGGCGACTTCGCCTTTAGTCTTGGTCTTAGCGGTGCCACTGCGGCGGTTGGCCTGCATGGCGATTACGGCATCGTGGACGGCCTGCATTCCCTTCTTTTCGTCGGTGATGAGAACGATGTTGGCCTGTTCCGCGTCGGCGGATGTAAAAGTTACTGCGCTCATGTTAGTCGTTCGACTCCTTCTTCACTTTAGCTTTTTTAATCGAGGGGCGAATGACCACGTAAGAGCCCTTCGCGCCTGGGACCGCGCCGCTGACGAGGAGCAAATTGTCCTCCTCCCGGACCTGCACGATCTTCAGATTCTGGGTCGTGATGCGGTCGTCTCCCATGTGACCGGGCATCTTCGTATTTTTCCAAACCAGACCGGGCGTCGAACCGGCACCAATGGAACCAGTCCGGCGGTGAGTGGTGTGACCGTGCGAGGCGGGCTGACCAGCGAAGTTATGACGCTTGATTGGTCCCTGGAATCCCTTGCCTTTGGACTGGCCAACGACGTCGACCCACTGACCAACTTCGAAAGTCGTGACGGGAAGCTCGACGCTCTCCGGAGCCGCTTCGCCATCCTTGAGTCGGAACTCCTTGATGAAGCGCTTTGGGGTCGACTCACTCTTACCGAAGTGCCCGAGCTGCGCCTTCGTCACACGCTGAGGCTTCTGGTCGTCGAAGCCGACCTGAATGGCCGTGTAGCCATCTTTCTCGGCGTCGCGAACCGCGAGAACGCGATTGCCGCCCGCTGCGATGACGGTCACGCTGATGGCATTCCCGGCGTCATCGTAGACGCGGGTCATGCCGAGTTTTTTTCCTAAAAGTCCGATGCTGCTCATTTTCCGGGTCAGATCTTGATGGTGATGTCCACGCCAGCCGGGAGGTTGAGCTTACGCAGCTCGTCGACCGTCTTGGCGGTCGGCTCGACGATGTCGAGAAGGCGTTTGTGGGTGCGGATTTCGAATTGGTCCATCGATTTTTTATCGACGTGGGGTGACCGGTTCACGGTGAACTTCTCGATCCGAGTTGGGAGTGGGATTGGGCCGGTGACCTTGGACCCAGTGCGCTTGGCTGTCTCCACGATTTCGAGCGCCGAAGCATCGATGATCCGGTGATCAAACCCCTTGAGGCGAATACGAATTTTTTGACCGTTTTGCATGTGAATTAAGAACTAGTAATTTTGATCGAGAATCGAAGCGAGGACCTGGGGTGGAACTTCTTCAAAGTGGGAGGGCTCCATCGAGTAGGATGAGCGGCCCTTGGAGAGGGATCGGATCGCCGTGGCGTAACCAAACATCTCCCCGAGCGGGACGTTTGCGTCGACCGTGGTGAGAATGCCCTTCGTTTCCATGCCCACAATGTGAGCGCGGCGACGGTTGAGATCGCCGATGATGTCACCTTGAAATTCTTCCGGGGTGATGTTTTCGACTTTCATCATCGGCTCGAGAAGAACCGAGTTGCCGTTCTTGAGCGCGTCCTTCATCGCGAAGATTGCCGCGAGCTTGAAAGCCATGTCGTTCGAGTCGACCTCGTGGAAGCTGCCGTCGACGATCTCAACGTGAAGGTCGATGACCGGATAGCTGCTGACGATCCCGTTGGTCGTCGCTTCCTCGAGGCCTTGGAGGACGGACGGAATAAATTCCTTGGGGATCGTGCCGCCGGTGATCTTGTTGTCGACGGTGTAGCCCTTACCACGTTCGTTGGGGCGAACCCTGATGACTACGTGGCCGTATTGACCCTTGCCGCCAGACTGACGGATCAGTTTGCCCTCGCCGTCAGCGGCGGTCGTGATCGTCTCACGGTAGGCGATCTGAGGCTTGCCGGCGTTGGCCTGAACCTTGAACTCGCGGAAAAGCCGGTCCCGGATGATCTCGAGGTGAAGTTCACCCATCCCTGCGATGATCGTTTGGCCAGTCTCTTCAGCGGTCGAAACGCGGAACGTCGGGTCCTCCTCCGCCAACCGGGCGAGAGCCTCGCTCATCTTATCGGAATCCGCCTTCGTCTTCGGCTCGATCGCCATCGAAATGACCGGATCGGGGAAGGACGGTGGGATGAGAAAGACTTGCCGCTTCTCACTGCAAAGCGTGTCGCCCGTCTGAACGTTTTTCAACCCGACGATGGCGGCGATGTCGCCGGAATAGCAAGCGTCGACGTCGGCACGTTTGTCGGCCTGGATCTGGATCAGCCGACTGACACGCTCGCGCTTCTTCGTGCGAGGATTGAAAACGGTATCACCTTTGGCGAGCTTCCCTGAGTAAACGCGGAAAAAGACGAGCTTGCCAACGAACGGATCGCTCCAGAGCTTAAAAGCTAGCGAGCAAAACCGCTGGTTGTCGTCCGTGACGATGGCGACTTCATCTCCCGACGCGGCGTCCTGAGCTACGGCAGGCGGCACGTCGAGAGGACTCGGGAGATAATCGACGACGGCGTCGAGGAGAAATTGAACGCCCTTGTTCTTGAAGGCAGAACCACCGACGACGGGAACGAAGCGATTGGCAATGGTCTGACGTCGGATGGCAGACTTGAGGTCCTGCTTCGTAATCTCCTGCTCTTCGAGGAACATCGCGCCGACAACTTCGTCGAGGTCGCACATCTTTTCGAGCAAGGACTCGTAAGCGAGAGCAGCCATGCCCTTGTGGTCGGACGGAATGTCTTGGATTTCGTAAGTCGAACCAAGCAGGTCGTTGTCAGAATAAACGACCGCCTTCTGGTTGAGGACGTCGATCTGACCGCGCAGAGTATCTTCCTTGCCGAGCGGGATGAGAACCGGGAGGCAACTTGCGCCGAGCTTGGTGCGCATGCTCTCCATGGCCGCGTTAAAATCGGCACCAACCCGATCCATTTTATTGATGAAAGCGATGCGGGGGACGTTATATTTGTCGGCCTGCCGCCAGACGGTCTCGGACTGCGGCTGAACACCGGCGACTCCGCAGAGTACCGCGATCGCTCCGTCAAGAACGCGGAGCGAGCGCTCAACCTCGGCGGTGAAATCGACGTGGCCCGGCGTGTCGATGATGTTGACCCGGAAAGTCTCTCCCTCGGCAGACTTGTAAACCCCGCCCTCTTCGGCGCGCTGCACCCATTCGCAAGTCGTGGCGGCGGAAGTGATCGTGATGCCCCGCTCGCGCTCCTGCTCCATCCAATCGGTGACCGTCGTGCCCTCGTGGACTTCGCCGATCTTGTGGATTACGCCGGTGTAAAAAAGGGTGCGCTCCGTGAGAGTCGTTTTGCCGGCGTCGATGTGCGCGGCGATCCCGATGTTGCGCGTGCGCTGCAACGGATAAGCACGATCGGGCGAATTGGGATTCGCGATCTCGATCGGTTCGTCCTGGAGCATGGTCGGCATCGGGATGGTTAAAAATTCGGGTTCTGTCCGCGAGCGAGCAACTACCAGCGGAAATGAGCGAAAGCGCGGTTAGCCTGCGCCATTTTATGCATATCGTCGCGCTTCTTGATGGCGTTGCCCTGCCCGGCTGCTGCGTCGCGCAGCTCATTGGCGAGTGCGTCCTTCATCGGGATGCCGCGGCGGTTATTGGCGAAATTAACGAGCCACCGCATCGCGAGGGCGACCTGGCGCTCCTGCGGAACTTCCATCGGAACCTGGTAGGTCGCACCACCCACGCGGCGGCTCTTGACTTCGAGGCGGGGCCGAACGTTGTCGATGGCCTTGTTGAGCGTCTCGAGCGGGTCGACCGTGTCACTACCTTCACGCGATTTATCGATCGCCCCGTAGACGATTTTCTCGGCGGTGGCTTTCTTGCCCCGGCTCATGACCGCACTGATGAGACGCGCCACGAGCGGACTCGCGTAGCGGCTATCGCGCTTGACTTCTTTGTGAATGACTCGACGACGACGTGACATGGCTCTTTAGATTAAAATTGGTTAGCGCTTCTTGCCGCCCTTGCCCTTGGCCGGAGCTTCCTGCCCGGGCTTCGGACGCTTCGCCCCGTACTTCGAACGACCACGGCGGCGACCATCAACTCCGAGGGCATCAAGCGCTCCACGGACGATGTGATAACGGGTGCCGGGGAGATCCTTCACCCGACCGCCGCGAACGAGAACAATGCTATGTTCCTGGAGATTGTGACCCTCGCCGCCGATGTAGGCGATGACCTCTTCGCCGTTGGTCAGGCGAACCTTGGCAACCTTACGAAGCGCCGAGTTCGGCTTCTTCGGTGTTCGCGTCATGACCTGCACGCAGACGCCGCGCCGCTGCGGGCAGTCGTTGAGCGCGGGCGACTTGGATTTAACCGTCACCTTTTTCCGTCCGTGGCGGACAAGTTGATTGATCGTAGGCATGAGCTTATTGAATTCGAATTCCGAGGCGTTCAGAGGACAAAAAAGCCACACAGGAATGTGGCTATCCTTCGTTCCCGTCGGAGTGCGGGAGTGAGGAAACTAGCGATTTGGCAAGGTCGCGCAACATTATTTTGACCAAATTTACAGAATTCCAGCGGCTTCCGTCTTTTTCGCCCCGTAGAGACAGGGACAGCACCCGTATTCCTTCGCGAACGCCTTACTGAAGTGGCTCAGGCTGGAATACCCGACCGCCATCGCCGCCTCGGTGACGTTGCCCTCGCCACCGCGGAGAATCTCTGCGGCTCGCGCCAGCCGCGCGCTTCGCAGAAATTGCGAAATCGTTCGCCCAGTCTCATCGCGGAAAATCCGACTGAGGTAAAACGGGCTGCAGCCAACCAACCGGCCCAGGTCCGCGAGAATCGGCGGATGCTCGAGGTCGGCGACCAGCAATTCCCGGACGCGCACGACCCTCTCGCTCGCTATCCGTTGCGTTCGGCGGCAGAAGAACTCCTCCTCGGCCGTAAATAGCCCGTGCGCCGCGACCTCCAGCGCTTTCCCGTGATGCCAACAGGCCCAAGCTCCCGGCAGACCGGGCGGCCGGAGTAGTTGGTGGGCGACTCCCGTGAGCGTCTCGGACATGGCTTCGACGCTCGACGTCGGCTCGCCGCTGCCGATCGGTTTCAAAAATTCCCGCACTGGCGGTCGCACCGCCGCCGAACCCGTTGGCAACCACCTCGCGACCCAAGATCTGCGGAGTTCGAGCGTAACAAACTGGTGTCGGCTCCGTCCGACCCGCTCGAGAGTCGGCTTGCCCAGGTCAACGAAGGCCATCGCGACCTGACCCGGTTCGATATCCATCGCCCGCCCCGTCTCCCCTGCCGAAGCCTTGCCCGCCAGATTCAGACAGACCAGCAACGACCCAGCGTCGAAGACGTGTTGGCCATCGCGGTCGCTGGTCCGATCCCATCGCGTCACGCGGAACCCGTCCGCCCGCAAATCGCCAAAGCCACCCACGGTCGCGCCCCCGATTCCCCCTTCGATTTCAGACGCCAGCACAGCTTTTGATATGCGACTGAGTCTCAATTGCAATCTTTTCGTCGCTGAACGCCCTTTCCGCGTCTCGACCCAACCCCGCCGACTCGCTGCCTAGAAGGTTCCGTTCCCGACGCGCCGGAATCCCTCCGTGACGAACATTTTGCTCGAACGAAATTGCGCTTTCGACGCCGACGCGATTCGTTGACACCCATGCGCCGACTCGTCACCTCCCTCCTTGCCGTCCCCGCCCTAGCCACCTCCGCGCCCGCCGCGAGTGTCATCTTCCTGCACCCCGACGGGGCCGGGATCACCCACTGGCAGGCCGCCCGCATGGTTCAGGTCGGACCCGACGGCGACCTCAACTGGGACAAGCTCCCGAGCGTCGCGGTCTACCGCGGTCACCTGAGCGACAGCCTGACCGGCACGTCGAACGGCGGCGCAACCGTGCACGCCTACGGGGTCAAGGTCCCCCGCGCGGCCTTCGGCAGCGACGGCACCTCCGCCCAGCCGCCGGTCTCGGCAGGCGGCGAGCCCTTCAGCCTCATGCAGGAAGCCAAACGGGAGGGTATTCGCATTGGGGTCATCAACTCGGGCAGCATCATCGAGCCCGGCACCGCCGCGTTCCTCGCCTCCGCCGGGCAGCGCAACGAATACGCTTCGATCGCCCGACAAGTCATCGAGAGCGGAGCCGACGTGATCCTCAGCGGCGGCGAAGAATGGCTGCTCCCCGATGGAACCTCCGGCCGCCACGGTTCCGGCCAGCGTCCCGACAAACTCGATCTCGTCGAGCGCGCCCGCGACCTCGGCTACACCATCGTCTACACGGCTGAAGAACTCGCCGCCGTCGCCGCCGACACCCCCCGTCTCCTGGGCGTCTTCGCATCCGGCCACACCTTCCACGACAAAACCCCAGGCGAACTCACCACCGCCGGTCTCCCGCTCTACGAACCCGCAGCGCCCACGCTCGCCCAGATGACCGCCAAGGCCCTCGAACTGCTCGGCGACGACGAGTTCTTTCTCGTGGTCGAGGAGGAAGGCTCCGACAATTTCGGCAACAACAACAACGCCCCCGGCACGCTCGAAGCCCTCCGCCGCGCCGACGAGACCATCGGCCTCGCGCTCGACTTCATTGCCTCCCACCCCGACACGTTTTTCATCACCGCCGCCGACAGCGAAGCCGGCGGCATGGACGTCATCGGCATCTCCAACGACGAAAAGGACCTGGCCGTCGCCGCGAATGGCCGCGACCGCAACGCCGCCCCTTACGGCCTCGCCGCCAACGGCAAACCCTTTCGCTCGGCCCCCGATCGCGCCGGCGTTGGCCTCCCCTTCGTCGTCACTTGGGCTTCACTCGACGATACGTCCGGCGGCATCCTCGTCCGCGCCGCCGGAGCCCACGCCCACCTCGTGACCGGCTCCTTCGACAACACGGACGTCTACCGCGCCATGCGCGAAGCCCTCTTCGCGCCACCCGCCGTCCCCACCCCGTCAGCGCCGCAAGATCCGCAACCGCTCGCTCCCTGACCGGAGTCCCGCCCCGTCCACGGCCCTGAGTTTGACGACCACCCGACCCGGGTCCTTCGTGACCCGTGGCACGGCTTCATATCGACCATTCTCCCGCACCTTCGAACTCGCGACCTTCGCTCCCCGCGCCTTCACGATCAAATCCGCGATTCCCGACGCGTCACTCGCCGTCCCCCGGATCACCACCCGCTTGCGCAGCGTCTTCACCGTCTTCCGTCCCCGGACGGAAAGCACCGGAGCCGGCCACCGCCCCGACTCCACCCACCATCGCCAGACACATTCCGGCTAACAATTTTCCACCCGACATCCTCGATGCATCGCTCTGGAGCCGCCTTTCATCAAATTCCTCACCGGCCACCCCCTCCCGCCAGAACCCCTCACCCTGCCCAGCCGTAAGCCCGATACTCCCACTCGACCCGCCCCCCACCCAGCGTCAGCACGCCGAATCCAAATCCGGTCTCCAGATTCGGCCCCTTCCACCACCCGCCGCAGATCGCGCCCCCCATCACAAACTTCCGGCCCGCCCAATCAATCACCTCGTTCGAATGCAGGTGCCCCTGCAGCACCAGCGGCAGGTTCCTTCCCTCGAAAATAGCCAGCACTTCGTTCGCATTCCCCACGACCAGATTCTCCGGCAGCCCCGCCCCCGGCCCGTCCTTCCGCTGAAGGAACGTGGTCCGAAATGGAACGTGCGTCACCAGCACAAAAACCCGATCCCGCGGCGACTCCGCCACCACCTTCCGCAACCATTCCATCTGCTCCGCCCCAATCCATCCCCGATACACCCGCTCACCCCCGGTCAACTCGACGGAATCCAGCACCACGAACCGGTAGTTCCCCACGTCGAAGGTCCGGTAATCCTCCGCAATCCCCAGCTCCCGCCGCACCATCGCCCGCGGATCGCCCGCCGCCTCGCCGCCGTCCTTCGGGGCCGCCCCGGCCAGATCATGGTTTCCGATCACGTGCTCGACCGGACGACCCAGCTCAGCGAGAAACTCCCGGTATTGCGCAAACCTCGGCCCGCACTCCGCCACCGTCGACACGTGTCCACCGTGGATCGCGTCCCCGCCGCAGATCACGACTTCGGCGGCCACCTCCCGCATCGCCCGCGCCGCCACACCCAGCGGCTCCGCCACCGCTTCATCCAAGCCCGCGTGAACGTCCGTGAAAAACAACACCCGCACCCGCTCCGTCGCCACCGGCGCGGCCCAGCCACTCCGCCCCACCGCGGCCACCAGTCCGCCTCCAACCGCTCCCCGCAACCATCCTCGCCGACTCCAACCGCTCCGCATCCCACCCTCGTCGCGCAACCCGCCCGTCCCCGCAATTCCAAATCCCCGTGCGACCGACCCAACCCCCAAACGGCAGCATTGCCGCCGCCCCGCTTTCCCGCGACACCGCGCCCGTGAGTCTGCTCATCACCCGGTTGATCAACCCGCCCGTCCGGGTCACCGCGGCCACCCTCGCCGATCTCCTCGTCTAATACCTCCGACCGGTCGATCAATCCCAACCCCCGCGCCGACCCGAACCCGCCGCTCCCGGTCCCGTCGCCGCCCGCTTCGCTAACTGACCGCCACACCCTCCGGCCCCAACGTCGGCTCCGCCGGCGACCCGGCCGCCTGCCCATCCCGGCCCCGCTTCCGTTTCGTCAGCCACTCCAGCACGAGCGTTAGCAGCGCGGGCAGAAACGTCAGCGCCACGACCGTGGAAAACAGTAAGCCGAACAGCACGATCGCACCGACCCCGCGGTACAGCTCCGTCCCCGCTCCCGGGATGAACACCAGCGGCGACAACCCACAGATCGTCGTGATCGTCGTCATCAGGATCGGCCGCAGCCGGGACTCAACGGCATCCCGGACCGCGTCCGGCGCGCTCATTCCCCCGTCGCGATAGTTCTCCAGCGCCAGGTCGACGATGAGAATCGGATTGTTCACCACCGTCCCGAGCAGGATCAAAAATCCGAGCATCGTGATCATGTCGAACGGCTGCCGGATCCCCACCGCGTTCATCGCCCACAGTCCAAAAATTCCCCCCGCGATTCCGAGCGGCACCGTCGCCATGATGATCCACGGATAACCCCAGTGCCGGTAGATCACCACGAGCAACAGGTAGCTCAACACCACCGACACCAGAAAGTTCCCACCCAGCGCCTCGCGCGTCGCGTTCAACTGATCGCTCGCCCCCGAGATGTCCACGCTCACCCCCTCTGGCACCTCGCCGTCCGCCCGCATCGCGTCGACCACGTCGCGCTGGACGATCCCCACCGCCGTCTCCAGCGCCACCGACCGAGGCGGGATCACGTTGAGCGTGACCGTCCGCCGCCCGTTCACCCGCCGGATCGCGTCCGTGTCAACCGTCTCGACTAAGTCCGCCACCGAACGCACCGGCACGACCGCACCCGCCGGCGTCGCCACCGGTAGGTCCGCCAGCCGCGACAGCTCCTGTTCCGTCCCCTCAGTGCTGTAGAGGAAAATGTCGACCTTGTCGTCCGCCAGGAAAAACTCGTCGACGTAGGCCCCGTCACTCAGCGCCGCCACCGCGTAGCCGATCTCCTCCGCCGAGAACCCCAAATCCGCCGCCCGGTCCCAGCGCGGTCGGACCTCGACCAGCGGCTGACCCAGCACCAACGACGACGGCTCGGAATTGATCTGCGCCCCCTCCAGCACCTCACCCGCCCGCCGAAACGCCGCCAACGACGTCTCGTAAATCGGGGCCAGCTCCGGCCCGCTCACGTCCAGGTTCACGCTCCGCGTCCCCCCGTCGTTGCTGGAAATGATCGACCCGCGCGACGCGAACGCCCGCATCCCGGGGTAACGCCGAAATCGCTCCGTGAGGATCTCCATCAACGCCTCGATCTGCCCCGGGTCCTTCGTCTCCGAGATCACCCGCAACGACTGCGGCCCCGCGCTCACGATCAGCATCAGCAGCGCCGGCACCTCCGTCTCGCCCCGCGCAAATTCCCCGGGCTCGTCCTCCAGGTACGGCGCAAATTCCGTCTCGATCTCCGCCGCGATCCCGCTCATCTCCGCCAGGCTGTAGCCCGGTGGCGCGATCAGCACCGCGAACGTCTTCGCTTCCTCACCCTCCGGCAGATACTCCGCCGGCGGCGTGAGAAAAACGATGGCCGCCAGCGTCGCGGTCACCGTCACCACCAGACACACCACCCGCCGCCAAGCCGACCCCACCATCCACCCGACGAACCCCAGGATCGGCCGCTTGAACGGTGCCCACGCCTCCGCGCCCTCCTTGGGTTCGCGGAAGGGCAATCGCGCGCAAGCCGCCGGCACCACCGTGGTCGCCGTCAGCAGCGACATGAGAATCGCCGCCGAGATCGCGATCGCGATGTCCGAGTAGAGCTGCCCGGCCTCCTGCTGCACGAACAACACCGGCGCGAAGACGAACACCGTCGTCAGCGTCGACGCCAGCACCGCCGGCCACACCGCCCGCACCCCCGCCAGCGCCGCCTCGAAGCCCCGTTTCCCCTTCAGCCGTTCGCGCTCGATGTTCTCCAGAACGACGATCGTGTTATCCAGCGTCATCCCAATGGCAAACGCCACGCCCGCCAGCGAGATCACGTTGATCGTGCGCCCCGCCGCCAGCAGCCCTATGAACGCCGCCACCGTGCACACCGGGATCCCGCACATCCCCACCAGCGTCGCCGGCAGCGACCGCAGGAAGACGAACATCACCGCCGTCGCCAGCACCGCGCCGATCGCCAGGTTCTGCCAGACGTTGGCGACCGACGCCTCCACGTAACGGACGTCGTCAGAAACCAGCCGAATCCCTAGTCCCGCCGGTTCCAGCACCTCCGTCCGCAACCGCTCGACGACGGGGAGCACCGCCTCGCGGATCGCGATCACGTTCGACCCCGTCTCCCGCCGGACCGCCAGAGTCATCGATGGCTCGCCGCCCGAGGACGACTTCGAGCGAATCTCGAAATGCCCCAACTCCACCGTCGCCACGTCCCGCAGCCGCGTCACCGCGTCGCCGTCCCGCCGAAGGATGAGATCCTCGAACTCCGTGACGGATTGAAACCGCCCCACCGTCCGCAGCAGATACCGGCGCTTTCCACTGTCTACGTCGCCGCCGGAGATGTCCTGATTGCGCGAGCGGATCGTGTCCCGCAGCCCCGTGAGTGTCACCCCGCGTTGCGCTAGTTTTGCCGGATCGACCAGGATCTGGATCTGCCGCTCCGCCCCGCCCCGCAGTTCGACCTGCGACACGCCGGGAACGCGTTCCAGCCGCGTCCGCACCTCGTCATCAACGAAGTCCCGCATCATGTTCATGTCCAGCTCCCGCGGGTTTCCCGGCAGCGGCGTCACCGAAAAATACAGAAACGCGTTCTCCGAAAACGAATTAGTGAACAACACCGGCTCATCCACGTTCTCGGGATAATCCGGCACTTGACTCAGCGCATTATTGACCCGGATCAGCGCCTCGTTGATGTCCGTTCCAAACGGAAACTCCAGCTCCACGACGGCCTCGCCCGTCGTGGCGTCCGAGATCATGCGTTGCAGCCCCGGCAGGTTGCGGAGGTATTCCTCCTGCTCGATCACGATCTCTTTCTCGACGTCCTGCGGCGTCGTTCCCGGCCACTGCGTCTGGATCGTGATCGTCCGCACGTCCAGGTCCGGGATCATCTGCACCGGCACCCGAAACGCCGCGAGAACCCCGAAAAGCAGGACAATGAAGACCCCAACCGTGAGCAACGTTCCGCGCCTGACGAGAAAATCGATCATGCGAATGCTTTCTCACGCCGAGGCGCGGAGACGCAGAGGTGGATGTTCAAGGGCCTGAAAGTTTCTGCGCCTCTGCGCCTCCGCAGGAGACTCATTTCTCCTTCTCCTGACCGTCGATCACCTCGACCGCCTGCCCCGGCTCCAGCGACTCGTTCCCCCGCACCACCACCCGCTCCCCCGCCTCCAAACCCGAAAGCACTTCCACCCTCTCCGCCATCCGCGAGCCGATCTCGACCGCCCGCGAGACCGCGACCCCATCCGACACGACCCACACGCCCACCGACCCATCGGGCTGCCGGACGATCGCGTCACGCGGAATCGTCACGGATTTCCGTCCGCTCGGCAGCCGAAATTCCGCCGTCCCCGACACACCCGGAGCCATCACGTTCGCGTCCGCCTCCACGTCCAGCCGCACCAGAAAAGTCCGCGTGACGGCATCCTTCACCGGCACCCGCACCGCGATCTTCGCAGGAAATGACTTCCCCGCCCCCGAGTCCAATCGCACCGTCGCCTCACCGCCCGCCTCCATCGGCGCAAAAAATTCCTGCGGCGCCCGCACGTCGAACCGCACCGCGTCCACTTCAACCAATTCCAACACCGGCACCCCCGTTTCCACCCATTCGCCGACCTCCGCCATCTTCTCGCTGATCACCCCCGCGAACGGCGCGACCAGCCGGTGCCGCGCCACGACCTCCGCCTGCTCCCGCCGGTCCACGACCATCTGCCGCATCGTCGCCGTCTGCACCCGCAACGCCGCCGCCCGCGCTGCCGCCTCGGTCGTCGGAAGTCCACCCGACTTCGCGAGCGTCGCGCCTTCGTTCGACAGCCGCTTCGTCTCCGCGAGTTGCGCCATCGCCTCCCGCACCGCCTCCGTCGCTCCCTCCAGCGCCAGATTGGCCAGGGTGGAATCCAACTCCAGAATTACCTCCCCCTCCTCGACCCGACTCCCTTCGTCCACCGTTACCGAAGACACCAAGCCCGTCGTCCGCGCCGAAAGCGCCGCCCGCCGCTCCGCCGTCACCGTCCCCGTCAGCGAGACAACCTCCACGACCTCACCCAACGCGGCCTCCGCCACGGTCACCCGAGCCGCGTCGTCCGCCGCCCCTGCGCTGATCCCTCCCACCGCCAGAAACCCAATCATGAACACCCACCGCATCACCGCAAACACTACGAACCAAGTCGCCCTCCCGCAACCTTCCGCGACGGCATTCAAAGGATCACACCCGTCCCGAGTGTCGAACCGCGGGTCCCACCCCACGCATTTGCCCGCAAGCGCACCGACGCCACGGCTCCTCACCTGGCCCGGTTCCCCCGCCGCCGCCCGAGCCGGACACGCAGACCTTTCCCGTCACCGGTTTTTGAGTTTTGAGTTTTGTTTCGGATCCGGCGTTGAATCGGATTTTGCAGTTCGGGTCGTTGGACAGTTTGACCACCGGAGCGACATCGGAAATCGTGATTGGCCGGGTGAGTTTCGCGAGCGAAAAGACGAACCAGGGTCGGAGCGTCTCTACAAACACGTTATCCGGACCGTCGGGAATTTTCGTGGATTCCGCCGGAACTCTCTGGGTTGCGGACACCGGGACCAATCGAGTCTGCATGCATTCGACGGCCTCGGGGTCGGAGATGCGGGGAACAACCCCGTGTTGCGATTCTCGCGCCCGATTCCGCCGACGCCTCCGCTTGGGTCCGTGGCGGATTTCACGCGACCGGAACTGAGGGTCCGTGGCCGAAAGACGATCGAAACGTTGCGCAAACGGGTCGTGTTTCGCGGGACGGCGAGTGACTCGTCGGGGATCGCCGACATCCTGGTGAAGTCGCGCCGTGGTGCGGAGGTCAAAAATGTGAAGGTTCGCGGCAATGGCCGTTGGAAGGCCGTCCTCAAAGTCACGAAGGATCGGGGTCGCGTCGTGGTGAAATTCCGCGCTCTCGATGGGGCCGGAAACCGGTCCGGCGCCGCCCGAGTGCGAATCCTACGTCGATAAATCCGCGCTCACCCGGACTCGGACAAGCCGCGGACGCCCGGGGAGCACGCTCTTCCAGGGTGTTAGACGGCGCGGAGGGGACTCAGCGCCCTACCCAGCCGGTAAGGCTGGGCCGTCCCTGCCTGCCCACTTCTCCTGCGGAACGCGTCGCAAACACTTCGGATCCGCCACTCGTGACAGCTTTCACAATCACACGCAACCAACGCATTCTTGGTTTTCCGGGGACCACCGGCTTCCAGCCCGAGAAATCGCCAAGCCGAAAAAAATCCCCGACCAACCCGGCAACGTTCTGGGCGGGAAAGCTTCACGCACCCGTGCTTTCCACGACCCCATAACGACGGATCATACTCGCCAGTCCATCGATCCGCACGGGCTTGGTGAGGCAGTCATTCATCCCCGCGTCCTGGCATCGTTCCAGATCGGTGGCCATCGCGTTGGCCGTGAGCGCGACGATCGGGACGTCGGAGCGGACCCGTGGCCGGACTCCACACCGGATCGCCCGCGTCGCTTCGTAACCATCCATTTCCGGCATCTGACAATCCATGAACACGAGGTCGAAACTCTCCGCCGCCAAGGTCTCCATTGCCTCCACGCCATTGGTAGCGATCGCAACTGAGCACCCGAGCTTTTCGAGCTGCAGGCGGGTAATGCGCTGGTTCACCGGATTGTCTTCAACGACAAGAATGCGCTGATCGAAGTCGCCGAGCCGCTGGGGTTCTGACGACCCATCCGCCTCCGCGACCGAATCGACGGATCCCATCGGCACTGAGAAATAGAAGACTGATCCCCGCCCCGGCACGCTGGACGCTTCGAGAAAGCCGCCCATCAGCTCGACGACGCGCCGGGAGATGACGAGTCCAAGCCCGGTGCCGCCGAAGCGCCGGGTCGTCGAGCTGTCCACCTGAATGAATGGTTGAAATAATTCCCGCATCCGCGCAGCCGGGATTCCCTCCCCGGTATCCTTCACTTCGAACCGCAACCACCCCGGCTGGCCGGAAGCCCCAATCCCCAACGACACCGTCCCCGCCGAGGTAAATTTCACCGCGTTCCCGAGCAGATTCCCCAGCACTTGCCGCAAACGGTCACCGTCGCCGTACACCCGCCGCGGCACTCCGACTTCGACTTCCAAACCCAACTCGACCGCCTCCCCCGCCCCGGTCTCCGCCAGCCGAAGGCACTCGTTCGCCAATTCGCGTGGATCGAAGTCGACCGGCGTGATCTCCATCTTCCCCGCCTCCGCTTTCGCGAGGTCAAGGAGGTCGTTGAGCAAGCGAAGCAGGGTCCCGCCACTGGACCGGATCACCTCGCCGTATTCCCGTTGAGCCAGGTCGAGGTCCGACGCGAGTAGCAGGTCCGTCATCCCGAGAACCCCGTTCATCGGCGTCCGGATCTCGTGACTGATGTTCGCGAGAAAAGCGCTTTTCGCTTCGCTCGCCGCCTCAGCGCGCAGCTTGGCTTCGCGGAGTTCGGCGTTGGCCCGCACGAGATTCTCCTGCGAAGCCCGGAGACCGCGTTCGGCCTCTCGCCGGCTGATCTCGATGCCCGCGATCATGAGACTCAACACGGTCAGCGTTCCCAGATACGCCCACAGCAGGAACACGCCATCCATCACTCCCGGCAACAAAAACGGCCCCCGGCCCGCCGCCAATCCGCTGGCCGTGACGATCGCGACCACCGCGACGGCCAACGATGTGGCCACCGCTCCGAATCGCAACGCGCTCCAAATCGTGAACAACAGCGGGACAAAAATCACCGGGAGCGTCTCCAACCCACCCGTCGCGGGCCACAGGAAAATCAAGCCCATGAGCGCCACCATGAGCGCTCCCCAGCAGCAAAACTCCCCGGTCCGATTTGCGAGAAAATCCCACCCCCGCCGCGAGAATGAACACACGGTCGGCGCGACCACCAGGACTCCAATCACGTCGCCCAGCCACCACGTCAGCCAAGCGCGGGCGAATTCCTCCGTCGGGATCAATCCCGCGAACCACAACGTCACCACCCCTCCCGTGGCGGAGATCGTCATTCCAAAAAGCGCGGCCCCAGCCAAAAACCCGATGTCCCGCCACCGGTCGAATTCTCGGTGGAATCCCGTCGTCCGGAGGAACCACGCCGCCACGACGGGTCCCAGCGTTTGCCCCGCGACGACCATCCCCGCCAGCGGCCAGGCTACCGGAAACGAGAATCCAATGAGCACCCCCGCGCTCAAAGTCACACCCGGCCAATACCGCAACCCCCAACGGTGAAACGCCGCCACCGCGATCCCCGTTGGTAACCAGACGAGGCTGATCTTCAGATCTGGCGGAGCAAGCTGCAGACCCACCCAAGCCGCCGCGAAATAGGCGACCGCCAGCAACCCAATGCGACCAAGAATGATCAAAAGGCCCGAAGATCTTCGAACGAGATCGCGATAACTCCGGACGGAAAGTGTCTTCACTAGAAACCAAAGTTTACCGGAGGCGCGGACGCAATTCCAATCCCGAACTCGGACTATTCCGCGACTTGAAAAAACGCCGAGTCGCCGCCGACCCGCTCGACCCGCACGCCGTAGGCCGCGCTGAGCCATTCACCGACGAGGACGGCGTTCGCATCGCCGCTTGCCAAGACGCGGCCCCAAGACATGAGGCAGATCTTGGTCGCGTAGGTCGCGCAAAGGTGGAGGTCGTGGAGCACGACAACGACGCAGCCGCCGTCGGCGGCAAAGTCGCGGGCGATGCGGAGCACGGCGTGCTGGTGTTTGAGATCGAGGCTCGAGGTCGGTTCATCGAGGAGAAGGTAGCGGCCCTCGGTCTCGCCATCGAGCTGAGTGAGAGCGCGGGCGACGTGGACGCGCTGCCGCTCGCCGCCGGAAAGGGTGAGGTAATCTCGGTCCGCGAAGCCGACCAGGCCAACGGCTTCGAGCGAGCGGATCGCGGCCCGCGCGTCGGCGCTGGTTTCGCGTCCAGTCCACCGCGGGGCACGCCCTTGAAGGACGACGTCGATCACGGCGAACGGGAAATTCAGAGCGCTGGATTGAGTGACCACCGCGCGCCGCCGGGCGAGGTCGCGACCGTCCCAGTTCGCCAGCGGGCGACCAGCGACCTCGACGGAGCCAGCATCCGGCTCGATCTCCCCCGCCAGTACGCGGAGCAACGTCGATTTCCCAGCACCGTTGGCCCCAAGGATCGCCGTGACCTCACCCGGCTTCGCGCGAAAATTAACGTCACCGAGGATGGGCCGACCCTTGCGCTCGAGACGCAGCCCCCGCGCCCGGATCATGCCTGCCAGCCCCCCTTGTTTCGCAGCAGAAGCCAGAGGAAAAAGGGGGCTCCGATGATCGCGGTCAGAATACCGATGGGGAGTTCGGCCGGGGCCGCGACGGTCCGAGCCACGATGTCGGCCCCAACCAACAGACTTCCACCGAGCAAAGCCGCGCCCGGCAAGAGAAAGCGGTGATCCGGCCCCGCCACCAACCGCACGACGTGCGGGACCACGAGGCCGACGAAGCCGATGACGCCCGACATCGCGACCGCCGCACCGACGCCTACCGCCGTGAGCACGATGACCGCCCACTTGGCGCGATCGACGTTGAAACCGACGTGTTTGGCTTCGGCCTCGCCGAGCAAGAGCGCGTTGAGCGCGCGACCCCACACGGGCAGCAGAGCGAGCGTCATGCCCACACAAGGAAGCGCGATCGCAACCTTTCCCCAAGTCGCGCCGCCGAGGCTCCCCAGACTCCAAAACGTCACGTCGCGCAGTTGGTCGTCGGTCGCCAGAAAAACGAGAAAGCCGGTGAGCGCCATGGCCAAAGCCGCGACCGCCACGCCAGCCAGCAACACTGTCGCAACGATCACGCGTCCATCGTGCATCGACAGCAGATAGATCGTCGTCATGGTCAGCAGTGCCCCCACGAACGCCGCGAGCGGCAGGAGAAGCGGGCCCAAAAATGGCGGCAACGCCGCGCGGACCGGATCGCCCAGCACGATCACCGCCACCGCTGCCAGAGCCGCTCCCGCCGAGACCCCGATGATTCCGGGGTCGGCGAGCGGATTGCGAAAAAGCCCCTGCATCGCCGCGCCGGACATCCCGAGGACCGCACCGATCAACGCGCCAAGCACAATGCGCGGAAGGCGAATTTGTTCCACCACGGCGCGCACGGTCGGCGACGCGTCGGTGGCACCCGTCAAGCGGCCCTCGACGATCTCGCCGAGGTCGCTCAGCGTGACCGCCATCGGTCCCGTCACCAGCGCCGCCGCAACGACTCCAATCAGTAGCGCGATCAAAGCCGCGCCCTGCCAGCCGCGTCGCCGACTTCGCCGCCGCCACTTGTCGAACGCCTCGTCGGCGGCGTTGACTTCGAGGGCGACGGCCGTCACTTCCGGGCGGCTTGCGCGAGTTCCGATGCTGCCTGCGCGGCCCGCGGCCCCATCCCGAGAAGGTAAAGATCGTCCATCACGACAACCTTGCCGGAGACGGCAGGCAGGGCCTTAAATTTCTCCAACCCCCCCACACCGCCGACCGTTCGCTCACCCGTGACGACAACCTTCGGGGCAAGCGCCAGCAGCGATTCCGGCGACATCGGTTTGTAACCCTCGTAGGTCGCGATGACGTTTTTCAAACCCGCCGCCGCCAGCATCGTGTCCGCCGCCGTTCCGCTCCCAGCCGCCAGCAACACGCCGTCGCCACGGCCCATCAGATAGACCGCCGACAGCCATTCGTCCGCGGTCACAGCCACCTGCGTCGCCTCGGCCTCGCTCTCGAATCTCTTCACCAGTTCGTCCCCGGCTTCCTCGCGGCCAAGTGCGCCCGCGACTCCGCGGATTTTCTCCGCGATCCCGGCGAGATCAGCCTCCTTGGGAGCGGTGTAAATCTCGACCCCGGTCGCGCGAAGTTGCTCCATCACGTTCGGTGGCCCCGCGTCGGGCGAGGCGAGAATGAGATCCGGCTGGAGCGCCAGAACTCCCTCCGCGGACAGCGCCCGAACGTAGCCCACGTTCGGGAGTTCCTTCGCCTCCGCCGGATACGAACTCGTCGAATCCACCGCAACCAATTTCCCACCGTCGCCCAGCGCGTAGACGATCTCGGTGATCTCGCCACCCAGACTCACGACCCGCTCGGCGGCCTGCACCGAGACCAACGCAAGCGCCAACGCGCCGATGAGTGCCGCTCTCAAGAGAGGCCCTCCGCCAAGGTGCGCCAATTTTCATCCTCGGCCTCGCCCGGCTTCCGCTTGCCAAAGATGAGCGCAACGTTGCGCCCGTCGACGTCGTAAAGTTCGACCGCCGTCACGATCCCGTCGCGCGTCGGCTTGCGCACCCGCCAGGCCGTGGCCACACCGGAGTCGCGGGCGTGGAGGTTGAATTCCGGATCCAACACGTTGATCCACTCGCCGAAGGGCACGACCCTTGACACCGTCCCGGTGTGAATCTGGAGGCAACCGCGGTTACCAACGAAGACCATGATCGGGAGACCGTCCTTCGACGCCGCGCGGAGAATTGTCCGGGTCACGTCCGTCGCCAGAGGCTCGGCAAACTCTCGACCCACGAGCCGAAGAGCCTGAACGCGCCCGACGTTGAACTTTTTCAACAGTCCGAAGAACTCGTGCGTGTCCTGCAATCGGCTCCATTCCTCGCGCAGACCCACGACGTCGATCTCACCGTCCGGCTGGTCAACGTCGACTTCCGAAGAAGGCCCCGCCGCGAACGTCGGGGATTGATCATCGGCCTTCAGCTCAGAGATGAGCGCTTCGAAGCCAGCGCGATCACTCGACTCTTTCAGGAAGACCTTGTGCATCGCCGCGCCGTCCGAACCGAAGATCTGAACGCTGTCGGTCGCCCCCGTCGCCTCGTCCGATCGAACCGCAAACGCCACCGTCCACTGGCGCGGAAAGAGACGCAGATCGATGTCCGGTCCGACGACCTGGCCCATCGCGCCACCGGCGAAGAATCCGATCTCGCGGAAATGTCCATTGCGCTCGTGCACCGCGTGATCGTTTCGCGTGAGACACATCACGTAACCCAGCGACTTGCAGGCTTCGAGCAGCTCCTCCCAATCGGGTTGCAGCCGCGTGACGTGCGCCCCGCAGCCGAGGGCGACTAGGGCGGCCTCGCTCGTGCCGAGCTTCGTCGCCGCGTCGCGGATGCGGAGCTTGGGTTCCGCCGCCCGCAGGTCGGCCCATTCTTGGGAGAGGTTTTTTTCGAGGAGTGTGGTCATAGATTCGGGTAGGTGGGGTGGATTGGACGGTTATGCGGCTGAAAAAATCATTGCCGTCGGATCGTGTAATTCGCGTCGTCCGCGTCGGCGGCTTGGATCGACCAGCGGCGCATGTCCTGGAGTTGGTCTTCGTCGAGCAGCTCGGTGTGGCCGTCCAGCATCACCGCGACGGCTCGCTTGCCGAATCGGAGATCGACGAACCCAAAGGCCGCGGCGGGCTGGTCCTCGGACCAGGAATTCGCCCACCGACGACTCCCGAAAAATGGCGATTGCACGCGGTAATTCCCAACCTCGCTCTTCGAACGGCGGGCCGAAGCGAAGACGATCAACTTCGACGGCTCCGAGACCTGCGTCAGGCGCGTCGCGCAAAAATTTCCAAACCGTTCGATCGAACGCTCGTTCGGCTTGAGATCGCTTCCGCTCCCGTAGTCGCCACCCACGAACGTTACGTTCATCCCCAGATTCGGCGACACGCTGTCGGCGTAATGCGCATCATCCGTTTCGCTTTCCACGCCGTTCCCCGCGAGCACGAAGGCCTTCATGTCGTAATTCACGTAAGGCGCGAGCCGCCACGGATACCGGGCGCTGGCGGGGAAGTGAATGGGATTCCCGGACGCATCTTCCGCCACCGCCCCGACCTCCGCGTAGCCTGCCATCAAATTCCCATTGTTGTCGTTGGCGTAAAGTTGATACCCGACGATCAACTTGCGGCCCGCGGCGATTTCGTCCGCCTTCCGCCCCTCGCGCTGGAGTCGTCCCACGACGGGCACGGTGACTGCCGCCAGGACAGCGATGATCGCCGTGACCGCAAGAACTTCGATCAAGGTAAAACCCCTAAACCCGCGCACGTCGCCACCCCCCAATCAAAACCAGACCCGCAATCCCGATGAGCGCCAGCACCGAAGGCTCCGGCACCGCCGCCAAATCGCCAGACAGACGCCCCGCCAAGAAATCACCAAAGGCCGGTCCGTGGTTGGCATTTTCCTTCGTGTAGAACGACGGATTCGCTCCGCCGACCTGCTGCGTCGCCTGATTGAGCGAAGTCACCATCAGCTCGATCACCCCGGCGTTCAGCCCCTCCCGCGCGTAGTTCAGCACGAAAGGATCGACCAGATTGAGATCAAACGTCATCTCCGACTCCAGCGGAACGAGGGACCCACTCGCCAGCCCCGCGATCTGCCCGATCGAAAATGCCGTCGGCGCGAAAGCGTCCCGCACGTTGTTCGAGACGTCCCCCAGGACGCCGCCACCGACGTCGCCAGCCGCGAAAGCGATCCGCGAACCTTCCGTCAAACCGCTCCCTTTCGTGAAGGGCGTCGCCGCCACCGCCGGCGCAGTCGACGGCTCCGGTCGAAACGTCTCCCGCGTGAACCCACCCCGGTAGCCAACCCCAAACAACTCAACCGGACGCCCCGCGTCGCCGTCAGCCGTCGTGCCGTCGTAGGTCCCCAACGCGTCGGACGTCGAGTCGTAGGTGAAGGAATTGTTCTCGTTCACGGTCAACGTCAGCCGCAAGGAGGTGATCGCGTAGTTCGACGCCCCGAGTCCAGCCGCAGCGATGCCCGTCGTGTCGAAACGCACAAGCAGCTGACCATCCCGGTCGTCGAATCGCCCGTCGCCGATCGCGCCAAAGACCGGAGTTCCCGTCCGCAGACCCGGGTCACTTCCGAACGGATACATCCACCGATCCGCCGTCGGTTCATCGATCATGAAGGGGGCCGCCCCAGTCGGCCCCGTTCCCAAGGCCAGCGCGGCCAGCAAGATTCCAATTCTTTTCATCGGGCAGCAGGCTAGCGACAGCCCACCGGTCCCGCTAACGGTCGCTTGCCAACCTTTGACGGTCATTTGCGGTCGGAATCGCGACCCGGGCGCAAGCCAGCGCAAAAGGTCGGCAAGCTGCCGTCAGCGGACCCGCCCGCCTTCCGGAAGAGTGCGGGCTAGGTTGAGAACCCGCACCCGCATTCTCGCCGTGACCTTCGTCCTCACTTCGGCGGCCCTCGCCACCTCACTCCCTCGCCGGGACGTCGATCACCGATTTCACCGTGGCGGTCACCCCGAGAAGATGCCCGTTCGATCAGCCGGGCATCCTTTTTTTCACGTCCCGCGCTCCCGGCTGCCTGGAAGCAAACTATCAACCCTTCAAGCCGCGCGCCGAAACCATCGGCCCCAAAAAAGGTGTAGGCCGCCGTGACGAACGCCCCGACGGCCTACTGTTCCCCCCAGAACATCTCCAGAAACAGCAGGTGGCGTGCCAGATTTATCGCCAATCGGATCTCGACGCCCGCGAACCCTTGCGGGTCATTCATTGCGACCACGCGATGCCTTTCACAACCATGAAGAGTTCAAGCGTTTTCCTGGCGACACTCATCGGCCTTGCCTCCGCACCGCTCAACGCGCAGGTCATTTTCGCAAATCCCGCTCTTTTTCAGGAAAATAACGGTGTCATCACCCAGCTCAACACCGGGCTGGGCGAACACAATTTTCCATCGATATCCCGCGACAGCCGATTTGTCGTCTTCGCTTCGCCCGATCCCGTCACCGTTGCGCTGCAGGTCCCACCCAGCTCGGACGTTTACGCGTTCGACCGCGTTCTCGGTCGGACCCGCAAGATTATCGACACGAACACCAACGTGGCCTCCCCCAGCGAGGTCCAAGTCTTCCGGCCGGTCTCGCCCGCATTTTCGCCCAACAACCAGTTCCTCGCTTACGGTCTTGAGCTCGCCCGCCGCTCCGGAAATTCGCCCAACGGCAGCGGGCGCACGCTCATCGTAGCGGACGCGAATACCGGCCTCCAGATCGACGAGCCGACCAGCCCTCGCGGAGGCGCGGTCGACGACAGTTTCGCCCTGGAATTCACGGGCATCTCGTGGGACCCGGGCGGTCTTTCGTTCGTCCCGCCCACCCTCGTCCCCGCTGCGTCCGACGGTCTTGGGGGCAATCTTCACGCCATCGTCCGCTACACCCGCGACCCCGCAACCGGGAGGTGGCCCGCCACCGCCCAACTCTCGACGCCACGCTTCACCTACAACAACGGCTTGGGTGGCTTCCGACCCTCCGCCCAGCTCCAAGTCTTCCCGGCGATCTCGCCTTCCGGCGCTGGCCTCGCCTACTTCATCTAGCCGTTCCGGACGCACTCGGTGGCACCCAGGCCACCACCGCGCGCCTCATCATCGCCAATGCCAACGGCTCCAACGCGACGATCCTCCAAACCTTCAATCCCGGGTTCCTGCCCGTCGGTCTCGCCTGGTCGCGCGACGGCACGCGGCTCGTATTTTCCATCGCCCGACAACTCCAAAGCGGAACTGGCTTCTTCCTTCTCGCTGAACCCGCCACCGCAGTCATTCGCCAGATTCCAGCAGCTGGCGGTGCGATCACCCAAATCCCGGGCATCGACGGCGGCTATTCCCCCAGTGTCTCCACCTCCCCACTCCTCCCGCTCTTCACCCCCGACCGCTCGCGGCCCCGCCTCTCGGTGCGCGGACGCAAGACAATCGAAACCCTCCGCAAACGCGTCGTCATCCGCGGCACGGCCCGCGACGACCGCGGCGTCACCGACATCCTCGTCAAAGCTCGGGGTGCCAAGGCGAGGAAGGTCCGAATCCAAAGCCGCAACCGCTTCAAGGTCGTCCTGCAGGTGAATCAGGACAGTGGGCGCGTCATCGTGAAGCTCCGCGCCGTCGACGAGGGCGGCAACCGCTCAAAACAAGAAAAAATCCGCATCCTCCGGCGGTAAACGAACCCAGAAAAAAATGTAGGCCGCCGCGACGAATGCCACGACGGCCTACTGTTCCCCCCAGAACATGCGGGAGATTTAAGCGATCACGGTAACAAGTCAATCAAAAGTTCGATGATTGACGTATCCGTCCGTCCCATCGCTGCTCAGGACCCTCGCCGGTGTCCCGCCGACGACGGAATCGTCGGCGACGTCGCGCGTCACGACCGACTGCGCCGTCACGAGCACGTTGCTGCCGACGTTCACCCGTCCAAAAACGCAGCTGTAGGCGCCGAGGTAGACGTTGTCTCCGAGCGTGGGCGAGCCAATCCGCTTCCCCCGAAAGACGCCGCCGAGCGAGGCGTGATTGGTCACCGTGCAGTTTCGCCCGATCCGCGTGCCCTTGTTCACCGAGAAACTCCCCGCGTGAAGCAGGATTAATCCCGGCCCAATCTCCGTGGACCGGGGGATCTCGATCGCGCGCCGCGAGCTGAACCACGCGAAGACCAACGCGCTCACGGGCCCAATCACTCGCTTGCCTTGGAAATGATCCCGCACTCGCAACAGGACAATCACGTGGAAACACGACGAAGTGAACACAACGCGCCAGAACTCTTGCCATCCGGTCCGTCCCCGGTGCCGGAAGAGATCGGACCGGACGATGGCTGCCAGCTTTTCAAGTTCCATGCCGATATTTTCCACCAAAATGGCGGGGCGGCGAGTGCGGATACCACAAACGAAGCATCCCCGAGCCCCGCGGCCAGCGAATCGTTCGCATGAGTTACGAAGTCAAGATCCTCGCCACCGAAATGCTCAACCACAACGTGAAGCGATTCCGCGTCGAGAAACCGGCCGGCTTCGAATTCGAACCCGGGCAGGCGACCGAACTGGCCCTCCCGAAGGCCGGCGACCTCGCGGACGAGAAACGCCCCTTTACGTTCACCTCACTCCCAGCGGACCCGGACTTGGAGTTGACGATCAAGATCTACCCCGACCACGAGGGCGTGACCGATCGACTGCAATCTTATGACGTCGGCGACGTCTTCGAAATCGGGGACGCTTGGGGCGCAATCACGCATCAAGGCCCCGGCATTTTTCTCGCGGGCGGGGCGGGCGTCACGCCATTCATCGCAATCCTCCGGAGCCTGCACGACTCCGACGAACTCGACGGTTGCGAGCTTTGGTTCAGCAACCAGACGCCGCGCGATGCGTTCCTGGAGGCCGAGTTTCGCGAAATGCTCGGCGATCGCCTGCGGTTGCTTTACACCGCCGAAGCCGACGCGAAGGGCGAAATCCAGCGGATCGATCGCAATCTTTTGAAAAGCGAGATCGTGAATTTTGAGCAAAATTTTTACATCTGCGGACCCGACAAAATGGTCGAAGAACTCTCGGAGGCTTTGGAATCCCTCGGCGTCGACGGCCGAAGGATCGTGACCGAAGACTTCGGCTGAGTGCTCCCCGCCTGGCCCGCAATCCGGTCGAGCTCGACCGGGAGGCGGAGACTCACGGCGCGGCGGCTCCGTGCTCCCGCCGGTCACCCTGTCCGGCCCGGCACGTCCATTCGAGCAGCTCCGCGGCACCGTTCGCTTTTGGCGGCAAAGGCTGGCAGCGAAGTTCCCGGAGAAAACAATCGGCCTCCCGCCGCGCCTCGTCGCCGTCCGGTCCGCCGACGTCGATTCGTTCCAAGTAATCCGCCACCTTCACGAGCCGCGCGAGGTCCGGACCCGCCGCGATGACCTTCAGACAAAGATTTCGCCACGGCGATCGGCTGCCCAGGAGCGGTTCCGTGAGCAGCGCCGCGGAGTCGAGCACCTTGTTTCCGAACTGACCGGCAATCTCCTCGAGCGACGCGTCCGAATGCTCGATCACCTCTCGTCGAGCTATTGAAGGAGGGCGAACGGATGGTGATCCCGGTGGGCGGGGACGAGCGTCTTCGCGCCCGCCCCATGGCCATCGCCGAACTCGAACCGAGCTGCCGTGTCTGGATCATCACCTCGCGGGACAGCGCCAAGGTTCAACAAATCGAAAACCGCACCGCCGTGCACCTCTCCATGCAACGGGAGTGCAACACCCACCTCTCCATCGACGGACACGCCGATTCTTTCCGTGCGCGGCTGGCTGCTTTTCTCTTCAAATCCACGCGGGGCCGGCTCCCGATGCCCATCAAACTCTTTCTTGCCCCCGTGCTTCTCGGTGCCAGCCTCTACAACGGGTGGAAACGCGCCACCGACAGCGCCGCCCCCTTCACCCGCATCCGCGATGGCCTCTGGCTCGGCCGCCGCCTGCTCCCCGGCGATCTTCTCTCGCTTCAGGAAAACGGCATCACCGCCCTCCTCGACGAGATCCAGGGCCTCCGCGCGACCGCCCGCCTTAACCGCCGCCAACTTTGCGCCCTCGACCGCCTCGCCGACCGCCCGCCGATCCAACCCCGTACCCGCGCCACGATCGTCGCGTCCGTCTTCGCTCGCGGCGCCGGCGAGCCGGACGACTTCAAGGGCCGCCGCGTCGAGATCACCTGCGAGCCGGCCGAGGATGTTACCATCGACGGTAAGATCGGCGGGCGCACACCGATCGAGTTCGAGGCGATCCCCCGTGCCATCCAGGTCCTCGTCGCGCCGGAAGAGTCCGACTGAAGGTCCCGCCGGACGGAGCAGAGGTTGTCCCGCCCGCGGCCCGATTTCCACGAGGACCCGACAACCGGAAACCCCACGGGATCCGATCAGGCAGTCTATGAACAAACTCGAATTCAAAGGCTCTTGGAACGAAATCAAAGGCTAGCTGAAGCAGCAATACGCCGACCTCACCGACGATGACCTCACCTTCGCGGATGGGAAGGACGACGAACTCCTGGGTCGCCTCCAGCAGAAGATCGGGAAATCGAAAGACGAAATCCGGTCGAAAATCGCCCGGCTCTGATCGCCTCCGAACCCCGGAGGATTGCCGAACGCTTCGCCCGTGCGGTCCGCCGGCACCTCAGGGCGTCGCGCGCTCCACGTGGTCTCGGCCCCCGAGGTCGCGCAATTCGGAAACGCTCTTGATGCCGTGTGCAAGTTTGTCGAGGCCGTCAGCGAGCAACGAACCGACGCCGAGTTGGCGGAACTTCGCTCGCAACGCGTGTTCGTCCCCACCCCCGAGCACCACGTCGTAAATCTCCTCGTCCACCGGCACCACCTCGAACACCCCGGTGCGCCCAGTGTAGCCCGTGTCATGGCACACCTCGCAGCCCCGGGCTTCCCACCCGGACTCCAGGTCTCCAGCACCCACGCGTCGCAGCCAGCGAGCGTCGGTCGCGTCCGGTGAGGTAGCCTTTTTGCGATCCGGGCAGAGAGTCCGCACCAAGCGCTGATCGATCACGAACGCCAACGACACCGCGATCTGGTTCACGCCCTCCGCGCGGTATTCGACCGGGTCCTCGATCGTGATGTCGCACCGGCTCTCCAGTTTCATCTCCCGCAGCAGCGCGTGCAGCGTGGACGTCTTGCCACTGCCCGTGGGACCGGTCACCAGCAACATGCCGCTGATGTCGCCGAGTCAGTCGCGGAGCTTCTGGAGGTCCGCGTCGGCGATGCCGAGTTCGGGCAGTCCCATCTCGATGCGAGTGCGCGGCAGTAAACGAAGCGTGAGCTTTTCGCCGCTCAGGCACGGTGCCGAGGCCACCCGGACGTCGACGGGCCGGTCCCCGGCTTCAAATTCGAAATGCGCGTCATCGGGGCCGATGTGCGTCGCGGGGTCGAGGCCAGAGTTCGTTTTAAAAAACCGGACCAATCGCGCGCGAGAGCGGCGTCCAGCGATTTGACCAGCGCCGCGTCCCCCAACGCTCCCACCCCGGCGGCATCGGCAGCGTCGTCAACTCCAAAGATCGTTTCCAAAGGGACCCGCGGACGTCCCGGCTCTCCCTCGACCCGCGGGTCCGAAATACGCTTCGCAACCGCCCGCTGTCCCAGCTTACCTTCTCAACGGGGAAAGTCCTACCGCCACCATGCTCGCCACCGCCACCGCCATCGTCCGACGCCTCCGCGAGGCCGGGCACGTCGCTTACTTCGCCGGTGGCTGCGTCCGCGATCGGCTGCGCGGTGTCCCGGCCCACGACATCGACATCGCGACCGACGCGCGGCCAGAGGAGGTCGCCGGTCTTTTCCGTCGGACGATCCCGGTCGGCGCGCAGTTTGGTGTGATGATCGTCGTGGAGCACGGCCAGCAATTCGAAATCGCCACTTTCCGCACCGAGGGCGGCTACCTCGACGGGCGCCGCCCGGATACGGTCGAGTTCAGCGACGCCAAGAACGACGCCCGCCGCCGCGACTTCACGGTCAACGGCCTCTTCTTCGATCCCGTCGGCGAACGCGTCATCGACCACGTCGGCGGCGTGGCCGACCTGGAGTCCCGCACGCTCCGCGCGATCGGTGACCCGGCCGAGCGCATCGCCGAGGACAAGCTCCGCATCCTGCGCGCCGTCCGTTTCGCCGCCACGCTCGACTTCGAGATCGACCCGGCGACCTGGGACGCCGTGCTCAAGTCAGCCCCGGAGATCCACGTCGTCAGCCCGGAGCGGATTCGCGACGAGCTGGTCAAAATTTTCACCTCACCCCAGCGGGTCCGCGGATTCGACCTCCTCGATTCCAGCGGGCTGCTGCGCCTCCTCCTCCCCGAAGTCGCCGACCTCCGTGGCTGCGAGCAACCGCCGGAGTTTCACCCCGAAGGCGACGTGTTTGTGCACACCCGCATCATGCTGGAACTCCTCCCACCCGCGGTCTCCCCCGCCCTTGCGCTCGGCGTCCTCTTCCACGACATCGGCAAGCCACCAACGTCCTTTACCGACGAAACCGGCCGCATCCGCTTCAATGGCCATGAACACGTCGGGGCCGACATGGCGTCTGGCATCCTGCGCCGCCTCCGATTTTCCAATAACCAAATCGACGACGTGATCGCCCTCGTTCGGAATCACATGGCCTTCAAGGACGTCCGAAATATGCGGGTCGCCAAGTTGAAGCGCTTTCTTGACCGCGAGACGATCGACGATGAGCTGGAGCTGCACCGTGTCGACTGCTCGTCGAGCCACGGGATGCTCGATAACCACGTGTTCCTCATCGAGAAACGGGAAGAATTTGCCAACGAGCCGCTCGTCCCACCGCCGTTCGTGACTGGCCACGACCTCATCCAACTCGGGCTGAGGCCCGGCCCCCCGTTCAAGCAGATCCTCGACACCGCGCACACCGCCCAGCTCGAAGGCGCGTTTGCCGACCGCGCTGCCGCGCTCGACTGGTTGCGGGACGTGGTCGAGGCAAAGTAGCGGAAAATGCGCGTTGCGGACGCCTCCGCTTCATGTCTATTTCTACTCATGGCATCGACAATCGTGTTCATCCTGCTCGCGCTCGTGATCGCCTACTTGATCTTCCGCGCGAAACGGAACCACGGAGTCGACCGGACGGAGTTCATCGTGATCATCCAGCGGGCCGCGGACGGAACGGGAGATTTCAAGGAGTATCGGGCTCTCCTTCACAACCCGATTCTCAACAACCCGGAACTCGAAGCCACGCGCGGGCGCCTCATTCACTTGGACGACAAATACGGACGCGGGAAGGGTGAGCCGCTCACCGAGGCCCATCGCAAAGAGGTTGCCGACGTCGCCGACGAGCTTCGCCGCGCGTAGGCGCGGGATTTAATTTCCCCCACCCGTCTGGCTTCCGCTAAAATTAAAGCGTGCATCAATTCCGCTATCTCAACGGTGGTCTTCACTGCGAAGACACGTCTCTTTCCGCCATCGCCGACGCCGTCGACACGCCCGCCTACGTCTATTCCGCGAACACGATTCGGGAAAATTACCGTCGCCTCGATCGCGCGCTTCACGAGCTCGACCACCGCATCTGCTACGCGCTCAAGGCGAACTCGAACCTCGCCATCCTGAACTTACTCGCCTCCGAAGGAGCCGACTTCGACCTCGTTTCCGGCGGCGAACTTTTCCGCGTTCTCCAAGCCGGCGGGCGCTCCGATCGCTGCACCTTCGCCGGCGTTGGCAAGACCCGTGCCGAGATCGAATACGCCCTCGAGCACGGCATCCACTCCTTCAACGTCGAGGGCGAGGAGGAACTCTCCCAGATTAACGCCATCGCCGCGGAGCGAAATGTCCGCGCCCCCGTTGCGATCCGCGTCAACCCAAACGTCGACGCCGGCACGCACAAATACATCTCCACCGGCAAGAGCCAGAACAAGTTCGGCATCGGCCTCGACCGCGCTGCCGACGTCTACCGCGCCGCCGCAAAGATGGATCACCTCCGCATCGTCGGCGTCCAGACCCACATCGGTTCGCAGATCCTCGACACGGCACCATTCGCCGAGGCGATTACGAAGCTCATCCCGCTGGTCGAAGAGATTCGCGACGCGCACGATATCGAATTTTTCAGCATCGGCGGCGGCGTCGGTATCGTTTACGACGACGCCCTCGCGAGTGGTCCGTCCGACTGGTGGGACGCGCACCCGTCCCGCATCACCCCCGAGTCTTACGCCGCCGCCGTCGTCCCGCTGCTCAAGCCACTCAAGCTGAAGATCCTGCTCGAACCGGGCCGCTTCCTTGTCGGCAACGCGGGCGCCCTCGTGACCTCCGTCGTTTCCGTCAAACGCACCCCGGCCAAACATTTCACCATCGTCGACGCGGCGATGAACGACCTCATTCGCCCCGCCCTTTACGAGGGCCACCACGAGATCCACCCGCTCACCGCGCCCACCACTCCGGCCCTCACCAAGCAGGACGTCGTCGGCCCCGTCTGCGAAAGCGGCGACTTCTTTGCGCAGGACCGCGATCTCCCCGAGTCCGCCGCCGGCGACCGCCTCGCGCTCCTCAGCGCCGGAGCCTACGGCTTCGTCATGGCGTCCAATTAC
Organism: uncultured Verrucomicrobiae bacterium; assembly: GCA_963761705.1. Taxonomy (GTDB): domain Bacteria; phylum Verrucomicrobiota; class Verrucomicrobiia; order Chthoniobacterales; family JAATET01; genus CAVVKW01. The sequence continues at coordinate 1,252,601 of CAVXHK010000001.1, read as the reverse complement.
AACAGCCGCCCCCTCCTCCCCGAGATCCTCGTCGACGGCGATCAATGGACCACCATCCGCGCCCGCCAGACCTACGACGACCTCATCCAAGGCGAATCCATCCCCGGCGCGTAGCGCCCCATCGCCTCCTCGCTAACCGTGCACCCCAGCCAGCACGTCGCTGTCTCGCAGACCGAGATCAAACGGCTCCAGGCGCATCGGCTCGTCGTGATCTAAAAATTCGTCGCACCAAGCAAAAAACTCACCCTCCCCCTGCGCCCGCCGCACTTCGTGCAAAAACCGCCCCGTCGGCTCGACGCCCAGCGCGAGATAGTTCATCACCTTTTTGACCCGCTGCACCCGCTGTCGCTCGTTCACCCCGGCTAACGCCGTCGATCCGTAAAGCCCCCGCACGTAGTCCAGCACGTCCCGCCCGGTCGGCAGCTCCACCGTCCCGCCAGCCAACCGCCGCCGGATCTGCGCGAAAATCCAGGGATTCCGGATTGCTCCACGCCCGACCATCAGCCCAGCCGCGCCGGTCCGTTGCAAAATGGCGACCGCCCCCTCCGCCGACGCAACGTTCCCGTTCGCCAGCACCGGGCACCGCATCGCCCCGACCGCATCCGCAATCCGATCGTAATGCACCGCCGGCCGATATTTCTCAGCCACCGTCCGCCCGTGCACCGACAGAAGATCGATCTCGTGTCGCCCAAACACCTCCAGCAACGCATCGAACTCCCCGACCTCCGCAAATCCCACCCGCGTCTTCACCGTAAACCGTCCCCGGATCGCCGCCCGAAGCTCCCCTAAAATTCGATCCACCAGCGGCAAGTCCCGCAGCAAGCCACCTCCCGCGCATTTCCGGTAAACGACCGGGGCAGGACACCCGAGATTGAGATCCACCCCCGCGACCGGGTGCCGTTCCTCCAGCTCCCGCGCCGTCCGCACGAGCGCCGCCACGTCGCTCCCGATCAGCTGCGCCACCGCCGGCCGACCGGTCGGATTCTCCACGACCGACCGCAGGATTCCCCGATCCAACCGCGAAGTCTCCAGCACCCGAAAGTATTCCGTGAAATAGACGTCCGCCGCACCGTAACCCGCCGTCAGCCGCCAAAACGCCCAATCCGTCACGTCCTGCATCGGCGCCAACGCCAGCAACGGCCCACCCGCGCCCCATTCCTTCACCACGCTCATCGCCCGGTCACAAAGTGCCTCGACACCCCTTCGCTCACGGCGGTGCGGGCAACCAGCGAAACCAAGGAGCCGGAATCAAGGTCAGCAACGTGGATCACGGTCAGCTAGTCGCGAAGGTCCAACCGGTGCAAGCGGCACTTCGTTCCGCGGGATCGAGGCTGACTCACCAAGCTCGATCCGCGTTGCCCCGTCGACAAATCGCTGACTCGGGTCACGGACGGCAACGGCTTTCATGCTCGGCCACGGTGTCTCACACCCATGAAACGGTCAAGCCGCGCCGGGAGTGAAAAGAATTTCTCGCGACCGGATTGCCGTTCGGTAACCTCTGCAAGACCTTGAAACGCCTGACTCCGCTCCCCTCCCGATGACCGTCCCAATCTGGGTCCGCGCCTGGCTGAAGGTGGAAGTTGTGCTGGGGATTTTTCTCATGGTTCTTGCTCTGTTTCAGACCGGACAGATCGCGGGGGCAATGGCCAGCAACTCGCTTTCGACGGACGAGTTCGGCACCATCGGGACGTTCAGCGGCAAGGGACCCGTCCGAGTCGTCACCGACTACCGCGCTCCGAAGAATCACATTTTTTTCAATCTTCTCAACAGCGTCCTCCCGGGTCGCGAATCGCTAAATCCGGCGCGCGTTCGCCTGTTGGCCATCCTCGCGACGGCCATCATTCCCGTCGTGATGCTTCTCTTAGCGATGGCCATCGGACGCTACCTCGAGGCGGGCATTTTTCTCGCACTCTGGGCCTTCGCCCCGCAGATGCTGACCCTCTCGATGGAGGCGCGCGGCTACGGTTTTCTCGCGCTCTTCGCCCTGCTAGCCAGTATCGGAACGCTCGCTTACTTCCGGATGAACCATCGGTTTTGGATTAACTTCACCGCGCTGGCGGTTGTCTCCGGGGTCTACACGGTCCCGTCGTTCGTCTTCTTCGGCGGACCGCTGTTGGCAATCATTTGGGCCGTGACTCGTCGCCGTGAAGCCCTCGTTGCCGGTGCCGGTGCCGCCGGAATCAGTCTGCTGCTCTACGCGCCGGTCCTCACCCAGCTGCTCGCCGCCTACGGCGAGTTTCGAGGTGACGCCGAAAACGATTTCGCCTCGTGGGAGGGGCTCCTGCGCGCCGTCAAACTCTACCTTTTCTCCGCCAGCAATCTAGCGACCCTGGCCTTCGCTGCCGCCATCGCGGTGACGCCAGTTGCGCTCGTCCTGGCCAATCGCCGCGACGCCACCGCGCGCGCCCTGGCGACCATTTCCGCCGCTTCCGCCGCGGCCTTCGCGATCCTCGTCGTCCTGCAATCCCCCCCGGTTCGCGTCGCGGCTTTCATCACCGTCCCGTTCGCTTTCGCCGGACTCTTCGCCGGAGGTGCTCTACTCCGTGACTTCGCGCCCTTTTCACTCCGCGCCATGGTCGTCGCGGCGCTCGGCGTCAGCCTCGTTGCGACTTCCGTTCCCGCGATGCGGGCGATCAACTTTGTTCCCGCCGAGGATTGGACCCGCGCCGCCGCTTGGATCGACGCCGCCCTCCCCGCCGACGCCAAAGTCGATTTCAAGGAACGCGCCAAATACCTCAAGCAGACCCTCGCCGACTCCGAAATGCGCACCGCCTCCTTCGACGAAACCGCCTTCCGCTCCGGCAACCTGCTCGTCGCCTCTGCCCCGAACAAATGGGCCGACGAACGCCGCTTCACCCGCCCCGCCGAGGAACCGCGCGTCGCTACCGTCACCGTCCCGGGCGAGATCCGCGACATCTCGCTGACCTTTCGGCTCCCCGAAGATCACCGCATCGCCGACCTCCCGTCTGAACTCACCGACGGCTCCGTGGCCACCGGCCTCCCGCCTTCCGACCTCACCTTCACCGCCACCGACGGCCAAGCCCTTGTCATTCTCCTCGACCGCCCAGTCCGGCAGCGCTTCGCCGTTGCGCACGTCCGCGACGCGGAGACTGGCGAGCCCCTGGCGGACGACCCGGGCGTCGTCCACGCGGGAAATTCCGTGGTCATCCCGATCCCAGCTGATCTCACCCTCGAAGCCGACTTCACCCTCCACGACCCCGAAGCGCGGATTATCGAAGCCTGGGTCACCCCCGCCGGATGAGTCGAAAAAATCACCAGGTCGCTCTCGGCATCGCTCTCCTCGCCGCCCTCCTTGCGCTCTGGACCTACACCCAGGCCAACACCTTCCCCGCGAGCTACCACCCCGACGAACCGAGCAAAGCCCGCCAAGTCATCGACGGTGAATTCAATTTTCACCACCCGATGCTCATGCTCTCGGCGGCCAAAGTCGCCGTCGCTGTGACCGGGGCCGGTGACGACGTCCAGCGCGTCACGCAAGCCGGGCGCAGGGTATCGGCCATCTTCACCGCCACCGCGGTCGGCTGCCTCGTCCTGCTCGCGACCTTTCTCTACGGCCAGCTCGCCGGAGCGTTCGCCGGAGTGCTTCTTGTCACCAATCACCACCTCTTCGAACTCGCGCATTATTTTAAAGAGGACCCCGCCGTGCTGCTCGGCGTCAGCGCATTCTTCCTCGCTCTCGCCATCTTCGACCGCAAGCCCGGCGGAAAGACCGCCGCCCTCCTCGGCCTCGGGACCGGCCTGGCAATTTCCGGAAAATACGTCGGTGCTCTCGTCGTCCCGTTTGCCCTCTTCATCATCGTCATTCACCGGAAAAATTTTCCCCCGCTCCGCGCGATCTCCCTCTTGCTGCTCGTCGCCATCGCCACCTTCGCGCTCGCCAACCTCCCGATTTTCCTGAACCCAGGAGCCTTCGCCGCTGGCTTCGACCGCGAACTCGACTTTGCCGTCCACGGCCACAAAGGAATCACCCGGGAGATTCCTCACGGCGTCTACGGAGCCGTTTTCCGCGAGTCCACCAACCCCGCGATTTGGGTCCTCCTCATCGTCTTCGCTCTCAGCCTGCTCCGCCGCTGGCGCACGGCCCGCCCGGCCGAGTGGATGGTTGCCATTTTTCCCCTCTTCTTCGCCGTCGTTCTCTCCTTCTCGCCGAAGACGCACCACCGCTACTTTCTCCCCGCCACCGGTCTTCTCCTCAGCGTGGCCGGGGCCGCCATCGTCCTCCTGCCCTCGCTCCTTCGTGAAGCGACAGCGACCGTTCGCCTCTTTCTGACCTACCGCGGCATCCCCGTCCGCCAAATGCCGTGGACGCTACTCGAGAATGCCCAGCCCCTGCCCCGAACCGCAACCAGCTTGATCATGGCCGTTGCCCTGCTCGTCGCCGTCGCGATCCAGGCCCCTCACTTCTGGCGCTACTTCGATGGCTTCTCGAACGACGGGCGCTCGCTCATCGCCCGCTTCATCCGCGCCAACGTCCCACCCGACGCCATCATCGTCTCCGACAAACGTGTCAATCTCCGCGAGCTCGATCTTCCCAATCCCATCGAGGGCAAGCTCTTCGCCGCCGACGTCGGGACCCTCGCCGAACTCCGCGCGCGCGGCATCACCCACGTCGCCGTCGCCGAAGGAGACTACGGCCGATTCTTCCGCGACAAGCTCAAGCCCACCGAAAAAGGCGCGGAAAATTTCGCCCAACGCAAGGCCTTCTACGCCGAGCTATTCGAGACCGGCACCCTCCTGCTCGACTCTCCCCCCGGCCAACTCCAATACCTCCAGCCCCACCTCCAACTCTGGAAGACCAGCGGTCAGAACTAATCAGACCGGATCCCGGGGCTTTCACCCCCAAGACACTCACCAAGCCTCCCGCACAACCCCTCACCCCCAGCGACGCGACCGCCGACCTCGTGCCTGCTCCAGCACCTCCCGCTCCTCGCGCGTGAGGGAGTCGATCCCCGACCGAAGCACCTTGTCGAGAATCTCGTCCACCCCGCGCGACCCAGCCGCTGGGTTCACGACCTCGAACACCGTCCGCCCAAAACCACCCCGGTACCGCCGCCCGCCGTCGGCGGAATCTCCCATCCGCCTCGCCACGCCGAAGACCGGAGCCGGTTCCGCGAAGCTCTCCGGCCCCGCCAATTCCTTCTTCGCGAACCAACGCCCAAACAAAAACCCCACCAGTGCCCCACCCAGATGCGCCGCGTGCCCCACGTTGCCATCGAAGCCAAACAGCCACATGACCACCGTCGCCGCCACGATCCCCATCCCCAGATACTTGGCCCGCATTCGCAGCGGCAGAACGAAGAAAATGAGCGCCGTCACCGGCAAGTTCGGGAACATCGCAGTCAGCGCGATCAGCACCGCGTAGACCGCGCCCGAAGCTCCGATAAGCAGCGGCGTCGACGGCACAAAAACGAGTTGCGCCAGCCCGCCCACAACCCCTCCCACGAAATACAACCCCAGAAACGTCCGAGTCCCGATCACCCGCTCCAGCTCCCGACCCGCGAACCAGAGTCCGAGCATATTGAAAAGCAGGTGGATCGTGTTCCCGTGCAGGAATTGGTGAGTCACGAGCTGCCACCAGGCCCCCGCAGCCAAACCCTCTCCGCTCAGCCCGTAGCGTAAATCGACGAGGTAGTGCGCTCGCGCCGGCATCAGCGACAACAGCACAAATATCCCCACGTTGATCATCACCAACGCCTTCGTCGCCCGCGCCTCGTCCGTTCGAAAATCCGGTAACATTCCGGCGGACACTACCGCTGCTTCTTCAGCTTGTCCACGGGCGGAGCCAGCACCCGCAACTTCCGCTTCGCGAAGCCAAACTCAAACGGCACCGTCCCCGAGATCTCCCCGTCCAGCTCCACCGGCACGTCCTCGTCCGAACTCACCTTGAGACTCCTCGTCTGAAAATACTCCACGTCCGGCAGCCCCGCGTGCGCCCCAAAAGCGATCGCGTGCAGATACCGCACCACGTCCCAGTGGCTCTGATTTTTAAAAAGCACCACGTCCAGCAGCCCGTCATCCAGCGTCGCGTCTTTGAAGAGCACCACCGGCCCACCGTAGTGCCGCCCATTTCCCGCCAGCAAAAAACACCCCTCCCGCACCGTCCCGTCCGCCGCCTCCGCCCGGATTTTCGGTGGTTTCCGCGCCGCCGCCTGCGCCAGCGACAACACGTAGCTCACCGGCCCCAGCACCTTCTTGAACTCCGGCGACGTCCGCTGCACCACCTCGGCATCGAGTCCCACACCCGCCAATTGCACAAAATACTCGTCGTTCGCGCGCGGCAGATCGATCCGCCGCGTTTCACCCGCCTCGATCACCGCCCAAGCCTTCTTGAGGTTGTTTCCGGGAATCCCCAACTCCAACGCGAACACGTTCATCGTCCCCACCGGCAGGATCCCGAACGTCACGTCCGACTCACCGATCCCGTTCACAACTTCGTTGATCGTGCCATCGCCCCCCGCCGCCACGATGGTCTCGTATCCCTGCTCCACCGCCCGCTCCGCGATCGCCTCCGCGTCGCCCGCCGCCTTCGTCTCGCGGACCACGAGAGCCTTCGGGGAAAGCTTCTCGATCGACTTCCGTAGCGATTTCGCCCGCTCGCCACGAGCCGCTGGGTTCAAAATAACGAGAATCTTATTCAAGCTTCACAAACGTGGGTGGACGCGTAGGTTGCGGGCGTGAAGCGAATTGCCAAGATTATTCTAGGCGGTCTCGCGGGCTTGTTTGCGGTTCTCGTTCTCCTCCTCATCGGGATCAACCTCTACCTCCAGTCCGCGACCGTGCAGTCGCGCATCGGCACCGCCACCGCCCAGGCCTTCGGCTCCCCGGTCAAGATCAGCCGCACACTCTACACCCCCTGGGGCGGGTTGAGCCTCTCCGGACTCTCGGTTGCCGACCCCATCCTTCCCGACGCCAACATGATGGAGGCCAGCCGGTTCTCCGTGAGGTTCGAGTTCCTGCCGCTCCTCCAGCGCCGCTTCGTGATCAGCGAGATTAACCTCACCGATCCCACGTTCGTCCTCCACCAGACCGAAGATGAGCAATGGGTCGTCGTCCCACCAGCCGCCCTGGTCCCCGTCGAGCCCCGCGCGATCCCTGCCGTTACCCCGCGAGCATCCGCCCCACCCGCGACCGGCACCCAGACCACCGCCGCGCCCGCCGCTCGACCGGCCAAGTCCGCTCCACCTTACAAAGTCGAACTCCGCAGGTTTTCCATCGTCCGCGGCGCCGTCCTCCTGACCGATCGCCGCGGTCGCCCCGTCGTCAAAGTCGAAGACCTCCGCGTCGAAGGCGAAATGAACCCCAGCGGTGCCATCTCCGGAAGCATCCGCATCGACAAACTCAGCTTCGCCGACCGCATCCACCCGCGCAAACTCCGGGCCGAATTCACCCAGAACGGCCCGCAACTCTCGATCATCGAAATCAAGAGCGCCCTGGCCGACGGCGCGATCCGCGGTGAGTTCCACGCCCTCACCCCGAAACGTGGCGAACCCGAGTTCGACCTTCGCCTCCGCCTCGACGACATCTCCGTCCCCGAGCTCATCTCCGAAGCCCACGGCGACGGCAACGGAGCCAAGGGCACCCTCCAGGGCGAATTCCGACTCAAGGGCAATCCCCAGCGCCAGGACACCTTCGTCGGCGGCGGGCAATTTTCACTCCTCGATGGCAAACTCAAGCCCCTCGATTTCATCCGCCAGATCGGCAAGGTCCTCCGCATCGACGAACTTCAGACCCTCGATCTCAAGCGAGCCGAGCTTCGCATCGACGTCCGCGACTCGCAGATCGACCTCGCCAACCTCACCCTCCAGACCGAAAACCTCATCATCAACGCTACCGGCCCCATCGACTTCGACGGCGAACTCGACCTCGATGGCCGACTCCTCGTCAACGAGAAGATCCAGCGCGGCCTCCGCGGCCTCCTCAACGAAAATTTCACCGCCTCCGAAAACGCCGAATACAAACAGGTCGCCTTCAAGATCTACGGCCAAACCTCCCGCCCGGAGACCGACCTCGCCGAGCGCGTCCTCGGCGACACCGTCGGGAAATACCTCGGCGGCTTTCTCAAGGGCATGTTCAAATCTCCGGAACCGAAAAAGAAAAAGAAGACCAAACCCGAGTCCAGCGCCGACGATAGTGAAGTCCGCGAAGCCAATGTCCCGTCGGCTCAGCCGGACGGCATCTAGCCCGCCAGCCGATGCGCGTCATCGCCGGCACCGCGGGAGGCCTCCCGCTCGCTCCACCACCCCGGACCACCCGGCCCACAATGGACAAAGTCCGGGCCGCCATCTTCTCCAGCCTCGGCGACGCCGTGCTGGACACCCGGGTCCTCGACCTCTTCGCCGGGTCCGGCGCCCTCGGCATCGAAGCTCTCAGCCGCGGAGCGATCGCCGCCACGTTCGTCGACGCCGACCGCGCCGCCTGCGCCATCATCCGAAGGAATCTCGCGAGCACCAAATTGAGCGGCACCATCCAGACCGCCGAGGCCGCCCGCTTCCTCGCCCGCGACGCCGCCCTCGGTCCGTTCGACCTCATCTTCGCCGATCCCCCCTACAAGAAGACCCCCACCGACCACGACTTCACCCCCGACCTCCTCGCCGATCCAACCCTCCCCACCCTCCTCGCCCGCGGCGGCACCTTCATTCTGGAGAGCGTCTCGAGCCGCCCACTTCCCGACCTGACGAGCACCCCCTGGCAGTCCATCCGCTCGAAAACCTACGGCGAGACCACCGTCACTTTCCTGATCCCAACTGTCGCGGAGCTCGTATGAAACGCCCACTGGTCGTCGGCAAACAACCCCTGAACGGTTCTCAGCACCGCCGCGACAACTGAGCCATGACCACCCTCGTTCGTTTCCTCTACAACTGCGCTTACCCGGTCATCGCCCTCCTCATGCTCCCCGGCCTGATCTGGAAGATGCTCCGCCGCGGGAAATACCGACACAAGTTCGGCCAGCGATTCGCCATTTATTCGAAAAATGTCCGCGCCCGCCTCGCGCTGCAGCCGCGCACCTGGGTCCACGCCGTCAGCGTCGGCGAGGTTCTCATCGCCCTTAAGCTCATCGACCGCCTCCGCGAGCGCGACCCCACCCGCGCCTTCGTCCTCTCCACCACCACCTCCACCGGCTTCGCACTCGCCAACGCCCACCGCTCCGACTGGCTCGAACCCATCTACAACCCCCTCGACTTCATCCTCTTCACCCGCCGGGCCGTCGCGCTCATCCGCCCCAAGCAACTCATCCTCGTCGAAGCCGAGGTCTGGCCCAACCTCGTCGCCGGAGTCCGCGCCACCGGCGCCACCGCCGTCCTCGTCAACGCCCGCCTCTCCCCCCGGTCCGAATCCCGCTACCGCCGCGCCCGCTGGATCACCGCACCCATCTTCAACACCCTCGACGCCATCTGCGTTCCCGACCCCGAAGACATCGACCGCTGGCAGTCCCTCGGCGTCCGCCGCGAGATCCTCCACCTCACCGGCAGCATCAAGTTCGACAACCCACCCAAGCCCCCAACCCACGACTTCCGCCCCCTCCTCGACGACCTCGGCATCCCCGCCGACACCCCCATCCTCCTCGGAGCCAGCACCCACTCCGGCGAAGAAAAGCTCCTCGCGCAAACCCTTCTCGAACTCAGAAAAGCCGACCCCCGCTGGCTCTACCTCGCGGTACCCCGCCACGTCGAACGCACCCCCGAAATCAAACGCGACTTCGAATCCCTCAATCTCACCGTCACCCTCCGCAGCGATCCTAAAAAAATGTCCGACGTCCTCCTCGTCGACTCCACCGGGGAACTCCGCGACTGGTATCGCGTCGCCACCGTCGTCGTCGTCGGCAAAAGCTTCCTCTCCAAAGGCGGCCAGAACCCCGCCGAGGCCATCGAAGCCGGCGTCCCCGTCCTCTTCGGCCCAAACATGCAGAACTTCCAGGTCCTCGTCCGCGATCTCCTTCGCCACGACGCAGCCATCCAAGTCCCCGGTCCGGAAACCTTGGCTTCGACCATTCTTGCCCTGCAGTCGGATCCAGCCCAGAAGGCAGCCCTGATTCGGAACGGCCAAGCGGTCCTCATCCGCCACCTCGGTGCCACCGACCGCACCTGTTCACTCCTCACCGCGCGAAGCGCAGCTTCCCTCGGATAGGGAGCCCGCGCCGCCGGGTTCACCTTCTCGAGATCAACAGCGATCAACCCATTCAGCGGGCCGTTCAGCTGGAAACAGTGCTTGAGCAAATTCGGCATTCCTTCCCCATCGCTCTTCAGATCCGCCCCCCCACCCACCAACGTTTTTCAGCGACGGCATATTCCCAATCGAAGCCTTCCGCTACCGTAAGCGAACCCGGAATGGTCCTTTGATTTTCCGCCAGATCACGGTCCGACCCGCCTGACTGAGCTGCACTCGCCGCTCATCCTGTAGCTCAAAAATCAACGGCCTGAGCAACGCAATCGGCTGTGGGTCGTTCGGCAACAGCTCTCGTGCCAGAGCGCCGGGACAAATTGTCGTCCCCGCTTCGAGCCCCTCCAAACGTTGCAAAATAGCGGACTTCCATCGCTCCCGCTCGGGTCCGGTGACGACCTGAGCCCGTCGCCGCAGGCCGGCGCAACGCCGACTGCAGATCCCGTCATCCGCGTTCTTCGGCAGGGGGAGCGCGCAGACGAGGCATCGCCCATTTGACCTTTCATCGTTCATCGAGACGTTGACCTTTTTGAATCAGACACCCCTTCAAAGTTGAGCGGACTCGCGCGTGCGCCTGGCTTGACGTTTGGGGAGTTGCTTCGGGGGCGGCGAAACGCTCGCGGGTCGGTGATCCCCGTCGCGGCGGAGCCACTTCGGAAACTCGGTCCGGCCCGCCGCCGTGTAATCCGCGTGCAGGAGGTCGTCGATGCCATCCGACGGCTCGCCGCGGACATCGCTAAGATATCGGCGCAGCGCTTCGGCGAGAGTGTGCAGCGGGATCGCGCTGGTCCTGCCCACGTCGGCGTGAATCCAGTCGCTGAAACCAATGAAGGCTTGGAATGGCGACGCATCACGCCGCCACAAGGCCGCCAGCGTGCGGGGGAAATTTCCACTGTTCCCAACTAAGTCCCAGAACCGGGCGAAACGGCGCATCCGCTGCATGCTCTCGAAGTCGACCAGCTTGGTGCGCAGGATCTCGTAGGGCGGGTGGTCGGCGTAGACCATCTCCCACTCGGCGTCGTGCCGGATGATCGGTGTCCCGCGCAGCCGCTTGAGCATGCCCACTTGAATCTCTTGCGGGCCGATTCGCACCAGTTGGTCGAAACCGTCGCCGAAACTTTCCAAAGACTCGCCGGGGAGTCCGAAGATGAGGTCAGCGTGAACGTGGACCCCCGTCCGCTCACGGAGAAACTTAAGGTTATCCGCGAGACGAGCGTAATTCTGCCGCCGACTGATGAGAGCGGCGACCTCGGGGTTGAAGGTCTGGATGCCGACCTCGAACTGCAGCGCGCCGGGCGGAAAGCGAACGATCAGCTCGCGGAGGGCGTCGGGCAGGCGATCCGGGACCATTTCGAAATGGACGAACAAGCCATCTTCGTAGTGATCGAGAAAAAACTCCAGAATCGCGCCGCTGGTCTTGAGATTGAGGTTGAACGTGCGGTCAACGAACTTGAACCGGCGCACCCCCCGCTCGAGCAGCTCGCTCAACGAGCGCAAAAAAGGCTCGAGCGCAAACTGCCGCACCGGCGCATCGAGCGAGGACAGACAAAATTCGCAGGTAAACGGGCAGCCGCGCGACGCCTCGACGTACAGAATGCGGTGAGCCACGTCGTCGCCGTCGTATTCGTCATAGGGGAAAACAAGATCGTCCAAGACCGGCAGAGTCGCGTGGATGACCTTACTCTCCGGTGGGCTGCCGGCCAGCCATTGGCGGCAGAACACGGCAAACGCTAGATCGGCCTCTCCGGTGATGGTGTAGTCGGCCAGCTCAACGATGGGCTGTCTCGCCCACTCGTGACTGACCTCGGGTCCTCCCAGCACGACGCAAACGTCGGGCGCGATCCGTTTGAGGAGCGAGACGACTTCCAGCGATTGGCGAACGTTCCAGATGTAAACGCCGATCCCAACGATGCGCGGCTGCTTGGCTAGGAGGCGCTCAACGATTTCGATGGGCCGCTGATTGATGTCGAACTCGACGATCTCGCTCTCGTCTCGCAGCTCCGCAAGATTCGCTCGCAGATTCCGCAAGCCGAAAGCGGCGTGGATGTAGCGGGCGTTCAGGGTGGTGAGCAGGATCATCGATCCCCTACCCCAAGCTGTTCTGAGGCTAGCCGCAAGAGATTCATCACGACCAATCGGCCAAAGGCGCACCCGGCAAGTCGCTCCCGGCGACGTCCGGCGAGCGTATCGTCGGCGTGTTCGGAACTTGGACGTATCTCATCTGGCTCGGCCTCTTTATCGGACTGCCGTTAATCGGTCTGGCGATCTGGGGAGGTCGCGTCTGGTGGCGAGACCGGCGGGCTCTCGCCTGGACGTTCGTTGGCGCGACGGTTGGCGGCTGGAGCTGGGACTACGCCGCGATTCAGCTCGGGTTCTGGTCGTTCGAAGGCGGTCATCAGATCGGAGTGGAATTCCTCGGACTGCCGCTCGAGGAGTGGCTTTGGATCTTGGGAGTTGCCTGGATGTTTGCGGGTCTAGCGCTCATTCTCAAAGCCCGGCGATGCGGCGATCCGGGAGCAGCGCCTGCAACCGAACCGGCCTCGGAACCTCCGACTTATCCTGGTCTGGTCGCCGCCGTCGCGCTCGTTCAGTTCTCACAGCTCGGCATGCTGGCGACCGCGGGCCTCGTCTTCCACGCGCTCCTCTGGACTCGGAACGCTGCGTTCCTCCGAGCGGAACTTCGCACCCTCGCCGAGGTGACCGGCGTCGCCGTCCTCTGGCTCCTCGCTTCGGATCCAGTCGGCGCTGCCTGGGGCGCGTGGGACTACGACCCAGACCGGGTGCTTGGGATTTGGATCTTCGGACTCATTCCCGCCGAAGACGTCCTCGGCGTGATCTTCGTGAGCAGCGCCGCGGCAGCTAGCGCTCTGGTTTTTGCGTGGAGTCCTCGGAGGTGGATCTGAATTCCGACCAATCAGCAAACCGGGCGGAACGCCCACCCGGCCAGTCGCAGTATGTCGGCCAGTCGCAGTATTGACGCCCGGAGGCAAGTTGCCCACTGTCTTCCCTTACCCGGTCGCGGCTTCGGCCACGGACGGGTCGCTTTCGATTTTCAGGTCGGGAGAGACTCACCGCGGCAATCCGCAAATCAGAACCCAAAGAACCATCCAACAAATTATGTCAGAAGAAAAAGGACTCAAGAAACCCGTCAAACTCAAGAGCGAGCTCGCCGAGCTCGTTGGCGCCAAGGAACTCCCTCGCACCGAAGTCACCAAGAAAATCTGGGACTACATCAAGGCCAACAACCTCCAGAGCAAGTCCGTCAACGGCAAGGCAGAAGGCGCTGGCAAAAACATCGTCGCCGACGCGAAGCTGCTCCCGATCTTCAAAAAGACCAAATCGTCCAGCAAGACCGGCAAAGTCACTGACCTGACCAACATGAAAGAAGGCGAAACGATCGACATGATGCAGATGGCTGCCGTCGTCGGCGCGAACGTCGAATAGCCTCCCGTCACTCACGATCTCAAGGGTTCACGCCCGGGCAAGTCCCGGCGTGAACCCTTTTTCGTGGAGGTTGGAGCAGCGGCAAATCGAGGACTGGCTCCGCGGTCAGAGCACTTTCACCATCATCCAAACGGACATGGCGATCATCATCAGATTCTCAGTCAGCGAGATCGACCCGAGCGGCACACTGCTGCCCCCGCCGACGCACGCGCAATTGACATCGCGCTTCTCGACGTAGACCGCCTTGATGACCGAAAACGCGCCCACGGCACCAACCAAAAGCGCCGCCGGCGCCGCGATCCACGTCGCGATCCCGGCGATCATGAGGATACCCGCCCCCGCTTCGACGAATGGGTAAACGTAAGAGTAAGGCACGTACCGCCGCGCAATTACGTCGTATTGGATGAAGCCGGTCGCAAACGACCTGAGATCCTGGAGCTTCAGGATGCCCAGAACGCACATGCTAAATGCGATGAACAACTCGAGCGTCCGAACCACCAAAAACTGCCCCGACGAAGCCAGGCACGCAGTCACGGCCATGAGGAACGTCACCGCGAAGACCGCGATCACCGGCTGATACGCCTCCTTCGGATCCGGCCCCAGCCCCAAGTGCTCGCGCAACGCGTCGTAACCGCCGATCAGGTTGCCTTCGATGAAGATTTGCGGCGTTTCGTCGTAGCCATTTTCTGCCTTGTAGGCCGCGTTGGCGTCCACGGTCTCGAGGTGATGATCCTCGATCTCGTAGCCACTGCGCTTGAGCAGGTCGCTGGCTTTGATCCCCCATGGACACAAGTGCTCCGGGGTGACCATGCGGAAGATGCTTGCGTGTTTTTTCATCAGAAAAGAAACAGAACCCGGTCAAAGCCACGGCGTGGCGCCATCACTCGTCGGCGGCTGCTTCGGTCGCCTTGGCGGCCTTGGCGGCTTTGACCTTGGCGGTGAATTCTTCGGGATTCCTGTCGAATTCCCTTTTGCACATCTTGCAGCAGAGCTTCACCTCTTCACCCTCATGGGTGGTAACAAATGGTTTGCCCATCGAGTCCAGCGCCTCGCCCGAGACGACGCAGGTGGTCAGCGGGTAAGTCGGCTCGTCGGCATGGACGAGTCCGGTGAACACGAGAGACAAGGCGGCTGCAAAAACGGCGGGGTGTTTCATACTCGAGGGTCAAACGAACTTCACGCCGCGATCCCTCATGATTTTTTCCGAGCCTCCGGATCGATGACATCCATCGACGAAAGCCGCTCGGCGAGCATTCGCCTCGCCCGGTGGATGCGGACCTCGACCGCCTTCGGCGTCGCTCGGATCAAGCCCGCGACCTCCTTGTGCGGATGCCCTTCAAGCACTCCCAGCACGAAGGCTTCGCGCAAATCGACGGGCAGCCGCACGATCGCAGCGTCGAGCGCGTCGACCAGCTCGTTGAACCGCACGTCGGCGTCTGGCGTCGATCCGGGGTAAGGCAGAGACCGCTCGATTTCGCTGCCGTCGTCACCCCGCCGGACCAGCGGCTCATTGACCTTCGATTGGCGGCCGGCCTTGGACTTTACGTGATCGCGGCAGAGATTGATCGCAATCTGAAAGAGCCACGTGCTGAAGCGCGCCCTCGGCAGGACGCGGTCCAACGCGAACCACGCTCGCACGAACGTCTCCTGCGCCAAGTCCTCCGCCGTCTCGGCGTCTCCAACCGACCGATAGATGAACGCGTGAACCCCAGCGCGATACCGCTCGATCAGCTTCTCGTACGCCGACTCGTCGCCGTCCCGGGCCAACCCAGCGAGTCCCCAGTCGCCGACTTCCTCCGGCTCAGTGGGAGTGGGCATGCCCCGCGGTGTCGGCGTCGACGTCGCGAAGCGCCGCCGCGGTCAGATCGATGAGCTGATCGTATTGATCCGGCGTGAGCACAGCCCGCATCTCGAAGACGTGACCGATGGTCTCCTTCTGCAGATCGCCCATCCGGGAATGAATCTCCTCGATTGCGCGATGCACGCCCTCTGAGTCCCGCCCGTCCGCCTCGATGGCATCGGCGAGCAATCCATTGGCCTCCTGCAACGCCCGCGCCAGCTGATCACGTCGCTCGTCGTAGGCGCGCTCGATGGGATCGAGCGCGGCGATCTGCTCCGCGGTGAGGTCCAACCGGGAGTGAACCCAGTCGTGCGCCGTCACCATCGACGGCTCCCGCCATTTGGCAAAAAGGGTCGCTCCAATACCCGCCGCGCCCGCCGCAACGAGCACAATGACGGCGAGGAACAACGCGATGGACGGCAGCCGCTTCATCGACTCACCGCCAGCAAACCCGAGGGAAGCGTCGGCGCTACGCTCGAAAAAATCGCAAATTCCGAAAGCGGTCCCCGCGCTGGCTCCGCGCCCGCGACGAGCGGTGTGCAGATCCCCACGACGACAGCGAAACCCACTCCCGCGGCCAGCACCGACGGACGCCGCACGAGATCGAAAAAGTCTGCCCACCAGGATCGTTTCCCCGCCGCCCGCCGCTGCCGGATTTCCCGCAGGACGTCCGCCGCAAACGCCCCGGACAGCGCCGGAATCGCGCGGTCGCGGGAGGCCGTCAGCAGGGTGTCGAGAGCTGCGTTCATCGATCTTTGAACGACACCCTACCACGCATCCCTCAGAATATTCCCGGCAAATTCGTCACCGTCGGGCTACGTTCTCGCTGTTTTGAAAGCATTTCCACAGATCCTGATCACCGCCATCGCCGCTTTCGTCACGGGCGTCCTCACCACCTCGTTCCTTGTTCGCGCTGACGCTCCAAACCCAGCGCCCCCGGTTGCCAGTCAACCAGCCACACTCGCATCTCCCCCGACTGCGGCGGCACCGACCTCCGCGCCCGAGACCCTCACGCAGGCCAACCAAGCCTACGACACCCAGCAGTGGTCTCGGGCCATCGAACTTTATCAACGCACCATCGCGCTTGGCCTCGACAACGCCGACGTCCGCACGGATCTCGGAAATTGCTACCGCTTCAGCGATCAACCGAACGATGCGATTGCTCAATACGAGATCGCCCAACGCCAGGATCCCGCCCACGAGATCAGCTTCTTCAACGCCGCGACGATCCAGATGGAGAAACTCAATAATCCCACCCGCGCCGCCGAACTCCTCGAGGATTACCTTGGTCGCTTCCCGAACAGTCCAAACGGTGCCAACGCCCGCGCCATTCTAACTCAGGTCAAATCTCAAGCCGACCCGACGGCGGGCGTCGCCGATTGGATGCGCCAATCGAACCCCTCGCCGACGCCGTAAAATCAGTCTGCCTCGGGAAATTCCCGACCCCACCTCGCTTCGTCGAACCCGACCAATCCCCACTTTTCGCCAACGACCACCGGCCGCTTGATCAGGCTGCCATTCCCCGCGAGCAGGTCGATGGCTTCGTCCGCCGACAGGCCCGGCAAGCGCTCCCCGATCCCAAGCAACCGATACTCCCGACCCGACACGTTAAACAGCCGCCGGACCTCACCGCCCTCGGACGCCAGCACCCTCGTCAATTCCGCCCGAGTCGGCGGCGTCTCGCGGATCGGGATGGTCTCGAACTCCACCCCGCGGTCACGCAGATAATTCGTCGCTCGTCGGCACGAGTCACAATTTTTGAGAAGGTAAACGCGCCACATCGCGCCCCAGCCTAGCCGCGAAGCGCGGGCAAATCGACCCGCATCCGCACTGGATATTCGTTCGCTCCTCGCCGACACTTCCCGCCAATGCGACCCAGATTCCACCGGACAACCCGCCCGACGATCTCGTGACCGGCCTTCTCGCCCTCACCCTAGCTGCCGGGAGTCTCGACCTCCCCGTCTCGCACAACGCGATGCAGACGCTCGTCGTCTCGATCGCCGCCGGGATTTTTCTCATCGTCATCGCCCGTCAGCTGAGCCTCCCGGGTATCGTTCTGCTACTCCTGGGTGGCGTCGCTCTCGGGCCAGAGTGCCTCGGCATCGTCCAACCCGAGAGCCTCGGTGACCTGCTCCCAGTCATCGTTTCACTGGCAGTCGGCCTCATTCTCTTCGAGGGCGGCCTCACCCTCGATCTCCGCGGTTACACCTCCGGGTCGAAGGTCATCCCCCGCCTCCTCACCGTCGGCGTCGTCACCACCTGGCTCGGCACCTCGCTCGTCGTCGGCCTGCTTTTCGACGTGAGCGCATCCTTCGCCCTCGTCGCGGGCAGCCTCGTTATCGTCACGGGTCCGACCGTCATCGCCCCGCTCCTCAAGCGAATCAAGGTCAAGCAGCGCCTCCACGATATCCTCCACTGGGAAGGGGTCATGATCGACCCCATCGGCGTCTTCATTGCCCTACTCTGCTACGAATGGATCGTCGGGCGTGACGGCGGCATGGTGCTCGGCAATTTCGCCCTCCGCTCCGCCTCCGGCATCCTCCTCGGCATCGTCGGTGGGTGGGCTATCGTCCAGGCGTTCCGCTGGCAACTCGTCCCCCGCAATCTGGCAAATGCCTTCGCGCTCGGTGGCGCGATGGCCATCTTCGGAGTCGCAGAAGCCGTCATTTCCGAGGCCGGCCTGCTCGCGGTAACCGTCGCGGGATTCGTTGTCGGCTGGCTCCAACCCGCCGAACTCAAGATGATCCGGCAATTCAAAGCCGAGATCACCGACCTCCTCATCGGCCTGCTCTTCATCGTGCTCGCCGGACGCCTTCAACTCGACCAGTTCGCCAACGCCGGTGTGAACGGCCTCCTCGTCGTCGCCGCCATCCTTTTCATCATTCGCCCACTCAACATCGCCGTTTCGACCTGGGGCACCGGGCTGACGTTCCGCGAGAAGCTGTTCCTCTCTTGGGTCGCCCCGCGAGGCATCGTTGCCGCCTCGATGGCCTCCCTCTTCGCCCTCGGCCTCAAGAATAACGAAAATCTCGTCGCCGACCCGCAGCTCATCGAGACGCTCACCTACTCGACCATCGTCGCGACCGTCATCCTCCAGGGATTCTCGGCCGGCTGGGTCGCCCGCCTCCTCGGCCTCAAACGCCCCGACCCGACCGGCTGGATGATCGCCGGAGCCAGCGCGATCAATCGCCGCATCGCCCGCTTCCTCCGCGACGAAGCCAAGCTCGACGTCCTCCTCATCGACACCAATTCCCGCCTCATCGCCGAAGCCAAGCGCGGCGGCCTGCCCGCGATCTGCGAAGACGCCCGCAACGTCGACCTCATCGAGGAACGCGGCGAATTCCTCAAAGTCGGCCACCTCCTCGCCCTCACCGACAACACCGAACTCAACGAACTCCTCTGCCAGCGCTGGGGAGACGCTCTCGACATCCACGAATCCGTCTACCGCTGGAGCGGCAACCGCGACCAGACCTCCGAAGACCGCGGCCAGCTCGGCGATGTCGCCTTCCCCGGCACCGCCCGACCGAGCGTCATCTCCGCCGAACTCGTCGACGGCGAAGCCCGCGTCTGGAGCGCCACCTCCGACGGCTCCGACATCGGCGGCGTCCCGCTCGTCATCTTCCGCAAAGGCACCGCCCGCCCCGTCACCAATCGCAAAGACAGCGACAAGATCGAAAAGGGCGACCGCGTTCTCGTGCTCGAGCGCGATGCAGGTTTCCTCTCGCGCAGCCTTCAGGCGGGATCCGCCGTCGACCTCGACGCGACCGACCTCCACCATCTTTACCAGCAAATCCTCGAGATCGCCGTCGAGCTGGTCCCTTCGATCTCGAAGGACGAAAGTCTCAGCGAAATCACCCAGCCCGGCAAACTTGTCCCCAACATCATCGGCCACGGCATCGCCATTCCCCACCTCTACAACCGCAACAGCCCAAATCGCCTCTGCATCTTCGTCCGTCTCCCGGATGGCCTGGAACTCCCTGGTGAACCCGAACCGATCCGCCTGGTCTTTTTCCTCATCAGTCCCGCCGGCGACCCGGAAGGCCACCTCGCAACCCTCGCCGAAATTGCCCGCTTCTGCGGAGAACAGAAAAATCGCGAACGCCTTCTCAGCCTCGAGAACATCGACCACGCCCGCATGTTCCTCCAATCCCGCTCTCGCTGAGCCTTCCCGGGGCGGAGCTCCTCGTTCTCGCACCACCGTCACCGGCACAGCGAATGGCTCACCACGACGGCCCCGCCGCGCCTAGATCTCCTCCGATCCGCTTCCGACCGTCCGCTTCAGGCAAGCAATCGCCGCCATCAATCCGACTAGCCCACCGAGATAGCTCGCGTTGTGAATGATTGCGACCGTGACGATTGCCGGAACGTCCACGATGCCCAGATTCTGAGTCAATGGAGTCCAATAGGAGTAATCCGCACCGTGCAGCGCTCCAAGCCCACCGCCAACCACTGCTGCGAAAATCGCGAAACCGAAGATGATCCCAGATCCCCGCAAACTGGCTCGAATCGCCCGACGAGCCGATGCAGCTGGTACCACCACTCGTGCGAGAAACCATCCCGCTGCCAGCCCCACCCACCAGGTCGCCAGAATGCCAATCGCGCCAACGAAGACGCGGTCCCCGTACCCCGGGTCCGCGTAGTGAAATTGAACGAATTTCATCTTCGTAAAGTATTCCGGCGAAATCGTGTAAGTCACTTGATCATGCAAGATCCCGTAGACCACGGCGACGGCCATTCCCATCGCGGCGATGACGAGCATGACCGGCAACGAACCCATTCTGATGCGAGGGTAGAGTAGGTTGGTCACGACTCCTCTCCCTACCGACCACGCGATCCACCGACCAGGCGAACTTTCGCACGTTGAATGCATTCAAGCGATTTCTTCCGGGTGCAGTCGACGTCCGATCTGCTCAGAACTTCGGTTTTGCCCGTCCACCTCGCGAGAACGGACGAATGCGATTTCACCGAAACACGCGCTGAAACGCGCGGACCTTCAACGGCAGACTCAGGCGGTCCGCCCGATTGAGAATCAGAAAATCGCTCTAGCCCTGCGCCCGTTCAAGCAATCGCGCCAAACTCATTCGAGAGTTCGGAAGGGGTCCGTCCCGTCTTCACGTTACCCTCGGGAGGCCGCACCCTCCCTCAACCTTCCGGTCTTCCCAGACCACCACCCCGAAATGAACGGCTGCAGCACTTCCCGACTTCACCTCAGCGAGTCCGAACTTCCCTGTGCGTCTATCCTCCGGATGAAGGCACCGAGGGGCTTCGCAGCCGCGCACGAGTGAGTGGTTCGTCAAACGGCTATCTGACCTTAAAACTGAGAGCCGCCGCGACGTTCGACCTCGGCCTCCACCGACCGCGAAGCTTCCGCTCCTAGACCTTCTCTAGCGACACGACGCCTGAATGAAAGTCCGAGCCCGCGACGCGTGGCGCGAAAACCGCGAGAAATTTACTATTGAGCGGCGGCGACCTTCGTCGCATCTCGAGCGGCTTTCAATTCCTCTTCGCGACTCTTCATTTTCCCGGCGGCCCACTCATCGTATTCCGCCTGGCTCACCACCCGGATCGGGGCCTGCATGTTGTAGTGGCCCGTTCCACACAGCTGACTGCAAGCCAACGCAAAATTCCCCTCGCGAGTGGTGACAAACCACATCCAATCAATGGTCCGCCCGGGGACGGCATCTTGATAAAGACGAAACTCCGGCACGTAAAACGAATGGATGACGTCACGAGAGCGGAGAATGACGTGAACCGGTTTCCCAACCGGAATCACCATCTCCGTAGCGGAAAAATCGTCCGACTCCGACCAGTCGACTCTGCTGAGGCCGAATTTGTTCTCGGCTCCGCCCATTTTCGCCATGTCGACTTGGTCCAACTTCCCATCTGCCCCCGCGTAGCGCAGATCCCACGCAAACTGATAGCCAACGACTTCCACCTCGATCGCGTCAACCGGAGCTGGCGTCGTCGTCATGTCCTTCCAGACGCTGTCGCCCCAGATTGCCAGCGAGAGGAACACGACAGTTGGAGTCGCCGTCCAGATCAATTCCGCCTTGTTGTTACCGTGAATGTAGTGCGCTTTGACTCCCGGCCGACGCCGGTACCGAATCAAGTAGTAGATGTAAAATGCCTGCACGAGGACAAACACACCGACCGTCAAATAGAAGATCACGTTGATGATCGTGTCGGTTTTGAGCGCGTCCAGCGTTGCGGGCGGTGCGGTCCAATACGGGTTGTTCGTGCGGGACTCCGCCATCGTTTCCGGAGCAAGGAAGACGGCGAAAAAAATTCCCAGCGCAATCGGGAGGAACGACTTAGGCAGCGAGAAGCGGATCATCGGTAAAAGGAGGTTAATGGCGGGTGGGGCAGACTGCAAATGATGTGATCACCATCAGGCACCCGCTCCTTCAGCAGCCGCTGGCTCGTCGCCACTCGGCGGCTCGGCCCCGGCCCCGTCAGCCGCAGCGTCAGCCGCTGCTGGCGCGCTTCCTGCATCATAAATCATCGCCGGGGGAATGGCCTGAAGTGCGGCTTGGGTCCAGGGTTCGCTTCGTTCGCCCACTTCCTCGCGGACCGAGGCGATGTATTCAGATGTGATCGGGGGCGCCGTGTTGCCCCATTCGTTCCGAATGTAGGTCAGAACTGAGGCAATCTCAGAATCCTTCAACTGTTTCCACGCCGGCATTGCGTTGTTGTAGGTGTTTCCAAGGACCTGGACCGGTCCCTGCAAGCCATGGAGCAGAATCTTCGCCAAGTGGTTGTCGCCGTGCCACTCCGCACCAGTGACGACCCAGTTACTCCCAACCAAAGGGGGAAATTGCCCAGCCACGCCCATACCGGAAGCTTGGTGACAAACAACGCAATTCGCCGTGTAGATTCTCTTCCCGATGACCATCGGGTCCGGGGGAGCCTTCGGCCCACCACCACCTCCAGCCCAAGAGACCTGATCGGCATTGAAAACCGTGGCTTCGAACCCACCGCTGTTGAGGCCGAGATACAGTGCCGACCAGCCGACCAAAACGACCGCGAGGATCCAGAGCCACGATGGTACCGGGGCGGCCCCGGCGCTGGGCTCACCAACCGTGGCGAGATGAGCATCGTTGGTGGGATTGGTTTTCGGATCGGTCACGGTTCGCAGTTCGTTGATTATTCTTCTTCGGCCGGCGTTGGCGCTTCGGGCAGAGGATAATCGCGCTTGAGCGACATCATGTACCCGACGAGATCGATGGCTTCCGCCTTCGGAACGATCTCGTAGCCTGGCTTCGGTTGATCGGGTCCGCTCACCTTCAACGCCAAAGCGCTTGGTTCACCCGCGATCTCCCGCTCCTTGAATAAATACGGATAAGCGGGCATGTTGGATCCCGGCATCACCACAGTTGGTTCGTAGAGCACTTGGTAAAACCATGCCGGATCATCAGATTTCAGCCCGATATTCGAAAGGTCCGAACCGATCCGGCTGTCGCCGAGAAACGGCATCGTCGTCCGCAAATAATCCCGCGGAACCGTCTGCCGGGGGCCGGGACCACGGGTGATGTCGGTGAACAAAGGCAATGGTCGCACCTGCTGGCTGTGGCAATACACGCAACCGTTCGCCGCGTAAACGTGTTGACCGAGAGTTGCGGTGCCCGGCCAAGGTGGAGGCACCACGGCACCCGTTTCCTCGGACGTCTCAGGTTGCACGTCCGCGAGCGAAACGACCGCGTAAGCGACAATTCCCAGCCACGAGGACCCGAAGACAATGAAGATGCCGATGAAAAGGCGCGGGAGTTTATTCATACGGTGACGACCTCCGGCTTTGCTTGAACTCCCCGGGACGGACCCGCGGCGCGTTCGGCAAATGCAATCGGCAGGATCGCTGCCCAAGCTAGGATAACGGCTAACATCGCGTTTGCCGCGAGCAAGAGCAACTCGCTCGCCGCGACCATGAGCCGGTAGGGCTCGGCAAACCGAACGCTGTAGATGAACGTCACTTCCGAATCACGCATCGAAAATCCTTGGGTCATCCCACCAAATAGCCCGGCGGTGATGATCGTTCCAAGAGCGGTGACGGTTAACCACAAAATGAGCGAGCGCAGCATTGGGAACGGGAGAGGTCGGCCGCTGATCCCAGGGACAATTGCGAAGATACCGCCGATCAAAGTCAGCGTCACCAATCCCCCCAACAGCAAATGGTCGAGCGCGGGTGCCAACATCGTGAAATGGAAAACGCTGCTCGCGGACGGAAAGACGGTGAGTGCTTCGAGAGTGACCTGGAGCGCGTAGGCGCTAAATGCCGCAACGAAGAACGCCAGCGAGCCAGTCCCGTCACCCGCCGGTGATTCGACAACCGTGAGCCGTAGGTTCGTCGCGACGGCGATCATCGGAATCAACAGGAGCACCGTCGCGACAACTCCGGTGGTCACCATCCAGACGGGCACCGGGCCTCCGATCAACCGGGCCATTCCGCTCCAGCCGGTCAGGAGAAGCAGACTCCAGAAACCAAAAGTCGCGAGTCCGTAACTGTAGATCGGACGGCCGGCTGACCGCGGGATGAAGTAGTAGATCAAACCCAATGCAATCGGCACCAGCCAAAGGCCGATTACCCCATTGGCGAACCAAGCGTGGATCGGTCCCGTTGCGGAACCCGCAACCGGAAACCACACGAGGAGGACACTAGCCGTCGCGTAGAGCCACGGGAAGATGAGGAACGCCGCGAGCAGATACCACATGGAGACGTAAACGGCACCCGGCCGACGGAAGCGAAACATCACAAAGGCCCAAGCTCCCATGAGTCCGTAGGCCAGCAGCAGAATCGGACTCACGAAGCCCGGCATGTCAAACACGGCCAGTGAAGTGCCAGCTCCCGAGAGGATGGCCAAGACGCCGATCATGACCGCCAGATTCCAGACCAACGCGCTGCAGACGAGCAGCGTGCTGTGACGAAGCGAGGCTTGGCAAAGACGGGCGGTCAGCCAGATCCCCAAACCGATGCCGGCCTGGGAAGCCCAACCATAAACGAGCGCGTTGATCGCGGCTGGCTGCACGCGACCGAAGCTCAGAAATCCAACGAAGTCGAACCAAGTCGGCAGCAGGAGTTCAAAAGCCGCCAACGTCGCGAGAAAAGATCCGACCACCAGCCAAGACACTCCCAAGCCCAGAAAAAGAAGGACGGGAAAACGAGTTGATTGATCGATCAGCGCCCGCTCACTGAGCGAAAGCTGACCCGGGGTCGTCGTGGGATGGGCGGTGGTCGGGCCTGCGGTCATGGTTGATCGTTGGTCGGAGCTGGCGTCGCACTCTCTGCCGGAACAGCCCCGGGAAGCTCCCGGCGTCGCCTCAGGCGCGGCCTCATCAGAGGTTCTTTCTTGCCCGGCATCGGTGGCGGATTCCCCCGCGGCGTCGCCTTGCTCATCCGTGGCCGATTGTTCCGCATCCACTTCCGTGACCTCGGGAATTTGCGGAACGGGTGTCGCGATCGGATACGCCGGACGTGGCTCCTTGGAATTTAGCGCAGCGATTTCTTTTCTCATCGCTGCCTCGATTGGAATGCGAACGGTGCCTTTCTCGCGATCAACCCAACCGAAAGTCGTGAGTTCCACCTGATCAGCTTCGTTCAAGTCCGCAAGGTTCGTCCGGCGGATCTCTGCCCTCTCGATCTCATCCGTTGCGCCGGAAGGCGCAGCCACGCGCAGAAGCAGTGCAATCACGAGAAAAACGCTGATCATGATGAGCGCTCCGATGAACATCGGCCACGCGGACTTGGCGGGAACAGTTTCGGTTGAGTGCGGAGCGGACATCAATTCTTGAGTTTGATCGAGAGAGCCAGGCGCGGATCCTTCGCCGGGAACAGGGACGAGTCGCCGAGACGCTTCAGAAAGACCGCGGCCAGCAGGCAGCCAATCCCCAACGGACAGAGAATGTCGAGCACGTGAATTGACACTCCGGACTGGTGCAGCTCCGGCAGGATGATCACGTACACGTCCATGAAGTGCATGATGAGAATCCAAACCGCCATCCCGCAGAGGTAAAGTGGCTTCCGCTTGAGCGGCTGCGGCAGCAAGAGCAGGAACGGAATGAAAAAATGGCCCACGACCATAAACTGGCTCAAATACCACCAAGACTCGGTGTTACGCCGAAGGAACCAGATCGTCTCCTCGGGAATGTTCGCGTACCAGATGAGCATGTATTGGCTGAAGCCGATGTAGGCCCAGAAGACCGTGAACGCGAACATGAGCTTTCCCATGATGTGGTAGTGCTCCAGCGTGACAACGCCCTCGAGATAACCCGCGCTCCGCAGCGCCGTGATGATGAGAACCAGCACGCACATGGAGCTTAATGCGCTCCCCGCAAACACGTAGACACCCCACATGGTCGAGAACCATTCGTAGTTCAGCCCCATGAGGTAATCGATCGCGGCGAACGTGAGCGCCACGGCGAAGAAAGGGAGACTCGCGAAGGTCAGCTTGCGGTTCCAAACCGTGTATTTCGGGTCACCGCTCGCGTCCTGCTTGATCGAAAAGCTGCGTAGCAGATAGGTCGCCAGCGCAAAACCGCCAAAATAGAACACGCACCGTGCCCAGAAGAAGGGCTCCGTGAGGTAGGGAAGCTTGTAGGCAAGCAGCGGATGCTCCGCTGGGTCCAGAGTCATCCAATGCCAGAGGTAGTCCTTGACGAAGACCATCGGAATGAAGAGCAATCCGACGAAAAGGAGCAGGCTCCCGATATTTTCCATTTGTCGTCGGACGACGACCGACCATTCGGCATCGACCGCGTGGTGGACGAGTGTCCAGAACATGCCGCCCATGCAGATCGTGAAGAAAAAATAGAACCCGAAGAGGTAGGAAAACGCGAACTGCTCGGGCTGGAAAAATCCCCAAACGAAACTCGCGAGCAAGGCCAGTCCGCCGACGAGCCCGAGCACGATGAATTTCCCGCCGACGTGTTTGTAATCGAACGTCTCAGCGGGAGGGATCTTCGCAGGCGCGTGCGCGTGGTGGGCGGTTTCCAGAGATGCGGACATTCGGTTATTCCTGAGATTCAAGTTTGGCGCGATCGCCTTCCGGGACGTCGGCAATGGTGCCAACGTAGGCGCGCTGCAAGGCGCGAACGTAGGCGACGATCGCCCAGCGGTCAGCGACCTGAATGTTGTAGCCGTAACCCATCATCGTGTTCTTGCCGTGCGTGATCGTGTTAAAGATCTCGCCGTCCGCCATTTCCAGAAACTTCTGCTGATGGTAGTTCGCGATGCCGACAATGCCGTAGTTGGACGTGATGCCGTTGCCCGCACCAGTCGCTCCGTGACAGACTGCACAACTGATCGCGTAGCGCTGCTTGCCGCGCTCCATGACCTCCGGGGTGACCTCAAACGGGATGCCGGTCCCCCACTGGTCGCCAAATTTCCCGGTGTCGAAATAATCGGGAGCCTTGCCGAAGCGAATCGCTTTGTAAGGACCCACCGCAGCCTGCGCTTCGGACTGATCGCCGGCCTCAAGGGGCATCGAGTAACCAATCGGTACCGTGCCATCAACCGGCACCCGCGTTCCGGCACCATCCGCGTAAAACTCACTCGGTTTCTGAGCTTTCACCTTGGGCTGATGATCCATGTCCGGAAACAGTTCGATCGGACGGTTCGAAGAATGCTGCCCCCGGAATCCGGCCACAGCGACCACCGTCACGACGACCAGGGTGAACAGAATGAAAAAGTATTTGAGCATTACCGGAGCGGCCCACGATTAAAAATCGCGAACCAGCGTGTTACTTGCGCCAGTCCAAACGCGTCAACGATTTTAGCCAAATTTGCGCTCCAAAAAGCCGTTTGAACGTCAGGGAAGTCTGTTGCATTAGAATTTCTTATACATGTACGACACGCCAGCCCCGCTTGGCAAGCGGGAGTTGGGTGAAAATCCATCGATTCGGTCTCCCTCCGAGCTCAATCGTTCGTCGCGGCTGATCCAGCCGCCGCCCGATCGTACAGTTCGCGAAGACCCACGCGAATGTCGCCGTCGCTCCGAGTCCAGAGTGCTTCGACGTCAGCGCATTCCTCACCAAGACCAGCGACGAGGTCGCGCAGTAGCCCGTGCGAACTCGTGCAATCCCAGACGACTGGCAAACGACCCAGCGCGTGAACGGCGATGATCACTCGCCGACAGTTTCTCGCGAGCCAACGAAACTCCAACCACCCGATCCACCCCAATTGCTCCGCACCATCGAGGAAAATCCAGCCGCTCTTCGCTGCTCGCACCGCACCGGCTTTTCCAGCGGTCAAGCGCCGCTGACCCTCGCGCGGACGGATCTCCAGCGCGTGATTCCCCAGGTCCCGACGACGTTCGCACCAATCCTCTAACAACGTCGTCTTCCCCCGCCCGCTTGGCCCAACCACTGCGCCCCAACCGCCGACCGATGCCAGCCGCCGCTCGACGACCTCCCACGCAAAACCCGTGGATCGATACCGAAGTGACTCAACGCGATCTGTCCGAAACGGATTGTCTCGCGCTCTCAAGTGCCCTCTTTTTTGTTTTTTCGACCCATCCAGGGGTAATTCCCCCCGGTCGGCATCTGGATCCAATCGTCTCTTCGCAAATCGATCTCCTCGCCATCGGGCGAGAGGGTAACCTCAGCCCGCGCAAATCCACCGGGTGTCGCGACGACCTCGATCGACCAGATCAGCGAGATTAATTTCCCCGAGAAACTGAACGGACCATCGGGCGCGATCATCGTAAAAGCTCCCTCTCCCCCGGCGCCCCCGCCATCGGGCACGACGACCCCAACCGTCTCGGAGTCACGTCCTCCTTTTCCTTCCGTCTGCCAACAGAGCCGCACCGACACTTCCTCCGAGCCACCGGAAACGGGCCAGAAGGCTCGCCCGCGGATCGCCTCCCCGGGCCGAAAATTCGTCCGTTCGAGCAGGACCGACACCAACTCGCCCCCCGTCATCGCGTTCCTCCCGGCGGGCGGACCCGGAGTTCGTATTCTTCCCGCACGTCGGGCCAGAGGGAGATCGTCCCGCTGACCCGCAACTTCCAGACGATCCGGTTGTTGCCGCCGTCGAAAGTTGGCATCACCCCGTCCGGCAGCGCGACCTCCCCACGGCCCGCGTACATTTCGATGGTCCTCGTTCGCTCCGCGACCGGGATGCGGGCGAAGACGTGCCGATCCGTCGTGGTCGTCGTCCCCCGCCGATAGGTGGCCTCCTCAGCACCTTCGAGGTAAAAAACCAACCGCTTCAAGCGGCCGACCGCCCCCCGAAGTTCCCACGCGATCCGCAGCGACCGACCCACCCTCGGCTCGCCCGACTCGACGGTCACCCGGCAGCTGGGGATTCGCGAAACACACAGCCTCATCACCCGGCGTATATTCTCTCACGATCTCGGCTTTCCCCGCGTACCCGCTCGAAGAACCTTCGAAGACGTCGAAGCGGTTCGACTGATACTCGCGCCCCTCCCAGTCGTAGCGGTGAGCGATGTTGACGCTGTGCGTCGCGCCGTCCGACCCGGAGTGCGTCTCGACTGCGCTGGAGATGATCACGCCGGGGACTTCAACCCAATCCTGCGACGACCAAGCCCGGAGGACCTTCGGCCCGGTGAAACCAAACAGGAAGATCAGCCCGAAGGCCAGGAAGATACCGCCCACCCAACGACTCGTCCCCCGTCCGTTGGCTCCTCTCGCCGTCGGAGTCGCGGAGCTGATCGGTCCCGTCGACCTGCTCACTTTGCTTCCCGTTCAAGACCAGCTCACAGCCCAATTTGCTCGAGAAGCGCCGGGTAAACCACCTCGATCCGCGCTCCCGGTTGCAACGGATCGACCGAGTCATGCGGCACGCCGAGTTCGAGGGAAAATTCCTCCATCTCCACCGGCTCACCTCGCTCCCGCCACGTCGCCGCCAAGTCGGCCACCATCCCGAGATTGATCGCTGCGTCCGCCGCCGATGTCATCACGACCGCGCGGCCCGCTTTGGGCTTCGCCGCGTCGGCATCCGTGAAAACGTCCAGCCCCATCCGCATGACTTGCGCGATCGCGTGAGTCGAGAATTGCGGGTAGCTCACGTCGCTTCCCTCCAGCCGCTCTTTCGCCACGGGATCCCACCAAACGAACAAATTTGGTAACCGGTAAAGGAGTCGTGCCAATGGGGCGACCCAATCCCGGCCCACACCTTTCGGCGCGAAAAACGGCGCCATGAGCACCACCTCGTCGACGTCACTCCGCTTCTGCGCCAACCACGCGGCGGTCACCCCGTTGACGGACAACCCGACCACGACCACGCGCTCGCCCAGACCGCGCGCGAGATCAACCGCCCGATTGGCGTTATCCAGCATGCCCTGCGCGTCGAGCAACTCGAGGTCACGCGTCATCCGATCGGCGTAGCCATGATACGGCGTGCGCGGGATGAGCACGTTCGCCCCGGCCTCGTGCGCAAGCTGGCCGAAGGCAGCGAACTGCTTGGGGCAATTCGTCAACCCGTGGAGCAGCACAACCGCCGTTCCGACCTTGCGGCCATGGTCCAGCACCCGCCCCCGGCACGCCTCGCGCACCTCGCCGAGCGGTCGCGCGATCAGCTCGTCGATCTGCCGCCGCGCCTCGGCGTAATCTTCCACCGGCTCCGACGTGAGCACCAATTCATCCGGATTCAGCGGCCAGAAAGCCACCGCTGCGAAGAAAAGCGACCCGGCCGCCGCGAGTCCGAGCGTCCACCGGGCAATCCTACGCACGCACCTCACAACCGCGGCAGTCGGTCCCGTGCGTCTCGACCTGAATTGTCACGTGCGCGATCTCAAATCGATCGTGAAGCTCACGTCCCATCCGCGTCGCAAAATCATCCTCGCCCGACTCCCGCACCACGTGCGCCGTGAGCGCCGTCTCCGTCGTGCTCATCGCCCAAATGTGCAGATCGTGCACGTTGATCACCCGCGCCTGCCCAGCCAGAAACGCCCGCACCGCTTCCGGATCGATTCCTTCCGGGACCGCGTCGATCGCCAGATTCACCGAGTCCCGCAGCAACCCCCACGTCCCGACCGCGATCACGGCCACGATACCCAAACTCACGAGCGGATCGATCCAATCCAGCCCCGTCAGCGCGATCGCAATCCCAGCCACCATCACCCCAGCCGACACCGCGGCGTCTGCCGCCATGTGCAGATAAGCCCCGCGAATGTTAATGTCCCGCTCGCGCCCCTTCGCGAAAAGCCACGCCGTTGCTCCGTTCACCACAATCCCGACACCCGCCACCACCGCCATCGTCCCCCCCTGCACCGCCACATCCTCGCCGAATCGCCGCACTGCCTCCCACCCGATTGCGCCGATCGCCAGCAGCAGCAGGATCGCGTTCGCCAGCGACGCCAGGATCGAAGTCCGCCGCAGTCCGTAAGTCCGCCGCGTCGTCGGAGCACTCCCGGACATCGCCGCGGCACCCCACGCGAGCAGCAGACTCAGGACGTCGCTCGCGTTATGCCCCGCATCCGCCAGCAGCGCGACGGAATCGATCCCGATCCCGATCGCCACTTCGACGACGATGTAGGCCGTGTTCAGCCCGACGCCGATGGCAAACGCGCGGTTGTAATTCTGCGGACCGTGATCGTGGTGGTGCCCGCTCATCCCACCAAACACCCTACCAGTCGAGCAACTCGCCGTCCGCGAAGAAACGCTTCAATTCAACCGCTGCCGCCTCGGTCGAGTCCGACGCGTGGCAGACGTTCACCATCTTATCGACGCCCAGATCGCCTCGGATTGTCCCCGGAGCCGCCGCCTGCGAGTCCGTCGGCCCGAGCAGGTCCCGCACCTTCTCGATCACCTTGTCACCCTCGAGTGCCAGCGCGATGACGGGGCTCGATTGCATGAACGTCTCGACCTCCGGAAAAAACGGTTTTCCCGCGATGTGAGCGTAATGCTCACGCAGAATCGGCGCTCCCAGCGCCATCATTTTGCAACCCCGGATCTTGAACCCCGCGGTCTCCAGTCGCTTGATGACTTCACCACAATGACCCTTGGTCACGCAGTCCGGCTTGAGAAGAATCAGTGTAGTTTCCATAAAAATAAGAACCCGGCTCTGTCGCCGGGGTCGAACCTTCTACCGACGGTCTCAGCACTTTGCAACCCCGACCCGCAAGGCTGTGGTGAGGATTTCAAACCAGGACAAAAGCGTGCGATCAAAGCAGGACAGGTTTGGAAGCCGGGCAATGGAGAAGGACGAGGGGTTTGGATTTCTTGGCTGGAGCCGCGTCGAGGATAGAGAAGTCGCCGTTGGGATGGAGGCAGCGAATGACCTTGGAACCGGGCGGTTTGTCGATTCGCAGACGTTGTCCCGGGAGGGAGATTCGACCATCAGGCTCGACGCGGGCGTTGGATCGTTGGCTCCAGACGTAAGGCCACCACGGACAGGCGGGAACGGGACGTAGGGCCGAGCGTTTCTCGCGCAGAGCCAGCTTCCACGCGGCGTCGGGAGTTGAAGCAATTTCGCGGTGTTTTTCGTGCTGGTTGCGGTGGTCCAGGAGTCGGGCCAACAGAGCGTTGGCGGCGGGCAGGGTGGTGATCGCCTCGGCCGCGAAGACGGCAGGCAGCCGCTTCTGCCAATAGTCGTGGAGGCGTTCGATCTTGCCCTTGGCTTGGGGAGTGGGTGCAAAGCGCAGCGAGACGTCGTAAAAACGAAGAGCGGCCCCAAGTTGAGTGAAGGCTTCGGGAGTGTTGGTAAAAAAGAAGGAGTGGTAATCGACGTAGAGGGCCAGAGGTAGTCCGTAGGCGCGGAACGCGCCCGAAAGAAAGTCGAGATGAGCGAGCAGAGACTCGCGCGCGTAGATCTGCGCACCGGGAACAACCCGGCTGTGATCGTCGATGATTTCCAGCAAATGAGCGGGTTGATGGGCGGGGCCAAACCAGCGGTGCGGAGAAGCGTCATACTGCCAGAGCTGGCCGATTTGCTGGACCTGCCAACGCCGCACGGGTTTGCGTGCTGCCTTGTATCGGGTGTCCGGTCCGAGTCCACGGGACAGCGCCCAGCGCCGCACACTGGCACGATCAATCTTGAGCTGGTGGCGGCGATGAACTTCGTCCGCGGCGAAGGCATACGAGGCTGGCGGGCGCGCTTGCAGAAGCTTGGTGAGGAGCTGGCAAACCTCCTCGGGCCACGCTCGGTGATGATTGCCGCCGGACTGCCCAGGGGCCCATGAACGCTGGGTGCGCCCGGCACATGCCTTCAAATAGTCGCTGTAGAGAACGTAAAATCGACTTCGACTCAGACCGAGTTCGCCTTGGGCGTCATGTGCCGAGATCGAATCCTTGCGAAAACGGGCCATGACATCGCGGATATATGGCGCGGCATGACGGCCGATGAGTTGCTGGTAGTTTTTTTCAAGTCCCCGAAATACCCCATTCCATGGGCGCGAGCGCAGATTTTACTCCGCTTCCGCTCCGCTCCAGCTCCGCAAAATCTGCGCTGTCCTGGTTTGATCGCACACAGTCCTACTTTGACCGCACGCTGTCCTGGTTTGATCGCACCGCGACACCCCGACCCGCAAGGCAGGAAAGCTGCGCCGCCGGGTTCCCTGGCCATCGTTCAGAGCTCCGGCACTTGGTTAGATCCCCCTCCCCAGAGGACGTCCCACCTACCGCCACACCACCACCGGCACCTTCACAACCACCCTCTCGCCTTCCGCCGCGTCCGGCACTTGATCGCCAGCCTCCACGTCCCGCGTTTCGAATTTGATCGCCGGAAACAGCGTCCGACCCGGACTCCCCGGTAGCATCGCCGCCACCTTCTCGGCCTCTCGGCAGAATTCCATCGGCCACACCCCGATCCGCTGCGCCGTGTCGGGTTTATCCGGATCCGCGAAATACACCGGCAACGCGATCACCAACACCATCACAAACGTGCTCCCGATCAACGCACCGTTCGCCAACCCGACGACCGCACCCAGCCCCTGATCGAGCCAATTCGCCCGCTGCTGGTGAAATCCATACCCCTTCAACCGCACCGCCAACCCCGCCACGAAAGCGCCCAACGCAACGAATCCGATGAAAACCGCCAACGCGATAAACCGCGAATCCACCGGCACGTTCCTGGCGAGAAATTCCGTCGCCGGCTGCCAGAACCGCAACCCCAGCAGCACCGCAAACACCGTCACAATGAGGTACCGCACCTCCGTCGTGGCCCCATCGCGCCACCCCAACCACGCCCGGGAAAGCGGCGGACCCACGAACGCCAAGATTGCTAGAATCGTCCAGATCATCGCTCCTCAGCTCGCCTCCAGCACTTCTTCGACCGTCGTCAATCCCATGAGCACTTTCTCGGCACCGTCGTGCCGGTAACTTCGAAATCCCTTCGCCTTCACCAGCTCCAGCAGAGCCGTTTCGCCGAGTCCGTCCCCGACCGCCTTCCGCACCTCATCATCGAGGACCAACAATTCAAATAACCCGGACCGCCCGGAGTATCCCGTCCCCCGGCACGCCGGACACCCGCCTGCCGCGTACAGTGTCGTGCCGGGATCGAATGAAAATCCCACCGACTCCAGCTCGTCCCCCGTCGCTTCGTAAGACGTGCGGCATCCCTCGCACAATTTCCGCACCAGCCTCTGCGCCACGATCATCAGCAGCGCCGACGCGACTTGATATCGCTCGATTCCCATGTCCTGCAGCCTCGAAATCGTCCCGATCGCATCCTTCGTGTGCAACGAGCTCAGCACCAGATGCCCGGTGAGAGCCGCACGCAACGCCACCTCCGCCGCCTCGGCGTCCCGCATCTCCCCCACGAGAATCACGTCCGGATCCTGTCGGAGGATCGAGCGCAAACCGCTTTCGTAAGTGATGCCCGCCTTCGGATTCACCGCGATCTGCGTGGCCCCCGCCAACTCGTATTCCGCCGGATCCTCGATGGTCATGATGTTGAGCTTCGTCGCATCGAGTTCGCGCAGCGTCGCGTAGAGCGTCGACGTTTTTCCGGAGCCGGTCGGCCCCGTCGCGAGGATCATCCCATTCTTCGCGTTCACGTTCGCTTGAAACGTCGCGAGCATGTCCTCCTGCATCCCGAGCGCCCGCAGATCGAGGATGCCACCCGCGTGATCCAACACGCGGATCACCACCTTCTCGCCGTAGATCGAGTTGGCCGTCGCCACGCGGAAGTCCACCTGCCGACCGTCCATCCGCACGCGGAATTTTCCGTCCTGCGCTCGCCGCTTCTCCGACACGTCGATCTCCGCGAGGGTCTTGATCGATGTCACGAGCCGCTTCCCGTCCACCGTGTCCAGCGTCCGGGTCTCCTGCAGGATTCCATCCATCCGGTGCCTGACGCGGTAGTTTCCGTCCGACGGCTCGATGTGGACGTCGCTCGCCCGCTCCAGCAGCGCCGCCTCCAACACCTCACGCGCAGTGTCGAGCCCCGAAACAAGCGCCCCACCGCTCGCCGACCCCACCGCCTCGACTCCCAAAAATTCCAACCGCCCCGCGTCGTCGGAGACCGTCTCAGTCTTCGCGGGCGGCGGCACCTTGCGATCCTTCCACGACAATCCCGTCCCGCTGATCTTGAACCCTTCCGCCGCGGACACTTCCTCCGCCGCCCCCTTCTTCTTCGTTCCAAACCGCTTCTTCGTTCCCGCGAACATCCCGGCCAACCCCCGCCAGCCAAAGTAAAGCACCGCCCCCACCACCGGCAGCAAAAGCGCGATCATTGTCCAGACCCGCCCGTCTGCCTGCCGCTGCCAGATCCCCTTCTGCACCGCCTGCACGCTCCGCATCCACAACCCGCCTCCGACCAGAATCCCCAACAGAACTAAAGCAAAATTCCACCGTCCACCGACCTCGGGCGGCCCGACCGTCTCCAGCGTGGGTTCAGCTTCATCGGCAGCGTCCACCGTCGGGAGTTCCGGCTCGACCACCCACGGATCCGGCGTCGCACCGTCTTCCACCACCGTCTCGTCCGCGACCATCGACAATTCAGGCTCCGGCTCGCGAGCCACTTCCACCGATTCCGATTCCGATTCCGCGCCTGCATCCGCAGTGACCTCCACCACCGCGTCGACCGACTTCCCGTCGATCGTGGCAATCGCCGTCAGCGGAAACCGGATAATCCCGGCATCAATCTTGAGCGTGACCGAATCTTCCGTCCGGGTCACGACCTCCACGTCCTGCATCTCGCTCCCATCGCGAAAAGTGACGGAAGCCGCCGTCGCCGAGCCTGCCGCCAAGAGCAACGCTCCCCAAACTATCGCGCTAACGAATTGCACCCCCATGCCGCGCGCCATCAAAGCCCCGCCCAGCCGCTAGTCAACCCCATTCCGGAAACATCGGAGAAACCCCGATCCCCCCGCTGGTCTTCGCGCCAACCTCAATGATGGAACCCTGCCGCCTCCTCCTCGGTCAGCGATTTCGTTACCGGATGCTTCTCCAGATAATCCAGCGCGTCCCGCAGATCGTTCATCAACAACGCCCCCAGATCCCGACTCACCCCGTGCCGAACGAGGATGCGCTGAATCGTTTGCGTTTCGCAATCCGCCGGCAACGTGTAGGCCGGCACCTGCCATCCCCGGCACCGCAACCGGTCCGCGACGTCGTAGAGCGTGAACTCCTGCTCACCCTTCAACCGCCAGCACAGGGCGGGGATCCCCGCGTCCATCCGCCCGTCGTAGATGATCTCGAACGGCCCCAGCTTCCCGATCTCCGCCGCCAGCCATTGCGCCGTCTCGTAGCAAGCCGTGTGGATCTTCCGGTAGCCCTCCACCCCCAGCCGCAGAAAATTATAATACTGACACACCACCTGCCCGCCCGGCCGCGAGAAATTCAGCGCGATGTCCCGCATGTTACCCCCGAGATAATTCACCCAGAAGATCAGCTCCTCCGGCAGGTCCACCTCCTCCCTCCAGACGATCCAGCCCACCCCCAGCGGCGAAAGCCCGAATTTGTGCCCCGAGGCGTTGATCGACTTCACCCGCGACAGCCGAAAATCCCAGACCAACTCCGGCGCACAGAACGGTGCCAAAAATCCACCACTCGCTCCATCGACGTGAATGGGAATGTCCAACCCCGTCTCGCGCTCGAACCCATCGAGAGCCTCCGCGACCGCCGCCACCGGCTCGAATTGACACGTGAACGTTACCCCCAGCGTCGGCACGACCCCGATCGTGTTCTCGTCGCACCGCTTGATCACCTCCTCCGGGGTCATGATCAGCCGCCCCTCCTCCATCGGAATCTCCCGCAATTCGATGTCCCAATACCGGGCAAATTTATGCCAACAGACCTGAACCGGCCCCGTGATGAGATTCGGCTTATCGATCGGCTTCCCCGCCGCTTTCCGCTTTGCCTCCCACCGTCGCTTCATCGCCATTCCCCCCAGCATCGCCGCCTCACTCGATCCCGTCGTCGAGCAACCAACCCCCGTCGCCGCCGCGGGAGAATTCCACAGATCCGCGATCATCCGCACGCACCGCGCCTCGATCTCCGCCGTCTGCGGATACTCATCCTTATCGACCATGTTCTTGTCGATGCACTCATCCATGAGCTGATGCACCTCCGGCTCCTCCCAGGTCTGACAAAACGTCGCCAGATTCTGCCGCGCGTTCCCGTCCAACATCAATTCGTCGTGAACCACTTGGTAAGCGTGCCGCGGATCCCGCTCCTTCCGCGGGAATTTCGCCTTCGGAGCGGTCAGGCCCGAATCCGTCGATCCGTAAACCTCGTCGTTCTGATCACTGTGCGCGGAATGTTTCTGGTGCAGGGGCATCATCCTTCCAGACTACCCAATCGGCCCACCCGCCGGAAAGAACCGATCCCAAAAGCATCGCACCCCCCCCACCCGTCCGATCACCGTCCCCTGCCCAGAGCGCCGGAGCCGCCACCGGAGTTGGGGAGCGCGGTCTTCCAGCCCGCTGTCTCGAGCTTCCAGCTCAAGACCCGTGCCCAAAGGCGAAGCCTCAAACCCCTCACCCGCCGCGCCAGCCACCTGCGTCGTCACCGAGTGAACGAATCTCGCGCCGAGGCGCCGAGAGCACCCGAATCCGAAATTCTCGACGCCTCTGCGCCTCTCCGCGAGCAACCTCACCCTCCTCGAGGTCGCCATCCGCACCGCCCCCGCCCAGACCGGTCTCCCCCGCTCCGCATCGGCGACCTCTTCCATGACCGCGACCAAATGCTTGAGGCCCGCACGCTCGCCCAGAGTATTTTCAAAGAAGATCCCGAGCTCGATAACCCCGCCCACGCCAACCTCAAAGCCTGGCTCGCGACCCGGCCAGCGAACCTTACGGCGCTAGCCGGGTGAGCACCGGAGCGACCGGCCGGGGGAGCGGAGTTCGGTTCAGGGGACGTTCCCGGGCGAAAGAATCCGCGCCAATCGCGTCAGGATCGCCGAACTGTCGTTGGTATCCGGGTCAGCCATATCTCCCTTGGTCGAAAAAACCGCCACCGCCAGATCGCGTGATGGCAGGTAGGCCATCACCCCGCTGTATCCGTGAAACAACGGATTCTGCAGAATCCAGCCGTTCACCACGACCACGCCCAACCCGTAGTAGCGGTCCGAATCCCACGGCCCCTTGCCCGCGGTATCGGGCGCCAGCATCGCGCGATAGCTCTCCTCCGTCAGCAGGTCTCCGCGACCGATCCGCCTCGCAGCTCGCGCCACGTCTCGAATGGTTGCCGTCTGAATCGCTCCCCGCGCCAAAGTCCACGAGGGATTCCAAAACGTCGATTCTTCGTAAATTCCCCGCTCCGACGTGAAGGCGTGCAACGTCGGTCGCGGGATCCTCGCCGAGTTCGCACTGCGCGTTCGGCGAAGTCCCAGTGGACGCGAGACCCTTTCCTCCAGAAGCGTCGCGAGCCTCGTCCCGGTTGCTCGCTCAAGCACCAACCCCAACACGACGAAATTTGTGTGGGCGTAGCTCCAATCGGTCCCCGGAGAAAAGAGCAGCGGTTTGGCGAACGCGTATCCCAAAAGATCATTGGGAGTGAATCGCTGAAAAACCTCCGCGTAGAAGTCGTCGATAAAGACATCCTGCTGCACGTAATCCGCGTAGCCCGATGTCCCGTTGACTAGCATCCGCAAAGTCACCTCGCCCGCGGCCGGGAATGTCGGCAGCCACTTCGACACCGGATCATCGATGCCGACCACTCCCTCCTGATCGAGCTGCAGCAGCAGATTTCCCAGAAAGGCAATCGACACCGCCCCGATCCGGGCGTGCATCCGCGGATTCGCGGCCACCCCGGTCATCGATTCCCCCATCGCTCCCCGGTAAAGCGTCCGACCGCCCCGGCTCACCTCGACGATCACCGCCCGGAGATCATTTTTTCGCATTTCCCCGCGAATCGATCGCTCGATCCGGTCCGCTTTCCCTTTCCGACGCTCGGACGTTTGGCCCATCAAATTGGCGGTAAGAGCCAGACAGATGACCGCTGCGGGCAGGACGATCCTCCGATTGAGTCGCGAATATTTTGAGGAGTCGTTCATCTTTGCAAACGGCCAACAGTTTATACGCCACCATTCAGCGGGGCAACCCACCAGTCGCCCGCTGGGTAATGTCGTCGAAGTCGAAGGGGTCAGTCCGTCGAAGGGGTTAGTCCGTTCATTGGTTCAGTCGAAGGGGTCAGTCCGTTCATTGGTTCAGAATCGCCTGCCCAAATGCCCCTGAGATCCCGTAAAATGTTCTTTTGAACCAATGAACGGACTGACCCCTTCGCCCGAGCCGATCGTCGGGACCGAGTCGGCGACCTTCCCGGAAGTCGATCTTGCGGGCTTGGTGGAGGCGAAAGACGCCGTCAATGCCGCGTCCAGCCAGCGTGGCCAGAGTCGTGTAGGAGCAAAAACCGCGATCACCGGGGCCGGGGTCAGTCCGTGCATTGGTTCAAATCTTGACCGCTCGACCCGCTCCAAAAGTAATTGTCGGGAATGGGGTCAGGGGAATGGGGTCAGGAATGGGGTCAGGTGTCAAATCTTGAGCTGGTCGCGGTGATTTGAATTTTGTCACCTGACCCCAATCCCTGACCCCAATCCCTGACCCCAATCCCGTCACCGTCTTCGGTGCTCGGCTCCGATCCTCAAGCCCGCCCATCCCTTGGACTTCGTACCTGGCCGTCCACTTGTGTCCCGTCTTGCGCGAAATACCGAAACTTTCGCACAGCTCCACCATCGTGAACCGGTCGCTCACAAGTAGACTGACAAATCTTTGTTTCTGTTCCATCGGTGACTCGTTTTCCCAGGGCATCCATCGCCCTGAACTGTCACCCATGTTCTCGGTCAATCTGTTACCTATGTCCTCGGTTCATACCTCCTGCGAGGATGGCGATGGTAGCCCTGGACGTCGGCGGGCTGGACGACGCCGAGGCGGTGGATGAGCTTGGCGAGGAAACCGCGTTTTATGGCGTGAGGAATTTCTCGGGGGGATGGATCAGGGATTCGGCCGGGGTGGCGGCGGGGCATCCTGGCTGAAGTCGTAGAGCCGGATGCCGTCGTGACGGTTGACTCCCTTGATGGCACGGGTGAGGCTCGGATCGCGGCCGTGGAGGATTTTCACGGGGCATCCGCCGCCCTTGAACATGGGGTAGCTGGACCGGGAGTTGTATTCGGGCGGGAGGACGACGGACCGCAGGTCGGAGTCATACAGGGCTTGGCGGAAAGCAGGCTGATCATGATCGGGTGGAACGTCGGCGCCGAGTTGGTCGCGGTAGATTTGCAGCCATTTTCTGAAAAAGCGGAAGACCCGGGGTGACCTGCGGTAGGCGAAGACGCCGGTGTTGATTTCCGGGAAGCAGGGCGGGATGGGGTCGGCGACGGGTTCTTTCCAGTAGTGGATGCGCCAGACTTCGTGGGTGTAGGCGAGTTCGAAGTGGTCGAGTAACTCGAAGACGTCGTGGACCGGATGGAGGAAGAAGGTGTCGGTATCGACGAAGATCGTCTTCGCGAAGTCCGTTCGTTCGAGGGGAATGATTTTGTCGAGGTAGGAATGAGTTCGATCCTTCAGAACGTGGACGGAGTCGAAGCAGCCGGTGACGAAGCCGTTCGGGCGATCGGTCCAGACGGAGATCGGGAGGTCGGGCATGCGGGCTTTCGCGGAGCGGGCGGACCGACGGCATTCGCTGGCGTGGGGTTGGCCGGTCGCGACGTAGAGCAGGCCACGGTCGAGGTTCATCGGGAGGGGGGCTGGTTTCGGCGGGGTTCCATGAGCAAGTCGGAGCGGTAGATTCCAAAACGAGGACTCCCGGGGAAGCTGCGTCCGGGCGCGGGCGGCTTGGGGAGTTCGTTCAGCGGGTCAGTCCGTGCGGGGGAAGGCAACCATTCATTCTCTCCCCAATTGAATATTGGGGTCGAGATGGGGCTGCCGCGCGTGCTCGATCCCGCTGGGGAAATGGCCGTCGTAACCTCCCCGGAGACGTCCCAGGCGAGCCGTCGCATCTTTCTCTTCGAGCGTCTCTCTGAGCCGGTGGAAGAAATGGGGGATGATCGAAAGCCTCGGTTTGGCGGCTGGGTCTACCGATCCGCAGAGCTTCGTTTGCTGGTGCCGTAAGTTCGGATCCAGTCGACTTGCAGCTCGAACGCGCCGGCCTTTTTGTCGACCAATTCCAGGGTAATTCCTCGCACGGCAGCGGGGTCGAATTTGCTCGCTTCGTCTTTCAACCGCTGTCCCCGGAAATCACCTTCGAACTCGGAAAACGGAATTTTGACGTCGGTCCATTGTCCTTCCTCCGTCGGCAACAGACCCGCAAAAGTGATTCCCCTGCCTTTCCAGCGGGCGGGGGTGGAAAAATGGACCTCGTAGGTTCGACCGTCGCCTTTGACGCGCAAAACCACTCCTTCTGCTGCGCTGAAATCGAGCTTCACGTCGCCGGAACGGATTGACGAAAATCCCCCGTTATTTTCCAACGAGAGATTTCCGCTAAATTTGAGAATACCGTCGTCGCTGATCACCATTTTCCCTTGGGAGCGACCTCCCATCACCCGATCATCCACGACCCGCCACTCGAGGTCTTGCGAATCATTCTCCGAGAACTCGGTGATGAGTTCCCCCTCAGCCGCGCTGGCCGCCGAAGCGATTAGCAGCGTCATGGAGGTGGCCCCAATGAAAGCCCAGAATCGATTTTTTTTCATGGGCGGGAGTATTCCATCAAATCGAGAAACCACAAATGATTGCCCGATTGGGAAAGGGGTCGGCGCTCCAGACGCGGAAGGGGCTGGTCGATTATTTCGGATCGGAATTAAAACCAGCAATCATTTCCCGCAACGTCGTTGCAGAATTTTTTGCCCCCCGAAGTCCCCTCGCCTCCCGCCCGAGGTTCCCCGGAATTACTCCGTTAATCAACCCGCTTGCGACCAAATTATCTCTCAAGTCATCGAAACGCAAAAGACTCTGCTTCCCAATCGATCCAAATCGTTGAATCTTCCGCGGTGCCCCATCGTTTTCTGCCGTCCGCCACCCTCGCGCTCGTTTTCGCGGGAGTTTGTTCCGCCCGCGATTTTTCTGTCGTGACTTACAACGTCGAGAACCTCTTCGATGCCGACGGGGTGGCTCTTTACGACGACTACCGACCGCCGGGATACCCGCCCGGTCACCTTGCCGTGAAGGCGGCGAATATCGCAAAGGTTCTCGCGAAAGTGGACGACGGCCGCGGTCCCGACGTGATCGTTTTCAACGAGATCGAACTCGACCAGACGCCGGAGTCCAGCGTGACCGACTACGCGGGGTGGCTCGCGTCGGTCGAGGACCGAAAACTCGCCGACCTCCTGGCCGAGTCGCCACTGCCGGACGAGTGGGCGGGCGTTCCCTCCGAGGCCTGGCTGCTGAAGGCGTGTTACGATGCCGGGCTGCGCGGTTACAACGTCTGCATCACCGACGAGAAGCCGGGCACTTACGACGACGGCCGTGGCATCGCGATCCGGAATGTCATCTTCTCCCGGTTCCCCGTCATCGCCCAGCGCAGCCACTCCACCGAAGACGCGCGCGCCATTCTGGAAGTCACGCTCGATGTCGACGGACACCCGCTCACCATTTTTGCAAATCATTGGAAATCCGGTGCCGGCAATCTCGAGGCCGAGGAGACACGCCTCGGCAATGCGCAGACCCACCGCGCTCGCCTGGACGAGATCTTTGAGGCTGATCCTCACGCCGACGTGATCGTGGCCGGGGATTTCAATTCCCACTACAACCAAAATCGGCGTTATCGCGACATGCGCCGCACCGGGATCAACGACATCCTCGGCTCCCAGGGCAACGAACTTGCGCTGCGTCAACGGGGTGGCCCCGATCTCTACAACCTGTGGTTCGAGCTACCCTCCGACCAGCGAGGCAGCGACATCTACCAGAACGAATGGGGCACCCTGATGCACATCATGCTCTCCCGCGGTCTTTACGATCAAAGTGGCGTCCAATACGTCGACAACAGCTTCACCGTCATGAAAATCCAGGGACTCAACACCGACGTCTTCGGTCGACCGATCCGCTGGTCCCGGTCCGAGTACCCGTCGGGATTCTCCGACCACTTTCCGCTCCTCGCCCGTTTTCGCACCGTCGACGACAACGATAAAACCCGGTGGATTGCGCTCGAACGCCCGGGCAAGTCGGAGACTGCCTCCGCCGACGCCCTTCCCGTGGAAATCTCCGCCGTGGATCTCTTCGCCGCTGCCTTGTCATTCGGCGATCTGCCGCCCGGAACTAACATCCGCGATGGCTCCTACGGCGGACGCGTCTTTCTCGTCGATGCTCCCGCGACCGTGGACGAGCGGGGCCGTGTTTACGTGACCGTCGGCGGTGAAGAGTATCAGGTCTATTCCCACGATGCCGACCTCCGCGCCGAGATCCGCGAAGTCGCCGAAAAGCAATCCCAGCTCCGTTTTTTCGGCGAACTCGGGACCTACCGCGGAAACTGGCAATTCCTGCTCCACGGGGACGAATGGTTCCCGGCACCCGGAGCGCGGAATTTGGGTCAGGCAATGATTCGTCATCTCCCCGATTGACTATTTCGGCCAAAGGGGAAAGGCGGCAAAAGAAAGAGGACGGCCCTGAATGGCGTTAAGCTAAGGGAGATTTGGGAGTAATCGATCTGCCGCGATTACGATGGGGTAGATTTCCCAATTCTGAAGCGAGGTTCGGATCGAGCGGGACGTGATGGGGTTGAGTGCCCGACTGCCCGAGGAAAAAATCCCCGGCAATTCCGTGGGCGGAAAACCACTCCAACCGGATGCCTCCCCGCCCCCCCCCGCGGTCGGCGGGAGATCAATTCGTGCGCGTCCGATGCAACCCCGCGCCGTTAACGGTTCGGACCTCTGCCGTTGGAATACCTTTGTTCAGTAATCCTCGCATGCTACTTTGTTCATTAAAGGAACCTTAATTTGACCAAGACGACTCGTAAAAAAAGGCCCCCGACTTCGAGAAAGCTTCCAACCGGGATCCGTGGCCTCGATGAAATTCTCCGCGGCGGGTTACCCCGGAACCGGAACACCTTGATTACCGGGGGAGCCGGTTGCGGCAAGACCGTCCTCTCGCTGCAGACCATCGTGAACGCGGCGCGCAACGGCTCGGAATCCGGTATCTTCGTC
Source organism: uncultured Verrucomicrobiae bacterium (assembly GCA_963761705.1). GTDB lineage: Bacteria > Verrucomicrobiota > Verrucomicrobiia > Chthoniobacterales > JAATET01 > CAVVKW01. The sequence continues at coordinate 1,208,670 of CAVXHK010000001.1, read as the reverse complement.
GCGCTCGAGGAGTCTTCCACCCAGATCATCGAGAACGCCGAGAGCTTTGGTTGGGATCTACCCGCCCTGGCCGACGGTGAGATTTTCTTCCTCGATGCCCAGATCACTCCGGAAATCGTCCGATCCGGCGACTTCGATCTGTCCGCCATCCTGGCAATTATCGGTGAGAAAGCCCGGCAGATGAAGGCCAGTTACGTCGTCTTCGACGGGATCGACATGCTGCTGGAACTACTTGATAACCCGGAAGCCGAGCGCCGCGAGATTCTCCGGCTCTACCACTGGCTCCTCGCGAGCGGCCTCACTGGCATCATGACCGCCAAGCCGGAGATCGCCGGTCAGTCGATCACCGTTCACACGGCCAGGATGGAGTCCATGTCCGACTGCGTGATCAGCCTAGATCATGACCTGACCAGCCGCTTCTCACTCCGGAATCTTCGGGTCGTAAAATATCGAGGGTCCTCCTTCGCGGAGAACGCGGTCCCCCTGAGCATCGGAAACGGCGGAATCGAAATCTCGACCGACCTCGCTGTTGACCAGCGCATACCGGTCACCAAGGAGCGGGTCTCCAGCGGAGTCGCTCGCCTCGATACCATGCTCGACGGCGGCTACTACCGGGGCAGCAGCGTCCTCATTTCGGGCGCTCCCGGCACGTCGAAATCCACCCTCGCTGCGGCCTTCACCGAGGCCGCCTGCCTGCGCGGAGAGAAAGCACTCTACGTCACTTTCGACGAAGGCTCCGACGAACTCGTCCGCAATTTTTCCTCGGTGGGAATCGACCTTCAGCGGCACGTTAAAAGCAAGCGCCTCCAGATTCACAGCGTGCTCGCCGACGACTGCAACGCCAAACAGCACCTCGTCACGATCCAGTCCCTGCTCGAATCGTACCCAACCAAGGTCCCTCGTTCTGGATCCCATCAGCGCCCTCATCAAAAGCGGCGGCGACGAGATCGCTCAGAACATCGCGGAACGAATCACCCGCTTGTGCAAAGCACTCGGGATCACCGTTCTCAATACCAGCCTCCTCACCTCGGTCGACGAGGAATCGACGCCCATTCAGATTTCCACGATCGCCGATACCTGGATCCACCTGTCCTACCTCGTTCACGCGGGCGAGCGGAACCGCGCTCTGTCCATCGTGAAATCCCGCGGCACCCCCCACTCCAACCAGGTTCGCGAACTCATCCTGTCCAACGACGGCATCACGCTCACCGATGCCTACACGGCCGATGGCGAGGTTCTCATGGGCACCCTCCGTTGGCAGAAAGAGCGGGCTGAGTCCTGGGCGGAGGAAACTCTTGCCCTCGAATCCGAACTCAAACGCGCAGAACTCGATCACACGATCCGAGAAATGTCCGACCAACTCCGCAGTCTTCAACATCAGATCGATAACAAGCGAAGCGAGCAGAAATCTCTTGAGCTGACGGAGGCTGACCGTCTCGCACTCATTTCGCAGCGCAAAAACTCCCTCCGTGATCGGCGACAGAGCGATCGGCAATCCCCAAACCTGAAAGAACCATGAGCACCACAGTGCACGCCTTTCGCCTCTACGTGGCTGGTGACGCACCAAATTCCGTCCGCGCCCGCGCCAATCTCGCCGAAATCGGTCGCGACGTCTGCGGTGGCCACTACACCGTCGACGAAATCGACGTTCTCAAGACTCCCGGGCGCGCCATGGAGGATCACATCCTCGTCACCCCGACTCTTGTCATCCTAAGCCCCGGACCACCGCGCCGCATCGTCGGCAATCTCAGCGAACGAGCCACCGTCGTAGGAATTCTGGAGACCTGACCAAAAAAGGATGTCCGTTCCCCCAGACAGCCCAAGTCCTCATCTCGAGATCGCCTTTGGAGATCTCGTCCGCCGCCTCAGCGAGGCGGAGGCCGCCGTGCAGTCTTCCCTCGGTGGAGAAGTCGACGCGATCATGCTCGCCGACGGCAAACCCTATCTGATGCATCAGGCGCGGGAAGCCCTCGCCCTCGCCCTCGACCTCCAAAGCCGCCTCGCCGCCGTGGTGGAGGCCTCAAACGACGCCATCTACAGCCTCGATAACGACGGAAAAATCCTGACCTGGAATGCCCAGGCGGAAAGCACCTTCGGTTATTCGGCCTCTGAAATCATCGGCCAGCAGGTCGACATCCTCCTTCCACCTGAACTGTCCGTGGAGACCGAAAAAATTCTCAATCGGATTCGCGAAGGCCAGTCCGTCGATCACTTCGAAACGCGCCGCCGGCGCAAAGATGGCGCCACCGTCTGGGTCTCCGTCTCGATCTCTCCGCTCCGCTCGCCGGACGGGGGACTCATCGGATTCTCGAAGATCGCCCGCGATATCACCCAACGCATCGAAAATGACGATGCGCTTGCGTTGAGGAATTTGGCGTTGAGCGAGATCTCCCAGGGCGTCCTCGTGGCCGGACCCGATCGGCTCATCACCTACACCAACGAGGGCTTCGAAGACCTGACGGGCTACCGCGCCAGCGAAGTCCTCGATAGTAATTGCCGCTTTCTCCAAGGCCCGGAAACCGACCCGAAGACCGTCGCCGCCATCCGAAAATGTCTCGGGGAGAACATTCCGTTCGAGGGCGAGATCCTCAATTACCGCAAGGATGGAACCCCCTTCTGGAATGACCTTTCCATCACTCCGCTCAAAACCGACCAGGGTAAAATCCGCCACTACATCGCAATCCAGCGCGACGTAACCGACCGCCGAAACGCCACGGAAGAATCCCGCCGCACGGCCCGCCGCCTCAGCAAGACCCTCGAAAGCATCACCGATGCCTTCCTGCTGATCGACCCATTCTGGCGAACGATCTACGTCAATAAGGTAGCCGAGCGCATCCTGGGCCGACACCGGGACGAGCTTCTCGGGGAAATTTTCTGGGACCAATTCCCGCAGATTGCGAACTCCGCTTTCAAGCGACGGTGTCGCGCCGCCATCAGCGAGAATCGACCGATCAACTTCGAAAACTATTACGACCCGCTGATCGCTGGTTCGACGGTCGGGCGTACCCCACGGACGAGGGTCTCGCCATCTACTTCCGCGACGTCACCAACCAACGCGAGAAAGCCGAAACCACCCGCCTGGCGGCCGAGCGGCTTCAGCTCGCCGCCAAAGCAAGTCGCGTCGGCATCTGGGAATTCGATTTCGTCGCCAATCGATTGATTTGGGACGACGAGATGTTCGCCCTCTACGGTCTGAGCCAGGATGGACGCCATCTCGACTACTCCGAATGGGCCGCCTGCTTGCATCCCTTAGATCGCGCCCGGGCGGAAGCCGAAAACGCCGCGTCGGCCGCCATTGGTGGGAAACCATTCGACACGGAGTTCCGCATCGTCCGTCAGAACGACGGCGAGGTCCGATTCATCCGCGCGATCGCCACCCTCCTGTGCGATGATGGCGGTAAACCATGGCGGATGGTCGGCACCAATTGGGACGTGACCGAAGCGCGCCAACGGGAGCAGGCCTTGAGCGAGGCCTTGGCAAGACAACGGGAACTCACCCGATCGGCCCAAGCCGGAGAGGAAGCGAAAAGCCAGTTCCTCGCCGTGATGAGCCACGAGATCCGGACCCCCATGAACGGAGTTCTTGGGTTCGCCGCCCTCGTCGCCGACGACCCCACCCTCTCCGCCGAAGGGAAGGACCATCTCCAAACGATGATCACCAGCAGCGAAGCGCTGCTCAGGATCGTGGACGGAATCCTCGATTTCAGCCGCATTGAATCCGGAAAAATGGAGATCGCCGAGTCCACCTTCCAACCGGGTGGACTCCTGCAAGGTGTCGAAGCGCTCTTCATCCGGTCCGCTCAAGAACGAAATCTCGAATTCACCACGCACCTCGACAAAGCCATTCCGGAGAAATTGATCGCGGATGACGGGCGAATCCGCCAGATCCTCGTTAACCTCACCGCGAACGCGATCAAGTTCACCGAGACCGGATCGGTTCAAATCGGGCTTCAGCCAGGCTCCAATCCCAATTTCGTCGAATTCCGGGTCACCGACACCGGTCCCGGCATCCCGTCGCAGAAGCTCGACCTGATTTTTGACCCGTTCACCCAGGCCGACTCGACCATCTCCCGACGCCACGGAGGGACCGGACTGGGCCTGACCATCTCCCGGCGGTTGGCCGAACTCATGGGCGGCAGCCTGACCGCGAAAAACCGACCCAGCGGCGGTTGCGAATTTCTTCTCAACATTCCAGCGAAACCAGCAACGAACTTCCCATCACCTCCGCCGCCAACCGAAACGCCGCCCCTGGATACCTCGTTCGCCCGCGACCATCCCTCCACCGTCCTCATCGTTGAGGACGACAAGATCAACACCAGGCTCATCCTAGCGATGCTTCGCAAGCTCGGTTACGATCCGCTCACGGCTGCAAACGGACGACAAGCCGTTGAAGTTTACGAACGGGACCAGCCCGACGTCATCTTAATGGACATTCAAATGCCCGAAATGGATGGCATCGCCGCGACCCGCCGAATCCGCGAACTCGAATCGGAAAAAAAACTGCCGGCGGCGTTCATTTCAATCCTCACGGCCAACACGTTTCCCGAAGACCAACGCCGCTGTTTTCGGGCGGGCGCCGATTTTTTCCTCAATAAACCCGTTCGCAAACAGGCCGTCGCCGACGTTCTGCGGCGCGCTTCCAAAACCCGGACCGCCTAGATCTGACAACCCGGGATCAGCCGACCAGCGAACTCCTCGCTGAGAGGATGACGGCTCGATCTTTTCCCGGTGTCCGAATAAGAACACAACCCCAATGAGCTCCGTCCGACTCTGGAACCCGCCGGTCCCCCACGCCAAGGGCGAGGCCCCTCACGACACTCCGACCTTGGATTGCTACGAGCCCTTCGGAACTTCATTTTCCGATTGCGCCGTCCTGATTCTCCCGGGCGGCGGCTACGGCCACCTCTCGGCCCAGGAAGGCGAAGGGTTTGCCGGGATGTTTCAACTCTGGGGTTTCCACAGCTTCGTCTGCAATTATCGCCTGGGGTCAGCTGGCTACCGGCATCCCGTCATGTTTGACGATGCCACCCGGGCGCTGCGACTGGTTCGCTCCCTGGCCGGAGACCTCGGGTTCAATCCGAAGAAGGTAGTCCTCATCGGCTCTTCAGCGGGCGGCCACCTCGCAGCGACGGTGCTTACGAAATGGGATCCGGGCGATCCCGCAGCGGAGGATCCCATCGAACGCCTCAGTTCCCGCCCCGACCTCGGAATTCTCTGCTATCCGGTCATCACGCTGGGCGACGAGCACTTCAACCACGCCGGTTCACGGGCCAATCTCCTGGGCGAGGCGCCTCCCTCCCAACAAATCGAATTTCTCTCCGCTGAGCGCCACGTCGGTCCGGATACTCCGCCCTGCTTTATCTGGCACACGGTCGAGGATGCCGCCGTTCCGGTCGAAAACTCGCTCCTTTTTGCCCAAGCCCTCCGAAGCGCGGGAGTGGGCTTCGAGCTGCATTGCTACGAACACGGTGGTCACGGGTTGGGGATGAAGGACGGGATCCCGTGGTCGGACGATTGTCGGCGCTGGCTCGCACGACGCCTACTGACCTAGCGGTCACCCTGTGGGCAGCAACGCGCGCCGAGTGGAGGGGCGCAAAAGGCGAGCAACCACCGACGGAAAGCCTGAACGGCGTCATCGTCGTCAACGCGATGGCTCAGATCCGCGAGGTCTCTGCGCCCCATTCCGGTCCGAAATCCCCCTCCGCACTTGCCCCCTCCGGTCCTTTCCCGGTAATTCCGTCGGGTGACCGTCCGCCGCCGCCTCCTCCGGCCCGAAATCCTGATCATCCTGCTCGCCGTCGTCCTGCGCCTTGCCGCGCTTGACCTCAAGCCCGCGCACTTCGACGAGGGCGTCAACGGGTGGTTTGCCGACCGGATCGCTGCCAAGGGCTTCTACGAATACGACCCGACCAACTACCACGGCCCGCTCCACATGTATGCGGTCTTCGTCTCGCAGCAACTCCTCGGTCGCAATCTCTGGGCGCTCCGGCTGCCCGCCATCCTCGCCAGCGTCGCCGCCGTCTGGATCACGCTCAAGTTCGCCCGGTTCATCGGTCGCGACGCCGCCCGGTGGGCAGCCGCCATCATGGCGGTCTCGCCTGGGTTTCTCTTTTACGGTCGCTACTCCATTCACGAATCCGCCCTCGTTTTTTTCACGATGCTCACCACGTGGGGCATCCTCGCGCTCTGGTCGACGGGCGAGCGCCGTGGGATCGCCGCACTGGCCGCCGGCATCACCGGAATGATCCTGACCAAGGAGACCTACGTCATCCACCTCGTCAGCCTCGCGCTCGCGTTCCCGTGCCTACTTTTCTACCAACGTCGTTCGCCCTCCGTCCCGGCCACCCCGCTCGCCCGCCCGCAGTGGTCCCGCCGCGATGTCGCCATCGCGGTTGCGACCGCGATCGGCGTAATCGTTTTTTTCTACTCCGGCACGTTCTTCGACTGGGGCGGACTCACCGGGCTTTACGAGACGTTCGTCGCTTGGTTCCAGACCGGCGTCGATCAGGGCGGCCACGTGAAGAAGGACTACCAATTCCTCTTCTTTAACTCCTACTGGCTCGCCCTCATGGCGCGCTACGAATTCCTTTATTTGCTCGGCCTCGTCGCTTGCGTTCGGCTTCTCTGGCCCGCCCCCGCCATCCTTCGCTACCTCGCGATCTACGGTGCCGGCACCCTCGTCGCCTACACGCTCATCCCCTACAAAACTCCCTGGCTGATCATTTCGATTCTCTGGCCGTTTGGGCTGATTCTCGGCGCGACCATCGCGGAATTTTCAAAATACCTCACCGTCCCCCGCGTCGCCGCCGTCCTCGTCGGCATCTCGTCGCTGCTCGCTTTTCGCCTCAACATCCTTGAGTTCGCCAACCCCCGGGAACCTTACGTTTACGTCCAGACCTTCCCCGCGATCCGGAAGTTCACCGATCCGCTACTCGACCGCGCCGCCCAGGACCCCGCGACTTACCACCTTCGCGGGGACATCATTCTCGACAGCTATTATCCGCTCCCTTGGATGCTCGGGGATTTCGACAACGTCGGGTATTACGAGGAAGGCTTGCCTGACAGCGGCCCCGCCGACTTCGTCGCCATCGCGGCGAGCCGAGCAGCTGAATTCGAAAGCACCCTGGCCGAACCCTACGTCAAACGTCCCTTCCGGCTTCGTGACGCGCAGGAGGATTGCGTGGCCTACTTCCGGGTCGCCGTCTTCGGTGACCTTCTGAAAGACGAACCCACCGTTGGCGCGCGATGACCCGAGCCCTTTCCGGTGTCCTGATCGCCGTCGCGACAGCGAACGCAGTCGCCATCCTACTCGGCATCCTGACCCGCGGCCTCGGCCCCGCCACCGCGATTCTCGCCCTGCTCGCTGGTCTGGTTGTCGGGGGATTAGCCGCCGCCCGCTCGGATCGCGACCGCCCGTTCGAACCGAGCCCAGCCGAATGGTTTGTGGTCGGAACGTTCATTCTAGCCAGCCTCCGCGCCTTCCTGTGGCTCATTTATCGCCACGAAGACGAATTTTTCGTGCTTTCGCCCTACAACCTCGGCGACCTCTCGCTTCACATCGGCCTCATCAACTACGTCGCCTCCGGGATCCCACTCTGGCCCGACGCCCAGATCCTCGCGGGGGAAACTCTCCGTTACCCGGTCGGAGCGGATCTCTTCAATAGTCTTCTGCTCCTCGTCGGCGTCCCGCTCGTGCGCGGCCTCGTTTTTGTCGGATTTTTTGGCGCGATCCTCACCGGGTGCGCCCTCTGGCGCTGGGGGCGCGGGTTCGCGATCGCGGCGCTGCTTTTCAGCGGGGGTCTGGCGGCATTCGTCGCGTTCGGAGGCGGCGACTGGGCCATCCGCGACTTCCAGTCCGACAGCGACTGGCCGTGGAAGAATTTCTTTCTCACGATGCTCGTTACCCAGCGCGGGCTGCTTCTTGCCCTCCCGGCCGGACTGCTCCTCCTCGATGACTGGCGCAACCGCTGGCTCTCCGAGGAATCCCGCCCAACCCTGCCGCTCTGGGCGGCTCTCCTGCTCTACGCGACGATGCCGCTGTCCAGCGTCCACACGTTTCTGTTTCTGAGCCTCGTCCTTCTCGCGATCTACCTCCTCGCGAAAGATCCCGCCCATCGCCTCGCCGCCCGCCAATTTGTTCTCTTCGCCCTTCTCCCCGCCACGATCTGCATGGCGCTCGTCACCGGACTCTTCTCGGCGGCTGGCGGCATCGAGGGCAAAGCGGGCTGGTTGCAGGATGACCACCCGGTCTGGTTCTGGCTGCGAAATTTCGGCCTCATCCCGTTCCTTTGGATCGCCACGCTGGCCATCGCGTTCATCCGCCGCGACCGAAATTCGCTAGCGATTCTCGCTCCCGCCACCGCGTTCTTCCTGCTCTGCTGCTTCGTCTCCTTCGCTCCCTGGCCCTGGGACAACGTGAAGATCATGCTCTGGTGCTGGCTCGCCGTCGTCCCGTTCATCTGGGACTCCGTCCTCCGTCCGCTCCCCTTCTGGGGTCGGGTGCCGATCGTTTTCGTCCTCTTTTTCAGCGGAGCACTTTCTCTCGTCGGCGGCCTCGACGGGAGTCACGGGTATGGCCTCATCAAACGCGCCGACCTCAACCTGACGACTTCCGCCGTCCGCGACCTTCCGCTCACCGCCCGGTTCGCCTCGGCCCCGGAATACAATCACCCCCTCATTCTCGCCGGCCGCCCCGTCGCCGCCGGCTACGAAGGCCACCTCTGGAGCCACGGCCTCGACTACCGCGACCGATACGGTGCTCTCGACCACCTGATGACGCAGCAACCCGGATGGCGCAAAGACGCCGACTCCCTCGGGGTCGATTACCTCTACTGGGGCCGCCCAGAACGCCTGCGCTACGGCACCGGCCAGAAGCAATGGGCCGCCAAACTCCCCGTCGCCGCCCGCGGCGAGGGATTCACGATCTACGACCTCCGCTCGCCAACGCCAACGCCCTAATCCTTCGCGCCACCGCCCTCGAACACGTCTCCGCGAATCGCCGCCCGCGCCAGCCGGAAGATGTCCGTATTATCGAGGTACCCCTTCACCCTTTCGCTGCCCGGACCGCTCCCCAGCAGCCACACGTCTCCCCCGGTGTGAAAGGCGGATTCTTTCGCCACCAACGCGGGTTGGGCAAAATCCACGTCCGCGGCGTCGAGCGGCACCCCATCCCGGACGTTGACGTCCGGCTTGCCGCCGGGCCCGCTCGCGAACGTCAGCACGCTCGATCCCGACGCCGGATTTGTTCGCAGCAAAAGGTCCCCCTTTGCCCGGCTCTTGAGATACCCGTTGAGCGCCAGACCGCCCGTTGCGTGATCGGTCGTCACGAGAATGAGCACGTTCGGCCCGCCGGCCTCGCGGAGATGCGCCAGGGTCGCATCCAGCTCCAGGACCTCGACGATCGCCCGCTTCGCGTTGTTGGCGTGCGACGCCTTGTCCGGGAGGGCTGCTTCGACCACCAGCAGAAACGGCCTCCGTTTTGATTTCAAAAAATCGATCGCCGTCGCCGCCAGATCCACGAGCCGCAATTCCCGCCGCCCATCCGCGAAGTAGGAGAAAACGTTTGGCGCAAATAACCCCAGCACCGGCCCACTCAGCTCTCCACCGTCCATTCGCTCCCGCAAAGTCTTCCAGTCCGAAAAGACCTGCACTCCACTCGCGTCCAAAGCCATTCCGTTCCGGGCCGCCACTTCCTGCTCCCCGCTGTCGTAGAGCACCGCCGGATCCGCCACCTCGTCCCGGAACCACTGCCGCCCCCCCCCCAGCACGATGTCCGCCCGGCGACCGACCTGCGCAATCATTTTCGAAGCGATCAGCGCGTGCTCATTCCGATTGCCATGCTCGACGAGGAAGGCCGCGGGCGTTGCACCCGTGACGGAATCATCCGAGACCACCCCCGTCGACCAACCCTCGGCCCGGGCGACATCCATCAGGCTCTCGGCCCGAGCCCGACCGAGCCGTCTCCATCCCAAGCACCCGGTTGTCGGCCTTGATCCCCCGCGCCATCGAAGTCGCCGCCGCCGCCGAGTCCGTCACCATGTCCGACCGCGAAAAGGTCCGCACCACCGCCGTTGAGGGAAAGTTTTCCAACGCCAACCGCCCCCGCACACCTTGGGAGTAAACGCGCGCCGCCGTGATCAGCTCTTGCGAAGTCCCGTCCGAGATCACCAGCACCACCCCATCGAGCTCCTTCTCCGCCCGCGCAAAAATGCTCCCAAAAATCGACACCCCAAATACCAAAATCCAACGCTTCGTCACCTTCATCATCGCCGTGAAACCTAAGCCGCTCTCTCCCCCAAACGCAACGTCGCCTCCATCCAAACCCTGTCATTCTGAACGAAGTGAAAAATCTCTGACCGACAATCCTCCCCCCCGCCAACCTGAATCGCTCAAAACCGCGATGCCGACTTGCACCCCACCCCCCAACCCATCTAGGAACGCCGCCACCGTGTTCGAATTGACTCCTGATAAAAAAGTTGCCGGTGTTCTGGCCCCGGTTTTCGCGCTCCGTGGCCCCGACGATCTTGGCATTGGCGACACCGCCGCCCTGCTGGAATTTGGCACCTGGGCCGCGGCTCAGGGCCTCCGCATCGTCCAGATCCTCCCCGTCAACGAGAGCGGCGGCGACAACTCACCCTACAACATCATCAGCTCGATGGCCCTCGATCCGACGACCATCGCCACGACGCCGAACGGCATCGCCGAGCTAACACCAGACGACTTCGCCCGCATCACCGCCGACCACGACCTCGCCGCCCTGCGCACCGGCCCCGTCAATTACACCGCCGTTCGACCGCTGAAGCGAGCCCTCCTCGAAGCCGCTCACGAAGCCTTCCTGACCCGCGCATCGACCGACCGCCGCGCCGACTACGCTGCCTTCGTCGCCGAGCAGGCCGACTGGCTCGAACCCTACGCTCTCTACCGCACCCTCGTTGCCCTCCATGAGGAATCCGAAGTCCTCGACCTCTGGGACGAAGGCCAGCGCACCCTCGTCGAAGCTCGGCAATGGCTCGCGGATCTCCCCACCGACGCCCGCTCCCAGATCGAGTCCCTCGCCGACTTCTACCGCTACGTCCAGTGGATCGCCTACTCCCAGTGGCGCGACGTCCGCGCGCGACTCACCGAGCTCGGCGTCTGCCTCATGGGCGACGTTCCGGTCGGAGTGAGTATCCACAGCTGCGACGTCTGGAGCGAGCCCGAGGCCTTCGATCTCACCCGGTCCACCGGCGCCCCACCGGAGAAGCTGTTTCAAAGTGCCCCGTTCGTCATGCAGTGGGGCCAGAACTGGGGCTTCCCCCTCTACGATTGGCAGGCGATGGCCCGCGACAACTTCGCGTGGTGGCGACGGCGGTTGCGCGGGATGTTCGCCATGTTCGACTTCATCCGCGTCGACCACGCGCTCGGTTTTTACCGCATTTACACCTTTCCCTGGCGGCCCGAGGAAAACGACAGCTTCCTCGACCTCTCCAACGAGGAAACGCAGGCCCTCACCGGCGGGCGCCTTCCCGGCTTCATGCCCCACGAAGATGACACCCCCGAGCACCGCGCGATGAACAAACGCCACGGCGAGAACCTTTTCCGAATGATGCTCCAAGAGACCGGAGAGCACCGCCTCATCGCCGAAGACCTCGGCTCAGTCCCGCCCTACTGCCGCCCGTCGCTCATCGACCTGGAAATCCCCGGCTTCAAGATCCCGCAATGGGAGCGCCACGACGACCAGTCGATCATCCTCGGCGAGGACTACCAGCGCCTCTCACTCGCCTGCTACGCGACCCACGACCACCCACCCTTCCGCGGGATGTGGACCGAATGGTTCGAGCAGGCGCAATCGGACGACCCAGGCACCGCCGCCCACGCCAAGTGGGAAATGTCCGAGCTCATGCGCTTCGCCAGCCGCCCCGACCTCGCCGACCAACCCTTCAACGCCGCCGTCCACCAGGCGACCCAGCACGCCCTCCTCGCGTCGAACTCCTGGCTGGTCGTCCCCCTCATCACCGACATCCTCGGCACCGACGAGCGGTTCAACGTCCCGGGCGCGATCGGGGCGGAAAACTGGACCCACCGCCTCGACGGGACCATCGCGGAACTCGACGCGCATTTTGCGACAGAAATCGCCACCCTCCGCCAGTCTTTGAAGGAAACGAATCGTTTACACGAATGAGAGTGCGGGTGGGTCCGAAATTTGCTCCCTGACCCCCAACACTTTATCGAGCACCCATGGGAAATCTTACGAAACGCGATCTCGTCGTACGCATCAGCAACGAAACCGGACAGGTCCAACAAGACGTCTTCGCGGTCGTTCAAAAAACCTTGGACTACATCACCGACGCCCTCGCCGAGGGCAACAACGTCGAACTCCGCAACTTCGGCGTTTTCGAAGTCAAGCTCACCAAGTCCCGGGTCGGTCGCAATCCCAACAAACCCGCCGACGACGTCGTCATCCCCGCCCGCGCCACCGTCAAATTCAAAGCCGGCAAAGTCATGCGCCAACGCGTTCTCATGCTCACCGACACGATGAAATAGCGCGCCTCGTGGCACCGTGCTTCTGGTCGATGGTCCCCCAAAACTCGGCTAAGCCGCTTCCGTCTCGCATTTATAAGAGCCTCCCCCTTGCGTAGGCGCGTAGTATCTTCCCGTGCCAAAAATCATCCGTATCCGCGGCGCCCGTCAGAACAACCTGCAGGGCATCGACCTCGACCTTCCGCTCGGTCAATTCATCGTCCTCACCGGACCCAGTGGCAGCGGCAAAAGCTCCCTCGCCTTCGACACGATCTACGCCGAAGGCCAGCGGCGTTACGTCGAGACTTTCAGTCCCTACACGCGGCAGTTCCTCGACCGCATGGACAAGCCCCGGGCCGACTCCATCGAAGGCATCCCGCCCGCCATCGCGATCGAGCAGGCAAACCACGTCAAGTCCACCCGCTCCACCGTCGGCACGATCACCGAGATCAACGACTACCTCAAACTCTTCTTCGCCCGTGCCTCCAAGGCCCAGTGCCCCGACTGCGCCCGCCCCGTCTCGCCCGAGACCCCGCAATCCATCGCCCGTGCCGTCGCGAAAGATTTCGCCAACCAGACCGTCCTCATCACCTTCCCCGTTCCCATCGGTGACGCGAAGTCCAGCTCCCCCAAGGATTTCTTCGAATTCCTCAACTCCCAGGGCTACCTTCGCGTCTTTCTCAACGGCGAAACCCACCGCACCGACGAACCCCCGCCCAAAAAAAAGCTCCCCCCCATCGTCGACGTCATCCAGGACCGCATCGAAGTCAAAAAGGCCAACCAGACTCGCCTCTCCGAAGCCATCGAAACCGCCCTCCGCTTCGGCAAAAACCGGCTCACCGTCTTCTCCACAACCGACGATTCGGCAGCCACCAGCCACCCGTATTCCTCCACGTGGCACTGCGCCCACTGCGACGTCGACATCCGTCCGCCGTCCCCCGGCCTCTTCACGTTCAACAACCCCCTCGGCGCCTGTCCCGCCTGCCGCGGCTTCGGTCGCATCATCGGGATTGATCTCAACCGCGTCATGCCCGACCGGTCGCTCAGCCTCGCGCAAGGCGTCATCAAGCCCTTTCAGACCGGCCATTCCAAGGAGTGCCAGGCCGACCTCATCCGCAATGCCTCGCGCAACGACGTCAATCTCCACGTCCCGTTCGAAGACCTCCCGGAGGCCGATCAGCGATGGATCATCGACGGCGAGGGTGACGTCGACACCGCGGCCGATGAGGTTTGGGAGTCCGGCGGCTGGTACGGCATCAACGGCTTCTTCAAGTGGATGGAATCCAAGGCCTACAAGATGCACATCCGCGTCTTCCTCGCCCGCTACCGCAGCTACCAACCCTGCCCGACGTGCAACGGTGGCCGTTTCCAGCCGGAAACCCTCAACTATCGACTGCAACCCACGGACCTCACCCTTCCCGAGATTGCCCGCACCTCCGTCGACAAGCTCATCCCGCTTTTCAACGAAGTCACCATGCCTCCAGGCGACCCGAGCTCCGAGCTCCTCCGCGCCCAGATCGCGTCCCGCCTCGGATACCTCACGGAGGTCGGCCTTGGCTACCTCTCGCTCGACCGCCCGACAAAATCTCTCTCCGGCGGCGAGATCGAGCGCGTGAACCTCACGACCTGCCTCGGCGCGTCCCTCGTTAACGCGCTCTTCGTCATGGACGAACCCAGCGTCGGCCTCCACCCTCGCGACACCGGGCGGCTGATTAAAATCATCCACGCCCTCCGCGACAAGGGCAACACCCTCCTCGTCGTCGAGCATGAGGAATCCATCATCCGAGCCGCCGATCACCTCGTCGACATCGGCCCCGGGCGAGGCAAGGAAGGTGGCAAGCTCGCCTACTCCGGTCCGCTCATCGACATCTCCGCCCCCTCCTTCGACACGTCGACTTCCCTGACCGCCGAATACCTCCAGGGCAAAAAATCCATCCCTATCCCCGAAGACCGGCGCGAACCGCTCGAATTCATCGAGATCGAGGGTATCACCCACCACAACATCAAGAATCTCGACGTCCGCCTCCCGCTCGGCGTCTTCTGCTGCGTCACCGGCGTCTCCGGCTCGGGAAAATCCACCCTCATTCACGACGTCCTCTACCGCCAGATCACCGGCGAAGGCGTCGACGATCAGGAGCAAGCCGGCCAGTGCAAGGGCATCGACGGAGCCGAGGACATCGACGAGATCGTCATGGTCGACCAGTCGCCGCTCGCCCGCAGTCCCCGCTCGACCCCCGCCGTCTACCTCGGCGCGTTTGACGCGATCCGCGCCCTTTTCGGCAGCACCGAAGAAGCCATCCAAGCCGGCTTTTCCCCCTCCACGTTCTCTTTCAATTCCGGAAACGGCCGTTGTGAACGCTGCGCCGGTCTCGGCTTCGAGAAGGTGGAGATGCAGTTCCTCTCCGACCTCTTTCTCCGCTGTCCCGAGTGCGACGGTAAGCGCTACCAACCCCAGGTCCTCAAGATCCAGGTCGGCGGCAAATCGATCATCGAGGTCCTCGAAATGACCGTGAAAGAGGGTCTCACTTTCTTCGCGGAGCTTCCCGTCGGCGGCAAACGCGCGACCCGCGGTCGCGGCGGCTACGTCGCCCCTCACTCCGCCATCATCGACCCACTCCAGCTCATGGCCGACGTTGGCCTCGACTACCTCTGCCTCGGCCAGCCCCTCAACGTCCTTTCCGGCGGCGAATCCCAGCGCCTCAAGCTCGTCAAGCACCTCGTCGAACAGCGCGACGAGTCGGCCCTCCTCATCTTCGACGAACCGACCACCGGTCTCCACATCGACGACGTCGCGGGCCTCCTCGGCGTCTTCCAGCGCCTCGTGGAGGAGGGTAACAGCCTCCTCGTCATCGAGCACAACCTCGACGTGATCAAATGCGCCGATTGGGTCGTCGACCTCGGCCCCGAAGGCGGCGACGAAGGCGGCCAACTGGTCGCCGAAGGCACCCCCGAGCAAGTTGCCGAGTGCGCTGCCTCCCACACCGGTCGCTTCCTGAAGGACGTCCTCGATCCCAATTTCATCCGCGAAACGCCGCTTCCACCGCTCAACTCGCAACCCTCGACCAAAGACTCGACCGAAGGCGTCATCAGCGTCAAAGGCGCCCGCGAACACAATCTCAAAGACATCTCCATCGACATCCCCCGCGACAAGCTCGTCGTCGTCACCGGCATGTCCGGCTCCGGCAAGTCGACCCTCGCGTTCGACATCCTCTTCGCCGAGGGCCAACGCCGCTTCCTCGACAGCATGTCGCCTTACGCGCGCCAGTTCGTCGACCAGCTCGAGAAGCCCGAGGTCGATTCCATCGAAGGCCTCCCGCCCTCCGTCGCCATCGAGCAGCGCGTCACCCGCGGAGGCGGCAAGTCCACCGTCGCCACCGTCACCGAGACCTACCACTTCCTCCGCCTCCTCTTCGCCAAGGTCGGCGTCCAATTCTGCCCCGATTGCCACGTCCCGGTCGCCAACCAGACGCTCAGCGCCATCACGACCCAGGTCCGGGAAATGGCCGGCAACGACAATCTCAAAATTTTCGCCCCGCTCGTGAAAGCCCGCAAAGGCTTTCACACCGACGTCGCCAAATGGGCGGAAAAGCAGGGCTTCGCCACCCTCCTCGTCGACGGAAAACTCACCGCCGTCGACGGCTTCGAGAAGCTCGAACGCTTCAAGGAACACACCATCGACGTCCTCGTCGGCGAAGTTCCCACCGGTGACGAAAAGAAGGCCGAAGAACTCGTCCGCCGCGCCCTCAAGATCGGCAAAGGCACCGCCCGCATCCTCGATCAAAAGAAGAAATTTCACCTCCTCAGCACGGAGATGAATTGCCCGAGCTGCTCCCGCTCCTTCGAGCCGCTCGACCCCCGCCAATTTTCGTTCAACAGCCCGCACGGCTGGTGCGAATTCTGCCGTGGCTTCGGCGAGATCTGGAAATCCAACGTCACCAACAGCAAGGACTTCGACAGCCAGCTCGAAGCCGACCTCGCCGAGGAACGCTCGTTCGAACGGGCCGAATCCGACGAATCCCGCCCCTGCCCCGAGTGCGAAGGCGCGAGAATCAACGGCGTCGCCCGCGCCGTCCACGTCGGTTCGCACACCGTCGCCGATTTCATCAAAGCCCCCGCCGAAGACGCTCTCGTGCTCATCGCCAACCTCGAATTTGGCAAAAACGACGGCCGCATCGCCAAGGACATCCTCGCCGAAATCTCCCAGCGACTCGAATTTCTCACCATCGTCGGCCTCGACTACCTCAGCCTCGACCGCTCCGCCAAAACCCTCTCCGGCGGTGAATCCCAGCGCATTCGCCTGGCCGCCCAGCTCGGTTCGAATCTCCGCGGCGTCCTCTACGTTCTCGACGAACCCACCATCGGCCTCCATCCCCGCGACAACCACCGCCTCCTCGAAGCGCTCGAGCGGCTCTCCGGCAACGGAAATTCCCTCATCATCGTCGAGCACGACGAGGACACGATGCGCCGCGCGGACCACATCATCGATCTCGGCCCCCGCGCCGGACGCAACGGCGGCCAGATCATCACCGCCGGCACCGTCGAAGAGATCATGGCCAGCCCCGACTCGCTGACCGCCAAATACCTCCGCGAGCCAATCAAACACCCCATGATCGGCCCCCGCCGTCCCCTCGACTCGGTTCAGGACTGGATCACCGTCAAGGGAGCCTGCAAGAACAACCTCAAGGAGATCGACGTCCGCATCCCCCTCCACCGCCTCACCGTCGTCTCCGGCATCTCCGGCTCCGGTAAATCGACCCTTGTCCGCGGCGTCCTCGTCCCCGCCGTCAAAGCCGAGCTCACCCGCGGCAAACGCAAGCTCCGGTCCGAAGATTGGGACAGCGTGCACGGCGTTGAAAAAATTGGAGCCGTCCTCGAAGTCGACCAATCCCCCATCGGCAAGACGTCCCGCTCCACCCCGGCGACCTACATCAAGGTCCTCGACGAGATCCGCAAGGTCTACGCCCAGCTTCCCGACTCCCGCATGCGCGGCTACACCGCCTCGCGCTTCTCGTTCAACAACGAAGGCGGCCGCTGCGAAAACTGCCAGGGCCAGGGCGTCATCAAGCTGGAAATGACCTTCCTCCCGACGACCTACATGCCCTGCGAAGAGTGCCACGGCAAACGCTACAACGCGCAGACGCTCGAGGTCCTCTTCGACGGGAAGTCGATCGGCGACGTCATGGAGATGACCGTCGACCAAGCCGCCGAATTCTTCGCCAGCATTCCCAAGATCAAGCGCAGCCTGGATCTCCTCGTCGAAACCGGCCTCGGTTACCTCCAACTCGGCCAGGCCAGCCCCACCCTCTCCGGCGGCGAAGCCCAGCGCATCAAACTCGTCACCCAGCTCGCCCGCCGCGCCACCCCGAAGGCGGAGGCTCTCCGCACCACGCGCATGGGCAAAAGCACGCTCTACGTCTTGGAGGAACCCACCATCGGCCTTCACACCGCCGACGTCGTCAACCTCATCGCCGTCCTCCACCGCCTGGTGGAAGAAGGCGGCACGGTCGTCGTGATCGAGCACCACATGGACGTGGTCGCGGAAGCTGATTACCTCATCGACGTCGGCCCGGAAGCCGGCATCAAGGGCGGCGAGATCCTCGCGGCGGGCACCCCCGAGCAAGTCGCGACGGCCAAGCGTTCGCACACCGCTCCGTTCCTCAAGGAAGCGCTGGGCAGGTGATTTTTGATCGGTGCATTGAACTACTCCGCTCGGCCTACCCAGCCGGAAGCGCCGCCACATTCGATCATTCAGTCAATGAATAAAGACCCACTCCCACTTCTCGCGGCAGCCGCCGTCGCCAGCCTTACCCTCACCGGTTGCGTCACCGAGCGCATCGTGGAATCTGATCCCATCGGCTCTCTCTGAGCCGCCCAGTTCCTCATCTTATCCAAGACCCGTGCGGCTGAATGCCGCGCGGGTCTTTTTTTGCCCTGACCAGTCGGATTCCTGCCCCCAAAGCTTTCATTTCAGGCCCTCGAAGGCAACTTGTCACGTAACTCGCTCGTAATTCACAACTTATCCACAAAACCACAACCTGTAGTGGTCGCCGAAATAAAAACCACAACCTAGCGCGATTTTTCTTTTGACGTGTGCGCTCGTCATCCGCCATCTTACCCCTGACCGCGAGAGAATCGCCCACCCGTTTGTTCCGGGCAAATTCTCCTAGAATTGCCTCCCCCAGAGACAGTTTCAGACCATTACACGACACCCAAACCGCGCCCAAACCACGTAAAAAAATCATGGCCACCACGACAATCAAACTCGGCGACCGCACCTTCAACCTCGACAGCGCGAAGGCCGAAGCCGCCTACAACGCGAAGCGCGTCATCAACGGGCGCGAGACCATGTTTTTCAACATCCTCCCGCTCAAATATCAGTGGGCCTACGACCTCTACAAAAACATGGGCGCCAACCACTGGGAGCCCGAGGACGTCCCAATGCAGCGCGATTGCGAGCAGTGGCGCGACGCCGCGATCCCGGAGATCGAGAAGTGGATCGTCAAGATGGGCATCGGCTACTTCTCCGCCGCGGAAGGCATCGTCGGCGACAACGTTCTCCACGTCGTCCGCGAGGTCGTCACCGCCCCCGAGCTTAAGCTCGTCCTCGGTCGCCACGCCCACGAGGAAAACATCCACGCCGATTCGCTCGTTTACATGATCAGTTCGCTCGGCATCAACCCGCACGACTGCGAGGCCATGTTCGAGGACGTCTCGACGATCAAGAACAAGACCGATTTTGTCGTGTCGAACAGCCGCGCCCTGCGCCGCGATTCCGACCTCACGGTCACCGAAAACAAGCAGGCCCTCGCGAAGAACATCTTTCTCTTCGGCCAGTGCATGGAAGGAACTCAGTTCTACGGCCTTTTCGGCATGATCCTCGCCCTCTATCGGCAGAACAAGTTCCGCGGCATCGGCGAGATGTTTCGCTACACGCTTCGGGACGAATCGAACCACATCGAAGTCTTCCGTAACCTCTTCATGGACCTCATCGAAGAGAACCCCGACATCTGGACCGAGAGCTTTCGCGAAGACCTCCGCTCGACCATGGCCGAAGCCGTCCGCCTGGAAAAAGAGTTCATCGCCGATTGCCTGCCGGTCGGAGCCGTTGGCCTCACGGTCGACGAGTTCACCTCCTACATCGACTACATCGGCGACCGCCGCCTCGAGGGCTGCGGCCTGGAACCCCTCAACGAGCCCATCCAGAATCCCCTGCCCTGGCTCGCCGAGATGATGGACATCAAGAAGGAGCAGAACTTCTTCGAAGGCCGTGTGACCGAATACCGCAAAGCCTCATCCCTCGCCGCTGTCTCCGACGACGACTTGTGACCGATTTCAAAAAACTTCGGACCTTCACAACCTAGAAACCTCGAAACTTTTATCTCATGCAGCGCCGCATCACCCTCGACGAAGACATCGCCCTTAAACGCCTCGTCACCACCCCCCGCGGCGAAAAGCCGGACTTCGCCTGGCGCGAATCCCTCACGCCCGCGGACGAGAACTTCGAATCCCCCGGCGTGCTCGTCACCCACGGCAAGGAGGAGCACAGCTTCAACCTCGCTGACGTCGCCGACCAGATCGGCAACGCCCTCACCGATCTCCTCCTTTCTCGCGACCAGGAGGACATTTTCAACGAAGATAACCGCGGCCTCGTCGCCGACGTCGCCCACACCGTCGCCGAGCGCCTGATGGAACAGGTGGCCGACGGTCGCGCCCTCAAGCTCTCCGAAAACGACCTCTCCCTCCTCATCGAAAAAGCCCTCATCGAGAACGACGCCCACGACGTCGCGAAGTCCCTCGTTTTCTCCCGCTCGGCCCGGGCCTCCGACGGCAAGTCGATCACCATCAGCACGGAGCGCCCCGTCACCGCTCGACTCATCCGCCGCAACGGCAACGTCGTGCCGTGGAACGAAGACAAAATCGAGATCGCCATCCGCAAAGCCTTCCTCGACATCCGCGAAGACGCCGAGCCCGCCGTCAGCGTCGCCCGCGCCGTCAGCGACCGCGTCCGAGCCAGCGACACGTCGTTCGTCCACATCGAGGACGTCCAAGACCTCGTGCAGGAAGAACTCATGCGCCGGGGCCACTTCAAAGGAGCCGAGGCCTACATCCTCTACCGCGCCCATCGCGCCCGCCTCCGCGAAGACGAACCTGCCACTCCGACCACCGAAGAGGCCCAGCAGGATTCCCTCGTGGTCGTCAAAACCGCCGACGGTCAGAGCGTTTTCTGGGACGGCGCGGAACTCAAAAAGCGCATCCAATTCGCATCCATCGGTCTCGACCTCTGCCTCGACGCCAACGAGATCGAACGCGAACTTCGCCGCTCCATCGGCTCGGAAATCACCGCCGACGGCTTGCAGAAGACCGTCATCATGAACGCCCGCTCTCTCATGGAGCGTGACGCCGACTTCGCCAAATTCGCGGGCCGCATCCTCCTCTCCTACATCTACGAGGAGACTCTCGACTGGCAGATTGCCCGCGATGGCATCGAGGGCCTCAAGGCCGCCCACGTCACGGCGTTCAAGAAATACCTCCGCAACGGCGTCGCCATCCAGCGTCTCAGCCCAAAACTCCTCACGTTCAACTTGGACAAGCTCGCCGACGCCCTTGATCCGTCCGCCGACCTCGATTTCGACTACCTTGGCGTCCAGACGATGTATGACCGCTACCTCATCGTCGACAAAACCGGCACCACCCAGCGCCGAATCGAGGTCCCCCAGTTTTTCTGGATCCGCGTCGCCATGGGTCTCTTCATCGGAGAGCCGACCGACCGCGAGGATTGGGTCATCCGCCTCTACACCCTCTACAAGGGTCGCCGCTTCTGCAGCAGCACGCCGACGCTTTTCAACGCCGGAACTCAGCACAGCCAGCTGAGCAGCTGCTACCTCTACAAGATCGACGACAGCATCGAGTCGATCATGCAGCGCGGCATCGCCGAAAACGCTTACCTCTCCAAATGGGCCGGCGGCCTCGGCGGCTCCTGGACCTCCGTCCGCGGCACGGGCAGCTACATCCAAGGAACGAACGGCGAGTCGCAGGGCGTGATCCCATTCCTCAAGCTCCACAACGGCCAGCTCGTCGCCGTGAATCAAGGCGGCAAACGCCGCGGCTCCGGCTGCGCCTACCTAGAGACCTGGCACAACGACATCCTCGACTTCCTCGAACTCCGCAAGAACACCGGCGACGAACGCCGCCGCACCCACGACATGAACACGGCGAACTGGATTCCCGATCTGTTCATGAAGCGCCTCGAAGCGCGCCAGAATTGGACCCTCTTCCGTAGCAACCAGACGCCCGATCTCCACGAGACCTACGGCCAGAAATTCGAGGAGCGCTACCTCCACTACGAGGCCCTCGGCGCCGAGGGGAAGATCTACGCGAAGTCGATCCCCGCGGTCGAACTCTGGAAGGCCATGCTCAAGATGATCTTCGAGACCGGCCACCCTTGGATCACCTTCAAAGACCCCTGCAACGTCCGCAGCCCGCAGGACCACGCCGGCGTCATCCACAGCAGCAACCTCTGCACCGAGATCACGCTCAACACCTCCGAAGACGAGACCGCCGTCTGCAACCTCGGTTCCGTCGTGCTCGACACGCACATCGGCACCGACGGCGAACTCGACCTCGAAATGCTCCGCGAGACGGTCACCGTCGCCGTCCGCGCCCTCGATAACGTCATCGACATCAATTACTACCCGACCGAACCCGCGAAACGCTCGAACCTCCGCCATCGCCCGATCGGTCTCGGCGTCATGGGCCTTCAGAACGCCCTCTTCCGCAAGAACGTCAACTTCGCCAGCGCCGACGCCGTCGATTTCAACGACGAGTTCATGGAAGCCATCGCCTACTACGCCTACTCGGCCTCCAGCGACCTCGCCGCCGAACGCGCCCCCTACACCACCTACAAGGGCAGCAAGTGGGACCGCGGTCTCCTCCCGCAGGACACCGTCGACCTCCTGGAAACCGAGCGCGGCCTCAAGATCGACGTCCCCCGCACCGGTAAAATGGATTGGACTCCCGTCCGCGAAAAAATCCGCAAGCAGGGCATGCGCAACAGCAACGTCCTCGCCATCGCGCCGACCGCGACCATCAGCAACATCATGGGCACCACCCCCTGCATCGAGCCGAACTACAAAAACCTGTTCGTGAAGAGCAACCTCTCCGGCGAGTTCACGGTCCTCAACACCCAACTCGTCCGCGACCTCAAAGCCGCCAATCTCTGGACTCCGGAAATGGCCAACCAGCTCAAGTATTTCGACGGCGAACTCGCCGACATCGACGGCATCCCCGCCGACATCAAGGCAAAACACCAGACCGCCTTCGCCATCGAGTTCAACTTCCTCATCGACGCCGCCGCCCGCCGCCAGAAGTGGATCGACCAAAGTCAATCGGTCAACCTCTTCCTCCCCGAGCCGGACCTCAAGACGTTGAGCCACATGTATCGCCGCGCCTGGCACGTTGGTCTCAAGACGACCTACTACCTCCGCACGCTCCAAGCCTCAAACATCGAAAAGGCCACCACGACCCAGAAAAAGGAGGTCCGCGGCCTCGCCGGAGATGCCAAACGGGAATTCAACGCCGCCGAAAAAGCCGCCTGCAGCATCGAAGCCATGCGCAACGGCGAAGAATGCGAGGCCTGCCAGTGACCGAACCGCTGCGTTCGACTTCACCGAGGGTTCCAGCGTAAATGTGTCAATTGATTCTGCGGTTCAAGCCGACGGAGGAATCGCTTTCTTTCCCGACTCTTTTCTTCAAGATTAGGGAACGCTACTATCCCCGGGTAGGTCATTGAGATATTCACCGGGAACAGCGCGACCCTGGCGATCACCGGAACCGGCAGTCCCGTCAGTGACGCTCGTCTAATTCCGACGAAAAAATGCGATCTGAAAACGTTCGTGGCCGGTGGCGGTCAACTTGCCTTGGCCGCCCAGAGTTTTCACCGATCACCACCCAAGCCGTCCCGGGACCCTCCACCATCGCTCTCCGCATCCGCCACTCTCGCCCTTTTGATCGCGACCGTCCCACGCCGTGAATCCGATTGACCTTCGTCCATCGGACAGGACACTCGACCCACTCGCAATCTCGCACGAATCCCTCTTGGCCAACTCGCCGGTGGATCCCGATCTCCTGACCACCGTCCGAAGTCAGCGTCCCCTCGGGTCCGATGATCCTTCATTCCCCCTCCCAACTCGTTGGCTGACCCTCGACGCACCACGACCCGCGAGAGTTGAACGTCAGGTCACCAGTCAGATCGAAAATCGCGCCGCCGAGACTACCTTGCCCCTCCACCCGTTCACCTTGAAAATGGTCAAGCTCACAAGCCGACTCGAACCTTCTCAAGCGAAGTCGACCGTTTCGAAGCCGAGCCTTGGAATCACAAGTGGTGGAAGGCGGAACTACCCCGCATCGATCCGGCTATCTCCCCTTAGCTCATGAACGAATCCCGAAAACTGCCGGTTCAAGACCGAACCAGACGAACCAGACGAATCGGAGGGATGGCGGATGGGGTGGGATTCGAACCCACGGTGACATCACTGCCACGTTCGATTTCGAGTCGAGTGCCTTCGACCGGACTCAGCCACCCATCCGTTTACGGGTTTCAAAATAATTTCTCCCGCAGGAATTGCAACTCTCAAGTGCCGTCATTCCACCGTTTTCACTCCGCCATCTCGATGGTAAGTTCCCCCACATGAACATTCTCTTTGCCGCCAGCGAGTATGCGCCCTACGCCAGCTCCGGAGCCTTCGGCGAATCCGTCCGCTCTCTCGCCAATGAACTGATCAGTCAGGGGCACGAAGTGAGCGTCGTCATGCCCTTTTACCGCAGCGCTCGCGAGGCCACCGGTAAGACCGCTCGCCGGACCGGGGCAAATTTCTCCATCCCCGTCGGGACCGCAAATCTCTCTGCGGACATTCGCGAACTCGAAACGAAGGAGGGCGTTCGGCTCTATTTCGTGGAGCGTGACGAGTTTTTTGACCGCTCGGGGATTTACGGTGCCGAAGGGCGGGATTATCAGGATAACTCGGCGCGCTTTTCGTTGTTTGCAAAATGCGCGGTCGAGCTGGCGACACGGATGGACCCGGCACCAGACGTGATCCAATCGTTCAACTGGCAGGCGGCGCTCGTGCCGGTCTTTGCTGCACACCAGCGGTTGGGCATTCCAACGGTGCTGGCGGCTGACTCGCTTGAATATCAGGGAAACTTTTGGAGCTACGACTTTGGACTGCTCAACCTGCCGGGCGAATACTTCTCGGCCCGCGGGCTCGAATATTTCGGCAGCCTCAACTACCTCAAAGGCGGAATGCTGGCAGCGAATGCGATCGTCGTGCCGGGTTCCCGCTTCGTTTCCGAGATCCAGACGCGGGAAAATGGCTGCGGTCTCGATCCGGTCACCCGCGAGCAAGCCGGGAAGATCGAAGGCATCGCGCAAGGCCTCGACGTCTCGACTTGGAATCCCGCAACGGACACAGCGATCCCTAAAAAATACAAAACGCCAGACGGCAAAAACGCAAACCGCAAGGCGTGGCTAACCCGCTCGGGCCTCGGCGCCACCGCGGATACGCCGCTCGTGCTCGTCGCGACGGAGGCGATGATCCTCGACGGTCTGGCCGCCACCCTGCCGGCCGTCGATCGGATACTTGAATCCGGTGCCCGGATCTGCGTGGTGGGTCCAGTCAGGGACGAAAACCTGGCCGATCTCCAGTTTGCGGTCCGCAAGCACGCGGGAAGCCTCGCCTGGATTCCGGAGGCCGACGACGACACGCTCCGCCTGGCACTCGCGGCGTCCGACGTTTTGCTGTCGGCGGACGCCATCGAGCCGACGGCTGATCTGCTGCGCAAGGCGCTTCGCTACGGCGTCGTGCCGGTGAGCGTCGCGTGCGGCGGGCTCGCTTCGCTGACGCCGACCTACCGCCCCGGGAGCGAGCGGGCGGTTGGCTTCACCTTCAATCTGCGGACCGCCGACGCGGTGTCCGACATCGTGCGCTTTGCTCTGCAGGTGCGCGGTGAGGCGGACGCTTGGACGACACTTGCGCGGCGGGCGATGGCGAGGGATTTCTCATGGGCCGCCTGCGCCGCGGGTTACTCGGCGCTCTACGAGAGCCTACTCAAATCGTCCGGTCGCCGATTGGCGGCCTGACCGCAAGGTCGTCATGCTCCCCGATCTGCGAACACCGGTCCCCGGTCCGGAATCGCTCGCGTTAGCGAGGGAACTCCGCCGCTACGAGTCGCGGAACGTCACGTTTACGAACGAGGATTTCCCAATTTTCTGGGATCGCGCCGAGGCGACGAACGTCTGGGACGTCGACGGCAACCGGTTTCTCGATTTCACGGCCGGGTTCGCGGTCACCGGCTTGGGACACTGCTCGGTGCCGATCCGCGCTGCGGCGCACGCGCAGATGGAGCGGCTCGGACACGCGATGGGCGACGTACATCCGAGCGGGTCGAAGGTCGAGCTGTGTCGCCGACTGAGCGAGATCACGTTCGAGCGGTGGGGTCGGGGGGTCGGAAAAGCGATCCTCGGCAGCTCGGGGTCCGAGGCCGTCGAAGCTGCGCTCAAAACGACGCTTCTGCACACGGGCCGCGCCGGGGTGCTTGCGTTCGACGGTGCGTACCATGGGCTGGGGCACGGCGCGTTGGCGGCGGGTGGGCTGGATTATTTTCGCGCCCCGTTCGAGGCGCAGCTCGGGCGGTTCGGCGTGCGGGTCCCGTTTCCGGGCGGACCCCGGGTCGATCTCGGGCCAATTGAGCAGGCAATCCGGACGGCGATCCGCGATCACGAGATCGGCGCGATCCTCGTGGAGCCGATTCAGGGGCGGGGCGGCGAGGTCGTGCCGCCAGCCGCGTTCCTGCCGCTCCTGCGCCGGCTCGCGGACGAGGCTGGCGCAATGCTCATCTTCGACGAGATCTACACGGGGTTCAACCGGACCGGCGCGCTCTTTGCTTGCGACCGCGTCGGCGTCGCTCCGGATCTCATCTGCCTTGGGAAAGGTCTGACGTCCGGCTTCCCGCTCTCGGCTTGCGTCGGGACGAGCGAAGTCATGGACGCCTGGCCGGAATCGACGGGCGAAGCGCTGCACACGAGCACTTATCTCGGGCACCCGGTCGGCTGCGCGATGGCGCTCGCGTCGATCGCCGAGCACCTTCAGCCGCAAACTCGGGCAGCCGTGCAAGCCGCGTCCGAGGCGTTCGACCGGGTTTTTACCGGCATCGATTCGGAGCGGATTGGCGAGTTTCGCGGCGTCGGCCTGCTTCGGGGCATCGAAATCGTGGATCCCGACGGCTCGCCGGACGGCGTTCTTGCCGCCAGCCTAGTCACGGGCCTACTGAAGCGCGGATTACTCATTCTCGCGGGCGGGCCGGAAGGACACGTGGTGTCGCTCACCCCGCCATTCGCGATCAGTGAAGCGGAGATCCGATTCTTCGCGGACGAGCTTCAGGAATACGTGACGTCCCGACCGGGATCCATCTCGAAGTCGACGGCGAGCCGATCGATCGTGTAGGGACGGATCACCTCTTCGAGAAATTTCACGTGGTGCGGGGTTTCGCGATAAATCGCGAGGCGCTCCATGTTTTCCACGTCGACAGAAAGAAAAAATGGCCAGTCTCCGGTGGGGTCAATCCGCTTGCCGCACTTGACGCTAAGAACTTCGGGGATCTTGAGAAGGCGAATGCGCGTCTGGCGCATCATCCACTCCACGCGCTCGTCATCGGCTTCGTCCGTCAGCTTGAAAAGGACAAGGTGGTGGACCATCGCAATTTTCCCGCCTTGCTCCCCGCCGAGGGCATTAACGAGACCAGTCGAGCGCCCCTTTCTTGACGGCGTAAACGTACCCAAAGAGCAGGATCGTCACGAAGCTGAGCATACTCCAGAGGATTATCGTTCCCTGAGTCGCGATGAACTCGCGGAACACCACGGCCCACGGATACATGAAGACGACCTCGATATCGAAGAGGATGAAAAGCATCGCGACGAGGTAGAATTTGACGCTAAACCGCGGTTGTGGTCCGGCCTCCGGAAGCATTCCACACTCGTAGGCTGTGTCCTTGATGGCCGAGCGTTTGCCCGCTCGACCAAGAACGATGTTCGCCAGCAGGGCCGAGGTTGCAAAACCGACCGCCACGACAACGTGGATCAGCACGGGGACGTAATTCTCAAGCATGCGAAGAACCTTCTAGGGGCCCCGGAGGCCTTGGGCAATCCCAGAAATCGGCGGACTTTACTACTTTGTGACCGGCGTGGGTGCCTGCTGCGGTGCCGGCGGCGGCACGAGGGCCTTCGAAATCGAAGCCAGAGCTTTGTATTTCTTGCCGGTCTTTTTGACCATGCCACGAGAAACAAGGTTCTGAAGCTTCTCGTAAGCGCGCAGGCGGAGCATTTCCTCCCCTCCGCTGGCGGCGTTGCGGGCCTTCAACTTTTCGTGGACGACATCGAAAAGCTGTTTGAATTCGAAAGCGGTGCTCTTGCCCGTGAGAGCGGCAACGAGTTCTTCGGTAACGAGATCGGGAAGACGGCGAGAGAAAGCACTTTTTCTTTGCATAGCGAGTAACAATGAGAATAGCACAGTTCGGTTGGAAGTCAGTTAGTTTTTCCCGGCGGGCGGTTTCCCTCGCATTCGACTGACGTCAGCGGCAACCTTCGCGCCATGATTTTTACCGGACTGACAAAATACCGCGATTTCGGACTGCTTTTTCTGCGTCTCGGAGTCGGAGCGATGTTTGCCTTCGTGCACGGCTGGCCGAAAATCGCGGGCGGGATCGAGCGCTGGCGGGAATTGGGGAAGGCGATGCAGCATCTCGGAATAAATTTCGCGCCGGAGTTCTGGGGCTTCGCTGCGGCATTCGCCGAATTTGGCGGCGGATTGCTGTTCATGGCCGGTTTTCTGTTCCGCCCCGCGTCATTTGGACTCGCTTTCACGATGGTGGTTGCAGCCACCATGAAGTTTCAAACCGACGGTTCACTGGCGGCGGCGGCTCATCCCCTTGAATTGGGGATCGTCTTCGCCGCGATGCTTCTCATCGGTCCAGGCAAATATTCCGTCGACCGCTCCTGATCCGGGCGCGGAATGTATCCCGCTGCCCGGCCTCCCCCTCACACCATGCGGCTGCGCAGCAAGATCATCGTTGCCATGTCGCTGGTCGGACTCGTCGTCGTCGCGGCCAGCCTCACGGTGTCCGGGATTTTTCGCTACGGAGAGATTCTCACCGAGTTCCAGACCTTCGTCCGATCCGTCGCGGGCACGACCGCCATCTCGATCCAAGCCGCCGATTTGGCGGTGATCCGGACCAACGCCGACGTCGACTCACCGGCCTTCCGCCGAGTGAGGAGCGTCTTGAAAACTTCGCAGGAAATCAATGGACTCGCGCCCGCCGAGATCTACATCCTTCGACCGACCGCCGACGGACCGTTCGAGACGGAGTTTGTCGCAATGCTTCAGAGCAAGACGTTCGTCGGCGACCGCTACACCCTCCCCGAGGTCAATCGCCCCACCCTGCGAGATGCGGTCCAGATGCGCACCCCCTACGCGTCCGCCCCTTACTCCGACGAACACGGTCGCTGGATCAGCGGTTTTGCGCCGATCTTCAACGACGAAGGCAAGCCGGTCGCGTTGATGGTCGTTGACGCGGAGATCTCGGCTTTCCTCGCGCGGCTGCGCGACGATCTAGTCTTTTCCGCTGCCGCCGGCGTCCTTGCGCTTGCGCTCGCCTTGGTGCCCGGGATCCTGCTCGCCAATCGCATCACCGGTGGGCTCCAACTCCTCTCCGCGGGCATGCAGCGCTTTCACGACGGCCAGACGGACGTGACCGTCGACGTCCGCACCGGCGACGAAATCGAAGCCCTGGGGTCGGCGTTCAACGACCTGATCGGCTCGCTCGCGGAGAAGCTCGCCCTCCTCCCCTACGTCTCCCGTTTCACCGCCGAAGCCGTCCGCCGCGGCCGCACCGATCCCTCCTGGCTGACGGGCTCTGAGCAGGACGTTACCGTCCTCTTCGCCGACCTGCGCGGCTTCACACGATTCTCAGAAACTCGCGAGGCAGAAACCCTCGTGCGCGAGCTTAACCAGCTTCTCTCGCTCCAAGCCGATGTGGTCGTGTCGGCGGGCGGCGACGTTGATAAATTCATTGGCGACGCCGTGATGGCCGTCTTCTTAGACTCCGAGCACGCCCCGGGCCGCGTCCTCGAGTGCGCCACCCGCCTCATCCACCGCGTTCGAGAAGCCACGCACCGCTCTGAGTGGGATCTCGCACTTGGCGTCGGCATCCACCGCGGACGAGCCGTCGTCGGATCAATTGGCTCCGCAACCCGGCGTGACTTCACGGCCGTTGGCCACACCGTCAATCTCGCCTCGCGACTCTGCGATCACGCCGCACCGTGGCAGATCCTCGTGAGCGCCGATTTCTACGATCTGCTAGCGGACGGCGCCCGCGCGCGTTTCCAGGTCACCGCTCCCATTGAATTTAAAAACATCGACCGCCCCATCGCGACCTACGCTTGTGACAATTGCCCGGAGCCGGATTCGACGTAGATTTCCCCATGCCAGCCGCCCGCGGAGCCGCCGATAATCTGCCCAATCGCTTCGCCGCCCTCACGCTCGAACCCGACCCGGACGACGAACCGCGCCCCGTCCGCACGCAATTTCTCCAGGACGCCAGCCAATCCGTCATCACGACAAACACCAGCCCGGACGTCCCCTTTGACGCCAGCATCAATCCCTACCGCGGCTGCGAGCACGGTTGCGCTTACTGCTTCGCCCGACCGACCCACGAATACCTTGGCTTCTCCGCCGGCCTCGATTTCGAGTCCCGCATCGTCGTCAAAGAAGACGCCGCCGCGCTGCTTCGCAACGAACTTCTCCTGCCCAGCTGGCAGCCCCGCCCGCTGGCGATGAGCACCGTGACGGACTGTTATCAACCCGTCGAACGCCGCCTCGGCCTGACCCGCCGCTGCCTTGCCGTCCTGGCCGATCTCTGCAATCCCGTCGGCATCATCACAAAGAACCACCTCGTCACCCGCGACGCCGACCTCCTCGCCGATCTCGCCAGCGACGCCGCCGCCCACGTTTCGATCTCGATTGCCACCCTTGATCCCGACCTCGCGAAAACGCTTGAACCCCGCGCTTCCGCTCCCTCCCGCCGCCTCGCCGCCATTCGTGAGCTCACCACCACTGGTGTCCCGGTGAGCGTCCTCATGGCCCCGTGCATCCCCGGCCTCACCGACCACGAAATCCCCGCCGTCTTCGCCGCCGTAGCCGAGGCCGGCGCGCTCGACGCCCACGTCATCCCGCTCCGCCTACCCGGGGCCGTCGCCCCGATCTTCGAACAGTGGCTGACCGATCACCGACCCGGCAGCCGCGATCGCGTACTTAGCCGGGTTCGTTCCATGCGCGGCGGGCAGCTCAATGACCCCCGCTTCGGCTCCCGCTTCCGCGGCGAAGGCCCTTTCGCCGAGAGCATGCGCTCCCTCGCCCGCATCGCGCATCGGCGGGCAGATTTCCCGGGTCTACCCGCTCTCTCGTCGGCTAGCTTCCGCCCAGCGCAGGCCGAACTTTTCTGAGTGATCAGTCACCCACCACGACCACCGACGCCGTCTGCCCGATCCGCAGAGGCACCGGCGGCTGACCTTCGATCCTCACCCGCGCCGGAAACCTCTGCGGCAACCGCACCCAGTCAACCGTCTGGCTGACCCTCGGCAACAAGTCTGCGGCGGGTGCTCCGTCCTCGCGAAAGACACCCCAGCCGACGCTTTCGATCTCGCCGACGACGGGATCAGATTCATGCCCCATGAGGATAATCTTCGCGGTCCCGCCCACGCGGACGTGCGCGAGCTGAGTTTCCTTGAAATACGCCGCGATCCAGAACGAATCCTTATCGACCAGCGCGAGCAGCTCAACTCCAGCCGCGACGTAGGTCCCTGGGCTGGTCGCGAGGTTCGTGATGTATCCGTTCACCGGAGCGGTGACCCTGGCAGAGGAAAGCTCGAGCTGCGCCTTTTGCAGTTCCGCCACAGCCGCCGACAGCTCAGTCTCCACCCTGGCCACCGCGTCTTGCGCGTCCTCAAGGTCACGCGAGCCGTCGACCTCTTTCTCAGAAATATCACGTTGACGGGAAAATATCTTTCGCGCCTTCGTCACGGCAACCTTCGCCTGATTGACCCGCGCCTCCGCCGCAGCCGCCGCCGCCTCAAAGGTCGCCGGATCGATCTCGAAGAGCAGATCACCCACCGCAACCGCCTGGTTGTCCTTGACCGCGACTCGCACCACCGGCCCAGCCACCCGCGGCGCGATCCCGACCACGTTCGCCCGCACCTGCGCGTCCCGCGTCCATGGGCGAGTCGTGTAACGCGCGTAGAGAAAGACCGCCACCAACAAAGCCGCGGCCACCACTCCACCGGTCACCGCGTATCGCCGAGCACCCGCTTTCATGGCGCGAAGATCAATCCCAACCCCGACCCGACCAGCACGAACAGCCCCAGAAAAAAAACCGGCAGATTCCAGATCTCCCGCGTCCACCCCCGGTTCTCGATCAAAGCCATCACCCCAAGCGCGACCAGAAATCCCGCCGTCCCGATCACCATCACCCACGGCACGAGAAAATCCCCCAAACGGATCTCCGGCACCCGCATCATCTCAAACCAGCCAGCCATCCCAGCATTCCAATGATAAATCATAAAGCGTAAATCATAAAATGAATGCACCCCTTCCGCACCGGCATCAAATT
Source organism: uncultured Verrucomicrobiae bacterium (assembly GCA_963761705.1). Taxonomy (GTDB): domain Bacteria; phylum Verrucomicrobiota; class Verrucomicrobiia; order Chthoniobacterales; family JAATET01; genus CAVVKW01. Next base: position 1,176,459 of record CAVXHK010000001.1, on the reverse strand, counting down.
TGGCCTCGCTGGTCTCCTTGCCGTCCACGCTTCGCTCGCGCTCCGGCTCGACGACCCGACGTGGGCACTCATCACCGTGTTTGTTCTCATGATCACGCCCTACGTCGGGGCGATCGCCGAGAAGGCCGTGCTCCGCGTGATCGGCACCGTCATCGGGGGCATCGTCGGCTACATTCTCCTCGGAAGCCTCCAGCAGGAACCGCTCATTTTCCTGCCGGCTGTCGGTCTCTTTGTCGCCGTGACCGTCGCCATGTTCGGCCAGAGTCGCTCGCCCTACGCCTTCCTCCTCGCCGGCCTCACCGCCGTTGTCGTCATCAGCAACGGCGCGGGCGACCCCGCCTCTTCCTGGAAGATCGCGCTCATCCGCACCGAAGAAATCACGGTCGGCATCCTCGCGACCCTGCTCGTCAGCTTCCTCGTTTGGCCGCGCTACGCCCGCGCCGAATTTCACGAAAAACTCCGAGCCGCCTTCGCCGATCTCGCCGAGTGCTTTGACGAGAATCGTCCGACCCTCGACCACGGAGCTACCGCCGCCGCCCGTCAACGCGTGGGCGCCTTCCCTCTTCGCCTCTCCGGCCTGCGAACGCTCCTCCAACACGGCCGCCGCGAGAGCCGCTACTTCAGCCGCCGCATCGACGTCTACTCCGAACTCGTCAGCGCCATCAGCCGCATCGCCGGATCGATCCGCACCCTCGGTGCCCCCCTCCCGGACCCGTCCTTTTACCGCGGCAAAGTCGACGACGAACTCAAAGCCCTCCACGCCACCCTCCTCACCGCGCTCACCCATCTCAGCGGACCCTCGTCGGCTTCCAGCCAAACGGACCGCACGGCCCTGCTTGCCGCGAGCGATCGATTCCACGCCCGCATTCGTGCCCTCCGTTCACACCCCGACGCGCCCGCCGCCAACGCCGCTGAGACCTTCGTGTTTGGCGTCCATTCCCTCGCCCTCGAAGAAATTCTCCACCGCATCCTCCGCGTTCACGAACTCCTCGATTCCCTCACCAATCCGCAGTCAGCTCCAACTTCGCGAACACCGTTTTCATTTCGGTCGCTCATCCCCCCCTTGTTTTGGATTCGCAACGGAGTCAAAGGCGGCCTTGCGGTCGTCGTCGCTCTCGTGCTCCAGGACTGGCTACAGCCGCCCGGCGGGTCGCTGACCGTCCTCGGCGCTTTCATTTTCACCGTCCTCAACCCGACCTCCGCCGACGGCGGCGGCGACCACCGCGCTTTTCACTACGTCGCGCTCTCCGGTGCAATCCTCGCGATCGCGAGCTTGGTCCTCATCACGATCGCTCCACTGCTCGGAAGCTACGCCGTCCTCCTCGTTTTCATCTTCACCGCTCTCTTCGTCTGGGGCAGCACTTTTCCCGTCGGATCCGGGATCGCCCTGCCTCACCAGATCGGCATGTTGCTCATCGTCAGCGCCGTCGGACTCAACGCCCAAGTCCCCGTCAGCTTGGATCAAGTCGTCGGTGTCTTCTTCGGCATCACGCTCGCCCTCGTGATCGCCGCCACGATCCAACGCGTCCTCTGGCCCTCCCTCCCGCAACGCACTCTCCGCGACCGACTCGCCGAATACGTTGTTCACTGTCGCAAACTCGTTCTCACCGGAGCCGACCACGTCCCCCTCCAAGACCGGGTCCGCATGGCGCTCATCCCCGCGGAGGCCAGCAAGTGCCTGGCCCTCCTCAGCCGGTCGCCCCTCTCGTCCGGCGAAGCGTCACTACTGAGCGACTACCTCGACCGGCTTCGAGCCGTTGCGACCGATCTCTTCGCCTGCGCCCGCCTGCTTGCGCCGGTCCTGCCCGCTCCGGTCGCCGCGGAAGGCCAGACCTTTGTCTCGCGTCTGGACAACGAGCTCGATCGATTGCTGCGCGAGCACCACGAAACCCTCTCGGAGTCCCGCCCGCACCCCGAGACGACGGCTCCTTTAACCCGACTGCTCGCCGACTGGGAGCGCTGGAGCCTGGATCTTCGTGGTTGGATCCTCGCGAACGATCCACCCGTTTCCGATGCCATCCACCTCCTCGGCTACGCCGGTCGCTACGAACAGGCAACCCGCGATCTCCTCGCCGCCGACGCCATTCTCCAGCGCGTGAATCTCCGTCGCCTGACCACCGATCATTCGCTCTGACCATTTCGAGCCACGACCCGGGGCGGTATTCGATTATCGCAGATCGCTTCCACCGCGTTGCCCGGATCGCCGCCAAACGGCAACGTGATGAGATCCGCCATCGCACCCGCCGCCAGCACACCCAGTCGACCCGCCATCCCAAGAGCCTCCGCCGGATTGCGCGTGACCATCTCGAGAACTGCCGCCGGCGGCACGTCCGGGAAGTTTTTTCGAAACGCCCGCATCTCCGCAAAGAGGTTGAGTTCCCCGTTGCTCGCCAAGCTGTCCGTCCCCAGTGAGATCGGGAAACCCAGCTCCCGATGCACGTCGTAGGGAAAAGGCGCCCGGTCGAAATACGCGTGGCAACCTGGGCAATGGATGACGTGAAACTCCCCGGCTCGGTCCGCCAGCGCCACTCGATCCGCAACCGTCACGTGATTCATGTGGACGAGCATCGCACCCCGCGGCAGCGCACCCGCTTCGAGCAGGTGCTGGATCGGCGTCCGGGACCCCGTGTCGCTCATGTCCCGACCGAGCTTTTCAAGAAACTCGAACATCGGCCCCGCGCCCTCATCAAACATCCGCGACTCCTCCTCAGACTCAGCGAGATGGGTCACGAACGGCATCCCCATCGCTTCCGAGCACGACCTCGCCAGCCGGTAGAGTTCAACCGAAGTCGAATACGGAGCGTGCGGCGAAAGCCCAAATCCACCGCGCCACGCGGGCCGATCCTCGAAGAACGACAAGGCCCCCGCGACGACTTCATCCGTGTGGATCCGACTCCGCAGATCCAACAACTCGTAGAACCACCACGTCCGCATCGGCGGAACCGGCATCTTCCCCATCAGCTCCGGAAACGCCTCCACGTTGAGCACCGTCGTCGTCCCCCACCGCCCCAACTCCGCAAACCCCACCGCGATCGACGCGAGGTAATCGCCATCCGACATCGTCCGCTTCAACTCATTGATCCGCCGCACCCACGCCGAGAAGCTCCCCCGCTGCAGGATCGCCCCCCGCATCGCCGTGTAGTCCAGATGGCAATGCGCGTTGATCAATCCAGGCAGCAGCACGACCTCCCCGTGATCAACAAGTTCTCCCGAAAAATCTGCAAACCGCCCAACCGAGATAATTTCCGCCCCGTCGACGACCACCACCCCATCTTCGATCGGTGGACCATCCATGGACACCACCACCCGCGCCCGGTGCCCAATCATCCCGCGGGGCGATCCAAACCAGCGTAGGAAAGTCGCTCAGGGGGGTCCGTCGCCATCAACCAGTGCGCCGCTCCCACGCCAACCCCTGCCCACGCCCTCATTCCTTCGGCGGCAAATTCGCCTTCCCTAGCGGACGCGCGGCTGCCACCAACAAATTACAAGCCTCCGCGCAGAGGACCGGAATCTCGTTCTCGCCGCGACCCGTCCGCACCTTCTCCGCCGACACTGACTCCGGCACCGCCCGGTCAGACTCTAGCCCCCAGAGCACCCGCCGCAGACAACCCGACTCCGAGTTGCAAGCCGTCCGGTTCAGCTCATCCGCCTGGTCGTCTTTCATCAACTGCGTCACGCGATACATCCCCGTCTGCCGCCCCAGCGTCTCTCGCAAAGAAACAACCTCCAGCTCTCCCCGCTCGAACGTCAACCAAGTCCCCACCGCCGCTGGATAGAAATAATCCAGCGCCAGACGCAGCTCGTCCACGCTCGCCAACCGCAGTTCCCAACCTCGCCGGAGATTCGGAGCCGTCTTCAACGGACGATAGGCACCAGCCGAATCGTATTTCGCGAGCTCGAGCGCGTGCTCGGGTCCAACGAAGATCTCCAATTCCCCAACGGCACGATCGTCAACGTGACGAAGTGTCATCCCCGGGCGCACCTCGATCTGTCCAATGAGAAAGTCCCCCGCGGCGAGTCTCTCCTCCAAAAATTGCGTCACCCTTCCCATCAATGGCACCGTAAACCGCCGCCGATACTTTCACATCTTTTTCACAAGCGTGTGATCCGCTTCTGCCAACTCCAAGCCTAGCGCAACCGATGCTAAGGCTCGATGAAAACTCGGACACCCATCCTCACCATCGCCGTCAGCCTCGTGCTCGCAGCCACCGCTCGCGCGGCTCGTCAACAATGGGCTTAAGTTTGCGCGGATCGAGCGTGGCGTGGCTCACCTGCAACGGGACCGCGTGGACTTTCACGCCGCGCTCGGATCGATCTGAGAGGCCTAACCCGAACATCCGCGCGAGGTGGGGGCGGCGGGCGGGATCACGAAGAAGCACGGCAGGCGGATGAATGGGGTCCCGCAGCTTTTGCGAGGCGTCCTGCCGGAAGAACGGAAGGTTGGGGCGCTGGCAGCCCCGTTGATTCAAGCAGGGCGCCGAGTTTCGTCCGCTCTCGCTTGGCTCGCGCGTTATCCGGCGGGCACCGCGAAAACCTGACGGAGCCAGCCGCTAGCCGTTCCGGCGCCGCTTGACCTTGAGCTGTGCGAGCGACTTCAACATCATCGCCTGCATGGCCGCGTGGTCCTCGTCGCCGAGCGAGTCGTCGTTCATCGCCGCTTCGGCGCGCTTGATCGCGTCTTCGGCCGCCGATTCGTCGATCTCGGACTCGTTCACTGCCATGTCCGTCAGCACCGACACGGTGTCTTGGGTGATCTCCGCGAAGCCTTCACCAACGGCCAGCCGCTCCTCGACCCCATCACGCATGATGCGCAATTCGCCGGGAGCCAGTTTCGTCATGAGCGGCACGTGCTGAGGAAGAACCCCCATCTCACCCAAGGCTCCTGGAAGTACGACCGACGAAACGTCGCCGGAGAAGGTCTTCGCTTCGGGAGTGACGATTTCGAGTTTGAGCGTGGCCATGGTTTGAGTCAGTTGCGGAGGCGACGGCGGACTAATCCGCGATCTGGTCGATCGAGCCCTTCATGTAGAAGTTCTGCTCGGCGACATCGTCGTGTTTGCCTTCGAGGATTTCCTTAAAGCCCTTGATCGTCTCCGCGATGGTGACGTATTGGCCCGGCGTGCCCGTGAAGACTTCCGCCACGTGGAACGGCTGACTGAGGAAACGCTGAATCTTACGAGCGCGGAACACCGTGAGCTTATCCTCGGGCGAGAGCTCATCCATTCCGAGAATCGCGATGATGTCCTGCAGATCCTTGTAGCGTTGCAGCACGACCTGGACGCCACGGGCGACTTTGTAGTGCTCTTCGCCGACGATCTCCGGCGCGAGAGCCTTCGAGGTCGAAGCCAACGGATCGACGGCTGGGTAGATTCCCAACTCCGCGATCGAACGTTCGAGCACGATGGTCGAATCCAGGTGAGCGAACGTGTTGGCGGGAGCCGGGTCGGTGAGATCGTCCGCCGGGACGTAAACCGCCTGGAACGAGGTGATCGATCCCTTCGTGGTCGAAGTGATCCGCTCCTGCAGCTGACCCATCTCCGCCGAAAGCGTTGGCTGGTAACCCACCGCCGAAGGTGTGCGCCCGAGCAGCGCCGAGACTTCGGAACCGGCCTGCGAGAAACGGAAGACATTGTCGACGAAGAGGAGCACGTCCTGATTTTTCTCGTCGCGGAAATATTCCGCCATCGAGAGGGCCGTCAGAGCCACGCGGAGACGAGCTCCCGGAGGTTCGCTCATCTGACCGTAGACCAAGGCGACCTTGGACTTCGAGAGATCGTCTTGAACGATCACGCCCGCGTCGCTCATTTCGTGGTAGAGATCGTTGCCCTCACGAGTTCGCTCGCCGACTCCCGCAAACACCGAGTAACCGCCGTGGCCCTTCGCGATGTTGTTGATGAGCTCCATGATGACGACCGTCTTGCCAACGCCCGCACCACCAAACGCACCAACCTTGCCGCCCTTGGTGAAGGGACAAATGAGATCGATGACCTTGATGCCGGTCTCGAGGATCTCGGCCGACGTGTCCTGATCGACCAGCGAAGGAGCTGGACGGTGGATCGCGTATTTTTTCTCGAAACTGACCGGACCACGCTCATCAACCGGATCACCGGTGACGTTAAAAATGCGACCGAGAACACCTTCGCCGACGGGCACCGAAATCGGAGCGCCGGTTGCGAGGGCGAGCGCTCCGCGCTTCAAACCTTCGGTTGAGGACATCGCGATCGCGCGGACCCAGCTTTCTCCCAGGTGTTGCTGGACCTCAAAAGTGATCTTCGAGGTCTTTCCCCCAATTTCGAGATCGACCTCGAGTGCGTCGTAGATACTGGGAAGTGGCCCGTTGGCGGGATCGAATTCGACGTCGACGACGGGTCCAATGACCTGAACGATTTTACCTTGGTTGCTCATAAATGGTGTTTTGGGATTTTGAAATCTGCGTGGCTAGGCGCCTTCGCTTGAGGAAAATTATTGGAGCGCCATCTGCGCCGTGGTGATTTCGAGGAGTTCGCTGGTGATGCTGGCCTGTCGGACCTTATTGTATTCCAACGTGAGATCCTTCACGAGGTTCTTGGCGTTGTCGGTCGCGTTCTTCATCGCGACCATCCGAGCACTGTGCTCGGAGGCCCGGGCGTCGAGGACCATCTGGTAGACGCCGAAATGCACGTAATAGGGGAGAATCGCGTCGAGCACTTCGTGCGCGTCGGGTTCGAAAAGGAACCCCGATGCGACGGCCCCAGCTCCTTCGGCGGCCTGCGCGGCTTCATCCACCATCGTGGGGGAGATCGGCAAGAGCTGAAAGGCCTGGGGCTGCTGGGTGAGGGTATTCACGAAGCGAGAATAGAGGACGGTCACCTTGTCGACTTCGCCGCTTAGAAACTTCTCGATGACAAACTTCGAAACGACCTTGGACTGAAGGAAGTTTGGCTGGTCGGCGAGTTCGAAGTCGGCCAGCAAATGCCGCTTGGTTCGCGCCAAGAATTGCTTTGCCTTCCGACCGCTGGACACAAAGTCCGTCGAGTCGGAGTCGAACTTCGTGAGTTCGCGGAAGAGATTCGTGTTCAGCCCGCCGCAAAGTCCCTTATCGGTGCTGATCACGAGAACGAGTTCTTTCTTCACCTCCCGCTCTTCGAGCAACGGGTGCAGCGTGTGGTCAACGCGGTCTCTGAGCTCAACGAGGACTCGATTCAGCAAGCTTGCGTAGGGATGCCCCGCCGTCGCCAGCTGCTGGGCCCGCCGCATCTTGGAGGCGGCGACCATCTGCATGGCCTTGGTGATCTGCGCCGTGTTTTTAACGGACTTGATCCGTCGGCGAATGTCGCGGGTGGATGGCATCGGGGAGTCAGTCTAAGGTCAGAAGTCGGAAGGTCGAAGGTCGGTTGCTTAGCTCCAGTTCGTTTTGAACTCGTCGAGAGCGGTCTTGAGTTCTTTCTCGAGGTCGTCGTCGACTTTTTTCTTTTCGAGAATCTTGGTGAGCAGGTCGGCTTTGCGGGTATTGAAGAACTCCTGAAGCTTGGTTTGGTATTCGCCGACCCGGTCGACGGGAATCGAATCCACGTAGCCGTGCTGCATCGCGAAGAGAACCGCGACCTGCAGTTGGACCGACATGGGGCTGTATTGCTGCTGCTTGAAGAGCTCGACGATGCGTCCGCCGCGGTCGAGAAGAGCTTTCGTCTTGGCGTCGAGATCAGAGCCGAACTGCGCGAAGGCCGCCATCTCGCGGAACTGCGCCAAGTCGCCCTTGAGCTTGCCGGCGACCTGCTTCATCGCCTTGATCTGCGCGGCGGATCCCACCCGGGACACCGACAGACCGACCGAAATAGCCGGGCGAATGCCCTGATAGAACAGGTCGGTTTCGAGGTAGATCTGACCGTCGGTGATCGAGATCACGTTCGTCGGGATGTAGGCCGACACGTCGCCAGCCTGCGTCTCGATGATCGGGAGCGCCGTGAGCGAACCCGCACCGTAGTCTTTGCCGAGGCGGGCGGAGCGCTCGAGAAGACGGCTGTGAAGGTAGAAAACGTCGCCCGGATAAGCTTCACGGCCCGAGGGGCGCTTGAGGAGGAGCGAAACTTGGCGGTAAGCCACCGCGTGCTTGGAAAGATCGTCGAAGATGATCAGCGCATCCATGCCATTCTCCATGAAGAACTCGCCCATGGCTGCGCCGGAAAACGGAGCGATGAACTGGTTCGCTGCGGTGTCCGAGGCGGGGGCCGAGACGATAATCGTGTATTTCAGAGCCCCGGCGTCTTCGAGCGTCTTGACGACGCGGGCGACGTTCGAATTCTTCTGACCAACGGCGACGTAGATGTTGTAAACCGGGCGGTAGTCGGCTTCGCCCGAGGCAGCAGCCGCATCGTTGGCCTGCGCCTGGTTGATCATCGTATCGATCGCGATGGTCGTCTTGCCCGTGGCGCGGTCGCCAATGATCAACTCGCGCTGACCGCGGCCGATCGGGATCATCGCGTCGACGGCCATGATGCCGGTCTGCAACGGCTGGCTGACGCTCTGACGGTCGATGATGCCGTGGGCGATCTTCTCAACGGGATTGTAGGTGTCGGTCTCGATCGGACCCTTGCCGTCGATCGGCTGACCGGCGGCGTCCACGACGCGACCGAGGAGCGACTTGCCGACTGGAACCTGAAGCAGCTTGCCGGTTGTCTTGACCTCATCGCCTTCGCGGATCTTGGTGTAGTCACCGAGGATAACGGCACCGACTTCCGTTTCTTCGAGGTTGAGCGCGAGGCCAATGATCCCGTTCGGGAACTCGAGCATCTCGTTGAGCATCGCGTCGCTGAGACCTTCGATGCGGGCGACGCCGTCACCGATTTCGCGGACGACGCCGACGTTTGACTTGGCGGTCGAGGCGCTCTGGATGCCTTCGATCTTCTGTTCGAGTTCTTGCAGGATGGTGCTCATGGCGTGGTGTCTAAGGTGTCAGATTAAAGTTGGTTCTTAAGTTGCTGGAGGCGGGAAAAAACGGTGCCGTCCCAGACGTCGCTACCGACCTTCACGCGAAGGCCGCCGAGCAGACTCGGAGTGACGCGATATTCCGTCGTGATGTCATCGCCGAAGCGGGAGCGGAGATCGCGGCCGACGTTCGCGCCAGCCTCCTCGTCGAGGGGCGTCGCGCTTTCGATGATCGCGTGGCGCTTGGAAAGTTCCAGCCGGATGAGCCGGGTGTATTCTTTGAGAATCTGGAAGTAACCACGCGGCTTCACTTCGACGATCCGGTCGCTGTACCGCCGAACCTTGGCCGAATCGATCCGACCTGACGTGAGGGAGGCCGCGAAGATTTCGCGGGACGCTCGGCGGGCTTCTTTGCTGATCTTCATGTGGAACGGGGCGGCGGCGGGATAAGGAAAACGTTAAGCCGCAAGCTGGCTCGACGTCTCTTCGTTCAAGCGTTTCTGGTCCTCGGGAGTGAGAACCTTGCCGGTGACTTTGGCGGTCGTGTCGACGACGAGGCTGACCATTTCTTTTTTCACGTCGGCGATCATCTGCTTCTGCTCGTTGGTGATGTCGACGCGGGCTTTAGCGATGATTTCCTCCGCTTGGCGGATGGCGTCTTGCGTCTGTTTTTCCCGGAGCGCGTCGGAGCTTTTTCGCGCTTCGTCGATCATGCCCTGCGCTTCGAGATTCGCCTTCCGCATTGACTCTTCAAAATGCTTCTCGGCTTCGGCCAGCTGCTTTTTGATCTGCTCAGCGTTGGCCTGGCCTTCCTCGATGATCCGACGGCGCTGCTCGAGCATCGCGATGATCGGTCCGAAGGCGTAATTTTTGAGAATCAGGTAAACGATCAGAAACAAGATGATCTGAGCGAGCAGCTTGGGCCAAACGATCCCGAAGGTGGTGAAAATGGTGGTGAGTGCGTCCATCGAATTGTAGGAGGAAATGCCGCCCGCTCCGACTCGCGGAGCAGGCGGCGTGACTCGTCAGTCGCTTAGCCGATGATGGCCATGATCAGCGCGTAAATCGCGATCGCTTCCGCGAGCGCCATGGCGATGATCGAGAGCGTCAGGATATTACCAAACGCACCGGGGTTGCGGCCGACGGCCTCGACGGCCTTGGCACCGATCATGCCGATGGCGATGGCGGCGCCGGCACCGGCGATGGCGAGACCAAGGTTACCCGAAGGTCCGGCGACTGCGACGGCGTCCGTCGCTGCTGCGATGAGTTCTGGATTCATTTTGTTTCCTCTTGTTTGTGGTGTTGTTTCGTCGCCACCCGCAGTCTTGCCACGGTCATAACGACAAATTTACTGGACGCTAGTGATGCGCCTCCTCGTCGTCGTGAGTCGTTGAGAGTTGGATGTAGACCGCGCAGAGCAACGTAAAGACGAGTGCCTGCAAGAGCCCGATGAGCAGCTCCAGAAAGTAAAACGGGATCGGAATGATGATCGACGACAGGTAGGCGACGAAGGTCGGTAGCCCGAGGGTGCTGCCCAGCGTGATCATGGTCGTGAGGAGGTTTTCGCCCGCGAAAACGTTGCCGAAGAGTCGGAGGGAAAGCGAAACGGGGCGGAAAGCGATCGACACGACTTCGATGATTCCGACCGCAAAGAAGATTGGCGCGAGCGCAAGCGCCATCGTTCCCTTGAGGCCGCCTTTCGTGCCGAAAATGTGTTTGAGCGACCCGCCGACCCCGAGAGCACCCACCGACCAATAGACCCAGAGCACCATGAAGACGGCGGCCATCCCGAAGGTCGAATTGAGATCAGCGGTGCCGGGTCGAAGCAGCGGCACGTCAGCGCTCTCCAGAGACAACGGACCAACCTTTTCGCCCCACCCGATTGAACCCACGCCTGGAAGCAGCCCGAACCAATTGGAGATGAGAATGTAAATGAATAGCGTCGCCAGAAAGCTGAACGTCTTCGCGATCATGTGCTTCCCGACGATGCCCTCCAGCGTGCCGTAGAGAGCGGAGATGAGCGCCTCGAAGACGTTCTGCCCACCCGACGGGATGAGTTCCATCTTCCGAGTCGCGCGCCGCGCCAGAAACAAAATCGTGACCACAACGATCGCCGAGACCAAAACCGAATTCGTCAGCCACTCCAGAAACGTGATGCCCGCGAACTGATCCTCCATCACGGACTGAGCGTTGAGCGGAATCGCGGCGGCAAGGTGGAGGTTCATCTTTAGGGAAGTCGGGGAAAAATGCAGGGCGGCGGCGCTTCAACGAGGGACTCGGGGAAAATCGCGTCGGGCTGTTAGAACTACCGAGGGGAAAATGACTGGCAAGCCCAAATCGCCGACTTTGTGAAATTTTTCACAAAGTCGGGTAAATCCGACGTCGCCCTCGCAATGGACTGCCGAACCCGATATCGAAACTGGGAATGCTCTCCATCATCATCCCCGTTTACAACGAGCACGAGGCCGTTGGTCCACTCTTCGAAAAGGCCGCCGCCGTCATGCGTGCCACCGACCGGGCTTGGGAACTCATTTTCATCAACGATGGCAGCACCGACGGGTCCGAGGAGGTCCTCGACGAGATCGCAGCCGCCAATCCCGAGGTCAAGGTTCTCCATTTTCGGCGGAATTTCGGGCAAACCGCTGCGATGATGGCCGGCTTCGACTACGCGCTCGGCGACGTCATCATTCCGATGGACGGCGACTACCAGAACGATCCCGAGGACATTCCGAAGATGCTCGCCAAACTCGACGAGGGCTACGACGTCGTCTCGGGCTGGCGCAAAGACCGGCAGGACAACGCGATCAAGCGCAACCTGCCGTCCATCATGGCGAACAACCTCATCTCGTTCGTGTCCGGCGTTCGCTTGCACGACTTCGGCTGCTCGCTCAAAGCCTACCGCCGCGACGTGATCGACGGCGTTCGCCTCTACGGCGAGATGCACCGCTTCCTGCCGATCTACACAAGCTGGCACGGGGCGAAGATCGCCGAAGTCGTCGTCAATCACTTCAAGCGCCGCACCGGCAAATCGAAATACGGCCTCGAGCGCGTCCTCAAAGTCCTGCTCGACCTCATGGTCGTCAAATTCCTCGACCGCCATCAGCAAAAGCCCATGTATGTTTTCGGCCTTGCCGGATTCATCATGCTCGCCGCGTCCTTCGGCTTCGGACTCTGGGCGCTCATCCTCAACGTTTTCGACGGTAAGCCCTTCATCACGACGCCGCTCCCGCTCATGACGATTTTTTCGCTCATGACCGGCGTCATCTGCGTCCTGATGGGCCTCCTCGCTGAGATGATTACCCGCACCTTCTACGAGTCGACCGGCAAGCGGATCTACCTCGTCCGCGAGAGCCGCAACGTCGACCACGATCCCGAGATCGTCTAGGCCACGGGAGTCCGGTAGATTCGGAAAAAGTTACAGATCACCCCGCGGTCACCCGCCTCCGCCCGACCGGTGGCTTCCTCGTCCCAAGTCAGTCGCCCGATCCGATCCGGCATCGCCCGCAAACCGCCAGGAAGGATCGCTCGCAAGCAGACGACAGCACCGCTGGCCGCCGTGCGTTCGACCTCTCGAAGCAGACCTTCAGCCCGCCCGGGACCCGTCAATTCGAGCACGTTCGAAAGAGCAAAAAAATCAAGCGAGCGAGCCGGCTGCCGCGCCAACCACGCTTCAATGTCCCCGCATTCCAGCCGCAGACAATCCAGGCCAGCCTTCAGCCGCTCAAACTCAGCCGCTCGCGCGAAGAACGGCAACCCGTCGTCCCCCGGTGCGTTTCGACCCAGAAACGTCTGCCAAGCGTAGCCGTTGGTCTTCAGCGGAAACTGCGTCAGCACTCTCCGGACCCGATCCCGAATCAATTCCGCAAAAGAATCCGGCAACGCCGCCGCAACCTCCCGATCGAAGCCGACCCGCAGAGCCAAGCCGATGAACGCCACCGCCGTCGCCGCCCGCCACCGCCAGGAATCCCATCCCGTCTTGAAGCGCTCGGCCTGCGCCGCCGGACAATCCATCGTCAAAAAATCCTCCACGAACCCCCGAGAATGAACCGTCGCGAAGAGCAAGCGCCGCAAGAGTCCCAGCACGCCATCGATCCGACCCGCGTTCTGCATTCCGCTCTCGCCAAACAGTGCCACCCGAAACTCGTCGAGATTCAGTTCCCGCATCAGCCGCGCCTTCCGCTCCACGAACTCGACCTGCGCCGGACTGATGTCCACCCCGGACAACCGCTCACCCACCAGATCAAGTAGCGACAATGCCGTGCAGCCACCCGAAGCGATCACCACCGCCCGGCGGACGGCCCCGTGACGCGCCGCGAGTCCGCGCTCGATGGCGGCGTCCTCCCGCACCTGCCCGAAGCGCAGCCGCGAGTCCCGCCAGAACTCAAGCTCCAGCATGTCGTCCTAACGCCAGCCGGCCCGGGCCGAAGACGATGACCATCGCCGCGCACGCCACGAGCGGAAGATTTGCGATCACCAATCCGAGCGGTCGCTCGATGGCCCCACCCCCGAAGAGAATGCCGCAACCGTTCATCAAAACGAGCAGACCAATCTGGAAGCTGTTCACAAACCGCGGCCACAACCCCGACATGATTCCCAGCGCCAGTAAGGTCTCCCCGCTCCCGATGATGCCCAACCCGACAATCGGCGAGATCCCGGTTCCCCCCACGACGGCCCCAACGATCTCGAGATGATGCGTGTCCCGCACGACGAGCTTCAACCAAAGGCCATGATAGACCCACACCGCCGCCAGCACGCACCGCACCGCGAAGAGAAACCAACTCATCGAAATTGCTCCCACGCGACCCACGCAAAAACTCCGGTGTAGACCAACCAGAGACCAGTGAATAGCCAGTGCATGAGAGTCTCGAACGGCTTTCCCCGCCACAGCGTCGCGTCATAGACCAGCCACTGAAAAGCCAACCGGCATCCCCAAAAACTCGCAAACCCCACCGCGACCCAGCGCCCGAGTTCGGTCCGCTCGAGCAGGGACCCCGGCGCAACGAGACAAAGCAGACCCATCCCCACCAGCACCAGGCAGATGAAGACGCAGTGAACGTAAAAAATCTGCCGGTTGAGCAGCGACACCCGGGCCATCTCCTCCTTCCAGCGAAAGCGCTTTGGCATGAAGACATGCAGAGCAGCCAACCCGATGAGACTCGCTCCGGTGAAACGCAATGCGACCTCGATCACACCCCGCCCCCTACGACCCGCAAGCCGAACACGTGAATGAACGGCGTGATCTTCGCCTCGTCCACCACCTCCAGCCCCGGGCCGAACGAACGCCGCCACGCGTCCTGCGAGTGGAAGTGAAAAAATCCCGGACCGTAAGCCGCGAAGTTCGCCGCATCCCGCAGGTGCTCGACCACCACGACGCGGGCATCCGCCCCGCACACCCGTCGCACCTGGCCGAAGAGCCGCCGCCGATCCGCGACCGTCCGCACCTCGTGCGCCGCGAGGAAAAGCACCACCAGATCCGCCGACCCCGTCGCCAGCGGCCAACCGTCCAGCCCAACGCGCACCGTGGCCGGGTCAACGGGATGGGCTCGGCGTGCCCGCGCGATCGACGGCTCGGGATTGCGAACGGGATCGTAAAAATCCACCGGCGTCACGACAGCGGACGGATACAAGTTCCGCAACGCCCCGGTCGACTCGTCGAAGCCCGCGTGGACGTTCACGATCCGCCCAGGTTCCTTCGACACGAAGCGCGCGAGCCACCTCCAACCGTAGAGTGCCGACCGATCGTAGACCCAATGCGAGACCGCCAGCGAGCCGACGAAATAGAACCCCACGCCGCCCACGCCCGCTCCAACCAGCGTCCGCAACCACCGCGGCAGAAACGACGATCTCGCGAGCAATCCGCCCAGCGACAGCGCCGCTCCCGCCCCCGCATACATCGGCCAGTTGAACCGCACGATGTTACTCACGCCTTCAAATTTCCCCCGCCGCCTCACGACCACGCACCCCCCAACCGCACCGCCTCGCGCCGCCCCCTGGCCCAGCGATACGGCACGTCCGCCACGTAAAACGCGCTCGCCAGCCGCGCCTCAGTCCCGCGAAACGCACCGCCGTCAAAGAACGTCGCCCGTCGCACGTCCGCCGCCACGAGGCGCGGCTGCCATGCCTCCCGCTGCCCCTCGATCCGCACGATCGACCGCGTCTCCGACTCGTATGAAAAAGTAAACGGCATCGGCCCGGCGAACCTCCGCGCCGTCCGGCCATCGGGGAACGGCGAACCCTCCGGCAGAGCCGCGTCCGCCCCCGCAAGCACCGCACTCACGTCCAGATCCGCCACCCCACCCGGCGTCCGCACTGCGACGTCCACCCCATCGGTCCGTCGCTCGACCTCCACCTCCGCCCGCGAATACCGGTAGTGCGTCGCGAGATTCCCGAACAGCACCATCGCCCGCCGATCCGTGTCCGAACGCAGGATTTGCAACCCCCGGAGATTCCGCCCGGCGCTCGTTCGATATCGCGTAAAAATCCGGTACCCGGTCAGGAAAAAGCTCCCACCCCAACTCCGTGGCAGGGGCTCGGGCCGCATCTCCCGCGTTCGCACCAGCGCGATGGCCACAAAACCCCACCCCTTCCATTCGTCCAACCGCAGTCCCGGAGACAGCATCGGTCGCAACTGATCCGCCGGAAACGCAAACGTCAGCGCCAACGTGAAATCAAAATGCGCGCGCACCGGAAACGGGTGCCGTCGCAGGAGGTGGAGCATAACGGTGGAGTGCCTAGCACTCCGCCCGCCAGAAGGAGATCAAAATCCGTTCGCCAGCGCCGACCGCAAAGCCGCCACGTCCGCCGCGGTGTGCGACGCACTCACCGTCACCCTCAGCCGCGCCGCGCCGCGAGCAACGGTCGGATACCGCACCGCCGGCACCCAGAACCCAGCCTCCATCAATCGCTCAGAAGCCGCCACCGCCGCCCGCTCATCCCCGATCATCACCGGAACAATCGCGCTACTCCCCCCCGATCCGACCGCTCCGATGTTCGCCCAAAGCCGCTCCCGCTCGACCTCCAACTCACCCGCCTCGAGCAGTCGCACCGCCTCCCCCGCCGCCGCCGCGACAACCGGAGACGGCGCCGTGGAAAAGACGAAACTTCGCGCCCGGTTCACTAAAAAATCAACCAGCGCCCGGCTCCCCGCCACGTAACCACCCGCCGCACCCAGGGCTTTCCCCAGCGTCCCCATTTGCACCTCGATTCGATCCGCGACACCCGCCGCATCGGCGACGCCCCGCCCCCGATCGCCGATCACCCCCACCGCGTGCGCCTCATCGACGAGCAACCAGGCGCCGAAGCGCTCCTTCAAGTCGACGATCTCCCGCAGCGGCGCGACATCTCCGTCCATGCTGAAAACGCTCTCGGTCAGCACCCCCAAGCGCCCCACACCACCTACCCTCGCCCGCGCCCACGCCAGATGGCTCTCGAGTTTGCCCAGGTCGTTGTGTGGAAAAATGCGCAACGTCGCCCCGCTCATCCGCGCCGCGTCGACCAAGCACGCGTGGCAGAGCTTGTCCAAAACGAGCACATCGTCCTTCCCGGCCAATGCCGTCACGCTCCCCGACGCCGCCGCGAACCCCGTTGAAAAAGCCAGCGCCGCCTCCGTCCGTTTGAACCCCGCCAGCCCCTCCTCCAGAAGCGCGTGCGGTCGGATCGTTCCGCTGATCAACCGCGACGCTCCCGCCCCCACGCCGTATTCATCCACCGCCGCCAGAGCCGCCTCCCGCAACCGCCCATCCGCCGCCAATCCGAGGTAATCGTTCGACGAGAAATTAATCAGCTCCCGCCCACCGAGCCGCACGACCCGCCCCTGTGGCCCGTCCACCACCCGCAACCGCCGCCGCAATCCCGCCGAGTCGATCCCCGCCAGCTGGTCGTCCAACCAATCTCCGAAACGATTCACCCCGTTGCGACCTCCGCGTTCTTCGCGCCAAACCTCACCCCCGCATCGCCGCCAGCATTTCCCCGACCGCCGCTTCCATCCCCACCACCGTCGACCGCGCCACGATCGAGTGCCCGATATTCAACTCCGTCAGCCCCGCAATCTCCCGGATCCGCGCCACGTTCGAATAATTGATCCCGTGCCCAGCGTTCACGATCAGCCCCGCCGTCAAAGCCAGCTCCGTCGCCGCCCGCAACCGCGCGACTTCGGCCTCCAACATCGCCCCCTCCGCGTTCGCAAACGTCCCCGTGTGCAGCTCGACCGCCTCCACCCCCAGCCGCACCGCCGCCTCGATCTGCGCCTGATCCGGGTCGATAAAAAGACTCACCCGGGTCCCAATGCCGTGCAGACGCCGCACCGTTTCACCCACCGCCACCGCGTGAACGACGCAATCCAGCCCGCCTTCCGTCGTGACTTCATCCCGTCCCTCCGGCACCAAACACGCGTCCTCCGCCTTCACCCGCAGCGCGATCTCGACGATCCCTGGATCGTTCCCCATCTCGAAATTCAGCTTCGTCGAAATGGCCTCCCGCAGCGCGAAAATATCCCGGTCCTGAATGTGCCGCCGATCCGCTCGGAGATGCGCCGTGATCCCGACCGCCCCCCCGCGCTCCGCGGCCAACGCCGCCTCCACCGGATTCGGCTCCGCGTTCGCCGACCCCGGCATCGTCCGATACCGAGCCTCCCGAAGGGTCGCGATGTGATCAATGTTAACGCCGAGTTGCATAGAGGGTGAGTCGGATACTGAACCGATCGCAGAAGATCACAACGGAAGTCGGCGAATGCGAGCGATTCCACTCCTCACGCTGACGACGCTTCCCGTGCGCATCAATCCTGTCGATCCCCTTTGTCTGAGAGTAGCCCAGATCCCCACCCCCTTTTAGTGCCGGAAGTGCCGGACGCCGGTGAAGACCATCGCGACGCTGCGCTCGTCCGCGGCGGCGATCACGTCGGGATCTTTCACGCTTCCGCCGGGCTGGATCGCCGCCGTCGCACCCGCCTCCGCCGCGGCGACCAAGCCGTCCGCGAACGGGAAGAACGCGTCACTGCAGACCACGCTGCCTTTGAGCGAGAGCCCGGCTTCGCCAGCTTTCCAGACCGCGATGCGCGACGCATCGACGCGGGACATCTGCCCGGCGCCAATGCCGAGCGTGCGGCCTTTGCCGGCGTAGACGATGGCGTTGCTCTTGACGTGCTTGACGATCTTCCAGCCGAACTCCATCGCGTCGAGTTCGTCCTTCGTCGGCGGGCGCTTGCTCACGACCTTCTGTTCAAGACCATCCGTCTCGCTCGAGTCATGATCCTGCACGAGCATCCCGGCCAGCACCGAGCGCACGTCGCGGGTGTCGGACTCCGGCGTCTTCAGCATTTTCATCAGGCGAAGATTTTTCTTCTTCTGCAGGAGGGAGCGGGCGTCCGCGTCGAAGTCCGGTGCGATGATGACCTCGCTGAAAATCTCGCTGATCGCCCGCGCCAGCGCGAGGTCGACCGGACGGTTCGCGATGATGATCCCGCCAAACGGAGCCTGTTTGTCCGTCGCAAAAGCCTTCACCCAGGCCTCCTTGAGATCCGGATCACTCGCCACGCCGCACGGATTCGTGTGCTTGAGAATGGCGACCGTGGGTTTAGAAAATTCCGCGATCAGCTGCGTCGCCGACGTGATGTCCAGGATGTTGTTGTAGGACAATTCCTTCCCTTGCAGCTTCTCGAAGTAGTCGGCGAAACCACCGTAAAGTTCCGCCTGCTGGTGCGGATTCTCGCCGTAGCGCAGGCGCCGGGAGAGCGGGAGGCTCACGGAATACAGCGAGCTCGATTCACTTTCGCTGCCGAGATAATTCGAGATCGCCCGGTCGTAGGACGCCGTCGTCGAGAAGGCCTTGATCGCCAGCCGCTCACGAGTTTTGACCGTCGTCGCACCGTCGCCGTCCCGCATCTCGGCCAGCACCGCTTCGTAGTCCGCGGGGTCGGTGACGACCGTCACTGACTGGTAATTTTTCGACGCGCTCCGAATCATCGAGGGTCCGCCGATGTCGATGTTCTCGATCGCATCCGCCAGCGTCGCGTCCGGCTTCGCGACCGTGGCTTCGAAGGGATAGAGGTTGACGATGACCAGATCGATCGGCGCGATGTCGTGTTCTTTCGCCGTCGTGACGTGCTCGGCGTTTTCGCGAAGGTAGAGCAACCCGCCGTGAACTTTCGGGTGCAATGTCTTCACGCGACCATCGAGGATCTCCGGCGAGCCGGTGAAGTTTGAGATTTCGACCACCGAGATTCCGGCGTCCTGCAGGGACTTCGCCGTCCCGCCGGTCGAAACGATCTCGACGTCAAGTTCGGCTAGACCTTTCGCGAAATCGACCAGCCCAGTCTTGTCGGAAACTGAAATAAGTGCGCGCTGAATTTTCATAAATGAAGGAAAGAAACGACGAATAGCATTACGCCAGAGCCGCTTCTTCGTGGTGGTGGAACTGGATCTCGTAAAGTTTGCGGTAGAGACCGGACTCCTCCAGCAGCTGGGCGTGCGTCCCGATCTCCGCGATCTTCCCGTCTTCCATCACGACGATCTGATCGCTCTTCAAAATGGTCGACAGCCGGTGCGCGATCGCGATCACCGTGCGGCCCTGCGCCAAGCGCTCCAACGCGGCTTGAATCATCCGCTCGCTCTCGGAGTCCAACGCACTCGTGGCCTCGTCCAACAGCAAGATCGGCGCATTCTTGAGCAGCGCCCGAGCGATGGCCAGCCTCTGCTGCTGCCCGCCACTGAGGAGGCTGCCCTTGTCGCCGACCACCGTGTCGTAGCCCTCGGGCTGCTCCATGATGAAGTCGTGGGCGTAGGCCAGCTTCGCCGCAGCCTCGATCTCCGCGCGTTTCGCGTCGAGACGACCGTAGCGGATGTTCTCGTAGATCGTGTCGTGGAAGAGGAAGCTCTCCTGCGTCACGATGCCGATCTGCTCGCGCAGCGATTGCTGCTTGATTTGCCGAAGATCCGTCCCATCCAGCCGGATCGCCCCCGACTGGGGATCGTAAAAACGGAGGAGCAAATTTAACAACGTGCTCTTGCCAGCGCCGCTCGCGCCGACCAGCGCATACCGCTTGTGCGCGGGGATCTTGAGCGAAAAATCGCTGACCGCCGCCTTGCCGACGCCGTACGTGAAGCCGACGTTATCGAACTCGATCGCACCCTCTGCCCGCTGAATCACGATGGCGTCCGGAGCGTCCTGGACGCTCGCCGTTTTTTCCATGAGTTCGAAGATGTTTGTCGCTGAGGCGAGGCACTTCTGCATGAGCATTGGAATCCGGCTCAGCCGCTTGACCGGCTCATACAACAGAAAGATGCCCGCCATGAGCGCCACGAATTTCGTCGCGCTCAGCCCGCCGAAATACACGTAGCAAAGCGCGAGCACGACCCCGAGCGCCGACACCGCCTCGATCATCGGCTGCACGATCTCGATGCTCTTGCGCACCTTCATGCTCGTTCGGCACTGCAAGTCGCTTGACACGTCGAACTGGCTGCTCTGGTAATCCTCCCGCGCAAAAGATTTGATGATGCGGATACCGGCGAAGGATTCCTGCAGAATGACCGCCATCTGCCCGGCTTCATTTTCTTCCGCCTTCCCCGCGCTGCGGACTTTCTTGCCGTAGATCGCCACCGGAATGATGCAGATCGGGAAGAGGAACAACGTCGTGAGACTGAACTTCCAATCCATCCAAACCAACACGCAGACACCCGTGATGACCGCGATCGGATCCTTGAAAATATCGCCCGCGATGGAGACCAGAGCGTTCTGCGCCATCCGGGTATCGTTCAAGACCCGCGAGATGAGTTTGCCCGACTTCGCGCGGTTGAAGAAGTCCAGCGACTGCGACATGAGGTGCGCGAAGAGCTTCGCCCGCATGTCGCGCAGGATCCTCAGGCTCACCCACGCCATGCAATAGCTGTTCAAGTACGAGAGCACGCTGCGGGTGATCATCACGAGGGGGATCAGCGCGACGATCCAGAGAAAATCGTCGATCTTGATGCCCCCATCGTCGCCGCCGGAGCTGAGCACGTCCTGCTGCGACATCCCGGGCGCGACATTATCGAGCACGTATTTGGCGATCAACGGCAGCAGCCCGCTGATCACGCCAAACGCCATCCCGAACGCCAGGCCCATGATGAACCGTGATTTGTAAGGCTTCAGGTATCCCGCGAGCGTGAAATACGGTCGCCACAGTTCTCGCACCAACTGCGGGAACGGGATCTTCTTTTTCTTCGGATCAGCCAAGGTCGCGCAACTTCAGGGCAGAAAAGCCGGTTGGAAAAGCCCAAAGTACCACCGCACTGCCGCCGGGCCGACCGCCAACCACAACGCCGCCCCCAAAGCCAGGTACGGACCAAACGGAATTTTTGATCCCGCCTTGCCCCGCGTCAGGAGCAACATCCCGCCCCCCACCACCGCGCCGACGATCGATGACGCGAAAATCGTGAAGATGACCGCCTGCCAACCGAGAAATGCCCCGATGCACGCGATGAACTTCACGTCGCCAAATCCCATCGCCTCCCGCGGGATCACCACCGCCGTGGCCCGCCCCGTCAACGACCGCACGTCCTCAATGGCGAGCTCGCGGCTGCCCGCGACGACGCGGTTGTAATAGAGCCTGACTTCGCCGTTCACCGGCTCGCCGTTCAGCTCGCCACCCGCGCACTCGACGATCACCGCGTCGCTTTCCCGCGAAAAAATCTCCTCCCAAGCCGTGCGGTCGCCCCCCAACTCGAACTCGGGTCGCTCGTCGTCCGGGTGCAGGCGGAAGGCCTCCGCCGGCTCCAGCGCTTGCCGTTGCTTCCCGAACGCCTTCTTCCCCAGCTCGACCACTCCCCACAACAACCCGTAACCCAACGCCGCCGCCGCCAGCGACCAAAGCAGACCCTGCCACCAAACCTCGACACCCATCATCGCCGGGAAGCCCGTGCTGAAGATCAATCCCGCGACCGTCCCGCCGATCGTGATCTCGTCCGGAATGATGAAAAAATCGAAATCGATGAAAGTCGCCGTGATGAGCAACGCCACGAACACCCAGTAAACCGGAGCCAACGGCAACCCGAACCCCATCCAAACCGCCCAAAACGCCAGCCCAGTGAGAAGCTCGACCCCGAAATACCGCACCGAAAACTTCGCGCCGCACTTCGCGCATTTGCCCCGCAGCATCACCCAGCTGATGAGCGGTAGGTTGTAATACCAGGGAATCAGCGTGTCGCACGAAGTGCAGAACGAGCGCTTCGGATTTGACAGCGAGATCCCCCGCGGCATCCGGTAAATGCAGGCATTCAAAAACGAACCCACGATCGCGCCCGTCACGAACGCAAAACCGGCCAGCACCGCCGTCACAACTCGAGACGCGGCGATTTGCAATCGCCGACCGATCCGCCCGGCGAAGCCGCACTTTCCCCCATCACTTCACCAACTTCTCGTCCACCATCTCGCAGATCACGTGGAGCAGAAATTTCTGCGCCTCCTGGATTCGCGCCGTCTCCTCGCCCGCGACCACGATCTCCAGATCCGCCGCCCCCTTCGTGAAGCCTCCTGTCCGGCCCAACAGCGCAATCGTCGTCACCTCGTGACGACGGGCTTCCTCGATCGCCGCGAGCAGATTCCGCGATTTCCCGCTCGTCGAGATCACCACGAGCACGTCGTCCTTCCGCCCAAACGCCTCGACCTGACGCGCGAAGACGTCCTGAAACTCATAGTCGTTTCCGACCGCCGTCATCAGGCCGCCATCCACGGTGAGCGCAATCGCCGGGTACGCCTTCCGATGCTCCTGGAACCGCACAACAAACTCCGTCGCAATGTGCGCCGCGTCCGCCGCGCTCCCGCCATTTCCGCAGAGCAGCAGCTTCCCGCCCCCGAGCAGACACCGCTCGATCAAACCAGCCGCCTCGACGACTTTCTCCTCCAGGGCCTCCGTGCCTTGAAACGTCTCGATCGCCGCCGCTAGCGAAGTCTTGAAACGCGTCACGCCGCCTCCTTGGGAAACGCCACGCGTGGATCCTCGGCCAGCATCCGGTCCAAGTCCGGCCAAGGCTCGTCGTCGTCCGATGGCTGGAACACGTGCAGATAAACCTTCGCCGCCACCGCCGGATTGCCCGCAAACAATCCATCCACTGCCGCCGCGAGCTTCGCGCCGTCGGGCTGCGGCGGGATCTCATCGAGGATTCCTTCCTGATGCTCCAGCTCGCAGGCTCCCAGAAAATCCGTGATCATCGTCCGCCGTTGCCCCAGCAACCAATTCTGCAGCAGCTCCAGGGCGACGTCCTCGTTCCGTTTCATCGCGAGCACCGACCGCATCCACTCGTGCCGATCCGGGCGTGGCTTTTTTTCCAAAAACACGGGCCGCAGGCGCCGCCGCGTCGCCGTTACCTGCATCGCCGCCTTGTAGGCATCGCGATTTCCCGCCGACACCTCCTCGAAGATTTCGTGCGATTCGGCGGGCGTCAGGTGGGCGAAGATTTCGTTGGCGTTCACAAGCAGGGAAATGAACCGCCGACGCTCGAGCCGCCAGCGGGCCAATCGATATGCGGCAACCCCGCCTTCGAGTCAAGGCCCGGCGACCTCCCGATTCGACCGACGGTCGCCGTCAGACATTTGACCTTTCGACCTTCCGACCTTCGACCCAAATTGACACCATCCGACAAACGGGCTTTCATCCGCGCCATGAAATCCCGCGTCGCCGCCCTGTTGTTGTGCCTGTTCCTGGCGGCCTGCGCGACCGCGCCCCAGCAGCCCGTCTACCTCGAGCGGGCCAACGTCCTGCCCCTCGACCTCAACGACAACTTCGAGTTCCGCAAGCAGCAGCTCTTCTTCAATGATCCCCGCGCCTACATCGAGACGACCAGCGAGACGATCGACATCCTGCGCCGCCGCACGAACTATGGGGCGATCACACCGCGCGACCTCGATGACGTCACCGGGCACTACTACAGCTTCTTCTGGCGCACGCCCGAGCGCGCCGACGTCACCGTCCGCTTCGAATACCGCCAAGCCGCTCTCAACAACTACGTGCTCGCTCAGGAACTTTATTACCCCGAGGCCCGCGGCTCCTTTCAATCCGACTTTCGCGTGACCGGCGACGAATACCTCGAGAACGGCAAGGTAACCGCCTGGCGCGTCATCCTCATCGTCGACGGTCGCATCGTCGCCCTCTCGCAGTCCTTCATGTGGAAATAATCCGTGGCATTGCTTTGCCCAGAGCAGCGGTCTCCGCTTCGCTCCGGCTCCTGCCGGTGAACCAACCCCGCCGCGGGAAACCCGCGCTTTCCCCGCCTTCAGTTGACACCCGCCTCCCTTTGGCCGTATTTTTCCCAAAACAGTGACGCAAAAATCCACGGTTCGAGCGGGTCATTTCGACCAAACGGTATGGGTCAAAGTCGACGGACGAGGGACCTTCCAAGTCAGCGCTGGACTTAAAGAATACACCCGCCGAATGGCCGTCCGCGGCTTTCGCCAATTTGTCATCGACCTCGAGAACTGCGAGCTCATGGACTCCACGTTCATGGGGACGATGGCGGGGATCGCCCTGCGTCTGCGCGAACTCGGCAGCGGCAGCCTCACCGTCCTCCGCGCCAACGAGCGCAACACCTCCCTTCTCGAAAATCTCGGTCTCGACCACCTCTTTTCCAGCAGCCTCCCGGAGGGCACGAAGGACCCATCCGCCGCGCAGCCCACCGACGAGATCCCACCCGGTCCCGTCGCCGGTGCCGACGACGAACGCGCCACCATGATCACCGCGCACGAAACGCTCGTCGAAGTCAGCCCAGCCAACGAAGCCAAATTCCGTGACGTCATCGAGCTACTCAAGCAGGAGCCCGACAAAGAATCCTCCGAGTCTTAGGCCATCAGCCGGTCCGGTCTTTTCGACCGCGCACCGCCCCCGCATCCGCCGCCGCTCCCACCACACCCAGCGCCATGACCATCCTCTTCGCGGTGCTCTTCGCTCTCACTCTGGCGGCGCTCATCTACGTCCTGCGACGCAGCACCACCCGCATCGCCGCGTCTGACAAAGCCCGCTCGCAGATCGAAGCCGAGGAAGACAGCGTTTTCGCTTTCTTCCACGGCCTCGGCGAAGCCTTCTCCGAGGGTGTTCGCTCCCCCGACCTCCACCGCCTCATCGTCGAGAGCGCTGCCCGCATCCTCAACGCCCACGGCGGTGCCCTCTACCTCGTCGACGAGAACGACACCCGCTTGGTCCCGACTTTTCTCTCCAGCGCCTGCCCCCCGCTCATCGATCTCCCCGACCACGTCATCGAGCAAGGCCACTCCCTCCCGATCGCGATCGACAGCTACGTCAAACTCCACGCCATCCCCCTGGGCGAAGGCCTCATCGGCGAGGCGTGGAAAGATGGCCAGCCCCACCTCGTCCAATTCGCCGATTTCGCCGCCAACGCCAATCGTCCCAAATCCCTCCAGCTCCACAGCGCCATCCTCTCCCCCCTGATCTACCGCCGCAAAGTCCTCGGCCTCCTCGCCGTCGCCAACGGCCCCATGAGCCAGCCCTTCGCTGAAACGGACCTCAAGCTTTTCCGCACCATCTGCGAGCAGTCATCCTTCGCCCTCTACAACGAGATCGTCTACAACGACGCCAACGAAAAGAAGCGCCTCGACCACGACCTCGCCGTCGCCCGCGACATCCAATCCATCCTCCTTCCCTCCGACCCGCCGCCCGTACCGGGCTACGAGATTAGCGGCATCAACGTCCCCGCCCGCCAAGTCAGCGGCGACTATTTTGACTACCTCCACGTCGACGACCAGCGCACCGGTATCGCCATCGCCGACGTCTCCGGCAAAGGCATCCCCGCCTCCCTCATCATGGCCATGTGTCGCAGCGTTATCCGCAGCCAGGCCGCCGGAAACACCTCCGCCGCCGACCTTCTCCGCCGTGTCAACCGCCAGCTCTACCCCGACATCAAGCAGGACATGTTCATCAGCATGCTCTACCTCATCCTTGACTCCAAGAGCGACACCATCCACCTCAGCCGCGCCGGCCACGACGCCCCCTATCTCCTGCGCGCCGCCACCGGTGAGATCGAGAACATCAACCCGAAAGGCATGGCCCTGGGCATTGACAGCGGGGAAGTCTTCGATAGGGTTTCCGCCGATTTCGAATTTCAAATGCACCCCGGCGACTGCCTGCTCCTCTACACCGACGGAGCCACCGAGGCCCTCGACCAGGACAGCAACGAATTTGGCATCACCCGCATGCTTCAGGGACTCAACGAGGGAGCCACGACGAACGCCGCGGGCATCGTCCGGACCATCACCAACGACCTGAAGAACTTCGTCGGCAGCTTTCCGCAGCACGACGACATCACTCTCATCGCGATCCGAAAATTATGACCGACTCCACCGACTCCACCGCCGCCGACACCGAGGAAACACCCGTCGACCCGACCCCCGAGACCCCCAGCGACGCCACCCAACCCGAGGCAACCGTGGACCCAGCCGCCGAGATCGCGAAATACCGCGACCAAAGCCTCCGCTCGCAGGCCGAACTTGATAATTTCCGGAAGCGCGCCGCCCGCGACCGCGAGGACTCCGTCCGCTACGCCAACACCGGCCTCCTCGACCGCCTGCTTCCCATTCTCGACAACTTCGAGCTCGGCCTCGACGCCGCCAGCAAAGCCACCGACGCCAGCGGCATCCTCCAAGGCATGTCCATGGTCCGCAAACAACTCCAGGACTTCCTCACCGAAAGCGGCGTCGAGACCGTCGACGCCGAGGGCCAAGTCTTCGACCCGAACATCCACGACGCCCTCGGCCAGGAAGCCACCAACGAAGTCGCCGAAGGCACCGTCTTCCGCCAGCTCCGCAAGGGCTACAAACTCCGCGACCGCCTCCTCCGCCCCGCCACCGTCATCGTTGCCAAAGCCCCCGATTCCGACGCCGCCACAGTCGACGCCGCCTGATGACGACCAAACGAGACTATTACGAGATTCTCAGCGTCTCCCGAACCGCCGATGGGGACGTCATTAAAAAAAGCTACCGCAAGCTCGCGGTCCAGTATCACCCGGACAAAAACCCCGGTGACCCAACCGCCGAAGACCGATTCAAGGAACTCGGCGAGGCCTACGACATCCTCTCCGACAGCGAAAAACGGGCCGCCTACGACCGCTACGGCCACCAAGCCTTCGCCCAAGGCGGCGGGGGAGGCGGACGCAGCGCCGCGGGTCACGACCCGTTCGACATTTTCCGCGAAGTCTTCGGCGCCAACGGCGGCGGGGGCGGGGGTGGCGGGGGCGGCATCTTCGACCAGTTCTTCGGAGGTGGCGGCGGCACGGCCGAGACCGGCGGACGCCAACGCGGAGCCGACCTCCGCTACGACCTTCAGATCGATCTCGAGGAAGCCGCGAGTGGCATCGAGAAAGAGATCGAAATCCGCAAACTCACCGCGTGCGACACCTGCACCGGCACCGGTGCGCAGAAAGGCTCCTCCTCCGTCACCTGCACCACCTGTCGCGGTCGTGGTCAGGTCGTCGTCTCCCGCGGCTTCTTTCAAGTCGCGCAGACCTGCCCGGCTTGCAGCGGCAGCGGCAGCGTGATCGAGCGCCCCTGCACCGCCTGCGCCGGCGAGGGCCGCTCCGAACAAAAATCCCGGGTCAAACTCAAGATCCCCGCCGGTATCGAGCACGGCTCCCGCCTTCGCTCCAGCGGCAACGGCGAAGCCGGCCTCCGCGGCGGCGGCGCGGGCGACCTCTACGTCGTCATCCACGTCCGCGAGAGCGAGATCTTCGAACGCGACGGAGCCGACCTCCACACCGGCGTCCCCGTCCCCTTCACCACGGCCGCCCTCGGCGGCGAGATCCGCGTCCCCACCCTCAACGGAGCCGTCAACCTCAAGATCCCCGCGGGCACTCAGGGTGGAGCCACCTTCAAGATCAAAGGTCAGGGCATGCCGGTCCTTCACTCCGCGAGCAAAGGCGATCTCTACACTGAAGTGAAAGTCGAAGTCCCCCAGAAGCTCAACGGAGAACAACGCAAGAAGCTCGAAGAGTTCGCCGACCTCTGCGGCGACCACAACACCCCCATCCACAAAGGCTTCACCGAGAAACTAAAGGGCTTATTCACGTAGCACGGCTTCCACCCCAGGAACCAACCCTAGCGCGAAGCGCCTAGACCCCGTCACCGCCGCCCACCGAATAAACAGACCACCGGCAGAAAACCAGCCGCCATCACCGGCAGAACCACCCCGAACTCCTCCCCGACTGCCAGCGCCCCCAGCAACCAGCACCCCACAAGAATCACCGCCGCCACCAATCGGTCAAACCGACCCCCGCGCCAGAACGGCACCGACCCGACCACGATCACCGGCAGGATCCCCCACCACCAGTTCTCCCCCGAGACTCGCGAAGCGACCACCACTCCGCCCCCGCCTTCCTCCCCCGCCAGTTCACAGACGACGACCCGCCCACGAAAGAGCGAGTCCAGGGCGGGCGAGATCATCCCCCGTTCCCCCCGCGTCTTCTCCACCATCAAGTCGCCAAAGTTCACCCGCTCCTCCGCTCCGTCCCCCGTCCCCAAATCCTCCGGCAACACCTGCCCCCGCCCCGTAAAAACGACCGGAAACGTGACCCCCGCCTGCTTCGACTTGAGCAGCGCCGCGTTCGCCCCCCCCGCCACCGGATCCGCAAACACCACCGCCCGCGGCGAAAACCCCTCCACCGCTCGCAGCAACAAAGCCGCGTCCAGTGACTCGATCTCCGACCCCGCCGTCGAATCGATCTCCACCCGCGTCACCCCCTCTTCGCTACCTCGCACGCCCACCCATTCCCGATAAACCGCCGTTGCCCCCCAAAGCCCCCCGAACTGCCCAGTCACCTCGACAAACGTGAGTCCTCCAGCCAGCACGAACAGCACCAGCGCCCATCCCCACCGTTTTTGCTTCTCCACCCTCATCCGCACCGATCTGCCTTATCAGCGAATTCTGCGGTTAACGATCATCGACTGAGCAGCTCCTTCGCGTGCGCCAGCGCCGCGCCACCCTTCCGGCTCCCCAGCATCCGCGCGATTTCATCCTCGCGACCACCCTCGGCCACCCGCTCCAGCGCCGAGATCGTCCGCCCGCCGACGACCGACTTCGCCACCACAAAATGCGCCGCCGCTGCCGCCGCGACCTGCGGTAGATGCGTGATGCAGAGCACCTGACGCGACCCGCCAATCTCCGCCATTTTTCCCGCCACCGCGTGCGCCACCTCGCCCCCAACGTTTGCGTCGATCTCATCGAAAACAAGCACCGGCACCTCGTCCTGCGCCGCCAGAGAAGTCTTCAACGCCAACATCACGCGCGAGATTTCCCCACTCGAAGCGATCGCTCGCAACGCCTGCGCTGGCTCCCCCGGATTCGGGGCAAATCCGAATTCCACCACCTCCAATCCATCCACTCCCGGCTCTTCCAGCGCGTCCAGCCGCACCTCGAACCCCGCCTTCAAAAAACCCAGATCCTGCAAGTGCCGCCGCACCTCCGTCGCCAGCCTCGGAGCCGCCTTCCCCCGCAGCTTCGACAACTTCCGCCCCGCGGCCAGCGTCGCCTCCCGCGCCTTCGCGATGTCCGCCCCCAGATTTGCCCGCCGCTCCGACCGCCCCCGCAACTCGGCCAATCGCCCCCGCGACTCTTCCCCAAACGCCAGCACGTCCGCCACCGTTCGCCCGTATTTCCGCTTCAGATTCTCCAGCAAATCAAGCCGCGCCTCCACCGCCGCCAAGCTCTCCGGGTCCGAGTCGATCCGCTCCCCGTAAACCAAGAACTCCCGCGCCAAGTCTCCCACTTCCTCCGCCAAAGCCGTCACCCGACTTGCCAGCGCCTCCGCCCCCGCCGCATCCAGCTTCGCCATTTCCCGAGCCACCCGCCCCACCTCGATCAGCCCATTTTCCAGCGAATCCTGCGCCCCCACGAGCGCATGACCCGCCTCCGCCGACAGAGTCGTCAACCGCTCGGCATTCCCTCCCGCCATCTGCCGCGCCACCAGCGGCGCCTCCTCGTCCGCGACCAACTCGCCGGCGTCAATTTCGCCCACCTGATGATCCAGTAAATCAATCTCCCGCTCCAAGGCCTGCGCTCCCGCCTCACTCTCTGCCTGCTCCGACTCCAGCGCCAACCAGCCCCGCCGAGCCTCCCGGTAGTCTTCCGCCGCTTCCACCGACCCCGCGAACGCATCCACCAACCGAGTCTGCGCCTCCCGCGAAAAAAGCGACTGATGATCATGCGGCCCGTGAAGATCCACGAGCCGGTCCCCGATCTCCCGCAGTAAAGCCAAGGTGCAAGGTGACCCATTCACAAATTGCCGACCCGCGCCCGCCGCCGCGATCACCCGCTTGAGAATGAGCTGCCCATCTTCACAGGCTTCCACACCCGCATCCTCCAGCAACCCCACCACCGCCGACCCATTGGGCAACTCCACCACGGCTTCCACCACGCACTCCTTCGCCCCCGCCCGGATTGCCCCCTTGTCCGCCCGCTCACCAAGCAGAAGTTTCAGCCCTCCGATGACGATCGATTTCCCCGCCCCGGTTTCTCCAGTGATCGCCACAAACCCACCCGGCACCTCCCATTCCAACGCTTCGACCAGCGCAAAATTCCGAATCCTCAGCGAAGCCAACATGCAGCGGACAAACTCACCTCAACCAGCAACGCTTTGCAATCGGCAACGAGCGCCAGCGGGTGCCGACCGCATCGCCTTCGTTACCTTCAGTTCAGCCGTTTGTGGGTCACCGCACCTACCGCCATTCGTGCTTCGGATAACGCCGCTTCAGCTCCCCCTTTAAACCCGGATACCCCACCTTCCAAAAATTAGCCAAATCCGACGTCACCTGCACCGGCCGGAAATTCGGTGCCAGCACCTGAATCGTGCAAGCCACGCTCCCACCCCCGACCTTGATCTCCGACGTCACCCCATAAAGATCCTGAATCCGAGCCGCCACCATCGGAGCCGCCCCCTCGGCGTAGGTAACCTTCGCCCGCCGCCCACCGGGTAGTTCGATCCGCTCCGGCACCCACTTGTCCACCAGGTCCGACTGCCCCGCCGTCAACCAGCCCCGCACCCCCGGCTTCACCGCCCGGTCCTTGATCTCCCGATAGCTCGTTGCCCCGGAGCAAATTTCCGCGATGAGAATCTCCCGATCCGCCTCCCCGATCCGCTCCACCCCGGAATCCGCCCGCCAAGCCGCCAGGCAATTGATCCGTACGATGAGCTGCTCCACTTCATCATCCCATTTCTTGAGCACCAGATTCCCCCGAAAAACCTCCCCCGCCAAACAAGCCGAGGCCGCCGCCGAAGGACCCGCGTCCCGGTCTTTGCAGGCGAGCACCAGATCCCGAAAAATCTTCGCCGACCTCTCGACCACCCGCTTCTGCGAAGCATCGTAGACCACTTCCGTCCGCTCCGAAAAATCCCCCGGAAACATCTCCCGCAACCAATCCTCCCCGATCTCGCTCACCAAATTCAGCACGACATTCGCCTCCCCGACCCGCCCCTCGATTTCGTCGATCGACCCCACCACGACCAACCGCCCCTCCCGCACCACGCTATCTTTTGCCAGCGTCCCCCGTCGCCCGTGAGCCAAGTCGAAGATCGCACTCCCCACCCCGCGCCGCACCCCCACCTGATCCGCAAATCCCGCCAACACGCACCGCGCCACCGCCTCCTCACCACCCTTGCCGCCATTCTTCCGACCGCCACCAGCCCGCGCGATCTGCGAAAACTGCTCCGCCAACTTCCCGACCTGCCGCGCAGTGTCCGCGTGAACTCCCAGCCCCCGGCAATCCTCCATCCGGAATCGCCGCTCTCGCGCCCACTCGAACGCCCGCATCAGCACCACAAAATCCGACCCCGCCGCGCCCCAAGCCTCCTCCCGCGCCTCCATCGTCCGCTTGTCGACCCGGAGCAGCAAATTCCGCGACTGCACCAGCGCCGCGATGAGCGCCGCCTCGCTCCCGCACCCCAACTCCTCCGCAGCCAGGAACATCCGCGCGTAACGCGGATGCACCGGGAACGCCACCATCCGCCGCCCCACTTCGGTGATCACCCCATCCGCGCCCACCGCCCCAAGATCCCGCAGCAACCCCTCCGACCGCTCCACCGCCACCGCATCCGGCGCGTCCAGCCATCGAAAGTTCGCCAAATCCACCACGCCCGCCGCCTTCAATCCCAGCGCCACCTCCGTCAGATCCATCCGCTTGATCTCCGGTTCATCCCGCAAAGCACGCAACCGATTCGCCGCTTCCGTCCAAAGTCGCACGCACCGCCCCGGACCCGTCCGACCCGCTCGGCCCGCTCGCTGATCCGCCGACGCCAGGCTGATCGGCTCAACGTACAGCGTGTTGATCCCCCGCCGCACGTCGAACCGCGCCTTCCTCGCCAGCCCCGAGTCCACCACTAACGACACCCCCGCGATCGTCAGCGAAGTCTCCGCCACGTTCGTCGACACGATGACCCGCCGCTCCGCCCCGTCGCCGACCGCCGCGTCCTGCTGCTCCGCGGACAATTCCCCGTGCAACGGCAGCACCGGCACCCCACCCCCCAGCCGCCGCTGAACCGCCTCGACCGTCCTGCGAATCTCATACGCCCCCGGCATAAACACCAAAGCGTGCCCAGCCGAACTCGCGAACTCCCCCGCGACCGCATCCGCCGCCGCGTCCCAGATCTCCCCGGAAGCCGCCCGCCGAGCGTAAACCACCTCCACCGGAAACGTCCGCCCCGCCGACTCCACCACCCGGCACGGCGCGAGGTAATCCGAGATCGCCGCCCCGTCCAACGTCGCCGACATCACCACGATCCGCAGATCCGGCCTCACCGACTCCTGCAAATCCAGCGCCCTCGCCAGCGAAATGTCCCCAAACAGGTGCCGCTCGTGGAATTCATCGAACACCACCGCCGCCACGCCGTTGAGGTACGGATCCGCCTGCATTCGCCTGAGCAAAATCCCCTCCGTCACGTAAAGAATCCGCGTCTCCGCCCCCGACCGATTATCCAACCGAATCTGATACCCCACTTCGTCCCCCAGCGTCCCACCCCGCTCCGAAGCCACCCGCGCCGCCAGCAACCGCGCCGCCAACCGCCGCGGTTGCAGCACCACCACCTGCCCCCGCGGCGCTCCCGCCGCATCCACCAGCATCTGCGGGACCTGAGTCGACTTTCCCGACCCCGTCGGAGCCTGCAAAACAACCCGGTTTCCCTCCCCCAACGCCGTCAGCAACTCCCCCCGCACCTCGAAAATCGGCAAATCCATCACCGCACCCTACCCCCCGCAACCATCGCAGCACCAGCCCGGTAGGCCGCCGAGTCCCGTCCGCGACCATTCTTCTCCCAGCGCGCCGCCCAGCCGGACAATCCCCCGTCACGACCCACCACCCCCGCGGAATCACACTGGAATGCCGCGCCATCTTCCCGTAGTGTCCGCGGAAATGACCGCCCGACTGCTCCTCGCCGCCGCGCTCCTGGCGACAATTTCCCCCGGCCTCCGCGCCCAGAACGCCAAGCCCGAAGCCACACCCCAAGCCACCCCCGCCCCCCCAGCGACCCCCGCCCCTGAGGCCACCCTCATCCCCATCGACCCCATCCTCACCGAGGACGATCTTGCCGCCGCCGTCGTCATCGAGAACCTGTCGATCCCCACCCCCGGCGAATTTTTCGCCGCCATCAACAAGATCGACCGCCCGAACTGGTCGCAACTCGATCGACCCGGCCCCCTCGCCACCACCACCAGCCGCGCCCGCCTCTCCCTCAACGTCGGCACCCGTGTCGCCGACGGCTTCATCGCCGTCGAGGCCCAGGACGGCCAACAAGTCAAGAACACCGGCAAAGACATCATCGACCTCGCCCGCGGCCTCGGCGTCTCCGAGACCATCATCGCTCGCGGCAACTCGATCGGCGACTTCGCCGAAAACAACGAATGGACCGCCCTCAAAGAAGAGCTCG
Organism: uncultured Verrucomicrobiae bacterium; assembly: GCA_963761705.1. Classification (GTDB taxonomy): domain Bacteria; phylum Verrucomicrobiota; class Verrucomicrobiia; order Chthoniobacterales; family JAATET01; genus CAVVKW01. Next base: position 1,142,671 of record CAVXHK010000001.1, on the reverse strand, counting down.
AAGCCACCGAGAACGAGGTGAAGCTTCAGATGGCCGCGCAAAAGGACGAACCTCTCATCATCCTCATCACCGTCGGCGCGTGGGTCCGCGGCATGCAGGCCGCCAGCGAAGTCATCACCACCAACTACTCGCCCCTCGCCGCCGAACTTCTCCGCCAACCCGCCATCGTCGCCTATCTCGGCGAGCGCCTCGAAGCTCTTCCGGACCGAATGAAAAAAGAAGCCCTCGTCGAGCAGCTTCAATCCGGCATCCAAGACATCGGAAAGACCACCGATCTCCCCGACGACCAGACCCTCACCGAGAAAGACGTCGCCGCCGTCCGCGCCACCACCACCGGTCTCGTGAACGCCATGAACGAAGCTGCTCCTGAATCATGATCCGCCTCCTGCCCCTCATCGTCCTGTCCGGCTTCGCGGCCGCCGCCGCCCTCGGTGCCGACGAACCCACGCCCACACCAACCACGGAACCCGCCGCCGCACCCAACGAGAATGGCAGCGAGGCCGCCGCCCGCCGCGGTGCCCTCGAACTTGCAGGAGCCTTCTCCAACGACGGTTACAAGATTCGCGACGGCTACTGGTATGCCTCCATCGAGTCCGGCAAGCCCGCCGTCCTCAAAGTCAACCTCTTCTCCGGCAACGAATACTGGTTCTGCGCCAACGTCGTTGCCCCCGGCCGCACCATCACCGTCACCGTGACCGACAGCGAGGGCTACGCCGTCGACCAGCAGGACTACACCGACGAGACCCGCACCGCCGCCGGGGTCGAACCCAACGTCAGCGGCGAGTATTACATCCAAGTCGCCCTCACCGGAGGCGACAAAAGCGAATTCTGCCTTCTCTACACCTACAAATGACGACAACCGACCCGATCACCATCGAAAAGCTTGGCGGCGACAACGTCCGCCACTTCTCCGTCTTCCTCGACAACAAAGTCGGAGCCCTTCTCGAGATCGTCAAACTCCTCGACCACCACAACGTGATCGTCCTTGCCCTGAGCATCCAGGACTCCGCCGAGAGCAGCATCTGCCGCTTCATCGTCAGCGACCCCCCGCTCGTCGAGGAGCTCTTCGAGATGAACGACATCGCCCACAGCATCAGTGAGATCATTGTCACCGAGCTCAAGGAAGGGGCCGCCGACCTCGCCCGCGTCCTCGCCGCCCTGCTCAAAGCCGAGGTCAACATCCACTTCAGCTACCCCCTCATGATCCGCCCTCGCGGACGCGCCGCCCTCGCCCTCCACCTCGACGACACCGAATGCGCCTCCTCCGTCCTTCGCGGCGATGGCTTCCCCATCCTCAATCAATCCGACCTCTCCCGATGAAAAAAAACGCCATCCTCCTCGCCGCCCTCACGCTCTTCTGCACGACACTCACCACCCGAGCCGGCCTCGAAATCGTCCAATCCATCGAAAACACCGGCCCCACGCCGATGAGCATGGAAATGGTCGTCCGCGTCGAAGGCGACCAGGCCCGCGTCGACATCGGCGACCAGATGTCGACCCTCATGGGCGGCGGCACCAAAGACGTCACCACCCTCATGCACGGCCAGAAGATGGCCATGACCATCCCCGCCGCCGCCCTGGAAGCCATGAAGGGCAAAGTTGAAGCCGCCGCCGGGACCAAAGACCAAAAGCCCAACATCAAACCCACCGGCGAAAAGAAAGAGATCAGCGGCTACCCCTGCGAAGAATACACCGGAACGGTCGCCGGCATGCAGGCCACCTACTGGCTCACCAATGACCTCCCCAATCAGGAAAAAGTCGTCGAGCAACTCAGCGCCCTCGCCGGCGACATGGATCCCTTCAAAGGAGCCCTCAGCAACGAAGACTTCCCCGGCTTCCCCATCCAGACGGAGGTCACCTCCCCCCAAGCCGGCAAGAGCATCGTCACCATCAAATCGGTCACCGAGAAGGACATTCCAGCCACCACCTTCGAAGTCCCAGCAGACTACAAATCCACCGCCATGCCCAACCTCGGGCAGTAGGGGCACCGGAAAGAGCGGCGTCTACCAGGCGCCGAAGTCCTTTCGTGACATCGGCTTCCAGCTGATCAAATAAACCAGTCGCCGAAGGCGCCAACCCCCGCCACCAAGATGCGCCCCCCCGCCGCCCTCTTCCTCCTCGCGGCCCTCCTCCCCCCCACCGCCCAAGCCACCCTCACTCCCGACGAGCAGCGCCAATCCGCCCGCTACGCGCAGATTCTCCGCGACGACCCCACGCACCTCGTCGCCCGCCAGCGCCTCTGGGCGCTCCACGCCACCGCCGGCGACCCGGCCGCCCTCCTCGCCGACTACGCCGCCCGCGCACCCACGTCTCTCCCCGGCGCGCTCATCCACGCCTACCTCCTCCTCGAAAGCGGCGACCCCACCGCCGCCCTCGTCGCCCTCGACCGAGCCACCACCAACTTCCCGAACTCGCCCCGCCCCCTCCTCGCCAAAGCGGAACTTCTCACCGCCCAAGACGCCGATCCCGTCCCTCCCCTCGAAGCCGCCCTCGCCCTAGCGCCCGAGGACCCCACCATCGCCGAGCGCCTCACCCGCGCCCGCCTCGCCGCCGGCGACACCACCGCCACCCAGGCCGCCCCGCCCACCGACCCCACCCTCCGTCGCGAACTCGCCGATCAGCTCCTCGCCGCCAACTTCCCCGCCGACGCCCGTCCCCATCTCACGTGGCTCACCACCCGAGGCGACCCAACCCAGCGACTCGAAGCCCTCCGCACCCTCTCCGAACTCGACGAGCAATCCGGCGACCTTCCAGCCGCCATCAAATCTACCAATCAAGCCCTCGCCCTCCTCGGCCCCAACCACTGGCTCCGCCCCGACCTCGAATCTCGCCTCACCAACCTCCAGGCCAGAGCCGGCACCCTCCCCGACCGCCTCACCACTCTCCGCGCCTCCGCGGAAAAATCCCCCCGCGACTGGCGCACCTGGCGCGAGATCGCGACCATCGAACGCACCCTCGGCCACCCCGCCAAACAAATCGACGCCCTCACCCGCGCCCTCGCCGCCGCGCCGACCGACGCCAACCTCCGCCGCGAACTCGCCACCGCCGAATCCGATTTCGGCGACCTCGACCACGCCACCGCCCTCGTCGACGAGCTCATCGCCACCGCCCCGAACGATCCCGATCTCCATTTCCTCCGCGCCGACCTCGATCTCCGCGCCAACAATCTCGAAGCCGCCCGTGAGCGAATCGCTCCCCTCGTCGCCGCCGACCCCACCCTCCGCCCTCGCGCCACCGCTTTCTACGAATCCAACCGCCTCCCCGCCGCCGCCCGCGCCCTCTGGACCGAAGCCGCCGCTGAGGGCGACCCGACCGCCAGCCTGAAACTCGCCACCGCCCAACTCGAGGCCGACAACCTCCCCGCCGCCCTCGCCACGCTCGAAAAGGCCACCCTCGACGCCGAATCCAACCTCCGAGCCGCCTCCCTCCTCCGCTCCCACGACCACGTCGCCGAGTCCATCCACTTCCTCGAAGCAGCCGACACCCTTGAGGCCACCCAACAACTCGCTGCCGCCCTCGTCGCCACCGGCAAAATCGACCAAGCCATCTCGACGCTCGAAACCGCCCTCACCGCTTACCCCGCCGATGCCGCCATCCTCGATCGCCAGATCTACGACACCCTCGCCGCTGATCCCGAAGCCCTCACCACCTATCTCGCAACCCTCTCCCCCGACCGACTCGCTCGCTGGCAAATTTGGACCGACGCGACCGAGCCAGATGAGTCCCGCCCCCTCGTCCCCGACGCCGCGATGCTCGACGACCTCGCCGTCGCTGCGGAAAAGGCTCCAGCTTCCGTCGACGCCCTCGTCGACCTCGCCGCCGCCCGCCAAGCCGCTGGCGACTACTTCGCCGCCCTCGAAGCCTGGACCGACGCCTTCGCCCGGGCCCCCGCCAACGAACGCACCGCCCTCCTCGCCCCCATCCTCGCCACCACGGCCCGTCTCCAGCTCCCCGACCGTGGCCTCGGCTTCCTCGTCGACTACGCTCTCTCCCGCACCACCGAAACCGACCGCACCGCCGCCTGGCTCGACGCCGTCACCTTCGCCGAAAAAAACTCCCGCCTCGACCTCCTCGAAGCCAGCCTCGCCACCGCCCCGGACGATCACCCCACCGCCGTCGCCCTCGCCGCGCTTTCCACCGCCCGCGGCGACGACACCACCGCCTTCAACACGCTGGAATCCCACACCCGCCTCGCCGCCGACGAACCCGCGGCCCTCGCCCGCACCCTCGCCGCCGCCACCCGCACCGGCGACTCGTCCGCCGTCATCCGTTCCGCCGCCCGCCTCACCGCCGCGACCGACGAATTCCCCGCCTGGCAACAAGCCGCCACCGCCCTCGAAGCCGTCGGAGCCACGGACACTGCCAACGCCACTTGGGACGCCCTCCGCCGCAAATTCAACCGCGATCCCGCCGCCCTCACCGCCGCTGCATCCTACTACCAGCGCACCGGCAACCCCGAAGCCCACGCCGCCGCCATCTACGCCGCCGCGACCCTCGATCCCTCCGACCCCACCCGCCTCGCCGAAGCCGCGAACCTCGCCGACCGCCTCGGCGATCGCGACCGCGCCATCGAGTTCGACTACCAGATTCTCGCCGCCACCGAGCCACTCATCCCGGATCCCAGCCGGTTCCCGGGCTTCGACGAAGTCTCTGCCGACGTCACCAACGCCGCTCATTCCCTCGCCATGCGGGCCATCGGCGGCCTTGCCGACACCTTCAGCGTCGCCGCCGTCCGCGCCACCGCCGAAAACCCTGCGACCCCCGAAGCCCGCCTACCTGCCATTCGCGACCTCGCCCGCCTCGCCACCGGCGGAACCAGCCGGGAAAAATGGCTCGCCTGGTGCGCTGCCGCCACCCCCTTCGAAGCCGCGTGGGGCTTTTACGCCGCCGCCGAATTCGCGCCCGCCCATGCCGCCCTCCTCTCGCTCCTCGCCACCACCGACAATCCCGCCCCCGTCGAGCGCGCCCTCATTTGGAACGCCCTCCGACGCTCGTCTTTCGACACCCTCCGCGCCTGGATCAACTCAGACCCCACGATCCGCCGCCGCCGCACCGAACTCCTCTTCCTCGGACTCAGCCGCCTTCTCGCCACCCACACCTACGCCCTCACCCCCGAGCAGATCGAAGCCCTCTTCCCCCGCTCCGACGTCACCCCCGTCGAACGCTGGCGAGCCGCCTGGCTCTTCTCGTCCCACGCCAGGTTGGAAGACGCTCTGCAACTCGCCCAGGATTCCGGCAAATTCCCGTCCGACCAACAGATCGCCGAGACCCAACTCGCCTCCTGGCACATTCTCCTCGGTCAACGCAACCAAGCCCGTGCCACCCTGGCCCCCACCCTCTCGCTCCCAGCCGTCGCTCTCGACTCCCCCGCGATCGTCGCCTTTCGCCTGGACTGGCTACTCTCGACGCCGGCCCAGCGGAGCGCTCTCGTTCAAACCATCGCCCACGAAGACGTCACCCGTTCCGCCCTCGCCCAAGCCCTGTCCAACGACACCGAGTCACTGCCGGAAGCCGCCGGCCAACTCGTTCAGAAATGGATGGCGACCAGCGCAAGCACCGGCGTCCGGCCACCGTTCAGCAGCCTCGTCCGCAACGGCGTCACGCAGCTCCACACGTGGAACCTCCCCCGGCTCGCCCTCGCGATCTGCGAAGCCGCCGCCGACACCGAGGCGCTCGTTGCCGCCCAGTCCGGCGACGGCTCGGCGTGGCGCACCGAACTCGCGGGACTCGAAGCCGCCTCCCGCCTCATGCTCGCCGCCCCGCGCGAAACGGAATTCGTCGTCAACGACCTCAAGAGCCGCAATTTCGATTTCCAGGCCTGGGCCACCCTCGCCCGCCGCCTCGACGCCGCCGGTTACGCCGCCGCCGCGCTCGCCGTCCGCGACGAACTTCTGAGCCGCCGACCGGACGAACCCGCCACGATCAATGAGCGCGCCATCTCCGCCGCCGCGGCGAAGGATCTTCCCCTTCAAGCCGAGCTCCTCGAGCGGACGCTCTCCTCCGGCCGCCTCGGCTCAAACTTCCCCGCCATCGTCTCCCAAACCGAGGAACTCGCCACTCTCCGCTTCGAACTCAACGACCCGGCCGCCGCCCTCCCGTTCATCGACCGCGTCCTCGAACTCGCCCCCGCCGACCCACGGCTCGTCGACCTCAAGGACCAAACCCTCGAGCGGCTCGGACGCACCGCGAAACGCCGTGAGTTCTGGTCGCGCCAAATCAAGATTGACCCCATCACCGGCACCCTCGGTCGCGCCCGGTTTCTGGTGGACGTCGGAGAACCCGCGAAAGCCATCACCGCTCTCCGCCAAGCCCTGAACGCCCGTCCAGCCAACGCGACGGAAATCCGCGACCTTCTCTACCAGACCGAAGCCCGCCACGGGGACCGCAACGCCGCCATCGCCGAACTCAGACGCCTCGCCGCCACGGACCGCTGGGAAGCCGTTGGCCACCTGGCTCCTGCAATCGCCGAGTCGGGCGACCCCGCCCCCGTCGCCACCGTGTTGCGCCAGGGCCTGAGCTCCGCCGCCAATCCCCGCGTCCGCTTCGCCTGCGGCCGCATCCTTCTCAAGCTCCGGGGCCAGACTCCGGCACTCGACGCACTCCGCTCCGACCTCGGTCAGATGCGCCGCGCCGCCGAAGCGGACCCAGAACTCATCCCTAAACTCTACGAGACCGGAGCCGAGATCGCGACCGCATCCCCCTTGTTCGCGACTTGGTTTACCGATCAAATGCGTGACGAGTGGCGCGACGGAGCCGGCCCCACCCTCGCAGGTCAGCAACTCATCGCGCTCGGCACCGCGGACCTTTCGGCGTTGCTCGATCAGCTTCTCATCGCCCGCCACTACGACGATGAAAGCTGGACCCGAATCGCGACCAAGCTCGCAGCCGACGGTCACGCGCGAGGAGCCGCCCGCGTCTACCACGAACTTGCCAAGTTCGCGCCCGATCAACCCGGCTTCACCTTCCTGGAAGCCACCCAGCTGTGGCTCGCCGGCGAACGCTCCGCCGCCATCGGCTTAGTCGAAGCCTGGATCGCCATTCGAGACTTCGACCCGTCGATCCGTCGGCAGGCGGCGGACTTCTTTCGCGACATCGAACGACCAGCCCGCGCGGCGGCCCTCTACGCCGAAATTGTCGAGAACGACGTCGCCGTTCGGCATCCCGAAGCGTGGATCGAGCTGGCCAAGCTCAGCCAGCAGTTCCGCGACTTCGGAAGCGCCAAACTTTTTCTCCTCTCCGCGTTCCAGAGCCCAACAACGCTCGACTGGGCCGCCATCGCCGACTTCATCGCCGCACGCGGAGATCTCACGAGCCTCGACCCAACCGTCAACGAATTCCAACTCCGCCCCGACCTCCACCAAAATGTCCGGCTCGCCATCGCGAGAAAACTCGTGGCCCTCGGCAGTTACGCACGAGCCCTCGAGTGGATCGATCCCGCCTCGCTTCCGAACGAGCAAGCCGCCGACCTCCTTCAACAGATCGCCGAACGCGGCGATCTCATCGAGCCCGTCACGGCCTTCTGGAACGACGCGATCTCCGAACTCCCCGAGAACGCCCAACTCGCCACCCAGCGCGCCTCATTCATCGAACGGTTCGCCAAAAGCAACGATCGCTCCCAATAGGGCGGTTAGGCCCCGCCCGCCCACGTCTCTGGCGCGGTCGATGAGCGCCCCCCCTTCGAAAAATTTCCGAATTGAGGAACCCCCAAAACCAACTAGATGTAACTCTTTCCAGTTATGCTCCCACGAATCTTCCCCTCTGCCGTCGTCGCGATCACCTTCGGCCTCCTCCTTTTTTCCCCAATCAACGGCGCCCGCGCCCAGGGCAGCCCGGAAGCTGCAAATCAGCAGGCCTACAGCCTCTACCTCGCCGGCGATTACGAAAAAGCCGCCTCCGCCTACGAGACGGTCCTCGAGAACTACCCGACCGCCGCAATCGTTCCGAACGCCCAGCTGCAACTTGGCTACACCTATTTCTTCCTCGCCGAATACGCCAAGGCCGAAGACATCCTCAAGAAATTCCTCGACGGCCCGCCCGCCCCGCCCGCCCTCAACCAGGCTGCCCGCTCCCTCCTCCCGCAGGTCCTCTCCGCGAAAGCCTCCGCGCTCGAGCCCGGCAATTCCGCCCGCAAAACCGGCTTCGAAGCCGCCATCAAGGGATTCACCGACTTCCTCAAAGCCTTCCCGCAATCCGCGGAGACCGAATCCGTTGTCTACGGACGCGCTTTGGCGAACTTCCAGCTCGGGAACTACGACGCTGCGATTAAGGACCTCGAAGCCAACATCGATGCTTTCGGCAGCAGCTCAACGATCACGCAAAGCCGCAACCTTCTCGCCCTCGCCTACGCCACCGAAGGCAGCCAGGAGCTGAACAAGGGCGACGCCACCGACCGCGAAGCGGCTTTCGCCGACTACAACAAGGCCATCGAGATCCTCAAAAGCATCATCGAAGCCCGCGCCGACCTCACCCTCATCAACGACGCCCAGTTCCAACTCGGCGAGATCCTCTTCAACCTCGCCGCCTTCAGCGACGAAGAAGCCCGCCCCCCACTCTACGAGGAAGCTCTCACCGCCTACCGCAGCGTCCTGCCGAAAGAAGAAATCGTTGCCCTCCAGACCAAGCGCGTCGCCTCTTTCCCGGAACTTCGCAAGGAAGCCCTCAAAGCCGGCGATCAGGATCAGCTCGAGCGGCTCAACGTCGATAACGAACGCGAACTCAAGCGCCTCTCTTCAGTCCAATCGAAGGCCGACCAGACAACGCCCGCCATGCTGAAAATGGCGCAGATTTTCTTCAACCAAGGCCGCCTGAACGCCGCCCGCGTCCTCCTCTCGCACCTCTCGCCCTTCCTCACCGCGGACGGCGAGAAAAAGACCGCACTCTATTACAACACAATGACTTACGCGATGCAGAACGTCGCCGACAAAGCCGTCCCGCTCTACGACGAGTTCCAGTCCAGCTACAAAGCCGACCCGATCGCGCAGAACCTCCCCCTCGTCATCGGCAACCTTTACCTCAGCGCCAACGACCCGCAAAAAGCCGCCGATTACTTCGACGAATCTCTCACCATCTACCCCGACGGACGTTTCGCCGGCTTGAGCGCCGTCAGCCGCGCCACCGCTCTCAGCCGCCTCGGAAAGGCCGACGAAGCCTTCAAGACCTTCCAGGATTTTCTCGCAAAGAACCCCAACCCAGCCGAAGGCGTGGTCGCTCAAATGGGCCTCGCTGGCATCCTTAAAGACACCGCTAAGTGGGACGAAGCCATCGCCGCTTACCAAACCGCGATCGAGACCTACCCAAAGATGCCGCAGATCGTCGAAGCCGAGTTCTGGATCGCCTTCGCGACTCAGCAAAAAGGCGACAACGCCGCCGCGATCCCACTCTTCAACGCGTTCATCGCCGACAACTCCGACAGTAATCTCATGCCCACGGCGCTTTACTCTCTCGCGACCGCCCAACTCGGCACCAACGATCAAGCCGCTGGCATCGCGACCCTCGCCAAGATCGCTGACGAATACCCCGACAGCCGCCCGGCGCCCTTCACCTACTTCCAGCGCGCCCAGCTCCTCGCCGCCGAAGGCAAGCAGGACGAGATGCTCGAGCTGATGAAAACCTTCATCGAAAAATATCCCGAGGACGACAAGCTCTTCTTCGCCTACGACACCATCGCCAACGCCGCCCTCACCGCGGGCGATCCCGCCACGGCCATCGAGACCTACCTCGATTTTTCCACCAAAAACGCGACCAACCCCCGCGCCCCCGAAGCTCTGCTGAAAATCGCCGCCCTCCAGCGCAGCCAAGCCGAGCGCCTCGGACGCTTCGGAGCCATGCCCGCCAGCGACCAGGCGACCTACCGCGCCAACGTCGACGCGGCCATCGCCACCGGCGAGAGCCTCATCAAGCAATTCCCCGACAGCCCGCAGGTCGCGACCGCCCTCACCGACCTCCTCGCCGCCCAGCGCCTCCTCGTTTCCGCCGAGATCAAGCAACCCGCCGACATCGAGAGCTATTTCCGCCAGCTTGCCACCGCCTCAGCGCCCGCAGTGGGCAGCAAAGCGCTCTTCACTCTCGCCGGGTACGTCGCCGAGAACGACCCCGACGCCGCCCTGGAGATCATGGATAAAGCCTACGACCCGGCCCTCGTCTACTCGGCCACCGATCTCGACACCTACGGCCTCGCCCTCCTGGATGGTAACGAAGCCGACGCCGCTCTCGCAATTTTCGAAAAGATCGACACCGACTACCCCGTCCCACCAGGCACCGCACCCGCCGGCCTCACCCCCGAAGTTTACTACGCCCAGGCCATCGCCCTCTTCGGCAAGGGCCGCGTCGCTCAGGTCAAGGGCGAGGATGCGACTCAGTTCTTCGCGCAACTCACCCAGCTGTACCCCGCCTCCCCGAAGGTGCTCGAAGCCCGGTTTGGCGAGGCCGAATCCCTCGTCACCGCGAAAAAATACGACGAAGCCCTTCCGATCCTCACCCAGGTCGTCCGCGACACCAACGCCACAGCCGAACTCCGCGCCAAAAGCATGCTCCTCATGGGCGACGTCTACGCCGAGCAAGGCAACCTCGAATCCGCCATCGATTCCTACATCAAGATCGCGCAGTTCTACGCCGGCGTCCCCAAACAGGCCGCCCAAGGGCTCTGGCGCGGCGGCCAACTCTTGGAAGAACAAGCGAGCACCCTCACCGACCCAGCCGCCAAGACGCGCGCCTTCGACAACGCCCGCCGCTCCTACCAGGACCTCGTCAGCCAATTCCCCAACTCCGAGCACGCCGCCGAAGCGAAGAGCCGCTTGGCCGCCCTCGGCCAACCCTAAGAACAGCGGCCCCAGCCGCTCGAAATTGGTCCTTCCGACCTTCGACTTTGACCCGCCAAGCTCGCGCCCGCGCCCTTACCACCGCCCTCCCGGCCCTCTACCCCGACGCCCGCTGCGACCTCAGACACGACTCCCCGCTTCAGCTCCTCGTCGCGACAATCCTATCCGCCCAGTGCACCGACGTCCGCGTCAACCTCGTCACCCCCGGCCTCTTCGCCCGCTGCCCGACGGTCAATGACTTCGCCATCATCCCGCAGGTGGAGATCGAAGGCCTCGTCCGCACGACCGGCTTCTACCGCAACAAAGCGAAGAACATCCGTGCCGCCGCCCAGCAAATCCTCGACCGCCACGCGGGCGAAGTGCCGCGAACCCTCCAAGAGCTAGCAGCGCTTCCCGGTGTCGGTCGAAAAACTGCGAACGTCGTCCTCGGCAATGCCTTCAACCAAAACGCAGGCATCGTCGTCGACACCCACGTCGGTCGCTTGGCCAACCGCCTCAAGCTCACCACCCATCACGACCCAATCAAGATCGAGCGCGACTTGATCAAGCTCTTCCCCCGCGAGAAATGGACGATCCTGAGCCACTGGCTGATCGCCCACGGCAGGGCTCGTTGCCAAGCTCGCAACCCCGACTGCCGGAGCTGCGAGCTGATTGACCTCTGCCCCGCGAGCCACGCGAGAGACGCCCGCCTGCGCAGCACCCCGCGATCCGCTTAACCCTCGATCCAGGTGATGAGGTCTTCCGGGGTGCGCCACGCGAGACCCACCTCCCGCTTGACTTCCTTACCTTCGCTGTCGAGCAAGATGAGAGTTGGGTAACCTTCGATGCCGTAAGTCTCGGACAAGTCAGCATTCTGCTTCTTCAACGCGTCGGACTGCGGTTTGTCGTTTGGAAAATCGAGTTCCACCAAGACCAACTTTTCATCGGCGAATTTTTTGAACGCGTCTTTGGTTAACACCTCGCTGTGAAGCATCTCGCAAGGCGGGCACCAGTCGGAACCGGTGAAGTTGAGCAGCACCATTTTTTCCTCCGATGCGGCCGTCTCCGTCGCCTCCGCGTAGTCGGTATTCCACGTCTCGCCCGCCCAACCAAGTGAAGGAATCAGGGTCAGAAGCAAAGCGGCAACAACGGCGAATTGGGAGGAGGAAGCTTTCATTGCCAAGTGTGACGCCTGGAGACTCGGATTTGTTCAAACAAATCCCCACCACCTCCCGCTCGTCACGCGTCGCTCGGCAGCAGGCGGGTGCCCGCACCCACTCACAATCACTCGTCGTTAGAATCCATCGGCCAAGCCGAGCGCGAATTTCGCGATCTGGTCCGCTGCCATCGGCTTACGGGCCGCCGCGAGGTTCCGCTTCCAACTCCGCCAACCCGCCGCGTCGTCTACCACCGCTCCCTCGACTCGCTTCGCCAGCTCGTCAGGTCGCCCGATGGCCCTCGCGCCAACTTCCATCCGCTCGATCAGCGCGATGTTCCCCTCCTCCTGACCCGGCACCACGTGGCTCACCAGAAACGGACATTGCGCCGCGATCGCTTCCTGCACGATCGCCCCACCCGCCTTGCCAATGTAGACGTGGTGCGTCGAAAGCAACCGAGGCATTTCGTCGGTCCAACCCAGGATTTTGACCCTTCGATCCGCTTCCAGCCCGGAATGTTGCAACGCCCGCTGCAACCTTTGGTGTCGCCCCGCGAGAACGGTCAGTTCCACGTCCGGCAGACGAAGCAGCGACGTGATCTGCCGCATCGTGCGAACCAACTGGGTCGAAGGCATGAAGAGTAATTTCCACGGTTTGCCAGCCGTCTCGGGCAGTGGCTCGACCACCGCAAATTTCCGAGACACGGGAAACCCGAGCGAATGAACGAGCGAGTCGTCGACCCCATTCCCAGTCACGACTTTTGCCGTCTCGTCGTCCGCCACGATGAACGCGTCGGATCTGCAGCGATACCAAGCGGAATTGACCTCCACCGAGTCCGTGATGACCGTCACAAAGGGCGTCCGCACCCCGTGCCGCCGTTTCTGAATTTTCCGAAAAAGATACGCGTAGAGCGGATACGTCGAAATGACGACCACTGGCTCGCGCTCGCGCAGTTCTTCTTCCATCGCGCGCTCCAACGCACCGGTGGTCCACATCATCTTCTCCATCAGTCCCGGATAATCGAGAGCCTTGAAAATGAGATCCCAGATCCAGGGAAAACGATTGATCGCCAGCGAGTAGCCGACTTGCACCGATCGATCCACCAGCGGGATCGCCCGCGCATACAGGTCGACCACCGTTCCGTTGACGTCGCCCCGCGCGTCCAACGCCTCCCGGATTCCCTTCGCGGCCGCGTTATGGCCGTCGCCGAAGCTGGCGGTCAGAACCAGGACATTCTTCATGTCTGAAATCTTACAATCCCGCCAACGCTTGACCAGCCCGCTCCCGCGCGTCGCGGTCCTCTTGATCCCGTGGCTTCATTTCCAAAGCCGCTTTCAATTCCTCTTCCGCTTTAGCCTTTTCACCCTCCGCCGCGTAAGCCCTCCCCAATTCGGCTCGATACATGAGCCGACTCGAGTCCAGCGACCTCGCACGCTCCAGACACTCGACGGCTCGATCGTTCGAAGCGTCCGGTAGTTTTCCGAAAAGCGTCTCCGCAACAAATCTCGTCCCGCTCCCCAGATTCGCCAGCTCGTAGTTCCACCGTCCCAACACGAACCAAGCCAGGTCGTTCTCCGAGTCCAACTCGATGGCCCGCTCCGCCTCGGCGCGGATCTCACCTGAATCTTCGATGCGTTCGTTCGCCGGTTTGAGAAACGAGATCTTCCCGACGGTAATCGCGACCGCCAAATGCGCCTGCGAATTCGAGTCATCCGCCTCCACGGCCCCCCTCGCCAGACCGAGCGCTTCCATTCCCAAGGCGCGCTTTTCCGACTTCGCCGCGACGTCCCCCATCCGTTCCACCAATGCCTTTGATGCCAGCCGTAATCGCTCCGATTTCGCCCGGTCATCCGCCCACGCTTCCGCGAGCGAGACGAGCATGATCAGGACGACGGCAGCCCTCACTTCACGAACTGATAATGCGAAACGATCCACTCGTTCCCGCCGCGAAATCCCCACAGTTCCGCGCACGACAGGTAAAAGACGCGCCAATAAGCCCGCCATTTCGCCAGATTTTCTTCGCCGTAAGTGGCCGCGAGGATTGGCCGAACCTCGGCGTCGTTCGCATCCATCTTCGCAAGCCACGCCTCGGATGTCCGTTGGTAATGCGTGCCGCTCACCTGCCAGTGCTTCGCAATTTTCAGATCTTCCTGAAAGTAGAGCAACAGGTCATCGGACGGCATGGTCCCACCCTCGAAAAAATACCGGGTGATCCAATCCGACGGATCCGTTCCTTCGAAATGATACGCAAATCGGGTGTGCGTGAAGATGTGCACGAACAATTTCCCTCCCGGCACCATCCACGACGCCACCCGCTTAAGCAGCTCGCGGTAGTTTTTCATGTGCTCGAACATTTCGACGCTCACGACCCGGTCGAACTGCTCCGGATCGAGCTCGAGCTCATTCATGTCGCGCGTAATGACCGTTACGTTTTCAAATCCACGCTCCCCGCAACGAGCCTCGATGTGCTCCCGCTGCGTCGCCGAGTTCGACACCGCCGTGATCTTCGCCGCAGGATACTTTTCCGCCATCCAAAGCGTCAGACTCCCCCAGCCGCAGCCGAGCTCAAGGATCCGCAGGCCATCCACCAAGTCCGCCCGCTCGCAAGAGAGCGCCAGCATCGCCTCCTCCGACTCAGCGAAAGTCGTTTCCGGCGTCGGCCAATAGCCGGACGAATATTTCATCCGCGGCCCGAGGCACAGTTTGAAAAATTCGGTCGGCACCTCGTAGTGCTGCTCGTTCGCAGCGTCCGTCTTGATCGCAATCGGGCTCGCCTTCAACTCGTCGACAAAAGCCTGCAAAGCCGCCTGCTGCTCCTCGACCCCTCCCCGGTCCTCCTCCTTCAGCTTCTTCCCCAAAAGGTTCCGAATCCCAATCCGCACCACCGCATCGGGCACCAGCCCTTTAGCTAAAAGTTCATCAATCGAAATCATAAAAAAGCCTTTTTCTCTTTGAGTATCTTGCGCCTCTTGGCGGCTAGAAAATCACCCGCGCTTCGGAAACCAAGGCACGAACACGCTCGTCGTCCGCTGATACTCCCGATACTTGTCGCCCTTCGACTTGAGGGACCCCTCCTCCGCCGCCGGCACACCCGTCACTTTCAGCAAAAAATACAGCATGATCACCGGACAAAACACCGCGATCCACCCATCCTCGGTTCCCAGCGCGAAGACGAAATAACCGATCCAAACCAGCCACTCGAAAAAATAATTCGGGTGCCGGGAATATCGCCAAAGCCCCTTCTTGCAGACCTCTCCCCGGTTCCCGTCATCCGACCGAAACTTGTCGAGCTGCCAATCGGCCAGCGCCTCGCCCAGCATCGCGACCAGCCAGATCCCGATGCCCGTCCACTCCAGCGGCCCCATCATCGCTTCCTGGTTCTGAGCGACGAAAGCAAACGGCACGGTCAGCACGGCCAACAGCACAGCCTGCAACTGAAAGAACCCGAAAAACATCAGCCACGGCTTGTCCGAAAACTGATCCCTCAGCGTCGCGTAGCGCGGATCCTCGTCCGGGTGATGCTTCGCAACGCGTCGCCACAAGTGCGTTCCAAGCCGCAGGCTCCAAACCGACACCATCACCGCAATCAGTGTCTTCCGATCTGGCGCGCCCGTCCCGAGAACCCAGTAGATGAGCACCAGCACGGTGAATCCAAGCGACCACGCCACGTCCACGACGCCCGCGTTATCGATCCGTTTGGCGAAGAGCCACACGCCCACCATCAGAATCATCGCGACCGCGAGACCCGTCGACGTCATCACCCAGAAATTCTCGCTCATCGGTCAGATTTCATAAACATCGGAACGCATTCCGAGATTATTCGGTCGCGTGTAAATCGCCTGCACCACCGAAATGTGCCGCGTCCCGAAAGCCGCCTCACAGTAACGCAGGTAATACCGCCACTTCCGCAGGAATCGCTCGTCGAACCCGAGCGCCAGGACCTCGTCCCGCGCCCCCTCAAAAGCCTCGGCCCACAACCTCAACGTCTTCGCGTAGCAAAGCCCCATGTCTTCCCAGTCGTAGAGATTCAGCCAACCCGTCCGATTGAATGCCTCCGTCATCCGCGCCTGCGACACGAGCAGCGATCCCGGGAAGATGTGCTTCTGAATGAAGTCCACCCCGTCGCGCAGGATCTTAAATTGCCGGTCCGGACACGTGATCATCTGCAAACCCATCATCCCCCGTGGCTTGAGCAGTTTCCCGCAAGCTCCGACGAAGGTGTCTAAATACGCGTCGCCGACTGCCTCGATCATCTCGATCGACACGATCTTGTCGAACTGCCCGACGATGTTGCGGTAGTCCTCCAACTTCACCGTCACCCGGTCAGCCAACCCCGCCGCTGCGATCCGCGCGGTCGCCTCCGTAAATTGCTCCTCCGAGATCGTCACCGACGTCACCTTGCAACCGTAGGTTCCCGCCGCGTGCATGGAAAACCCACCCCACCCGGTTCCGACCTCGAGCACCTCGTCGTCGGGACCGATCTGCAACTTCCGGCAGAGCTGATCGTATTTCTTCCGTTGCGCATCCTCCAGCGACAGGTCGGCCGGATCGAAATACGCGCTGGAATACGTCATCGTCGGATCGAGCCACAGCTTGAAGAACGCGTTGCTGAGATCGTAATGCTCGCTGATGTTCCGGCGGCTTGTTTTGAGGCTGTTCGGCCGGCGTCTGTGGAGCAGCCGATTGTAAGCGTTGAGCAACCCGATCCCGACCCCCGCCCGGCCGCCCTCCGTCCGCATCCCCGCCGTCGAATCCGCGTTAAGAATGAAGAACGCGATCACCCGCTCCAGCTCCGGCGTCTCCCAATCTCCGTCCACGTAGGCCTCGCCCAGCCCGATCGGACCCGACACGACGCACTTCCGAAAGAATTCACTCCGCCGCACCTCGATCCGCGCGTCCAGCCCCGGATACAGCCCGCCGAATCGCAACTCCTCCCCGCCCGGCAGCTCGATCACCAAAGTCCCGCGCGCGAGCGCCCGCAGACTCCGAAGCACGATTTTCTGAAACAACGAATTCATGTCCGAGAGCCTTACGCCCCTACCCGCAATGGCGATGAATAAATCACGCGTCTCATTCCCGCACAAACTGCGCCTCGTCCCTCGGCACCACTCCCGGACGCACCGCCATTAAAAACCGGAGGATCCGCGTGGCTCCCTCCGGAGACCCGGCACCGCGCCCCGCGTCCGCCAACTTCGCGAGCTCGGCACAATGGTTGGCAATGAGCTGCTCCACCTTCGGTCGCACGTCCTGCCGCCTCCGCACAAAGATACCGGCACCTAGCCGATGCAGCAGTTTCGCGTTGCCAGGCTCCTGACCCGGCACCGCCTTCGTCACGATCATCGGCAGATTCGCCGCCAGCGCCTCCTGGGTCGTGGCACCGCCTGCCTTTGCCACGAGAAGATGACTGGAAGCGAACAACTCCGCGTGACGCTTCGTCCAACCAAGCACCTTCACCTTTCCACCCCGTCGTCGCATTTCGGTGCGCAGGGCTTTGAGCAACCGCACGTCGAACGCGACGGTAATCGTGAGATCGATGTCCCGGATCTCGGCCAAATCCTTCGCGATCCATTCGGAGTCCAGACGCCCCGTATTGATCATGTAAAGCACCCGCGTCGGCTCGCCTTCGCGCGGCGGTATGCTCCGACCGCATCGCACGAGCTCCGTCGAGATGTCCGGATTCACCGCAAATCCCAAAGGCAGGATCTTTGACTCTGGGATTCCCCGCGACTTGACCACTTCTGCGGTCACTCGGTTCGGAACGATCAACGCGTCGCACTTCGCGCCGGTCCACACCGTGTTCACGGTGATCGAATCCGTCACCACGATCACGTTCGCGCAGTCCGGATACGGTTCCAGCATGCGGTAATACTCCAAAAAGTGCGGAAAGATCGGGTAGGTCGAGACGACCACGTCCGGCTTCACCTCCGCCAGCAACGCCTTCAGCCGACGCTGGAACACCCGCATCATCCACAGACTCAGCCGCGTGTGCCAGGGCTGATCAATGACTTTGAAATAGATCCCCCACAGCCACGGAAAGGTCCGAATGACCCGCAGATACATCCGCCGGGACAGCGGATACAGCTCGTCGCCCGGGCGCTTCAGCGGATCCACCACCAAGAGTTCGACCTCCTCCCCGCCCGCCCGGAGCAGTTCCGTCGCCCGCTTCAGCGCAGCCGAGGCGCTGTGGTGCCCCTGCCCAAACCCGGCTGATAGAACGAGAATCTTCCTCACGCGCCGCACACTCAACCTGGTCTCCCCGGCACTGACCAGCCCCGCTTCGGATCACCTAAAAATGACAGGTTGGGGGAGAATTGCCCTACCGAGGCCTACCCGGTCCTCGCAGTGACTCGTGCGGGTTAAAAATTTCCCGCTGTTTGTCGACCTGCGCCTCCTTCATCCGGACCGGCAGCCCCTTCCACCAAAGCTTCATCGCTTCCCAGTGAATTCCGCCGATCACCTTCAGCGTCACGAGCGGGTACTTCACGGTCATCCACGCCAGGTTCGCCGTCGTCAGTTTGACGCGTCCGCCGGTCATCGACGTCACCAACTCCTTCTCTTCGCCCCGATAATCATCGATCCAGATCCCCAAACGATCCTCCGGCACCGCGAAACGAAAATCGAACTCCAGATCCAGATCCGCAAACGGCGACACGTAAAAATGCTTCACCACCCGTCGCGCCATCCCGACGCCGCCCGCTGGCACGAGATACAACTTCAACTCTCGAAACGTATTCCCGACCTGAATCACGGAGGCAAAAGCCGTCCCGTCCGCGTCGTAGCAATAGAAAATGGTGATCGGATTAAAAACGTAGCCCGCCACCCGCGGCAGGGTCAGCATGCGGATCCGGTCGGGCGTCCGCGTCTCGCCGTTCTCCCTCAGGTAAGCCTCGACCGTCCCCCGCAGACCCGCTTTCCCGATCGAGTAGTGATCCGACTCCCGCAGCGAATAGAGGTTCGGTTCGTTGAACCCAAAGATCGGCACCCGCCCCGCCACCTCCGCCAGCTCGTCGAGATCGAGCCAGAACATGAAGATCCGGTAGGTAAACTCGTGCCGCTTCGGCGCGAGTCGCCGGTGCATCACCAAGCATTCGTAGAGACAGGATTCCACCGCCCGGGTCAGCTTGGCACTTGCACGCCGAGATGCTCCCTCACCGCCCCGCACACTTCCACCGCCGACCAGTAGGCGTCCTCGTGGAACCCATACCGGAAATAACTTCCGCAGAAATAGATCCGCTGATCCTTTGACCGCCGGTTCAGCCCACCCAGCTCCCGCTGCGCCGCGACCGCCTCCAACGTAAACGTCGGGTGATCGTAGTCCGTTTCGTAGAGAATGTGGCGATCCGGAATCAACCCTTCCGCGTTGATCGAGACGAAATAGTTCACCTCCGGCGACACGTTCTGCAACGCGTTCATCCAATAATGAGTCGACGCACGGTGACGCCCGTCGGCCTCCGCCTCGATCCGATAGTTCCACGACGCCCACGCGATCCGCCGCTTCGGCATGACCCGCTCGTCCGTGTGCAGCGTCGCGTGATTGTGCTGATACCCAAACTCCCGCAACAAACGCAGCTCGTCCGGCTCCGGTTTCGTCAGCAGCGCCAACGCCTCGTCCGCGTGCGTCGCCACGATCACCCGGTCGAACGTCTCCGTCTCTCCGCTCGCCGTTCGCACCACCGCTCCGTCCGCGGTCGCCTCGACCCCCACGACCTTCTCCCCCAACCTCGGCTCCGCCGTCCCGGCAATGATCTTCCGCACGTAGCTCCGCGACCCGTTGCTCACCGTGAACCAAGGGTGGTGCGTGTGGACGCCCAGAAAGCCATGATTGTAAAAGAAGCGGATCAACATTCCCGCCGGGAACTCCAACACGTCGTCCGGACGCGTCGACCACACCGCCGAACTCATCGGGATGAGATAGTGGTTCAACAGGTCCCGGCTGAACCCATACTCCGCCGCAAATTCTCTCACCGTCCCCCGCGCTTCGGTCTCCAGCGACGCGTTTGCCACGTCGAAGAACCGCCCGATCTCCTTGATCAACCGATGAAACCGCGGACGCGCGAGATTCCGCCACTGGGCAAAGACTTTCCGCACGCTCATCCCATTGTATTCGAGATGGTCCGGCTGGTGCTGCACGCTGAACGACATCTGGCTCGGCTCCGTCGCTACCCCCAGATCCTCGAACAGCGCGCAGAGGTGCGGATACGTCACGTGATTGAAGACGATAAATCCCGTGTCGATCGGCACGTCCCGACCGTCTTCTTGCACGACGATCGTGTTCGAGTGCCCACCGGGCCGCTCGGCCTGCTCGAAGAACGTGACGTCCGCGACGTCACGCAAGTTCCACGCGCAGCCGAGTCCCGCGACGCCCGATCCGATGACCGCAATTCGCTCCCGCATCGTCTAGTGCCGCCGGATATTTGCTTCGTCGTAGGCCGACGACGGCACGCCGCGGAGATCCCAGACCAGACCGCACGCCTTCAGCGCCCGCAGCACGTAATAAGAGATGTCGATCTCCCACCAGTAGAAGCCCTGCCGCGCGGAGGATTGATAATGGTGATGATTGTTGTGCCAGCCCTCGCCCAGCGTGATGAGCGCGAGAATGAGGCTGTTGCGACTCTCGTCATCCGTCTTGTAGCGCTTGCTCCCGATCGTGTGGGCAAACGAATTCACGCAGCACGTCCCGTGGAAGAGAACCGTCGTGCTGATGAAAAATCCCCAGACCACCATCTGCCAACCACCCGTTCCCAGCCCCGGCGCGACCGCCGCGAGCAAGGCCCCGAGGCCATACATCAAGCCGATCAGCAACAACGGGCCGATGAGGTCAAACCGGTTCAGAAACACGAGCTCGGGATACTTCGCGAGATCACGCACGACCTTGTAATTCGTCGGAAAATTCCGGCTGCTCGTCAGCCAGCCGATGTGTGACCAAGCGAACCCCTTCTTGACCGGAGAATGCGCGTCGTGCTCCTCGTCCGAGTGCTTGTGGTGGTGCCGGTGCACCGCCGCCCACCAGAGTGGCCCGCGCTGGACCGCCGTGAGGCCGATGAGCGCGAAAATGAACTGATTCACCCGCGAAGTCCGGTAGGACTTGTGACAAAAATAACGGTGATAAAACCCCGTCACCGCAAACATTCGAACCAAGTAAAGCGCGGCGGCGACCGCAACCGCCGTCCAGCTCCAGCCCACCCAGATCGCCCCGAGACACCCAAGGTGCAGAATGATGAACGGGACCGCCCGCGACCATTCGAAGCGCTCCGGACCTTCCGCGACCGCGTCCGCTCCCTCGGGGAAATAGTCGGAATCGATCTGCTGAATAAAACCCCGACCAACCCGCTTCAGTAACGAAGGCCGCGGGACGGATGGTTTACTCGTCGGACTCGATGCCGATGGAGCTGAGGATGCGCTGGAGATCGTCGTTGCCATAATATTCGATGGTGATGCTGCCCTTTTTTTCACCATGGTGGACTACGACCCGGGTCGCCAAGCGGTGTTGCAATAAATTTTGGACCCTCTGAACGGCCGGAGCGACGTCCTCGTCCGACTTGGACTTTTTCCGCTCGCCACCAACGTTGCCTCCACCTGATTTCGCCACGTGCGACGCGGCTAGTTTCTCGGTCGCGCGAACGGACGCGGATTGGCGGATCACCATTTCGGCCAACAACTTCTGTTCGTCGTGCGATTTGAGCGAGAGGAGAACCTTCGCGTGGCCGACCGAGATCTGTCCCTGCCGGACCATCACCTGCACGTCGGGGTGCAGATCCAGCAAACGCATCGCATTTGCGACGGACGCCCGGCTTTTTCCCACCCGCTTAGAGATGTCCTCCTGCGTCAACCCGAACTCCCGCGACAGCCGCGAATACGCCGACGCCTCTTCGATCGGATTGAGATCTTCCCGCTGAAGATTCTCGATGAGCGCCAGCTCGAGCACTTCCTGGTCGGACGCTTTGCGGATGATCGCCGGCGCTTCCTCGAGGCCGACCTCCTGCGAAGCCCGCCAACGGCGCTCGCCCGCGATCAACTCGAAGCGGTCGCCCGCCTGCCGCACGATCAGCGGCTGAATGATGCCCCGTTCACGGATCGATTCGACGAGTTCGGTGAGCTGATTGGGCCGAAACTCGTGCCGCGGCTGCAGCGGACTCGGAAAGATCTTCGAGAGCGCGATCATTTGGATGCGCTCGCCATTCGTCGCCGACGGTTGGGGATCCGCCACGCGCGTATTGATGAGCGCGCCGAGTCCTTTTCCGAGCGCCTGCTTTGCCATGAGTGCCGGAGCGTAGGGACCGTATCGCGACAAATCAAACTTGATCCTCGCCCCCACCCGAAGAAACCTCTCTGCCGTGCTCACCCACCTCGCCGTTTGGAACGACTCCTCCCGCCACGCTGGTCCGATCCACATGGCGACCGACGAGTTACTCCTTCAAGAGAGTTCCACGCCCATCCTCCGGCTGTACCGCTGGAGTCGGCCGGAAGTCACCTTTGGCTACCCTCAGAAATGGGCCGACGTCCAGCCACTCACCCTGAGCCGCCCCGCCACCCGCCGCTGGACCGGCGGCGGCTTCGTCGAACACGGCGACGACCTCACCATCGCGCTCGCCGTCCCCGCCACTGAGAACCTCGCCACCCTCCGCCCCACGGACTCTTACCGCCTTATCCACACCGCCATCCGCGACGCGCTCGTCCCGACTTTCCCGGACGTCCGCCTCGCCGCCGCAAAAGACTCCCGCACCGGCCTCGCGTGCTTCACCGCCCCCGCCTGCCTCGATGTCCTCCACGACAATCGCAAGATCGTCGGCGGAGCCCAACGCCGGACCCGCTCCGGCCTGCTTTACCAAGGCAGTCTTCAGGGTCTCGTTCCCCCCGCTGATTTCGCGGAAAGTCTCGCCCACGCCCTCGCAACCGACGTCTTTGCCCTCGACCCGCCCGCCCGCCCCGACGCGACCGCACTCGCCGCCACCCGCTACGCCAACCCCGCCTGGAAGCTCACCCGCCGCGCCTAGTCCTCAGCCCGCCGGGTCCCCACCCTCCGCGGAATCCCCCGCCGACTTGCGCGCTCGGAGGTTGGTCCCACAAAGCCCTTTTTTTGATTTCACCCCGACGAAATCCAGAAAACGCCGCGCAACCGGACCCCATGCCACCGACTTCGTCTCCTCCACCGCCTGCGAGATGTTCATCCCGCTCCGATAAATCATCAAGTAAGCCCGCTTCACGTCCGCCCGGTCCTCGGCACTGATCCCCTTCCGCCGCATCCCGACGGCGTTCAGCCCGCGCACGGTGTTAAGAATCAACCCCATCGTGAACGGCGGGATGTCCTTACTCCACGCCGTTCCGCCCCGGATCATCGTCATATCGCCAACGCGGATGTTCTGGTGAAACACCGACGCACCGCCCACGACCACGTCGTCGCCCATCACGACGTGACCCGCGAAGAGGCAATTGTTCGCGATCACGTTCCGATCTCCGATCGCCGCGTTGTGGCCAAGGTGCGCGCCCACCATCAGGAAATTCCCGTCCCCCACCCGAGTCACCGACCCCTCGTTCGTCCCCCGGTGGATCGTCACGTGCTCGCGAAACCGATTGTCGTCCCCGATCACCACCCCGCTCGAGATGGAATCATCGTGGGCGTAATCCTGCGGTGCCGACCCGATCACGGCGCCGTAGCCGACGTAATTTCTCGCCCCCATCGTCACTTGGTTCGTGATCACAGCGTGCGCCCGCACCACGCAATCGTCCCCGAGCACCACCCCGTCGTCGACGATGGCGTACGCCCCGATCTCAACGTTCGCTCCCAACCGACCCCCTCCCCAACAACTGCCGTCGAATGAATCTTCATCGCCGTTTCCTTTGGTACCTGCACCTTCGATTTAAAAAACTCATTTCAACTTTTGCTCCAACACTTCCCCCGCCAACGCCGGATTGGCCTTCCCCCGCGAAGCCTTCATCACCTGTCCTTTGAGGAAGTTGATCACCGACGTCTTCCCGGCCTTGTATTCCGCCACCGGCCCCGGGTTGGCCGCGATCACCTCGTCGGCAAAGACCTCGATCGCCCCCGAGTCACTCACCTGCTCGAGGCCTCGCTCCTTCACGATCACCGCCGCCGGCTTCCGCGTGGCGAACATCTCCGCGAACACTTCCTTCCCCTGCTTCCCGCTAATCTTCCCCCCGTCGATCAACCCCACCAACTCGTCCAACGCCTCCGGCGGAATCGGACAATCCCCGATCGCGACATTCTCCGCGGCAAGGGAACTCTGCAAATCGTTGAGAATCCAGTTCGCCACGCTCTTCGGCTTCTTCGCTCCCTTCGCCGCGGTCTCGAAGTACGTCGCCAGCGCGAGGTCATTCGCCAGCGTCCCCGCGTCCGTTTCGCTCACCTCATAATCCGCCACGAATCGCGCCCGCTTGTCCCAGGGCAGCTCCGGCATCCGCTCCCGCGCCGCGCTCACCAGATCCACGGTCTCCACCGGCAGCAAATCCGGATCGGGAAAATACCGGTAATCGTGCGCCGACTCCTTGATCCGCATGAGCGTCGTCTCACCAATCGAGTCATCCCACCGCCGCGTCTCCTGATCGAGCGTCTCCCCCGCCCGGTATGCCGCGATCTGCCGCGGGATTTCAAACGCTAACGCCCGCCGCACCCCGCTGATCGAGTTCATGTTCTTAACCTCGATCTTCGTCCCCCATTCCTTCGATCCCACCGGTGCCACCGAGACGTTCACGTCGCACCGCAGCATCCCCTTTTCCATGTCGGCGTCGCTCACGCCACCGTAGATCATCACCTGCTGCAGCACCGTCAGATAAGCAAACGCCTCCTCCGGCGAAGCGATGTCTGGCTCACTGACGATCTCCATGAGCGGCGTCCCGGCCCGGTTGAAATCAATCGCCGTCCCCGCCTCCCCGTGCGCGCTCTTGGCCACGTCCTCCTCCAGATGGATCCGCGTCAACCGCACCGCTTTGTTCGCCGTCTCGATCTTCTTCTGCGCGTCCTTGGGATAAGCCAGATCGTGCAGCGGGACCGCGCCGTTGAGGCAGATGGGAAGATCGTATTGTGAGATTTGGTAGTTCTTTGGCATGTCCGGATAAAAGTAGTTTTTCCGGTCAAATTTGCACCGCGGCGCGATGTCGCACCCCAACATGAGGCCCGCCAGCGCCGTCAACCGCAGCGCCTCCTCGTTCATCACCGGTAGTGCCCCCGGCATCCCCAGACAGACCGGGCAAACGTGAGTATTTGGCTCCGCCCCGAATTCTACCGCGCACCCGCAGAACATCTTGCTCCGCGTCTTCAGTTGCACGTGAACTTCCAGGCCAATCGTGGCGACGTATTCGAGATCAGTCATAAAATAAAAACGAACCACAGCCTACGCACCGGGGAGCACCGGCTTCCAGCCTGCACTTCCGGGCTTCAAGCCCGGAAGCCGCTAACACCAAAGGCGACCGATCCACCAAAAGCCCCCCACCTCCAAGGTTGTCCCCCCACCTCCCCCCCTGATACTCCTCGCCAGTCCATGACCGAGATCGCGAAAAGCTACGAACCCCAATCCGTCGAAGAAAAATGGTACGCCCAGTGGCTCGCCGACGGCAATTTCTCCGCCGACCCCGCATCCCCCAAACCGGCCTACTCGATTGTCATCCCGCCGCCCAACGTCACCGGCGTCCTCACCCTCGGCCACGTTCTCAACAACACCATCCAGGACATCCTCGCTCGCCGCGCCCGGCTCACCGGCCACGAAGTCCTCTGGCTCCCCGGCACCGACCACGCCGGCATCGCCACCCAGACCGTCGTCGAGCGGCGCCTCCGGAAAGACGAAAATAAGACCCGCCACGACCTCGGCCGCGACGCCTTCCTCGAGCGCGTCTGGGAGTGGAAGGACAAACACGGCGGCATCATCATCAACCAGCTGAAAAAGCTAGGCTGCTCCTGCGACTGGGCCCGCGAACGTTTCACCATGGACGCGGCCTACGCGCGCCAGGTCCAGGAGACCTTCGTCGACCTCCACGCCAAGGGCCTCATCTACCGGGGCAAGCGCATGGTGAACTGGTGCCCCGTCTCGCTCACCGCCCTCAGCGACGAAGAGGTCATCCCCACCCCGCAGAAGGGCTTCCTCTACCACTTCAGAGTCGAGATCATCGAGCAGCCCGGCACCTTCCTCGAGATCGCGACCACCCGCCCAGAGACCATCATGGGCGACACCGCCGTCGCCGTGAACCCCGCCGACCCGCGCTACGCCGCCCTCATCGGCCAGCACGTCCGCCGACCCCTCCCGCTCGAAAATCAGATCGCGATCCCCATCGTCGGAGACGACTCGGTCGATTTCGAATTCGGCACCGGCGTCCTCAAAGTCACGCCCGCCCACGACAAGGTCGACCACGAAATCGGCCAACGCCACGACCTCGCCGTTCTCGACGTCCTCAACCCCGACGGCACGATGAACGAACTCGCGGGCAAGGACTTCGTCGGCCTCGACCGCTTCGAAGCCCGCAAACGAGCCGCCCTCGCCCTCGCGGACCTGGACCTCCTCGTGAAAGAGGAACCCTACCAGAACACGGTCGGCTTCTCCGAGCGCACCGGCGTCCCGATCGAGCCCCGCCTCAGCGAACAGTGGTTCCTCCGCTACCCGAAGACCGCCGAAGCCCGCGCCCTCGTCCGCGACCACCTCATCCGCTTCTTCCCCGAACGCTGGGAAAAGGTCTACGACCACTGGCTGGAAAACATTCAGGACTGGTGCATCTCCCGCCAACTCTGGTGGGGCCACCGCATCCCCGTCTGGACGAAAGACGCCGAGACCCTCGTTCAGACCGACTCCCCCGGCGAAAGCTGGACCCAGGACCCCGACGTCCTCGACACCTGGTTCTCCTCCTGGCTCTGGGCGCACGAGACGATGGATGAGCCGACCCGCGCGAAATTCTATCCCACCAGCGTCCTCGTCACCGGTCCCGACATCATCTTCTTCTGGGTCGCCCGCATGATCATGGCCGGCCTCGAATACACCGGCGAAATCCCGTTCCGCGACGTCTACTTCACCGGCATCATCCGCGACAAGGGCGGCAAAAAAATGTCGAAATCCCTCGGCAACTCCCCCGACCCGCTCGACCTCATCGCCAAGTTCGGAGCCGACGGCCTCCGCTTCGGCCTCATGCGCATCGCCCCCGCCGGGCAGGACATCAAATTCGACGAACTCCAGATCGTCGAAGGCCGCAACTTCTGTAACAAATTCTGGAACGCTTGCCGCTTCCGCCTGCTCCAGGGTCCGATCGATCCCGCCGCGAGTCCCGACCCCGCCACCCTCTCGATCTTCGCCCGCGACCTCCTCACCAAGCTCGACGCCACCATCGAACGCATCGAAGACGGCTACGCGACCTACCGCTTCAGCGACATCGCTCAGGCGCTCTACGACTTCATCTGGGGCGACTTTTGCGACCGCTTCATCGAGGCCGCCAAATCCGACTTCACCTCCGACGACCCCGCCCGCCGCGCGGGCACCCTCGCCGCCATCGACGTCACCATCCGCCGCGTCCTCGTGCTTCTCCACCCCTACGCCCCCTTCCTCACCGAAGAGCTCTGGCACGGTCTCGGTTTCGGAACGGCAACGATCCAATTCGAGCCCTGGCCAGAAAAGACGAACCTCGGCGACCCCACCGCCACCCAGAGAGCCGCCGATTTTTACGAATCCGTCGCCGCCGCCCGGACCCTCCGGGCCACTTTCAATCTCCCGTCCAGCCAGAAACTCCCGTGGCGCATCCGCCCCTCCGTCGACTGGCTCACCCCCGAACTCCCCGCCCTCGCCACCCTCCTCAACGCGAAGACCCTCGATCTCGAAGCCGAGGCCGCCCCGTCCGGCATGGCCGTCGCCGCCACTGCCATCGGCGAGATTTATCTTCCGCTCGAAGGCCTCGTCGATCCCTCCAGCGAACGCGAACGCCTCGACGGCGAGATCAAAAAAGTCGAAGCCGAACTCGAAAAAGTCGCCCGCAAGCTCTCCAGCGAAAAATTCGTGGAAAACGCCCCCCCCGAAGTCATCACCGAACACCGCGATCGCCAAAAAAACTGGGCCGACCGCCAAAAAACCCTCCAAGCCGCCAAAGCCGCCCTCGGCTAACCCCCCAAATCATCAATCATAAATGGTAAATCATAAATAAAATGAACCTCTTCACCTTCATCATGGCGGGCGGCACCGGCGAACGGTTTTGGCCCATGAGCCGGACCCGCACCCCTAAGCACCTGCTCAGACTCCTGAGCGAGAAAACACTCCTCGGCGAAGCCGTCGACCGCGCCCTCGGCGTCGTCCCGGCCGACCACGTCTTCGTCCTCACCAACGCCGCCCAACTCGACGCCTGCCGCGCCGCGGTCCCCAATCTACCCGAGGAAAACTTCATCGCCGAACCCGCCAAACGCGACACCGCCCCCGCCGCCGCCCTCGCTACCGGCTTCGCCCGCGCCCGCCAGCCCGACGCCGTCTGCGCACTTCTCCCGGCCGACGCGATGGTCCACGACACCGCCACCTTCCAGCGCCAGCTCTTCGCCGCCGCCGAGGCCGTCAACGGCACCGACGCCGTTCTCACGTTTTCGATCAAACCCGCCTACGCCGCCACCGGCTTCGGCTACCTCGAACTCGGCGACCCCATCCCCGGCCACCCCGCCGAGATCTGCCGCGTCGCCCGCTTCGTCGAAAAACCCAACATTGACCTCGCCGAAGAATACCTCGCCAGTGGACGCTACGGTTGGAACGCCGGCATGTTCCTCTGGAGCGCCGACACCTTCCTCGCGGAGTGCGACCGCCTCGCCCCCGAGCTCTCACCCTTCATCCGAGACTTCCCCATCGGCGACCCCACCGACTACCTCGCCCGCACGTTCGATGCGCTCCCCAAGATCTCCGTCGACTACGCCATCATGGAGCGAGCCGCCAACGTCGTTGCGGTCCGCGCCGCCTTCGACTGGGACGACGTCGGGACTTGGACTTCGCTCCCCAACCACCTCGGCACCGGCGAAAACAACAATACCCACCGCGGCCCCGCCGCCGTCGTCGACTCGCACAACAACATCACCGTCTCGAACGGCCGCACCATCGCCCTTTGCGGCGTTAGCGACCTCGTCGTCGTCGAGACCGAGGACGCCATCCTGGTCTGCCACCGCAACTCCGCCCAGCGCGTCAAGCAGCTCCAAGCTCACCTGCCCAAAGAGCTGCGGTAAAGTTTCGGCCTACTCGTCCAGCTCCGACTTGATCTTGTTGAGGAGCACGCCGTACCGAGCCCCCTGGATGTCGAAATTTTCATCATCCACCGCCTCACCGAACGTGTCCCGCACCACCATCGACCGCGCCCTCAGCTCAAACGAATCCTCCCCCTTGGCTTCGATGAACAACGTCACCTTGGTGTAGGTATCCTCTCCCTGCCAGTTTCCGTAGAGCAAGTTGTCCATCATTCCCCCCGCCCGCTCGAAATACATCCGCCCCGCGTCCCCCCCCCGGAACGCGAAGTCGTGCCGATAAAACACCTCCTCCGCCTTCATCTGGATCTCCCCCTCCGAGTGCCCCGAGATCACCACCTGCGCCTGCCCCGCCGGCAGCCCACCCCCGATGCTCGAACACCCGGTGCAAACCAACGCCCCCAGTGCGACCAACCAACCAAATTTCATCATTGTCATCCCCCCAAACATGCGCCACTTTCCCCTTCCCGCACACCGCGAAATTGCCTCATGGTGTAATGGTAGCACTGCAGATTCTGGATCTGTTTGTCAAGGTTCGAGTCCTTGTGAGGCAGCGGATGTTCGACCGCGACGGGCTGGCCTTCTACTGGGACCGACGGCGGCGATAGAACATTTCCTTCGCGTTCGCAAGGGTTGCTCTCACGAGGACGCTTTTGTCGCTCAAATTGTAGAGTTCGTCGTCGTAAAAGCGGACTCGATAGCTCCGGGAGAAAGTCGCGTAGGAGATCACGATGTCACGGTCGCTACTGACCATGATCTCGGGCTTCGACCATTGATCCGACGGGGGATAGATGATTCTCCAGGTATTCCCTCCCTCGGAGACCCACCGAATCGGAGCTTCGATGCTATACTCCCAGGTTTTCGCCGTATTTTGACTGAATTGCCGCAGCTTCCCGACTCCGTTCGGTGAAAGCGTCAGATATTCCTTATATTCCGTTCCGCCGTACGGCTGAAACCAGATCCAGTCGCCGACCACCTGATCAGCGGGATAATCGACGTCACTGATCTGATCGATGTTTGCAACGAAGCGGGGATCGGGGCTGACACAGCCGACCAACAGCGACACCGCGCTAAGAATGAGAATGACGGGTAATTTCATGGCGCTTGGAGCGGTTGGTTGTGGCGCGACGGCCATTGGAGGATCGGGTCCACGCTCATAAATTATCGAAAACCGAGCTGGCCGGCTTCGCTGGCTTGGGGGCAGTCTTCGGGCGCGAGGAGTTGGATGATTTCGAGTCGTTGGTCACCGCGGATCGCGGATTCTCGACGTTTCGAAGCGGCGCCGGCTCGGGCGTCGGCGTCGGCTCCTCGACGACTGCAAGCGGCTCCGGGGTCTCGAAGGGAAAGGCCTCGAAGTCAAATTCAGCGACCAGGGGGGAACCCGATTTCACTCGAAGCGAAATGCCCCGCTCATACCAGACCGCCATTTCTCCCGACGCGTCGTCGTCGTACCTTTCGCCGCTGCTCTCGAGAAACGAAAGCCGACCGGAATCCGGGGCCGGAGTGGTCGTCCATTTGGCCGTGATCCGTTCAAACATCGGGACCGCTTCACCGTAATATTCTCGTCCGGCTGGGACCTGGAAGATTCGATTTTCCTTCCACCGATCTCCCCAAGCCTTCCGAGCGGCAACCAGTGCGTTGAAAAATTCGTTGCGCCGTGCAGCCCTCGGGAATTTGAAGGTTTCGACGAAATTTCCCTCGCGAGTTTCATACGGGAGCGAGACGTGGACCGAGTAAAGCCCATCGCCAAACCGGCTCGCGGGATCGCCGAACTCGATTTCCGTAATCGCTCCCATCCAGACTTTGATCACGTCGCCGCTTGGCGTCGTGTAGACCAACTGGTTTTCGAAAAGGTAAACGGGGTACCCGGTTTCCTCCGCCGCGGACGTTACAAAAACGCCGTCGAACGTTCCAACCTTGCTCCCGTCCGTCCCGCTGGTGTCCAGACACCTGCTCAATTTCGAAAACTTCGCGTCTTCGATCTCCGTTAGCTTTTTCCTCCAGTCGGCTAGTCGCTCCTTGGATTGGTCGTCTAATAATGACCAACGGTCCGCATCGTCGCCCAGACCGATGGCCGAGGCGTAGTCTTTGCTCTCGATCAATTTTACCAGGCGCGCCTTCACCCATTGGCTCACCTCCTGACCGTAATTTCCCTCGAACTCCTCGTGCAGACCCAGGAGCTTGCGCAATTGGCTCTTCATCGCTTCGAAATCGTCTTCTTTCAGCGCCTGCTCAGCTCGCTTCCGCTCAGTTTCCACCGCTTCCACCAAGTCGCCCGGATATCGATAATTCGTGTCGACGATCACCCGTCCATTGTAAGCCCGCTCGTCTCCCCAACCTTTCAGCACCGACGGATAGACCTCCGCAGAATAAGAACCGGAGCGCTCGCCAAGAGTCGCCGGCGACGGATCGAGAGTCGTGTACCAAGCGTGGAGCGATGGCTTGCGAGACCGCGAGTTCTCGATTCGAACGTAATAGTGGTCTCCAACGACCCGTACGTCCAACTCGCCGCCATCGGTCTTCCCAGGGATTTCCATGACGAGAGTGTCCAGCCTCCCGTACAATGGCCGGGCTTTGAACGGGATCTTTTCGACCGTCGTGTAAAACGCGTCCGCCGGCCGCACGGTGTACCCCGAGGGGTTCCCGCCTCGACTGGGGACGATGACTTCGACGATTTTGTCGACGTGCCGACGAGCGCTGATCTGCACAATGTCCTTCAACTCGCCCGGAGCGATCGCGAGTTGGCGATTGTAGACCAGGAGCTTGAGATCGTTCCCGGCGTGGGCTTCAGCCGAGTTCTGGGAAAGCGGACGCCAGACACCGGATTGGTCGATGTAGACTCCGTAACTATCCGGAATTTCCGGGTCCTGATCCGAGCACGCAGTCAACCCAACCACGATTCCCAGACAAAGGACCAGTAGCCACGAGTGTTCGAAGATCGATCTGCCGGGGATTGCTTTCATCACGATTCGGCGCTTCGGCTCCACGGCGAGTATTGACAACAACTGTCCCGAGTAGAATCGAGGTTTTTCGGCACCTCATCAGGACGCCGCCGCGAGGATCGCGGAAGGCGGACCCGACTCCCGCCCTACGGCAGCGCCGCGCTCCCGCCCACGTCCGCCCGGTCACCCAAGAGCCGATCCAGCAAGTCCCGCACCTCCTCCATCCCGCGAGCATCCTTCGCCGCCGCCGGGATGATCTCCACCTTCGGAAACCTCACCCGAAACTGCGCCAACTTCTCCTCCGCCCCCTCGACGTCCATCTTGTTTGCGATGACCACCCACGGACGTTGGTTCAAGGTCGGATCGTAAAGTCCCAACTCCGTCCGCAGACTTTCCAAATCGCCGATCGGCTCCCGCCCCTCCGTCCCCGCCATATCGACCACAAAAAGCAGCACCTCGCACCGCACGATGTGCCGAAGGAACTCGTGCCCCAATCCCTTGTTTTCGCTCGCCCCCTCGATCAGCCCCGGGATGTCCGCCACCGTCACCCGCCGGTACCCCCCAGTTCGACGACACCGACGACCGGATTCAACGTCGTGAACGGATAAGACGCCACCCGCGGATGCGCCGCCGACAGTTGCGAAATGAGCGTCGACTTCCCCGCGTTCGGATACCCGACCAACCCCGCGAACGCGATCGTCTGCAGTTCCAACAAATACCACCCCTGCTCCCCCGCCTCGCCCGGAGAAAACTGCCGGGGAATCCGGTTCCGCGAACTCTTGAAGCGCGTGTTCCCCCGGCCTCCGCCACCCCCCTTACACAGCAAAAATTCCTGCCCCGGCTCGGACAGATCGAAGACCGGCTCCATCGTCTTGATGTCCAACTCAGGCTTCTCCGGCGCCTCCGCCAATTCATCCCCCGGGTCCGGCTGAAAGGGTTTGAATTTATCTGGCAGATCGTAAATGAGCGTCCCAACCGGAACCTTCACGATCGTGTCCTCGCCATTCTTCCCGTGCTTGTCTTTCCCCAACCCGTGCCCGCCCCGCTGCGCCCGCACGATCGACTCGTAATATAGCGAGATGAGGTTATCCGTGTGGACGTCCGCCCGCAGGATGATGCTTCCCCCATCACCCCCGTCACCCCCGTCCGGTCCACCCTTCGGCACAAACTTCTCCCGCCGAAAACTCACGCATCCCTTGCCCCCATCCCCCGCAATCGCGTGGATCCGAATCTGATCAACAAATTTCACCGGATAGATCTCTCACGCGAAGCCACGAAGACGCGAAGAAATTCAATGAAACCCAGCACCCTTCGCGTCCCCCGCGTCCTTCGCACGAAGAATCACTTCACCAGCGACCGGTAGAGTTCCGCGGTCCGCTTCGAGATCGCGTCCCACCCGAACATCTCCTCCGCCCGCTTCCGCCCGGCCTTCCCCATTGCCTCTTGCTTCCCCGGATCCCCCATCACTTCGTTCACCCCCTCCGCCAGTGCCTTCGAGAAGACTTCTGGATCCTTCGCTTCGAAGGGACTTTCTTCCATCTGCTCGAGTCCGATCAGCAACCCCGTCTCCCCGTCGACCACGACCTCCTTAATTCCTCCCACCGCACTCGCGACCACCGCCGTCTCGCAAGCCATCGCCTCGAGATTGATGATCCCAAACGGTTCGTAGATCGACGAACAAACGAACACCCCCGCCCCGCTGTAGAGCTCGATTTTCGCCCTGGTATCGACCATCTCCTCGATCCACACGATCCCGCCGCGTTCCGCCTGCGCCGCCGCCACCGCCGCCTTCATCTCTTCCGCGATCTCCGGCGTGTCCGGTGCCCCCGCGCAAAGCACGACCTGAAATCCCGGATCCATGTGCCGGATCGCGCTCACCAAATGAATGATCCCCTTCTGCCGCGCTATCCGCCCCACGAACAAAACGTAGGGCTGCGTCGCATCGACACCCAACCGCTCTAAAGAAGCCGTCGAATCCGTCCGCTGATATTCCTTCAGATCGATCCCGTTATAAATAATGGGCACCCGCTCCTCCGGGATGTCGAACAGCCGCAGGATGTCCGCCTTCGTCTCCGCCGACACCGCGATCACCGCGTCCGCCATCTCCATCGTCGTCTTCTCCAACCAGCTCGAAAAATCATAACCCCGCCCCAATTGCTCCCGCTTCCAAGGCCGCAGCGGCTCCAAGCTGTGCACCGTCACCAACAGCGGAATCCCGTAGTTCATCTTCGCGAGTAATCCGCCAAAATGGGAATACCACGTGTGGCAATGCACCAGATCCGCGTCGATCCCCGCCGTGTTGAAATCCAGACAACGCTGCACCGCGCCAAACGCCGAGCGCAGCTCCCGCTCACACCCGTAACCCGCTGTATCCACGTCGAAACCTTCCACGCTCAACTTCTCCCCCGCCACGTCCTGATCCCCAAAACATCGCACCTCCACGTCCACGTGTTCCGCCAGTCCCCGGCTCAAATAGTCCACGTGAACCCCCGCCCCCCCGTAGATGTTCGGCGGATATTCGTTGGTGAGGAGAAGCGCTTTCATACTGGCTCCAAACCTACCCAATCCCGCGTCCGATGACCATCCACCAATGGCCACGTGAGAATCCGACTCGCCCACCCCCCACCCCTAGCGGGACCACTCGAGAATATTTTCTAAGAAAGCTTCGCCTCCCGTGTCTTGATAGACAGGGGGAAATTCCCTCCCCGGATTCATGACCGCCCCGCTCCCCCACCCAACCGCCCGCAACCGCGCCGCGAAGGAGCTCATCCAATTCCCCCCCTCCGCCACCAAGCCCTCCGTCGCTGCGCTCTTCGAGGCCGAAGAGAGCGCCACTCTTCATTTCGCCCTCGGACTGGTCGGCCGGCGCTCCGTCGCCGAGGAGCTCGTTCAGGAAGCCTTTCTCCGACTCCACCAACTCTGGGACGAGGTCGAAAACCCCCGCGCCTGGCTCTACCGCAGCCTCCGCAACCTCGCCCTCAACCACCTCCGCGACCACGCCCGCGAGACCCTCGCCGACCCGCCCGACAGCCCCGATCCGGACCGACAGCCCGACGAAGCCCTCGCTCGTCTCGAAGCCGTCGGGATGATCCGACTCCTCCTCGCCGAACTCCCCCCCGAAGACCAGACCCTCATCCACCTCAAATACCACGACGACCTGAAGTATCAGCAAATCAGCCAGACCACCGGCCTCACCGTCAGCAACGTCGGCTACAAGCTCCACCACCTTCTCAAAAACCTCGCCGACGCCCTGCGTCACGCCGGCATCGACGGCAGCCCCGGGTGAACACCATGAACCCCAACGACGAAAATCAACCCCGGTCCTGGATCGATCCCGCCCTCGAAGCCCGGGTC
Organism: uncultured Verrucomicrobiae bacterium; assembly: GCA_963761705.1. Lineage (GTDB taxonomy): Bacteria > Verrucomicrobiota > Verrucomicrobiia > Chthoniobacterales > JAATET01 > CAVVKW01. The sequence continues at coordinate 1,107,228 of CAVXHK010000001.1, read as the reverse complement.
GTCGCCCACGTCCTCGGCGAGACTTCCGCGTTCGAGGCCGCCGAACTCGACCGCCTGCTCGCGGAGAATCCCGAACTCGCGCTCTTCTCCCGCCGCATCTCCGCGATCCACGACCTCGTCGCCACTGCCGCCCACTCCGACGCCACCCCCCTCCGTCTCGCCCCCGACCGCCGCACCGAACTCCTCGCCGTCATTGGCACCGTCCCCGCTGAGGCGAACGAAAAAATTCGCGCCCTGTCGCCGCGCCGCCGCAACTGGCCATCCCCCCGCATCCTCGCTCCCCTCGCCGCCGCCCTCATCGTCGCCGCCATCGCGATCCCGCTGCTGACCACCGTCCAATTTCAGGCGAACCAGGAACCGGCCGATTTCGCTGGGGGTGAGGGTGCATCTGTCGATCAAGTCTTCACCGACCAAGAGGGCGCATTCCGATTTTCGATGAGCGAGCCGACCGTAAGCCTCGCACCAATGGCGTCGGACGCTCCGCCCGCCGCCCCAAGATCATCGACCTCTGATCTCGCAGGCGGCGAACGTCAACGACCGATCCTCGAAGACTCCCTCGCCAGTCGCGACCCGAAGGATCAACAGCTCGCGAACGAAGTCGCCAAGCAAATTCAGGAACGCGACTTCTCCACCGCTCAGGCTCCCTCCGAATTCGAGGGCTTCATCAATTACGGTTCGCCCATCGGAGGCATCGCTCGTTCTGCTTCGGCCCAAGCCGATCTCTATCCGAAGCAATACACGGTCGGCAAAAGCAAGACCGCCATCATAGACAATTCCGTCGCCCCGTCCGACGACGGTCAATTTTTAGACGCGGACCTCGCGACCGGCAAAAAAAACCTCTCCATGTCGCGCGGCAACGCCATTCCCCCCCCGGCGGAAAATTTCAAAATGGATCTGGGTGCGGTCGCCGGAGAGATCCAGACATCCTCGTCCGAAGCGTCCGAGCGAGTTCCCGCCTTCCATTCGGAAACCCTCACCGCCAACGACCCCATCTCCACCTTCTCCCTCCACGTCGGTGACGTCTCGTTCCAGCTCGCCGCCGACTCCCTCGCCGGCGGCGAGACTCCCGACCCCGCGCGCATCCGCCCCGAAGAATTCACGAACGCGTTCGACTACAACGACCCGGCACCAGGCACCGGCGAATCCGTCGCCGGCTTCGTCGAACAGAGCGCCCACCCGTTCCTCCAGCAGCGCAATCTCGTCCGCGTCGCCGTCCGGGTCGCCGCCGCCGGTCGCGCCACCGGACAACCGCTGCGTCTCACTTTTCTCCTCGACACCTCCGGCTCGATGGAACGCGCCGACCGCGCCGCCACCGTGCGACAAGCCCTCGAAACCCTTGCCCCCCAGCTCGGCCCCGACGACCGCGTGAACCTCATTGGCTTCTCCCGGACCCCCCGCCTCCTCGCCGAAGACGTCCCCGGGGATCAGGCCGCCAACCTTGCCGAGATCGCCGCCCGCACCCCCGCCCAGGGTGGCACCAATCTCGAATCCGCCCTCGACCTCGCGTCCGAGATCGCCAACAAGCAATTCCTCCCCGCCGCGCAGAACCGCATCATCCTCCTCACCGACGGCGCCGCCAATCTCGGCGACGCCGACCCCGACCGCCTCGCCGCCGACGTCACCCAGACCCGCCAACGCGGCATCTCCTTCGACGCCGCCGGAGTCGGAGCCAAAGGACTCAACGACACCATCCTCGAAGCCCTTACCCGCCAGGGCGACGGCCGTTACTACTTCCTCAACACCCCCGACGACGCCGAAGCCAACTTCGCCCGGCAGCTCGCCGGAGCGCTCCGCCCCGCCGCCGAAAACGTGAAAGTTCAGGTCGTGTTCAATCCCGACCGCGTCGCCAGCTACCGACTCCTCGGCTTCGACGATCACCGACTCGCAGCCGAGGATTTCCGCAACGACCAGGTCGACGCGGCCGAACTCTCCGCCGAAGAAGCCGGCGTCGCCCTCTACCAATTCGCACCCCTGCCCGAAGGCCGCGGTGAGGTCGGCGAAGTCTTCGTTCGCTTCCGCGACCCCTCCACCAATCGCATGGTCGAGCGCTCGTGGACCATTCCCTACCTCCCCAACGCACCCGCGTTCGACCAGGCCCCTCCCTCCCTCCAACTCGCCGGCACCGCCACTCTCCTGGCCGAGCACCTCCGCGGAGACGCTCGCGTCGACCTCGACACCCTCTCCCCCAACCTCCGGCAATTTTACCCAAACCAGACGAACGTCCAGACCCTCACTCAGATGCTGGAAGCCTCGAAAAAATAATCCGCGAATCCTCACCTGCCGGGCACCGAAGTTCCTCCGATCAGCCCCAAAAGAAACATGAACCCGATCCTCCTCACGCTCCTCGCCGTCGCCGCGCAAGCCATCCCGCCCGATGGCCTCCTCATCATCGAGTCCGAGAAAGTCACCCCCGCCCCACCCCTCTTCTTCACGGCCTCTGCCGAAGCCACCACCCACCTCGACGCAACCGCTGTCACCACCGAGATCGCGACCACCCTCCGCGTCCTCCAGGGAACCCCCGAGATTCTGACCCTCGGCCTCGACGGCACCGGCGAAGTCACCTCCGTCTCCGGCCCGGGGCTCCGCGACTGGTCCGTCCGCCACGCCGATGGTCACCGCTACCTCGACCTACGCCCCACCCTCGCCGACGACCAGCCCACCCCCGAAAGCCTCGCGATCACCATCACCGTCCGCACGAGCGATCCGACCATCCCCTCCTCCCTCACCCTTCCCACTCTCGCCCCCGGCGACGCCGTCGGTTTTTCGTCCACCATCCGCCTCGTCCCGGGTGTGGCCGTCGACATCCGCACGACCCGGGCCGACGGCCTCCAGCCCATCGGCCCGCCAACCGCCCCCCACGCCGAGCAGCACTTTAGCAGCACCACCGCCGCCACCCTCGAAGTCCAGCTGATCCCGCGCGGCGTCGCCCTCGCTCCCGTTGACCTCATTGGCCCCCAACTCACCGGTCGTTACGACCCGATCGCGCGTTGCGTCAACTTCCGCCTCACCGGGGCCGCCCTCGTCCGCCAGCCCGGTGCCAGCCTCCCCCTCCTCTCCGGCCGGGCCGCCCTCAGCGAAGCCGTTCCGAACGAAAACTGGCACGTCGAACTCGTCGATTCCTCCCTTGCCCTCGTCTTCGACCAACCGGGCGTCTTTCCCGTCGATCTCTCCTTCGCCGCCGCCGTGCGCGACGGCGATTGGAAGTCCCTGGACTTCCGCCTCCCGGCCGGAACCATCGTCCCGCTCTCCATCGAAGGCCTGCCGACTCCGATTACCTTCGACCCGAAAGCCGCCGTCGTCCCGGACGCGACCTCCCACCGCGGTTTTCTCGCCGCCGACGGCCACGCCTCCCTCGGATGGCGCCAAACCCGCGAGTCCGGCACCGATGCCCTCTCGTTCACGAGCAACGAGCAAACCGACGTCCGCGTCGGGGCTGGCCTCGTCCGTCAAACCGCCCGCCTCGATTTCCGCGTCCTCCAGGGGAAACTCCCCACGGTCCGCGTGGCCCTCGACGGCCCTGGCGAGATCCTCGGCGTCGAAGGCGACAACGTCGTCGGCTGGCAGGTCGTTCCCGACGGCGAAGCCCGTGCGCTCGAAGTTCGCCTCAGCCGACCCATCGAGCGGTCAGCTTCCTTCGTCGTCCGCAGTCAGGCCCCACTCGGCAGCTTCCCAGTCACCGCCGCCCCGCTTCGCTTCACCCCCGACGGTGGTCTCCGCAACTCCGGCACCGTTCGGATCACGAACGACGGAGCCGTCCGCCTGGAAGTCGCCGCCACCACCGGCCTCCTTCAGCTCGCCCCGTCTCAATTCCCCGCCCCCGCCCTCGACCCCACACCCCGCCAGGTCTTCGTCTATCGCTTCCCGTCCGCAAGTTACGCCTACGAGATCGTCGCCAACCAGATCCTCCCGGAGGTCGGCGTCTCCCAGATCGTCCTCTACGAACTCACCCCCACGGACCGAGTCATCACGGCCGATCTCGAACTCGACATCCGCGAAGCCCCGCTTCGCGAATGGTCCCTCACCATCCCCGCCGACTACGCCGTCGTCGACGCCTCCGGGGCAGCCGTCGCCGATTACATCGCCGAAACCGACGCGACCGACGAGCGACGCGTTCTGAAAATCCTCTTCAATTCCGCCGTCGAAGGCCGCCAACTCATCCGCCTCCGTCTCGAGCGCAACGAACCCGCCGCCGCCGGCGTTTGGACCCTCCCGCCCCTCTCCTACCCCGGCGCGCGCTCCGTTCGCGGCCACCTTGGCGTCGTCACCACCCCCGGATTCCGCATCGTTCCGAGCTTGGTCGAAAACCTCACCGACCTCCCGCTCACCCTCTTCCCAAACCAGACCCCCGGCCTCCAGCAGGCCTACCGTCAGCGAGAAGCCGACTGGAGCGCCACCCTCGCCGTCGAAGCCCTCGGCCGCAGCATTCAGTCGGACGTCTTCCACCTCTATTCCCTCCGCGAGGGGGTCGTCACGGCCAGCATTCTCTTCAATTATTTCGTCGTCGGCTCCCCGGCCAACGAATGGCGCATCGCCATCCCTCCCACCGCCGGCAACATCGACGTCATTGGCCAGAACGTCCGCCGCGACTGGCAACGCGAAGGCGACGAGATCGTCGTCGCCCTCCACCAACCCGTCCTCGGAGCCGCCACCCTCCTCGTCACCTTCGAACAACCACTCAGCGCCCGCGGCGGCACGATCCGACCCGGCCAGGTCCGTCCTCTCGGCGTCCAGGGCGAGCGCGGCTTCATTCAGGTCGTCAGCCCGCTCCAGGTCAAATCGAACGTGGAAACCACCGATGGCCCACTCCTCCCGCTCGAACCCCTCGAGCTTCCCAGCGAATTCCGCCTCCTCAGCAACGCTCCCTCGCTCGCGGTCTACCAATACACCGCCCGCCCCTTCGACCTCGCCCTCGCCATTGAATGGTACGCCCCCGCCGGCACGGTCGATCAGCTCGTCGACTTCGCCAAACTCTCGACCCGCGTCTCTCGCGACGGTCAGGCCGTCACCGACGTTCGCTATTTCGTCAAAACCCGGGGCCGCCAGTCCCTCCGCCTCGTCCTCCCCGAATCGGTTCAACTCTGGGAAGCCCGCGCCGACAATGCAATCGTGAGCGCTCAGGTCGACGGTGCCGCCACCCTCATCCCGCTCCCACCCCGCCTCGACCCCAACGAACCCGTCGAAGTCACCCTCCGCCTCGGCCAGACCGCCGACCGCTCGAGCAGTCCGACCCTCACCGCCCCCGCCACCGCCTCCCCCACCGTCATCAGCGAATGGACCATCACCGGCGATCCGGGGCAGCTCCTTGTCCCCCGTGGCGGAACCGCGCAACTCGAGGGTCCCGTCCTCACAGAAACCGGATTTCAATGGCTCGCCACCCGTTCCGCCATCCCCGCTTTCCTCATCCTCGCTGCCTTCTCCGCCGCTGCCTTCCTTCTCCGCCGCGGGTCCACCCCGCTGACCCTTCTCGGCTTCGCCATCGCGCTGGGCGTCCTCGTTGCGGCGCTCGGCCTTGGACTCCGAGCCACTCAGGACCGCCTGCCGAACCGCTCCACCCTCACCTACTCCGCCGCCGTCATCCCGGCCGGCGAGGCCCCCACCGTCGAGCTGGGCAACGTCACCGACACCCGGGCCATGATTTCCCCGATCGGCATCGCCACCGCCCTGGCTGGACTCAGCCTCCTCGGCTTCGCGATCATTCGTCGCGGGTCGTGGATCATCCCGACCGCCACCCTCCTCCTCACGTTTGGCGTCCTCATTCAACGCGGCGGCGCCATCCCGTTTTTCCTCCTGATCGCTACAGCGGTCCTCGCGTTCCTCCTTCTTCCCACCCTCTTCCGCTGGGTCCGCAAACCGGCCGCCGCGACTTCCCTACTCCTCTTTGGCGTCGCCAACTTCGCTTTCGCCGTCGAGCCTCCCGCCGCCCAATCCATCGTTCAATCCTGGTCCGTGCAGGACGGACGCCTCACCGGCGAGATCGACGTTACGGTCCGCGGCAGCATCGACGACAGCTTCCTCCTCCTCCGTCCCCCGGCCACGCTCACCAAATTCGAAGCTCCCGATGGTCTCCGCCTCACCAAGGTTGACCGTGGCGACAGGACCGAATACTTCGTCGCCCTCGACCGCGACGGCACCTTCACCGCAAGCGCCACCTTCGAATTACCCGTTCCCGATTTCACCAGTGGACTACCGCTCGTCACCGGCCCGGCTGCCATCCAGCGGGTCACCATCCGCCTCGCGGAAAGCGGTTGGGAATTTGCCTCGCCCGCCGCCGTGAGCATCGAACCGCTCCCCGACCTTCCCGACGACACCAGCGGCGCAACCCTCGTCCTCCAACCCGGGCTCTCTCCGACGATCGAAGTCCGCCCGCGGACCCGCGACACCGCCGCCGAGCCAACCGAGTTTTTCGTCGAAGCCGACCAGCTCTACGTTCCAGCTCCCGGCGTCGTTTCCGGCACCAGTCGCTTCACCATTCGGCCGGTCCAGGGTCAGGTCTCCAGCCTCGCGATTCTGGTCCCATCGACCTTCACCGTCAGCGACGTCGCGAACGGCCCGGTCGCGGCCTGGCGATTCAATCCCACCAGCCGCGAACTCCACGTCGACTTCGCCCCCGCCCAGACCGACACCTTCACCTTCGACGTGGAAACCCAACTCGGCACCGCCGACCTCCCGATCGATCTCAAGCTCACACCCCTCCGCATCCCCGCCGCCGAAGGCGAAGTCGGCATGCTCGCCCTCGCTTTTGGAGGCGACGCCCAACCGGAAAATGTCAAAGGTTCCACTCCGGTCAATCTCCAGGATTTCCCGGACGAACTTCTTCCCAAATCGAAGGACGACCAACCGCTCGCCACCCTCCAACACGTCTTCCGCACCGACTCCGAGAGCGGCGACGTGTCCCTTCGCGTCGCCCCCGTCGCGCCCGAAGTCCGGACCGTCAGCCGCCAGGTCTTCTCGTTCGGCGACGACCGTCTTGTCCTCGCCGCGGACCTCACCGTCTCCATCACTCGGGCGGGCCTCTTCAGCCTCAGCTTCGTGCTCCCGGACGATCTCGAAGTCGAATCGATCAGCGGCCCGGCGCTCTCCCAATGGACGCAAACCGACCGCCTCATCACGCTCCAGCTCAACGGACGCACCATCGGCGATCAAACCTTCGCCCTCACCCTCGTCGGCCCCGCCCTCTCCTCCCAAACCGCGTGGCCCGTCCCTCGTCTGCTCCTCCGCGAAGCGACCCGCCAGACCGGAGAACTCGTCTTCGTCCCCGAACAAGGCCTTCGCCTTCGCGCCGTCGAACGCGAAAACGTCTCCCAGCTCGACTCCCGCGCCGTCGGCGAAACCCGCTCGGGCGCCCTCGCATTTCGCCTGCTCCAGGAAAATTGGAGCCTCACTCTCGGCATCGAAACGCTCGATCCCTGGGTCACCGTCCAAGCTCTCCAGGAGACCACGCTTCGCGAAGGCCAGACCCTATCTCGCCTCGCCCTCTCCTACCGCATCGAGAACGCCGCCGTGAGTGCCCTCCGTCTCCGCCTCCCTGGTCTCACCGCGACCCAGGCAGCGACCGTCCGCGCGACCGGCCCCGCCGTCAACGACCTCGTCCAACTCCCCGACTCTCCTGATCTGTGGGAGATTCGCTTCGAACGTGGCATCGTCGGCACCACGGAAGTTCAGATCGAGTATCAGACCCAAACCAATCGCGACGAGGGCCCGGCGTCCATCGACGTGCCCGTTTTCGAAGACACCCGGCAAGTCACGCAATACGCTGCCGTCCGGGGTGGCGGCCGGATCGAACTCGCCGCGACCACGGTTCCGCGCGGCTGGCAACGCACCGACTGGAGCGCCGTCCCGACCGAGCTCCAGGACCCCACCGACCGCGGCATCCCCGCCCTCTGCTACCGCGTCGCCGAAGCCGAGGCACCACTCACCGTCCGCGTCGAGCGTCATGACATCGCCGACTCCCTCCGTCTCCGGGTCACGAAAGGCGACCTCACGACCCTCGTTTCTCCGCTCGGCCCCACCCTCACCGCCGTCCGACTCGACATCGAAGTCATCGAGAAAAGCTCGCTCCGATTCCAGCTCCCACCCGCCGCCGAGCTCTTCAGCGCCTTCGTCAACGATCAGAGCGTTCACGTCGTCCGCGCCGGCGACGCCTACCTCGTCAGCGTCTCGCCGAACACCGAGGCCGACCGCGCCGCAACCGTCCGCCTGGTCTACTCCGTCCCCACCACGCGATCAAAACTCCACCTCCTCGGCCCCAACCTCGACGTCCCGCTCGTCGACGTCTCGTGGCGGATCATCCTCCCGCCTGGGACCGATCTCGCCGGCTACGACGGGGAACTCCGTCTCGAAAACGAAACCTCCACCAGCTCCTTCGGTCTCGCAAAATACCAAACCCTCTCCTCCAGCTCCCGCACCGAGGAGGCCCAACGCGCCACCGACTGGATCGACCAGGCCAACTCCCTCATCGAAAAAGGCCAGCAGCAGCAGGCTGGCGAAGCCCTCAGCAAAGCCGCCAACAACTTCGCTCTCGACGAGGCCACCAACGAAGACGCCCGGGTGCAACTGAAGTCACTCCTCACCCAGCAAGCCGTCGTCGGCCTCAACACCCGCCGCCAGCGTCTCTACCTCGACAACCGCACCACCGACACCGTCCGCAACGAACAACTCGAACAGGCCGCCAACGCCAACCCGTTCATGCAGGGGGGCACGACCTACGACCCCCAGCAAATGGACCAGTTGCTCCGCGGTAACACCAGCGAAGAGAACGCCGCCCTCCGCGGCATCGCCGACCGCATCGTCGAGCAACAACTCGCCGCCGAACCCGCCCCCGGCGCCATCGACGTCACCATCCCCGAAAGCGGAAAAATCGTGACCTTCACCCGCAGCATCCAAGTCGACCCAACCGCCGCCCTCGAAATCGAACTGGAGTTGGCAAACAAAACCAGCCGCCACCCCGCCTACGCCATTCTCATCCTCCTCGTCACCGCCGCCACCGCCACCCTCGCCACCCGCAAACGCCCCTAGCGACGCCGACGGAATCCTAAGCTCCCAGCAACCAGGTCAACTCGCCATCCGTGGGCGCAATCGCGGCACATGGATAGTTCGAGGTCCCGCTGAAAACTTCCGCCAGGATCTCGTCCTTTCCCTGACTGTTCACGAGGAAGCAAACGTGTCGCGCCGCGTCGATCAGCGGATACGTGAACGTCAGCCGCCACGTCTCTTTCTGCGGCACGTAGTTTTCCACGACCCACCGTTCCCGCTCGTCGAGCGCAATGGTCCCCGGAAACAGCGACGCCGTGTGCCCGTCCGGCCCCATCCCGAGCAGGATCAGATCGTGCCGAAAGGTCGCCTCCGGCGACCGTCGCCGCAGCTCTGCCTCGTAGGCCGCAGCCGCGTCCGCCGGGTCCCGCGCACCCGCCATCCGCAGCACGTTCTCCGCCGGGATCGCCACGTGATCCAGCAGCGACTCGCTCGCCATCCGAAAGTTACTCTCCGCGTCATCCGGCGGCACGCACCGCTCGTCACCAAAGGTTACCACCACCTTCCCCCAGTCAATCGGACGCTCCGCCAACGCCGCGTAAACCGGTTTCGGAGTGTTCCCGCCGCTCAACGCCAACCGAAATTCGCCGCGCTCCGAGATCGCCTCGGTCGCCGATTTTTCGATCAGCGCCACGGCGTCCGTGACAAAGTCTTCTGAGTGAATCGTGTTTGGTTTCATAAAATTCCGCGCATCACATCAACCGCACGGGAATCGAGAACTGCAGCCGCCCGGCCCCCGCCCGCAGAGCGTAGAGATCGACCATCGTCAGCGACGCCTTCCTGACCTGAATCGCCGTCGCGCTCGTCACCCCCAAAGCCGCCGAAATCGTTTCGCTAAAATCCGGCTCGTGCCCGACCAACAACACATTCTTCATCTTCGAGTAAACCCCGATCCCCTCAAAAAAATCAGACGCGCCCATTCCACTCGCGATCCACCGCTCGACGATCACCTCCACCCCGTCCAGCCGCTTCGCGACGCATCGCGCCGTCTGCTCCGCCCGAACCAACGGACTCGAGAGAATTACGTCGGGGACCAATCCGCTCATCGCGCAGAACTTCCCCACCTTGTCCGCCTGCTCCAGCCCCTTCGCCGTCAACACCCGGTCGAAATCAGACGTCGCAATATCCTCGGCTTCGGCGTGTCGTAGGAAGGAAATCAGCATGACCTACATCGACATGCCGCCGTCGACGGCGAGCGTTTGCCCGGTGATGAAGGCCGCTTCCGCTCCCGCGAAGAACGCCACCGCCGCCGCAATGTCCTCGACTGCCCCGAAGCGCGACTGCGGGATCTGCGATTGCGCGCCCTTGCGGATCTCCTCCGAAAGATCGGCCGTCATGTCCGTCTCGATGAAGCCGGGCGCCACCACGTTCACCGTGATCCCACGCGACGCAACCTCGCGAGCCATCGCCTTCGTCATGCCAATCAACCCCGCCTTGCTCGCCGCGTAATTCGCCTGCCCGGCGAGGCCCATGAGCCCACTCACCGAGCTGATGTTTACGATCCGACCCGACCGCTGCTTCACCATCGTCCGAAGCATGGCCCGCGTGAAATTAAACGCCCCCTTGAGATTCGTATCGAGCACCGCGTCCCAATCATCCGACGACATCCGCATCGCGAGTCCATCTCGCGTGATCCCCGCGTTGTTGACTAGGATATCGACCCGCCCCAAGTCAGCGAGGATGGCCTCTCCGGCCGCCTGCACCGCATCATAATCGGCCACGTCCACCGCGTAAGCCTTTGCGAAACCCGCGCGCTCCGCGTTGATCGCATCCGCGACTTTCTGCGAATTTGCGTCCGTCCGGCTCACGACCGCCACCTTCGCACCACCCGCGGCAAATCGCTTGGCGATCGCCTCACCAATCCCCCGACCCGCACCCGTAACGACCGCAACCTGACCTTCAAACACCTCCGACATTGCTCAAATTCAACCACAGATCCCGCGCCCGCCAACTCAAAAGCACCGGAGCAATCCGCAGTCTCTCCCCGCTCAAAACATCTCGCCTTGCACCACGCTGCCTGGATTTCCTCCCCGATCTCCAGCCTCCCCCTCGACCTCGCGCAGCAGCGATTTAAATTCACAACCCCGCACCGCCTCGACGAGCGCCGAATAGTTTGGCGCGATGCGCAGCTCATCGACCCCCGCCGGCAACTCCAAATCGAGATCCAACCGCACCATCTCGCGGTTCTGCCGAATTCGCTCGCTCGCCCCCTCCACCTTCGCCCGCACCTTGTCATTCTTGATCTCGCCCGTCCGCTCCAACAGCCGCTCGACCGATCCAAATTGATTGATCAGCGCGCCCGCCGTTTTCTGCCCGATCCCGTCGACGCCCGGGATGTTGTCGGAGCTATCTCCAGTGAGCGCCAAAACGTCGTGAATCCGCCGCGGCTCGACGCCCCACTTCTCCCGGATCTCGTCCACGCCCAGCAAACCGTAGCCCAACGCCTTGTCACGTACGTCCGTCTTGTTCGTCGAGTAGATCCGAATCCGATCCGAGACCAACTGCAGGATGTCTTTGTCGTTCGTCGCAATCACCGTCTCGCCCTCAAACGCTAACGCGTAGGACGCGATGAGATCGTCCGCCTCCGTTTGCGGCAGCGACAAACACGAAATTCCAAGAGCCGGCACCATCACGTCCTGCAAAAACGTCTCCTGCGGTCGCATGTCATCCGGCATCGACGGTCGGTTCTGTTTGTATTCCGGCTGCAGCTCCGTGCGGCGCTCCGGCAACCCCGCGTCCCAGATGACCGCTGCCAGATCGGGCTTCAGATCGACCAGCATCCGCCGCAACGCCTTAGTGAATCCGAAGATCGCGTTCGTCGCCTCACCCTTCGAATTCGTCAGATTCCGAATCGCGAAGTACGAACGGTAGAGAAAATAATGCCCATCGACGAGCAGCAGCCGCTTCATCCCGCCAAACTACCGATCCGCAATCCGAAAGACGACCGCCAAAACTATCACCAGACTCCTCGATGCACGGAGGCTCCTTCCAGGAAAGCCAATCCCGGACTAGACGTTGGCCGCCTAGAGATCCGGCACCGGCGAATTTCCCGGACTCGCGGGCGGCGCGGGCGCCGGCGGCACCGGTGGCGGCACCGGCTTCGGTTGCGGCGGCTGCGGCTTGGGTCTCGGCGGCGGCTGGGGCGGGCGGGGGTTTGGTTTCGGCGGCTTGGGCGGCGCGGGCGGAGCCGGGGCCGGGGGATTGTCGACCCGCGGCGGCGCGGGCGGACGGGATGCCGGAGCCGGCGCACTCGGCGGGCGCGCGGGCTGGATCGTATTTGTCCTCAACTGAGTCTGATTCGCTCCCGAGATCGTCTGCAACGTCGGACTCCCGTCGCTGCCTTTGAGCGCGTAATCCACCGTGACCAAGCGCCCGTCCGACTTGAGCACCCGCTGGGCATCGGCAGCCTCCAGGATCAGCGGCTCGTTGGGAAACGGGGTGAATTGATCACTCATCAAACCCGACGTTTCCATGAGCCGCGCCAAGTCCACGGTGACCGGATCCGGCAGGTCGGACGCATCGGCGGGCACACTGATCATTTGCCCCGGACCGAGCAGCAGCGACTCGCCCAATTTCCCGTTCAGCGACAGCCGCATCTCACCTTCGAGCACGATGAATTTCATGATCCCCCGACCCTCCGCGTCGACGTCGGCCTCCACCATCACGGTCGTTCCCGTGACGGCCGCCGTCACCGCCGCCGTGTTGATCTTTGCCCCGCCCGCGTTCTTCGGCACCTGCAGGAGAATAACGCCCTTTTCCAAGCTGATGTCACGCGTCCCCCGGTCGAAACTGAAAATGGAATTCCCGCCGAGCCGCGCGAGCGTTGCGTCGTTGAACGTGAGTTCCGCCCGCGACCGATTGCCGGTCTGCACCGCCGTTTTGCCGGTCACGGTGTCGCCGATCGCCGCCGGTCGCGCACCCTCACCGGGCGGGAGCAGCTCAACGGTATTGTAGGCCCGGGTGACGGACGCCTGCTCGAGTTCACCCGCGACGAGACTCGGAGCCGCCACCGCGAGAAGGAGATAGAGGGATCGCATTTTCATATTAGAAGTTCACAAGCACCCCGATCCCGCCACCGAGATTGGCCGAGAAGTAATCGTAGAATTCCTCCGTCGAATTGTTGATTCCCAAGGTCGCTGTCGTCTGCACGCTCAACCATTTTGTGATTCCCAGCGTCAGCCCGCCGCCGATCAATTGATTGAGGTCCGCCCGTTCCGTCGACGTGTAAGCCTGCGCCGAGAGTTGATAGTAGAGATCCATCTTGAGGTTGCGCGTCAGGTTGGCCTGGTACCCGCTCAGCCAGGCAAAATCGTGCCGAAGCGCGTAATCCGGCTGTCCCGCCAGCACGAAATCCGCCGAGAGCGACGAGTAAATCCGCTGCCCCCGCGAGATCGCGAAGACCTTCCGCATCCCCGTCGTGATCGTGTGACTGTGAAAGATCTCGCCACTCCACCGCCGGTCCGTCAGCAGGTCGTAACCGTAATTCGTAAACAGTGTCAGGTCGTCCAGATCGCGGATCACGTAAACTAAACCCGCCGTGAGCGACAGCGCGTCGAAGTCGAGGTCGGTCCGCCGCGCGTAGCGGTAGATGCTCTGCTCGACGGTGAACTCCGCGAAGAGATTGCGGCCCAGGTACGGGAGGTAACTCCCGCCCACCGACCCCGCCAACAGCCCGTCCGAACCCGCGGTATCTTCCAGGAGATCGGGATTGCTCGTCCAAAAGTAATTCCAGTTCGACCAAGCCGAAAACGCCCGGTAGCTGTCCGCGGGCTGCAGGAGCACCTGCTCGCCGATGTCGGGATCGCCCGAGCTCGCGGGCGCCAGAGAATCAACCGACCCGATGGCATTCTCGACGGCCCCGCTCCTGGGACCCGGCGTCGCGGCCACCCGCTGTTCCGCCGAGATGGCGTTCTGAGCCGACGCGGATCCGGTGAATAATCCAACCGTCACGACCAGCAGCAATCCGTTCCGAACCATGGCTCTGAACATGCCCCGCTAGGCACCGCACGGTCAAGCCGCGACCAATTGCCGGATCGACCAATTCGCGTTCAGCGTCCACGATCCCCCACCGTGCAGACCGCCGCTTCCCGCCGTTCCCGCCGCCGACTCGCCGAGATGGCCGGCCTCTGCGCGCTCACGGCCCTCCTCGTTCTTCTCGGATTCCAGCTCCTCGAACCGCTGCAAAAATTTTCCGCCGACGTCAGCGACCGCATCATCACCACCCAGCCGACCTACCCGCTCGACGATTTCGTGTTCGTCGCCATCGACGACGCGTCCATGAAAATGGACCACCTCTGGCCGGAAGACTACGCCGACTCCCCGCCCCTCCTCGCCATGTCAAAGGGTTGGCCGTGGCCCCGCGACGTCTACGCCGCCGCCGTCGAGCGCCTCCTCGCCGCCGGCGCCCGCGTCGTGCTCCTCGACCTCATTCTCGACGCCAAGCGCCCCGGCGACGCCGCCCTCCGCACCACCCTCGACCGCCATCGCGACCAGATCACCCTCGGCTCGAACATCTCCGAAGACGGCTCCGCCTCCGGCGTGCGGCTTCCGGCCAGCTCCCTCATCGACGACGGCAGCGACGATCCCCGCGTCGGCTTCGTCAACTTCTGGCCCGGCATCGGCGGCGTCGTACGCTCCGCAACCTACCGGACCCGCCAGGGCGTGGATCACGCCGACGCGACGGAATTTCGTTCCCTGGCCGCCCAGTCGCTCACGCAACTTGGCCTCGAAAACAGGATCCCCTCCGACTCCACCCCTCACTTTTTCCGCTTCGGCGATCTCGCGACCCTCCCGGTCATTCCTTTTTATTCGCTCTTGCTCCCGGCCGATTGGGAAACGCTTTGCGGAAACGGCGAGATATTCCGCGGCAAGATCGTCGTCATCGGTCCCGCCGCCGCCATCCTCCAAGACATCCACCTCACCCCGCTCGGCAATATCCCCGGCCCCCTCCTCCACCTGAACGCCATCGCCGCCACCATGCGCGGCGCTTTTTATCGTCCGGTCGGATTCATCCCGACCGCCCTCCTCGTCCTCCTTGCCGCCACCACCGCGTGGTTCATCAACCGTCGGTTCCGCCAACCCGTCTTCGCGATGCTCGTCCTGCTCGGCGCCACCGCCGCCTACTACGCCTTCGTCTTCGGACTGGCCTACTCGCTCGACGTCCTCCTCGACACGTTGCAACCCGCCACCACCCTCGTCTTCGCCGGGGTCGCGTGCATCGCGTGGAACTTCGCCGCCGAACGCCGCGAATCCGGCCGCCTCCGCTCCACCCTCGACCGCTACGTCTCCCGCAACGTCGTCCGCGAGATCCTCGACAACCGCGACGACTTCCTGACCGCCCTCGGCGGCACCCGCCGCCCGGTGACCGTCTTTTTCTCCGACGTTCGCGGTTTCACGTCTTTCTCCGAGAGCCACGACGCCACCGCCGTCGTCACCCAGCTCAACGAATACCTCGCCGACATGGTCCGCATCATTTTCGCGCACGACGGCACCGTCGATAAGTTCATGGGCGACGGGATCATGGCCGTCTGGGGCGACGTCGTGAGCAAGGGACACGCCACGGACGCCCGCGCCGCGGCCCACGCCGCGGTGGAAATGCAGACCGCCCTCGCGCGACTCAACGCCGACTGGACCATCCGGGGCCTTCCCCCCTTCGCCATCGGCATCGGTCTCCACCACGGCGACGCCGTCTTCGGCAACATCGGCTCGACCGAGAAGATGGAACCCACCGTCATCGGCGACGCCGTCAACCTTGCCTCCCGCGTCGAGGGACTCACCAAAAAATACGGCGTCGTCAGCTGCGTCTCGGGCGCCTGCGCCGACCTCATCCGCGACGAATTCCACCTCCGCACCGTCGACCTCGTCCAGGTCGTCGGCAAATCCCACCCCGTCGAGATCTTCACTCTCGTCGAACCAGACCTGGATTGGTTCGACGCGTGGGAAGAGGGCATCACCTGCTATCGCGGCCGTCGATTTACCGAAGCCTCCGCCCTTTTCCAAGCGGCCCCACCAACCGACAAACTCCGCGAGATCTATCTGACCCGCTGTCGCGCCCTCGCAGCAACTCCGCCACCCTCCGACTGGAACGGCACCGAAATCGCGACTTCGAAGTAAACGTCGCTGCCCGCTAAAAACGCGACCGAGCGCAGATATTTTGCGGGCCTGAAAGGGGCAAAGCGTCTTCCCCCGTCCTCGCCCTCTTGTCGGCAGCCCCCTCCGCCGGCGGCCTACGGGTTTGGCAGGAAAGCCAGGATGATCGCGGTGATGAAGATGTTCACCAGCGCCAGCTCGAAGAAGAAATACCAGCCCAGCTTCATCAGCTGATCATACCGGAAGCGGGGAACCGTCCACCGCACCCAGATGAAGAAAAACAGCAGCGCCGACACCTTCGCGAAGAACGTCCCAATGTTGATCAATCCCCAGAACCAGCCCTCGGCCCCATCAGGGATGATCGGCAAGCTCCAGCCGCCCAGAAACAACGTCACGATCACGCCCGAGCCGGCGATCATCGCCGCGTATTCCCCGAGGAAGAACAGCGCAAAACCCATGCCGGAATACTCCGTGTGATAACCGCCCACGAGTTCCTGCTCCGCTTCCGGTAAATCGAATGGCGCCCGGTTCGTCTCGGCAAACATCGCGACCAGAAACACGACGAACGAAATCAACATCGGCACCCACAGCGCCACCCGCTGCCAGGAAAATCCCGCCACGACGGACGTCCAGATCAACGAAGGATCTGCCATCGCGCCCGCCAGCGTGAACCCTTCCGGCCACATCGGGAAGACCATCCAGCCATTGTCCCGCTGCCACGTCACGATCTCGCCCAGGTTCAGCGTCCCGACGATCATGAAGACCGGCACCACGGACAAACCGAGCGCCAGCTCGTAAGAGATCATCTGCGAACTCGACCGGATTCCACCCAGGAACGGGTATTTCGAATTCGACGCCCAACCCGCGAGCACGATCCCATAAACCCCGAGCGACGACACGGCGAAGACGTAAAGCACGCCGACTCCGATGTCCGCGATCACCATCGGCACCCCGAAGAGCGAACTCCCGAACGGCAACACTGCCAGCACGAGGATCGGCGGAATCATCGTCAGCTTCGGCGCCAGGTAGTAGTAGAACTTGTTCACCGAATTCGGGATGAAGTTTTCCTTGAGAAGGAGTTTCATCGCGTCCGCGATCGGCTGCCCCAAGCCAAAGAACGGGATGTCTTTTTTCCCACCTAGGAGGGTCAGCGGGATGCCCGCCCGGTTCGGCCCCGTCCGGTCCTGGATGAACGCGCTCACCTTGCGCTCCGCGTAGACGGTGTAGGACACGAACCCAAGGATGATCCCAAGCAGTCCCAGCGTCTTCGCCAACGACGTCCAAATGAGAAACAACTCCGTTCCGGGAGTAAAAGCGGTGTTCAGCAAATCCATCGGTAAAATCTCAAAACTCAATGGTTACCGATTGCGTCCCCACCCTGTCGAGTGACAAGCCCGGAAATCTCCCTTCGAACTTGCTAAACTCTCCCAAACCCGGCATCCGAGTGGCGTGTCCGCGATCAAACGAACCCTCACCCCACTCGCACTCGCTTTCCTTCTCTTGGCGAACATCCGGGCGGAGCCGATGCCCACCGAGCCGTTCGTTCTTTTCGAAGAGAATCCCGACCCGCTCGATCTCGCCGCCGAGCCATTTTTCGGCGCGGTCATCGGAACGAACGAAACGACCGCCGAGCGCGAGATCCAATTCCTCAAAGACTTCCGCAGGCTCGTCCAGACGTCCCGACTCGAGAAGGGAGATCGCTACGTCACTCGTTTCATTCGCCGCTCGGTCTCGACGTATCGCAAGGTCGGCTACGGCAAGATCGCCAAGTCCCTCGAGTACTCACTCCCGACTCTCCTCGAAGCTCCTTCCCCCGATCCCCGGCCGGAACTCAACCGCCCCCGCGCCCGACGCTCGATCCGCCGCGTCCTCCGCGCCTCGCTTGCCTTCCAACCTCTCGTTTCGCCCAGCGCCCGAGACACGGACGTCCCGTTTTACACGCTCATCGCCGTCAACTACGGCACCCAGCTCCGCGCCGCCTACCAGAACGCTCTCAAATCCCGCCGCCTCACCAAAGGCTTCGGCAAGAACCTCCGCGACATGTGGATTCGCTCGCACGGCGCAGGCTTCGTCAATACGGGCCTCGTGCCGACGGGATTAAATTACACGGTCACCCCGGACCACTCCTCCGGTTTCTCAGCCAGCATCACCGGAGCAGTTACCTTTAGAGACACCGGCACTTTCATCCCGTCGCTCACCGCTATCCTCGGCACGTTCGTCGCTCTCCCGGCGGACGAAGTCTCGCCGACCGGTTCCTATCAACTCGCGATTAATGCCGACACGGTCACCCTCAACGGCATCCGATACGGCTTGTCGACCGTCCCTACCGACCCGCCGCACAAGCTCTACGTGATCCCGGAAGGCACCGAGATCCCCGACACCGCCTACCTCATCCCGAAGGCTTAATTCAAAGAGCGGCCCCTTCCAGGTGCCGAAGTTTGGGAACAAAATCCGCCGAGCCAATCCAGAACGCTGCCTCGGGCGCGCCAACGAGCGAGCCGTCTACTCCGCCGTCCCGCTGCCGCCACTCGCCGTCCGACGCATCGCCTCGCTCTCGAGCACTTCTCGCCGGATGTTCTGACCGCGGATTCGCGTCCACCAGAGGACGATGGGCGACGCCACGAAGATCGACGAAAACGTTCCGACCAGGATGCCCATTAGGATCGCGAACGCGAAGTCTTCAAGCACCGCTCCGCCAAAGAAGAACAGAGCGCCGACCGACAACGCCGTCGTGCCGCCGGTGAGAATCGTGCGGCCCAGCGTGTCGTTGATCGCCTCGTTCATCAGCTGCTGCACCGACCCGGCGCGACCCGACTTGAGGCTTTCCCGGATGCGGTCGAAGACGACGATCGTGTCGTTGATGGAATAGCCCGCGATCGTCAGCACAGCGCCAACCATGACGAGGGACAATTCCCCACCCATGAGCGAGAAAAGACCGAGCGTGATGATGACGTCGTGAAGCACGGCAACGACGGCACCAAGCGCGAACGAAAATTCGAAGCGTAGCGTGACGTAAATCAAGATGCCGATCATTCCCAGGCCGAGCGCCCACAGTGCCTTGGTGGCAAATTCCAGACCGATCCGAGCGCCCACGGTGTCCTCGCCTTCGACCACGACCCCGCGATCGGGGAAGGCCGCCGCGACCGCTTCGTAGACCTCGCGTCCCTTTCCTTCCAGCGTGCGGAAGGTCAGCATCTCACTCGTTCCTTCGGTCTCCATCTGGATCACCGTCGAGTCGGCCAGGCCGGTCGATTGGATCGCATCCCTCGCCTCCTGGACCGTCACCGGGGCCGACGTGCCCACCACGAGCAGATCACCGCCGCGGAAATCGATGCCGAAATTATTCTCCCCGCGAAGCGCGAAGACCGCAACCGATCCAACGAGCATTCCGACCGACAGAAACACCGCAAGCTTCCGCTTCCCGAGGAAATCGATGCGGTTCGCTGGGATGATGTTCATCATCGTCAGCTTGCTCAGCTGCCCCTTGTCGATGAGCCAGCGATACGCCGTGCGCGTGACGAGGAGCGCGGAGAACATCGAGGCGATGATGCCCAGCGTCAGCGTCACCGCAAATCCCTTGACCGATCCGCTCGCTTGGAGAAAGAGGATGACCGAAGTGATGAGCGTCGTGAGATTGGCGTCGAAGATCGCGCTGAAAGCCTTGTCGTAAGCTCCGTTGATCGCCGCGGGTAGCGACTTGCCCGCCTGCATTTCCTCACGCAAGCGCTCGTAGATGAGCACGTTTGCGTCCACGGCCATACCGATCGTGAGAATGATGCCCGCGATGCCCGGCAGGGTGAGCACGAAGTTGAACATCGCCATCATCCCGAAGAGCAGGAGGATGTTTACCGCGAGCCCAATCAGCGCAACGACACCCGCAAAGCGGTAGTAGAGGAGGACAAACACGATCACGAAGCCGAGACCCAGAAGTCCCGCGTAGAGACCGGCCTTAATCGAATCCGCGCCCAAGGTCGGCGACACACTGCGCGTCTCCTCGATCTGCACCGGCACTCGCAAAGGATTCTCGAGCGAACTCGCCAAATCCCGCGCCTCCTGCTCCTGGAAGTTGCCTGAAATCGACGCCCGACCACCGAAACGATCGGTCTGCAGCGTTGGTGCCGAAAGAATCTCTCCGTCGAGGATGATGGCGAGTCGGTTGCCCTTGTTCACCGCCGCAACGTTGTCGAAAATCTTCGCGCCCTCGCTGTTCAATTCGAGCTGCACACCCCAACCCTGCTGGTCGAAGTAGGCGTAAGCCTTCGACACGTATTCACCCGTGAAGTCAGGCTTGCGATTGATCACCAGCGGGGTCTTGACCCCTTCGCCGTCGTCATCGTCCTCGGCGTAGTAACGAACCTCCAATCCGGGCGGCATGATTGCCGTGCCCGCTTCGACCTCGCGCAGCAACGACTCGCCGCGCGGATCGACGATCGAAAACTCCAGCTTCGCAACTTTCTGCAGCTTCTCCTTCGTTAGCTGCATCTCCTCGTTATCAAGTCCGGGGATCTGGACCATGATCCGATCCTCGCCCTGCGGGGCAATGTCCGGTTCACCAACACCATCGCTGTCGACGCGAGCCCGGATCACTTCGACCGCCCGGTCCAACATGTCCTTGGTGATCGGCGGACTGCCCGGCTCCCGAACCAGCCGGATCAGGAACGACGTGCCGCCCTTGAGATCCAGCCCCAGGCGGATGTGCTTCGAGACGGGAAACAGCTCCTGAGCGCAGAACGCCACGAGCAACACCGTCAGCACCAGCCCAAGCCAACGCTTGCGGCCAAAAAGCTCGGTGGAGAAATACCAACCGAACAAGGCCAGAATCAGCAGGCCAAAAACGAAAACAAATCCAGGAGACATGAGCAGCGGGTGGGGGATGGACCTAAATGGCGGGCAGCAGCGCGATTAAGAGACCTTCTCGCCGACTTCCTTGCCGTCCTTCACGACGGTGACAATGCTGCCGCGGTCAAACTCAATTTTTACGTTGTCAGCTACCCGCACGATGGCCGTGCGATCCTTCAGATTGGTGACTACGCCATGGATCCCGGCGTTGGTCACCACCCGATCCCCCGTCTCCAGGGCCGCGACCAGCTTGGCCTGATCCTTCGCCTTCTTCTGCTGCGGACGAATGAGCAAAAAGTAAAAGACAACGAAGATGAAGATCAGCGGGACAAATTGCATCCAAGGTGCGGGAGCTGCCGGGTCCGCCTGCGCGAGAAAGAGAAAGTCAGTCAGATTCATAAAGAGCCGCGCAAGCTACGCAGCGACGTCCAGACTGACAAGCGGCAAACCAGCCTCCCGTCCCGCGTGCGTGCAACCGCAATTCACATTCACTAACCGAGCTAGCAATCGATTCGTCCCTTCTCGGGGTGTCCGATCAAGGCAATGACTCCGCCGCCGAACCCCGACAATCCTTGCCTCCGGGAGCCGACCGCACACCCGTCACCGATCGCCGCCGCAACCAACCCCCTCAAGCCACTTTCCGCATAAAGTTCTCCGCCAGCGCCTCGTACAACGGCACCGAACACACCCGCCGGGAAGCCTCGTAGGCCAGGATCGCCGCCAACGCCAGCGGCAGCGTGAACGCCACCGCCCCCGTCATTTCCACCAAGATCACCGCCGCCGTCAGCGGGCTCTGCACGACCCCGGAGAAATACGACACGATAAACAGCAGCACCACCGCCTGCGCCGGAGCCCCCGTCCACTCCAGCCAAGGCGCGCACCATTTCCCCAAACCCGCCCCAACCGAAAACGACGGATCAAACAACCCACCCGGGATCCCGGTCAGCAGCGCCAGCATCGACGCGGAAGCACGGTAGACCGGATACAGCGGCCCGATGGCCTCCCGCGTTTCGTCCAATTCCGCCCGCTCGGCCGTCGACAGCGTCGAGAGATAATCCTCGCTCCCCTGCACGACCACCGCTCGGGCCTCCGCGTAGCCACTCCCGAGCGTCCGACCATCCGACAGCATCGCAAGCCCGGCCATCGCGAGGCCAAACGCGAGAGCGACGACCCAGAAACGCCGTCGAATCCACCCCGACACCGTCGGCATGCAACGCAACAGCAACCAAGAAAAGCTTCCCCCCAGCAACCCGCCGACGACGCCAACGAGAACCACCGCCAACCACGGCCCAAAGGCCAGGAACTCCAGCGGCACGGTCCGCCCGAAATCGATCCGCCCGTAGAAAAAGTAATCCCCGAACGGCACCGCGCACACCACGCAGGCCACCACGACGGTCCGCACCAACGTCCCGAGATTCTCCTTCTCAAACGAGCGCCCGATCTCCTCGAACGAAAACACAATCCCCGCGACCGGCGCGTTGAACGCCGCCGCGATCCCCGCCGCCCCGCCGGCCAGCATCATTCCCCGCTGCGCCAGATGCGCCGGGAAGTTCCCCCACCGTGACACCAGATTCATCAGGCAAGCCCCCACCTGGACCGACGGTCCCTCGCGCCCGATCGACAGAAACGAAAACAACCCCAGCGTCGTGAGCAACACCTTCCCCGCCGCGATCCGGATCGACATGAGCCGATCCCGCTCCTCCCCCGGCCCGAGCTGGAGCGCCGCGATGGTCTGCGGAATCCCCGTCCCGTCGGACCCGACAAAATACCGATCCCGCAAAAATAAAATCAGCCCCAGCCCCAGCGGCATCACCACAAACATCCACCACCGCGAAGCTTCCCACACCCACGCTCCGGCCACCTCCGACAGCTCCTCGACCCACTCGAAATACAGCGCGCCCAACCCCGCGAAGACCGCCCCCAACAGCGCCAGCGCGATTATTTTCATTTGCCCATCATCCAGACATTCGTCGGGATCACCTGAAGCAGCCAATCCATGTGCGACGGCAACACGCGCGCTTCGCCGTCGCTCGGCCACGGCACCACGAGCAAGCTCGCTCCCGAGCTTCTCCACGTAATCACACGCCGCAAAACCCGTGTTGGACCGGATGATCGCCGTATCCGCCTCTCCGTCGAAGCCATCGACGTCGTCGAGCAACTCGGCAAATTCATCCTCGTTCGACGGCAGCCGCACGCTCCCCGACGACGCCATCGCTTCGTCAAACGGAGTGATGACCGTGAAAAATGTCACCCGCTCCGCTCGCAACCTCGCCGCCAGTCGGCACGCTCGGTTCAGCGCCTTGATCGACAAATTCTTCAGGTCCACCTGCACGAGGACCGTCTCCAGCGGCCGCTCCAGCTCCTCCGGCCTGGGGAACAACAGCAGGTCGCAATCGCACCGCTGGAGAAGCTCGCGCGCCACCCCGCCCACGAAATTCCGATGCTCGCTCTCCCGCTCCAGCGCCCCGGCCAAGAGAAGGTCGACCCCGTGTTCTCGACAGGCCGCCAGAATCGCATCAGCCGGCGTCTCCGCCCGCCCCCACAGCACCGGTGTCTCTTCCAAGCGCTCCAGCGTCCGCATCGCCTCCGCGAACCGCTCCAACCGCCCATCTTCTGCCTCGTCTGCGTGGATGATGCTCATCTTCGCCGTCAAAAGCCGCGCCATCCGATCCGCCTCCGCCAACACGGCAAGGAACCGCGGCGAAAACGTCGAAGCGACGGCGATATGGCGATAAGTCTCGGGCATCACAGGAATGGACAGAGCCGTTTAATCGCGAAACCCCCACCCGTCACCAGAAAACGCGACCTTTGAACGTGGTAGGGGCCTCCAGACCATGGGCTAGCCGACAGCGCGAAGCGCCGCTGTCACCGCCGCAGCACCCGCACGACTTTCGCCACCGACCGCGCGCCACCAGCGTCCACCGCCCGCACGACGATCCGATTCTCACCCGGCCGCAACCTCACCCGTGCCTTCCAATTCCGCCGCCCCTCCGCGACCCCGCGACGGCCAACGCCCCGGACGCGATAGACAACTTTGCGAATCCCGTCCGCGTCCCGCGCCGTCCCCCGCAGCGTGATCTTTCGTCGACCCGTGACCGTCGGCGTCCGCTTCACGCTCACCACCGGGCGCCCAGCCGCCGACCCGCCCGACTCGCCACTCAGCCGGTAAACCGCCCCCCCGATGCTCACCACGTAGAGGTCCCCCCGACCATCCTCGCCGAAAGACGAAATCGACTGGATGCCCCCCAGATCCCGCGTGTGATCGATCACGTCCCGCGCCCCGCCACCGCCGCGAAACGACCAGACTCTCGACGAAACAAAGTCTCCGAAGAAATACCGCCCCTCCGCCTTCCCGGCCCGCGGCCCCCGCGCCACGTAACCTCCGGTCACCGAACTCCCCATCGAATGATCGTATTCAAAAACCGGGCCCGTCGTTCCCCCCGGATCCGCGTCCCTGATCCCCGGCGTCCGGATCCTTCCTTCAAACACCCTCCAGCCGTAATTCAGCCCGACCGACCCCGCCGTCGCGAAATCGATCTCCTCCCGAGCATTCTGTCCGACGTCCCCGATGTAAAAATCTCCCGTCTTCCGATCGAAACTGCACCGAAACGGATTCCGCAATCCAACGTGCCAGATCTCCGGTGCCCCACCGCCCGCCGTGAAAAGATTCCCGGCAGGTATCCCATACGCCCGCCCGCCCGATGGCCGGTCGACGTCGATCCGCAGGATTTTACCCAAGAGGAGATTTCGATTCTGCGCGTTGTTATCCGGATCGTTCCCGCTTCCACCGTCCCCCGATGCAATGCAGAGCAGTCCGTCGGACGAGAAACCAAGCCACCCGCCGTTGTGATTTGACCCCGGCTGCCGGTAGGAAAGAATCACCCGCCCACTCCCCGCGTCCGCCACGTTCCGGTTCCCCGACACCGAGTAGCGCCGGATCTCCGTATCCCCAGCCGAGTTCGTCACGTTCACGTAAAACAACCCGTTTCGACCGTATTCCGGATGGAACGCCAACCCGAGCAGCCCCCGCTCCCCGTCCGTCGAGATCCCCTTAACCTGCAGAAACGCTCGCCGCTTCACGACCCCCGTTCGCGGATTGAGGATCCGGATCGCCCCACCTTTCTCCACGACAAACACCCGCGAATCCCCATCCGGTGCCGTCACAAACAGCGGAGCCTCAAACCCGTCAGCCACGAGTTCCGCCGACACCTGAGCCCGGGCGAAACCAGCCGCCACCATCAAAAGTAGAAAAATCCGGATCACGGGCGGACCATCACCCAAAACCCCCAAAACGCAAAAATCAGACCGTTTCATCGGCTCCCAGCCGATGATTCAATCCGGCTAGCAAAGCGCCACTTCCAAAGTCCGTCACGGCGTCGCCACCCCCACCTTCCGGTGCAGCGCCTCCAGAGCAATCGCCCGGTTGATTGCGTTGACGTAAGCCCGCGCGCTCGCTTCCACGACGTCGGTCGCCGCGCCCTTCCCGGTCACCAATTCCCCGTCGCCGAAGTCGATCTTCACCGTCACCTCGCCCAGCGAATCCCGTCCACTCGTCACCGCCTCCACGCGATACGAGGCAAGGACGCCCTTCCGCTCCGCGATCCGATCAATCGCCTGCATCGCCGCGTCCACCGCACCATTCCCCGGACTCGAATCCGTCAAAGACTCGTCCGCCTTTCGAACCCGCACCGTCGCCGTTGGCACCGTCGTCGACCCGCTCGTAACGTGGATGTATTCCAACGCGTAAGTCTCGTTCGAGTTACCAATCGAGTCATCGACCAGCGCCGACAAATCATCGTCGTAAACGAACTTCTTCTTGTCCCCCACGTCTTTAAACCGCGCAAAGACGGCCCCGACCTCCTCGTCCGTCAGCTTGAACCCCAGGTGCTCCAACCGCGCCGCCATCGCGTGCCGACCGCTGTGTTTGGTCAGAGGTAACTCCGTCCCGCCCCAGCCGACCGCCTTCGGATCCATGATCTCATACGTCTCCCGCTTCTTGAGAATCCCGTCCTGATGAATCCCCGACGAATGCGCAAACGCGTTCTCGCCGACCACCGCCTTGCTCCGCGCCACCTGCAACCCACTCATCCGAGCGACCAACCTCGACGTCTTGAGAATCTCCGACGCCACGACCCCCGTCCCGACTCCACCGAAAAAGTCCGCCCGCGTCTTCAGCGCCATCACCACCTCTTCCAGAGCGGCGTTCCCCGCGCGCTCACCGATGCCGTTGAAAGTCCCCTCGACCTGCCGCGCCCCCGCCCGCACCGCCGCCAACGAGTTCGCAACCGCCAACCCTAAGTCATCGTGGCAATGCACGCTGATCACCGCGTCGTCGATGTTGCGCACGTTCGCACGCAAGTAGCCGATCAGCTCCGCGTATTGATCCGGCACCGCCCACCCCACCGTGTCGGGGATGTTCACCGTCGTCGCCCCCGCCTCGATGGCCACTTCAACAACTTTTGCCAAAAATTCCGGCTCCGTCCGCGAAGCATCCTCGGGCGAAAATTCCACATCCTTGACCAGCCCCTTCGCCCGACGCACCCCCTCCTGAGCCATGCGAATGATCTCCTCCTCCGCCTTCCGCAACTTGAATTCCCGGTGAATCGCCGACGTCGCCAGGAAGACGTGGATGCGCCCCCGCTCGCCCGCCGCCTTCACCGCCGCCCCCGCCGCGTCGATGTCCTTGCCCACGCAACGCGCCAATCCACAGATCACCGGCCCCCGCACCTCCTCCGCGATCCGCCGCACGGACTCGAAGTCACCGTCGCTGATGACCGGAAACCCCGCCTCGATCACGTCGACATTTGCGCGCTTGAGCTGCCGCGCGATCTCCATCTTCTCGCGCAAATTCATCGAAGCACCCGGGCACTGCTCCCCGTCGCGCAACGTGGTATCAAAAATAAAAACCTGGTCTGACATGGTTCAAAAAACGATTACCCCGGCGAGGAGAAGAAGGGATCACGGACCAAGCCGCGTCGCCGGGAGGTCGCGGGAGAGCCAGTGGAACTACGCAAGCAGTCGAAGTCGAGCCGGGAGAAACCCAACACGAAGGGCGGACAAGAGACTGTCAGCGAAACCGACCACGAATCGACTAAACCCCACCCGATCAGATCACGCAACGCCAAAAGCCGGGGACCTCGGGCTTCCCGCCCGGAACGCTCGCCACGCCCGCAAAACACCCCTACCGTCCCCCCCACCCCTCATGCAAACCAACCCCACTCCGCACCCACCCCTTCGCTGGGGCATCCTCGCCACCGGCAGAATCGCCGCCCAATTCGCCACCGACCTCCGCGCATCCCCCACCGGCGCTCTCCAAGCCGTCGCCTCCCGCAACCTCGCGCGCGCCCAATCCTTCGTAGCCGAACACGCCACGCCCACCCACGCCCCCACCGCCCACGGTGACTACGCTGCCCTCCTCGCCGACCCCGACGTCGACGTCGTCTACATCGCCAACCCGCACCCCGGCCACTGCGAGTGGGCCATCCGCGCCGCCGAAGCCGGCAAAGCCATTCTCTGCGAAAAACCCATCGGCATGACCCACGCCGAAGCCACGCGCATCACCGACGCCGCCCGCCGCCACGGCGTCTTCCTCATGGAAGCCTTCAAACAGCGCTGCCACCCGCAGACCCACCGCATCGTCGAAATCGTTCGCTCCGGGCGACTCGGTACCGTTCGCTTCATCGAGGCCACCTTCGGATTTCGTACGAAATTCGACCCCGCCAACCGCCTGTGGAACGCCGAACTCGGTGGCGGTTCCATTCTCGACGTCGGGTGCTACCCCTGCGCGATGACCCGCCTCCTCGCGGGAGCCGCCGCGGGTCAACCCTTTGCCGAGCCCCTCGCCATCGCCGCCTCCGCCGTGCCCTGCCCCGAGACCGGAGTCGACAGCCGCGCCGCCGCCACCCTCACGTTTCCCGACGGTCTCCTCGCGCAGATCGCCTGCGCCATCGATGTCCCGCTGGCCAACTCCGTGACGATCCACGGCACCGAAGGTCGCCTCCACGTCCCCGATCCCTGGACGATCCCCCTTCAGTCGCGACTCGCACTCACCGACTTCAATCCCAACCGGACCGAAGAAATTATCACGACGACCGACCGTCCGCTGTTCGCTCACGAAGCCGACACCGTCGCCGAGTCGATCCACGCCGGCGCCCTCGAGTCCCCCGCCATGCCGCTCGCCGACTCTCTGGGCAACGCCGCGCTCCTCGACCGCTGGCTCGCCGCCATCTGAGTCACGATTCAATCGACGGCCACGCCATCCTCGTCGACCGTCTTCACCAGATCGTCATCGACCCGCAGGTCGACCAGCTTCCAATCCCCGCCGCCCGCGTAGAAGTAAAATTTCCACCGGAGGGGAAGCACTTCCGCCTTGAGGAGATAGGTCCGCCGCTCCAGCGCCTTCCCCACGCGCTCGGTCTTGAGCAACTCGTAACCGCGCGTCGGCCCGTAGGCATCGAGCGCCGCCTGCGTCTGATCCCGCAGCCTCGCCGCCTCCTCGGGCCGTGTCGCCACCACCGTCCCCGCCGTCAATTCCTCGTAGGCCCGTTCGACCTGATCTGCCTCAATCTTCTCGAAAAAATCCGCCACCATTTCGTCCACCGACCGCACCTCGAACGGCCCAGGCACAGGGGTCGGCTCAGGCGTCGGCGTCGCCTCCACCGGCAAAGTCCGCGGCATTTTCTTCTCCCGCACAACCTCCTTGGCCACCTCATCCGGAGCCTCCTGAATCGCCTGCCCCCAAGCCGACCCCACCACCGCAAAAACAACCAACCAACGCAACATCCCCCAACCTAACCGCCGCTCCCAAAGTAATTCAAGGAGCGGCGGCCTCCAGCCGCCGAAGTTGCGATTTCACACAAATTTCACCCGCCACTCGTCAAAATCACATCCTCACCCGCGACAACGGTCGCATGACGACTCTCACCACCCGCGACACCCCACGACCCGTACCCGCCCACCGCCCCCGTACCCACCCCCACTTTCTCCCCCCAGCCAGCACCGGACCCACTACCCTCGCCGCCGTTGGCATCCTCCCGCAACTCATCCTCCTCGGCCTCAACCTCCTCACTTGGCGCTTCCTCGCGGACGAGGTCACCGCCGACCAGAGGTCAATCGCCATCGCCCTCCTGAGCGGCGAGCTCACCCTCCTGTTCGCGACCGCCTCCTACACGATCCGCCTCGCCCGCCGCCGCGAACTCATTTCGCGCCGTGCCGGTCTCCCCCTCATGCTCCTCCCGGCGGGCTACCTCGCAGCCACGCTTTCTTTCGCCAGCGACCTGATCCCCGCCTCCGTTGCGACCTGGATCGTCCCGCCGGACCAATGGATCTTCAAGCAATTCGCATTCATCGCGCCGCTCGTCCTCTTCGGAGCCCTCCGCTTCATCTCGCCCACCCGCGGGGACAATCTACAGAGCCACGTCTTCGGCCTTGGCGGCATCGCCATCCTGACCGCCGTCACCATCGGCATCGCCCTCTTCGGCAGCGTCCTCATTTCCGTCGTCGCCCCAATTTTTAATGCCGTCGAAACCATCATCGCGCCTCACCTCTTTGGCCCCGCGATGCTCACCGTCGGCATCGCCCTCGGCATGCTCACCGTCGCCAGCATCATGCGGATCGTCCTCTCGCTCTACGTCGCCGCCCGCCGCCGCAGCCCACTCGCGCTCGCCATCCTCACCGCCATCCTCGCCGTCGGGGGTCCACTCGCCGGCCTCACCCTCAACGCGACCATCCCGTTCCCCACCGACCTCCAATCCCCCGCCCTCTACGCCCTCGCTCTGCTCAACGGCCTCGTCCTCACCCTGCCCAATTTTGCCCGCCCCGCGCTCCACCGCGCCGTCTGGCTCGCCCAGTGCGCCCTCTTCCCCTTCACCGTCTACTTTTTCATTCTCTTCGTCCCCTACCTCCCCCTCACCCCGCTGGCCGCGCTCTTCGTGGGCCTCGGCCTCCTCATGGTCGTTCCCCCCGTCCTCTTCATTCTCCACGGCGTCCGCCTCATCGACGGCTACCGCGCCGAAATCCGCGACGGCCATCGCTTCATCCCTTTCGCCCTCGCGCTCACCGCCATCCTCGCTTGGCCGGTCCACTACACCGTCTCCGCCCGCGTCGACCGCGCCGCCCTCCACCAGGCCCTCGATTACCTCACCTACCCCGACCACGCCACGCCGACCCCGTTTTCGGGGGACCTCCCCGCCCTTAAGCGCAGCCTGCACAACTTGCGCTCCTTTAAAACTGGTCGCTACCTCCCGCTCATCTCCGAGTATTACAACTGGCTCACCTTCGACAACCTCGTCCTCCCCGACAGCCAACTCGACGCCATGGAGACCGCCTTCTTCGGCGAAACCTCCGCCCCCCTCGCACCAGCGGCAAGCTTTTTCCCGATCGGGAACACTCGGAATCTCCGCCGCACCGCCGCGGCGATCAACCCAGCCGAAGGCCTCCGCCCCACCGCCAACGCCGTCACCCGCTCCGTCACGACCACCCCGACTCCCCGTGGCCTTCGCACCACCATCCAGATCCACAACCCCACCCCCGACCCGACGGAATATCACACCACCCTCCGCATCCCCGCCGACTCCCTCGTCACCGGCTTCACCCTCACCATCGGCAACGAAGTCGTCCCGGGCCGCCTCTTCGAGCAACGCGCCGCCGAGTGGGTCTACCGCAAGATCACCGAGATCCGCCCCGTTCTCCGCGACCCCGCCATTCTCAAATACGCCGCCCCCGGCACCCTCGACCTCCGCGTCTTCCCCGTCGCTCCCGGCGAGACCCGCACCACGACCATCGAGACCAACTCCACCCAACCCGTCCTGGTCGACGCCCCTCCACCGACCCATCACGCCTCCCCGCTCACCGACGCCACCCCCCACTTCATCATCGACCTCTCCGCCGACTCCGCGTTCGCCAAGCCAACCACCCTCCTCGCCGCCCTCCGCACCGCCGCCGCCCAGCTCGGTCTCCCCGGCGAAGCCCACCTCACGTTCGCCAATTACGAAATCACCGACTTCCGTGGCGGCAAGCCCGTCGACCTCAACACCCTCACCCCGACCGAACTCGCCACCGCGCTCCCATCCGCCCGCGGCGGCTTCCTCGAAAATCGCGCCTTGAGGACCCTCCTCCGCCGCGCCCAGGACACCCCGGCCCGCCTCATCGTCCTCCGCGATGAAAAAACGCCAGCCCCCCAACCCGATCCGGACCTCCCCTGGTTCGCCGCCCTCACCCCACAAACACCCGGCTACACGGTTGTCACCCCAGCCAAAAACGCCCCCAGATTCATCCCCTTCCCCAAAACCCTGACCCGCATCGACTACCCCGCGGCCCCTTCCACTCGTTCGCCCCTTCCGGTAAAACCAGAAACCCCGGAGGCCACGATGCGTCTCGCCCTCCAACGTATCTACGACCCCACGCCCGAGAACTCCAACCACCAGGCCGAACTCCTCGCCCTCGCCCGCCGAACGCACACGCTGGTCCCCTCCATCGCCACGATCGTCGTCGAAGATTCCGCCCAGTGGAAAATGCTCGAGGCCACCGAAGAGCGAGTCAAAGGCGGCCACGAAGCCCTCACCCTCACCGAGGACCCCGCCGTAACCCCCGAGCCCGGCACCCTCCTCCTCCTGGCCGTCGCCGCCGCCGCCCTCTACCTCTGGCACCAACGCACCACCCGCCCGAGTCGATCATTTCCCAAATCCCACGCGTGACGGATCGATGTGCAAAGCTCCAGCGTCCG
Source organism: uncultured Verrucomicrobiae bacterium (assembly GCA_963761705.1). Lineage (GTDB taxonomy): Bacteria > Verrucomicrobiota > Verrucomicrobiia > Chthoniobacterales > JAATET01 > CAVVKW01. The sequence continues at coordinate 1,075,547 of CAVXHK010000001.1, read as the reverse complement.
CCTCACTCGGCGCAAAGCCATCCCGGTAGTTCAGCGAGATCAGCTCGTGCCGCCGAAACACCGGCTCGCCCGCCCCCGACCGCTCAAAAGTCCACCGATGCCGCACGTCTGCGATGAGATGCTCCGCCCCACCATCCGACCGCCGCCGCCACGTGTCCCACACCATCTCCGTCGTCATCACCAAGGGCGGACCCGCCGCTTCGACCTGAAAATTGTAATAATGATGACCCTCGTCGAAAAATTGCGCCTTCAGCCGATCGTGCTCCCGCAACCCCGCCAATCCCGCCAGCACCATGTCCCCAAACCGAATCTCGAAGTCGTCCCCCGAAGTCAGCCCAAACACAGTTTCCGGCGCCGCGTGCGCGTCGAACGACGCCGCCCACTTCCTCACCAACCCCACCCCCTCAAATCGACTCACCGCTTCCATTCGCCACCTTTACCCGGCCCCGCACCATCCTGTTAATCCCAAAAATCCTGCATAATCCTGTTTAGTTCCTCACCCGACCCGTGCGACAAACCCGAGCATGCTCGACATCCGCCAGATCCGCGAGAACCCCGACGCCACCAAGACCCGCCTCCGCACCCGCGGAGCCGACCATGACGCCGACATCGACGCCCTCCTCCAGATCGACGCCGACCGCCGCCGCGCCGAGACCGATCTCCAGCAACTCCAGGCCGACCGCAAACGTCTCAGCAAACAAATCGGCAGCCTCCGCGCCCAGGGCCAGGACACCGCCGACATCGAAGCTCAGGTCAAGAGCCTCGCCGACGACCTCTCCGCCCTCTCGGCCGCCGCCACCGACGCCGACACCCGCCAGCGCGATCTCCTCCTCGGCCTGCCTAATCTTCCCCAAAGATCCGTCCCGCCCGGCCGCACCGAAGCCGACAATCCGGTCCTCCGCCACCACGGCGAAAAGCCCACCGCCGCCACCGGCGAAGACCACCTCGCCATCGGCACCCGCCTCGGCCTCTTCGACTTCGAGCGCGCCGCCAAGCTCAGCGGCAGCGCCTTCGTCTGCTACACCGGCCCCGGCGCCCGTCTCGAGCGCGCCCTCGTCAATTTCCTCCTCGACCTCCACACCACCCAACACGGCTACACCGAGATCAGCCCCCCGCTCCTCGTCCGGCCCGAATGCCTCGTCGGCACGACCCAGCTCCCGAAGTTCGCCGATCAAGTCTACCACTGTCCCGAAGACGACCTTTACCTCGTCCCCACCGCCGAAGTCCCCGTCACCAATCTCCACCGCGACGAGATCGTCCCGCTCGCCGACCTCCCCCTCGCTTACACCGCCTACACCCCGTGCTTCCGCCGCGAGGCCGGAGCCGCCGGCCTCGGCACCCGCGGCATCATCCGCCTTCACCAATTCGACAAGGTCGAACTCGTTCGCATCACCACCCCCGAAGACTCCGCCGCCGCCCTCGAACTCATCACCAGCCAAGCCGAACGGGTCCTCCAGCTCCTCGACCTCCACTACCGCGTGATCGAACTCTGCACCGGCGACCTCGGCTTCGGCTCGGCGAAGACCTACGACATCGAAGTCTGGGCCCCGGGCCAGAACGCCTACCTCGAGGTCTCGAGCTGCTCGAACTTCGACGACTTCCAAGCCCGCCGCATGAACCTCCGCTACAAGAACGCCGAAGGCAAAAACCAATTCTGCCACACCCTCAACGGTTCCGGCACCGCCCTCGCCCGCCTCTACGTCGCCCTCCTCGAGACCCACGTTCAACCCGACGGGTCGATCACGATCCCCGAGCCGCTCCAACAGTATTTCGGCGCTTCTAGGATTTCGTAAATGAGTGGCCTCGCGCAGAGACGCAGAGACGCGGAGAATTTCAAAAAAACTTCCTCCCTCTGCGCCTCTGCGCCTCTGCGCGAGGCCTGCATTTCTCTCCCCCGCACGCGCCTTATCCTCGGGGTCTCCGGCGGCCGCGATTCCATGGCCCTCCTCCATGCGCTCTCCGCATCAGGTCGTAAAAATCTCGTCGTCGCCCACCTCGACCATCGCCTCCGCGGCCGAGCCTCCACCGCCGACGCCACTTTTGTCAAAAAGCAAGCCGCCCGTCTCGGCCTCCCCCTCTTCACCGGCCGCGCCGACACCCGAGCCTACGCCGCCGCCCGCGGCGTCTCCCTCGAACTCGCCGCCCGCGAGCTTCGCCACGTCTTTTTCGCCGCCGCCGCCCGCACCCACCGTACCAACCACATCGTCCTCGCCCACCACGCCGACGACCAGATCGAGACCATCCTCCACAATTTCCTCCGCGGCACAGGCCCCACCGGACTCACCGGCATGCGCCCCGAGTCCCCCCTCCAAGTCGACCGCCGCACTCTCATCCTCCACCGCCCCCTCCTCGCAATCCGCCGCTCCGAGATCAACGCCTACATTTCGAGCCACCAAATCCCCTACCGCGAGGACGCGTCCAACACCGACCCCACCCACACCCGCAACCGCCTCCGCCACGACCTCCTTCCCCTCATCGAAAAAACCTTCGGCCCATCCTTCGCCGAAGCCGCCCTCCGCAACGCCGACATCCTCCGCGCCGAAGACGATCACCTCGCCGCCGACGCCGACGCCTTCCCCATCAACCCCGAACTCCCCGCCCCCGCCCTCCGCGCTCTCCCGCTCGCCCTCCGCCGCCGCGTCATCCGCCGATGGCTCACCCATCACGCCATCCCCGAAGTCGGCCTCACCGAAGTCGACCGCGTTCTCACCCTTCTCGACCCCACCAGCCCCGCGAAAATCAACCTCCCCGCCGACCACCACGCCCGCCGCCGCGCGGGCAGGCTCTTCATCGAAGTCTAGAGACCGTTATTCGCTCCGCTTCTCAAGCTGAGAGGTAATCCGTTCGACCATCCGCCTCCTTCGCTCCGGATTCGACAGACTGCGAGCGTTCACCAATCTCTTTAGGAGCCGACCGTCTCTGGAATCCGGATCGATTCCGCGACGAAGGATTTTCATCCAACCGCGAAGTCGTTCGACCACGCGCTCACGCTTTTCGGAATCTCCGATCCTTTCCGCTCGGTCCAAACGATTGACCAGCCGAACCAACATTCGCTTGTTCTTCGAGACCTCGGGAGACGGGACCAGCGGAGCCTCCGTCGGAGGCGGCGTGGGCGTGACCGGAACAACGGGCGGGGCCGGGTTCGCCTCGGCAATCCCAAAGAACGTGAAATTGTAGGTCCCAGCGGGTAAAGGATTGCCATCCGCATCGGTCAGATTGGCGTCGAGAATCAAGCGTCCCACGTCCGTCATGCCCTTCTGCCAGACGCGAAATCTAACGCCAGTGGTCTTGTTTCGATCCACTCCGTTCACGGAGACAAAGGTTCCTTGGAACGTGCCCAAAGCATCGTCATCGCTCACCCGGTAAAACACCTTCGCGAGATCGGCACCGGTGTCGATGTAGGGACGGAGAGGATAGCCCCACCGACCACCCCCGGCGTAGGCACCGTTGCCAGCCACGGGTACCGTGCCGGTGGCTTCGTCGAACAAGTCGTAGGTCGTCCGCGTCACGTTGCCGACCTGGAAAGTCCCGTTGGCCGCGGTGTTGCCGGTCACGAGTTCGATCCGCACCTTCTGGCCGTTCGAGAGTTTGCTCGCATCGTTCGAAGTGATCCGGATCGGCGTGGTGTTGCTGACGTCCGTCATCGAAAAATACGGGGAATCGCCGTTCGTTGCGCTCGCCGCACCGGAATACGGTAGCGAGACATTCTTCACCGGACCAAACGGCGCCTGGATGCTCCATTGGTTGAGGTTCTTCAGACCACCGGTTCCCGTGACGGTGAGCTGCAGTCCGTCCCCCCCGGCCGCACCGACATCGGCGGTGTCGTCATCGACCGAAAACCCGTAGCCTGAGAAACCGAGCCGGACGTGGACGAACCAGACGAAGGGATCGAGGTTGAACACGTTGAATGGCTGGCCGCCGCGCGGCAGCTTCGGGTCAGGGTACCAGGTCGTGTGATTGCCCTGATCATCGACCACATCCGGATACACGGTGAAATCGCTCACGCCGCGCAGCACGGACTTGATCATGTCGCGGATCATCCCGGTGACCATGTCGCCGTCGAAAGTCTTCTTCGCCTCGTTGGTGAAGATGAATCCCATGTTGGCCCCGACGATGTCCTGCATGTACTTGGACGCGCTGTCGTTGTTGATGAGGCTGATCTGATTGATCGAGGCCATGATCAAGTAGACCTGCTTGGAGAATTCGTAGGGGTCGTGCCACGCCGGCAGGTTGTCAGCGGAGAAATCAAAGTCGATGGACGGATAACCGGGATCTCCGGCTTGGGGAGTCCAGTAAAGCGGGTTCGAAGTCGGCGGCGAAAAAGTGTACGTCCCGCCCACGGAACTCGCGTTGGCGAGCTGGCTGAGAATCACCGATTTCTGGTCCCGGGCGATTTCTAGGACCACGACCTTCCCGAGTTGGTCACCCACCTCGGTCTGCAGATTCGTCAGGCCCGGACCGCTCACCGTCATGCCTTCGACGAGTTCGGGATGCGCTTCGTTAAAGTGGATCGTGGCCGTCATTGCCTCGAGCGACCCGGTGATCAAGGTGTCCCCCGTGGGTGCGGCCGGATTTTTGTCCTTCCAATGCTCGAGGTAATACTCCGCCCAGGAAAACCAGAGCCGGATCATCGCGTCCGACGCGTAGTCGGTCACTGGACGGGTGAAGGTGAACGCGGAGCCCTCGCTTGAAGCGACCAGCGGCTTGCTCAAAACCACGGTCCCCGCCGTCTTGTCGACACTCGTGACTGTGGTATCGGCCTGGATGGGATTGGGAAGTGGGGGATCTCCTCCGGGCCGACCCTCGACGTGATAGCCCGGCTCGATGAAGGCGATTTTCTCAGGCTCGGCAAGATTGACGTGCAGGGTGGTGCTACCCACCGGATCCGGGGTCCCTCCCGCCCAGCCGATGGTCGCTGCGATCGGCCCCGTGCCGCCGCTCGAGAGCATGTAACGGTCGTTCTGCCAGGTCCCGTCGCCGTAGCTGGAAGGGACCGCTTTGATCGGGCTCTGCGCGAAGATGTTCGCCCCGGACGGGATCTTGATCGGCGCGTCCGGGTCGTTGGTCGGGTTCGGGATGTTTTAAACCGGCCAGCCCTTCCTCCCGGCGAAATACTGCCCGAGCAGCTGATTGTTATCGGCGGCAAATTCCCGGATTCGCGTTTGCAGGAAGTCGATCGAGTTGATCGCACCCGTCCAGCCGAGCACGTCGGGAAGAGACCCAGGCTGGTAGCCCGAGCGATTGGGAGTCGGCCCGGTGCCGGCTCTCGGCGGCAGCACCCAGACGCCGTCCGCCGCCATGGCCAGCGGCAGATAGAGGTTGTCGACGTTGGAGACGTCGTAGTTGAACAGGTTCACCAATTCCGTATCCGGGATTTCGCCGTTGGTCTTCGCCGTGATCTGCGGATTGACGAGGTAGTTGTGGTCGCGAATCGTCCACTCCGCCAACTGGTCCTCGGTGTCGTCGTTGGGAGCCTGAGCGATCTCGGCCCGATACCACATGACGACGCCGTTCGGGATCGTGTCACCACCCGGTTCAGCCAAGGCGATGGAGCGGTGCGCGGCGGCATCGTAGCGCAGAGGATTCGGCAGGCCGGCCGGCGCGAGGAATTGGCCATCGGTCCCAATGCCGATGCGGGCACCATTCCAGAAAACCAAGGGCACCCGCACGAGGATGCTCTGGCCGGGCTTCAAACCGAAATAATATTGGCCGCCTTCCTCGTAGCCGATGTAGCCGCGGTATTCCTTGTTCGGCGGATCGTAGGGGTCGTAGAGGCCCACGCCGGGATCGCTGAGGAGGACGTTCGAGTTCGGGTCCCTCATGATCGGGAAAACCGTGCCCGTGGTGTTATTGGTGATTCTCAGCGTCTTCAGCGGGATCGCGTTCCCGTCCGCGTCCACCCCGTAGGTCAAAAATTCGTTGGTCTTCGAACCTGGCGAGGCCGGATTCGGGTCAAACGGCTGAACGCCGTCATCCGGCTGCCCGCCACCGCGTCCAGTCGGCATCAAAGGATCCCTCGCGTTCCCGGTCAGGGGCGAAAATAGAATCGCCGCAGCTAAAAAGGCGGCGGAGAAGCGGGCCGTTGCACTGGTGACCATAATTAAGTTTAAGTTAGTAGCGAGAGTCCCAGACTTTGCGAGATCTGCAATCCGCAAAGTGGGTCGAGTGTGTCACAGCCATTCAGATTCCTCCCCGCCCACGACTTAATCCCACCGGAAATCGAAAGGACTAAGTGCGTTGGACTGTATCCACGAAACGAAACTTGGCCGATACTGCTCGGCAGCCATGACCAGCCGCCCGCTTCCCCTCACCACTCTCTTCGTCGCCGCCACCCTCGGCCGGCGACCTTTCGCGCCGGACGGCACCTTTCTTCGCTTCTTCGGATCGCTCACATCGGCTTTCGGGATTACCTTCGGCCCCGACGGCTCTCTTCTCGTCGATCGAACCTCTCGGTGACGGCACCTACCTCGTCGCGGAATTCGTTTCCTCCACCATCACCCGCTCCGGTTCCGACGGCAGATCTCTGGTCACTTTCGCAAGCGGCCCACTACTCCTCGGCCCGAACTTTATAACCGTCGTTCCCGAGCCGTCTACCTCCGGCCTTCTTCTAGTAACTGCGCTTCTTACCCTGCTCCTGCTCCGTCTGCGCGCCTGCTCGGCTCGGCCCGCAAACTTCTGGTTTTCCGACCACCGCGCCAATCAGCAACGGCACCATCGATTCCTCTCGTTCCGAACCGGTTTTCAAAGCAAAAATAACCCTTCCTGAAAAATTTGGAAAGCAACCGGAGCGAAGCGGAGACAGACGGGATACTTCCGACAACGCTTCGCCGAGCCGTGACCATCACCCGCCGCCGCTGGCAACCAATCCCGCTTCCCCAAAACCTCGGGATCTTCCGCCGCCAACCCCCGAGGAGCGGCGACATCTTGTCTCCCACCAACCCAAACGGCGAAGCCGCACTCCCTTTCGAATTCCGAGTGATCTCATTTCGCCGAAAGCTACCGCCGCAGAATCCGAAACCGCTCCCGCTTCGACTTCAGCCCGACCCCGTCGACCGCCCGCAACTTCGCGACCACCCGACCCCGGTCCTTGCGCACCCGCAGCACGACCTTGAACGAGTCGTTCCCCTTCACCTTCGACTTCACGACCTTCGCCCCCCGCACCTTCACCTCGATCCGCGCGATCCCCGACGCGTCCGCCGCCGTCCCCCGGATCACCACCCGCTTGCGCAACGTCTCGACCGTCTTCCGGCCCCGGACGTTGAGCGTTGGATTCCGGACATCGATCTGCCCGCCGCCCGGAGCCGGCTCCACCACCGGATCGAACGGAAACCGCAGCACGCGGCTATTCTGACCGTCTGCCACCCACAGGTCGCCATTCTCGTCGACAAAACTCTGACTCGAAAATTCCAGGTCGAGCCTCCGAGCCGACGGTGGCGGCGTGATTCCGCCGCTTCCGCTCACGAAATCCGCCTGTCCAATCACCACACTCGCGGTCGCCAGCGCCGGAGGCAGCGCCACCGTGTCAAATCGAAGAACCCGATTCTGCGTTGAATCCGTGACCCACAACCGCCCGTCGTCGTCAGCGTGCGCCCCAGTCGGTTCGCGCAGCCGTTGGGCCGACACCCCCATCGCCTTCTCCGTGAACGAACTCTGACCCACCACCACGTCGGCAAACGCCCCGTCCGACCGGATCGCCGCGTTGAAGTAGCCAACAACCCGGTTGTTGACGGAATCGGCCACCCACAAAATCCCCCGCGAATCGACCTGAACACTCGTTGGGTTGTGCAGCTTCGATGCCGTGACACCCGGTAGCCGGGTCGTGAAGCTCGTCTGCCCAAAGACCCGGTCCGCCGCCGCGCCGTTCGCCTTCGACAACGCCGCGGTGAATTTGAGAACCCGGTTGTCGGTCTGATCCGCAATCCACAGGTTGCCGACCCCATCCGCCCAAACGTCGAGGGGGGTAAACTCGTCAGCCGACGTTCCAGCCGCGCCGGAAAGCGTCACGAAATCCGGACGCCCCAGCACCAAATCGGCGTCGGGATAATTCCCGAGATTTGCCGCGTCGCGAAAGAGCAGAACCCGCCCATTATTCCCGTCCGCCACCCACAGATTCCCACTCGGGTCGACCGACAAACCCTTGGGGCCATTGAGATTTTTCCGCGTGGGGAAATTTGTCCCCGCGTTGAAGTCGCCCGAGGTGAAGTCGGGTTGCCCGATCACCGCTTCCGCCGCCGCCCCGTTCCGCAAACCCGCCCGATCCCCGTAACGCAGGACGCGGTGATTTCGCAGGTCACTCACGAAGACCTTCCCGGACACCGGGTCGATCGCGATGTCCGTCGGACCATTCAGCGACGTCGCGCTCGTCGGCTCCGGGAACGGGTTCGTGAACCCCGGGTCACCTAACACCAGGTCCGCACTCGCAAACGTCTCGATCTCACCCCGCGCCCCCGGCACCGCCACGACCCACGTGAACCCCACGGCCACCACGCACAACCAATTCCACCTCATCACTTTTGCTCCGTTTGTCCTTTGCATTTTCATTGTCATTAAACCAAGTCGCCTCACCGCCGCAAGATCCGGAACCGCTCTTGCTTCGATTTCAGCCCGACCCCGTCGACCGCCCGCAGCTTCGCAACCACGCGCCCCCGGTCCTTGCGCACCCGCAGCACGACCTTGAACGAGTCGTTCCCCTTCACCTTCGACTTCACGACCTTCGCCCCCCGCACCTTCACCTCGATTCGCGCGATCCCCGACGCGTCCGCCGCCGTCCCCCGGATCACCACCCGCTTGCGCAACGTCTCGACCGTCTTCCGGCCCCGCACCTTCAAGGTGGGATTGGTGGAGTCGACTGTCTTCGGCAGAATTGCCGGACGAGAAAACCGCAAGACTCGGTCGTTAACTGAGTCACCGATCCACAGATCCCCGTCGGCACTCAAATGAAGTTGGGAGGAGTTCGAGAGAGCGAACTCGCGATCCGACAACCCGGGTCCCCCGCTCGAAAAATTCGGTTGTCCCACCACGCCATTAGCCGCCGGTCGGTCTCCCGCACTGGTGATCCCGTCGTAGCGAAGGATTCGGTTGTTTTCAGTATCGCAGACCCACAGCGATCCGAACCGGTCAACGCTCGCGACCGACGGGAAATGAAGCCCGAACTCCCCGCTTCCCGACGAGTTCGACGTCAAGTCCGACTGACCGACGACCTGATCGGCGGACGGGCCATCTCCGCGGGTGGCTGCGTTTTCGAACCGTAGAATTCGACTGTTACTCGTATCGGCGACCCACAGGTTCGCCTCGGCGTCCACCATCACTCCAAACGGATTTGCCATTCGGCTCGCACCAACCGTCCCACCGCTGCCCGAGAAGTTCGCTTGGCCGATCACCTGAGAAGCGGATGCCCCGTTGGCAAGGGCGGCCGCGTTTGCGAACCGAAGAACGCGGCTGTTACCAGAGTCCGCCACCCACAAATTCCCGCTTCCATCCGCCCAAACGCCTTGCGGTGTCCTCATCCGATTCGCGCCAGCGTCCGGCGAGTGGACCGTGAACCCGCCCTGCCCCAGCACCAGATCGGCCTCCGCGTTACTCGAGAGCCCCGAAGCGTTTTCCCACATCAGCACCCGGCTGTTGTTGAAATCCGCCACCCACAACCTGCCGGAAAGATCGATCATCAAACCCGCCGGAGCCGACAAAGAACGCCGCGTCGGATTCCCAAACCCAGCTCCGGAGTTGATGTCATCGCTCGTAAAATCTACCTGACCAAACACCGCTTCCGCCGCCGCCCCGTTCGCCAGGCTCGCCTCCGACCCGTATCGCAACACTCGGTGAAACAGCGAGTCCGCCACGAAGACCTTGCCCGTCGCCGGATCGACGGCAACCGCCCGGGGACTTTGCAGGGTCGTCGCCGCCGCGGAAGTTAGCGCGTTGCTGACGAAATCGCCCCGACCAAGAACCAAATCCGCTGCCGCAAACGTCGGGATCTGCGCCCACGCCGACGACGAAGCCATCGCGACCGCCACGGCGATCCGAACGGCAAAGAATTGCCAACCCCGGCGCCGTGGCGCACTCGCTCCACTTCGAAAAATCTGTCCTGAATTCATCTTGCAACCTTATTTCAAACGTAGCGTTCACCGCTTCCGAGATTCTTTTCCGGACACACCCGCCATGAAATCCGCCATCGAACTCCTTTTCTTCGAGAGACGCGGTGCGTGGACCCTTGACGGCTTCCGCTTCCGACCCCTCCCCGGGGCCGCCACCATCGAGACCCTCCGGGGCGACCGGAAGCGGCAACTCGGCCAATCCTTTGCCTGGACCCGCGCCACCCGTGCCCTCGGCCTGCTCCTGGTCCGCCACGCCTTCGAGTCCAACCCAACCATCCGGGGCGGCCCCCGATCGCCCGCCCGCACCCTGCGGAACCTGCTCGAGCACCCCGAGCGCAGCTCCGCCGCGGCCGGCTTCACCGACCGCGATGGATTTTGCCACCTGCCCAGCCTGCTTGTCTTCAGCCACGCCGGTCGCGACTCCACCGGCGAGATCACCCACGCCATCTCGGTCAACGAACATCGCCTCCCTCCCGACGCCGTCTCGATCTCCCTCGATGGCCAACGCATCACTTCTGCCCACCAGGCGACCCAACTCACTCACGCCCTGGCCCTCGCGTGGCCCGACTGGCACCACGGCACGATCTCCACCCCCGCCCTCCTCGATCCTCACGCCGCCAGCCGTCGCAGAATGACCTCCGACGCTCACGCCCATCGCCCGACCGAGGCCGAGCGCAACGACCTCCTCGCGTCCGTCTACCGCGAGGCCCTCGCCACGTCCCCCCTCTCCGCCGCCGCGCAAACGCTCGCCCGACTCATTCCCGGCGATCTTCACCTCGCCTTCGTCGCCAGCCCCGACGGGGGGATCGAATTTGCCACCAGCCGGGGAGCCGTCGGCCACCAGTTCTGCCTCGACACGATGGGAGCCGCCGCCAGCAACCCTCTCCTGGGCCAGTGCCAGGGCGAAGCCAAGGCGATCTCCGATGTCCTGTCTCGGGACGAATGGACGCGACGCAGCCTCTACCGGGCCGCCCGACCGTTCTTGAAAATGGAGGACTCCCTCGGAACCGACTGCGCGCTGTCCGGCGGACGGTCCTTCAACACCTGCGTCATCCGCGACCGGCGCTCGTTCGCGGAGCCGGACCGCCGGAGCCTCACCCTCCTCCTGCCCCACGTTCGCAACATTCTTTCGCTCCGCGCGTTCCACCCCCAACCCCCCGGCCCCGGCCCGCACGCACATTCCCTCCGCGTCATCGATCTGCTCTCCCTCGGCTCCGATCCCGAGCGCGCGACCCGCGAAATCACCCACCTCGTCCGCCAATCGGACCCGGCGTCCGCCTCGCTCATCCCCAGCCGTCAACTCCAGGCCTGGATCCGCCGTAGCGCCGCCGACCACCGCGGTCAACCCCGCGCCGCGTCTTTCCAACTCACCCCGGACCCCACCCGGCGAATCATCTGCATCCCGCCCTCTCCCGACGCCCCCGGAGCCATCGTCCTCCCCGGCGTTCCGTAGTTCTTCGTCAACCTCCCCGCCGCCTCGTTCCCCCATGCCTCCGTTCGAAACACCGACGCGTAGGTCGCTAACAGCTCGGCGCGATGACGAACCTCCAGCCGCTGAAAGATTCGTCTCAACTCCGACTTCACCGTCACCACCGAGCACCCCCGGGAACCCGCCACCATCTGGTTCGTCCAACCCCGGCACAGCCGCTCCACGACCTCGAGTTCCGCCGCTCCCAACCGGGCCAACCGCGCCAGCCGCGCGTCCAGTGAATCCCGCCGCTCCGGCAGCAAGGCCATTCGAAACGTCGGACGCCCCAGCTCCCGATCCCCCGGCGGCTGCGTCAGGATCACCGGCACCCGCTCCGACCTCAACACCCCCTGAAGCGTCCGCAGGACCTGCCGAGCACCACCCCCTTCACCCGAGTCTCGATGAACCCGATTTTGCTTCACAAGCAACAAAATCTCCGATCCCTCGTCAGAATTCTTCCGAACGCAAACCGCCAACCTCCAAAACCGAATTGCCAATCCCACCCCACCTGCAACAAATCCACGATCCAAAAGCAAAAATCCAACATTCTCGCCGCGGGCCTCGCCGCCGCCCGCGCGAATCTCTTCCCCGGCCTCGTTCTCCAGGCCGTCATGCTCGGCATCCTCGTCGCCTACTACGCCGTCCCGGCGACCCGCGGTGCGTTCGACCAGCTCACCATCCTCAAATCCGAGGGCGGCTACGCCTTCTCGTTCATCGCGACCGCTCTCGCCGGCGGACTTTTTCCGGAGTCCCTCCGAATCGCCATCTTCCAACGCTTCCGGATCGTTCGGACGAATCTCACCAGCTTCCTCTTCGGCTCGATCTTCTGGGGTGGCATGGGAGTCCTCATCGACGCCTTCTACCGTCTCCAGTCTCACCTTTTCGGAGCCGACCCGACCGCCGCCACCATCGTCGCCAAAGTCCTCGCCGACATGCTCCTCTTCACGCCCTTCGTCGGCGTCCCAATCGCCGCCACCGCCTACCTCTGGAAGCAGCGCAATTTTGACACCGCCATCTTCGGTGATGTTCTCAATCTCCACGGCTACCGCACCCACATCCTCCCGGTCCTCATCCCGAACTGGGCCGTCTGGGGACCCGTCGTCTGCGTCATCTACGCCCTCCCCGTCAGTCTCCAGTTCCCCACCTACGTCCTCGCCCAAGCCTTCTGGACCCTCGTCCTCACCACCCTGACCACGGGAACCTCCGACCGACCGAAATCCATCGACGTCGGCTGACGCGGCCGTCCGACGTTGGTCAAGGTCGCTCTCATTCAGCGTCGTCGGATCCGCACCCGCACCGGGGCCGAGGTCGTGCCGGCGAGATCGGTCGCGGTCACGAGAACGAAACTCACGCCGCGAGGAACGCGGAGGCGGAGATTCCAGGCCGCCCCGTTGACGCGGGCGGGTCGCGAAAGACCCGATTGATTTCAAACGCCAGGACGTGGGAAGTCGCCGTCGCGGTGGCGTCGAACGTCTGGGTATTCCAGGGATTGTCGGAGTCGCCCACGGTCGGGGTGTCGCCCGCGACGGCCTGATCGAACGCGTTCATTTTCTGGTTGTTGAACGCGATCTCGACGCTCGAGACCCCCGGTCCGGGACCGACCATGATGCCCGCGATCTGGTAGGAAAATCGGTAGGCAACCCCGGGCACGAGGCCGGAGAGGGTCTGGGAAAGCGTGATCGAACCGGTTCCAGCCGGCAGAAGAGCGTATTGGTTGCCCGAACCCGCGAGGCCGTTGCTCCCGGACGATTCTCGGATCCTGACGCTGCCGTCGCTCACCGTCCAGCCGGGCAGCGCGGCCGAACCCGGAGCGATTTGAACAAAATTCGAGACAACCGGGGATTCGAAACTGCCGTTGACGATCTGAGCGGACGCGGGACCGGGTGCGGCGAGGGCTACAAAGACGAATGCCGAGAGGAGAGGCCAGGATTTCACGTTCAATCGGAGCAGCGGATTCGGGTCAACGGGTGAATATCTCACTCCAGCCGACGACCGTCCAAACCCAGGACGTCCAATGATCGGCTCAACAAAAAATGTGGGAAATCTCATGATTGAATTGCGGCTTTGGACGGAACACGCCCCCGACGTCGTCCAAAAAAATACCGGATCCACCATGGCGCAACCGGAGATTTGGCGACACATAGTTTCTTTTTTGAACTTTCCGCGCAACTTTCGCCCTGCGCGTTTGCCGCGATCTTCCGTTCTCGCGAACGGTCGAACGTGTCATCAAAGCTCTCAGGATCCGGCTTGGCGCTGAATCCCGACTCCAGGTGGTCCGGCGCGACCACCCGATAACGGCCCGAAAGCAACGGAATCAATTCCGGTTGGTGTGCGACGAGGACGGATGACCGTGCAGCTGAAAGATGACCTTGTCGCGAGACTCTCGCGGCTTCCCGGTAGAAGACCCGCTTCCAAAGAACCTCTTGGTAACGGTCGTACGTCTTGCCAGGCCACCTCGCTTCGACCGCCCCCGGCCCCGAGGACCCTCAACGTCAGGAGAACGGCCAGCGCGATTGCCGCGATCTTCATTTCGCCTCACCGTCGAACGAGCCGCGCCATTCGCACCCGTCTCACCACCAAAAAACCCACTCCAACCAACGCCAGCAGTTGACCCACCTTGGGCTCCGGCACCGCCACAAACGTGAAGTAATTCGGTCCAACCAAGGCCGATCCGGCCGCAAAAACCCCCAGGTCTTCGCCCGTCTCCGCGTCAAGTCGCTGCAACGTATTCGCCGCGAAATTCGCCGCGTAAAGACTTCCGTCCGGACCCATCTCGACCCCGACCGGAAAATTCAACCCCGTCGCAAAAGTTCCCGTTACCGGCACTCCACCCGGATTCGTCGTCCGCAGAATTTCGTTCGTGCTCCCACTCGCCGAAAACAAACTCCCGTCCGCCGCCAACGCCAGACCAAAAACCTCATTCCCCGCCGCCCAGTCCGCTTCGTAGTTCCCCGCCGCGTCAAACCGCACAATCGTATCGCTGAACCGCCCCGCCGCGTAGAGGTCGCCCGCCGCGTCAAACACAATCCCGGATGGCCCCACCAAAGACGCATTCTCCGCCGAATACGTTCCATCGTGCGACCCCGTCAGCGCATCGTAACGCAACACCTCGTTCGAAAGCTGACTCGAAACGTAGAGATACCCGTCCCCCCGAAACACGAGATCTGTCGGGTAATCCAACCCACTCGCCAGCCCGTCGATGAACACTCCGAGGAAATCGCCACTCCCCGCGTCGTATCGCAGCACCCGATCGTTCCCCGCACTCGCCACGTAAAGCGCTCCATCCGGCCCAATCCGCGACCGATGCGGGAGGCTCAAGCCACCTCCACCCGACGAGATCAACGTCCCCAGGAAATTCCCGCCATCCGAATACCGAACGATCGAATGATCGTTAAAATTGCTGATCAACACATCCGCCTGCGCCCCCCCGGCCATCAACCCGACGCCAATCACCAACGCCCGCAGCCCCCGCCCGTGTCCGGGAAATTTCTCAACCAAAAATGCTGTCATGTTCATAAAGTTACCGAAATAGACCCACCCGCAAAAACGCTTCGCACCCAGCAGGTGAAGCTCCGCCTCCGGCAAGTCTCGGAGAAACACCCGCCCGCCGCCGGCCGGGAATATCCGATCATTCCGGCCCCACAGCCGCGAGGATTTTGCCGCTTGGTCACCATTGCCATTCATCGCATCGCTCCCATCATGCCTCGAAAACGTGGTCCTTCGCCAGAGACGCGCCGCACATGACGCAGTTCGCTCGGCGAGAGTTCGAACGCGCCTGGCACCCCGGACAAATGACGCTCCGCATCGACAACCGGCCATCCGACGATCCGTCTCGCAAGTCGATTTCCTGAATTCGCTCATCCAACTGCTGCTCCGTGAGATCGGTGTTTTCCCGAAGCAGCTCCCACATCGCCTGGCAACCGAGCGTCAATCGATTCACAGATCTGCGCAGGTCCGCCAGCTCATCCCCGAAGCGATCCGACTTGTTACTCGCCGAGTTCGCCGAGTGTTCGGCATCGGAGATCCGACTATGCTGATACAGACCCCAGATCATCGCGCGACCTCCTTCACGAATCCCACCTGATACCTTTGGCTCGTCTGGCTCGTCCGAGCGGCTGGGCAGCGCGCCCCGTTTTTCGATGGATCCTTCATCCTCATCACCGCCGCAGAATCCGCACCTTCGACCGCTTCGAAAGATTGCCCGCATTGTCGATCGCCCGGATCTTTACGATCACCCGGCCGCGATCCTTGCGCACCCGCAGGACCGTCTTCCACCGTTTTCCACCCCGGAGCGTCGTTTTCGCCACTTTGGCACCACCGGCCCGGACGTCAATCGACGCAATCCCGGACGCATCACTCGCCGTCCCGCGAAAGACCACCCGCTTGCGCAACGTCTCGATCGTCTTCCGACCGCGCACTCGCAGGGACGGCGGCGTGGTGTCCCCGCTCGTGTCCGGAACCGCAGAAACCGGCGTCAAATCGTAGACGTAGGCCTTGCCCGAGTCGTTTAGGATGTTGTTGAATTGCAACCCGTTCACCGGAGTCCCACCCGAGCCACTGTCCTCGTCCGGGGCGCCGACGATCGCCAACTCGCCCGAGATCGCGACGGATCGACCAAATCGATCATTGAACCCCGTGTTGGATGCCTTCAGGTAGGCTTGGAAGCTCCAGACAACACCATTCCTTCGATACACCCAGGCCGCTCCGGAACTCGTTAGACTCGTGTCGTTCTGGTTTCCGTTAATCCCGGTCGCACTACTGTCCTCAAATTCGCCACCAGCGATGACCACATCTCCGGAGATCCCGACGGCCCCTCCCATTCCATGCCCTCCATTGTTGGTCGAAGGTTTGAGAAACGCTTGCTGATCCCAAGTGCCCGCGATGTCGTCTCGCACGAAGACGTAGGCCGCGCCCGAATTCGCCGATCCGCTATCTTCTTCCGGAGCTCCAACGACCAACGTCTCGCCCGAAATGGCGACCGAGGTTCCGAAATCATCGCCCCCCCCGGGATTCGAGGCTCGGACTTTATCGTCCTCCGACCAATTCCCCAACCCGTCCCGCGAAAAGACGTAGGCCGCTCCAGCATCAATCGTCGGGCCAGCATCCTCCCTCGGAGCACCAACGACCGCCCGACTACCGGAGATGGCGACCGATGCACCAAATTCATCAAAATTCTGCGGATCCGAAGCCTTGACGTAAGCAGCTTGAGAAAAAGGACCGCCCAACAACCGACTGAAGATGTAGGCCGCTCCGGTGTCGTCGCCGGCATTGTTGCCAACACTATCAACGCCACTCGTATTACTGTCTTCGAAGGGTGCTCCGACGATGATCCGATTGGGCGAGACCGCCACCGAAGATCCAAATTGGTCGCCACCCTCCGGATTGTCCGCCTTCAGGTAGACTGGAAACTCCCACTGTCCCAGGCCGTTACGGGTAAAAACGTAGGCCGCTCCCGCATCCGCCGCAGCGTTGTCATCAGGACCATCAATTCCCGGCGAACTTCCGTTCTCCAAGCGGGCACCAACCACAATCAGATCATCCGAAAATGTCAGGGTCGAACCACCTGCGATGCCAACCGACCCACCGAACGCATCGTTCGCGCCCGGGTTGGAAGCCTTCAAATACGCCCGATACTCCCAAATCCCACCCACTCGTTCGAAGACGTAGGCCGCGCCGGCATTGCCGCTTGAATTGTCCGTGGCGTCTCCGTTGACACCGGTCGCTGCTCCGTTTTCTTCCGGGGCGCCAACCACCGCGAGATTTCCGGAGATCGCTACCGACGCACCAAACGCATCGTTCGTGTCGGGCTCGAAGCCCTTGAGATGGGCTTCCTGCGCAAGAGGATCGACCGTCACCGGAAACACCGCGTCCGTGGTGTCCACCTCGACCCGAATCCCCGCGTCCGCCGCCGCAAATTCCACCGGAAGCTTCCGCCCCTCGGCATCCCACGCCAGCAACCCGCCGTAGGTCAATACCACCGACTCCCTCGAATCGACGAAATCCACCGACGTGACGCCGACCCTAGCCCGGAGTCCCCCGCGGACCTTGAGTTCCAAGCCAAGCCGATCCGCGCCCGCATCCGGACGCTCAATGATCGTCCAGCCCTGCTGCAGTCCCCCCGACCGGTTCACGAACCACTCGAAGACCTCCGCACTGCGCGCAAACGCTAACCGATTCTCGTCGGCCGTCCCGCGACCCAGCGCAACCACGCGCTCCTCGCCGATCGACCGAAGCTCAAGCCCCCACGTCCAGCTCCCGTCCCGCGGCGTCGTCACGAACCCCGTGCCGTCGAACTCCGTCCGCCAACCCTGACTCGGGATCTGCGCCGCATAACCGCCATCCGGCAATTCCTGGATCGCGTGCCGCGCCTCTTCATACGCCGCCCGAATCCCCCGCCAATCGGAAGCGCTGACCCCCTCCGGCGCCTTCTTTTTCTGGTGAATCCCGGCCGCATCCAACGATCCGCCCGTTCCCACCAGCGCCGTCGCCGCGAAGGCCGCACCAATCAATTTTCCAACTTGGTTTTTGTAATAGGTATTTTTCATGTCTGTTTTATTTCGCCGCAGCATGCCCGACGAATTCCCGATCGCCAAATTATCGAAAGTCGCAAAAGTGCATTCGATTTCATCCAGCCCTTCCGACTGCTGGTGAGGGCCGCCCCGCGGCGCGTTCGTTCTTCCGAACCAAGCCCGACCGGGCCCGCTCAACCCCCGAGGTCCACTCTCAGCGCGCTTCGGAATCCGCCGTCAGGCCTCCCCGAGCCGCGCCCCATCGCGAAAAACCGGTGCAAACGTCGCGACCAGCTGGGCCCGGTTCTTCACCGCCAGTCGTTGAAAAATCCGGCTCAACTCCGACTTCACCGTCGCCACCGACCGACCCCGCGAATCCGCTACCATCTGGTTCGTCCACCCCAGACACAACCGCTCCACCACCTCGACTTCCGCTGCTCCCAGCAGGGCCAACCACGCCAGCCGTGCCTCGAGCGAATCCCGCTCCTCCGGCAACAACGCAACCCGAAACGTCGGCCGCCCCAACTCCCGATCCCCCGGCGGCTGCGTCAGCACCATCGCCGTCAGGCCTCCCGTCAGCTCCACCCGCGACTCCAGGATCCGGCCCGGCCGCGCAACCTCCAACAGGACATCATGCCATTCCCCCCGCGCCCGATCACAGGCTCGCCGAATCACCTCGAGCAGCACCTCCGCCCGACCAGCCTCCCGCCCGTGCTTCTTGAGCAAAAATTCCGCGCCATCCGTCGCCCCGACGACCGTCAGACTCCAGTCCAACACGAGCACCGGCACCCGCTCAGGCTTCAGGATCCACTGGAGCACTCTCAGCCGATCCCGCTCGCTCCCGTCCCGATTCGAATCCGGACTTTTCATCCACGCTTCCCCAAGCAAATCACTTGCCGGCTACAGGACCGCCGCCAGCAACTCAGCCCGACTCCGCACCTGATGCCGGGCGTAGAGCGCCCGCAGCTCGGCCTTGACCGCAGACACCCTTCGTCCGAAAACCTCCGCAATCTCGGCGTCCTTCAACCCCCTCAACAAGAGCCCCACCAGCCGCCGCTCGGCCTCGGTTAAGGTCTTTCGTCGGTCACCGGTCCGATCGATTCCCCGAAATTCCACCCGGATCCACTGCCCTTCCTGCCCCTCCAGCCAGCGCACCCTTGCCGTGCGCCCACCGCCACTCTTCACGGTTCGCCCCCCCGACTTCCCCGCCCGCAGCGCGGCGCAAGCCCGCTGCACCGCCGGCGGAATCTCCGGATCCTGCCCGCCGTTCCATTCCCGCAGGATCCCCTCAGCGGCATGGCTCATCGCCACCACCTCGTCCGCCTCCCCGATCACCAGGATGGGCACCGGTAGCTTCCTCAACGTCGAGCGCAGACCCCGCAGCGCCTCACCCACGACCTCCCGCGCAATCACCCGCCGCAGTGAACGTTCGACTTCCGCGTGCACCTTCTGACACAACGCGATGTCCGACGCCGAAAAATCCCCCTGCTCCTCCGTTCGCAGGGCGCAGACAAACGCCGTCAAATCACGACTCTCCGGATCCGGCTCCCAGAATGCCAGACCACACCCATAACGCCATCCACCCGGCTTCATCACCTCGAGGTAAAATGGAAGCCGCTTCAGCTCCTCTCCCGAGGGCAGGAAATCCGACAACTTCTCCACCGACCGTTTCGGTCCCTTCATCACGTGGTCCTCAGCGGGATTCCCCACGATCAAGCTCGGCGCACCCGCCGCAGTAAACCGCTCCCCATTCGAATGAATCACCGTCGTCGGTCGATACCCAATCGTCCGATAGCCGAACGCCGTCAGATGGAGCGGCAGCAATTTCGGCATCAGTCCAAACACGCCGTCAATAAACTCCCGCGCGCTCCCGGCTTTCCCGAGCTGATCGAGCGCCTCCCGCGCCTCCGGACTAATCTTCGCCGATTTTCCCAGAGATTTCATCTCCAGTGATCCCTACCTTCTCAAGATCCTCCGCACAAGCCGGAGAGTCGAAAGCGGCCCCAGCTAAGACTCCGACGAACGCGCCAGGTCCAATCCGAAATCCGAAATCGAAAATACTGACCGCCGGCCTTGCCAGTTTCGTCCCCGACCTGACCCGCAGACGCTCGCAGCGTCAGCGGACAATGAGAACCTGCCGCTTGATTTGGGAGACGTTCCCCGCCGCGTCGATCGCCCGGACTCGCACCCGCGTTTTCTTGGCGCGCAGCCGGATCGGCTTCCGAACCTTCCAGCGACTGAGACCCTTCGTCGGCCGCCATTTTTTTGACCCGACCCGGTATTCGACCCGCGCCAGTCCGGCATCGTCGCTCGCCCGACCCTTCACGCGGAAGCGCGGCCGCTGCGTCACGACCCGCTTCTTCCCGTCGATCCGCACGACCGGACGCACCTCATCCGGCACCACCGAGCGCGCCGTCACCACCATCTCTTCTCCACCCGCAAACCGCAGCGTTAACGCCAATTCACCCGCGTCGCTCAGCCCGTTCTCGCTATTGAAGAAAAAGGCCGTGCTCACCGCCCGGCCATCACCCAGCTTCGGGCTCGCCATCCCCGGAAACGCCACCGGCACAAAGGCCCCCGCATCATCCGCCAGCCAAACCCCAAACCCACCGCCGACCAGCGACGCGCTGAACGCGATTCGCCCTGCGGCATTGATTGCCACCGAAGCAAAATTCGCGAGCACCCGCCCGGCCACCCCTGGCGCCGGGTCGCCCTCACGCAGCCGCAGCGTCGGATTCGCCGGATTACCGGCCCAGAGCGCCGTATTATTCGTCGGCCCCACGCCCCCGCCTTCCACCGTCGCCCGGAACACGATCAACGATCCATTGTAAGCCAGACTCGCCGGCAACAGATCCGCAAAGACCGCACCCGGAATCCCCGGCGCCGGCTGCCCCTCGAGCGCGACGACCGTCAGCAAACCATTCGGAAATCCCACCAGGATCGCCGAATCCTCCCCGGCGGCCGGCCCATCGAGTGTCGTCAAAAAGGCCGGCCGCAACGGGTCTTCCACGAACATCTTCGAGATCACTCCCAGCGTCGATCCCGGCACCGGAGCCGGATCGTTCCGGAAGAACGACCCCACGTTCGCTGCGCCATCCTTCATCACGATCGCCCCGTCATTCACTCCGACCGTCACCCCGATCCCGGTCAGCAAACTCGACACCGCAAGATTTCCATCCTCCAGCAGCGTCAGCGCCGATCGCCCCAGCGCAATACTCACTACCGCATTCAGCTGCGACCCACCCCCTTTTTCGTAAACCGTCTCCAGTCCACCCGCCATGGTCCAGCGATACACCCGCTCATCGAACGGCGGGGTCGTGTCGTCCAGACCGGTCTTAAACGCGACCTGACCAGCCTCGTTGATCCTCGGCCGCTGGAACGTCTCGAACGTCGGACTCACCGCATCAGGAACGACGTCGCCCTGCCGCGCAATCACCGTCGCCCCCCCCGCGGCGTCGATCCCCAGCAAATGATCGTCGTTCGATCCCGCCACGATCCCGGGCCCCTGCAGCCGCGCCCAAACCGCCAGCTCTCCGGCACGATTGATCGCCGCACTTTGGCTGAACAACCCACCGTCGAAAAACTCCCGGTAAGTCACGAGGGGTGCCGCCGGAGAAACCACTTCGCCCGTCTCCGCCAGCACCCGATAACCCACGTCGGCACCCGCCGTTCCGACCAACGCCAACCCTGCCAACACCACGCTCATTGTCTTTTTTGCATTCATCGCCGAATCACCACTTGTTTTTCGATTTTTGAAATTTTCCCGGACTGATCCAACGCCCGCACTTTGACGCGCGTGCGGTCCGTCCGCAGCCGGATCGGTTTCCGCGTCCGCCAGCGTTCGAGACCCCGCGCCGGCCGCCACTTTTGCCGGCCCACCTTCACCTCGACCCGGGCCAACCCCGCGTCATCCGAAGCCCGTCCCCGCACCCGGAAGCGCACCCGGTCCGTCCGCTCCACCCGTCCACCCGTGATCCGGACCGTCGGTTTCGCCCCATCCACGACCGCCGTCGGCAGCACCCGCGCCGCAATCACCATCTGGTCGCCACCAAAGAACTGCCCAATGAACACCAGCTCCCCGCCATCGCTCAGCCCATCGTCGCCATTGAAAAACTGCACCGTCGCGAGGTTCCGCGGATCCCCCGCCTTCGGACTCGGCATCCCGGAAAATCCCACCGGGACAAACTCCCCGGCGTCATTCTCCACCCACACGCCACCCCCGCCGCCGAGCAGCGCCGCAAAGAACGCCACGCGGCCATCCGCGTTGATCGAGACCGCACCAATGTCCCCCAGCGTCGCCCCCGCCACGCCCGGAGCAGCCGAGCCCTCGCGCACGCGGAGAACCGGACTTTCCGGAGGCCCGACCCAGAGCCCGCTGTTGTTCGTGCCGACGATCCCCGGACCAAAGACCTTCGCCGAAAACGCAACGTTCGTCCCGTTGAAGGCCACCTCGGCACTGATCACATCCGAAAAATTTGTCCCGGCCACGCCCGGCGCTGCCACGCCCTCGCGAGCCACCACGGTGAACGTCCCATTCGGACGATACGCGAGGATCGTGCTCTCCATCCCCGCCGGTCCCCCGTCGAGCGTCACCAGCATGACCGCATTCGAGAGGCTCCCCATCGCCAGTTTCTCCACGACCCCGAGATTCGCCCCCACTGCCGGGACCAAAAGATCGCGTCGAAACACCAGCACGTTGACGCCACCCAGCCCCTTCGCGACGACCGCACGGTTATTGGTTGCGTTGACGTTCCCACCCAAACGCGTCGCAGCGGCCACCGTCCCGTCCGCCAGAATCGTGATCGCTGGCAGGCCAAGGTCAACGTCGATCAGCGGACCAACCTGAGAAACAAATCGCCGATAGACGACCTGAGTCGGATTCGCCCCCGGCCACCGCCCCACCATGAAGCCCGAGGCCGACAAATCGGCGTAGAACGCCACCGCGCCTCCATCGTCAATCCGCGGACGTTCAAATTCTTGGTAATCAGGCCCCCCGCCCGGGATTGCGTCACCCTGCCTCGCCACGACCATCGCCCCACCTGTCGGCCGAAGCAGCAGCAGATGATCCCCATCCACCCCGTCGGTGATTCCAAAGCCCGACAACCGTGCCCACGTCGCAACGTCGCCACCGCTATTGATCGCCGGGCTTTGTGGAAACAACGCCGGATCCGAAAACGCCTCGTAAGTTTGGAACCCGGGGAACGCCGGATACACGTCCTCGCCCGTCTCGGCCACAATCCGGTGGTCGACTTGCGCGGACAACGGCGGACTAATGAAGGCCAGCGCCGCGCCAGCCAGGAGGAGGGAAAGATGCGTTTGGAGTAATTTCATGGTCGGATTTGACTCACCCCATCGGTAACGCGAACCGATCCGGACCGGAAATTATCTAAAGGATGAAAAGCACTCCCCGAATGCCCTGCCCAGCGATCGACTAGGAACGCTCGCCGACCGAATCCGTGGATAGCGCCTCGCTAAAATGCCGCCGCAGAGCATCCGCGTTCCCGGTGACATCCCGGAGCGTCTTCGCATCCAATACCTCGAGAAACGCTTTTTTCGCTTCAAAGAGCACCCCGCGTAGCTGGCAACACCGCGCGATCCCGCACGTGTTCGTCTTCAGATTGAAACACTCCAGCAACTCAAAACTCTCCGTGTGCCGCACGATGTCGCCCAGCCGCACGTCCGGCGTGTGCTCCGCCAACCGAACGCCTCCGCCCGCTCCCCGCGTCCCGATCAACCACCCGGCCTTCGTCAAATCCTTCGTCACCTTCGTCAGGTGATTCAGCGAAATCCCGTAGGCCTCCGCGATCTCCCGCGTCGTCGCCCGGCGCTCCGGTTGACTCATCAAATAAACCAAAACCCGCAGGCCATAATCAGTGTAGGACGTCAGTTGCATAAATTTTCCACCAGCCCTGGCTGGGCCGGAACTTTCCATTCGATAACACCTTAGCCAACCTCCCGGATATAAACAGGTATTTATTTTACCTTTTCAATTGACTCGTTTTAGGTTTCCAGAATACCTGTTCCGGCGGCGACAAGGCCGGACTCCAACCAACATCCCGATTCCACCATGACTGCAGCGCTCCCACCTCCGACGAAGCGACCCCGGCTTGACCGCATCCCGCTCGATCTCCCGCCGTTCGCCGACCCAACGCCCTTCTCAACCCGCGCAATCGACGCGACGATCGAATTTCACCACGCGGCGGTGGAGAAAAAGCTCCGCCTCAGCAAAGCCACGACGCTCGCCGCGTATTGCCGCGGCGCCTTTTCGCTCGCCGGTCAGATGGCTCCGTTTTGCTGTGGGTTCATTTGCTATCGGCTGCCCGGCGGTCCACTCAATCAGATAGTCGACGCCCGCGGAGGCGACTTCGATTGTCCGCCCTGGACCGCGCTCGAGACCGCCGCTCTCTCCGCTCAATGGCTTAAACAGCCCCGCCGGAAAATTCTCCGCGGCGACGCAACCGTTCCGCTCAGGAAACACGCTCGGAATCTTCCGCCAAACCCGCGCCAGACGCGAATCGCCCTGAGCCGACGCCACCTCCTGGCGCTCATCATTCCCTCGACGACCGACCCGCGCGAGATCGACGCGCTCATCTGCCTTTCCCGGAGCGAAGCCGCCGGCGATTTCCAGCCGATCGACGAGGTCCGACTGGCGTCCGTCCACGAGGATCTCTCCGAAGACTGGCACCGGATCCGCGACCGCGAGACCGAGATCGACACCAACCGTGGCCTCCGCAGCGCCGTCGGCCGACTCCCCATCCCTCTCATCGTCCTCGACTGGAATCTCCAGATCGTCACCGTCAATCGGGCCGCTCGCGACGCCTGCGATCGCTGGCGCAACCAGCCGCACCTCGCGCCCAGCTCGCCCTGTCAGGCCGCGGACCTGCCAACGGAACTCCAATCGGTATGCCAACGCGCCCGCCGGGACTGGATCGCTCTGCTCAATGAGGTCAAGCGCCCCAAACGCATCCTTCGCTACGAGACCACGACCGGCTGTGGCCAACGCGCGACCGTCACGGTCAACCCGCCCGCCAACACAAAATTCGGTGCCCCCACGCTTCAGATCGAAATTGAAACGCCCAGAGCCGGGCCGTCTTCCTCCGGGAGTCATCACGCCATCAACGTCCTCGCCAGGTTGACCCCCGCCGAGCGCGACGTCGTCGGTCACGTCCGCAGCGGAAACACCAATCAGGAAATCGCCGACATCCTCGGCCGGAGCCTGCCAACGATCAAGTCCGAGCTCCGATCCGTTTTTTGCAAACTCCGCGTCGCCAGCCGCACCCAACTCATCTGCCTCTTCGCCGCCCCGTGAGGAAATTGTCTCCCCCGACGCCCCCCTCTCCGGAGCGGCCCGCCTCACAACCACCAGCCACCCCCCGGGAGGGCGAGGCTCCCGCCGAGCCGACTTTCGCTCGAGGTGCGACCGGACCAAGCCAGCCGGTCCAAATTCACTCCGTCTTCCCCGCCTTGAACAACTCCAGCGTCCGTCCCCGCTCCACCGAGTGATCCACCATCGGAGCCGGATACCCCGTCACCAGCGACTCCCCACCCTCCGGCGGCCCAAAGAACCGCTTCGCGTCCACGCCCCTCAGCTCCGGCACCCATTCCTTCACGTATTCCCCTTTCCCGTCGAAACGCTCGCCCTGTGTCCAAGGATTCTGAATCCGAAAATACGGTGCCGCGTCCGCGCCCGTCCCCGCGCTCCACTGCCAGCCCCCGTTGTTGCTCGCGATCTCGCCGTCCGTGAGCTGCTGCATGAAATAGCTCTCCCCCTTCCGCCAGTGCACGTGCAGGTCCTTCGTCAGGAACATCGCCGTGATCATCCGGCACCGGTTGTGCATGAACCCCGTCGCCGCCAACTGCCGCATCGCCGCGTCCACGATCGGAAACCCCGTCTCGCCCGCCTTCCATTTCTCGAAGTCCGCGTCCTTTCCGGGCCACTTCACGCCGCCGTATCGCGGATTGAAATCCTCCGCCAACACCTTCGGCCAATGCCACAGCACCGCCTGGTAAAACTCCCGCCAGATCAGCTCGTTCACGTAGGTCTCCGCCCCCTTCCGCCCCGACGCCCCGAGGCTCTCCGCCCGGTCAGCCGCCCGCTCGTAGACCTCGCGCACCGAAAGCAGCCCCCAACGCAGATCCTGCGACAACCGCGAAGTCGTGTCTCCCGACGGCGTGTTCCGCGTCTGATCGTATGCGCCGATCCCCCCGTTCACCCAAGCCGTCAACCGCCCCCGAGCCGCCTTCTCGCCCGGCTCGATGATGTTCCCATTCGCCTTCAGTCCCCAATGCGCCAGCGAAGGGAGATCCAGACTCTTCACGTTATTCGGCGAATCCAGCTTCCGCAGCCGCCCCGCCGCCTTTCGTTTCTCCAGCTTCCGCCAAGCCCTCGAATACGGCGTGTAGACCTTATACGGCTCGTCGCTCCCGGTGAGCACCTCGTCCCGCTCGTGAACGCAGTGATCCTGAAAAAGCTTCAACTCGATCCCCTCCTCACCCAACGCCTTCCCGAGCCGCGCCTCCAGCCCCCGCCCGAACGGATCCGGATCTCGGTTCGTGTAAATGGCCGCCGCCCCCACCTCCCTCGCCAGCCCCACCAATTCCCGCACCTGCTCGCCGCACCGCAACGTCAACGTGCTCCCGATCGACCGCAAATTCCCGGCGAGCGCCTCCAGCGACCCGCCCAAAAACTCCTGCCGGTGCGGCCCCGTCCATCCGTGCGACCCCGTCCAATCGCTCAGCACGTAAACCGCCACCACCGAGTCCCCATCCCCCGAAGCCGCCGCCAGCGACGTGTTGTCCGTAATCCGCAAATCCCGCCGAAACCAGTGAACGATCGTCTTCATTCGGCAACCTTACCCGACGGGGAGCGCGGGCTTCCAGCCCGCCGTGCGGAGCTGCCAGCTCCGCACTCGCGATTGCCGGAAAGGCGCGATACAAACAACCGATGCCCGCGTCCAAAAAACGCCCCTCCCCCCGCGCCAAGCCACGCTCCAAGAGGACCAAGCTCCGCACCTCCCTCACCCCCGCCCTCCCCGACACCGTCCCGACCCGCTGGGTCAAGTTTCTCGTCGGTCTCTTCCTCCTTCCCCCCGCGCTCATCCTCACCCAGACCTTCTTCACCGCCTTCGCCCGCGCCACCGTGCACGAGGCCTTCTGGGCCACCGAGGAATTCTGGTTCTTTTCCCTCGGCCTCATCCTCTGGATCGTCACCTTCCTCGCCCTCCCCCACCCCACCCTCATCTACGTCTTCGGCCACGAACTCACCCACGCCATCTGGGTCTGGTGCATGGGCGGCAAAGTCAGCCAGTTCGAAGTCACCGAGCGCGGCGGCCACATTCTCACCGACCGCATCAATACCTGGATCGCCCTCGCCCCCTACTTCTTCCCGATCTACAGCCTCCTCGTCATCGCCCTCTACGGCGGCCTCGGCCTCGCCTTCGACATGACCCCGTTCCGCCCGGTCCTCTTCATGCTCATCGGAGCCACGTGGGCCTTCCACCTCAGCTTCACTCTCTGGATGATTCCCAAAGGCCAATCCGACCTCCAATACGGCGGCACCTTTTTCTCCCTCACCATTATCTACGTCCTCAACCTCGCCATCCTCGCGATCTTTCTCGTCGTCGCCTCTCCCAACCTGACCCTCGAAGCCCTCGCCCGCGACCTCCTCCAAAACGCCGTCGCCGCCACCGTCGCCGCGACCGACTTCATCCAGGACCGCTAGGCCGCGCAACCAACCTTCGCGCCGACGCCACGCTGTCGATCCCGTCGACCCCCTTGTCCCGCCGGATCCCCTTGATCCGCGGAAACCGCATCGCCAATCCACTCGCGTGCCGGTCGCTTTCGTTGATCGAATCGAACGCAATCTCCAACACGACCTTCGGCTCCACGTCGTAGACCCGCCCCCGCTGCCGCAGCACAAGTCCCAGCAACTCCTCCGTGAGATCGGCAATCTCCACGTCCGTGAGGCCGCTGTAGGCCTTCCCAATGTTCAACAGAGCGCCCTTCGCGTCCCGCACGGCGAACGTGTAGTCGCTCAACACCCCGACGCGTTTCCCGTGGCCATATTCAGCCGCGACGATCACGCAGTCCAACGTCGCGAACGCCTTCTTCAACTTGATCCAAGCCAATCCCCGCCGACCGGGCGAATACGCGCTCACCGGGTCTTTCGCGATGAGTCCCTCGTTCCCCCGCGCCCGCGCCGCGTCAAAAGCCACGTCGATCTCCTCCGCCGACGCAGCGCTCGCCAACGGCACCGCGCTCAAAGCCCCCGCCAGTCCCAGCCCCTCCAGCACCCGCCGTCGCTCCGTCAGCTTTTCCCGAAAAACCGACCGCCCCTCCGCCCAGAGCACGTCGAACGCCACGAACGAGACCGGCACCTCGTTCGCCATGAACAGATCCCGCTCCTTGCGCCCCAGCCGTCGCTGCAATTCGAAAAACCCCAGCGGCCGCCCGTCCTGCCAAGCCAGCATCTCGCCATCCAGCACGAACTCCCGACCCAACCCCACCGCCTCCGCCGCGATCTCCGGGAAGGTCGCCGTCACCTCTTTCAGCTCTCGGGAAAAAATGCGGCACTCCCCTCCCGCCACGTGTACCTGCGCCCGGATCCCGTCCAGCTTGTCTTCCAGCCAGACCGAGCCGCCCCCACCCAGCCGCCCCCACACCGCCTCGGCGTCCGGCTCCGGGCTCGCCAGCATCGCCTTCATCGGTCGAAACGGACGCAACTCGACCGCCTCCAGCGTCCGAGCCCGCGCCCGCAAAGCCGTCTCCCCCAAGTCACCCAACAGCATATTTGCTTCCCGCACCGCCGCTCCCTCGACCCCGAAAGCCTCCGCCACCGCCTCCTCGACGAGCCCCTCCTTCAACCCGATCCGCAGCTCGCCCGTGAGAATCGTCACCAACACCTTCGCCTCCCCGGCCGAAATCCGCCGCAGCATCTCCTCGAGCAAACTCCCCTTCACAACCGGCCCCCGAGCGTCTTCAAGCTTCTGGAAAAACTCTCCGACCTCTCCGATCGACGGCGACCCTTCCGCATCCCGCCCCCCCAACGCCTCCGCGGTCGTCAGCCCGATGTCATTCCACCGCTTCGAGATCGCCGAGAAGTCCCCCGGCGACAACCCCGACACCGCCAGCACCGCCCGCCGGATCACCGCCCACCCGACCCGCACCGCCCGGTTCGCAACCCGCGAAAATGCATTCCCGGTCAACCAAACCGCCGCCACCCGCAGCTCCGAATCCTCCAGCCCAGAAAAATACTCCCGCAAGATCCGCACCTTCTCTAACTTTCCCGTCGTCCGCCCGATCCCCTCACAGACCTCCGTAAACAATCCAAATCCCTCCGTCTTCTTCTCACCCTTCGTTCCCGTCGTCTCCTTCCGTTCGAAACTCACCGTCACGCCCCGCGCGATACCCAGCTCCAGCTGATTATCCCCCGTCAGCGCCCAAGCCTCCACCCCCAGCTCGCGCAGATCCGCCGCAAATTCCCGCGCGTACCCGTGCAACGTCAGCACCCGCTTCGGTCCCACCGCCCTCACGTGCCGCAGCAGATCATCATACCCGGCATGATCCGATAGCGGAAACGCCGCGTCCGCCTGATACCGAAACTTTGCCCCCGGATTCATCGCCCAGCCCGACAACATCGCCACCCGCCGGTTCCGGATTTTCCGCAACATCGCCGATCCATTCACGTTCGGCGGACAGATCAGCGCGTGACCAGCCACCGCTCCCGCCTCGTATTTCCGGTATTCCGGGAACGAGATGCCGAGCCCCTCGTAAACCCGCGTCATTTTCCACACCGCCCCGTGCAGCATGATCGGGACGCCCGCCGTCGACAATGCCGTCAGGATCTCCTGCGCCTTTCCCAACGAATATCCCAACAACACCGGCACGTCCCCCTCCTCCAGCGCTTCCTGGGCGAACTTTACCACCCCCGCGATCACCTCCTCCGCCGGCGGAAACACGTAGTGCGGCAACCCAAACGTCGTCTCCATGATGAGAATGTCCGCCGGCACCGCCTCCGCCACCTCCGAAGACAGCCCCGCCCGCAGCTTGAAATCTCCCGTGTAAAGCAGCGACCCCGCCGCCGAATCGATCAGACACTGCGCACTCCCCAGCACGTGCCCCGCCGGGATGAGCGTCATCTCAAAATTCGAAAACGCCCGCCGCTCCCGCCATCCCAAAACGTGCTCGACCCCAACCGGCACCCCCAACCGCGCCCGCATCAGCCGCGAAGTCCCGTCCGTTAGGATCGATTCCGCGTGCCGCCCCGTGTGATCCGAGTGCGCGTGTGAGACAAACGCAAAGTCCCGCGGCCCCCGCGGGTCCAGCCAAAGCCCCCGCTCCCCGAGGTCAGGCAACTCCACCCCCCGCCCGTACCGAACCTCAATCACTCAAATCAAACGCGCCCCAACCTCTGGGAGGACGCCCCCACCCTTGCGGCCTGAGGCTTTCAGCTTTTCCGCAACTCCCCCGTCGCCTCATACCGCGACATCTCATCGATCCGCCCCTGGTGCCGCCCACCCTCAAACTCCGTCCGCAACCAAATGTCCACGATCTCCAGCGCGATCTCGATTGACGTCATTCGCTGCCCGATCGACAGCACGTTCGAGTCATTGTGCATCCGCGAAGCCACCGCCGTCTGCGAGTTCCAGCACAGCGCGCACCGCACCCCCTTCACCTTGTTCGCGGCCATCGCCTCCCCGTTCCCCGATCCGCCCAGCACGATCCCCCGGTCAACCTCCCCCTTCACCACAGCCTCCGCCGTCGGAATGATGAACAGCGGGTAATCCGTCGACTTCGCCGAGTCCGTCCCAAAGTCGACCACCTCGTGCCCCGCGGCCTTCAAGTGCTCGATCATCCGACCTTTGTAAACAAAACCCGCGTGATCCGATCCAATGGAAATTTTCATCAAAAAAGCTCTCCCTGTATTCTCCGTTACGTTCGTTACCTTCTCCTAAAAACCGTATTTGAATCTGGATCAGGCCCCCGCCATCGCCCGCGGCCGCTCGACATCGCTGAACGGTCGCTGCGCCGTCAACCCCAGCTCCCGCATGAGATCCAGATCCTCGTTCACCTCCGGATTTCCCGCGGTGAGAAGCTTCTCCCCGTAAAACACCGAGTTCGCCCCCGCGAAGAAGCACAACGCCTGAGCCTCCCGCGAAAGGATCGTCCGCCCCGCCGACAGCCGGATCTTCGCCTTCGGCAGCGTCATCCGCGCCGTCGCGATCAACCGCACCAACTCGAAAGGATCGATCGGCACCGCATCCTCGAGTGGCGTCCCCGGCATCGGCATCAAGCAATTGATCGGCACGCTCTCCGGCACCGGGTCGAAGTTCGACAGCACCTCCAGCATCCGTAACCGATCCACCTCCGACTCCCCCATCCCCAGAATCCCCCCGCAACAAACCGCCATTCCCGCCCGCTGCACCGACCCGATCGTGTTCAGCCGATCCTGGAACGTGTGCGTCGTCACGATGTTGCCGTAGTGCTCCGGCGACGTGTCGATGTTGTGATTGTAAGCCGTCACGCCCGCCTCTCGCAGCTGCTCGGCCTCACGGTCCCCGACCTGCCCCAGCGTCACGCACACCTCCATCCCCAACTTGCTCACCTCGCGGATGGTCTCGAGCACCGTCTCAAATCTCGGATCCCCCGCGCGCACCCCCTTCCAAGCCGCCCCCATGCAAAATCGAGTCGAGCCATTTGCCCGCGCCTGCTCCGCGATCGGCATCACCTCCGCCGCCGTCATCAGCGTCTCCCGCTCGATCCCGGTCTGATACCGCGCACTCTGCGCGCAGTATTTACAATCCTCCGAGCACCCCCCCGTCTTGACGCTCAGCAAAGTGCAAAGCTGCATCTCCCGCTCCGGCCAATTCAGCCGATGAACCGCCCGCGCCGACTCGATCAGCTCAAAAAACGGACGGTCATAGATCTCTTTCAGTGCAGCAAACGTCGCCATGCGCAGCAGTTAATCGCAACCCCCCAGCCGAAGAAACCGCAAAATACCCGACCCTTCACCGGGGAGGGCGGCGAGTCCTTCCCCGCTTACTTCAATAGCCATTCACCCCCGCAAACCAAAACCACCCCAGCATCCAACCCAAAAACAATCTTCCCAATTCCCACCACCAAAATTCCCGCTACCATCCGCCCCAGCCGTGGACTTGCTCATCAACAACCTCCTCTCGCCCATCCTGCTCGCCTTCCTCCTGGGGATGATCGCGACCACCCTGAAAAGCGATCTCCACCTGCCCGAAGCCATCTACGGCGGCCTCTCGATCTACCTCCTCCTCGCCATCGGGCTGAAAGGCGGCATCGCCCTCGGCTCCACCCCCATCGCCGAAGTCGCCTGGCCCGCCGCCGCGACCTTTGCCCTCGGGATCATCACTCCCCTCATCGCCTACGCCGCCTTCCGCCTCATCGCCAAGCAACCGATGGCCGACTCCGCCGCCCTCGCCGCCCACTACGGCTCGGTCTCCGCCGTCACTTTCATCGCCGCCGTCGGCTTCGCCAACGCCGCCGGAGCCGCGCCCGAAGGATTTCTCCCCGCCCTCGTCGCGATCCTCGAAGTCCCCGGAATCGTCGTCGCCCTCATGATCGTGCAGCTCCGCGGCTCCTCCGGCAGTTCCTGGCAGAAGGCCATGCACGAAGTCCTCACCGGCAAGAGCATCATCCTCCTCGTCGGGGGACTCATCATCGGCTGGATCTCCGGCCCCGAGCGGATGGAAAAAGTGACGCCGTTCTTCGTCACACTTTTCCAGGGAGCGCTCGTCCTCTTCATGGTCGAACTCGGCACCCTCGCCGCCCGCCGCCTCCCCGAAGTCCGCGCCGCCGGCCCCCTCTTCGTCGTGCTCGCCCTCGTCATCCCCGTCGTCAACGGAACCCTCGGCGTCTGGCTCGGCACCGTCGCCGGACTCGGAATCGGCGGCGCCACCGTGCTTGGCGCCATGTCCGGCAGCGCGTCCTACATCGCCGCCCCCGCCGCCGTCCGCATCGCCCTCCCCCAGGCCAATCCCGCCCTCTACCTCACCGCCTCCCTCGGTCTCACCTTCCCGTTCAACCTCACCCTCGGCATCCCCCTCTACCTCGAGATAGCCCGCCGCCTCGCCTAGCCATGAAGCTCACCCCACTCAAGCTCGTCACCATCGTCGCCGACCGGCTCTGGGCCGACGAACTCACGAAAAAAATCCTCGCCCTCGGCGCGACCGGCTACACCCTCACCGACGCCCACGGTCAGGGCACCCGCGGCCACCGGCCCCTCGACTGGGAAGGCTCCAACGTCCGCATCGAAGTCATCGCCAGCCCCGCCACCGCCGACGCCATCCTCACCGCCATCGCCGACCTCTACTTCGACCGACCCGGCTTCATCACCTTCCTCCAAGACATCGAAGTCGTCCGCGGCGAGAAGTATCTCTGACCCGCCCCGACCCTCCGAGCCGCCCGACCGCGAAGCTCGCTTCCCTTTTCGGCAACCAACCGCCACACTGCGGCCCGTGCAGACGACCGCGGAAGATCAAGCACCCTCCCGCCACCGCTTGACCGGCTGGATCGCCTGGGGCGTTGTCTCGCTCTTCTACCTCTACGAATTCCTCATTCGCGTTGCTCCCTCGGTCATGGAACCCGAGCTCCAACGCTCCTTCCACCTGAGCGCCGCCGGCCTTGGAGCCGCCCTCGGAGCCTACTACTACATCTACGCTCCGCTTCAGCTCGTCGTCGGCGGCCTCCTCGACGAATGGGGCACTCGCCGCGTCCTCGTCCCAGCCGTCCTGCTCTGCGTCGCCGGCTGCTTCCTCGAAATCGTCGGCGGCTCCCCCGTCATCCTCCTCACCGCCCGCCTGCTCCAGGGGAGCGGCTCGGCCTTTGCCTTCGTCGGCGCGATGCATGCCGCCGCCCAGTGGTTTCCGCCCGCCCGCATGGCCCTCATCTCCGGCCTCACCACCGCCCTCGGCATGGTCGGAGCCATCATCGGCAACGCCGCCGTCGCGGAGTTTGTCGCCGCCCTCGGCTGGCAGGCCTCCCTCCGCGGCGCCGCCCTCTTCGGCCTCATCGTCGCCGCCGCCATCTTTTTCCTTCTTCCGAAGCCCCCCACCACTCCACGTCAGAAAAAAAGCGCGACCGCCACGCGCAGCGGTTCGTTTTCCCGCATGTTCGGCCACCTCCGCGGTGTTCTGCTCAATCCCCAGACCTGGGTCATCGGCTTCGTCGCCTCCTGCCTCTACCTCCCGCTCTCCGTCTTCGGCGGCCTCTGGGGCGTTCCGTATCTCCACGCCGTCTCCGGGATCAGCGTCGTCGACGCCGCCCGGCTCATCTCCGTCCTCTACGTCGGCTGGCTCATCGGCGGCCCCGCCGCCGGCTGGCTCTCCGACCACCTCGGCCGCCGCCGCGCCATGCTGCTGGGCTCCACCGCACTCACCCTCCTCACCACCATTTTCCTGGTCCTCGCACCGCCGACCACCGTCCCGGGCATGATCGTTCTCCTGCTCGCCATCGGCCTCGCCTCCAGCGTCCAGGTCGTCGGGTTCGCCGCCGGCCTGGAAGCCAATCCCCTGCCCGCCGCCGCGACTTCCATCGCCTGCGTGAACATGATCGTCATGCTCCTCGGCGGCCTCCTTCAGCCCCTCGTCGGCGTTCTCCTCGACCACTTCTCCGGCTCCCAGACCGCCATCGCCAGCGGCGACTTCTCCGCCACCGACTTTCGCTACGCCATGATCCTCCTCCCCGCCCTCTCCCTCCTCGGCATCGGAGCCTGTGTCTTTCTCAAGGAGACCTACGGCGGCAAAACCCTCACCGAGGGTGAGATCCTCGCCTCCGAAAAATCCTAAAACCGTCGCCCCAACGATTCAAAGATCGACGCTCCGACCTTCGACCGCATCACATCACTCTCTCGAGCAGTTTCGTCAGCACAACCTCGCTGGCAAAAAACTCCTCCGCCAGCCGCCGCGCCGCCCGCTGCTGATTCGCAAAATCTCCCACCACCCGCTCGCAAGCCGCCACCGCTTCCCTGGGCGTCGTGAACGGAAAATACCCCGCTCCCTCCGGAAGCAACGCGCTCACCCCCGTGTCCTGCAACACGAGCGGCCGCCCCAGCGCCGCGTAGCACACGCTCCGATCGCTGAACCACCCCGCCCGCGAAAGCACGTATCCCCCCTTCGCCACGGAAAACTCCGCCGACGATCCCCGCAGAAACGCCGCGTAAGCGTCCAGCGACGAACACACCTCCCGCGCCTCCCGCAGCTCCCACCCCGCCTCGCGAAACGGGCCCAGTTCCGAGCGATGATCCCACACGCTCATCGCCAACTCGATTGGCTTCGACACCGACCGCGGCACGTCCACGAAGCGCTGAAATTCCTCCCGCTTCCCCGTCAACCACTTTCCACCCCACTCGGAATTTTTGTAACCCTCCCAGTGCGCGATCGTCGTAAATCGCCCAAACCCGTTCAGCGGCTCGAACGGCCAATACCGCAACGTCACCGGCGGAAACGTCGGCACCCACTCGATCCCGCAATCCGCGGCAAACCGATCCGACGAATCCCAAGTCGTCCCCACCGTCACGAACCGGTCGTGCGCCGCAAAGTTCATGTCGCAGTCGTAACTCTCCACCCACGCCTGCGAGAAAGCCGGATCCCCGTCCAAATACACTTTCACCGCCTTCGGAAACTCAACCTC
The DNA here is from genome assembly GCA_963761705.1 of uncultured Verrucomicrobiae bacterium. Lineage (GTDB taxonomy): Bacteria > Verrucomicrobiota > Verrucomicrobiia > Chthoniobacterales > JAATET01 > CAVVKW01. Next base: position 1,039,821 of record CAVXHK010000001.1, on the reverse strand, counting down.
CGGCGATTTGAAGTGCCCCGAGTAGTTGAGAAAAACGTCCGCCTCCGCCGCGAAATCCCGCAACTCCTCCAGGTTCGCCGCCACCCCATCGACCAACAAAGTCGAGCACCCCTCCAACCCAAACGCCCCCATCATCGTCCCCCAGTGCGCCTCGTTCGCCGACCCCTCGAACGGCACCGAGTTCCATTCCAAGTCCACGCACTTGGAGGAATCCAAACCCTCCACCACCCAAACCTCCCAACCCAATTCTCGGAAACCCAGCGGCCAATTGAGAGCCGTCCAAGCGATCCCCACCGCCGAGATCGGCTGCGCCGCAATCCCCACCCCAATCACAATTTTCATCCGCCAACCCTACACCCCGGGGAGCACGGGCTTCCAGCCCGTCCGCGCCGGGCATCCCTGCCCGGCGCAACGCCGTGAGAGAAGAACGTTCAAACCACCCAACCCACACCCGCGGCGAAAGACGCGAGGGAGCCGGAGCGCCCACTCAACTCTCAACTTTCAACTCTCAACCCACCCCGCCAAGCTCACCCGATGCGCATCCTCGTCACCGGCCTCATCGGCAACTACGCCTTCGGCGGCGTCACCTGGGACTACGTCCAATACGTCCTCGGCTTCCGCGACCTCGGCCACGACGTCTGGTATCTCGAGGACACCGCCACCTGGGCCTACGACCCCGTCGCTCAGGCGCCTCCGCCGACTGCACGCACAACGTCAACTACCTCGAGCGCGTCATGCACGAGTTCGACCTCGGCGACCGCTGGATCTACCGCAACGAAGCCACCGACACCTACCACGGCCCGGTCGGAGCCGCCAGCGAGTCCGTCATCCGCTCTGCCGACGTCCTCGTCAACGTCTCCGGCGCCTGCTGGCTCCGCGATTGCACCGCCGCCATCCCCCGCAAACTCTTCGTCGACGGCGACCCCATGTTCACCCACATCGGCCTGACGAATCTCGAACGGAGCGGCTACATCGACCACCTTCGCGCCCACACCGACCACCTCACCTTCGGCCTCAACGTCGGCCAACCCGGGTGCAAAGTCCCCACCGCCGGCTTCGATTGGAAACCCACCGTTCAGCCCATCGCGCTCGATTGGTGGAAGAAAAATCTCCTCCCACCCTCCGCGACCCACGTCGCCCGCGACGCCTGGACCACCGTCATGAACTGGGCCAGCTACCCCCCGCAAGAATTCGACGGCGAGACCTACGGCAACAAAGACCTCGAGTTCCGCCGCTTCCTCGACCTCCCCAAACACACCGACGAGAAATTCGTTCTCGCCATGGGCCAGGGCGTCGGCCGCTCCCGCCCCACCGCCGAGATCGAAGCCGCCGGGTGGCAGATCATCGAACCCGACGCCCACCTCCCCGACTACGCCACCTACCACGACTTCCTCGCCAACAGCAAAGCCGAGTGGAGCATCGCCAAAAACGGCTACGTCAAAAGCCACAGCGGCTGGTTCTCTTGCCGCTCCGCCTGTTACCTCGCGCTCGGCAAGCCCGTCGTCGTCCAGGACACCGGCTGGACCGACCACCTCCCATCCGGCGACGGCATCCTCCCCTTCACCACCCTCGAAGATGCCGCCACCGCCATCGCCAAGGTCGCCGCCAATTACGCCCAACACGGCGCCGCCGCCAAAACGTTCGCCGAGACTCACCTCGACGCCAAAAAGGTCTGCGCCGACCTCCTACGGTAGGGCGGCCACCCCCTGCCCGCCCATTTCTTCACCCCAACCGCCGCCGCGACCAAACGTCGACGGGGAACAAACAAAGAGCCACCACCAGAAACCACACCGACAGATCCACCCGCGTCACCACCCCCGCCCCCGTTGAGCGAAAGACCTCCTCCGCCCCCGGATCCACCATCCCACCCCCAGCCGCCGCCAGACGCTCGATCCCCGGCCCCGCGTCTTTTAACACCGCAAACTCACCAGCCACCTTCGCGCCTTCGCGGCTTCGCGTGAGAACGGCATCCCCGTCTCCGACCCGCACCGAAAATGCCTCGCCCCCACCCGCGAACTCCGCCGCATACCGTCCCGGCCCGACCTGGTCCGCCGGCATCGTTCGCCCGTCCGCCAGCCTGGTCACCTCGACCGCCGCGCCATCGACAAACCTCCCCAACGCATCGTTCGCATCGACCACCACCCTAGCACGACCACCGGTCGTCTCGACCCGCGCCACCACCCCCTCCGCGTCCGCCCCCGGCGCCACCGCCCGCGCCAACTGCGTCACCAGCTTTCCAAAGCCCGGCCACCCCAACCAATCCCCCGTCCACCGACCTTTCAGATCACTCGTAAACGCCGCGACCGTTCCCAGTCCCACCCGCGCCGTCGCCAGCAACGGCTCCCCCCGCTCGGTCGCCAACAAAGTCCGTGCCCCCGCTTTCGAACTCGTCGCGTTGTAACCCAGCAAAAACGGAGCCGCCGCCCAGTCAACCCCGCCGATCTCATCCCCCACCCCCACGACCACTGGCTGCAACGCATCCTCCACGAGATTTGTCCGCGTCGCCCGCAACGACTCCTCCGCGAAGATCCGCGGCAGCGATAGCGCATCCGAAGTCAGGTAAAACCGCCCACCGCCCCGCTCGGCGAGGGTCCGCAGAAATTCCGTATCCCGGTCCTCGTCACTCCCCAAAGCCACCACCGACACCGTGATCCGCTGCGCCAGCATCGCCCCCGCCAGATCCAGCGCCGCCATTCCCCCGGCCTCCTTTTCCTCCGCATCCGCCGCGTCCGAAAAAAGGATCACGTGCTTGATCCGCGCGTCCGCCTCCCGCAACGCCCGGTAGAGCGCCACCATCGCCGTCGTCACGTAGATCCCGCCGCCACCCGACTGAATCCCCACCACCCGTTCAGCCACCAACTTCCGGTCCGTCAACCGTCCCAACGGCACCACCCCCCGTGCCTCCGTGTCCACCGCCAACACCCCAAAAAGATCCTTCGCCTGCAACGCATCCAGCGCCCGCACCACTCCCTCGTTGGCCAGCATCATCTTCGTTTGCCCACCGCCGCCGACCGTCGCCGCCATCGATCCCGAGCGATCCAGCGCGATCATCAGCGCCGCCACCGGCAGCTCAGCCCCGTCCTCGTAAGCGATCTCCACCGGCGACAACTCCGCCAACGGCGTGTCGTAGTAACCCCCCGCCGCAAAGCCATTTTCCCCACCCGACAAGATCAACCCACCCCCCAGATCCAACACCCAGGAGCGCAGCGCCCGCATCCGCCCATCCCCCAGCTCCCCCGCCCCACTGTCACTCAACACCACCAGATCGAAGCGCCCAAAATCCTCCACCCGGTCCGGAGCCGATCCCGTCGGCCTGACCTCCACGTCAAACTCCGCCGCCCGCAACGTCCCCGCCAACCACTCCATCCGCTCCGGCTGCGGATCCAACACCAGCACCCGCGCGCTCCGTGCAGCCGACACCCGCGCAACCGCCACGTTGTTTTCGACAAAAACGTCACCCCCCTCCGCGACCACCTCCACCCGCAGCTCCGTTCCAGCCCCCGCCACGTCCGCGAAAATCACCCGATTCTCCCCCGCGACCAACTTCTCCGTCCGCTCCCCGATCAACAAACCATCCTGATACAGCCGCAACCCCACCGCCCCCGCCCGGTTCGCGCGCACCATCGCCGCCACGTCAAAAGCCTGCCCCGGCTGCACCACCCGCGGCACCTCCACCCCGTCGACTTCCACCTCCGGATCCCGCTCACGATCCAGCCTCACGACATCCACGGGAACCCCCGCCGCCGCCAGTCGTCGGGCCACCGCTTCATCCTCCGCCGAGATCGCCACCCCGTCCGTTTCCAAGACCAACCGGGTCGGGCGATCATCCCACCGCAAAGCCGCCGCCCGAGTAAGAGCTTCCCCCACCGACTCATCCTCAAACGAAAGCTCGCGCACCCTCTCCCCTGCCAAGCCCTCGACAAAATCCACCGCCACCTCCCGCCCGGTCGGCGACACGCTAGCCGACTCGTCCCTCACCACAAAAACCCCAACTTCCCCCTCCTCCCGATCCCACCCCATCCCGCAAAGGCTGAGAACGAGCAGCAACCCGATCGACCCGCGCAAAACCAAAGGCCACCGACGCCGCAAAATCTACCTCCAGGAACGGCGAACGTGAATCCCTGACCCAACCCAACGGCGAAGCCTCAGAACCTCCCTCAAACCCCCGCCAACTCCAAAGGCTCCCGGACCGCCACAGCCCCCCCAACCCGCAAGCGCTCCACCAATTCCTCCGCCACCTCCCGCCGGGACCGATCGAACCGCAGCTCCTGCGCCACGCCCCCGCCAACCCGCTTCACCCGCATTCGGTCCGACACCCAGCCCCTGCGCAGATCCACTTCGCAATCCGCCAATTCCACCGGCACGACCACCGGGCGAGGCCGCCCCGATCGCGCAAAATAAACCGTTCCACTGTCCGCCCCACCCCCCAACAGCGCCCATCCAAACGCGTGCTTCGGCAGATCCGTCCCTCTCCCCGCAACGCAGGGCACCGCCAACTCCGCGACCCAATCGTCCCCCGCGATCCGCCGCATCTCCGCCGCCAACTCCATCGGAAGCGCCCTCCCGTCCACCGTCGCCGAACCCCGCGTGCCAAACAAGTGCCCCACCCATTTCCAAGCGAACCACAGCGTCACCCGCGCCCGCCGCACGACTTTCGGCACGAGCCAAATGGCTAACCCAAATGCAACCACGGCCAACACCAGCGCGACCAGCGGTTGAAAGACCACCAACCCCAAGCCCCCCAGAACCAAAGCATCCTCCCCGAGACTCAGCCCAATGTTCGTGAACGGTTCCGGCGAAGCGTTTGCCAGCAACCGCGTGCCCGCCTTCGCCGCGTGCGAAGTCAGCGCCATCCCACCACCGAGCAACCCAACGATCACGTCGTAAACCGGATTCACCTCGCCCAGCACGGTGATCGCAACCATCGCCCCGCCAACCGGACGAATGATCGTGTGCACCGAGTCCCACAGCGAGTCCACCCATGGCACCTTGTCCGCAAAAAATTCCAGGACGAACAGAGTCCCCGCCACCCACAGCACCGCCGGCTCCGCGAGGATGTCCAGCTGCTGATACTTATCCGCCAGCGAGATCCAATCCATCCGCACCGCCAGACCGGTGACGAAAACGGTCAGATAAAGATTCAGACCAGCGAGAGTTGCCAGCCCCAGTGCAACCCCAAGTAGCTCGAGAGTTTCCATAGTTCGAAGTATCGACCAACCCCAACGCAAGTCACGCGACATTTATTCGATACGGTCGAAGGTCGAAGGTGGGGAGCGCAGGCTTCCAGCCTGCAGCGCCGGGCATCCTGCCCGGTGCAACCCCGTCACGAAACACCCCCCAACCGCTCCAAGCACCATCCGCGGCTCACAGAGCACCCCCCCTACCCGCGCGAAGCGCGCACTCCAGACCTTCCGACCTTCGACTTTCAGACCTTCCGACCACTCACTGCAACTTCATCCAAGGCTCCTCGCCCTCCTTCGATTGCACCGAATTCATCAGGACAAAGAGCAGCTGCTCCAGCACCTCCGGCGTCGTCCGGTAAACGTCCGTCTCCCCGGCCGGCGGATTCCACACCACCGCCTGAAAGCCCGGCGCAAACTGCAGATCCTCGATCTTCACCGTCGCCGTGAACGTTTTCTGCACCACCTTGATTTGCCGCGGCACGTAGCCATCGCCGATCCACATCGACGCGCGGAAGTCTTCCGCCTTCGCCGCCTTCGCCAGCTCCGGCATCAGCCCACCCGACAACACCCGCGTCGGCTCCCCGTCCAGATCCTCGATCGTCACCGCCTCCTCCATCACGAACAGCGCCGGCAGAAAAATCGCCTGCTGAGCCGTGATCGGCAGAAAAAGCGGCGTGTTCTTTTTCTCCGTCGGCTTCGGCAGCTTCCCCGCAAATTGCTTGAGCAGATACTCGATCTTCGCCCCCGGCGTCGCCCACACCTCGTCGCCATTCCGGCACACCGTCATTCGCTCACCCAGCACCGGAGCCACCAGCTTCACCTTGTCCGGAAATTGCGCCGCCGCGTCCAGCGTCGCTCCCTCGAACTCCTTCGGCAGCCGCCCCGTCACCTCGCTCATCACGATCTTCAGCGCCATCGCCCGGTCCCGACCCTCCCCACCCGCGAGCAACACGGTCCAAAAAGGCTGAAACACTTTCGCCACGACATCATACCGATTCTCCGTCGGAGCCTCCGCCCGCAAAAACCCGAGAGACCCCATCACCAACCCAAAAATCACGAAGCGCTTCATAAGAGCCGCACCAATAAGCTCCCTCCCGGAGAAATACAATCCTCACGCGAAGCCGCGAAGCCGCGAAGCGACAGCATCTCATTTCTTCGCGGCTTCGCGGCTTCGCGTGAGAAAAATCACTTTCCCGAAGCCCCACCCTACCCGATAACACCACCCGAAATGCTGGCCTGGTCCCTACTCGTCGTCCAAGAAGGCACCGGCCTCTTCTACGCCTTCACGAACTCGACCGTCGAAGGCAAAGCGATCCTCTTCACCCTCTTCATTGCGTCCATCTTCAGTTGGTCGGTGATGGTCACCAAATTCCGCGTCCTCGCCTTCGCCAGCCGCCAAGCTGCCCGCTTCTCCGACCTCTTCCACCGCGACCGCCAGCCCCTCCGCGTCTACGAGAGCGGCGTTCGCTTCGACGGCACCGCCCTCTTCCACATCTACGAAGCCGGCTGCGACGAGCTCTGCTTCCAGATGCTCGGCTCCACCGAAGTCGACGAAACCTTCCGCGCCCGCCTGGAAGCCTCCGACAAAATCACCCCCGCGCAGATGCGCACCGTCACCGCCGCCATGGAACGCGCCGTTGGCGAATCCGCCCTCGACCTGGAAGCTCAAATGAACGTCCTCTCCATGGCGGTCTCCGGCGCGCCGTTTCTGGGTCTCCTCGGCACCGTCTGGGGCGTCATGGATGCCTTCTCCGGCATCGCCGCCGCCGGCAACGCCAACCTCGCCGCCATGGCCCCCGGCGTCTCCGGTGCCCTCATCACCACCGTTGTCGGCCTCCTCGTCGCCATTCCCGCCATGTTTGGCTACAACTTCCTCGTCGCCTCCATCCGCAAGATCCTCGTCGAATCCGATAACTTCGCCGCCGAACTCTCCTCCGAGATCGAGCACCGCTACGTCGACCACGGCTACCCCGGGCCCGCCGATCAACGGACCGCTAATCCGACCTTCCGACTTTAAGACCTTCCGACCAACCAGTGCGCCGCTTCTCCGACCGCCAAAGCCTGCAGACGCTCACCGACCTGAACGTCACGCCCCTGCTCGACCTCGCGTTCGTGCTCCTGATCATTTTCATGATCACGACCCCTCTCATCGAGAACAGCCTCGACCTCGTCGTCCCCACCAGCTCCACCGCCAAGAGCGAGGTCAACCCCGCCGACGTGCAAATGATCGCCATCAACCGCGACGCCACCCTCACCCTCAACGAGGCCCCCGTCACCGCCGACGAACTCGAGTCCCAACTCGCCAACCTCCACGCCGCGAATCCGAACATCGCCGTCGTCGTCCGCCCCGACAAAGACCTCGCGATCCAAAAATTCGTTGCCATCATGGATATCCTCCAGCGCGTCAGCATCACCAAGGTCGGCGTCATGACCCGCCCCGAAGACGCCCCCGCAGCCCCGTAATCGTCCCGTGAAAAAACGTCGGCCCCGGCGCGTCCGCAAAAGCCACCGCTTCCGCCGCACGGTCATCCTCGTCGCGTTCGCCCACGCCATCGTCATCGTCGCGATTTCGTTGATCGCCCGCCCCAAGGAAGAGCCCCCCTCGGCGAAGTCACCTGGCTCGACGCAGCCTCCTTCGCCGCTCCCGACTTCATCGAACCCCCACCCGAAGAAAAACCCACCCCACCCCCGGCCACGCCCGAACCCACCCCCGAGCCGACACCACCACCGACCCCGCCCCCCCCACCACCGCCAACCCCCGAACCCAAACCCCCCAGCGAAATCCCCCTCGAAAATCCCACGCCAACGCCGACGCCAACGCCGACTCCCACTCCCACTCCCACTCCCACTCCCACTCCCACTCCCACTCCCACGCCAAAACCCACCCCAACCCCTACTCCCGAGCCAACACCCACACCGACCCCGAAGCCAATTCCGACCCCGACTCCCAAACCAACTCCCAAACCGACTCCCAAACCAACCCCCGAACCGACAGCAACACCGAAGCCCACCCCGAAGCCGACTCCTAAACCAACCGTCACCCCAACCCCTACTCCCGAGCCGACCCCGAAACCCACGCCCAAAGCAACACCGGAGCCGACGCCCGAATCCACCCCGACCCCGGTCAAAAAAGCCGAGGCCGTCAAACCTGACAAACCCGAACCCGGCGAATCCGAGGCCAGTACTGACTCCGATTCCAACAACAGCTCCGACACCGAATCCGGCGGCGGCGGCGAATCCGATTTCGGATGGTATCACGACCTCATCCACGATTCCTTCTTCAGCCAGTGGGACCAGCCCACCTCCATCTTCGACGCCAAGCGCAACTTTGTCACCACGCTCCAACTCAAGATCAAAAAAGACGGCAGCGTCGCTTCCGCCACCGTCATCAAAGGCAGTGGCAACCCGGTCATGGACGAATCCGTCCTCGCCGCCGCCAAGCGCGTCACCCGCATCGCCCCCCTCCCCACCGCCCTCGCCGAAGACGGCACCTACACCGTCAACATCGCCTTCGAACTCGATCAGTAAGTTCGGCCGCAAAGAGCCGCAAATTTCTCGAAATAAAAACTCATTCCTCCTTCTCCGCCTTGTGCGCCTTTTTGCGGCAAATCCACGCACTCCGACCTCCGACCTCCGACCTCCGACCTCCGACCTCCGACCTCCGACCTTCGACCTTCGACATTCCGGCCTTCCGACCTTAGCCTCGACCCATGAAGCTTCTTCCGACCCTCATCCTCGCAGCCAGCTCGATCCTCGCGGCCACCGCCTTCGCGCAAACCCCCGACCCGATCGAGGTCGAAGACGGCAAGCCCGTCGAGCTCTACCGACTCACCTTCAACGAAGCGAAAAACGCCTTCGTCGACCCCGCGACCCAGGAACCCTTCACCGGCCCGATCATCGTCACCTACCCCGGCGGGCGACCCGAGACCGTCGGCCAGATCAAGGACGGCCTCGAAGACGGCTACTGGATCGAATACTACGAAGACGGCACCAAGACCTCCGAAGGCAGCTACGAAGCCGGAAATGAAGTCGGGCAGTGGTATTACTACTGGGAGAACGGGAAAATTGAATCGGAGGGAGTCTACAACGACGGAATGATGGACGGCACGTGGACCGACTACTTTGAGTCCGGAAAAGTCAGCACGTCAGGCGCCTACGCCGACAGCAAAGCCGAAGGCCCCTGGAAGATCACCGACGAAGACACCGGCGAAGTCATCATCGTCCAATACCAAGACGGCAAAGAGATCGCCCCGCCCGACGCCACTCCGACTCCCACTCCGACCCCCTGAGCCGTCCTGCGCCGCCGACCCAACCCGATCAAGCACCCAGCCGCCCCGCCCCCACCTCAGCTTCCCCCTTGCCCCAACTCTGCGGACGGCACAAAGTCCGCCCATGAGCGAATCCCCAGAACCTTTCTGGAACCGAAAGGCGATCCTCACCGCCCTGCGCCACAACCTCGCCGTCTGGCTCGCCGCCCTCCTCCCGGCCGCCATCTTCACCTCGGCCCTCGCCGCCTGCGCCCTCCTCTTCTTCCGCCAAAGCGGCCCCATCCCCCCCGCGTTCTGGCCCGCCGTAGCCGCCGCCTTCCTCCTCGCCGCGGCTTACGCCTTCGCCCGCACCCGCCGCGATTTTTTTACAAAAACCGACGCGCTCCTCCGCCTCGACGTCTCCCTCAGCCTCCACAACCGCCTCACCGCCGCCGCCCGCGGCATCGGCGACTACCCGCCACCCCAAAGCGCCCCCGACGGCTTCACCTGGCGCTGGCAACCCATCGCCGCGACCCTCGCCGCCTGCGCCGCCGTCGTCCTCGTCGCCGCCTTCATCCCCGTCTCCCCAGACGCCGCCGCATTCCGACCCACCCAACCTCCCACCGCGTGGACCGAAACCCAGACTTGGGTCGAGCGCCTCGCCGAAGCCAACATCGTCGAACCCGAAGCCGTCCAAACGCTCGAAGACAAACTCGACGCCCTCCGCGACCAACCCGCCGAAGAGTGGTTCAGTCACGCCAGTTTGGAAGCCGGTGACAGCCTCCGCGACCAGACCGCCCAATCCCTCCGCGCCCTCGAACGCGGTCTCACCGCAGCCGCCTCCCAACTCGGAGCCATGTCCGCCGCGCAACAACTCCCCGACTCCACCTTCCAACAACTCGAAAATCAATTCGCCGCGACCCTAGCCGGCCTCGAACTCGGCAATCTTCCACTCGATTCCGACCTCCTCTCCGACCTCAAGGACCTCGATCTCTCAAAAGCGCGCCAACTCAGCCCCGAGCAAATGAAAAAGCTCCAAGGGCGCCTCGAGGAAGGAGCCACCGTCTGCACAGCCTGCCTTGCCCCCGGAGAAGGCGGCGGCGAAAAACTCGTCGACGGCCTCCTCCTTACCCCCGGCGGCGGCATCTCCCGCGGCCCCGGCACCGGTCCAATCGGTCGCACCCAGCAACCCACCAACCTAGGCGGCGGCGTCCCCCAGCCGATCTCCAACGACGACCTCGCCAACGCCCTCCCCGCTGAAGTCCTCGGCATCGGGACCGGTGAACACGAAGACCCGTCACCCACCACCACGGGTCCAATCAACGGCGGCTCCATCGCCACCACCGGCACGGGCGGCGACGCCGTCTGGCGCGACAACCTCAACCCCGAAGAACGCCAAACCCTCCAAAGATTCTTCAAGTGAGCCAACCCGCGCCAGCCGGAGCCAATGGCACAGCCCTTTTCATCTGGATTCCTTCGCGACCTTTGCGTCCTTAGCGAACTTCTGTTCAAAATGTATTTGCATTAAAAAATGTCCCTAACCGCCGTTCCAACCCACCCCGCCACCGAGTCCGAAGTCACCACCGCCCGCGCCACCCTCCAGCAACTTCAGTCGACCCTCAACCAAGTCCTCTTCGGCCAAGAGACCCTCGTTGACCTTGTCATCACCGGCCTCCTCGCCCGCGGCCACCTCCTCCTCGAAGGCCTCCCCGGCCTCGGAAAGACCGAACTCGTCAAAGGCCTCGCCCGCGCCATCGACCTCGACAACAGCCGCATCCAATTCACCCCCGACCTCCTCCCCGGCGACATCACCGGCAACCCCATCCTCCAGGAGCAAGACGGCCGCCGCGCCTTCGTCTTCGCCCCCGGCCCGCTCTTCGCCAACCTCGTCCTCGCCGACGAAATCAACCGCGCCTCCCCCAAGACCCAGTCCGCCCTCCTCGAAGCCATGCAGGAGCGCCGCGTCACCGTCATGGGCACCTCCCACCCCCTCCCCGACCCGTTCTTCGTCCTCGCCACCCAAAACCCCATCGAACTCGAAGGCACCTACCCGCTCCCCGAAGCCCAGCTCGACCGCTTCCTCTTCAAGCTCGAAGTCACCCGCAATCCCGTCGACGTCCTCCAGCGCATCATCCTCGACCGCGAGATCGGGCAGGAGCCAAACGTGGATCCGGTCCTCGACCGGGCGACCCTGCTCGAGCTTTCCGCCCTCGCCCGCCGCATCTACCTCCCGGACGTCGTCGCCAACTTCATCGCCCGCCTCGTCAACGCCACCCACCCGGGCCAATCCACCGCCGCCTCGGGCATCAAATTCGGCGCCAGCCCCCGCGCCGCCCTCGGCCTCGCCGCCGCCTCCCGCGCCCGCGCCCTCCTCGCCGGTCGCCTCAACGCCAGCTTCGAAGACGTCGCGGCCCTCGCCATTCCCGTCCTTCAGCACCGCATCGTCCTCGATTACACCGCCCGCGTCGAAGGCCGCACCCCCGCGGCCACCATCCGCACCCTCCTCGAAGAGATCCCCCCCCAGGACCGCCCCACCCCCTCCACCCTCCAAGCCGCGAAGATCCAATGACGCGCAACCCGGTCCTGCTCTTCATCCTCATCCTCGTCTTTCTCTCCCCAACCGCCGTCCAAGCCGCGTGGAGGTCCACGCTCCCCACCGACGACGGCCTCGCCATCACCGTCCGCTCCCCCTTCGACGAGATTCCTCCCGTCGGCTACCTCCCCCTCGAAGTCACCATCTCCAACGACTCCGACTCCCCGCTCACCTACGAAATCGTCGCCACGACCACCTTTGGCTATGGCACCGACGAGACGATCGCTTCCACCAACGAGAAGGTCACCGTCCCCCCGTCCCAACGCTTTGCCATCCCCCTTCTCGTTCCCGTCGTCCCGAAATCGACAAACACCGGTGCAGATCGACGATGCGCTGTCACCGTGATCGGACCCGGCATCGAAAATCCGCTGGTAAACTTTCCCAGCACAACTTCGAGCCTGAACAATCGGACGTCCTTCACCGCTCTGAGCGCAGATCTCGCCCTCCGCTCCTGGGGTCCTCTCAAAGAGCAAGCCGAGAAGGACGGCCATCCCCTCGTCGGCACCCAATTCGAACCCAACGACCTCCCCACCTCCTGGCTTGGCCTCTCCGGCCTTGCGACCCTCTGGATCACCGCCTCCGAGCTCGACACCCTCGCTCCAGCCCAGCGCACCGCCCTCGACGATTGGATCCGCCAAGGCGGCCACCTCTTCCTCATCACCAAAAAAAATTCCACCCGCAGCGCCGCCGAGTTCCCCGCTCCCGGCATCGGCACCGTCACCCTCCGAACGTGGGACGGCAGGGAACTCCCCACCGCCGCAACCCTCGCCGACCTCAGAGCCGAGCCGCGACCCACCGACCGCCTCCTCTCCGAAGACTACGTCCGCGGCTGGAAACTCGCCGACCTCGCCGGTCGCCTCCGCCTGCCGGTCCTCCTCCTCGTCGCTTTCATCGTCCTCTTCGCCGTCACCGTCGGCCCGCTCAATCTCTTCGTCTTCGCCCGCACCGGACGCCGCCAGCGGCTCTTCTGGACCACCCCCCTCATCTCCATCGTCGCCAGCCTCCTCCTCGGCGTCATCATTTGGCTGCAAGACGGCTCCGGCGGCGACGGTCAGCGCACCGTCCTCGGCGTCCTCCTCCCCGACACCAACCAACTGCTCATTCGCCAGGAGCAAGTCTCCCGCAGCGGCCTCCTCCTCGACCGAGATTTCACCCTCACCGAAGACGCCCTCGTCGCCCCCATCTCCCTCACCGGCGACCCCACGCTCGAGACCGCCCGCCGCTTCGAGCAAACCGGGAAAAATCTCTCCGGCCAATGGTTCAACAGCCGTTCCGTTCAAGCCCAATACCTCCAAACCATCGTCCCCACCCGCGCCCGCATCGAACTCGTCAACACCGCCGACGACGGCACCCCCACCCTCCTCTCCAGCGTCCCGTTCACCCTCGAAGAAATCCTTTACCTAGACGACTCCGGCCAGACCTGGCACGGCACCTCCCTCCGCACTGGCGAGACGATCGCACTCGCCAAATCCACCCCCGAAACAACCCGTGCTCTCCACGAAAAGTCGCGGACATCCGGACCGTTGATCAGTCAGCCCTGGCAAAAATTTTGGACCAGCCCGAAGACCTTCCTAGCCACCACCACCGAGGGCCCCTACCTCGAAACCCTCCCGACCATCCGCTGGACCAACCACCAAACCTTCCTCACCGGCCCGGTGAACGCAAATGCGGTTTTGAACAGCCGGTAGCGAAGGAAACAAAGGAATCCAAAAAATGCATCCGCTCTACGAACAGGCGAACAACCTGAGTTACGACGCCATCGGAGCAGCGATGGAGGTCCACCGCATCAAAGGCCCCGGCCTCATCGAGAGCATCTACGAGCGCTGCCTCGCCCGTGAACTGGAGCTGAGAAAAATCGAGACGACTTCTCAGAAAGCCGTCCAGATCGACTACAAAGGCATCACCTTCGAGGAGCCCCTCCGATTCGGCATTCTCCTCGACAACTGCCTCCTCCTGGCACTTAAGGCGGTTCCGCAAGTGCTCCCCATCCACCGAGCCCAACTCCTCAGCTACCTGCGCCTTCTGGACATCCCGCTCGGGCTAATCATCAATTTCCACGAAGTCCGCCTAAAAGACGGCATCCACCGCCTCATCCTCCCCGGAGCCGACCAACCTTAAAAAGGCAACTTGCGCCAGCGGGAGCCGTCCGCATGACCCTTTTTCACCCGTATCCTTTGCGAACTTTGCGTCCTTCTGTTCAAAGGCATTGTCTCGGTGTTTCCCCGCAACTCCTTCCGTAAAATGACCCCCGTCGTCTCCGTCCGCGACCTCCGCCGCACCTTCGCCTCCGTCGAAGCCGTTCGTGGCATCTCTTTCGACATCCTCCCCGGCCAGGTCGTCGGCTTCATCGGAGCCAACGGAGCCGGAAAAACGACCACCATGCGGATGATGGCCACCCTCGACCTCCCGACCGCCGGCAGCATCACCGTCGCCGGCCTCGACGTCGTCAGCGACCCCGGCGCCGCCCGCCGCCGCATCGGCTGGATGCCCGACGCCTACGGCACCTACGACCACACCACCGTCTTCGAATACCTCGACTTCTTCGCCCGCTCCTACGGCTACTCCGGCGACGACCGCGCCGCCCGCGTCGCCGACGTCATGACCTTCGCCGATCTGCACCCCATCGCCGACCGCATGATGAACAAGCTCAGCAAGGGCATGGGCCAGCGCCTCTGCCTCGGTCGCACCCTCCTCCACGACCCCGAAGTCCTCATCCTCGACGAACCCGCCGCCGGCCTCGACCCCAAGGCCCGGGTCGAATTCAAAAACCTCGTCCGCCTCCTCGCCGCCCAGCGAAAGACCATCTTCATCAGCTCCCACATCCTCTCCGAACTCGGCGAGATGTGTGACACCCTCCTCTTCATCGACGCCGGGCAAATCGTCCACCACGGCTCCTCGGAAAGCCTCCTCCAGGACACCGCCACCGTCGCCCACATCGACGTCCGCGTCGCCGGGGATCCCGCGACCATCGCCGACTGGGTCGCCCTCAACCCCGACGTCACCCTCGTCGAAACCAAACGCGAAGGTGCCCGCGTCGCCTTCGCGCACAGCGAACCCGAAGCCATCGCCGCCCAACTCCGGAAAATGATCACGGACGGCGTCCCCGTCACCGACTTCCACCGCGAGAACAAACGCCTCGAAGACGCCTTCGTCGACATGCTCAAAAAAGTCCAGCCATGACCGCCGCCGTCTCCACGCCCCCGTCGGACTTCTCCGACCGCCTCAGCCCCATCATCGTCAAAGAACTCCGCCAAGGCCTCCGCACCAAAGTCTTCGTTTCCCTTTTCATCACCGTCCAGGTGCTGATGACCATCCTCGTCGCCGTCAGCCTCGCCGCCGCCGCGCAGGAACTCAACGCCTCCGCCGACAGCAACGGCTTCTTCTGGTTTTTCATCGCCCTCCCCGTCGTCGTCATCCTCCCCTTCCGCGGCTTCGGAACGGTGGGCACCGAGATCAAAGCCAACACTCTCGACCTCATCCTCCTCACCCGCCTCTCCGCCCGCCGCATCATCATCGGAAAATGGCTCGCGATCGTCGCGCAGACCGCCCTCTTCGTCTTCGCGATCCTCCCTTACGCCGTGCTCCGCTACTTCCTCGGCGGCGTCAATCTCATCGACGACCTCGTCGTCCTCGCGTGGATGCTCTTCGCCTCCGCCGTCCTCACCGCGATCACCGTCGGCATCTCGCCCTACCAAAATCGCGTCACCCGCGTCCTCTTCTGGATCGCCCTCATCTTCGGCGCTCAGTTCGCCTTGGTCATCCCAGCCGTGATCGGCCTCGGCGGCGGCGGCGTACTCGCCGGAGGCGGGGCCGCCGCCGATTGGTCCACGCCCCTCGCCGTCGGATTCTTCGGCCTCCTCATCCTCCTTTTCATGCTCGAACTCGGTGCGTCCAAGATCGCGCCCGAAGCCGAGAACCACGCCGTCGGTAAGCGCCTCATCGGCCTCGTTTTCCTCCTTTCCGCGACCGTCTTCACCCTCCTCGGCACCCCCGCAGCGCTCCCCGTGACCATCGCCGCCTTTGTCCTCGGCCTCGTTGGACTCTTCGCGGCCGTCTGCGAACCCGTCCGCCTCAACCCCGGTCTCTACCGCCCCTTCACCCGCCGCGGCACCCTCGGTCGCCTGGCCGGACGGTTCCTCACCCCCGGCTGGCCTTCCGGCAACCTCTTCTCCCTCCTTTACGTGACGATCTGCGGCGTCCTCCT
The DNA here is from genome assembly GCA_963761705.1 of uncultured Verrucomicrobiae bacterium. Classification (GTDB taxonomy): domain Bacteria; phylum Verrucomicrobiota; class Verrucomicrobiia; order Chthoniobacterales; family JAATET01; genus CAVVKW01. The sequence goes on along the minus strand of CAVXHK010000001.1, from coordinate 1,023,594 downwards.
CGCCGCCAACGAAGGCCTCGATACCGGCCTCGGGATCTCCATGTTCCTCGCGGCAGTCGCCGCACTCCTTTTCCCCGCCGCCCTCACCCGCCTCATTGTCCCCCGCACGAACCACGCCCTCATCATTTACATCGGCATTCAGACATTCTGCATCGTCTCAGCCATCGTCATCATGATCCTCGACAACATCTTCGACACCACCTTTGCCATCGCCAACGCCGTGCTTCCAACCTCCGGCCTGCTCGTCGCCGCGTTCGGCAAATTGGACGCCAGCGAAGCCGAATCCTTTATCTTGATCTACGCCTTCATCGTCGCCACCAGCGGCTTGACCCTCCTCCTCCGCTCCCGCGCCGAGTGGAGACAAATCGCCGCGCTGAGAACATGACCGCTTTCTGGCCGAGCGCCGCCACCCTCCGCTCCCACCAGGCCACCGCCAGCGCCGCGGCCGCCGTCTGGTCGCTCCCGTTCCGCGGTCGGTCCTGGCGCGGACCCAGCGGCAGCTTCGCCGGAGCCGGCATCGGCAGTTCCATCGACTTCCAGGACCACCGGCAATACCTTCCCGGCGACGACCCTCGCTACATCGACTGGCAGGCCTACGCCCGCACCGGCCACTATTCGATGAAACTCTACCGCGAAGAAGTCAGCCCCCGCGTCGACCTCGTCATCGACACCAGCGCCTCCATGTTCGCCGAAGAAAATAAGGCGAACCGCACCCTCGAACTCATCCATTTCGCCATCGAAAGCGCCCACCGCGCCGGCTCGACCGTTCAGGCCCACACCCTCGCCGGCCCCTGGCCCGTCGAATCCATCCTCGCCGGCCACGCCCCACGCACCGCCCCCGACCGCCCCCTCGCCGCCATCCCCTTCCGCAACGGCTCCCTCCGCGTCCTCATCTCCGACCTCCTCACTCCCGGCAGCCCCGACCCCACCCTCCACACCCTGGCCGCCAACCACGGCCGATCCCTCATCCTCGCCCCTTACACCGAATCCGAAAGCAACCCCGACTGGTTGGGCAACCTCGACCTCCACGACATCGAAACCAAAACCACCCGCAGCCAAAACGTCTCCCCCGACCTCCTGGAGCGCTACAAGAAATCCTACCAAAACCACTTCGCCCTCTGGCGCGATCAATCCACCCGTCACGCCACCACCCTGACCCGCATCAAAAGCGAAGTCCCCCTCCTCGAAACCCTTGCGAACCTCGAACCAGCCTAGCCGCACCCCCTCCCGGAGCGGTGATTTCCGATCGCCGACCTAACCCAGCACGCCCCCTTCACCGACGATGCCCACCCTCGCCAATCTCCCCGGCCTCGTCGCCCTCCTCGGCATCCCAGCGATTCTCGCGATCCACTACCTTCAACGCCGTTCCCGCCTCGTCACCACAACCACCCGCTTCCTCCTCGACAACCTCGCTCCCGTCAGCGCGACCGGACGCCGCTTCGAACGCCTCCGCAACTCCCGCAACCTCTGGCTGCAACTCCTCGCCGTCCTCCTCGTCACCTGGCTCCTCGTCCAACCCCGCTGGCTGCGCCCCGACACCCGCCAGACCCTCGTCCTCGTCCTCGACAGCTCCCTCTCGATGGACGCCTTCCGACCCGATCTCGACGAAGCCCTCGCGACCGCCCTCCCGCCCCTCGCCGCCACCGCCGCGACCACCGACTGGATCGCCCTCGAATCCGACCCCACCCGCCCCCGTCTCTACTCCGGCAACTCCCTCACCGACCTCCGCGCCGCCTTGACCAACTGGCAACCCCACCTCGGCACCCACGACGTTGCCCCAGCCCTGCGCCTCGCCCGCACCCTCACCCGAGACCAGGGTTCCATCATTTTCGTCTCCGACCAACCCACCCCCGTCCCCGCGGGCGTCGAGCAACTCACCATCGGCGACCCCATCGCCAACGTCGGTTGGATCGGCCTTCGCGCCGATGAAACCACCTGGACCGCCCTCGTCCAAAATCACGGCCCCACCCCCATCGACACCACCTGGCAGATCGACGAAGATACCCCCACCCCTCTCCGCCTCGACCCCGGCCAAACCCGCGCCCTCACCGGCCCTTTCACGAGCGACCGCCTCACCCTCACCCTCCCCGCTGACGACTTCACCGTCGACGACACCCTCCCCATCGTCCGCCCCCTCCCCAAGGAACTCACCGTGACTTCCCCCGCGAACGCGAAGCTCGCGGGATTCTTCACCCGCCTCACCGCCAGCCTCCGCAACGCCCGCGCCTCCAACAACGCGCCGGACCTCACCCTCGCCGAATACGATCCCCTCTCCCCCACCGCCATCCCGCCCCGCGCGATCACCTTCCTCACCGACCCCTCACCGGTCCAATCTTACGTCCCCGGCACGATCGTCGCCGAACCCCATCCCCTCGTCGCTGACCTCAACTGGCAAGGCCTCCTCGTCCGCGACACCTTCACGATCCCCGCGATGCCGGAAGACCAACCCCTCGTCTGGCAGGGCACCCGACCCCTCATTTTTCTCCGAGGAAGCACCCTCGTTCTCAACTTCGACCTCCGCCAAAGCAACGCCGACCGCCTCCCCGCCCTCGTTCTCCTCCTCACCCGCTTCGCCGACTCGATCCGGGCGGAAAAAACCACCTTCACCCGCGAAAATTACGAACTCAATCAACCCACCACCGCCACCACCCGCGCCCCGAACCGCCCCACCTTCTTCGAGCAGCCTGACCTGGCCGCCGCCACCCATTTCGCCGACCCCCGAGAAGCCGATTTCACCGAAGCTAAAACCACCAGTACCCTGAAAGACGCCACCACCACCCTCACCGAACGCAACACGCAAAGGGATTTCCTCACCCCCCTCTGGCTCCTCGCCCTCACCTCCGCAACCATCACCACATGGATCCCCGCCAGACGAAAATAGCGGTGGGGACCGCACCCGTCCTGGGTGCGAGCTGCGGCGTCCCGCCGCAGACCCCGGCAAATCGAGCAAAACCAAGAGAGCCGAATCGCATTCCACCAGGCACCAACCACTAATCACCACCCTTCATGCTCCGCCTAGCCGCCCCCGAGTGGCTCATCCTCATTCCCCTCCTCGTCATCGTCGGATTCACCTTCCGTCGACTCGCCCTCCAGCGGCCGCTCCGCGCGACCCTCCTCGTTCTCCTCACCCTCCTGTTGGTCCGCCCGGAGATCCGTCGTCTCGCCGACGGCCTCGACCTCTTCGTCCTCGTCGACCGCTCCGCCTCCGCCGCCGACGCCATCGCCCGCCAACTCCCCGAGTGGGAATCCCTCCTTTCCCGCTCCCGCGGCCCGAACGACCGCCTCCGGTTCATCGACTTCGCCGAATCCCCCGTCGAGCGCGACGTCGGCACCACGTCCGCCGTTGGCAGCCCCGACGCCACCGCGCTCCCGCTCGCCGTCCGCTACGCCCTCGCCCGCCAATCCCCCGACCGAGCCGCCCGCGTCCTCGCCCTCACCGACGGATTCAGCACCGAGCCACTCGACGACCTCGGCGAGACCCTCGCCCTCCAGCAGGTCCCCCTCGATTATCGCTGGCTCACCCCCACTGACGCCGCCGACGTCGGCGTCGCCACCTTCACCACCCCGCCCCGCGCCCAACCCGGCGAACCCTTCCTCATCGACTTCGCTCTCACCGGCACCCCCGACGGCCCCGTCCCCTTCGACCTCCTCCGCGACGGCGAAGTCATCCAATCCGCCACCGTCACCCTCAGCTCCGGTCGCGCGAGCACCCGCTTCACCGACCGCCTCACCGCCCCCGGCGCCCACCGCTACAGCGTCCGCGTCAAAGCCGAGAACGACGCCATCTCCGGCAACAACGTCGCCGAGAGCTGGACCGAGATCACCGGCGGCTCCCGCATCCTCCTCGTCACACCCTACGCCAACGACCCCGCCGCGACCGCCCTCGCGGCGCAAGGCTTCCAGATCGAAACCGTAGCCGACCCCAGCCGCCTCGACGTCGGTCGCCTCGCCGGAGCCCGCGCCGTCATTCTCAACAACGTCCCGGCCTCCGACCTCCCGCCCGACTTCCTCGCTGCCCTCGACTTTTACGTCCGCGCCCAAGCCGGCGGCCTTCTCATGGTCGGCGGTCGCGCCAGCTTCGGCTCCGGCGGCTACTTCAAATCACCCATCGACGCCCTCCTCCCCATCTCGATGGAACTCCGGATGGAGCACCGCAAACTCGCCGTCGCCCTCGCCATCGTCATGGATCGCTCCGGCAGCATGGGGGCCGGCGTCACCCCCGGCGCGACCAAGATGGATCTCGCTAACGAAGGAGCCGCCCGCGCCATCGAACTCCTCGGCCCGGCCGACGCCGTAACCGTCCTCCCCGTCGACAGCGAAGCTCACGTCGTCGTCCCGCTCACCGGCCTCGGCGACAACCGAAGCGAACTCATCGACACCGTCCGCCGCATCCAATCCGGCGGCGGCGGCATCTTTGTTTACAACGGCCTCGCCGCCGCTTGGGAACAACTCCAAAAGGCCGCCGCCGGTCAGCGCCACGTCATCCTCTTCGCCGACGCCGCCGACTCCGAGGAACCCGGCGACTACGTCAATCTCATCGCCGAAATGAAAGCGGGAGCCACCACCATCAGCGTCATCGGCCTGGGCACCGACACCGACGCCGACGCCGCCCTCCTCCAGGATATCGCCGCCCGCGCCGGTGGCCGGATCTTCTTCAACGCCGATCCCTCGACCCTCCCCGCCCTCTTCGAGCAGGAGACCGTCGCCGTCGCCCGCTCCGCCTTCATCGACGAACCGACCTCCGTCAACCCGACCGCCGGGTGGCTGGAGCTCGCCGCCCGCCAACTCGATTGGCCCGCCGCCTTCGACGGTTACAACCTCAGCTACCTCCGCCCCGACGCCACCGCCGCCGCCTTCACCAACGACGAATACCAAGCCCCGCTCGTCGCCTTCTGGCAACGCGGAGCCGGTCGGACCGCCGCCGTCAGCTTTCCCCTCGGCGGCCCCGACTCCACGCGCGTCCGCGCCTGGCCGAAATACGGCGACTTCCTTCAGACCCTCGCCCGCTGGCTCCTCGGCGAAGCCCTCCCGCCCGGCCTCGGCCTCCAAACAAAAGTCGACGGCACCCGTCTCGAGATCGACCTTCGCTTCGACGACACCTGGCAGGACCGCTTCGCCGAGACCGCTCCCGCGATCGTCGCGATCGACGGCAACGCCACGGAACCCCGCACCGTCACTTGGGAACGCCTCGCCCCCGGCCACTACCAGGCCCGCCTCCCCCTCACCCCCGGCCAGTGGACCCGCGGAGCCATCCGCGCCGGTGAGCGCTCCCTCCCCTTTGGTCCCATCGCCGCCGGCCTCAACCCCGAATGGACCTTCGACCCCGCCCGCCGCGCCGAACTCACCACCGCCAGCCAGGTCAGCGGCGGCACCGAACGCGTCGACCTCTCCAAAATCTGGACCGCCCCCCGCCGCCAAGCTTACGACGAGATCCAAAGTTGGCTCCTCATCGCCTTTCTCCTCACCTTCCTAGCCGAGGCTCTCCAAACCCGCCTCCGAGGCTGACAATGGAGCCGCCAACGGGCCAATCATTCCACCCCCAGCGTCCCAATCTGCCACCGCCCACCCGCGTCGGCACCCTGGTGCAACGCCACCTCGAAGTCCCGCGAGCCATTCGGCCCGGCGAGATCGAGTTTGAGAATCCCCTGCGATTGCACGAACCAGAAATCTCCCTTCGCGTCGTCGTAATCGAAATCTCGCATCGTCTCCAAGCCGATTCGCGTGAGGTCCCGCTTCACCGACCCCCAATCCGGCGACAGATTTTCCAGCAGGTCATCGATCTTTCCGATCCGCATCGTTCCCGGCTCCGTGAGTGCAAATTTTCCCCGCACCCGGTCGATCTTCTTGCTGAACGCGTCCACCTGCACCTCGAAGTCCACCGGCCCCGTCAGTGAAAAATTGTCCGGCGACACGATCCCGGTCACCGTATTGGTATCCACCGCCGTCCCCGCGACCCACCCGATCCACGGTGAATCCGTCTGGAAGAAAAAGCTGAAACCCCCGTTGACGTAACCCGCGTAAGCCTCCGCGCCGAACTCCCCGTTGATCCCCTGCTCGTCGAACGTGACCGCCAGCCACGCCTCGTCGGCCTGGTACTGCCGCCAGCGAATCTGATCGATGTCCAGCTTCTGCACGACGTTCCGCACGTTCAATTCCGCCGGATACGAAAATTGCAGATCGCCCTCCACCTGCCGCAACTCCAGCTGATACGATTCAAACGAGTAACTTTGCATCGGGATCCGCAGAGCCGCCCGCAACTTCAGCGCCGCCAGGTTGTCGAACTCGACGTTCTCCGCCCGCGTCTCGAACTCCAGCGGCAACCCCACGTCCGACTGCCCCCCACTTCCGATCACCAGCGATCCAAATTTCACCTCCAACTTGTCGATCCCCCACCCCGGAGCCGCCGGAACCGCTTCTGCGCCAACTTCCGCTGACGCTCCCGACTCCCCTCCCGTTGCCGCCTCCATGTAAACGAAAAGATCCTGACTCAAGAAAATGGTCGGCCGCAGAATCACGACCTCCTTCACCCGCTGATTCGCCAAGCCGTCTAACGTGAACCGGACAAACACACTCCGGAGCGTCACGATCTTCGCTTCGGGATTGATCGGCGATTTGATGACGAGATTCGCAAATTCCACCGTCTGCACCTCGTCGGCGATCCCGTCCCGAGCCGCCCCAATCGCGACGTTCTTGAAGGTGGAATTAATCGTGAAGTCCACGTCCGTCACTTCGACCCGTTCGTCCTCCAACTTCGTCCGCACCCCGCGCAGATCCAGCGCCCCGATCGTCCACGCCTTCGCCGACTCGGTCGGTTCCGCCGCTGTCGGAGTCCCTCCGCTTTCACCGTCACCCGCAAGCAGCTCCTTGAGCTGCTTGCCGATCGTCAACTGCCCGCCGTCCACCGTCACACCCGCCACCACCTTATCCCGCAACAGCCCCTCCAACGAAAAGTTCACCTCCGCGACGTCCAGCGTCAGAAACGCCGCTGCGCCCTTCGTCCTCGCGAGGACGTCCCACACCGTCACCTCGTGCAGCTTGCCGATCACATCCTCCGCCGTCCCCACGTCCTCGAGATCAAACGCCACCTTCGCCGAGATCTCCGGGATCCTCCCGCCCATTCCGGACAGCCGGACTTCTCCGTAGTCAGACACCAAACGTCCGACCCGCCAAACCGCCTCACTTTCCTCCAGATCCTTTGTTCCCATCGTCCCCTTTGGTGCTAAATCCTCCCCCCCAACTCCGCTCGCAGCCAAACCCGCGGATACCCCAGCCGCACCATCCGCACGTCCCGATCGAGGAAACCGGCCACGGTGAACTCCGCCACTCCCCGGTTCGCGGCGACCAGCGGCTCCCCGTCCGCCCCGGCCACCCGAACTTTGCGCACCTCCACCCGCTGCACGTCCGTCGCGTTCCCAACCGCCACCTCGCGCAGCTTCGCCGACGCCACAAACTCGGCCGGCCCCACCGTCACCGAAAATTCCGCCAGATCGACCGCGCCAACCGACCAACCCGCGCCTCCCTCAGCGTCTCCGCTCACGTCCCGCGGTGCGGTTGCTTCCCCCGCCTCCGGCACCATCGCCCGCCAATTCTCCGGCAGACGCAGCTCCCCGTTCGCCAACCGGACCGACTCCACCCGCTGACCAGAAAACAGCCCCGCCGTCGTGAACCCCACGACCGCCCGGTCCAATCGCAAAAACGGATCCGCCTCCCCTCGACCCACCGCCACTTCCGAGATCGTCACGACTTGCGGCACCGCTCCCGCCTCGCCACCGATGCCGAAGTTTTTCCAATCCGCTGCGACCTTCATCGTCACCGTTGGCGTGCGGTCATAGAACGATGCCACCGCCAGCGTCCCGTTTTCGATCACCACCCGACCGATGGTGAAAGCAGTTCCCTCCCCGGTCGCCGCCTCGCCCCCGACCGGTCCCGGTTCGACCCCCAGCGCCCTCCCGAGATCCGGCGACACCCGCAGCGCTGGATTCGTCAACCGCACTTCCTCCAACTTCCATCCCAGCAAGTCCGCGAACGCAAACCCCACCGACCCACCCTCCAGCTTGAGAAGCACCTCGTCCGTCTCCTTCGAGCGCAACTCCAGCTCCCGCACGTCCAATTCCGACCACGATTCCGCCCGCAGCGACTTCATCTTCACCTCCACCCCCGGAAACACCCGCTCCACCGCCCACTCGGCGATCAAATCCAGGTGCCGCGTCGCAAAAACCACCCCCCCAGCAACCGTCACCAGCAGCACCAAAACCAGCACCGCCATCCGCCGAATCCACCGCGACAGCCAGCGCGCCCCTCTCCTCCTCGGCGTCTCCGCGGCTCTGCGTGAGAAAATCACGTCAACCTACGCGATCTGCCACTCCGGCTTCTGTTCCCAGACCCACCGATAATACTCCGCCCGCGCCAGCCCCGTCGCCGCATCCTCGTCGACAAAAATCCGCGCCACCGGGTGCATCTGCAGCACCGAAGCCGGATTGTTCGCCGACACCGGACCCTCCACCGCCCCGGCCACCGCCGCCGCTTTCGTCGGCCCGAAGGCCAGCAACGCAATCACCCGCGCCTCCATGATCGTGCCGATCCCCATTGTGATCACGTGATTCGGCATCTCGGCGCCCTCCTCGAAATACCGCGCGTTGTCCGCCCGCGTCCGCTGCGTCAACGTCTTGATCCGCGTCCGCGAAGCCAGCGACGACCCCGGCTCGTTAAAACCGATGTGTCCATCCGAACCGATCCCGAGCACCTGGTAATCGATCCCCCCCGCCGCCTCGATCATCTCCTCGTATCGTCGGCATTCGGTAGCAATTTCCCGTTCCTGCACCCGACCGTCCGGGATGTGCACCCGCTCTCGATCCACGTTCACGAATCGAAAGAAATTTTCCCACATGAAGTGGTGATACGAGGCCGGGTGCTCCGCCGACAGCCCGAGGTATTCGTCGAGGTTGAACGTGGTCACTCTTGAAAAATCCAACCCCTCCTCGCGATGCAACGTGATCAACTCGTGGTAAAGCGGCAGCGGCGTGCTCCCGGTCGCCAGCCCGAGGACCGCATCGGGCTTCCGCTCGATCAGGTTCGCGATCTGCCGAGCAACGAGTTCCGAAGCCCGGTCCCGTCCTTCCGTGATGATAACTTCCATACTATCGAGGGGTCAGTCCGTTCATTATCGAGGGGTCAATCGAGGGGTCAGTCCGTTCATTGGTCAATCGAGGGGTCAGTCCGTTCATTGGTTCAAGATCATTGAATCCCGAGGGATCTCGCCATTTGCTTCCGAATACTCTCCCGCGTCCGATCAATCATCCCCAGGGTAAAATCCACCATGTCCTCCGTGGCCGCTCCGATCAGCGGCGTGAGGTCCATCGCGTAGGTCACCGCCGCCGCCCCATCCCCCGCGTGCGAATCCAGCAACGTCGCGTTCGCCCGGCGTCGCCCCGCCACCGCCAGGTCATAGCGTTTTCCCCCCGCGATCTGCGAATCGAACACCCCGTTCAGTGCGGCCGCCAAATGCTCCGCGCCGCTGCAATCCAGCACGACCTTTTCCTCGTCCCCCAACCAATCCAGCCCCCGCCACATCTCACAACCCAGCAAGCGATCCGGCCGACGGTCGGTCGGCACTTCCCGCAAAGCCTCCAGCACCGCGACCAGCACGTTGATGTGCGTCGCGTGCTTGTCCGCCGGATTGTGCGTGTAGATCACCCGCGGCCCCGCCGCCCCGATCACCGTCGCCAGATCCTCCACCAATCCGCTCCCCGTCGGCGGGCGAATCGCCGCACTCGGATACCCGAGCTGCGCCACGAACGAAAACCGTCCCACCTCCGCCGCCTGCCGCTGCTCACGGCCACGAATCGCACCGAGTTCAGCCGGATCGATTCCCGCGTAAGGCCCGTTCGCCGAACTCCCCCTCCCGTCCGTGCAGATCACGCCACCGAACCATTCGCTCTGCGACCGAAAACACTCCGCAATCCCGGAGAACGCCATGAATTCCAAATCATCCTGGTGCGCCCCGATACCAAGCTGCGTCGTCCGCCCCACCGCCGCGGTCCCGTCGCCGCCCCCGGGCACAAAGACCTCCGCATTTTCCGATCGAAACATCATGACCCGGAAACGGCTATCGATTCTCCCGGCCCTGCGCAAGGCAAGCCGGAGAGCCACGCCATCACACCAGAGCCTCCAAACCTCGCTCCACCGAAAACTCCGGCCGCCACCCCGCTGCCATCAATTTCCCGGGATCCGACGTCGAGTGCCGGATGTCCCCCGCCCGCACCTCCGCGTGGACCACCTCGGACCGCGATCGCGTCAGCCGCTTGATCGCTTCCACCAACTCCAAAATGGTCAACGCCCCGCCGTAACCCGCATTGAACGCTCCCTCGACGCCTTCCGTCTCCGCCGCAAACGCGAGCGCCCCCACGATGTCCTTCACGAAAATAAAATCCCGCGTCTGGCCCCCGTCGCCGTACACCGTGATCGGCTCGCCATTCCGCGCTTTCTCCAGGAAAATCGGCACCGCCGCCGCGTAGGCGGTCGCCGGATCCTGCCTCGGCCCAAACACGTTGAAAAATCGCAAACAAGCCGTCGACAGCCACCCTTCCCGCGCGTAGAGCCCGCAATAATACTCGCCGTCCAACTTCGTGATTGCGTACTGACTCCTTGGATCCGGAACCATCGTCTCCACCTTCGGCTGCACCGGATTTTCCCCGTAAACCGCCGCGGAACTCGCAAAACACAACTTCTTCACCCCGGCTCCACGCGCAGCCTCCAGCACGTTGAGCAACCCGTTCACGTTGATCTCCACCGTCTCCCGCGGCTTCTCCATCGACTCCGGCACGCTCACCAGCGCCGCCAAGTGAAACACGTAGTCCACCCCCGCCATCGTCCGCTCCACCAGCTCCCGATCCAGGATCGATCCGCGCACGAACTCGCACTCCAGCCCCGCCAGATTCTCCGCGTGACCGCTCCGGAGATCGTCCAGCACCACGATCTCAGCCCGGCCCTGAAACCGCTCGACCACGTGGCTCCCGATGAACCCGCTCCCCCCCGTCACGAGCACCTTCATCGGTAAAACTCCTCCACAACCCGGGCCATCTCCGCCTCCTGCTCCTCGATCCGCTTCACCAGCGCCAGCTGCGTCCGGCAGCGATCGAGATTGTGCCCCTCCCGCTTCACTTTGAAATACACGTCGCCCTCCAGGTAATCCGTCAGAAATCGAATTCCCGTCTCCAGCGTAATCAGTTTCCCCGCCAGCGGCAACGCCGCGATCTCCGCTTCATTGAGAAACTCCCGACCCGCCTCCAGGTAGCCGCGCACCAACGCCCGAAACATCGGCATCTGCATCGCCACCTTCGACACGTCGACCTCGTCCTCCAGCGCCGGGCTCGTCGCCGTCCGCACCAGATCGCCAAAGTCGTAAAGCGCCAGCCCCGGCATCACCGTATCCAAATCGATCACGCAGATCCCCACGCCCGTCGCGTCGTCGATCATCACGTTGTTCAGCTTCGTATCGTTGTGCGTCACGCGCTCCGGGATCGCCCCACTCGCTTGCAGATCCAGCAGCGAGTCGACCACACTCTCCCGGCTCTTCACGAAATCCCACTCCGTCCGCACCCCAGCCAGACGACCCATCGGATCCGCCTCCACCACCGCCCGCAGCCGCTCAAAACGCGCCCGCGTATTGTGAAAATTCGGAATCGTTTCCAGCAACCGCTCGCCGGGAACCGAAGCCACCAGCCGTTGAAATTCGCCAAACGCCCGCGCCGCCGCGTACGCCTGGTCCTCGTTTTCGATCACGTCGTAGGTCCGCGCTCCCTCGATGAACGGATAACACCGCCACGTCCATCCCTCCTCATCGCGGTAAAACGGACGCCCATCGATTCCCGGAATCACCCGCAGCGACCGACGCGAAGCGTCCAGCATCCCTGTTGTCCCCAACTGACGCTGAGCCTCCTCGGTCACCCGGCGGATGTTATCCATCAGACCCTCCGGATCCTTGAACACCGTGTGGTTGATTCGCTGAAAGATGTACCGCACCCGCGTTCCGCTCTGACTGAAAGCCGCCGCGAAGGTGTTGTTGATGTGTCCACTCCCGTACGGCTCGCCCTCGAGAAACGAACCGTAAACCCGGAAATTTTTGATGACCTCAGACAGCGGCACGCTCATTTCCCGCCCTCCCACAAAGGCGTCGGATACTCACCCGCCGCACCGATCCGCGCCAACTCGGCAACGACTCCCTCCCGGTCCTCGCGATACGTTACGCCGAACCACCGCGCGTCCGATTCCAGCACCGCCACCTCAGCCTCACCCCCGGCGATCAACTCACTCACCGCGCTCGGAATGTAAAACTCCGCCTTCGGTTTGTCTGGAGTCAGCTGCCGCAAAAAATCGGCAAACAGCTCGCCCAGCCGGGGAAAAACCTCGGGCGAAAATCCCCAGAAATTCATCGAGACCAGTTCCTCTCCGCTGAATGACCGCCCCGTCCCCTCCGGATCCTCCCCCGTGAACCCGCCGCCCTCAGCCGCCCCGATCTCCGTGCATTCCGTCACCGTCTTCAGAACCCCGCCAGCGTCCACCGCGCAGATCCCCCGAGACACCGTCCCGTGCTCCGACACCGTGTTCCGCAGCGCATACGCCACGAGCGAGCACGCAATCGCACCCCTACCGCCCACGCCCCGCAACCAGTCCCCCATCACCGCGAACGCCGCCCGACCGTAGAAATCATCCGCGTTCACGACCAGAAACGGCTCGCGCACCACGTCCCGCGCCGCCCAGATCGCCTGCCCCGTCCCCCACGGCTTCTCGCGACCCTCCGGCACCTCGAATCCCTCCGGCAGGTCGTCCAGTGCCTGATACACCAGTTCGACCTCCACAGCGTCACCGAACCGCGACACCACCTTCTCCCGAAACTCCGCCTCAAATTCCTCGCGAATCACGAAAACGACCTTCCCAAATCCCGCCCGCACCGCGTCGAAAACGGAATAATCCAGCACAAATTCGCCGCGTGGCCCCACCGGATCGATCTGCTTCAACCCCCCGTACCGGCTCCCCATTCCCGCAGCCAAAACCAACAATGTCGGTTTCGAAAGCCGCCCGCGCGTCTTCTCATCTCCCCTGATTAAACTTTCTGTTTCTGAAGCCATTCCCCCACCTAACGCCACCGAAACCTCAGGCAAAGAAAAAAATTGTAACCGGTTACATTTTCTGCGAAATCGACTGCCGATCGCCCGGACGCCACCAACCTGCGGATGGCCCACTGAAATCCACTCATCGCCTCATATCATGAAAAGGACCACCATCGCCTCCCTCCTCGCCCTCAGCCTCATCATCCAAGCAATCGGGTCGCTCGCGGCATCGTCAGAAGACCGGTTTGACCCGCAGGTGAAAAAACCGGCGGGGCTCGACGACTCCATCTCGCTTGTCTTCGAGAATGCCAGTGAGATCGATGAGGCTCGTCTGCGAATTTACTTTCTAACGACGCCATCCGACCCGCACGAAGAACAAAGCGGAGCCAGCCTCATGCTCGAAGGCACCAGCTTTTACGGCTACCCGGAAGGTGGCACCGGTTGGACCTGGGACCGTCTGAATACGGCCACCGTTCAGCGCGAGGACGAGCAACTCATCGTCACTCTGACCCACCCGCGGTTTGATCAGCCGTTCGCCTACTTCCTTGAAGTCACGGGCGAAGACTGGTCGGTCGAGGAACGATGGCCGCGGCAAGGGACTCAACCCATCGACCCCGGGACACTGGAGCGGATGCAAGCGCTCGATCCGAAGGAGACCGTCGACATGCAAGCCCTGTTGGATGCTCGCCCAGAGTCTCTGTCGGGGTTGTTCAACCAAGGCCCTCAACTCGACGGCTGGAATCCATCCACGGACGACGGCTTCGAGGCGGCCGATGAACTACTCAAGCAGGCCGCCATCGGCCCCGCCGAACTGTCCTTCACGCTCCACGATGCGGTCAGCGGTGAGACCGAGCGAGCCGTCCCGACCCGGGCTTGGCGCAAGGAGGATGGCTACCTGTGGAAGGGACGCACTCTGGGCGTCGACTGGGCCGTCATCGCGGACTCACCGACTGCCGGGGAAGTTCGCATCACCGGCTGGCTCAGCGATCCAGCTGTCCGCAGCCTGCGCGCGGAAGTCGGATGGAATCGCTCGCTGGAAGGTTTCATCTGGGCGGACGACGCGACGCACGAACGCCGGATCAACTCTTCAACCGATGTCTTTTCGAACGCTGCCAGCAGTCGTTACGGGGAAGCGCGCAAACAGTCTTACTACCCCTTTGCCGTGGTCGGAAACCAGGAACAGGTTTTCGTCCTGGAAACCGACCCCAGCGAACCAAGGGTCTTTCTCCTCGCGGCCACCGCCGATTCCCTCAGCGCCAATTACGAGATGGCATTGACACCCGAAACGAAGAAGTTCCCCGGGCAAGCCACCTTTCGCTGCTCGCTCTACTCGCTCGCCCCCAAGGGACAGTCCAGCTTCCGTCTGGCCTTGGAAAATTTCTACAACCGCCACCCACGGTATCAGGAGCGACGCGTGCCCTCCTCCGGACTTTGGATGCCCTTCTCCGACATCTCGCAGTTGCCCGAACCGCAGGACTTTGGATTCGCCTTCTTCGAAAAGGGCGGCCCGCGCGGCAAGGATGTCGATTACGCGGAGGAAAGCGGCATTTTAACCCTGATGTACACCGAGCCATGGCTCTACTGGCTGCCCTTCGATCCCAGCGAAAGCCGGACTTCCGATCAAACGATCGAGAAGATGCAGCACATCGCCGCGGCCGGAAGCGGTTGGTCCCGAGACCTCGCCGCGTCGGGCCTGACCGGCGCCACCCGCAACGCAAACGGCGAACTTGCCATCAAATTTATGGACCTTCCCTGGAACAACGGGGCGCGCATGGAAGTCAACACCGACCCGGACTTGGAAACGGTGCCTCCGTTTCGGATCAACCGTGCCCAGGCGGAGTGGCAACAAATCGTCGAATTTCTGGCGGATCCACGGGTCGACGGCATTTATCTCGATTCCATGGATGCGGCCGTGCAACCGGACTCCAATCCACGCGCCCTCCGCGCGACGGACTACCCAGCCACCTTCACGATGGATACCCTGCAACCGCTGATCGCACCGAACGTCCATCAATACGAATTCACCGCCGCACTCGGCACCTACCTTCGCTCCAAGGGCAAGTTTCTGATGGGCAATTTCCCCGTCAAGGACGCGCCTTTCGTCAACCAGTGGATCGACATTCCCGGGCAAGAAACGGATTGGTTCAGCGGTGGACATTACCACCCGCCGACGCGCGCGCAGCTCAACTACGTCCGGGCCATGTCCGGGCAAAAGCCGTTTGGCTTCCTCCAATCCACCGACTTCAGCGACTTCGCGGGTGCCCCCCTCCGCCACTACTTCGAGACCTGCCTGCTCTACGGCTTTCAACCCAGCTTCTTCAGCCACAACGCGGCCGACGATCCCTACTGGCTGGACCATGATCTCCTCGAACGCGACCGGCACTTGTTCCGCACGTTCGTCCCGCTCATCAGAAGGATTGCGGACGCCGGATGGCAGGCCGTTCAGGATTTTCAAAGTTCGCCCAACCCGAACGTCCAGATCGAGCAGTTCGGCGATTCCAGCGAGGGCATCTGGCACATCGTTCTCCAAAACTTGTCCGAAAATGCGGAGACCATTGATCTGAAGCTCATCCAACAAACCGGAGACGTGCTCCTGATTCATCCACTCAACGGCCAGGTGGATTGGCTGGCCGAATCTGCCGAAACTCGATACACTCTGGAGGGGAATCAAATCCTTCTCATTGATGTTGTTTCACCGGACCTTGTGTCAGAAGAACTCGACTTCCTGAGCCATTGGCAATCCGGCGATGGCGAGGCTGAGAAAGTCCTCCGATCGTTCAATTCGATCCTAAAGGAACGGACTCTCGGCATTCGCTTGGAAACCCGTCTGGCCAACCGACCGATAAGTGGTGAACCGGCTCTCTGGGATCTCAGTTTAACGAATGAAAGCGAGCAAGCGCTGTCTTGGTCGATCGACGAGCAGACCCATCGTATCCAACCCGGCGAAACGAAGCCGCTTCAAATCGAATTACCCACCAGCGAGCGCTCTCAGGATCTGAACTGGATCATCACCACCGCCGATGGAACCAGCCACCAGTTCAACCGCTTCGTCAAAACGGCGACCGTTTCTCCCGTCAAGGTCATCGATTTTGAAGAACGCTACCTCACCCGGGAAGATGAGGCCACGGTCCCACTCAAACTCCACAACCCCTCCGATCAAACCAGGACCTACACCGCCCGCTGGGGAACGAACCCGGAGAGTTCGCAAAGCACCTCCATCGAATTGGGACCGAACGCCAACGGCGCGCTTTCACTTCCCGTCGCCTCCGCAGACGAGAACACCAAATCACTGCAAATCACCCTCACATCGGAAGACCGCGTCGTTTGGGAAGCGACGTGCCGCGTCGTCTTCCTGGGTGCCAACGCCAGTCTGGCCATCGAGTCCGGTGTGACCGCAACGACCGACAGCACATTCGGCGGCTACTCGACCACCGCACTCAGGGACGGCATCAGCGACACCGAAGGCCTGGCCTGGAACCCGGCATCCTGGGCTTCTCAAGAGAATGAGGCCGAGCACTGGATCGAATTTCAATTCCCGAAACCGACCGCGGTGAAAGCGATTGAGATCCACTGGAATCAGGAAGCCGGCATCCTCTACACCGGCCAAAGTGGAAGCGTCATCGCGACCACCCTCTCGGGCGAAACCAAAACACTCACAAACTGGAAGTCCACAACCGGAGCGACCAGCACCCGCATCACCTTCCCGCCTGAGACCGTTCAATCCATCCGCGTCACCCAGGATCCTCTCCGAGGAGCCAAAGAGCGCCCCGGCATTATGTGGGTCTCCGAAGTCGCCGTCCATTAAACCTCGGCTCGCGTTCAGAATCGCGCCAACCCGATCCGGAAAATCCATTCAAAACCCGTTCTTGTAACCGGTTACATTTTTGACTTGTAACCGGTTACAACTCGGCACATCTTCTGCTAAATCACGACCCCAAGAACATGATCAAACTCGGCATCATTGGACTCGGCACCCGCATGGCACACCTCCTGTCCTGCTTCCGCGCCGCCTCCCCGGACCTCCAACTCGTCGGCGTCGTCGACCCCACCCCCTCCGCCGCCCTCGAGCGCTTGCCCGCCGACCAGCGTGTCGGCGTCCGTTTCTTCGATACCCTCGATGACCTTCTCCGCGAAGCCCGCCCCGACGCGCTCGCCATCGGCACCCGCTGCGACCTCCACACCCCCGTCGCCATCGCCGCCGCCCGCTCCGGCCTCCCCATTTTCCTCGAAAAACCCGTCGCGACCACCTTCGATCATGCTCGCGACCTCGAACGCGCTTTCGCCGACGTCGCCTCTGTGGTCGTCGTCAGCTTCCCCCTCCGCGTTTCCAATCTCTGCGACATGGTTGCCGCCGAACTCGCCGCCGACGCCATCGGCCGCCCCGAGCACGTCCTCGCCGTCAACTACGTTCCCTACGGCGACGTCTACTTTGACACGTGGTATCGCAGCCACGCCATCACCGGCGGCCTGTTCCTCCAGAAGGCGACCCACGATTTCGACTACCTGGCCCACCTCATGGGATCGCCCATTGTCCGCGTCGCCGCCATGGCCCAACGCGGTCGCCTCCACCGCGATCGCACTCTCGAACCCTCCGAGGGCGATGCGACCCGCACCTACCGCGACGACATCGGAACGCCCGAGACCGGCATGAATCAGGACGCCTCCACTACGCTGCTCGAGTTCGCCAGCGGCGCTCAGGGCACCTACACGCAGGTTTTTTATTCCAAACACTCAGCCGCCGCCCGCGGCGCGACCCTCAGCGGACTCCGGGGCACCCTCCGTTTCGACTGGTATCGCAACGCCCTCGACGTCCACCACCACGACGCCGACCGCATTACCACCGCCCACCCGCCGAAGGGGGCAGACCACTTCGGCGGCGACTCCGCCTTGGCGGAAAATTTCATCGCCGTTATCCGCGGCGAATCCCGCTCGCGCAGCCCGCTCACCGCCGGAATCCAGAGCGTTTACGCCTGCCTCGCGGCTCGCGAGAGTTCGCACACCGGCCAATTTGTCGACGTCCAGCCGCTCACCGACCTCGCGCATACCCTCACCGAACCCGCGAACCACGCCACGACCGCAGCGCACACGACCGAACTCACACCCGCCCGATGAACATCCGCACCTTCTCCGAACAGATCGGCGTCTCCACTGCCACGGTCTCCCGCGCGTTCTCGGGACGCGGTGTCATCGACCCCGCGACTCGTGAACGCGTCCTCAACGAAGCCCGCCGCCTGAATTTCACCCCGAACGTTCTCGCCCAGCGCCTCTCCCGACAATCCAGCGGCGTCCTCGGCCTCTACTACTGCTTCGGCGACGAGCCCATCTTCGACTACTACAACATGGAGCTGGCGCAGGAGATCGCCAAAGCCGCCACCGACTCCGGCCACGGCCTCCACCTCGAGCTGGCTTCCCGCCACGCCCGCCGCCTCGACGATGCCCCGACCCAGCTGGCCTCCCTCACCGGCGGCAAATCCATCGACGGCCTCGTCCTCGTCTCGGACGGCAACGAAAGCGCCGATAAACTGCTCGCCCAGATCGGCGACACGCCCACCGTGATCCTCAGCGCTCAAAGCTGGGACATCCCACCCTGCCACGCCCAGGTCGTGATCGACTTCGGCCCCGGGATTCGCGCTGCGGTCGACCATCTCGTCGCTCACGGCCACACCCGCATCGGCTACTTCCACGGCTTGGTCGACGACGGAAAATTCCGCGCGTTGAACTCCGCACTCGCTTCCCACGACCTCACCCTCGCCGGGCGGGCCACCGGCTACGGATCAAAGTCGTTCGAGGACGGCGAACGCGCCTTCGCCGCTTGGCGGGCGGACGGACTCACCGCCGTCATCTGCGCCACGGACATCCTGGCCCTGGGTGCCATGCGCTCCGCCGCCGCCACCGGCGTCCGCCTTCCCCGTGACTTTTCCATCATCGGCATCGACGACCTCGCCATCGCCGCCCACTCGGTCCCCACCCTCTCCAGCATCGGCGTCCCCCGGGCCGCCATCGCCCGCACCGCCATCGACGCTCTCCTGAAGAGTATCAAGACCAAGGGCAACCCCGGCGCCGCCTCTTCCGCCAACACTCCCCCACCCATTTTGACCCCCACCTACTTCACCGCCCGCGAGTCCAGCGGACCGCTCACCCTTTAGCCGATCAGAAAAAACGAAACGACCAAACCAACACAAAAACCATGAAACTGAAATCCACCATCCTGGCCACCCTGGCCATCACGGGACTCGGCCTCACCGCCCAAGCCGGCACCTTCGCCAATATCACCATCGACGGAGATTTCTCCGACTGGAACGGCATTCCCATCTATTTGACCGATGCCGACGAAAGCTTCGCCTTCGACATCAACACGATCCAGATCGCGAACAACGAAACCGACGTGTTTTTCCGTGTCACCTTTTTCAGAGCGGTCAATCCAAATTCGGGTAACGGCCTCTTTCTGGGCATCGACAACGACAACAACCTGGCCTTATCAGGCTCTGCTCCGCTCGGGACTGTCTTACTTGCTCAAGCAGATCGGCTGCGCGACGCTCATTACTGGTGGGTATCCTCGTTGCCCCAACGATAGTTCCAAGTTTCTCTCCGGCTATCATACCAGCTTCATTATTTTTTGTGATCTCTGTAGCCACAAGCCTCGTGCGTAACACCGAAGACAGTAGAACATTACTCTATGCATCATTGATTCTAGGAATCGCACCAATCCTGTTGACCGCTGTGGTTTCGTTTCTTGGCTGGGCAGCATTCAAGAACTTACGATCATGACCACCAAGATTATAGAGCAACCACTCAAAGTGTTAGATATTGAGCGATGGAACTCGTTCCGACTGGCCTATATCTCACGTTGTAGCCGCCTCCTGCCCAAAAACGGTCCAGCACGAATCTTACCTAAATGCGTAGTCTTACTCAGGTCTCTCTCCGCAGCGTCTCACATATCGCGTAGAAATCAGAATCAAGCATCACCATACGCGTTATATTCCGATGCAATACGAGTCTAACAAGGCGCTGCAGCCAACCCCTATCCGCTTCGCTCCTGGGGTTGCGCGGACCCTCTACCGGCAGTTGATCACCAGTAGCATCCGGTCGCCCGTTCAGGGTGGCTGAGCTTGACGTTCGGCTCAGCCTCCGGCGGACGAGAAATTCCTGAGCAACCTCCAGATCTTCCCCATGATGCATGATCTCCAGCATATATAACCTGCTAATCGACTGATTGGGGTAATCGGGACTTAATATAAACATCCAATTTTATCCAATGATATCGCTCCTCTATATGCTCCTCGAACTCGCATATTTACCTGAGATCTTGGGTATCAGCATTGTTGCTGTAGTTTCACTTCAAAGTTACGTAGTTTCAAGGCAGATCCCATTGTTATTGCTATTTCTTGCAGCGATATCCGAACTGATCTCGTATGCGCTGTTCTTCGGGCTATCAGGCGTCGCGATGCATGAGTTCACGTTTGTCTGCTACAAAGCCGCACAAGTAGCAACAGGTTATGTGAAAATTATCTTATTCCCACTTTCGATTATTCTGATTATCCGAGGCACCCGACCGCTACAAGCCGAACAAGGCGCTGCAGCCAACCCCTAGCCGCTTCGCTCTCGGGGTTGCGCGGACCTCTTACCGGCAGTTGATCACCAGTAGACTCCGGTCGCCCGTTCAGGGTGGCTGAGCTTGACGTTAGGCCAATATACTATGACGAACCAAGAATTTTTTGAAAGCGAAGGCCGAGATCCAGATAGCGGATTCTTTGTCTATGACTGGTATGCCATGGGATGCACCTTTTTCGATCAACCAGTTCATAAAGATGGTGAGCTTCTACTTGGTGTTCGTAGCCTCGCAACCATTGATCTCGCAAGCTATTACATTATGCACGCCACTCATCAAGCGAAGAGCGCGAGCCCTGTGACGTCTCAAGAAATTATTGATCACTTCACCGCACTTTTTGCAAAGCACCGCCCACCACGAATCGGGATAGTCATCAGCCACAGTGTCTGGGTATCGTCACAGACATTTTTTACCGACCCGGACCTTATCTCCCGGTCAGATGTGATTAAGGACCTTGAACTTTCATTTTCTGAGATGGATGATACGGATAAGCTACGTATTCTTGATTGGGCATCAGGCTTAGAGATCAGATGCGAATTCGACGGAAATAAAGTCAGTGCGGCCTAACAAGGCGCTGCAGCCAACCCCTATCCGCTTCGCTCCTGGGGTTGCGCCACCCGCCACAGGCAGATGATCACCAGTCGCTTCCGGTCGCCCGTTCAGGGTGGCTGAGCTTGACGTTGGGTCCATGAGCGCTTTCTTGCACGGTGTTCGAAGATCTGATACACATCTCGCATGCCGAATGTTACTCTAAAAGCTCACTACGACGGACAGCAGATTTTGTTGGATGAGCCATATGTGATACCGGACAACTGCAGTCTGTTTGTCACAGTTCTGAGAGAGCAATCATCCGAGAAGCTCTGATTACTCGGAAATCGCAAAGCACTCACTTGCTGGAGCTTACAGTGACGAAGAACCCGAATACAATCTGTCTGATCTTCGGTCATGACAGAAGGCGATATTTTACTTACACCCCTGCAACAATCCGACGGACGGATTAAGAATCGGCCCGTAGTTGTTCTACGCGTGATGCCGCCATTTGATGACCTTCTTGTCTGCGGAGTCAGCACGCAACTCCGTCATGCTGTCCCTGATTTCGACGAGATCATTTCGGTTGACGAGGATGACTTCTACGAAACGGGACTGAAGAAGACTTCTGTAATCAGACTTGGATATCTCGCGGTCCTTCCAACAGGCAACTTCGCTGGAACACTCGGTCACATCACTACAGAGCGACATGATCGTCTATTGACACAACTTGCCGAGTTTATAGAAGGAGGGAAGACCCAACAAGGTGAGGTGGCACGGAAAGCGGAGCCAGTAGGAGCCCGTTTTTAGTTAGTTCGGAGGAGCCTCCCGTGGGTTGGGTTGTTGTAGGTTGGTTGTGTCCTTGGGGGCAAGGTTTTCGCTGGTCCGGGACGCCTGCAGGCGATGCGGAGCGTAGCGGAGCAAGCCGGAGGGCGTCCCGGTCCAGCGACCGCGACGGGGGGTGAGCCACGGTTTAATTTTCATGCGGCCTCCTGCTTCCATGCGGGGATTTGGTGAGGTCGATAGCACTCCCACGGCGTCTTGTATCCGAGCGACTCGTGCTGCTTCCAGTGGTTGTAATCGACGAACCATTTCCCGAGCGCGATCTCGAGGTCCCACACGCTCTCGTAGGCCCAGAGGTAAACGCCCTCATGTTTGACCGAGCGCCACAGCCGCTCGATGAAGATGTTGTCCATCCATCGGCCTTTTCCGTCCATGCTGACTTTCGCGCCACTTTCTTCCACCGTCGTGATCCAAGCCCGGCTGGTGAACTGGCAGCCCTGATCGGTGTTGAAGATCTCTGGTGCCCTGCCCGCGACGACCAGCGCCTCTCGAAGGGCCGCGACGCAAAACGTTCCATCGAGCGTATTGGAGAGCTTCCAGGAAAGCACCGCCCGCGTCTTCCAGTCCATGACTGCCACCAGATACGCGAAGCCTCTTGCCATCGGGATATAGGTCACATCGGCACACCACACTTCGTCGGGCGAGTCCACGGTCCGCTCCCGCAGCAGATACGGATAGATCTGCGCTCCAGGAGCCGGCTGGCTCGTCCGCGGCCGCCGATAGATCGCCGCTAGTCCCGTCCTCTTCATCACCTTGCCAATCCGTCGCCGCGTCACTCCCGGCCGACCCTCCCGTAAAAGCCATTGGCTCATGCGGCGGGTGCCAAACTCCGGGAACCTCAGGTGCAACTCGTCAAGCCGACGCGCCAGGGTCAGTTCCTCTTCGTCCAAATCCGTTACGCGCCTCTGAAGTCGGTTGCGGTTAACCCCCAACAGCTCGCACTGCCGCCGGATGCTCAACTCCTCGTTCTCGGGATCGACCATCGCCTTCCTCATGGATCGATCCCCAACTCCTTGCACTTTTTTTTGAGCCAGTCGACCTCCACGACGAGTTGTCCCACCTTGCGCTCCAATCGCTCTTTTTCCTTCTCCTCATCAGCGGCTCGGGCCACCTGGTCCCGGCCCCGCTCGAAAATGCCTGCGGCTGACTCCGCCATCGCCGTCTTCCACTGCGTCACCTGCACCGGATGCAGATCGTTTTCCGCCGCGATCTGCTGCACCGTCTTCATTCCCTTGATCGCCTCAAGCGCGATCCGTGCCTTGAACTCACTGCTGTGATTCCTTCTCTTCCTTTTCATGTCTCTGCTGGTTCCTTTTTACCCCAGAGACTCCTTCAAACCTAACGATCTCGCTGGCTCCGTTTACCCGTACCACCTCACTCAAGGAGTTGCTTTGCGACAATAATGTATTCAACTTGCTTAATTTCTAAATAAATCGCCCAAAACACTGTAGATTTGACACCGGGATGCCCTTCAAGTGAAGCTCGCATTTGCTTAAATGATTTCTCATCAATCTTATAATAACGCAGGTACTCGCTAGTTACACTTTTTTTGAATTCCTCGAACGACAGGTTCGTTTTATACATCACGGCGCTCGCATCCAACCAACTTGGCGCTCTCGGGTCGGCCGAGACGCCATTGGTAAGGAAAAGTGGAGGATTCCAGACCTCTAGGCGCATCTCGAATGATTCACCGAGTTCTGGGATTTGCGACTCTAGCGAAACGATCTTTTGTGATCGTTCAATCCGGAAAAACAGTATTGCGAGAATCAGCAGGAGTATTCCAACGCCAATTGCTGAGCCAAGGAGAAGTTTCTTTTTCATTATTCAAACGAGTCTGGAAGCGTATAGAACGTAAAAGATTCGATAGGAATTTGTGTTCCCCAACCATTCGGCGCAAGATCCACCTCATGAGTATAACCGACCAATTCGGCACCGAGAAAAAGGTTCTGGGGTCAAAAGGTTCTGGGGTCAGGTGTCAAATATTGAATCAACGAATAGGTCAAGTGAATGAGAGGGCGGACAGGGAAGAATGACATAGCTTTGAACGCATTTTCGGAGAGAACGTGGTGTGCCAATCGCGACGGGGTCGACGATTGGCATTTGCACCGCAACCGTTGACGATGACATTATCGGCGTGGATTTAGCAAGTCAGCGTTCCTGGCGTGTCGGCGACGGAGCAAAACCGGATTTCTTGCCGGAGCAAAACCGGACAGGTATTCAGAGGCTGTAATGGGCTAAAATAGGAGGCCAAACGTGTTTTGGCGGATGCTCGACAACCCAAAATTGGCGAGCGGGGTGATGCACGATGGTGATGCGCTTGCGAAGGGTGGACGAGATCTCGTAGTTACGGCCTTCAAAATCGACGGTGTGGTCGTTGTTCACGCGTCGGGAGAGGCGGAGTGAGAGGTGGAGATCGAGGAGGGCAGGAGACGGAGGAGGACGCAGGCGAGTGTGGCCACGGAGGGACTGGATCTCCCAGACTTCGAGGGGGATTTTGCCGGACGAGCGGTTGAGCTTGAGGTTCTGTCGCTCGATCTCCATCTGGAGGATGGCGTCGGCTTGCGGCCAAGTTGTGGCGTGGGCGTGTGCGAGCAAGGTGACCAGGCGTCGCTGGAAGGTGCCGAAGCGCCGCTCGATCTTGCCCTTGGCCTGCGGGGTGGGAGCCACGAGGTGGGCGGAGCCCAGCCCCAGCATGGCGCGCTGGAACTCGCTTTGGGGATCGCGATGGTCGTCGGTAGAACTCGGTCCGAAGAGGCTCAGACCATCGGTGTAGAGGATCTCGGGAAGCCCCCAGCGGGTGAAGGCTTCGCGGAAGTGCTCGAAGTGGTTCCAAGTGGTGTCCGACCCGACGAAACGGCCCGCGAGATTGAGTCCGGATGCGTCGTCCACGGTGAGCAGGAGGGTCTGCTTGGAGTTGGCCGGCCACCACTGGTGGATGGAACTGTCGTGTTGCCAGAGCTCTCCGATGTGCTCGCGGCGGAAGCGTCGGTAAACCCGGGGCTTGCGGGCCGCAGAGGGCACCAGATGCGCGTAGTGCGCTTTGACGTGGGCCTCGACCGTGGAGCGCGCCCGGCGAAATCCGCAGAGGCGTTCGAGTTCATCGGCGACGAGCTGGTAGTTGGGCGGATTTTGAAGGGGAAGGAACTCCTCGAGCAGGCATCGCGTCTTGGCAGGCCAGTCCTCGGACCGGTCTCCCCCGCTGGCCTTCGGTCCGTAGTCGGCGCGTTCCCGCAGGAAGACTCCGCGCAGTTCGTAGAGCCGGGAGCGGCTCACTCCCAGATGCGCAGCTGCCGTGGCCGCGTCGAGGGTTCCTGCGTTGAAGTCTGCAAGCGTGCGTCGGACGAACCCGGCGGGATGGCGGTGTGCTAACTGCTTTTTTTCATCGCAGGATCATCGTCCACGCCGGAAGCCGAGCCAAAGCAAAGTGGCCATCTGCTTGGGAAAGGCATTTCCAAGCCGCCCCCACCAAGCGCGCCAGCGCGGGAAGCGCCTCTCCGGCGGCCTCCGCTCCGCTCCGGCCGCCTCCGAGGCGCTTCCCGCGCTGCTTCCACCCCCCTGTCCGGTTTTGCTCCGTCTCCTATTCCGGTTTTGCTCCGTCTCTGTCCGGTTTTGCTCCGGCCCCGACAGCGACAATTTTCGCCGCAATCACACGGGCAGCGTGATCGTTGCGTTCGCCCCTCGCCGATCCGCCCGGTTCTCGAGACTCACCGAGCCCCCGTGAAGCGCGGCACTTTCGCGGACGAAGCAGAGTCCCAGGCCAGAACTCTTTCGCTCGGTCCCTGGCCTGGGCAGGGAATAAAATCGCTCAAACACCCGGGACTCCGCGTAGTCCGGGATGCCGGCGCCTTCGTCGAGAACGCGGATCGCGACGCGATCGTCTTCGCGGCGGACGCAAACCTCGATCCTGCCGCCGCTTGGCGAAAAGTCAGCGGCGTTTTGAATCAGGTTACGCACCGCCGTCGAGAGGAGAAATTCGTCGCCGCGGACCGTCGTCGCAACGCCAGCGTCGATCTCAATCTTGCAGTGCGGGAAGCGCTCGCGACTTTCGTCGACGACCCGGCGAACGAGGCGCGCCACGTCGATGGTATCCGGATTCTCCAGACGCTTGCGGCTTTCGAGCGACGCGAGCGCGAGGAGCTGCTCGATGAGATTCTGGAGACGGGCAGCTTCCATCCGGATGTTTGCCATGAAGCGCTGGCGGCGTTCGGTCGGCAGGTCCTTTTCGTCGAGGAGCTCGGCAGCGCCGCGGATCGCGGCGACGGGGGCCTTCATTTCGTGACTGAGCGTTTGGACGTAATTTCCGACGTAGTCGCGGTCCTCGAGCGCGTCGCGCATGCGTTCGACGGATTCGCCGAGCACGCGGAGGTGGCGGCCCGGCATCTTCAGCGGCGGCGGCCGGGAGCCGCGGGTGACGGCTTCGGCGTGGGCGGTGAGCCGCGCAAGCGGAGCGGTGACCCAACGGGAAAGCAGGAAGCCGAAGAGCAGGAACGCTGCTGTCCCCGAGAGTCCGACGTAAAGAATGCGCCGCTTCGTTTCCAAGATAAATTCCCTGAGACTACGCTGCGGCTTGAAGACGGAGAGGACGCCGACGATTTTTCCTTCGATCAGCAGCGGCGCCCCTACGTACATGACCGACGACAGGTCGTCGGATTCGTCGGTGCGACTCGATCGCGCGCCGTAGCGACCGCGCAAGGTAAGGTAGACGTCCTGCCGGTCGGAGAAATCGCGACCGACGTTTGCGGGTTCGTTCGAGTCGAAGAGCACGACTCCACTCGCGTTCGTGACGTAGGCGCCCATGGAGACTTTCGTTTTGAGCAGGTTGTAAATGATCGCGCTCAGCTCGCGTTCGCGGGCGGCGTCGAAGCCGGTGGTCAGCGCGACCGGGAGTTCGCCCCGGGTGGCAAATTCGTGGGAGACCATCGCGGCGAGGATCTCCGCGGTGTCGACCATGGGTTCCTCGGTGGCCTCCAGATACTGCCGCTCGACGCGGTCGAGGATGGGGTTGAGGAGTAAATAAACCGCCGCCACGGCGCAGGCGACGAACCCAACGAGGATCCGGAGCGTGAGGCTCACGACGCGGCGGGCGGCTCGACCAGCGAGTAGCCGAAGCCGCGGTGCGTGCGGATCGGGTCTTCGTCGGCTCGGACGGCGTGCAGCTTGGCGCGGAGTGTCTTCACGTGCGCGTCGACGGTGCGGTCGAAGGAGGCATCGGGCTCGTCCCAGGCTGCGTCCATGAGTTGAGCACGGGAAAAGACGCGCCCGGGCCGCGCGATGAACGCGTCGAGGAGGCGGTATTCCGTGCGCGAGAGATCGAGCGGGACGCCGTGGTAGTGGATCGCCATGCGATCCGCGTCGACGGCAAAGGCCGCGCCCTCCGACTCAGCGGCGACCGTCGGCGCGATCCCGCCTGTCCGCCGCAGGATGGCGCGGACGCGGGCGGCGAGTTCGCGCGGGCTGAAGGGCTTCGTGACGTAATCGTCGCCGCCGATCTCCAAACCAACCACGCGGTCGATCTCGTCGGAACGCGCAGTGAGGAAAAGCACCGGAACTTGGGAAAGTCCGCGCAGGCGGCGGCAAACTTCAAACCCGGTGATGTCCGGTAGGCCGACGTCGAGAACGACGAGGTCGAAATCAGTTGCCCCCACC
The DNA here is from genome assembly GCA_963761705.1 of uncultured Verrucomicrobiae bacterium. Taxonomy (GTDB): domain Bacteria; phylum Verrucomicrobiota; class Verrucomicrobiia; order Chthoniobacterales; family JAATET01; genus CAVVKW01. Next base: position 995,859 of record CAVXHK010000001.1, on the reverse strand, counting down.
GCGGCGAGCGCGGCTTCGCCCGTTCCGCAGCACTGCGTCTCGCAGCCGTCGGATTCAAGCGGGTATTGGATCGTGTCCCGGATCGACGGTTCGTCCTCGACGATGAGGATACGCGGGCGAGCGGATGTCATGATTCCGTCACAACTAGCCAGCTCGCCTCCCAACGCAATCCATCTCGCAGGTTCAAACCGCTCCCACCTCGCGCGGGCGGCGGGCAAATTTCTCCGCCCAATCCACTTTTGCGCTGGCAACCATCAGGATCGCGAGCGTGACGACGGCACCGATGGCGATGGTCAATCCGCTCAGCCCGTCAAAGAAAAAGCTGTAGCTGAAGAGCACCATGTAGCCGAATTGCGCGAGGCCGCAGACCCTGGATAAACGCCAACCCGCGACCGCGTGGACGTAGCCGGTCACCAGAACGAGCGAGACCGTCGCCGAGATCGCGAAGGCGGCGTGGACCGGCAAGACGTCAACGAGGTAGGCGAGCAGGAGCTGGAACGCGAAGCAGCCCGCCGCGAGGAAAAAGTAATTCATCGGGTGCAGCGTCAGGCCGCGCATCGCGCCGTGAATGAGCAGCACGGCGAAGAAAAACAGGAGCGAAACCGGCGCGAAGAAACTGATGCGGGCGGCGACGGGGCCGGCGTTGAGGACGTTGGGCATCGCCATCCCGATGGCCGCCGGACTGACGACGTCGGGGTAGTTCCAGCGGAGATCCCAACCCGCGACCGTCGGTGTCCGCTCGGTCGGTGAGCCGGTTCCGGTCGGGAAATCGATCTCGGCGAAGTCGGTCGTCATCGCGAGCGAGAAGTTGCGGATGCGCTCCGCTTCGCCGAAGCCGTAGCTCCACGCGTCCCGACCGCGCGTGCGGTAGGACACGCGCAGCGGCACCTCGCCCCCGGCGGGTACGATGATGGCTTCGGTGATCGTGCCGTCGACCGGCGCGCCCTCGGTCGGCGGACCGTCACCGAGCTGAAACGACACGTCGGAGAAACTGGCGTTCGAAGCCGGGAGGGCGAACGCTGCGTAGAGGGTCTGCGGGATCGGGGTCGGGTTTTTGATCGTGTAGTCGGCGGCGAAGTCCACGCCGAACGTCCGATACCAGAGCAGGCCTTTTCGTTTGGGCTCGGAGCGGAGCGTCACCGTGACGGCGGACGCCTCCGGCAGGATCGCCTTGCGCCCACGCTCCCCCGTCGGCGAGCGATACCAGGCTTGTGGGTGATTCTGCCGCAAGGGCGTGCCCCAGCCGCCGTCGACGGCCGGGCCGAGACGCAGATCTGATTGTTCGGTGCGGATGACGAGAGCCCCGCCGAGGATCGCCCACGCGCCCGCGGTGCAGGCGAAGATGAAGGCGATGGCGAGGAGACGGAGGACGGTGAGGCGCTGGGAATGCATGGCGTGGGGTGATTAGTTGAGTTGCGTTTTCGTGTAGAAGATCTGGACGGTCGCCGCCTCGCCGCGGGTGAGGTGTTTTTGAAAATGGAGATCGCCATTTTTGTCCCCGTCGCTGATGGGCTTAACCTCGACGTTGCCCTCGAACGCGCTGGCTTCGTAACCGCCCGGCAACGCGAGTCGCCAGTCGATCTCCTCGACGAAGAGCGGCGTCCACGGAAGCGACACGTGCAAGTCGCCGCGGACCGGGTCGAACGGCGGCACGCTGGCCGTGTAGGCGATTCCGACGGTGGAGCCGCCGTCTTTTTCCGGAGCGGCGATGGGGAGTTCGAGGTCTCCATTTTCCAGAACGCCGGGGTTGGCGGGCTCGCCATTGATCGTGCAAGCCAACAACTGGCTCGCGGCGGGAAGGCGGAACGTCCACCGGGTATTCGATCGGTGCCGCACCGATACCCGGGCCTCGCAATGGAGCGAGCCATCGGTCACGACGCGGGTGCGAAATTCAGCCCTTGGAATCGTCGCACGATCGACGACGATCGTTGGCAACGCCCGCGGCGGCGGACCCGTCGGAGTAGCCGTCAGCTCGATCCGCAGCCGGCTTGATTCCGTCGCGAGGTAGGCGGTCGCCGCGCGCACCCGAGCCGTCGCGCTGGTGACGACGGCATCCTGACCCTCGGGCGTTTCGACGACCCGGACAATCCCAGCAACCATCGGCGGGAAATCGATTTGCCAAGCAGCCCCGTCCTTCGCCGCGATGCCTGTGAAATCGATCGAGATCTCCCGTCGCCCAACGCCCTCGAAAAGCAGCGCCAACATCCCGTCGTGGGCAACGATCGCGGCATCGGCGGGCTCCGGTGCAACGGCGTTGACCGGGCCTCCGATCAGGGGGATCACGTGCCAGCCTTCCGCGAACGTCGCAATCGAGAATCGCGCTTTGCCCAGAAGCTCCCGTGCCTCGATCGACAGCTCGACCTCAGCGCTCGTCAGGGCGAAGGCGACCGGCGGTCGCGGCGCGGCTTCACTTGCCTTGGGCCGCTGCGCGAGAAATTCGGCAAGCGGCAGCGTCACCTGACCTGACTCTTGGGCGAACGACGGGGCGGCGAGCGTGAGAAGCGCGATGAGCGCGGGTCGAGCGGTTTTCATAACGCCGACTCTGCCCCGCCACCATGAAGGTCGAATGAACGGCGCGTGAACTCCGCGTGAAAACTACGCGCCCGGTCGCGGTGCCGGATTGAACACGCGAAACCAATTTCCGAAGTGCTTCTTGAGTCCCTCCCGCCGCGAGAGGTACCGCTCCTCCCGCTCGCCACCCGTCGGGATCGCCCGCAGCAGATCCGCCACCGTGAGTGAATCCATTTCAAACGCCGTGACAGCAGTGCCGACCGCCGACGCGTGGTGCGCGTCACTCGCCGCCGTTCCGACGAGACCGAGCTCCTCGGCGTGCTCCAGCGCCTGAAGGTTGAAGCCTCGCGACGTCACCGCCGCGTTAAAGACCTCAATCACCGGCGTCTTCAACTGCCGGAGCACCTCCGGCCGGATTCCCGCACGCCAGCGGTCGAAAGGATGCGCCGGGATCGTCACGCCCCCCAGCTCGTGCACGACTCGCTCCACCTCGACCGCAGGGACGCCGATCATTTCCGGAAGCTTCACCCCGATGCAGAGCAGGTGCCCGTCCGCCGTCGACACCTCGACTCCCGGAGTGACGAGAAAACCGTCCACCGCCGTCCCGTCCGCGTTCATCAACCCCCGCTCCAGACAGTAGTCTTGCGCCCGGCACGAGTTGTGATCCGTGATCGCGATCCCGTCCAAACCCCGCCGCTTCGCCGCCGCGACCAGCGACTCGGGCGAACTCGCCGCGTCGGACGAGAAAAACGAATGAACGTGCAAATCAAAACGATAGCGCATCCCCGAACCTACCGTTTCCCCTTCCCGACGCGCAAAGTCCGAATCAGGCTCCCACGCCTATGATCATGGCATTCAAAGAATGGGCCGTCGTCTGCGATGCCCTCGGCTCCGGCCAACAGAGCGTCCTCATCCGCAAAGGCGGCATCGCCGAGGGCCGCGCTGGCTTCGCGTTTAAACACGACCGCTTTCTGCTCTTCCCCACCTGGTTCCACGAGCAGCTCACGAGCACCACCCTGCCTCCCGACACGCTCGTCCCCGATCCGCCGGCGGGCGAAATTTCCCTCCGATTCGCTGCCACCATCGATTGGACCGACATCGTGACGGATCGCGCCGCCGCGCACCGGCTCCGCGATCTCCACGTCCTGCGCGAATCTGTCGTGGACGAACGCTTCGACTACGACGACGCCGACGGGGTGCACGTCGCCTTCGTCCGCGTCCACCGCCTCGACCCGCCGCTGACCCTCGAACTCCTCAAAAAATACGGCGGCTGCCGCTCCTGGCTCGAAGTCCCCGACGATCCGGCCACCCGGCTCATCCCCGTCATTTCCGACGACGAGCACGCCCGCCGCCGTTCCGCGCTCGCGACCGCTCTGGAAGGCGCTTGAACGCTCGCTTGTCCGGTCGCATAGTCTCGGCGTCATGAAACCGCTTCCCCTCGCCGCTCTCGCGTCCCTGCTCCTAGCCGCCAGCGCTCCGGCCCAGGAACAGGAGAAGGTGATCGAACGCAGTTTCATGAAACTGCGTTCCGGAGACGTCGATAAGATGCAGGACAAGACCTTCGGCGGAGCCAGTGGCTTCTCGGCGAAAACCTACGACGCCGCCGCCTACTCCGGCGTGAAGTCCGCCGAGATCAAGAAATTCGAAACCAAGTCGTTCTTCGGAATCAAGAATCCCTGGTTCGGCAAGACCGTCTTCGAAGCGCCGACTGACCGTCTCTCGCAGAAATCCGACCGCGCCGCCGACGACACGTTTGACACCGACGCCTACGCGACCACCGGCTACGACACCCGCGAAGGCGAGAGCCCTCGTTGACACTCGCGTCCCAACCGCACTCGAACCCCGCGAATTTGCCGTCTTCGACCCCCGTGCCCGCCAGAGCGGATCGACTCAGGAAATGCAGGGCTTCGTCAATAATCTCGACCAGGATCTCTCCATCGACGACGTCCGCGCCCTGCTCAACAAGGGCCAGGAGACCCAACCGTAAAACCCGCGCCCGCCACCGGATGTCTGACGCCTTCTCCGCCCTCACCAACAACTGCGCCCAAGTCACCACCGAAGCCGAACTCCGCAAGAAACTCACCGAGAACCGCCCCCTCCGCGTCAAACTCGGCGTCGATCCCACCGCTCCCGACATCCACCTCGGTCACTCCGTCGGCCTCACCAAACTCCGGCAATTTCAGGACCTCGGCCACGAAGCCATCCTCATCATCGGTGACTTCACCGCCATGATCGGTGACCCGAGCGGCCGCTCTGCCACCCGCCCTCAGCTCACCCACGACGAAGTCCTCGCCAACGCCCGCACCTACCAGGAGCAAGCCTTCAAAATTCTGGATACCAACCGAGCCAAAGTCGTCTTCAACGGCGAGTGGTTCGAGATCATGTCCTTCGAAGAGGTCATCCGCCTCAACAGCCGCGTCACCCTCCAGCAGATGCTCCAGCGCGAAGACTTCCGCGACCGCCTGGATTCCGGCCAACCCGTCCGCGCCCACGAGATCCAGTACCCCATCATGCAAGGCTGGGATTCCGTCATGATCCGGGCCGACGTCGAACTCGGCGGCACCGACCAGCTCTTCAACATCCTCGTCGGTCGCGATCTCCAAAAGGAGGAAAACCAGCCCCAGCAAGTCGCCATGCTCCTCCCCATCATCGAAGGCGTCGACGGCGTGAAGAAGATGAGCAAGAGCCTCGGTAACTCCATCGGCGTCAACGACGCCCCCAACGACATGTTCGGCAAGATCATGAGCATCCCCGATGCCGTCATGCCGAACTACTACAACCTCCTCCTCGCCGAATCCCTCGACACCAGCGCCCACCCCATGGACGCCAAAAAATCCCTGGCCCGCCACCTGGTCACGCGATTCCATTCCGCCGACGCCGCCCAATCGGCCTTCGACGACTTCAACACCCGCTTCAGCCAACGCGACCTCGCCAGCGCCGACCTCCCCGAGTTCACCCTCCCCGCGGAGTCCAACGACATCGTCTCCCTCGTCGTGTCCGCCTACGCCACTTGCTTTCAGATCACCCGCACCCGCAGCGAAGCCCGCCGCCTCGTCGAAGGCGGCAGCATCCAATGGAAGGGCGAAAAAGTCACCGACCCCAAAGCCACCCTCCCCGAGAACGACCTGGGCGTCCTCAAACTCGACAAAAAAAGAGCCGTCAGGCTCACCTGAGCGCACAGCGCAACCAGGGGAGCACACCCTTCCAGGGTGTCGTAACGGGCTTCCAGCCCGTTACAATCTGCACGCAAGTGCACCCCACCGCCCAAAAACAAAGGCCGCCCCGCCAACCACGCCCCCCCGAGAAAAAAAGACCCCATCATTCGCTCCCCTGCAACCACCCAGCAACCATCCGCCAAACGCCAAAACGTAAACCCGCATTCACCTCCCGTTCCCCGCCAACGCCCATGAAAATCATCCTCCCCGGCGGCACCGGCCAAGTCGGCCACATCCTCGCCCGCGCGCTCCACGACAGCGGCGACGAGGTCATCGTCCTCAGCCGCAACCCGCGCCCCGCCCCCTGGAGCATAATCCCATGGGACGCAAAAACCCTCGGTCCGTGGACCCAGGAACTCGAATCCGCCGACGCGGTCATCAACCTCGCCGGGCGCAGCGTCAACTGCCGCTACCACCCGGCCAACCGCCGCCTCATCATGGATTCCCGCGTGGAATCCACCCGCGTCATCGGCCAAGCCATCGCCCGGGCCGCCAACCCACCCCGCGTCTGGCTCCAATCCAGCACCGCCACCATCTACGCCCACCGCTTCGACGACCCGAACGATGAATCCACCGGCATCCTCGGCGGCAACGAACCCAACCTGCCCGACACGTGGAAGTTCAGCCTCGACGTCGCGAAAGCGTGGGAACGCGCCACCGACGAAGCCGACACCCCCCGCACCCGGAAGGTCCTCCTCCGCTCCGCCATCATCATGAGTCCCGACGACGGGGGCGCGTTCGACGTTCTCCGCACCCTCGTCCGCGTGGGCCTCGGCGGACGCGCCGGCGACGGCAAACAGTTCGTCTCCTGGATCCACGAGCAAGATTTCGTAACCGCCGTCCGCTGGATCATCGATCACGATTCCCTCACCGGCGCCATCAACCTCGCCGCCCCGAACCCAATCCCCAACGCCAGCTTCATGCGTGCTCTCCGCCGGGCGGCCGGAATTCCCATCGGCCTCCCCGCCACTAAATGGATGCTCGAACTCGGCGCCCTCGCCCTCCGCACCGAAACCGAACTCATCCTCAAAAGCCGCTACGTCATCCCCGGCCACCTAACCAGGAGCGGCTTCGCGTTCCAGCACCCCACCTGGCCCGAAGCCGCCCAGGACCTCTGTCGCCGCGCCTAGGGGTCAGTCCGTTCATTGGTTCAATTTCTCCCGCACTAGCCGCACCGACTCTTCATCGTTGGACCCAAAGCGACGAATTGCGCGACCGATGTTGCTTCGATGACCGCACCCGATGCGCCTGCCGACCCATTCATCGCTCATCACCGACCGAGTTTTGATTGACCAAATCAATCCCTGCACCCGCACGTCACTCGGTCGGAGCCGGCAAGTTGGTCCTCCGAGATCTCGAGGCGTTCCATCCCGTCTGCCAAGAGCTGATTCGCCGCCGCCTCGTCGTGTGATCGAAGAATTGTCGTTTCGAACGACTCGCGCCTGTTCGCCAGAACGGATTCTGACGCGATCCGGTTGAGCCGTTCACGAAACGACTCGCTCCCCAGAAACCAGCCCCTCTTCAGATCTTTCCACCGATCACGATCGTCATCACTCCCGGCCACCGACTCCCTTGCGCGATCCTCCAAATACGCGGCGAAAGCGTTCCGATCCGAACCGCTTCGAAATGACCAACCGTGACCCCCCATCGCGGCCCCCGGATCCAGCCAGACCGGCAAACCCCGTCCCGCCGCCAACGCCGGAAAGCTGCTCCATTGATAATCGACCAACCGTCCACCCGGATCGTCGATCAAGCCCGCCCGCGCCGGATTTAAGTGAATGTAATCACAGACGACTTTTCCGTAGCTTTCATCGGCGGTCTCGATCGGGATAGCCTTGTATCGCCCTTGGAAGAGATGGCCTCGCTCTCGGTGCCGAGCATTCGATCGCGCCGTGTAGGTCCCTTGGAACCAGTGCATCCCCCTCACCAAATTTGCCTCCGGTGTGTGAAGCTGCAGGTGATAATGGTTCCCCATCAGCACGTAGCTCCGGATCTTCCACCCCGTCCGTTCGCACACCTCCCCAAGCGTCTTCAAAAAGGTCAAACGATCACGATCGTCTTTGAAAATCGCTTCCCGTCGGTCACCTCGGCAAATCACGTGATAAACCGCGTCAGCGTATTCAATTCGAACCGGTCTCGGCATGCCCGTTCCTCAACCACTTTCTCGATGCCGTCAAGCATTCTGAACCAATGAACGGACTGACCCCTTTCTATGCCCGTTCCTCAACCACTTTCTCGATGCCGTCAAGCATTCTGAACCAATGAACGGACTGACCCCTTTCTACTTCTCTCGGGTTAAGGTATTGCGATCGAGAACGTGGGCAACCTGCGCGGCGATGACTTCCAAGCCCTGCTTGTCCAGCCGCAAACGAGCCTGCGAATAGGCGCTCGCGCTCAACGACACGCCCGGATTGATCTGCGCCCACCGCCACCACGCCTCCACCTTGCTGACGACCTCCCGGCAGCCCATCCCCGGACTCAGAACTTGAGCCATGAATGCCCAGAACGTCACCCGTGCGGGCAAGCAGCGTTCACGACTGCCCACGCCCCGATCCGAGGGAGCGAGCATCGCCTTGGGAATCAAATCCCCGAACAGGCTGTAAACGTCTTCGAGTCCCTTGATCCGACCAATCTGATCCAGCGCTCGCCTGGGCGCACGTCCAAACAAAAGTGGTCCAAACGCTCGGAAAAACGGGGTGCTGTTCGCCATGCTGAAACATACCTTTAAACCATTACTGTGTAACGCTTTAAATCATCCATGACGCAGATTTCGGCTCGCCTCACCTAACCAGGAGCTTCGCAGCCTAATCCATCCCAAATCCCCCTTATCTTAACGCCATTCCGGACTGACCCCTTTCCCGTGATAAACCGCGTCAGCGTATTCAATTCGAACCGGTCTCGGCATGCCCGTTCCTCAACCACTTTCTCGATGCCGTCAAACATTCTGAACCAATGAACGGACTTCTCTGAAAGAGACGTGAAGGGCGTGTCAAGGGGCTAAAACACGAGAGTTTTTAGGCAGGTGAAGGTGAGAAGAAGGTCGCTGCGGATCCGAGGAAGGTGCTCGGGACGCGAGGATGCCGTGGTTCCTATCAATAGCAGGAACCGGGGACTTGGGAGGAAAGCGATGCTGGAATCACACTTCTCTGCGGGGCGGGCATGGCATTCAGAGGCCCCCATCCATTGCGACGATCAGATCCCCAGCCCTCCATCCTGACCCAAGGTGCGCCGACTAAGTGCTAGGACTTAGCGACCAACCAGTCGTGCATTGGAGCGGCTGGGGAAATTGTTCGAAGAGGATTTTCGCAAAGAGGCTCGGGCTTTCGTTGGAGCTGGTGGATTGACCCTTTCCTTTGCCGGACCGCGTCGGGGAAGGACTCCCGCGTCGCGGCCCTGGCATCGGAGTTTTTGGGTCACTGGAAAGTTCGTGTAGGTTCGCTCCTGGGTCAAGAGGCTCCACGTGATGCGAGCCATCCGGCGGGCGGTGGCCAGGATGGCGGTGTTGGCCTTTTTGCCGTGGGCGCGTTTGGCTTTGTAATAGTCGCCGAAGTAGGGCGAGCAACCGACGGACACCCAGGCCGCCTCGACGAAGGCCCAGCGCAGCCACTTGTTGCATTGGGTCAGGAGTCGTCCCTGATGGGTCTTTCCGCCACTGCTGCTCGTCGAGGGACAAAGTCCGGCGTAACCGCAGAGCTTCTGGGCAGAGGGGAAACGGCCAATCCCGTCGATCTCGGCGACAACGACAGCCGCCAGAATGGGTCCCATGCCGGGAATGCTCTGCACGCGCGTCAACTCTGGGCTGTCATCGAGCATGCCAGCCAGCGCTCGTTCATTCTCGCGGATGCGGGCGACCAGTTCATTGAGTAGGGCGAGCTGTTGGGTGAGCAGCAGACCGGCGGGATCGGGAAGCTCGAGCTTCTCCAAGAAGCTCAAGCCCTTCTTGCCGAAGAGATCACTGCATTGTGGCAATTTGAGATCGTGTTGGCCGCCGAGTAGTCGATGGATCCGATTGCGCAGCATCGTGCGCTGACGCACGAAAAAACAGCGCTGTCGCAGGACCTCTTTGATCTGGCGGGTCTGGCGGCAAGGAACGTGAACGCAGGAGACCAAATTGGCCCGCAGCAGATCGGCTAACGCCCGGGCGTCGATCTTGTCGGTCTTGATCTGGGCCTCGGCGATGATCCTTGTCTTGAACGGGTTGGCCAGGACGATGTCTTCACTCGGAAGGACGGCTTCGAGAATCTCGTAGAGCCAATGCCAGTTCATCGTGGCCTCGAAGACGACCTTGCAACCGGGCCAGCATTCGACAAGCCGCCTGAAGTCCGCCGGAATGGCGTGATCGATGCGGCCTTGGCCGAGCATCGTGCCTTGGGAATCCAGCGCACAATAAACGCTGTATCTCTTGTGGTAATCGATGCCAATGAAGGTTGGATCGACGGCGATTGGGGTAGGACGGGTTTTCATCCTACAATTTACACCATTGGATTTATCAGGCTCTCCCGCCAGCGACGTTCGCAAACCTCGTATCTATCAGTCTTTCATGTCGCCTGACCCCTTTCCGACCCCTTTCCCTACGGTTCATACCAGCTGGTGGTTTTTTGGCAGGGGGTGTCGCGAATTTCTTTCGGCTTTGAGCCGGATCGTTTGGGGCAATGCAAAGATATTCAAAAGAAACAACGAATCCCCGATGAGGAAATGGACGGGCATGATCGCGGCGGGATCACTCGATATGGATGGCGTAAGTCGGTTTCCTTCAGTGGGCTGTGAATGCAACGGATTTGTGACAGACCAATCGTTGCGGGCCTTGGAGCGAAATCGTTCTCTCGTCGTGGATCGGCAAACGGACACCACTCACCCTGTTGGCATGGGTGGTGCTACCCGTAGGTTGTCCTAGAAAACAAAACAAACACTCAGGGGAAAAAAATGAAAAAAATACTACTTACAATGGCTGTCGCGGCTGGTTTGGCGACAGGAGCTCACGCGCAGCTGATCGGGGATATAGCAATAATCGGAATGGGTGCTGACACCAAAACTTTGTCATTCGTAATCTTGCGGGACTTCGCCATCGGAGAATCCGTTAGTTTTACTGACTCAGGATGGCTGTCCGACACAGAAGCATTCCGTGGCGGTGAGGGCGGAGCAACATTCACGTTCTCGTCGCTAACAGCTGCCGGAACGGTTATCAGTGGTTCAGCGTCCACGAATGCTCAGTGGGGTGCTCTGTCTGGGTGGTCGAGTATCTCGGATGCCGTGGTGGGAGGTAACGGGATGAATTTTTCAACTGCTGGCGATGGAGTATTGGCCTTCAGTGGTTCTGATTTGTCTCCGGGTTTCCTCTTTGCCGTTTCAAGCACACCATTTGGATTCAGTACTAGTAGCAGTAGCTCCTCCAACAACACGGCTATTCCGACTAGTTTGACTGTAGGCAGTGGTGCAATCGCAAAAGCTGCTGGCACCGGTTCGGGAGACGAGTTCGACAATATTTACTATTCCGGCATCACTTCGGGGACTGCCGCGTTCTTGTTCAGCGCGATTTCCGATGAAGCGAATTGGACGGGCAGTGACACGGTATATACTCCAGTTTCTGGCTTTACAATTGAAGCAGCAGCCGTTCCCGAGCCACACGAGTATGCTTTGGGCATCGCCGGCTTGGTTGTGCTCGTCGCGTTCGCTCGCCGCCGTCGGATGACCGCGTAAGGTCACCTAACCACTTTAACTTGGAAGACCCGCGGGGGGATCCCCGCGGGTTTTTCGTTTCTGCTTCGTTCAACGGGACCAATTTCAAGCCTAAGGAGGGAGGGGTCAGTCCGTTCATTGGTTCAGCTTTGCTTCGCTGCAGCGCCTCGTAAGGAGGGAGGGGTCAGTCCGTTCATTGGTTCAGCTTTGCTTCGCTGCAGCGCCTCGGGTGGCGATTTCTTTCCCCCTCCTGGCTAAAACAACTCACCGGGAGCATCCGGCGGGGCGGTGTCGAGGTCGGGGTCCGGCATCGGGAGCGGGGCGTCGTCGACGATCGGGCCCTCGTAGCGGGGGCGGGGCGGTCGGTCGGGATTCTCGACCGCGGCCGGGATCGGGTTGGCCGGTCGCCCGCGCGGGCGGGGTGCCGCGGCGTTCGAGACCGCGATTCGCCGGGGAGTCCCGGGCGGAGCGGGTTCGATGTCTTCGTTGGCGACGTATCCCGTCGCACCAGACTCCAGCTGGACTCGACTGAATCCGTATTCCCAGCGCAAGACCGCAATTTGGTCGCCAAGCGTCAAACGCTCATTCGGTCCGCCCGCCTGCTGGGGGCCGTAGGTCCAAAACGGTGCGCCGCCCCGGACGACGAGGTGAATCGGCTCCTCCCCGGGGAGGAAATTCACCACCGCGCAGCCCGCCAAGAGGCAAGCCGCCAGTCCCACCACGAGCAGCGCCCTCATGGCAGCAGGTCGCGCGAGTAGAGTGCCTCCAACTCGGCGGCGAGCCTTCGGGCGTCGAAACGCCGCTCGACCAGCGGTCTCGCGGTCGCAGCCAGCCCTGACCTCGCCGAGCCATCGTCCAGCAGCCGCGCGAGGGCTTCCCGCAGAGCGACCGGGTCTCCAACCGGCACCAAGCGCGCCGCGCCAGGTTCTGCCGCGACGAGCTCGCGCATGCCGTCGACCGCGGTGGCGACAACGGGCACACCCGCGGCCATGGCCTCGAGCGCGGTCATCGGAAGACCCTCGAACCGCGAGGGCAGGACGAGCAGATCGAGCGCCGCGTAGACGGCTCGCCGGTCCGCGACTTGACCGAGGAAACGAACGCGGTCGCCGAGGGGTCGCGCCTGCTCCCGCAGGGCCGCGTCGTCCGGTCCCGCACCGAAAATCGCGACGGTCACGCCCGGGCGCTGCCGCAACAGCGGAGAAACGGCTTCGAGGAGCAGGTCGAAATTCTTTTGAAACACCAACCGCCCCACGCCGCCGACGATCACCCCCGACTCCGGGAGGCCGAACTGCCGCCGCGCCGCCGACCGTTCGTCCGCGTCGGCGGGCGAGAACTCCGTGAGGTCCACGCTGTTCGGCAGGTACGACACGCGCTCCGCTGGCACGCCTTCGACGTCGACGGCAAACCGCTCGACCGAGCGGGACACGGCGAGCACGCGCGTCGAGAGCCGATTCGTCAACGCGTCGACGAGGGTGACCAGTCGCGACCCCGCCCGGAACGCGTCGTTGCACTGGTCGTGATGGTAGATGGCGCGGGTCCCGGCGAGGGCGGCGATGGGCTTGGCGATCCAGTTCGCGCCGAAGAGGTGACACTGGACGACGTCGAACTTGCCGCGTCGGAGCAGGCCGGGCAGCCGCCAGAGGTAGGCGGGTGGCCATTTTGCGACCGAGAGCGAGTGAACCGGAACGTCGATCTCGCGGAAGGCCGCCGCGAAAAATCCCGCTCCGTGCATCGCCGCGACTTCGTGGCGGAAGCGCGTGCGGTCCGCGAATTTGACGAGGTTGAGCAGCGCCGTCTGCGCCCCGCCGAGATCCAGACTGTCGATGACGTGCAGGACGCGGATCATTGACCGCGACTTTTCGCGATGCGCCCGCGCGACGCCAGCGCAAACGCGGCGACCGCCGCCGCGACCACGACGAAAGTGCCGGGCAACCAGAGGATGGCGTCGGCGAAAATGGCGTTCTCGCTCGCGTCGGGGGACGCCGAGCGAAGTCGACCGGTGAGGGCCGCGAAGAGGATGCCCGCCGCGCCGTAAGCCAGGTTGAAGAAGACGCCGCGGAAGCTGAGGACGGTCGCTCGCAGCTCGGAGGCGGTCCACGAGTTGAGGTAGTGCGAGACGAAGAAGCTGAGCATCGGGAAGGCGGCGCCGAGCGGGATGACCGCCGCTACGCCCCACCACGGGACCGCGAACGCCGCCGCGACGAGGCCGGTGAGCATGAGGGCACCGAGGACGGCGAAATTGCGTGGAGCCGTGCCGCCGCGGACCATTTTCCGCGCGATGGGGGCCGCGACGAACCCGAGCAGCGCCATGCCGGCTCCGATCACGCCGAAGAGGACTTCCGGGAGCGCGATTAGGCGCAGGTAATTGCTCTCGAACGTCATGAAAAGCCGCACCAGACTGTCGCAGACGACCGCCGCCAACAGAACGAGCAGGACGCGGCGATCCGTGGCGACGAACTTCGCGCCGGCCCAGACGTTCGCGATGGCTTCGCCGACCGGCGGGCCGGGATCCGGGCGGTCGGGGTCGTCGTCACCCGCTCGCGCCCGGGGGACTTCCCGCATCGCGAGCGCAACGCCGAAGCAGCCGATCGACATCGCGAACGTCACGAAGACGGGCCACCGCGCGACGTCCGCCGCCTCGGGTCGCCAAGCCGAGCCGAACCACTCGGCGACGTTCCCGATGAACGCCGCGTCGTAGAGCGCGCCGCCGACCACCATGGCCACGAAGAACGCGCCGGACTGCCAGCGGGTGAGCGACTCCAGCACCGTCGGCCAACCCTCTTCCCGGTCCTCCGGTGGCAGCGAGTCGTACGCCAGGGCTTCGTCCGCTCCGCTGGCGGAGGCCTCGGCGGCACCGCTGAGGACACGATTCATCACGAGCAGCCAGAAGAGGAGCGTTGAGTTGCCGCTTGGCGCGAAGCTGAAAATGGCCAGTTCCACGACCATGAGTCCCGCCGCCATCACGACCATTCGCTGGCGGCCAATCACGTCGGCCAGCGCACCGGACGGGATCTCGAGCGTCACGATCGTGACCGCCCAGACGACGTTGAGGATCGAATATTGCTCGAGCGTCAGCCCGAGGTCCAGGAACAGGACCCCCAAGATCGGGTAGTAGAATCGCGCGTTGAAGAGAACGCGGAACGCGACGAAGAGCGGGATGTTTCGATTCATCGCAGCCCTCGTCGGAACGGCTCCCAGCCGATCGAATTAGTCAGCAGAACTAAAACCCCGGTCCGGTCCGCGTCTGCACGACTTCCGTCGGAGTGGATTCGACGGTCCGAGCCGCCGTGGTCGTCGTCCGTCCGCGGTCGATCGGTTGCACGACCACTGGCCGGGGCGTGATGTCTTGGATCACGACGACGCCGACGCCGCCCTTGCTGTCAGCCATGGCGATGTAATTCAACTGGCGCTGGACGCGGGAGAAGATCCACTCGCCGTTGAACTTGGCGAATTGGACCTGCAGACCCTTCTGCGAGGCCACGATGGGGACATCGTTCCCGAAGCGGGACGGTGGGCCGTAGGATTCCATGAGGTAGTTGCGGATACCCGTCCAGCCGCCTGCTCGGGTGAGGGTATTCACGCCCGGTCCGTCGAAGTAGCGAATCTCGAGTTTGCGGAGTTTGTTCTCGTAGAACGAAGCCACCATGTTCGAGATTTGCGGGATTGGGTTGTAGATCTCGTAGACGTCCATGCCGTCGATCTTGATCGGCACCCGTTGGACCTGGGAGAAGACCGCCAGTTGCCCGGGCGCGTCCCCGATTTTTATCCCCTCGAGATCGAAGCGCAGGATCGCTCGCTCTTCGTCCGTGAGGGAGGGGTTCATCGTGGCACAGCCAACCATTGTCACCATCGCACCCACTGCCGCAAACCAACCGAGTTTCATAATGCGGCAGATCGTTAAACGGAAGCTCACCGACCGACAAGCTCCAAACGTTCCGTGCGATCTGGCTTCCAAAATGCTGCTCCGCCCCCTACCCAAAGCCATCATGCTTCGACTCGTCCCCGCTCTCCTCGCCCTCGGCATCGCCCTCATCGCTCCGGCGCGCGCTTGGGACGCGCTGGGTCACATGATCGTCAACCAGATCGCATACGACAACCTCACGCCGGTCGCGAAAGAGAAGGTCGACGCTTCGATCGAAAATTTTAACCGCCGCGAGCGCACGGAATACACGTTCGCCGTCGCGGGTTGCTACATGGACGACATCCGCGGAGACACGCGGGAATACAACACCTGGCACTACATCACCCTACCCGACAACCGCGAGGGCCTGCCGCTCCCGCCCGCGAGCGAAGAAAACGTCCTCTGGGCGATCAAGAAGATGCTCGCGATCCTCGACGGCAAGGCGAGTGACTCGAAGATCAACCGCGACCGCGCTCTCGTGATGCTCACCCATCTCGTTGGCGACGTTCATCAGCCGCTGCACACGACCAGCAAGAACGACGACCGGGGCGGAAATCAAGTGAAGGTCCCCAACCTCGACGACCCGGAACTCGCCATCTTCAACAGCGAGGGCAATCTCCATTGGTTCTGGGACATCGGTTACCGCGCGGGCATGTCGGAGGACGGCACGAAGGCCCTGGCACTTTTCTCCGCGCCGCTTTATTCCCGCGACGCCCCCGTCGCGGGTCACCTCAAAGCCAGCGACCTCGTCCGCGAGAAGGCGACGGAATACGAGACGAAATACCCGGCCGCGTCACTCGGCGAACCCGCCACCCCCGAAGAATGGGTCGCCGAGAGCCATGAGCTCGGCTTCGACTACAGCTACGGCAAACTCCCCGGCGGCCCGAACTCCAACCCGGTCGACCTCACGGCAGAATACGTCGACCCCGCCCGCGTGATCGCCGAGAAACGCGTCACCCTCGCCGGCTACCGCCTGGCCGCCATCCTCAACGAGCGTTTCCGGTAGGGCGAAAAGGCCGCCAAGTTCCTTCCGGGCCCGCTCCTTCCACCGAAGACGCCCAGCTTCAGCCGACGACGCGCGATTCCGCCAACCCCGCGGCGTACGCGCCGAAGACCAACCCGATCTGATCCCGCACCCGGCGAAACTCCGCCAGCACCTCGTCGTCGGTCCCGACGGCGTGCGCCGGATCGGCAAATCCCCAGTGGTGGCGATTCACCTGCCCGGGGAACACCGGGCAAGCCGCGTCAGCGTTGCCGCAGACCGTGATCACCGTCGTCACGCCCGCGTCGAGAAATTCGTCCAGATGCTTCGACCGGTGCCCGGAAATGTCGACCCCGACCTCGGCCATCACCGCAATCGCGACGGGGTGCACGAACCCAGCCGGCTTCGAACCTGCGCTCCGCACCTCGAGTCGGTCGCCGGCCGCCTGCCTCAGGAAACCCTCAGCCATGTGGCTGCGGCAGGAGTTACCGGTGCAAAGGACGAGAACGGTTGGTTTCACGAGGAGTGATCGCGTTCGGTCCGAGCTAGCAGCAGTTCGACTCGGGGCCGCAGCAGCCACTTTCGTCTTCGGCTCCGCCATCCGGCAGACACACGTCCATCGCCAGACAGCCCGTCTGTTTGTTGGCCAAGGTGAAGGCCAGCGCGCCGTCCTTCCGGTCGGCAGCCTCGACCGCGAAGAGCGAGACCGATCCCTGCTGACACTCGACCTGCATGTCGGGATCGTCCTCTCCGAGGATCGATCCCGCTTGCTCGAGGATGAGCGCGAGCTTCGCCGTCGGCAACCGGTGGTCCGTGTCGTTCGCGACCCAGATCTGCAGGGAGGCGGCACTCTGCTGCCGCAGCTTGCCACCGCAATCCACGAAGGTCTTCAGCGTCCGACCGACTTCCGTCACGTGGGCGTGCAAGGGCACCGCATCCCCCCCGGGCAGGGTGAACGTCAGATTGTCGTCGGGGTGATCGCGCAGAGCGCTGCGGAATTCGGATAGTTTCACGGTGTTTGGACGGTTTGATTCGTTGGTTGGTGGAAATGTTCGCGTTCGCCGATGGCGTTCGTTTCCAGCGTCAGCCGGAGTTCGTCGAGTTTCTCGAACGGGAGCGATGTCAGCAGCGACAGACGCCGGTTGATCTGCTGCGCCACCTGCCAGAAGACGGCAGCCCTTTCCGACTCCGTGCCCTCCGCGGCTGCCGGATCCGGCGATCCCCAATGGGCCAGAATCGGGCGCCCCGGCCAGACCGGACAAACCTCCCGAGCCGAGTCGCAAAGCGTTATGACGAAATCAAACGGCTCGGTTGCGAACTCCGTCCACGATTTACTCCGGGCCGCGGAGACGTCGATTTGATAATGTTCCCGAAGGGTTTGGAGAGCGAGAGGATGGGGTGTCGGCTTCGGATGGCTCCCGGCGCTAAACGCCTCGAACTGCTCCGGGGCGAGTCTTCCCATGAGAAATTCGGCCAGGATGCTGCGCGCGGAGTTTCCCGTGCAGAGGAAGAGGATCTTAAATCGCTTCATGGCACCATTCGGTCGATTCGCGCCGCGTTGACCCCGTCACACGACTTGAGGGCCGCGAGGCGGATTAAGTCATCGTGGAATAATGGCTCGGACGTCACGCAGTCCTGCAGACACTTGAGATTGGCCGTCAACTCCGGCGACGGCTCTGCGGGCAGACTGTAAATGATCCACGTCCCGCGCCGCTCCGTTTCGACCATCCCCCGCTTCCGAAGGTACGCCAGGTGCTGCGAGACTTTGGTCTGAGGAATTTCCAAAACCTCCTGAAAGTGACAGACGCAAAGCGGCTCCCGCGTCAGCAGGTGCAAAATCCGCAGTCGCGTCGGCTCGCACAAGCACTGGTAAATCCGGATCAGCTCCACGCCACCAATATGGTCACACGCGAATATAAGGCAAGCCGAATGTTTTCGGAAATTTCTCGCCGCGAAAAACACTTTTCCCGCCATTGCGGATCGCCCCCCGGCTGTGACAGCTTCCCATCTGGACATGGACGGCACCGCGGCGGCACTCACGATCACCTTTCTCGGCACCGGGACGTCGCACGGCGTCCCGATGATCAATTGCGATTGCGTCGTCTGCCGGTCCGACGATCCGCGTGACAACCGCACCCGCACCGCCGTCGTCGTTCGCACGCCGACGACCGCCTTCACCATCGACACGCCACCCGACTTCCGGACCCAGATCCTCCGCGAGCGCATCACGCACCTCGACGCGGTCGTCTACACGCATCCGCACACGGACCACATCATGGGCTTTGACGATCTCCGGCGCTTCAGCGAGGGCGGGACCATCCCGATCCACGCCGATCCCGCGACGCTCACCGATCTCCGCCGCGCCTTCCAATTTGCCTTCGCCTCCGACCACAACTGGCCCGGCTACGTGCGGCCAGAGGCTCACGAGATCGCGGGGCCATTCGCCATTGGCGACGTCGAGCTCACACCGGTCACGCTGCCGCACGGCCGTTTCGACGTGACGGGGTTTGTCCTCTCGGTCGGCGGGCGCAAGCTGGCCGCCTACTTCACGGATTGCAACACCGTCCCCGCCGCTGCACTCGAAGCCGCCCGCGACGTCCCGGTCCTCATCATCGACGCGCTGCGCCACCGACCCCACCCGACGCACCTCACCGTCGAGCAAGCCAGCCATTTCGCCGCCGAGATGAACGCGGGACGCACCTATTTTACGCACATCTGCCACGACCTCGGCCACGCCGCGACCGAGGCTGCGCTCCCGCCGGAGATCCGCCTCGCCTACGACGGTCTCACGATTCTCCTGCCGTGAGAGCTCTCCTGCTCGCCGCACTCGCTCTCGCCGCCGCGCTCCCAGCCCCCGCGAGCCCCGAGTCGGACGCGACGATCGTCCTCTACAATCGGAACCAAGCCGAGTCGCGCGAACTGGCAAAATACTACGCCGAAGCCCGCGACATCCCGTTTAGCCAGGTCCTCGGCCTCAACGTGTCCGACGACGAAGAGATCACGCGCGACAATTACCTCGTCACGATCGAGGCCCCCGTCCGCGGAGCCTTCACCGACCGCAAATGGTGGACCCAGGACCGCGGCCCCGACGGCCAACGCTTTGTGACGTCCGCTAACAAACGCTTCGTCGCGATCATGCGCGGCGTCCCGCTGAAGATCCGGCCCGACAGCCGGGAGAGCACCGACCCGCCCGGAGACATCAAGCCCGGCTCGCCCATCGCCACGCTTTTTCGCCACAACGAAGCCTCCGTCGACTCCGAGCTGGCCGCCCTGTTCGCTCTCTCCGACGAGCACCCCGCCGTCATCAGTAATCCCTACTACCGCCGCCTCACCCCCATCCTCGCCCAGCCGCCCAACGCCAGCCCGCTCCTCGTCTGCCGCCTCGACGCTCCCACCGCCGCGACCGTCCGCACGATGATCGACGACGCCATCGCGACCGAGAAGAGTGGCCTCTGGGGTTGGGCCTACGTCGACGCCCGCAACATCACGTCCGGCGGCTACAAGGAGGGCGACGATTGGCTCATCGAGGTGTCGCGCACCATGCGTCAGCGCGGCCTGCCGGTGATCTCCGATTTCTCGCCCGAGATCTTCCCCGCTGGCTACCCGCTCACCGACACCGCCGTTTACTACGGCTGGTATACCGGCACCGTCGCCGGAGCGTTCACCGATCCAGGATTCGCATTTCTCCCCGGGGCCGTCGCGTGCCACCTCCATTCCTTCAGCGCCAACACCCTCCGCAATCCCAATGCCAACTGGTCCGCCCCCCTGCTCGTCCGTGGAGCCGCTGCCACCGTCGGCAACGTGTACGCGCCTACTTGAGCCTCACCGCGAACTTCGACGTGCTCCAAGATCGCCTCATGGCCGGCCTCACCCTCGCCGAGTCCGCCTACGCCTCCATGCGCGCCGTTTCGTGGATGGGGATCGTCCTCGGGGATCCGCTCTACCGCCCCTACCAGCAGTGGGTCGACAACCCCGGCGCGCCCCCCGCCAACAACTGGGCAAAATACCGCAATGCCGTCCTCGCATCCGGCGACAGCCCCATCGACGCGGCGGACAAACTTCGCGCTCTCGCCCAGGAGACCGGCGACTCCATGTTCCTCGAGGCCCTCGGCCAGGCCTACGCGGGCGAGCGGCAATACGCCCTCGCCGTGAAGACCCTCACCGCGGCGGCGAAGATGGAACGTTCCACCGCCGTCCGCTTCCGCATCACCCTGGAAAAAATCGAGATCCTCCAGCGAGCCAAAGACAAACGCGCCGCCCGCGACGTCCTGAGCCAAGCGCTCGGCGAATTCCGCGCCCCCGACCAGACCGCCATCCTCGATCAGCTCTCGCTGAAACTCGCGCCCTAGGGCGAAGTCCCCCCCGTCGCTGTCAGCTTGAGCAACGCGAAAGACCCCTCACTTCTCAACCGGATATCCAGACGATGATCGACTACCGCGCCACCCTCCTCTCCGGTGGTTCGCGCGTCGCCGAGGCCGACACGCCGCCGCCCGATCTCACCGGCAGCGAACTCGACGTCCAGGCCCGCTGGTTCGCCGGTGCCTTCGGGTCCCGCTTCACCACCACCGACAACCGGGCCGTCGAGATCTTCGACTTCGGCACGTGGAACCACGAGGCCGGTCCCGACTTCACCGCCGCCTCCGTCCGCGTCGGCGACGACCCACCCCGTCGCGGCCCGATCGAGATCGACTCCGACGTCCGCGATTGGGATCACCACGGCCACGCGGCCAATCCGGCCTTCGACGACACGATTCTGCACGTCTTCCTCCGCCGCCCCGACGTCCGCACTTTCACGCGCACGTCCTCCCACCGCGACGTCGCGCAGGTCCTCCTCCGCGCCGCCGCTCCGATCCGCGGTGCCGCGCCGCGCACCCGCCTCATCACCGACGACGCCGCTCGCGCCAGTGCCCTCCTGCACGCCTCCGCCCGTCACCGCCTCCGCCGCAAAGCTACGATCCTCGCCGAAGCGGTCCGCCTCCGTGGCCGCGACGACGCCTGGTTCGAAGCCATCGCGATTGCCCTCGGCTACAAACGCAACAAACTCCCCTTCCAGCTCGTCGCCCAGCGCGCCGGTCTCGCCGCCGCCCTGGCCCCCGGCGGCGAAGGTCTTCTCTTCGGCCTCGCCGGATTCCTCGAGACCGACGGACGCCAGCCCGACGACCCCGGCATCCTCGCCGCGCTGCGTGCCCTCTGGGACGATTGGTGGGACGACCGCGCCCGCCTCCAGCGCCTCGTTCTTCCGGCCACGCAATGGAACCTCGCCGGAATCCGCCCGGCCAATCACCCCCACCGCCGACTCGGTGCCCTGCACACGGTGGCGACGAACTGGCCAGCCATCCGTCAGGCCCTCGAAGCCGCCGACTCGAAAAAATTCCGCACCTCCCTCGCCGCGCTCACCCACCCCTTCTGGGACGGCCACTACACCCTTGCCGCCGCCCCACTCCCCAAGCCGGTCGCCCTCATCGGCGCCCAGCGCATCGCCGATATTCTCCTCAACATTTTTTACCCCATCGCCCTGCTGCAATCCGAGGACGTCTGGACCGACTACGTCACCCAACCCGGCCCGCCGCCCGCGACTGCGATGACCACGACCGCCCAGATCTTCTTCGCCAACGACCAACGCGCCTTCCTCCGCAGCGCCGTCCACCAGCAGGGTCTGCTCCAACTCCAACGCGACTTTGACGAATCCCCCGACCCCATCACCCTTCTCGACGTCTGGCGCGAGGCCACCCAACCAAGGTAGGGACGCCAGGTCCCGACCGCCCCGCGGTTCCACGGCGAGGGTGGGGCGAACTCACCGCCGCGCCCCGCCGAGTTCCCGGGCCTTCTATTCCAGCACCTCCGTCTGCCGCGCACAGACCCGGATGAGATGCGCGTGCATGAGGACCACCGGATCTCGCAACCGCGCCTCCGAGGTGCAGGCAGAAAATCGCACCATCCCAAACGCCCCTGGCTCAAAACAGACCGCGACCTCACAGTGCAGCCACCGAAAAGCCGCCACCTCAGCGTCTCGATGCACCCGCGAGCGAAACACGAACCCGCTCGCCAACCGCACGATCGGTCCCGCCGTTTCCCCGGGGCCCGGCTCGACTTCGAGCAGCACCTCCGCCGCGTCATCCGACGCGTCGTCCGTCATCAGCGGCAGACACTCCACCGACAATCGCCCGACCTCCGCGCAATCGTACCGCTCGACGAAGCTCTCCTCCTCACCGTCCGCCCGCTCCGCCACGTGTTGCCAGCACGTCGGCAGGTAGAAGCCAAATTCCCCCTTTACGTATTGCGCGACCTCGACCCCGTCCTCTTCCATCGCGCCAATTCACCATTTCTCGTTCAGCATTTCAAATTTCTCATTTAGAAAAGCGCCATGTCCCAAAAGTCCGAACCCGATCTCATGGAAAAAATAGTCAGCCTCGCCAAGCGGCGCGGATTCATTTTCCAGTCCTCCGAAATCTACGGCGGCATCAACGGCTTCTGGGACTACGGCCCGCTCGGGGTCGAACTCAAGCGCAACATCAAAGACTTCTGGTGGCGCCGCAACGTTCAGGAACGCGACGATATCGTCGGCATCGACGGCGCCATCGTCATGAACCGCGCTGTCCTCAAAGCCTCCGGGCACGAGGACACGTTTTCCGACCCGATGGTCGATTGCCAAAAGTGCAATGGCCGCTTCCGGGCCGACCAGCTTCCCGCGAAAGACGGGGAAAAATATTGCCCGACCTGCGAGAGCCGCGCCCTCACCGAGCCGAAAGACTTCAACCTCATGTTGAGCACCCACACGGGACCCATCCGGAGCGACGAGAACCTCGCTTACCTCCGCCCGGAAACCGCGCAATCGATCTTCGTCAACTTCCGCAACGTCCTCGACACCGCCCGCAAAAAGCTCCCGTTCGGAATCGCGCAAGTCGGCAAAGCCTTCCGCAACGAGATCAATCCCCGCAACTTCATCTTCCGATCCCGCGAGTTCGAGCAGATGGAGATCGAATACTTCTGCCGACCCGAAGACGGCCTCGCCCTCACCGACACCTGGCTCGAAGAACGCCTCAAGTTCTACGAGGACATTGGCGTCCCGCGCTCGAAGATCCACGTCCTCGACGTCCCGGAAGCCGACCGCGCCTTCTACTCAAAAAAGACCTACGATCTCGAATACGAATTTCCCTTCGGCATCGCCGAACTCGAAGGCGTCGCCTACCGGACCGACTACGACCTCACCGCCCACCAGACCGCCAGCGGCAAGCCACTCGATTACTTCGACGAGGTCACCCAGGAACGCTTCATTCCCCACGTCGTCGAACCCAGCGCTGGAGCCGATCGCACGTTCCTCGCCGTCCTCTGCGAGGCCTACGCCGAAGAGACCATCACCGACGACAAGGGCAAATCCGAGACCCGCACCGTCCTTCGTTTCCACCCCCGCGTTGCCCCCATCAAAGTCGGCATCTTCCCGCTCCTGAAAAACAAGCCTGACCTCGTCGCCAAAGCCAAAGAAGTTGCCGCCAGTCTCCGCCCGTTCATGAACGTTTTCTACGACGAAACCGGAGCCATCGGCCGCCGTTACCGCCGCCAGGACGAGGCGGGAACGCCCTTCGGCCTCACCATCGACTTCGACACCATCGGCGAAAACGGCCCCGAACACGCCGACACCGTCACCCTCCGCCACCGCGATTCGATGACCCAGGAGCGCGTCGCGATCACCGAACTCCTCCCTTACCTCCTCGAGAAGACCCGCTAGCCAACGGGGAGCCCATTCTTCCAACTTGGAACCTTCCGCAATAAGTTCGTTGACAATACAAATTGCCGCGTTAAATATCCCCAACGAACTTAATGCCCCCCTCTGAAGACAGCCTTCCTCCATTTGATTTTACGGTCCTCCGCGATCTGCGCAAGCGGGCCGACCTCACGATCGGCGAAGTCTCCGAGCGCTCCCGCGTCTCGACGGCCGTTATTTCCAAGCTCGAACGCAACCTCGCATCGGCGGAACTCGAGACGCTCCACCGCCTCGCCCGCGTCTTCAATCTCACCGCTTCCGACCTTCTCGGCCTCGCAGAATCCCGCACGTCCCACCACACCACGGCGGTCACTTACTCGTCCGGCGATTTCAATTTCGAGCGCATCGACTACGGCAACGCCCGTTGCTTCCACGCCCGCGCAAAAGCCGGCAGCCGCCTCCACCGCCCCGACGTCCACCACGACGACCACGAAATCTGTTGGGTTCTCGAAGGCAGCCTCGAGGTCGAACTCCCCCGCGAACGTCACACGCTTAAAACGGGCGACGCCCTCCAATTCGACGCCGTCCAAGAGCACACCTACGAAGCTCTGGAAAACACCGAATTCGTCCTCATTCACCTCCGCAAGGCCAATCGCTTTTAGCTCCTTCTGAACATGCCCACCCTCGCCGACGTCACCGCCAAGCTCCCCCACTTCTGGGACCACTCCGGTCGCAAGATCCTCGACATCGAGGCCAACTACGACAAATCCAACGGGACCCCGGTCTACACCGTCGCCGGAAAATACTCGACCCGCGGCTGGACCGAGTGGACCGAAGGCTTCGTTTACGGATCCGCCGTCCTGCAGTTCGACGCCACTGGCGACGAGCAATTCCTCGAGATCGCCCGCCGCAACACGGTCGACCGCATGGCCTCGCACGTGAGCCACATCGGCGTCCACGACCACGGCTTCAACAACCTCTCGACCTACGGCAATCTCCTCCGCCTCATGCGCGAAGGCCGCACCGAGACCAACGAGTGGGAAGCCGAATTTTACAAGCTGGCCATCAAGACCTCCGCCGCGGTCCAGGCCGCGCGTTGGTCCACGATCCCCGGCGGCGGCTACATCTACTCGTTCAACGGCCCGCATTCCCTCTTCGTCGACACCGTCCGCTCCTGCCGCGTCCTCATGGCCGGCCACCAGCTTGGCCACGTCCTCATGGGCGAAGGCGACCAGCCGATCAATCTCCTCCACCGCGCCATCCAGCACCTCGCCGCCACGGCAAAATTTAACGTTTGGTACGGCGAGGGCCGCGACCACTACGACGTTCGCGGTCGCACCGCCCACGAAGCCGTCTTCAATCGAAACGACGGAGCCTTCCGCTGCCCGAACTCTCAACAGGGCTTCTCCGGCTTCACCACGTGGACGCGCGGTCTCGCCTGGGCCATGGTCGGCTACCCCGAGGAACTCGAGTTCCTCGCCACCCTCGACGACGCCGAACTCGCCCCCTTCGGCGGTCGCGAAGCCATCGAAGCGCTCTGGCTCAAAGCAGCCGAAGCCACCTGCGATTTTTACATCGAGAATTCCGCGACCGACGGCATCCCGTATTGGGACACCGGCGCCCCACTCATCCACAAGCTCGGCGACGACCTCTTCGACCGTCCTGCCGACCCCTACAACGACTTCGAACCCGTCGATTCTTCCGCCGCCGCCATCGGCGCGCAGGGTCTCCTGCGTCTCGGCCAATACCACGAGAAGAAGGGCAACCGCGAGAAGGGCAACCGCTACACCGAAGCCGGCCTCAACGCCGCCAACACCCTCTTTTCGGCTCCCTACCTCAGCGAATCCGACGCCCACCAGGGCCTCATCCTGCACAGTATCTACCACCGCCCGAACGGCTGGGATCACATCCCCGAAGGTAGCAAGATTCCCAACGGCGAATCCTCCATGTGGGGCGACTACCACGCCCGCGAACTCGCCCTCTACCTCGGTCGACTCAGCTCCGACGCCCCCAACTACACCTACTACGCCGGCATCAACTGACCGCATCCCGCATTCCAAATTTCGAATTATGATCGTAAGCGACCTCTCCCAAATTCCCGGTAACCGCTACCCCGCCCGCCGCCTCACCCAAAATCTCGTCGGCGGCCCCGCCCCGGTCCAAGCCACCGCCTTTTCCCTCGGCAACGTCACCCTCGACGCCAACGGCGGCCAAGTCCCGTGGCACAACCAGGAACAGGAAGAAGTCTACTTCGTCGTCGAAGGCACCGGCGAGATGTGCCTCGGTGAAGAAAAGCAGACCCTCACCACCGGCCAAGCCGTCTTCATTCCACCCGGCGTCTTCCACCAGCTCACCAACATCGGCGATCGTCCGCTTCGCATGATCTACTGCTACGGCCCCGCCGGTGACGTCGCCCACTGGCGGCAGGAACTCGCCGGCACCCTCCCACCCGCCGGAGTCGGCGACACCCCTCCCCTCCCCGCTGGTGCCCAACCCCAATGCACCACCAAACCCGAATAACCTTCCAACCATTCCATTTATGAAAACTCACAAAATCGGCATCATCATGAACGGCGTCACCGGACGCATGGGCACGAATCAGCACCTTCTCCGCTCCATCGACGCGATCATCAAGCAGGGCGGCGTCCGCGTCGGCCCCGAGGAGGTCATCATGCCCGACCCGATCCTGGTCGGTCGCAGCGAGAGCAAACTCAAGGACCTCTGCGCCCGCTCGAGCGCGACGAAGTGGACCACCAACGTCGACGAAGCCCTCGCCAGCGACGATTACCAGATCTACTTCGACGCCCAGACCACCGGCCGCCGCGCCGAAGGCGTTCGCAAAGCCGTCAAAGCGGGCAAGCACGTCTACTGCGAAAAACCCACCGCCGTTGATTCCAAAACCGCGCTCGAACTTTACCAACTCTGCAAAGACGCGGGTCTCAAAAACGGAGTCGTCCAAGACAAGCTCTGGCTCGCCAGTTTCGTGAAATTGAAGCGCCTCATCGACACCGGGTTCTTCGGAAAAATTCTCAGCGTCCGCGGCGAATTCGGCTACTGGGTCTTCGAAGGCCACACCGTCGCCCCGCAACGCCCGAGCTGGAACTACCGCAAGGAAGACGACGGCGGCATCATCGTCGACATGCTCTGCCACTGGCAATACGTCCTGGAAAACCTCTTCGGCGAGCCCCAAGCCCTCAGCTGCCTCGGTGCGACCCACATCCCCGAGCGCATCGACGAGGATGGCAAGCCGTACCAGTGCACCGCCGACGACTCCGCCTACGCGACCTTCGAACTCGCCGGCGGCGTGATCGCCCACTTCAACAGCTCCTGGACCACCCGCGTCCGCCGCGACGACCTCCTCACCGTCCTCGTCGACGGCGAAAAAGGCAGCGCCATGTGCGGCCTCCGCGACGTCTGGACTCAGCACTACGGCAACACTCCGCGCCCAACCTGGAACCCCGACGTCCCCCAGCCCATCGATTTCTACGAAGGCTGGAGCAAAGTGCCGGACCAGGAGACCTACGACAACGCGTTCAAGATCCAGTGGGAACTCTTCCTCCGCCACGTCGCATTGGACGAGCCGTTCCCGTGGGATCTCCTCCGCGGCGCCAAGGGCGTCCAACTAGCAGAATTGGGCTTGGAAAGCTGGAAGGAGCGCCGCTGGCTCGACGTCCCCAAACTCAACTAGGGGAGCGCAGGCTTCCAGCCTGCCGTTCCGGGCTTCCAGCCCGGAACCCCGCCTTCGAGCCGCGCCGCCGAACCACCCAAACCCGCAGATCCCAAAATGAAACCCACCGCCCTAGTCACCGGAGGCTCCCGAGGTATCGGTCTCGCCTGCGCCGAGCACCTCGCCAAAGCCGGCTTCGACGTCGCCATCAACGGCATGCGCCCCGCCGACGCCGTCGCCGAGCCGATCGCCCACCTCGAGTCCCTCGGCGCCAAAGTCGTCTACTGCCAAGGCGACATCGGCTCGGCATCCGCCCGTGCCGGCATGATCGACCACATCCGCTCCGAGTTCGGCCACCTCAACGTCCTCGTGAACAACGCCGGCGTTGCGCCAAAGGAACGCCGCGACATTCTCGAAGCCACCGAAGAGAGTTTCGACTACGTCGTTGGCACCAACCTCAAAGGCCCCTACTTCCTCAGCCAGCTCGCCGCAAACTGGATGATCGACCAAAGGCAATCATCTCCCGAGCAGTTCTTCGCCATCATCAACGTCGGCTCGATCTCGGCCACCGTCGCCAGCACGAACCGCGGTGAATATTGCGTCGCGAAAGCCGGCATCGCCATGATGACGTCCCTCTTCGCCGCGCGCCTCGGCGAGCATCACATCCCCGTCTACGAGATCCGCCCCGGCGTCATCAAAACGGACATGACCGCTGGCGTGACGGAGAAATACGACAAACTCATCGCCGACGGCCTCTGCGTCACCCCGCGCTGGGGCGCGCCCGAAGACGTCGGCCTCGCCGTCGCCTCGCTGGCCACCGCAAACTTCCCGTATTCCACCGGCCAAGTCATTTTGGTCGACGGAGCCCTCACCCTACCCCGGCTCTAACCGCTAGCCATTTCTCATCCCACATCTCACATTCTCCAATGAGCATTCTCGAACAACTCGCCTCCCACCGCCTCGTTCCCGTCATCGCGCTGCAAGACGCCGCCCACGCCGCGCCCTTGGCAGAATCCCTCATCGCCGGCGGCCTCCCCGTCGCCGAAGTCACCTTCCGCACGGCCGCCGCCGCCGAATCGATCAAGATCATGTCCGGCTACTCCGACCTCCTCGTCGGAGCCGGCACTGTCCTCAAGGTCGATCAGGTCAAACAAGCCGTCGACAACGGCGCGACCTACATCATTTCCCCCGGTTTCAACCCGAAGGTCGTTGGCTATTGCGTCGAAAACAACATCCCGGTCACACCCGGAATCAGTAACCCGACCGACATCGAAATGGCGCTCGATCACGGCCTTTCTGCCGTCAAATTTTTCCCCGCCGAAGCCATGGGCGGTCTCAAGACCCTCAAAGCCATCGCCGCCCCCTACGGGATGATGCGGTTCATCCCCACCGGTGGCATCACCGAAAAGAACCTCCTCGATTACCTCGCCTTCCCGAAAGTTCTCGCCTGCGGCGGCAGCTGGATGGTCCCCACCGACAAAATCGCCGAAGGCAAAATGGACGAAGTCACCGCCCTCATCACGTCAGCCGTCGCCCTCGCAGCCCAGTCGAAAATCTAAACTCAAAAATCGAAAATTCTCATGATCCCTCTCAAACCCGCCTCCGACTGCCAATTCGACCTCATCTCCCTCGGCGAAGTCATGCTCCGCCTCGACCCCGGTGAGGGCCGCGTCCACACCGCCCGTAACTTCCGCGCCTGGGAAGGAGGGGGCGAATACAACGTCGCCCGCGGCCTCCGCCGTTGCTTCCGCCAGCGCACCGCCATTCTCACCGCCTTCGCCGACAACGCCGTGGGCCGACTCGTCGAAGACTTCATCCTCCAAGGCGGCGTCGACACGCAGTTCGTCAAGTGGTCCGAAGACGACGGCATCGGCCGCACGGTGCGCAACGGAATCAACTTCACCGAACGCGGCTACGGCATCCGCGGAGCCGCCGGCTGCTCCGACCGCGGCAACACTGCGGCTAGCCAGCTCAAGCCCGGTGACTTCGATTGGGATCACATCTTCGGCACCCTCGGCACCCGCTGGTTCCACACGGGAGGAATTTTTGCCGCGCTCTCCGACACGACACCCGAGCTCGTGATCGAAGCCGTCAAAGCCGCCAAGCAGCACGACGTCATCGTCTCCTACGACCTCAACTACCGACCCTCACTCTGGAAGTCCATCGGCGGCCACGCCAAGGCCCAGGAGGTCAACCAGGAGATCGCCCAATACGTCGACGTCATGATCGGCAACGAAGAAGACTTCACCGCCTGCCTCGGCTTCGAGGTCGAAGGCGCGGACGAAAATCTCTCCAATCTCGAGATCGACGCGTTCAAGAAAATGATCACCCAGGCGGTGACGAAATTCCCGAACTTCAAGGCGACCGCGACCACCCTCCGCGGCGTGAAGACGGCGACCGTCAACGACTGGGGAGCCATCGTCTGGCACGACGGCGAGTTCTACGAGAGCCGCCCGTATCCCGACCTCGAGATCATGGACCGCGTCGGCGGCGGCGACAGCTTCGCCTCCGGCCTCACCTACGGCTTCCTCACGACCGGCGACGCCCAGCAAGCCGTCGACTACGGGGCCGCCCACGGCGCTCTCGCGATGACCACCGCCGGCGACACCAGCATGGCCTCGGTCAAAGAAGTCGAAAAGGTCATGAAGGGCGGCGGAGCCCGCGTGGTGAGGTGATTCTTGAACAGAAGGTAACGAAAAAACGAAGGGGATGCGGTGCGGTGCATCCGCCCCCTATTTCACCCTTTCGTTACCTTCTGCTCCAACTCGTTGGATTCAGAATCTCCGTGTTCCCCCAGCGGTGCCGCTCCCGGATCGCTCTCGTGATGACGTCCTTGGCCTGACCAATCGCGTCGGCGAGGCCCAGTCCGCTCGCCAGACCCCACGAGATCGCCGCCGAATACGTGCAACCCGTTCCGTGTGGGTCCACTCCCGGCTCGAAGGGGGCCTCGAACACTTGCCGACACCCGTCCGGCATCACGAGAACGTCCCGCGCGATTTCTCCCGCGAGATGCCCTCCCTTGAGTAGGAACGCGGTCTCGTATTGCCGCGCCAAGTCCACGCCCGCCGCTTCCATTCCGTCACGATCTTCGATCTCGCGCCCGGCCAAGACCGCTAGTTCTCCGAGGTTTGGCGTGACCAGCGTTGCCATCGGAATCAGCTCCTCCCGGTAAGCCGCCACCGCCGAGTCTTCCAAAAGTGAGTCCCCGCTCGAAGCGACCATTACCGGATCGACGATCAGTGGAACGTCGTGATCACGCAGTGCCGCCACCACCGCCATCACGATCTCTGCGGAATAAAGCATCCCGGTTTTGACCGCGCCGACCGGAAAGGCCGCGAATCCAAGCCGCACCTGCGCCCCGACCAGTGAGGGACTCACCGCTTCGATGGCCTCGACCTTTCCCGGCACCTCAGCCACCACGCACGTCACGGCAGTCAGTGCGTAACCGCCGAGCGAGGTGATCGTCCGCAGGTCGGCTTGGATCCCCGCGCCCGCCGAATTATCCGACCCGGCGATCGTCATCACCACCGGTGGAGCGGCCCCGTCCGCCATCAATTTCGCCGAGCCAGGATGAGCCAGATGAGGTTTGAAGCGGCCGCGACCAGCGCCGCGACGTAAGTAAGCGCCGCCGCGTTGAGGACCCGGTCGACGCCCTGCGTTTCCGCTCCGGCTTGAATCATTCCCATCCGCGGCAGGATCAGCTTCGCCCGGCGCGACGCGTCAAACTCGACCGGGAGCGTGATCAGTTGAAACAACGTAATGATGAGATAACAAGCGATGCCCAGCGGGATGAGTCCGACCAATTTAAAAACCAACCCGCCAATGATCACGAAAGGCAGGATCTGCGAAGCGACCTGCGTGAGCGGCACCACGGCCATCCGCCACTTGAGCGGCGCGTAGGCCTTCGCGTGCTGGATGGCGTGACCGACCTCGTGCGCCGCAATGCCAAGCGCCGCGACCGATGGGTTCCGGTAGACGTCGCGCGTGAGGCAGAGCCGCTTGTGCGTCGGGTCATAGTGATCCCCGAGCATCCCGTTGATCTCGACCACCTCGACGTCGTCGATGTTTGACGCCCGTAAGATGTCTCGAGCTGCCTCCGCACCCGTGACGCCAGAAGTCGCTCGGACCCGTTTGTATTGATCGAATGCCCGCGACACCCGGGTCTGCGCGATCAACCCGACCGCCAGCGGAACCATCATCATCAAAACGTAAACCACCATGGGACTGAAAAAATTCCCCATCCTTCGGTTCGGCGCAACCCAAACCGCGCCGAGGGCGACCATTATCTTCTGTTCACGAAACCAAGTTTGCCTGCTACCTTCCCGCCCCTTTCATGCAAACCATCGTCATCGGCCACAAAAATCCCGACATGGACGCCATCGTGTCGGCCATCGCCTACGCGCGCCTGAAGCAACTGACCGGGGAACCGAACACCACCGCCGGCCGCTGTGGCAGCACGAATGAACGCATCGATTTCGTCCTCGAAAAATTTGGCGTCGCCGCGCCGGGCTTGATCAGCGACGTCCGCCCCCGTGTTGCGGACGTGATGGAACGTGACGTCATCTGCGCGAAGCTGCGGTCGCCCGTTTACGACGCGATGATCCAGATCGGCGAGGCGAAATTCCGAGGCCTGCCCGTGGTCGACGAAGAGCATCGCTGCATCGGGCTCATCTCCGGTTTCAAGGTGAGCCAGTACCTCTTTCCCCCGCGCGACGAAATCGGAATCGCCCGCCAAGTGGACGCCTCCGTCGCGAACATCGCCGACGTCATCCACGGCTCCGTTCTCGCCGGCAATCCTTGCGAGGAATACACTCGGCACCTGCTCGTCGTGGCTGCCATGCACACGAGTTCGCTCGAGGAGCGGCTCAAGGCGCTCGATCTCCCTCGCACCATTTTCATCGTCGGCGACCGCTTCCGCGTGCAGCACATGGCGATCAAAATGGGCGTCAAGGCGCTCGTTGTCACCGGTGGCTTGCCGATCGGCGACGACGTCCTCGAAGCCGCCCGCGCCGCTGGGACGACGGTCATCAGTTCACCGCACGACACGGCGACGACGGTGCTCCTCGCCCGGAGCGCGGTAACCGCCGAGCGCATGCTCTACGCCGATTTCCAATCGATCTCACCCGAGACTTCGCTCGAGGAAGCCCGGCGCGAGGTCACGCTCTCCTCGCAGTTTGCCTTTCCCGTCATCGACGAAGACCAACACCTCATCGGAATTCTCTCGAAGAGCGACTTTCTCAAACCAATTCCGCGCCAACTCATCCTCGTCGACCACAACGAGCTCGGCCAGGCCGTCGACGGGGCGCACGAGATCCCCATCGTCGAGATCATCGATCATCACCGGCTCGGCTCAGCCGCGACCGAAGCCCCGATCCTTTTTCTCAATCGACCCGTCGGCTCCACCAGCACCATCGTTGCCACCTGCTACCAGCAAGCGAACATCCCGATCCCGAAAGAGATCGCCGGGCTGCTCATGGCGGGCCTCATTTCCGACACGCTCAACCTTTCCTCGCCGACCACGACGAACGTCGACCGCGACATGATGAGCCACCTGTCACGGATCACGGGCGTCGAACCCGCGAAACTGGCCGAAGAGATTTTTTCCGTCGGCTCGCCGCTGCTCACGATGACCGCCGACCAAGCGGTCACGGCGGATTGCAAAGACTACACCGAGCGAGGCCAGGCTTTCTCCGCCGCGCAGATCGAAGAGCTGAGTTTCTCCCACTTCGAAGACAAAAAGGCCGGACTCCTGGAGGCTCTTGAAGCCTTCCGCAGCCAAAGGAATCTGCTCTTCTCGGCCCTACTCGTCACCGACATCAACACCCAGAACTCGGTGTTGCTTGTCCGCGGCGACAAAAGCTTCACTCGGCACATCGATCACCCCGAGATCGGTCCGCACCTCTGGCAGATGGACGGCGTCGTCTCGCGCAAGAAGCAGCTCCTCCCTTACCTCACGAGCATCCTCGGAAAGATGGCGTAGACTCCCCTCTGCCCAATTTCGGGATCGTGTTTCCGCAGAGGGTCCGATAGTTTCCCCCGGATCACGCCCTTTCCTTTGGCCAACCTGCTGCAACGGCTCGATGCGAGCTACGGAAATCGTTCCGACTTCATCAGGATGAAGGCGAGGCTCCTCGCCGCCTTCACCCTGGCGATCCTGCTCTTCGTCCCCGCCAACGTCGCCAAAATACTCGTCATCCAGGCCCCGGGTCTGCCGTTTCGGTTTGCCATTAATGCCGCCATCGCCGCGGCGGCCCTCGTCGCGCTTCGGCAGGTCTGGCGGGGGCGTCTCGAGTTCGCGGGCAACGCGCTGGTCCTCGGCACGCTCATCCCCGTGCTCACCGTCGCGTTCTCGAAGGTCGAGTACGCGCAGCCGATGGCGGGCGCGGTCCAACTCCTCGGTTTTTCGGTCGTCTACCTCCTCGTCGCGGTCATCTTCGCTTCGCGACCCGTCGCCTTCGCCGGCCTGGTCATCGTTGGGATCAGTCAGGTCGCCTTCCACCAACTCGCCTTCGATCAACCGGACGCCTCCGCGGCCACCATCCTTCGCGACGGTCTCATCACGACCGCCTTCATCTTCGGGCTCGGCCTCATTCTCACGCGCATCGTCGAAGTCTCCCAAGCTCGCAGCACCGAGGCCCAGCGCCGATCCCGCGAGACCGCCAACGACCTCGAACGCCTCGTCGTCGAGCGCACCCGCGAGCTCGAGGCCGCCACCCTCGCCGCCACCCTCGCCTCCGGGGCCAAGAGCGACTTCCTGGCCAACGTGAGTCACGAGATCCGCACGCCGCTCAACGGGATCGTCGCCTCCACCGATCTCCTCCTCCGGGAACCCGGCCTTCCCCCCGCCGCGATCACCTACGCCCACCTCATCGCCGAGTCCGGCTCCCTCCTCTCGCACCTCATCGGCGACGTCCTCGATTTCTCGAAAATCGAAGCCGATCGGCTCGAACTCGAAATTCAGCCGCTCACGCTCCGCCGCGTAATCGACGACGTGGCCACCCTCGCATCGACGCGGGCCGAAGGCGACCGAGCGTCCCTCCGAGTTCAAATTCAGCCCACCCTGCCGGAGCATCATCTGGGCGACGAGCTGCGCCTGCGCCAGATCCTGCTCAACCTCATCTCGAACGCCCTCAAATTCACGCCCGACGACGGCACCGTCGACCTCGTGGTCTCGGCACCCGACCCGGCCGGCGACCCGACACCGCTGCGTTTCGAGGTCCGCGACACCGGCATCGGCATGGACGAGCCGACCCGGGCGCGCGTTTTCGAGCGCTTCACGCAGGCCGATAATTCCACCACGCGCCGCTACGGCGGCACCGGCCTCGGCCTCGCCATCAGCGCCCGCCTCGTGAAAATGATGGGAGGCCAACTCGAAGTCGTGAGCGCCGTCGCAAAGGGATCCACCTTTAGCTTCACCGTCTCGCTACCCGTCTCGCCCGTCGGTCCCGCCGGAATCAACCAGCCGCTCCCACTCTCCAGCGCGCTGGGTCTGCGCGTCCTCGTCGCGGAGGACAACCCCATCAACCAAAAAATTCTCGCCTCCCAACTCGCCAAACTTGGTTGCTCCTGCGTTCTGGCCGCAAACGGCGAAGACGCCCTCGCGGCGCTCGACCAGGCTCCCCTGCCCGACGTCATCCTCATGGATTGCCACATGCCCGGACTCGACGGGTGGGAGGCCACGACCCGCATCCGATCCGACATCCAGCCGGACACCGACCCCGAGCGCGCCGCCTGCCGCCGCTCACTCCCCATCATCGCGCTCACCGCCGTCGCCCGATCCGAGGACCGCGCCCGCTGCTTCGCCAGCGGCATGTCGGGCTTCCTCTCCAAGCCCATCCAGCTCGCCGAGCTCCACCTCGCGCTGGAACCCTTCGCAAACCCACGAGAACCGGCTGCGTGAGAATCGAGCAAATCGATGCCAGCGAAAGTTTACCGATGACGAGGTTTTAGTTCCCGCTGCTAAAGCGGGCGGAGTGAACGAAGAATTCACCGCCGAAATCCGCTCGATCCCCTCCACCCACACCAGGCTCGAGCAAAGAATCGCCGCCCTCGAACGCTCCGCGCGAGGGGCTGGGGAGCGCGGGCAAGCGTTCCACACGGTCCTGCCACATGCAACGGCTCGCACCCAGTTCTTACCCGCATTCTTCGCGACCTTTCTTACCTTCTGTTCAAAGACGTATTTGTATTCGTATTCTCTTCCGCGACCACGATCGGGGCTAACCCGCCTTCGCCATGAAAAATCTCCTCTCCATCGCTGCCCTCTCCCGCAACGAAATCCTCGAAATCGTCGACCTCAGCGCGACGATGAAGTCCGACCGTGGCCACCACGCCACCCATCCGCTCCGCCACCAATGCTGGGCGATTCTTTTTTCAAAAAGCTCCACCCGCACCCGAGTCAGCTTCGAAGTCGGCATCCGCGAGCTCGGCGGTGACCCGATCTTCATGTCCTCCCGCGAAATTCAGCTCGGTCGTGGCGAACCCATCAAAGACACCGCCCGCGTGATGGGGCGCATGCTCCAGGGAGCCGTCATCCGCACCTTTGCCCAGTCGGACGTCGAGGAATTCGCTGAATACAGCGGAATCCCAACCATCAACGCCCTCACCGACGAAGAGCATCCCTGCCAAATCCTGGCTGATCTCTTCACCCTTCGGGAAGCTCGGCCAGGACATCGAAAAGATGAAGATTTGTTTCGTCGGCGACGGCGCGTGCAACGTCCCGGTTTCCTGGATCTGGGCTGCGGCTCGACTTGGGTTCGAACTCCGCATCGCCGCTCCATCCAAATACCAACCCGACCCCGAACTCCTCGCCGCCGCCAACACCGCCGGCAACATCCACGTCACAACCGATCTTCGTGCCGCCGCCGACCGAGCTGACGCCCTCTACACCGACGTCTGGGTCAGCATGGGCAAGGAGGAGGAATCCGCCTTCCGCATCGCTCAACTCTCTGGCTACCAGATTGATAGCGATCTCCTTCGTTTATCCGGCGATCCCTTGGTTCTTCATTGCCTGCCAGCCTATCGAGGCAAAGAAATTACCGATCAGGTCCTGGAGGACCACGCCGCTACGATTTTTCAGCAAGCAGAGAACCGCCTGCACGCTCAGAAGGCGATCCTGAGCTTGCTAGCGCCGCCCTAATTCGACAAGACGGTTTCATTTTCGTTAATTTGAAGAAACTCTGGTTGCGTCCAGGGCGATAATAAGCATTGATTCAATCTCGTCCCATCGACTAGATTCGGCAGTTAATGAATCCGCCGTCTGGACTCTCGCTCAAAACCAAGACGACCCTCGTCATCGGTTTGGTGCTGGCCGCGCTCCTCGGCGGGATGCTCTACCTCCTTTCGACCGAGCTCACCGTGGGCCTCGCCGAGTTCCAGTCCATGACGGCTCGACAGCAGCTGCAGCGAATCGTTTTTTCGCTGGACCGAACGGCGGAAAAAATGGTCGGCGACACCGCCGAAAATGCCCTCTGGGACGACACCTACGAGTTTCTCCGCGGTGAAAATCCCGACTACCTCCAGGACAATTTCTACGCGGTTCCGGATGTCGTCCCCGATTTTGACGTCATTCTCGTTTGGAACGCCGACAATGATTTGGTTGATTCCGCAGTCGTGCGCCCAGAAGAGCTGCAAAACGGCCTTCCAATGGGCACTACCGCCGCGGAATTCTCCCCTACCACCGCGCTCGATCCCGCCACGAACCGGGCCTCCGGATTCATCCGAACAAGCCGTGGCCCCATGCTCTTCGCGAGCGTCGGAGTTCGTTTTACCGACGGATCGGGCGATTCGATCGGCACTTTGACCTACGCAAATTTCCTGACCGGTCGCCTCCTCGACCAAGCCGAGCGAATCAGCGGCGTCGTGGCGCTCGAGATCGCCCCGGACGGCGAATCATTTGATTCACAATCAGCCGAGTTGATTTCGGTGACGAATACTCTTCCAACGCCCGTCGTCAGCTTCTCTCCCAACGCCACCCTCTGGAGCACCGGAGTCACCCCCGTCGGCACACTCGCCTTCCCAGTCACCGGGGGCGACGGCGATCTCGCTGTGATTCGCGCCGACCTCTCAAACGAGCTCTTCGACCTGGCGGAATCAAGTCTGCTGGGAATGATCCTTTACCCGCTCGCCGGGGGGGTGATCCTCACGCTCACGGTCATCGTACTCGTCGACCGGCTTGTGCTGCGCCGCATCTCGGAGCTGACCAGCGAAATGCACCGCATCGCCGAATCCGGTGACTCCGCGCGGCAGATCGCCATCTCCGGACGGGATGAATTTGCCGTCCTCGCGCACTCGGCCAACCGGATGGTTCGTTCGCTGCAACTCAAAAGTCAGGCCTTGCTTCGAGAGCGAGCACTTGTTGCCAGCATTCTGCAATCCACGACGGAATGCGTCATCGCGGTCCAAGTCGATCCTCATCCCACCACGCGTGCCCAATCGTTTATCGTCATCCGCTCGAACGCGGCTGCCGCGACGTTTCTCGCCACGTCGTCCGAAGAACTTCACCAGCACTACCTCGAACTCTATTTTCCGGAGATCCAACAAGCCCACGTTCACCAGGCGCTCGTCGATGCGGCCGACTCGAAAACGACATTTTCAAAAGAACTCGCCGGCTCAGGCAATCGCGCTGGTCAGTGGTTCCAGCTTTCCGCGTCTCCGTGGGAAGAGGGTCTGGTCATTACGGTTCACGATACGACGGAGCGCCGCCACTCCGAAGCCGACCTCCGCGAGAGTCTCTCCGAGATCGAGCGCTTCAACTACGCGATGATGGGCCGCGAGGAACGCGTGATGGAACTCAAGCAAGAAGTCACGGCGCTCCAGCGAGAGCTCGGCCGCGCGGCAACCTACCGAGCCGATGCCTGAGAGCGAAAACGATCTTTTCCCCGGCCTCGCCGGAGCGCTCCAGATCCTGCTCGAGACCGGAGAAGCTCGATTCGCTCCTCGGGCGGGCCCTGGTGCGGATCGCCGTCGCCGCCGACGTCGACCGCGCCTGCATCTACAAACTAGTCCGCAATCCCACCGGCCGGGCCACGACCGCCAGCCGCGTTCACGAATGGAACAACCCAAAGAGCGAAATCGAACGCGGCTTCGTGGACGTCCCCGAAGTTCCATTCGATCCCGATTTCAGAGCTTGGAGCGACACTCTCGAGCGAGGGGAGATCATTAACGACGCCATCGTCGACCGACCCTCCCACGAACAGCCACTCTTCGACTCACTCGGGATTCTTGCCATCGCCGCCGTCCCCATCTTCGTCGCTCGGCAGTGCTGGGGATTTCTCGCGTTCAAGAGTTGCCGAGAGGTCCGCGTCTGGCGACCCAGCGACATCCAGCTCCTCGAGGCGGCGACAGCAGGTTTCGGCAATGCCATCGAGCGCCACGTCGCCACCCTAGCCCTCCAGCAAGCCAACGAGAGACTTGCCGCGCAGGCCAGCGAACTCCAGCGAGGTCGCCGGGCCGCTCTCAGCCTCATCGAAGACGCCCAACGCGAACGCGAGCGCGCCGCCGCCGCCAACGAAGCCAAATCGACCTTTCTCGCCGTCATGAGCCACGAGATGCGGACGCCTCTCAACGGCATCCTCGGGTTCGTCGATCTTCTGCTCGCCGACGAACTTGCACCGGAGCATCGGGACAGCCTCCGGACCATCTCCTCCAGCGGGCGCAGCCTGCTCACCCTCATCAACGACCTCCTCGACCTCGCCCGCATCGAATCCGGTGCCATCGAACTCGAACCCGTCACCGGATCGTTCCGCGAGATCCTGTCCGCCGACTTCGCCACGCTCGGGAAGCTGGCCGAGAAAAAAGGCATCGGTCTCCACGTCGACATCGATCCCGAAGTCCCCGACACCCTCCTTCTCGACTTTGGCCGCTACCGCCAGATCGTCATGAACGTCATCGGAAACGCGATCAAGTTCACCGACGACGGCTCCATCCGCGCCTCCATCCGAGCGATTGACCCGTCGTCCACCTCCGTCACGCTCGACTGCATCGTCCGCGACACCGGCACCGGCATCCCGCCCGAATCCATCGAGCAGATCTTCAACCCCTTCGGCCAGGCCCATCACTCGATCCAGCGCCGCTTCGGTGGCACCGGCCTCGGTCTCGCCATCTGCCGCGACCTCTGTCGGCTCATGGGTGGCAGCATCGATGTCCAAAGCCAACTCGGCGTCGGGTCGACCTTCCATTTCTCCGTTCAGGCGACCGCAGCCACCTCCCCGGCGACACCGAAACCACCCACCCGCGACAACGACTTTCCCAACCTCAGCGCCACCCACCCCGCCAGCATTCTCGTCGTCGACGACGTCGCGATCAATCGCAAGCTCATCGGCTCGTTTCTCCGCCGGCTCGGCTACCAACCCCAGTTCGCCGGCGACGGATCCGAAGCCATCGAACTCGCCGCCGCCACGAAGTTCGACGTCATCCTCATGGACGTCTTCATGCCCCGCGTCGACGGTTACGAAGCCACCCAGCAGATCCGGACGAACGAGAACGGCAGCACGCCCTCCCGCATCATCGGGATCTCAGCGGACGCCATGTCCGAGAACCGCACCCGCTGCCGCGAAGCCGGTATGGATGCTTTTCTCACCAAACCCGTTCACCTCCGCGATCTCCTCGACGTCCTTCGGAGCTCTCTCGAGAATCGGTCTGCGCCCGGGCAGAATTCTTCGCTTGCAAACTCCGACGAACCCGCCATCGTCCCTAACCCATAAATTTACCGGCCATGAACGTAATCGATCAGATTGAGAAGGAACAAATGAAGCAGGATGTCACGGCGTTTGCCGTCGGCGACACCGTCCGAGTCCACTGCCGAGTGATCGAAGGCGACAAGGAGCGGATCCAGATCTTCACTGGCATCGTCATCGGTCGCAAAGGCACCGGCATCAACGCCGCCTTCACCGTCCGCCGCATCAGCTACGGCGAAGGGGTCGAGCGCGTTTTTCCCGTGCACTCACCCCGCATCGCCAAGATCGAGGTCGAACGCCGCGGCTCCGTTCGGCGCGCGAAGTTGAACTATCTCCGCGACCGAATCGGCAAATCCGCCACCACGGTCAAAGAAAAGGCCTTCAAGCGCTGAGGCTCCTCGCCTCCGGCGATTCATCACCCCCACCCAGTTCTTCGTGCCCTGCACTTTCGCGACCGAGCAACGCCTCATCGAACAGGGCAGCGCCCCCGTCGTTGGCGTCGATGAAGCCGGCCGGGGCCCCTTGGCCGGACCCGTCGTGGCTGCCGCCGTCATCCTGCCCATCGGGTTCGACGTCAGCGGACTCGACGACTCGAAGAAACTTACTTCCCTAGCGCGCAACCGACTCTACGACCACATCGTCTCAAACCCACTCGTCTCTTGGGCCACCGCCCACCGCGACCCGCCCGAAATCGACCGGCTGAACATCCTCGGTGCGACCCACGCCGCCATGCGCGAAGCCGTTCTCGCCCTCAACCTCAAGCCCCGCCACGCCCTGATCGACGGCCTCCCGGTCCACCCTTTTCCGATCCCCCAGACCGCCCTGGTCCGGGGTGACGCGTCTTGCAGCAGCATCGCCGCGGCCAGCATCGTCGCCAAAGTCACTCGTGACCGGCTCATGAACACGTTTGCCCGCGACTTTCCCGGCTACGGCTTCGAACAGCACAAGGGCTATGCAACCGCCGCCCATCTCGCTAGCCTCCGCGAGCATGGACCTTGCGCGATTCATCGCCGCAGTTTCGCCCCCGTGGCTCAGCTCACGCACTAACGAAGCGCCCCACCTCGCCCTCGGTCGAGTCGGCGAACAACTCGCCGCCCGCCATCTCCGACGTCTGGGCTACAAAGTCCTCCACCGCAACTTCCGCGGCACCAGCGGCGGCGAGATCGATCTCGTTTGTCGCCACGGCAAAATCCTCGCCTTCGTCGAGGTGAAGACCCGAACCACCGAAGACTTCGGGCGACCCCTCGACGCCGTCGACCGTAAAAAACAGCACCGCATCGTCCGCGGAGCCATGGCTTGGCTGAGAATGCTCGACCTCCCCGACCTTACGTTCCGCTTCGACGTCGTTGAAGTCGTCATGGAAAAACCACCCCGCATCACCCTCACCGAAAACGCCTTCAACCTCCCCGAAGGCTACTACTATTAGGAAAATGCCCAGCCCAACCGGCGGGGCCGGCACCTTCCCTCATCGCGTCGAAGCCGGATACCGCCCCGCCAACTCCGTCAGGATCCGCTTCGCCGTGCTCGACCGGGCCCGCTCCAGAATCGTCGCACTCTTCCGCGGACTGCCCCAAGTGATCACTTCGATCGTCACGTATTGCCGGGCCGACGCCGTCACGTTCGAGCGCAGCGGCTTGTACAGCAGGATCTCGTTTCGGCCGACCACGTTGTCGGTGAAGTCATCCACCTCGTAGAGATCCCCCGTCGCCAACACGCGAAAAATGGTCCCAACCGGCCACCGCGACCAATCCGCCGACGCACTCGAGATCGACCCGCTCTGGTAGCGTGTCCCCCGAGCCGTCACCGGAGCCCCCCCGGGTGCACTCGATGCCCCCGAGTAGGAACTCACGTAGATTTTCTGGTAGGTCGTCCGCTCCAAATACGCTTCGCCCACCGGTCCCCTCGAGGCGCAACCGACGACCATCAAAAACGCTAAAAATCCTAAAATCCGCACGCGAGTGGAATAGTCCATCCCGCGGGCATCATCAAGCTCATCCCCCCACCGCCGTCGGGACGAGGATCGCATCGCTCATTCCGTGGAGCAGTTTTTTGTCGGCCGGACAGATCGTCGCCAACGCCCCCGAGCACTTCACCCGCTCGCCTCCCTCTCCGAGGAAATAATACGGACAAAGTCGCACCCGGCCCGACATTGTGACCAGCTGGCCCGTCGTGTCATCCGACCAAAGCTGTTCCACTAGTCGACCCTTGTGGAATTCCTGCAGCAGATGCGGCTGATCTCCGAAGTGCCCCAGCGCCCCCGCCACCGCTGCCCGCCACTCAACCTGCGGCACGTCCTGAGCCATGACCACTCCCCGTGACCCCCAGGCCGTCTCACTGAACCCGCTCACCTTGAGGATGAGTTCCCGCTCTTTCTGACTAAAATTCCCCACCTCGTCCCAGCCATTCACCCCCAGCCCAGGCAAGACCGCGTGCACCGGCAGCGGCTCTGGATTCATCACCCACGAATACGGGATCACCCGTCGCAGCTCCCGCAGCGTCCGCTCCCCGATCGCCTTTCTCCAATACCCCTCCAACGGTTTGAGCCAAAACAGAGCAAACCAGATCTTCTCCTCCATCCACGGCTTGAACGGCGGCGTCACGCTGACCGATCCCGCCCGCGCCCGCTCGGCCAGGCCAGCTGCCCCCGGCACGTTGACCAAGTCGAAGAGTTCAAAAAATCGATAAACCCGCTCCGCCCAGTCTTCCCGTTCCCCACCATCAACCAGCCGCCAC
The DNA here is from genome assembly GCA_963761705.1 of uncultured Verrucomicrobiae bacterium. Taxonomy (GTDB): domain Bacteria; phylum Verrucomicrobiota; class Verrucomicrobiia; order Chthoniobacterales; family JAATET01; genus CAVVKW01. The sequence goes on along the minus strand of CAVXHK010000001.1, from coordinate 952,798 downwards.
GGCTCAGCCCCCGCCCCAAATTTCTCATTCAGTCGCGACGCGACGTAATCCATCTCGGGCCGATACGTCGCCGCTTCCTCCGACACGGCAATGTCCCCCCCACCCGGGAGAATCGACGCAAACCCTTCCAGCATCCCATCCGTTCCACCGAAAATATCCTCCCCCAACTCCCCGTAGACCTGCCCCAGCCAGGCCGTCAACCCGATCCCGCCCGGAATGCTGTCCAACTCCGCGATCGTGTAGCCATCCTCCGTGAGGATGACGTCCGGTCGGATGACCCGCGGGATGTCCAGCGAGAACGCCCGGTCCCGCGCCAGCTCGATCAGCTCCGGCGGTTTACCACGGTCCAATAACTCTGCGACCCACCCCGGCTCCCGCCCGTCGGCGCTCAGCCGATAAAGGTCGTTGCACGCCCGCACGAACTTCGACAACCGATAGCCGAGCTTATCCAATTCATCCGCGAACTCCTCCGAGATCCGGAACGCCCTCGGCGACACCCGCCACGTCTTCTCGTGAAAAAGCCCCGCGGCCGGCAGCGCGGCCCGCACGCGCGCCACCCGCCGCAGCTCATCGGTCGGATCACTCACAGCAGCAGCTTCAACGCCTGCCGGACGAGTGCCTCCGAGTCCACCGATTTACCTCCCCCCTCGGCACCCTCTATCTCGATCACCCGCTTGATCACCTTGTGCGCGTCAACCTGCTTGTAACCGAGCGAAATCAAAGCCAGCGCCGCATCGTGAATCGCCCGATCGTGCGGAGTCGGGGCGTTCTTCGCGCTCGAGGCCTCCCATTCCGCCACCACGCCCAGCTTGTCCCGCAGCTCCAGCACCATCCGCTCCGCCGTTTTCTTCCCCACGCCCCGCACCCGCGCCAGTGCCGCCACGTCCCCCGCCATCACCATCGTTTTAAAATCTTCGACCCCCATGCCGCTCAGCACCGCCAGCGCCAACTTCGGCCCCACCCCCGACACGCTCCCCGTGAGCAGCCGAAACAGGTCCCGCTCCGGCGCGCTCATGAATCCAAATAACGTGTGCGCGTCCTCCCGCACCACCAGATGAGTCAGCACCCGGATCGTCTCACCCACCCGCGGCAATCGGTCGAAACTCGAAAGCGGAATGAGAACGTGATATCCCACTCCCCCCACGTTCACCGTAATCTGAGTCGGCAACGCCTCCTCCAACTTCCCGTCCAAAAAAGTAATCATGTCGCCGAACACCATTACCACCCGCCCCGCGAAACACAAAATCCTCTTCGCGCTCCTCGCGCTCATCATCCTCCCAGCCGCCGCCGACGAGACCCCCTCCGGCCCCCGCTACCACCTCATCCCCGAAGCCGCCTTCATGCGCCCGCCGGTGCAGATTCCGATTCCCGGCACGGAAAAGACCCTCGTCACCCCCGTCTTCATCGACGGCGACCGAGTCACCTACGTCCCCACCGCCGAATACGAGGACAACCCATCCGGCATCGACGACCTCGCCCGCCAGAACGCCAGCGAAGACCTCGCCACGCTCGAACCTCGCTTCGTCCGAGACAACAACGACATCATTCAGTTTGCGGTCATGGATTCCGACCAACCCTTCGTTGCGTCCACCGTTCTCGCCCCCGATTTCATCGAGAAATTCCAAACCACGCTCGGTCCCGACCTTCTCGTGGCCATCCCCAACCGCTACCGCATCTACGTCTTCCCCGCTCTCGCCAGCCGTTTTGCCGACATCGCCGACGCGGTCCTCGCCGACTACGACTTCACGGCGTATCCGATCAGCAAAGAAGTCTTCCGAGTCCGCCCCGACCACACCCTCCAAGCCATCGGCACCTACGACGAAAGGTAGGGCGGTCCCGCCGGCGGATGGGCCCGTCAACGACGGAAGTCGAGCACCCCGGACCCGGGTTCCACCCGACGCGAGACCGCCAGCGAAGCCGCGAAGCAACTGGCCGCTAGCGCGTGACCAGTTGCTCGAGCAACGAATTGATCCGGCGGAGCATCGCGTTCGGGTCTTCCATGAGACCGGCCGAAATGAGCGCGTTGTCGAAGATCTGCTCGGTCACCTGCTTCGCGAGATCCGAGTTCGATTCGCGCGTTGTCTCGAGCCCAGCGATCATCGGGTGCGCCGGATTGATCTCCAGATTCTGCTTGAAGGGATTCGCCTCACCGCGATTCAGATTTTTCAACATCCGCCGCATGCTCGACGTCATCCCCTTGTCGCTTTCGACGACCACCGCCGGACTGTCGACCAGCCGTGCCGACACCCGGACCTCGTCCACCTTGTCGCCCAGCGTCTCTTTGATGAAATTGCACAGCAGGCGCGCCGCGTCGTCGTCCAGCTTGGTCTCGCCCTTCTCCAGCTCGATCTCGGCTTTTTCCGCCGACACGATCGGCTTGCCGTCGAACTCGTGCAGATGGTCCATCACGAACTCGTCCCACGGATCGAAAAGAAAGAGCACCTCGAGATTCTTCGCCTTGAGACCTTCGTAGTACGGACTCGCGAGGCAAGCCTCCCGCGACGACGCCGAGATGAAGTAGATCTCCTTCTGCTCGTCGCCCATCCGAGACACGTAGTCGGTCAGCGACCCCGCCGTTTCTGAAGTCGAAGTCTCGTAACGCAACAGCTTCGCCAGAGCGTCCCGGTGCGTGTAATCGCTCACAATCCCTTCCTTGAGGAAGTGACCGAACTCCTTGAAGAACCCGGCGAACTTCTCCGGATCGCCCTTCGCCTCCTCGTCGAGGAACTTGAGGAAGCGCGTCGTGAGCACCTTGTTCAGTTTCTGCAGCAGCGCGCTGTCCTGCATCGTCTCGCGCGAGATGTTCAACGGCAGATCCTCGCTGTCGACCACGCCCTTGAGGAAGCGCAGCCACTCGGGGAAGAGTCCCTTGGACTTCGATTGGATGAGGATTTTGCGGCAGTAAAGATGCACCTCGCTCTCCGTCTTCGGCATCCCCAGCTTCTCCATGCTGTGCTTGGGAACGAAGAGCAGCGCACGAATCGCGAGCGGCGCGTCGGCGTTGAAGTGTAGCCGGTAGAGCGGTGAATCGCTGTCGTGACCGATGAACTTGTAGAATTCCTCGTAGTCCGTGTCGGTGATCTCGCTTTTGTTCCGCGTCCAGATCGCGCTGATCGTGTTGACCGTTTTCCCATTCAGTTCGATCGGAGCCCCGACGAAGTTCGAATACCGCTTGATGATCGACTCGACCCGGTGCTCGTTCGCGTATTCCTGATCCTCCTCGGTGAGGTGGATGACGATCTTCGTGCCGCGCGGCAACTCGCTGGCTTCCTCCAGCTCGTAGCTACTCACCCCGTCCGACGTCCAGATCCAGCCTTGCGAGTCCGGTTGCGAGCTTCGCGTGTAAACCGTCACCTTCGACGCGACCATGAACGCCGAGTAAAAACCAACGCCGAATTGACCGATGATCTCAGCCGCGCCGCCCTTGTCCGCCGCCGCCTTCTCCTTGATCTGCTGCAAAAATGCCTTCGAACCCGAGTGCGCGATGGTCCCGAGATTCTCGATCAGCTCGTCCCGCGTCATCCCGATACCGGCGTCCGCGATGGTGATTGTCTTTGCCGTGTCGTCCGTGTTGACCGCGATCTCCAGTGCCCGATCCGCTTCAAAGACCTCCGTCCCGGACGTCTGCAGAAATTTTAATTTCTCCGTCGCATCCGCCGCGTTCGAGATCAGCTCCCGGATAAAAATCTCCTTATCCGTGTAGAGGGAGTGGATGACGATGTTAAGCAGCTGGGCGATCTCCGCCTGGAACTCGTGTTTTTCGGGTGTGGAAGTGGTCGTGCTCATAAAAAATTTGCGACCGGAAGCATGCCACAACCCACCGGGTTGAACACGGAAAAGGTCGGGCCACCGCGGTGCCCTTCCTTGGACGGGTCACGTCGTCACCTCGCCATCAACTCATCCATCGCCGCGTTCGCCAGCACGTCACACCGTTCATTCTCACGGTGCCCGGCGTGGCCCTTGAGCCAGCGCCACTCGATCGTGTGTTTCACCGCCGCCGCGTCGAGCTGCTGCCAGAGGTCCACGTTTTTCACCGGCTGCCGAGCTTTCGTCTGCCAGCCGTTCTTTTTCCATCCGGCGATCCACGACGAAATCCCGTTCTGCACGTACTTCGAATCGGTAAAAAACTCGACCTCGCAGGGCTGGACAAGAGCCTCCAGCGCCGAGATCGCCGCCTGGAGTTCCATGCGATTGTTCGTTGTCGTTCCCGCCGAACCGCTCAGTTCCTTGCGTTGCGCCCCGTAGACGAGCACCGCGCCCCAACCGCCCGGCCCGGGATTCCCCCGGCAACCGCCGTCCGTGTGAACGACGACCCGCTTCACCCTTGCGGCGTCTCGTCCGGCGTCGGCAGGTCCGCCGGAGCGGACACGATCTCCGGCTCTGCGGTGGTCTCAGCATCGGCGACCGGCTCAACCACGACTTCCGGCGCGGCAGCCTCCGCCGCCTTCGGCCGCGGGCTCGGCTTCTTCTGACCCGTTGCGCGCGGCAGGACTGACATCCCTTTCTTCGCAAAATCCACCACGTAGCCTTCGTGGATCAGCCACGAGAGATCGCGGGCGACGGCCGACTCGCGGTCTTCCTGATCTTCCGGACGCAACTTGATCAATCCTGCCCACTGCTCCGCCCGCGCCTGGCCCGGGTGCTCCACGAGGTAATTATAAATTCCGCTGAGTCCGGCCGACATCGGCGTCTGCGCGAGATCGAGGAAACGCGGCCGCGCGACTCCAGCGTAAGTCACCTTGTCGTTGAGTTTGAAGATCTGCAGCCCCTTCGAGGCCAGCTGCTGACCCAACCCGTGCGCCATCGGCAACGGAAAGCGGTCGAGTTCTCCCCAAAGACCCCGGGTCAACCCAAGCACCAGTGGCGCGGAATCATTCAACGCCGCCGGTCCACTGACCACGACTTTGTCCCGGATCGCGATCACCGACTGTTTCAAATGGTTGGCCCGGAAGTGAGCCTCGACGTCCGCCATCGTCTCAAATTTCTCGCCCAGCGGCGCGTCAGCCACCGGAGCAAGTGCGACGTCTTCGACTTCGACGGGCGCTTCATCGACGACCGACTCGGCTACCTCGATCGGCGGTGCCTCCGGGACCTCGATCTCGGCAGCTGGCGCGGCTTCGACCGGATCGGCGATCGGCGCAATGGCCTCTTCGCTCACCGCAACCTCCGGGGGCTCCGCGACGTCCGCGGTACCTTCGTTGACGTCTGCCGCATCCGTTTCTGCCGCGGCTTCCGCTTTAGCATTCTCGGGCGCGACCTCAGCCGCGACCGGCGCGGCGACCTCTTCAACGATCGCGTAGAACACGTCCTTCGTGCTCTGCTCCTCCCGCCATTTCTCGATGAGCTCCTCGTCCCGCTCCATCTTGATCCGTGACTTGTAGACCTCGAACGGCAGGTTCGCGAAGCGCTCCTGATGCAGCGCCATCACCTTCGTTTGGTAATCGTGATAGTTCGGCGGCCCCAACAGGGTTCCGCTCATTCCACACACCGCGACGAACGGAAACGCCCCCTTCGGCGGTTCCACGGTCACCCGCTCCCGGCGATAATATTTCCCCAGATCAGCTGCCAGCGCCCGCGTCACCGCCTCACCTTCGCTCGTCCAGAGAGTCCCGTCGCTCTTGACCTGCCAGACCGGCTGCGCGCCCTCGCCCGCCCGGCGGAACTCGACCACGTAGCGCTCGGATTTTTCCAGCACCAGCCGCGCGAGGTCAAACAGAGGAAACGCCTTGGCCGACGCCTTGATCTGCTTTGCCAGTCCATCGACGCCCCGCCGGTCCGGCAGAAATTTCACGTTCCACCCCGTCAGCTTAGGCTCTTCCTTCGGCTCCGGCGGTCGCCGATCCCCGCTACCCCGGTCGTCGCGGCGAGCACCGCCACGCTTGTCGGCCCGGGCTCCGCCGCCGCTATCCGTCCGCTTGAAGTTCGGTCGCGCCCGTGGTCCAGCGAAATCGTCCCGCTTGCCACCCTTGCGCGGTCGGTCCTCGCCGCCCCCGTGCCGCTTCGCGAGCGCCTCGTGCCGCTCTTTGGAATCCTCCTCGCGCGCCCAAGATGGGCCAAAGCTCAACGACAAATCCATTCCCAGATTGGTCGAGTCCGGTGGCGACGATGGTTCCTCATTCATGGTCCGCGCACGCTATCACGCGCCCACGTCGAAAGGTAAAGAAAGAACCAGCGCTGCCGCCCGCCGGGATTCGTCTTGCCATTCGGCGATTCCGGTACAGAGCTGTCCCACCATGCGCCACCTACTTCTCGCTCTTTTACTCGCGCCGCCCACACTCCTTCCCGCCGCGGACCTGACCGGAGCCCTCCAAGCCTTCGAAGCCAAACTCAGCGCCGCAAACGCCGCGAAGTCCCCCCAGGCCCAGCCGGACCGCAATCTCCTTCAACTCAAGACGCTCGAGATGCTGCTCAAACGCCGTGACTACGAACGCGCCGGGCAGATCCTCCCAGGCCTCAGCTACTTCGAGGTCCCCGCCGACCTCCAATCCGAGTGGCTCGATCTCGTCGAGGAGCTCACCGCCGGGCTCGCGGAGGCCGAACGCGTCGCGATGGAGCAATGGCGGCAGGAAGTCGCCGCACTCGGTGAAACCGCCCGCACCGCTTGCCTCGAAGCGACGACTCCCGCCGATCTCGACGAGGCGCTCGTCGCTTGCGCCGCGCTCCAGCTGCAACGTCGCGGACAAAACAACGTGCTCGGCCAAGTCATTTACAAGCGACTCAGCGGCATCGCCGAGACGTTGGAGAGGTGGTCCGGCTACCTGGAATTTCGAGCTGCCGGCAACGCCAAATCGGCCAACGGTCTTCTCCAAAATCTGCTGAGCAGTTCGTCCGACTACCCGCTCCTCACGAACGACGAGATCGAAGCGGCGATGCTTCCGGAACCCATCGCCGAAAGCACGGACGTTGCCGGAGCTCTTTTTCAAGCCGTCGCCGACATCGCCACACCCGCCGACGTCCCCCCCGCCATCGAACGATTGGAAATTCTCCGCACGAAGCCCAACTTCGCCCGCGATCAACAAATCGCCAGCGCGCTCACCCATCTCCGGCAAATCGCGCAGGCCAGCCAGGCTCTCGAAGACGGCAAACCCGGAGTCGCCATCCGCACGATCGAGCCAACCCGTGGGGGCTTCACCAACGTCAACGACGTCCTCGAGGCCACCTCCAGCCAGCTGCTGTCCGCCGCTCTTGACGCCGAGATCTCCCGAGTCGCGGAGCTCACCCGCGAGCCCAGCGAGGACGATATCGCTTACATCGAGCGGGCCCTCACGGAGCTCGCCGCACAGAGTCATTTCGCCGCCATGCTCGCCGTCATCGACGTCGCTTCCAGTCTCCCCCGCGATCGCTCGTCCGCGGCCTTCGAATTCACACCCGCAAAATCCGCCATCGAACGCATCCTCTCCGCCCAACGGCTCGAGGCGATCGGTGAAGTGCCTTCCGCGGCCTCGATCTATCGCTCGATCGTTGCCCAGGAAGGAGACTTCGTACCCCACGACGCGGCGGTCGCGGCCCTCGCCCGCCTCGAGGCAGAAAAGCCGTGAGGAAAAACGGCTCCCCGCTCCTTGTCATCGCGGGACTTCTCCTCGCCGCAAGCACGCACGCGGAGAACCCGGACCCGTTCGTTGAATGGCCCGACGGCTGGCGAAGCGCCTACGCCCGGTTTCACGATTTCGCAGACGCCCAGCGCCGCCTCTGGCCCCGCAGCGAGGCGGAGATTCTTCCCGACGGCTCGATCCACCACGGCATCCCGATCACCGAAACGACCACCGAGCACATCACGACGGAATTCTTCCACAACGGCGTTTCCATCCTCAGCAGCGGAGGAACCGATGGCATCCTCGACGACAGCCTTGCACGATTTTTTCAACCCGGCCGTTACACTCTCGCCATCAAAACGAGCGGATCGCTCGACTACCAATACGCCTTCCCGATTGACCGCTTCGAGATCGCCGACGACCGCCGATCCGTCCGGAAAGCCGCCGAGGATCCATCCGAAGCCGTCTGGCCAAACGAGCGGATCCTTTCGTTCTTCAACTTCCACGTTCTCCCGCACCGCAACCCGAACGACATCCGCGAAGTCAACGCGAAGGTCAGCCCGACCCTCCGCCTGGACCTCACCAACTCTAGCGAAGTGCGGCGAGAACTCTTGACCGACCAAGCCGAGCGGCAGCTCGTTTGGCGCATTTACCATCAAGGGGCGTTGATCGAAGACGGCCCCGCCGGCGGCGTGCTCGCGAAGCAAATGACCGGTGGCCCGGGCACCTACCAAGTCCTGCTCGGCATCGACGGTCCCGACGGTTTCATGCCCGTCAGCAACTTCCTCGAGTTCCCCCTCTTCCCCTCCGCCGAAGGGAGTCTTGTCGTCCGACCGGAGCCGTCAGAGGAGAACGGCGGCGTTCCATCGTTTCTCGTTGGCGTCGCCCGGGTCGGCGCTAACGAGTTTTCCCGAGCCGACGCCGACGGGGACGGACTCACCAACGCCGAGGAAGGTTACGCTCCACTCGTCGCCACCGCCCCCGAACCCGACGATCCGGAGAAGGCGGCGCTCCTGCGGCTTTGGAGCGCCTGGTCTTGGGAGATCGCGAACCGGATCAGGGACGACCCGGAGCGTCCCAGCTTGATTCAGCTCCAATGAACTCGCCCTACCATTTCCCGGTCTCAGCCCAATTTCGGAAATGGACGAACCGCTCCTTGCCACCGTTCCAGTAATTCTCCACGAAACGCCCGTCCAATTCCGCGAACGCCGCCCGCGCGTAATCCCGCTCAAACGCCATCGTCCCCAGCCGCGCCGCGTCCGAGAACACCCCGAGGGATTGCGGATATTTCACCCGCATGGCGTCCAAGCCTGCCTTCGGCTTCGGCCAGGAAGCCTGCGTCTCACGAAGGACGTTTTCGTAGAAGCCGGCTTGATTTGAGACGATCCGAGCGGAGAGCTCGTCGCCCAGCCCGTCGGGACGGGCCGCCGTTTGCTCCGCAAATTTTTCCCAATCCCCCTCCTCGCCGTACCACCTCGGCAGCAGCGAATACGCCCTCGCCACCTCCACACCCCAGAACGTCGGCTCGGCCTCGTGCGCGGCAGACATGAGGCCATCGTAGTTCTCCCGGTCCCAGCCTTGGCAATCGCCGCGTCCCGCTTCATCGTCTGCCCAGCCAGCCACCATGCCGACGTTCACCAACATCGCCGCCTACCGATTCGCCGCGCTCGACGACCTGCCCACGCTCCGCGCCGAACTTCTCGACCAGTGCCGCGCCGACGCCATGCGCGGCACGATTCTCCTCAGCCCGGAGGGCATCAACCTCTTTGTCGCCGCCGCGAGGCCCGCCATCGACCGTCTCCTAACCCGGCTTCGCGCCATCGACGGCCTCGGTGAGCTGACGCCCAAGTACAGCGAGAGCGATCACCAGCCCTTCACCCGCATGCTCGTCCGCCTCAAGCGCGAGATCATCGCGTTCGGCGTCCCCGGCATCGACCCCGCCACCCACCCAGCCCACCGAATCGCCCCAACCGAACTCAAGCAATGGCTCGACGAAGACCGCCCCGTCACGCTTCTCGACACCCGCAACACCTTCGAGGCCGACCTCGGGACTTTTCGTAACGCCCGGACGCTCGAACTCGAAAATTTCCGAGATTTTCCCCGGATCGCCGCGACCCTCCCCGACTCGATGAAAGACCAGCCCGTCGTCACGTTTTGCACCGGCGGCATTCGTTGCGAAAAGGCCGCCCCGTTCCTCGAGACCCTCGGCTTCAAAAACGTGCTCCAGCTCGAAGGAGGCATTCTGAAGTATTTCGAGGAATGCGGCGACGCGCATTACGACGGCGAGTGCTTCGTCTTCGACAAACGCGTCGCCGTCGACGCCACCCTCCGCGAGACCGGATCAGCCCTCTGCTTCGCCTGCCAGATGCCCGTCACCGTCGCGGAACAGAAGGACCCGCGGTATCAGATCAACGTCTCCTGTCCCCACTGCGCCCAACGAAAGTAGGGTAGGTCGGCCGCGACGCGGGGTGCCCACTTCAACGACGGGAGACGTGCGATCCCCCATCCAGCGGGTCAGCACTCCTACCGTGGGATTCAACCCCACCGCCGAAGCCACGGAACCAGGCGGTGCGGCCTCCCTACCGGGTGAAAGCAGCCTGCGGCGGAACCGACGCCAGCTACTCGATCGAGCCTCCGCAGGTCGACCCCGCTCCGGCCGTGCAGCCGAAGCAATGTTCGCCCGTCGCGATCTCCCGACCCTCCAGCTCCTCCGGAGTCACGTCCCAGAGGTTGAGCTTTTCGCCGCCCGCGCGGAGTTGCAGCTTCAACATCTGGTTGAAGTCACAATCGTAGATCCCGCCCTCCCAATCGACGTTGATGGTGTCCCGGCACATCAATCCCCCGACCGTCGTCGGGTTAAACGCGTCGACGAGCACCTCGAGGTAACTCTCGTATTTTCCGTTATTCTTCAGCCACGAGGCGAACCGCGAGACCGGTAAGTTCGTGATGGCGTAGAGGTGGTCAAACACGATCCCGAAGTGCGCCTTCAACTCCCGCTTATAGTCGGCTTCCAATTCCTCCTCCGGCCCTGGTAGCACCGCGCCATTCGGATTGTAAACGAGGCTCAGGGGCAGCTTCGGATCGATCCCATAGCCCAGCGAGTTGAGCAACTGCAGCGCTTTGATGCTTGCGTCAAAAACCCCATCGCCCCGCTGCTCGTTCACATTGTCCGGCGTGTAGCAGGGCATCGACGCCACGATCTCGACCTCGTGCTCGGCGAGAAACTCCGCCATCCCGTCGTAGCCCGGCTCCAGCAAAATCGTCAGATTGCACCGATCAATCAACCGCCGACCCAACCCGCGAACGCGCTCCACAAAATACTGAAAATCCGGAATCATCTCCGGCGCGCCACCCGTCAGATCGACCGTCGGGATGTCCGTCGTCGCGAGCCAATCGACGATCCGATCCACCGTCTCGCGCGTCATGATTTCCTTCCGCTTCGGCCCGGCGTTCACGTGGCAATGCGTGCAAGTGAGATTGCACAACTTGCCCACGTTGATTTGCAGGATTTGTGCCCGCTCGCGTCGGAGGGGCAGGTCGTGGTCGTGGAGTTTTGCAGCGAAACGGTTCATTCGGGTCAAAGTCGGTAGGCGGGCTTAAAAGCAAATTTGTAAATCACGCCGCCAAGCAGTCCCCCTAACAACGGCGCGACGATGTAAACCGTCAACCACCCCATCCCATTCACGGTCCACGGCACCGAGCCCCACCCGGCCACGCTCGAAAAAACCCGCGGCGCGAAATCCCGCGCTGGGTTCATGCACGCCATCGTCAGCGGCCCGATCAACGAGATGAGCAGGGTCACCGTCAAGCCGATTGCCAGCGGGGTCAGCAGCTGCGGGCGGGTGGAATTTCGCTCGTCCGTCACGCAGAAGATGACCAGCACCAGGATGGCCGTGGCGAGCAGTTCCGCGAAAAAGGCCGCGCCGCCCGACATCCGCAGCCGCGCTTCGTCCGTCAGCGCCTGCCCACCCGGATTCGGAAAAAACTCGCCGAAGATCATCGCCGTCGCCTCGCTCCCCGGCGCGCCGCGGACGATGCCGTTGGCCGTCTCGTAGACGCGCAAACTGTCGCCAAAAATGATGAGCAGAACGGCGCTCGCGACCAGAGCCCCGATCAACTGCACCCCGACGTAAGGCAACACGCGTCCCTTCGGAAAACCGCCGAAGGCCGCCATCGCCAACGTCACCGCTGGGTTGAGGTGCGCACCAGACAGCGAACCCGTCAGATAGATCGCCGTTGCGATGGCGATCCCCCAGACGATCGCGACTTGAAAAACTCCCACCTGCGCTCCAGTCAGCACCGCGGCGGCAACGGAGCCACAACCGAAGAAGATCAGGATAAACGTCCCAACGAACTCGCCAACGACCCAATCAAAGACCGGAGTCCGCTTCCCGTCGACGGCGCTCGACGTCGCGGCGACGTCCTCGACTAACTGTTGCAAGTCTTCTCCGGTCGACATGGCGGGCGCGTCGTTCGGATTACTTTAGCAGCAATCGCCTCCGTCCACGCAGCAAGCCGCTGCCTCGGTGGTCACGTCATACTCGAGACCCTTGGTCTCCCGCGGATGCCGGAGCGCCGTCCGCGAGCAATCGAATGGCTTGGCGTCCGCTAAAGCGATCTCTTGGACCGGGTCGACGAAGGCGAAGCAGTTCCCGTAAGGCGCTTTCTTGTAGAGGTTGTAGGTTTTGTCGCAGACGGCGTAGCGGATTCCCCGCTCCATCCGGTGCCCGTCGTCGTCGAGCACTTCCTTGAAGGGGCCTTGGTAAATCACGGCTTGATTCCGCTCGAAGCACGGACCCTGCTTGCCCTTCATGGCCTGGATCGTCATCGACCGAAATTCGATCCCCTGCACGGTCCGCCAAGGCTTCGTGTCGAATTTCAAAATCTCCACACCGTAGAATCCGGCGTCCACGAACGCCTTGATGAAGCCCTGCTCGGTCAACGCGCCGGAAATGCAGCCACTCCAGAGTTCCGGATCGTCCTGCATCTCCTGCGGCACGTCTTCGTCCGCGACAATGTCGCTGATGACGGCCCGGCCGCCCTTCCGGAGCACGCGAAAAATTTCCTCGAACATCTGCCGCTTCGCCCGCGACTCGACGAGATTGAGCACGCAATTGCTGACGACCACGTCGACGCTATCCGTCGCGACAAGCGGGTGCGTCACGCGTAGATCCTCGGCCAGCGCGTCGGCTGCGAGGAACGTGTCGGCGCTCGAGATCGGGTTCTCCCGCAGCTCGGCATCAAGTCTTTCGATGTCGAGCGCGAGATCTTGGATCCGGCCCTTGCGGAACTCCACGTTCGAGTAACCGATCCGCTCGCCGACGATCGGCGCGTTCCGCCGGGCGACTTCCAGCATGTCGTCCGTCATGTCCACGCCAATCACGCGCCCCTCAGCGCCCACGACTTGCGCCGCGATGAAGCAGATCTTTCCCGTGCCGCTACCGAGATCGAGGACGGTCTCGCCAGCTTTGAGGTATTTGCTCGGGTCGCCGCAGCCGTAGTCCCGCTCGATCACCTCGTCCGGGATGACCTTGAGAAATTGCGGATCGTAATCCACCGGGCAGCAGAGCGCCTCCTCGGCGGCCTGGGCTCCGGCGGCGTAGCGTTCTTTCGTGGCACGTTCGGCGTTTAGTGTGGGCATGACGTTTGGGTTTCTAAGTTTCTGAGATTTGGATTGTGGAAGTTGCGGGCTTTGAGGGAGCGGCGTCGAGGTGTATTCCCGGGATTTGCTTTTCGGTTCGAAGTTTTTCATCGGCGAGTCGCTCGTCGTAGACTTCGCCCCACGCGTGTTGGTTCATCGAGCACATCGGCACCGCCTCCCACTCGCCGTCACGCTTGACGGCGCCCTTGAAGACACACGAGTCGAGTCGGCACCGCGTCGTCGCGTCGTTCGGCGCGTCCGCGACCTGCGCGGCGTCCATGAAGTTGTGAATCCCCACGCCGACCGTGTGCACCCGCCCGCTTGCCGCCGCCCGGACAAACTCGCCCAGCAGTCCCGCCCGCGCAAAGTGCCGCACGAGATGCCAAGCGATCCGGGGGAACACCGCCGGGTGACGCGCGATCACTCCGGCCAGCCGGTAGGGAGCCGTCCCCGCATCGTCCGTCACGAGCGACAACCCACCAGCCGCCTCCAAACCCTTGGCAAACGCACCGTCCCAGCCCGTCGTCTCCGGCAGCGTCGTCGTGTAGCGCCCGCTGTCCTGCGACACGAGGAGCGACGCCCAGCTGTTGCAGTCGGGGTGGCCGAAGATCGAAGCCTCTCGCCGCAACGGCAGCCCCACGCCCTCGGAGATTTTTTCCCAGACGAGCGCCGGCGTGACCGGTTGCTCCGAAAAAATTGTCCGCCCGGTGTCCGCCTCGGGTTGGAAACTCAGCATCCGCCAGATTTTCGTCCGCTCGGGATCGGCGAGGAACCACCGGATAATCTCCGGGATATCGTTGATATTTTTCCGCGTCACCGTGCAGTTGTGCGCGAACTCCAGCGGCGCCCCCGTTTTCGCCCGGATCGACCGCGCCAGATCCGTGAAGAGTTCTCGTACCGGATGCAGATCCGCCTCCGCCTCGACCTTCTGAATCGGATACCCCTTCCGCCCCGCCTGCGTCATGTCGATGTGAACCGCCACCTGCCGCAACCCACCCTCGACCACCAGGCGCTCCAGAAACTCCGGCTGCTCGGTGAGCGTCTGCCCGTGCGTGAAAAGCATGGGCACGACGCCGACTTCGTAGGCGTAGCGAATGATTTCGATCAGCTCATCCGGCCGCCCGGCCCGCCAATACGCATCCGCCACGTCCCCACCCGTGATCTGCAAACCGCCCCCCGGCCCCTGCAATCGACGGTTCGCGTCGATCTGCTCCTTCATGTCCGCCAGCGAAGGCAGCGGCACGCGGTTCGCGTTCTCCGGCAAGTAGCAATGCGTGCAGCGGAACGAACAATAACTCGCTCCGAGAGTGAAAGCGCAGTGCGTCAGGTGCCGTCCCGAGATCTGGTGCGGGGTCCGCAATTCTTCCGGCAGCGACGCCCACCGCTCCCGCAGGACGCGCTCCTTCTCGGGATCGATCGGATTGCGAAAGGCGTTCCAGCGCTGCTTCCAGACACCCATCACTTGGCTTGATTCAGCGACCAGTCGTAATCCATGAACTCGATCGCCGCGCCCTCCGGCAGCGGGGTATCCCGGTAAGTGTCAACGAACGCCTTCGTCCCACCTGCCTTCTCGAAGTCCGCCGCGTACCATTTGAAGACCTCGAAAACCTGCACAGTCTTCCCGTCGACTCGGAGCGTCAGCGGATTGTTCGACACCCCCTCCGTGACGACCGCGTCCAACTGCGCATCGAGCCGACTCGCCACGTAAGGCTCGTCCAGCAACGGCGGGCACGACCGACTCGCGCAGTTGATCGCGAAATGCACCCGCGGATCCTCGAACTCCTTCAGGATAATTTTCTTCTCCAAGTGATTCAGGCTCATCTTCTCGCCCGCCACCACGATACGCTTGTTGGTGAAGACTCCCCACAGCGGCGCGATTTCCGTCACGCTTCCCACCGGATACGCTTGGAGCACTTGCTCGAGCATCCACGCGTTGTAGGCGTTGATGTAGAATGCCAGCTTCGCGTCCCGGTCAAGCTTAGCCGCATCCTCGCTCGCGATCCCCGAGACGACGCCTTCAAGCGCAGCGACGTCCGCCGCCTCGGCGTGCCATTTATCGTACTCGACGCCCGAAGCTTTCACGTATCTTCCAAGAAGCGTGCCATACGTCGCTCTCCAGTCGGCGTCGGCGGGAGACTTGATCGAAGGACCAGCGCAGCCAGCGAGCAAAATCACAACAGCGAGGAAAGAAACGGGCTTCATGAGTTCTTAGCGATCGAATAATACCACCCGTGCAAGCGCTTCGGCGAGACCCCGAGGTGATAAAGAAACAGAAACAACCCGTTTCGGAGCGAAGTCCGCCAAGCCCCACCCGAACGGTGCGCCCGATCCGACGTCGTCATCGGCGGATCCAACAACACGATCCGCCCCGACCGCCGCAGCCGACGCGAGAAATCCACGTCTTCCATCAACGCCAAATCCCGAAATCCCCCCATCGCGGTATAATGCGTCCGCCGCACGAACAGCGACTGATCCCCAAACAACGCCCCAAAGTGCTCCGCCCGCCAGCGCTCCAACGGCTCGATCCACCGGAACATCGGGTGCCGGGCGTCAAATTTCCGGTGAAAAGCGCCCCCGACGATCCCCGGATCGACCATTGCCCGTGCAACCGCCGCGACCTGCTCCGCATCCAACTCCGAATCCGCATGGTGAAACACCACCACGTCACCGACTGCGGCCCCCGCCCCGATTGCAAGCTGCCGACCACGGTTCGGCTCCCGGGCCACGACGACGCGGGTGCCCATTCGCTCCAGCTCACCAACCAAGCCCTCCTCCGGCACCGCGACGACCACAATCAACTCCCGCGCCCCAAGTTCCCGCCCCGCCAGCCGCCGCACCAAGCCACCGTCCCGCCAGCACGGCACGACCAGCGTAATGGTCGGGAGGGTTGGATCGGCGAGCAGGTCGGTCATCAGCAAAGACTCGATAGGTTAATCACCCGTCACTAATTCGTCGATCCGCCATCTTTGGATCACCGCAACAACGGTGCGAAGATATCCAGCACCTCCTTCACCGCATCCTGCGCTCGCTCCGGGACTTCATTCAGCAGCCGCGCCCCCGTTTCAACAGCCTCGTCGACCGTCGCGTCCGCCAAGCGTCCCGAGAGATCCTCCGTCGGCCGCTCCACCGTCCCGCCGACCGTCAGCGAAGTCCAGCGATACCCTCCCCGCGACTCGGTGAACACCCGTTCCTGCGATCCCGGAAGCCACTGCAAAGTCTGCGGCGTCACCCCAATCTGAAGATTCCCCGCCAGCGCACCGCCTTCTCCGGTCGTCACTTCCCCCTCCAGCCGCATCAACCCCTTCGATTCCGCGACAAAATTCCGCACCACCGTCCGCCCTCCGTCCACCACAAACTCCCCCGACACCTCGTGCAGCGGGATCCGCTCGAACTGCGGCGACCGCGTGAACAGAGCAACCTCCCGCTGCATCGGCAACCCCGTGAGCGTCCCCTCCGTCAGGAAAAACTTTCCCTCCGCCAGCGCGTCCCGCCCTTCGCGACCCGTGAGATCGACTTCTCCCGACACTTTGCCCGAGATCCGCCCCCGCCATTCCGGCGCGACCAGCACCGCCGAATCCACCCCCAGCCATTCCAAGCGGATCTCGAACGGCCCCTTTGCACCCCCGACTTCACCCGAGATCGCCACCCGACCGCTCTCGCCCGACCGCAACTCCGCTTCCGTCACGTAAAGCACCCCTTGCTGCAACCGCAGCCGGTAGGACTCGACGTCCAGCGCCTCCCGCCCCGGCAGTGCCAGCCGACCGTCCCGACCGTCGAAAATCCACCCCGTCCCCTCCGGCTCCGCCGTCAATCGCGAACCACTCAGCCTCCCCGCCCGCGGCATCGATAGATTCACGTCCGCCACCGTCACCTCACCGATCTCAAACCGCTTCGGCAACCAACCCGCCTCCGCGTTCACCGCCGTCGCCTTCGCCACCGGCACCCCCTCGCCGCCTCCCGGGCTCTTACCGACCCGCAGCGTCGCGTCCACCCGCGCGATGTCCAGGCGATCGATCCGCCAAGCCCCGTCCAGAATCGCCCGCCAATTCACCGTCGCTCGCGCCTGCTGCGCCGTCAGCTCGACCAACGGCCCATCCCCGAATCCAACCGCCTCCAATTCGTTCGAAAACACCGTCGACCCCGTCCATCGAAACGGCTCGTAACTCGCGTCCGCCCGGAGAGCCCGCGACGTTCTCAGCTCCACCAGCTCGCGGAACGCATCGCTGCGCAAATAGCCCCGCACCCAAAAATTTAACCCCACCAAGAGCGCAACCGCCCCGACCGCCAAAACCACTGCCACCAAAAACCAACGCGCACGCATCGGTCAGAGCCTAGCCCCAGCCAATGCGTGCGCGGAAGTGGATTCCGACTGTCGCGGAGATCTTAGAATGCCAGGCGCAGACCCGCGCGCGTCACCGTCGCCAGATCCGGTCCACCGAAGAGGAAACGCGTATCCGTGAAGATGCCGATGTTGTTGGTGAAGCGATACTCAAGGCCAGGTCCGACGTGACCAAAGCCAATCGTCGTGTGGTCAAACCCGACGCCGCCACCGGCCATCACGTAAGGAGCGACGTTCCAATCGCAGATCGGATAGCGGAAGAACGCGTTGCCGATGAACATGTGCTCAGCCGCTCCGCCGTTGCCATACCAGAGTCCCTCGATGCCCACGCCGAAGTATTTGGCGAAGAAAAAGTTGAACCCGCCACCGCCACCGACACCGGTGTTGAGCGTGTTACCGCTGGTCTCGTAGCCACCATCAAGGGGCGCTCCGACGAACGCGCCAAAGATATCCACCTGGACTTCCGTATCGCGGAAGTAGCACGTCTCCGTTGGCTCATAGACGACCTTTTCTTTAAAGGACTTCGCCTCGACACCGCCGAAGGATGGTTGCAAAGCGACGATAAGAGCCGCACAGGTGATCATGAGTGATTTTTTCATAAGTTTTTGTAAGTCAGTGGTTCACGCCTAAAAATAATTTCCGACGGCCGCAGGGAAGTAGGGCGCGACTCTTGTAAGCGCAATCCAAATATCGGACCAACTGGATCTTTTTTCGCGCCCCCTGATTGATCATTCGGGGGATTCCATGACCACGGGGTCAGGATAAGATGTTTCTTTTGCGGATTTCGTGATTTCGTGGAGAGTAACAGGAAGCTTCCCCCGCTCCGCTCATGCCCCCTTTCGAACATTACGTTGCCGAATTTATCGGCACCCTGCTCCTCATCCTGCTCGGAGACGGCGTCGTCGCCAACGTGGTCCTGAACAAATCAAAAGGGCAGAACTCCGGCTGGATCGTCATCACTGCCGGTTGGGGCATCGGGGTCGCCATCGCCGTCTACGCCGTCGGTCGCATCTCCGGCGCGCACCTCAATCCCGCCGTCACCGTGGGCCTCGCCTCGATCGGAGCCTTTCCTTGGGCGGGCGTCGCCGGCTACATCATCGCCCAGGTCCTCGGGGCCCTCGTTGGATCTATCCTCGTCTGGCTCGCCTACCTCCCCCACTGGCGGGAAACCGAGGATCCCTCCGCCAAGCTCGCCGTTTTCTGCACCGCACCCGCCATCCGCAGCACCCCCTCGAACCTCATTTGCGAGTTCATCGGGACCGCCACCCTCGTGTTCGGCGTTCTCGCCATCGCCGCCAACGCCCAAGGCCTCGTCAAGGCCTCCGAGGTCGACCTCTCCTCCGTTTTCAGTCTCGGCCTCCAACCGCTCCTCGTCGGCATTCTCGTCTTCGGGATCGGCCTCTCGCTCGGCGGCCCCACCGGCTACGCGATCAACCCGGCCCGCGACCTCGGTCCCCGCATCGCCCACGCCATTCTCCCGGTCGCGGGCAAACGCGACTCCGATTGGAGCTACGGTTGGATTCCCGTCGTCGCCCCACTCGCCGGCGGCATCGCCGGTGCCCTCCTCTTCACGACTCTTGGATTTTGAGCTAAAACGTTAAAACCCCAGAACCCCAAAACCCCAGAACTTCCCCCATGAAAACCATTCTCGCCTTCGATCAAGGCACCACCAGTTCCCGCGCCATCGTCTTCGACCACGACGGCAACATCGTTCACACCGCTCAGAAGGAATTCCGGCAGATTTTCCCCAAGCCCGGCTGGGTCGAGCACGACCCCAACGAAATCTGGTCCTCCCAGAGCAGCGTCGCCGTGGAAGCCCTCACCAGCCGACGCATCGCCTCCCGAGACGTTGCCGCCATCGGCATCACCAACCAACGCGAGACCACCGTCCTCTGGGATCGCAAGACCGGCGACCCCGTTTACAACGCCATCGTTTGGCAGGACCGCCGCACCGCCGACATCTGCGATCAACTCAAAGCCGACGGCCTCGCCGAGACTTTCGCCGCCAAAACCGGTCTTCTCATGGACCCCTACTTCGCCGGCACCAAGGTCAAGTGGATCCTCGATAACGTCGACGGCGTCCGCGCCCGCGCCGAACGCGGCGACCTCGCCGCCGGCACCATCGATTCCTGGCTCGTCTGGAACCTCACCGACGGGAAGACGCACGTCACCGATGAGTCAAACGCCGCCCGCACCCTCGTTTACAACATCCACGAGCACCGCTGGGACACCGATCTCCTCGAAATCCTCGGCATCCCGGAGTCCCTCCTTCCCGAGGTCAAGAGCTCCAGCGAAGTCTACGGTGAGGCCACCAGCTCCGGCATCCCCATCGCCGGGATGGCCGGCGACCAGAATGCCGCGCTCTTCGGCCAGACGTGCTTCCAGCCCGGCATGGCCAAGAACACCTACGGCACCGGCTGCTTCCTGCTCATGAACACCGGCACCGAGCCAACCCCCTCCAAGAACAAACTCCTCACCACTTGCGCCTGGCAGGCCGAGGGCCGCACCGAATACGCCCTCGAAGGCAGCATTTTCATGGGCGGAGCCGTCGTCCAGTGGCTCCGCGACGGCCTCGGCATCATCCGGGAATCCGCCGACGTCGAATACTTCGCCGGCAAGGTCAAGGACAACGGCGGCGTCTACCTCGTCCCCGCCTTCGCCGGCCTCGGCGCGCCCCACTGGGATCCCTACGCCCGCGGCACCCTGGCCGGCCTCACCCGCGGGTCGAACGCCAGCCACATCGCGCGCGCCGCCCTCGAGTCCATCGCTTACCAATCTTACGACGTCCTCAAAGCCATGGAACGCGACTCCGGGATCGAACTGAAGGAACTCCGCGTCGACGGCGGCGCCTCCGCCAATAACCTCCTCCTCCAGTTCCAAGCCGACCTCCTCCAAGTCCCGGTCGTCCGCCCGAAAATCACGGAAACCACCGCTCTCGGAGCCGCCTACCTGGCTGGCCTCGCCGTCGGGTTCTGGAAGGACCGCGAAGAAATCGCCGCCCAGTGGGCCGTCGACAAAACGTTCGAACCTCAGCGTCCCGCCTCCGAAATGGAACCCCTCCGCGCCGGCTGGCAAAAAGCCCTCACCCGCGCCGCCGACTGGGAACCCCACGAATAAGAACTCAAAAATTTAACAACCTAGAAACCCAAAAACTTGGAGACCCCAACGCCATGAATCGCAACGAAGTCATTACCCAGCTCAAATCCGCCGCCTCCGATCCGTCCAAGCCCTACGACTTCCTCGTCATCGGCGGAGGAGCTACCGGCCTCGGCGTCGCCCTCGATGCCGCCAGCCGCGGCTACCGCACCGTCCTCGTCGAACAGGCCGACTTCGCCAAAGGCACTTCCTCCCGCAGCACCAAGCTCGTCCACGGCGGCGTCCGCTACCTCAAACAGGGCAACATCTCCCTCGTCCTCGAAGCCCTCCACGAGCGCGGCCTCATGTGCGACAACGCCCCGCACCTCGTCCACCACCTCTCCTTCATCGTGCCGATCTACACCTGGTGGGAAGGTCCATTCTACGGGATCGGAATGAAGATCTACGACCGCCTCGCCGGCAAACTCGGCCTCAAGCCGTCCGAAATCCTCTCCCGCGAGGAAACCCTCAAACGCATCCCCACCCTCGAACCCGCCGGCCTCCAGCGTGGCGTCATGTATTACGACGGCCAGTTCGACGACTCGCGCCTCGCCGTCAATCTCGCCCAATCCATCTTCGACCGCGGCGGCGTCGCCGCCAATTACCTCAAAGTCACCCGCCTGCTCAAAAACGAAGATCTCGTCTCCGGAGCGGTCGTCCACGACTCCGAGACCGGCGAGGAAATCGAAATCCACGCCCGCGCCACCATCAACGCCACCGGTGTCTTCTCCGACGGCGTCCGCAAAATGGACGAACCCGATGCCCGCGACGTCATCGCCGCCAGCCAGGGAGCCCACCTCGTTCTGCCGAAGGAATTCCTCCCCGGCGACAGCGCCATCATGGTCCCGCAGACCCCGGACGGCCGCGTCATGTTCGCCGTGCCGTGGCACGATCACGTCGTGGTCGGCACCACCGATGGCGAAGTCGACACGATCGACCTCGAACCCAAACCCATGGAGGAGGAAATCGGCTTCATCCTCGCCGGAGCCGCCAAATATTTGGCCAAAGATCCGAAGCGCTCGGACGTCCTCAGCATCTACGCGGGTCTCCGACCCCTCGTTCGCACCGGCGACGCCAAGAGCACGGCCGCGATCTCCCGCGACCATACCATCCTCATCTCGAACTCCGGTCTCCTCACCATCACCGGCGGCAAGTGGACCACCTACCGCAAGATGGCCCAGGACGCCGTCGACCAGGGCGAACTCATGGCCGGCTTCGACCGTCGCCCCTGCGAAACCGAACACATGCAGATCCACGGCTGGACCAATCAAAAACCGGCCAATCCCAATCTCGCCGTCTACGGAGCCGACGAAAAACTCGTCCAAGCCATCGCCGACTCCGATCCCAAGCTCGCCGAGCTCCTCCACCCGAAGCTCCCCTACATCAAGGCCGAAGTCATTCACGCCGTCCGCGAGGAAATGGCGCGCACCGTCGAAGACGTTCTCTCTCGCCGCACCCGGGCTCTCCTGCTCGGCGCGAAAGCCACCCTCGAGGTTGCTGCCGAAGTCGCCGCCCTCATGGCCGCCGAACTCGGTCGGGACCAGGCCTGGCAGGACGAGCAGGTCGAGACCTATTCAGCGCTCGCCGACGGCTACATCCTCAAATCGTAGCAAGAGCAGACCACCAGACGGCATGAGCAAAGCGCCTCCAATCGGAACTCACCCGGTCGGAGCCGCGCCTCCCTTCGACGAGCAAACCCTCGTCTATCTCCGGGCGCTCAGCGCCCAGTATCCATCGGCCGACCACGTCCTCACCGCGCTCGCCAGTCTGCGATCCGTGCTCACGCTCCCCACCGGAGCGACCCACGTCATCAGCGACATCCACGGCGAATTTAAGAAGCTCGTCCACGTCGTTCACAACGCCTCCGGCAGCCTCCGACCCCTCGTTGACCGCACCTTCGGCGACCGCCTCGCTCCCGAAGAGCGCCTCGCCCTCCTGAACCTCATCTACTACCCCCGCGAGACCTGGCAACACCTCACCCGCGACGCCGATCCCCCCGCCCGCCGCGACCGACTCCGTCACTACGTCGACCTCCAGCTCGAACTCCTCCGCCGCCTCGCCCACCTGCACAGTCTCAACGCCGTCGACCGCGTTTTCCCCTCCCCCTACGAAACCCTCTTCCGCGAACTCATGCTCGCCGCCGTCTTCGACCGCAGTGACGCCTACGTCGACGCCCTCCTCGACACCTTCGTTTCCCACGACCGCGAACTCGATTTCCTCGGCCATCTGGCCCGGGTCATCCGCCATCTCCTCGTCGACGAACTCATCGTCGGCGGCGACTTCGGCGACCGGGGGTCGCGCATCGACAAATGCATCGGGTTCGTGATGCAGCGCCCCAACGTCTCCGTCACCTGGGGCAACCACGACGTCCACTGGATGGGAGCCGCCCTCGGCCAGACCGCCTGCATCGCTAGCGTCGTCCGCCTCTCCCTCCGCTACCAACGCCTCTTCCAACTCGAAATGGGCTACGGCATTCCCATGTCTCCGGTCGAAAAGCTCATCCGCCTCGTTTATTCCGACGACCCGGCCGAGCGGTTTCCCTGCCTCGGCCACGGCATCCGCGATCCTCTCTCGATGTCCCGCCTCCAGAAGGCCATGACGATCATTGGTTGCAAACTCGAAGCCCAGACCATCGCCCGCAACCCCCACTACCAGCTCGACCATCGCAATCTGCTTCACGCCGTCAATCCCACGTCCGGCACCATCACCGTCGAAGGCAAATCGCATCCCCTCCTCGACCGCCATTTCCCCACCGTCGACTGGGATCACCCCGACCGCCTTTCCCCGGAGGAGGATGACTGCATGGCTCAACTCCAACTCTCCTTCCGGCAAAGCGAACCCCTCGCCGAGCAGATGCGGTTCCTAGAACGCCGCGGCTCGATGGCCCTCACCCGCGACGCCAATCTCATCTTTCACGGCTGCGTCCCCGTCGACGACAAGGGCAATTTTCTCCCCCTGACCGTTGACGGCACCGAACACCGCGGCCAGCCCTCTTCGACGCCATCGACACGACGGTCCACCGCGCCTTCCGTCACCGCGCGCCCGCCGACACCGATCTGCTCTGGTATCTCTGGGCCGGCCCGCTCTCGCCCCTCTTCGGGAAGGACAAGATGACCACCCTCGAGCGCCGTCTCATCGCCGACAAATCGACCCACGTCGAAACCAAGAACCCCTACTTCAAGCTCCTCCACGACCGGGATTTTTGCCGAAAGATCCTGACTGAATTCGGCGTCGACCCCGAGCGCGGCCTCATCGTCAACGGGCACGTCCCCGTCAAGGTCGAGGAGGGTGAAAATCCCGTCAAAGCCAGCGGCCAGGCCGTCACCATCGACGGTGCCTTCTCCGAGGCCTACGGCGACCGCGGCTACACCCTCATTCTCGAAAGCGATCGCACCTCGCTGGCCCTGCACCACCACTTCGAATCCGTCGCCGATGCGATCACCGAAGGGGCCGACATCATCCCGAAGATCGAGACCCTCCGCACGTTCGATCCGCCTCGCACCATCGGCGACGTCGCCCGCGGCGAAGAGATCCGCCGCGAGATCGCCGCGCTCGAACTCCTCCTCCAAGCCTACCAACAAACCATCCTCCTCGAACCCTCCCCCCCGAACCGATGAAACTCCCCCTCCTCGCAATCGCCCTCCTCGCAATCACCCCCGCCTTCGCTGGCGACTCTCAACCGGCCCCGGTCGCCGAATCATCCGAGAAATCCTTCGCCGACGACTGGCTCGCGTCACCCCACCTCTTCGGCGATTGGTTCGGAGCCCGCACGGACCTCGAGGATCGCGGCATCGTTTTCGACTTCAATCACATTGCCGACACCCTCGGCAACACCACCGGCGGACGCACGCAGACCACGAAATACTTCGGGCGTTTTCGCGCCACGATAGACATCGACCTCGAGAAATCCATCTCCCTCCCCGGCGGTCGTCTCTTCTTCACCTCCGTCTACCAGTACGGCGGCAATCTGGGTCGCGACATCGGCACCTACACCCTTCCCAGCAGCATCGCCAGCGAAGAGCAGCTCCGCATCGACGAGATCTACTACGAGCAATCCCTCTTCAACGACAAACTCGCCATCCGGGTCGGCAAGCTGGCCGGCATCAACGAATTTGGTGCCCAGGACGCCTTCGTCCTCCTCAACGACGAACTCGCCTACACCCCCAACGTCAACTTCCAGACCAACCTCCCCTTCAGCCCCGCCGGCCAGCCCGGCGTCATGATCCGCGTCGGCCCGTTCCATGGGTTCTACCTGAAATCCGGCCTCTACTCCGGCCTCCGCGACCCTTTCCGCGACGACCCGAACGGCCTCCGCTGGGAGATCGACGACGAGTCCCTCGTTTCCGCTCACGAAGTCGGCTTCCGGCTCAACGGCGACCCCGGCGATCGCGGTCTTCCCGGCCTCTACCGCCTCGGCGGCAGCGTCAACTACGGGGACTACACCGAGACCCTCACCGGCGATCGCGTAAGCGGCAACTATGTCCTCTACTTCATGGCTAACCAAAAGATCTACCGCCCACCCGCCGCCCGGCCCGAGAACCAGCCCGTCACCGACGTCATCACCGGCGCGCCCCCGATCGAAAGCGTCACCGACGACGGCCGGGGCCTCGAGGCCGGGTTCACCATTTTCCACGCCCCCGACGACCGTAATCTCGCCTTCCTCGACCTCACCGCCCAGCTCCGCTACACTGGCCTCATCCCCGGGAGGAAAAAAGACATCCTTGCCGCCGGCGTCGTCCAGACCTTCTTCAGCGACGACTCCAGCACCGTGAGCCAGCGTGCCGGGGGCCCGGAACTCATCTCCGAAACCACCCTCGAGATCACCTACCAGATCCGTGCCGCCGAGTGGCTCATTCTCCAACCCGACGCCCAACTCGTCCTCACCCCCGGCGGCAACCCCAACTCCTCCGGAGCCTTCATCCTTGGCTTCCGTAGCGTGGTCAATTTTTAACCGCCAGGACGCTTAGAGAGCTCCGAACGAAGAATCTAACTCGTCGTTCCCGACGCTCAGAGCTTCTCAATCGCTCCACGACACCGATCCCCCGGCGATTTCTGCCTCAAGGGACTAATCCTCGGCCCGCATCACCTGCTTCGAGCGGATCGTGCTCGAGAAAAGCACCACCTTGTCCCGAACGACAAATTTTGTCCGCCGCAACCGGAAGCTCCCACGATTCCGTCCGCTCTGCCCGTTGTTGAAGTTGACCGTCCCTCCGTAGACAACCCGCCCATCCTTGGTCGAATACGTCCCCCGCATCGTCCCCGTGGCTCCGTTCGCCAGGGTCACCCGCAGATCCAACACTCCCTTGCGCCCAAAGACGTAGAGCCAAGTCACCACCCGATCCCCGATCGACCCGCGCGCTAGCGTCGACGTGATCACCACCCCAGCGCTCGCCGGCGACTCCGCCGCCGCGACCTCCGCCCGCCCGGTCAAGTCGCCCGAGATGCTCTGGAAAAAATTTGCCTCCGTCTGCTTCCCCGTCCCGGCGTATCCCCCCACCAAGTCGCGGAACGGCTTTGGGCTGTTCCCGGCCTGCGCCGTGCAGCCAAAGCCCAGAATGAGAGCCGCCGCGATACGAGTTTTTCGGCCCACGTGAGACCTAAGGAGTGAAGATGTAAATGCCTGACTTCTGATTGGTGAACGAGGCTTCAAAGATGATCTGCCCGCTTTCGTTCATTCCTGCTTCCGACCCAAACCGCACATCGGTCACGGTCCGGCTCTCGCCTTCAATCGTGAGGCTTTGTCCGACGCCAATTATGAGCTGCGGAGTCCCCCCGGCTGGAATGTAGATCAAACGGTTGTTGGTTCGCGTCGTGTTGAAGCTCGGCGCACCAGCGAATGCTGAACCTGCCACTAGGAATGCGATGTCTCCATCATCATTGATCGCGGGCGGGAGGAAGCTATTGAGTCCATTCACGAAGAGACCCGACGCGGAAACGAACGACGACGAAGTGTCGAAAACGAAGCTTGCCTGACCCGACGAAACGCTCGCTTGGTAAATTCCCTGGTTGCCGTTAACCGTCGCGGCAAATGCGACCAAGTCCCCGCTATTACCTACCCCAGGTTTGCCGTCAAAGCTCTGGAAAGGCTGCGTTCCCGGCACGCCAATCCTGGTTGGTGCGTTCTGAAAAATCGTGGCCAACGCGATGGGTGCATCATTTCCCCCATACCAGATTCCGTCGAAGTCCGAACCAAGGTCGGAAATGTCGGCCATAAAAAAAAGGTTGTTGTTGTCGGCAATGGTCGGCTCGCCGAAGTCGTCATAAATCGTGTCAACGGGAAGCCCCGGTGGGATTTCACCCACGCTGGCAATTGCATCACCGGAAACTCCCGCGATCCGGACGACCGACAAAGGGCTCGTCGGCGCGGAAGAGTCGATCGCGTTAATCGAGAATTTCTTCTTGCGGTTAAAATCGAAAGCGATCGTGTTCGCGCTGAAATTAGTCAAGGTCGCGAACTGAGTCGAGCGGCCCCTCGGCGTCGCCACGTTCAGGGAATCATCGGTGGAAGCAACCGTGATGTTCGGATCGAGCGCATCCCCGCCTGCACTGAACCACCCCACGCGACGCGAGTCGTTCACGATCGGCTTCCGACCCAGAGCGGCGGCATTATAAATTCCAACCCGACGGATTCTTTGCGGCACGTTCTCCTGCGCGATCAGCCTGAACTTACCCCGGGTCTTGAGAACGATCGTTGTGTTGTTGCGAGAATTGATCCGACGCCCGGATACCGACGCGAAAAACGCGACGTCACCGCGCTTATTGATCGAAGGGTCACCAAACGAGCCGAAAGTCAGCCGCGTGGACCGTGGTGGTTTGAACGAATCCCGGCTCTCGACAACTTTCGAGATCGTCTGCGCCGCGGCACCGGGCGTCGTCAGGAGGGTCCCAGACATCGCGGCGGCTAGACCGAGGACGCGGGGTTTGAGCAGAAAATTGGGGATCAAAGAGGTCATGGGAATTTCGAGCAGTTAAGGGGTCGTTCGTTCAGTCAGCGATGTTCGCGAAAGTGAACTCTGCGGGAGTATTCACGAACGAGCAATTGTTCAAGCGATTTCTCCCTTAACCCATAAAATTTGCAATAAAGGTAGATCCCAAGGGGAAGGGCGCTGCGTCCCCTCCGCGCGTTCGCTTGGCTTGATTTTCGGCACCTTGTCGTTCGCGACGTGCCACGCCGAGGGAGTGGGCGGGGAGGGGTCTGCCGACCTACCTTGGTGGAGGCGACACGGGGCCGCTATGGCGCTCCACCGCGGGTTGGGTTGTCCAACTCATCCGAGATCCACCCGTATTCCTCGCGCTCCCGCAGCTCGGCCATCCATTCCATCCGCGCGCTCTCCCGCTCGTCCGTGACGACTGGTGGGACGTCTTCTCCGGTGAAGATACCTCCGCCGATCACGAAAGCTGGCTGCGCCAACCGCCGGAGCGTGCGCCGTTTCTCCCCGCGTCCGACGTCGTCCCGCTGGAGGTAGAGCTCGAGTTCCCGCCGGGCCAGCGGTTCACTTGGATCGAGGATCGCAAACAAATCCCCACGAATGGCTGGGAATTTCGTCAACAAATCCGGTTGCTCGTTCAAAGCGCGGGCAACCGCTAGCGGATTCGCCGCGGCCAGACGCTGCAAGGTCATTTGAATCGGCTGGACCAAATCCGCTTGCTTCGTGAGACCCGACAGAACTGGAATCAACGACTCGTCGCGGAGGTACACAACCCCATCGAGCGCCTGCGAAAACGCGAAGGGAGCCTGGCGAGCCATTTCCTCAGTGAGGAAGTCCTCCAGAAGCCGAACGCCGAGGCCCTGTTTCTCCTCGGGCGAACGGATCACCACGTTCCGCAGCGCCACAATTCGCTCGTTCGGTGAGTTGGCGACGTCCGCCGCAACTTCCCTTGAAAACGCGAGGGCAGTCTCGTCGTCCGGGCCGAGGCCCGAGCGATTGACCGCTTCCAGAAGCGCGACCCGGCCGGACGTCGTTACCAGATTACCTTCTTCATCAAAGGCGAATTTATTCAGCCCCTCCGGCGGAGACTTTGCAAATTTTTCGCGCAGGTCATTCAGCGTTGAACCGGTCAGATCCTCACCCAACCTCGCTTCCTCGGTCTCGAGGGAAAATTCGTCCCCACTGGCCAGCGGACCAGTCACTTCGACGGCTTGCAGGCAACCAGCGAGCCCAAGCAACCCGACCAGGCCCGCTCGCAGGTCAGTCCGCACGGCGCAAAGCCCGCACCAAGCCACGGTCGATGGCGCGAATCCCGGACTGGGAAAAATCATTGAACCCCGACACCACGACGCCCAACTGGACCTGCCGACCTCGATATTCGCCGAAGACCGGCCCCCCGCTCATGCCGCCCTCGGTGCCGTAGGTCGCGTTCTCGAAATACGCACCCCGCTTTCGAAAGAAGCCCGCCGTCGGCTCAACCGCCAAGGGGAGTTTGCCGTTGTGAAAATCCAGCCCGTAGCCGACCGCAACCTTCGCCTGTCCATTCTTCAGGGAGGAAAACCGCGCCGTGTAGGGAGCGGAGTCCGACCCCGCCAGCGGTCGCCGGAAGGTCACCCACCCGACGTCGACGGAGAACGCGCGGTTGGTATCGGGATTCCGATTCGCTTCGTCGATGTAGGTCCGGGTGTAGAGATAAAGAGCCTTCGCGAAGCCCCGCCGCTCGACGCTCCCGCCGTATCGCCCGCGGTCGAATCGCACGTTCTCGCTGAAGCCGTTCTGGCCATCGTAAAGGTTGTGGCCCGCCGTGAGAGCAACCGTGGGCTTGATGAGCGTCGCGCTCCCACCGAACCGACCGCGGCCACTCCGGAAATCTAGCGAACCCACCATCGTAAAAGGGAATTGGGCAGCCGCCCCCTGCGTCAACGGCTGAGGCAAGTTCGTTCCCCGAAGACCTTCGAGACCGAATCCGCGGAGAGCGGCGCCGGGGAGCGCTTCCGGAGCTTCGAGAATCGGCGTCCGGTAACCAGGCTTGTCTTCGGCGCGGGCGGTAACGCCGGAGATTCCAAAAGCGATCAATGCAGCGACGGTCAACTTCACTTTTGCACTCTAAAAGCGATCACCTTCTCCGCAACTGCGAAAATCGCGGGTGACCAAGCCCTGGCGGGAACGGCGGACGCGCCGCCGGATGCGCGACCGCTGAACGCAAAACAGCCCCGGCTTGCGCCGGGGCTGTCTGCGATCTCGAAACGCTAAAGCGCTCCGGGTCAAAGTGTCGGATCGGAATTGATTAATACATTCCGCCCATGCCACCCATGCCGCCCATGTCGGGAGCTGGTGCGGATGGCTTCTCCTTCTCGGGGATCTCGGTGATGAGAGCCTCGGTGGTGAGGAGCAGAGCACTGATCGACGAAGCGTTCTGCAGCGCGCTGCGGGTCACCTTGGTCGGATCGACGACGCCGGCCTTCACGAGATCGACGTATTCGCCGGTCGCAATGTTGAGGCCTTCGTTGCCCTTGCGCTTCTTGACTTCCTGCACGATGAGCGCGCCTTCGAGTCCGGCATTGTTCGCGAGCTGGCGAAGCGGGGCTTCGATGGCGCGGGAGACAATGGCCATGCCGATGGCTTCATCACCTTCAAGGACGAGCTTGTCGAGCGCCTTCTGGGCGCGGACGAGAGCAACGCCACCGCCGGGGACGATGCCTTCTTCGACGGCCGCACGGGTCGCGTGGAGGGCGTCTTCGACGCGGGCTTTCTTCTCTTTCATCTCGGTCTCGGTCGCGGCACCGACGTTGATCACCGCAACACCACCCGCCAACTTGGCGAGACGCTCCTGGAGCTTCTCGCGGTCGTAATCGCTGGTGGTCTCTTCGATCTGACGGCGGATCTGGGACACGCGGCCCTGGATGTCGGACGACTTGCCCGATCCTTCCACGATCGTCGTATTTTCCTTGTCGATGGAGACGTGCTTGGCTTCGCCGAGGTCGTCGAGCGTGATGTTCTCGAGCTTGATGCCGAGGTCTTCCGTGATGCAACGACCACCCGTGAGCACCGCGATGTCTTCCATCATGGCCTTGCGGCGATCACCAAATCCTGGAGCCTTGACCGCGCAGATCTGGAGCGTGCCACGGAGCTTATTGACCACGAGCGTCGCGAGGGCTTCGCCTTCGACGTCTTCCGCGATGATGAGGAAGGGACGACCGCTCTTGGCAACCTTCTCGAGCAGAGGAAGGAGGTCTTTCAAGCTGCTGATCTTCTTCTCGTGAATGAGGATGTAGGCGTTATCAAGCACGACTTCCATGCTCTCGGCGTTGGTCACGAAGTAAGGCGAGAGGTAGCCCTTGTCGAATTGCATACCTTCGACGACGTCGAGGGTGGTTTCGATGGACTTAGCCTCTTCGACCGTGATGGTGCCATCCTTGCCGACCTTTTCCATCGCGTCCGCGATGATCTGGCCGATGGTGGCGTCCCAGTTGGCGGAGACGGTCGCGACCTGAGCGATCTCGCTCGAGTCCTTGACCTTTTTGCTGATCTTCGCGAGCTCCGCGACGATGCACTCGACGGCTTTGTTGATGCCACGCTGGAGCGAGGTTGGGTTCGCCCCGGCGGTCACGTTCTTGAGGCCTTCGCGGTAGATCGCTTCGGCGAGAACGGTCGCGGTCGTCGTTCCGTCACCGGCGATGTCGCTGGTCTTGGAGGCGACTTCACGCACGAGCTGAGCGCCCATGTTCTCGTAAGGATCGTCGAGTTCGATTTCTTTGGCGACCGTCACACCATCTTTGGTGATCGTGGGACTGCCGAATTTCTTGTCGAGAATGACGTTGCGTCCAGCCGGCCCGAGGGTCGCTTTGACTGCTTTCGCCAGTTTCTCAACACCGCGGAGAAGCGCCTGACGGGCTCCTTCGTCGAATTGGATTTGTTTTGCTGCCATGGTATTGGTTTTTGGTTGTTCGTTTTGAGTTGTTGGTAACTTGGCCTAATGCTTAGGCGAGGATGCCGAGGATGTCGTCCTCACGCATGATGAGGTAGCTGTCGCCATCGAATTTGACTTCGGTGCCGCCGTATTTGGAGATGAGGACTTTGTCGCCCTTCTTCACCGTGAATTCGACTTTCTTACCGTTGTCGTCGAGCTTGCCGGTGCCGAGGGCCACGACTTCACCTTCCTGAGGCTTCTCTTTTGCGGTGTCGGGAATGATGATTCCGCCTTTTTTGACTTCGCCTTCTTCGAGCGGCTTCACGAGCACGCGATCTCCGATGGGTTTGATTGTTGCTGCCATAATGGGTGTTCTTTCTGTTGGTTTTGGTTTTTTAACATCGCCCGCCACGGAAACCCGCAGCGAACGCTTTGCTAAAGGGTTGGAAGGGTCTGTCGGTTAGGATTTCTTGTCCTCGTCGACCATTTCAAAATCGGCATCGACGACGTCGTCATCTTTCTTCGCCTCCGGTGCTGGCTCACCTTCCGGCGAGGCTCCAGCTCCGTCAGCCGGGCCTGCCTCGGCCGCAGCTTGCTTGTAGAGTTCGGCGCTGATCTCGTGAAATTTCTTTTCGAGATCTTCGTGAGCTGCCTTGATCGCGTCGACATCGTCATTCTTGAGGGCTTCTCGGACTGCCGCGATTGCCTCTTCTGCGGGCTGCTTAGCCGCTGCGTCGATCTTGTCGCCAGCGTCGGCCAACTGCTTCTCGCACTGGTAGGCGAGGTTGTCGGCGTTGTTGCGAACCTCGATGAGTTCTTTCGCCTTGCGATCGTCTTCGGCATGCCTTTCGGCTTCCTTCTGAAGGCGTTCAACTTCCGCTGGGTCGAGTCCGCTCGAACCGGTGATGGAGATTTTCTGCTCCTTACCACTGCCCGTGTCTTTGGCCGACACGTGGAGAATGCCGTTTGCATCGATGTCAAACGTGACCTCGATCTGCGGGACGCCACGCGGCGCCGGCGGGATGCCGTCGAGGTGGAAGACACCGAGCTGCTTGTTGTCGCGACTGAGCGGACGCTCACCTTGGAGGACCTTGATCTCGACGCCCGGTTGGTTGTCGCTGTAAGTCGAGAAAATCTGCGACTTGCGAGTTGGGATTGTCGTGTTGCGTGGGATCATCGGTGTCGCGATACCGCCTGCCGTCTCGATGGCAAGGGTCAGAGGACTCACGTCGAGAAGGAGCACGTCCTTGACGTCACCCGCGAGGACGCCGCCCTGAATCGCCGCACCGATGGCGACAACTTCATCTGGATTCACTCCCTTGTGGGGCTCCTTGCCGACGAGGGCGCGGGCCGTCTCGACGACCTTGGGCATGCGGGTCATACCGCCAACGAGGACGAGCTCATCGATGTTGTCGGAGGTCCACTTCGCGTCACCCAAGCAATCCTTTACCGGCTTGGTCGTGCGCTGAAAGAGATCGTCGGTGAGCTGCTCGAGCTTCGAGCGGCTGAGCTTCTTCTGGATGTGCTTGGGACCCGTCTGGTCGGCCGTCACGAACGGAAGGTTAATCTCGTATTCCTGCGTCGAGGACAGAGCGATCTTCGCTTTTTCAGCCTCCTCCTTGATCCGCTGAACCGCGTCGGGCTGCTTGCTCAGGTCGATCCCAGAGTCCTTCTTGAACTCGTCGATGATCCAATCCATGAGGCGATTGTCCCAATCGTCGCCGCCGAGGTGCGTGTCGCCATTGGTCGCAA
This sequence comes from uncultured Verrucomicrobiae bacterium, assembly GCA_963761705.1. GTDB lineage: Bacteria > Verrucomicrobiota > Verrucomicrobiia > Chthoniobacterales > JAATET01 > CAVVKW01. Next base: position 919,560 of record CAVXHK010000001.1, on the reverse strand, counting down.
GGACTTCAAAGACGCCGTCACCAATCTCGAGAGCTGAGATGTCGAACGTGCCGCCACCAAGATCGTAAACGGCGATCTTTTCATCAGATTTCTTATCGAGACCGTAGGCGAGCGATGCTGCCGTCGGCTCGTTGATGATGCGCAGGACCTCGAGGCCGGCAATTTTACCCGCGTCCTTCGTCGCGTTACGCTCGGAGTCGTTGAAGTAAGCGGGGACCGTGATGACGGCCTGGGTGATTTTCTCGCCGAGCTTGGATTCAGCGTCGGCCTTGAGTTTGCCAAGAATCATTGCCGAGATTTCCGCTGGACTGAACGCTTTGCGCTCGCCGCCGACTTCGACCTCGATGTGGGCGTCGCCGTTCTTCGCCGCGACAACCTTGTAAGGGACGCGCTCTAACTCGTCCTTGAGTTCGGAGTGCTTGCGGCCCATGAAGCGCTTCACGGAAAAAATCGTGTTGGATGGGTTCGTGATCGCCTGGCGCTTCGCCGCTTGCCCCACGAGGCGCTCGCCGGATTTAGAAAATGCGACGACCGAGGGCGTGGTGCGCGCTCCCTCGGAGTTTTCGAGAACCACCGGCTCGCCACCTTCCATCACGGACATGCACGAGTTCGTTGTTCCCAGATCGATACCTAGAATTTTTGCCATGCAAACTTGTGACGCAGCCGCCGCTCCAAGCGCTGAAAATATTTCTTAAGTCATTTGCCTTCAATTTGATACACCGAAGCGATCCCAAATCAGGCAGATTTTCATCACGTTAAACTGCGCCACCATGACTCAGTTGCGCCATTTAATTGGCGCGTTGTGGCTCAGTTTACGGTTTCTCCCGCGAATCGCGGAGGAGCGAGGCCGCGGTCGATGCCGTCGACGGCGAGGTATTTCTCATGTTCTCGGGAAGATAGACGTCGCTCTGGCAGCGCTCCCAACCCTTTGCTTTCGTGCGGTGATTCCCGCCCCAGCAGGGTTGATCTTGCTTGATATCCCCGTTTAATCCTCGTGCCTTAAGAGCCAGATGAATCTACCCGCACCTTCTTTTGCTCTCTCCGACCGCGTTGCCATCATCACCGGAGGCGCTGGTGCGCTCGGCGGGGCCATGGCGAGCAGCCTCGCGCGGGCTGGAGTAAAGGTCGGGATCCTGAGTCGGTCGGCGGATCGGGTAACCGCGCACGTCGAAGCGATCATGGACGCCGGAGGAACGGCCTTGGCCCTCGTTGCGGACGTGACGGATCGCGGAGCCTTGGTCGCGTGCCGCGACAAGGTGCTCTCCGAGTGGGGACAGCTCGACATCCTCGTCAACGCGGCGGGCGGTAACATGCCGGGCGCTACGATTGGCCCAGACCAAACGATCTTCGATCTCGACCTCGCCGACTTCGAGCGGGTGACCCGGCTCAATCTGGACGGCACGGTCCTGCCGTCGGTGATTTTCGGCGAGGTGATGGCCAAGGCTGGGCGAGGCGCGGTGGTGAACATCTCATCCATGGCAGCGAACCGCGCGATCACGCGGGTGGTCGGGTATTCCGCATCGAAAGCGGCGGTCGACAACTTCACTCGCTGGATGGCCGTTGAACTCGCTACGAAATTTGGCGACGGACTCCGCGTCAACGCGATCGCACCCGGTTTTTTCATTGGCGAACAGAACCGTCGGCTCCTCACGAACGAAGACGGCACCCTCACGGCGCGGGGCGAAACCATCGTCCAGCAAACTCCGATGAAGCGCTTCGGGGAGGCGGACGAGCTTCTCGGTGCCCTGCATTGGCTCTGCAGCGACGCCGCGAGCTTTGTGACCGGCGTCGTTGTCCCGGTCGACGGTGGGTTTAGCGCCTTCAGCGGGGTCTAGAGCATTTTCAATTTCGCCGGGCTGGTCGTAACTTAAAAACGGTAAAAAGTGCCTCGTTCTCCCGAGGCGAACTTTGGGAAGAGGCGCCACCCCCGCTTCGAACCGATTTCCCGATTGGCGTTCGCTGCCTGCTTTCATAAAAGAACGTTAGACCCATGATCCGCCCGTTTCTCGACAAGGACTTTTTTCTCCAGACGGAGTCAGCCCGTCGCCTCTACCACGGCTCAGCGGCGATCCAACCGATCATCGACTACCACTGCCACCTGTCGCCCGCCGACATCGCGACGGACCGCCAATTTTCCAATCTCTCGACCGCTTGGCTCGAGGGCGATCACTACAAGTGGCGGGCGATGCGAACGAACGGGATCGCGGAAAAATTCTGCACGGGCGACGCCGAGGAATTCGCAAAGTTCGAGGCTTGGGCGGAGACGGTTCCCTTCACCGTCCGCAATCCGCTCTACCACTGGACCCATCTCGAGCTGAAACGCTACTTTGGCATCAGCGATCTACTCACCCCGCGCACCGCGAAATCGATCTATGACCGCGCGTCGTTTTTCCTAAACACGCCCGCATTTTCGACCCGCGGTCTGTTGCGCAAGATGAACGTCGAGCTCGTTTGCACGACCGACGATCCGGCGGATTCGCTCGAGCACCACGACGCCATCCGCAAGGACGACTGCAGCACCCGGGTGCTGCCAACCTTCCGACCCGACCGGTTTCTGCTGATCGGGAGTCCCAATTTTGTCCCCGCCATCGAGCAGCTTGCCACCCGCCTCGATCGCCCAATTAAGTCTCTCGACGACCTGCTGGACGCTCTGAAGAACCGGGCCGATTTCTTTCACTCGGTCGGCGGCCGCCTCTCGGACCATGGCTTGGAGCGGATTCCCGACGGAACGGTCGACCTGGCCGCAGCCGGTCGCACCCTGGCGAAGCGTCTCGACGGCGGAGAGGTCGACGGCCGCGAGGCGGAAATTTTTACCATCTCCGTGCTCGACCAGCTCGGCCGCATTTACCGGAAGCTGGGCTGGACGCAGCAGTTCCACCTGGGTGCTCAGCGCGGCAACAACACCCGCATGCTCCGCTCACTCGGTCCGGACACCGGCTTCGACAGCATCGGCGACTCCGAACAGGCCAGATCGCTTTCGCAATTTCTCGACCGACTCGACACGGACGACGAGCTACCAAAAACCATCCTCTACAACCTCAACCCAAAAGATAACTACGTCCTCGGCACGATGATCGGAAATTTTCAGGACGGTTCGACGCCCGGGAAGATCCAGTTCGGTTCCGGCTGGTGGTTCCTCGATCAGAAACAAGGCATGGAAGAACAGATCAACGCGCTTTCCAACCTCGGGCTGCTCTCGCGTTTCGTCGGCATGCTCACCGACAGCCGCAGTTTTCTCTCCTTCCCCCGCCACGAATATTTCCGCCGGATCCTCTGCAATCTTATCGGCAACGACATCGAGCGGGGCGAACTCCCGAACGACCTCGACTGGCTCGGCGGCATCGTCGCCGACATCTGCTACGGCAACGCCCGGCGCTATTTTGGTTTTTTTGACGAGCCTCCGACAAAGCCATGACCAAAGATTCCCCGTCCCCCGCCCCAGAGTCTCGACCACCCCTCGAGCCAGCGGATCGTCATTCGCTGATGGCCTACACGGTTCCGTTCATCATTTTCATGATCGGGCTCGCTGCCGTCTCGGGCGTTCACATGCTGGTGCCCGACGCGAAGACCCTCCTTCTCGCTGAACCAGCGTATTGGATCTATCCTCTTCAATCCCTCGCCTGCGCCGCGGCTCTGCTTTTTTACTGGAGGACGTATTCCTTCGGCTCGCAGCGTTCCCTGCCCCTCGCTGTGGGCGTTGGTGTCCTCGTGCTCGTTCTCTGGATCGCGCCGGAACTGTTCCTCGGCTTCGACAAGCGGCTGGACGGTTTTGATCCAACCGCTTTCGAGGAATCGCCGTTGCTCTACTGGGGCACGGTGATCGCACGCTTTTTCCGACTCGTGATCGTCGTTCCTTTGATCGAGGAGATCTTCTGGCGGGGCTTCCTGCAGCGCTACTTGATCAAGGAGAACTTCACTTCGGTTCCGTTTGGCCAATACACGCATTTCAGTTTCTGGGGCGTAGCGGTTGCGTTTGCCTCGGTTCACTGGGGACCAGACGTCGTCCCGGCACTCATTACCGGCGTCTTCTTCGGCTGGATCGCAATTCGCACGAAGAGCTTGCTCGCCTGCGTCGTGGCGCACGCCGTGACGAATCTACTACTCGGCATCTACATCATGGCGACCCAGCAATGGGGCTACTGGTAGCGTCGACGGAGAGTCTTACCTTCCGGTTCTGGCGACGGCTTTGTTGTCAACGGGTGAAGCGCTGGCTTGCCAACGACGCGGCTGAGCCGATCGCTTGCGTCAAAGAAGTCCATTGGCTGGAAGTCAATGATCCGTGGCATCGGCATGCTGCCGATGGTCTCGACTCGCCGGTGGCGCTCGACCGACCTAGCTGAACGTCAGCTTCTTCACGCCGGACGCCGAGGCCGCGTTCAGAACGTCGATGATCCGCTCGTGACGGGTCTCGGGGGTCGGCTGAATGATCACGGGATCCTTACCACCAAAGCGGTCAATCGTGTCTTTAAGCCAAACCCGCAGCTCCGGGAAGCTCCTTTGCCGTGCCGTAGTCCTTGTTGTTGACGACGACGTGTCCATCAGCCCGCACTTCGACCATGATCGGTGTCGTCGGCGGACCACCTGGACCGGAGGCCGACTGACCACTCGGGAGGCTGACGTTGAGTTCCTTCTCGATGACCTGCGATCCCGCTGCTGCCATGAAGAACAGCAGCAATACGAACACCACGTCCACCATCGGCGCAATCTGGAATCCTGGATCCCCGTCTTCTGATACTCCACCGCCACCCATCTTAGTCGTTCCTCATGTTTTCTAGCCTTCTTCCTTGTCGACGACCGAGAACGTCACGTTCGCGATCCCGGCCTGGCCCACTGCTTCGAGCAGCCGACGCGTAAACTCGTAGCGCACATCCTTGTCTGCGCGGATGAGCACCCGCACGAGCGGATTATTCTTCACCCCAGCCTGCATCTTTCCGATGAGCATGGCCGGATCGGGGTAGTTGATTTCGTCAACTTCGATTCCGACCGCATCATTGATCGCGCTGTAGGTGACGTTGATGATGATTTGTCCCGGGTTCTTCTTGGAATCTTTTGCCGCTTTGGCGACCGGAAGGTTCACCTCCTGATTCGACTGCAGCACTTCGGTCGAACTGATCGACATGAAGAAGACCAGCAGAACGAGCAAGATGTCGATCATTGGCGCGATCTGAAACTCGGGTTCAGCCTCGGCTTCCGGCGCTCGGACACCGCGCTTCTTTAATCGACCGCTGGGGGCAGCTCCAGACATCCGCTTCTACGACCAGTCGAGGGTGGCGTTGCAATGAGGGCAGGGATTCTGACCCGGGGTGATTGCGCCGTTACAGACCGGGCAATTCGTCGTCAGCTCCATCGAGACGCGACGCGATTGATTGGCACCATCGACTGGCGCACCTTCACCGGCGGCAAAGTTATCGCCGATCCGAAGGCCGCCGAGCTCGTCGTAGGGGATATCCTCGATCAGTCGAAAAAGAGTATCGTCCGCGTCGCCGAGCGTCACGGTGGCCCGATTTCGGAAAAAGTAATAAAAGATGAACGCGGGAATTGCGATGAAGAGACCGCTCGCGGTCGCCATGAGCACCTCACCAATGGACAACGCCAATGCGCGCGGATCCGACACGCCCGACTGACCGAGGACGGCGAACGCACCCATCATGCCGATGACCGTCCCGAGTAGCCCGATCATCGGCGCAATGACTCCGATGACCGACAGGTAACTATTCTGCGTTTTGATCGTCTGAGCCTCCCGCATCCCGTGCTCGGCGATCGCAATCTCGACCGCTTCCTTACCGCGACCGAGGCGCTCGAGGGAGCCTGCGAGTACGTTCGCAATGTAAGCCTTGTTTGCCCGAGAGATTTCCCAGGCTTCCTGATAATTTCCGCCCTCGATGGTCGCCCTCAACGACTCGACCAAAGCTTTGGGCTGCAGCTTCTCGGCCCGGAGATTGAGAAACAACTGAATGATGAAAGTGACCATCACGATCGAAACACCCAGAATGCTGATCCAGATCATGATGATGAGTGGTCCACCATGAAGGATCGTATCGAGGATGCTCATCTGCTCGGGTGACGCTTCGGCGGCCTCCGCCGTCGCCTCCTGGGCGAACGCCGGGGCGAGGGACAGAAACAGAGCGGTCAGAGCGAGTAACGGGCGGCTGAGCAGCGAGGGGAAGGACTTCTTGATCATGTTGAGAACGTGGAAAATATGCGACAATGAGTCACGGCGCGATCACATTTTTTTGATTCGCTAGCGCATCAGCCCGCGCGCTGGCATCGGCGACTGCCGCCGCGTCTGCGTAGAAGACGGTCACGGTCATCAGGTAATCTTGCAGAGCATTTTCCAGATCACCTTCCGACTCCCGCACCTGACCCATCAGAAGGTAGGCTCGCCCGTAGGTCGAACTCTCCGCACTCTCGGCACTCTTCACCGTGGCGGCCTCCGCGACGATTGGCTCCAGCTTCGTCTTCGCCGCCGCAAAATCGTCCCTCGCCACATCGAGCCGAGCGATCGAGACCGCGGACAAATCTCCCGCCTCCGGGTAGAGCTCCGTAAATTGTGCGAAGATCCGCTCGGCCTCGGCCATTTGGTCCAGTTCCAACAACGAATCCCCGAGCAGCGCGTAAGCCTGCCCGACCCACGGCACCGGCAGGCCGGAAAAGTTTGCGACGACCGGACGCACTTCGATGAGCGCTCCCGCCGCGTTCCCCGACGCCTTCGTGGCCTGCGCCTTGGCCAGCTCGGGCGGTGCCTGCTTGATGGCGCTCTCAACTTGATCGAGCGGAATTGCCGATTGCACCGGCCCGACTTTCAAAGTTACTTTCCCGTCCGCAACCCCTACGATTTCACCCTCCCGCCGGAGTCCCGTTTTGAGAACGAGCACGTCCTGGGCACACGCCAGAGATCCGGCGCAGAGCATTGAAAGAAAAATCAACGCCCCGACGGAACGCTGGGGAGATTTCCGGAGGGACTGCGGGAGGAAGCTTGAAATCATCAGACTTTTCCTAAATCACACTTCGTCACTCGATTCAACCCTTTGCCGATCTAATCCCATGTTTGTCTGGATGCGCTCCCACATGCGCAAGCTCATGCTTGCCATCACCATTCTCACCATTGTCGCCTTCACCTTCCTCTACAATCCGGCGGAAATGGACGATCTCAACGCGACCAAGTTCGCCACGATCTACGGTCGGAGCCTCTCACTTGCCCAGGTCCAACGCGAGGCCCGCACCTACCAGCTCGCCATCGCCCTCGGCCTCACGGAATACGTCGAGACGCTCGACGGCCTCACCGGCGAATCCGATCCCGGCGCCTTCGTTTTCAACACGATGATCATCGCCCACGAGGCGAAGGCCCTCGGCATCAGTCCGACGGATTCCGAGATCGCCGACGCCATCTCCAAGATTCCCGCCTTCCAAACGAACGGCCAATACGACCAGACGAAGTACGATCAATTCGCCGTCCAGTTCCTCGCGCCAAACGGCCTTTCACCCGCCGAGCTCGAAGACGTCGTCCGCAATTCGCTCCGACTCGCCCGCATCGAAGCCATCCTCGCCTCCGCCCCGACCACGTCGACCGCCGAGCTCGAGTTCAACGCGCGTTATTTTCAGGAAGCCACGGGCGCCGCGGTCGTCTTCCAGCGCCAGAAATTCTTCGACCAGGCCAGCGCTTCCGAGGCCGACATCAAGACCTTCTACGACGCAAACACCTTCCGCCTCCGGACACCCGAGCTCCGCACCGCCGAGATCGTCACCTTCTCGCTTCCCGCCGCCGAAGCCGACCTCAAAGACAAAGCCCGCATCGAGGCCCTGCAGAAAGTCGCGAACGCTTCCGCTAAATTCGCCACGGCCACCCAGGAAAAATCCTTCGCCGAGGCTGCGAAAGACGCCGAGCTCCCGATCGAGACCACCCTCCCCTTCGACGCCAGCGGGCGCATCGTTCCACCGACCGGCACCACCGAGACCACAACCAATCTCTCCGATCCCGTCGTCGCCAAGATCGCCCCGACCGCCTTCACGCTCTCCGAGACCTCGCCCGTTAGCGGCGTCCTTCAAGACGGCGACTCCTTCCACATCATCAATCTGACCAGTGTCATCCCGGAGCGTGAGAAGACCCTCGAAGAAGCCACGCCGGAGATCACCGCCGACCTCCGCAACCTCGAAGCCGAGACCATGCTCGAAGCCCAGGCCGACGATGCCCTCGCCGCCATCCGCGCCGACCTCGCAGCGGGTAAATCGCTCGCCGATGCCGTCAAACCCTTTCCCATGGCCGAGCTCAAACCCTTCGAGAGCGTCTCCGTCACGACCGAATCCGCCTCGCCCGAACTCCGCTCCTACGCTCAAGACACCGTCCAACTCAAGGACGGCGAGATCACCGGTTTGACGATCGAGACCTGGGGAGCCTACGCCGTTTACCTCGAAAAACGCGCCGCCATCGAAGAAGCGGTCCTCGCCGAAAACCGCGACCAGATCGCCGAATTCATCCGCACCCGCAAGGGCAACATCATCCTCTTCGAGTGGCTCGAGGCCGCCACGAAACGCTCTGGCCTGAACTTCCCAGGCGAAGCTCAGGACGATCAGGAAAGCTGAATTCATCCGAACGTGAGCGAAAATTCGGAGATCGCCACCCTGTTTGATGACGCCACCGGCGACATCGCCGTCGGTGACCTTGAGGCCGCCATTGAGAAATACCGTCGCTGCGTCGACCTCGACCCAGACTTCTTCGACGGCTGGCACGCCCTCGGCATGGCCCTCATGAAAAATGGCGACCACCTCGCCGCGATCGAGGCCGGGCTCCGCTCGACCAGCCTCCGCCCGAACGACCAACTTGCCTGGTCAAGCCTCTCGCTCTTCTACGTCCGCAACCACCAGATCCCCGAAGCCGAAGCCGCCGGCACCAAAGCCAAGATCCTCTCTTGGGGCGGCAAAATCGCGCCGGAATGAGTCGAAGAACGGCGACTTCCGACTCGCCGATCCGACGACAAAAAATCGCTCAGCGAATCACTCCCCCTCACCCGACGCCGCAACGTCACCCAGCACCGGACTTTCCGGCAGCACCGCCATCGCCGAAGTCCCCCCGCGCACCGACTGCCCAACCTTGACGAGCACCCGGCTATCCTCCGGCAACCAGAGTTCGGTCCGCGACCCGAAGCGGATCATTCCAAACTTCTCCCCCTTCACGAGCGAATCTCCGACCACCGACCACGGAACGATCCGCCTCGCGATAGCCCCGGTGATCTGCCGCACGCCGACCGTGTGATCCACTCCTTCGATCACCCACATCCGCGCTGAGTTATCCGTCGCCGAACGCACGTCGCGAGCGTCGTAGAACCGCCCCTTCCGTGCTTCAGAATACAGCACCGATCCCGCGATGGGTGCCCGGTTCACGTGAACGTCGAAGACCGAAAGAAAGATCGAAATCCGGATCATCCTTCGGTTGAGGATCTCGCCCTCGATCAGATTGTCGATCGCGACGACCTTCCCGTCCGCCGGCGAGACCGCCAGCGTCGGATCCTCCGGCGACACGCGCTCCGGATCGCGAAAGAAATACAACGTAAACGCAATCGCCACCGCCCACACGATGGCCAGCGGCGGAAGCCAGACGAGGCTCGCCAACAGCAACACCCCCAAGATCACTAAAATCCACAACCCCTCCGAAAGTGCCCGTCGTTCCTGCATGGCGGACACCTATCACCAACCCCGCCGCCCCGCACCCGAATAAGTATCTCCGGCTTCCAGCCGGCGACGACCATCCCCGGCGCAGCGGCACTTCGCCGCCATTGAACGCACCCCTAGAAAGCGCTACCCCTAACCCCATGCGGCCCACCCTCACTCTCACCCTCGTCCTCACCACCCTCACCCCGCTCGCCGCCCGCCAGCTCCCCACCTTCCCCCCGGCCACGACCGTCCTTGGCCAGACTGACTCCAACTCCGCCACCGCCGTCTCGCCACCCACCGCTGCAACGCTCGACGCTCCCTCCGCCGTTGTCATCGACCCCACCACCGGCAAGGTCTTCGTCGCCGACACCGCCAACAACCGCGTCCTCCGCTACGCCAGCTACGACACCCTCCTCACCGCCGCTCCCGCGGAATACGTCTTCGGCCAGACGTCGCCCACCGCGAATGCAACCAGTCCCGCCAGCGCCACGTCTCTCGCCGGACCGACCGGCCTCTGGATCGATCGGGGCAACCGGCTCTGGGTCGCCGACACGGGTAACAACCGGGTCGTCCTCTTCCGGTTCGCCGCCACCCGCGGCGACGACAACCCCGCCGCCGTCGTCCCCCTCGGCCAACCCAACCTCGCCACCGCGTCACCAACCACGAGCATCAGCGGCATGAACGCACCGACCGGTCTCACCGTCGACGCCACCGGCCGCCTGTGGGTCGCCGATTCCGGCAACAATCGAGTGCTGGAATTCGAATCCTCGTCGACCCTCGCAACCGCCGCCCCCGCCACCGGCGTCCTCGGCCAAGCCACCTTCGACACGTCCGCCCCCCGCTCCGACCAGCTCGGCCTGCTCGACCCCGTCGGCGTGTCCGTCGACTCGACCGGCACCCTCTGGGTCGCCGACCGCGGCAACCACCGCGTCCTCGGCTACCCCTCCGCCGGCACCATTTCCGACGGCACCAACGCCGCCCGCGTCATCGGCCAAACCGACTTCAACGTCACCACCCCCGGCACGACCGCGACCGCCTTCTCGTCACCCTCCGGCGTCTTCGCCGACGGCACCAACAACCTCTGGGTCCTCGACGGAGCAAACAGCCGCGCGCTTCGCTTCAGCGGTCTCGCCTCCCTCAACAACGGTGCACCGGCCTCCATTCTCGTAGGCCAATCGAACTTTTCCAACGACGGGACGGCCCTCGGCGCCCGCCGCCTCGACACGCCATTCCTCGGGCTCTTCGTCGACCCCGCTGGTGACATTTGGATCGGCGACACCGGCAATAATCGCGTTCTCCGCTTCGGCCAGATCGACAGCGAGATCCCTCAACTCACGGTCAAAGGCAGGCGAAAGGCCGGGACGAAGCGCGCCCGCGTCGTCCTTCGTGGCACCGCCAGCGACGACACCGCCGTCACCCAGGTCCTCATCAAGATTAAAGGCAAACGCGCCCTCCGCCCCGCAACCGGCACTGACACCTGGCGCACCACCGTCCGGCTCCGCCGCGGACGCCGCAACGTCTTCAAGCCCTTCGCCTACGACGCCCTCGGCAATCGCTCTCTCCCCAACCGCGTGATCCGCATCCGCCGCTGATCAGCTGAAACATCCCCCTTTGCAATCACGCCAGCCCGTCGGTAACGTTGAAGTCCAATGACCGCGGAACTCTCACCGACCATGACGATGCAGGAACTCCTGCAGACCCTGCCCGGCGCGCAGCGTGCCCTCTTCCGGCTCTTCCACATCGGCGGCTGTGCCAGTTGCGGCTTTCGCCCCGAGGAAACCGTCGCCGAGGTCTGCGCCCGCAACGAAGGCCTCGACCCAGACACCGCCCTCGCGCAGGTCACCGCAGCCTGCGCCGAAGACGCCAAGCTCCTCATCGAACCCACCGAGCTAGCCGCAGCGCTCGCCGACGACCCCGACACCCGCATTCTCGACATCCGCACCCGAGAGGAGTTCGACGCCGTCCAAATCCCGCAGGCCAAACATTTTACCCAGGACTTTCTGCAGGAAATCATGGCCGCCTGGCCGAAGGACAGCCTCATCGCCCTCGTTGATCACCAAGGCACCCGCGGCCTCGACGCCGCCGCTTTTTTCGCCGGCCACTCTTTCACCAACGTCCGGGCCCTCCGCGGCGGGATCGACGCCTGGTCCCTCGAAGTCGACCCCGACCTCCCCCGCTACACACTGGAATGATCACCAATCCGCGTCATCCGTGCTAACAGACTTATGTCCGACGATTTAGAAGCCCGCATCCAATCCGCCGTCAGCAACCCGCAAAATCTCGGCGAGATGTCCGACGCCGACGCCATCGGCACCGTCGGCAGTCCAGACTGCGGCGACATGCTCCGCATGTGGGTCAAGTTCAAGGATGAGAACGGCCGCAAGGTCATCGACAAAGCCACCTTCCAGACCTTTGGCTGCCAGACCGCCATCGCCGTCGCCAGCATGGCTACGGACCTCATCCGCGGTAAAACCGCGGAAGAAGCCCTCGCCATGGACGGCACCGACCTCTCAGCGCCGCTTGGCCCCCTCCCCCCGATGAAAATCCACTGCGCGCAACTCGTCGAAGGAGCCCTTAAAAACGCTCTCGACCCCACCGCCGCCCAACCGGAAGCCACCAACACCGCCCCCACCCTTCTCGACAGCCTCAGCGCCCCAAAAAAGGTCGAGATCAAGCTGCAGCCCAAATCGTAAATCCCAACCTCTCAAATCCTCATTAACATGTCCGACACCCGAGAAATCGCCCTCAAGCGCGACTGCGACGCCATCCAGATCCCCAGCGGCAACCCCATCGTCCTCCCGATTGGCACGTCCGTCATCATCACCCAATCCCTCGGCGGCACCTACACCGTCGCGACCCAGGCCGGCCTCGCCCGCATCGACGAAAAGGACCTCGATGCCCTCGGCGTCGACCCGACCGCCGTCGAAGCTCTCGCCGCCAAGGAACCCGTCAAAGGTTCCCTCGAAGACGCCATCTGGAGTCAGCTGAAAACCGTTTTTGACCCGGAAATCCCCGTCAACGTCGTCGACCTCGGCCTCATCTATGGCTGCGAAATCAAAAATAACGACGAAGGCCAGACTAACGTGATCGTCCAGATGACCCTCACCGCCCCCGGCTGCGGCATGGGCCCCACCATCGCCGCCGACGCCCGCCAGAAGATCCTCATTCTCGACGGCATCGACGAAGCCCAAGTCGACCTCGTTTGGGATCCCGCTTGGAATCAGTCCATGATCTCCGAAGCCGGTCGCATGAAGCTAGGCATGGTGTGAAATCCCGCACCGGGGGCATCGGCTTACACCCGATGAACCATCCCTACTCGGCTGGAGGCCGATCATTCCGTCGACGAGCACCGTTGAATTTGACGATTCTCAGGCCGCCTCCTGCACCGCTTCGACCTCCCGGAACCGAAACCGCTCCGCGTATTTCCCGCCGTTGAGCTTCCGGCAACACTTGAGACAAGCCATTCGCCCTTTCGTCCGCCGTACCCGCGTGATGACCGTCAAACAAGCTGGGCACTGATACGCATACTTCCTCGCCATTCGACGCGGCTTGAACGGCAGCGTGTGGCACCGGGCCTCCCCCGCGATCCCAAGATCCGCGCAAGCGCGGCGCCACTCCGGCCCGTGCGGCGAGATCCGCCGCCGGCCAACCCGCTCCTGCGCGACCAGATGCGCCAGCTCGTGCCGCAGCGTTGTCTGCACCTCCGCCGCCGACACTTCGATCAGCTTCGGATTGAGAGTCACCCGACGCGTTCGCCAGCAGGCCGTCCCCGCCGTCGTCCGCATGCGCGGATTCCACACCACGCTCACCGCTTTTGCCAAAGCCGGGCACCCCGCCTGCCGCACCAGCAACCGCGCCACCTCCTCGAGGATCGGATCGACCCGCACGCCCGCATCCGCCTTCCTCCGCAGCGGCGGTTCCGGGACGTCCCGCAGACCGTTGATCTTGGTCAGCAGACTCCGCCCGAACTCGAACGCGAGCTGCTTCGTGACCCCGCTCACGCCACCACCTCCTGCCGCTCGAGCACCCGGCCCAACGCAGCGATTGCCAAATCGATCTCCCCTTCCGTCGTCATCTTCCCCAGCGAAAATCGCACCGTCGCCTGCGCCACGTCCATTGGCACCCCCATCGCCAGGAGCACGTGCGACGGCATGACCGACCCCACCATGCACGCCGACCCGCTGGACACCGCCACGCCCTCGAGATCCAGTCCGATCAGCAGAGTCTCCCCGTCCCCGCCCGGAAAACTCACGTTCAGCGTGTTCCCGAGCGTTTCTGTCACCGAGCCGTTCCGCCGCGCACCCGGCGCGATTTCCCGGATTCCCGCCCAGAGGCGATCCCTCAACCCGGCCTCCCGCCGTTGCTCCGCTTCAAAATCCCGCACCGCGAGCTCAGCCGCAACGACCAATCCGACGATCGCCGCCACGTTCTCCGTCCCAGGCCGCCGCTGATTCTCGTGAAAACCCCCGAAATGCAACGTGGTCAGCGGCACGCCAGCCTCCAGAAAAAGCACCCCCGCTCCCTTCGGCCCGTAAAATTTGTGCCCGGCAAACGACGCCGCCGTCAGCCCCCGCACCGCGACCGGCAACTTACCGAACGATTGCACCATATCGCTGTGGAAGGCGACCCCCGCCCCGCGCACGATCTCCGCGATCTCCGCCACTTTCTGAATCGTCCCCGTCTCGTTGTTCGCCGACATCACGCTCACCAGAGTCGTGTCCGTCCGCAACGCCGCGCGCACGTCCGCCGGATCAACCCGCCCCGCCCCGTCCACGCCGAGCCGCGTCACCTCATACCCCTCGTGTTTCTCCAGGTAGTCGAACGCGTGCAACACCGCGTGGTGCTCCGTCGCCACCGTCACGACGTGCCTCCCCTCCGCCGCCTGACTCCGCGCCAGCCCAAAGATCGCCAGATTATCCGATTCCGTCCCGCCGCCCGTGAAGATGACCTCGTGCGACTTCACCCCGAGCAGCGCCGCGAACCGATCCCGCGCATCGTCCACCGCCGACCTCGCCCGCCGACCGATCCCGTGAATGCTCGACGGGTTCCCGTATTCCCCACCTAAAAACGGCAACATCGCCTCGAGCGCCTCGGGCGCAAGCGGTGTCGTCGCGTTGCAGTCTAGATAACCCATACCAACGCGTCTTCGCCCGTGGGATCGTGTTTTTCCAGTATTTTTAACTGCTTATCTTCGTAGCTGACCAGCGACCGCGGCGGCACGCTGTGGGTTAGAAAAACGTTCGCGCCGATCGTGCTCCCGGCTCCCACCACGGTATCGCCACCCATGATCGTCGTCCCCGCGTAGATCGTGACCCCTCCCTCCACGGTCGGATGCCGCCGCTTCCCGCGCAGCGCCTGCCCACCCGCCAGCGACCGCCCGATGAGCGCGACACCCTGATACAACTTCACCCGATCCCCGATCACGCTCGTCTCTCCGACCACCACACCGGTTCCATGATCGATGAAGAAATGCGTCCCGATCCGCGCGCCCGGATGAATGTCGATCCCAGTCCGCCCGTGCGCCCATTCCGTCATCATTCGGGGCAGCAAAGGCACGCCCGCATTGTAAAGTCGATGAACCGACCGCTGGATCGCGATCGTCTCCACGAACGGATAAGAAAGAATGATCTCCTCGAGGTTGATCGCCGCCGGATCCCCCGCAAACGCCGCTTCAATGTCCGTCTGCAACAACCGCCGGATCTCCGGCAACTCCCTCAAAAAATCCGCCACGATCCCCCGCGCCCGCGCCCGGGGGCAATCCGGATCGTCCGTCCGCATGCTCTTGCAGACCTCCTCGCCCAGCCGCGCGGCCAGGCTCTCGACCCGCCCCGCCGTCAGCTCCCGCAATCGCGCGCCAGCCACCGGATTTTCATCGTGAAAACCTGGAAAGAGAATTTGGAGAAGATCCTCACAAATCGACGCGACCGCCCGCTTCGAGGGTAAATTGAGGCCGTCCGTGTTGTTCAGCCCGCCGACCTCCGCGTAGGACGCCAGCACCGCCTCAACCACCTGCTCAACCGAATCATCCATTCCGCCCAATTTCTCACGCGAAGTTGCGATGCCGCGAAGGAAATTTTTATTATTTCAAAGACGGTTCCGCGCACACCAGCAACTCCGGACAAGCGACCCACCAATCACCATTCACGAGTCACCGATCACGGCGTCATCGCTCCCGCCCCGATCCGGCAGCGGAATCCCTCCGTCTCGATCCCGGTTCGGGCCTTGTATTCGAGCAGGATCGCTTGCCGCACGGCCTCGACTTTGTCCGCCCGCACCAACGACACCGTCGCCCCGCCGAATCCGCCGCCCGTCAGCCGCGATCCCAGCACCCCCTCTTGCAGGAGAGCCACCTCGACCAGCACGTCCAGCTCCGGCGTGCTGTTCTCGAAATTCTCCATCGAGCTGCGGTGCGAAGCCGACAGCAACCGCCCAAACCCCACCACGTCGCGCGCCTCGAGCCGCTTCACCCCCGCTTCGACGCGCTCCATTTCTCCGACGACGTGCGCCGCCCGCCGTCGCGTCACGTCCGGCAGATCCGCCGTAACCAGCATTGCGGAATCCGCCTCCCGCAGCGAAGCCAATCCCATTCCTCGCGCCGCCGCGATGCACTGCTCACGACGCTCGTTGTATTCGCCGCCGCTCAACTCGTGGTGCGCCCCCGAGTTGACGACGAGCAGCTCAACCCCCTCCGGAAACGAAATCGTCCGCACCGATTCATCCCGGCAATCCAAGTGAACCGCCCGCCCCACTTCGCCAAAAACCGACGAGACCTGATCCAATAAGCCGCAATTCACCCCCACAAACTCGTTCTCTGCTCGCCGACACAGCTTCGCGACGTCCATCCGCCCCAGCTCCAACTCAAAGAGTTCCCGCAAAAACACCGCCGTCGCCACCTCGATCGCCGCCGAGCTCGACAACCCCGCCCCGACCGGAAGGTTCGATTGGTAAACCGCCCGCACCCCGTCGATCGGCAGCCCCTCGCGCCGCATTACGTCCATCACCCCCACCGCGTAATCGCTCCAATCCCCTCGCTTCACGAGTCCTCCCGCCAACTTCACCTCAACCTCCCCGAACCCCTCGCTCGCCACCGACACGGCCGAAGAACCCGACCGCTCTCCCGTTACGGTGACGCCTAGATCCAAAGCCGCCGAAAGCACCACGCCATCGTTGTAGTCAGTATGATTGCCGAGCAATTCGACTCGGCCCGGGGCAAAACTCGTCAACATTCCCAAGCTTACCAAGCTCTCCCGAGATACTTCAAGGAGCGGCGGATTGCATCGCTCGCTCCGGCGCTCCATCCGCCGAAGTTGGCACCAGCCCCCGTCAGGTTGAGCCAAGCGAGATATCGCTCACTCACACTCCTCACTCCCCGCCGATCACCACCCGCCGGCTCACCGAGTTCCCCCGCACCTCCGGCGCATACATCGCGTGCCCCACCGCCGGCAGCGCCGAAAAATCTCCCGCCGTCTCCGCCCGCAAATCATACCGGATCGTCCAGATGCCCTGCTTCAGTTTGCTCGCGAAGAGAGCCACTTTTCGATCCCGCAGCTCACAATAAATCGGCACCACCGTCCCATCGGTGTGCTCCGCCGTGAGCGTCATGCCACTCTTCGCCTGCACGGCCTCCAGTCCGGCGGGCTTGAGATCCTCCACGATCACGTATTCCAGATCGTTCTTCGCTTCCAACTTGAGCACCACTTCCACCCGGTCATTCGGCTGCGCCCGCCGGTCCGCGATCCACGCCACGCGGTCGTAACGATATCCATCCAACAAAGTCTGCTTCGGTTGGAGCAACGCGTATTCACGCTTCACAAAAAGCTCATTCCCGCGCGCCGAAATCGGCTGCTCCAACGAAAAAAACACCGCCTCCGCCGAGACGTAGAGCGGTCCGTCTCCCCCCGTTCGCGTGATCGTCACCCGGTTCGCCCCGTCAGTGATCAAGCCTGGATCGACGTCGAAATTCATCACCCCATCCAGCGCCGTTGCGTCGCTTACCTCGCCCACTGGCTTCCCGTTCGCCGCCACTTCGAACGAAACCGCCCGCCCCAGCTCCTTCGTCGTCGCCAGATACCGGTTCATCGCCAGCACCACCAGCGCCGTGTCCCGCGTGTTTGACCACCGCCCGCCGCGCCGATTTTTTACCAGCCAATTCATCGCCGGTTCCACGAGTTCATTCGCCGGGTCGACCGCTAGCAGCGCTTGCAAAGCAAACGCAGTCGCCTCCACTCCGCCGTCTTGCCAACGCCGAAAAACCCCATCCGCACCCCAGTGCGCCGTCGGCACCACGTTCTTCGACGCCGTCCCCGCCCCCGCCATCGCCGACACTCCCGGTTGATTCGCCACCGCCACGCCATCGCGCAGATTCCGCACCATGACTTCGGCCTTCGCCGTATCGCCAAAACCGTGCACCGCCAGCGTGAAGAGCGCCCGCCCGTAACTCGACAGCCCGTCCCGCTTCGCCCACACGTTCGCCACCGCCGCGCTTTCCTCGGCCGAAAGCTTCTTTCCCGCCGGATGGACCGCCGCCAGTGCGTTGAGAATCCAACTCTGCCGATCCACGTCGTTCTTCGCGTTCACCACTTGAGTCCGCAGCCAAGCCGCCCCCCGCTCGATCATCCCACCGTCGAACTCGACGCCGGCGAGTTCCGCCTGCCGCAATCCCCACACCACGTAAGCCGTCATGAATTCATCACTCTCGCCGCCGCCCCACCAAGGCCACGCCCCGTCCTCCCGCTGCATTCCCCGCAAACGGTCCAACCCGATCCCCACCACGGAATTCAATTCCGCCACCCCCGGCTGCCCGGCGGCCACCGTCGGCAAATGCTCCGGATCGATCCCGCCAAACATCCGCCCGACCACGTCCTCCTCATCCAGCCCCAGATCTCGGAGTGTCCGCGCCGTCACCACCGCCGGGACAAACCGGCTCATCGTCTGCTCCACGCAGCCGTAGGGATATTCGATGAGATACGGGATCGCGTCCAACGCCGCCGCCGCCAGACTCGGCGTGACCGAGATCGTCAGCTTGTCCGCCGCGTCCCGCCGCTCCGCCGGGATTTCGAGTCCGAATTCCGTGACCTCTCCGCTTGCCTTCCCGGCGGCAAATGCGCTGACCTCGATTCCATTCTCCTCGATCGGCAGCGACTTCGACAGCCCGTCGCTCGCTTCCCCCCCGACCGCCGTCAACGTCAGCTTCGCCCTCCCGACCTCCGCCGCTCTCACGACCCAATCCGCCCGCGCACTTCCGTCCGCCGCCACTTCGAGATCCTTCGGCTCGAGTTCCGCTTCGAGTCCTTCGACCTTCAATTCCGCCCTCGCCTCCACCGGCGTCCCCGTCCGGTCGTTCACCACTCCAGCGACCACCGCCGTATCCCCCACAACCAAAAATCGTGGCGTCTGCAGGCGCGCAATCAGCGGCTTCGTCGTTCGCGTCGTCACCTCCCCCATTCCAAATTCGGCTCCCGCCGTCACCGCCCGCGCCTTGGCCACCCACGACGTCAGCGATTCCGGGTACCGCATCGTCACCGAAGCCAGCCCGTCCGCGTCCGTCTCCAAGCCCGGCTTCCACAAGGCAACTGCGCGGAAATCGCTCCGCACGGTGACCGCCGGTTTGTCCTCACTCGCCTGGCGACTGAGCGGTGCCGCTGCCGGGACCGCTTCGGCCTCCTCAAACATGACCACCTGCTCCTCGAAAACCATCCCGGCTGAACGCGATCTTTCATTCGCTCCAGGCTCGAATGCTCCGAATGAGCGCAATCCCAGATCGGCACTCAAGAGATCCGCTTCGGTTGGGGCGACCCAGTATTGACCGCCGCTCAGCGAACTCAACAACTGCCCGTCGTCGTCACGCTCCTCGCCGTGGAAATACTCCAGCGGATCCCCCGCGTAGTCCCCCTGAATCGCCGACACCGCCTCGTCGACGACTCCGAGTGAAAGCTCTCCCGCCACGGGCGCACCCGCCGAGTTCGTCAACCGGATCCTGATCGTCCCCTCGCCACCGGGCAACACTGTTTCCGACTCCGGCGTGAGTTCCACGTTGAGTTCCCGCTCATACGGCGGCACCTCGACCATCTCCGTCGCTTGGTGGACCTGCAGATCCTGCACCAGCGCCGCCGACACGAACACGTTCGGCACCAGGTTCTCGTCCACCGCCAGCTCGACCAACGCCGCGTCCCCCTCCACGTGAACCACCTCGGAGCGAAAGAGTTCACCGTCTGCGTGCAAGGTGAAAAGCACGTCCCGCCCCGACACCTCGGTCGCAACCAACACCGGCAGCGTCGTCCGACCCCGTTCGACCCGCGCATCCACCACGATCTCCACACCGTTCGCCCGGTAGCCCGTCAACTCCGCGTCCCGCGAAGCCACCCACACGTTGGTCTGCGCCGTTACCGGCGGGCCATCCCCGTCCCGCCCCTGCCAGCCGATCCGGTAGAAACCTTCGGACTCCGGCGTGAATTCAGCCGACCCCGTCCCGTCCGCCCCCAGCGCGACTTCGAGCCGCTTCACCTCCTCGCCCACGTATTCCCGCCGCTTCAACCGCCAACCCGCCTCGCCGCTCGGAGGGAAAACTCCCCGCCGAAGCTTCGCAAATTTCTCCCCCGTGACCTCGCGACCTTTCGGATCCAACCACACTTCCTTCCAGGTCTCGCGAGATACGGTCACCGTCCCTTTCACGACGACCGCCCCACCATTCGCGTCCTCCGCCGCGATCATTACCGTAACCGGACTTTTCGGAGAAACCACCCGCCGCGCCGCTGTCAGGTCCACGAAATACCCTTGGCGCGCCACCACCACCCGCTCCAGCCCCACGACCTCGCGCCCCGTTGCATCCGTCACCCTCGCCTCGACCGTGTATTCCAGATCATTCGACGAATCGACGGGCGTCGCGATTTCAATCCGCGCCTTTCCGTCGGGTCCCGTCCGCAACGTCTCCTCTCGGATCACCCGTCCCGGCTGCGATGGCGGCATCGACCGCCCCACCCGCCCCCGGCCTCGCAGTCCAGCGAAAGGCTGCCACCGCTGCCACGGAGCTTCGCGCACCACCAACCTAACCTCCGCGTCCGACACCGCACCGCCGAAATAATACTCCGCACCAACTTCCACACTCAGCGCGTCACCCAGCCGCACCGACCCACCAGCCTTCGCCGGGATGCCGACCCCGACCTTGTATTCTGGCAGTCGGTATTCCTCCAATCGGAAGAGGACATCGGAACCCACCATCTCGTCGCCCTCGAAAAGTGCGATCGAGTATTCGCCCAACGGCATCTTCGCGTCCGGTCGAAACTCTCCCCAACCCGTCCCGAAACCCGTGAGTTTAATCTCCCCGTCCGACACTTCTTCCCCGCGCGAATTTGCCACCGCAAAACGCAGGGTCTCCCCCGCCGGGGTCACCAACTTCCCGCCCTCCCGCTTTCGCGCGATCAGCTTCCAATGCACCATCTCACCCGGTCGCGCCGCCGCCCGGTCGGCGTAGACCATGATCTCCCACGGGGCGTCGACGCCCCGATTGAAACTCGCGCCGCCTCTGGCAACCACCGGCTGCCCGCCCGCAACTCCCAGGAGCAGCAAGTTGGACACCGAGGCGTCCGCCCCACGCAGCTCAAAGCCTCTCATCATCCCATCCGTCTCTCCATCCAGATCCGCCGTCTTCCAGATCCATTCTCGCTCCTGCCTCGTCCCCTGCCACAACTTGAGGTCACTCGGCGGAAGGGCCACTCCGGACCGCGCGTCCGCCACCATCGCCACCGCGTGATGACCGACCGACTTCATCACCACCACCGCTCCGCTCACCGTGATCAGCGTCCGGGTGGCCAGCCTCCCGCTCGAAGCGACCACGAGATAAGTCCCCGCCTCCGCCGTTCCGGGCACCAGCGTCTCGATCTGTTCGTTACTCCGCGAAGACTTGCCCCCAACCGACCACCGCGCCACCTCGGTCGCTTCATCGATCCGCACCGCATCCAGCCAGCTCACTGGATTCGTCGATTTCGAGGGCTGAAACGCCGCTCCGAGGTCGACCCGATACGCCACCAGATCCACTTTCCCGACGTTTCGCCAGCTCACCGTCACCGACGGCTCATCACCCGGCTGGTAGAGGTAACCCGTGTTCACGTCCAACGTCGGACGCGTGATGTCGTCGATGCGACGCTCCGCCTGCTCCGAGAACTCCGACTTTCCCTTCGGGAACTCCTCCAGAAACTGACGATACAGCTCCACCGCCCGATCGAGATCCGGGGAAATCACCAGTCCACCTGAGTCCGTCCACACGCTCTTCCCGGCCCGTTCGTTCCACTCCGCCAAGTGAAAGAGCGCCGCCTCGTAGACCGCCGTCCCCTCACCCTCCGCCAGTGCGGCCTGCCACTCCTGACCCGCCCGCCGCATCGAAAATGGATCTCCACCCCGCCGCCAATACGACTCCCCGAGGAAGTAATGCGCCCGAGCCTTGTTCTCCGGACTCACCGCGATCTTCAGCGCATTCGCCAACACCTCCAGTGGCACGTCTCTCCCGTAGACCCGCTCGGCCGGCGGACCGGTCGCCTTCCACACGATTCCCAGATACCGCGGCCTCGCCGCGTCCAGATCGGTCGCCGCCGCCCATTTCGCCAGCGCCCGCTCGTAGTATTGCCAAGCCTGCCCCCAATCTCCCCCGTTCACACCCAACGCCAACCACGAGTCGCCCAGCGATTCCAGAGCTTCGGCCGCGATCACGTCCTCGCCGTCCGCGTCGACCAACGTCTCCAACTCCGCCCGCGCCGCCTCGATCGCCGCCGCGTCCGGCCCAGACCGCCACCGCGAATCCGCCAGGTAAAATTCCAGATTCCGCCGCTCGCCCGCCGGCACATCCATCGCCGCCGCCTGGGCCCACGCGTCATAGGCAAGACCGTAAGATTTCTCCGAATAAAACTGCGCCCCCGCCAGCTTGAGATCCTCAAACGAATCTTGACCCCACCCGACCCCGAGTCCCCCCGCCAAAACCGCCCAAAAGACCAAAACCCGAGGAAAAAACTGCGCCATCTCGCCACGATAACGGACAACCCCCCAATTCGACTCAAAAAAACTTCGCCCCCCGCGAAGTTCCTCAGCTGGCACGGCGGTGCATCCCCGGCCCGCCCACTCCCTCCAGCGCGCCTTGAGCCACAAGCCGCACCAAACTACCGAGCGCTCCCCCGGCTACTTCTTCTCTTCCGCCAACAGCGCCTTCACCTTCTCCTCGATCTCCGCCGTCAACGCCGGGTCATCCCGCAGCGCCTGCTTCGCCGCGTCGCGCCCCTGCGCGAGCTGCGTTCCGTTGTAGCTCAGCCACGACCCGCGCTTCTCGAGCACGTTCTTCTCGATCGCCAGATCCAGCAGCGACCCCACGCTCGAGATCCCTTCGTTATACATGATGTCGAACTCCGCTTCCGTGAATGGCGCGGCCACCTTGTTCTTCACGATCTTCACGCGAGTCCGGTTTCCGGTCACCGTCCCATCGCTGCTCTTGATCGCGCCGATCCGCCGGATGTCACACCGCACGCTCGAGTAGAACTTCAGCGCCCGCCCACCCGGCTGCGTCTCCGGATTGCCAAACATCACACCGATCTTCTCGCGGATCTGGTTCGTGAAGATCACGACCGTCTGCGCCTTCGCGATGAAGGACGTCAATTTCCGCATCGCCGCACTCATCAACCGAGCCTGAGCGCCCACGGTCGAATCGCCAATTTCGCCTTCCAGCTCCGCCTTCGTCACCAAAGCCGCCACGGAATCCAGCACGATCACGTCGAGCGCGTTCGAGCGAACCAGCGTTTCGACGATTCGCAAGGCTTCCTCACCCGAACTCGGCTGCGAGACGAGTAGCTCGTCCAAGTTCACGCCCAACTTCCGTGCGTAAGCCGGGTCCAACGCGTGCTCGACATCCACAAAACCCGCCAAACCACCACGCTTCTGCGCCTGCGCGATCACGGTGAGCGTGAGAGTCGTTTTACCCGACGATTCCGGCCCGTAAATCTCCACGATCCGCCCCCGCGGAAATCCCCCCACGCCCAGTGCCCGGTCGATGAGAATGTTCCCCGTCGGGATCACGTCCACCTCGGACCGCGTCGAGTCGCCCAACCGCCGGATTGCCTCGTCTCCGTAGTCCTTCGCGATCTGCTGGATCGCCAGATCAAGGTTTCGATTTCTCGCCGCGAGCGCCTTTTCCGTTGCCTTATCGTCCGTCGTCGCCACTGCCGTATCCGCTTTTGCCATAGGCTTCGAGACTAACCACGGATGGTCGCGCATTGACACGGATAAATGCAGACCACGGATTGATGCGGATAACCACGGATGGACACAGATTAATTACCGGGGCAGGCGCCTCACTCATTCATGCAGAATCCGTGACTATCCGTGTCTATCTGCGTCCATCCTTGGATCCTTGTTGACATCCCCAAAATGTAATCGAATTTCCGCTCATGAAGATTCTCCTCCGCAACTCCGCCGTTGCCCTTGGTTGCCTGATCGGCGTATTCGCGACCTCCAGCACCGCCGTCGCGGCTCAGCGCGTGACCGTCGCTCAGGCGATTCAGCTTCCGGACGAGACCGCCGTCAGCGTCTCCGGCCAGTTCACGCAGGCGGTGCCGGGCGAAGAGGACGAATTCATTTTCCGGGATTCGACGGGGCAGGTTCTGGTGTACGTCGCCAAGGCACCGCTGCGCTCGGAGGTCACGATTGGTCGGCAGGTAGTCATCTTCGGTCGGGTCGACCGGGAGAACCCCAGCCTGCCGGAGATTGAGCTGGATCGGATCGAAGCCGCGGGCAGAAACGCCGGTGGCGGTGGTCAAGGCGCGCCCGTCGACCTGAGGGTCATCAAACCCAACCGGCTCGACGTCACCACCAACCGCGGTCGCATCGTGATCCGCGGCACCGCGCGGAATGCGACCAATCTCCAGGTACGCGCCGGATCGGCTCAAATCGTTCGCAAGATCGTCCGTCTGCCCCGCTGGAAAGCCGTCGTCCGACTGCCGGAGCGGGACCGGATCGTCGTCCGCATTCGCGCCAATGGTCCCGGCGGGAGCGAGACCGAGCGGGTAATCATTCGCCGGGGCTAGCCCGGCGAGCGGCGCCCCAGCCGAAACCCTTGGAAGCGATCCGTGTCGATCTGCGTCCATCCGTGGTTCCTTACCCTCACTTCGCCCACCGCTCCCCGTCATCCGCCAACCGCACGCCCGCCGATTCCAGCGCCGCCCGTGCTTCCGATTCCCTTCGCAACACCGGGTTCGTGTTGTTCACGTGCAGATACGCGCACTCCCCCGGCATCGCCGCCAACACCGCCAGGCTCCCCCCCTCCCCGCTCATCGGCACGTGCCCCATCGCCGCGGCGTCCCGGTCCGAAAATCTCAGCGCGACCATCTCGTCCGCCGTCCAAAACGTTCCGTCGAAATAAACCCGCTCACACCCCCGCAACACCTCCACCAACTCGTCATCGATCACCGCCACGTCGGGAAACATCCCGATCACGCCCGACCCCGGTCTTTCCCGAAAAAGGTACCCCACTGCGTGGACTTCCCCCGCCGCCCCCGCGTCCGCCCAGCGCGCCGAATCCGTCCCCCGCAACGCCACCGTCTTCACCTCCAGCCCGCCTTCGCCCAACGCCGTCCAATCCGCCGCTGACGTGCGCCACCGCACCCCACCAAAAGAATTGAGAACCCGCTCCACCCCAATTTCCTCGACCACCGCCCGCCGAACCGTTTCCGGCGCCCACACCTCCAGCTCGTCAGCACCCTCCCGCAGGGCAAACAGACCCAGGCAATGATCCAGATCCGCGTTCGTGAGAAGCACACCGGCGACTGGCGAAATCCGCCCGCCGCCTCCGTCCGCCCCACGAAGGAACCGCTCGATCTGCCGCCCAACATCGGGCGACGCGTTCACCAGAAACCAGCGTTCGCCGTCCGCCGAGATCGCCAGAGAACTCTGCATCCGCGGCTCCACGCCCGATTCCGGCGTCCGCGCCAGCTCGCAGTTCACGCACCCGCAATTCCACTGCGGAAATCCCCCACCAGCAGCCGTTCCAAGAACGACGACCTCCATTCCGCGCTACCGGGTCGCCGCGTAAAGCGAGACCTCGAAGAAGATCGGCACGTCCTTGATCTTCGGGGTCGTCCAGACCTTCTTCACCTTCGGGGCGTCAGATTGAGCAACGGGCACGTTCACATTAGCGCTCTTCATGTCGCCCACGATACCCATTCGCCGCGCCCGCGCCAGCCGGAATTTCCCGACCAACAAAACCTGGCATCGGCTTCCAGCCGATGATCCAACGCAGATCGGCTGGAAGCCGATCACACCAGATCACTCCCAACGTCCCGCTCGCCAATACCGCTGGCCGTCTCGGACGACCATCGTCGGCGCGACGTAGATCGAAGCATCTCCGGGCCGGTCCACCCATCCGCCCCGGAACCATTGCCACTCACCTCGCCGCCACACGTAATGACCCTCGATGTAGACCGGGTCGCCCATCCCCTCCGGAGCGTCACCCCGCTCCGTTTGCTCGCGCGCAGCTGGTGGATCAGTTGGGACTTTGACTTCCCGGGATTGAATGGCGCGCGACGCTTCGCGGATTCCATCCACCGTGTTCGAACCCATCGGCGGCACGGACTCGAAACGATGCGTTTGGCGATTGTAGGTGCAGCCCGTCAGGACTGAAATGGCGAGGGTAAGGCAGAGACTGCGGATCATCGGGCGGTGCATACGGACTTGCCCTTTGAATGACCAGTCTCGGATTGTCAAAAATCCGCCGAGTTGAGAACGGCCTCCACGAGCGGAACATCTTCGGGCGTATCCACACCGACCGCGCGCTCGTCCGTCGTCACGACCCGGATGCGCGCCCCGTGTTCCAAAGCTCGCAGCTGCTCCAGCTTCTCGCATTTCTCCAGCGTGGTCGGGGCCCAACCGACAAATTCGAGGAGGAACCTCCGCTGGTATCCGTAAATCCCGAGATGATGCAGTGGCACAACGTCGGCGTTCCCCTCCCGATCAAATGGCAGGCGACTTCTTGAGAAGTACATCGCATCGCCAGCGAGATTCACCACGACCTTCACGTTGTTCGGATCATCCACCGCGGCGAAATCCCGGAAGGGCGATGCCGCCGTGATCATATCCAACCGCGGATCACCTTCGATTTCTGCGATGAGTCGGTCGATGAGCAACGGTGAGATCGTTGGCTCGTCGCCCTGAACGTTGAGCACGTGGGAAAATTCGTCCAACCGCGAAGCCACCTCTGCCAGACGGTCCGACCCCGTCGGGTGTCTCGGCGACGTCATGGTGACCTCCGCCCCGAAGCCCCGGGCCACCTCTTCGATTCGCTCATCGTCGGTCGCGACGATCACTCGAGCTGCGAGCTTCGACGCGGCGCACCGTTCCCAAGTGTGCTGAATGAGCGGCTTGCCGGAGATCCCGGCCAGCGCCTTCCCCGGAAATCGGACGGATCCCCACCGAGCCGGAATGATCACGACGGTGCCGCTCACTTCAGGTTCGTTTCGCGCCCGATGATCCAGTCGATCGCGTCGTTCACGTCGTTTGCGACGAAGTCGGCTCCGCAGTCGCGGTACTTTTCACCGTGTCCGGTCAGCACCAGGACTCCAGGCAAGCCGGCGTCCTGCCCGCATTTTACGTCCATCGCTTTATCCCCCACGAAATATGCCCGGCTTAAATCCAGCCGAAGATCGCTGGCCGCCTCGTCCAACATCGCCGTTCCTGGCTTGCGTCGCGGCGAACCCGAATCCGGCAGATCGTCGCTGAAGTAGGTGCCATCGATTTCTCCGTCGAGCTGAGTGAGCAATTCGGCGTGAACCGCGTGGTATTGCTCGATCGAAATCCGGCCTCGCGGGATTCCGCTCTGATTCGTCACGATCACCCGGCTCCAACCCATTTCGCGAAGCTTAGCGAGTCGCTCGGTCACTCCCGGGACCGCTCTGACGTCCGCCGGGTCGTTACAAAAGTTCACCTCATCCATCAGGGTTCCATCCCGGTCGAAGAAAACGACTGGCTTCGACGTGTCGCTGTTATCCATTCCCCGCTCCATCAACCGTCGCCGCCCCGACCCGATCCCCGCACCGCAGGCGACCGCGACCTACCAGTAGCTAAACCCAAGATCCGACCGGAAGAGCCCGGCCCGCGGTTCAAAGAAGAAACGGGCGTAGATGCTGGCGAACCCTTCGTTGTAATCGGCAGTCACGGCGTAAGAGAGCTTGGAGCCGACCATGAAGTTTGGCGTCACGAGCACGCCGCCTTCCGCGTTGACCAGGAAGATACCGGTGGTGGAGTTCGTTCCTTCGTATTCACGTCCGTCATCATCGAGCGGCAAGACTGCGGCTGACGCCTGTTTGTTCTGCTGGAGGCCGCCGCCGATGCTGCCCGAGAGCAGGAAGTTACGCCCCTCCGCGGTCAGGAACTGCGCGTCAAGAATTCCCTGCACGATGTATTCCGGACTGAAGTAGCCGCCGTGTCCGTAGGTGAAGAAGTTCTGGTTGTTATCGAACGTCTCGTAGGAGATCGCCGGCCCGATCGAGATGTATTCGAAGCCGCGTGGCTTGAAGATCCGCGACGCCGAAGCCACCAACGAGAGGTGGTTGTTGCTCTTCGTGTTGACGCCGGTGATCTCGCCGTATTTCACCTTTCCGAAGACCGTGTAGTCTTTCAGGAAGCCTTGGAAGATCTCCAACGATCCGCCGGTCTCCTGCACGCGGCCCCACTCGCGATCGGTGTAGGGATCCTGCGAACCGACGTAGCTGGTGACCGACTCACGAATCGAGTCCGAGTAGAACTCGCCCTTGATGTAACCCGTGTTGTAGCGGTATTCGAGACCGGCCCGTCCGATTGGACTCGGGTCGAGGTCGGCGTTGAGCGGCGTCGTGCCGACTTCAAGGTAAGGAGTCAGGAAGCCCTGATACTCGACCCGGACCTTCGCCTCGAAGAGATCGTTGTATCCGGTGGCAACGTTTCGCTCGAAGCGACTGAACTCGAGTGGCACCGTGCCCACGAAAGCGCCGTTGGTTCGACTGCCTGACTGCAACATGAGCAGCGCGGCCTTCGCGGTGACGAGAACCCGCTTGTAGGGTGAGAATTTGCCCTCGATGACCGGCGTGCGAGCGGTTTGGAGTTGGGACTCACCGGTCTGACCAGATTTCTGGGAGTATTCGAACCCGACGGCAATGCTCGGGGAGTCGAAGTTTGCGAGGGCCGGATTGTTGCGCTCGTTCGCTTCGTAGGCGGCGAGGTAGAGGCCAGCGCGCTCGTAGGCGTTGGTCTCGTAGGTCGCGAGGATTTCGGTGAGCGGACCCGGGCAGCGGGCGGCCACGTCCGCGAGACGATCGAAATCTTTCAAGCGCGACAGAGCCGCGTAGAGACCCTCGGCGCTGGCGCGGTCCGGACTCACCCGGTAGAGGTCCTGGAAGATATTCGCCGACGAGTTGTAATCGCGCAGGTAGTAGTAGGACCAGCCACGGATGACTTGCTCGCTGCGACCGAGCTTGCGGTATTGGGCGGCGCGATCCAACGAGTTGATCGCCCGGGCGTATTGCCGGTCTTCGTAGTCCTCGGTGCCCCGGCGGACCAGAATATCGCCGAGCAGAGTCTTCATCTTCGGAAATGAATTCACCCGGTAAGCCGCGATGGCTTCGGCCTGGGAAAGGTCGCCCTGCGTGAACTTGGTGAGCGCAAGTCCGTAGTAGGATGCTCCTAGATCCGTGTCCCAAGCGATGGATTGCTCGAACCACAGGGCGGCGGAAGGATAATCCTTCCGACCGAAGTTGGCCCAACCGATCTGCTGGGCAAGGTCGGCATCGCGGTTCGAGCGGGCACGGGCCATCGCCTGCGCGAGACGTTCTCCGGATAAAGCCGTGTTGACCGCCGGTTCGGGCCGGGGCCGCGGGCGGGTCGACGTCGCGGTGCTCGTCCGACGGGTTGCTGCGCTCTGGTAGGTGCGAGTCGGTGCCGGCGTCGGTGTCGCCCGGGGTGCCGTCTCGGCGATTTCGAGTTCTTCCTCATCTTCGACGATGACCGTCGGAGCGACCGAACTCGCTGAACGGATCGGAGTCGAAGGTCGGGACGTGCTAAAGGAGTCCGGCTCTTCTTCCTCGAAAATGTCGACGGTCTCCGGCGTCGACCGAATCGTCGGTGGCTCGATCTCTGCGGGTTCGAACGTCGTCGGCGCGGTAGCTGGCTGCAGAGTTGGAGCCAAAGCCGGTGCCGGGGTCGGCGACGAGCCTGGAACTACGGGAACGAAGAGAGAGTCGGGCGAGGGAGTCGTGCCCGGGGTGCCGGCCGGAAGCGGGATCGTCCCGGGTGGCTCGGCGGCAAGAATATCATCAGTAGCATCGACCAACGGGTCCTCCGCCGAAATCTGGGAATACCCCTGGGAAACGACTCCTCCCCAGCTCAACGCAACGAACAGAATCAAACTGTAGTTTTTTAGTCTCACGTCGAACAATCTGCAGAGGTGTCGGGGTTTCAGGATCACGGGTCAATTCTTTTTTGCCACCGCGCGGTCACGGATAGCGAGTTTGGTCAGGAGCTTGAGACTGGCGGAAAAATAGGGTTCATCCCCAAGCAGCGGTGGGATGTCGGCCACGGTGAGAGCGGTGCCCCGCTGGCTGGCGGTGGCGAACTTCGCGATGGCCTCCATGCCCGGCAGCATCGGATGAGGCCCGAGCTCGCCGTCGCGAAGGTTCAGCTCCGCGGGAAGCGGTTTGTCCGCCGGCTGGGCTTCCCAGAAATCGGTGTAGCGAGTCAGGAGCGATGGGTTAGGCCCGGCCCAAGCGACGTGAAGCGGCACGCGGATCGCGTCGTAGCCACTGACCGGGGGTTTGTCCGTCGGAAGCGAGAGGGCGAGCGGTCCGACGGTCGTCCAGTTTGGATTGAGCGCCGAATCGCCGAATCGAGCGACGCCAAGCAGCCGCCTTCCTCCGGCGTCGAGATCATCCCAACGTTCAGTCGGAAAAACGGTGCGCAATTCCTCGTAGGCGGGAAAGACCGCGTAGGAGGGATTGAGGAGGAGCCCGTCCTCACGCTGGAAACCCATGAGACCGGGGAGCATCTGTAAGCCGAGGTCGGACTCGACGACCGCCAGCCGGAAGAAATCACCCACAATTTGCGCGGCGGATTGCTGATATTCGTAGACCTCCCAGCGCTGCGCCGCCCGCACTAGCGCCCAGGCTATGAGGAGGTCCCCGTCGCTCGCGTTGTTTGGATCGTCCACTTTCCCGCCATCTTCGGGCTGGTAGCGCCAGCTGAAGAGCTGGTCATCGGCGCGCCGGAGGTGATCCTGCGTCCATTGCCACATCCGGTCGAAGGCCGCCCGGTCGTTAAAGGCTGCGGCGAGTAACATCCCGTAGCCCTGCCCCTCGGAGTGGGAAATGTTGGCGTTGCCCGTGTCGATGACGCGTCCACTTGCGTCGAGAAATCGATCTTTGAAGAGCCGCCAATCAGCACCCGGCAGGGCATTTTGATCTCGGGGCCAGAACAGGATGAGTAGCCCTAAACCGAAGACGACGACGACCGAGCCAATGAGCCATCTCGTTCGGCTCCGACCTTGAGCGGTCGGAGCCGGAGGCGAACTCTCCGAACGTTTTTCGCTTCGTTTCATCGTCTGGTCGGTCGGGGGGCGACCAGCGCCCGCCACCCGATCTCTATTTGGCGGCTGGTTTCTCGCGTTTGCTCAACATCAGGCTCAGGAGGAGCGCCAGCAATCCGAGCGCACCGAACACGATCACCGTGAACAGAATCGGGTTGCTGTTGAAGCGATTGGTCGCCTGGAACACCGCGGAACGCACTCCGTAGATGAACTCCGGACCGATCTGCGCGGTTGTGAGCGACTTGGGCGTCTTACTGTTCCAAACCATGAGACTGCCTGCGAGATTATCCCAGTAGCGGCGATCCTGCAGGTTGTAGAGTCCGCGGTAGAGTTGGTCGGCGGACGGCGCGGTGAAGACAGCGGCGGCGTAGCCGGTGTGGTAAGGGTTTTCGTAGGCGAAAGCGATCGAGTCGTCCTTCGCCTCGGACTCCATGACCATCGAGACGGTCTCGGGTTGAGCCCGTTCACCGCGCTCGACTTCCGTGCCCCGCACTTTGGCGAGAAATTCTTCTACCGGTCCGACCGCGCTGGCCTCCGGCTTGGGACTCACACTCACCAAATAACGTGCGCGTCCGAGTCGCTGCGGAGAAATTGGAGCTGTCTCCATCAGTTCGTCCGGCAGGGTGTCGACCGGGCCAACGACGACCACGTTCTTTTGGCTCTTGGGAACTTGGAACGTCATTTCAGCCCGGTTGAGGACCGAACTATTGATCTGGGCCAGTTTGCCCATGAGCATCCAAGCGGCACAGATCGTCGTGTTGTCACGCTCGGTCACCATCATGGCCAGATCGAAGCCGTCGGGAGCGGCGGTGAACGGATAGCCCGTCTGCGAGAAGAGCGTGAAGTTCGGCAAGCGCGTCTTCTTCGCGAGACGCGGGATCACCATGTCGGAGTCGTTGTAGAGCGTGAAGAGAAGATTCTCGACCTGCTGAAGTTCGCACTGATCGGTGATGAGGGGCACCATCCGGGGAGCAATGTCGACTACGTTACGACCCGGCTGAAAGGCTTTGACCGGGAGGTAAACCCGAAAGTCGTCGTGGACGTCACCCCGGATTTGATCGAGGCGGATCGCGTATTGGAACTCCTGGTTGACGAAGATATTCAGCACCGAATCGGAGCGCATCGCTGCCCCGTAAACGAAGTGCAGGCGCAATTCGACGTTACTCGCGTCTTCTCCCGAGAGACTACCCGGCATGTAGGCCTCGATCTGGTAAGAACCGGTATTGAAGCCCTTGATGGTCCGCATCTTGTCGTAACCGAGCTGGCGGAAGCTGTAGATGCCCGGGTCGATGATCGGCGCGTTTTTGAGGTAGAACGGCTTCTCGGGGAAATCGATCTGGTTGATCTGCGCGTATTGCGAGTCGGGCAGCGGGAAGTTGACAAGAGCGAACGCGTAGGCCGCCTGGGCGACCTCCTCGTAGCTACGACCGCTGATGAGCAACATGAAATGCTCCGGATCACCCGGCAACTGCTTGACCGCAATGAAGCTGCCGTTGATCGAGCCTTGCTCGGTCGAAGTCAGGTAGGGCGTCAGCTCGCTGGCCGTGCCGACGACGATGTTGTCGACGCCAGCGGAAAGGGCGTTCCCCGTTGTCACGACTGCGGGGCGGTAGTCGAGGTTCAGCGTCGCGCCCTGGGTGATCACCGATCCGAGAGCCAGGGACTCCTCGGTCATGCCGGAACCCGTGCCACCGGGCATGGCGATGTGAAACTTGTAAGGATCCCAGAGCTTCTGATCGATCAGGTCACGGATGAGGGACAGCTTGGGATAGACGTCATTCATCGCGACGACGGCTTCGAGGTAACTCTCGTCGGGAAGGATCTCGGTGTAGAGCTCGGGGGCCGCGGGCTCCTCGCACTCAAGCGTGTAGTGCTGGGCGACGATGAACTGGAGCTGATTGGACGCGTATTGGAAAGACTCGAGGGGGACTTCGATATCGACGTTGTGGTTCGGCTGATCGCGGGTGAGATAGAACTGCCCGATGATCCTGTCGTTCATCACGACACGCAGGACCGAGCGCTCGCTCAAGAGTGCAATCGAGTTGGTGAAGCGGAGGTGCAGCTTGACGCTCTTGAGGTCGTAGCGCGGCGAGAGCGGCACGTAGACCGTGTAGGTGCTCGTGGAGTTCCGGAGGAAAATGGGTTCTTCCGCACCGATCAGTTGCCGAAGAGGCAAGCGGATGATCGAGGATTGTCCAGCCACGGCTTGTTCGCCGACGGCCGGTGGGGCCGCGGTAGCCGCGTTGGCCGCCGGCACGGCTGGCGCCGTCGGAGGAGTGGTGCGTTGGGCCTGTGCAGCGGGCACTCCGAATGTGAGGACGAGAGCAAGAGCGGCGACCGCCCACCCGAGATTGGTTCGTGGCGTGTTTTTCATAGGATTAGCGTCGTTGAGCATTTTCAAAATTCTAAGAGATGGAGGACGAGCCGGAACCCATCGTGCGGCTCGAGCGTTCTTTCCGCATCGAGCCGAGCAACAACAGGCCGAGGTGTTCGATCGTGTAGCGCACGCCAGCGGATAGGAGATAGAGCGCACTGCCGCCTACGCCCTTACCGCCGCGACGTGAGGCCAGGAAGTCGACCCAGCGCTGACTGCTGCCATTCACGAAGGCGATCTTGCGCTTGAGTTCGCCAATCCCGTCGTGTTTGAACACGCAGCCCAGCATGAGCGTGCGGTCACGGTAACGGAGATTTCGGATCTCCATGTTGAACTCGCCCGGATCGATGTCGTGGGTGATGTCCGGCCGCAGAGTGATCCGGTGCTCCGGTCGCAACATCGGCTCGTAGGCCGCGTCGATTGCCAAGCTGAAACCACCGTTCGACATGTCGCGGATTTCGACCGGGAACTGGCGTTCGCCCAGGAACATGTTGGCCGGGATGCTGCACGCCAGGCGGGCCCACGAACGCATCTGCCTCCGCTCGAGAAGGGCCCCGAGGCAAGCGAGCAGGATGAAGATGTTAAACAAGGCCCAAAACATCGTGATGCCAGTCGCGAACTCCTGCGAGCCGGGAGGCGAGAGCGCGTAGCGGTAGCCACCAGCCACGAAGGCAACCACGTTGAGGAGCAGGAAGATGTAAAACGGCTTCGACAGCGGGCTGATGAAGTCCCGGTCGAGGATCTCTCCTTTCGCCGTCACGTTGAACGACGGAGCCCGTGGGTTGAGGAAGACCTTCACGATGGCCGGGAAGGTGTACATCGACTGCATCAACTCGTAGAGCTCGGACACGAAGGTCCAACGCACCCGTCCGAACATGAAGTTCGACACCAGGACAACGGCCACCAAGTGAGGTCCGGCGAAGGCCAGGAAGTCGATGAAGTTCGAGTCGTAAATCTTGAGGGAGAAGAACAAGAACGCGAGCGGCGACAACATGAAAGTCAGTCGCGCGAACGGGAAGAACCAGAAGAAGCTACTACTGAAGTAGCAGAGTCGTTGCGGCAGCGTGAGGCCGCGGATCAGCATCGGATTTTTGAGCAGAAAGATCTGCACCATGCCCTGAGCCCAACGGATTCGCTGCGTGATGAAGCCGCCAAGGGTCTCGGGCGAGAGGCCCGAGATCATTGGGCGATCAATGTAGGCGCTGTGGTAGCCGAGGGAATGCAGCGTGAGTGCCGTCTCGGCGTCCTCGGTGATCGTCTCCCCGACGACCCCACCGACTTTCTGCAGGAACTCGCGCCGCATGACCGCCGCCGAGCCGCAGAAAAACGCGGAGTTCCAGAAATCCAATCCTCGCTGGATCTCGGCGTAGAACATCTCGTTCTCGCTCGGCATCGCCCGCCAGGTTTTGAGGTTTTTCTCGATCGGATCCGGGTTCGTGAAAAAGTGGGGGGTCTGCACCAGGAACATCTTCGGATCCTCGAGGAACCAGCCGCAAGTGTTCTGGGCGATGTCAACCGTGGGGATGTGATCGGCATCAAGAATGAGAATGAGATCGCCGGTGCTGACCTCCATCGCGTTGTTCAGGTTGCCCGCCTTCGCGTGGATGTTTTTCGCGCGAGTCACGTAGTGCGCGCCCGAGTCTTCGCAGAGTTGCTTGAGAGTCTTGCGACGATCGCGAGCCTGCGCGGCCTTGCCCGGGTCGCTCATGTTACAACGCTGATCCGTCCCTCCGTCATCGCACAGGTAGACGTTGAACTTATCAGCCGGGTATCGGATCGCGAGGGCTGCCAGCAGGGTCACCTCGAGGATCTCGCGGTCTTCGTTGTAGGTCGGGATCAGGACGTCGAGCGTCGGCCAATCGGCCTCGTCGTCCGGTAGTGGCATGATCTCGCGCTTCAGCGGATCGATGTTTACGAAGATACTCAGACCATAAATGATGAATCCGTAGAGTTCCGCGAGATACAAGATGATCGCGAGCGAGAAACTGATCAGGTCGTAGTAAGTCAGCGTCGTGAACGTCCGCCAGAAGACGTAATCGATCGAAAGAAACGCACCGATGCTGAGGTAGACGACTCGCAGGTTTTCCGAGCGCTTGAAGAAGCTCAGAACGATCAGGATCGTCAGCCCGACCAGTCCGACGGCCAGCTGGGTCGACGTCGTGATGTTGGCGGCGAAAAACACCATGACCAGCACCATGAGACCCATGGCCGCCGAGCGGAGCGGCCCCTTGTTCTCAATCGAGCTGAAATCGAAATTAAATCCCTTCAAAAATCCCCTCTGCCAGTTGCTCCACGATGGGAGACTGGACTAAGCTTAGTTTGGATCGCGCCTCTGCCACGGTTTTTAGGAAAACATGACGCCGAGGACCCAGCCGAACCCGCCGGCGGCGAGCATGAGCACCAGGATCGCTCCGCGTGAAACCGGGTTGATCGATCCCGCCACCTTATTCAATTGCACGACGATCGCGTCGGATTCTTTCTTAACCACGTCGAGCTTCTTGGTGCAGTAATCGATCCCTTCGTGATAGGTCGCGACTTGCTCGGCGAAACCATCCAACTGCATCGCATCGAGCTTCTGCTTGAGCTCCTGCGTCTGGAAACCCAGCCGCTCGACGCCGGGCGTGAGCTGGGTGCGGATTTGTTCGACGATCTGCTCGTCGAAGCCCTCGATCTGGACCTTCTGCGGCTTCCCGTCACTCGACACCGGCGCTGCGCTCGGCTGACGACCGTAGAGTTGGAGGAGCTCGAGCAAGGCCATGGCGGGGTCACCGTCTTGGATGTTGTAACGGCGCTGCCAGTCGGAAATTTTTGCTTTGAGTTCTAGATCTTCGGTCATGGTAGTAAGATGTCGCGGTGGGCGTCGAATTGGCGGAAAACTTCGCGTCGATAGTTCACCATGCGCTGGCGGTCAATTAGGAACAATCCGTTACCTTCCAAGGCCCCGCTGATGGTCAGCGAATTCTGCTGCAAATAGAGGACTAAGTGGTCGGGGAGTTTCGGAATCGTGACCTCGCGGGCTCCCGCCGCTTCGAGTTCTTGGCGGGCGCGGCTCTGATCGTAGATCTTGCAGCTCGACATGGTCTTGTGGTTTTTCACGACCAACCAGTCAACGGTGTTACCGATGCGAGTGACGGCTTCTCCCGCTTGGTGGACGGTGTCTTTGTCTTCCTCGACGATCACGACCAGCGTGAGTTCGAGCTTCATCCCTTGCCGGAGGGTGAGCAAATTTGTCTCTTCTAACCAGTCGAGAAAAATCCGCTGCTGCGAGCCGACCCCGTCGACGATCACGAGCGAGGCGTCCGACATGACCTCGATGACCCGGTCGAGGTTTTCCGAATGCCGGATGTCGAGGAATTGCGCGTCGGGGACAAACCGGGTGAGCGTCGAGTTCTGGTAGTCTGGGTCAAACGCCAGGAAGTCTTTCTGGTATTGACGGAGCCACTGAACGAAGAGGATCGAAAAAAATGATTTTCCGACGCCACCCTTGTCCATCGCGACGAGGACGAGGCGCTTGCTTTCCTCCTGGTGCGTGGAGGGGATCTCGGATTTTTGGCCTTCGACGGTCATGCGGACTTAGACGTCTTGAGGCGGGATCCGGGGACGCGCCACGGCGACCGGTGCCTCCGCAACGGGTTCCTCGGGTGCATCAGGCTCCGTCGGCGTGACGGCGATCGGCTCCTCGGGCAGCGCACCGATGCTGGAATCGGGCAGGAGAATTTCCCTCGCTCCGGCAAACTCCTCGAACAAACGCTGCTGGTAGGAGCGAAGCCGCTGTCGCTCGAGGAAGAAGACGCTCTCATCCTGGATGAGGCCGTTGATGCTCTTGCTCGACTTCTGGAGCATGCTGTTGAGGTTCCAAGGCAAGCGCTCGATGGTGATCTCACGGGCGCCGAGAGCGAGGAGCTCTTTGCGGGCATTGCTGCCGTCGTAGATCTCGGTCACGGGGGACGTCTTGAGATTGCGGACGACGATCCAATTCGCGTTGTTGCCGACGCGCTTGGCTGCCTGACCCGCCTGAAAAACGGTTTCCTTATCCTCTTCGATGATGACGACAAGCGTGATCTCGAGGCCGAGCTGCTCGCGCATCTCGAAGACGCGCGTCTCCTCGAGCCAGTCGATGAATTTCATCTGCAACGAGCCTACCCCGTCGGCGATAACGAGGTCCGTCCGCTCGAAGGCGCGAATGACGTTGTCCAGCTGGACTTCTTCGCTGATGTCGATGAATTCGGCTCTGTCGTAGAAACGAGTGAGCGTAGAATTGCACCAATCCGGATCGAACGCGATGAACGGAACTTCGAGGGACTGCAGCCATTCAATGAGATTGACCGTGACGTAAGACTTGCCGACGCCACCCTTGCTCGTGGCCGAAAGGATCAGCCGCTTCACGCCCGGCTTGTCGGTGGCGGGCGCCGGTGGAGCGCTGGTGACGGACTCCGGGCTGTCAGTCACCTCGGCACCTTCCTGCGGATCGGACTCTTGGCGCTCGTGCGCTTTTTTCAGAAACTGACTAAATACGTTCGAACGATCATCCATAACTCGAGCCGACTTCACGAGGATCCTTGACGAATCCGGGGGCCGGTTTCGCGGGGAGCTAACCAGAGATGCAATCGGCACGCAAGCGGCTATGTCGGTTTTTATTCAGCCCGTATACAGGACGACGAAAGGTCGGACATTAACTCCTCTCTTGTCATCACAATGCGGACCGCTAGGTTTCCTTGAGCGCCCCATTGAGGGAACTTTTCTGCGTATGATGTTGGCCAATCTCCTGTCCGCCGGACAAATCATCCCGGAAATGCAATCCGATGAGCGCTGGAAAGCCATTGAGGAGATTGTCAACCGGCTCGTGCAGGCGGGCAAGGTCGACGCGAGCGATGTCGCCAACGTGCTCGAAGCCTTGAAGCAGCGGGAGGAAACGATGAGCACCGGCATCGGCTTCGGGATCGCCATTCCCCACGCTTCGTCCGATCGAGTCACCGAAGTCGTCGCCGGGTTCGGTCGCTCGAAGGCGGGCATCGAGTTCGACTCGCTCGACAACGAACCGGTCCATTTTATCGTCCTCTTCGTCGTCCCGCGCGACCAGTTTCAGACTCACCTCCGGACGCTGGCCGCCATCGCGAAGTTCCTCAACGACCGCACGGTTCGCGAAGAACTCGCCCAAGCCAACGATGCGGAATCCATTCTTTCGGTTTTCACCAACCGGTCACAAGCCGCCTAGATCCAGCCATGACCACCGTCCGCTCCCGGCTGGAGCAGCGCCTCCGCACCGCGCTAGCAGATCTCGGCCTCGATCCATCCGTCGCCGAAGTGACCCCGACTGCGGACACCCGCTTCGGCGATTACCAGTCGAATGCCGCCATGGTCCTCGCCAAACGCGAGCGTCGCAATCCGCGTGAGCTCGCCGCCGAACTCGCCGCCGCCATCGACGTCTCGGGACTCGCGGAGGCGCCAACTTTGGCCGGCCCGGGATTCCTGAACTTCCGCCTCACCGCCGACTTCCTGAGAGAAACGACCGCCTGCCTCGCGACCAATCCACGCCTCGGCGTCGAAGCTCCCGCCGCGCCCCGGCGGATCGTCATCGACTTCAGCGCGCCAAACGTGGCGAAGCCCATGCACGTCGGCCACATCCGCAGCACGTTCATCGGCGACGCGCTCGCCCGCGTCGCCCGCTATCTGGGCCACCACGTCGTCACCGACAACCACATCGGCGACTGGGGCACGCAATTCGGCAAGGTCATCCACGGCTGGAAGCACTTTCTCGACCGGGACGCCCTCGCGGCCGATCCGATCCCGGAGCTCCTCCGGCTCTACCGCCACGTCAACTCCCTCGAAGCCACCGACCAAGCGCTCAGCCGCACCGTCCGCGAGGAACTCGTGCGACTCCAATCCGGCGACCCGGAGAACCTCGCAATCTGGCAACAAGTCGTCGACCTCTCCTGGCAAGGCTTTGAAAAATTTTACACGCTACTCGAGATCGAGTTCGACGAGCACCTCGGTGAGAGCAGCTACCGCGACGCCCTCGGCCCGCTCGTCGACCGACTCCTCGCCGACGGCACGGCCCGGATCAGCGAAGGAGCGGCCTGCATTTTCTTCCCCGACCATCCCGATCTCGCCGAGAAGCCCTGCCTCATCCGCAAGACCGACGGCGGATTCCTCTACGCGACAACCGACCTCGCCACCATCGAATCCCGGGTCGCCCGGCACGCCCCCGACGCCATCTGGTACGTCACCGGAGCACCGCAGGCTCTGCACTTTCAGCAGGTCTTCGCCGCGGCCAGGCTCATCGGCATCGAAGTCGACGCCCGGCACGTCCCGTTTGGCAGCATCTTGGGAGAAGACCGCAAAATCATGCGCACCCGATCCGGCGAGAACGTCCAGCTCGCGGACGTCCTCACCGAAGCCATCGACCGGGCACGCGCGATCGTCCTGGAAAAAAATGGTGACCTCCCCGCCGCCGAGGCCGAGTCCATCGCCCGCACGGTCGGCCTCGGTGCCGTCAAATACGCGGAACTCTCCCAGCATCGCCTCACCGACTACGTTTTCGCTTGGGACAAGATGCTTTCCTTTCAAGGCAACACCGCGCCCTACCTGCAGAACGCCTACGTCCGCATCCAGTCGATCTTCCGCAAAGCCGAGACGTCATCCGAGACGTCACCCGAGGGAGCGCCGCTCACGGTCACTCTCGATGACCCGACCGAGCGCGTCCTTGGCCTCAAGCTCATTCAATTTGCAGAGACCCTCCCCCTTGTCCTCACCGACTTCCGCCCGAACCTGCTCGCGAACTACCTCTACGAGCTAGCCACGACCTTTCACGCGTTCTACGAAGCGTGCCCGGTGCTGAAATCCGAGGGGGGCACGCGAGCCTCAAGGTTGGCCCTCTGCGCCACGACCGCCCGAACACTCCGCACCGGACTCGACCTACTTGGAATCGGCGTTCCGGAAAAAATGTAACGACCCTCCCGCTAAAAAATTCGATTTCGCACACGCAACCCGCTTTCCTCAGACGAAAGAGAAGTCATGCACAGCGTATTTTACATCATCGGAGTTATCGTCGTCGTCGTCGTCATCTTAAAGGTCCTCGGACTATTTTAAGAAGACGTCGGATCTCCGACTCCACCGGCGCGTGATCGCGCCAATCGTAGACGAGTCCGCGGAAACCAGCAGACTCGGCAGCGTCAACGTTTGCCGTGAGGTCGTCGACGAAGAGCGTCCGCTCCGGGACGAGGCCGAGTTCGCTTACGGCGATCTCGT
Source organism: uncultured Verrucomicrobiae bacterium (assembly GCA_963761705.1). GTDB lineage: Bacteria > Verrucomicrobiota > Verrucomicrobiia > Chthoniobacterales > JAATET01 > CAVVKW01. The sequence goes on along the minus strand of CAVXHK010000001.1, from coordinate 878,713 downwards.
AGATAGCCGGAGACGGCTTCAAGGATCCCGAGCGGTAGGAGAAGACCGCACCCCTGACCGTCTTGAAAACGGGATACGTTTCAAAGATGTGGTCCACGTGGATACCCGAGATGTTCGACAGCAGAAACGTCGGCACGCCTGCTTCCGCCAATTCCACGGCTAGCGCGGTCATCGGAACATTTTCCTCAAAGATCCGCTGCCAGATCTCCACGAACTCCTCATCCGTACCCACGTGCCGAAAGATGGGCCTCACCCGCCGAAGAAATTCGCCCGATCAATAACCCCGCCCTCGAGCGCCACTTGCGCAGCCTCGATCGGACCGCGTTCCGGCAGCTCCTCCAGCCCCCCCAGTTCCGCTAACCGTCGAGCCGCCACCAAATAATCGAACTTGAGCAGAACGTTGCCGATGTCGAGCAGCACCGCATCGCAACAACTCTCATCCCTCATCTCAAATTTTTCATTCACTTATAGCCACCGCTTCCGCTTCGCGATGATCACCGTGACCGCCACGATCGCCGCTGAAGTCCCCCAGAAAAAGAAATAACCAAAACGCCAGTTCAGCTCCGGCATGTTGAACGGGCTATCGGTATTGAAGTTCATCCCGTAGACCCCCGCCACGAACGTCAGCGGAATGAAAATGGTCGAGACCACCGTGAGCACACGCATGATCTCGTTCGTCCGGAAGCCCAAACTCGAGAGGTACACGTCCATCAAGCCCGCACTCAGATCGCGGTAGCTTTCGATGATGTCGATGATCTGCGTGATGTGATCGTAGCAATCCCGCAGGAACACCGTCGTCCCCTCCGCTAATCGGCCCGAATCGTCCCGCATGAGCGATGAAAAGATCTCCCGGTGCGGCCACGCCGCCCGCCGGATTTGGATGAGCAGCCGCTTCACTTCGTAAAGTCGCCGCAGGGTGTCCTTCGACGGGTGCGCAAGCAGTTCCTCCTCCAGCTCCTCGACCCCGTCGCCCAGCGACTCGAGAACGGGAAAAAATTGGTCCACGATCGTGTCCAGCAGTGCGTAGAGCAGGTAATCGGCACCCCGCTTCCGCGCGTAGCCCCGCCCGTTTCTAAGCCGTCCCCGTATCCGCTCGAACGTGTCGCAACCCCGCTCTTCCTGCAGCGTCAGCACGAACGAATCCCCGAGAAAAAGACTCACTTGCTCCACCGCCAACTGGTCTGCATTTTCAAAATAAACCATCTCGCTCACCACGAAGAGATACTCGTCAAACGTCTCCACCTTGGGCCGCTGAGTTGTGTTGAGAACGTCCTCGAGAGTCAGGGGATGCAATCCAAACCGCTCCCCGATTGCCCGCAGCAGCTCGACGTCCTCCAGCCCGTCGACGTTGATCCAGTTCACCTTCGCCGGATCGAAGCGCTTCATCAGCTCCTCGAACGAGGTGAATTCCTCCTCCACCAGCGACCCCTCGTCGTATTGAATGAGCGTGAGCACGGGAGCCTTCCCCGCCCCATCCACCCGTGGCAGCAGCGTCGCCGGAGCCGTCCCGGGCAGGTGATAATTCAGCCGAATCACCCCGCAAAATTAGGAGCCGCCCCGCCCACTAGCAAGCCGCCTCGACTCCCGACTTTCGGAAAACCAATCCTGCGCTAAACTTCCTCCACCCGTTGCCATGTCCGCCATCATCGACTATTTCAAAAAGAAACTGCAGGGCGAGCCGCCCCTCCACCCCATCGATCGAGCAGCCGCCAAGTATTACGTCAAGCAGCGCCTAGGCCACATTTTTCCCGAACTCCGCGGCGACCCCGAAGCCCTCGAACAAGCTTACCGCGACCTCGATCTCCGCCCCAAGCCCGGTGCTGGCGAAGGCGGCTCCACCGTCTTCGAAACCGTCTTCACCGGAAAGCTCTAGCGGGCACCCTTCTAGGAGCGTCGACTTCCAACCTCCGACCCGATCTCGCGCCGCAAAAACGCTTTTCTCACCTCACCCCACGTCATCCGAAGCCGCCCGCAAGCGGTTCCGCAACACCGTCGCCGCGCCCTTCATCCGCGTCAGGATGTAATACACCGTCTGACTCCGCTGCCGCACCAAGTCAGCTCCCACGATCTTCGGCACGAAATCCGCCGGCACCGCGAGCACTTCCTCGATCGTGCAACCCTCCAGCCCTTTGCAAAGTATCGAAGTCATCGCCTTCGTCAGCGTCTGCACCTGCGGTCCCAAAGTGATCCGATAGTGCGACCCACCACCCTCACCGACTTTGAGGAAGACCCCCACCTCGTCCGTGCATTCTTCGTCCTTCCGCACGTCCTCCAGATCAAACGTCTCCCCCTCCCGCGGCCCCTGGCTCATCGCCTGATCTGCGTAAGTAATGAGCGTCTCCCGCTTCTCCAGATCGGGCAGCATCTCAAAGAGCCCCACAATCTTCCCCAATTTCTCCGGATAAGCGCTCACGAGACCCACATCTTCAATCGTAAATCCAAAATCGACCTACGCGCCCTTCGCGATCGGAGCCCGCACGCGATTACCCCACTCCGTCCAGGAGCCGTCGTAGTTCCTCACCTTCTCGTAACCCAGCAGATACTTGAGAACGAACCAAGTGTGGCTCGACCGCTCACCGATCCGGCAATACGCCACCACGTCCTCGCCCGGCTTCAACCCGACCTCGCCTTCGTAGAGCGCCCGCAATTCATCCGCGCTCTTGAACGTTGCGTCGTCATTCGTCGCCTTCTTCCACGGCACACTCTTTGCCCCCGGCACGTGGCCGCCGCGCAGCACTCCTTCCTGCGGATACTCCGGCATGTGCGTCACCTCGCCGACGAACTCCCCGGGCGACCGCACGTCGATCAGCGGCTTACCCGCTTCGCTCTGCGCCAAGGCGTCCTCGAAAAACGCGCGGATCTGCTCGTCCCGCCGCTCCGTGGGCTCTGGATACTCAACCGCCTCCGGCTTAGGCACCTCACGCGTCATCACCTTTCCCTCCGCTTTCCACTTGTCACGCCCTCCGTCCATCACGCGCACGTTTTCGTGACCGAAAAGTTGGAAGGCCCACAGCGCGTAGCACGCCCACCAGTTCGATTTATCCCCGTAGAACACCACCGTCGTCTGCGGCCCGATCCCGTGCCGCGAACACATCTCCGCAAATTCCGCCGGCGAGATGTAGTCGCGCACCGTCTGGTCCTGCAGATCGCCCCGCCAATCAATGTGCACCGCCCCCGGCACGTGTCCCGTGCTGTAAAGGAGGACGTCTTCGTTACTCTCGACGATGCGGACCGCGGGGTCGTTCAGATGCTCGGCCACCCAATCAGTCGTCACGAGGGCCTCAGGATGTGCGTAATCACTCATAAATCAATTCCAGCTAAAATGGATCGTCACCATCCGACGGCAACCCGCCCGGCTCAAGTCCTTTCCTTGAGTGAGAAATCATGCAGACTCCGCCTCAGATGAAACCCGAGTTGATGAGCGACCCCGATGCTCCTGCCGACTACCGCGCCGTTCGCTCGCTCACCGTCTACTACGTTGCCGCCCTTTCCCTGGTTGCCAGCCTGCTGATCGCCGGGCAGGTCGTCATTCAACACCAGCTCGCCACCCATCGTGAAGCCGGGGCCGTTATCAACCTAGCCGGCCGCCAGCGCATGCTCAGCCAGCGCATCACCAAAGACGCCCTCGCCCTCGCGAATCGACCCGACGAACGCCTCCAAGCCGACCTCCGCAACAGCGCAGACGCTTGGGACGCCGCCCACCGAGCGCTCCTCGATGGCTCCGCCGATCTCGGCATCCCCCCCACCACCGACCCCGCCATCCGCGCCCAGCTCGAGCTCGTCGGCCAGCCCCAGAGCGCGATGCTCGCCGCCGCCCGCAGCATCCTCGATTCCCCCAGCCCCGACCCAGCCGATCTCGAGATTATCCTCGCCAACGAGGCCGCCTTCCTCGCCGGAATGGAAAGAATCGTCGCCGAATACCAAGCTACCCTCGAGCGTCAGGTCAGCGAACTCATCACCATTGAAAGGATTCTTTTCGCCGCCGCGCTTCTCACCCTCCTCCTCGAAGGCCTCTTCATTTTCCGCCCCATCACCCGCGCCATCCGGGACAAAGTTGCCCTCCTCTCCGCCGCCCGCACCGACCTGCAACTTCGCAACGACGAGCTCGCCACCGCCCTCGTCGGCGCCGAAGCCGCTACCCGGGCCAAGTCCGCATTTCTCGCCACCATGAGCCACGAGATCCGCACGCCCATGAACGGCGTCGTCGGCATGACCGGACTCCTCGTCGACACCCGCCTCGACTCCGAGCAACAGAGCTACGTCGAAACCATCCGCGCCAGCAGCGACGCCCTCCTCAGCATCATCAACGACATCCTCGATTTCTCGAAAATCGAGTCCGGCCAGATGGAGCTTGAGAACGTCGCCTTCGACCTCCGCGCCTGCGTCGAAGAATCCCTCGACGTCATCACCCTCCCCGCCATCGAGAAACAAATCGAGATCGTTCATTCCCTCGACGAAAATCTCCCAACGGGCCTCCTCGGCGACCCCACCCGCATCCGCCAAGTCCTTCTCAATCTCCTCAGCAACGCGGTCAAATTCACCCCGCGCGGCGTGATCGTCGTCACCGTCGACTCCGAACCCGTCACCCCACCCGACACCAGCACGGCCACCCATCGCATCCGCATCGCCGTCCGCGACACCGGCATCGGCATCCCCCCCGACCGCCTCGACCGCCTCTTTAAATCCTTTTCCCAAGTCGATTCCTCCACCACCCGCCACTACGGCGGCAGCGGCCTCGGCCTCGCCATCAGCCAGCGCCTCGTCGCGCTCATGGGCGGCGACATCTCCGTCGACACCCAGCCCGGCCAGGGATCCACCTTCACCTTCACCTTCGTCGCCCACCCAGCCCCCGACTTTCATCCCACGAGCGACGATTCCGAACTCCCCTCCTTTCGGGGCAAAACCATCGCCATCGTCGACGACAACGAAACCAACCGCGTCGTCTTCGAGCGTCTCGCGGCTCGCTGGGGGATGCACCCCATCACCTTTCCCAACGCCGCCGCCGCCCTTGACGCCCTCAGCACCAGTCCGCCCCCCGACCTCATCGTTTCGGACATGCTCATGCCCGACGTCGACGGCCTCGACTTCGCCCTCGCCTTCCGCGACCTCGAAGCCCGCCGCCACGACGCCCGCGACCCTGTTCCCATCCTCATCGCCTCCTCCGGAGGCTTCCGACCCGACGACCCCCGCGCGCCGGACGCCAACCTCTCCGCACACCTCCCGAAGCCCGTCCGCTACGAGAGCCTCGTCCTCGCCATCTCCCGGGCCCTCCAGCCCGATACCGCGCCCACCCTCCCAGCGGCCCGCCCCGATCCCGCCCCCTTCGCCGAGCGACACCCCCGCCGCATCCTCGTCGCCGAAGACAACCTCATCAATCAGAAGGTCGTCCGCCGCATCCTCGAATCCCTCGGCTACCGACCCGAGATCGTCGGCGACGGGTCCGCCGCCGTGTCCGCCGCCCGCGGCGGTGCCTTCGACGTCATCTTCATGGACATCCAGATGCCCGAGCTCGACGGCCTGAGCGCCACGCGCGAACTCCGCTTCCGCCCCCCGGCCCGCCGCCCCCACATCATCGCCCTCACCGCCAACGCCACCCTCGACGACAAGACCGAGTGCCTCGCCGCCGGCATGGACGACTACCTCCCTAAACCCGTCCGCCCCGAGGACCTCAAACGCGTCCTCGCTGCCAGCCCCGACCCAACCAAACCCGTCCCCACCACCGAAACTAAAGCACCATGAAATCCATCCTCCTCGCCCTCGCAGCCGTCACCCTCATCGGCCTCCTCGGAGCCTGCTCCACCGGAGCCTCCGTCGACACCCCCATCCTCGACGTCGGCGTCGGCGGAGCCGTCGGATGAGCGAACCCGAATCCCCTGAGTCCAAAACCGTCGGCGAAGAACCTGACGACCGGGACCTCCCGCGCGAAACCAGCCCAAACCCCACCACCACCGAGCAGATCCTCGAAGAATAGGGATCACCCATCTTCCAGCTGCTCACCGATTCAAGCTGAGGACCACGGGCTTCCAGCGCGGCGCAACCGAGACCGCAAAAACACCCAAACTTCTGGACCGCGCGATGCCCACCCCCGAATCGCCATGACCTATCCGACCCTCGCCCTCAACCTGCGCGTTCCCGACCTCGCCGCTGCGATAACCTTCTACACCGCCGCCTTCGCAGCCTCAGAACGCTGTCGCCTCACTGACCCCCGCACGGGCCTAATCGGCCACGCCGAACTGACCCTCGGAGACGCGCTCATCACCGTTTCGCCCGGCGAAGCCCCGACCGGCAACGCGACCCAGATTCTCCTGAAATGCCCGGACGTCGAAGCCGCCTTCGCCCGCGCGACCTCCGTCGGAGCCGGGATCGTCCGCCCCCTCAAAACCGAGTTCCACGGCCACCGCTGCGGCACCCTCCGCGACCCCATCGGCCACGAGTGGATGCTCTACCAAGACCTCGAAAACCTCACCGCCGACGAGATGCAGCACCGCTGGAACGAACGATCACGAAAACCCGACGATGGAGCGGAGCTTCCGTGAAGCTCCGTCAGTTTGGGGTCCGACACCCCACGTGCTTCACGGAAGGGCCGCTGCAGCCGCTCTCTCGCTGTGGACGCCCGCTCGCCGCCGCGCCCACAGCCCGTTCTTCGGCGCGAAGACCATCGCAAGTAGGAACTGGGCAACGAGCACCAGCACGATGCAGGCACCAGTCGCGCCGTTGATAAAATAGCTCACGTAAACCCCAACCAAACTCGACACCACCGCCGACCCCGCCGCGATCCACAGCATGTGCGTAAACCGGTGGCTCAACAGAAATCCGATGCAGCCGGGCGTGATCAACATCGCGATCACGAGAATGATCCCCACCGCCTGCAGCGAGACGACGATGGCCAGCGCGACGAGCGACAGCAGCGTGTAATGCAGGCGCGTCGTGTTCAGCCCGATGGTCCGGGCGTGATTTGGATCGAAGCAGAAAAGCAGGAGGTCCTTTCGCATCACCAACACGGCCACCAGCGTCAAACCGCCGACGATGGCCGTCTGGATGATCAGCCGCTGCGGGATGCCGAGCAAACTGCCAAACAGGATGTGATTGAGATGCACGTCCGTCGGCACCTTTGTGAAGAGCACCAGCCCAAGCCCAAACATCCCCGTGAACACGATCCCCATAACGGTGTCCTCCTTCACGCGGCTGTGGCTTTTGATGAACCCGGTCGACACCGCGCAGAACAACCCCGCGAAGAAGGCCCCGACGATGAGCGGTAAGCCAACGATGTAGGCAATCACGATGCCCGGCAGCATCGCGTGAGAAATCGCGTCCCCCATGAGCGACCAGCCCTTGAGAACGAGGTAGCACGACAACAGCGCGCAGACGACGCCGACCAACGCCCCGACGCCGAGCGCCTCCAACATGAACGAGTAGCGAAATGGCGCGACCGGATCGCGCAGAAAAAGCTCGATGGCGGCACTCATACCGCCGCCCGCATTTCGATCGGCTCAGCGATCGCCCGGCGACCCGCTCGCCTCGCCGCCAGCATCCCGTGCTTCGGCGCGAACGCGAGCGCCACCAAAAACAAGGTCGTTTGCAGCACGACGATGCACCCGCCGACCGACCCGTCGAGGAAGTAACTGCCGTAGGCCCCGACCGCCGACGTCGTGACGCCCATCGCCGACGCGATCCACAGCATTTTTCCGAATCGATCGGTCAACAGATACGCGGTGGCCCCCGGTGTGACCAGCATCGCGACAACGAGACACGCGCCGACCGCCTGCAACGCCGCCACCGCAACCGCCGACAACAGCGTGAGCAACGTGAAATGCAGCACGGTCGTGTTCAATCCGATGGAGCGCGCTTGGTTGGGATCGAAGCAGAAGAGAAGCAGGTCCTTCCACTTGACCAGCAGCACAGCCATCGCCCCACCGCAGATTACGACCGCTTGCAAGATGTCCAAATCCGCCATCCCGAGCATGTTGCCGAACACAATCGTCCGGAGATTGAATCCCGTTGGGAAAAGCGAGATGAGCAGCAGCCCGAGCGCGAAGAACGCCGTGAAGACAATCCCGATCGTCGCGTCCTCGCGGATCGGCGTCTTCGCTTTCACGAAGCCCATCCCCGCCGCCGCGAGCATCCCGGCGGCGAACGCCCCGACCGCAAACGGCAGGCCAAAGATCGAGGCAATCGCCACCCCCGGCACGACCGCATGCGCCAGCGCATCGCCCATGAGCGACCAGCCTTTCAGCGTCACGAAGCACGACAAAAACGCGCAGACGCCACCGATCATCGCGCTCACGAAGATCGCTTTGAGCATGTATTCGTACTGAAAGGGGATCGTGAGTTGCTCGATCACGTTTTACTTTCCGCCTCCCGGCGCTCTTCCTCTTTGCGCCGCTCGAGGTGCCCGCCCCGCCCCAGCACGACCGGGCGCTCGTCGTCCGTGAGCAGCGTCACTTGACGGCCATCGGTGTCGTCGACCGTCGACTGATCGAATTGGAAGTGCCGCAGAACCCCGCCGAAAGCGATCGCGAGATTCTCCCGCGTGAACACCTCGTCGGTCGGGCCAAACGCCAGCACCGTGCGGTTGATCAACACAACCTGATCGCAAAAGTCCGGCACCGATCCGAGGTTGTGCGTCGAGACGAGCATGATGTGGCCCGCGTCGCGCAGCTCGCGCAGGAGGTCGATAATCGCAGCCTCCGTCTTCACGTCCACGCCGGTGAAGGGCTCGTCGAGCAAAATGACCCGCCCGCCTTGCGCCAGCGCTCGCGCGAGGAAGACACGCTTCTTCTGTCCGCCGGAGAGTTCGCCGATCTGCCGGTCTTTGAACTCCCACATCTTCACGCGCTCGAGGCTCTCCTGGACGAGCCGCCTGTCGTTTGCCTTCGGCGTGCGGAGGAAATTCATGAACCCGTAGCGCCCCATCATCACGACGTCCCACACGCTCACCGGGAAGGTCCAATCGACCTCTTCCGACTGCGGCACGTAGGCAACCCAGTTCTTTTTCTGCGCCTCCGTGACGGGGCGACCGCCGATGTTCACCGAACCCTTCGACGGGCGGACGAAGCCCATGATCGCCTTGAAGAGCGTCGATTTGCCGCTGCCGTTCACCCCGACGAGCGCGCAGATCGAGCCGTGCCTCAGGCAAAACGACGCGTCGTGCAGCGCCGTGTGGCCGTTGTTGTAGGTCACCGTGACGTCGTTGACGTCGATGTCGAGCGGGGACGGGTCGTCGGGCATCAGCGTTGGAAGCCTTCGACAATCGCGTTGGCGTTGTATTGCAGCAACTTCAGATACGTCGGGGCCGGCCCGTCCTCCGTCGTGAGCGAATCGACGTAGAGCACGCCGCCGTACTTCGCGCCGGTCTCCTTCGCGACCTGCATCATCGCTTTCGGGCTGATCGTGCTCTCGCTGAAGACGACCGGAATTTTGCGCTCGCGCACCGTATCGACGACGTGGCGAACCTGCTGCGGCGTGCCCTCTTCGTCGGCGTTCACCGGCCAGAGATAAAGCTCGTCCATCGCGTAGTTTTTCAACAAATACGAGAAAGCCCCCTCGCTCGAAACGAGCGTCCGCTCGCCCTCCGGGATCTCGGCCAGCTTCTCGCGCACCGGGCCGTCGATGGCCCGGAGCTCAGCGGTGTAAGCGGCAGCGTTCGCGTCGTAGGTGTCCTGGTTCGCCGGGTCGAGCTCGACCAGGGCTTTGCGGATATTTTCGACGTAGATGATCGCATTGGCCGGGGACATCCAACTGTGCGGATTGGGTTTTCCGTTGTAGGGACCGTCGTTGATGCTCAACGGGGTAATGCCTTCGCTGAGGACGGCGACCGGCACGTCCTTCACGTTTTTGAAGAATTTCTCGAACCAACGCTCCAGTCCCATGCCGTTGTAGAGCACGAGGTCCGCGTCCTGCGCCTTCACGATGTCGAGCGGCGTCGGCTCGTATTCGTGGATCTCGGCCCCGGGCTTCGTGATCGAATCCACGACGGCCTTATCGCCCGCCACATTTTGCGCGATGTCCTGCAGGATCGTGAACGACGTGAGAATGCGCTTCGGTTGATCCGCCGCGGACTCCGGTGGTTTGGAGCACGAGGCAGCCAGGAAAGCGAAGATCGAAAGCGGGATAAGAAGAGGAAATTTCATCAACTGGAGGCGGTCTACTTTCTAGTTTTCTAGAATGTAGCACACCCTACATTTAAGATTGGAACGGTACCCGCTTGATTCACATCTGTCAACGGATTGCCGATTCGCGCTTCAGTGGGCGCCTTGCAGGACGATCTCGGTAATCGCCGCGTCGTTCGGCGCCTCACCCGGGTAGATCGACGCGATCTCGAGCGACAGGGTGTCACCGACGTTGAGGTAGATGTCGTCGAACTCCACGCGCTGCCACCGAGATCTGTCGGCGAGACGAATCTCTAAAACGGGTCGACCGTTGTGAGACAGGATCAACTCCTTGACCCGACCGTAGGTCTTGAAATCCGCCAGCGGATCGATCACGCCGTTAATGACGTCGACTCCGTAAAACGGGGTGCCGTCGAGATCCCGCGGGAGGTCGGCGGGAAACCGAAACGTCAACGTGTCACCCACTTTCGCGCCCATCCAAGCCGTGTCGGCTCGACTATCGTTGAGGCCGGCGATCTGGCGCTGCGCCTCCCCGCTCTCCGCCTTCCAGGGAAATGAACAGGTCAACGAACAGCCGCCCATCATCTCCTGCAGCACCGGCGACCCGACGCGGGCTTTCAACGACGGAATACCGCCTGCCTGTAGCCCGACACCCAAGCTCACCGCCACCAGAAACCGTACCAACCACCTCATCGCAAAACGAAGGAACCCCGTGCCACTCTTCGATCCAAGCGCCAATTTGGATTCGCTCGCCGGAGTCGCCAGCGTTCCCCGTCTTCCGAGCCACGTGGACGATTCCCGGATTTTGTGTCACTCATCGATCCGCCGACCAACTGACCCGATGGCCACCGAAAAAAGCCCCCCTGCGAAATCCGCTGCCAAACCTGCGCGAACGAAGAAGAAGCCCGCCACCACCGAGACCGCCGTCTTCCAAAACCGCACGCGCGAGCAACACGCGCAAGAGCGCGCCCAAGACTACGTCGAAGCCATCGCCGAGCTCATCGAGGAGCATGGTGAGTCCCGCGCAACCGACCTGGCTCGCGTCCTCGGCGTGACTCACGTGACCGTCATTCACACCGTGCAGCGACTCCAGCGCGACGGCCTCGTCACGACCGAACCTTACCGGCCGATCTTCCTCACCGACGCAGGCCGCGCGCTTGCGGTGAAGAGCAAGGCCCGCCACGAAGCCGTCGTTGCCTTTCTCGAAGCGCTCGGGATCTCGCCGTCCATCGCCCGCTCCGACGCGGAGGGAATCGAGCATCACGTCAGCCCAGAGACGCTCAAGGCGTTCGCGAAGTTCGTCGCAGACTCGCGCAGCTAGTCTCGGCGGTCCCGCCCAACAGCTCCAGCAACCGGTCCTCCGAAGCCGCCCGCCCCCGCACCGGCACGCCTCCCGCTTCCAACGACCCACGCAGCTTCCCCGCCTCGAACAATTCCACCACCACCGGATGCACGTAATATTTCCGGCAGGTCGCGGGACGATGGTGCAATTTTTTCGCGACCTCCTTGATCGCCGCGTTTCGTTCCCGCGCGATCGCCGTTGCCGAGTCCGGCACGGCCGTCTCGGATAGAATCTCCAGTGCCAACCGCGACGCGTGCCACGTCCGGTAATTCTTCGCCGTAAACGCCGCACCCGTCACCTCTTGCAACCACTCGTTCACGTCCGCCGAATCTACCGGATGCCAGTCGCCCCGCGCGTCTTTGAACTTGAAGAGATGCTGCCCCGGCAGCTCCTGCAGCTTCCGCACAATCTTTGCCACCGTCCCACTCCGCAGCTTCGCCTCGATGTCGTTCCCACCCTTCCCCCGGTAAGCCATCTCCACCGTCTGCCCGTGCGCGTCCACGTGTTCAGCCTCCAGCGTCGACAAGCCGTAGGTCCCGTTCTCATCTCGGTAATTCAGATTCCCAATCCGGCACGCCGTGAGGTCAAGCATCCGCACCAGCGTCGCCACCACCCGCGCCCGGTCCAGCTCGCGGTGCCGCAGTGCCCCCGCCACCGCCTTGCGAATCTCCGGCAACGCATCGCCAAACTCTCCCATCTGCGCAAATTTCTTCCGCGCCCGCAGCGCCTGCCAATCCGCGTGATACCGATACTGCTTCCGCTTCCGGTCATCGTAACCCGTCGCCTGCAGGTGCGTGTTCGCGTGGGGCGAAATCCACACCCGCTGGTAGGCCGGCGGGATCGCCAGCGAGTCAATCCGTGCCACTTCCGCCGCGTCCATCAGCTTCCCCCCGCCGGGCAGAAAGTAGGCAAACTTTTCCCCCACGCGGCGCCGCGTGATCCCCGGCCCCTCATCGACCAGATAGATCAATCCTCGCGGCAATTTTGGCTCCTCCATCCGACGAAAATCCTACGCAATCCCCCACCCACCCGGACGCCTCTCGCGCTCTGTCGATAGACATTATCTATCAACTTTAAGCAGAACAAGTATTTCAACTATCATCCGAAAGCTGATGGCATCTGTTTCGACCCCAACCGAGGACCCGCACCATGACCACCGAATCCAAATGCCCTTTCAACCACTCCGCCCCGAAGACCGCCACGCCCGCTCTCGGGGAAGGTACGACGGCCCAGGATTGGTGGCCCAACCGCCTCAGGGTCGAACTGCTCAACCAGCACTCCACGAAGTCCGATCCCATGGGCAACGACTTCGACTACGCGACGGAATTTAAGACTCTCGACTTCGCCGCGGTGAAAACCGACCTCGCCGCCCTGATGACGGATTCGCAGGACTGGTGGCCCGCCGACTTCGGCCACTACGGCCCCCTCTTCATCCGCATGGCCTGGCACAGCGCCGGGACCTACCGCACTGGCGACGGACGCGGGGGCGGTGGACGCGGCCAGCAACGCTTCGCTCCCCTCAACAGCTGGCCCGACAACGTCAGCCTCGACAAAGCCCGCCGCCTCCTTTGGCCGATCAAGCAGAAGTACGGTCGTAAGCTCTCCTGGGCGGACCTCTACATCCTCGCCGGCAACGTTGCCCTCGAGACGATGGGCTTCAAAACGTTCGGCTTCGCCGGAGGCCGAGCCGACACTTGGGAACCGGACCAAGACGTCTACTGGGGCAGCGAAAAGACCTGGCTCGGCGGTGACGAACGCTACGCCCACGGCTCCGAGGGCGTCACCAAGGATGGTCCCGCTGTCCTCGTCTCCGACGACGACGCCGACGGAGACCTGCACAGCCGCAAACTGGAAAATCCCCTCGCCGCCGTCCAGATGGGCCTCATCTACGTGAATCCCGAAGGTCCCGACGGCAATCCCGACCCGCTGAAGTCCGCCTATGACATCCGCGACACCTTCGCCCGGATGGCCATGAACGACGAGGAGACCGTTGCCCTCATCGCCGGCGGCCACACCTTCGGCAAAACGCACGGAGCCGCCTCCGCCGACCACGTTGGCCCCGATTCCGAGGCGTCGGGCCTCGAAGCCCAGGGCTTCGGTTGGCACAACGACTACGGCACCGGGAAGGGCGGCGACACCATCACCAGCGGCCTCGAAGTCACGTGGACCAGCACGCCAACCGAGTGGAGCAACGGTTACTTCGAGAACCTGTTCAACTACGAATGGGAACTCACCAAAAGTCCCGCCGGAGCCCACCAGTGGACGCCCAAAGACGGAGCCGGGGCGGGCACCGTCCCTCACGCCCACGACGCCAACACGAAGATCACGCCGTGCATGCTCACGACCGACATCGCCCTGCGCGTCGACCCGGCTTACGAAAAAGTCTCCCGCAACTTCTGGAAAAATCCGGATCAATTCGCCGACGCGTTCGCCCGCGCTTGGTTCAAGCTCACCCACCGCGACATGGGACCCCGCGCCCGTTACCTCGGCCCGGACGTCCCCGCCGAAGAACTCATCTGGCAGGACCCCATTCCCGCCGTTGACCACCCGCTCGTCGACGACAGCGACGTCGCCGCGCTGAAGTCGAAAGTCCTCGCCTCCGGCCTCAGCGTCTCCGAACTCGTCGCTACCGCCTGGGCCTCCGCGTCCACGTTCCGCGGTTCCGACAAACGCGGCGGCGCCAACGGAGCCCGCATCCGCCTCGCCCCGCAAAAGGACTGGGAGGTGAATCGACCCACCCAACTCGCCCGCGTCCTTGAGACACTCGAAGCCATCCAAACCGAATTCAACGAAGTCCAGACCGACGGTAAAAAAATTTCACTAGCCGACCTCATTGTCCTCGGCGGCTCCGCCGCCATCGAAAGCGCCGCGGACGACGCGTTGACCGTCCCCTTCACTCCGGGACGCATGGACGCCAGCGTCGAGCAGACCGACGCCGAAGCCTTCGGCGACCTCGAACCCGCCGCCGACGGATTCCGTAATTACTTGAAGACGGACTACACGATTCCAGCGGAAGCCCTCCTCATCGACAAAGCCCAGCTCCTCACGCTCACTGCGCCGGAGATGACTGTTCTCATCGGCGGTCTCCGCGCCCTCGGCACGAACTACGACGGCAGCGACCACGGCGTCCTCACGGACCAGCCCGGCAAGCTCACCAACCACTTCTTCGTCAACCTGCTCGACATGGCGACCGAGTGGAAGCAGGTCTCTCCCTGCGGGAACGCCTTCGCGGGCCTCGACCGCAAAACGGGCGAGAAAAAGTGGACTGGCACCCGCAACGATCTCGTCTTTGGATCGAATTCCATCCTCCGAGCCATCGCCGAAGTCTACGCCAGCGCCGATAGCCAACAGAAGTTCGCCGCCGACTTCGCCGCCGCCTGGACCAAGGTTATGAACCTAGACCGCTTCGACTTAGCGGAGTGACCAATTTGATCGCCCTCCGAAGTCAAGTCAGCGCGTGACCTCGGATCGCACCAGAAATCCGGCTTGCCAACCCGTCGCGCTGCATTATCCTCTGTCTTCCTGATTCGCGGGGTCTTAGCTCAGTTGGTAGAGCGCCTCAATGGCATTGAGGAGGTCAGCGGTTCGATCCCGCTAGGCTCCATTTTTTTCCGCGATTATCACCGTCCCAGCGAACGCAAGCCGCGACTCGCACTCAAGCCGGAAACCTACATCGGCACTGCCTTCCAGATGAGGAAGCCGATCGTAGCAAGAATTAGGCAAAGAATCAGAAATTGCGCCCGAGCCAGATTGCGCTCCGAGCGGCGAGCTCGTTTCCGGACCGGGACATCGCGCGCTTCGGCGCCGTATTTGCTTCGCAGACCGCCGCCGGGGCGCTGCATCGTGCCAGCGGAGGCCACGTTGATCCGGATCGGCTCGCGTTGCTTTTTTTTGCGGGCGGCCTCGCGAGCGGGCGCAGCCTTGATCAGCCGCTGCAGCTTCTCCTGCTTGCGCTTGAGCTCCTCCTGAGCCTCGATCAACCGTCGCTGCTCCGACCGCACGGGATCATCCTGCGAGTCTGCCTTGCGCTTGGGAGGAGCCTTGCGCCTCGCGGCTGGCTTCAGGCCCTCCTCCCGGGAAATCGGTTTTCTTGGCATGGCGGACGCTAACGTGCTCCCCCGCTCATCCCGATGAAGACGACCACCAGGATTACCGCGAGCACCATGAGCGGCAAGGTGAAGGCGAAGCCTGCCGTGAGCCAATGGGTGAATCCCTTCTCACCGCCGTAGTATTCGTCGTAGTCCCCGCCCGCCGCTGCCGCGTGCTCTTCGCCGATCTCGGCGGCGATTTTCGCGTTCAGCTTGAGATGTTCGGCCCGGGCGTCGTCGACAGCACTCAAAGATTTGCTCAACTCCTTGGGGAGCTCGGCTCCCGTCCAGAGCTTCGGATTGATGCCTTCAAGCGTCCGCAGATGCGTCAGGAACGCGTCCTGGATGCCGTTCAACTGCTCAAGGCGCTTCTGGGATTCCTCAGTCTCACGCTCGATCACGACCATGGCGCGGGTGAGCTTGTCGACCATCTCGGCGCGACCGTCTTCGAGATCCTCCTGCCGACGGCTCAATTCTTCGAGGCGGGCTTTGTCCTTCTCAATTTGCTCAGACCTCCGCTTGAGCTCACCGAGTTCAGCCTGCGCTTTTTGCACCTGCATTTCCAATTCCTCGGACGACTGCTCGTCCTCGAAATCAAAATTGTCGTCGTCCTCGTCTCTTTCTCTACTCGACATGCAAAAAAGTGTTCGGGCTACAGACTATGCCTCCCGCGGGAAAATTCCAAAAACCAAATCCAAAATTTGCGTTACCGCCCGGGCATCATTTCCAGCAAAACTCCCTTGAGGTAAGCTGTCTCCGGCAGATGCAACACGACCGGATGATCCGCCGCCTGCGCGAAGGTCGCCACGATGCGAGCCGAACGCCGCGCGTCGAGCAGACCCGCTTGCGCCGAGTCGACAAAGGCCTCGCTCGACACGTGGTGCGAGCAAGAGAACGTCGCCAACAACCCCCCGGGCTGCAGGAGCAGCGCGGCCTGCCGGTGCAGATCGCGGTAGCCGCGCATCGCGTCGCGGACTTTGCCTTTCCCCTTGGTGAATGAGGGCGGATCCAGAATCACGAGATCGTAGAGGTCTCTGGCCGAATCAGCCTTCCGCAAAAAATGGAAGACGTCCGCCCGCTCGGCGCGCACCGTCAGACCATTCGACGCGGCGTTGGCCTCGAGTTGCCGGAAGCTCTCCTCCCCTGACTCGACGGCCACGACTTCGGATGCGCCGGCCCGCGCGCACGCGAGCGCGAATCCCCCCTGGTTCGCGAAGCAATCCAAGACTCTCTTTCCCGCGGCGTGGGCGGCCAACGCCGCGTAATTGCCGACTTGGTCCAAATAAAACCCCGTCTTTTGCCCCGCCAGTAAGTCGACACCAAACCGCACCCCCCCGATCTCCAGATCCTGCGTCGCTTCCGGCTCGCCGACCAGCACACCCACCGTGGATTCCATTCCCTCGAGTGCCCGCACCGGCGCGTCGTTTCGCTCGATCACCCCCCGCGCTCCGGTCGCTGCCATGAGGACTTCCGCAATCTCGGACTTTCGCGCGTCCATCGCCAGCGTCAGCGTCTGCAGCACGATCGTGGCCCCGTATTGATCCGCGATGATGCCCGGTAACCCGTCGCTCTCGCTCCAGACGACCCGACGCAGGTCGGATCGGCAATCGCGCCGTTCCCGCACCTCGATGGCCTGCGCGATTCGGCGCTCGAAAAAATCCCGGTCGAGATCTTGCCGCCGCCGCGAGAACCGCCGCACCGTGATCTGCGATTTCGAATTGTAAATCCCGACCCCAAGCAACTTGTCGCGCCCGTCCTTGATCGAGACAACGTCTCCGTCCGCCGGCGAGCCGAAGGTCTTGAGAATCTCCGTGCCGTAGACCCAATCGTGCCCCGTCAACAACCGCGCCCGCGGCCTCACCACTACGCCCGCCATCAGATTTCTTTGCTCCTATCCATAACACTTCGGGTCCGCAATCCCACGCTGTAGCGGCGGTTCTTCGAACCGCTCACCCGCCTGCAACTCGCCCCTACGCGCTTGATAGAAGCGCCGCTCCAGTCATCCGACCAGCAAAGACCGCGAGGCTACGCCTCACACGTCTCGACCGCAGGCACCTCGGTCGGCTCGACGGGCTCCCCGTCGCGGCCCGGCTCAGGGTATTCGAAGATCTTCCCCTCGTAGTTGCGGATCACGACCTTCTCCTCGTCGTGATACAGCACGTAACCCGGATTGATCGGAACCTTCCCGCCACCGCCTGGCGCGTCGATGACAAACTGGGGCACGGCGTAACCCGTCGTGTGCCCCCGCAGCGCCTCGATGATCTCGACGCCCTTCGCAACGGAACTCCGCAGGTGGGCCGATCCCTTGATCAAATCGCACTGGTAGAGGTAATACGGTCGCACGCGGCACATGAGCAGCTTGTGAATGAGATCGCGCATCACGTCGACGTCGTCGTTCACACCCTTGAGCAACACGCTCTGGTTGCCCAGTGGCACGCCGTGATCGGCCAGCCGACCCAGGGCCGCCTGAACCTCGCTCGTCAGCTCGCGCGGGTGGTTCACGTGGATGCTCATCCACACCGGATGGTATTTCTGCAGCATCTTGCAGAGCCCGGAGTGATCCGCTGGGGAAGGAAAATGGGCACCCGGCTCCCGATACGGAGAAATTGGATGTGTTTGATCGACCGCAGCCGCTTGAGCAAAAACTCCAGCTTATCGTCCGAAAAAAGCAGCGCGTCTCCCCCCGAAAGCAGCACGTCCCGAACCTCGGTGTGCTTCTCGAGATAAGCGAAGGCCTCCTCGAAATTGGTGTGCAACTCCTGCTCGCCCGCGCCGCTCACGACCCGCGCCCGCGTGCAGTACCGGCAGTAGGACGCGCACCGATCCGTCACCAGAAACAGCACCCGATCTGGATAGCGATGCACGAGACCTGGCACCGGCATGTGGCCGTCCTCGCCGCACGGATCCGCCATCTCCCACGGCGCGGTCTGGGATTCTCCCACGTTCGGGATCACTTGCCGCCGGATCGGACACTCCGGATCCTCCGGATCGATGAGGTTGAAAAAATGCGGCGTCACCGCGAAGGCTAGCTTGCTCCCGGAGAGGATGACCCCCGCCCGCTCGTCCGGGCTCAGCGTGAGACGTTGCTCCAGCTGATCGAGCTTCGTCACGCGGTTGCGAAGCTGCCATTTCCAATCGTTCCACTTCTCAGCCTCGACGTCAGGCCAGAAGCCGGGAGCGTGCGTTTCGAAATCTGTGGAGGAGGGCGCTAGAGAGTTGTCCATTTGCAGAAATACGAGTCGACCACAGTATTCAGCCGTGGCGAAATGTCAAAGATCGAATTTGATCGAACAAAGTCCCTTGCCCTTTCGCCGGTTGGAGCGAGTCTCCTCGGGCCACCACGTGGCGCAACCAAACAACCAGAAAAGCACACCACCTATGGACCTCACCAAAACCGCACCCCGCAGCCCAAGCACCCGCGTGGGCAACTACGTCATCCTCGCCCGCGCCATCGACAAGGGCCACGCCGAGATCAACGGCAACGTCGGCGACTACCACTTCGACTGTCCGCTCGACAACATGCTCTTCGACTTCAAGGAGGTAAAGGGAGCCGACATCCGCAAGCTGCTTGAAGACGGCACCACTGACGCCGAAGTCGTCGCCTGGCTCGACAGCCACGGGGCGAGCAAGACCCCGGAAGAAGTCACCGCCTGGTCCGACGGCATGGAGGCCCACAAGCCCTACGAGAACCCGGAGAAGAAGGAATGGTTCGCGGAGCAAGTCGCGCCCCTCGGCCTCGACCCCGCCACGACCACCCTCTTCCAGTGGCTCGAAGCCGACGACAAAGCTAGCTACGACAACGCGTAAATCACTCAAAGGGGGGACGGCGCATCCGCGCCGTCCTTCTCCGAGGAATTGCTCACCCGGGCTGCGCGCCCTCTTCCAAGCGGATCTCGACCGCGAAGCCGCTCGGCTTCCGATTCCAACACCGCACGGTTCCCCCGCAGGCTTCGATCGCGGTCTTCACGATCGCGAGGCCCAATCCCACGCCACCCGTCTCGCGGTCTCGCGATGCATCGACGCGGAAAAAGGGATCGAACAACCGACCCACCACCGCCTCCGGCACGCCGGGACCCTCATCTTCCACGCGAACGGTGACCCACCCTTCGCCTGACTCCGCCGACACCGTCACCGGACCCGCTCCTCCGGCGTAACGGACGGCATTCCGAAGTAGATTCCCGAGCGCCCGCGAGAGCAAATCGACGTTCGCAATGACCACCAAGTCACCGGGAACGACGATCTGAACGGTCGCCCCAGCGCCCTCCCGCGCAACGGCCCGCTCGATGACCTCACCGGCATTCAGCGGGGCAACCGCGGGTCTCCCCGCCGACATCGCGGTCCGCGAGAAAGACAGCAATTCGCTAACCAATTTCGACATTTCCTCCACTTCCTCGCGGAGATCCTCGACGCGCTCACGCTCCGCTTCCGGCACGCGACCGGCGAGGATCTCGACCGCCAACTGCGACCGTCCGATGGGAGCGGACAACTCGTGAGCGACGTCGCCGAGGAAGCGACGTTGTCCAGTCACGTAGCTCTCCAATCGTCGCGACATATCCCCGAGGGCCCGGGCCAATTTTCCCAACTCATCCCGCCGCCGCGTCGCTCGACCAAAGCTCCCGCTTTCACCCGATTTCTCCAGTTCAAAATTCCCTCCCGCCACGCGTTCCATCGCGCCCTCCATCGCCGCGATCGAGCGGGTGATTCCCCGCACCAGAGGCAGCCACCACAACACGGACAAAACGACGGCCACCCCGACTCCGACCAACCAGGGCCGCAGATCCAGAAACAATCCACCCGCGCTCAGCGAGTCCGAGCTCACCACCAGCCATCCAGGCAGCGGCGGACCCGGCCCTTTGCGCGGGGGCGGTGGCAGGCGCTGGGCCAACCAGTATTTGCCGTTCGCGGAGACGACATTTCCGGGTTCACCCCGGCGTTCGCGACGTCTGGGATTTTCCGGGCGGACCCGTTCGAGGATGGCCGGGGGCAGCGAAAGCGATCCCCCGGCCATCGCGTCGCCACGCGGGTCCAACAATGCAAAACTCACCCCGTAAGCTTCTTCGTATCGTCGCAGCACGTCGTCCCATTCGCCGACCGGCTTCAGCCGCACGTCCGACAGGATCAACCGTCCAACTGACCCGACTTGACCGCTGGCCTCGGTGAAAAAAAGTCGGTCGAGCGAAATCCCGAAACCCGACCAAAGCACCAGCACCAGCGCCAACGCGAGCACCGCGACGTTGAGGAGCAACCAGCCTAAAATCTTTCCGAACAACGGAATTGTTGTCCGCTTCATCATACCGGTTTTCGCAGTAAGTAACCGGCCGAGCGGACGGTCTGGATGAACCGCGGGGCCTTCGCATCATCACCCAATTTGCGCCGCAAAGCGGAGATGTGAACGTCTACCGACCGATCGTAAACGTCGTAGTGCCGATCCCGGATGTCCTCGATCAACTGCTCCCGCGACCGAACGCGACCCGGCGGACGTGCCAACGCCGCGAGTAAATCGAACTCGACCGGCGTGACGTCGACGCTGGTGCCGTCCAGCGAGATGGTCCGGGTGTCGAAATCCAACCGCAGACCACCGACCTCGAGCATCCGCACTTCCTCCGCGGCGTCCGCCGCCCGACGCTGGCCTCGGCGGGTCACCGCGCGGAGCCTAGCCAACAGTTCGCGCGTCGAGAACGTCTTGGGCAGATAGTCGTCGGCCCCGATCTCCAGCCCCACAATCCGGTCCGCCTCGTCCCCCCGACCGGTCAGCATGAGCACCGGCACGTCCGATTTCGCCCGAATCCGCTTGAGCACTTCGAACCCATCCAGGCCGGGCAGCATCACGTCGAGGATGACCACGTCGATCCCACCGGCGGCCGCGGCCTTGGCTCCCTCCGGCCCCGAGTGGATCGCATCAACCGCGTAACCCATCGGGCCAAGGTATTCGGCGACCAACCGACACAGCTTGCGATCGTCGTCGATCATCAGGACCCGCGTTCGATCATCGTCCTTCATTCCGAACGCGAGGAAATCACACCAGAATCGGAGAAGTGCACCTTTTTACCAAATCTTAACAACTCTCCGCGTCCCGCCACATCGCTCCTTAACAATCCGGGGGTCTAATCCGTTGTCATGAAAATACCAAAAACCATCCAAGCCACGACAGCGGCACTCCTCCTCACCACCGGCCTCATCTTCGCCAAGCCACCCGGCAGCGGACAAAAGGGACCAGGGGGCGAGCAAGATCGTGGCCCCCGGAAGCCACCACCGGTCGTCGCAGCGCTCGACACCGATCGAGACGGCATCATCTCCGCCACGGAGATCGCCGCCGCATCAACCGCGCTGGCGACCCTCGACAAAAACGGCGATGGCAACCTGACCCGCGACGAACTCCGCCCCGAAGGCGGAGACCGCGCCCAGGGCAAGCCCGACAAGGAAGAGTAGTCCCATCCCAAGGGGTTGCGGCGGTTCGATGAATCGCCGACATCAGAGTTACACTCGACGAGCTACCCGCTGCACGGGAGCGCCCCGCCAGCATCCGTCGAGCACGAAGCGCGGCGCATTCGGAAACGAGTGCGCCGTTTTTGTGAACAGGCTAACCCGACTGATCGGACGAATCAGCCTCCTCGCTTTCCTCTTCGTCTTTTTGGTTGAAGACTTGCTTGAGCGTTTTTCCGATCAGCGGAGCCGCGTGCGACCCGCCGTGGATGCTGTCGTCGCCCGGGGTGCCTTCGTAGACTGCCGCAAAGGCGTACTGCGGATCGTCGGCTGGCGCGAAGCCCGCGAACCAAGCCGCCGTCTTCTGGTTATCCTTCGGGCCCCACTGCGCGGTCCCAGTCTTCCCAGCAACGTGGATGCCGTCGACTTGGGCGCGGTGCGCGGTGCCGTTGCCCGACTCGGTCACGTCAACCATGGCCTCGCGGAGTTGCTCCATAATTTCATCGGAAATCGGCAGCTCGGCCCTCAGGCGATCCGGGTAGGCCGCGACGACCGTGTTGTCCAACGACTGGATCTGCTTCACGAGGCGGGTTTGATGGAACTTGCCATTGTCCGCCAACACGCCCATCGCCTGCGCCATCTGGAGAGGCGTGATGAGAATATCGCCTTGGCCGATGCTCATGTTGGCGACGTCACCGTTGAGGATTTTTCGGTTGTGGACGCGGAGCATGTATTCGTCAGTCGGGATGTTGCCGGCACCCTCAGCCTTCAGCGGGATGCCCGTGCGCTGCCCGAAACCGAGCCGCGTCGACCAGTCGATGATCGGCTCCGAGCCGATCTTGATTCCGACTTGGTAGAACCACGTGTTGCACGATTGGGTCAGGGCCTCGACGAAATTCAGCGAGCCAGCACCGGTCTTCTTCCAGTTGCGGAAGACAAAATTTCCCACGCTCAACGCGGTCGGACACCCGAATTCCGATGACGGCTTGATTTTCCCCGTCTCGAGCGCCGCAAGGCCAACGAACGTCTTGAAGGTCGATCCCGGCGGGTAAGCCGAGCGGAAAGCCCGCGGATAAAGCGGCACGGCCGGATCGTCATTGAGCACGTCGAAATCGGCCTGCGTCACGTAGGGCACAAACACGTTTGGGTCGAAGGTCGGCCAGGAAGCCATCGCGAGAATCTCCCCGCTTTTTGGATCGATCATCACGATCGCGCCGCGCTCACAATTTTCTTCCAGCACCTCCTCGCAGATGGTCTGGAGCTTCGCGTCAATCGTGGAGATCACGTTGTAACCCGGCACCGGCGGCTGCGCGATCCGCTCGGACGTCTTCCGGCCCTCGGCGTCGAAAGTCAGGCTCAACACGCCTGGACGACCCTCGAGTTCCTCGTTAAAAATCTGCTCCAGCCCCTCGCGACCCTCGCTTTCCGAGAAAATGAGGTCGCCGTTTTCGATCGGCTTCAACGACAGCGGTGCCTGCTGCCCAACGTAGCCAATGATGTGGGCCGCCAGCCGCCCCTGCGGGTAAAATCGCGCGTAGCTCTGCCGCAGCACGAGCGTCGGCGTCACCCCCGCCGCCACGACGGACAGCTCGCTCGCCTGCAGATCTTCGGCGATGTCGTAAGGCAGAACGCCCCGATTTTTGTAATGATCTAAGATCTTCTTGTCATTGATCCGGATCTCGCGACCGAGCAGACCCTTGGCGAGCGTCGCCTGCTGCCGGGCAAAGGCAAGGACCTGCCCGTCGGTAAAGTCCAGCGGCGTCGGGAAAGAAATTGCCAAATTGTAGCTCACCTCCGACTGCGCGAAGGGCTTGCCGTGCCGGTCGGTCACCAGCCCACGCGGTGCCGGGATGCCAAGCTGCCACGTGCGGGCTTGCTTCTGGGTCTCCCACGTCGGCTTTGGATTTTCGACGGTCCCCGTGTTGTCGAGCACCGCTTCCTGCCCAAAGGCTACCGCCGCCAAACCAACGCCCACCAAACAACTGAACCAACCTTTTATCGCCACAACGCGGCGAACATAGCGCCCACCCGCCCAAAGGCAAATGCAGCGTCGCACCCGCAAACCCGGAGATTGCGGAAAGTCAGCGGACAGAGCATTCTGCCCGTCTTCATGAAAACCCTCCTCACGGCCCTCGCTCTCGTCGCTTTAGCGACCACCTCCCATCTCCGCGCCGCCGACGACGACCTGAAGGCCACCGCGGTCAAAACCATGACGCCGTGGCTCGAGCAGATCGACGCCGCCGACTACGCCGCCAGCTACGAAGCCGCATCCGCCACGTTCCAAGCTGCCCTCACGAAAGATCAATGGATTGCCGCCTTGGAAAACGTCCGCACGCCCCTCGGCAAACTCGTCTCGCGCCAGATCGCGACCGCGTCCGAACTCTCCGTCTTACCCGACGGCACCCCGGGCGACTTCCTCCTCGCCCAGTTCCAGACGGCCTTCAATGCTCTCCCCGAGGCCACCGAGACCGTCACCTTCGAAAAAGCCCCCGATGGCGAATGGCGGGCGAGCGGCTACTACATCCGCCCCGGAACGGCGAAGGCCGAATGATGGATTTCGTTTAACACTTTGATGCTTCAGTCAGACTTTCGACACGTGAGAATCACCGGCGAGAAGTAAAAAAGTCCCTTGATCGTCAAGGCAGTCACCGAGTTCATCAACCGCAAGAAAGCCGGGGAGTTCGGCGCGCTCTAGCGAGAAGGGGCTTTCGACTACCCCTCACACCAACGACGAAGTGGAGAACTTCGGCCACTAGCGCACGTGGTCCTCGTCGATTCATCGGCCTGGATCGAGGCCAGCCGCCGAAGCGGCAATCTCGTGACCAAATCCTCGAAAGGTCGGGATCACGTCGGAATCCAACCCGTCGCCCGCGGAATCTGCCGCGAAACGGTGTGACGCCACGTAAGCGATCATCGCCGCGTTGTCCGTCCGCAGCGACGGCTCCGCGACGCGCAACTCCACGCCGACCCGCGCCGCCGCCTCGCTCGCCCGCTCCCGCAGCCGGCGGTTCGAACTCACCCCACCGCTCAGCGCCAGGCACGGTCGCCCCGTCGAGACCAGCGCCCGCTCGGCCTTGCCAACCAACACGTCGACGACCGCTTCCTGAAACGAAGCGCACGCGTCGGCCAGCCGCGGTTCTTCTTTTTCGAAGCAATACCGCACCGCCGTCTTGAGGCCGCTGAAACTGAATTTGTAATCGCCCGAGTGCAGCATGCTCCGCGGAAATGAGTACGCCGCCGCGTCCCCGTCCACCGCTAGCCGGTCGATCTCGACTCCCCCCGGGTAGCCGAGCCCGAGCAGCTTGGCGACCTTGTCAAAGGCCTCACCCGCCGCGTCGTCCACCGTCGCGCCGAGCACTTCGTAGCGCCCGTAACCGGCCACATCGACCAACATCGTGTGCCCGCCACTCACCACCAACCCGACGTGCGGCGCGATCTCCGGCTCGCCGAAAAATGGCGAGAGGAGGTGCCCCTCCAAGTGATTGATGGCCAAAAAAGGCCGCCCCGTTCCGATGGCGAGGGCCTTCGCCATCGCCACCCCCACGACCAAAGCTGCCGGCAGCCCCGGCCCCGCCGTAGCGGAAAAATAGTCGACCGCCCCCAACTCGATTCCCGCCAAGTCCAATCCTCGCCGCACCAATCCCGGCAAGATCTCGGAGTGACTCCGCGACGCAACCTCCGGCACAACGCCGCCATACTCCGCGTGGATCTTCGCCTGCGACCACACCTCGCTCGCCAAGAGATCTCCGCACCCCCGCAACACGGCCACCGCCGTCTCGTCGCACGACGTCTCGATTGCCAGCCCGATCATCGGAGAAGATGCGCCCCGCGCTACCCGCGGTCCGGATTGCCCGACTTTTCCTTGTCCGCGTACAGCAGCACCCCGGTGATCGCATCCACCGCGCGGTCAAATTGCGGATCGGCCATCACATCCATCGCGTCCGCGTCCGCCAGACCCGGCACCGACCGCCGCCGCCGCTCCCGGTAAAGTTCCGCCTCCTCAGCCAACGTCATCGTGCAGCGGATGTCCGGATCGACCCCGTGCTCGTGAATCGGTTTCCGGCTCGGCGTGTAATACTTCTGAGTCGTGAATCGCATCGCCGACCCGTCCGGCAGCGACACAACACTCTGGACGGAGCCTTTTCCAAACGTCGTTTCGCCGACCAGGATCGCCCGCTGCAGATCCTTCAGAGCCCCAGCCACGATCTCCGAACCGCTCGCGCTGGAATTATTGATCAAAATGGCGACCGGATACGTCCGCGTGCCGCCGGGCATCCGCCGGGTCGTGTATTCCCGTGACGGCGAACGACCCTCCGTCGACACGACCCGCGTGTTCGGCGGCAAGAACTGCGCGCAAACGTCCACCGCACTCCCGAGCAAGCCGCCCGGATTGAATCGCAGATCCAAGACGAGCGCCTCCATTCCCTCGTCCTCCAAGTCATCCAGCGCCTTGCCCAGCTCAGCCGCCGTCGGTTCGTTAAATTGCTCCAACCGCACGTAGCCCACCTTGTGTCCCGCCGTTTTTACCTCCGGCAGGATCTGCGCGTCGACCACGCTCGGCACCTTGATCACCGCCCGCGCCACGGTGACGTCCTTGAGGGTCTGCGTCGATGGCTGGCCGATGGTGAGGGTCACCTTCTCGCCCGGCTCGCCGCGCAACATCTCGACCGCATCGCCCATGGTTAGCCGATCCGTCGAGATGTCGTTGATCTTGCGAATCTGATCCCCCGGCAGCAATCCCGCAACGAACCCCGGCGTCCCGTCCGCCACGCCGATGATCGTCAGTAATCCCCCCTTCGTCGTGACCGTCACGCCGAGCCCGCCGAACTCGCTCTTCGTGTCCTCCTGCATCCCCTTGAAGTCTCGGGGGTCCATGAACGAACTGTGCGGATCGAGCTCGGACAGCATCCCCCGCATCGCGCTGTAAGTGAGATCTTTGAACGACGTCTTTTCGCCGTCCACGTAATCCTGCCGGATGAGCTGCATCGCCCGCGCCAGGACGTGCATGCTCTCGTAAGGCGAGTCGTCCCCCTTCTCCTCCGCCGCCCGCGCCACGCCGATGCCGACGAAAAAAATCAATCCCCACCGAGCCAGCCGTCTTTTCATGTCGATAAACTATCACAAACCGGCCGCCGCGAAAGGGCCGCGTAAGCATCGGTCAATTCCTCACCCGGCGCCTCACCCGCCGCGTACCACCGGTTCAACTCCCGCAGGATTGCCACCAGGACCCGCTCCCGTTCCACCGGCCCGCCAACCGCCAGAGCCAACGAAGTCGCCGTCGTTTGCAACTCCGTGGGGAAATCCACGACCTCGTGCGAGACGTTCACCCCGATCCCGACGACGGCAAACGTCTCCCGCCCCGTCCGCGCCTCGGTCAGAATCCCCGCCACCTTCCGCCCATCGACGAACACGTCATTCGGCGGCTTGATCCGCGGCCCCAGACCCGTCGCCTCCCCGATCCCTTCGGCAACCGCGACCGCCACGAGTGGAGTCACCCGCTCCAAAAACTCCCGCCCCCAAGCCGGCCGCAACAACACCGAAAACCACAGCCCCAATCCACCCGCCGAATCCCACCGCCGCCCAAATTGCCCCCGCCCGCGCGACTGCCGATCCGCCACGACGACCTCCCCCTCCGCCGCGCCACCGAGGGCCATATCCCGCACCACGTCGCTCGTCGAAGCCGTCTCCCGGAACACCGACACCCGCCGCCCGATCAGACCCCCGACCGCCTCCCGGACCCGGTCAGGATCGATGTCCAATTCAGTTTCCAAGGCAGATTTCACGGATTACGCGGAAAATTTCCGATCAGCCTCCCGGCGAACTCTCCGGTTCAAACTCATTGATCCCGAAGCAGCTCGAGCGACAAATCCACGGCGACCGCCGAGTGGGTCAGCGCTCCGACGGAGACAAAATCCACCCCCGTCTCCGCCACGGCACGCACCGTTTCGAGATTGATCCCCCCACTCGCCTCCAACTCGATCCCCGCCGGTCGCCGCGCCACCGCCTCCCGCATCACGTCCGGCGGCATGTTATCCAGCAACACGATATCGACCCCCCGAATCCCAAAGAACGCCAGCGCCTGCCCCAACGTGTCCGCCTCTACTTCCACCCGCACCTCCGGTCGCTCCACCTTCACCCGCCCGATCCGCTCCGCGAGCCTCGCCACGCTCAGCCCACCGGCGAGGTGATTATCCTTCACCATCACCCGGTCGTAGAGGCCCATGCGGTGATTCGTCCCGCCCCCCGCGACGACCGCCGCTTTCTCCAGCGCCCGCCACCCCGGCGTCGTCTTCCGCGTATCCAGCACCCGGCACCCGGTCCCCGCAACCGCTTCGACGTACCGCCGAGTCAGCGTCGCCACCCCGCTCAACCGCTGCAAAAAATTCAGCGCCACCCGTTCCCCCGTCAGGATCGACCCAGTCGCCCCCTCGATCTCCAGCACCGTCTCCCCACTCTCAACCCAGTCCCCGTCCACGACCACCGCCCGCACCACCAACTCAGCATCCACCCGCCGAAAAACCTCAACCGCCACATCCAGCCCAGCCACCACGCAGCCCTCCTTCGCAAAGATCCGCCCCCCGCTCCGCCGCCCCGCGTCCGTGAAAAACAACGACGTCACGTCCCCCGCCCCGACATCCTCCGCCAGCGCCAACCCGATCAGATCATCCCCAAAACTCATTACCGTTCGCGCATTTAGCGGGCAATCTCACCCGACCGGCAACCCGATCAGCTCGCGCTGCCACCGCATCAAAGAATCGGCACTTTCGTCGATCGACACCGCCTCCAACGCCCCCCGCGACGCCACGATCGACGGATCCAGATTCAGCTCCTTCGCCGCTGCGTCCCGCGCGACCTTCAGTTCATCAAAACGATCCACCTGCGCTTGCGTTCGCCGCAACCCGCGCTTCCGGATCGGCTGCGGCCACTCGTCCTCCGGCACCTGCAGCGCCAACGCCAACGCCACGTCGAAGCTTCGCCGCCGCCGGTTCGTCAACTTCGGCGTTGAAAACGCCTGCCCCCGACTCGCCCGCTCCGACAACTCCAGGAGATCCCGGTTGCCCATCACGTGAAACGGCGGGCGGTCCCACTCCCGTGACTCCGTGTCGCGCCAGTGCCACAGCACCCGGAGCACCGATTGCGCCCGCCTCGACAGCTTCGCCGAACCCGCGATCCGCCAGACCTGTTCCTCGTCGCGCGGCTTCGTTTCCCGCGATGCCGCGATGATCCTGACGATGGATTCCTGGAACCAATCCCACCGCCCGAGCCGTTTGAGTTCCGCCTCCAGCTCCGCGCAGATCGTGAGCAGATACCGCGTGTCGTTGACCGCGTATTCCACCATCTGCTCGGGGAGCGGGCGAATCGCCCAGTTCGCCTTCTGCGACGACTTCGACAGTGTGACCGAAAAATACCGCTCCACGAGCGCCGAGTATCCCAAGCCATCGAACCCGCACAACCGCGCCGCGATCATCGTGTCAAAAATCTCGCCCGGCTCGAACGATCCCGACTTCCGCAGCATCCGCAGATCGTAATCCGCACCGTGAAAAATCACCCGCTTGTCGACGAAAACGTCCAGAAACGGCTGCAACGGCATCTCCGCCAAGGGATCAACGAGATCATCCCCGTCGGGCGTGCTCACCTGAATGAGACACAGCTTCTCGAAGTAGCAGTGCAGGCTGTCCGCCTCGGTATCGAGAGCGATCGTGGCGTGACCCGCCAGCCGCCCGATGAACCCATCAAGCGCCTCCGCCGTCGCGATCAAACCTCGCGGGTCCCGTCGTCTTCCGGCGGCACCAGTTCGCCCGGCCGACGCGCCCGAGGCTCCCGCGCCTGGGTGTTCCCCTCGATCGGCAGCGTCACGAACGGCCCACCGGCCAAGGGTGCCACCTCGGTAAACGCCACTTCCGGCACGTCACTCGGCTTGCCTTCCAGCGGGAAGTCCTTCCGCAGCGGGTAGTAGGGATAGCCGTCCCACATCAGGATCCGCCGCAGATCGGGATGGTTCGTGAACCGAATCCCCATCATGTCGAAAATCTCGCGCTCGTGCCAATCCGCCGTCGGCCACAAGTCCGACACCGTCGGCACCTCCGCTTCGTCTTCGGGCATCTGAAGCTTGATCCGCAAATGCCCATGAGTCGCCATCGAATACAGCTCGTAAACGATCTCCCACCGCGGCTCGGTCTCGAAATGATCAATGCTCGTGATGTCGATCAAGTAGTCGTAGCCCAGCTCCGTCTTGCAGAAACCCAGCACGTCCCGCAACGCCGTCACCTTGATCGAGATCGACGTCTCGCCCCGAAACTCCTTCGTCCCCAGCACCGCGTCCGGGAATTTTTCCTTAATCTTATCCTTCATCGTTCAAAAGATTTACCGACTCCGCCGATCAATCGAAAGAAAAGGTTTTCGATCCGCAAATCACCCATTTCCCGGAGATCAATCCGGAAACTCCGATCAGAAATGTCCGCGCCATCCGCGAAATCTGCGGTCAAACCGTCTCTCAGGTCGGCTCGAACATGGCCCGCTTCTGATCCTCCACCGCGTGCTCGCCCATGATCTTGTGCTGGAGCTTCATCAGCCCATCGAGCAGCGCCTCTGGCCGCGGCGGGCAACCCGAGATGTAAACGTCGACTGGCAGCAAGTGATCGATCCCCTGGAGCACCGCGTAGCTGCGATACATCCCACCGCTCGACGCGCACGCGCCCATCGCGATGACCCATTTCGGTTCCGGCATCTGGTCGTAGATCCGCTTCACCGCGAGCGCCATTTTGTAAGTCACCGTCCCGGCCACGATCATCACGTCCGACTGCCGCGGGGAAAATCGCATCACCTCCGCGCCGAAGCGGGAGATATCGAACCGCGACGACGAAGCGGCCATCAGCTCGATCGCGCAGCAGGCCAAACCCATTGGCATCGGCCAGAGCGAGTTCGACCGCATCCAGTTGATTGCGGCATCCACCCGGGTAAAAATCACGTTCCCCTCGACCTTCGAATCATACGCCACCGGGCTTTCCATGCTCATGGGAGCGACAGTATTGACGCCACCCACCGAATCAAGGGGGAAAAGCTCAGAACGCCGGCACCGCGACCCATCCCGACCCTGAGACGTCACCCCCGCGGGTGAAACTGCTGGTGCACCGCCTTCAGCCTTTTCCCATCGACGTGCGTGTAGATCTGCGTCGTCGCGATGTCCGCGTGCCCAAGCAACTCCTGGATAATCCGCAGATCGGCCCCGTTGCTCAGCAGGTGCGTCGCGAAGCTGTGCCGGAGCAGATGCGGATAAACGTTGGCCTCCAGCCCGGCGAGGTCGGCGTATTTTTTAACCAATTGCCACACGCGCTGCGGCGTCAGCCGCTTTCCCCGCACCGATAAAAAAATCTCCGCCCCGGTCTTTGGCGCGACGAGCGTCGGGCGCTCGTTCGCCAGGTAACGCGCGATCGCGTCCCGCGCCGCCTTGCCGACCGGCACCATCCGCGTCTTGTTTCCCTTGCCCGTCACGCGGATCCATCCCTCCTCCGCGTCGAAATTCTCCAGCCGCGCGTTGCACAATTCCGAGATCCGCAGCCCGGATGCGTAGAGCAATTCCAGGATCGCCCGGTTCCGCAGTCCCAGTGGATCCGCGTCGTTCACCGCCTCGATCAGCCGGGCGACCTCGGGCACGTTGAGCGTGTCCGGCAGATATCGCTCGATCCGCGGGATCCCGATGAACTCCGCCGGATCGACCGGCAGCCGCTCTCGCGTCACCAGAAACCGAAAGAAGATCCGGATCGCCACCGCCTCGACCTTGATCGACGCCGCCGCCAACCCCGCCCGTTTCCGGTGCGCCAGGAAATCGCTGATGTGCCCCGCCTCGACGTCCACCGCTTCGGTGATCTTCGCCGTCTGGGCCAGCCATCCGACGAACGTCTCCAGCGACCGGCGCGTCGAGAGTTGGTAGTTCGTCGACAGCCCGCGCTCGACCGCGAGATAGATCAGAAATTCCTCAACGAAGGGCGCCATGTCCCGCCGGGTCGAATTTCAGCCCCGTCAGCCGCGTGTAAGCCTCGATGTATTTCTCCGAAGTCCGCCGCGCCACGTCCGCCGGGAAGCTCCGGCGCGGGCGGCGTCTTGTCCCAGTCCAACGTCTCGAGGTAGTCGCGCACGAACTGCTTGTCGAAACTCAGCGGACTCTTGTCGACCGAGTAGCCCTCCGCGTCCCAGAACCGCGAAGAATCCGGCGTGAGGCACTCGTCGATCAGCACCAACTCACCACCAACCATGCCGAACTCGAATTTTGTGTCCGCGATGATGATCCCCCGCTGCGCCGCCACGGCCCGCCCGTGCTCGTAAAGATCGATGGAAAAATCGCGCACCCGGATCGCGATTTCGTCCCCGAGCAACGCCCGGCACTGGTGCCACGAGACGTTCTCGTCGTGCCCCGAGTCCGCCTTCTTCGCCGGCGTGAAGATCGGCTCCGGCAGCTTCTCCGCCTGCCGAAGCCCTTCCGGCAGCTCGTGCCCGCAGATCCCCCCCGTCCGCTGATAATCCGCCCACCCCGACCCCGCCAGATACCCCCGCACGACGCACTCGACCGGTAGCGGCATCGCCTTCTCCACGATCATCGACCGCCCAGCCAGCAGCTCCTCGTGCTTCCGCAGTTCCTCCGGCAGGTAACCTGCCTCCAGCCCGACCAAGTGATTCGGCACGAAGTCCAGTTTCTCGAACCAGAAGTGCGACAGTTGCGTGAGCAGACTCCCTTTCGCTGGAATCGCCGTCGGCAGCACGCAATCGAACGCCGAGATCCGGTCCGTCGCCACGATGAGAAGCTTGTCCCCCAGATCAAAGACCTCCCGCACCTTGCCGCTGCGGAGTTTCCGGATACCCGGCAGATCAACCGTGAGAACGTCCATTTGCCGCGACCCTATTTTCGCCGGACCAAAAGGCAACCGTCTTTCCACGCCGAAATTTTACCGAGCAAAGATTGACTCGTTTAGTAGGGTGTTCCTCCGCCCGAACCAGCGGCAGGCGCAATTCATCGAACCAATTTTCCAAAATGGCATTCACACCCAGCAAAGATTACAAGCGCCGCGAGCGCGAGCAGAAGAAACTCTACAAGCGCCTCGCCCGCGAAGAAGAGAAAGCCGAAGCCCTCGCCGCCCAACAAGCCGCCGACGCCGCTGCCGCCGAGGAAGCCGTCAAAGCCGAGGCCGCCGCCAAGGAGGCCAAGATCCAAGCCGACTTCGAAGCCGAGCTGGCAGCCGAGGCCGCTGCCAAGGAGAAGTCCTAGCCCCCGGGAGGACCCGACCCCACCGGCGTTCGGATTCCCACCCGCTTTGAAACTGCCGTCGATTCGTTCTTGAATCAAACTGGTTCGTTGGGTAACTCCTCCCCGTCGTCCGCGAGGCCCCCGCTGTTTCCAAGGGCGTTCGATTTCGGGCGCGCCAAACCCGCGAACCATCCAGAGAACCATGCCCTACGATAACCTCACCGCCACGCTGCCCGACGCGACCGTCACCGAGATCCTCGCGAAGGTCGCCGAGATCAAAGCCCTCCTCCCCTTCGTCGTCGCCCTCACTCCCGCCGAACGCGGCACCCTGCCGAAGATCACCGACGCGAGCGCCTACTTCGTCGACGACGCCCTCGCCGCCGCCGAGAGCCAACCCACCCTCGCCCCCGGCTACCTCGATGTCCCCGAGATGAAGAGCGACCTCGAACTCTGGCGGCAAATGGATCGCTTCGTCGGCGAGTTCACCACCCTCGGCCGCCTCGTCGAAGACACCGCCATGGCCGCCGGCAGCGAGGCCTACACCGCCGCCCTGAGCATCTACAACTCCGCCAAACGCGCCGCCAAAGACGGCGTCCCCGGTGCCCAGACCACCGTCGACTCCCTGAAACGCCGCTTCGAGCAGGCCAACCGCCCCGCCACCCCGCCCACCGCGTAGCGACACCGCTCGCACCGTCGCCCCCCACCTCCGAGGTGGGGGGGCCGACCTCGGAGGTGGGTCACCGCGGCTCCGATCCCCCCCGTCCCGCCTCCCCCCCGCGTCACCGCGCCCCGGAGGTCCGCCCGCCCGCCACCGCCCCGCGGCATCCCGCCATTGCCGGGCGACATCCCGCCTCCGACCCGCCCCACCCCTCCTCCGACCCGCGAGAATCCGTCCCCTCGCCTCGGCTTCCCGCCTGGTCAGCCCGGATCATCGGCCGGAAGCCGATGCCACGGGAGACCCACCCGGCCCGCCTCTCCGTCGACCTTGCCAACGAGTCTGTCCATCGCGAATAATGAAAGGATGAACGTGGTGGGACTCTTCGCAGGGATTGGTGGGATCGAGCTTGGGCTAAGTCGCGCAGGTCATGTCACTTCGCTACTTTGCGAACTCGACCCCGCCGCGAGAGCGGTGTTGACTCATCGATTTCCCGACGTTCCGACCTACGCCGACGTCAGGGAGCTGAAAAAACTGCCCAAGGACACGGAGCTGATCACGGGCGGATTCCCTTGCCAGGATATCTCGCAGGCTGGGCACACGAAGGGCATCGCCGGTCGCAACTCGGGTCTGATCGACGAAATCTTCCGCCTCCTCGCGACGAACGACGTGCCTCACGTGCTGCTGGAAAACGTTTCTTTCATTCTCTCCTTGAATCGCGGTGCCGCGATGAGCCACGTGACTTCGGAGCTGGAACGACTGGGTTACCGGTGGGCCTACCGAGTGATCGACAGCCGCGCCTTCGGCCTGCCGCAACGCCGCCAACGCCTGTTCCTTCTGGCCTCGCGGACGATGGATCCGGTCGAAGCCCTCATGGACGGCAATCACGAGCCCTCGACCCCGGAGGAGTGGCGTGGTCGAGCTTGCGGATTCTACTGGACGGAGGGGATTCGTGGTCTGGGTTGGGCCGTCGATGGAGTGCCGACTCTCAAGGGAGGATCAACGGTCGGGATCGCTTCGCCGCCCGCGATCTGGATGACCGATGGGCGGATCGTCACACCGACCATCCGCGACGCCGAGCGGCTGCAAGGCTTCGAGGCGGATTGGACTGAAGAAGCTCTGTCCGTTTCCAAAGCGGGCTTCCGGTGGAAATTGGTTGGGAATGCCGTTTCGGTCCCCGTTGCCGCGTGGATCGGTCGGAGGCTAGTCGCCAAGATTTCGGGCGCGAAATTTCGTTCTTCGCCGCTCCAACGAGGAAAAAAATGGCCCAACGCGGCGTTCGGCGGCCCGGGTCGGGAGCCGGTCGGCGTGGACCTGTCGATGTGGCCGGTGAGCGAGCGACCGGTCCCACTGGCGAGCTTCCTCCGGGACGAGCCGAAATTGCTGTCCTACCGGGCGACCACTGGCTTCATGTCGCGTCTGCAGTCCAGCAGTCTGCGATATCCACCCGAGTTCTTGGGAGCGCTCGAGCGGCACGCGCAGTCGATGCAGACGCAGTTGGAGCTCATGACGGTCGCATGATGTCGATGCGCGGAGAAGAGATCATCGCTCGATCGATCGGTGCCACGCGGATCGCCGACAAGTTTGGCAACGCCTGGCAGTATCACTCGCGAAGCGATCGCCACAGCAAGATCGCGTGCTGGGCGATCATGTTCGATCTCCTCCAGACCTGCGGTTTGCTTCGCGATCACGTCGCCTGCGGCAGGGTGGCTTTCGGCATCAACCACGAACTCCGTGATTTCAAACACAATCGGAAAAAAGACCTCGATCTTGTCCTGTGCACGGGGCGTGACGAGGTCTCGGCGACGTTCACCGAGTATGGCGAACACAACGGCGTGGTGCTCGATCAGGAAGAAAAAGCGCTTTTCGCCAACCTGCCGATCCTCCACCGGGCCAAGGTCGCCAACGTTCTCGTCGCCTTGGAGGCCAAGGCCTGCATGACCGAGCACATCAAGGCGCTTCCGCGCCTTCACGACGAACTGTCCTCCTCCCACCAGACGATTCACGGCGACACCAGCGGCGCGATCGCCGCCGGCTATGTGCTCGTCAATTGCGCCGACACGTTCCGCAGCTCGGATCGGAACAGGAAAAAGATCCGCGCTGGAAATGCCGTGGTGAATCGTCACAACCAGCCAACGAGTGCGATGCGGACGCTCGATGCGCTCATGAAGCTGGCACGGCGCAGCAGCGATCAGGAGGGCGGATTCGACGCCTTCGGGGTTTCCATGCTGGAATGTCGCAACGATGGGACGGACGTGACCGTCGATTCCGAGACGAACGCAAAGGTTTCCGACATCGTAACGTATGGTGCACTCGTCACCCGAATTTCTCACCTCTACGCCACGAAATACGGCGGAATCTAGCCCATCGAAGGATCCGCTTTCCGCCGAGGCGCGGAGCGCGTTGATGAAGCGGGTGAGGCTCCGCGATACGAAGCCCGAACTCGTCGTGCGCCGGGTCCTCCACGGTCTCGGACTCCGCTTCACGGTCGACGGACCTTCCAACCGTTCGTTGCCGAGTCGGCCGGATATTGTCCTGCCGCGTTGGCGGACTGTCGTCCTGGTGCACGGTTGTTTCTGGCATCGTCATCCCGGTTGCAGATCGACTACGACACCCTCGAATCGCGCCGAATTCTGGCAAGCGAAGTTCGCGGCCAACGTTCAGCGTGACGCGGCCCAGAAAAAGCAACTGCGGTTGTTGGGCTGGCGCGTCGTGACGATCTGGGAGTGCGAGACCCGAAAGGAAGTCGCCCTTCGAAAAAAGCTTGCGAGAACGTTCCGTCAAAAACGCTGACCCTCGATTGCCGCGTCGCCAGGCTTGCCGACGCAGCCGCCGAGGATGACGTTGGCGACATGCTCGGCGGCGACCAAGAACGAACCGTAGCGTGCGATTCCCCAGAAGAGAGGTGCGAACATTCGACGCCGGGCACGCTGGGATCGACGGGAGTAGCGATCCGAGGCAGGAGACCCGGTAGAAAAACCAGCCTCCCGCCAGGGTCAGCCGTCGACTCGCCCGCGAAGCTTTTTCGTTTCACCGCGTTTGCGCTTATCCTCGAGCATCTTTCGTTTCACCCCGGGCGGTCGCTTCCCCCGCTGCGCCCGACGTTTCGACGCCGCCGCCCGGCGCTCCTGAGTCGCCGCCGCCCGCTGGGCCTCCAACTTCTTGAGCAACCGCTCCACCGCGACGTAGCGATTCGTGTGTTGCGACCGCGAATCGCTCGCCACCGCACTCGTCCCGCTCGCATCGTGAAAAATCGTCACAGCGGTCGAGACTTTGTTGACGTGCTGGCCGCCGGGTCCACTGGCCCGCGCGATGGCGATGCGCAAATCCCCCTCCCGCACCCGCAACCGCGCAGCCCGCTTGATCAGATCGTCGGGGATGATCGGCATTGCTCGAATCTATCACCGCTGGGAAGCGGGCATTCGTCCCGAAATTGTTCGCCGAGCTCGTCCAACTGATCGTCCGTGTCGAGGCCATTTCCTTCTCGAGACCTCGCAGCACCAGTTCCTCGAGCGACGTGCGCCGCTCGACGGCGCGGATCTTGGCTCGGCGATACAGCGGCTCGGGGATGTCGATGGTCGTCTCCATTCCCCTGCAATACGGGGATCCGGATCGCTGTCAACGTGCGCCCAGCCGCCCAGCCGTTGACGACCGCACCCCCGCCTGCTAACCCCCATCCCACGCCATGCCCGCCACCCACCAAGTCGAGCGCGACGACCTCGGGAGTTACGACGTCCTGGAGAATCCCGACGCCGGTCTCCGCGTCCGCATCGCCCGCACCGGCGCTGAAATGGTCAGCCTCGCCCGCCGCGCTGCCGACGGATCGTGGATCGGCTTTCTCTACCGGGACGGCGAGACCGGCAAGCCCGCCGATGGGTGGGGCAATCACGCCACCGTCATGGGCTACTTCCTCCACCGCCTAGTCGACGGGCACACGACCTATCGCGACGCGACGATCACGGGCGGAAATCACGGCTTTCTGAGGTCCTTCGAGTTTGACGAACCGACTTTCGACGCCGAACGCCATTCGCTCACCTACCACGTCGCCGCCGCCGATGTCCCGCCGAGCGCCTACCCGCTCCGCGTCGCCCTGGCGCTGACCTACCGACTCGACGGCCCCGCGCTTCGCGTCGAGTTCGCGTTCACCAACGAGGAGCCCGCCACCGAAGCGCACGTCAGCTTCGGCCTCCACCCAGGCTTCGCCGTCACGTCCATCCTGGACGCCGACGTCATTTTCCCGCCCGGCACCTACGTCCGACACTCCGCGCCGGATAATTTCCTCGATGGCCGCACGGAGAGCATTCCCTCCGACGGCGGGCCGATGCCCTTCGCCAAGGACGACCTTCCCGGCTCCTACCTTCTCGGTCTCGCCGACGTTCCGGACGCCCGGTTCACCCTCCGCGACGAGCGTGCCGGTCGCGAAGTGGTCTGCGACTTCAACGGCTGCCCTTACGTTACGATCTGGAGCGATTTCGGCCCGTTCATCTGCATCGAGCCGTGCTGGGGCCTGCCTGACAGCCGCCCGCAACTCCCGTTCGAAGACAAGATCGGCATCCAACGCATCGCGCCCGGCGCCACGCTGCGGGCGGAATTTTCCATCGCACCCAACTTACTCGCCTGACCCATGATCGTCCGCCTGCTCGTCAAATTTCTCGTTCTCGTCGTCGCGACCTTCCTCTTTGTCGTTCTCTACGACCATGGCCCGACCGATTACGCGACCGGTCTCAAGCGCAACTTCGATGCCTTGATCGCGACCCTGCAATCCGGTTCGTAACTCCTCCTGGCACACCCAGAGTTCGAAATTGCTTCCCACCGCCCAATCGGGCAACCTGCTTTGAAATAACGTGAAGACCGAAAAAGACCTCCCCGAATCGCACCGCCCGACCTGGCTCAAAGCCGTGAGCGCCATGGAACTCAAGAACTACGGCTACGTGGTTCAGCTCATGCAAAGCCTCCTCAAGCAGGAACCCGATTTTCTCTCTGGCCGCATCCTCGCCCGAAAGGCCGCCATCCGCAAAGCCGCGACGACCAAGAAGTCCATGTTCAGTCTCGGCAGCAGCGGAGGCTCCAAAGCGAAGGGTCTCATCAAAAAGGATCCGCTCGAAGCCATGGTCGCCATCGAGCAGGTCCTCGCCGAAGACCCCCACAACGCCGGCGCGAATCACATTCTCCGCGACGCCGCTCTCGCCGCCGAGATGCCCGAAATCGCGGCCTTTGCCCTCGAAACCATCGTCGACGGCAACCCGAAGGACACCAAGGCCATGCACGAGCTGGCCCGCCACTACGTCGCGCACGAGCACGCCGACAAGGCGGTCGAAATTTACAACAGAATCACCGACCTCAACCCGGCCGATCTCGTCGCCGTGAAGGGAGGCAAAGACGCCGCCGCGCGAAATTCCATGAAGAGCGGCGGCTGGGAAAACAAGGACGCCACCTACCGCGACCTCATCCGCGACAAGGAAGCCGCGACCTCGCTCGAGCAGAAGGGCCGCGTCGTCCGCAGCGACGAGATGATCGAGCAGCAGCTCGCCGAACTCGGGCAGAAATACGAGGAAGATCCCAAGAGCGTCGACACCTCTCGTAAGATCGCCGAACTCTACGAGCAGAAGGGCGACCTCGATAACGCCATCACTTGGTTCACCTACGCCGCCGATCTCACGAACAACACCGACGCGAACTTCGTCCGCAAAGCCGCCGACCTTCGCGTCCGGCAGCTCGACACGAGCATCGAAGAATACGAGACCTTCATCAAAGCCAACCCCGACAGCGAGGAACTCGCACGCTACCAGGAGGAACTCGAGGACATCAAACGCCAGCGCGCGGAGATGTCTCTCGACGAAGCCAAAAAACGCGTCGAGCGCAACCCCACCGACCTCATGTTCCGCTTTGAGCTGGCGGAAATTCTCGTCAAGGCCGGCCAATACAAGGAAGCCGTGCCGGAACTCCAAAAAGCCCGACAGAACCCAAACGTCCGGCTCCGCGCGATGAACCTTCTCGGGAAATGCTTCGTCGAGCGCAACATGCTCGACCTCGCCGCCAAGACCCTCGAGGAAGCCGCCAGCGAACTCGTCGCCATGGACGCGACAAAAAAGGAGATCACCTACAACCTCGGGCTCCTCTACGAAAAAATGGGCAACAAGGAGAAATCCATTGCAGCCATGAAATCGATCTACGAAGTCGACTACGGCTACCGCGATGTCGCCGACCGCGTCGAAGGCAGCTACGGCGGGTAAGACTCGTCTTCGGGGAGCGCCAGCTTCCAGCCCGCTCGTCCGGAGCTACCAGCCCCGGACCCCACCGGCCCGCGGATCGAACGATCGTCCGACAAACTCGACCAGCCGTCGCCCGATGATCCTTGTCAACACCGGCATCCCCAAGTCTGGCACGTCCCTCCTCTTCGATTACCAACGCGCCCTCCTCCGAAAGCGGCACCCGGAAAATGGCCTCGCCGCCGCCGCGGAAAACTTCCCAAATTGCTTCGTCGCCGCGTTCGATGACCCGACCATCGAAACACTTCTCGGCCTTCATCGCGACCACGGCCCCTTCGCAATCAAGACCCACGCGGCCCCGATAGCCGCGCTTAAGCCCCTCATTGCCGACGGCCCAATCCGCGTGACCTGCATGGGACGCGACCCGCGCGATGTCGTCCTCTCCGCCCTCGACCACGCTGCCCGCGAGCGCGCGAAGAACCTCGACCAACCCGCCTTCGCTCACCTCGACACCTTCGAAGCCGCCGCCCACGAAACGCATCAATGGGTGACGATCCACCACGCGTGGCGCGCGTCTGGCGACGCCATCATGATCCGATACGAAGACCTCACCGCCGACCCCGCGACCGTCCTGTGCCGCCTTTCGACCGCGCTCGATCTCGGAATCACCACCGCCACCATCAACCGCATCGTCGCCCGCAAAACCGGTGGCAAGCGCCGCGTCTGGAACTTCAACAAAGGCCTGGCCGACCGTTGGCGGACGGAATTCAGCCCCGACGATCTCGCAACCTGCCGGGAAATCCTCGGCCTGGACATCGCCGCCATGGGCTACCCGGCTTGACCCAATAGTTTCCGCGAGCAAATCCCATCTCGACGCACCTCTTCCGCCACGCTAATCCTCGCGTCCGATGGCGAAAGCGGCGGCGGAGATTCGGAGCGCATCGGCCCGGTGGCGGAAGCCGACCGGTCCGCAACTCCAGAACTGGCTCCTCGGTGGATGGACCGGTCTCGTCTTTCTCTTTCTCTACGTCCCGATCGTCCTCCTCATCGTTTTCTCATTCAACGAGTCGCGGCTGAACATCCGCTGGACCGGCTTCACGACGCATTGGTACGCCGAGCTGCTCGACAATGCCGTTCTACTCAAAGCTTTCAAAAACAGCCTCATCGTCGCATCCGCCACGACCGTCCTCGCCACCGTCCTCGGCACCATCGGCGCGTGGTTGATGTTTCGCTACCGCTTCCCGTTCCGCAATGCGCTGAACCTGCTCGTTTTTATTCCGATGGTCATGCCGGAGGTGCTCATGGGCGTGAGCCTGCTCATTCTGTTCGTCAATCTGCACATCGACCGCGGCTACCTCACCCTCATCATCGCGCACACGACGTTTTGTTTCCCGTTCGTGCTCGTCGGCGTCCAAGCCCGGCTCGAGGGGATCGATCCCTTCCTCGAAGAAGCCGCGATGGACCTTGGTGCGACGCCGATCCAGGCCTTTCTCAAGGTGATCGTCCCCTACCTCATGCCCGCCATCTTCGCCGGAGCGCTCATGTCATTTACCCTGTCGTTCGATGAATACATCGTCTCGCTCTTCACGTCCGGCGTCGGCTCGCAGACGCTCCCGCTCAAGATCTACGGCCTCGCGAAAAAGGGACTCAATCCGCAGCTCAATGCCCTGAGCGCCATCTTCATTCTGGCCACCATCGTCATCGTCCTATTTAGTCAACTCACCAGAAGCAGAACCAAAAAATGAAAAACACACCCAAACTCCTTGCTCTCACCGCGCTCATCGCGGGTTCGTTCGCCGTCACCGGCTGCGACAAGCCTGCCGAAGCTCCGGCCACTCCTGCCGCCACACCCGCGGCCGACGCAACTCCCGCCGCCGACACCGCCGCCGCGACGCCAGCCGCCACTGCCCCGAAAGACGAATACGACACCGGCGAAGAAAAGGTCCTCAACCTCTTCTGCTGGTCCGAATACGTCCCGCAGGCCGTCATCGACAAGTTCCAGAACCAGACCGGCATCAAGGTCAACGTCGAGAACTACGCCTCGAACGAGGAAATGCTCGCCAAACTCCTCGCCGGCGGCGGTCAGTATGACCTCATCCAGCCGAGCGAATACACCGTCGAGGCCCTCATCAAAGCCGACCTCCTCCGCCCCATCGACAAGGACGCCGTCCCCAACGTGAAAAACATCGCGCCCGAGTTCACGAGCCTCCCCTTCGATCCGGGTAACACATACTCGATCCCCTGGATGGCCGGCTCCGTCGGCATTATCACCAACACCGAACTCGTGACCGACCCCGTCCTCAGCTACGACGACGTCTTCCAAGAGAAATACGCCGGCAAGATCGTCGTCCTCGACGACGCCCGCGAGATCACCAGCTGGGCCCTCGAGTCTCTCGACATCCCCGTGAACGAAGTCAGCGACGAGAACCTGGCCAAGGCCAAGACCGTCCTCGAGAAATGGCTTCCACTCGTGAAGGTCTACGACTCCGATAGCCCGAAGACCGCGCTGCTCAACGGCGACGTCGCCATCGGCATTGTCTGGAGCGGAGAAGGCGCAATCCTCCTCAACGAGGCTCCCGAGAAATTCGCTTGGACGCTTCCCGCCGAAGGTGCGCATCTCTTCGTCGACAGCCTCGCGATTCCGAAGACCGCCCAACACCCGAAGAACGCCGAGCTGTTCATGAACTTTATCCTGCGCCCGGCGATCAGTCTCATGATCTCCGAGGAATTCCCCTACCTCAACCCGAACGCCGCCGCGCGTAAAGAAATGACCCCCGAGCAGCTCGGCAACGCCGCCGCCTTCCCGACTGAAGAAGAACTGGCTCGGATGGAGACCTTCGAGGACATCGGCACCCAAGCCTCCGCCGTCGACGAGATGGTCACCACCGTCAAGGTGCAGTGATCCGATCGCACGCTTAGACCTCAATCAAATGGATTGCCGACCTTCCTGATCGATGGCCGCAATCGCGCCAGCCGCCCCCGCCCCGGCCCCCGCTTTCGAGCGGCGGCCCGGAGTGGGGGCTTGGCTTTTCATGGCGCCACTCTTCCTGTGGCTCCTCCTCTTCGTCATCGTCCCGACCGGGATGCTCGTCCTCTACAGCTTCATGCAGCGGGATGGATTGGGTCGCATCGTTTTCGAGTTCAGCTGGGAAAATTATCTCCGCGCCTTCGATTGGATCTGGCTTCGCATCCTCCTCATCTCGATCTGGTACGCGTTTCTCACGACCGTCATCTGCATGGCCGTCGGCTACCCCGCCGCCTACTTCATCGGTCGCGCGCCCGAGCGTTGGCGCAACCTCCTCATGACACTCGTCATGGTCCCGTTCTGGACCAGCTTCCTCATCCGTACCTACGCGTGGATTTCAATTCTCAGCAGCGAGGGCATCCTCAACGCGACCCTCCAATCCGCCGGTCTCACCACCGCGCCCATTGGATTCATGTATACCCCCTTCGCCGTCGTGCTCGGCCTCGTCTACAGCTACCTCCCGTTTATGATCCTCCCGATCTACACCAGCGTCGAGCGACTTGACGGCGCGATGATCGAGGCCGCCTACGATCTCGGGGCAGGCCCGGTCCGAGCTTTCTCGAAAGTCATCATCCCCCTCACCCGTCCCGGCATTGTCGCGGGCACGCTCCTCGTCTTTGTTCCGTCGATTGCCATGTTCGCCATCACCACCCTCATGGGCGGCGGCACGAATCCCACCATCGGTGAGACGATCCAAAAGCAATTCACCTCCGCGGGTAACCAACCCTTCGGAGCCGCCCTCGGCACCCTCCTGCTCGTCCTTTTCCTGCTCTCGCTGTGGCTCACCCGCTCCCGCGGCCAAGGTTAGCACCGGCAACCCGCGCCAGCCTGAGCCAACGTCCACGCGGAGCGGCGCACTTCCAGTCGCCGCCCCAACCCAGGCGCGAAGCGCCAGTTCCGACCTTCGACCTTCGACTTTTAGACCTTCCAGCCACCAACCAACCTTGCAATCAGCCGCTCAATTCGTTCTCTAAACGCAATGCTCCGCAAGACCAAGATCATCGCCACCCTGGGACCCGCTTCGACTTCGCCTGAAATGGTGCGAACCCTCATCGAAACCGGCGCCAACATCTTCCGGCTCAACATGAGCCACGCCCCGCACGACTGGGTGCGCCAAGTCGCCAAGACCATCCGAGAGGTCTCCGCCGACCTCGGCACGAACACCGGCATCCTGCTCGACACCCAGG
The DNA here is from genome assembly GCA_963761705.1 of uncultured Verrucomicrobiae bacterium. Taxonomy (GTDB): domain Bacteria; phylum Verrucomicrobiota; class Verrucomicrobiia; order Chthoniobacterales; family JAATET01; genus CAVVKW01. The sequence continues at coordinate 834,436 of CAVXHK010000001.1, read as the reverse complement.
GTCCCGCCATCCGGACCGGCGACATCGACGCCAAGCTTGACCTCAAGGTTGGCGACATCCTCGAATTCACCGTCCGCGGTGCGCGCTCCGAGGAAAGCTACTCCGTCGACGTGAACTACGACGGCCTCATCAACGACATCAACGTCGGCGACACCGTTCTCGTCGATAACGGCGTCATCCACCTCAAGGTCCTCGAGAAACAGGACGCCCGGATGCGTTGCGAGGTCCTCACCAAGGGCGTGCTCGGCTCCCGCCGCCACATCAATCTCCCCGGGGTGAAGGTCAATCTCCCGCCACTCACCGAAAAGGATCTGGCCGACATCAAACTCGGCGTCGAGATCGGCGTCGACTTCGTCGCCCTCAGCTTCTGCCGCGAAGCCGCCGACATCCTCGAACTCCGCCGCGTCCTCGACGAAGCCGGCTGCAAAGCCCGCACGGTCGCCAAGATCGAGGACCAGCACGCGGTCAAAGTCATCGACGAAATCATTCTCGCCGCTGATGCCATCATGGTTGCCCGCGGGGACCTTGGCGTGGAGTGCCCGATGGAAGATCTCCCCATCATCCAACGCCGCATCGTTCAAGGCTGCCTCAAAGTCGGCACGCCCGTCATCGTGGCGACCCACATGCTTGAGTCCATGATCGAGAATCCCCTTCCCACCCGCGCGGAAGTCACCGACGTCGCCAACGCCGTCTTCGAGCAAGCCGACGCCATCATGCTGAGCGGCGAGACCGCCATGGGCAAATACCCGCAAGCCTGCGTCGCCGCACTCGACAAAGTTGCCAAGCGCATCGAGCGCAGCGGCGGAGCTGGCTACGCAGCCGAAGCCATCATCGACGACCACCGCATGAAGTTGGTGAAATCCGCCATCGTTCTCGCGAACTCGTTCGAGCACGCCACGATCGTCGTCTTCACCCGCAAGGGCGAAATGGCCCACCACGTCAGCCACCTCCGCCCCGAGCGGGCCGAGATTTACGCCTTCGCACCCGAAGAGAACGTCGTCCGCGGCCTCGCCCTCAACTGGGCTACCGAGGCGATCCTGATGGACTTCGAAGAGCGTCCCGAAGCCACCGTCGCAAAGGCGGAGAAGATCCTCAAAGATCGCGGCCTCATCGAGAGCGGCTACCGCCTCGTCGTCATCAGCGACATCCTCGCTGGCGAAGACCGCTACGACTCGATCCACATCCGCGACGTCCAGTAAACGATTTCCCGTTGCAATCGGGGCGGTCATCGTGCATCGTCCGCGGTCGCTAGTAAAAACGGGGCGTGGCTCAGCTTGGTAGAGCGCGTGGTTTGGGACCATGAGGTCGCAGGTTCGAATCCTGTCGCCCCGATTTTTTGAAATAGCGGCAGCCTTCGATCTGGTGGTTGGAGAGCCGCGGGCCGAAGCGCGCCCAACTTACGGTAGGGAAGCCGCGGCACCGGCTTCCGTAGCTTCCTCGGGCGACGTAGATCGCTCCGATGCCGCCATCCACATCCTCCCGTGATTCGCACGCAGCCGCCTCTGAGGTGAACACCCTTCGGCACGGCGGCCCGGGCATGAACTGCCCGCCGCCTCGCCCGTTTTTGTTTGAAACCCATACCTCTTTCGGTTCGTAATCCCTTGCCAGACGAATTAGCCCCGCCCACCGTCTTCCGAAGTCATGCCGCACGTTACCAAGGATTTAACCCAAAAATGTCGGGACTATCGCGACGCAGCCGATGCTCGCGCGCAGGGCTTCTACCCTTACTTCCGGCGCATCGACGAGACGGAGGGAAACCACGTGATCTGCGACGGCGAGCGCAAGATCATGATCGGGTCGAACAACTACCTTGGTCTGGCCCAAGATCCTCGTGTCGCCGAAGCGTCCTGCGACGCGCTGCATAAATTCGGCGCGGGATGCACCGGGTCCCGTCTTCTCAACGGCAACATCGCGCTCCACGAGGAGCTCGAAGGCCGTCTCGCCGACTTCCTCGAGCGCGAATCCGTTCTCCTCTTCTCAACCGGATTTTTTGCCAACCAAGGCGCACTCGCCGCGCTCACCGAGGAAGGCGACTTTATCCTCTGCGACCGCGAGAACCACGCGTCGATCATCGACGGCTGTCTCTTTGCCCCGGCCAAACTTGTGCCATTTCGTCACAACTCCGCCGAATCGCTCCGCAATCGCCTCAAGCGCCTACCTGCGGAATCGGGCAAGCTGATGGTTCTAGACGGCGTCTTCAGCATGTCGGGTGACATCGCCGACCTGCCACCGATCATCGAAACGGCGAAGGAATTTGATGCGTTCACCTACGTCGACGAAGCCCACTCCCTCGGCGTGCTTGGCCCCGCCGGACGTGGCACGGTTCACCATTTCGGGCTGAACGAGGAAGTCGACCTTGTCATGGGCACTTTCTCAAAGTCACTGGGTTCCATGGGCGGCTTCGTCGGAGGCTCCCGCGAAGTCGTGGAATACCTCCGCCACAAAGCACGTTGCTTTATTTTCACCGCCTCGCTCGCACCCGCCGTTGTCGGCGGCGTCATCAAGGCCTTGGAACTCATGCGCGCCGAACCCGAGCGCATCGATGCGCTCTGGCGGAACACCCGCAAAATGCACGAGGGATTCACGCGCATCGGTTTCAAAATCGGGACCACCCAGACCCCCATCGTTCCCATTTTGATCGGCAGCGAGGCCCGCGCATTTCAATTTACCCAACGGCTCTACGAGGAAGGCGTCTTTGCCACGCCCGCGATCTACCCAGCCGTCCGCTACGGCGAGGCCATCGTGCGGACGAGCTTCATGGCCACTCACACGGATGAGGACCTCGACCACGTTCTCGAAATTTTTGCCAAGCTCGCCCGTGAGCTTGGCACCTTCGACGACCCCGCCTACTCTGAACCCGGACGACGCCGAAATGTTTTCGATTTCAGCCTGCAAGACGTCGAAGGATCGGCGGACATTCGAGACGCTGCCGGAGCGATTGCACGGAACGGATCCGGCGTTCACGCCGCCATTTCCGGGTAGCGTCGCGAAGTTCATCTCGCCGAAGTCGCCGTTCGCGCATCACGGGCGGATAATCGCCTTCCTTGCTTATCGAAATGGCCATCCCGTCGGCCGCATTGCCGCGATCCTCAATCGATCACACAACGAATTCCACGGCGACCGCGCGGGCTTCTTCGGATTCTTCGCGTGCGAGGACGATGTCTCCACCGCCGACGCGCTCCTCGATTCGGCGGCTGACGCTCTCCGCGGCTTCGGGTGCGACGAAATTCTTGGCCCCTACAACCCGACCATCCACGACGATTGCGGTCTCCTCGTCGAAGGCAACCACCTTCCTGCCAGCGTCTCGATGCCGTGGAATCCCGCCTATTATGCACCCCTGCTGATGGCAGCCGGCTTGACCGCCAACCGCACTCTTTATGCCTACCAACTGGATCTCCACCACGGCCTCCCCGACCGCATCGTCCGGGTCGCCAACCGTCTCCGCGAGCGATCAAAGAATCTCACGATCCGCTCCTTTGACATGGCGCGCCTGGATGACGAACTCCGCCTAACGCACCGGCTTTACAACGTCACGCTCGACCGCAACGGAGGCTTCTACCCCATCTCGCTGGAAGATCTCCTCGGCTCGGCGGACGATTTGCGGGCCTTCGCCGATCCGGATTTTCTAATCTTCGCCGAACTCAACGGCGAGCCCGTCGCCTTCATGCTCACCCTTCCAAATTTCCACGAGATCCTCCGGCGCGTTCGCCGGGCCCCGCGCTGGCTGCGCCTTCCGGCCATCCTCTGGCACCTGAAAACCAAACCGATACGCTCCGTTCGCCAAGTCATCTTGGGTATCGAACCCGCCCACCGCGACCGCGGCCTCGCCGCCCTCCTCTGCGCCGACATGGTCGCGCGCACTCAGCAGAAAGCCGACGTAGCCGAGTGTTCCTGGGTCGAATCCAATAACACCGAAGTGATCCCCGTGATCGACCTCATGGGCGCGGTCCGCAACAAGACCTACCACCTCTACCAACGAGCCATTTGAAACTCCTCATCACGGGCGCGACCGGTTTCGTCGGTCGGAATCTGCTCCTCTCCGCACTCGCGGCCGGCACCTACGAAGAGGTCGTTGTTTGCGTCCGGAACGAGAAAAAATTTCGGGCGCAACTCGCCGCCGACGACGTCGATTCCGTTGATCCCCGCATCCGCGTGACGCGATGGAGCGACTTCGAAGCCATCGGTCCGGTGGATCACGCTGTCCACACGGCGGGCGTCAGTTTTGCGCGTGATCGCGCCTCGCATTTCAAGACCAACGTCGACGCCACCCTCGCAGTCGCCGAGGCCCTTCCCCCATCCACCCGCCTTCTCGTGCTCTCCAGCCAGAGCGCCGGCGGCCCGACGCCCCACGGTCAATCCGCCCGGGCGATCCGCGATCCGGATTCGCCGCTCACGCTCTACGGTGAGTCCAAGCTGGAAATGGAGCGGTGCCTCCTCGCCACCCGTCCGGCCACCGCCATCTGGCGCCCGCCGATGATCCTCGGCCCCCGCGACGCCGCCACCGTCCCGCTTTTCAAAATTGCCGCCGCATCCTTTCAGATTAAACCCGGTCGCTGGCCCAAAACCTACAGTTGGATCGACGTGGACGACTTCAATGCCGCCGTGCTCGCCGCGCTTGGCTCCGAGGCGTGGACGGAGACCGCGGGGCGACCGATCTACACCGCCTCGCCCCACCCCATCACCGACCTCGACCTCATCACGACGGCTTGCAGGATCGTTGGCAATCGCGCCCGCATCCTCCGACTTCCCAATCCCGTCCTGCGTGCCGTCTCGCAGCTCGTCGACTCCGTCCCCGCCCTCCGCCGAGCCGCCCCGACACTCACCCGCGACCGCGCTCGCGAACTTTACCACGACCGCTGGGTCATCGACTCATCGGAATTTTTATCAAGCTACGCCAAATCCTCCACCGCCTCGCTCGAAGCAACCCTCGCGAGGACCCAAGCTTGGCTGGAACTGGATCGGCGTTGACCAATTTCGCTCAGCGAAAACCCAGCTGAAATACCGGAATCACCGTGCCGTCGGCGATCTCGAGCGCCCGCACCCGCCCGGTCCAGAGCGCAACCAGTTCACCGGTCGCAGCTGTCCGTCCGCTCCCAACCAAGTCTCGACGGCCTCCCCCCGACAAACCGCAAATGTCGGGTCCATGATCTCGCGGCCAGCATCGTCCACCGGGCCATCGCCTCAGGCGGGCGCCTGCTCACAGCCCCCCCGTCCATCGCGGAGAGTGAGCTGCTCCGGCATTTCCGCTGGATGGTCAAGCGGGCTTCGTTCCGACGCTCCTCCCGGCGTTTCTCTCCGGCATGCTGGTCGCGTATTTCGCCGCCTCCTACCTTGATATTCCGGACCTCTTTCGCGAAATGATCCTCCCGCACTTCGGCGGATTTTTCGTTTCCGTCTTCGTCCCCTTCGCCGTCGCCAGTCTCTTCGGCGTGCGCGGCGTTGTCGCCATCGCTGCAGACTTGTCCGGCATGCGCCCCTCGCGGGAGATCGACAACCTCGATACGCTCGGAGTCGAGATTGCCCACCAACTCTTCGCTCGGTGTGACCGTCCTCAACCTCCTCTTCCGAATGGCCACCTCGTGAACGCCCCTCTTTCCCTCCGCGGCAACCCCTCGCTCACCAATCCCCGCGCCGTCCGCAAATCCCGGCTCGTTGCACTCACAAAAAACCTCGGAATCGGTTGCGTCCGACCGACCCTCAGGAAAACCCCTACGCCCGGCAAGGTCGAAAGCCTCCTGATAGTCGCTTGCACCACATCGAATCGGATGATCGTAGCCCCGCCTTGATAAGCCTCTGCCTTTCCCCTATTCCCAACGCTCCATGTTTCGTTGCCTCGCACTCATCGCTCTCGCCACGCTCCTCTCTGGCTGCAGCGTCCTCAACCGCATCAACCCGTTTTCCCAAGACCGCGGCCAGCCAGCCGAGACCGCCCAGCGGATGATCCGGGTCGACTGGTATGGCTACCAGTGCTTCCGCATCAAATCCGCGCTCGGCATCAGCATTCTAACAAATCCTTTCTCGGCTGGTTCGACGGGTTTCTCGGTCCCGACCGGCCTCGCGCCAGAAATCTTGCTCGTGACCAACGAAGACAGTGACGTCAACAACATCGACCTCGTCACCAACACTCCCAGCATCTACCGCGGCAGCGTCGGGATGGGAACAAACACCTCTTCCGGCGTCCGCATCCTCGGTGTCCCGGTCTTTGCGAACCCGGAGGTCCAGGAGATCGGCGGGATGAACGTCGTCTACCGCTGGTCAATGGACGGCCTCAAGTTTTGCTTCTTGGGAGAAATCGACTCCGCCCTGTCGAAAGCCGACGCCTCGAAGATCGGAGCCGTCGACGTGCTCTTTCTCCCGGTGAGCGGCACGGCGCTCACTTCGACCGAACGCAACGACATCGTCACCCGCCTTCGCCCCCGCGTGATCGTCCCGATGGGCAGCTCGCCCGCCGTTCGGACCTACGCGTCAGGTTTCACGTCGGTTTATCCTCTCAACGGCAACGCCGCCCTCCTTTCCCGCGAAGCCCTCCCCGCCCAGCAGACCGTTCTGCTCTTCCAAGCTCCTTAGATCCCATGAACGTCCTCATCGTCGGCTCCGGCGGGCGCGAACACGCCCTCGCCTGGAAACTCGCCCAATCCCCGCGAGTCGAAGCAATTTTCACCGCACCCGGCAACGCGGGCACCGCCCTCGTCGGCACGAATCTCGACGTCCCCACCGGTGACAATGCCGCGCTCCTCGCCGCCGCCCGCGAGCACTCCGTCGGCCTGGTCGCGATCGGTCCCGACGACGCCCTCGCCGCTGGACTCGCCGATGATCTCACGGCCGCCGGCATCCCCGCCTTTGGTCCGACCGCTTCCGCCGCCCGCCTCGAGTCGTCCAAAGCGTTTGCGAAGGACTTCATGCGCCGACACAACATTCCGACCGCCGACGCGCACGAGTTCACCGACAGTGGCGAGGCCCACCTCCACTGCCGCACCGCCAGCTACCCACTCGTGATCAAAGCCGACGGCCTGGCCCTCGGCAAAGGAGTCGTCATCGCCGAGAACCCCTCCGAAGCCGCCCACGCGCTCTACCGCGCGATGGACGCCGGGCAATTCGGGGAAGCCGGGCGCCGCGTCATCATCGAAGAATTTCTCGACGGCACCGAGTGCTCGATCCACGCCCTCTTCGACGGCTCGACCTACACCCTCCTTCCCGATTGCCGCGACCACAAGCAGGCCCACGACGGCGGCCTCGGTCCGAACACCGGCGGCATGGGCACGGTCTCGCCGTCGCAAGCCCTCACGCCCGAGCTTGAAGCCCAAGTCCGCGAGCAGGTCCTGGAACGCGTTCTCACTGGACTCGCCGCCGACGGCCTCGACTTCCGCGGCATGCTCTTCCCCGGCCTCATGCTCACCGCCGACGGCCCAAAGGTGCTCGAGTTCAACTGCCGCTTCGGCGACCCCGAGACGCAAGTGCTCGTTCGCCGCCTCGACAGCGACCTCCTCGATCTCCTCCTCGCTTGCACCGACGGCACCCTCGCCGAACAATCGCCGAAATGGACGGACGACACCGCCGTTTGCGTCGTCCTCGCTTCCGGCGGCTACCCCGGGTCTTACGAGAAAGGCAAACCCATCGTCGGCCTTGACGAAGCCGCCGCGGACCCGGGCGTCACCGTCTTCCACGCCGGCACCTCGACCGCCGACGGCCAGACCGTCACGTCCGGTGGCCGCGTCCTTGGCGTCACCGCGACCGGCCCCGACCTCGCCGCCGCCCGCAACGCCGCTTACGCAGCCGCCGACCAGATTCGCTTTGATAAAGTGCATCGCCGTAACGACATTGGCTTTCTTTGAAAACTCTGCTCCGTCTTTGTCCACTCCTGGCCGCAACCGCCGTCTTCGCGCAAGACGTTCGCCCGGCCCAGCCGGTCCCCGTCGCGACCCCGATTCCCGCCGACGCCAGCCCGGCGCCCACGCCCGAGCCGACTCCCGCGCCCACGCCCGTCCCGTCGCCCCCGCCGCTTCGCGAGATGATCGATGGCTTGAGTGAATCTCAGACCGAGCAGGCCATCTCGTCCCTCACTTCAGACTTCCTTGACCCGTCCAAGACGGAGGAAAAATCCATCCGCCGCGCCACCCTCGAAGGACTCGTCCTCCGCCTTGCCCCCGGGGCCACGGTCACGACCGAGGACGACGCCAATCGCGAGATGATCCCCGGCGATTTTCTCGCCGAGATCCTCGACTCCCGCATCGGCTACGTCCGGCTCGGTGGCCTCGATAAAGAATCGCTCACCCAGATGGATTCCGCGCTCGAGAGCTTCGACGGGAACAAGCTCCGAGCCGTCGTTCTCGACCTCCGCGACACCGCGCCGTCGGGCGACTTCGACGTCGCCGCCGACTTCGCCCGCCGCTTTGCCCCCAAGGGCAAGATCCTCTTCTCGATCCAGAAACCCAGCGTCAAACAAGAGCGCATCCTCACCTCGAACCAATCGCCCGCCTTCGACGGCGTCCTCGTCGTCCTCACCGACGCCGACACCGCCGGAGCCGCCGAGGCCCTCGCCGCTACGCTTCGCCTCAACGCGCACGCGATGATCGTCGGCGAGACCACCTCGGGTGAAGCGGTCGAATTTTCCAACGTTCCGCTCGGCGACGGTAAGATCCTCCGCGTCGCCTACGCGCAGGTCGTCCTTCCCGAGACCGGACCGATCTTTCCCGACGGTGTCAGCCCCGACATCGCCGCCGCCCTGCCACCGCGCACCCAGGCCGAGATCTTCGCACTCAGCCGCGAGCGCGGCATCAGTCAGTTCATCTTCGAAAACGAGCGACCCCACCTCAACGAAGCCGCCCTCGTCGCGAACACCAATCCCGAGATCGACGCCAGCCTCGCCGGGCGCCCCCGCCAGGAGACCTTCGACACCGTCCTGCAGCGCGCCGTCGACCTCGTTACCGCCATCAGCTTCTACAATACCCAGGAGCGTTAGCGGTGGTGAACCCGCGGCGGCTGCTTCCGTTCGTCGCCTGCATCGGCCTCGTCGCACCTGCGGCTGCCGGACACGATCTCGCCGCCGAAGTCGCACCCGGCGTCGCGACCCAACTCACCCTCGACTTCCCGGTCGACGACGCGCAACTCGCGAACCCGTCCGGCTATTTCCCCGCCGAGCCCCCGCCACCCGGGTGGTCACGCGAGTGACCATCGAGAACGTCGGTGAGCAACCCCTCGACAGCCCCGTTCTCCGGATCAATGGCCGCCCCTATCTTACCATCACCACCGCGCTCGATTTCCTCGGCCTGCCGAACCCACCCACCCCCTTGGCGCTCTACACCGCCTGGACCCGGTACCGCGTTCACGGCACCACCGACCTCGACGCAAACCGCGATCCGACCGAGGTCCTCCGCTCCATCGGCGCGACCTTCTGCGGGGACGACACGCGCGCCCTCGGTCGTTTACTCGCCGATATCGGGATCGCGACCCGCTTTGCGCAAATGAACGGCCACTCCGTCGCGGAGTATCAATTTGGCGATCGCTGGACCCTGTTCGACGGCGACCAGAACGCTTTTTACCTTCGCCTCGACAACCGCACAGTCGCTTCCGAAGCCGACGTCCTCGCCGACCCGTTCCTCGTTCTACGGACCCGCGTCTACGGACGACAAGCGGAGTGGTCCGCGGCCCACGCCTGGCAAAACAGCGCGCGATTCGAGTTCGTCGCTCCCAGCCCGCAAAAGATTTTCCGAGTCAAAGGTGACCCCGCGCCAACGGATTGGACGTTCCTTCCCAGCGAGACTTTCACTTTTTTCCCGGGTCGCCAGCCCGACCGTGTCGTTGCCGCCGCCCCGGACCTCGCGTCCGATCCGGTGCTTCTCGGGCAAGCCCGCGTGGCGGAGTTCACCGTCGATCTCGCCGCCCGCCGCGCGGCGGGGCTTCCGGTGCGTGCACCGTATCCAATCCTCGCGATTCGCTCGGATGCGGGCGAGACCTCCGTCGCCACCCCCGGCCTCGAGCCGGTCTTTGAGATCGAGGCCCCCGGCGGACAGCGCGCCACGCTCGTCTGCCAGGTCACACCCGCCGCGATTCCAACGATCCGTTCCGGCGAAAATCAGCTCACGCTTGTCGGGGAAGGCTCGATCCGCGTTGCGTTCGAACTCGATCCTGCGGCGGCTGATTTCGAACCCGTCGACCCGCCCACGGTCCAAGCGGACGCCATCTTCGTCGACGGGATCCCGGCGTTCAGCGTCGAGGGTCCCGGCGAACGTCTTTGGTGGCAAATCTCTGACGGACCAGAATTTCTCATCGTCCCGCCAAATCTCGACTCGCTCACCGATTTCACTCCGACCGTCCGCCTGACCGCCGCTCTCGACCAGACGTTTCTCACCCCCGGTCGCAAGCACTACTTCCGCGCCCGTATCCGCCAGGGTGGCGTGTGGAGCGATTGGAGCCAGCCGCTCACGTTCATGGTCACCAAGCCCGCGCAGGCAGTCATTAAGGCCATTCGCATCGTCAATCCAACCCAGGTTCAACTCGAACACGAAGGCACCGATGCCAGGGTTCGCGTCTACGGCTCCAATCGACTCGATTTTCTCCCCGATCCCTACGCGGACCAGGAAGCGATCCAAATCGAAAACAACCGGATCGTCGAAAGCCGCACGAATGACAACTTTCTGGGTGAATTTTCCGGCGAGCGCGGTTTCGCGGTCGTCCCGCTGCGTCGATTCTACCGGATCATCGCGATCCGCGACGGTGATCTTTCCGTCCCATCCGAAATCGCGAAGCTTCCCCCGGGGAGCAACGTGCCGTCGGCCACCGTGCTGCAGAGCCGCCACGTCAAAGACGACGGCGCGCTCACCGGGTTCGATCGGGCGACGGAACAGCCCGTGTCCGGCTGGTGAAGCGGGCGGAAGTCGGCAGGGGGCGCACCCCGGCCTGCGCGGGCGGGCGACTCATTCCATCCGGTTGCAAGCCGATGCCACGCCTCCTCGGCTTCCAGCCGCAGTCAGACTGAAGTCACGATCTGATACAACACCGCGGCCACTCCGGCGAACGTCAACACCGCTGGCTGAAACCACACGCCGTGTCCGCCGTAGAGGTCGGCCTGCTCCGGCGCGTGCGGCGGGTATTGCAGCTCGACGGCAGACCCGACCGGCTCGATCGGACGAGGAAAATACGCCCGTGGACTAATCACGGAGTGGGACCGGCCATCCCGACCGTGAAATCGGATAACCTGCCGCCAGAGCGTCATTCCGTTGGCGGAATCCTCCGATTTGTAATCGGCGATCATCCCCACCGTGCGCTCGAAACCGCACATCCGGAGGTAGTTGATCAAAAACCAGAGCACGCCGGAAGCAACCGCGAGCGCGCTCAACAGAAGGCCAAAGGTTTCTTGAAGCATTCAACAAAAAAACTTCGGGAGGGCCCCGAACGCAAGTCAATTAGGATCAATATTGCTTGAAACTATTTGTTTCTGCGAGGAAACCCTGCGGGACGCACCGTTCGCCCCCGAACGCCGGTGAGAATGTCCCAGGCAATCGTCCCGGCCCACCCCGCCAGCTCCGCCGCGAGGATGCCCTCGCCGCCCTGTTCACCCAGCAGGACGACCTCGTCGCCAGCCTCCGCTTTGTCCGCGGCCACCACGATTTGATCCATCGTGATCCGGCCAAGGATCGGACACCTCCGCCCCCCGATGAGCACGCACGCGCCGTTGTTCGATGCCTGCCGCGGGTAACCGTCCGCGTAGCCGACCGCGACCGTAGCCAGGCGCATCGCCTGCGGCGTCACGTAGGTCCGACCGTAACTCACCGTCCGTCCCGCCGGGACGTCCCGAACCAGACCAACCCGGGAGCGCCACGTCATCACCGGTCGCAGGGCCGACTGGTGATCCGGCAGCGGCGAGCTTCCGTAAAGCATGAGCCCGGCGCGGACGAGATCGTAAGAATCATCCGAAAAACCCAGCGTCCCCGCACTGTTCAAAACGTGGACTTTCACGTCGGGCAAGATGAGCCGAACGCGCTCAACGAGGCTCGCGAAGCCCGCCAGCTGCTGCCCGGTAAAATCCGCGTCATCGTCCGGCGACGGGAGGTGCGTCGAGATGCTGTGGACCGTCAACTCGGGCATCCCCGCGATGGCGCGCACCACCGTCTCGGCTTCCTCATGCCAGACGCCGATCCGCCCCATCCCGGTGTCGAACTTGAGGTGAATCCGGGTCCGGGTCCCGGCAGCCCGAGCCAATTCCGCGAAGGCCCGGGCCTCCGCTTCGCCAGAAATCACCGGGATCCAGCCGTCCCGCACGACCCCGGACCGCTCGTCCGGCAGGCACGGACTCATCAGCAAAATGTCGGGCCCGCTCCCGGCGAACGCCCTCACCTCCGCCGCCTCATCGGCGTTGGCCACCGCGAACGACGCCGCCAGATCCCGCAAAGCCGGGACGACCACGTCCACGCCGTGCCCGTAGGCATTCGCCTTCACGACGGCCATGAGACCGGCGCTGGGGCCGATCCGTGATTTAACGAACCGGGCGTTGGCTCTCAGCGCCTCGAGGTCGATCTCGATCCAGGTCCGAGGGGCGGGCAATTCGTCACTCATCGAGCCAACGTTTTCACGAAGCAACCGTGCCCGCCAGCCTGCGCTTCAGCGGTTCGTCGAGGTTCCCCCGCACGGTGTAATACCAATCCTCCCGCCCGGCGTGCAGGTCGATGCACCCGAGCATCTGCAGCGCCCCCAGCTGCCGGTGCAACGCACCAACGTCGCGCTCGATCAAGGTCAGCGAGCTGAGCGGAGCTTTTCCCACCACCGAGATCGCTGCGAGCAGCTCCCACGACCGCCGGACCCCGTCCGGACCAAGCCAAAGGACGGCCCCGAAATTCCCCCAGATCGCGAAGGTCAGCCGCACCGGCAACAGCGCAAAATCCTCCACCAGATGCGCCCCGACGATCGCCCGGTCCGTGAGCCTCGCGTAGCGCCGCAGCCACCCGTCGATCAATCCCCAGACCAGCAGAAATCCCGCGCACCCCAGCGCAGCGACGTAGATCCAGAGCGGGATCATCGGCCCTTCGTCGCCCCGCACCGCCGTGTTCAGCCCGAGCAATATCAGCACAAAAAAGAAATACGCGACGTTCCAGATCGCCACCGCCGCCACCAGGGACAACGCCGACATAACGACCGCGTGGACGTTGTGCGCCAGCACCCGGCGACGGAATTCCGCCGGAGCCGAGACGCTCATGCCACCCGTCCGACGTAACCCTCCGCGTCAAACTCGACACCGCCGAATCCCGCTCTGATCAACCCCCGCTCGAGTTCCTCCCGCAGCTCCTCCGCCCGGCCCAGCTCGTCCGGGGCGATCTGCACCCGTGCCGTCGGGGGGCTCCTCCGACGTAACGGACGCGAAAAATTCGAAAACCCAGCGCCCGCACGCTCGCCTCCCCGCGCTCGACGAATCCCAGAGCTTCGCGCGTGACCGGCGTCCCGTGAGGAATCCGCGAACTCAGGCACGGCTGGGCCGGAGCGTCCGCCGTCGGCAGACCGAGCTCCCGTGACAACGCCCGCACGTCCGCCTTCGCGAGCCCCGCCGCCCGCAGCGGCGCGATGACCGCAAACTCCGCCGCCGCCAGCGACCCGGGTCGCTGGGCCGCCTGATCGTCCGCATTCTCCCCGTAGGCAATCGCCCGGAAGCCCCGCGTCCGCGCCAGCTCGTCCATCTTCGCGAAAAGCTCAGCTTTGCAGAAATAACAGCGATTCAGTGGATTGCTCGCGTAGTCCGGGTTGTCCATCTCCTCGGTCCGCACCACCTCGACCTCGACGCCAAAGCCCCGCGCGACTTCGACCGCGTCCGCGAGCGCAGCCCGTGGCAGACTCGGGCTGTCCGCGATGACTCCCAGCACCTGGTCCCCCAGAACTCGCCCGGCCACGGCCAAGAGGCACGCGCTGTCCACTCCGCCGGAATACGCGACGACAAGCGGCGCGTTGTCGCGAAGGACGGTTTCGAGGGCGGCGATTTTCTCGGTCACGGTTCTGCTATCTAACTCAATCGCTCGAGGCGTGCCACTTTCCATTGCCACCTCCCCGCCCCTCATTCTGAGGGCATCCGAAAAATCTCTGACTCCTCGGGCCCGTCGCGCCGCTCATCAGAGATCAGCGATCCTCCACTTCGTTCAGGATGACAGGGGACGAAAACCCAAAATGCCGCTACATTCCCGGCACCATGCCAAAGCTCCGCACGCTCCTCGCCCTCACCGCCCTCCTCGCGCTCACCTCGTGCGCAAACCGCCGGCCCGACGTCCCGGGCTACGGCTACGACCGCATCGGCGGGGCACCCGTCTTCACTCCGAAGTAGTGGGCACCTCGACCGCCGGGATCGCGTATTCCCGGATCACGCCCATGTGCTGCATTTGAAAGCGCTCACTATCCCCCCGCCGAACTGGCTCCCCGAGCGGCTCGAACACCCGCGAATCGAAAACCAACCCGTTCGGAAACTCCTCCCCGCCAACCGCCACCGGCACTTCGAGCACCGCCAATTCCCGCTCCGCCACGACCCAATCGTAGGTCTTCGCCCGAGACGCGTTCGTGTCGCCATCGCCCGCCTGATCCACCGGCTGCGGCCCGTCCGTCACGAAAAACTCCCGCAACGTCTCCGCCGCGGGTGAGTTCCGCGCCGTCGTGTTGAAGTCGCCACCCAACACCACCAAATCCTCATCGGGAATGTCTCCCAGCGCCCGTCGCACCAGCTCCTCCGCCTCCTCGACCCGCACCTCCGATCGCTGCGAGTACAGGTGGACGCTGATCGCCCACAGCGTCCGGCCATTCGGCAACGCGATCTTCGCCCAGGCAAAATCCCGGTTCGTCTGCGTCTCATCCTCCCACTCACCCGACTCGACGATGGGAAAGCGGCTCACCACACCATTGGGAATCCCGTTCTTCCCATCCTCCTCCTCGCGGGAAAATTCAAACTCCTCCCCGAACGTATCGCTGACCCAATCCTCGATCGCCACGTCCGTATTAAATTCCTGCATGAGCACGACGTCTGGCTTCAGAAACTGCAAAATCCGCGCACCCGCTCCCTCGGCCTCCGAAGCCAGGGCGTAGGTCTGATACCGCCCGCTCGTCAGGTTCGACGCCGCAACCCGCACGTTCACCGTTTCCGCAAACGCTGGTCCACAAACCGCGAGCAGAACGACCGTGATCCGAATCAAAAATCCCGCAACCTTCGACATGATTCAACGGTGTAGCACATCGGCGAAAATAATACTGGATCGAAGTCCAATGTTCGATATCAGACGAATTAGCATGAACTGGCGAAACGGCTACGGAGCAACCCTCATCACCGCAACCCTGGCCCTCACAAGTTGTCAGAAAAAACCGGAAGCCCCCACCCGGCCGGCCCCGGCCGTGACCGTCGCCACTCCGGTCTCCGAGCGTCTGATTGAGTGAAACGAATACACCGCCCGCCTCGCCGCCGTCGAAGACGTCGAGATCCGCCCGCGAGTGAGCGGCTACATCGACTCGGTCCACTTCACCGAGGGCGAGCGGGTCGCCGAGGGTGACCTTCTTTTCAAGATCGATCCTCGCCCGTTCGTCGCCGAGGTCAATCGCGCGAAGGCCGGACTCGCCCAAGCCAAAGCCGCCGCCGGACTCGGTCGCGCCAACCTCAAGCGAGCCGTCGAACTGGCCAAAACGCAGGTCACTTCGAAAGAGGAAGCCGACATTCGCCAGTCCGAGTCGCTGCAAGCCGACGCGGATTCTTCGAGGGCAAGGTCCCCGGGCGCGGCGAGCAGGGCAGCCGCCCGATCGAGATGGAACTCTCCGACGAGTCCGGCTTCCCGCGAAAAGGGGAAGTCGACTTCGCGGACAACCAACTCGATGTCGACACGGCCACACTGCTGATCCGCGGAAAATTCGAAAACGACGACTACCTCCTCACGCCCGGCATGTTCGCCCGCGTTCGCATCCCCGCCAGCGACGAATACGAAGCAATCCTCATTCCCGACGAGGCCATCGGCGCCGACCTGTCGCAACGTTTCGTCTGGGTCCTCGGCGAAGGAAACCAAGTGGAACGCCGGGTGGTCGAGCTCGGTCCTCACCACGAGAGTCTGCGCATCGTCCGCTCGGGCCTGAAAGCGAGCGACCGCATCGTCATCCGCGGTACTCAAGTCCTCCAGCCCGGCGTCGAAGTGAAGCCAGAGGACGGCAAGATCGAGACCGGCGGAGAGAACGAGAGCGAGAGCGGACAGCCATGAGCCTCTCCCATTTCTTCATCGACCGCCCGCGCTTCGCCGCGGTGCTCTCAATCGTCATCATGATCGTGGGCGGGATTGCCTACTACACGCTGCCGATCGCCCAGTTCCCCGAAGTCGCCCCACCGACCGTCGTCGTGCGCGCAAGCTACCCGGGCGCGACCCCCGACGTGATCGCCGAGACCGTCGCCGCCCCGCTCGAGCAAGAAATCAACGGCGTCGAGAACATGATCTACCTCTCGTCGCAAGCGACGTCCGACGGAGCGCTCGCGATCACCGTCTCGTTCGAGGCTCGGCACCGACCTCGACGAGGCCCAGGTCCTCGTACAGAACCGAGTCGCCATCGGTGAAGCGCGCTTGCCCGAAGAAGTCCGCCGCATCGGCGTCACTGTCCTCAAGAGCACGCCCGATCGCTTGCTCGGTCACCATCTCGAGCTTCGTTTCTCTCACGCTCAGTCCGGCACTCTGCGCCATTCTTCTCAAGCCCGAGGACGCCAAGCCGGATTGGTTCACCCGCATGTGGAACTTCCTCTTCGGATGGTTCTTCCGCGGATTCAACTGGCTCTTCGAGAAGGTCATCGGTGGCTACACCGGCACCATCCGCCGCCTCGTCCGACTCGGCGCAGTCGTGATGCTTTTCTACGTCGGAATGCTGGCGCTCACGTATTTCGGCTTCAACGTCGTCCCCGTCGGTTTCATCCCGCAGTAAGATCAAGGCTACGCCATCATCGCCGCCCAGCTCCCCGACGGAGCCTCGCTTCAACGCACCGACGAAGTCGTCAAAGACCTCGTGAAGATCGCAACCGAAGTCGACGGCATCCAGAGCGTCGTCGCCTTCGCGGGCTTCAACGGCGCGACGTTTACCAACGCACCGAACTCCGCCGCGATGTTCCCGGTCTTCGATTCCTTCGAGGATCGCACGAAGAAAGGCATCACCGGCGAATCGATCATCGGGGAACTTCAAAAGCGCGTCTCGTCCGTCCAGGACGCCGTCGTCTTCGTCATCCCACCCCCCTCCGTCCGCGGCATCGGCAACGGCGGTGGCTTCAAAATGATGCTCGAGGACCGCGACGACCTCGGCTCGCAGGCGCTCCAGGATGCGGCGACGAAATTGATCGCCGCAGCCAACGCGGAACCCGACATCGCGCAGGCGTTCACGCCCTTCCGCGCGAGCGTCCCGCGTTACTTCGCCGACGTCGACCGCGTGAAGGCGAAGATGCTCGACGTCCCGCTCGGCAACGTTTTCTCCGCGATGCAGATCTACCTCGGCTCGCTCTTTGTGAACGACCTCAACCTCTTCGGGCGCACCTACCGCGTGACCGCGCAGGCCGACATCCCCTTTCGTGACGAGGCCAAGGACCTCGGCCGCCTGAAGACCCGCAACCGCACCGGCGGCATGGTTCCGCTTGGCTCTCTCGTCACTCTCGAAGAGACCACCGGCCCCGACCGCTTCATTCGCTACAATCTTTACCCCGCCGCCGACATCATCGGGGCCGCCGCGCCCGGTTTCTCGACCGGCCAAGTGATCGCGACGATGGAACGCCTCGCCGCCGAACTCCTCCCGCCCGGGATTACCTACGAATGGACCGAACTCGCCTACCAGGAGACCCAGGCCGGATCGACCGGGCGGCTCGTCTTCCCGCTCGCCGTCCTCTTCGTCTTCCTCGTACTCGTCGCCCAATACGAAAATTGGTCACTGCCCCTCGCCGTCATCATGATCGTCCCGCTCTGCCTCATCGGCGCGATCTGGTTCGTCTGGCTTCGCGGCATGGACAACAACATCCTCACCCAGATCGGCCTCATTGTGCTCATCGGCTTGGCGGCCAAGAACGCCATTCTGATCGTGGAATTCGCCAAGCAAAAGGAGGACGAAGGCCTCGGTCTCTTCGACGCTGCCGTCGAAGCCTCGAAGCTTCGACTCCGCCCGATTCTCATGACGTCGTTCGCGTTCATCCTCGGCGTCGTTCCCCTCGTCATCGCGAGCGGCGCGGGGTCGGAAATGCGCCAGTCCCTCGGCACCGCCGTCTTCGGAGGCATGATCGGCGTGACGATCTTCGGCATCTTCCTCACCCCCGTCTTCTACGTCCTCATCCGCAAACTCAGCGGCCCGGGCAAAGGGAAAAAGACGATCTCCGCCTGACCCACCGGCCGGCTTCGACGAAGCCGCGCAATGCTATTTGCAAAGCCACCCAGAAGTCCCGTTAACCGAAAAAAAGTGTCCTTTGCAGACGCGTTTCGTAAAGGTTCCAACTCCCCGGACCGGGGCACATCTTTATGAGTTTCAAATCCCTGATTTTTCACGGTGGCTGGGAAGGCCATTCGCCCGCCGAAATGGCGAACCGCACCGCCGAGGCCCTCGGGCGCGAAGGGCACGAAGTGACGCTCAGCGACACACTCGACTGCCTCACCGATGCCGAGGCGCTCGCCCGCTACGACCTCATCGTCCCGTGCTGGACGATGGGAACCCTCCCCGAAGGCGCCATCGAGGCTCTCACCTCCGCCGTCTCCAGTGGCACTGGGCTGGCAGGATTTCACGGCGGCATGGGTGACGCTTTCCGCGGCGAGCTTGACTACGAGTGGATGGTCGGTGGGCACTTTCTCGCTCACCCCTTTGTCGGCACGTATGAAAATCACGTGACCGATCCGGAGAATCCGATCATGGCCGGAGTCCCGCCCACCTTCGATTACGACTCGGAGCAATACTACATGAGCATGGATCCCGCCGTGACCGTGCTCGCGACCACGCCCTACGTGCACGAGGCGCAGACCATCACGATGCCCACCGTTTGGACGCGGTCGTGGGGTCAGGGCCGGGTTTTCTACTCGGCCTACGGACACAAGATCGGGGAGTTCGACGCCTACCCGTTCGTCTGGGACCTGACCGTGCGCGGTCTCCTCTGGGCGGCTCGCAGGGGGGGTGAATGAGCCAGCGCACCCGCATCGGCGTCATCGGCTGCGGCGACATCGCCCGCAAAGCTTACCTGCCCTTCATCCGTGAGCGCGAGGAGTGCGAAATCGTCTCGTGCGCCGACGTCCGCGTCGACATCGCCACCACGCTCGCCTCGGATTTTGACATTCCGGCCGTCTATTCGATGGACGAAATGCTCGCCGACAAGGGTGTCGACGTCATTCTTAACCTCACCCACCCCGCGGCCCACGCCCCGGTCAATCTCGCCGCTCTGGAGCACGGCAAACACGTCGTCTGCGAGAAACCTTTCGCCCTCAGCCGCGAAGAAGCCCAGGCCGTCCTCGCGAAGTCCGAAGAAACCGGCCTCCTCGTCGCCAGCGCTCCCGACACCGTCCTCGGTCCCGGCACCCAGACCGCACGCGCCGCCATCGACTCTGGCTTGATCGGCATGCCCGTCGGCGGACGCATCACCTGGACGTGCGGCGGCCACGAGACCTGGCACCCAAATCCAGCTTTTTACTACGAGAACGGTGGCGGCCCGATGCTCGACATGGGCCCCTACTACCTCTCGGCGCTCGTGCATTTGCTCGGTCCAATCAAGAGCGTGATGGGTCGCACCAGCCGGGCTCACGACGTCCGCACCATCACGAGCGAACCGCTCAACGGCACCAAGGTCGACGTCAAATGCCCCACCCATTATTCCGGCGTCATCGAGATGGCCAGCGGAGTCCACGTCGTCACGATCATGAGCTTCGACGTGCCCGGCTCGCCCGATTTCGGCAAGCTCCCGGAGATCATGGGCAGCAAAGGCACCCTCCTTTCTACCGACCCGAACTCCTTCACCGGAGACGTCCAATACCGCACCGACAACAAGGAATGGCGGACGGTCGGCTCGAGCTTCGACTACCCAGCCGGACGCGGCCTCGGCCTCCTCGACCTCGTTCAATCGATCCAATCCGGCAACCCGCCCCGCGCCAGCGGCGAACTCGCCTACCACGTCCTCGACGCCATGCTCGCCTTCGAAGATTCGGAAAAAACCGGTCGACGCATCGACCTTCAGTCGACCTGCGAACGCCCCGCAGCGGTCGGCGAGCACGGGCTGTGAAGTCAAGCGTCGGCTGGCTAGCCCAGTACCACCCGCGGCGCGACGCGCTCCGTCGGTTCGACCTCGAAGTATGACTCCGGCTCGAAGCTGAACATCGACGCCACGATCGAACTCGGGAAGCTCTCGCACTTGTTCCGGTAGTCCCGGACGTTGCCGTTGTAGAACCGCCGCGCGGCCTGGATGCGGTCCTCCGTGTTCACCAACTCGTTCTGGAGTTGGAGGAAATTCTCGCTCGCCTTCAGCTCTGGGTAATTCTCCGCGACCACGAAGAGTCGCGACAGCGCACCGACCAAGCGCGACTCGTCGGCGGACTGCCGGGCGACACTTCCATCATTCGCCGCGCACCTCGCTCGTAGCTCGGTGACGGAGTCGAGGACCGCACTCTCGTGGGCGGCGTAACCCTTGACCGTCGCCACGAGATTCGGAATCAGCTCGTAGCGGCGCTTAAGTTCGGCGTCGACGTTGGCCCAGGCGTCACGGATGTGGTTTCGCAGCGCGATCAAGCCATTGTATTGAGCCAATCCGTAAAGCACGGGCAGGATCGAGACAAACAGGACAACGAGGTAGACGAGAACTTCCACGGCGAGGCAACGATCCTACACGAAATTGCTAGACGGCAAGGTGCGATGGGATCCGGCGACGAATTTCGAGCAGATCGCCCAGCTCCGGAGCGAGTCGGTCAGCCCGCAACGGTCCCTCGTAGATCGTTGCCAACCTCGACCCCTCGGCTTCGATCTGGAGCCACGGACGCGATAGCAGGAACTCGATCATTCGCGGATCGCAGAGATCGTAGGCGAATCGTTTGTCCTTCGAGCGCACGCAGAAGCGGCGGGAAAACTCCGCCGACTCGAAATCGATGTCGTCGTAGCCGAGAACCTGGGCGAATTTTGAGAACACGTCCTCCGGCGAAATGGTCACTTCCGGCACCTCGCGTCCGAGTGTCAGCGAATAAACCCGGAGACGGTGCGTCCGCTTCGACGACCCCTTGGAACTCGACGAACCTGTCGTGTAGGTGAAGTCGCAGGCCAGGATCGCCTCGCCCGCCACGGAGCCACGGAGCACGTTGTAAGCCACGTGGCCGCGGCCTTGATTTAGCCGGTTCAGATAACGCAGCCGCCCACCCAGATCGCGATTCTTGGCGGGTTCCAGTGCGAGGCCCAGCTTCGCTCCAGCCGCGCGGAGGGCTTCAGTCCGCTGGTGCTCCCACCACAGACCAGCGCCGGCCAGCCCCACGACGATGAGTGTGAAACCGACGAATGCCCACACCTCCATGTCCTCCGTCTTAGCACGCCACGGGCCCACCCGCCAACGACGGCTTTCGGTTGGTGGTCCGCCGACCCGCCGTGATAGCGTCATTTTTAATGGAATTCCCCTTCGGCAAGGCTCCGCTTTGGATCCTGATCGCGACGATCGTGGCGGGCATTTTTGTCCTGGTGGGCCGCTGGGGCGGCGGGGTCAGTCGGCCCGATCTCGTGGTGGCAACGTTCTCGCGCACCCACCTGGATTTTTACGAACAAGCGATCCCCGCCTTCGAGGAAAAGCACGACGTAAAGGTGCAGGTCCAGCTCGTCGATCTGCGGGCGCTGAACAGCCGACTGCGGGCGGCAATGATCGCGGGCACCGAGGTTCCGGATCTTGTCGAGATCGAAAAAGCGGCCATGGGCTACTTCACCAAGGGATCGCTCGAGGACATCGGGTTCGTCGACCTCACCGAGCGGCTTCAGGCGGAAGGTCTCTTCGATTCGATGGTCGCTTCGCGGTTCAGCCTTTGGACGACGCGGGGACGCACCTTCGCGCTACCGCACGACGTGCATCCCGTCATGCTCGCCTACCGTCGCGACATCGTGGAAGAACTGGGGATCGACGTGAACACGATCGAGACGTGGGACGACTTCGCCGCGATCGGTCGCCGCATCACGGCGGACGTCGATGGCGACGGGGTCGTCGACCGCTACGCACTGGATCTGCCCACCGCACAGACGGATATTCTCGAGACGCTCATTCTGCAACGCGGCGGAGCCATCTTCAACGAGAACGGAGAGGTCGCGTTCGACTCGCCCGTCGTCGCCGAAACGATCTGCTGGTACGTCCGGCAAACGACCGGCGCGACCCGCATCTCGTTCCCGGCGGGGTGGGGCCAAACTCTGTCCAAGATCATGCTCGATGGCCTAGTCGTTTTTTACTTCGCGCCGGATTGGCGCTCGAAGCAATACGAAGTTGACGCCCCCGGAGTCGCCGGGAAGATGGCTCTCATGCCGCTCCCGTCGTGGGAGCCGGGCGGGCGGCGCGTCAGCACCTGGGGCGGCACCGGACTGGTCATAACGAAAGGATCGAAGCAGCCGGACCTCGCCTGGGAACTCGCGAAGCACCTCTACCTCGATCGCGCCAGCCTCGGAGATCGCTTCCTTGCAACGAACATCATCTCGCCCTTGAAGGCTGCGTGGAACTTGCCGGTCTACGACGAGCCGAACGCATTTTACTCCGACCAGCCGGTCGGCCGACTCTACGCCGACCTAGCCCCGGCCACACCCTCCAGTTTCGCCGCGCCCTACTACACCCTCGGCGCCAGCAAACTTGGTGAAGCCTTCATCGACGCGAGCATCTACTACGCGAAAAATCAGGACGTCGGCCTGCGCGAATTTGTCGATACTGAGCTCGCCCGCAAAGCCCAGGAAGTCCGCAACGTCGCCGAGCGTAACGCCTTCCTTTTCCCCCCTGAATGACCGCCGCGCCCAATCGCTCCCTCCGCTGGTTGGTGCCCTACGCCTTCGTTGCGCCCTACGTCTTGGTTACGCTCGCGTTCTTCGTTTACCCGGTCCTCAAGGCGACCGTCCTCGCGTTCTACCAGACGAATGGAGCGCGCAGCGAAGTCTTCGTCGGCTTCGGGAATTTCGCGTTCATTCTCAGCGATCCCGACTTCTACACCGCGCTCACGAACACGACCGTCTACGCGATTTTCTCCATCGGCTTGCAGCTCCCGCTCGCCCTCGGCCTCGCCCTCATGCTCAACGCGCGACGCGACCGGCTGAAGGGGTTCTTCCGGCTCGTTCTCTTCTCGCCACACCTCGTCGGACAGATCTTCGTCGGCGTTCTCTTCGGCGTTCTCTTCACGCCGCGCTACGGGATGTTCAACCAATTCGTCCACGCCCTCACCGGCTGGGGCCTGGACGAACGCTGGCTGGAAAATCCAGCGCTCGTCATGCCCGCCCTCGTGCTCACGTCGCTCTGGATGTACGTCGGCTTCAACATGATCTATTTTCTCGCGGCGCTGCAGACCGTTGACGAAGCCCTCGTCGACGCCGCGCGCATCGATGGGGCCAACGCCTGGCAGGTCTTCTGGGCCGTCACCTTCCCGGCGATCACCCCGGTCGCGACGTTCGTCGTCATCATGAGCACCATCGGCTCCTACCAACTCTTCGAGCTGCCCTTCGCCCTCCTCCAGGGAAACGGCCCAAAGAACTCCGGCCTCACCATCGTCGGCTACCTCTACCAATACGCCTTCGACTCAGGCGACCTCGGCACCGGCGCCGCCATCGGCTGGCTGCTCGTCCTCGTGATTTTCGTCATCAGCATGATTCAACTCCGCGTCTCCGGGACGCTCAAAGAATGAACGGCGTCCGCTGGACTCTCCTCATCGCCGTCCTCGGCTTCGTTGCGCTCTACCTGCGCTCACCGCGCGACCCGCAGCCCGCGCTCACTTACTTGCGCTACATCGTGCTCGCCGGCGTCGCGTTTTTCATTCTCGCCCCCTTCCTCTGGCTCATCGCCGCCGCCTTCAAAGACCCGAGCGTTCTCAACGAATCCGTCTTCCTGCCACCGATTGGCGAATGGTCGCGCGAGACGTTGAATTTCAAAAATTTCCGGGAACTCTTTGCGACCCGTGAGACCCTCCAGGGCTCCGTCTCCTTTTGGCTCTACATCGCCAATTCGATCTTCCTCGCCGGAGCCTCCACGACGATGCAACTCCTCTTCTCGTCGCTGGCCGGCTACGCCCTCGCGAAATTTGCATTCCCCGGCAAGAAGGCGCTCATGGGGTTCATGCTCGGATCGATGATGATCCCCGGCGTCATCCTGCTCGCTCCGACCTACGAGATCATCGTCCAGATCGGCTGGATCGACACGTATTGGGCGCTCCTCGTGCCGGGAGCAGTCAGCATCTTCGGCATCTTTCTCTTCCGCCAAGCGATGCTCGGCGTCCCGTCCGAGCTGATCGAGTCGGGCCGCATGGATGGCTGCGGCGAGTTTCGCATCTACTACGAACTCGTCATGCCACTCGTTCGCCCGATGAGCGGCGCGTTCTGCCTCGTCGCGTTCCTCGGCGCTTGGAACAGCTTCATCGCGCCGAACGTCTACCTCTCCTCGCAAAACAAACTCCCGCTTCCCGTCATTCTCAATCAATACGTCGGGGAATACAGTCAGCAATACGGTGTCTTCCTCGCGGGCACGCTGCTTGCCATCATCCCGCCGGCGATCTTGTTCTTCGCGCTTCAGAAAGAATTCGTCAGCGGTCTCACGACGGGCGCGGTCAAGGGCTGATCCCGATCGCCGCGGACCTTTCACCGATCGGAAACCGGCGTAGCCGTGCTTTCGGGGGAGCTCGGCCCCACCGCTTCTACTCCCGCATCTCGCGCTGCCGCATCGGCATCGCGTCGATCAGCGCGAAGACTTTCTCCGGCGCGACTGCCTCCGACCAGCGCTCCTTCACCCCACCATCCTTACCGACGAGCAGAATGACGGTCTCCCTTCCTCCGAGACCGAGTTCCTCCCGCATCTCGGCGGTCCTGATTTCGAGGACGAGGATGTCGCGTTCCAAGCAGCCCGGGGCGACGGCGTCCCACGTTTTCAGAAATCTCGCCCCAAACTCGGCGGAGTCACTCTGCCAGAGAACGAGCCGATTCTCCCATCGGTATTTGGAAATCGGACCGGCTTGCAACGGGGCGCTCATCAACAGTCCAGCGACGACGATCAGAAAGCCACGCATACGTATTTCAGCTCCGTGTAATCCTCGATCCCGTGCGTCGAGCCCTCTCGGCCAGTGCCGGATTCCTTCACTCCGCCGAAGGGAGCCATCGGGTTCGAGATCGCGCCCGTGTTTACGCCGACCATCCCGTATTCCAGCGCTTCGCTGAACCGCCACGTCCGCCCAAGATCACGCGTGTAAAAGTAGGCAGCCAGGCCGACCGCCGTGTCGTTCGCCAGAGCGAGCGCCTCGGCGTCCGTCTCAAATTTGTACAGTGCCGAGACCGGGCCAAAAATTTCCTCCTGCGCGAAATCCATCTCCACCGTCGCACCCGCGAGAACGGTCGGCTGAAAAAACGTCCCGCCCAACTCGTGGCGCTCACCGCCCACGAGCACCTTCGCACCCTTCGCCCGCGCGTCGGCAACGAGCGTTTCAACATTCTCGACCGCCGCCTCCTCGATGAGCGGCCCCTGCTCGACGCCGTCCTCCGTGCCCGCGCCGACTTTGAGATTCCGAACGGCGGCGGTCAATTTCTCGGCGAACTCATCGTGGATCGACTCGTGCAGCAGAAAGCGATTCACGCAAACGCAGGTCTGCCCGGCATTCCGGTACTTCGCGGCCATCGCGCCCTCGACCGCGGCGTCGAGATCCGCGTCTGGGAAAACGACAAAAGGCGCGTTGCCGCCGAGTTCCATCGTCACTTTTTTCACCGTGTCGGCGCATTGCTTGAGGAGTATTTTGCCGACTCCGGTTGACCCGGTGAACGTCAGTTTTCGGACGACCGGACTCTGCGTCAACGCCTCACCGATCTCCTTCGCCGGCCCCGTTACCACGCTGAACAACCCCATTGGCAAGCCGGCCCGCTCACCGAGACAAGCCAGCGCGAGCGCCGAAAGCGGTGTCTGCGAAGCGGGCTTCGCCACCATCGCGCAACCCGCCGCGAGGGCGGGCGCGACCTTGCGGGCGAGCATCGCGTTCGGAAAATTCCACGGAGTGATCGCCGCGCACACCCCCACGGGTTGCCGCAGGACAACGATGCGTTGAGCGCCTGAAGGCGGCGGGATGATCTCGCCGTTGATCCGCTTCACCTCCTCGGCGAACCACTCGACGTAAGCCGCACCGTATCCGATCTCGCCCCGCGCCTCGGCGAGTGGCTTCCCCTGCTCGGCGGTGAGAATGCGGGCCAAGTCTTCGGTGTTCTCCACCAGCAGATCGTACCAGCGCCGCAGGACCTTCGACCGCTCGGTCGCGGGCCGTTCCGCCCAAGCGGGCATCGCCTCAGCCGCTGCCGCGATGGCGCGGTCGGCGTCAGCCGCCGTCAAACTGGGAACGGTTGCGATCGTCTCGCCGCTGGCGGGGTTGGTGACGGGGATTTTATTGTCAGAATCGATCCACTCGCCGCCGACGAGCGCCTGGGTGCGAAGTAACGTTGGGTCGCGCAGGTCGAGCATGCCCGAAAAGTAACGCAAACCTCCGACTTGTGCGACCGACTTTCCCGTGGATTGCGGCACCTCTCCCCGCTAACCTCCGGGCAACCATGCATCGATTTTTCCTCGCGCCCGACGATCTTCTCCAAGACACGCCGACGCTTACCGGCGACGAAGCCCACCATTGCCTTAACGTCCTCCGCCACTCCGCCGGCGATAAGATCGTCGTCTTCGATGGGCGCGGGCACGAGGCCACCGCGACCATCGAGTCCTCCGCCAAGACGACCGCCACCCTCCGCATCGTCCACCGTGGCAAATCGTCCCCGCTCAAGTGCCGCATCACCCTCGGCCAAGCCGTTCCGAAGGGGAAGAACATGGATCTCATCATCCAAAAAGCCGTCGAACTTGGAGCCGCCGAGATCGTCCCGCTTCTCTCGGAGCGCACCGTCGTCCAACTCGACGCCTCCGACCTCCCCGGTAAACGGGCGAAATGGCAGACCGTCGCCCTCGAAGCCTGCAAACAGTGCGGTCAGAACTGGCTCCCGCAGGTCAGCACACCGGTCGCGACGCGCACTTACTTTGAGAAAGCCAAACCCTCCGGCCTCATCCTCATCGCCTCGCTCCAAGCCGACGCCCAGCCGATCAAAGCGCTCCTCCGCGACTACGAAGAACAGAACGGTTCAGCGCCGACCGAGCTAACGATCTACGTCGGACCCGAAGGCGATTTCACCCCGGCAGAGCTTGGTCTCGCGAAGAGCAACGGCGCTCGCCCCGTCACCCTCGGCCCGATCATCCTCCGCACCGAGACCGCCGCGATCTATTGTCTGAGCGTGCTCGGACACGAATTGTTCTAACAACCATTCGCTGGAAGCCCATGACACGGGGCATCGGCTTCCAGCTGATGGTAGCTACCACCAGAGCGGCTCGAACTCGTCCCAATCCCACTCTTCCCCAACCGGCCAGGCATTCAGTGCCGCCGCGTCGTTCGCTTCGACGGTGGTCAGCTCCGCGTTGAGCGCCTGGTATTTTTCGTAATCCCGCGGTCCGCCCACGTAGAACGTCGACGTCCCCGGATCGGCGTAGACGTAGCCGACCCGCTCACCTTTTCGCACCGGAACCAAGCGGTTCGCCGGCAGCGACCGCATCATTCCAACCCGCACCGGCGTGTCTGCCACGCGCTGCTGAAACCCAGCCGCCACCAGCGTCTCGATCGTCGTCATCGCCCGCTTGCGCTCGAACATCGAGCAACCCGACGTTCCGATTAGAACGACCGACAGCGCTAGGAATCCAAAGGTTCTCATCGACGGAACCCTGAGCCGAACCAGCGCCCGACGTCAATACCGCCGCCACAGCGCCGGCATGAACAACACCAGCAGCGCAAACAATTCCAGCCTCCCGAGAATCATCAAGATCGACAGAAACACGTGGGTCGCCGGCAGCATGTCTGCGAAATTCTTCATCGGTCCGACCGCGACGAGACCCGGGCCGATGTTGAACAACGTCGCCACCACCGACGCGAAACTACTCAACAGATCCAGCCGCGGCTCGATCACCGTCATCACCAACGTCGACCCGCCGACGATGAAACACGTGAGCGCCACGAAGAAGACCGCACTGGTCTTCAGCGTCTCGTCGAGCACGATGCCGTTGAGCCGCAGCGGAACGACCTGACTCGGTCGGAACGCATTTACCAACTGCTGTTTCGTCGTTTTGATGAAGATGAGGACGCGGCTCACCTTGATCCCCCCCGACGTCGACCCAGCGCAGCCACCAATGAACATGAGCATCACCAGGATCGCTTTCGACAGCGTCGGCCACGCGTCGAAGTCCGCCGAGACGAACCCGGTCGTCGTCATGACCGAGATGACCTGAAACGACCCGTCGCGCAGAGCTGACCCCAACTCCGCCCCGCGCCGAACCATCAGATCGCCCGCGATCACGAGCGTCGCGACCAGCAGGATCGACGCGTAGCCCCGCAGTTCCTCGTCGACGCGCAGGCGCCGGAAGTTTCCGCGGAACACCCACGCCATCAGGACGAAGCTCACTCCCCCGAGGAACATGAACAGCGACAGCCACACCTCGATCCAGACGCTGCCGTAAAACGCCACGCTCGAGTTCTGGGGGCTAAACCCTCCCGTCGAAATCGCCGCAAACGCGTGGAGGAGCGCATCGTAAAACGACAGTCCCAACAGCATGAGACCGACCAAGCAAACGATCGTGAGCGCCGTGTAGATCTGCCAAAGCCGCGTGGCCGTGTCGCGGATGCGGGAGTGAAATCCATATCCGAGCTGGGCGCTCGACTCGTTGCGGAAGAGCGATTTACTCCCCACCCCGAGCGTCGACAGCAGCGCCACGAAGAGCACCAGGATCCCCATCCCACCTAGCCACTGCGTCGTCGCCCGCCAAAGGAGGATCGAGCGCGGGAAGAGCTCGAGATCTGAAATGACCGACGATCCCGTGGTCGAAAAACCTGACGCCGACTCGAAAAAGGCCGCCGCCGGATCGAGGTGCGGAGTGCAGAGCAAGTAGGGAATCGCCCCGACGACAGCTGAGATGAGCCAACCCAGGCCGACGATGGCCATCCCCTCCTTCCGAAGAATCTCGTCGCCAGCGCCGCGCCCAGCAACCAGGAGAGCCAGACCGAGCGCCGCCGCGATGGCGAACGACTTGAGCAGCGCCCAGTCGTGGACGACGTCTTCGCGCCCGCGGTCGGCGATGACAGCATAGATCTCGCAGATCAACATCGCACCCGCGACCAACAGCACGAGCAGACCAAGGACCTTGAGGAGAACCCGGTAATTCATCCGTCGACCGGGCGGTTACGCGATGAGTTTCGAAAACGCTTTCCGCGCATCCGCCACGACCATCGCCACGACGACGTCTCCCGCCACCAAGACATCGCCCGCAGCCGGCACCGTCGCCTGCGCCCCGTGCGTGACCGAGACCAAACCACTGCCCTTCGGCCACTCGACCGCCGACACGGCGCGGTTCGCGAGGTTGCCGCCTTCTTTGACGACAAACTCGATCACGTCGATCCCTCCCGACAGCTTCACGAGTGTATTGAACCGCTCGTCCGTGCAGAAGCGCATGAGATCCCGCGCCGTCGCGACGCGCGGGCTGACCGCGCCGAGGATGCCCAACTTCGCGCCCGCCCGCGTGACGGCGTCGGCGTAGTCGGCCCGATGGATCAGCGTAAGGCAATGCTTCACGCCGAGATCCTTCGCCTGCAGGCACGTCATCACGTTGTCCTCGTCCTCGAGCGTCGCGCCGACGAAGAAATCAGCATCGCCGACCTGCTCTTCTTTCAGCAGTTGGAAGGACGTCGCGTCGGCGTTGATGAGGGTCGTCCGCTGCAGGACCTTCGCGAGGTATTCGCAGCGTTTCGCGTCCCGCTCGACGATGCGGGTCCGGAAGCGACCGCCCTCGAGCATCTGCGCGAGCGCAAATCCATACTCGCCGCCACCGAAGATGACGACCCGCGTCTCCTCGGGTCCCTTGCCGCCGCGGAATCGCGGCACCACGTCCTGCAGCGTCCGCGGATTCCCGAAGAGCGTCACCACGTCGTCATCGGCCAGGATCTCGTCGCCGTCCGGGATGATCGCCCGCCCGTCCCGCTGGATCGACCCGATCCGCACGCGGGGCGGCAGCCCGAGATCCCGCAGCTTTTTTCCCACCGCGTCACTGTTCGGCTGGATCGGCGTCTGCTGGAGCTCGATCCGTCCGCGCGCCACTTCCTCGACGATGAGGCAATCCGGATTGCGAATGTGTTTCGCCAGCTCGACCGCCGCCAGCCGCTCGGAACTGAACAAATAATCGACCTGGAAATGCGCCCGGTAATCGAGCAGCCACTGGTCGCGCTGGACGTCGGAGTGCACGCGCGCGATCGTCTTTTTTGCACCAAGCGACTTCGCCAACGACGCCGCGACGACGTTCGTGTTGTCCTCGCTGGAGAGTCCCAGAAACACGTCACACTCGGCAACCCGCGCCTCCTCCAGCAGCGAAACCGACGACCCGTTCCCTTGCACAACGAGCGCATCGAGCTTGTCGTTCATGTCCGCCGCGACGAGTTCGTTCGCTTCGATGACCGTGACGTTGTGATCCTGCCGGACGAGCGTCTGCGCCATGTGAAAGCCGATCTCACCGGCACCGAGGATGATGATGTTCACTTACTTTCGGGCGCTCTGGGAGAGCAGGTTCATGCTGATCAATCCGACGACCTGCCCCGCGGCGTTGACCACCGGCAGCACCGAGTTGCCGCTCCGCTGCATGACCACGAACGCTTCGCCGAACACCGCCTCTGCGCTCACTGTCGGCACCGCGCTCGCCAGCTGCGACACCGTCGACGCGCCGGCCGGCCCCGACGCGAGCAGGTCCTTCCGCCGGACCATGCCGGTCACGCGTAACCGGTCGTCGGTGA
This sequence comes from uncultured Verrucomicrobiae bacterium, assembly GCA_963761705.1. Taxonomy (GTDB): domain Bacteria; phylum Verrucomicrobiota; class Verrucomicrobiia; order Chthoniobacterales; family JAATET01; genus CAVVKW01. The sequence continues at coordinate 803,423 of CAVXHK010000001.1, read as the reverse complement.
CCGGAAAGATCGGCTGCGAATCCCGTGCGGCTTCCGCCGCAGCTTCCGACACCGATTGCGAATCCTGAAAGGACTGGAAGCGCGTGATCATCGCTTCTCCAACCGTCCGACTCGTGACGGCGCCCTGCATTTTGGAATAATTCAACTCCTGCTGCGCGCCGGAAAAAACGAAGATGCCAATGAAGACCAAGAAGGGATTACCTCGAAAAATCCCGACCACCACGAACAACGCGGCCATCACCTGCCCGACCCGCGACGCAACGACGGTCGCCGTCGCGTGCGAAAATTTCATCCCGAGCAGCGCCCGAAGGATCCGTCCGCCGTCCATCGGAAAAGCCGGGATCAAATTGAAAACAATCAGAACGATGTTGACCTGCAACAACCGCATCGCGAGATCAGTCGCCTCGCCGACGCTCGTCAGATCCCGCGAGATCGCCGAGATCCCGAGCACGATCCAAAGCGCCAGCACGATGACCACGTTCACCGCCGGTCCAGCCGCCGCCACGATCAACTCCTGCATCGGGTTCTTGGGCATCCGCTCCAATCGGGCGACCCCACCAATCGGGAGCAACGTGATGTCCGGCGTCCGAATCCCGAAGGCCCTCGCCGCGAAGGCGTGGCCGAACTCGTGAAGTAAGACGCAAACGAAGAGAAGAAGCACAAAAACCAGGCCGTCCCACGCCGCGGCGACCCCGCCGTTTTGGTAATACATCCACGCGACGAACACCAAGAGAGCAAAAAACGTGACGTGGACCTTTAGCTCGATGCCGGAGACCCGCGCGATTGGATACGACCACTTCACGCGCTCTCTTTACTCACAACCCAAGCCGATTGCAAAGCCCATGGGGAACGCGCGAGTCCCGCGGGCGAGCGGCACCATCTCCGGGCCGCGCCCGCCAACTCGAGCAAAGCGAGCGAGCCGCCCAGACCTCCATTCTGATTCACTATTCACCGTTCACCCGCTAGCCTGCGTCGATGACCGAACCCACCCGCTGGCGCGGCCTCAGCCCGCAGGCCCAGGCCGCCCTCACCGCCCGCGACTACGCCAGCGCCGATCTTCCCACCCGCCTCGCCACAACTGGACTCGAAGCCGGCCAGGTCCTCGCCGCCGAGCCGCACCTGCGCGAAGCCAGTGCGTGGATCCCCGGAGTCGAACTTTTTCACCGTCCGATTCACCCGCAGCGCCACCGTGGCGGCTTCGGGGAATTCGCCCGGGAAGGCGAGGGTCTCCTCGGCCGTATCGGCCTCTGGCCCCGTCAATGGGCCACCGCCCGGATGTTCGCCGGGACGGCCAAAGGCTTCCACATTCACCCGCCTTTCATCCCGGAAAACACCGAACCCACCGCCTACCTCAGCGACCTCTTCGCAAACGACGACGCCACCCGCCGCCCCTACGAACGCGAACAGTGGGACGTCATGTTCATCGTCCAGGGTCGCGCCGAGATGTTTCTCGTCGACGAGCGGGACGGCTTCGATCGCCGCCGCATGCGCTTCATCGTCGACGGCGACGACGTCCGAGGACCCAACACCACTGGCGTCGTCATCCCACCCGGCGTTGCCCACGCACTCCGCGGTGAGGGCAGCAGCGACGTCATCATGGTCTACGGCACCAGCACCACGTTCGACCCGGCCAACGAAGGCCGCATCGCAGCCGGGATCGAGCACGACCACTTGCCCGCCGATTGGACGGACCATTGGGCCGAGACATCGAGCCCCGCCTAGTTGGCTGGTTCCGACGCGACCTTGAGCACGATCGCGTGCGGCTGATACTCAACCGCAACGCCGCTGCTCTCGCCCACGTATTTCAGCACCGCCGAAAGCGGCACGCCGCTCAGTGAAAGCGTGACCATCGTCTCCTCACCAAACTCCTTCGGGTACAGCTCCACGAAATTGATTCCCTTCCCCGCGGCGGCCTTCGCCGCCATCTGTCGCAGATACTCCACCGCCGACGTCAGCGAGGTCTCGTTGAAACTGACATCCGGGAGAACAATCGCCTCGGCCCGCGCCCGCATCAACGCTCCGGGATCGTTCTGCGCCCCCGTCAACGAAACCAACCCCAACGCACAAACCAAACTGAGTAGCCAACGATTCATGGCGCAAGTCTCTCCCCAAACCTCGTGAAAATCAAATCGCACCCCGCTTGCTCCGGGTCGCGAATCTGATAGCCTCCGCCCCGTGCGAAAAGTCCTCGTCGTTTGCCTCGTCATCTTGACGGCTGGCGGCGCCTTCGCCCCTCGCGCCCTCTCCGAGATGAGCGACGCCGAGAAGCGCGCCCTCTTCCTTCGTTCCCGCGAAGACATGCGACCCATCCCGCGCGCTTCCGCCACGCCCCGCCCCCGGCCCACCCCGGCCAGCCGTCCCGCCCCCGAGCCGACCGCGACCCCGCGACCCCGCCAGGCGGAACCTCCGCCGCCCAAAGTCACGCCAACACCCGTCGAACGCGCCGAACCCGCCCCCACGCCCAAACCAACTCCCAAGCCAAAACCGCCCCCGAAGCCGAAAGCCACCCCGAAACCGACGCCCGAACCCACCCCGACGCCCACCCCCAAACCTAAGAAGGAGAAACCTGCCGCCCCGATCGTCGTCGAGAAATCCGGCAAATCGAAAGACGAAGGTCTTGCCCCCGCTCCGAAGAAAAAAGGCGGTTTCCTCTGGTTCGGCGGCGGGCCGAAATACGACTACCTCAGCGAGTCCGTCCGCGACGCCATCGACGATGCCCGGGTCGAAAAGGGTCGCTGGAAATACGTCATCATCCACAACAGCGGCACCCGCCAGGGCAACGCCAAAGCCTTCGATAACTACCACCGCAACGTCCGCAAGATGCAGAACGGCATGGCCTACCATTTCGTTATCGGCAACGGCACGTCTTCCGGCGACGGCGAGATCGAGATCGGCAACCGTTGGACCCGCCAAATCAACGGCGGCCACGTCGCCAGCGATTACCTCAACAACATCTCCATCGGCATCTGCCTCGTCGGCGACCTCAACCGCGACCTCCCGACCAAAACCCAGATCGCTGCCCTGCAGGAACTGACCGAATACCTCCGCAAACGCTGCGGCAAATCGGGCGGTAAAAACATCGTCGTGCGCGGCCACAAGCAGATCAATCCCAAGCCGACCGACTGCCCCGGCGACCGCTTCCCCCTCAAGTGGCTGAACTCCGAGTTCAAGGACTAGCCGCGACCCGTGACGACGCCCGCCAAGCCACCACGTCATCGGCTGTCAGCCGATCGCTCCACCCGCCTCTGCGCCGCCTGCGGCATGTGCTGCGACGGCACGCTCTTTCACTCCGTCATTCTGCAACCCGCCGACAACCCCCGTGCCCTTGCCGCCCACGGCCTCCGCATCAAACGGAAAAAAACCGAGACCTTCTTTCACCAACCCTGCCCCGCACTCGGAGAAGGAGCCTGCACCATCTACTCCGACCGACCGACCCGCTGCCGAGCTTTCGACTGCCGCCAGCTCCTCCGAGTCGCCGCCGGGGAGATCACCGAACCCCAAGCCCTCGCTACGATCCAAGCCGCCCGCACCCAAGTGACCCGAGTCGCCACCCTCATCGACCAGATCACCGAAACCAACCCCCTCCGGTCCCTCGCCCACCGCGCCGCCAACGCGCTCACGACCGATTCCCCGACGCCGGCTCATCACACCCTCCGTGCCGCCCACGAAGACCTCGAATCCTACCTCGACGATCACTTTCGCGTTCCCAAAGAATAACCGTTCGTCCCGTCTTCCTTGCGACCTTCTGTTCAAAAATCACCGTGTCCGTCTCCCGTCTAAATTTCACCGTCGAGCAAGAAGCCCCGGGCAGCCAGGCGCGCGCCACCCGTTTCACCACCCTTCACAACGAGGTTCTCACCCCCCTCTTCATGCCCGTCGGCACCCAGGCCACGGTCAAAGCCCAGCTCCCGCAGACCCTTGAATCGAGCGGCTCGCAGATCCTCCTCGCCAACACCTACCACCTTCTCCTCCGACCCGGCCCCGAGGTTTTCGAGCGCTTCGGCGGCATCCACAACTTCACCACGTGGCCCAAGTCGTTCCTCACCGACTCAGGCGGCTACCAGATCTTCTCCCTTCCCCACGCTCGGTCGATGACCGAAGACGGTGCCTCCTTCCAGAGCTACGTCGACGGTCGCACCTACCTCCTCAGCCCGGAGCTCAGCATCGGCACCCAGCGATCCATCGGCAGCGACATCATGATGGCGCTCGACCAATGCGTCGCCGCCACCGCGGACGAACCCACCGCCCGCGCCGCCGTCGAGCTCACCCAGCGCTGGGCCGTCCGCAGCCTCGCCGCCCGCGGCGACTCCCCCCAATCGATCTTCGCCATTGTCCAAGGTGCGGTCTACCCCGACCTCCGCCGCGCCAGCGCCGCTGGCCTCACCGAACTCCCCTTCGACGGATTCGCCGTCGGCGGACTCGCCGTCGGCGAAGGCAAATCCGAGCGCGAAGACACGTGCGCCCTCAGCGCCAGCCTTCTCCCCCGCGAGAAACCCCGCTACCTCATGGGCGTCGGCACCCCTCTCGACATCCTCGAAGCCGTTCACCGCGGGATCGACATGTTCGACTGCATCATCCCGACCCAAGTCGCCAAACGCGGCGGAGCCTTCACCTCCCGCGGCTTCCTCCAACTCCGCCGGGCCGTCCACAAATACTCCGACGAACCTCTCGACCCAGATTGCACCTGCGGAGCCTGCGCCCGCTACTCCCGCGGCTATCTCCACCACCTCACCAAGGCGTCCGAAACCCTCGGCTGGACGCTCCTCGGTGAGCACAACATCCACTTCTATCACCAGCTCATGCGCGAGATCCGCGCCAGCATCCTCGAGGGCAATTTCATCGAATTTTATAAAAATCGCCGCCAGCTCCTGGCCGAGGACGACCTCGACAATCCCGTTGATCCGATCCGCCCCAAGCCGACGAAGCGCCCCACGCTCGGCGACTACGAGATCCACACCGCCCGCGAGGGTTTCGCCAGCATCCTCCACCGCGCGAGCGGTGAGATCATGCACGCCCGCACCCCGCCGATGGAAGAAGCCAACCGCCTCTACGTCGACCAGTCCAACCTCGCCGCCCGCCTCACCGAGCCCACTGATACTCCGCTCACCATCTGGGACGTCGGCCTCGGCGCCGCCGCCAACGCCATGGGCGCGATCAAGGTTTACGAAAGACAAAAAGACCCCGCGCGTCCGCTCCGCATCATCAGTTTCGAGAACGACCTCGACTCCCTCCGCCTCGCCTTCGCGCACAACGATCAGTTTCCCTACCTCCGCCACTCCGCTCCCCACCACCTCCTCCGCCACGGCCATTGGCAGTCCAAATCGCACCCTGGTCTCACCTGGACCCTCGTCCACGGCGACTACGTCGAAACCCTCGCCGCCGCCCCCGGCCCGCCCGACATCGTCTTCTACGACATGTTCTCCGCGAAGACCACCAACGGCCCTTGGACGTTGGCAGCCTTCCGCCGCCTCCGCACCGCCTGCGCCGACCAAGCGACCGAACTCTTCACCTACACCAACGCCACGTCGACCCGCACCGTCATGCTCGCCGCCGGGTTCCACCTCGCCCGCGGCGTCGCCACCCCGCCGAAAGACGAGACCACCATCGCCCTCACCCCCGCCGCCCTCGGCCTCCAATCGCGCCAACTTCTCCCCGCCACTTGGCTCGAAAAATGGTCCCGCTCCGACCTTCGCTTCCCCCCCGAACTCTCCGAGAGCGACCACCCCGCCTTCGAACACCAGATCCGCACCCACCCCCAGTTTGCCCGGTGCCCGTCCCCGTCACGCTGAGCGAAGCGAAGCATCTCTGACTGACACTCCTCGCCATTGCCCAGCACCCGACGTTGCCCAAACTCCACCCCGCACGTAACGTTCCCAAACCACCATGCGCCTCGACGACCTCTTCGCCCAAAAGCCCCGCACCCTCAGTTTCGAATTCTTCCCACCCAAGAACGAACGCGGCTGGCACACTCTGGAAGACACCATCGACCAACTCGTTCCCCTCGGCCCCGACTTCGTCTCGGTCACCTACGGAGCCGGCGGCGGCACGCGCGAAAAGACCCGCGAAGTCATCGAGCACATCGCCAAAAACGCGGGTATCCCCGCCATGGCCCACCTCACCTGCGTCAACGCCACGAAGGCCGAACTCCGCGACCTGTTCGACGAATACTCCGGCCACGGGATCGAAAATCTGCTCGCCCTCCGCGGTGACCCTCCCAAGGGCGCGGACCGGTTTACTCCCACCGACGGCGGCTGCGAATACGCCACCGACCTCATCGACCTCATTCAGGCCGACGGCCGCTTCGCCGTTCTGTGCGCCGCCTTCCCCGAGTCGCACCCCGACGCCCCCTCCCGCGAAGCCGACCTCGAAAATCTCCAGCGCAAGTTCGACCGGGGCGCCACCGCCGCGATGACCCAGTGTTTCTTCAGCGCCAACCTCTACACCGATCTCGTCGAGGAAATCTCCACCCGCATCGGGCGCCCCGCCCGCATCCTCCCCGGCATCCTCCCCGTCGTCGATTGGGCCGCCCTCGTCCGCTTCTGCAAGCTCTGCAAAGCCGAAATCCCCGACGCCCTCCGCGACGCCCTCGAACCCGTCGCCGACAACCGCGTCGAGATGCGCAAGCGCGGCATGGCCTACACCATCGACCTCTGCCGCCAGGTCCTCAAGGCGGGCAGTCCCGGGATCCATCTCTACGCCCTCAACCGGAGCACCGCCGCCGCCGAGATCGTCACCGCGCTCCGCCAAAGCGGCCACCTCGACTAGGCCGGAGCGGCGGCCAACCCCGCAATCGCCTCCCGGTAACTCGGGAACTCCGCCCGCCACCCGGTTGCCCGCAGCTTCGCGTTCGACACCCGCTTGTTCGTCACGCCCCGCTTGCGATTCGGGTCCACCGAGCCGTCCGGCGGCAGCGGTCGCCCGAAAGCTTCCGCCAGCCAGCCGTAGACTTCGCGCTGGGTCGCCGAGAAATCGTCAACCACGTTGTAGATTCCCGGCGAGGCCTCACCCGACACCAAGTGGACGAGCGCCCGTGCCGCGTCTTCGCGGTGAATCTGGTTGATCCAACGCCCCCCGCCGTCTTCAACGACCGCACTCCCTTCCAAAAATTTCCGCATTAGTACCGACCGCCCCGGCCCGTAGATGCCACCCAACCGCGCAACCGATCCGCCTGCTTCGAGCGCCACCCGCTCCGCTTCCAGCAGGACCCGCCCCGTCTCGCGGTCCGGCTCCGTCTCGCTCTCTTCGTTGACGACCCGCCCATCCGCCTGCCCGTAAACCGACGTGCTTCCGGTGAAGACAATCCGCGCTCCGCCGCAAGCCGCGACCAGGTGACGCAGACCATCGCGGTAGACCCGCCGATAGGCATCCGCTCCACCTCGACCGGAACTCGCGCAATGCACCACCGCACCGAACGGACCGTGACCGCGCGCAAACTCCCCGACCGCGCCCGCGTCGCCCAGATCACAGGCCCCCACCGCAAACTTTCGCCCGGCCAGGGCCTCAGCCGATTCCCGCGAACCCGTCATTCCGACGACTTCGTGACCCCGGTCCACGAAAAAGCCGGCGGCGGCTTCACCTAAGAAACCACAGCCGGCAATGAGAACTTTCGGCACAGCGGGCGCCTGAAAATTAGTTCAGGTTGAAATTGAAGCGGAACTTCATCTTGGCCTTCTTCGCGTTAGACTTCGCTTTGCGACGCATTTTCTGCGTCGGCGTCTCGAACGCACGTAGACGACGCACTTCTTCCAGCACTCCTTCGGTCTCCAATTTGGACTTCAGGCGCTTGAGTGCGCGGTCAATGGGCTCTCCTTTTCGAACGGTAACTTCCGGCATGAACTTATTTCACCTACTTTCTTCCAGCCCCGGTTTGGTTATGAGGCGGATCGTCACCCTGCTCTGACCCACCGACCCGCGCAAGCGCAAATTTAAACCCGCCCGCTACGAGATCGACCCGCTCGGCACCGCCCCGATCCCTTCGAGATACCGCCGATAGTCGTTCTGCGGCAACGCCTCCGCCACCGAAGTCAGGCCCGCCCGGTCGATGAATCCCATCTCGAACGCCACCTCTTCGATGCACGCCACCATCACACCCTGCCGGTGACGCAGCGTCGCCATGTAGTTCGACGCCTCCAGCAGGCTCTCGTGCGTCCCGGTGTCCAACCACGCCAAGCCGCGCCCGACGACTTCGACCCGGAGATCGCCCCGCCGGAGGTACGTGGTGTTCACGTCGGTGATCTCCACCTCCCCGCGAGCCGACGGGGCCAGACCCCGCGCGATCTCCACGACCTCCCCGTCGTAGCAATACAAACCCGGCACCGCGTAGTGACTCCGCGGCACCTTCGGCTTCTCCTCGATGCTGATCGCGCGTCCGTCCACGTCAAATTCGATCACGCCATACCGCTCCGGATCCCGCACCGGACACGCGAAGATGCATCCCCCCGTCTTGCGCTCCAGAGCTCGCCGGAAGAAATCCAAATTGCCGTGGAAAATATTATCGCCCAGAGCGAGCGCCACCCCGTCGCCGGCGAGAAAAGTTTCCCCGATGAGAAACGCTTGCGCGATCCCCTTTGGCTCCGGCTGCACCGCGTAATCCAGCTTCATCCCGAGGTGCGACCCGTCGCCCAGCAGCGCCTCGATCATCGGCAGGTCCTTTGGCGTCGAGATGATGAGCACCTCGCGGATGCCACCCAGCATCAGCGTGCTCAGCGGGTAGTAGATCATCGGCTTGTCGTAGACCGGCAGCAGCTGTTTGCAGACGATGCGGGTGAGCGGATCGAGTCGACTCCCCGCTCCGCCCGCCAAGAGGATACCTTTCCGACTCATCTCCCGAGCAAACGAGAAAGCCCCCACCCGGTCAAGCCGCCGTCATTGCCCCAACCAAGGAGACCTCAACTCGAGGAATCAACGACTTATATTTCTGGATTCGAACCGTGACTCGATGGATCAATTCCGAGGTCGGGCGGATCATCGTCTTGGGATTTGCACCGAGATCAGCCGGCTCAAACAACCATCAGAACAACCCCGAGAATCGCACTCGACCCACCAAATGTGTCGATGTGAAGGACCGACCCTCCTCCGCGCCTCGGGGCTCCAAAAATTGCTTTTTGCACACTGACCCCCAGTTTCCCTGACCCCCAGTTTCCCCGCCAGCTCCGCGTCGATCCGCGCCGGGGAGTAACCCCGCTTCGTCAATTTCTCCGTGTAGGGAGCCTTCTTCCCCGCCGAGTAGGACGCCTTCGCCGCCGTCAGGAACTTCTGCAAATCCTTCACCAACGTGCCCTTCAGTCCCAGAGCGGTCTTATCCGCCGGCTCCGTGAAGATCGCTCGGGAGATTTCGCGGTAATCGGTGAAATCCTGCCGCTCCGCCATCACCGCCTCGTCCAAGAGGTCCTGCGCCGAATCCGCCTTCCCCATCGCCGCCGCCCGCGCCTCGTAAGCCGCCTGCGCCGGCGCGTGCAGATTCTCGATCGCTTCGTCGAGGGACGCCTCGTCGTAACCCATCGGAGCCAGCTCCGTCTGAAGATCCGCATCGTCCCGCGTCGTTTCCATCAGCGTCAGCGCCGCGGTGATGTCGTTCGCAATCTGTTGATCCTGCTCCGCCTGCTTCCGCCGGGCCTTCGTTTTTGCTTCGGGTATTTCGCTCATGATCAGTAGTTTTTGGCTTGAATTGTCAGCGTCCTACCACCCGCCGCCCGTTTCGTTCAATCAAATATAAACTGCCAGCGAACAAAAACCTCACGCCCCCACCCCGCCGCCTACTCAGATCCACGCGATGACCGACCGAATCCACGTGATGACCACGCACTTCTCGGTGATGACCGAGCACTCATTGACGGTAACCTCGCACTTCCCCGCGATGACCGAGCATTTCTCGACGATGACCTCGCACTCGCAGGTGATGTCCGGGCAAATCCAGACGATGACCAATGACTTCCCGAGGTTGACCGGCAAAATCCGCGTGCTGACCAAGCGATCCCACCCCCTGACCACACAATTCTCCGTGACGACCAGCCGAATCCCAACGCTGAACTCCGGAATCCACGCTCGGTGAGAACAGATGACCGACCCACGTCGCCAGAATCGGAGCTGACTTGTCGGAGGTGATCGACTGACCCCGCTGGCATGCGCCCAATCTCAACGCCATTCAGGACCGAACCCTTCCTTGCCCCTCCGCCTTAACTAACTCCACTCCCAGTCGGAAAGCCTCTGAGAAGCGGCATCCGTCCATGTCTTCGTGCGATCCAAGAGTTCGGCTTCAAGGTTCTCAGCCAAATTGGCGATCCTGCACCGGTCGAAGAGTATTCCTCCGTAAATGCAAGCACCATTCCATTGTGAGCGGTCAGCGGACTCCGCGATGAAATAGGCTTTCATAGGATCAACCACTAATGTGCCTGACATCCAGCGCTTCACGAGACCTGGTGGATCGAGTCGATGTAGATGGTCGCGCCATGATGTGCCGGTTTTGCATTGACCAAACACACAGAGCTTTCCGGGTAGTTTGTCGGGGAACGGAATCCAACCAACTACATCTAGGCCATCGTCGTTAGCGTTTAATTGGCCAGAATCGATGTTCTGAAACCTCCCCCCCTCCTCCAAAGATCGGCATAGCGCATCGATCTTTGATGGAAAGCCACCGTGTCGGGCGGTCCCGAAGACCTCCGCCCTAGCCTTCGTCCCGAGAAAAGACTGCAGCACGACTGCTCCCAACTCCTCCATCACTTGCGTCCCATCAATACCTCCTTGAACCTTCTCATTGCGCATGCTGAGCCTGGTTGCGAATAGCAGGAATCGATATATGAGGTCTTTCACCGAGGCAGTGTCATCTCTGCGCTCTAGGATCGACCCTGTTGGGTCGGTTACGAAGGGATAGCCTTCCGGGCAGGCTATTAAGCGATAGCCAATCTCGGTCATCATAGCGTCGGATATAGATTCGTTCTCCAAATCATCGTCCTCGATGCCTACGTTATTGTCGTTTTCATCGATCCGCCCAAGATAGCGCTGAATCTCAGTTGCTGAACAACGGCCCCGAACCAATGCCAATAACTCCGCGAAATCCGCCAACTCGTGGGAGGATGGGCGCGGTGATGGTCGATTCGGAAGTTTGAAAGCCATGCTCCGACGGGGCTAGTCCGCAATCCGCTGAGGTATTACTTTTCCCGATCGGATTCGATCCATTTCTGAATAAACCGAATCGGCGAGATTTGCGACCGACCCCGCAGTTCTCAACATCGTTTCCGATTTATCATATCCGGTCGAGATAAAGGACTTCGCCCGCATAAGCTCGCGCTTAGCCGCCAGAAGCGCCTCTTCCAAAACCGCCCCGGTTGGCCGACTAAGTTCATAAGCATTGCTGAGCTCCTCCCCTGCCCGGAGGGCCAACAATGCCTCGCGGTTTAGCAAAACCGCATCGAGTTGCTTAAGGTCAGGATTCTGCGACTTGATTACTGGTGGCGCGTCTTCTCTCTTATCCCCGAAAAGCCACACGCAAACCTCCCGGAGTTCTTTCATTTTAGAAGCGGCAACCGGACGGGGATTTTCATCCTCCTGAGGCGCCAGTTCGAGAAACTCAGAAAAACCGGGCTTATCTAGGCCCGTATAGAGATGAGAAAAGAATATACGGGGCGTATATCGACTCGCGGGATCGTATGAGGCTTCGTTCTCGGCCTGTTCCAGAACCATCAATCCGCGATAAAGGCGTTGAACTGTTTTGTGTCCATCGCCAATTTGGCGGGCGATTTCCTGCAATGGCACCTCATATTCGCGATGCACTTGGGCGATGTATTTCGCCTTGGCATAGCTCGTCCATTTAGCCGGTCCGTTAACATGCTTGAAGCCTAGATATTTCCATGAGTCTTCCCGACTCTGAAATATTACCGGGACGCGCTCTAGCCCATCTCTAATGTTCGGAGCAACTTCTGGAATTTGCCATTTGTTCGCTGTTGCGAGCCCATCGATTGTAAGAACCTTGAGAGCGGCCAGACGCCGGTTCCCTTCGAGCACGACGTGTTCGCCGTTCTCTTCCGCTACGATGAGCGGCTCGTGAGGAAAATAACCGCTGGATGCGATCGACAAGACCAGTTCCATCACATCCATGGCATCCCATAGGATTTTCAGGATCTCGGGCTCGGGCGTAGAGCGCTTAATCCCAAACTCAACAAGGCGGGGGTTCTTCCAGTCGAAATGGAGTTCGGAAACTGGAAGTTCTTTAGGCTGGCTCATGGTGATTTGCGGGTTGATAGAATGAGCTTCGGATTCCGTGGACTTCCACCGAACGCGGCAAAATTATGCCCTCTGGTGAAATGATCAGCTCGGAAGCCGATTTTTTCTCTTGAAGAGAATAGCGAATGGGCAGCTTGAAGATACGATGCTGTTTGTAAAGCCCCCTAATCAACTCGGCATCGTCGTAAGAAATCAGCCATGGAAGGACTTTCTGATCTGAAAGGTAGCGGGCGATGTCTCCGTGATCTCCGTGCTGGTACGCGTTCAAATAGAGCCTTTGTCCATTGTTAACGTAGGGAGGATCAAGATAGACGAAGACTTTGCGGCGCGCTCTTCCGGAAGGCAACGAGCATTTAAGGAAATCGATCGCGTCTTTTCCGTAAAGGCGTATCTGATCGCGCTTCGCCCCTACGCGACGTATTCGTTGCGCTAGTTCTTCCCGGCTGAATCGGGCGTCCAGTCTCCACTTTCCGGCCTGCTGCAATCCGCCAATGGGCCCCGCACCGGTCAATACACCTGAGCGATTGCATCGGTTCATGTAAAAGGCGGAGAATCCTACATCGAAGGCACGAAAAGCGCTCGGAGTCGCGCAGACCGCCCTTTGTCGGTGCCACTCGTCGATGTCCAGAGGAACCGCAAGCACTCGGTCGACGAAGTGTTCGGTTTCATTCACGATAGAGTTCCAGAATGCGAAAACCCGCGGGTCGGCATCGTTGATGTGGACTTCGTCCACCACATTGCGTTCGAGCAGTGTAAGGGCCGCCCCGGCTCCCCCGGCATAGGGCTCGAAATATCGGCAACTCCTCAGATCGTTAAGGTCAATCACATCTTCCAGAAAGCCGGCCAGACTGGCCTTGCCTCCTGGGTAACGTAATGGACTGAGGTGCCTGATTTTTTTCACAACCGAGAGGTAGCAAGATTTATTTCGCCCGTCACGGCTGCTGTGAATCGGGTCAGTCGATTATTCCTGACCAGCACGAATCGGGTTGCTCCTTTTTCCTGACGGCTCGCCAGGACGGGGTCGTTTCGTTGCAACGACCCATCATCGGGCGAGCAAATCCGCGCTCTGACCAAGCGACCCCACCCCTGACCTCCGAAACCTTCGTCGAGGGGGGCGGTCCTTCATAACGACACGTGGGCTCCGACCATCGATTTCCAGCCTACACGGATGTGATCGACAGAATGCAGCCACAATTTGTCGCCTGACCCTGCGCGACGGGCGCTCGGCGGTGAAGACGGTGAACGCGATCTTCAGCAATGTCTTCCGCTCCGACGTCGAGAAGCTCGCGGCGTGGAAACCCGCCAGCCACCTGGAGCGCGACGGCTCCAGATTCAAAATCTCCTCAGGTCTCCGGCTCCGGTAAGCGCGCATCCGGCGACCGCAGCGACAGCACCAAAATCCCCAAACTGAAAACTCCCACCACCGCCAGATCCCACAGCGGCGGAATCCAGCCCAACCCGCCGCCGAAGTTCCCCAGAGCCGACACCACCGCCAACCCAATCCCATACGGCAACAGCCACGCCAGGCCCGCCAGATCCAGCGGCTCCCGGGGAGCCGTCACCTTCTTCGCCACGACAAACATCACCCCCGCCCCCGCCACCATGCCCAGGCTCACCCGGTTCGTCTCCCAGCCGCACCAATACACGATCACGTTCGCCGTAATGAAAGCCAACCCGCACACGGCATCCGCCGCCGGCAGCCGGAACGGACGATCCACCCCCGGCGCACTCCGTCGCAACGCCAGCAGCGCCGGCGGCCCAAAAGCCAGCGACAAAATCTGAATCGACGAAATGAAACTCACGACGGTCTGCCACGTCTGCGAAGGCGCAAAAAACACCAGCCCGACCGCAAAGTTCACCGCCACCGCCACCCACGGCACCCCCCGCCGGTTCAGCAGCTCAAACACCCCCGGCAACTGACCGTTCTGCGCCATCGCGTACGGCAGCCGCGCCGACGCCGCGCAAAAAACCAGCCCGCTCCCACCCGGCGACACCACCGAATCGACGTAAATCAACCGCACCAGCCACACCAGCCCCCCCGCCGCCGCCAGCTCGACAAACGGCCCCGCCGCCACGTGGCTCGCAAGCTTCGACCACCCCAGCGCCAAGCTCTCCGTCGGCAGCGCCCCGAGAAAACCCACCTGAATCAATGTGTAAATCGCCCCCGTGATCAGGACCGACCCAATGATCGCCAGCGGCACGTCCCGGCCAGGATTTTTCGCCTCCCCCGCCAGCTCGATCGCCGCCCGAAATCCCAGCATCGCAAACATCACCCCGCCCGTCGCCACCGCCGCGAATACCCCGTTCCAGCCGAACGGCAAAAACCCGCCATGATCGAAAAAATTCCCCCCGTCGAACGACACGCTCATCAACGCAATCGGGATGCCCACTGGCACGATCACCTTCCACAGCGTGATGTATTTGTTCGACTCCCCAAACCACCGCACCCCCATCAGGTTCACCACCGACATGAGCAACAGCAACGCCGCCGCCACCACCATCCCCGCGGTCGAAAATGTCTTCGAACCATCCGCCGCCAACAGCCACGGCAGCCCATCCGCCAGATACCGCACCATCGCCTGCACCTCGATCGGCGCAATCGCCACGTACCCCAACCAACACGAAATCCCCGCCACGAATCCCGTGATGTTCCCGTGCGAAAAATACGAAAACCTCGCCAGCCCCCCAGCCACCGGAAACGCCGCCCCCAGCTCCGCGTAAACCAGCGCCAGCAACAACGCCACCCCCGCCGCAATCACCCAGGCAAAAATGGCCGCCGGCCCCGCCATCTGCGCCGCATACAAGGGCGCAAACAACCACGCCGACCCAATGATTCCCCCCACCGACACCGCCAGCAACGGCATCAACCCCAAACGCCGCTCCAACTTCGCCGCCATCCTCCGCAAGGTCCCCCCACCCCGCCACCCCCGTCAAGCGTTTGCTCCCGGTGAAGGGGTCCTACAGATTGACACATTACTCGCCATCGACGCTGGCCACGGACTAAAATTCCCGCGAGTTGACGGGACATTCCTCCTTTACGTCCTGACAACGATCGCACCGGGAAGTGCAGTTCCACGTTCCAGCGCTCTGCGTAAAGCGAAACCCTGATTCTTCCGCCGAATACTTGCCTACTCCTCAAGCCCGTGCTACGCGCTCTCGAAAAGCGATCCATGTCGTCGTCCATCCAAATCGTCCCCGAGAGAATCTCAAATGCTCTCAAGAGAGTTCTCGTTGCGGCGGATGCCGGGAACCTGACGATTGGGCAGATCGTGGACATCCTGAAAGGGCGCGGGGTCTACATGATCGTGATCCTTCTGTGGCTGCCATTCCTGAGTCCGGTGAGTGTGCCGGGCATCTCGATGCCGTTCGGGTTTGCGATTGCGTTCAGCGGTCTTCGAATTGCCTTCGGCCGGGAACCATGGGTTCCAGACTGGATATTGCGGAAGTCACTCCCTCCCCGCGTCCTGGAGAAAATCCTCAAGGTCGGCATCCGACTGCACGAGCGTCTCGAGCGCATCATCAAGCCGCGGCTGAGCCCGGCACGCTGTCGACAACCAAGACGAGCCTTTGGAGCAGCGATTGACGCGGCTCCCGTCCCCGCTACAAACCCAGCATGATCCGCTGGCTCGCCACCCTCCTCGCCCTCGCCACCCCGCCGCTCGCGCACGCCGATTGGACGCTCGAGTTCGAGAAAACCCTCGCCGACCTCCCCGGCGGCGCAGAGCTCTCCGAGCGCGAAGCCGCCGCCAGCGACCGGAACGTCCTCATCAAGGGGATCTTCTTCAGCGAAAAAAACTACACCTTCCGCGTCGTCGACAACCCAACCAAAAACCAGGGCACCCTCGGCGCGGCGATGAGCGCAGGGAATTTCGTCGCCGGCACCAACGGCGGCTACTTCCACGCCGATTGGCGAGCCGTCGGCCTCGAGATCGCCGACGGCGAGACGCTGAACGGTTTCGAACGCGCCAAGATCCTCGCCGGCATCTTCGTTGTCACTGGCGGCAAGCCCCGCCTCGTTCGATCCGCCGATTACACCTCGTCGAAGAAGGACACCGAAGCCCTTCAATGCGGCCCCTATCTCGTAAACGAGAGCACTGCGACCAACGGTCTCGACGAGCAACGCCGCGCGCGCCGCACCGTCATCGCCACCGACGGCAAGAAGAACTGGGCGCTCCTCATTTTCTCCCCCGTCACTCTGGCTGACACCGCCCGCATCCTCACGAGCGACACGATATTTCCAAATTTCAAAGTCGCCGAAGCCCTTAACCTCGACGGTGGCTCCTCCACCGCACTCTGGGCCGCGACTCCCGGCAAGCCCACCTACCTCCGCGAGATCGCCAGCGTCCGCAACTACCTCGGCATCACTCCGAAATAATCACCCCCTCATTTTCGCTCGCCCCGCCCGCACCCCCCATCCAAAATCACCCCATGCAGATTCACATCAGCCCCCGACAGCTCACGCTCACCGCGTCCATCCATCGCCACGTCGCCGACAAAGTCGAGCACCTCGAGAGCATCTCCGACGACATCATCGCGGCCCACGTTGTCCTCCTCCACGACGAGTCCAAGAAGACGAAGAAATTTCAGGTCAAAGCGCACCTCGCCGTCCCCGGCCCCGACCTCCACGCCGAGGACGCCAACGCCGATCTCCACAAAGCCATCGACAACGCCGCCGACAAACTCGCCCGCCAGCTCCGGAAGCGCAAAACCAAGCTCAACAGCGCCCGCAAGCACCGCGCCCAGATGGACGCCGAGGGCAAGAAGCGCGGCTACAAAAGAGCCTAAGTCCCACCGGACGACGACGGGAAATGGAGGGCGATTACAAGGTCAAGCTCGACGTGTTCGAGGGGCCGCTCGATTTGTTGCTCTACCTCATCAAGCGCGATGAGGTGGACATTTATGACATCTCGATCGAGCGCATCACGAAGCAATACCTCGAATACATCGAGGCCTTCCAGATGCTCGACATCGAGCTCGCCGGCGAGTTCATCGTCATGGCGGCCAACCTCCTCTACATCAAGAGCCGCACCCTCCTTCCGGTCGACCAGCAAATGGCCGAGGAAGACGCCGAAGAGGACGATCCGCGGTGGGAACTCATCCGCCAGCTCATCGAATACAAAAAATTCAAGGAAGCCGCCGGCCGCCTCCGCGACCGCGAAACCGCGCAGGAAAATCTCTTCCCCCGCATCGCGGTCGCCCCCGATCTCCCCGCGCAGGACAACATCTTCGTCGAAGACGTCGGCATCTTCGACCTCATCCGCGCGTTCCAGAACATCCTCAAACGCCGCGCTGCCAAGACCGAGGACCTCCGTGAGATCTTCGCGGAGAATTTCTCCGTCTCCGACAAGATCGAGCACCTCGTCAACCTCACGCGCTCCGGCGTCTCGCTTCGTTTCGAAGAGATCTTCCCCGAAGCCGCCAGCCGCACCGAGATCGTCGTCACCTTCCTCGCCATGCTCGAACTCATCCGGATGAAACAGCTCCGCGTTCGCCAGGACGGTCAGTTCGGTGAGATCTGGGTCGACCCCGCCGAAGCTCGATCCGACGCCGAAGCCCCCCTCAGCGAAGCCGCCGCCGAATGAATCCTCCCGACCTCAAGCACATCCTGGAGGCGCTCGTTTTCGCTTCGGAAAAACCCGTCTCCGCCCGCGAGATCGGCGTGATCCTCTGCGCCGCCGCCGCCGCCGCCCCGGAAGACGACGCGCTCGCCGAGATCGCCAAAGCCAAGGAAAACGATTTCACCAACGCCATCGACGAACTCAGCGCCGAATACGCCGAAGCCGGACGCGCGTTCGAAGTCCGCGAGACCGCCTCCGGCTGGCAATTTGTCTCCTCCGCCCGCTTCGCCCCCTGGCTCCGTCAGCTATTTCCAGAGAGCAAACCCGCCCGCCTCAGCGCCCCCGCTCTCGAGACGCTCGCCATCATCGCCTACCGCCAGCCCTGCACCCGCGCCGACATCGAAGCCGTCCGCGGCGTCGCCGTCGACGGGGTCATGACGACCATCCTCGACCGCGGCCTCGTGCGCATCGCCGGTCGCTCCGAGCTCCCCGGTCGCCCCCTGCTCTACGAGACGACCACCTTTTTCATGGAGCACTTCGGCCTCCGCAGCCTCGACGAGCTCCCGAACGCGACCGAACTCCGCCAAGCCGCCATCGCCGCCGCCCAGGAACCCGAGCCCACGAAGACCCTCGAAGGCGAAGCCCCCGAGGCCGAGGCCCGATCCGAACCGCCACTGGACACGACCGAAGCAGCAGCCGAGACGTCCGAACCAGACGCCGGTCAACCTGACATCGTCGACGAACCACCAACTCTACCCACCGAGGAAGTCTCGGAGAAAGCGGTCGGGGCATTCGCCGAAGCGGCCCCCGAGCCTCCGATTGACCTCCCATCCGAGCCAGCCCCGAGCGCCGAACCACCCCAATGAGCGAACTCACCGACCTCCGCGACAAGATCGACGCCATCGACACCGAGCTTCTCCGGCTCCTGAACGAACGTGCGACCCTCGCCCTCGCCGTCGGCGAAATCAAAAACCGCGATGGCCTCCCGATCTACGCCCCCGAACGCGAGATCACCCTCCTTCGCAGCGTCGTTGAACGCAGCGTCGGCCCCCTCCCACCGATCGCCATCCGAGCCATCTACCGCGAGATCATGTCCGCTTCGCTCGCGCTAGAAAAGGACGTCGTCATCGCCTGCTCCGGCACCGAAGGCGGCCCGACCCACCTCGCCGCCCGCGCAAAATTTGGCTCCAGCGTCGACTACGGCTTCTTCCTCGACGTCGTGGACGCCTTCGCCGCGACCTCCCGCGGCGAAGCCGATTGCGTCGTTGTCCCCATCGAGGAATCCAACCACGGAGCCGTCAAACCCACCCTCGACGCTCTCACCCAGACCGAACTCACCATCTGCGGCGAGATCCGCTCGACCCCCGACGGCTCCGAGGACCACACCGACAGCGCCTCGCGCTACCTCGTCCTCGCCCGCACCGGCACCGCCATCACCGGCAGCGACCGTACCACGCTTCTCCTCCGCGTCGAAGACCGCCCCGGCGCTCTCGTCGATGCCCTCAGCCCCTTCCGCGACGCCGCTCTCAACCTAGCCCACTTCGCCAGCCGCCCCGCCTCCCGCGGCAGCAACGACGTTTTCTTCTTCGTCGAAGTCGACGGCCACCACCGCGACGAGGGCTTCGACGAGATCCTCCGCGAACTCTCCCGCCAGTGCCGCGCCGTCAAGATCCTCGGCAGCTATCCAAAGCAATCCCTCTAGCCGTCTCCCCACGGGCGAGCGCTGACTTAACGTCAAGTTGAGCGCAATTTGAGTCTCCGAGGG
The DNA here is from genome assembly GCA_963761705.1 of uncultured Verrucomicrobiae bacterium. Classification (GTDB taxonomy): domain Bacteria; phylum Verrucomicrobiota; class Verrucomicrobiia; order Chthoniobacterales; family JAATET01; genus CAVVKW01. Next base: position 783,881 of record CAVXHK010000001.1, on the reverse strand, counting down.
GACTGGGGCAGATTGCGGCTCTCCACCCATGAATTTAGTCAATCCCTCCCGCCCCCGCCTATCCGCGACCCCGGATGCCTTCACGCTCATCGAAATCCTCGTCGTCGTGGGCATCATCAGCACCCTGGCCGCGCTCTCGTTCTCGATGCTCTCAAGCTCGGTCGAGAAAGCCCGCGACACCGCTTGCCTGTCGAATCTTCGCCAGCTCGGCATCGGCACGCAGCTTTACGTAGCCGAAAATCAGCAGTATCCAGCGGGGACCTTTAACAGCGGACCCTACCGACATTGGACCGACGCGCTTCAACCCTATCTCGGGAAGGATGGCGTGAGAGGCGCCGACGGCCTCACCAAGATCTTCGACTGCCCATCGAAGACCGTTTCAACCGCCCAACCCGAGATGGCCTACACGGCGAACCCTAACGTGATGTTGGATAACGCGAACAAAAAGGACCGGCCCGCGCTTCACATGATGCAGATCCAACGCCCGTCCTCGACCATCATCCTGGCGGACGCCTGCCAGACCAACGCGAAGGGCTACGTCAAACCCTTCATGTTCAGCCAGCCCGGCATCTACGATCGCAACGAAGGCAAAGCAGAGAATCCGGTACCGCCGGGCGCGGACCAAGATGGGATCAATTTTGCGGGGATCCGCTACCGCCACGCGAAAGACACCGCCGCCAACTTCCTCTTCGCCGACGGACACGCCGCGAGCATCAAAAAAGGCGACCTTCTCTACAAACACCTCCAGATTAACTATTAATTGCACGCCCCTCTCATGAAAAACCCCACCCTCCTCTCCCTCGGTTTCGCGACCGCCCTCGCGTTAGTCGGTCCAGCCCTCCACGCCCAGGACCCAACCGGTGCCATCTTCGTCGAGGCGGAGAGCACCGCCGACCAGACGGGCGCTAAGTCGCTCGAAGACGGTGCCGCCTTTGGCAACTCCTACACGATGCATCCGAAGGAATACAATCCGGTGTTCAAAATGGCGACCCCGACCGACGCGCCAGAATACACCGTGTGGATGCGCGGCCGCGGCGTCGCGCTCCAACTCAAAGCAGCACCGACACCCGGGGCTTCGCAGAAGGAACTCAAGTGGGTCTGGAAGCCGGGCGATGATTGGACGTGGAAGTCCTTCGGCCGCTACACGACCGAGCAACTGGGTGCCGAGATCGTCATCATTCGCGGCAAGGACCCGATTGAAATCGCCGGCCTCGACGCCGTCATCCTCGCGCCGGACGCCGAGTTCGACCCGACCCTCGCCGGTGCCGCCGAAGAACTCTCCGAGCAGTGAGCGGTAAATATTCCCGGCGTCTCGCCGGTCTGATGGTCGGCTGCGCCCTCTTCGCGGGCGGCAGCACTCTCCACGCGGCGGCCATCACCCAGGCTGAGAGCCTCCAACTTTCCGGCGGCGCGGAGATCACCGCCGACCCCGACGCCCTCGGCGGCGCCTACGTCGCCCAACCGGGCGACTACCGCCCACTCTTCACCCAAGCTCTTCCCGCCGACGGCGACACCTTCACCATCTGGGCGCGCGGTCGCGGCCACGGCATTTGCCTCAAATCTCAGGCTCCGGGTGGCAAGCAGAGCGAGATCAAGTGGCTCTTCAATTGGCCCGAAGCCGAGTGGACCTGGCGCTGCTTTGGCACCTACCGCCGCGACGAGCTCGGTGAGTCCATCGTCCTCATTCGCCAACCCAACGCCGAACCCGGAGCGGGCCTCGACGCCGTCGTCATCTCGGCCGATCCCGACTTCCTCCCACCCGGAGCAACCGCCCCGAACGCAAACTTGACCAAGGCGAAGCCCAAGCGCGAAGCCGGAGCCGCCACGGAGGAAACGGCGGCGCTCGCCGGCGAGGCCGCCGCCATCGAGGAGAAGCCCGTTGCTGCAACCGCGAACATCGCGTGGAACCAAGTCCAATCCCCCATCCCGCCCGGCACGTTCTCGGTCGCGATCTTCGCTGGCTTCGACCCCGCCGTCGCCGCGGACCCCGCCTACCAGGAGGGCCTCGCCTACCTGAATCTACCCATCGTTCGCTACCACAACACGAACATGATCGACGACTCGACCGCGAAGGGCGTCGGCTGGGTCGACGTCGCGGGCAAACGATGGGACGAGGAAAAAATCGTCGCAGCCCTCTCCGCGTGGCGACCCGAGGGCGTCGAAAAAGTGATCACCATCCCGAGCTGGCCGGCGTGGATGGACACCGACGGCGACAAGTTTCTCGACGCCGACCAGTTCGACGCCTACGCCGCCTTCTGCGCCGACCTCGTCCGCATCACGAACGTCGATCACGACTTCGCGATCCCGTATTTCGAGATCACTAACGAACGTGACGGCCTCTACTGGGTTGATCTGGAGAGAAATGGCGAGCCCGACCGACTCGATGAACTCACCCGCATCTACAACCTCTGCGCGAAAGCCATGAAGGCCGTCGACCCGTCGATCCAGACCGGCGGTCCCGCCGCGATGCGCCCCGATTACGTCGACGAACTCCGCCGCTTCGCCACCGCCACGCTTCCAGATCTCGATTTCCTCTCCGTCCACGGCTACGCCAGCGGCAAGCTGACCGAATCCGACGCCAGCATCTACAATAAGACCCGGAAGCTCGGCGATCACATCAGCGAACTCCGCGCCATGCTCGACGAGGTCAGTCCCGACCGCCACGTCCCCATCCACCTCAACGAATACGCCATCAGCTGGACCTGGGAGACCCGCGAACCCCGCATGATCAATCACAAAGGAGCTGTCTTCGACGCGCTCTGCTTCGTGGAATTCGCAACCCACCAGCTCGACGTCAGCAACGCCTGGAACGAGCGCGACGGCGTCTACGGCAAGATGTCGAAGGAATACGAACTCCGTCCCGCGGCGCACGTTTTTCATTACGTCAATTCCTGGATGAAGGGTGACGCGGTCGCCGTGGAGTCCAGCGATCCGGAGAAAGTGGTGGTCTTCGCCGCGAAGAAGGGTGGCGAAGCGGGCCTCCTCGTGATTAACCGCACGAGCGTCGAAAACTCGCTGCAATTCCAGACGCCTGGCAGCGCTTCACCGTGGAAATTGGCGCGCATCTCGGAGACCGGCCTGGAGAAGTCCGAGATTGATTCCCTAAGCGAAAAGATGGAGCTGCCGCCGCATTCCGTGACGTTCCTCCACGGCCCGGTGCCCGAAGCTCCGCAGCCCGAGGCGACGCCGACCGCGGCGGAATGAGTCAACCGAATCTCATCGAGTTCATCTGGCACGACCTCGGCGACTGGCTCGGTTGCTACGGTCGCGCGGGAGTCCGCACGCCGCACCTCGACCGCCTCGCCGCAGAGGGTGCGATCTTCGATCAGCATTTTTGCACCGCGCCGCAATGCTCGCCGAGCCGGGCGAGCTTGATGACGGGGCAATACTCCGCCCAGCACGGCATCCTGGGACTCACCCACCGGGGGTGGAAATACGCCGACGGCGTCGACGACCTGCCCACCGTCCTGCGCGGCCACGGCACCCGCTCGATTCTTTGCGGCCTCCAGCACGAACGTCACGACGCCCGCGACGCGTGGCCCCGGAAGGATGTCGAGCACACCAGCGAGATCACGTTTTCTTACGACGAACGCTGGACCCTCGAAACCAAATCCAACCTCGTCGCGGACGCCGCCGTTGCGCGGATCGACGCGGAGGCTGAGCGACTCCGGGAATCGCCGTTCTTCCTCTCGGTGGGGTTTTCCGACGTGCATCGGCTCTACGCCAACGACTACGACCCCACCGTCGTCGATCAACTCGACGTGCCGGCGTACCTTCCCGATGACCTCGCGACGCGCAAGGATCTCGCGACGTTTTGCTATCGGATCGAGCAGGCCGACGCGGCGGTCGGTCGCATCCTCGAGGCACTGGACCGGGCGGGGCTCAAGGACAACAGCCTGATCTTCTTCACCACCGACCACGGCCCCGAAATGCCGCGCGCGAAGGCGACGCTCTACGATCCCGGTCTCAAGTGCGCGCTGCTGATGCGCCTGCCGGGTGCGATCCCCGCGGGTTCCCGGATCGAATCGCTCACGAGCCACCTCGACCTCGCTCCGACGCTCTTGACCGCGCTCGGATTGCCCGTTCCCTCCCCGTGTCAGGGCCGGTCCCTCTGGCAACGACTCACCACCGGCGAAGGCCCGACGCGCGACACCATCTTCGCCCAAATGACCTACCACAGCGGTGAATACGACCCGATGCGCTGCATCCGGACAGACCGGTGGAAATTGATCCGCAATTTCCTGCCCGGCTGGCCCGTCCAGATCTCCGGTCCCTACGCGGCCCGCTTCGGCTCGGACTACGTCACCCGCCACTTCGCCCAACCGCGCCCGGAAATCGAACTCTTCGACCTCGAGTCCGATCCGGATGAACTCACGAACCTCGCCGGCCAATCCGAGGTGGCAACCGTCGAGGCGGATCTATCCCGGCAATTGCAGGAATTTCTGGTCGCCACCAAGGACCCGATTCTGAACGGTCAGATCCCGCACGTCGCACCGGAGCTGGCGGGATGCGCGTGCCGTTGGGCAAAATTCCAGCCGCGTCATCCGGACCGCGAGGAGTTCCAGTTCGAACTCGTCGTCACGTCGGATTTCGGCGAGCAGCCGCTGCCATGAGCGTTTCACTCTCGGGAGACTTCTCGCTGCATTCGGAACTCAGCAACCGCCCGATCCAGCTCGCCGTGGAGCGGTTGCAACGCGATTGGCTGGCCGTCTTCTCCGCGCCGCTCGGTCCCTCCGGGTCGGCTGGGAATGACCAGATCCGTCTCCATCCCTTCGCCGCCGATCTGCCGGAGGAAAGCTTCCGCGTCGCGCGTGATCCGGCGACCAACTCCCTCGACGTGTTTTCCGGTGGCGAACTCGGCTGCGTCTACGCCATTCACGCGATCAGCCAACGCATCCTCGGCACCGACGCGTTCGATTTCTGGACCGACTCGGCACCGGAATCCCGCGCTCGGATCACCGTTTCCGACGAAATCGAGCAGGCGGCCGCCGCGACGCGCTGGCGGGGCTGGTTCATCAACGACGAGGATTGCCTGCTCGGCTTGGACGAGAGTTTGGTCATCCAAATGGACGTCTGGCGCGGCCTCTTCGAATCAATCCTCCGGGCCGGATACAATCTCGTGATTCCCGGCACGGGCATCTCGCCCGACGCCTTCCAACTCGATCTCGCGGCTGATTACGGACTCTGGATCGGCCAGCACCACGCGGAACCGCTCGGCGCCGACCTCTTCGGCAACGCCTTCCCCGGCCAGCCGATGCACTACCCCGAGTGCAAGCCGCAGCTCTTCGGCCTCTACGAGGAGGCGGTGCAGCTTGCCGCCAGTCGCAAGGTGGTCTGGACGCTCGGACTGCGCGGCCAGGGCGACAAGACGTTCGCCCACGAAGACGCGCGCTACGCGGACCCCGCCGCGCTCGGGGCGCTCATTTCCGAAGTGGCCCGCGAGCAACGCGCCCTCGTCGAGTCGCGCTGCGAGGGACCCCAGCACTTCGCCTACTACCTCTACTCCGAGAGCATGGACCTCTACCGGAGCGGCCACCTGCGGCTCGATCCGGACGTCATTCTCATCTGGGCGGATAACGGATTTGGCGGCCTGCGACGTCGGCGCAATCTCGGGGAGGAAAAACCCGAATTGCTCGCCCTCCCCAACGCCGAGGAAGCCCCGACGGCCACCCACGGCCTTTACTACCACCTGAGCTTTTACGACGTGCAGGTCGCGGGAAAATTGACGCCCTGGATCGCCCCGGCGGTCATCGCGGATCAGATCGGGGAGCTTCAGCGCCGCGCCCGGATCGACTTCGCGCTCGTCAACGTGAGCAACGTGCGCCCCTTCCTCGCCCAGATCGAGCTCTTCCGCCGAGTCCTGGAAGCCGACCCCGCCGGCGTGGACACGACCGCGCTTTGCCGCTCCGCGTCCCGCGATTGGTGGAAATCGCGTTGTCCCGCGTGCTGGGAATCCGTCGTCGAATTGGAGGAGGCTTACTTCCGAGCCCACCCGGTTTTCGGGCCGTTCCCCGATTCCCGCATGGGCGAAATGGCCGGCCACATTCTGCTGAGAGCTTTGATCCGCTCAGCCCTCACCCACCGCGAGCTGCCGGCGCACCTGTCGTTTCTCGACGAAGTGCCCGACGACCTACCCGCGCTGCTGAACCACCTCGCAGGATGCGTCGAACCGACGATTTCCGATTGGATCGCCGTGCGCTCGAAGGCTCTGGAGGCCGGACGCAATCTCTCGGGCAATGCGGCGACGTTTTTTCAGCGGGATCTTCAGATGCACTGCCTCTTCAAGAGCGCGACGTTCGTGGGATTCGCCGAGGCACTCCGCGGCCTCCGAGCCTATCTCGACGGGGAGTTCGAGTCCGCTTTCGTCCTCCTGAACGCCGCCCTCGATCAGGCAATCTCGGCTCGCGACGCGCTGAGAGTCGGTGACGTCGGACGGTGGGAGCATTTCCACCGCGGCGATTGGCTCACGAACGTCGAGGAGACAATCCGACTGCTGACTCTGGCCCGCGAGACGGCCCGCCTGCACGGTGATCCCGGATTTTCGTGGGATTCGTGGTCCAGCCGCGCCGCCCTGCCCGAGCCGAAGCACCTCGTCACCGTGACGGCGCGAACGTTTGACTCTCCGCAATTGGCCGGCATGATGGCTGGCAGCGCGGTTTCGAACGCGCCGGCACCCCGCTCGGCGACCGCCGTGCACTGAGCGAGTAGTCGTCCCAGCGCGAGGCCCGCCTGTCCCCCATGAAGAAAGGCCGCATCACCCTCCGCGACATCGCCGAGCGCGTCGGATTGTCCCGCGCCGCCGTTTCGTTGGCTCTTCGCAACGACGCCTCGATCCCGAATCACACGATCGAGCGGGTGCGAAAGACCGCGGAAGAACTCGGCTTTTCCCCCGATCCGGACGTTTCGAAATTGATGGCCCACCTCCGGCTCGAGCGCTCCGCCTCCTACCAGGCAACCATCGCCTGGCTCACGGCCTGGCCGACCGAGGAGGGCTGGCACATCTGGCTGCGGGAGAAGCGGCTCTTCGCCGGGGCGACCGCCCGGGCGGAAGCGCTGGGCTACAAACTCGAGCCGTTCTGGCTCCGCTCCCCGAAAATGAACGCCCGCCGCGCGACTTCCATCCTCCAATCCCGCGGCATCGAGGCCGCGCTCGTCGCCCCGCTCCCCGATGGGACGACGACCGTCGACTTCGATTGGGACCAATTCTCCGTCGCCGCCGTCGGACATTCCCTCGTCAGCCCCGACCTCCACCGAATCGAAAGCGCCCACGGGTACAATTTCACCGAAGCTCTCCGGCAGATCCGTCTCGCCGGGGTCAAGCGCATCGGATTCATCGAGAGTCACGGCACCGACCTGCGCATGTCCCACGAATGGACGGGCGCATTTCTCGTGGACCAATTGAGCGTGCCGAAGCCCGACCGCGTCCCGCTCCTGATGGAAACCGAGATCAGCCGCGAAGATTTCCAGGCCTGGTTCTCCCGTCATTCCCCGGAAGTCATCATCGCCAACGAATGTCCCGTGCTGCAATGGCTGGCCGAAATGGGCCTCCAGGCGCCGCGCGACGTCGGACACGTTCGTCTCGATTGCGGCGGTCCCGAACTCCTTGACCGCTTCGAGTGGGGATTCTCCGGCACGTGGCCTTCCGGAATGGACCAACTCCCGGAGGAAATCGGAGCCACCACCGTCGACACCGTCATCGCCCAACTCCACCTCCGCCAACGCGGCATCCCGGCCAATCCGAAAACGACGTTGGTCAAAGGCCGCTGGCGGGAATTGCAGACCTTCAACGGATCGAAATCTGCTGGAAAACGAACGAAGCGACAAACACTCAACGTCAAGTGACAACCGGGTTGAGATAGGGGTTTCCCCGCCTAGTTTATGATAAAATGAAGTTCCCACTCCCCTCCCGCCCCCTCCTTTCCATGGCCGTCGCGACGCTCCTCGCACTTCCCTCGGCCCACAGTCAGATCACGCAAGCGACCAACGACCAAGCGTGGGACGTCGCGTCGACTTGGAGCAACAATGCCCTCCCAACCGCCGGCAATAACTACACGACAGTCTCCGCAAATCCGATTCTACGATCCACCTTCAACGGGACAACGGATTTCGCGGGGGACTCGTTGACGATCGTCGCGGCGACCGAGCTGATTACCAAGGGGAACAACAACGCGAATTTCGTCGTTCCCAATCTCATCCTCAACGGCGGACAAGTCCGAATGGCAGACGGAAATCGGACGCACATTCTTTCCGGAGGCCTGAACGTGGCTGCGGCCTCATCTCTTTCCAATCCGGGCGGACGGACGTTTCAGATCAATTCCATCATCACCGGATCAGCCAATCTCACGCTGACGGGAAACAACTCGACCGGATCGATCATTACTCTCAATGGAGCCGGTTCGACGTTCTCGGGAAGCTTCCTTGGCACCAACCAAGCCATCGTCGACTTCGATCAGAGCTACGGTTCTTCTTCTTTGAATCTCCTCACCACGGCAAACCAGGCGCAGCTGAAACTCGACACGAATCTGACGTTTCAGAGCGTGACTTTCGGCGCGACGACGCTTTCGGCCGGGACCTACACCGGAGCGGCTCTCAAATCGAATTTCGGCTCCTTCATCACCTCCGACAGCTTGAACGGGGCCACCCTTACCGTTGTCCCCGGCCCAGCACCGTCGTTCTACTGGTCGGGTCTGGCTTGTTCGGATTGCTCTTCCTGCGTCGCCGGGCCGCTCGCGTTTAACTGGATCGTTTTCTCTAATTAGGGAAACGGAACTGCTTACCGCCCGGTCGGGGATCTTCCCCGACCGGGCGGTTTCCTTTGTGAGCTGCCACCGAGCTAACGATCACCAAAGAAGCCCCCGCCGCATCCGGCGGCGCGACGTCGAAGAACTGCAACCGACTTAACGTCAAGTGACGGTTCGTTTGAGATCGGTGTTTCCTCCCCTAATGTCAGAGCAAATGAAGTCTCCCCTGTTCTCTCCAATCGTTGCCCTCGGGCTCTTTGTCAGTGCATCCGCTATTGGTGCGCCAATCGCTGGAAGTAGTTTCTTCCAATCAGTAAGTTTCGATTCCGGCTCGTCCGCCTCGCTGACTTCCAGCGCCACCTCAGCAACTTTGAATTCTGGCAGCGCGAACTTAGCCAGCCAGAGCGGAATTTACGCGAATTTCTCAACAATCTCGCTGGCAAACGTCGGCGATATCATCACGTTGAATTTCAACCTGACTCTTACTGGTGTCGGCGGTCAGTTCAATGGGTTCAGGGTCTCGCTTTCGGACAACAACTCGGCCGTTCAGCAAACGGGCACCATTGCGGCCAATGGCTTTCCTTCTGACTATTCGTCGATCATCGGGGCAATCGGCACCAGCGGCGGAACGTCGGGCGGAACCTCCAACAGCGGCCACGCCTTCCTTACCGACTATACTGGTGGAACCGACCTCGATACGCTGCTTGATCGCTCCTCGGGCACTGACCGGGGTGAGAACATCAGTGTGACGGGAGGCGGGTTGCTCAACAATGGAACTTCTTATGCTATCTCACTGCAATTAACTCGGATCGTCGATGGACCTGACTCCGACGCATTCGGCGAGGTGCAGGCGATCCTGAGGCTCGACGGGACCCCGATTCAAAACAGCACCCTCCTTTCCGGTGGCAACGCAACCAACTTTGATGGCTTCAACACGCTGAAATTCGGATTGCACAGTTCCGCTACGTCGACGGGCGCGGCCTTTACCGTTAGCGATATCACGGTCGCTGCGGTCCCCGAGCCCGGCACCACCGCGGTGCTGATCGGAGCTGGCCTGACGGTTGTTGCCTTCGTGCGCCGTCGCCGCGTTGCCCGCGCCTGACCCGTCGGACTTCCAATCTCTGGGGAAACGCAACTGCGTGTCGCCCGGTCGGGAGTCCTCCTGACCGGGCGATTTCTTTTCCAACCTCCGACAACATCATGATTACCGCCGAATCTCCCACCGCGTCCTCTGCGACGTTCACCTCACCCGCCCGCACCCGCTTCGCTTACGTTGGCACCGGCGGTCGCGTGCGCATGTTCATCGATCCCGCGATGGAACGCTTCCGCGACGAGGCGGAGGTCGTTGGACTGTGTGATCCGAGTCTCGTTCGCGCCGCCTTCCACCAGAAGCGCATCGACGAGAAATTCGGCCAGGCCGACGTGCCGATCTATTCGGACGAACAATTCGCAGACATGCTGCGGGACACCCGTCCGGACCAGGTCGTGGTCTGCACGATCGATCGCGAGCACGACACCTGGATCGTCCGGGCCCTGGAGGCCGGCTGCGACGTAGTCACCGAAAAACCAATGACCATCGACGCGCCCAGGTGCGCCCGGATTCTCGACGCCGTCGAGAGGACCGGACGCTCCGTGCGTGTCGCCTTCAACTACCGCTGGGCCCCCGGCGCGACGAAGGTGAAGGAGCTCCTTTCCAGCGGCGTGATCGGACGGATCTGTCAGGTGAATCTCGAATACCTGCTCAACACCAGCCACGGCGCGGACTACTTCCGCCGCTGGCATTCGAACAAAGCGGATTCCGGCGGGCTGCTCGTTCACAAGTCCACCCACCACTTTGACCTCGTGAACTGGTGGATCGACGGCATTCCCGACCGCGTCTTCGCGCGGGGCGGGTTGTGTTTTTACGGCAAGCAAAACGCTCTGCGCCGGGGAGACGCCGACTTCACCGAATACGCCCGCTACCACGACCGTCCCGCCGCGAAAGATCCCTTCGCCTACCGGATCGGCCAGTCGATCTGGGAGGATCCCGGCTACGAAGAAGGTCTCTACCTCGATGCGGAATCCGAAACCGGCTACCTGCGCGACCAGAACGTCTTCCGCGAAGGCATCAGCATCGAAGACGTGATGAACGTCATGGTGCGCTACCGCGACGGAGCGCTGCTCAACTACACGCTCAACGCCTTCAGCCCCCGCGAGGGATTCCGCGTTACGTTCACCGGTGATCGCGGACGGTTGGAATACGAGGAGGACCACGGTGCCCACCTCGTCGATGAGGATGGCCGCACGGTGCCGGCCAACGAGCACGCCCACGGCGGCGATCACCGCCTCCGCGTCTTTCCGCATTTCAAACCCGCCTACGACGTCTCCGTCCGCGCCGGCGAAGGCGGCCACGGCGGCGGCGACGTCCTGCTCCAGGAGCAAATCTTCGCCGCCCAGCCCCCGACCGACCCCTTCGGCCGATCCGCCGGGCACGAGCAGGGCGCGGCCTCGATCCTTGTTGGCATTGCTGGCAACGAAAGCATGGCGTGCGGTCGAGAGATTGCCATCGGCGATCTCGTGACCCTCCGCCCGGAAGCCCAGCGCCTGTCGGAGTTGGTTTGAGCTCATCGTCCAGCGATCGAGTCGTTTAACGTAAAATGGACGGCCGTTTGCGATGGCACGGAAGACCACGGAGGGTAAAAAACCCTCCATGAGTCGTCACCCCCTCTTCCTCCATCGACGTTCAGGCACCCTTGCGTTCAGCCTCGTCGAACTTCTCGTGGTGATGGCGGTAGTTGCGCTGATGTTGGGGATAGCGGGAATGGCCTTCAGCAATTTCGGAAAGGCGACCTCGCTCGCGGCCGCGGGCAACCGGGTCGCGGCGATTCTCGAGCAGGCGCGACAGCACGCCACGTCGCAAGGGGCCATGACGGCGGTGGCGATGGCGACGGACTCCGCGAGTCCGGATCGGAATCAGGCTTTTGTGGTCCTCGCGGCCCGCCCGCGCAACGACGGCGCGGCCTTGACCGCCACCGATTGGAAGCAGGTTTCAAAATGGGAGATCCTTCCCGAGGGCATCATCGTTGATTCGGGATCCAGCTTCACCGACTCCGGGACGAAGTTGATGCCCTCGCTGCCCTCCCAGTTGCCGGAGCGCGCCGGCGAACGCTCGGACTCGTTCCGCTACGTGATTTTCCAACCGAATGGCGCGGTTCTCGGCGGAGGCGCGGCGGGATTGCGTTTGGTGGAAGGGAGTTGGGCGAGTGGATCCGGATCGCCCACCTACACGCGTCCCGGGTCCGATGGGACTCCCGAGAACTACTACAAACTCGCCCTGATCTCCGCCACCGGGAGGGTGAAGGTTGATCGCCCGTGATCCGATGCGAATCGCGAACCGAAGAGCGTTCAGCCTGATCGAGGTCGTCTTGGCGCTCGGGATCACCTCGGTCGCCATCATCGCGATCATTGGTCTGCTGTCGGTCTCGTTGCAAGGCAGTCGGGAAGCGTCCGAAGACACGTCGGCGGCGGCGATCCTCAGCCAGATTGTCGATGGGTTGCGGGCGGAACCGTTCGACGAAATGCGGACTTCGCTGGCGGGCACCGGCCGGATTTTTGCCTTCGATCAGGAGGCCGCACGCGTCGCTTCGGGGAACACGGCTTCCTACGAATGCCGGGTGGAAGAGATTTCCGCCAGTGGCACGCCGGTTAGCCTGGTCGGAATCAAGATCACGATTGAAACCGCGACGGGAGAAGCGCGAACGAGTTATGCGACGATTGCCAATTATTGATCCGTTCCGGCTGCGGCGTTCGGGTTGCGGTCGGCGCGGTTTCACGCTCCTCGAGATCCTCGTGTCGCTCGTGGTGCTGGCGCTACTTGTCGTGTTGCTGGCATCGATGACGGATCGAGTCTCTCAAGCCTGGATGGAGGGTGAGGGCCGGTCTCGGCGCAACCAAAGCGGGCGGGCGATCTCGGACTTGATGCGCAAGGAATTGCAGGGCGCGCTGCTGCCCATCCAGATCGACAACCTCACCGGTCTCCAGTTCGTCGTGAACCCACCACTTCCGGCTGAGTATGAGAATAGCGACTCGATCTTCTGGCAGGCTCCGGTGGCCACGACTTCGGAATTTGGCGACGTCGCCGAAGTCGGCTACTTCGTTGCGTGGGACGGTCTGGAGCCTCAACTCAGGCGCTTCTTCGCGAGTCTCACGCAAACGTCCCCGGCGGGCGTGGTCACGACCGATCCGAATTTCCGGATCTACGACGCCCCGACCGATTGGATCAACGCGGCGATTCTCGAGGCGGCTTGTCCCGCCGACGCGGCGAACGATTACCGCGGACTCTTCGCTGAGAACGTCGTTGGATTCTGGGTTCGTTGCCTGGATTCCGAAGGCAATCCGATCACGCAGGATGCGTCCGGCGCGAGCTTCTCGGACGGGTTCGATTCGCGTCGCGGTTACCGCTACGCGGACGCGTCCGGGCAGACCGTCATCAAACCAGCCTGCGCCCTTCCGGCCGTGGTCGAGATCAGTCTCGCGCTCGTCGATGCACGTTACGCGCAACGGATCGACGCGGCGCTCAAGGCCAACATCATCGCCGAAACGGGTCAGTCGGAGACGGCGGCGGAGTTCGTCGACGACGTTCAGACCAACGCTGGTCTCGAAGCCATCCGCCCGGGCCTCCGGGCCTACACCACCAGGGTTTTCCTGAGAAATTCGCGATGAAAATTCAAATCCAATCCTCCCGCCGGCAAGAAGCCGGCTCCGCGCTTCTCATCACCCTGGCGGTGCTGGTGATCCTGACCATCATCATCGTCGGATTCTCCGAGAGCGTCCGGGTCGAGCGGGTTTCGGCCCGGAGTCATTTCGACGGCACGCAGGCCACGCTGCTGGCCCAGTCGGGGATCGACCAGGCGGTCGCGGCCATCCGCGAGACCACGGCGGATCCCGAGCGGAACTGGATCAGTCAACCCGGTCGGCTGATCGCCGGGGCGGCCACCGGCGGCGGCGAACCGGATGCCCGGAAGATTCTCCAGGAGGAGGTGCCGCTCTCTTCCGGTCTGGCGACGGCTTCCACGAATCCAATCTTCGCCGCGCCCGATCTCAACGCGCTCACGTTCCAGACCCCCGCGTCCCACCTCGTCACCGAGAGCCCCGATGCCTCGGGGAACGTCGCGCAGCTGAAGGCCCAATGGATTTACGTTCGAAAGGACGGCACCCTCGACACCTCGGCGACGCCCAGCACGACCAACACCGACAATCCGCTCGTCGGGCGCTACGCCTACTGGACCGACGACGAGAGCAGCAAGGTGAACTACAACGTCGCGTGGACGCGCGACGACGCAAACCCGCATTCCATCAGCCATCCCACCAAGGTCGGTCTCGCGGCTCTGCTCTCGCCAAACAACCTCACGGTGGGCGAGGACATGGCGCGCGCCATTCACTTCTACGATGTGCCGGGCGCGCCGACGGCACCTTCGCTCGACGAATACGGCGCGCTGGAACGCGTGGCCTTCGACACCCCGCGAAACGTCCGTCGAGTGGCGTTCGACAACGCCGTGCCCGCAGGATTTTTGGACGCGCTGACCACTCAGAAATTCAACCTTACCCACTACGCCAACGATCCCGGGACGACCTTCTTCAACGAAGACCGGTTCGTTCTGACGACCAAGAAAGACCTCGCGGGCGAACGCTCTTTTTTGGACATTTTGAATGATCAGGAAGCCGACCCGGGGTTCCTGGACTCGCTCGACTTTGACAAATACAACGCGACGATCGACACCCTGATCGAATACCTCAAAGAGACCAACTGGCCAATGGCCCCCGGAAGATCCCTGAAGGAGAAGTATTTCCCCGGAGATCCGCAGGCTGACCTTCGTCTCGCGCAGTTTGCGATCAACATCGTCGACTACGTCCGCAGTGCGGAGTCCGAGAAACCGTTCGTCGAACCCACTCGAGCCATCATCGAGAACGGCAGGGTGGAGATAAAGAAATCCAGCGGGAGTGCGGAGACCTTCATCGGCCAGACCCGCCGTCTGTTGATAACGGAGCAGGCGATGTGGCTTTCCGAGACGCCGGAAGCCTCCGGACCGAACGCGGGCAAATACAAAGCCCGCTTTTACGTCGAAGTCTTCCTTCCGCAAAACTATGGCCTCGAGTCGGTCAATCTTCTGGAACCGGAACCCGGCAAACTCCTCTTCTGCTATTATGATGAAACGGCCCGGTCGATTGATGCTGCCGCGAGATACGATGACTTCAAAGGCAATCGGACGACCTCCCAATCGGGCAAATTCTTTCGGGTGCGCCCCGCCAATATCGTAACGGGCGACCCGACTCTGCTGGCGGGGAATTACGCCGTGCTCAGTCACGTCTTTTATCGCAACTCGCCCCGATCAATCACACCGAACGTCGGTTTGAAGACGATCTTGTTCATCGGCACCGACGCGAACGACAACGATCTCATCGACGAAAGCTCGCCGCCCCGGATCGCGTTCGCCCCAAACGTGGGGTCGACGCGAGGAAATCCCTCGACCTACCTCGACTATCCAATCAACGCCAACGTCCCGGATCCCGGAGACACCGGCATTCCCGCCATCAGGTCGTTTGAGACGAACGATCCCCGGCTCGAATACCTCATAGCGGACTGGGGAACGATCCGATCGACCAACACGCTCGGCGGCGTCAATGACCGCCTCACGGAAATGGTCGGTCAACTTCCCAGCACCACCTCCCCGGCGCAGGACACGGATATCGACGGGAAAATCTCCGCGGCCAGTCTCCAAATGCCGGCCCCCGAGGGCAGTGAGGCGAACCCGGACGGCCAGGTCCAATCACCCGGTGAACTCGGCTTGATCCACACCGGAGCCCACTACCAAACGAACGTCGCCAGCGTCCCGTGGCGGACGATTCGTCTGCAGCCAAGCACGGCGCCCGCCGGCTCAGAGGTCCCGGACTGGGCGTTCGTGGATCTGTTCGCCGCGCCGGTGAAGGTCCCCAGGGACGCCGCAAACCCCACTCTTCCGAGCAAAGCCGAGGCGCTCTACTTTCCCCACGGCACGTCGGGAGCGGGGCGTGTGAACGTCAACGCGCGGATCACCCCGTTTCCAATCAGCCGCCCGGCACCGCTGGCCGCCGTCTTCCGCGACGCGCGCACCGATTCCACCGATCCGAGCAAAATCGTGGACGCGGCGACCGCCGATCAGCTCGCGCGCAACGTCCTCGGGCACACGCTCTCGAACGGCGATCGAGGCATCCCCCCCGGGCAGGAATACGGCTACGCGGGCGTCTTCGATTCCCCCGGCGAAATCGTCGAAATCGCCGGGATCGCGGACGGCGGCGAGAAGAGCGAACAGCTCATCCGCGACGTCGCCAGCCTGCTCACGACCCGGGGAAACGTCTTCGGGGTCTATTCGATCGGCGAGACGCTCAAGCAGACGCCCGCCGGGGACCTGACCGTCGCTGCCACCAAGCGACTGCACGCCATCGTCGAGCGCTACGTCGACCCCGACCCGACCGTCCCGTCGGCGGAGAAGGTCAAGTTCCGCGACATCTACTACCAGGATCTGACTCCATAATGACCGGCAGAGGCCCGAAGTCGCCGGAACGCGTGAGGCCGTCGATCTTCGTTTAACGTAAAACGACCGAACGTTTGCCGAAGCACCGCCGCGGAACGAATGTTTCGTTAGTCATCATGAAAGTCCCCTCCTCCCCAGGCGGCCGGCGACCAGCGAGCGCCAGCCACCACGCATTCACCCTCATCGAAATCCTTGTCGTCGTCGGGATCCTCGGCACGCTTGCCGCACTGAGTTTCTCCATGCTTTCCGGCACGATGGCCAAAAGCAAGGACGCCGCCTGCCTCTCGAACCAGCGGCAACTCGGCGTCGGCGTCATGCTTTACGTCGCCGACAACCAGACTTATCCGGCGGGTTCGTTCAAATCCGGCCCCTACGCCTACTGGACGGACGCCATCGCACCGTATCTCGGTCAGGACGGACAGGACGTCAAATGGGCCCGCGATCTCGGCGGGGTCTTTGATTGTCCGGCAAAAACCATCAGAACCGCTGAGCACGAACTCGCCTACACCGTGAACCCCAACGTCATGCCCGACGCCAAGTACAGCAGCGCCGAGCAGCTCCCGAGCATGATGCGGGTCCAGCGTCCCTCCTCCACGATCCTGCTCGCGGATGCGTGTCAGCGCGACACGGGGAAGGTCCAACCCTACATGTTCAAGCAGCCCGGCATCTCCGACCGAAACGAAAGCAAAGCCAACCAGCCCGTCGATCCCGGCACCGACAAAGACGGCATCAACTACGCCGCTCCCCGCTACCGGCACGGCAAAGACACTGCCGCCAACTTCCTCTTCGCCGACGGCCACGCCGAGACCCTGAAAAAGGGCGAGCTGCTCCACAAACATCTTCAGATCGCTTACTAAAACCCCTCCCGCAAATCTTATGAGAAAAATCACCCTCGCGACCTCGATCGTCGCCCTCGCCACCACATTTACCCTCCTGGCCGATGACCCGATTCTCATCCAAGCCGAAAGCACCGCCGACAACACCGGAGCCAAAGTGCTCGCCGACGGCGACGCGATCGAAGGCTCCTACACGATGAGCGACAAGAAATACAATCCGCTCTTCAAAATGGCCATGCCGACCGGTGCCGAGAGCTACACCGTCTGGATCCGCGCCCGCGGCGTTGGCCTTCAACTGAAGTCCTCCGAGACCGTTGGCGGCAAGCAGAAGGGGATCAAGTGGAGCTGGAAGCCCGGCACCACCTGGACCTGGAAATCCTACGGCACCCACCCGGCCGCCGATCTGGGAGCCGAGATCACGATCATCCGCGGAGGCGAGCCCGCCGACGACGCCGGACTCGACGCGGTGATCATCTCTTCCGATCCCGGATTCGATCCGACGGTCGACGGCGCGGTTGAAGGTCTGACCGCTCAGTGAGAATCCGGTCCATTTTCCAGTTCGCCACGTTCCTCACGTTCGCCGCGGCGGGACCCGCTTTCGCCGGACCGATCAGCGAGGCCGAGAGCGGCCCGCTCCCGGGCGGCGTCGAGATTCAGGCGAACGACGAAGCCTCGGGTGCCTCCTACGTCGCGCAACCCGGCGATTACTTGCCGCTCTTCACGGCCCCGCTTCCCGCCGAAGGCGAGTCTTTCACGATCTGGGCGCGCGGGCGCGGGCACGGCATCTGCCTGAAGTCCAAATCCGCCGAAGGCAAGCAGCGCGAGCTCAAGTGGCTCTTCAACTGGCCGGCTGACGAGTGGACTTGGCGCTGCTTCGGCACCTTCCGCCGGGACGAGCTCGGCGAGGCCATCGTCCTCATCCGCCAGCCCAACGCCGCACCCGGCGCGGGTCTGGACGCGGTCGTCGTCTCCGCCGATCCCGACTACCTTCCGCCCGGTGCCACCGCTCCAGAGACCGCGCAGAAGCAGGCCAAGCCAAAGCCCAAGCGTGAAGCCGGGGCCGCCACTGAGGAGACCGCCGCCCTCCCGGGCGAAGCCGTCGCACCCGTCGAGGAATCCCCCGTCGCCGCGACTGCGGTCGTTCATTGGGATCAGGTTGCGCACCCGATTCCGCGCGGCACGTTCTCCGTTGCGATCTTCGCCGGTTTCGATCCCGAAGTCGCTGCCAGCCCGGCTTATCAGGAAGGACTCGCCTACATGGACGTCCCCATCGTTCGCTATCACAACACCAACATGATCGACGATTCGACCGTGAAGGCGATCGGCTGGGTCGACGTGGCAGGCAAGCGCTGGGACTCGGAAAAAATCGTCGCCGCGCTCTCCGCCTGGAAACCACCGAACGTGCAGAAGGTGATCACCATCCCGGATTGGCCGGAGTGGATGGACGCCGACGGCGACCGGTTCCTCGACGCGAATCAATTCGATGCCTACGCCGAGTTCTGCGCCGACCTGGTCCGGATCACCAACGTGGACAACGATTTCGCGATTCCCTACTTCGAGATCACCAACGAGCGCGACGGCCTTTACTGGGTCGACCTTCAGAAAAAGAACCAGCCCGACCGGCTCGACGAGCTGACCCGCATCTACAACCTCTGCGCGAAGGCGATGAAGGCGGTCGATCCCTCGATCCAGACCGGCGGTCCCGCCGCGATGCGGCCCGACTACGTCGCGGAATTGAAGCGCTTCGCCGCCGCCACGCTGCCCGACCTCGATTTCCTCTCCGCCCACGGCTACGCCAGCGGCAAATTGGAGGAATCCGATTTCAGCATCTACAACAAGACGCAGAAGATCGGCGATCACATCAGCGATCTCCAGGCCATGCTCGCCGAGGTCAGCCCCGACCGAAACATCCCGATCCACCTCAACGAATACGCCATCAGCTGGACCTGGGAGACCCGCGAACCCCGCATGCTCAACCACAAGGGCGCGGTCTTCGACGCGCTTTGCTTCGTGGAATTTGCGAACCACCAACTCGACGTCAGCAACGCCTGGAACGAGCGCGATGGCGTCTACGGCAAGATGGACAAGGACTTCGCGCTCCGCCCCGCCGCCCACGTCTTTCACTACGCGAACGAGTGGATGATGGGGGACGCCGTGAAGGTCGAGACCAGCGATCCGACCCAGGTCGTCGTCTTCGCGTCGAAGGAAGATTCAAAAGCCGGCCTCCTAATGATCAACCGCTCGTCCTCCGAGAACACGCTGCGCCTGGAAAATCCACCCGTCGCTGCGTCCTGGGACAAAGCCGTGATCGACGAAGGCGGTCTCACCGAATCCACGGATGCCAACCTCGGCGATGAAATGACTCTGGCTCCGCACTCGGTCACGTTTTTCCACGGTCCGGTCCCACCGCCCCCGACACCCACGCCCGAACCCGAGGAGACAGTCGGCGGCGACGCTGACGAATGATCGCAACCTCCGTTCTCGAACGACCCGCGGAGATCTCCCCGGAGCCGGTTGCTGGCTTTGTCGCGACCGTTCGCGGAGAGATCCTCACGTGGATCGAGAAGGTTCGGTGCCGTGATTCGGGCTGGGGACGCTGGCGCTACCATTCGGCAACGACCCGCCCCTGGTCACTCCAGGCGTCCGGTATCGCGATCGATCTTCTCCATCGCCTCGACGCTCTCGACTCGGTGGGAGCAGACGATCGCGCGGAGGCGATCTTGTTTTTACAAAGCTGCCAGGACCCGGCGGACCACCTTTTCAAGGATCCTTTGGAAACGGCGGACAGTCGCGACGGCCATCATTCCTGGGAGGCCATCTGGGCGCAGCGCAATGGAGCGACTCTCCTCGCGCTGGAGCACCTCGGCGCCGCGCCGCAGTTCCCACCGCCCACCGCGCAGTTCGCCGATCTCTCCCGGGTCGACGGTCGGGCTTGGACGCTTTCGCTCCAATGGTCGAATCCCTGGTCCACGGGTGAGGGCTGGTCGCGAGCCATCGACGCGCACCTTCGGGATCTGCCCATCGACGACCGGCGGGACACCATTCCCGTGCTGGGCGACATGTTCGCCGCGTTGGAATCGAACGTTCTCGACCCTGCCACCGGCATGCCGACCCGCCGGGGATGCCCCGACGATCCCGCGCGCGCGATGGCCGGGCTTTTTAAAATCATGAACGGCTACCTCGCCGTCAATCGTCCCGTGCCCCACGCGGCGGCCGCCATCGATTCCACGCTCGACCTCCAAGCCGCCAACGGCGAGTTCGGATACCCGCGAAACATGTGCATGAATTGGGACGCGCTCTGGGTGCTGCGCGAACTGGATCGGCAACTTGGCGCGCGCCACCGCCACGCTGAGATCGTCGCGGCGGGTGAGCGGCTCTGTGGATGTCTGCTCCACGAATACCGCAAGCCGGACGGCGCGTTCGCGTTCCACGGCGACCACTGCCTCGTCAACCACCACTCCGTCCGACTCTGCGACGAGCCGCACCCGATCAGCGACATGCTCGGGACCATGATGGCCCTCGCCTGTCTCGAATACGCCGACGAGTGGGCCGCCGACCTACCGTGAGCGGCGTGATGAACTGATGGGCATCTGCGCGAGAAAACGCATTCCCCTCACATCGCCTCACTCGGCTTCACGACCGCGTCGCGAAACGCCCGGGGAAAGGCACCGGTCCGCTTTTTGAACCACGCCGAAAAGTGCGTGGGTTGCTTGAACCCCAGATTGAACGCGATCTCCTTCACCGGGGTGGACGAGCCGCGCAGCAGTCGACGGGCCGCGTCGACCCGCTGGTGCTCCCGGTATTCCCGGGGCGTGAAACCAAAGTGCGCCACGAAGAGCCGCGACGCGTGACCCGAGCTGAGCCCGAATCCACGAGCTAATTCCGCCAGCGAAAATCCGGCTTCGAGTGGCAGGGCGTCGATTGCCTCGCTCAATTGCACGACCCGGTCGTCGAAGGTGTTGAGCGTCCACATCCGCGCCCCGAGCGACTGCATGGCGATGGCGTAAGCGTCCAACCACGCCGGCAGTCCGCTTTCAAGGGCAAGATAATCCGCCAGGTCGGCTTCGACAAAAGGCAGCCGGTTACCGACGACGTCGGGAAAGCGCGCTCGAATCGCTTCCGCCAAACGTCTGGCGGCGGCGTCGAGCTCCGGGAAGGCGTCCGGCTCGCCGGCGAGCGGCTCGCTTTCCTGGAAGAGTTCGTGCCCGTCCGGCCAGGTCGCGCGGAAATGCACCGAGACAAAACGGGCGTCCGGCGAAAATTCGCGCCGCTCCCCACCCCGCGGGGGAAAGACCCACTGACCCGCAGATGCACTGACCGTCTTCCGCCTTCCCGAGATGGTCACCGATCCATCAAGCAAACGCCAGGCGACCAAGTGTTCATCGCGGAAGGTCCCCCGGGGAGCCAGCGGCACGCCCTCGTAAACCCACACCACGTGAGCCCGAAGATTCCGCCAGTCCGTCAGCCGCATGAATCAGTCTAGCCCGGAAACGCCCGCGATGGCGGCAGCAAAAAGCCGGGCTCGCGCCCGGCTCCTGCCAATCCCCATTGGATAAATGGATTGGGGATTACTGCCGCGCAGTGCGCCGACGGCGGCCTACGATTACCGCGGCGGCGAGTCCGAGTCCGAGCAGAGCATAGGTCGAAGGCTCGGGGACGGCGGCGATGGAGATCATCAGCGGATCCATACTGCCGCTACCGGTCGCTTCGTCAGCGATTTGAATTCCGGTCACGGTGCCCACTACATTTGTGAACTCGCTGAAGGAAACAGCCCAACCGCCTGCTTTGAACCCGGTAAGGGGGCTACCGCTTGGGAGCCTGTTTACCGTGCCGATAGTGAAAATATCACCGTTGTCTTCGTCGAGAAAAGACAGAGGGTCGCTAATTACAATCCCAGCCGCATCAATCAAGCTGAAGGTGACGCCATCCAAACGACTCTGATCTCCGTCGAGCCACACAAAGGTCTCACTGCTCAGAAGCGTTCTTCCAAACTGAACCTGGTGTGTTCCAGGATTCAGGAGGCCGGTGTCGATATTAGCATCAAGCAGCGACCCCGCAGCATTGGCCGGAGGCGTCCCGCTGCTTAGGTAAAAGTAGGTCCCGCCTGAGACGGTCGTCGAAGTTGGCTGTTCGAAAACGGAAAAAATGGAGCCGGCTGTGATTGTATTGATCTGAAGATTTCCGCCCGCGGTCGTCGTGGTTGTGATGTCGGAAATCAGCGTTGCTGCGTTGAGGGACGAGAAGCTATATGCCGCTAGGGTAAGAAGAACTTTTGGTGCTTTCATAGGGAATTTTAGGGAGGGGTGTTTCTGTGGGTTGGATGGTGCGACAACGGTAGAAACCCTGCTGTCGGATTGGTTACAGGTTAGGTCCGGTCGCGGGAACGGGCAACCGAAGGCGGTCGCCTGGATCGAGCATAAAGATACGTATTTCGAACACGCAGACCCCGCCCAACAAGTGGAACGGCGTCTCCGATTTGTTCAGAATCAATAGCTTTTCACCCGCGACTGACATGGAGACTCCGTTGCATTCGACGAGCCGAGCCGCAAAATGGACCGACGTGAACGCGACCGACGACGCCCCTCTTTCCGACCCGGACGTCCTGGTGGCCGGAGCCGGCGTGGGCGGGATCTGCGCGGCCATCGGAGCGGCTCGAGCCGGAGCGCGGGTGCTGCTCGTCGAGGCCGCGGCGCAGATCGGCGGCACCGGGGTCCATTCGCCCGTGTCGCTGGTCTGTCGATTCTGGGACGACGACCGAGAGCCGATCAATCGCGGCCTGCACGCCGAACTTTTTCCCGACGTCTATCCCGAGAACGGCGGCGCGCCGTGGGACCGGGTCCCGACTTACGACGAAGTCGAGTTGGCCCGCCGCTACCGCGAACTTCTCGCCGCGGAAGCGAATCTGGCGGTTCTCACGAATACCGCCGTCACCGCAGTCGACCGATCCGGCCCCCGCGTGCAGTCGGTGGAATTGTCCGACGGACGACGCGTCGGAGCGGGGGTCTTCGTTGACTCCACGGCCGACGGCAATCTCTCCGCTCTGGCCGGCGCGGAAACGGAGCTTGGGCGCAAAGCCGACGGGCAGATGCAGCCGGCGACTTTTACCTTCAAGGTCACCGGCGTGGATCTTGATCAGCTCAGCGACCCCGACATCGGTTCATGGGCTGGAATCCGTTCCCTGCGCGCCGAATTGCTCCCGCTCTACCTCAACCTCAAGAAAAACGGAGGGACCACGAACCCGCGCGACAACGTTCTCTGCTTTCCCTACCCCGACGGTCGGGCCCTGCTCTTCAATCAAACTCGCGTGCTCGGTGCCGATCCCACGAACGCTTCGTCGATGGAGGCAGCGATGGCCGAGGGGCGGCGACAGGCGACGGAGTTTTTCGAATCAATCCGCAATCACCCGGCGTTCACCAACGCGACAATGAACTTCGTCGCGACGCGCCTCGGCGTCCGGGAGGGCCGCCGCGTGATCGGCGACTACGTGCTCACCGCCGAGGATTGTCTCTCGGCCCGGAAATTTCCCGACATGGTTGCCGCTTGCGCTTACCACCTGGACATTCACGACCCGGCCGGGGCTGGAACCCGGATGGAACACATCGCGCCGCCGGGGTATTTTCACATTCCCTACCGGAGCCTGCGGGCGCGGGGATTCGACAATCTGCTGCTCGGGTCGCGTTGCATCAGCGGCAGTCACGAGGCGCACTCCGCCTACCGCGTGATGGCTCCACTCAGCGCCATCGGTCAGGCGGCGGGCGTCGCGGCGGCGCTCGCGGCGACTCGGGCGGAGGGCGATTCCCGTCGGATCGACGCACGCGAGATCCGTGCGGTGCTCCGGGTTCGAGGGCAGTTCGTCGAGCCGAGGAACGAGGGTTGAAACCGCCCACGATTCTGGTCCGATCGTCCTGGCAGACGCTCAACATCGGCGATATCGCCCACTCGCCGGGCCTGCTCGCGCTGCTCGAGCGTCATCTTCCGGAAGCCACGATCCGCCTGTGGCCGAGTGACGTCAGTCACGGCGTGGAGGCAATGCTCCGCCGCCGTTTCCCCAACGTGCCAATCGTTCAGACCGAGGCGGAAATCCTCACCGCGTTCGCGGAGTGCGATTTCCTGTTGCACGGCTCCGGGCCGTATCTGGTCGGCGAGGGGTCCGTCGCCCGGTGGCGGGCGGAAACGGAAAAGCCCTACGGCATTTACGGGATTACGATGCCAGCGGTCCGGCTCACCGACTCGGTGAAGGCTCTCCTCGAAGCGGCGCGATTCGTGTATTTCCGCGACTCAGTTTCGCTGAAGTTGGCCAGCGACTTCGGCGTGACGTGTCCGCTGATGGAATTCGCGCCCGACGCCGCTTTCGCCGTGGATCTGGCCGATGACGGCGCGGCGGAGGGTTTTCTCCGCGCGAGCGACCTGGAGGATGGAAGATTTCTCTGCTGCATTGCCCGCTACCGCCACACGCCGCACTGGATGATTCCCAAGAAAAACCGCGAACCCGATCTCGCGAAGGAGGCCCGCAACAACGCCCTCAAGGAACAGGACCACGCCCCGCTGCGCGAAGCGATCTGCGGAATCGTGCGCTCCACGCAATTGAAAATTCTCCTCTGCCCGGAGGACCGAACGCAAATGGAAGCTTCCCGCGAGATGCTCTACGAACCTCTCCCCGCCGACATGCGCGAGCGGGTCGTCTGGCGGGAGAAGTTCTGGCTTACCGACGAAGCGCTCTCGACCTACCGGCGGAGCGCGGGGCTCTTCGGCAACGAGATGCACAGTCCGATCTTGTGCGTCGGTGCCGGGATTCCCGCCATCGTGGTGCGGTGGGACGAGCAGACGAGCAAGGGCTCCATGTGGCGGGATATCGGTTTGGGCGATTGGCTCTTCGATTTCGACTTGGCGGAGGACCGGGAGCGTTTTCCCGGGTATGTCACCGACTGGGCGCAAGATCTCCCCGCGGCCCGGGTCGCCGCATCGCGGGCGCAAGCACTCGTCGAGGCCCGGCATCACGAGACAATGGGTGAATTGCGCCGTCAGGTTGGTTTGTCATGACGTTTCGCGGGCAATTTTCGTTTCGGTTTTCGGCGCGGTGGCTTCGCGCCGAAGGTATCGAGGTCAAGCCACTGGCCCTTCACCAGCGACATTCGCGGGTGCGCCGGGATGCCGGTCTCGCGCACGTGCAGCTGGGCGATAACGGTGTCGACGGCCGACACGCCAACCTCTTCGAGCATCTGGTCGATTCCCGAAATCGACTGGTCCGGGGATTGTCCCCTGTTGCGGCCCAGCCACTCAGGAGCGACGCAATCCAGCCGCACGTGCCCCACGTCGCCGGGAACTTCCCGGCCCAGGTCGTTCAGCCATTTGATGATCGGACACTCGTTGGAAATGATCACCTCGGGCGAGTGTCGGCCAAACCAATCGACAAAATCCTGCTGTCGAATCTGCGACTTCTTCAGCAGCGGCACCCGCTCGCGCGGCGGGCGGTTCAGTTGGTCCGCGAGGAAGGCCCCCGTCCAGGCGTGGGCGACGCGAGCGTCGGTGCCGTCGCTCTCGATGAAGCCGATCTTCTTCACCCCACGCTCCCGAATTTTTCGCAAAGCCAACTCGAGATTGTCGGCGTGGGCACTCTCCACGCGATGAATGTCGGGCAGCTCGAGCGAATGCCCAATGGCCGCAACGGAAAACGCGGACCACGTGAAATCGAGCGTGTTGATGCCATCGGGCAGCGGTGCCACGATCGCGGCGTCCACCCCGCGCGCCTGCAGAATGGTGGTGGCGCGCGCGGCGGTCATTCCGGCCGCCCGCAGCCAGAACGGTTCGAGGACGTAGCCGAGGTGTTCGGCCCGCCGACGAGCTCCGTCGAAGATGCGCAGATTTTTTCGGTAGGGGTGCCACCCGTCCTCGGTCGGCCAGGCCGTGAGCCAGGCGATGGTCGCCCGGTAGGGCGCAGACTGCTTGCTGCGGACGTGGGCCATCAATTTCACGACCTCGGGGTCGGGCGAGTAGCCAAGTTCGCGCGCGATTTTTTGCACCCGGTCGATGGTGGCCTGCGGAATCCGCGGATGCTTACGCAGCGCGAACGAAACCGCCGCGCGGGACAATTTTGCTCGCTCCGCAATCTCACGCAAAGTCACTCGACGGTTGTTCATGGGGCGACTGCAACCAACGCTCCGCCGCGATTTTTTTCAATCTCCAACCCACTCGATCGATGAATCCGATCTCCCAGTCTCCGCTCTTCCAAGCCCACGTTCATCCCGAAACCGGCGTCGTGAGCTACCTGCTCGATCATCGCGTCGCCCCGCAGCAACAGACATTCTACTACGTCAACGATGGCTCGACCCATGACCAGCGGTATCTCTGGTTCTACTGCAGCTTCCCGCCGTCGGGTGACGCGAACGCCGGGCGCACCCTCGGCGTGATTGATTTTGAAACCAGCGAAGTCCGTCACTTCCCCGAGACGCAATTCTCCCACGCCTCACCCTGGGTCGATCCGGAAACCGGCGAGGCCCACTGGGGAACGGGACGTGCCATCTGGAAACGCGGACCGCAGCACGACGACCGCGCAGAAAAGATCGGCGAAGTTCCGAAGGATCTCATTGGCTGGCGCGACGTCACCTGCACCGCGACGCACCTCTCGCGCTCGGCGGACGGGCGGGAATTCTTCATCGACCTCCGCACGCCGGCGAAGACCTACGTCGGTACGATGAGCATTGCCACCGGGGCCTTCGATTGCTGGGCGGAACTCGACGGCACCTGGGACCACGCGCAATTTCACCCCACCGATCCCGACCTCGTTCTCTTCTCGCAGGAAATTCACGTCGATCCGATCACCGGTCGCCGGATCCCGTGCGACGACCGCATGTGGACCCTGCGCCGCGGCGGGTCACCGCGCCCCGTCCTGCCGACGCCGACCGTCTGCACCCACGAATGGTGGAGCGCCGACGGGCGCGCGATCTACGCCATCGACGGCGACGGCACGTTTCGCGTCGACCTCGAGACTCGCCAGCGCAAACTCATCTGGCCCGAGGGCACGTGGCACACGCACGCCAACACCGACGACACGCTGCTCGTCGGGGACCGCCACGGGAAGTTTTTCCGCGGCTGCGAATCGCGGGTGACCTTCAAAAATCTCACCACCGGCCGAGAGATTGAGATCGCCCGCAATCCCGAGCTGATCGGCGATGTCGGCTCGAAATACCACATCGACCCGCACCCGCGCTTCGTTCTCGGTGAGGAATACATTGCCTACACCACGACCGTCCGCGGCCGCCTCGACGTCGCTCTTACCGTCACAACCGAGCTGCTCGCCGCGTCCACTTAACGTAAACCTCTCCGTGGATTGGGATCGTGAAGCGTCCCACTAAAGTCTTTTTTCTCCTCTCTCCCATGATCGCCAACAAACCCTTTCCCCGGCATCACCGCCGAGTCGTTCACTCTCTCTATGGGAGTTGGGATTTCGCCTTTCTCGGTGACGTCGACTCCGAGTTACCCGACCTGGCGTCCGTCGAATGTCCGGATCGGATGTTGGTTCCGGCAGCCTTCGATGCCTTTCCAAAATTAATCGGTCAACGTGGGGTAGCCGTCTACCGTCGGTCCATCCCCTCCACTCCCGGTTGCCGCCGCCTGCTGCACTTCGAAGCGGTTAGTCTCTGGTGCCGCGTCTACGTCGACGGCGTGGCGCTCACCGATCACGCCTGTGGCTACACCGGATTTTGGTGCGATGCCGGACCGGGCGATCAGGCCACCACCGAGATCACCGTGGTCGTCGACAACCGCTTCGACTGGCGGCGGACGCCGCTGCACGAGCAGTTCTTCGACTTTTACCAATGGGGCGGCATCACGCGCTCCGCGTGGCTGCACGAGGTCCCCGAGACCCACCTGCGCAGTGCTCATGTCCGGGTTGAAGACGTCGCCACCGGCACAATCACGGTCGCGGTTCAGCTCTCTGGTCCCGCGACCGAGGTCACCACCAGCGTCGACGACAGCGCACCCGTCGCTAACGAAGTTTCCGGGTCCGAGTTCAAGCTCTCGCTGACCGTTCCCAACGCCCGTCCCTGGTCACCGGATTCGCCGCACCTCCACACGCTCACCATCGGCGTCGGCGACGACGATATCATCGTCCGCTTCGGCCTGCGCTCGATCCGCACCGCGGGTCGCGAGATATTGCTCAACGATCAGCCGATCAAGCTCCTCGGCTACAACCGACACGAATTCCACCCCGATACCGGCTCGTCGGTTTCGCCGGCGCAGCACCTCATCGACATCCACCTCCTCAAGGACCTCGGCTGCAATTTCGTTCGTGGCAGCCATTACCCGCAGGACCAACGCTTCCTCGATCTCTGCGATGAGCTCGGGCTTCTGGTCTGGGAAGAAGGACTCGGCTGGGGGCAACGGGAGCGCCAGCTCACCGACCCGCACTTCCGCTCCGCCCACCTCGCGATGCTCGATGAAATGCTCGACGCCAGCATCAATCATCCATGCGTCATCATCTGGGGCTTTCTCAATGAAGCCGGGACCAACGAGGAGTTCACCCGCCCGATTTTTGAAGAATCCGTCGCGCGGCTTCGCGAGCGTGATCCCGATCGGCTCGTTGCCTGCGCCAGCATGTTCCCGCTCGACGACCTCTTTTACGATCAGGTCGACATCATCAACAATAACCTCTATCCGGGTTGGTACGACACGGAGGAGCACCCCGATCCGCTCAGCCTCATCCTCCCCCGGGTCCAAGAATGCCTCGATCACGTCGGGCGGTTCGACAAACCCTACGTCATCAGCGAGACCGGTGCCGAGGCGCTCCCGGGCTGGCACGATCCGATGAACGGATTTTTCACCGAGGAGTATCAGGCCGAATACCTGCGCGTCTTTTGCGAAGAGGCCGTCCGTAATCCCGCCATTGCCGGGTTGGCGATCTGGCATTTCTCCGACGCCCGCGTCGACCGCAACGAGCAACTCATTCGCCGACCCCGCGGCTACAACAACAAGGGAACGTTCGACGAATATCGTCGACCCAAAGCCGCCTGCGCCGTCGTTCGCGAATACTTTCAACGCGCAAAATCCTGATGGAAAATTCCCCCCGCATCCGCCCCGAGGACAAGGCCCCCTTCTGGCACAAGATCGCCTACGGACTCGGCGGGATGACCGAGCAGTTGTCGAACTCGGTGACCAAAAACATGTTCACGCCGGTCTACAACATCGGCCTCGGCATTAGCCCCGCGATCATCGGCAGCGTGCTCATGGTCTACCAACTCTGGGACGCGCTGGCGGATCCCATCATGGGCAACATCTCCGACAACACGCGGACTCGCTGGGGTCGCCGCCGCCCCTACATCGTCGTTGGCGGGATTCTCACCGGCCTCGTGATGCCGCTGCTCTGGCAGCCGTCACCGGACTGGAGCCAGACGGCGCTCATCGCCTACATGATCGGTGTCGGGCTGCTTTTCTACACCTGCTTCACGATGTGGGCGATGCCCTACTACAGCCTCGGGATGGAGATGACGCCGAACTACTACGAGCGGACCCGCATCGTGGCTTGGCGGACCATTTTTTCCAAATTCGTCGGCTTACTCGGCGGCTGGATGCTGGCCCTCACGGCGCTGCCCGCCTTCGCCGATCCGGTCACCGGCGAACCCGATATCGCCAAGGGGATGAGCGTGATGGGGTGGGTGATGGGGTTCATCATTCTGTCCGTCGCGGTCCTGCCCGGCCTCTTCGTCAAGGAGCGCTACTACAAAGTCGAGGCGAAGGATCAACCCAAGATCGCGTTGATGAAGAGCGTCCGCGAGACGCTGTCTTGCCGACCGTTCCAACTCGTCCTCGGCATCGTGCTCTTCAACACCGTCGGCTCGACCCTCGTGGGCAGCCTCGGGCTTTACCTGAACATCTACTACATCAACCAAGGGGATATCGGGACGGCCTCAATCATTCAGGGTTGGAAATCCACCGCAACCTTCATCCCCGGCCTGCTCAGCGTCCCGTTCTGGACCTGGGTCAGCGAGCGCATCGGGAAAACGAAGGCCCTGGCTCTCACCCTCTCGATGGGATTTGTCGCGAACATCCTGATCTACTTCTGCTACACGCCGGAGCAGCCGTATTTGCAGATTTTGCCTCACGTCTTCCTGTCGGCGTTTGGCGTCGCGATGTGGATGCTCATTCCTTCGATGCAGGCCGACATCGTCGACTTCGACGAACTCCACACGCACGAACGCCGCGAGGGCAGCTTCTCCGCGATCTTCTCGTGGATCTTCAAACTCTCCGCTACGATCACGACCGGCCTCGCTGGATTTATCCTTGTCTGGACTGGATTCGACGTCGTGAAATACGGGAAAACCCAGCCGCCGGAAACCCTTGAGCGCATGCTGGAATGGTACGTGTTCTTGCCGATGGGCTTTTGGATCTGCGCGCTTCTCTTGCTGCGACTTTATCCCCTGAGCCCGGCGCGAATGGAGGAAATCCGCTCGCAGCTCGAAGCTCAGCGCGGCAAGGTCTGACGCGCATCCCATTTCCATTCATGAAAAAAATCGAAAAGTTCACGTTCGGCAGCGGCGACCGTTTTGGTCACCAGGGCGAGGCTCAACTTGCAGCCGTGATCGACGCTCGTTCGCGCGGGATCGACGTCTGCCCCACTTGGAACAAATCCAATCGCGAGCATTCCATCATCGGCTCCCGCCCCGACGACCTTCGGGCGGAGGCCGACGCCGCCGTGCAGGCGCTCGGTTACGAGGGCGCATACTACGTCGACGCCGACCACATCGGCCTGGCGACGGTGGACGGCTTCATCGCTGGAAGCGATTTTTTCACTCTGGACGTCGCGGACTGCATCGGGAAAGCGGCTGCGTCTTCGGAAGTGGAAGCGTTCGTCGCCGCGCATAGCCACCTGATCGGACGCCTTGCCGTTCCCGGCATCGACGAGGCGCTTGAGATCGATGAGAAAACCATCCACCGGGCTGCATCGAAGTTCCTCCTCGCGGCCCAGGAGGCCGGGCGGATCCACCGTCACATCGCGGCTGCGAAGGGCGATGATTTCGTCACGGAGGTTTCGATGGACGAGACCGACGCACCGCAGAGCCCCGTCGAGCTTCTTCTCATCCTCGCCATGCTCGCGCAGGAAAACGTGCCGGTGCAGACCATCGCGCCAAAGTTCACCGGGCGCTTCAACAAGGGCGTCGATTACGTCGGCGACCTCGCGCAATTCGAGCGCGAATTCGATCAGGATCTTAGCGTGCTGGCTTACGGCGTTGCCGAATTCGGTCTTCCCCCGGCGGTCAAACTCAGCGTCCATTCCGGCAGCGACAAGTTCTCGCTGTATCCGATCATTAACCGCCTCGTGCGCAAACACGACGCCGGGCTGCACGTGAAGACCGCTGGCACCACCTGGTTGGAGGAAGTGATCGGCTTGGCGGAATCTGGCGGCGACGGGTTGCGAGTTGCCAAGGCGATCCACGCCGGCGCGCACGACAAATTCGACGAACTCACGGCGCCCTACGCGACCGTGATCGACATCGGCCGCGACCAATTGCCCTCGCCGGCCGAGTTGGCGGAGTGGAGTTCGGAGCAATTCGTCAACGCTCTCCGGCACGATCCGTCCTGCCCCGATTACAATCCGCACCTTCGCCAACTCATTCACGTCGGCTTCAAGGTCGCCGCCAAGATGGGTGACGAATTCACCGATGCCCTGAAATCCAACGCAGACGCGGTCCATCGGAACGTGAAGCATAACCTGCTCAACCGCCACATCATCCCGATTTTCGGCTGAGAATCATGCCGCTCCCGCCCATCGATCAGGTTCTCGGACGAACCTGGGAATCACCGGAACTCACCAGTCTGCACCTCGCACCGGCGCGAGCGACCGCCTGGCCGTATCCGGACGTAGCGTCCGCGGTGGCCGTTGGGGAGCCGATCTCGCCCGACGCGGACAATCAGCTCGTGCGCTGTCTCGATGGGGATTGGAAATTTCACGCGGCGCCCCGACCCGGCGAATGCCCGGCGAATTTTCCGGATGCCCACTTCGACGATTCGGCGTGGTCTACCATCCCGGTGCCGGGTCTCTGGTCGTTCCACGGCATCACGCGCCATCACTACACGAACGTCCAGATGCCCTTTCCGCACGAACCCCCGCGGGTGCCCGACGAAAACATCGTGGGGATTTACCGCCGGACCATCGAAATCCCGGACACGTGGATCGGCCAGCGGATCGTCCTTCACTTCGGTGCCGTCGAAGGCCTGACCCAAGTCTACGTCGACGGCGAGTTCGTCGGCCTGAACAAGGATTCGCGGCTGCCCGCGGAATACGACGTCACGGCGCACGTGCATCCCGGTCACACCCACACACTCACCGTCGCCGTCTTCCAATGGTCGGACGCGACCTTCATCGAAGACCAGGATCAGTGGTGGGATAACGGATTCACTCGCAGCGTCCATCTCTTCGCCACGCCCTCCGTTCGGATCGACGACTTTTTCGCGCGCGCGGATTTTGACTCCGAGTCGGGACGAGCCAAGCTCGACCTCGAGGTCGAGCTGAGCTTCAACACGGAACCTCCTTCCGACCTCCACGTCCACGCTCAGCTCATTGATCCGACCACCGGGACCACGGTCTGGTCGGAGACGGTCGACGTTGATTCCACCCGCCACCAGCTCAAGACCTGGCCCCGCCTCGGAGCGCGGTTCGACGCCGACCTGCCGGACGTCCGCCCGTGGACTCACGAGACTCCGGACCGCTACCGCCTGGTATTGACACTCTCCGGCCCCGACTGCGAGCACCACACCGCCGCTGACATTGGCTTCCGCCGGATCGAACTCCGCGACGGTCTCGTCCAACTGAACGGCCGTCCGGTCTTCTTCGCCGGCGTGAATCGTCACGATAGTTCCGACGTCCACGGTCGGGCTGTCACCCGGGCGGAGATGGACCGCGACCTTGCGGTCATGCAGCAGCACAACGTCAACGCCGTTCGTTCCTCGCACTATCCCAACGACCCTTACTGGCTCGAACTCTGCGACCGTCACGGGATGCTCGTCATCGACGAGGCCAACCTCGAATCCCACGCTTTTCACAACATCGTCTGTCACGATCCGCGCTACCTCGCCGCCTGGGTCGCCCGCTGCAGCCGCCTGGTCGAGCGGGATAAAAACCACCCCTGCGTCGTCTTTTGGTCGCTCGGGAACGAATCCGGATACGGTCCAAACCACGACGCCGCCGCCGCTTGGATCCGCCGACGCGACCCCACCCGCCTCCTCCATTACGAGGGAGCCATTTCCCGCTACCAGAGTCACGTTTCCTGGACGACGGGACGCAACGTCACCGACGTCATCTGCCCGATGTATTCGTCGCTTTCCGAGATCGAGGAATGGGCGAAAAACCCACTCGACGACCGCGCGTTCTTCCCCTGCGAATTTTCGCACGCGATGGGAAATTCCGGCGGCTCGCTCTCCGACTATTGGGAACTCTTCGAACGCTACCCGCGTCTGCAAGGAGGCTTCGTCTGGGAATGGTGCGACCACGGTATCCGCCAGACCAAGGAAGACGGGCGGGAATACTGGGCCTACGGCGGCGACTTTGGCGACGAGCCGAACGATGCGAACTTCTGCTGCGACGGCCTCGTCTGGCCCGACCGCACGCCGAAGCCCCACCTTCTCGAATTCAAACACCTCGCCCGCCCCGTTGACGCCAGGCTCGACGAATCCGGCACCCTCCGCGTCACGTCGCGCCGCACGTTCCGTTCGCTAGACGATCTCACCGCCGAGGCGACGCTCCTCGTCGACGGCCACCCGACGGAATCCGCGCAATTGCCCCCGCTCGAGATCACCGCGGGAACGTCGGCGACCTTCGAAAATCCTTTTGAGATCCCACCAACAGGCGACGTTCGCCTGCGAGTCACGTTCCGCGACGGGATCGATCACGTGGTTGCAAGCCTCACGCTACCCGTGCGAATCGCCCCGCTTCCCAGCGCGCCCGACACCGATCCCACGGCGCCGCCCGAACTCCGACTCACTCCGAACTTGTGGCGCTGTCCCGTCGACAACGACGGCGTGCGACTCTGGAGCGGTCAGGACGACAAGCCCCTCGGCCGCTGGCAGAAGGCCGGCCTTGAGAACCTTCGAGTCGATGACGAAACGATCCACAACTCCGACGGCACCCTCGCCGCGACCTGGCGGCAAACCCACCGCGCCACCGCGACCGGCGTGCTCATCGACTTCGACGTCACTCTCACCGACATCCTCGACGACTGGCCGCGTGTCGGCGTCAGCCTTTCTCTTCCCGCGGCGTGGCGCACCGCCGACTGGTGGGGCCGCGGCCCGCACGAGAACTACCCCGACCGCCTCGCCAGTGCCGCCGCCGCCCGCTACCGCGCCGACGTCGACGAACTTTTCACCGACTACATCCTCCCGCAGGAAAACGGTCTCCGTTGCGACCTCCGCGAACTCACCCTTTCGGACGAATCCGGGCCGCGCCTCCGCGTGACCGCCATCGGGGAACCGTTTGCCTTCTCGCTCTCACGCTACCGGCCCGGGGACCTCGCCGCCGCGCGCCACACCTTCGATCTCGAGCCACGCGACGAGACCATTCTCTACCTCGATCACCGTCACCGCGGCCTCGGCAACCTCAGCTGCGGCCCCGACGCCCTCGACCGTTACAAGATCCCCCACGGCACCTACCGCTGGACTTGGCATTTCGAAGTTCTCGCCGCCGGTTGAGCTGGATTCCTCCAACCACCGCCCCAAAAGTTTCCTCATCGAGCGAACGAGGAAAAAAGCGGGCGTCATTCTCTCAGTCTCCGTAAAGTTTGGGGGATGAAGCGCGAGGACGAGATCACCGACGACAACGAACTCTTGCGGGGAGCTTTGGTCGTTTACCGCCATCGTTTGACTGCGGAGTTTTTGGTCGATGCACTCAAGCTCCGTTATCCGCGGGGGACTTGGCTGTCCGCAAACTCGCATCACGAAGCAACCACCCTCGCTCAGATCATGAAACTGGATTTCGCCATGATTGAATGGCTGCCCGATCAGCAGTCGTCGGAAGCTCTCGTTGCGAAATTGAGGACTTTTTCTAATCAAGCGGTCAGGATTCTCGCCGTTTCGCCCCTTCGCGACGCGACGCCCGCGCGGGCTGCCCTTCGGGCCGGAGCGACCGGCTTCCTTTGCTGCAGCGACGCGAATGTTTCCGAACTTCGGGCGGCAGCCGAGGCCACGATTGGTGGCCAGCGTTACGTTTCCCCTTCCGTCATTGGTCAATCGATCTCCGATGATTGCGCCCACACTCTTCAACCAACCTCTCGGCTCGACCTCACGAAGAGGGAACGCGAAATCCTCGCCATCGTCGGCGTCGGCACAACGAACAAGTCCGTCGCGCAGTCACTCGGGATCTCGCCGCGCACCGTCGAAAGCCACAAAGAAAATCTCAAGAACAAGCTCGGTGTTTCATCCAACAGCGAACTGGCGACCGCCGCGTCTGTCTGGCTGAAAACTGGATCGATTTTGAAGTAGCCGTTGCTCGCAGACAGACCGGAGCCGCCGACGTTTTGCGCGGTCGCCTTCCAGCCGATGACTAGGATTTGATCACCGATGTCGAAGTTGAAGCCAGCTCCTGAGGAGTCGGCTTTCAGGGCGGTATCGAAAGAATTTCCAATTCGATTCAACGAGACTCCCGTGGAGTTCGTTGGATCACCGGTTAACGAGACAGCTGCCAGACTGGTCGACGCCAGACCGACGATCGCTGAGACTAGGAATAAGGGTGTTGATTTCATCGCGGCGCACCATAGGAAGGCTCTTTTGGTCGGCCATCCGGGAAAGTCCCCCAAATCCACCTGCGAGTTTCCCTCAAAACCGGCTTGAGCAACTCTGCTTTCGGTTTCCCTGTTGCCGTGATGCGCCGCACAGCCAGCCCGCCTCCTAGCGCAAACAACCTTTCCGGCAACAGATTAGAAATGCATCTCCGCAATTAATCACCGGTAGGTTTCCTCGAATCGGCAAGGGGAAAACCCTACGCGACAACTTCGAAATTCGGATTCACGGTTGATCCATCTGGTCGGAGAGTCGTTGCGACGGCATTCGGCGCAAATCCCCTTTGCAATTCCCCCACCCGTTTGTCACCCTCTGACGGGCATGGAGGGAATGTTCAGTAATTACGACGTCGGCGGTTTCTGCGACGAGATGTTCGACTCGGCGGGCAAGGTTCGCCCGCACTACGAAAAACTCCTCGCCCGCTTTCAGGCCATGGAGCCCGGTGAGTTCGACCGCAAGCGGTCCCTCGCTGACAACTCCTACCTCAGCCAAGGAATTACCTTTACCGTCTACAGCGGCGACGAAGGCACCGAGCGCATTTTCCCCTTCGACCTGATCCCCCGCATCATCGCCGCCAAGGAATGGGCGCACATCGAAGCCGGACTCAAACAGCGCCTCACCGCGCTCAACATGTTCTTGGACGACATCTACCACGGCCAGCGCATCCTCAAGGAGAAAGTCATCCCCGAGGACATGATCCGCTCCGCGAAGCATTTTCGCCCCGAGTTCATGGGCTTCGACGTCCCGAAGAATATCTACATCCACGTCTGCGGCACCGACCTCATTCGCGGAGCCGACGGCCAGTATCTCGTGCTCGAGGACAACGGTCGCTGCCCCTCCGGCGTCTCCTACGTCTTGGAAAATCGCCAGGCGATGAAGCGGGTGTTCCCACGTCTCTTCAACCAGTGCGCCGTCCGCCCCGTCGACCGGTATCCGCAGGAGCTCCTCTCCGTCCTCCGCCACGTTGCCCCCGGCGAAAATCCCGACCCGACCTGCGTCGTCCTGTCGCCCGGCATTTTTAACAGCGCCTACTTCGAACACTCCTTCCTCGCCCGCGAGATGGGCATCGAGATCGTCACCGGAGCAGATCTCGTCGTGCAAAATTCCCGCGTCTACATGAAGACGACGAAGGGTCTCAAACAAGTCGACTCGATTTACCGTCGCATCGATGACGATTTCCTCGACCCCGAGGTGTTCCGCAAAGACTCCTGCCTCGGCGTCCCCGGATTGGTGGAGGCCTACCGCGCGGGCAACGTCAGTCTCGCCAACACCATCGGCACCGGGGTGGCCGACGATAAAGCCGTCTACTACTACGTTCCGAGGATGATCGAGTTCTACCTCGGCGAGACCCCGATCCTCCCAAACGTCGACACCTACCTCTCCGCCGAGGACGACGATCGCAAATACATCTTGGACAACATGGAAAACCTCGTCATCAAAGCCGCCAACGAATCCGGCGGTTACGGGATGCTCATCGGTCCGCACGCGACCAAGGAAGAAGTCGCCAAATTCCGAGACCTCGTCCGCAACGACCCACGCGGCTACATCGGCCAGCCCGTTATCCAGCTCTCCCGCTCGCCGTCCCACTGCGATGGGGCCATCGAAGGCCGCCACGTCGACTTCCGCCCTTACGCCCTCTACGGAGAAGAAATCAAAATTATCCCCGGCGGCCTCACTCGCGTCGCCATGAAGAAAGGTAGCCTCGTCGTGAATTCCTCGCAAGGCGGCGGCTCCAAGGACACTTGGGTCCTCGACCAGTAGATTTATGTTAAGCCGCGTCGCCGAATCCTGCTACTGGCTCAGCCGCTACATTGAGCGCGCTGAGAACAACGCCCGCCTTCTCACGGTCAACATGGAGCTCATGCTCGACCTCGAGGATCCTGACGCCACCTCAGTCCGCCGTCATTGGCTGCCCATCCTCGCGACGTTGGAGGACAAAGAGCTTTTCACCAGCCTCCACGATGAGATCACGGCCGACGACGTGATGGACTTTGTCACCTTCGAGCGGAAAAATCCGAACTCCATTCTCTCGTGCATCATCTCAGCCCGGGAAAACGCCCGCACCGTCCGCGAGCAGATCTCCTCCGAGATGTGGGAGCAGGTGAACAAAGTTTACCTCTACCTCCGCAGCGACGAAGCTCGCGCGGACTATCAGAATACCCCCCACGATTTCTTCAACAGCGTCACCGAAGGCTCCCACCTCTTCCAAGGCATCACCGACGCGACGATGACCCACGGCGAGGGCTGGGACTTCATCCAAGTTGGAAAGTTTCTCGAGCGCGCCGATTCGACTTCCCGCGTGCTCGACGTCAAATATCACATTCTCCTTCCGAAAGGCGAGCGGGTCGGTGGCAACGTTGATCTCACCCAGTGGATGGCGGTCCTGCGCTCCTGCAGCGCCTTCGAAGCCTACCTCAAGATTCACGTCGGCAACGTTTCCGCCGGCAAGGTCGCGGAGTTTTTGATTCTCAACCCCGCCTTTCCTCGTTCGATCCGCTACTGCGTCGGCAACCTCGACCGCGCCATTCATCGCATTGGTGGAAGCGGAATCTTCGGTTTTCTCAACGAAGCCGAACGCCTTTCCGGAGT
Source organism: uncultured Verrucomicrobiae bacterium (assembly GCA_963761705.1). GTDB lineage: Bacteria > Verrucomicrobiota > Verrucomicrobiia > Chthoniobacterales > JAATET01 > CAVVKW01. The sequence continues at coordinate 745,403 of CAVXHK010000001.1, read as the reverse complement.
GCTCACTTCCAGCATGAACTTCAGCACCATCGACATGGTGTTCTCACAAGGCCTCCACGAATATTTGGACAGCACGCAAAAGTGTCTCGTCGGTATCTCGGATGCCCTGAGCTCCACCTACTGCGAATGGCTCGACGAACCCACTGAAACGCAGAAGCAGTCCCAGTCCCAGACGTAACACCGGCATTCCGCCGACCACCAAACCAATCGTCGAAACAGCCGACAGCGAAGATGCGCGCTAACCCACTTGCGGCCGCCCTTCTTCTGACGATCACCGGAGCCGCGCCGCTCCCGGCCGCACCGTGGGAGACCATCCCAAACTGTCGCCTAATCGAAAACAGATCGAACGACGGCGACAGCTTTCACGTCCGCGCTGGAGGGAAAGAGCGCATCTTTCGTCTCTACTTCGTCGACGCCGCCGAAACCAGCAACGACTTCAAATACCGGACCCGCGACCAGGCCAAAGACTTCGAGGTCCGGAAAGAACGCCTGTATCAACTAGGAGAGGAAGCCACGGTCTTCGCCGCGTCCAAACTCTCCGGAAATTTCGTCGTAAAGACTCGTTGGGAAGACGCCAAGGGCCAGAGTTCTCTTCCGCGCTACTTCGCCGTTGTCGAAACGCCCTCGGGTGACCTCGCAGAACTGCTCGTCGCCGCCGGCCTGGCCCGTATTCACGGTCACAACCTAGACCACCCCCGCGGCTTCTCTTCCGCCAACTACCAGCGCCTCCTCGAAGAACTGGAATCTCAAGCCAAGGGCGCCCGCCGCGGCGCTTGGTCCGACTCGCCCGCTCCGGCTCCAACCGAGGCAAGCGAAGCGCCGACCGCAACCCCCACCGACCGACCAACTCTCCAAGACATTCCAGCCTTCTAGCCCGTCAGAAGCAGGCTGACCCTTCAGAACGGGAGCAATCGCACCAAGGCTTCAAAAGCAATCCCTTCGTCAGGCTCTTTAGCCTAAAGAGGAAAATGGAAGATTGAGTATGGGAGTGTAAGTGGCGTAGTAGGAGAGGGATGAGGATGGCGGAGACGTTGTCGGGGACTCACCCAGTGGGTGAGCCTGGAAAGCAGGTTCAAAGAGGGCCGGGAAGCTGGCCGGTGGACACGCCCGGAGGGAGATATTACGCGGAGTGGGATGAAGAGACGCCGGTGACGCGGGAGGGGCAATTGATTTTCTTTTTCCAATTTTTGGAAGCTGGAGGAAGGTGGGAGGAGTTTTTGGCGGGGTGTCCGCTGAGTTACACGGGCAACCGGGGCAGCGGCGCGGCGCGGGTGATGGGCACAGTGATGCTCAGTGTGTTGTGCGGACACTGGCGCTACGCGCACATCAATGGGGTCCGAGGAGACGGGATCAATCCGGGGCTGCTGGGAATCCCGGAGGGAACCGTTAGCGAGGACGTGGTGCGTCTGGCGATGAGACGAATCGACGAGAAAACCGGTCTGGACTGGCTCTCGAACGCGCTCACGGGCTGCATCGCACCGGCGCTGGGCTTGCCGTGGATCCTGGACATCGACGTCACGGTCAAGGCGCTCTACGGCCATCAGGAAGGAGCCGCCATTGGCTACAACCCGCAGAAGCCTGGACGACCCAGCCACGTTTATCACAGCTACTTCGTGGCCAACCTGCGCCTGAGCCTGGGAGTGGAGGTTCGACCCGGCAACGAACACGCCGGAGCCCGGGGGCTGCCAGGACTTTGGCAGACTTTGGAAAAACTTCCCCGCCATCAGTGGCCGACGTTCGCGCGAGGAGACTGTGGGTATGGGAGCGAGGCGGTGATGCTCGAGTTCGAAGAACGCGCTCTGCCGTATCTGTTCAAGCTGCGCCACACGGCCCGGGTCAAGGAACTCGTCCGGGCGATGATGAGAGAGGGTGCGGCTTGGGAAGACTGCGGCGACGGCTGGCAAGCGTTGGAGAGTTCGATCAAGTTAAGTGGCTGGAGCCAAGCGCGCCGCGTGGTGCTCGTGCGTGAGACCCCCGCCCGGGCACCCATCCGGCAGATCGGTCGGCCGCGCCGAGGCAAGGACCGCCAATCCGATCTTCCCCACGCCAAAGGAAGTGGCTGGGACGAGGTGGCCACGCCGTGGAGTGGCAAGATCGCCGTTCTGGTCACCTCGCTCGATCCCGTGGCTCATCCCGCTCGCGTGATGCCCCGGCACTACCGCGAGCGGGCCGACGCCGAGAACACCTTCGACGAACTCAAAAACCAATGGGGCTGGAGTGGATATACCTCCCGCAACCTGAGTTCCTGCCGCCTGATGGCCAACCTCATCGCCCTGTTCTACAACTGGTGGAGCCTCTATCTGCGCTTCTACGATGAGGAACACCACCGCGAAGCCATCCGATCCCGGCCCATGCTCATGGCCGGCGTCGGTCGCCAGATCAAAACCGCCGGTCAGCGCACCGTGCGTGTGAGCCTTCTCCATGAAAAAGGCGACCTCATCGCCCACGCTGTCACCCTCATCAGTAGCGAGTTGCATCACATCGCCACCATCACGGAGCGATGGACCAGCAACCAACGCTGGACCCTGCTTCTGACTCGCCTCCTGCGCCGATGGCTCGGAGGAAAATGGCTTCCCGGGCTGCCCGCCGACGCCTCGCTCCTGCTCAGCGGCTGAAAAGACCCTCCCTTCCCGCCTCTTTCCCGCGCTTCACGCCTTGGTCATCCTCGGCGACAGAACTTCACGTCCATTTTCCTTTTTAGGTTTAGGGTTTACAGTGGGTAAAGATCGAGCTTTCCGAGGAAGAAGAGAATTCTGGTTCGGTAGTTGAGGAAGGAGCGGAAGCCTCTGGCGGCGGATTTGAGGGATTGGATTCTGGAGTTGAGGGCCTCGGTCGCGGCGTTGGTAATGGGATGGCGCAGATAGGTGATGATGTTCTCGAAGTGGTTTTTGAGAGTCTTGGCGGCTTTCTTGATGGGCGCGAGCTTGGAGCGGCGAGCCCAGCCATACCAGGCCTTGAAGAACTTGCGGGCATTGGCCTGGTAGCGGAAGTCCCAGAAGCGGCGGAAGTTCTCTTTGATAGCCCAAGCCCGGGCGCTCTTGAGATCGGAGCCGCGGAGTTGATCGAAGCGCAGGGCGTCCTCCTCCTGAAGATGATCGGGATGATAACCGAAAAGTCGCTGGGTTCCCTTGAGCCGCTCATCACCCAAGGCTCGGAGGCGCTTGTTTTCGGCGCGCACAACCTGCGAGACGGCCTGATTGAGATGGGCGCTGATGTGGTAGCGATCATGAACCAGCTCGGCTTCCGGAGCGTATTGGCCGACACTGGTCTTGAAGTGGCCGCTCATGTCGGCAGCGACGGCCTCGATGGCTTCGACGGCCTCCGGCGGCAGGCATTCCCAGAGAACGCCCGCACTCTGGGCATCGTTCCCATCAGTGACTTCCAGCACCCGGCTGCCCTCCAGATCGCTCATGACCGAGATGTAGCTCTGGCCGGCACCGAAGCTCTTTTCATCAAGTCCGACGTAGCGCAGCCCCGTCAGATCCCGGCGCTCGATCCCACGCTCCACGGCCCGCGCCATGATGCCGTGGACCTGCTCCCAACTCAGTCCCAAGAGCCGGGCCGCAGCGCTCACGCTGGCGCTGGCCCGAATGACCTCGATGGCCAATCGCTCGTAAAGCCGCGTGAATCGACTCCCCTTCTGCGCCCACGGCACGGGGATCGGCTCCACCCGCCCGTCGGGCAGCCGCAGCCGCGGAACCCTCGCCGCCAGCAGCGTCTCAAATCCACAGGAGTCGAGGTGCTTCCAGAAGCGCTCCACGTGGTCGTGGCATGGCAATCGATGCTCTCCATCCTCACTGGCCCACAACGTCCCCGCCTCGTAGCCGAGGCGCACGACCACCCGCTTCTCGCTCACGGCCAAATCAACCTCTTCAACCACCCACGGCCTCTCCAATCCTAAGATCTGTCGGTAAAACTCCGTGTTCTTCATCGCCGATGATCCTACCCCGCCCTCCAATCTCCCCTCAAGACCCTCTGCCAATACCCACTACATTCCCTGAAGAGCCCTTCGTCAGGCCAAACGACCACGTATTCACATTCCCTCTCCGGAGACCCAGGAGCACTAAACCAAGGCATTTCGAAGCGTTTACAAAGCCCCGGATCATCGGAAGCGCTGCTGAAGTCGATCGCGAGAGGCCTCCTGATTTCTCGAAAATTGCCACAAGCTACCGCCACATTGAGCGCGCCAGCGGCATTCATCAACTCGCCAAGCGGTCAACTCGCGGCTCCCGACATTCAAAAGCCCCGACTCATCGCCCTCCTCAACGCAGGAAAGTTGGACCTTAAGCTCCCCCCGCCCGACCCATTTGAAACAGCCAGGAACCCAAAAGCGATTCGCGACAAGGCAGCCGACAGCCTGTCTTCGAAACGCCAAAAGCCCGACCCGTGGTTTCCCACGAATCGGGCATATTACTGGCAACGACCTACTCTCGCACAACCTAGAGATGCACTACCATCGGAGCTACAGCGTTTCACTTCCGTGTTCGGGATGGGAACGGGTGGGGCCGCTGTGCAAGGATCACCAGAAGACGACCGATAGACAACAAGCCTATCAACCGGATTTCTGATGATCACAATCGTATTGAATCAAAGAACCAAACAGGTTCTCTGACATCCGCATATTGAGCAAATTCCGCAGCGCTTCATTTTACAAACTGAGTAAAAGCTCAGAATAAAAAGCCGAACGAGTATTAGTATCACTGAGCTACACACATTACTGCGCTTCTACCCGTGACCTATCAACGTGGTGGTCTACCACGACTCTTCAGGGAGAGTTCATCTTGGGAGAGGCTTGGCGCTTAGATGCTTTCAGCGCTTATCCTTTCCGATCGTAGCTACCCAGCAATGCCACTGACGTGACAACTGGAACACCAGAGGATCGTCAATCCCGGTCCTCTCGTACTAAGGATTGAACCCCTCAACTCTCCTGCGCCCACAGTGGATAAGGACCGAACTGTCTCGCGACGTTCTGAACCCAGCTCGCGTACCACTTTAATCGGCGAACAGCCGAACCCTTGGGACCTTCTTCAGCCCCAGGATGTGATGAGCCGACATCGAGGTGCCAAACCCTGCCGTCGATATGAGCTCTTGGGCAGGATCAGCCTGTTATCCCTAGCGTACCTTTTGTCCGTTGAGCGATGGCAATTCCACATTCAACCACCGGATCACTTGGACCTACTTTCGTACTTGCTCGACTTGTAAGTCTCGCAATCAAGCTGGCTTATATCCATATACTCGTCATCTGATTGCCAACCAGATTGAGCCAACCTTCGTACTCCTCCGTTACTCTTTGGGAGGAGACCGCCCCAGTCAAACTGACCGGCTGCCATGGTCTCCCAGCCGGTTATACGGCATGGGGTTAGATGTTCCAATCTCATAGGGTGGTGTTTCATTGGCGACTCACCGGCCCCCGAAAGGGTCGGATCAAAGTCTCCCACTTACTCTAAGCAATAAAATCGAAACAACAGTGACAGCGTACAGTAAAGGTGCATAGGGTCTTTCCGTCCTACTGCGGGCAGGCGGCATCTTCACCGCCATTACAACTTCGCTGAGCTCCTCGTTGAGACAGCGGTCAACTCGTTACACGATTCGTGCAGGTCGGAACTTACCCGACAAGGAATTTCGCTACCTTAGGACCGTTATAGTTACGGCCGACATTCACGGGGACTTGGGTTCAAAGCTTCGACTTACGTCTAACCTCTTGCCTTAATCTTTCCGCATTGGTCACGTGTCACACCCTATACATCGTCTTACGACTTAGCAGAGTGCTGTGTTTTTGCTAAACAGTCGGTTGACCCATTTCACTGCGACCATCCGAAGATGGCGCCCCTTCTTCCGAAGTTACGGGGCTATATTGCCGAGTTCCTTAACGAGGTTTCACTCACGCGCCTTGGTATATTCTACCCACCCACCTGTGTCGGTTTAGGGTACGGGCCCTTAGTATACACCGGAGCTTTTCTCGGCGCATGTTTTAACGGATCTGCTTCAGCCGAAGCCTTCACATCCCCTTGCGGGACGAGGACATTCATCACCTCGCCCGTCTCCACACACGCGTCAATCCGGGTTAAATGTCGGAGGTGCAGGAATATTAAACCTGCTTTCCATCGGTTACGCCCATCGGCCTCACCTTAGGTCCCGACTAACCCTGGGAGGACGAACCTTCCCCAGGAAACCTTGGGTTTACGGCGGACAGGAATCTAACCTGTCTTATCGCTACTCATGTCTGCATTCTCACTTGCTAGCACTCCACAGTCGGTTACCCTTCTGCTTCAATGCGCTAACAACGCTCTCCTACCACGCCCCTGTAAACAGGGACATCCAGAGCTTCGGTATACCGCTTATCGCCAATCATTTTCGGCGCAGAATCACTCGATGAGTCAGCTATTACGCACTGTTTAAATGGTGGCTGCCTCTAAGCCAACATCCTCACTGTCTAAGTAACTCCACATCCTTTCCACTGAGCGGTATTTAGGCACCTTAGCTGCTGATCTGGGTTGTTTCCCTCTCGACCGTGCAGCTTATCCCACACGGACTGCCTCCCAAGTTACACCCAACGGCATTCGGAGTTTGATTGAATTCGGTACCCGGGTATGGGCCCTAGTTCATCCAGTGCTCTACCTCCGTTGGTCAGCACTTGAGGCTCTACCTCAATAGATTTCGGAGAGAACCAGCTATCACGGGGTTTGATTAGTCTTTCGCTCCTACCCACAGCTCATCCGAGCATTTTTCAGCATACACCGGTTCGGTCCTTCACGACGTGTTACCGTCGCTTCAACCTGGCCATGGGTAGATCACCTCCGCTTCGGGTCTAGTGCCCGCAGCTATTCGCCCATTTCGGACTCGCTTTCGCTTCGCCTCCACCCCAGAAGGGCTTAGACTTGCCACAAACACTAACTCGCAGACTCATTAAGCAAAAGGCACGCCATCACCCTTGCGGGCTCTGACACCTTGTAGGTGCATGATTTCAGGTACTATTTCACTCCGCTCGCAGCGGTACTTTTCACCTTTCCCTCGCGGTACTTGTTCACTATCGGTCGCCAACTAGTATTTAGCCTTACGCCGTGGTCGGCGTGGATTCATGCGGCGTTTCACGTGTGCCGCATTACTCAGGAATTCCCTAGGCGCTCTCGGATTTTCGGTTACGGGTCTGTCACCCTCTATGGAGCGCTTTTCCACACGCTTCACCTAATCGTCGAGCTACCACATCGGGCTCCTACAACCCCGGGGAGCAAGCTCCCCGGTTTGGGCTGTTCCGCTTTCGCTCGCCACTACTTACGGAATCAATTTCTTTTTCTTTTCCTCTGGTTACTGAGATGTTTCACTTCACCAGGTATCGCTCTGCCACCTCTATGTATTCAAGGTGGAGTCAACCGTTATTAAACGGAAGGGGTTATCCCATTCGGAAATCTCCGGATCATAGCGTATTTGCCGCTCCCCGAAGCTTATCGCAGCTTATCACGTCCTTCATCGCCTGTTGGCACCAAGGCATCCTTCATGCACCCTTAGTAGCTTATTCTATTCTGAGATTAAAAATCTCTGTTACTTCTGTGATGCGACGATGGCAGAACCAGCGTCGCAACTCGCTTTACTCAGCATTTGAAGTTGTTTTATTTGCCCTATATGCGGATGTCAAAGAACCTGTCCCGGGTCGGACCCGGAACCAAATGATCTGAACTGGTTTTTGACCAGCCCGAACCATCGGGAAAATTCAAAACGTAAGGTATTGGGTTATGGTGGGCCTGACTGGACTCGAACCAGTGACCCTGCGCTTATCAAGCGCATGCTCTAACCAACTGAGCTACAGGCCCGGTGAAAAGTGGAGGCACGGGGGTTCGAACCCCGGACATCCAGCTTGCAAAGCTGGCGCTCTACCAACTGAGCTATACCCCCAAAAGGTTGAGTCCGAGCGATCCCCGAGCTGCGGGAAACTTGAGCGCCCGCCGGTCGAGCGTGAGGCCCGTGTGTTTAAGAAAAAGTAACAGCAAAAACTGAATTGTGCGTTCCTCGTGTTGATCAAGAACCCTCCGAGCTTTCGCTCATCGGGATTTAACCGCATGTTCCCACCATTACGATGGGCGGTTAGCGGTCGACCTGCAAAACGTCATCGCGATACAAACTTGCGAGCGGACATTTGCTTTCTCCTTAGAAAGGAGGTGATCCAGCCGCAGGTTCCCCTACGGCTACCTTGTTACGACTTCATCCCAGTTACCATTCATAGCGTAGGGCACTGCCTCCTTGCGGTTAGCTCATGCACTTCGGCTACAAACGACTTCCATGATGTGACGGGCGGTGTGTACAAGGCCCGGGAACGTATTCACGCCGTCGTAGCTGATACGGCATTACTAGCGATTCCGGCTTCATGTAGGCGAGTTGCAGCCTACAATCCGAACTGGGCCAACTTTTAGGGATTTCCTCCACCTCGCGGTCTCGGATCATTCTGTAGTTGGCATTGTAGTACGTGTGCAGCCCTGGCCGTAAGGGCCATACTGACTTGACGTCGTCCCCACCTTCCTCCCCGTTTCACAGGGCAGTCTGAACAGAGTGCATCCTTGCGGATTAGCAACAGTTCACAGGGGTTGCGCTCGTTGCTGGACTTAACCAAACATCTCACGACACGAGCTGACGACAGCCATGCAGCACCTGTGTATCCCCAGCACCCTTGCGGGCCGTCACCGGCTTTCACCGATTTTCACGATACATGTCAAGGCCAGGTAAGGTTCTTCGCGTTGCATCGAATTAAGCCACATACTCCACCGCTTGTGCGGGCCCCCGTCAATTTCTTTGAGTTTTAATCTTGCGACCGTACTTCCCAGGCGGCACGTTTAACGCGTTAGCTCCGGCACGGAAGGGGTCGAATCCTCCCACACCAAACGTGCACCGTTTACTGCTAGGACTACCGGGGTATCTAATCCCGTTCGCTACCCTAGCCTTCGTGCCTCAGTGTCAGGATTTGCCCAGAGAGTCGCCTTCGCCACTGGTCTTCCTCACGATATCTACGCATTTCACTGCTACACCGTGAATTCCACTCTCCCCTACAATCCTCGAGCGCTGCAGTATCGAATGCAGTTCCGGAGTTGAGCTCCGGGATTTCACATTCGACTAACAACGCCACCTACGCACCCTTTACGCCCAATGAATCCGAACAACGCTTGGGGCCTCTGTATTACCGCGGCTGCTGGCACAGAGTTAGCCGCCCCTTCCTCTTGCGATACTATCACTTTCTTGTTCTCGCATGACAGAAGTTTACAATCTAATGACCGTCATCCTTCACGCGGCGTCGCTCCGTCAGGGTTTCCCCCATTGCGAAAAATTCTCGACTGCTGCCACCCGTAGGTGTCTGGGCCGTATCTCAGTCCCAGTGTGGCTGGTCGTCCTCTCAGACCAGCTACCCGTCATCGCCTTGGTGAGCCGTTACCTCACCAACAAGCTGATAGGCCGCGAGCCCATCCAAAAGCGCCTTACGGCTTTAACTTCGGGAAGATGTCTTCCTTGGTCACATTCGGTATTAATTCGCCTTTCGGCGAGCTATCCCCAACTTTTGGGCAGGTTGCTCACGTGTTACGCACCCGTTCGCCACTTTATATCTCCCGAAGGAGTTTAGTCGTTCGACTTGCATGTCTTATCCACGCCGCCAGCGTTCGTTCTGAGCCAGAATCAAACTCTCCGAAAAGAATTTGCCCACCGTCCGCTAAGACGATGGAAAATTTCTAGCTATCCATATATTTCCCGTCAGCGATGAGATCGCTGACGTGGAATGGGTCGCCAATTATTGATTAAATCTAAATCGACAGAAGAACGCACAATTCAGTTCTCACTGAATTTGCTTTTCTTAAATGTATTTACGTTCTGAATTTTCGCGACCGTTTCGGTCTGTGTGTCGAAAATCAGATTCAGACTGTTAAATATCATTACTTCCTGTGCGGAGCCCTGAGCGCCCGCTGGATGTCTCGCAGGGAAGCGTGTCCCACTGAGTTTCATCCTGCGAGGCGGTGCATCCGCCGGAGATCTTTGCCTCACACTCGCCGGAGTCCGGTGTCGTGTGGGAGGAGAAAAGTATCAAACATCCAAAACGGGTCAATGGTTTTCCGCGTTTTTTTCAAAAAATTCTTACAGCGAGGGTCATTTCTTCGGAGACGCCCATTCTATCAGCGTTCGCGGCTGACGAATTCATTACGCAGAACGGAGTTTTCGGCGTAATCGCCGGGAAGTCTTGGCTTTGAACGCGGGGATTTCAGCCGAAGACACCCGTGATTACCGCTGGAGCCTGGCCCTCTGAGTCGTTCAGCGAGCGTCGTGTCCGTCGAGGTTTGTCGTTCGCGAGTCTCTCGAGTCAGGCAGCTAACGCTTTCTTGCAGGACTCAGGATCGAGTGGACGCAGGCGCGGCGTTGCTTTGACGTGGGCCATTCTCCCGCCCGGTAATGGATTCGTGGTGGGGGGGCACGACGCTCAGACCCTGGATCTCCCCACGTCAGCCTCCGCGGCCTCGCAGCCTCGGACTGTTTGGGCGAGGTCGGGAGAACCGTGGCCGCAGAGGTTTCGAACGCGCGGTCAAAGGTCGGTGCGTTGCCCGGCGCTGATCGTAGTAATCAGCAAGTTTGGCGAGGGTGGATCCGCGAATGGTCTTGGCGAGTAGCTGTCTTGCGCCCTCGTGTCGCAACCCACTGTCAGTTGGGGGATTCAGCTTCGGACTGATGCTCGCGTGGGGCGTGGGATGGGCTTGACCGCTGACAGCTGCGCAGAGGGCTACTCGATCAAACCCTTGATCAAAGCATCCGGGGGAGCGCCCAGATCAATTGCCTTGTTGTAATGGTCGCGGGCCTGCTGGGTCGCGGGTGGTTGCCTAGTGGCGTGGAGCTTTGCGAGGTCGAGGTGGGCTTGGGCCCCTCGCGGATTCAGGTCAATGGCCCGTTGCATCTCTTCCATGGCTCCGTCGATTTCGCCGTTGGCCGCGAGGGCTCGACCATAATTGTAGTGCGCGGCATAGCTTCCCGGGTCGGCGATGGTGGCATTCTCCAGCGTCTTGCGAGCGGCGGCGTTCTCTCCAAGTTGCAGCTGCGCGATCCCAAGTTTGAGGAGGGCGAACGGATCGTCCGGCCGCTTCTCCAGGGCTTGCTTGAGGGGTGCGATGGCGGCCGAGGCTTGCCCGCGTCCGAGCTCGGCGACTCCGAGGCTGATGGCTGCGAAGTAACTGTTGGGGGCTTCCTTTGAGATCTCTCCGTAGGCGCGAGCGGCGCCCTCGTAGTCGTTGGCGTTGAGGAAGGCGAAGGCCTCGGAGGCGCGGGGGAGGAGAGCCTCGGGGAGGTCGTTCTCGAGGGCGCCTTCGCCAGCGTCCGATTTGACGATCGCCATGGAGAAGTTCAGCCCACCGGCGGAAGTGGCGTTACTGGGGCCGGCGGCGACGGGTCCGCGCACGACGCGCTCTTCCCGCACGGTCAGCTCGGTCTCGGCCTCGTACATGGCGTCAAGCTGATCGATTAGATTGGTCGAGCGAACCTTCAATTTCTCCATCTCTTCTTCGACGAGCTGACGGGCCTGCTGGCGCTTGGCTTGATCGCGGATCTGGCGGGTGACGATGGCTTTGAGAAGCTCGTTCTCTTCGGCGATGGCTCCGGTGACGGAGGCTGCCGCGGTTGCGGTGTCTTCGAGCTGCGTCTCAAGTTCGGAGATCTTCGCGAGGCCTGCGGTCTGTTCGGCGCGGAGACCGTCGAGGGTCGCGTTGACGGAGAACAGTTCGTCTCGGAGATCGGCAATGAGTTTTTCCTTCTCTGGATCGAGGGCGGCCAATTGCTGGACGCGGTCCTCTGCGCTGGTGAGCTTCGCCGCGAGGTCAGCGTTCTCTTCGGTGAGCTGTTCGGATTGGGCGGCTCCGGCCTGGGCAGCGTCCCGCTCATCTCTCAGCGTCTCGTTCTCCGAGGCGAGGCGCTTGGTCTCGTCGCTCAAGCCCGATTCGACGCGCTCGGCGAGGATCGCCCGGTCTTCGAGGAGCTGCTGGCGGATGGATTCCGAGGCTTCGATGAAGGAGGCGGCGCGCTCAAGCTTCGCGAAGAGCTCGCCGTTGTATTCCTCGGCGACTTCGAGGTCAGCTTTGGTCGCAACGAGATCGGCTTCGAGTTTTTCGATGCGGTTGGCGTCTTGACCGCGGGCGGTATTGAGGCGGGCGTTGAGAGCTTCGGAGTCGTCGAGCGATTGGCGGGCCATCGCGAGTTGGGCCTTAAGTTCGACGACGCTGACTTTGGTTCGGTCGGTCTCGCGCTGGGCCATCTGCTCGCGGGCTTGGCTTTCGAGGAGATTCTGCGAGAGCGCTTCCGCTTGTTTTTCCGCTTGGAGAAGTCGCTGCCGGAGGGCGCGGATCTCGCGTTCGTTCGCTTCGGCGGCGCCGCGTCCGATGGCGGGCGCGGATTCTCGGTATTCGACCGGGGGTGGCGTCCAGCGGGGGGCGGGGGGCGGGACGGTTCGCGCCGGAGTGCCAGGGGTCGGAATGCGGTAGGTCTGGAAATTTGGCAGACGGGAAGGAGTTGCCTGAGGAACTGGCGGCGCCGGCCTCGGTCGAGCCGGAACCGGCTCGGGTCGGGTGGTTATCGGCTCACTCAGCTCGACGTCCTGGGTTGGCAGGGGACCTTCGAGTCCAAAATCGCCAGTGGGGGCGCTCCGGGAGGGCGCGCGGTTCGGCTGTTTGGCCATCTCCTCGACTCGCGCTAGGCCCTCGCGGGACTTCCCCAGCCGAAAATCGATCACGACCGGTTCATAGCCGGGCGAGTTTTTTTGGATTCCTTCGAGCGTTGCGATGGCCTCCTGATACTTCTGAATGGCGAGGCCGAAGTCCCCGCCCGCCTCCAATCGCTCGGCAGACTTCACCGTCTGGTAAGCACTCAGAAAACCGGACGCCGCATCTTCCGCGCCGACGCCCAGCGGAAACGCCACGATCCACGACGCAAAGGCGAGGAGCGCAATGCGCAGCGGGGCGCGAGATCTGGTCTTTAGCGGCATGGAGGGCTGCAGTCATTATCAGAGGGACCACCCGAAAATCAACTTGCATCAGGCCGGGCGACGCCGAGCGTCCAGAGGTAACATTTCCGCCAAACAAGGGCCGCCAACTTGACAGCGTCCGGTGGCACGGCTACCCATTCTGCCGAGCTGGCGGACCGTTTCTCTGGCTCCCACTCAGGAAGTGACCATGGAAACCGTCTTGGATCGTCCAGTTCTCGTTCTCAACCGGCTGTGGCAGGCCGTGAATACCTGCACCGTTCGCCGGGCGCTCGTGCTTCTCTTCCAAGGCCACGCACAGGTGGTCCGCAGCGACGAGGCCAACAATTTTTACACCCATGACTTCGGTAGCTGGAGCGAGCTCTCTGGCGTCGAACCCGAGCCGGATATGGTCAAGACGACCTCGGCCCACATCCTCATCCCCCAGGTCATTGTGCTCATGCTCTTCGACCGTCTCCCGAAGAAAGAGGTGAAGTTCACCCGCCACAACGTCTTCGAACGCGACAAGAATACCTGCCAATATTGCCTCAAGATCTTCGACCGCCGCGACCTCAACCTCGACCACATCTTCCCCCGCGACCGCGGCGGCCAGACGACGTGGGAAAACGTCGTGTGCTCCTGCATCCCGTGCAATTCTCGCAAGGGCAACCGCCTCCCGCACGAAGCCGGCATGCATCTCCAGCGCAAGCCGAAGCGCCCGAAGTGGCGGCCATTCATCAATCTGACGTTTCCGGGCCATCATCACGAGAGTTGGAAGCACTTCATCGATTTCGCGTATTGGAACGTCGAACTCGGCGATTGATCGTGCTCCGACGCATCCTCGACGCCATCCCTCACGCGGCCTAGGCTCCGCCAAATCACGAGCCGCCCCCTGCCGAATGGACCTTCACGAACTCGCCCAATCCACCGTCGATGCGGGCGCATCCGATCTGCTCCTCCACCTCGGACAGGTCCCCGCCATCCGGGTCGAGAATGCCTGTCAGCGGCTCGACACCGACGCGGTTGACGCGGCGACCCTGTCAGACCTCTGGGTGCAGTGCGGCGTTGATCCCGCCCAGCGCAACGCCGATTCCTCGGTCATCCTCGGGGACGGCCACCGCTTCCGTGTGAGCTTACTCCATCAGCTCGGTCAGCCCGCCGCCGTCTTACGCCACATTCGCACGAACATCCCCGACCTCGAGTCGCTCGACCTTCCGACCGAGATCCTAGAATCCTGGCTCTCCCGCTCGAGCGGCCTCATCCTCCTCTCGGGCCCGACCGCCTCCGGCAAATCCACGACCCTCGCCGCCTGCCTGCAACACATCAACCGCACCCAGGCCCGCCACATCGTGACCATCGAGGATCCGGTCGAATATCTCCTCCCGCCCGACCGCGCCCTGATCACCCAGCGCGACATCGGCATCGACACGCCCACCTTCGCCGACGCTCTCCGCCAGGCCCTGCGCCAATCCCCCGACGTCCTCATGATCGGTGAGATCCGCGACACGCTCTCCGCCGTAACGGCCCTCCAAGCCGCCGAGACCGGTCGCCTCGTTCTCGCGACCGTCCACGGACGCGGCACCGCCGAAGCCGCCGAACGGCTCATCCAGCTGCTCCCCGAAGCCGAGCGCCCGATGCTCGCCAAATCCCTCGCCACCCAGCTCCTCGGCTCCGTCTCCCAACTCCTCCTCCCCGCCACCAGCGGCGGTTTGGTCCTCGCCGCCGAGTATCTCGTGAACGTCGGGGCGACTCGCAAATACCTCGAAGAAGGCCGCCTCACCGATCTCACCGAGCACCTCACCCGCACGGATCCGACGACGGGCCGGAGTCTCATGAATTGCCTCACCGAACTCGTTCGCGGCGGCCTCATCACCGAACCGACCGCCCTAGCCGCCGTCGACAGCCCCGCAGAGTTGACCCGCGCCCTCCGCGGCATCTCCAGCCAATCCACCCGCCGCTAGCTCCCTTCCCAAATGTCCACCAATTCCCCCGATCTCATCTCCCTCCTTCGCGAGACCATCGAGCGCGGTGCGTCCGATCTGCACATCGTCGCGGACACACCGCCGATCGTTCGCGTCGACGGCGCGATCGGCGCCCTCACCGACGAGCCGCTGTCCCCCGACACGACGCGCGAGATTATTCTCGGCATCCTCACCGAGGCCCAGCGCGCCCGCCTCGAAGACGAATGGGAACTCGATTTTGCCCTCGCCATCGAGGACGTCGGACGGTTCCGCGGCAACGCTCATTACAACCGCGGCGCGCTTGAAGCCGCGTTCCGCCACATCCCCGAGAAGATCCCGACGCTCGCAGAACTTGGCCACCGGCCAAACATCGGTCGCGCAGCGGAGTTCGAAAGCGGCCTCGTCCTCGTGACCGGCATCACCGGCAGCGGCAAATCCACCACCCAAGCCGCGATCCTCAAGCAAATCAGCGAATCCCGACCGGCAATGATCATTACCGTCGAAGATCCGATCGAATTCATCTTCTCGAACTCCGCCAGCGTCATCAAACAACGCGAAGTCGGCCACGACACCCACTCGTTCGCCGACGCCCTCAAGCACGTCCTCCGCCAGGATCCGGACGTCATTCTTGTCGGTGAGATGCGCGACCGCGAGACGATCAGCGCCGCGATCACCGCCGCCGAGACCGGCCACTTGGTCCTCGCGACCCTTCACACCATCGACGCCCCCAAGGCCATCGACCGCATCGTTGACGCCTTCCCCGCAGCCCAGCAACCGCAGATCATTTCCCAGCTCGCCGGCTGCTTGAAGATGATTATTTCCCAGCGCCTCCTCCCGCACGAATCCGGCACCGGCCGCGTCCTCGCCAGCGAAGTCCTCACCGCCAACAACGCCGTCCGCGCCTGCATCCGCGACGGCCGCTACGAGCAGCTCGTCGGCCTCATCGAGATCGGCACCCGCGAAGGCATGCACACCATCGACGAATCCCTGAGCGAGCTTTATCAAGGGCGTCAGATCAGCAAAGAGCAGGCCCTCTCCCTCGCCCGCGACCGCGACCGCATCGAACAGCTCACCCGCGAGCCCGGCGCCCCAACCAAACGCGGTTTCTTCGGTTAACGCCCCGCCTATCTCCGCGATGCTCCCCAATCTTCTGAAGAGACTCCGAGCGAGATCCGCGGAATCTGCGGTGAGAATGCTTGCTGTCACCGCGCTCCTCACCGCCCCCGCACTCCGAGCCCAAAACGTCCAGACCGCCCCGCTCGACAGTGACCGCGCCTACGTTCCCAACCTCGGCTGGCGCGAAGCCGCCGATCAGATCGGAGCCGCCCTGCGCAAAGCTTACCGTCCTGGTCGCTCCGGTATGACCAGTTCCGTCGCCAACCGCGCCTTCCGCTCATGGCTCCTCATTCAGCAATGGAGCGAACTCCTCGCCCGCGACGAGTCCGCCGAACTCGCCCGCTTCATCGGGCAGCACCTCTTTACCGGAGCCGCGGGCAGCGAGCGGAAGTTCACCTTCGTCGGCCCCGGCCTCACGCCCCCCGACACTCTCACCCCCCTCGACGACACCACCCTCCAGTCGATTGTCACGAACCCCGACCTCATCAAATCCCTCACCGACGACCTTCTCCCCGCCGGCTACACCCCGCGCACCGGCCCACTTGCCACGCACCTCGACCCCGATTTCCTCGCCGCCATGGTCGCCGACGAGGACTTCCTCCGTGCCTTCTTCGCCACCCTCTCCGACCGCGATTTCACCCCCCTCGTCCTCGCCAACCTCGAATCCATTTGGAAAAGCCATCGCGCCGACTGGAAAGGCTACCGCCACCTCGCCATCGCCATCGCCGTCGTCCTCGACGCCAGCCCGCCCGCGAACTGGCCCCACCACCAGGTCGAACCGTCCGAAGTCCCCATCGTGATCCCCGCCCCCCCAGACTGGTTCGCTTTCTGGGTCGACGCCAACGCCGGCTCCAAGCTCTACAACGACCTCCGCCAGCTCGAACCCGAGCAGCTCAAATTCGTCATCGACGCCCCCCTCGACCCCGCGGAATACGCCTGGGCCCAGGATAACGCCAAATTCCCCCGCACCGATTTCGGACGCGCTTTCAGCTCCATCGAATACGACTACCCCCGCCTCCCCGCCCGCCAATACGATTGGCCCGGCGGCCCCTACACCCTCGCCGCCATCGCGTCCAAGGGCGGCATCTGCGTCGACCAAGCCTACTTCGCCATGGTCGCCGGCAAAGCCCGCGGCCTCCCCACCCTCTACTTCGTCGGCCAAGGCACCGACGGCGGCCACGCCTGGTTCGGCTACATGAAAGGCGCCGACCGCTGGGACCTGGATTGCGGCCGCTACCAGAACCAAGGTTACGCCGTCGGCACCGCCCTCGACCCCCAGAGCTGGCTCCCGATCAACGACCACGCCCTCGAATCCCTCGCCAAAAATTTCCGCCGCACCCCCGACTACCTTGCCTCCCAAGCCGACCTCGCCATGGCCGCCCTCTTCGAAGAAAACGCCGACCGCCCCGCCGCGCTCGCCGCCCTCGACAGCAGCATCGGCACCAGTCCCGCCAACGACAATGCCTGGGACGCGAAGACCGCCTTCCTGGCCGACGCCCCCGCCGCCCAGCAGATCACCCACCACGAGGCCGCCCTCGCCAATTTCGCCAACGACGAAGACATCAAAGCCCGCCACCAGCTCGCCCTCGCCAACCTCGCCCGCGCCAGCGGCAACGAAACCGCCGCCCAACAATACGAAAACAACCTCATCTCCCAGAACCGCCGCGACCGCTCCGACCTCGCGATCAAAGTCGCCGCCCAACGCATCGTCGCACTCGCCAAAGACGACAAGACGGACGAAGCCCTCACGGAATACCGCACCGCCATCCAGCGCCTCGGAAAAGCCGGTGGCGGCAGCTTCTTTTACGAAATCGTCCGACCGCTCGCGACCGCCCTCGCCGCCCAGAACAACCCCCAAGCCGCCAAGGCCGTCCTTCAAGAAGCCAGGACCACCCTCAACCCCGAGTCCGACAGCATCCTCGAAAAGGAGTTCGAAGCCCTGACCGCAAAACTCTCCGAGTAACCAAAGAGGGCGCCCTGACTCCCCTCGAGGATCAGCGGCTTTCCAATCGCCGATCCAACGAAAGCGATTGAAACTCGCCGCTTCCAACACGAAGGTCACCCCTTTGATTGCCCGCCTCCCCGCCCTCACTTTCCTCACCCTGTTCCTCCTCACCGGCCTCCTCGCCGCCACGAGCGCGAACCCCGTGATCGCCGCCATCCACCCGTGGATCGCCTGGCTCACCGTCCTCGCCGCCCTTGCCACTTACGTCGCGCTTGCGATTACCCCACGCCTCCCCGCCGCGATCCTCCTCCCCGCGATCCTCTTCACCCTTTGGACCACCGTTTGCGGAGCCTTCCCCCTCCTCGCCAATGACCCCGACGCCGCCGTCATCCCCCTCGCCCTTACCCAGGTCGCCCTCGCCGCCATCCTCATCACCATCACCCTCCTTCGAAGCAAGGCCCCGACCCGTCCCCACTTTCGTTGGTTCCGTTTCGCCCTGTTCCTCGTTGCCGCCCTCGTCACCCTGCCCGTCGTTGCCACCGTCGCGTCCGTCAATCTCCTCGCCACCGGCATCACCGCCCGCACCGAGGGCTTCGCCACTCTCCGGCCCGACGGCCTCTACCTCGAGGAACGCCGCTACGAGCGCGGCGACCAGGAAGTCCGCCTCATCGCCATGATCCACATCGCGCAGAACAAATTTTTTGACACCATCGCGGACTCGGTCTCCGGCAGCGGTCCCGCCATTGTCCTGCTCGAAGGCGTCACCGACAACGAAGGCCTCCTCAAAGAAGGCTTCTCCTACGAAGGCCTCGCCGAGCTCGTCGGCGCGATCTCGCAGGAAACCACCGCCCTCAGCGCCGGCCATCCCGACGACGACGGCGATCCCGACGCCAACCCCACTGACCCCCACCCCGACGAAGTCCACTACCAGCGCGCCGACGTCGACATCGCCACTTTCCGCCCCGAGACCATCGCCATTCTCAACACCATGGGCGCCTTCCTCGCCGACCCGACCAACCCCGCCAGCTTCGCCCGCCTTCGCGCCAAGGACTCCCCCTTCCGCAACCCCGGGGCCGACGTCCGGCTGATGGAAGACATCGTCGACGGCCGCAACGTCCACCTCACCGAAGAGATCAAAAAATCGCTCACCCGCTACGACTCGGTCGTCGTCCCCTGGGGAGCCATGCACCTCCCCGCCATCCAGGCCTCTCTTCTCGCGATGGGATTCAGCGAGACCGGACGCGTCGACCGCCCCGCTTTTCTTTTCTGGCAATAACGGCGAGCGGCCTTACGTTCCGCCCCCTATGTCATTCCGCGACCTCGGCCTAGCCGACGAAATTCTCCAAGCCGTCACCGAAACCGGCTACACCGAACCCACCCCGATCCAGACGCAGGCCATCCCGCCCATCATCGCGGGCAAAGACCTCATCGGCATCGCCCAGACCGGCACCGGCAAGACCGCCGCCTTCACGCTCCCGATCCTCGCCCAACTCGCCCGCACCAGCGACCGCCGCCACATCAGCGTCCTCGTCCTCGCCCCCACCCGCGAACTCGTCGTCCAGATCCACGAGAACGTCCAGACCTACGCCAAGCACCTCCCCGACCTCCGCGTCGCCACCGTCTTCGGCGGCGTCGGCGAGAACCCGCAGATCGCTGCCCTCAAGAGTGGCGTCGCCCTCGTCATCGCCACCCCGGGTCGCCTCCTCGATCTCATGGACCGCCGCGCCGGCGACTTCAGCAAGCTCGAGCACCTCGTCCTCGACGAAGCCGACCGCATGCTCGACATGGGCTTCCTCCCCTCCATTCGCAAGGTCATCCGCAACCTTCCGAAGAAACGCCAAACCCTCCTCTTCTCCGCCACCCTCTCAAAGGAGATCGAATCCCTCACCCACGAGTTCCAGCACAACCCCGAAATCGTCCAAATTGGCCGCCGCTCCAACCCCGCCGAGACCGTCACCCAACGCCTCTACGAAGTCCCCCGCCACCTCAAGCCCGCGCTCCTCGCGCACCTCCTCGAGAACGAAGCCATGAACATGGTCCTCGTCTTCACCCGCACGAAGCACGGTGCCGACCGCGTCGCCCGCAAGCTCGAGCAGACCGGTATCTCCACCGCCACCATCCACAGCAACCGCTCGCAGAACCAGCGCCTCCGCGCCCTCGAAGGCTTTCGCGAGGGCAAAGTCCGCGTCTTGGTCGCGACCGACATCGCCGCCCGCGGCATCGACGTCGACGGCATTTCGCACGTCGTCAACTTCGACTTCCCGATGCAGACCGAGGACTACGTTCACCGCATCGGCCGCACCGGCCGCGCCCAGGCCATCGGCGACGCCATCACGTTCATCACCGAGGACGACCGTAAGAGCCTCAAGCAGCTCGAGCGCTTCATCAGCCGGGAAATCCCGAGAGCCAAAGCCGACGGCTTCGATTACCACGCGACCGAAGGCCAGAAGCGCGACCCCGAGCGCCCGCGAGGCCCGCGGAACACCCCCCCAAGAAAGCCAAAAGTCGAAGTCGGACCCTCCGGTCGGGCGATCACCCGCCGACCTGGCCGTAGAAGGTAAAGACTTTTCCTCACGCCGAGACGCAGAGGGAGATGGATTTCTGATCAGTATTTCTCGGCGTCTCCGCGCCCCTGCGTGAGGACCGCATCCCGGCACCCCGCCAGGTCCACCTTCCCACTCGCCAGCGCCGGCAACTTCTCCACCCGCACCAACCGCTTCGGCACCCACAGGTTCGGCAACCCCGCACCCCGCAGCGCCCCCCGGACCCCCTCACGATCCAGCTCCCGGGTTGTCACCAGCGCCAGTTCTTCCTCCCCCTCCGAGACCTCGACGCCGACCACGCAATCCGCCCCCTCAAGGTCGTCCGCGAACGCCTCCGCCAAAGCCCCCTCGACCGCCGCGTGCGGCACCATCTCTCCGCCGATCTTCGAGAACCGGCTCGTCCGCCCTTCGATTTTGACGAACCCATCGGCGTCCACCGACACCACGTCACCCGTCTCGAACCAACCGTCCGCCGCCGGCTCCTGCCCCAGATAACCCGCGACCACGTTCGCCCCCCGCAGCCCCATCACCCCCGCCTCATCCAGCCGCCAAGCGACCCCGGGCACCAGCCGCCCCACGCAGCCGGCCCTCTTCCCCACCTGGGCCGAATCCGCTCCCACCCCACACTCCGGGTCCGGCTGATTGAACGCCACCACCGGCGAAGTCTCCGTCAGCCCATACCCCTCGATCGCCTCCGCGCCAAACTTCTCCCAAGTCGCCGCCGCCACGCTCGAAGGCAGCTTCTCAGCCCCGCAACAGACGCACCGCATCGCCGCAAAAGCCTCGGCCGGGATCTTCCGCAGATACCCCTTGAGGAAGGTCGGCGTCGCCAGCAAGAACGTCGCCCCCTCCCCCTTCGCCGCCTTCGCGATCTTCCCGTAATCAAACGGCGTCGGCACCGTCACCATCCTCCGCCCGCTCAACAGCGCCGAAAACATCCCCACGTTCAGCCCAAAGCAGTGAAATAGCGGCAACCCGGAGAGAACGACTTCGTCCCGCCGAAGAAGCCCCAACTCATCGATCTGCATCGCGTTCGCCAACAAGTTCCGACTCGTGAGAACCACTCCCTTCGGCGTCCCGCTGCTCCCGGACGTAAAGAGAATCAACTCGGAGGTTTTCGATTTCTTGGACCCGAAGAAGCTGCGAGCCAGAAACTCGAAAAACTCGAACCCTGAAACCTGCGCGATCACCTCCCCCACGTCCACCGTCCGATCCGGCCAGGGCAGATCAGCAAATTTCTCCCGCAGCGCCCCCGCGCTCACCACCACCTCGATCCCCGCCGTCTCCAGGCAATGCGCCATCGCCGCCGGCCCCGCCGTCGGGTTCAGGTTCACCGGCGTCTTCCCCGCCATCAGCAACGCCACGTTCGCCACCGTCCCCCCGATCCCCGGCGGCAAAATCACCCCCACACGATCGCCCCCCGTCAACTCCTCCCGCCACCGCTTCGCCACCGCGCCGCTCAATCCAAGCAAGACCCCCGCCCGCATCCGCCTCCCGCCCAACCCGTAGTCCGCAACCGCCACCCGCCAAGGCCGCCGCCGCAACGCTCGAACCAGCTCGACGTCCAACGACCCGTCCAGCTCCGGCCTCGCCGCGAACGCATCCGCGCCCAGCTCTGACATCACGCGTCGCAAGTTCGCTGGACTCGGATCCTCCAGCACCGCCCCGAAGTTCACCCGCACCGCGATCCGCCAGGAGTTCGGCACCTTGAAAAAATACCTCCCTCGCTCGAACGAGAAAATCGACCGCCACAACCCATCCGTGACCACCGGGATCACCGCACACTTTCCCGCCTGCCGCGCGATCAGCTCATACCCCCGCTTGAGCTCCATCAGCGAACCGGTCCGGCTCAGCTGCCCCTCGGGGAAGATGCCGACCAACTCCCCCTCCCGCACCCGAGCTGCCGCCGCGCGGATCGCATCCTTCGAGTGCGAGCCCGACACCGGGATCGCCCCGAACCCCCGCAGCAACCAACCGAGAACCGGCACGGAAAAGAACCCTTCGTAAGAAAGAAACCGAATCGGCCGCTCACTCGCCAAAGATAGAATGATCGCGTCCACGTAGCTCACGTGATTGCAAACCAGCAGCGCCCCACCCGACTTCGGCAGGTGATCCACCCCCATCGCCCGCACCCGGTAAAACGCGTGCCCCAGCCCGCGGGCCACCAAGGTGAGAATTTCCACCTTGAGCCACCGCACCGCCACAGCAGATGCCGCCAACATCACCACCGCCAGAAACACCAGCTGCGCCACCGGCCCCCAACCCAGTCCCTGCGCCAACCCCAGCTGCACCGCCACGGCCAGCATCCCCGTCACGCTGCTGCACAGGCTCGAGGCCGCCAGCACGCTCCCCCGCGTCGCCTCCGGAGCCCGCTCGATCAGCGCACTCGACACCGGCACGCAGAACAAACCCCCGCAAGCCCCGATCCCCACGAGCACAATCCACGTCGGCGCACCCGCCGCCAACAGCAAGAGGCCAATCGCCATCCCCAGCGCCGCCAAAGGGATCACCCCCACCCGATACTCCCGCCGCCCCAGCGAAGCCGCCACCAGACTCCCGATCCCGATCCCCGCGCCGACGAGCGCCATCAACACCCCCGACGCCCCGCCCGCTCCCGCTCCATCCGGATGCGCCACCCGCGCCATCTGCATCAGCGTGATCATCAGCAAGCCGCCGACGAAGTAGAACAAACTCTCCGCCGCCACCGGTCGCAACACTCCCGGCGTCACCCACAACGTCCGCAGCAGGTCTCCGTGACCCACCAGCGCCCGCCACGAGAACCGCGCCCCCCGGTTCCCCTCACCCCGCGGCATCGCCCGGAAGATCACCGCCGTCACCACGCACAATCCGAGAAAAACCCCCAGTGACGCCGCCGCCGCCACCGTCGGATTCTTCGTCGCCGCCGTCAGCGCGTCCACCACGAATCCACCCACCAGACTCCCGCCCAGAATCGCCCCGATGCACAGCATCTCCGCCCAGCCCACCGCCGCCTGCAGGCGCTCCGGCGGCTGCAATTCCTTGAGGATCCCCCGCTTCGCCGGCGAGAAAAACGTCGACTGCACGGCCAGAAGCAAGAACCCCGCCATCACCAGCGGCAGACTCCCCGCCAGCACCGCGCCAATGAGAAAAACCATCACCGCCATCTGCAGCCACAGACTCCACCGGATTACGTCCCGACGAGCGAACCGATCGTTCAGCCACCCCGCCATCGGCGCCAGGAACACGAAAGGCGACACCAGCAGCAACGAGATCAGCGAGACGTAACGCAGCGCCGCCTCCATCGGCAGCAGCAGATTGACCAACCCGATGAGCACCAGCTTCGTCCCATTATCGTTGAAAGCCACCTGAGTCTGCGCCACGAGCAGCTTCAAAAAGGCCGGGTGAAAGAATCGCGCGTTTTCCATACCGCCATCATCCCGACAATTTCAAAAACCCTAAATCGATAGTTTTTATTTCAACATCGATTTTCTAAATGTTTTCGTCCAACGATTCCATGAACGTCCACCACCTCGAACTCTTCTACTACGTCGCCAAGCACCGCGGCATCGTCGCCGCCTGCCGCCACATTCCCTACGGCATCCAGCAGCCGGCCGTGAGCGCGCAGGTCGCGTCCCTCGAAGCCGATCTCGGCGTGAAACTCTTCGAGCGACGCCCGTTCCGCCTCACCCCGCCGGGCGAGCGTCTCTTCGAATTCGTCGCCCCCTTCTTCGCCCGCCTCTCGACCGTCGAAGACGAACTCAAGGGCCGCCTCTCGCAGGAGCTCCGCCTCGTCGGCCCGACCCAGGTCATGCGCGACCACCTTCCCCAGGTCATCGCCACCCTCCGCACTCGCCACCCCGGCCTCCGTCTCAACCTCCAGGAAGCTGATCAGCACCAATCGGAGGAACGCATTAACCAAGGCGAAGCCGACCTTGGCATCTCCGTCCTCGAAGAAAAATCCCGCCCCGGCTTCCGCACCGAAGTCCTCGTCCGCCTCCCCCTCGTCCTCGTCGTCCACCGAGACAGCCCATTGCGATCTGCCGCCGCCGCCATCCGCGAAGGTGCCGCCGGCCGCCTCCCGCTCATCGCCCTCCCCACCCACGAGCGCATCCGCCGCCTCTTCGCCGACAGCCTCCGGAAACGAAATCTAGCCTGGCCCGTCGCGATGGAAGTCAGCTCCAACGACCTCGTCGCCCTCTACGTCAGCCACGGCCTTGGCGCCGGCCTCACCGTTCAGCTCCCCGGCGCGACGTTCACCGAGGACCTCCGCGTCCTCCCCCTCGCCCGCACCCCGACCCTCCCCGTTGGAGCCTTCTGGCGAGGCAAGCTTCCGCCCATCGCCGCCAGCTTCCTCGAAACCATCCGCCTCCGCGCCGCGGGCCTCCCTTCCGGGTAGGGCGGTCAGTCCCGGCCCGGCCTGGCCTCCTCCTCACCCGCCCACCGCGCCGATCCAGTCTCACCCGCATCCCGTCCCAAACTCGTTTGACTCTGAGAAAAGATCCTCCAACCTAGGGCCAGCTGATCCCCCCAGTCGCGCCGCACCGCTATGGGATTTCAAACGAAAACAATCACCCGCCTCCTCGCGCTCGGCCTTTCCGCCGTTCTCGCCGCGACCGCCTCCGCCGCCCCGTCACCCTCCCCCCTCCCGGCCCCGGCCCACGCCGATTCGACCCCGAACCTCGCCTCCCCCTTCGTCGATACCGCGCTCGCCGCACCGAACACCGCCGAACTCGCCCGCGACGGCATCATTCACGTCGAGCAGCTGATCATGGAATTCGCGCGGGCCGTCTCGAAAGACACCCTCCCGGCGAAAGCCAACGATTATCTCACGACCCCGCTCACCGAGGGCATCTCGCCGCTACGCCTCATCGTCTCGCTCGGGATCCTGCTCGCCGTCATCGGGAGCCGATTCCTCCTCCACTTCGGCTTCCGTCGCTACCTGCGCCGCCACCCGCCCTCCCAGCCACGCCCCGCCTTCAACATCGTGGTCAAATCCCTCCACCGCCCCGTCCTCCTTGCGCTCTGGTCCTACGGCCTCTACGCCGCTGCCTCCCCTCTGCTCGCGCCGATCCGCAACGCCGAAGGGCAACCCGTCTTCCTCGACACGGCTGGTGTCATTGCCGACATCATCGGCGTCTGGGCGTTCT
The DNA here is from genome assembly GCA_963761705.1 of uncultured Verrucomicrobiae bacterium. Lineage (GTDB taxonomy): Bacteria > Verrucomicrobiota > Verrucomicrobiia > Chthoniobacterales > JAATET01 > CAVVKW01. The sequence goes on along the minus strand of CAVXHK010000001.1, from coordinate 719,748 downwards.
GCGGCTTCGTCTTTCGCCTCGTCAATCTCGTCCACGCCCGGGTCACGCTTTGGGCCAAGCGTTCGCGCAATCGCTTCGAGCGCGTCCTCGTCCCCCTCGCCGCCAGCACCACCCGCGTGCTCATCCCCGTCGTTGCCGTCCTCCTCACCCTCCCGATTCTCAAAGTTGCGCCGCGCTTTGAGACGCTCGTCACCACGAGTGCCTCGCTCATCATCATCGGAGTCATCGTCTGGATTCTCATCCGTGCGACGAACGCCGTCGAATCCCTCATCCTCGCTGGCTACAAAATGGACGAGGCCGACAACCTCAAAGCCCGCCGCGTTTACACGCAGGTCCACGTCCTCAAGAAAGTCGTCATCGCCACGCTCGTCCTCCTCGGTCTCGCCTCGATGCTCATGGTCTTCCCGTCCGTCCGCCAATTCGGCACCAGCATCCTCGCCTCCGCCGGCATCGCGGGCATCATCCTTGGTATCGCCGCGCAGAAGAGCCTGGCAAACTTTATCGCCGGCTTCCAGATCGCGATCACCCAGCCGATCCGCATCGAAGACGCCGTCGTCGTCGAAGGCGAGTGGGGTTGGATCGAGGAGATCGCGCTCACCTACGTCGTCGTTCGCATCTGGGATTGGCGCCGCCTCGTTCTCCCGATCACGTATTTCGTCGAAAAGCCGTTCCAAAACTGGACCCGCACTTCCGGCAACATCCTCGGCTCCGTCTTTCTCTACGTCGACTACTCGATCCCGCTCGACCCCCTCCGCGCCAAGCTCGACGAGATCCTCGACAACACCGACCTCTGGGACCGCCGCGCGAAGGTCCTTCAAGTCACCGACTCCCGCGAGCACGACATCGAACTCCGCATCCTCTGCAGCGGCAAAGACAGCCCCACCACCTGGGATCTGCGCTGCCATGTCCGCGAGAAGCTCATCGAGTTCATCCGCGAAAACTACCCCGACAGCCTCCCCCGAGTCCGCGCCAGCCTGAAGAAGCATCCGTCGGAATCCGACGCCGGTCGCCCCGCAGCGCTGGACTCGGAGCCCGTTTCGCCGATTTAATGCTCCCGACAGCCTGTTCCCCGTGCCGATCCCGAAAGTCACTTCACCGTCCCGCCCCCCCAAACTGACCCGTGAAATTTCCGCGATGGCTTGGATCGAGAACCTCCACGGTGAGGTCCTCCTCGTTCGCCAAACGAGCGGGCGGCAACTCTGGCCCTTCCCGGCGGCAAGGTCGAAGGCAACGAGACGCTGCTCGCCGGCCTCCACCGCGAGGTCGCCGAAGAAACCGGCCTCGGCGTTGCTGCCGTTTCGCAGATTGCGGTCCTCGACCGGCCCGAGCGGCAGAACCTCGCCTTCCTCTACCGCGTGACACCGGCGGTTGGTGAGCCCTCCATCCCCCGACCCCAGGAGATCTCCGCCTATCAATACACCCGCGCCCTCCCGCGCAACGCCACGACCTCCCTCCGCCACTTCTGGCACCTCCTCCGCGGAAAGCGATGACCCCGCCGTCCACTCAGCTATTCCTCATCGCGGGCAGCGGGCGCTACCCCGAGCTGACCGCCCGCGCCGCCCGCGCCGCCGGGGTCACCCATCTCACCATCGCCGCCTTCGAGAACGAAACCGCCCCCGCGACCACCGAACTCGCCGACAACGTCGTCTGGCTCCGCGTCGGGCAACTCGGCAAGCTCACCGACGCCGCGAAGAAATCCGGAGCCACTCGAGCGATTATGGCCGGGCAAATCGCGCCCAAAAACCTCTTCGACCTCCGCCCCGACGTCAAAGCCCTCATGGTCCTCGCCAAACTCAAGGAGCGCAACGCCGAGACCCTCTTCGGAGCCGTCGCCGACCTGCTCGACGAGTCCGGCGTCACTCTGCTCCCCGCCACCACCTTCCTCGAAGACTCCCTGGCCCCCAAAGGCCACCTCGCTGGGCCGCGACTCAAGGACCGCGAACTCGCCGACGCCGCCTTCGGCCTCCGCATCGCCAAGGAAACTTCCCGCCTCGACATCGGCCAGACCGTCGTCGTGAAGAACGGCACCGTCCTCGCCGTCGAGGCCTTTGAAGGCACCAACGAAGCCATCAAACGCGGCGGCTCCCTCGGCCGCGGCGGCGGCCTCGTCATCAAAGTCGCCAAACCTCGGCAGGACCTTCGCTTCGACGTCCCCGTCATCGGCGAACAAACCCTCGAGGTCGCCGCCGCCGCCGGTCTCCGCGGCATCATCGCCGAATCGGGCAGCGTCCTCTTCCTCGACCTCCCCGCACTCAAACGGCAAGCCACCCAGCTCAAACTCACCCTCCACGGCACGGCCGGCTGAATGACACCCACATCATTCTCCTTCCCTGGATTCTTCGTTACCTTCTGTTCGAAGATGTATTCGTATTTGGAATTCAAGCCCGTCCGTAAATCGCACCCCGTGTTGACTCGCTCGCTCCCGCTCGTCTCGCCCTTCGGGCTGCACCGCAGAGCCGATGCTGTCTCCCTCGCGGCTTCCCAGCCGCCGATGCTCTGTTCAATCTTGTCTTCGTCTTGTATCCCGTCCAAACCATGACCACCCCAATCCGCACCGGCGTCGTTGGCACCGGCCACATGGGCACGCACCACGTCCGCTGCAACGCCGCCCTCCCCGACTGCGACCTCACCGCCGTCTACGACGCCAACCCCAAGGCCGCCGCCGCCGCCGCGAAGAAGCACCGCACCCACGCCGCCGCCGACCTCGAAGACTTCGCCGACCGCGTCGACGCCGCCACCATTTGCACGCCGACGGTCACCCATTTCGAAATCGGAAAATTTCTCCTCGAGCGCGGCAAACACCTCCTCATCGAGAAACCCATCGCGCCGAACAGCGCCGAAGCCCGCGCCCTCGCCGAACTCGCCACCGCCAACAATTGCGTCCTCCAAGTCGGCCACATCGAGCGCTTCAACCCGGCCCTCGCTGCCCTCGAAGGCAAGCTGAACAACCCCCGCTTCCTCGAAGTCACCCGCCTCTCGCCGTTCCCGAATCGCTCGACCGACATCGGCGTCGTCCTCGATCTCATGATCCACGACATCGAGATCATCCTCCACCTCGTCCGCTCGCCCATCGCCTCGATGGACTGCGTCGGCATCGCCGTTCTCAGCAAAAGCGAGGACATCGCCAACGTCCGCTTCCGCTTCGAAAATGGCTGCGTCGCGAACGTGACCGCGTCCCGCATCAGCGCCGACCGGCTCCGGAAGATCCGCGTTTTTCAAGAGGACGCCTACCTCAGCCTCGACTACCAGAAGCAAGACGGCGTCACCTTCACCCTCGAAGACGGCAAAATCGTCCGCGCCGGAGTGAAGGTCGAAAAGGGCGACGCCCTCGAGCGCCAGCTCGCCTCCTTTCTCGAAAGCGCCCGCACCGGCAACGCCCCCAAAGTCACCGGCTACCAGGCCACCGCCGCCCTCGAGATCGCCCTCGACATCACCGCGCAGATCGAGGCCGCCGACCCGCGCAAAGGCCCACCCCCCTCACTGGAAGGCCCCATCGCCGACCACCTGAAACGCAATTCCTAGCCCTCCCGTGAAACGCATTTGGATCGTCGCCGGAGAGAACAGCGGCGACACCCGCGCCGCCGAAGTCATGCTCGCCGCGCACGCTCTCGACCCCAGCATCGAGTTCATCGGCGCGGGCGGCCCGAAGATGGCCCCACACGCCGCCGCACCGTTCGACGACTGGATCGAGGAAGCCGGCGTCCTCGGGCTCTGGGACGTCCTCAAAAATTACGGATACTTTCGGAAAAAATTCCACGCCATGCTCGGCGACATCGCCGAGCATCGACCCGACGCCGTCCTGCTCGTTGACTACCCCGGCTTCAACCTCCGCCTCGCCAAAGCCCTCCGCGCCCGCCTCCCGCAGATCAAGATTCTCTACTATGTCAGCCCGCAAGTCTGGGCCTGGAACCGCGGTCGCCTCCCGAAGATGGCCCGCTGGCTCGACCTGATGCTCTGCATTTTCCCCTTCGAGAAAGAGCTCTACGAGCAGAGTGGCCTCCGCACGGAATTCGTCGGCCACCCCCTCATCGACCGCCTCGCCGAAGAGCAATCCGCGGCGGCCCGCGCCCCCGACCTCGTCGGCCTCTTCCCCGGCAGCCGCGAGCGTGAAGTCCGCCGCATCTTCCCCGCCATGGCCGGAGCCGCCTCACTCATCGCAAAGAGCCGACCCGAGTTCCGCTTCGAAGCAGCCGCCGCCAGCGACGCTCACGCCGCGCAGATGATCGGCCTCGCCCGCGAGATCGGCGTCCCGATCCAGATCACCGTCGGCCAGTCCCACGACCTCATGCGCCGCGCCACCGTCGGGCTCGTCGCCTCCGGCACGGCCACCCTCGAAGCCGCCACGCTCGGTCTCCCCTACGCCCTCGTCTACAAGACCGCCTGGCTCACCTACGAAGCCGGCAAACGGCTCGTCCGCGTTCCCCACCTTGGCATCGTCAACATCCTCGCCGACCGCACCGTCGTCCGCGAATTCATCCAACCCGCCGCGACCGCCGCCGCCCTCGCCGACGAGTGCCTCCGCCTCCTCAATGACGACACCACCCGCGCCGACCTCCAGACCGACCTCGCCAAAGTCATCGCCACCCTCGGCGGCCCCGGAGCCGCCCACCGGGCGGCGACCGCGATTCTCACGGCCCTCGACCCACCCCTCCAACCTGTCATCTTGAGCGAGGCGAAAGATCTTTAACCTGCTCCCTCACCCCATGCCCGATTTCCCAAAAGACCACCTCGCTTCCCTCTGGTCCCCCTGGCGCGTCGAGTATTTCCAGCGCGACCCCGAGTCGAACCCCGACTTCCTCCTCGCCGCCGCGAACACCTCCGACGACGCCGCGCACTTCGTCGTCGCCCGCCGCAAGAGCTGCTTCCTCATGCTCAATCGCTACCCTTACACCGTCGGCCACCTCATGGCCGTCCCCTACCGCAAGCTCGCGGCGATGGAGGACCTCACGGACGACGAAGCCCTCGAGATCTGGCACCTCACCCTCCTCGCTCAACGCCTCCTCCGCACCGTCGTCCGAGCCCAGGGCTTCAACGTCGGCCTCAACCTCGGCGCAGCCGGCGGCGCGGGCTGCGCCGATCACCTCCACTGGCACATCGTTCCGCGCTGGACCGGCGATTCCAACTTCATGCCAGTCACCGCCGGCACCCGCATCCTCCCCGACGCCCTCGAACGCGTCTACGCCGAGCTCCTGGCTGCCCAGAGCGAATGATTCCTCCCCCCCCTTCCGGTTAAAAACCAAAAACCCCCTCGCCAAGCCGCGAACCTCCCCTACCCTTCCCGGATGCAAATCACCAAAGGATCCGTCGTCAGCATCGACTACACCCTCACCAACGAAGCCAAGGAGACCCTCGACACGTCCAAGGGCCGCGAGCCACTCGCCTTCCTCCAAGGGACCGGCCAGATCATCCCCGGCCTCGAGAAGGCGCTCGAAGGCAAGTCCGCCGGCGAAGATCTCCAAGTCACCATCACGCCGGAAGAAGCCTACGGCGAACGGGACGACAGCAAGACCACGATCGTCCCGCGTGAACAGATTCAAGGCACCGACGAACTCGTCCCCGGCGTCCAGCTCCGCGCCAGCGGCCCGCAGGGAGAACAGATTCTCACCGTCACCAAGGTTGACGAAAAGGAAGTCACCGTCGACGCGAACCACCCTTTGGCCGGCGAGACGCTCCACTTCGACGTGACCGTCCGCGACGTCCGCGCAGCGACCGAGGAAGAACTCTCCCACGGCCACGCCCACGGACCCGGCGGCCACCACCACTAGAGCGAACCCGACTTCACCGACGCCCGCCGGGAATCCCGGCGGGCGTTTTTTTGTGTTCCGGCCTGAAGGGTTTTCACCTTTTTCGAATCGCTACTTGCACGCAACACAACCCGCTGGACAGCGATATTTGCGATAACTACCCTCCGCAGATGACGCGGCTAGCTGTCACCCTCATCGCTCCCGCCCTCCTTTTTCTCGTCGGCTGCGGAGACCCTCAGCCGGAGAAATCAGCCCCGTTGAGAATCGGAATCGAGACCTGGGTCGGCTACGCGTTTGCCTATCTCGCCGAAGAGAAAGGCCTCTTCGCCAAACACGGAGCGGACGTGGAAATCGTTTTTGCCCAAGACAGCGCGACTTCGCGTGAACGATTTGCGAAAGGTGAAATCGAGGGTTGGTTTGACGTATTGCCCGAAGCGGTCACGGGATACGCCGCGGGCGTGCCCGCCATGGTTGTCTGGGTCGTCGATTACTCCGACTCCGCCGACGTGCTGATCGGCGATCCCGTCATCAAAGAAATCGAAGACCTCGCCGGGAAAAAGATCGGCATCGAGGGCATCAATACCTTTTCCCACATGTTCGCCCTCGAACTCCTTGCCAAGCACGGCGTCCCCGAGGAGGCCCTCCGCTTCGAGATCGTCAACCCGATGGAAGTCCTGACGGCCCTTCAAACTGGCCGGATCGACGCTGGTCATACCTGGGAACCCGTCACGACGACGGCCCTTGCAGAAGGTTACAAGATCCTCGGGAAAGCCGGCGAGATTCCCGGACTCATCACCGACGTTCTCTTCATGAGCCCGACGGCAATCGAGACCCGGCCCGATCAGATCCAGGGGGTCGTCGCCGCCCTCGCCGAAGCCATCGAAATCTGGCGCGACCAACCCGAGGACGCTCTACGTATCATGGCAGAGCACGAGAAAATGCCCGTCGATCAATTCCGCGCCGATCTTGAGGGCCTCCACGTTCTCGACCTCCCCGACAACCTCCGAGCCATGACCCCGACCGACCCTGATTCCATCTACGCGCGGACGCAGGACATCGTCGATTTCTTCGTGTCGCGCGGGCAGATCGTCATCCGCCCGGACGTTGACAAACTCATCGAACCCCGCTTCGTCCGCGACCTCGCGGACCAGCAATGAGATTTGCGCACAAGCTCGCGCTCGCTTTCGTAGCGCTCATCGCGGGCAGCGTCGTTCTCACGGCCGCGGTGACTTGGTATTCAACCATCCGGATCCTCGAGACTGAGATCGTTCGCAATTTCGAGGCGTCCTCGACGCGGACCATGCAGCAGCTCGACAGCTTCTTTCACGCCCGCCGCCAGAACATCGAGATCATCGCCAACGACTCCGTCATCACCGACGCCGAATCGTCACCCAGCGAGATCACCCGCCGCCTCATCGATTACCGCAACCGGCTGAAGGTCTACACCTCGCTCTCATTCTTCGATCTCGATCGCATCCGCATCGCCGACACCGCCGGCCTGGAGGTGGGCAATCCCGCACCGCCCGCCGCGTTCTGGTCCGAGATTGCGGACAACGGAGTCAGCGCGGGCAGCGAATACGCCTTCGCCAACGACGTCCGCACCGAGGTCATCTTCTTCGCCGCCACGGTTCCCAACTCCGGCGGCGAGGTCATCGGCTCCGTCGTCGCCCGCCTGCCCCTCTCGATCCTGCACTCCATCATTTCCCAAGCGCATCTTCCCATCGAAAGCAAAGGGCACTCCATTCGCACCGACCTCATCTCGGCCGACGGTAGCCTCCTGTACTCGAGCCACCTTCGCAAAGACCGCCTCCTCCAGCCCGTCGCAGGTTGGGATTCGGTGCTCGAGCAGATCGATGGCCGCCCCGTTGCCGAGATCGATGGCCGCCCCATCGATCGGGCCGACGACATCACCGTCGTCGTCGTCGAGCGGGGCTTCCTCGATTTTGCCGGAAATGGCTGGTCGCTCGTCGTCTCGATCCCGCGCTCGGTCGCGTTCGCCCCGGCCACCCGAGTCCAGAAAGTTGTCGCACTCATTTTCATCGCCGTTCTCGCCATCTCGATCGTGGTCGCCATTTTCATCGCTAGAAATTTTTCGAAACCCCTCATTGCGCTAGCCGCCCGCATGCGATCACCCACGTCGGAAACGCCCCACCCGCCCCTCGCCGGCGGCCAGCGACGGGACGAGATCGGCACCCTCATCCGCGGTTACAACAAGATGCGCTCCCAGATCGAAACCGACCGGGCCGACCTGCTCGCCGCCACCGCCGCCGCCCAATCGGCGAACCGCGCCAAGACGGAATTTCTCGCCGCCATGAGCCACGAGATTCGCACACCGCTCAACGGCGTCGTCGGCTTTTCCTCTCTCCTCCTCCAGACGTCGCTCGACTCCGAGCAGACAGATTTTGCCCGCTCCGCCGCCAACAGCGCCGAGACCCTACTCTCCATCGTCGACGATGTTCTCGATTTCTCGAAGATCGAAGTCGGCAAGATCGAGCTTCGAGCTTGCCCCCTTCGACCTCCGCCAGGCCATCGCCGCCTGCGTGAAACTCGTCGAGCCCGCCGCCGCCCTCAAGTCGCTCGCCCTCATCACCGACGTCGGACCCACCTGCCCCCGCACCCTCAACGGAGACGTCACCCGCTTCCGCCAGATCCTGACCAATCTTCTCAGCAACGCCGTCAAATTCACCAGCACGGGCAGCGTCACCATCACCGCCACATCCGCACCAGCGGATCGAACTGAGCCCTTCCGACCTTCGACCTTTGACTCATCACTTCTCCTCCGCGTCCACGACACCGGCATCGGCCTAACAGATTGCCAGCAAGCCACGATTTTCGACTCCTTCACTCAGGCCGACGCCAGCACGACCCGGCGCTTCGGCGGGACCGGCCTTGGCCTCGCCATCACCAAACGCCTCGCCGAGCTCATGGGCGGCCGTGTCACCGTCGCGAGCGAACCCGGCCACGGCAGCACCTTCACCGTCAACATCCCGATCCTGCCGGACTCTTCGCTGCTTCCCCTTGCGCCCCCCGACCCAGCCCCACCGCGACCGCCGGAAACACTACCTGTTTCAGGCGCCCTCCGCATCCTCCTCGTCGACGACATCCGCACCAATCAGCTCCTTTGCCAAGCTATGCTCAAGCGCCTCGGCACCACCGCAACTCTCGCTGAAAATGGCCACGAAGCCGTCGCCGCCCACCGCGCCACGGTTTACGACATCATCCTCATGGACGTCGAAATGCCCAAACTCGACGGCCTCGCGGCCACCCGCATCATCCGATCGGAATGCACCTCGCACGACCGACCGTGGATTATCGCCGTGACCGCCCACGCGACCGATTCCGACCGTGACCGCTGTCTCGCGGCCGGCATGAACGACTACCTCACCAAACCCATCCGCCTCGACCGACTCGCCACCGCCATCCGCCGAGCCGAAACCCCGCGGCCCGAAACGAAGCCACGGATTTCATGAAAAAAAGATACGCGCAACCCGGCCTTCACCCGCGAAACAAGGATCTATGAAACTCAAAACCCTACGAAATCTGTCAGCGGTCGCAGCTCTCGGACTCCTTCCCATCGCGGCGCACGCCGACGCTGACGCAGCGAAGTCGATCGCTTCCGAAGCCGCCACGGACGCCTCCGACGATGCCACGACGACCACTGCAGTCGTTGCGGACGACGCCGAGGATGCCACCACCACGGTCACGACCGAAGCAACCGAAGCGAGCGACGGCACGTCCTCCGTGGGCGACGCCGACACCAGAGCCAACGAAATCGACGAGAAAGTCGACGACCCCATGTCCGCCTCCGAAGCGAAACCCACTCTCACCAGCCCAAGCGTGAGCGCTGGAACGGGAATGGGATCGGCGACGAACACCGGCAGCGGCACCGGAGTCTCCCCCGAAGGTGACAACACCGGTGCCCGCGACAACAAGACCGAGCCCGGCGTCGGAGCAGGCAAAGCCAACGGCACCGGTAGCAACACCGGCAGCGGCACCGGAGCCGACACCGACATGGCCGAATAAGCGCCAGTCGCAAAACAGTTCACCAGCGGGGCAGCCTTTCGGCTGCCCCGCTTTTTTTTTGCGCCCAGCCATCAAGACACTCCCAGCCGCCGAATTCGGGGGAGCGCGCGCGTCCCGCGTGCGAGATGCGGCGTCCCGCCGCATCACAGCGATCGCAAACCAAATCGAATGAGGCAAAGCGAAACCAGCTCCAGCAACCTGCCCCCAGCTCACAGAATCAGGGAAACCCAGCACTGCCAGCACGACCAACGCGACTCGTTCTACTCGAACGAAATAACCACGTTCCCGACCTTGCGCCGCGATTGCACGCGGGCGTGGGCTTCCGCAATTCGGTCGAACGGATACACCCGCTCGATCAAAGGGGAAAACACCCCTCTGGTCGCGAGGTCGACCATTCGCTCGAGGTCATCCCGACGCTCCGCGGCCGGTCCGACCAACGCGCGGCAGCCCCGTGATCTCGCTCGGCGCGAAGCCCAAAGCAGGTCGCCGAGACCCCCCGCGATCAACGCGACCCGCCCGCCGGGCTTCACCAAATCAAGAGCTTGCGAACAATTCATGGATCCGGCGGTTTCGAACACCACGTCGTAGCGATCCTCAATAGACCTGAGATCCCGCTTCGTGTAGTCGATCCCGTGCTCCGCTCCGAGCGCGCGGACCGCCCCGACGTTATCGCCCCGACAAACCCCGGTCACCGTCGCGCCCAGATGGCTGGCAATCCGCACCGCCGCGCTCCCCACACTCCCGGACGCACCGACCACCAAAACACTCTCACCCCGACCAAACTCGCAACCGCGACTCCCGAACACATGTCCAGACTCACCGTCCCCGCCACCGCCAAAAACTTAAACTCAAATCCCGTCATCTAATCACCTCCGCTAAAGAAGCCGTCACGCTAGACACCGTCAAGGTTCACGATTTGACGCCTGATTCCATTCCCTTGACCCGCTATTTTTCGCGCTCAGCGATCAGACGCATTTCGAGGAACGGCGGCTTTCAGCCACCGGAAACGGGAATTGCACGCGTTCCATCATGCGAACGGCGACAAAACGCCGTAGGAATCAATGCGAAGCCAATATCAGCACCCGCGAAATGCCCCGTCCCGTTCTCGACGATCAGCGACGTTCAATCCCCGGACTTCTGGAAACGGCCGAGCCGTCATTTGAGATCCACCAATCGCCTCCGGCAAATGATTCGAGATGGTCACCTCCTTCAACCGAACCCGGAATTGCAATCCCTGGCTCACAAAAAGAGAGAGCCAGATCCAGACGCGAGCGCGTCGTCGGTAAAGATTTCGGAACGGACCAGAAAGGGCACTCGTTCGAACGGATGGGGACTCTCTCAAAAAGAATTCGCCCACCCATTCCTCCGAAGGTCTTCGATCGCAGCCAAATTCCATTCATTAATCTGGCCGAGCAAACCCTCCCATGGGGTCCTATCTCCTTGATGCAACCACAGCTCCCCGAGGAGGCCATTCCCGATCATTTCCACGATACGGCAACGGTCAAATAGAAGCTTTGCGTTGCGCGTCGAACCTTCCCACTGAGCTCGATCGTGAGATTCCGAAATGAAATAGGCTTTCATCGGAGGCGATTGGTAAGTCCGCTCCATCCAACGCTCTGTGAAAGAGCCGGGCTCCAATTTTGTCAACTCATCCGTCCAATTCGTTCCAGTCTTGCATTGCCCGAAGATAGAAATCTGACTCGGTCGACCATCCGCGAATGGCAGCCAGCCCACCACGTCCAGCTTGTCGTCGTTGGCTTGCTCGCGGATCCCGTCGGTATTGCGGTACCGACCGCCCTCCCCAACGGCCCGGCAGAGATCATCAACCTTGTCGGCGAACCTGCCACCAACCGCGGTGCCGAAGACCATCGCCCGAGCACGGGTGGGATGAAGGTAAAGGCGCAGGATGTACGGCGAAAGACTTTCAAACAGCACTGTCCCGTCGAACCCGGCCCAAGCCCTTTGCTTTTGCATATCGAGACGCGTGGCAAGCAGCAGAAATTGATAGATCGTCGCTTGCGGAACCCGAACACGCTCAAGGTTCCGCAAAGTTGTGCTCTTCAGCTTGATTTCGAATGGATATCCCCCAGCTGCGGCAATTCGTCGGTCCTCGATTTCGACCAGCATCCGGGTGGCCAGCACTTCGTTGGCAGCATCACTGTCGTCCATGCCCTCGTTGCGAGCATTGTCGTCGAGCTGACCCAGATGGCGCTCGATCCGCCGAGCGGAACACTCGCCGTAGACCAAGGTGAGGCACTCCGCAAAATCAGCAAGCTCATGGGGCCGCGCCCGCAGAGAAGGCGTTCCCGGTAATTTGAAACTCATCGATCTTTGAGTTGGGACTTAGTCTTCGATCATACGGAGTTTTTTCCGATTCCCGTTCCTCATGACATCCATTTCCTCGTAGACGGCGTCGGCGAGCGTAGCGACTGAGCCAGCGGTTTTGAGCAGGGATTCCGATCCGTCGTAACCGTTGGCCACGTAACTTTTAGCCCGCATGAGCGCCCGCTTGGCGTCGAGCAGCGCATCCTCCAAGACCGCTCCGGCTGGGCGACTCAGCAGGAAGGACGCTCCCAACGACTCGCCAGCTCGAAGGGCCGAGATAGCCTCTCGATTATCGACCACCTCGTTGAGTTGCCTTAAGTCCGGGTTCTGGCTTTCGATCACCGACGGAGCACCACTTTTCTTGCTTCCGAAAAGCCAAGTGAGCAGCTCGCCCAGTTCGGAGATTTTATCTTTAGATACCGGCGAGTCGGTCTCGTCTTCTTTTTGAGCAAGATTTAGGAATCGACCGAACCCGTCGTATTCCAAACCCGTGTAAAGATGGGAAAAGAAAATTCGCGAAGCGTAACAGTCGGCACGATCGTAAACGCCCGCGCGCTCAGCCTGCTCAAGCACCATCAGCGCTCGAAAAAGCTTCTGGACCGTCCCGTGATTGTCACCAATCTGACGGGCGACATCCGAAAGACCGACGCCGTAATTCCGACGAACCTCCGCGATGTAGTTTGCCTTCGCAAAGCTCGTCCATTTCGCCGGACCGTTGACGTGCTTGAAGCCCATGTAGCGCCACGAAGCTTCACGGCTCTGCCTGAGGGTCGGAACCGACTCCAGCCTCACCTTGAGAGGCTCCGAAATCTCGGGAATCGTCCACTTGTTTTCGCCAGCGAACCGGGGTTGCGTCAGGACTTTGAGCGCGGCCAATCGACGATTGCCTTCGATGACAATCCGCTCGCCGTTCTCCTCTGAAACGATCAACGGCTCGTGGGCAAAATAGCCACTGGCCGCCATCGATAGGACCAGCTCGCGCACGTCCATCTCCGTCCAAAGCGTCCGCAGGATCTCGTCTTCTTCACTCTCTTCCGTGATCCCGAACTCGATCAAACGCGGATTGTTGCGATCGAACCGGAGGTCAGTCACCAGCGAATCCTCGATTATCGGACATTCTAGTTCGACGTTCATAACTTAGTAGCGGACTGCGGTATCGCGACCGTTTTCCCGCGAATTGTGGAAGCACGAGGCAAACAGACGCGGTGAGGGCAAATTAGCAATTCGCTTGCCTCGCGCTTTGCTTGGAATGAATAGTTGATTGGCAGTGAAAACACGTGGTCGTCCGCGTAAAGCTCCCGAATCAAGCTGGTGTCGTCGTAGGACATCACCCACGGCAGCAGACTCTGACCGTGCAGATACGAGGCGATTTCCCGATGATTTTTGTTGGTGTAGGAATTCAAATACAGGCGCTCCGCCTTATTCACGTAGGGTGGATCGAGATAGACGAACGCCTTCCGCCGAGCGCGACCGTTCGGCAGACCCCTTTTCAGAAATTCGATCGCGTCAAGTTGGGTGACATTGATTCGGTCCCGCTTCCTTGCTATGAGACCAATTCTGGTCGTGAGTCCAGCCCGATTGAAACGCGCGTCCAGATTCCACTCCCCTTTTTGCTCGAGGCCACCAATCGGCCCAGCCCCAGATAACACGCCCGATCGATTGCATCGATTCATGTAAAATGCCGCGAACCCAACCTCGAACGAACTGTGCCTGGCAGGTTCATCACAGATGGCGCGCTCTTTCCGCCAATGCTCGATGTCGAGCGGGACGGTGGCGACTCGATCAACGAACCGATCCGTTTCGTCGAGGATCGAATGCCACAAGCTGGCAACCCGGAAATCGGCGTCGTTGATGTTGATTTCCGAAACGACCCCGTTCAAAAGAAGAGTCAGCGCGGCACCCGCACCGCCCGCGTAGGGCTCGAAGTAAGCGACATTTCGCAATTCGTTGAGGTCAATCACATCCGTAAGAAAGGATGCCAAACACGCCTTCCCTCCCGGGTAGCGCAACGGACTGAGATGTCGCTCCAACACGGTGTCTTGTTACGTGCCTGAGTCATTGTTGTCACGTTGCCTTTGATCCGTCGGCAGCCGATTGACCACCCGTGGCGAAGAAGCATTCATCGAGACATATTTGGTAGAGGCCAACTTCCTCACCGCCACAAATTCCGATCCAGCGTCCGGTACTGAATCGCCTCCGCCAAATGCTCCGCCGCAATCGCTTCGACCCCCGCCAAATCCGCAATCGTCCGCGAAACTTTCAAAATCCGATCGTAAGCCCTTGCACTCAATTGCAGCTCGCTCATCGCCATCCGCAGCATCTCCTGACTCTCCGCGTCGAGCCGGCAATGCGTCTTCAAAGCCGCCGGTGTCATCCGCGCATTGCTCGCGATCTTCGTTCGCGCGAAGCGCGCGCCCTGCACCCCACGCGCCGCCTCGACCCGCGCACGGATCGCCCGCGACGGCTCCGCTCGCGTCTCGCTCGCCAGGTCACGATATTCGACCGCCGGGGCCTCGACGTGGATGTCGATCCGATCCAGCAGCGGCCCCGAAATCCGTTGCCGATACTTCTCCACCTGCACAGGCGAGCAACGGCACTCCCTTTTCGGGTCACCGAAATACCCGCAAGCACACGGGTTCATCGCCGCGACGAGCATAAACTGAGCGGGGAAGGTCATCGTCCCGGCCGCTCGGCTTATGACAACTTTCGCATCCTCCAAAGGCTGCCGCATCACCTCCAAAGTCGACCGCTTGAACTCCGGCAATTCGTCCAGAAACAGCACACCCTGATGCGCCAGACTCACCTCGCCCGGCGACGGATTCGACGATCCGCCCAGCAGCCCCACGTCCGAAATCGTGTGGTGCGGAGCGCGAAAAGGCCGCACCCGCACGAACGACCGCGCCTCGTCCGTGAGCCCGCAGATGCTGTGAATCTTCGTCGTCTCGATCGCCTCCTCCAGCGACATCGCCGGCATGATCGTCGCGATCCGCTTCGACAACATGCTCTTCCCCGACCCCGGAGGTCCGATCAACAAAAGATTGTGCCCACCAGCGACGGCGACCTCGATGGCCCGCTTGACCTGCTCCTGGCCCTTCACGTCAGCAAAATCCAGATCGGGATCCTCGCTCTCGACCCCGAGCGAGATCTCGGCCCGCGTCGGCTCCAGCTCCTTCGCCCGGCTCACGAACTCGTAAGCTTCCCGCAGCGACCGAACCCCGTAGACGTCGATGCCCTCGACCACCGCCGCCTCCGCTACGTTCGCCATCGGAAGGATCACCGCCTTCTTTTTCCGCCGCCGCGCCTCCAGCGCGATGGGCAGCGCTCCCTTGATCGCCCGCACCTCGCCGGTCAACCCCAGCTCCCCCGCCATCAGACACCGCTCGAGTCGCGGCAGGTCCGCGTCTTCAGCGACCGCGATCATCCCGACGGCAATCGGCAGATCAAAGCTCGGCCCCTCCTTCTTCAAATCCGCCGGGGCGAGATTCACGGTCGTCCGCGTCCGGGGCCAGCGAAACCCGCTGTTCGAGATCGCGGTCGTCACCCGGTCCCGGCTCTCCTTAACCGAGGTGTCCGGCAGTCCGACCACGACAACCATCGGATCGCCGTGGCCCGCGTTCACCTCCACCTCGACCTCGCAGGCATCCACCCCGCGAAGTGCGGCCGAGAAGACTTTGGTGAGCATGCCGCGGACGCTATCGGCTTCGCTTGGCTGCGTCGAACGATCCTTGTCATTCGGCGACGAAGGACGATGCTTACTCCCTCCTACCCGATCCCGCCAATTTTTCCCACCGCCGATTGAATAGACCCCGCGGCCGATTCGTTCACTTCTCCGAACAACCTGAATTTCACGTCACCCACACTATGAAAACTCACCCATTCCGATCCCCTTGGCTTCGCGGCCTCGTCCGCCCAGCTTTTCTCACGGCGCTACTGGCCCTCGCCATCCCCGCCTCGACGCCCAACGCGTCGGCTCAGTATTCCACTTCCGCGGCACCGACGGAGGACGACGTCTATCTCCTCGGCGACGACGAGCTCGATGACCTCCTCGGACCCATCGCTCTCTATCCGGATGCGTTGGTCAGCCTCGTTCTCCCCGCGGCGACGGTCCCGACCGACGTCACGCTCGCCACTCGCTATCTCGAAGACGGCGACCTCGACGACGTGGATAACCAACCGTGGGACGAGAGTGTCATCGGCCTCACCCGCTACCCGGACGTGCTGGGATGGATGGATGAAAATCTTGAATGGACCGCCGCCGTCGGCGAGGCGTTCTACGTACAACCCGAGGACGTAATGGCTTCGATCCAGCGCCTCCGCGACGATGCCCAAGAAGTCGGTTCACTCGTCAACACCCCCCAACAAACTGTCATCGTCGAGAAGGAGATAATCCGAATTGTTCCCACTGATCCAGAGGTCATTTACGTGCCCGTTTACGATCCCCAGGTCGTCTACGTCGAGACCTACCAGCCCGACTACGTGGGCAACGCGATCAGCTTCGGTGCTGGGTTCGCGGTCGGAACGTGGCTCAGCTACGATTTCGACTGGAATCGCCGGGAGTTCTACTACGGCCCGGGCTACGGTTACAATAACCGCGACTATTGGTATGATCGCGGATCCTACGATCGCGACCGCAACGTGAACATCTCCGAGACGAACACCAACATCTCGAACACGAACATCACCAACGTCGACAACCGCAACGTCGACAATCGGACGATCAACAAATGGCAGCCGAGCGACCGGAGCACCCGCCAGATCAACCAGCGCCAGCGCAACAACGGTGGCAACGCCCGCATCGCCCGCTCCGACAATCAGGTCAAAGCCGACGGGAAGAAAAACAACGGCAAGGTCAAAAACCCAGCCGTGCCGAAACCAGCTAAACTGACGGCGGACACAAACCGTCAGGCAGCCGGTCCTCGGAAGAACAACGATCGCCCAAAGACCGCCGACCGTTCGAACCAAGACCGCAAAAACGCCGATAACCGCGGCAACGACAACCGGAAGAACGACAACGCGAATCGACCGAACAAACCCAACAACCCGACGACTGCACCAAAGGTCTCCGACAACGCGAAGGACCGAAAGGACCAGCGGACAGCGCAAGCGGACAATCGAAAAGACGATTCCAACGGCCAGAAAAAGCAGCGCGAACAGGAGGCTCGCAAGCAACAAGCCGAGCGCGAACAGCGGCAGCAGCGCGAGAAGAACGCCGAACGGCAAAAAGAAGCCGAGCGCCAAAAGAAGCAACGGCAAGCCGAGAGCCAGAAGTCAACTGACCGGAAGTCGCAGGCTGGGAACGGAAAGAACAACTCCGAAAGTCAAAAGCAACAGCGCGAGCAGGACGCCCGCAAGCAGCAGGCGGAACGCCAGCAGAAGCAGCAGCAAGCCGACAAACAAAAACAGGCCGAGCAGCGTCAGCAGCAGCAGAAACAGGCCGAACGCCAGCAAGCCGCCGAGCGCCAACAGCGTCAGCAGCAGGCCGAGCGCCAACAGCAGGCGGACCGTCAGAAACAGGCCCAGCGTCAGCAACAGGCCCAGCGTCAGCAACAGGCTCAGCGTCAGCAACAGGCCGAGCGCCAACAACAAGCCCAACGCCAACAGCAGGCCCAACAACAGCGCCAACAACAGGCACAGCAACAGCAACGTCAGCAGGCCCAGCGCCCGCAGCAGCCTCAGCAGCGCCAACAACAGCAACGTCAGAACTCGAATCGCGACGACGAGAACTCGAACAAAAAGAAGAAGAACAACAACAATCGGAACTGATCACTTCGCGGAGGCTCCCCAGCCGGGGAGCCTTCCCTTGCACATTGCCGCTCCGAGGCGATGATGGCTGCAATCATGACACGCACTGCCGCTCTCGCGCTTCTTCCGTACCTCCTCATCGCCTCATCCACGGCCACCGCCTTCAGCGCAGACTCCAAAGCGCCAGCCAACCCGGTCGTCGATTTCGTTGAAACGTCCAACGGGCCGACGTGGAACGTCGTCAACGATGGCGTCATGGGCGGCCTCTCGAAAGGCTCCAAGCAAATCGAAAACGGTGATCTGATTTTCACCGGCACCCTGTCGCTCGAAAACAACGGCGGCTTCTCGCTCGTCGAGACTTCGGATTCCAAGTGGGATTTCAGTAGCGCAGAGGGCGTCCGGCTCCGCGTCAAAGGTGACGGACGAACCTACCAGATCCGATTCGGTTCCGACGCTCGCACTCGCGGCGACTACATCTCCTACACGGGCGACTTCGCCACGGTGGAAGGCGAGTGGGTCGAGCGAGTCGTTCGCTTCGACGAACTCACGCCCATTCATCACGGCGAGATTATGGAGGCTCCCCCCATCAACACCGCCAACATCGAGCAGATCGGTATCATCATCGGCGACAAGCGCCCGGGGCCTTTTAAAATCGAAGTTGACTGGATCGCACTCGATTAACGCCGGGCCGGCATTTTGCCAGGACCGTGTTGATTCAATCATTTCATGGCCGTCCAAATCGCTTCCCCCATTCCCGAGCTGCCGGTCCGCGATGTCGCCGAGACGCAGCGATTTTACCGGAACACTCTTGGATTCCAGATCGATTGGGCGTGGGGCGAGAATGACTACGGCTCGGTCTCGTTGGACGGAGCCACGATCTACTTTCTTGCGACGACGGGACCGCTGCCGAGAGCTGTCCACGTCCTCAACGTCGGCGACGTCGATGCGCTTCACGCGAAATGGACGGCAGCGGGCGCCGACATCGCGGCTGCGCCCGAGGACAAGCCCTGGGGGATCCGCGAGTTCACGGTTCGTGATTGCAACGGTCACACCTTCCGCGTCTCCCAGCCCTCGACGACTTACAACCGCCCAGCCCACGTCGCAGCCCGACCATTCAAGATCGTCGAACGTCTTCCCTCCCCGAAAGAATACAGCGACCTGGTCACCGCGGTGAACTGGACCGGATTCACCAACCTCGAAGCTGGCTGCGCGTCACTTCCCCAGTCGCGCTTCTGCGTCGTCGCCGAGATCGACAAGGTCTTTGTGGGCCTCACCCGGATCATTGGTGACGGTCAGCAATTTTTCTACGTGATGGACGTCGCGGTCCTTCCCGAGCACCAAGGTCGCGGCATTGGAACCGCGCTCATGGATGCCGCAATCGCGTTCATCCAGCGCACCGCCCCCGAGAAGGCGCTCGTCGGTCTCTACACCGGGGCGGCCCGTGCCAGTTTTTATCGGCGCTTCGGCTTCAAAGGTCCCGACACCGGCCTCTACGGAATGTCCGCCCTCACCCTCCATCCAGCTGGCTCGTGAAAGTTCCCACGATCGAGGGAACCATTCGCCGGCGACTCCTGCTCAACTACCGCGTCGCCCCGGAGATCTGCGCGGCAATTCTCCCTCCGAAGTTCCGTCCGAAGCTGATCCGCGGCCACGCGATCGTCGGGATTTGTCTCATCCGCCTGGAGCACATTCGACCGAAAGGGTTTCCGCAATTCATCGGCATTGCCAGCGAGAACTCCGCTCACCGCATCGCGGTCGAATGGGATGAACCGGACGGAACCACGCAGTCTGGCGTCTTCATACCGAGGCGAGACACCGACTCGCTTCTCAATTCCTTGGCGGGCGGGCGGCTCTTCCCGGGGGTTCACCATCGGTCGAAATTTTCGGTCCGCGATGAGGGCGACCTGATCTCCATTCGGGTTCAAGCTCGGAGTTTCAGCGCCCCGCTGGTCGACGTGGTCGTCAAAGGGAGCGGAGAGTTCCCAATCGACTCCGTCTTCGAATCGCTCGCCGAATCGTCCAAATTCTTCGAGCGCGGCAGTCTTGGCTATTCCGCCGACTCCGGGTCCACCCAACTCGACGGGCTCCGGCTCGACGTGAAGAAGTGGGAAGTGAATGCGCTCGCCGTCGATCGTTTGACATCGGCATTTTTTGACGATGCGGAACGCTTCCCTCCCAGCCACACGACCTTCGACCACGCACTACTCATGCGCGACATCCCGCACGAGTGGCACGCACTCCCTCCGGCTCCGGGCGGGGGCGGGGCTACTTGATGTGCCCGTAGCGAGCGCGGGCGGCGCAATAGACTCCGTAGGCCGCGAGCCCGACCGCCATGATGCCGAGCAGCCACGCACCGTAGGGTTGCCGTTCCAACGCCTCGAGAGCCTGCCCCGATCCCTTCGCGGCATCGGAATTCGCGTTCCAACCCGCCGAGACGAGAAATCCGCCGATGAGGAGAAACACCACGCCGCGCGCCGCGATGCCGAACCGCGCGAGGCGATCGACCCACTTTCGAACGCTCGCGCTTCCGTCCGTGACGGTGAATTTCTTCCGATATCGTGCGGAGAACGACTGATGAAAAAAACTGCCCGCTACGCCGACAAAGACAAACCCTGCAGCGATCACGGCCCACTCGCCGAACGGCAGATTCATTGCTGTGCCCGCCGCCTCCTGAGTCCCCGAGCTGTCTCCGCCGCGAACCCCCGACAATTTGCTCGCGGCCGCCCAAGCCAATCCCGCGTAGGCCAAGCCACTGCAAAAGTATCCGACCCGTTTGACCGCCGTTTTGAGACCGCCTTTGTCTTTAGCGGATGGGCCAAACGCGGAGATCCATCGCCAACCGACGTAGCAGAGGATCCCAACCAGAAGGAGGGCCAGAATGAACCAGCCGAACGGTTGCCGTGCGAGCACGTCGAGTGTCGATTTCGCGTCCGGTTCCGATGAACTCCAGTTCATCGCCTCCGCGAAGGTGAGACGGGCGATCGTGAAGTAGATCACCGCTTTGGCCGAGTAGCCCACGCGCGCAAGTGTGTCCACCCACTTTGATTGGTCGTTCATGACTGCGAGATCGTCTCTCGCCACCGGATTGGACGGAGATTCGCCACGGGGCGAACTGCCGCGCTCTACAACTCCGTCGGCGCGTTCAACAGCTCCGCCACCCGCTTCAGCAGACGGCCCGCCGCGCCACCATCGAGCACGCGGTGATCGAAGCTGAGCGTAAACATCGCCTCGGTCACCGGTAGAAATTCCTCTAGCTCCGCATCCCAACTCGGCACGATCGTGCCCGCGCCCATCCCCAAAAGAATCGTCTGCTCGGGCAGCGGGATCGGCGTTGCGAGCGTGAGGCCGAACGTGCCGTAATTCGTCACCGTCGCGATCGAACCACCCGTGTCCGCTGGCGGCAAGCGGCGCTGACGCGCCAAGTCCACGAGCCGGTCGTAGCGTTCGACCAAATCGGAGAGCGAGGCTTGGTCGGCGTTGCGGATGACCGGCACCATCACCCCATCCTCGGCCTCGACCGCAAAGCCGATGTCGATCGACCGCGGATGCACGATTCGATCGCCGACCAACCGTCCGGCGGGAGCGCTGTTTTCACCCAGGGAAATCGCGAGCGCCCGCAGCGCGTAGAGCGCTGGCCCTGGTTTGGGGGTCTGCTTTTTCCGGTGGGCGAGCAGTGCGTCCATCCGCACCGAGATCCCGACCGTCGCCAAGGGCCGAGTCCAGCTCCGCCGCATCGCGTCCGCCACGGCAACGCGCATCGTCGACGCGGGCGTCATCCGATTGCGCTCCAGGTCGCCGAGAAATTTCTCGAGATCGTCGATCGTCACTCGTCCCGAAGCCCCGCTTCCCGCGATCCCGGCGAGGTCCGCCGCGTGCAACCCAAGCTCGGCCATCCGCGCCTTCATCCGTGGCGACAGATACGTTGCCCCGCCCGCCGGAGCGGGGACCGGCAAGCCGCTCACCGTCGGCACGACCTGCTGGGAGACGGATTTCTTCGGAGTTCGCTTCTCGACCTTCAGCTGCTCCACCGGCTCCTCGTCGAATCCGATGCGCTTAGCCTCCTCGTCGGTGACCTCGATAAATCCCAGCACCGACCCGACGAGATAACTCTCGTCGACGGCGACCTTCAGCTCACCGAGCGTGCCGTTGCAGGGTGCGGTCACGCCCATCACCGCTTTGTTCGTTTCGACTTCGATGATGTCGGTGTCGGCCTCGATGGCGTCACCGGTGCCGAACAGAATTTTGACCACGGTGGCCTCGGCGATCGATTCGCCGAGCTGGGGCATGATGAATGGAACCTGGGGCATAATCTTCGAGGGTTTGATCAGGTTAAAGTTCGAGCAATCTCCGCGTCGCCGCCGCGATCGTGCCGGCGGTCGGTCGGTGGGTTCCCCAGAGGTCGGGGTGATAAGGCACGGGCGTGTCCCGGGCGTTGAGCCGTTGCGGCGGCGCATCGAGCATCCCGAAAGCCTCCGCCGAAACACGAGCGATCACTTCGGCGGTCACCCCGCCCCACGGCCAGGCTTCACCCACGCAGAGCAACCTTCCAGTGCGGCACACCGACGCCAGCACGGTGTCCGTGTCCAGCGGCTTGATCGACCGCAAGTCGACGACTTCGACGTGGTAGCCGTCTTCCTCCAAATCTTCCGCCGCGGCGAGGGATTCGTGAAGCATCGCACTGTAGGTGACGATGGTGGCGTCGCGGCCCGGCCGCGCGATCCGCGCCCGGCCCACCGGCAATGCCTCCCCTCCAACCGCGTCGGCCTTCAGGTGATTGTAGAGGAATTTGTGCTCGCAGAAGATGACCGGATCGTCGATCGCGACGGCCTCGATGAGCATGCTGTAAGCGTCTTCGACCGTCGCCGGCGTCAGCACGATCGTCCCGGGGTAATGAGCGTAGATCGCCTCCATGCTTTGACTGTGAAACGGCCCGCCGCCGGGAGTGCCGCCCGAAGGAAGTCGCACCACGATGGGGCACGCGACCTCGGTGCGGTAGTAGAGCGTCGCGGCTTGGTTCACGATCTGGTTGAACCCGCAGGTCGAAAAATCGGCAAACTGCATTTCGATAATCGGCCGCATCCCCTCGATGGCCGCACCGATGGCGATCCCCATCATCGCGTCCTCGCTGATCGGCGAGTCCAGCACGCGCCCGGGAAATTTTTTCGCCAAACCCTTCGTTGCTTTGAACGCGCCGCCGAATTCCCCGACGTCCTGCCCGTAGATAAAGACCCGTTCATCGTCAGCGAGAACCTGGCCTTGCGCCTCACAAATTGCTTGCAGATACGTCACGGCATGACCTCCGCAAATCGATCGCCCAGCCGCTCGCTGGAGATCGCCGACCACTCCTCGTCCGCTGGGTCCGGTGCCGGCTCCCGCTGGACGCGGTTCGCCGTCTCGTCCACCTCGGCTTTCGCCTCCGATTTCCAGCGTTGGATCTCCGCCGCGTCCGCCCATCCGCGCTCGATCAGCGAGGCCACCGCGACGTCCAGGCAATCCCGCCCAACGTCGCTTTCCCGGAGATCCTTCGCCACGTAGGAGCCGTCGTCGTGCTCACCGTGTCCGACCAACCGCAGCAGATCCGCCACCACGAGCTGCGGCCCGCCACCCGCTCTCGCCGCCGCGACCGCCCCGCCGACGACCCGCAGGCAATCCGCGAGATCCGTGCCGACCGCCCGGTGCCCAGCCACGCCGTAGCCCGTCGCCCGGTCCATGAGATCCGCGCAGGCAAACTGTTTCCGCGTCGGTGTCGAGTAGGCGTATTGATTGTTCGCCACCACCACGACCAGCGGGAGCCGCTCGACCGCCGCCGTGTTCAACCCCTCGTGAAAGGCTCCCGTCGAAGTCCCGCCGTCGCCGATGCAAGTTGCCCCGACCACCCCCGACTCCCCGCGAAACCGCCGCGCCATCAAACCACCGACCACGACCGGAATCATCGCCCCCAGGTGGCTGATCATCGCGTAGTAACCTTCTTTGGGCCGACCCCGGTGAATATTCCCGTCCCGACCGCGCATCGAACCAAGCTGCGATCCTAAATAGGTCCGCAGCGTATCGAGCACCGTGTCGCCGAAGGCCATCCGTCCGGCCTGGTCGCGGATCAACGGAGCAAAGATATCTCCCGGACGCAGACTTGCCCCGACCGACACGCTCAACGCTTCCTGTCCTCGTCCCAGAAAAACGCCGCCCTTGATCTTCCCCCCCCGATAGAGCGCCGCAAGTTTCTCCTCCAAAGTTCGAGCCAGCAACATCGTCCGGTAAGCCCGCAAAAACGCACCCCGCTCCCCGTCTTCCTGTCCTTGCGAGTTCGAAACAACTTCCGCCATGAGCCGCCGAACCTAGGAACATTCCCGACCCTCTGCAACCGCGAACCACTCAGCTCGGGGTGAGCGGGTCTTCCAGCTGGAGGCCCCCTCGATCGAGCGCCGCACGACACTTCACCGCCACTTGCACCCGCGCTCCGATCCCACTACGTTCTCCCCCTCTATGAATCAGACGTTGTTGGACAAAGTGTGGGCAGCCCACGAGGTGCGGAAATTACCAAACGGCCAGACCCAGCTTCTCATCGGCACGCACCTCATCCACGAGGTCACCAGCCCGCAGGCATTCGGCATGCTCCGCGACCTCGGTCTCAAGGTCCTCTACCCAAATCGCACCTTCGCCACCGTCGACCACATCGTCCCCACCGACGAGAGCCACGAGCCGTTTTCCGACTCGCTCGCCGATGACATGATCAAGGCCTTGCGCCAAAATTGCGCCGAATCCGGCGTCACGTTTTTCGATCTCCCGACCGGCAAGCAGGGCATCGTCCACATCGTCGGTCCCGAGCAGGGCATCACCCAGCCCGGCACCACGATCGCTTGCGGCGACTCCCACACGTCGACCCACGGCGCGTTTGGCGCGATCGCGTTCGGCATCGGCACGAGTCAAGTCCGAGACGTCCTCGCGACCCAGACGATGGCTCTGCAGAAGCCCAAGGTCCGCCGGATCAACGTCGACGGCAAACTCAAGCCCGGCGTCTACGCGAAGGACGTCATCCTCCACATCATCCGCAAGCTCGGGGTGAACGGTGGCATCGGCTACGCCTACGAATACGGCGGCAGCACGTTCGATAACTTCACGCAGGAAGAACGCATGACCGTCTGTAACATGTCGATCGAGGGCGGCGCTCGCGTCGGCTACGTGAACCCCGATAACACGACCTTCGAGTATCTCAAGGGCCGTCCCTACTCGCCGAAAGGCGCCGATTGGGACGCCGCCGTCGAGCGTTGGCAGGCGACCGCCAGCGACCCCGACGCCAGCTACGACGACGTCGTCGGTTACAACGCCGAAGACATCGCCCCGACCGTCACGTGGGGTATCAATCCCGGCCAAGCCATTTTCATCGACGAAACCGTCCCGACTCCCGAGGAGATCCCGGAGAAAGATCGCGCGACCGCCGAGGAGGCCATCGCCCACATGCACCTCACTCCCGGAGCCGCCATCAAGGGCACCAAGGTCGACGTCGCCTTCCTCGGGAGTTGCACCAATGGCCGTCTCTCCGATCTTCAGGAAGTCGCCGGTTACCTCAAGGGCCGGAAAGTTTCCGCCTCCGTTAAAGCCATCGTCGTTCCCGGCTCCCAGGGCGTCTCGTCGCTCGCCGAATCCATGGGAATCGCGACCATCTTCCGCGACGCCGGGTTCGAATGGCGCGGCGCGGGCTGCTCGATGTGCCTCGGCATGAACCCCGACAAACTCGTCGGCGAAGAACTCTGCGCGAGCAGCTCGAACCGCAATTTCAAGGGCCGCCAGGGCAGTCCGACCGGACGGACCGTTCTCATGAGTCCGCTCATGGTCGCCGCCGCGGCGATCACCGGGACGGTATCGGATGCTCGCGAAGTCTTCGAGCTGGTGTGATGAGTCGAAGGTCCAAAGTCGGAAGGTCGAAGTTCTGGATCAGCCTCGCGCTGCTCGGAACCATTTGGGCGGCTTGCGCCGAAGCGGCTGATCCATTTCTTTGGAAAATCGAATCCGCCGATTCCAGCGCGCCATCCTACATCTTCGGAACGATCCACTTGCCGCGCCCCGAGGTCGCCCGCATTCCCGAAAGCGTCGCGCCCGCGTTCGAGTCCGCCGACGCCGTCTACACCGAGATCCCGATGGACATCGGCACGATGCTCGAGATGTCGACCGCGCTCTTTCTTCCGGACGGCAAGAAGCTCGAAGACGTCCTCCCCGCCGACCTCTACCAAGACGTCCTCGACGAGATGAAAGCCGTCGCTCCAAGCATGACGCTCGCCCCGCGTGACCGGATGAAGGTCTGGGCCTTCACCGTAAGCCTCGCCACGCTCGAGGACGAATTGAAGCACCCCGGCGTCATCCCGCTCGACATGCTCCTTTTCCAGAAAGCCGCCATGACGGGCAAAGAAACCGGCGGTCTCGAGACTCCCGCCGAGCAGATGGCGATCTTTGAAGACATCAGCCCCGAAGACCAGATCACCCTCCTCCGCGACACTCTCGCGCAGCTCGCCGCCGCCCGCGAGTCCGGCGTCAACGTCGCCGACCAACTCGTCGCCAGCTACCTCTCGGGCGATCTCGCCCGCCTCGAAGCCGACATGGACGAGATGGAAGAACTAGCCGGCGACTCCGAGCTCAATTCCCGCCTCATGGACCGCCTCCTCGATAAGCGCAACGCCCTCATGGCCGAGCGAATCGTGCAAAACATCGAAGCCGCCCCGGCGAAGACAAATTTCTTCGCCGTGGGAGCGGCCCACCTCTACGGCGACACCGGCCTCGTCGCCCTCCTCGAAGGCGCCGGCTTCACCGTCACTCGCCAAGCTGCCCAATAACCACCAACCAACGACCATCAACATGGCATCTCTCCCACCCATCACCCAAGTGAGCGGCACCGCCGTCCACGTCCCCGGCGACGACATCGACACCGACCGCATCATCCCCGCCCGCTTCATGAAGTGCGTCACCTTTGACGGCCTCGGCGAATACGCGTTCATCGACGTCAGGAAGGATCCCGCCACCGGCGAAGACCGCCCGCACCCGCTCAACGACGAACGCTTCAAAGGCGCCAGCATCCTCCTTTCCGGGTCAAACTTCGGCTGCGGCAGCTCGCGCGAGCACGCGCCGCAGGCCCTCTACCGCTACGGGTTCCGCGCCGTCATCGCCGAGAGCTTCGCCGAGATTTTCTTCGGCAACTCCATCACCCTCGGCATGCCCTGCGTTGTGATGAGCAGCGGCGACATCAAATCCCTCGCGAAGCTAGTCGCCGCCGACCCGACCGCGCCGATCACCATCGATCTCGCCAGCAAGAAGGCCCATTGCGCCGACCTCGACTTCCCGATCGAAGTCCCCGACCACGCCCACGAGGCGCTCGTCAGCGGCAAATGGGACGCGATTGCCGACCTCCTCGAAGGCATCCCTCAGGTGAAGGCCACCTCCGAAGCGCTTGCCTACATGCGCTGACGCTGGGGACCGCGGGCGAGCGGCAAATCGAGCGAAGCGAGAGAGCCATTGTCTCCCGCTCAGCGAGCCAGGAGCAAAACCTTCACCGCGCCGTCCCCCACCGGCCCAGCCGGGAAGACGTAGGCCTGCCGGGCTTGCTGACCGTTCGTGAAGTGGATTTGAAACGCCCATTCCCCGTTGAGTTTTGGCTCTTCGGCGTTCGCATCCGCCGCCCGCTCGGTTAACTCCACGATCGGGTCGCTCCACCGAAGAATCTCGTCGATGATCGCCTTCGCCTGCCCCCTCGCGGTCGCGTCGGCGCCGTCCAACGCGAAGCACCGTTCAAAATACGTGCGGTTCCCCGTCTTCAACGCCGCGCTCGCCTGGAAAAGGAGTTCCCCCCGCGACTCGGCGGCCCCCAGAATTCCCAAGCTCAAAAAGACCCCAACCCATCCCACCAACCAAAAACGCATACCCCCATTTCTCATTTCCCATTCAAAATTCAACCTTTCCCCAAACGTAACATTTTCGTCACAAGCCCGAAATCAGCCCATCCGCCCTTGTCCGGGTTCCCCGTCGCAATAGATTCCCGACATGCTTCACCACGCCCGCCTCAGCGCCGCCGCCCTCGCCGCGCTCGCCATTTTCCCCGCCCTCCGAGCTCAAGACACCGACGAGGGCGGAGCGACCAAGAACGCCACCGACCTCTCCGCCTTCCAAGGCAACTATTTCGGGCGAACCGTGGTCACGACCACGCAGGACAAATTCCGCGGCAACCGGCTCAAAATCCGCGCCAACATCGCGGACGACGGACTCTCGGGAGTATTCAAACTCGAGAGCAAAGTGAAAGTCGAGGGCGAGCGCGTCCCGATCAACAACCGCTTTCGCTTCCGCCCGAGCGGTCGCGTCGCCATCGACGAGATTGCCCCCGCC
Source organism: uncultured Verrucomicrobiae bacterium (assembly GCA_963761705.1). Taxonomy (GTDB): domain Bacteria; phylum Verrucomicrobiota; class Verrucomicrobiia; order Chthoniobacterales; family JAATET01; genus CAVVKW01. The sequence goes on along the minus strand of CAVXHK010000001.1, from coordinate 691,552 downwards.
GTGTCGAACAATCAGAAGACCCGCGGGTTTTACGGCGCAACCGCCCGATCGATCCAGATGTCCGGCCAGTTTCGCTTGGATGGCCAAAGTGGAAAAATTGAAGGCCGTTACGACGCCACGATCCGCATCAGCGTCAAACGCATTGTCCGTATGACCTACTCGGTCACGCTCGCCGATGACACCTCGCCAAGCTTCGTTTACAAATTTCGCGCCGAGCCTAGGGACCGCTCCGACGACGCCGACTCCAATTAATTAAAAATCGCGAGAGCGGCGACGCCTTCTCTGTCTAAAAAAAGCGGGATCTCTACTGCCCGCCTCCGATCTCCAAGGCCGCGGTCCGTTGCTGAGCGTTGAACGCTTGCTGGCCAAACATCGCGCGGTATCGCTGGTCAGCCAACCATTGGGCCGTTTGCCACTCGGCGCGGTCGACTTCTCTCGGAATGCGCCCCGATTGATCGCGGAGGGAGTCTGCAAACTCGTTCTGAATGTCGCGGAGACGGTCCTTTTTGGCGGGTTCCGCGGCGATGGATTCATCCGTGGCCTCCAACGCCGCCGGCACGGTGGTGCCCTCGGGAGCCTCAATCGTCTCCGCTTCCACGGCCTCCGATCGCCGGGTTTCGGCGAGGCTTCGGGCGGGCTCGGTCACGCCCCCGGGTTCGCCGAGCGCCCCGGCGCCGACTCCGGCGGTGGCTCGGGGGATGATTCCAGTCGCAAACGCGGGCACGACGGTGTTCGGCGGAGTGCCATTCCGACCAGGAACGCTGGCCGCTGAGGGCCGCGGCCCCACGGTCGTGACCAACGAATCGTGCGGCTGCCGGGTGACCGGGGCAACCACCGAATTCGAGACCATCGCTGTGAGTGCTGAACTTGGAACAACCGGCGCGCGCTGGACCCCCGCAAAGACCGGTTGCGTGCCAGGCAATTGAACTGAGTCGCTCGGAGCGGACAATCGATTCGCCACGAATGGTGCCGAAGCGGGTCCCGGAGTCGGCAACGTTGATCCACCCGGTTTCGAAGTATTGGCTCGAACGGTCGCATCGCTCGAGATCGCCAATTCCGCCGTCGCCCTTGCCACCGGCTCCCGGAAGGAGGACCACGCAACCGCTGCGAGGAGCAGCGTCTGAGTGAGACTGAGAACAACGAGGAAGCGGAGAGTGGTTTTCATAGGATCGAATGGGGAGTCACTTGTCGGGCGGAGTTTGAGCGGCCCGTTCCGAGCGGGCTGCCGCTAGGCGCCGACGGCCTTCCGCGAGTTCAGCTTCCGACATCTCGAGTTCCAAGCCGACCAGAATTTTCGAAGCCGTGATCTCGCCCTGGTCCGCGCTGAGCGAAAGCCATTTGAAAATTTCCGAGCGATCACGTTCTCGAGCGGATTCTTCGAAGAGGACTCGACCGAGATTGCTTTGCGCCTTGGCGTCGCCGGCTTCAGCCGCCGCGAGGTAAAGTTCCGTTGCCCGCTCCCGGTCGACCTCACCGCCCAAGCCCTGCTCGAACAGGACACCGAGCGCGTTCTGTGACCACGCGTCGCCTCCCTCAGCGGCCTTCGCAAGCCATTTGCGCGCCTTGGAATTGTCCTGCTCGAGAGCGCCGGAGCTTTCGAGATAGAGTCGCCCCAACTCGCGTTGGGCGGCGGTATAGCCTGAGTCTCCCGCCCGCGTGTAATACGCGACGGCGGCTTCCAGATCCTGATCAATTCCGATCCCGCGTTCCGAGAGCTGCCCGAGCACGAACTGCGACAACACGGCACCGCCGTCCGCTGCCTTTTGATACCAAATCACCGCCTCGGTCTGATCGGCGGGCACCCCGCGGCCTTGGAACAGCGCCGCCGCGTAATTGTTCTGCGCCTCGACCGAGCCATTCTCCGCCGCCCGCCGAAACCACTCCGCCGCCTGGGCGTCGTCTTGCTCGACCCCATCTCCCGCGGCATACATTTTCCCGCGTTTCAATTGCGACTCCGCATCCCCGATTCGGGCGGTCGCCTCGGGTTCGGCTGACTGGAGATCAACCGGACCTTGGCCGAGCGGGCCAAGAAGTATCCCGAAGGTCAGGGCGGAGAGCGCGTGCTTGAGGCGGAAGCGTTTCATTGTTGCTCGAGAAATGCCTAGCGGGCGGCGGGTTCCGGCGTCGGCGTCGGTTCCGACGATGCGGAGACCGCCCCACCGCCGTAGCCCACGACTTCGACGACGAAGATGGACGGCGCTTCTTCACGCGGCGCCGCGGTCGGTTGGAAATTTCCGGCCGCGTCGTCGGCGCTGCTCTGCGCCGCACCCGCCGTGCCCGCCGCGCTGGTGAGACCGCCGACGTTGGGCGCGCTGACGACAGCCGGAGCGGGTGCGCCGGTCGTCGTGCCACCGGCCACGGAGTTACCGGCGTTCCGGAACTCCGTTGCCGCAACCGTCAGGTTGCCGGTCGCCCGAATTCCCGCGTCACCCGCGTCGACGACACCAACGGGAGCGATGAGATCGACGTCGCCGGGCGGAATGCCCCTGACCGTCGCCAGGACGCCAATTCCGCCGCCCGTCGCCAAGCCGGCCAGATCGGTCTGCACATCGGCGCTCGACGGATCGAGCAGCACGCGGGTTGGCGGCGCGGACTGCACCGTCTTCGCCGACGATCCGGCGGCGATGTCTCCGGTCGAGGACCAGATGATTTGATTGCCGCCGCGCAGCGTGAAGATCCGACCGATTCCGATGTCAACGCTGTCGTCGGTGAAGACCGAAATATCACCACCGCTTTCGGTCACGATCCCCGGGGGAACGAGGGCCGCGCCGAGGGTGGAATTCGCGAGCGTAAGTCCGCCGCCCGGCGCCAGGAGCTGAATCCCCCCGCCGCTCCGCGTCCGAACGTCGCGGGCGCGGGTCAGCAACTCACCGCGGTATCTCCCATTGAACAGCGCGTCGATCGCCTCAAATCCACGGTCGTAATTCTGGAACGTCGGACTCGCCGGATCGACCGCTCGGCGACCCGTGGTCCGCAGCACGTCGTAAAATACATTGAGCGCGAGCTGATTCCGCCGGACGGTCGGAAGCGCCAGGAATTCCTCCAGCGTCAAATCGCCCAGTCCGCCCAGTCCGCCCGCCGCGGTCGTGGCGGTCGGATCATCGACATCCTCGAAAAGGAACGCCTCGATGAACGCGTCGAAGTCGAGGTTCGATCCCGCGAGACCCTCCGCCGTCTCGCGCAATCCGGCGATCGCGATCACGCTCGAACCCGTGAAAGGCAGCGCCGCGTTGCGGGAGTTGCCCAGCGTCGTGATGCCGACGCCCGTGCCGTCGGCGTTGTTTTCTCCGGTGCCGAGATCAAGGTCGCGTCCAGCCAGAATCTCGAGCACACCGGGGCCGCCAAGCTGAATGTCACCCGCGAGCGGCACCTCGCCGAGGTTGAGCTGGTTGCCGCTCGCGACAGCCGCCGAACGCCCGGGCGAATTTGCATTGTAAAGGAGAATGTCGCGCCCCGCCGAGATCACCGTCGTGTCGGTCTCGCTGGTCTGCTGCAAATAGAACGAGACGTCCGTGATGTCCCGCCCGGCGAAGATCCGGGTGACCTTCGGACTGAATAGCGTCAAGCCTGAGATGCTCCCGTTGCTCGCGTAGAGGCGCACCGGGTCCGGGTCGTCCCGGTGGAGGAGATCGGACGAATGCAGCGCCTGCCTGGTCTGCAGGTCGAGAGTGGGAGCGCCCGTCTCGGCGAACAGCGCGTTCACGAAGAAGAGAAAATCGTCACCCGATTGGCGCGCCAAGCCCGTCGTGCCGACGAGGCTCTGATACGCAAACGGACTCTCGATCCCGGGAACGTTCGCCGGATCGGCGTCCGATACGATGATCCGGCTGGAGCCGAAGCCAACCACCGGCGCGCCGTTGACCGTCGTCACACCCTGGGGCTGGAGACCGTTGATCGCACCCCCGGCGATGAGTTCCAGCGTCCCGTTCGGCGCGGGCGCGAGCGTGAGATCGCCCGCGACGTTGATGTCACCCGAGAAGGCCGTGACTCGTAGCGTCGGCGGTTTCAAGCCAACGACGGTCGAGAACGAAGCCACGCTTGTCTCGTTCAGGCGGAGCCACGGTTGAAACGTCGAGGCCGTCGTTCGCTGGGCGTCGAAGACCAGGACATTCTGGAACCACGCGAGCAGCGTCGGCGTGCTGCCGCCGGCTCCAACGGTCGGCAGCACAACGCTCTCGCGCAGCGTCACCGACCCGCCGAGTGAAGTCACGTCGACCGCGCTCTTTGGGTCGTAGGTCGAGAAATAGGTCTTATACCAATACGTGTTGTTGTAGCCTCCGGGCAGGAGGAACGGATTGGCAACCGGGCCAAGCAGGATGTCGCCACGCGCCCGCACGTCAAAGCTTCCCTTACCGAGAAACAGCGTCGTTGGAAGCCACGTCAACTGGTCGAGCGGTGCTTGGTTTGCAAAAACCCCGACCGACGGCGAGCGACTCGAATTCGTCCGAATTTCGCTGCCAGCATCGAGCAATCCGCGGCCACGCTCGACGTAGTAGACGCCGCCATCGATCGCGTTGCCGGCCCGCACGGTGAGGTCGCCTCCGCCCAACTCGACGAGCGCGGCGGCGTCCGGGATTCCTTTGGGCGACCGTGCGTTGGTGGGCACGACAGCGTCGACGTTCGTCACGTTGTTCCCAGCGAGCAGCGAGACATTCCCGCCACCGAGCGCGCCGACGCCCTCGAAGAAATTGCTGAAATCCACCCACCAACTCGTCGACAGAATTTGCGGGAAGGTCGGCCCGTCGAACCGCCCAGCCCCGAATGCCCCCGTCTCCGGATCGACGAACCCGACGCGGTAGAGCCAATTGATCGGCAACTGCCGACTTGAATCGGTCAGCAGCGTCACGCCATCGAAGTCGAGGCGGTAGCGCGCTATGTCGCGCCCGGCCTCGAGCGTGACGTCGCCGCCGCCCATCGTGAACTGCGGCTGGTAACCCGGGTTTTGCTGCACCGCCCCGAGGAAAAACTGCCCGCCATTCGCGTTGAGGAACGGCACGTCGTAGGTGCCGCCCAGCGTCGCGTCAGCCACCTGCGTGCCGACCGTGTAGATCGACGCGATTTGATTCAGTAGTTGAATGTCCCGCCCGGCGACGATGTCGATATCGCCGCTGCCCGTGCGAATGACTTGAAAAGAGCGCGGGATCGTGTTTCGCGTCGAGGCGTTCGATCCGGAAGGAAACGCCGCCCCGGTCCCGGTCGGCTTGCCAATTTTAAACGATCCCTTGTCAGCCGCAAGCAGACCCAGCGCAAGGACCCGACTGAAATCCGCCGCGGTGAAATCCGCGCCCGCCGCCAACCGGTAGCTCCACGATTGCGCGTTCAGCGGCACCTCGGGGTTGCGCTCGACGAGGCGCGAATTGAAGGCACTCGTGAAGAACCCGTCGCTCAGCGTATTGAAGAAAACGAGATCCTCCGATGCCCGCAACGTCAGGATGCCCGGGACGCTCCGCGGGCCAAAACGGAAAGTCGCGAGATTCCAATCGTTGTTCTGCGGCGAAAATTGCGAGCCGAGCCGCAGGTCGCCCGTGCGGTTCACGATCTCGACACCGGGCCGGATGGTGAGGATCGATCCGAGAGCCCCGTCGTCTCCGACGAGCCGGGTTCTCACCGCCCCGTAGTTCGCCGATTCCGTTCCGGCCGCACCGAGGAAGGTGGCCGCGTCGCTGTTGATCGTGTTCCGCAGCCCGGTCGTGATCTCCTCACCCACACCGGTAAGGTCGTAGAGCCGATAACCCTCGGCGATGACGCTCGACGCGCCGCGGATTTCCCCCGCAATCGCGGCGATGGCCAGATCGTCACCTGCCGCCGTGCGCGGAGCCCGCAGGTGCAGGGTACCCGTGAACCAACCCCGATCCTCCTGGCTATTCTCCCGCGCCTGGGCGACCCGCAAATTGATCAGCGACCCGCGAAGGATTTCGATCTGACCCGTCTCGTCGATCACACCGTCGATCTGGGAACCGGCTTCGAGCAACACCGAGCCACCCTTCCCGGCGGCGTCAAATTTTTTTCCGGACGCGTCCAACACCGCCCCGTCCGCCAGCACCACGCTCCCGGAGGCCTTCAGCTCGATGCGCCCACCCGTTACCCCCGACGCATCGATCCGCCCGGCCACGCGGATCGACCCCGCGTCGGTTGCCAAACGGTAGACCGCCGCCTTCGCTTCTCCATCAATGCGCACGTCGCCCGAGCGAATTCGATAATCCCGCAGGGCGTTGAAGTTCGCGATGTTCAGGACCTCATCCAGCCCGCTGAGATTTTCGATTTCCGACACGTCGAGTTGGAACGATCCACTCGCCCCACGTCGGCTACCCCCACCTAGCAGGGTCCCGCCCGCCACGAAATCACCCAGCCCCGCCTCGACGGCGATCCGCCCCGCGTCACCCCGCCGCGGATCCGAGGAGACGTCGATCACGCTGTCTTCGCCGAGCAACACCGAACCCCGGTCCGAGATCAACGAAACGTTCCCGGCGTCGGTGAAGCGAACGATGTCGTAGATCGAGATCCGCCGACCCGAGACGTCCAGGCGTCCTCCCACCGTCACGTCCCCCTCGGTTGCCCGTAACGTGAGCAATCCACTGGGCAGCGAGATCGCGGAGTCGGCGCGCACGCTGGTCCCCGTGATCGACAGATTCGCCCCCAGGCCGCCCGAACCCGGGCGCGCGTTCCCGCCCGCCGCCAGGAGCGCCACGTCACCCGCCGCCGTGATCGTGCGGATTGCGGACCGTCCGCCACTGATGCTCGGCGTCGTCACCGTCAGCGTTCCGTCCGTCGTGAGGGCTCCCTCGCCCGTGAAGCGCAAACGACGGTCAGCCGTGAATTCGAGCGTCGCAAAGTCGCGGAAGGCCAGGTCGTTGGCCGCGAGTTCGATCGTGCGCCCGGTGAAGGCCAACCCGCCCCGCGGCGGCTCGGGAACCTCACCTTCCACCGCCGCGGCGGGTTCCGGCACGGTCACGTTGCCGGCGTTGCCGAGCAGAACGCTGTCCGCGAAAAAGCGAGCCGGGCGTTTCCCCGTCTGGAAGCTCCGGATCTCACCCGCATTGATGGAAAGAAAATCCCCACCCCGGAATTGCCCCGACCCGTAGACGTCGAACGACGAATAGCTCAACAGTGACAGCGATCGGGCATCGCCGAGCTGTCGCAGCAGTCGCCCACGCAGGATGAGACCCACCGTCGGCTCAATCTGACCCGGTTTGCGGAGGGCCACCGTGATCTGACCACTGTTCAGCCCGATGGATTCGCCCTCGATGACCGCGCGACGCGCCAGCGTCGTCGAGTAGGTCGAATCCAACAACACACTCGTGCCCGAGATCACCGATCCGCGGCCCACGAAGAGCGAGGGTTCGCGGGAAGGAGTCACCCCGGCCCGCAGGGTCGTCGCGTCGAAGTCGCTGCTTACCCGCACCAGCACGCCGTCCTGCCGCAGGAGTAGCCGATCCGCTTCCCCACCCAACGATCCGCGTTGGATCACCGACGAACCCGGTGCCAGCGTGATCAAGCGATTGGCGGAAAGAACGATCTCCGGCCCGACCAGCGGCGTTCCCGCGTTGTCGAGAAAGATTCCGCTCGAGAGCGTTCGCACGAACGTGCCATTGGCGACATCGATCCGCTCCCCACCGAGGAAGAGACTCTCGGCGTCGAAGCTGTTGAGCAGTGAAGCTCGAATCCGGGCGACCGCGGTCTCCGGTTGTCCGAAGGTGCCCACGCCGAAGAGATCCGGTGGGAATTCCGCCGTGGCGGTGTCGATCCCGCGTCCCGTGACCAGGATGTTGAGGGGTGTGCTGATGTCGATCCGGGCGCCACGCCCGCCCATTGGTGCCGACCCCAGCACCCCGCCGCGCACGACCAGGCGATCCAGGCCCTGTAGCACCAGGCGTCCGGCGTCGATCGGCAGTCGCGGCACGTCGACCTCGAGCGCCCGAGCGCGATTGCTCAGGAAGCGGTTCGCCGTGAGCAGACGATACTCGGCCCGATTCAGCACGTTGCCACGATCCAGGACTTCAAACGACGAGAAGACCGTCGGCACGTCGCGGTCACGATTCAACCCATTGTAGCGGTAGCCCGAGACCAGCCGCGTCCCATCCGGCTGCGCGAGGGTCTCCAGGCGCGGGTCCGTCGAGCGCGGCGTCACGAGGACGGCACCGGGAAGCAACGCGTAACGCGGCGGCAGGAGCGTGTAGTCTCCCTCCGGCAGCGCACTGCTGGCATTCAGAAACACCCGGTCGCCCGCGCTCAACGTCCGGCTCACGTATCCCGGATCACTCGCGATGTCCGGCGCGTTCGTCGAACGGCTAAACGGCGCGAACGGCGCGACCTCACCTTGGAATTCAGGAACGACCGCAAACCGCTCCGGCACCGCCGTCCAAAACAGGTTCGGCTCCGGCGCGACGCCCATACTGTCTTGCCGCGCCGAGAAGGTTATCCCGTCGAAAGTCACCAGGTCGCCCGCCTCGTAGTCCTGACCCGCCGACCAAGCGCCGGGTGCCGTCCCCAGCAGATCCACCGATCCGCCCTGACCCGCCACGAAGCGATAGGCAAACAGATCGCCCCCCCCGCGGAGATCGATCAGCGAGTCACGCGCGGTCGCCAGACTCGACGCGCCAACGCGCACTGACTTCGTCGGCACCCCGCCCGCCGTGATGTCGAAGCCCGCCGGGTCGAAGAACGACGTGTCGTTGACGTTCAACCCATAGGGGATCAGCAAGGCTTCGCCGGTGAGCGGGTCCACCGCCGAGGTGGAAGTCGTGCTACCCCGTCCCAGCACGAGCCGCCTCGTCACCGGGACGGGCAGAGTATTTCCGGTCAGCAAATCAACCGGCACGGTCCCCGTGCCGTCGAAGCCGAGCGAGATCGAGCCAATCGGAGCCCGCAAATTGCCACCCTGCTCGATGACCGTCGCGTAGGCGTTGAGGCTGCCCCCCGCCGAGAGCGGAAGCGGCGACGTCCCGCTCGCGAAAAATTGAATGAGACCTTCCTTTGCCACCACGCGCGACGGCAGCGGCAACCTCGGCTGGTCCGGCGGGATCACGAACTCCGTCGGGATGACGTTCCGGTCTCGGCCCACGAAGTCGTAGGCGAAGATGTTGAAATCCGCTCCCGTTGTCGGGTAGATCTGGCTCGCGTTCATCACGATCCGGCCCGCGATGCTGAGCGTCCCGTTGCCCCGAATGTCGCCCCCTTCGGCGATGAAACTCGCCCGCCGAATCGTCTGGAGCGACAGGTTGCCGATGTCGATCACGCGCCCTCTCACGGTCAGCTTTCCGCTACCCGTGGTCGGAGCGAAGAAGAACGGTGAACCCAGGGAATTAAAGACACTCGTCGCCAGCGCGTCGTCGGCGCGGACCGGGGGCGCGAACGGCGTGCCAATCTCGACGTAAGGCGCCCGCAGATCGACGTCGCCATCGGCGTAGATCACGCCCCCGCTCGCCACCGTAATCCGCCGACCCGCGTCCAGCCGCACGTCCCCGCGGAATTCGACCGTCCCGTCCAGCGTGAGCGATTCGAATCCCCCCTCCTCAAAGCGATCCGCCGTGAAGCGCCCGAAGGCGTCGAGCTTGTTGCCGTTGCCGTCCCGCACGGGATTCCCGATCACCTTCCGATCATCGCTCCGCAAAAAGACGATCGGGGAGAACACCGCGTTCGGGTCGAACGCCGGGATCGCCCGGTCGCTTTGCGAGACCTGCAACGTCACGTCCGTCGGCAAACGCTCAAGGTCATTCACATCGTAGAACCGCCCCGACGAGACGTTCACCTCACCCCCGAGGGCCGTCGGCCCGCCCCGCCGCCCGATGAGAGTCGAATCGACAAAGAGCAATTCCCCACCCTCGAGGTTGATCGTTCCCGCGTCGCTGTCGAGCTGCACCGGAACCGTCCGGAAGGCGAAGAGCGGCGAGTTCAAACCACTCGTCTGCGGGATCAACGGCCCGTCCACCGGACCCCGGCCCAATCGGGAATTCAAGCCAAGGACCGCCGGCGCGACGTCGATCGTCGTCCGCGCGCCCGACACGTCGAGCACCGACCCCGCGGCGGCGTAGACGTTGCCCGACAGATTGATCGTCCCACCCGGGAGCACGAAACCCGTCCGGTTCCCGAACGCGTTGAACGTGCGGATCGCCGTTCCCTCCGTTGAAAGCCGCGCGCCCGGCGCGATGAAAACCGTCGCAAACGCCTCGGTCGGTGCCGCGTCGCGGGACGGCAAACTGTCCGCGCCGTCGACCGTGATCGTCCCACCCGGCGCCGTGATGCCACCCCGCACCACGATCGTATCGCCCTTCAAACTCACCGACGCTCCCGGGTCGGTCCGGATCGACGCCCCCGCCCCCATCACGAGATCACCCCGCACCGACAGCGACTGCAGGAACGTGTCCCTGGCCCCCAGCGCCGTGAAGGCAAGACTCACCGGTGTGCGGTCCGACAGCCGGTCGACCGGCCGCTGCACGCGGACAGGTTCGTCCCTCACCGCGAAAGCCTGCAAGTTTTGCGCCACCGGAGCCAGCTCGGTCCCGGCCGCGATCACGACCGCCGGGCGGTAGACGATCGGCTTGTCTGGATCCCGGTCCCGCACGAAATCCTCCAGCGAAAACGTACCAAAGTTTCCGATCGTAAACGTCGCGTCCACGCCGATGCCAGCCAGCGAGAAACTCCCGAACCCACCCTCGTCGAAGAACGACGGATCCAGCACCAGCTTACCCGGTCGCCGCGGCTCCCGGCCGACCCGGACCAACGTCGACCGTAGCTCCAGCGCTCCGCCTTTTGCGCCCGAGAATCCGAGAAGCTCGCCGCCAAGTCGCAGATCGCCACCAGTTACACCGGTCAGATTCGGATCGCTGCCCGCGAGGATGGCAATCCGGCCGGCATCGCCGTAGTCGATGTCGGCGTCCGCATTCACCACCAGACCGCCCGACACGTCGACCACCGACCCGCCCCGCATCCGCGCCGTGAACGCCTCGATCAGGATCTCGCCCCCATCCGTTCGCAGCGGCAACGACCGCCGACTCGCCGACTCGAGACGGTCGTCCACCAGCAAGCCCGCCGTGCTCAGGCGAGTGCCCCGCGCCAGCGTGAAGATGCCCGCCGTCGGATCGACGTCCGGCTGGGCGAAGTCCGGAGACGCCGGATCCGCGAGCAGGATCGTCGCATCGTAGGTCGACGCGTTGTAGGCGGTGAAATTCAGACTTCCGCCCGGAGCCGTGATGTCGCCCGCCACCGTGATATTGCGGCCCAGCAAGGTGAGCGAACCTCCCACCGGACCCACGATCGCCTCGCCGCGTGGGACGATCACGTCGCCGTCGCGATTATCCACCGTCACCGAGCCGAAGCCCGCGTCGCTCAGCAACTCCGGTGACAAAATGACGATCTTCTGCCGGTCCGACCGCAGCGAGATCTGAAACGACCCGTCCGTGTCGACAAACGGGTTGTCGTCGGGATCAAGCAGGAAGGGCGTGCCGTTCCGGGTGAGCGACAGCGGCTTGCCGTCGGCATCCACGGCGAAGGCGTCCGCCGCGGCCAGGTTTGAGTTCCGCTGGAAGACCACCGTCGGCGGCGTCGGCGAGATGAAAGGTTCCAGGATGCCCACCAGATCCGTCGGATCCTGCGAGCGGAAGGTCAGCTCGAGCTGTCCCGCCGTCGGGAGAACGGAGTCGCCCTGCGCGTCGCGGAGCTGGCGCGGCCCGATCACGGTCCGGCCCGCCAATTTTCCATCGAGCGCCATCGCCGGGGCCGTGATCGCGATCCGACCGGCGTCGGAACCCTCGATGTAGGCCTGATCGAAGAATTCTCCGTCGAACGTGAGCGGACGGCGGAAGGTCCGCGTGATGCCGTATTTTTCGTTCGTCGTCGTCGTCGTGTCCGAGAAGAAGCCGTCGTAGACCCGATCCGGCGTCGCGTCGGCGATGTCGATCACTTGCCCGCCGACGAGCAGCCGCGTCGTGCGCACGAACCCCCCTTCGTTCTGGAAAAACCCGCCCGACGTGTCGACCGTCGACCCGGCTTCGAGCACCACGGAATCCCCCGCGTTCATTGTCACCGACCCGCCGCGCGTCGTGAGCTGCCCGGCGTTCCGTTGGATCAACCCGACGAAGCCCGCCGCGTCCCCCAGCGGCGTGCCAACGAAAAATTTTCCGTTGAAAACCCCGTTCCGCCGCACGTCGATCCGCAGGTCGATCCCCCGCAGGAACGAGTCCCGCTGCAAGGGCGAGTCGGCCAGCTCCGCGCCGCGCAACTGCACATCGAGGATGGATTGCGAAAGCGGCACGAACGCATCGGGCGTGCCCGCCACGTCGATGAACGCATCCCGCGCGGCCTGAATCCGCCCGCCGAAGAAGACAAATCTCGACTGCGGAGCGAAGTCCGACGGCACGAACTTGAAAGTCCCCGCGTTCAGCGTCACGTCGGCGTTAGGTGCCAGCATCATCGAGCCACGCTCGAAATTGATCCCCTGACCCTGCGCGTTGATCTGGGAGCGCAGGGTCAATTCCGTTCCGACCACCATCTCGTCGCTGTCCAGCTCCGGCAGGATCCGGGTCACACTGTCCTCGCCGAAGCGAATCGTTCCCGTCGACCGATAGAGCACCGGCGGGTTGCTAGCGACACTCGCCGGGTCGAAATTCGGATTGATCAGACCGTCGTAATTCGATTGCAGGTCGATGCGCCCGTTGAATGACACCGAAGTCGAACTATCGATGACCGCGAGCTGATTCACCTGGCGGCCCGCGATCGTCACGTTGCCGCGAGGTGCGGTGATCAACCCAAGGTTCGTTGCCGTCCCGCCAGTCGGCAAAGCCGAATCCACCGCGCTTGAGACCGCGCCGATGAACACGTCGAGTCCGCGGAGGCTCGGATCCGCCGCGTCGTGGCCCGCGATCCCGACCTGTAGCCCAGCCGCCAGGATCGTCTGGCCATCCTCGGTCGAGATCGTCCCGGCGTTCTCGACGTTCGGGCCGACCAGCATGACCCGGCCACCGACGTTGTCCGCCGAGGTCGGACTCTTGATCCGCGCGCCGGCCCGCACTTCGACGTCCCCGGGACGACCGTCCGCCGTGAGCGGAGTCGCGGGATTGAACGCCGGCGTCCCCTTGCTCCCCGCCTCGAGCGAGATGGAGGAAAAAAGGAACTGCGCGTCGGGATTGTTCAGAAGTCCGCGCTGCACCAGTCCGTCGTTAATCGGCAGCGACGAGGCGACCAGCGTGTGAGTGTTCACCTGACTCGTCCCGCCGAAGATGATGCCGTTCTGGTTGATGACGTAAACCTGACCTTCCGCGCGGATCGATCCGAGGATTTGGCTGGGTGCACCCGACGGATCGAGGATGCGGTTGAAGGCGATCCAATTCGTGACGTTGTCGCCAGCCTTCCGCTGATTGAAAAACACGGTCGTTTTTTTCCCAACGTTAAAGGTCTTCCACGTCAGTAACGCCTGCGGGTCGGTCTGCTTGATGGTGACGATGGTCTCGCCGTCCTTCGTCCGCTTCTGGGTCGGTAATTTTGCGCCGGTGTAGAGTTCGGGATCCTCGCCGTCCTCCGGGCGACGGAGATTTTTTGGCACGCCGGGTGCCAGGTTCAACCCATTCTCCTTGAGACCGTTCGGCACGTTCTTCAGCCGCGGTGTGCCGAGGCGCTGATTCAGCCCGTTGGGCAGCGGAATGCGCTGGAAGTTCGGGTTCCTCCCGAGGTTGTTGCCCTTCTTCGCCGCGGCCGCTGCCCGGGCCGCCGCCTGCATCTGCTTGACGGACTGCATCGCCTGCGTCGTCCGCGAGAGTCGGTCCTTCGCGTTCTGCCGGGCGGCGGCCGCCGCGGCGTCACCCGCTCCGGCCGTGCCGTCCGCCGGATTCCGACGCGACGCCTGGCCACCGGCGCCACCGCGCAGCAGGTCCCCGCCAAACGCCGACGCGCCCGCGAGGACCGCGAAGGCAAATAAGCGAAAAACCAGGGCGGGACGAACCATCGGGGCGGGCGGCTATTTCTCCGGGAGAAGTTCGCCGAGTTTCATTTCGTTGATCGCAACCGGATTCACCTGAAGCAGCTGCGCCACGTATTCCTGGCTGTTCTCCTGCGCCTTCGCTTGCCGCATCTGGGCGACGAGACCCTCGCGCACTTCGGCAAGGTCCGGCGTGTAGGCCGGTTTGGTCTCGAGGACCTTCACGATGTGAAAACCGTCTTCGAGCTGGATGGCGGGCGAGACTTTGCCAGCGTCGAGCTGACCGATTTCTTCGCGGATGCCCGGCTGGATCTGCGCCTCGGTGAGCCAGCCGATCTCGCCGCCGTTGGCCGCGCTCTGGGGTTCGTCACTGCGGGCCTTCGCGATGGCCGCGAAGTCGGCACCACTTTTTCCGAGGCTGGCCTGGATTTCGTCGATTTTGACCTTGGCGACGGCGGTCGCTTCCTTGTCGGCGTCACGCGGGAGGGCGACGAAGATCTGCGCGAGGCGGACTTGGTTGGGGACTCGGAGCGCGGACTTGTTCTCGTCGTAAGCGGTCGTGACCTCGGCCTCGCTCGGGTAGTCTTTCGCGGGTTCGGCCTTCGCCTCGAGGTAGGCTTGCGTGATCGCTTTCTCGCGAAGCTCGGCGAGCTTGGCGGCGACCTCCGGGGACTCCGCGAATTTCTCCTTCGAGGCCGTGTCGAGCACGAGCTGCTGAACAACGAGCGAGCGGACGAACTGATTGAGCAGCGCGGGATTTTTCGCGAGCGCTTCCTTCTCTTGATCGCTCAGAGCGTCGATGCGCGGCTGGATGTCGGCGACGCCGATCTCGACGTCGCCGGCTTTGGCGATGGGATCGGCAGCGTGGACTGAAAGGGAAGCGGCGAAGAGCATCGCCGCCGTGAGGTGGGTGTGGATACGGATTTTCATTGTCTGATTCGTTGCTCCGCCAGCTGGTCGGAGTAGTCCTGCATGAGGTTCTGAAATTTTACCCGCGTCGTGCCGATAAACGGCTCTCGGGTCGTGAGAGCGTCGCCGAGCCCAAAGCCTTCGTAGCGGTCGAGGACTTCCTTGCCGACGGCGTAGAGTTTGCGATTCGTCTCGGCGTATTCGTCGTTCTGCCGCTGGAGGAGGACGGCTTTCCCGGCGAGATCAGCGCGCTTGGCTTCGGTGGCCTGGGCGTAGGCGGTGAGCGCCTCGTAGGATTTCTTCCACTTCGCGAGCGCTTCGATCTGCTTAGCGTTGCGCGAGTCCTGCTCGGAGACTTCCTTCTCGAGGGCCGCGATCCGGTCGGCAGCCACTTGGTTGTCGTCGGTCGACTTTTTTTCGAGCTTTGTGAGCTTGGTTTCGAGCGCCTTGATCTGCCTTTCGTTTTGGAGCTGCGTGCCCTGGAGCGCGGCGATCTGGCCCTGCGCGTCGCGGAGTTGAACGAGGGTGCTTTTGAGCTGATCTCGGAGCTGGATCTCGGCTTCGGTCGGGGCCTCCTGAGCGAAGCTGGTGGCCGCGACGAGTCCGGCTAGGAGCATGGAGAAGTGGGTGCGGTTCATTTTAGAATTTTGCGTTGAGGTCGAGTTGGAAGCGGTCCTCGCGAAGCTGAGGTCCTGCGATGCTCTCACCACTGAGGTAGCTGGCGGTGAGCCACACGTTCTTGGAAAGCGCGACGCTGCCGCTTACCGTGTAGCCCTTGAGATTCGTCCCGCCACCGCCGAAGTTGGAGTCGTTGAAGCCGTCGACGACGGAATCCGATTCCACGTAGCGGTAACCGAAGCCGACGTTCCAATCCCACCGCTTCGCCAGCTTGGCCGTGCCGACGTCGACGCCGACGATCCAGGCATTCCCGCCGCCGATGAAGTCGCCGACGTCCGACAAATCGTCGGGGTCGATGTCGCCGCGATTGTTCACCGCGATTTCGTTGATCGACCCGCTGTCGAACGCGAGGTTCTTGACGTAGTCGCCGAAGACCGAGATCACGACGGGTTCAAAGTACGTGAGGCTCAGCCGGCCCGCGAAAGCGAGGTTCTGAAACTCCGTCGCCAACCCGTAATATTGAAACTGGTTCGTCGTGCCGAAATCGTTCGCTTCGGTTGGGATAATGTTGCGGATCGGGCGGTAAGTATTCCCCTTCTGCGCGAAGAGTGGTCGACTGTTGTCCGTGCTACCCGCGTCGTTCGAATCGAGCGGGACGTAGGGGTCCGAGAGCTGGCCCTCGATGTTGTCGAAGTAGAAATAGCCGAGCGCCGTCGTCACATTGACGTGCTTCGTGACGTCCCAATCGAGCCCGCCTTGGATGGCGTAGAGATATTTGTCGTAGCTCTCGATCTTGTCGGGGGAGTTGCTCGGGAAATCGAAGGCGGTGTTGAAGATCGGGAAAACGCCCGCCGTGACGAACGGGGTGAGGCCAAAGCCGACGTCGTAGCGCGCTTTCGCAGCCACGCCGTCGAACGCGATATCGTTGTCCCACATGATCTGCGAGGTCCGGAAAAATGGATTGTCGAAGCGCCCGACCTCGAGGCCAATGGATCGGTCGATGTCCTGCGTGAGCTCGTATTTGATGAACGCGCGGTCGATCCAGATCGCGTATTTTTGGAAGTTGCCGTCGGGCGATCCCAGGGTCTGGTTCGCCGACACCGGGGAGTTGCTGTTGCCCGAGGCGAGGCGGAACCCGAAGGTAAAGCCGTCGTCGAGCGTGACCTCCGCTCCAAGACGTAGGCGGATTCGCAGGCGGTTGCGGTTTTCGCTCACGTTCAGCTGCGGCGAAAATTCGTCACCCGTAACGTCAAAGGGCGAGCCAGTATTGATCGCGTCAAAGTTCGGGAAAACCCCGGAGTCATCGTTCCCACTGGGAAAACGAACTCCCTCGTAGCGGAACCGCACGTCGGCGAAGGGGCGGACACTCCGGACCCAGTCCGGCACGAAGGAGTTGTCCTGGAGAAGTTCCAGCTTCGTCGCCGCGAGGACGTCTTCCTTGATCTCGTCGCGGATCTGATTTCGCACGAAACTCGGGACGTAAGTCACGCGCACAGCGTCGTCGGTCGGAGCTGGCGGCGTCGCGGCGATTAACGTGTCGGCGGCGGCGTTCGTCTCGGCGATGGCCTGGGTCGCCTGCGCGTCACGCGCCCGCGCGATCTCGGCGTCCATCTCGGCCTGCGCGATGAGCTCGGCGGCGTCTTCCTGGGTGAGCACGCCCTTGTCGACGAGGCGGTTGATGAGATTGATCGTCACGCTGTGCGAAGGAGACGGGAGCAGCTGGTCTTCCGACACGCGGTCCGGCGCGAAGTCGGGTGGCGTGAGGAGATCGGGAGCGGCGGCGAGATCGTAGTCGAGATCGCCCATCGGCAGGGGTTCGTCGGAAACGTCGACCGTCTCGGTGCGCTCGGAGTTCACCGTCTCGATGGGGACGCTCGCCGACGCGCTCGTGATGTCTTCCGGGGTCTGGGCGCGCAGCGGGGCGAGAATCACCAGGAGGGCAAGGCAGACGGGAATGAGCTGGTGACAGGAATTCATGAAGTCGTTCGTTAAGGTCGTTTTGCGGAGATCCGCATGATGATGGGCATGGGCATGTCGGCCGGGGGGGCGCTGGCGAGGCGCAAACCCTGCAGCACTTCAGCCGCGGCTCCGCCGCCAGCGACGCGGGTAATGCGTCCGCTCGAGTCCGCCCACACGCGAATCTCGGTCGACATGGTCGCGCTGCGGGTGCGCTTGTCGGAACGGAGGGCCTGGGCGATCGCCGATTGGACGCCCGCGGCGTAGTTGCCCCAGACGGTGCCGCCGCCACCACCACCACCGCCGCCACCACCACCGCCGATGCGCATGCCATTCCCCGAGCCGCTGAGGCCGAAGCCGTCCGGCGGGCCGTCCCCTTCGATGCTCGTGCCCATCGGTTCATCGGGCGGGCTCTCGGGTTCGGGATCGTTAACGGGGGCGGCCTCCGCGACGGGATCCTGCATGATCATGTCGTCCTCGGGCTGGACCTCTTCTTCCTGCTCGGTGGGTTCTGGAGTCGCGGGCGGCGGAGTCGGTGGTGGCGGGGGAGGCGGCGGGGGCAGCGAGACCATCGTGATGCTCTGCTGCGGGCGGGCTGGCTTCGTCTCGCCTTTTCCGAACGCGAAGTAGCCAACCGCGGCGGCGACGAGCACGCCGAGCACGATCAACACGCCGAACTTCTGAAAGAATCCGCGCTCGTCCTCGTCCTCTTCGTGATACTCCGCCATCTCCGTGTCCCTACTTCGGTGCCTGGGTCGCCAGGCCAACCTTCTCGACGCCGACCCGTCCGACGACGTCGAGCACGTTCATGATCTGTTGGTACTGAGTGGCGCTGTCGCCCTTCACGACGACCGGGAAGTCGGGGGTCTTCGCCTTCTCGGCGGCAAGGCGGCTCTCGAGTTCTTCCAGCGTGACCGGCACCGTGTTTTGAAAAATTTTACCCTCGGAGTTGACGGTAATGGCCTGGACTTTCGACTCGCCGAGCGAAGGCGCCTTGCTCGACTTCGGCAGATCAACCTTCGTCCCCTGCACGCCAGCCGTGGTCATGATGATAAAGATCAACAACAGCACGAGGTAGAGATCCACCATCGGGGTGACGTTGATGTCGTCGTAGGACTTGTTGTCGCCTGCCTGCATCGCCTTTGATTAGTGGTCGCTCGCCCGCGCCGCTTCAGAGCGGGAGGGAGAGGTCTGGGATCGCTCGGTCGTCGGCACGGGAACGACAGTCGGCTGGGGGGTCGGATAAAACTCCGCCATTTTTGCAACGAATTCGTCATTAAACACCTGCATGGAGGCCAGCAGGTCGCGGATGCGCGAACTGAGAAAGCTGTAGATAAAGAGCGCCGGGATCGCGACGAGGAGGCCAAAAACCGTCGCGAGCAACGCACTGGCGATACCGGGGGCAATCGAGTTCACGTCGACCTCGCCGGATTTTGCGATGATGGCGAACGTGATCATCACGCCGACGACCGTGCCGAGCAACCCGACGTAGGGTCCGCCTGCGATGCTGATCGTAAGGTAGATGAGGCCCTTGTTCATCCGGTGGTTCTCGTGAACCATCCCGGTCTCCAGGCTGGCGCGGATCGCCTGGATCGAGCGGGCGGAGAGACCTTTGTGGCGGTTCCCGTTGCCGACTCGGTGGCGGATCTCCTCCGAACCGATGTGGTAGAGGTGGTAGACCGGCGATTTGTGCATGAGCTTGGTCATTTTCGCGCTCACGTCCGCCATGATCCCGCCTTCGCGGTCGATGGCGGTGAGGTCGTTCGAGACGTTGGCCCAATGCTTCATGAAGGCGTCGGTGCCTTTCTGGATGCGGTTGAGGTAATTGTATTTCTGGACGGCAACGGTCCACCCGAACGCCATCATGAGGCAGCAGACGCCGACCGCGATCCAGCCGTCGAACATCATGTCCGCAGCGATGTCGCCGAAGAGCATCACGTGCTCGAGAGCTTGGTTGTGACCGCCCGCCGCGTGGCCGCTCACCTCGGACTCGCCGACCGCGAGGAGTTTCTGAGCGGCGGCGGAACCACCTTCGTTGATGGCGAGGAACTTGGCTTTGCCGAGGGGCATTGCAGCGTTCTCGATCTGGAGCTCGTCGAGTTCACCGATAAACTGGGGGTCGCCCGCGTCGACGTCACCGCCGAGAACCAGCCCGCCGGTGAAAGCGGGAAGCTCGCTTGGGATCGTGCCGTAAATCTCACCGTCGAGCAGGAGCGTGGCGGTCCCGCCATCGACGCTCACCGAGACGTGACGCCAGGTCCCGGCGGCGATCGGGTCACCAGCGGCAGTCTTCTGGGTCGCGACACCGTTTTTAATCTGCAAATACGGGACACCGTTTTCGATCCCGACAACGAACGAGTTCGCCTCGTCGCGGCGGCTAAAAATGACCGCGTTCGGTTGGTCGACGACTGGTTTCACCCACGTCGCGAGGCCCGCGCCGCCGCCCGCCGTCCAAGCGAGGGTCGGAGAGGCGGGGACTTTGATCGACGTCTGGCCGTCGAGCCGGACACCACCCCCAATCATCGCGCCCGGGACGGCGACGCCGCCATTCTCGGCGTTGTTCCCACCCGCCGAGGAGTCGGTCGGTGTCGCCGTCTCGAAGTGGTAGGCGAGCACCGTCGAGCCGCCGTAGGTCGCGGCGGCGTCCTGCACGTTCTCGACGCCTTCGGCGAGGTTGCCGTAGTAGAGCCAGAACTTGAGCGGCGTCTCGGCGGTGATGTCGGCCGCCTTGACCCAGACGAACGCTTCGTTGAGCAGCGCGTCGTATTTTTCAATGTGAAACGGGAGCAGCGTCGCGTCGTCCTCGGCGACGAAACGGATGTCGCTGCCGTCCGGTTGGGCCGAGGCGAAATTGAAATTCCCGTCGTGGAGGCGCACGAGCACGGCCGCTCCACCGACGGGATC
The DNA here is from genome assembly GCA_963761705.1 of uncultured Verrucomicrobiae bacterium. GTDB lineage: Bacteria > Verrucomicrobiota > Verrucomicrobiia > Chthoniobacterales > JAATET01 > CAVVKW01. Next base: position 671,256 of record CAVXHK010000001.1, on the reverse strand, counting down.
GGCGATCGCGCCGCCGTCCGGTCCTGCGTCGACGGTGAAGGGCGTGCGGATCGACCACTCTTCGTTCCACCAGCCTTCCTCCGCTTGGGCGACGGAGGTGAGGGCTACGATGGCGAGTAGGGCGTTCAGTAGAAAGTTCCGTTTCATGGTCTGCAGTTTTTCAGATGGATTAAAATTCTCCCCAGATGCGGAACGTCACCCGCCAATCGCCTTCTTCGGTGTTGGCTTGCGTGATGAGCGGCATGCCCGCATCGAGCGAGCCGTGGAGGTAATCGAACAATTGCACCCGGCTCCCCGCGCCGATGCTCGTGAGCGTAAACTGGCTCGTCTGCTGCGGCAGCGGGTCGTTGATCGTGACCATCCCGTAGTCCCAGAATGCGTAGAGCCGCCATTCGTCGATGCCGTAAAAATCCTCCAACGCCGGAGTCCGCGCTTCGATCGTGCTCACGAACGCATTGTCGCCGAGCGCCTCGGCTTCGAGGTAACCGCGCACCGTGTCGAGACCACCGATGGCAAATTGCTCGCTGTCGACCAGCGCGTCGCCGCTGGCCTGACCCTGGATCTGTCCGTAGAGCTGAAACTCATACGGGAGGTCCTGCGTGTGCGCGAGGTCGCCCCGGAAATAGAAAAACGAACCGTCGGCGTTGAAGCGTCGATTGTCGAAATCTTGCTCGTCACTACCCGCTCCCGAGAACGCCCATGTCACCCCCGCGTTGATCTCAGTGATCGAGAGCTCAGTCGCCTTGGCCGCATTGTAGGAAAGGGTGAACGGGTAGTAGGTGATCGGCGTCGCGATGAGCTGGTCGGTAAATTGCAGATCCTGCTGGAGGTGCTTGTAGTCGAAGCCAAAGCTCAGCGAGTGGTAAAAGCCGTCGTAGCGCGAGGGCAACGTCGCCATGAGCCGCCCGCCGAGAATCTCGCCGTTCCCCGCGACGGCGGATCCGCCCAGAGTCGAGATGTTGCTGTTCTGCCGCGTCGCGGTGAACATCGCGCTCAGCCACGGGATCTGCGGGGCGCGGGCGATGTAATAGAACGAATAGACCTGCGCGTCGTTGATCTCCTCCGGCGCGATCTGGAAGCTGAACCCGATCGTGTGGCCAAGTTGGAAAAGGTTGCCGAAGCTGATGCCGCCGTTTAGCCGCAGCGGCGTCGTGTTGGCGATGTAGCGGTTGTTGAGTTCGAGATTTCCGTGGAGGGGAAATTTATCTTCGACCGTGAGATCGACGTCCACCGTGCCGGGATCGAACCCAGCCTTCAGAGTCGGCGCGACGCGGCGGTCGGCGAGTTGATTCACTTCGACAATCTCACGGGCGACGTCGTTAAAGTTCGGCACGTTGCCTTCCGCCAGCGACGGGACGCGCTTCTTGATCTCGTCGATGTCGTAAAAGCGGGAACCCCGCACGCGCAGACGCCCGACCGGCGCTTCGACGACGTTGAGCATGATGACGCCGCCCCGGGCCGTTTGCTCGGGGATCTCGACCGCCACGGATTGGTAGCCTTTTTCGTGATAAGCTGCTTCGAGCGCCGCCCGCGCGTCCTCGACGTCCGCCTCCGACCGCCCTGGACCCATGTAGGGATAGACGGCCTCCTCGACTTCGATCGGCGGCAGTTTGGTCGACCCGTTAACTCTGTATTCCTGAATGTAGAGTGATCCCAATTCGGTTTGCGTCCGCACGGTTGCTGCGGGTTCGGACCAGCCGCGAGCAGCGGTCACCAGCAAGGCCAATCCGAGCGCCATCGGGACGCTCGCGCCCGAGCGCGAACGCCCTGACGGGACGCGGTTGAATTTGCCGAGGTTCATCGAATGAGTAATCCTTTCACAAATAGCGAAACCAGCGCGGGCATTTCACCCGCGCTGGCACGCTGATTGGCGGAGAACAATTCCTGCGGTCTTGGCAGAAACTGCTCCCGATCCATTAGAGGTAAGTCGGCAGGACGACGCCGCCATCGGTTGGGCGCGCCACGTTCATTTCGTTGAGCTGAATCTCTGCCGTGACCACGGTGATCTGATTGCCGAGCGCGGTCGTCACAGATTTCTGCGCCGTCGACGCAGCCGGATTGGTCAGCAGATGCTGGTAGCTCCAGAAGGTGTATTTACCTTCGACGACGTTGGCCTTGCTGAAGAAGACGCCGTTGAAGCTCAACTCGCGGGCCGGACCGGCGAACGTGCCGCTGGTCGTGGATGTCGCCCGGGCGAGATCGCTGGTGCCCATGTAGCCCACATACCACCCACCGATGCCGGCGTTTCCGACGATGGTCGTGCGCCGCAGGTTGTCGGCAAGGTCGCCTCCACTCGAGAAACCACCCGACGACGCGAAGAGATTCTGATCGGACACCGTGTTGCCGCTGAGGGTCGGATTGAACTGACTCACCGTCGACGTCACGCCGATGCCGGTCTCGGCGAACGCGATCACGCGGGTGCCGGAGTCGTCGTTACGACCAATTCCGAAGATCAAGCGTGGGTGGGCACCGCCGAAGTTCTGCGGTTTGTCGCCCCACGTGCTGTTGAAAGTCGCGGTGCGATCCGCAGCCAATCCTGAGAACAACGCGAGTGGAACGTAACCAACGCCATTGTAGATCGCCTGCGCTTGGTTGCTCGTGATGTTCGTCACGCTGGCAGGTGCGCCCGTGCTCACCGCCCAGCCGAAGGCCACGATGCCGACAATCTTGTCCTGCAACGTCACCGACTGAAAGGGCGTCGACGACTGAAACGAATCCGACATGGTCGCCTGCGGGACCTCGTTGACCAACGGGAAGCCGGCGGAAGGAGCGTTCTGAACAGCCGTGGTGCCAGTCGGGTGGTCGTCCGGCAGGTATTGCGCCGTGCCGCCAGTGACGACGGCCTCGATCCCGCCGACCGATCCGCCAAACGAGGTCTTGATGGTCACGGACGCGCCTCCGATGACGAGATTGCCCTTGTAGATCGAGCGGGAAGCTCCGGTGGCGGATGTGCCGTTGTAAGCCGACGTGTAGCCAGGCTGCAAGATCTGCTGGATGGCGAGGTTGGTCTGGGTCCGGAAGGCGGTGGAGCCGGTAATCCGAACGACTGTTGTCTGGGCCGAAGCGGCCCCGATCGTCGCAAAAGCGACGGCGCAGGCGGCGAGGAGTCTAAGTGTTTTCATGAGATTAGGTTGCAGGGTGTTTCTTTGGTTGGTTGGTTTGAGGTGAGTCGTGGGGTCACGCAGTGGCAGCATTCCGCTTCCGGCGAACCCAGTAAAAGAACCCGCCGATGAGGCCGAGGCTTGCCAGCGCCAGAACCGAAGGCTCGGGGACCGCTGTAAAGGTCACGACCCCAGCATTGGAGATCGCGAAGGTCCCGAGCAGCTCGCCGGGGAGGCCGAAGGTGCCGGCCCCCGACGTGCCGGGAGGGAGTCGATAGAGATCGAGTCCGGTGGCACTGCCGACCGTGGATTCGATTCCGCCCGGAAAGTAGGAAAAATCGTCATTCGGCTGCGTGAAAAAGGTATAACTGGTGGTCGTATCGACGGTGTTGTTGATGACCGTCGCCTTACCGCTGTTGGCGGTCGCCTCGCGGGGATTTCCGAGCTGATCTTCGAGGTAGGCGTTCGCCAGAGTGATGAAGCGATTGCTCGGCTGCGATTGACCGGACGGCGAGAAGCGCGTCCAGGGCTGCGATCCTTCGGCGCGAGTCGCGTAGATCGTCTGCGATGGATCAGAGGCCGACCGGATACCCGAAAGGCTCCACATCACCTGGCCGCTAGAAAACCATGATGCACCGTAGTTCGCCGAGAGGTCGGCGGCGATGCCCGGGCCGCTGTTGCCAAGGCTGAGCGTCACGGTTTGGTTGGCCGCGAGACCCTGGAACTGCGAAGACGGTCCCGCGTTGACAACGAGGTCGGACGGATTGCCCTGGACGCGGAACCCAATGAGCAGATCTCCGGAGTTGTAACTGACGGGAGCCGCTGAAGCGCTTGCGGCCATTGCCATCAATGCCGCTGCGCAGCCAAGCGCCGCCGTGGAAGAAATAATTTTCATGAGGTATAAGGTGTTGAGTTTTGATGCGGCATTGGTTTCTCAGGCGCACCGAGACCCCACAACGAGGGTTGTGTGAAGAATTCGTCACAGACCAAAGCGGTCGGCGGAATGGTGCAACGGCAACTCGATCGAACCCGACTTGCGAAAGTGGACTTAGCTTCCGGGCGTGCTTTCGACCTGAATCCGGATGGGAATCTGAGATTTCCGCTCGTTGAGTTTCCACTCGACCGGCTGTCCCCGGAGGCCACTGGACACGGGGTCAATCCACTTGAATTGGACCGGCTTCGCGAAGATGGCAGCCAGATCTCCGGGGCCGATTCCCCAAGCCAAGAGAGAGCGCGACCCGCCGACGAACCGATAGGCGACCGCCTCGCCGGCGATCACGGATTCGCCCGATCCGCCGACAGTCCACTGCGTCGCCCTGTCTCCGTCGACGTCGAGAATCCCGGACGCGGGCAACGCCCAACCGGCCTGCGTGCGCACGGTCAGGTCGCGGAACGAGAGCCGTCCTGCCAGCCGAGGAGCCTCGAGAAGACCCGACATTCGCAATTGCCCCGAGAGTGAACCGGCGTCTTTTCCTCGCCCAATTTTGACGGTCGGTTCCAAGTCAATCTTGGCGTCGATCGTCCAGCCGTCCTTTTTCGACGAAGACTCGCGGGCCTTCGTTTTCTCGGACGGTGCCGACTTTTGACCGGTTCTAGCCGCAACGAATTGCCGATCGATCGCCCCTTTCTTGACCTTGACCGACCCATCGACCGCACTGCGCCGAAGATCGCCGATCGCTCGCAAGCGCAGATCCGCCCGCCCGTTGAATCCGAAGCCCACGACCGCGACATCGTCGGCCTTCAGAGTAAGCTCGAGGGGGTCACTCTGAGCGGCATCCCAGCGTCCGGAAAGTTCCGCATCCCCGCCGCCCAGCTTTCCCGCCGCCTCCGCGATCTCGATGCTCGGACCCACCAGCCGAATCCGGGCGTCCAGATCGGTGACACCGGGCACGGCGAGATCGGACAACGACAGAGACCCGCCCGCGAGTTCGAGGTTCCCGCGAAACTCCGGAGACGCCACGGTCCCGGCGATTTCGAGGACCCCCGAGATCGCCCCCGCCGTCGCGTCGATACCCGGAATCAGCGCCCCGACAATCGGCAGATTCGTGCGAGGAATGGAGATCTTCGCCGCCACCGGCGCGGATCGGTCGAAGAACCTCGCCCAACCATCCTCGGCAATTTCGAAGCCGAAGGGCATCGTGGCTTCGACCACCAACGGCTCGAACCCCTTTGAGTCAATCGACCCATCGACCAGGAGCCGTGACTTCTCCGTCGAGATCGCCAGATCCACCGCCGTCTTCGGAAATTGGTACCCGTCAGCCGCGGCCGATACCTCCCGACCCGACACCGAACCATTGAGCGCTAGCTCCGGCAAAGGCCCGCTTGCTTCGAGGCGAAATTTCACCGTCCCTCCGGCCACCGCGTCCTGCCCGGCCATCGCCACCAATTCCGCCAAGGGCAATTTGCCCGAGCCGATCCGCGCGTAGACCGGCTTCTTCAAGTCGATCGCGTCGACCGGGCGCTCGCCCCGCGCCAGCGCAAAAAGATTCACCGGGACAAAAGCCTCCCCGGCGAGCAATTCGAGCTTCTGCCGCCGGAGATCGATGCCCACTAGATTGATGCCGGCGTCCGAGACCGTCAGCCGCGTGTTGAACTCAAGGGAGCCATTCCGCAACCGCAGCTTGCTGAGGTAAAGATTCTCCGGGGAATACGATCCATCGAATTCTCCGGTGATCCCCGCCGGTGTCCAGGGCGTCGCCGCGTCGTCCAGCGTCGCGCGAAACACGCCGGAATGCGCCGCCCACGTCCCGTCACCCTGCCACAAGATCGTGAAGCCTCCGCGATCAAGCCACTTCGAAACCGCGCCGCCCAGGCGCCAGGTGAACTTCGAGACGTCCGCCATCGTGCCGCCGATCTCACCGGAGTAACGGTGCGGCGCTTCCAGATCGACCACCCCTTTCGCGGTCACGCGGTCCTCGCCGCTCCAAAGCTCCGCCGAGCGCACCGCGAGCTCGCGGTCGTTCAGCACGGTGGAAAATTTCATCGACGCCGGCGGCAGCCCGCGCAGCGTGAGACCGCTGGCTTCGCCGTTCGCGTAGCCGTCCACCCGGCCCTGGTCGCCGGACACTGACCCGTGCAGCGAAAGTCGGCCTTCGAGATCCCGCCACCAATCGCCCGCGAAGACCGCCAGCTTCCGCACCTCCCGCACGTTCGCCGACACGTTGAGCAGGAAGTTCGAGTCGAGCCAGCCCGCCTCCCCGCGCGGGACCGCGATCTCGCCGTTGGCCGTCACGCGATTCTCCGCCGCCGCCAGTTGAAAGTTTGAAAAATACAGCCGCCGCCCGATGAAATTGGCCCCCGCCACGAGCGAATCCCACGTCTCCCCGCGCCGCGTCAACCCCTCGACCTCCAGCCGCAGCGCGATCTCCGAGTCCGCCCAACGCCCCGGCGTCCCTCGCCAAGTCACCCGACCCTCCCGCAAGATCCCGCCAAACGGCTCCGCCAATCCGCTGATCTCCGCGACCGATTCAAGCGACAGCTCGACCGCCGACAACGCCAGTTCGACCTCGAGCGAACCCGCCGCCACCCTCCACGAGACGTCTCCGCGCACGTCGCCAGCGCCGACACCAAGATCCACACTCACCGAGGAACCGCCCGGATCGGCGACGCTCACGACCAGCGTCCGCACCGTCACGGCGTCCGACATCACCAAGTCGCTGAGATACGCCACCCCGTCCCGCCACGACGTCACCGCCCGCAACCCACTCCAGCGATACGACCGCCCCACGAACGCGACCTCGACCGCACCCACGGACAGCTCACTCGTCGTCTCCTCACTCACCGCACCGCTGATTTCCCGGAAGACCACCGTGCCTTGGTCGCTGTCGACCGTCACTCCGCCCGACCGCACCGCAATGGTCTCCGGCAAAAACCGTAGCCGCATCGCCGCCCGCCACTCCCGCTCTTCCGGTCCGTCGACCGCGTCGTCGGTCCGACTCTCCGCCCCGCCTCCGCGGAAATCCACCTTCCAATCCGCGCCGACGCAATCCGCCCGGCGGATCACGCGCCCGTCGCCGAAAAGAATCTCCAGCGGCGAGTTGATCGCCAACACGACCTGATCGGCCTCCAGCGTCTGCTTAGGCTCACCGCCCGCCAGCGTCCCCGCCCGCACGCCGCTCAGCACGATCGGTTTCAGCAGGCTTGCGCTTACGGTCCCAGCCTCAACGCGCCAACCCCAGCGTGGCGCGAGCTGCTCCAAGCTCTGGCGCACGAGCCACTCGCCGATTCGAGCATTCGCCGCGAACAGTCCGATCACCACGGCGGCAAGCACCAGCAGCCACCAAGCTCGCCGACGTGGTTTTCTGGATCCGTCCACCGTCCCCTTATCGCTCGAGCCCCCACTCATAGCCGCACCCTCGAGTTGACCATCCGCAAACCTTGCAAAAAAAATCCAACCCTAAAACGAATACAGCCCGCCGCAACCGAATGGCGCGACGGGCTGTTGTTCCCCCCAGAACAATCTTTCGATGCCCAGAGAGTAACCACACCCATCGCGCGGGCAACATCTTTTTCGAAAAATCCAAAAAAAGTCATAAAACCGCAGAAAATAAGGCCTTACGCCGCGGCGCGAGCCGCGTCCGCGTCCCAAAAGATTGTTTTTGAGACCATTTCTTCCCCGTCGAACTCGAAAAAGCCCCGAAATTTCCCGCCCTCCAACAGGCCCGGCAACCAGTGCCGGTCGTCCGCCCACATTTCCTCGTAGGGAATCTCGCTGATCCGAGTCCAGATCGGGTCGGCCTCATTCGTCTCGATGAGATCGCCTTCACAGTCCTTCGCCGTAAAGACCGTGCAGTCGAGCGCGTATCCATCGGCAAATTGGAAAAACAGCTCCCCCCGCAAATCCACTCCCAACGGGGTCACCCCCACTTCTTCCTGCGTCTCGCGGATCGCCGCCTGCAGCGCCGTCTCGCCGGGTTCCAGCCGCCCGCCCGGCGCGTTGATTTTCCCCGCACCCAGGCCGCGCTTTTTCCGAATGAGCAGGATCCAGCCATCCCGCACGACGAAGCAGAGCGTCGCCCGCTCCGTCGGTTTCCAACCGTCCCACGGCGCTCCCGTCGGTCGCGCGAGAGTCAGCCCGCTCACCCGAAGCCCGGCAGAAGCTGATTGCTCAGAGCCCGGTCCAGCGACAACCGTCCGCCGCCCAGAAACACGAGCGCGAAAGCCACCATCCCCAGGGTCGCCGGGTATTCGTTCGCCGAAATCCCTTCGCCCGCGTGCACGATCACGATCGCCCCCGCCATGATCACCATCACTCCCAAGGCCACCAGCCGCGTGAAAAGACCAAAGAACATCGCCGCCGCCACGAGCATCTCGCCGACGATCGCCACCCCCGCCAAAGTGACCGGCAGTCCCAGCCCATCCGGCGACGACCACGCCACGAGAGTCGCCGTCCAGCCATCTCCACCGAACCAGGCAAACATTTTCTGCCCCCCGTGGTAGAGGAAGACGGTCGCGAGCAGCATCCGCAGCACGAACGGCCCGAAACTCTTCGGGGTAGCGAAAAAAGCGAATACCGGGTTACTCGACACGCGCCGGATATAGCAGTCGCCACCCGAATCGAAAATCCAAAATCGAGATTCGCCCAACGACTAGGGGCGGCGGGATTCGAACCCGCAACCAACCAGTTATGAGCCGGCTGCTCTAACCATTGAGCTACACCCCCGATGCACCGCGCACCTTACGGGAGCATTTTGTGAAAATCACGAACAACCCGCCGGGGTCACCCCGCTCCCGACAGCGACGACCTCCTCGCCGACCACCGCAAAGAAACGCTCTCCCACCGCCCGTTTTTGCACGACCACTCCGGTCATGCCGCCAAACGCAGGCAGAATCGTTCGATCCCGCCCCACGACAAACACCGGCAAACGCAGCGACTGCCGGCCCCCTCCCGACATCCGCACGCCCGGATGCAGGTGGCCGCAGAGCACGTGGCCGCCGAGGATTTCCGTCGGCTCGTGGGCCAGTCGCCACGGTCCTCGCTCGGTTCCCGTGGGCAGGACAGCCATCCCCAGGCGCGCCGGGAGTTTGGCCGCCCGACGGTCGTGATTTCCCATCACGATCTCGATCTCAAGGTCAGCCCGTTGCGACCGCCAGTCCACGAGGGCCGCCATCGTCCGCGACTCGGCTGAAAATTGAGAATGGAAGACGTCTCCGAGGATCCACAGACGGGCCGCGCCGTGGCGCTCCAGCAACTCGTCCAGCCGGTCGATATCCGCCCGCGTCGTGCCCTCCGGCACCGCGGCCCCGCTGGCCCTCGCCGTCGCGTCCTTCCCGAAGTGCGTGTCCGCCACGATGACCACCCTCTCCTCCGTCCACACCATGGCCCGCCCGTCCAGCGCCACGCTCACCCCTCCGATTTCGATCTCCAACACTTTCCGCTAAATCAACGCGCTTTACTCACAATTGCAATTCCCACCGGCGCCCCCTACTCTCACCCTCTCTCAAACCAACCCCTTCGATAAAATGGCCGCAGTTACCCTTCGCAACATCAAAAAGATCTACCCCGGCGAGAAAAAAGGCACTGACGTCACCGCCGTCGATGACTTCAATCTCGAAATCCAAAATCGCGAGTTCATGGTCTTCGTCGGGTCCTCGGGCTGCGGCAAAAGCACCACCCTGCGCATGATCGCCGGCCTCGAAGAGATCTCCGGCGGCGACCTCCTCATCGGCGACAAACGCGTCAACGACACTCCCCCCAAAGACCGCGACATCGCGATGGTCTTCCAAAACTACGCGCTCTACCCCCACATGACCGTCCGCGACAACATGGCGTTCGGTCTCAAGATCCGGAAGTACCCGAAAGCCGAGATCGCCAAACGCGTCAACGAAGCCGCCGACATTCTCGGCCTCTCCGAATACCTCGACCGCAAACCCAAGGCCCTCTCCGGCGGCCAGCGCCAGCGCGTCGCCGTCGGCCGCGCCATCGTCCGCCAGCCCAAGGTCTTCCTCTTCGACGAACCCCTTTCCAATCTCGACGCCAAGATGCGCGTCCAGATGCGCACCGAATTGACCAAGCTCCATCAACGCCTCCAGGCCACGATGATCTACGTCACCCACGATCAGGTCGAAGCCATGACCATGGGCACCCGCATCGTCGTCATGAGCCACGGCGTCATCCAGCAGGTCGACACCCCGCTCAAGCTCTACAACGAACCGAAAAATCTCTTCGTCGCCGGCTTCCTCGGCAGCCCGCAGATGAACTTCGTCTCCGGCACCCTCAGCGGCACCGCCGACGCCCTCAAATTCAAGGAGACCGGTGCCGGCACCATCGAGCTGCAACTCGGCACCCGCCCCGCCGCCGCCAAATACATCGGCCAGGAGGTCACCCTCGGCGTCCGCCCCGAAGACTGCGTCGTCGTCGAAGAGGAAATCCAGAAGAAGCCGAATCAATTCCCAGCCGTCATCGACCTCGTCGAGCCAATGGGCAGCGAAACGTATTTCTACCTCACGACCGGCGAGACCAGCCTGATCAGCCGCAGCCACCAGACCGCGGACCACACCGCGAGCGCCCGAAGAATGCGCTTCGCCATCGACCCCGACCGCACCCACCTCTTCGATCCCAAGACCACCCTCCGCATCGCGTAGCCGTCCGCACACCATTCTCGTCGCCGCAGCCTCCATCCCGGAGGCACCGTTGGGAAGCCGATCCGCTAGCTGGGCTTCAACGGAGCCGCGCCCCGGTCTCTCGACTTCAAGCTCACCGATAAGCTCAGTTCCTTTCCCGGCCCGGCACGAGGTTCCCGGTCTCCGGATCGAAGTACGGCAGGCCCCGCTCCCGCCGCGAGGCGATCATGCGCCGCGACCGGTCGCACATCTCCTCCAGCGCCTCCAGCTTCGTCCGCAACGGCAGCGCCATCCAGACCTTCAGCTGCGCCCGCTCCGATCCCTCCGGCGTGCACTGCTCCCAGCCCATTGCCGCCGGATCCCCGGTCTCAATCTCCATCACCTCCAAGCTCCGCGATCTGCCGCAGCATTTCAATATCCGTCCGGTCCCGATCCCGCCCCGCCACCTCCTTCATCGCGATCAACGCCGGGATCGACGCAAACCGGACCGGCACCCCGTCCGCCCCCGTTTCCGTCAAAGCCCGCGCCTCCTCCGCGTTGAAATCGAACGGCTCGTAAACGAACACGTCCAGCGGCGTCTCCCGATGCACGTCACTCCAGAACTTCAAGACCAGCATCCCCTTCTCCCGCCGCCAGCGCTCCCGCGTCTCACGATCCGCAAATTCCGCCGCCGACACCGGCACCGACGGAAAATACCCGATCCCCGCCAGCGCCGCGAACGCCCCCATGACATCCTCCCGGTCCAGCCGAATCACTAAATCCACATCGTGCGTCGCCCGCGAATACCCGTGCGCATTCACCGCCACCCCGCCCACGACCAAAAATCGGACCCCCGCCACCTTCATCCCCCTCATTTCACACGCCCCCGCTGCCCCCACCAGCCCGAACTTCATCACCCCGGCAGCACGAGCATCCCACAAAGCCACCCCCAACGCCCCGACCAACCTCCAACCGGATCTAAACCCTTCGGATTCTTACCAAATAACTTCTCCTGTACTTCTCCGGTCAGTATCTTCCACGCTTCGCGATGCCAAAGACCCCGAAGACCGCTACCCCCAAATACTCCACCGCCACTCTCGGCTTTGCGGGCAAGAACGAAGACCGGCTGAGCGGAGCGAGACAGACGCCCAAAGGCAGCCCGCAGGGTGAACGCGCAGGCGTTCATCAATTCGGCGTCCCGCCCAAGGGCAACGCCAACTTCGCCTGGGTGCAGCACTTCATCCACCACCTCGCGCCCCACGGCATGGCCGGCTTCGTCCTCAGCAATGGCAGCATGTCCTCCAACCAGTCAGACGAAAGCGACATCTGCCGGCCCTCATCGAGGCCGACCTCGTGGACACTGCCCTGCGCGATAGCGCATTTCCTCAAAGCGAAGCCATTCCGCAGGTCCTGAGCAAAGCGAAGAACAACATGGTCGCCCTCCCCGGCCAGCTCTTCTACAGCACGCAGATCCCCGTCTGCCTCTGGTTCCTCGCGAAAAACAAAGCCGACGACGCCAAACGCGGCTTCCGCGACCGCCGACTGCTAACAGATCCAGCCCATACCGTTTCATGAGCAAAACCAAACGAGTCACGATCGAGGTCCCAGGCACGGCTATCGGCATTCTCACGCAGCCGGGTGGGGACTATCTTTCGCTCACCGACATGGTGCGGAACCGGAACTTCGAGGGCGCGGGCGCACTGATCGAGCAGTGGCTCAAGAATAAAGGCACCATCCTGTTCCTCGACGTCTGGGAACGCATCAACAACCCAGGTTTTAATTCCCTCGAATTCGAGGGAATTAGAAATGAGGCCGGACGGAACAGTTTCTTCCCATGAGCAAGAATAAAACCAGCACCATCGCCGTTCGGGGAACAGCCGTATCGATTCTCACCGGCAAGGATGGCGATTATATCTCCCTGACCGACATGTTGAGGGCCAAGGATGGCGAGTTTTTTATCTCCGACTGGCTCCGCAACAGGAACACCGTGGAGTTCCTTGGCATCTGGGAGTCCGTGTTCAACCCGGATTTTAATTACGGCGAATTCGCCGTAATTAAAAGTCAGGCCGGACTGAACAGCTACAAGCTCAGTGTCAAAGAATGGGTTGAGAAAACCAACGCCATTGGCCTCAAAGCCACCGCTGGTCGCTATGGCGGCACGTTTGCCCATCCCGACATCGCTTTCGAGTTCGGCATGTGGATCAGCCCCGAGTTCAAAATCTATCTGGTCAAAGAATTCCGTCGCCTCAAAGACGACGAGAACGACCGCCTCAAGCTCGGCTGGAACCTCCAGCGCACCCTTGCCAAGATTAATTACCGCATCCACACCGACGCAATCAAGGAGACGCTCATCCCGCCATCCATCACCAAGGCCCAGACCGCGCTCGTCTATGCCAACGAAGCCGACCTGCTCAACGTCGCCCTCTTCGGCCAGACCGCGAAGCAATGGCGCGACACCCATCCCGACGCCGAGGGCAACATCCGCGACCACGCCCCGCTGGAGCAGCTCGTCGTCCTCACCAATCTTGAAAGTCTCAATTCCGTGCTCATCCGCCAAGGTCTGCCCCAGCCAGAGCGTCTGCTCAAGCTGAACGAAATCGCCATCACCCAGATGCGCACCCTCCTTTCCGCCAACAACGTCAAACGCCTGAAGTGATGTTCGACAAAGCCACCATCCGCCGCGCGCTCCCCGGCCAGGTCTTCTACAGCACGCCGATTCCCGTCTGCCTCTGGTTCCTCGCGAAAAACAAAAACGCCGACGCCAAACGCGATCCCCGCCAGCGCCGCGAACGCCCCCATGACATCCTCCCGGTCCAGCCGAATCACTAAATCCACATCGTGCGTCGCCCGCGAATACCCGTGCGCATTCACCGCCACCCCAGCGCCCCGACCACACTCACCTCCGCACCAAAACGCGACCAGCGCACAAAACTCGGCATAGGACTGCCATTGTCCCACCCCTCATGATTGAATGCCCTCCAGATGCCCGCTTCAGTCAGCCCCCTCACCCTCGCCGATTGCTGGGCCAAAACCGATCCCGTTACTCATCTTCCCGCCCTTTCCGTTCGCGACCACTGCATTGATGTTGGGAGCGTCGCGGCAGTCATCCGAGCCCAGCTCCCGCCCCACCTCGCAGACCTCACCCCCGACGATGCGGCTCTTCTCATCGCGGCGCACGACATCGGTAAGATAGCTCCCGGATTTCAATCAAAATGCCCGGCCTGGTGCGACCGTTGGAAAGCGCCTCTCCGACTCGAATCCGCCGCCTTCTACGATGGCGTCCACGCCCGGCTGAGCCAAAAATACCTCGCCGCCCTCTTCGCCAAACCGCCCAACTGGCTCATCGCCGTCGGCGGCCATCACGGCAAATATCTCTGCACCGGCGCTCGTCCTCTCCCGACGCTCGTCGGCCCAGTCGACGGCTTCTCTCCACACTTCGCTCCCCTCCAAGCCGAACTCCTTATTGAACTTCAGTCGCTTTTCGGCTCACTCGCATCCGGCGAAAAAATCGAGAAAGGTGCCCGCCTCCATTGGTTCACCGGCCTCATGATTTTCAGCGACTGGATCGGGTCAAACACCACGTGGTTTCCACTTCACCTCACCACGCCCGACCGCGAAAATCCGACGGCACTCGCTACCATCGCGGTAAACAAAATCGGCTGGCACCGCCGCGGCACCCGGCCCGACCTGGCATTTAATCAGCTCTTCGGTCTGCCCGATCCCCGCCCCCTTCAACGGGCACTCATCAACGCGGCGGATACCCCCGGCCTCTACATCGTCGAAGCACCCATGGGAGAAGGAAAGACGGAAGCCGCTCTCGCCGCCGCCTACCGACGTTGGACCGAAGGCGAAGAATCCGGCCTGTATTTCGCACTCCCCACCCAACTCACCAGCAATCGCATCCGCGGCCGCGTCGAGGAATTCCTCACCCACACCGTTTCCGATGCTGCCGCCCTTGCGCTCGTCCACGGTGGTGCCTGGCTCACCGACCACAGGATCCAGCCGCTATTCCCTTCGATCAGTCTGCCCCATCCCGCCGACGACTTCGATCAAGCCACCCAAGCCAACCGCTGGTTCTCGGATAGCCGCCGCGCCATGCTAGCCCCATTTGGCGTCGGGACCATCGACCAAGCCCTGATGGCTGTTCTCCCGGTCAAGTTCTCCGCCCTTCGCCTCTTCGCCCTCAGCGGCAAAGTCGTCGTCATCGACGAAGTCCACTCCTACGACCCCTACACCTCGGCCCTCGTCGACCGCGCAGTTGAGTGGCTCCTCGCCACCCACTGCACCGTCATCATCCTCTCCGCGACCCTCACCGCCGCCCGCCGGGCCGACCTCGTGAAAGCTGCGGGAGCCGTCGAAACCGCGCCCTCCGACGCCTATCCGCTCATCACAAAAGTCGCCACCGGCAGCGCCAAAGCGGACGCCATCGAAATCTCCGGCCCGCCCCCGCCGCCGAAATCTGTCGCCATCCGCACTCTCTCCGTTGACGACCCCGCCTGGCTCGATCAAGCCGCCACCGCCGCCGAAGCCGGAGCCTGCGTCCTCATTATCCGCAACACGATCGCTCTCGCGCAATCCACCCATCGCGATCTCAAAGCCCGTTGCCGCGATGTTGGCATCACTTTCGGTCTTATCCACAGCCGCTTCACTCAGGCCGACCGCGACCACAACGAAACCCTCTGGACTGACCGTTTGGGGAAAAATTCAGCTTCCCGACCCACCGGAGCCATCCTCGTCGGCACTCAGATCCTCGAACAATCCGTCGACATCGACGCTGACCTTCTCATCACCGATCTCGCACCCACTGACCTCATCCTTCAGCGCATTGGTCGCCTCCACCGTCACGACCGCCCCCGGCCCACGGGTTGCGACACCCCCTGCTGCGTGATTCTTCGCCCCGCCGTCGACTGGCAGTCGGACGCCGCGTCGCTGAAACGCCAGCTCACTCCCCACCGCTTTGTCTATCCGGCCATCATCCTCTATCTGGCCGACCAAACGTGGAGTTCCCGCGATTCGATCGATCTCCCTGCCGACATCCGTCCCATCCTCGAAGTCTCATCCCTCGTCCCCAGCGACCTGCCGCCCGGAGTCAGCGTCCTAAAGCAGGAATTCGACGATCTGATTCGCGAAAAACTCGCCGTCGCCCGTCTAAAAAATCCCTTCACCGAATCCACCATCGACGACCTCGAAGGAGCTGACACCCGGTGGAAGATCCAACCCACCGCCCACCTTGTTCTCCTCAAATCTCCACCCACAAACCAAAGCGGACGAACCACCTTCACCTTTCGAACCGGCACCACCGTCCCCTTCACGCCCGGTTTGTTCGACTTCCCACTCGCCCGCGAACTTCACCTGAACGCGGTCCGCCTCCCCCGTTACCTCGTTAAAGACCACCTCACCGCCCAACCTCCCTGGCTGCACCAGCACCTTCCCACCGCCGTTCTCGCCGTCGTCGACGAGTTCAATCAAGTCCACCCCTGCCACGGACCTGACCCCACCAAGTTTCAATTCACCTACCACCCCGAAACCGGCCTCCAACACGAGCGCACAAATGTCGGAGAAACCCCGATGTCCGAAGATGATGAATCGTGGTACTAATCCAAATTTTATGCCCCTCTTCAACCTCGTTGACTCGTCGTGGATTCCTGTTCGCTACGTCGACGGCACCAATCGCCTCGTCAGCCTCGACACGGTCTATCGCGAGGCCGCGTCCATCGCTGACCTCGATTGTCCGCCCCACGAACGCATTGCCCTCACGCGCCTGCTCGTCGGCCTCACTCAAGCCGAACTCGGCTCGCCAGACTCAAGCGACGATTGGGACGACTTCGGCTCCGACCTCGAATCCCGCCTCCCCGCCGCGCTCCACCGCCCCGAAGTCCACCCACACTTCGAACTGTTCGGCGACGGCCCGCGTTTTTTACAGACCCGGCCGCCAGAGAAAGGACTGGTCCAGCCTACCAGTAAACTTTTCCATCATCTTGCGAGCGGGAACAACCCAACGCACTTGGACCACGAGGGTGGAACTCCGCGTAAATTTCGGTCCGATAAGCTGGCAAGAGCACTTTTGACCTACCAAAGTTTTTTTGTCGGCGGATCTATGGGACCACCCGTCAAGGGCAATGGTCCGTGCATCAATTTTTTACACTGTCTGCTTATTGGTCAGACGTTGAAAGCGACTATCATCCTCAACTGCTTAGATTCGGCAACTCTGGACCTACACTTCCCAATTCTAGGAACTTTGCCGTGGGACGCTGCTACCCGCGCATCTAGCGGATATCTCAATCGCCTCTTTCCAATGCCGTACGCGCTGTGGATCACAAGCGACAGACTGTCTGTCCACGTCGAGAACGCGTTGCCCTGCCCAGAATACCCGGAACAACGCGATTCCTTCGCGACGACTCGAGCTTTCAAGGATCAACGCCGTCTCCTCCGCGCTGATCTTGAGAAAGGCCTCTGGCGCGACCTCCACGTTATCACCGTCCTGCGAACCGCCACGGCGCAGGAGCAACAAGCTCCGCTGAATCTCCAATCCCACGCTCACGAATACGCCGACCGATCCGCCCGCATCTGGCTTGGCGAGTTCGTCAAAGCCAAGGACGCCAAGATTATCGATTCGGTCGAATCCGCCTTCACCGTGCCCACCGCTCTCTTCAACGACAAGGGCCGCGCCCGCTACGCCGTCGGTGTCGAATATGCTGATCACCAATCGAACCAGCTCTATGGGGCAATTAAACAGTACAGAGAAACCCTCGGAATCAAACTCCCCCCTACTGACCGTGACAAGCAACACTACTGGCACGCCTTGGAGCAAAATTCCCACCGCCTCCTCGAAATCGTCGCCGACTCCGAACCGCTCGCCGACGACTTCGGCGTCGGCAACGATCCCTGGACGGAAGCCGTCCGCGCCGCTGCCCTCGCAGCCTACGAGAAAAGCTGCCCTCGCCAAACCCCTCGTCAACGGCGCGCCTTCGCCACCGGCCTCCGCGCCCTCCGTCCCAAAGCCGCCAAACAAAAATCCACCACCGCCACCGCATGAACCCACCACCCGACGACGAACCTCTCATCGGTCAACTCCTCCGTCTTCGCGAAGACCGCGGCCTCACCGCGCATCTTCGCAAGTATTGGAGCCCGACCTCCCGCCTTTCCTACGCCGTTCCCGTGCTCGGCCGCCTGCGCATCATCGGGAAGCTACCCGACGAGATCACCGCCGCTCTCTTTGCGGAGCACTGCCGACAATCCCTCCTCCACCAACCCGGTGGACCCACCCTGGGTCGCGCCTGCCTCCGGCTCGCTGGCGGCAGCCCCCAGGCCGACGGCTTCGAATCCTTTGACCGCCACTTCCGTCGCCTCCTCGCCTGCGAATCGCTCGATGAACTCGGCAATCAACTGGCCCGCATCGTCAAGCGCCTCCAGCGCGACGGCATTCCTCTCGACTACAATCGCCTCCTCTGGGACCTCCGCGACTGGCCGGATGCATCTGATCAAGTGAAGACCCACTGGGCCATGGACTTCTACCAAGCCCCCGCCGAACTCGTCGACGCCGTCACCCCATGAGCGCCGCCCACCTCACCAGGATCGAAATCGACCACGAGACCGCTCACAAAGCCGAACTCCGCGACAGTTACGCGTGGCATCAGAAAATCTGGCACGCCTTCCCCGACCGCGATGGCCAGTCCCGCGACTTCCTCACCCGCCTCGACGAGATCGACGGCGGCTTCCGACTCCTCCTTCTCTCCGCCACGCCGCCGAGCCGCCCCGATTGGTGCCCCGAGCCTGCCTGGCAATCCAAGGCAGTCGCCGACTCCTTCTTCACCCACCCCGCCTACCGCTTCTCGCTCGTCGCCAACCCCACCAAAAAGGTGAAATCCGACCGCCACGGCAACCTGCTCAAGAACAGCCGCCGCGTCCCCCTCGTTCAGCGCGAAGCCCTCCTCGACTGGCTCCAGCGCAAAGCCGAGCTCCACGGCTTCACCATCGACCCCGCCGCGATCCGCACCGCCCCCCGCCCCCGCCAGCCCTTCATCAAGAAGGGGGCCGCCGGTCTTCACGCTGCCACCCAATTCTCCGGCACCCTCCAAGTCACCGACGCCGGGAAATTCCGTCAGGCCGCCCTCAACGGCATCGGCCCCGCCAAAGCCTTCGGCTTCGGCCTCCTCTGCCTCTCGCCGCTTTAACCGTCACCACATCACCACGTCACAACTTCAGAACCTAAAAACCCAAAAACCTTAGAAACCCGGAAACTTAAAAAAAGATGAACCTCATCGAACTCCACATCCTCCAGTCCTTCCCCGTCTCCTGCCTCAACCGCGACGACGTCGGCTCGCCCAAGACCGCCATCTTCGGCGGCCACCAGCGCGCCCGCATTTCTAGCCAATGCCTCAAGCGAGCCGCCCGCCTCACCGCCGCCGACATCGCGCCCGCAGGCTTCCAAGGCATCCGCAGCCGCTTCCTCAAAGACGCTTTTGCGAACGCGCTCGGCGAAGCTGGACTCGATCCCACTCAGATCGAAGAGAAGGCAACTGCCATCTGCAATGCTCTCAGCACGGTTGACAAAAAAGACCCGAAGCAAGTCACGACCGCGGTGTTCCTTTCCCCTTCCGAAATTCAGCAGATCGCGACCGCCGTCGCCGCAGGAGAGGATCCCAGGAAAGCACCGAAGAAGGTGACCCGCCTCGACGCTGCCGACATCGCCCTCTTCGGACGCATGGTCGCCAACGACGCCACGCTTAACGTCGAGGGTGCCGCCATGTTCTCCCACGCGCTGTCGACTCACAAAGCCTCCAACGACATCGACTTCTACTCCGCCGTCGACGATCGCAAAGGCGACTCCGAAGACGCCGGAGCGGGTATGATTGGTACCCTCGAATTCACCTCCGCCACCTACTACCGCTACGCCGCCGTCAATCTCGACCTTCTGTTCGACGACGCCCATCTCGCCAAGCTCGGCGCCACCCAGCGCCAGGCCGTGCTCGATGCCTTCATCCGGGCCACCCTCACCGCCGTGCCCAATGCGCGGAAGAACTCGATGAACGCCGCCACGCTTCCATCCACCGTCCTCGGCGTCCGCAAGACCCGCGGCCAGCCGCTCCAACTCATCAATGCGTTCGAGTCGCCCGTCACCGCCAACGGCTCCGGCCTCGCCGCCACGTCCGCCGAATGCATGAAGGCCCACCACGAAACGCTGAAAGCAACCTGGGGTGTCGAGACCCGCACCGAAGTCTGGCTTCCCGAGACCACCCTCGCCGACTTCATCACCCAGCTCACCGCCAATGACTGATTCCGCCCTCGCCTTCTACCTCGACGCCCCCATGCAATCGTGGGGCTCCTCGTCGAAATTTCAGCGTCGCGAAACCGAGAGCTTCCCGACGAAAAGCGGCGTCCTCGGACTCCTCGCCGCCGCGCTCGGCATCGACAAGCACTCACCCGACGAAGCTGACGCCCTCGCGCCGCTCGCCGCCCTCCGTTTCTCAGTCGTCAAAGTCATCCCCGCGGACCGCGACCGACCCGTCGAGCGCCTCAGTGACTTCCACACGATCGGTGGCGGCTACGACCGCAAAAATCCTCTCACTAATCGCTATATTTGTCGGACGGCGAGCGGGAAAGTCTGTGAATACGCGGTCATCACCCGTCGCACCTACCTCACCGACGCCCGCTTCATCGCCACCCTCGAAGGCCCCACCGACGCACTCACCTGCTGCGCCACCGCCCTCGAAAATCCGACGTGGGGCGGTTGGTTTGGCCGCAAGTGCTGTCTTCCCGCCACGCCTTTCCTTCCCACCCTCGCCGACACCCGCGAAGCCGCCATCACCGCTCTCCTGGACAAATTCCCACCCGACCTCCGCCCCACGCCCACTCAGGGCCAAACCGAATCCCCCGGCGACGGCGCGTGGTTCCAAGCCGACCAACCCACTTCCTACGGCCAGCGTGAATACCAATCCCGCCCCGTGCAGCGAACGGACCGCCCCTCGTAGATGCGATTGAAACTTCCCACCTTTCGTGCATGATTCGTGCATGGCCACCAAGACGATCACTCTCGAACTCGACGCCTACGAAAAGCTCCGCAGCGCCAAACGCCCCGGCGAGTCTTTCACCGCAGTCATCCGCCGCGCCGACCTTCCCACTCCCGGCATCACCGGCCGGGAACTCCTCGCCTATCTGGAGAAGCACGGCCCCTCATTCACGGAAGCGGAGTTGGACGAGATGGACGAAGCTCAGCGCCTGGACACCCCGCCGCGCGATCTCTGGGCGACACCATGATCCTCGATTCGACTTTCCTCATCGATCTGCAACGCGAAACCCTTCGCCGGCGACCGGCCGGAGCGACTGAATTTCTTCGAGAAAATTCCGATTCCAGTCTGAAGGTCTCGTTCATCTCGGAAGGCGAGTTTGCCTGCGGACTGAGCCTCGAGCGGAAGCCCGAAGTCACGGCGTTCCTGCGACCCTACCACCTCCTCTCGTTCTCCAGCGAGATCGCGTGGACCTACAGCCGATGCTTCCGAGACCTCAAATCCCGAGGTCTACCCATCGGCACGAACGACATCTGGATCGCCGCCACCGCCCTCGTCCACGACCTCCCCGTCGTCACCCGCAACGTCGCCGATTTCCAAAGAATCCCGAATCTCGCCGTCCTCGACTACTGAGGTCTCCAGACAACGGTTGCCATCACTTCCTTCACCCTTTCAACCATCAACTCTCAACGATGAACTAATCACGTGCCCATCTTCGAGCGCCCACCCCTCGACACCCTCGCCCCCGCCCGCGATCGGTGGACGCCCATCTACCTAGAGCACGGACGCATCGAAGTCGACGACTCCTCCATCCAATGGATCGGAGCCGACGGCACCATCTGCCAACTCCCCGCCGCGACCCTCTCCGCCCTCATTCTCGGCCCCGGCACCACCATCACCCACGCCGCGGTCAAAGCCGCCGCCCAGTGCAACTGCCCCCTCCTTTGGCTCGGAGCCGACGGCCTCCGCTTTTATGCCTTCGGCATCACGCCCAATCACGATAATTCCATGGCCCGCACTCACGCCGCGGCGTGGGCCGCACCGCAAAAACGCAACGAAATCGCCCGCCGCATGTTCCGGCACCGATTCCCTCACGTCCCCACCGGCGGCGTCTCCATCAAGCAACTCCGCGGTATGGAAGGTCGCCGCGTCAAGGAACTCTACGCCGATCTGGGCCGACAGTTCGGCGTCACCTGGAAAGGCCGCGACTACAACGCGTCCAACTGGTCGCTCGCCGATAATATCAATCGCGCCATCTCCGCCGCCACCGCCTCCCACTACGCCCTCACCGCCGCCGTCTGCTGTTCCATGGGATTCATCCCCCAACTCGGCTTCGTCCACCAAGCCGGCACCCTCCCCTTTATCTACGACGCCGCCGACCTCTACAAACACGAGACCGCCTGGCCGGCCGCCTTCGAAGCCATCTCCATCGATCCTCGCGATGACGGCACCCTCGTCCGAAAAATTTCAAACGCCTGGTCGAAGAAACCCGCATGCTCAAGAAAATGCCGGAAGACCTCAAAGCCCTCTTTGCCGACCTGGACACTACCGAGCAACCGGCTCTCCACCCCCTGCAGCCCACCCAGGACGCTTGATGTCAGTCCGCTCTCACTCTCAAAGGACACGTCTCAACCGAAACTCAATCCCGTGACCGTCCTCGTCGCCAACGATGTCCCCCCTGCCATCCGCGGCCACCTCAAACGGTGGTTCATCGAACCCCGACCCAACGTCTTCGTTGGCACTCTCAATGTCCGCACGCACCGTAAGGTCCTCGACTTCATCATCCGCAACGCCCCACCCGATTTCGGACTCCTATCCATTTCGTCTCATCCAAATTGCCAAGGCTACCAGATCGAGCGCATCGGCCCCGAAGGCAAATCCGGACGCCGGGACGTTGAACTGAGCGGCATCCAGCTCGTTGCCGAATCCTTCATCGAAGAAGCCAATCGGCCCTTCTAAAGGCACCCACCCAAAACCTCGTGCATTCAAAATCTCATCCGTGTAACTCCTTGGCCCAACCAGAGCTTTCCCCACCCGCGTGGGGATGAACCGCGTGATCCCCCTTTCTAAAAGCCGGGGACTCTGCTTTCCCCACCCGCGTGGGGATGAACCGAGCGTTTGTAGATTGGTCAAG
The DNA here is from genome assembly GCA_963761705.1 of uncultured Verrucomicrobiae bacterium. Lineage (GTDB taxonomy): Bacteria > Verrucomicrobiota > Verrucomicrobiia > Chthoniobacterales > JAATET01 > CAVVKW01. The sequence continues at coordinate 648,472 of CAVXHK010000001.1, read as the reverse complement.
CTTTCCTGCTTGCTTTCCCCACCCGCGTGGGGATGAACCGAGGTGGGGGAGTTACCAAAATGCACAGTGTAAGCTTTCCCCACCCGCGTGGGGATGAACCGGTTCTACGGCTCCGCGCTCTAGCTGTCTCGGAGCTTTCCCCACCCGCGTGGGGATGAACCGATCAGGCTAGATTGTGCGTTTGGGGAAACTCGGCTTTCCCCACCCGCGTGGGGATGAACCGGGAATATGGAAGGGAGTAAGGCGCGTCCACGAGCTTTCCCCACCCGCGTGGGGATGAACCGGGGTTTAGATCATACTGACGAGCTTTCGAGAGGCTTTCCCCACCCGCGTGGGGATGAACCGTGATCGCTCTGTATCACGGGAAGAGTCTGCTGGCTTTCCCCACCCGCGTGGGGATGAACCGGGCGGCCACGGTCGGCCAAATCGCGAGATCGCGCTTTCCCCACCCGCGTGGGGATGAACCGAATCCATCGAGAACGAAACTATGTTTGCGCTGGCTTTCCCCACCCGCGTGGGGATGAACCGAGGTAATTAATCCCGATTACCTTTTAGAGATAGCTTTCCCCACCCGCGTGGGGATGAACCGCCGCCCTTCACGTTGCGAGAGAATACGACGGCGCTTTCCCCACCCGCGTGGGGATGAACCGAAATTCAATGTCTTCGGCAAAATGTCGATGCAGCTTTCCCCACCCGCGTGGGGATGAACCGGGGAATCCGTCTGCTTGTGTTACGGCCACTACGCTTTCCCCACCCGCGTGGGGATGAACCGGGATTCCCCCATTTTGACGGGCGGGAGACCTTGCTTTCCCCACCCGCGTGGGGATGAACCGCCATCGATCACCCGCTCATCAAGCTCGCCATGGCTTTCCCCACCCGCGTGGGGATGAACCGACCCATGCCAACTCTGGGCGAGGGAAGACACTTCCCAGCGCTTTCCCCACCCGCGTGGGGATGAACCGGTATAGGTGCCTAGGATTATCAATCTCGATACGCTTTCCCCACCCGCGTGGGGATGAACCGTTCCGAACGTGTCCATGTTCGCTCCGCGATAGGCTTTCCCCACCCGCGTGGGGATGAACCGTGATCGTATTTGTCGCTGTGCAAGTCACGCTCGCTTTCCCCACCCGCGTGGGGATGAACCGCCCGACTACCCTTATGAAAATCCCACTAGATCACTTTCCCCACCCGCGTGGGGATGAACCGTCCCCTGCACTCGACGTGCTGGGGCTGTGCAGGCTTTCCCCACCCGCGTGGGGATGAACCGGTGGGAGGCAGCCGAAATTCGGCGATCCAGGAGCTTTCCCCACCCGCGTGGGGATGAACCGGCGACACCGAGTGGATCATGGCCGGTGAGAACGCTTTCCCCACCCGCGTGGGGATGAACCGCGCTTCCACACCGTCAGATCGCTGCACAGCGGGCTTTCCCCACCCGCGTGGGGATGAACCGTCTTCGCCCGCCACCGCCACCAGCTCACCCGGGCTTTCCCCACCCGCGTGGGGATGAACCGGCAAATCGATTATCGCCTGGGCACTCGGCATGGCTTTCCCCACCCGCGTGGGGATGAACCGGTGCCGGATCAACGTCGTTCTCTGGTCGGTTCGCTTTCCCCACCCGCGTGGGGATGAACCGGCGACAAGACTACGCTTAACCGCGACCATGTTGCTTTCCCCACCCGCGTGGGGATGAACCGACCCAAGACGGCGAGTTTCATGCCATCCGATCGCTTTCCCCACCCGCGTGGGGATGAACCGGCTACCGCACCCTCGTCCTCAATCTCATGGCCGCTTTCCCCACCCGCGTGGGGATGAACCGTGACTTGTCCCCGGCGCAGACGAGAGCTCCGCCAGAAGAAGGGTTGATCCCGGCGCTTTTTTCTCCTCCTATCCGGGCCGCATGGTGTCTCCCCTTCGCGGCGTTCGGTTCGCCGTTTTTCTTCTCGGTCTGCTTCCGGTCTCGACCCTCCTGGCTCAGACCCCGGCGACGCCGCCCGTGCCTCCGCTCAGTCAGACCGTCCTGTTGACCCCGCCGCCGTCGGACGGGCCGATCGTGATCCAGGCGGGTTTTCAACTTCTCGATATCAACTCCATCGACGACCAGGCGGAGACGTTCGAGTTCTCCGGCATCCTGACCATTCGCTGGAAGGACCCACGGCAGGCCTTCGATCCCGCGGTGGAGGGTGTCACCGAGAAATTCCTGCAGGGCGATTACCAGTTCAACGAACTCTCGCCCGGCTGGTATCCGGAGGTCGTCCTGCTGAACGTGGCCGGGCTGTCCGAGAAAAGCGGCGTGCTTTTCCGCGTCCAGCCGGACGGCACGAGCACGCTGATCCAGTCCATCAACGCGGTGGCGAAGACGCGGCTGAGTCTGCGGCGTTATCCCTTCGATCGGCAGCAATTGAGTGCGGCCTTCGCGGTGCTCGGCTATCCGAATCAGGAGGTCGTGATGGAAGCGATGCCGATGGCGGATTCCGATCTCTCGCAGATCCGCGTGCCCCAGTGGGAGCTGCAGAAAGTGGAAAGCCGCGTCTCCGGTGTCACGTCGGACTCGCTCGATGGGTCGGAGGTGCTTTCGACCTTTGTCGTGGCCATCGATTTGCGTCGGAGATTCATGTTCATCATGCGCCTGGTGGTGCTGCCGCTCATTTTGGTGGTCGCGCTCTCCTGGTCGGTCTTTTGGATGGACCGGGCTTCCATCGGTGATCGGATGAGTGTGTCCTTCGTCGCTCTGTTGACGGTGGTGGCCTACCAGATCGTCCTCGGAGACACGCTCCCGCGCATCGCCTATCTCACGGTCATCAACCTCTTCCTCAACATCAGCTTCATCATCGTCTGCGCGACGATCCTCGTAAATCTGATCGTGGGCGAATACGATCGCAGTGGCCGGGCCGAAGCCGGGAATCGGCTGGATCTGAGATGCCGACGGATGTTCCCGCTCGCTTATCTCGGGCTGATCCTTCTCGTCGCGCTCATCGGATTTGGGTTCTTCTGACGGCGGCTCTCGCCTGCGCACGCCCGATCTCCGGAAGGCGGTAGCTGGGCTCTGCGCCAGATCGGCAGGCTCCGGAGTCCTTCCTGCCGCGCCGCCTCTGAGTCTTCGCGCGAAATTGCGGGCCGAACCTCTTTGCCTTCTGCGCACCCGCCAGCGAGGATCCAGCAACAAATGAACATCCCATCCCTCCAGAGTCCGAGCGCATTTCTGCAGCGGCCCTTCGCCTCAATCGGCGCAGCGGTCATCCTCCTCACCTTCACATCCTGCGCAACGGCCCCGGTCCCCACGGGTGCCGACCTCAAGGGCACGTGGGCTCAGACGGGCGCAGGTTACGAGCAGGGCCGTCCGGTCACCTGGGAGAACCAGACCGTAATAATCGAAGAGGCCGACGGCCAGGGCTTCGCCGGCTTCAAGGAATACACCCGGAAAGGTGGGCAGCCCCAGAAGGAGTCCGTGAACGGCGTCATCGGCTTCGATGGCACCGTCCTCATCGTCGACGAGGACGGCACGTTCCGGGGGCGGTTCGTCGGTGGCAAGTTGCGGGGTCAATACGCCGAGATCGGCGCCGACGCCACAGCCATCAACCTGGAACTCGACCGGAAGTAGCGGCGACGGCGGCATCTCGCGGTCGAGGGCGCTTCAACGGGGCCGCGCTCTTTCGAGCGCGGAAGGACAGGATCGACCCTTCCAAACGCCGCTCCCCCACGAACCGCGCGAACTCCACGCTCGAAAACTCCCGCCCGCGTTCATCCAAAACGATCCGAAACGCCCCCGCCGACCGCGCCAGCAACGCCGCCCCCTCCGCCGCCGCGTCGTCCCCCTTCACCGACACGAATTCCACCTCCGCCACGCGCCGAATCCGCCCGAGGTAGTCCTCCAACCCCGCCCGGGCGAACGCCAATTTCGGCTTCCCCACCACCACCATCGTCCACTTCATCGATCCACAGACTAAACAGAACGCCCCCAGAACGCTCCCGATGAAATGCATTCCCTTTCAGGATAAAAATCTGCGTCCCTCCGTTTAATCTGCGGACAGAACCGCATTCTTCCCAATGATCGCCCTCACCCTCCTCGGCCTCTTCCTCCTCCAAGCCAATCCCGTCCCGGCCCCCAGCCCGCCCGCCGCCATCCCGGAGAACGCCGCCATCGACCCGGAAGCCGCCCCAGCCGACGCCCGGATCGCCGAGCGACTCACCGCCATCTTCTCCCAAATCGAAGACCTCTCCGCGGTCACCGTCGACGTCCGCTCCGGCGTCGTCACCCTCGCCGGCACCGTCCCCGGTAAACAATCCGCCGAGGAAGCTCTCGCCCTGACCCGCAAGATCACCGGCGTCGTCTACGTCCGCGACCGCATCGAAGAGGCCACCGAAGTCTCCGCCCGCGTCTCCCCCGCCCTGCAAAAACTCCGCGACCTCGGCAAGCGCACCCGCGCGCTCCTCCCCGTCATCGCCGTCGCCGTCGCCATCGTCGTCGCCTTTTGGCTGCTCGGCAGCTTCCTCGCCCGTCGCCGCGGCCTCTTCCGCTGGCTCGGGTTCAGCGACCTCGCGAGCGAACTCGCCCGCCGCGTCATCCGCACCCTCATCGTCGGACTCGGCGTCGTCATCGCGCTCGAAATCCTCGACGCCACCGCCGTCGTCGGAGCCATCCTCGGCATCGCGGGCGTCGCTGGCGTCGCCCTCGGATTCGCCTTCCGCAACATCGTCGAGAACTACCTCGCCGGCATCCTGCTCAGCACCCGCAACCCATTTTCCATCGGCGACCACGTCGAGATCGGCGGATTCTCGGGCAAAGTCGTCCGCCTCACCTCGCGCGACACCGTCCTCATGACCCTCGACGGCAACCACCTCCGCATCCCCAACGGCTCCGTCATCAACAAGGAACTCGTCAACTACACCCGCAATCCCCTCCGCCGCTTCGAGTTCGCCGTCGGCGTCTCAGTCGACCTCGACCTCAACCACGCCCGCCACGTCGGCCTCGAGACCCTCCGCGCCCTCCGCGGCGTCCTCGCCGACCCCGCGCCCACCGCCCTCGTCGAAGAACTCGGAGACAGCGCCGTCGTCATCCGCTTCTTCGCCTGGATCGACCAGATCGACAGCGACTTTCTCAAATCCCGCAGCGAAGCCATCCGCATGGTCAAATCCGCCTTCGACGAAGCCGACATCGAAATGCCCGAACCCATCTACCGCGTTCATCTCCGGGAAAAACTCCCGACCGCCGACGCGACCCAACCGCCTTCCAAAAAATCACCGGAAAAAACCGACCCCACCCAAGCCGACGTCGCCACCGACCACACCATCGACAAGCAACTCGCCGCCGACCTCGCCACCTCCGCCGAACCCAACCTTCTTAAATGAATCGTCATCCGCAGCAGGCCTCCGAAAAAAACCGGAGGGCAGCCGGAGCGAAGCGGAGACAGTCGGGTTACTTCCGACAACGCTCCGCCGAGCCGTGACCTTCTCCCAGGACGTCGCCCCACGAGACCAGCCACGGCTCGGCAAAGCCTCGCCCTCCAATGCCAGAAACGAAGCGCGCCGCATCGACACCCGCGACCGTCACACACTCGCCACCGGCTTCAAGCTCCCCGGCACATCGGGATCCTCGTTCCGCACGACATTCAGCGTCCCGTCCGTCTCGAGGATCACCGAGTGACAATCCTGCAGCCCATCGAGTCGCTGTGCCCGGGCCGCGCTTAGGATTTCCTCCCGAGTCACCCGCTCCAGCCGCATCCGATCCTCGAGATACGTCCCCTCGTGGAAGAGCAGTGTCGGCTCGGCCTTCACGATCCGTTTGAACGTCTCCGAGCGCACCGACAGCCACGTCACCGCAAACTGCCCCCCGATGAGAACGACCATCCCGGCCACGCCCTCGGCCACCGACACCTTCTCGTTGAGCATCGTCCCCGCCAGCAACGAACCGAACGCCACCGTCACCACGAAATCGAACATGTTCATCTTCGAAAGCGTCCGCTTCCCCGAGATCCGCAGCAGCGCCACGATCGCCACGTAAGCCGACAAACCCACCACCAGAACTCGGAAAATATCGAACCACCCATCGAAGAACATGACCACTGGATCGCCCGCGCCCACCCCGCCGCGGGTATCGTGAAAAACATCCACCCCATACCCGCAACCCACCTACATCGCTCGATCTCTCGGAAATGTCCGAGCCACCGGCCGCCCCGATCACCGACCGCCTCTCCCGGCTCACGCTCCCGCTACCCAGCGCCGACGCCACCGCCGCCGCGATGCGCGACCTCATCGCCGACGATCTCGCGAACCCACCGCTCCCCGCCAGCGGTCAGACTCCGGCGCGCTGGCGCACCCTCGCCCACGTCGGCGCGACCGACCTCAGCCTCGCCAAACTCTACGAAAGCCACGCCGACGCCCGCGCCATCCTCGCCGAACTCGCGGTCACGTCCGACCCCAGCCATCTCCACGCCGTCTGGGCCGCCGAGGATCCGCGGGAACCCCTCGACTTCCGCGATGGTCACCTGACCGGCACGAAGCCGTGGTGCTCCGGCGCCGCCACCGTCGACGTCGGACTCGTCACGGCGACCGACTCCAAGGGTCGATCCACCCTGGTCCGCGTCGCCCTCGATCAACTGACGGTGACCATCCAGCCGTCCGTTTGGCGCTCTCCCGCCATGGCCGCCGCCGGGACGACCGCCATCCGCTTCGACGGAACCCCCGCCGAGGCGGTCGGGAAGCCCGGCGCTTACCTCGAACGACCCGGCTTCTGGCACGGCGGGGCCGGCATCGCCGCCGTCTGGTTCGGAGCCGCCGCCGCCCTCGCGGACCGCCTCGCCACCGGCCTCGCCGACCGCGACGAACCCCACGCGCTCGCGCACCTCGGCACCATCGACGCCGATCTGTCCGCCGCCCGCGCTCTGCTCCACCATTCCGCCACCTGGATCGACGCCCACCCGAAGTCCGACGCCTTCGCCGTGGCCCTGCGCGCCCGGCTCGCCGTCGAAAACGTCGCGCGCACCGTCCTCGACCGCACCGCCCGCGCGCTCGGCCCCGGCCCGCTCGCCACGGAACCCGAATTCGCCCAACGCCACGCCGACCTCGCGCTCTTCCTCCGCCAAAGCCACGCCGAGCGCGACAGCGCGGCCCTCGGAGCCATCACCCGCACCGGCCGAATCAGCCCATGGTAACGGACCGTCAAATCTCCGGCCGCGGCACGCCGGAATCGAAGTGGATGGCCTGCCCCCACCTGGGTTCGCTCGCCGCGGTCGAACCCGCCGCCCTCGTCCCCCCCGGCCAACGTCTCGTCGTTTGCGCGCCCCACCCCGACGACGAGATCCTCCCTTGTGGCGGCCTGCTGGCCATGCTGCGGGACCGCGAGATTCTCGTCGTCGCGATCACCGACGGAGAAGCCAGTCACCCCGACCGAGCCGCCTCGCTGCGCGTCACCCGCCCCCGCGAGACCGCGACCGCGCTCGCGCGCCTCGGCGCGCGCTGCGAAGTCACTCGCCTCGGCTTCGCCGACGGGGGCCTCGCCGCCGCCGAGTCCCAGCTCACCCGGGAGCTCGATGCCATCTTCCGACCGACCGACGTCATTCTCACCCCGTGGCGTTTCGACGGGCACCCCGATCACGAGGCGACGGCGCGGGCCACGATCCAAGCCGCGGATGCCGTAGCCGCCGCCGCCCCGATCCAAATGCCCATCTGGGGCTGGCACTGGTCCGAACCCAATAACCTCGCCATGCCCTGGGATCGGGCGGTCAAAGTCTGGCTCGACGACCCCGCCCGCCCCGCGAAGTGGGCCGCCATCCAATCGTTCGAAAGTCAACTCACGGCTCGCAACGGCGACCGCCCCATCCTTCCGAAGAGCGTCCTGCACCGCTTCGACCGCCCCTGGGAGGTTTACTTTCGATGACCTCCGTCGCCGCCGACCTCGACACGCTCTACGCCGGCTCGGACGACCCATGGGGCTTCCGGACGCGGTGGTATGAACGCCGAAAGCGCGCCCTCCTCCTCGCCAACCTCCCCCGGGAGACCTTCGGGTCGGCGTGGGAAATCGGCTGTTCGAACGGCGAACTCTCCGCGGCCCTCGCCCCCCGCTGCGACCGTCTCCTGGCGTCCGACGGCAACGACCGCGCGGTCGCGCTCGCCCGGCGTCGGCTGGACGAATGGGACCACGTCCACGTCGCCCGGCTCTGGCTCCCGGACCAATGGCCACCCGATACCTTCGACCTCGTCGTCATGAGCGAATTCGCCTATTTCCTCAGCCGCACCGACTTTCTCCAACTCGTCCCGCGGCTCTCCCATTGCCTCACCGCCGACGGCGTCTTCGTCGCCTGTCACTGGCGACACCCGGTCGATTGCGGCGACCTAACCGGTGACGAGATTCACGAGACCTTCGCCACCGCACTTCCGTGGACGGTCGCCTCGCGGCACGAAGAAAAGGATTTCCGAATCGACGTTTGGACCGCCGACCCACGCGGCTCGGCGGAGCGGGAGGGCATCCGATGATCGCCGTCGTCATCCCCGCCCACAACGAGGAAGCTCTCCTCCCGGCCTGCCTCAAAGCCGTCACCCGAGCCAGCTACGATCCCGACCTCGCGGGCGAGCGGGTCAAGGTCTTCGTTGTCCTCGACGCTTGCACCGACGGATCGCGATCCGTGGCGGAACGCTTCGGCGTGGAGATCATCACCGCCGACGCCCGTAACGTCGGCCGCGCCCGCGCCCTCGGCGCCACCGCGGCCCTCGCGGCGGGTGCCCGTTGGCTCGCGTTCACGGACGCGGACTCCACCGTTCCGCCCCGCTGGCTGAGCCAGCAACTCTCTCACGGCAGCGAGGTGGTCTGCGGCATCATCCGCGTGGAAGACTGGTCGGAGCACCGACCCGACATCCGCGACCGCTTCGCCGCGGGCTACGTTGCCGCCGACGGCCATCGCCACGTCCACGGCGCGAATCTCGGCCTCAGCGCGGAAATCTACCGGACCGCCGGCGGATTCCGCCCCCTCGTCGTCCACGAGGACGCAACGCTCATCGCCCACCTCCAAAGCACGGGTGCCCGGATCGCGTGGGTCTCCAAGCCGTGCGTCACAACCAGCGCTCGCCGCCAAAATCGCACCCCCGGCGGCTTCGCCGGCCACCTCGACCTCCTAGCCGCCGCCGCCCCCAACGTCTGAGACCTACCCCGTAGCGGTCGACGTAAGGAGACCCTCACCCCGCAAACCCGCCCCAGCCAAACGCCAGGACGGGTCACGAAGCCTCCCATCAGATCACTTCCTGCAACCGATCCAGCGTGGCGATGTGCTCGTTGATCTTCGCCAATTCCGAGCGGTAGAGGATTTTGCACCCGTCCATCACTTCGGCGTCCTCGAGACCATTCTCGTAGTCCTTCTTGCCGTTCTTCTCGCCGGTCGTCAGAGCCGCCACGGCGGAGTCGTCCCCCAGCAGGTTGGCCGCACCCTGAACCATCGTCGCGAAGGTGCCCCACGCTCCGGAACTTTGCTCCGGCGTGCCGCCCATCGAGATGACGTTTTCCTCGAGGGTGGCAATCGCCGCCACGTGCTCTTGCCGGATGCGCCGCAGATCCTGGAGCGCGGGATCGTCCGCGTATTTTTCGATGACTTGATCGTAGGTCTCGACCGCCGAGCGCTCGCCGCGGATGAGTTTATTACAGTAGCTGATGCAGTGTTCGGATGAATTTGTCATTGGACGAATGGATCGTGCTCGAGCCGCGAGGTGGATGTCCCCCTACAGCTTCGGGAGCGCCTGTTGCAGGTCCACCGCGGGCGCAAGGTGGTCGCCGTGCCGTTCGATCCGCGCGAGCACGTCGACCGAGGTGAAGCTCAACCGAACCTTCCGCCGGACCGCGGACCGAATCTCCGCCCACGTGACCGGCGTCGAGACGGTCGGCGTGGGCCGGGCGCGGAGCGAATACGCCGCCACGGTCGTCTTCTTCGCGTCGTTCTGACTCCAATCGATGAAGATTTTCCCCGCGCGCAGATTTTTCGCCATGCGCGAGACGACCTCATCCGGGTGCTCACGTTCGAGGAGCTGCGCCAGCGTGTGCGCGAAGGTCTTGGTCGCGTCGTAGCTCGTCGCGCGATTGATCGGGACCACGAGTTGCAGACCCTTCGAACCCGACGTCTTCGGGAAGCCAGTCAGGCCGAGCGCGTCCAGCGCGTCCCGGATCCACTCGGCGACCCGGCAACAATTCAGGATGTCGGCGGGCGGACCCGGGTCGAGGTCGAAGACGACGGCGGTCGGGCGCGCGGGAGCGCGGCGGCTGTGCTGAAACGGGTGAAGTTCCAGATTCGCCACGTTCGCCGCCCACACGAGGGAGCGCAGGTCGTCGATCACGCAGTAATCGATCCGCCCGCCGTCCGACTTCGCCACGCGCGTCGTGGTGATCCACTTCGGCGCGTGAGACGGGCATTGTTTCTCGAAGAAAAATTTCCCGTCCACGCCGTCGGGGTAGCGTTTAAGGCTGATCGCGCGGTCCCGCAGGTGCGGGAGCAATACGGGCGCGACGCGGACGTAATAGTCGATCACCTGGCCTTTCGTGAACTCGGTCTCGGGATAAAAAACCTTGTCGAGGTGCGACACGGCAACGTCCGTCCCGTCGATCTGGACCATCTCGCTCATGCTTCGCGCGTCACATCTCCGGCCTGCTTGTCGTCGCGCAGACCGAGGTAAACGGGCTGCCGCAGCCGGTTGTCGCGGGTCCATTCCGTGAACTCGACCTGACACACCAGCGACGGTCGCACCCAGCCGCACGTCTTCATCACCGCGGGCGTGATCCCCTGCAACCACCGGCCGGCGCTGCGCTCGGGGAGATTGCGGAATGGGCACGTCGCTCGCGAGAGGTTCGTCATCCGCCGGTGAAGGTCCGCCAGAACGCGGGAGCTGAACCCGCTCCCGACCTTGCCCACGCACACGAGGTCGCGACCCTCGTAGAGGCCGAGGATGAGCGCGCCGAAGTGCTCGCGTCCGCCCGCGGGTGGCGTGAATCCGCCGATGACGAATTCCTGCGCGTTGCGGAGCTTGAGCTTCACCCACGCGGCGCTGCGGCGACCGGTTTCGTATTTGGAGCCGACGCGCTTGCCGATGAGACCCTCGAGTCCAAGCGGGCGGATGCGCTCCATCAGCGCGTCGACGTCGCCGCCGAGGTCGGCGGAAAAACGAATTTCGTCGGGAGCTTCGACGAGCAGGTCGGCGAGCTGACGCTTCCGTTTCTCGATGGACTCCGACCGCAGATCGCACCCGTCGAGCGAGAGCAGATCGAACGCGTAGTAATAGATCGGTGGCACCTCGTCGCCCGAAACGAAGGCCTGCAGCATCTGGAAGGACGAGCGACCCAATTCATCCAACGCGACGAGTTCGCCGTCGATCAACGCGGATTTCACGGGCAGTTTGGCCAACGCGTGAGCGATCTCCGGAAATTGCGCGGTGAGGTCGTTGGCGTTGCGCGAGAGCAGCGCCACGGCGCGTCCGGCGACGAGCGCCTGCGCCCGCCAGCCGTCGAACTTGATCTCGTAAAGCCAGTCACCGGGCGGCGCGGCGGACGCGGTGGTCGCCTGCATCGGTGAGACGAACTCCGGTCGGGGCGTCACGTTGCCCCCCGAGGCGATCTCGGCCATCGACCGGCCGGAGAGAATGGAACGGTCGTTCTCGGCGACCGTCACCTGGCGATGATCCTCGCCGCCGCGGATAACGAGCCACTCGTTCGCGGATCGGAGCCGAACGAGATACCATTCCCCGGCGAGCTTCCCGCCATCGAGTTCGAAGTGGAATTTACCCTTGGCGTCGATTTCGGCCGCCGGGGTGACCTCGCGGTATTCGCCGGTGTCCCACACCATCACGGTCCCGCCACCGTATTCGCCCTTGGGGATGCAACCCTCGAATTCCAAGTAATCCACCGGGTGATCCTCGACGCGCACGGCAAGGCGCTTTGCCCCGTGGTCGTAGGGCAGGCCCTTCGGAACGGCCCACGATACCAGCACGCCGCCGATCTCGAAACGCAGATCGAAGTGCAGACGCGTCGCCGCGTGCTTCTGAACGACGAACCGCCGCCCCTTCGTTCGGGATCGCTTGCCCTTCGGTTCCGACGTTTTCCGGAAATCCCGTTTGCTCGCATACTCCGCGAGCGACATCACGCGGCTTTTTTGCGGGTGGCAGGCTTCTTCTTTTTCGTCGCCGTAGCCGGCTTCTTTTTCGCGGGGGTCGACCGCTTGGCCGGGGCCTTCTTCCCGCTGCTTTCTTCGATGCTCTGCTGGAGCACCGAGACGAGGTCGATGACGTTGGACGGCCGTTTGCTCCTGGCTTTCTCGGCGGGCAGTTTCTTCCCGCCGCTCGCCACCTTTTCGTCGATCACCTTCTGGAGCGCGTCGCGGTAGTCGTCGGAATACAGCTCCGGCTTCCAAGCCTCCGTCATGCTGTCGATCAACTGGAGCGCCATCTTCATCTCGTTGGGGGCGAGCTTCGACTCCTTGGGCGTGACGAATTCGGAGACCTCACGCACCTCGTCGGGGAAGTGCATCAACTCGAGCATGAGGCCTTCGTCCTGCGGCTTCACGGCGGCGAGGTGCTGACGGGTTTTGATGACGACGCGCGCGATGGCGATCCGGTTCGACTTCCGCAGCGCGTCGCGGAGGAGAACGTAGGCCTTCTGCCCGGTCTTCTCCGGCTGCATGAAGTAGGGCTTGCTGAAGAGCAGCGGGGAGACCTCGTCCAGGTCGACGAAGTTGATGATGTCGACCGTCTGGGTCGCTTCGATGTCGACGCGCGCGAAATCTTCGTCCTTGAGGACGACGTATTTCCCCTTCTCGTATTCGTAGCCTTTGACGATCTCGCCCCACTCGACTTCCTTGCCGTCCGTCGCCGCAACGCGCTTGTAATTTACCGGGCTGAGGTCCTTGCCGCGGAGCAGTGAAAATTTGATGTCCTCGCGGTGCAGTGCGGGGTAAAGCGCGATTGGAACGGTCACCAACCCGAAGCCGACCGAGCCTTTCCAGATCGCGCGCATGCTTCTTCCAGCTTAGGAATCGCCGAGCGCGGGAGCCTCTTCGGCGACCTTCGTATCACCGGCCGCGACGGTGTCAGCGACCGTGGCGTCTCGCTCCCCGAGCGGTTGGGGCGGTCCGGTCGTCGTGTCTTTCGCGGTCTGGTGCTCGAGTTCGGAGTTTAACTCGCCGCCGAGCAGGATGATGAAGGCGCTGATGTAGAGCCACATCAGCAGAACGACAACGCCGCCGAGCGAACCGTAGGTCTCGTTGTATTTGGCGGAATACGAAACATACCAAGAGAAGCCCGCCGAGGCCCCGAGCCAAATGATCGTCGAGACGATCGACCCCGGTGTGACCCATCGCCACTTCGGCGAACTCCGGCACGGCGCGACCCGAAACAGCACGGCCAGGGCCACGAGCGACACACCCGCGAGCAGCGGCCAGCGCGCGATCCCCGCGGTCGTCTCGATCCACGCGGGCATCCGAAGGCTGACAATGAGCGCCGGAATGCCCGCGACGCAAAAGAGCGCAAGGATCACCGTGACGACCGCGCCAAGCGTGAGGGCAAGCGTGACGGCGGTCAGTTTAAGAAAGCCGCGTGTCTCTTTCTCCTCGTAGGCAACGTTCATCGCAACGATGGCGGATTTCGTGCCCTTCGAAGCGCTCCACAGGGCGAAGCCAATCGCAAGAATGGCGGTCCACCCGAGGGCTTGGTCGGAATTCGCCGAGATGGCGGTGAGCTGGTCGACGAGGATTTCCTGGACCTGACCCGGAAGGACGCCGGCAAGTTGACCGATTTGCGCCTCGATGCCCGCCGGATCCGACACGAGTCCCCAGAGGGCGACCGTGGCGGTGAGCAGCGCGGGTATACTGAGGAACGCGTAGAACGCGACGCCCGCCGCGATGATCGGCAGGTTGTCGTTCTTGATCTCGTCTTTGGTGCGCATCAACACGTCCCACCAGCCCCGAGCCGGGATCTGGGTGGGACGTGCTGCGCTTTCTCCGTGGTCTGCCATTTGCAGGGAGACCCTTAGACGGTCCGATCCTCGGATTCGATCTCTTTCGCTTGTTCTTTCGACTCGCCGGACGCCGTGTCGGCGGCGGATTGCGTGACGGCTTTGGCGTCGGCGGCGAGCTGTTCACCGCTGAGTCCTTCTTCGTGAGCGGCGGATTGCCCCGCCGCGACAGCTTCCGAGACGACGCGACCCGCCTTCTCGGCGATATTGGCCGGGGTGAGACCGCGGGCTTCCGCTTCGTCGAGCGCCGATCCCGCGGTCTTGGTGGCGACCTCCTTCGTGCGCTCGGCGGCTTCGGCTTTCACCTGATCCGCGGCTTCGCCCATCCATTCGTCCTCCGCTTTGGAACGGGGGAGGAGCAGACCGGCACAGATGCCCGCCGCCAGCAGGATGCCACCCATCGCAAGCGGGTGCTCGTCGCTGGCGTCGCTCACGCGGTCGCGTAATTCGGAGGCTTGGCGACCGAATTGATCCTGCAACTCTCCCGCCTTGCGTCCCACAGTGCGCCGCTGACGGTCCATCGAATCACGCGCCGAATCCCAGCGTGCGGTCGCGCCCTGCCGCAGCGAATCGCCGGTCTCGCCGAGAGAGTCACGAGCGTCCTGGTATTTGGCTTTGGCCCGATCCGCCATGGTGGGACCCGACGGTTCGTCTTCCAGTCCGAAGTCCGCGGTCTCGGAGGACGGTTCGTCGAACGATCCGAGCCGTTCGATCCGCTCAGTCGAGGTCGCAGGGCGGGTCGGCACAGCGGGGTAGCGCGGCAGATCGCGGTAGGGACTCTCCGTCGTCGCCGGATCGTCGTCCGTGTTCGCGTCGATCATCCACCAGACGAGGCCCGCGCCGACGAGAAGCGCCGGGACGGGGTTCTCCTTCACGTGGCGGAGGACGGCCTTCCCCGCGTCGCCGGACGTCCGGGCAACGCTCGCACCCGGATTGGAGCCGGGGCGCTTGAACAGGTCGATCACGTCGTCGAGCAGATGGCGCGGATGCAGGCGGTCGCCGAGCTGGTCGATCGTGGCGTCCATCTGGCTGCGGGTGCCGCGGATGTCGCGCCGGATTTCCTCGCTGGACGCTTCTTCCAGCCGTTCGTTTTCTAGTTTGCTTTGCGTTGAATCCATTCCTTGTCCTGGTTGAGTGAGTCGATGGTTTGGTGAGGTTTGAGCGATTCGCTCTTGATGGTTGAAATGCCCTTCTGGACGAGCACGATCCCAATGATCGCGACGACGAGGCCGACGATGAGCGGGCCGAGCCAGAGCGCGTAGCCGGGGTCCAGGCCAGCCGCCACGAGACCGACGGTCACGAGTGACGACACCGCTTGGAGGATGAAAATGAGGCCGAGCAGAGCGACGAATCCGCCGACCGCGACGTAGACTGAATTGCGTCCGAGCCGCGAGGCCTTTTCGGACATCTCGGTCTTGAAGAGGGCGACCTCCTGCTTGACGAGCGACGTGGAATCGTCGCGCAATTGCTTGAGCAACGTCGGGATGGAATCATCCGCGGGGACTGGCGTCGCACCAACGGGTTCGTAGGGATCGGTCGTCATCTTAGTAGCCCTCCTTCGAGAGGTCTCCGATTGGGTTGGAAACGTCGGCCGGAGGGACGACGACTTCGGTGTCGGCGACCGCCGGTGAGGTTGGATAACTCGGGGCGGGCGGTGGCGAATAGCGCGGTGCGCGCGGTTCGTAGGTCGAGATCATCTGATCATCCCGCCGGCGATCAGCGGACGCTTTGAGAAAACGGGCGGCGGCGAGTCCGGCGACGAACATTCCACCGTAGAAAATCTCCGGGCGGCGGCGGGCCAGGGTGCGGACGTCGTCGACGAGCTCCGTCACGCCTCGCTCGTCGATCCGGCTGCCAAAGCGGTCGAGGTAATCGGCGGCCGACGAGACGTAGCGCGCCAGGTTTGTATCGCTGTCTTCGGAGAGCTTGTCCGCGGCGCGGCGGGCTGCGTCGGAATAGACGCGGATCTCTTCGGCAACGCGCGTCTTCTTCTCGTCGAGGTATTGCTCGCCCTTCTGGCGGGCGTCGGCGGCGGCTTGGCGGGCTTTGTCTTTGACCTGCTCGCCCGCTTCGGCGGCCTGGGCCTTGGTGTCGCTCCAGGCTTCTTCCGCCTTGGCGCGGACGTCTTCGGCGGCCCGCTTCGCGTCGTCGGCGTGCGCTCCGGCCCGCTGATCCGGGGAGTCGGAGGGCTGAGTTGGATTATCGAATGGTTCCTTCATTGCGGAGGAAACGCACGATCCCTGCTCGATGAGGGTCAGGGTTCACCCTGAGCGACGCATCAGGTGCGCAAGGATCCTTCGTCCCGACACCCAGCCTTCCACGTAGGCGCATGCGATTACCGTTCGTTCCGTCCTCTCGCCCATGAAAATCGCCGTTGTCTGCCACGCCCAATATCCGATTTCGCCGCCGTTCGCGGGCGGACTCGAGTGCATCACGCACGCCATTTGCCACCGTTTGCGGCGAGCCGGGCACGAAATTCAGCTCTTTGCCCACGCGCAATCCGACGACGCCTTCCCCCGCGCGCCGGTCGACGTGGACTCCATCCCGACCTCACTCCTCTCGCCCGCCGCCGAGATCGCGCTGGAAACGTCGCGGACGGAATTCGAGATCCACGAGAACCTTTGCTACGGTCGCGCCCTGGTCAACCTCTGGGCCGAGGACTTCGACCTGATCCAAAACCATTCCCTGCACCCCATTCCCGTGCTCATGGGAGTGGCGACGGGCCTGCCGATGGTCACGACCCTCCACACGCCGCCGATCCCTTACCTGAAGATGAGCGCGCTCGCCGTCCGGGACGCGCCCTCTCACCAATTCGTCGCCGTCAGCGAAAACCTCGGTCGCCAGTGGGCCGAGTTCACCGGCGATTGTTCGGTGATCCGCAACGGCATCGACGTCGAGCAGTGGGAATGGTCCGCCGACCGCCCGGACCCCGCCGCGTTCTGGTTTGGTCGCATCTGCGCGGAGAAGGCACCCCACTTCGCCATCGACGCGGCGCGACGCGGAGGCTTCCCGCTGCGGCTCGCGGGACCGATCTACGACGAGGCCTACTTCCGGGCGGAGCTCGAACCTCGTCTCGGCGACGGCGTCGAATTCCTCGGCCACCTCACCCAGCCCGCCCTCAACGACCACCTTCGCCGGGCATCCGCGCTGCTTTTCACCAGCACCTGGGAGGAACCCTACGGCCTCACCATCGCCGAGGCCCTCGCCAGCGGCACCCCCGTCGTGGCGTTCGAAGTCGGTGCCGCCCCGGAACTGATCGACGAGCGCTCGGGCATCCTCGTGCCACGCGAAGACGTCGGTGCCCTGGCGGCGGGCTTCGCGTCCGCCCGGCAATTGGACCGCGCGGACTGCCGACGCCGCGCGGAGGATTTCTGCGGCATCGACCCCATGATCGACGGCTACCTCGACCTCTACGAACGGCTGGTCGCCGCCTGACATGCTCGGCTACTACGCCCACAACCACGGCTCCGGCCATTCGCAATACGCCCGGCTCTTCGCGCAATCGCTCGACGTCGTCATCCTGACCGCCGCGGTCGGGCTGCCCGGCGATTTGCGAGTCGTCCGCCTGCCCGACGACTATCCGGATTCATCCACGCTCGATCTGGAAAAATTCCCACCGCCGTCCCCGCTTCACTACGCGCCCCTGGGTTCGCGCAAACTGGCGGATCGCTACCGCATCATCCTCGACGCCGTCGACCGCCACGGGATCGACTTTCTCATCGTCGACCTCAGCGTCGAGATCGCGATGTTCGCTCGGCTCTGCGGCATTCCGACGGCCTACGTCCGGCTCATGGGCGACCGCACCGACCCACCGCACCTTGCCGCCTACGAGTCGGCGATCTTCCTCCTCGCCTACTTCCCGGAGGAACTCGAGTCGCCGGACACACCCGACTGGATCCGCCGGAAAACGCGCTACCTCGGCTTCTTCTCGCGCTTCGCGGATCCCGTCGACCTGCCGCCCGACGGCGGCACTCCGACGCTCGTCGTCATCCGCGGCCAGGGCAGCGGCGACCATCCTTCGCCCATCGACTACGCGAATCTGCGGCGGCAATTCCCCGACCATCAGATCCTCACGCTCGGCCCCTCTGCGGCCCCGTCCGACGTCCCACGATCCCGACACCTCGGCCACGTCCCCGATCCTCGCTCGATCCTCCAAGCGGCGGATCTCGTCGTGGGATCATGCGGCCTGGGGACCGTTGCCGAGCTGGCGACGCTTGGAAAGAGGTTCATCGCCGTGCCCGAACCCCGGCCCTTCGACGAACAGATTCACCTCGCCGGGGCGCTGACCGCCCACGGTCTCTGCCTGCGCGCCACGACGCGCGAACCCGATCTCGCCGACCGCGTCGCCGTGCTCCGACCGGATTGGCGACCCTACGTGAAGCCCGGAGCCGTCGCCGAGTTCGCCCGCTGGTTCGAAGCCTCGACGATTGACGAGATGGCCGATTCATCGTGAAGCCGCCGCCCTTCAGTTTGATCGTGATCGCCGCCGGTCGACCGCGCCACCTTGCCAATCTTCTCCGCGGCTGCGAGATCGGCAGCCGTCCCCCGGCCGAGACGATCCTCGTTCGGATGGACGACTCGCCGGCTCCCGCGGCTGTGCGTCTCGTCGCGTGTCCGACCACCGGCACCACTTTGCCACTCGCCGCCGCCCGCAACGTCGGCGCCCGCGCCGCCACCCACGAACAACTCGTCTTTCTCGACGTCGACTGCATCCCCGGTCGGCTCTTCTTCGGAACCATCACGCACCAACTTGCCGTCACCGGCGGCCTGATCATGGGCCTTCCGCACTACCTGTTCGATCCGGTCGACGCAGCGTTCAACGAAGCGACCCTCGCCGCGAACAGCACCCCGCACCCGGGCCGGCCACCGCTCGCAGCCGACCTCGAGACCACCCCGCACTACCACCTCTTCTGGAGCCTCTGCTTCGGGATTCGGCGACGAGACTTCGAACGCATCGGCGGCTTCGACGAATCGTTCGTTGGTTACGGCGGCGAGGACACCGACTTCGCCTTCACCGCCCGCGAGCGCGGCGTCCCCTTCCACCTTTCGAGCGCGACCGTCTACCACCAACCGCACCCAGTGACCGACCCACCCGTCAGCCACCTCGTCGACATCGTCGCCAACGCCAACGCGTTCCACGCGAAATGGCACACCTGGCCCATGAAATCCTGGCTCGCCGCTTTTCGCGACCTCGGACTCGTCCAATGGGATGCCGACTCGAGCGATTCCGCCCGTCTCCTCCGTCCGCCCACCGCCGAACTTTCCGCCCGCCTCACCAGACAGACTCCATTCTAAAAAATTCTCGATCCGATCAGCCTCCCCGCCGCGCTGGCTGCCGTGCCTCTCCCAGCCTCGAGGGACCACCCGCGTCATCAGACCCTGCGCCGAGGCTCGACGAGTTCGCGGTGAGTCACTGCGAGCTGTTCCGTCGCCCGCGCGAGGTCTCAGTAGACCGATCTTTACGCAGACCCCGAGCGCCCCCCGCAGCGTCGGATGCGGAGGGAACGTCGCCCTACGGACCGGGGACGGATCCTCGGCCAGTCCCGGTCGCTCGCGAGTCCATTGTCGTCGTCTTCCCGGTCCGAGGAAACCCGTCAGTCGCGGGCCCTCGGCTGATCAACCCCACCGCAGGAACAGGCTGAACATCCACGCCGAACCCAGCGACGTCACCGCTTGGCCGTTCAAAGCGAAACCCACCGGCTTCATTTCGCCGACGGCGGCCTCGCCGACGCCGAGGATCAGCTCGCCCACGAGATCGCCACGCTCCTCCGCCCCACCGATGTCATCTTCACGCCGTGGGCGTTCGACGGCCACCCCGACCACGAAGCCACCGCCCGCGCCGTCTCGGGCGCCGCCCAAAGAACGCAAGCCGCCGCTCCGATCGAAATGCCGATCTGGGGCTGGCACTGGTCGGAGCCAAACGGGCACGCCATACCGTGGGACCGCGCCGTCAAGGTCTGGCTCGACGACGCAGCCCGCGCCGCCAAGCGCCAGGCGATCCAGGCTTTCGAAAGTCAGCTCACCTCGCGCTACGGACGCCCGCCCATCCTCCCGCCGCACGTGGTCCGCCGCTTCGACCGGCTCTGGGAAGTGTTTTTCCGATGACGACCGTCGCCGCCAACCTCGCCGACCTCTACGCGACGTCCGACGACCCGTGGGGCTTCCGAACTCGTTGGTACGAGCGCCGCAAACGCGCCCTCCTCCTCGCCGCCCTCCCCCGCGAATCCTTCGGCTCCGCCTGGGAAATGGGTTGCTCGAACGGCGAACTCGCCGCGGCCCTTGCCCCCCGCTGCGACCGTCTGCTGGCCTCGGACGGCAACGAACGCGCCGCCGAACTCGCCCGACGCCGACTCGCGGGACTCGGCCACGTCCGCGTCGCCCAACTCTGGCTGCCCGCGCAGTGGCCGACCAACTCGTTCGACCTGATCGTCATGAGCGAATTCGCCTACTTCCTGAGTCGACGCGAATTCGCGGCGCTGCTGCCGAATCTCGCCACGTCGCTCACCGCCGCGGGCACGTTCGTCGCGTGCCACTGGCGTCATCCCGTCGAATGCGGCGACCTCGCCGGCGACGAGATTCACTCGTCCCTCGCGCGAACCCTTCCGTGGACGCTCGCCGCCACCCACGAGGAACCCGATTTCCGCATCGACGTCTGGACCGTCGATCCCAGCACCGCCGCCGAACGGGAGGGCCTCCGATGATCGCCGTCATCATCCCCGCTCACAACGAAGCGGATCTGCTGGCGGCCTGCCTCAAATCCGTCGCCCGCGCGAGTTTTGACCCCAGTCTCGAAGGAGAACGGGTCCGAACTTTTGTCGTCCTCGACGCCTGCACCGACGCCTCCGCCGCCATCGCCGAACGGTTTCGCGTCGAGACCATCGTCTGCGACGCCCGCAACGTCGGCCACGCCCGGGCCCTCGGTGCCGCCGCGGCGTTGCGCGCCGGAGCGCGCTGGTTGGCCTTCACGGATGCGGATTCGACCGTCCCAAAGGATTGGATCAGCCGCCAACTCGCGCACGAAGCCGACGTCGTCTGCGGAATCATCACGGTCGAAGACTGGAGCGACCGCCCGGTCGACAGCAGCGCCCTGTTCAACGCCGGTTACGTCGCCGCCGACGGTCACCGGCACATCCACGGGGCCAATCTGGGCATCCGCGCCGCGACCTACCAGGCCGCCGGAGGATTCTGTCCGCTGCCCGTCCACGAGGACGTCACGCTCGTCAACGCGCTCGAAATCCTCGGCGCCCGCATCGCCTGGGTCGCCACGCCGTGCGTCACGACCAGCGCCCGCCGCGAAAACCGGGCACCGGGCGGCTTCGCCGGTCACCTCGGCCTCTTGGCCGCGGCACCCAGGGTGTGAGGGGGGAGCGACCCAGCCGTCCCGCGCTCCGGGTGGCGTCGTTCCGCCGGAACCTCAGATAACCTCTTGTAGGGCGTCGAGGGTCGCGATGTGCTCGTTGATCTTCGCGAGTTCCGCCCGGTAGAGCACCTTGCACTCGGGCATGATGTCGTCGTCCTCGAGTCCGTTTTCGTAGTCTTTCTTGCCGTTCTTCTCGCCTGTGGTCAGCGCGGCCACCGCGGAATCGTCGCCGAGGAGATTCGCGGCACCCTGGACCATCGTCGCAAACGTCCCCCACGCGCCGGATCCCTCTTCCGGGACGCCCCCCATCGAGCGAACGTTCTCTTCCAGCGAACCGACTGCCCAGACGTGTTCCGCCCGGATTCGTCGCAGATCCTGAAGCGCCGGGTCGTCCGCGTATTTTTCAATGGCCTGGTCGTAGGTCTCGACGGCGGAGCGCTCGCCGCGCAGCAGTTTGTTACAATAGTCGATGCAGTGGTCGTTGGTATTTGTCATGGCACGTAAGATCGCGAATCGCGAGCGCGGTGGATGTCTCGGCAGAGGGATGGCGGCGATTGTTGGCAATTCTTCGCCATCCGCGGGACAACCTCGTCGCGAGGCACGCGTTCGCGCCACGGATCGCGCTTGGGCGCGGAGGCCCAAGCCGTGCCGCCCCCCCGCTTGGTCCACGCGGGCAACCCGGCAACAAAAGTCGGGACCTCCGCCTCAGTCCTTTGGAGCGACCGTGTCGGCCATTTGCGCATCCCGCTCGCCCAGCGGCTCGGGCGGCCCGACCGTCGTGTCGACGACCGTCTGGTGCTCCAGCTCGGAGTTCAATTCACCGCCGAGCAAAATGATGAACGCGCTGAGGTAAAGCCACATGAGCAGCACGACGACGCCACCCAGCGAGCCGTAAGTCTCGTTGTATTTCGCTGAACTCGAAACATACCACGAGAACCCGGCGGACGCGCCCAGCCACAGGAGCGTCGCAATGAGGGAACCCGGCGTCGTCCAGCGCCACTTGGGCGAATTCCGGCACGGGGCCACGCGATACAGGATCGCGAGCGCCAGCAGCGACACCCCGGCGAGAAGCGGCCAACGCGCGATCCCGGCGGTTGTCTCGATCCACCCGGGCAGACTCAGACTCCCCACCAAGGCCGGAATCCCGGCCACGCAGAACAGCGCGACAATCACCGTGAGTACCGCCCCCAGCGTGAGCGCCAACGTCGTGGCGGTCAGCTTGACGAAACCCCGCTGCTCTTCCTCTTCGTAAGCGACGTTCATTGCGACGATCGCCGATTTCGTTCCCTTCGACGCACTCCACAGAGCAAAACCGATGCTCAAGAACACGGTCCATCCCAGCGCGCTATCGGAGTTTTCCGAGATCGCGGTGAGTTGATCGACGAGAATGTCCTGCACCTGGCCGGGCAGGACGCCGGCGAGTTCGCCGATCTGCGCCTGAATCCCGGCCGGGTCGGAGACCAAACCCCAGAGCGCCACCGTAGCGGTCAGGACCGCCGGGATGCTCAGAAACGCGTAGAACGCCACCCCGGCTGCGATCACCGACAAGTTGTCGTTCTTGATCTCGGCCTTCGTGCGCAGCAGCACCTGCCACCAGCCCTTCGCTGGGATCTCAGCGGGTTTCGCCGCGTCGCGGCCAATGGCCGCCTTCGTCTCTGGATCGCTCATAAGTTGTTTCTGTTCGCCACTGCGACGCGCAATGGACGCCTCGACGGTCGGAGAACGCGACTCAGGCTCGGCCCTGATTCGAACATCAGGGACGCTGAATCGCCGCAACCTCCCGCGATTCTTGGCGCGTATTTCGCCGGAATTGAGAAGCTCTGCGCTCGGGAGGGCCAAGCGCCGGGACCCCGGAGTCGCTTGCACGCGCGAGCCGAGAAGGAACTTCGTAAGAAGGTAGCCAAGGAAAGTTTTCGGCGTGGCGAAGACGCCCGTCAGTGGCTCAAAGAACGCTTTGGGATTGAAGCCAGCGTTGGGCGAGTGAGGTATTGGTTGGGAAAAGTGGGAGGGAGGCTCAAAGTGGTGCGGCCTCGCCATCCCAAAAGGAGTGAGAGCGCCCGTTTTGAGTTTCGCACCCAGCTCGCGCGGAAGCTTTTACGGGCGATGCGCCAACAGATAGCACCACAGGATAGAAAACGCCCTCTGAGGATCTGGATAGCGGATGAAGCCCGCTTTGGTCTCCAACCGACTCACCGGCGAGCGTGGGTTAGTCGCGGTGCGCGAGCGACCAAAGACAGTTCGATCCGCTACGACTGGCAATATATTTGGGGAGCCCTTCAAGTCGGCGGCGGGGGCTGGGGAGTTCTTCTATACCAACAAAGCGGACTGCGATGTCAGCGCCGACTTTTTAGCCCAAATCAGTAACCGCGATCCCGGTGCCATTCATATCGTGATCTGGGACGGAGCGGGTTTTCATCCCCAGGCTGGCGATGCTCGCATCCCCGATAACGTGGTTGTCGTGCGACAACCCCCTTATAGTCCAGAACTCAATCCCGTCGAGCGGCTCTGGGATCAGCTCCGCGATGGCCTGTGTAATCGCAAGTGACTCCATCTCGACCACCTTCTCGACGCCGCTACCAAGTGGCTGCGCCAGTCTTGGAGCGATCCTTCACGCATCTTCTCGCTCGTCGGTGACGGCTGGCTGCTGCGTCAAGCAAACGCCTGATCAAGACCCTTTATACCAGTTAATCCCAGACGTTGGTATCGGCCAAAGCGGAGCGATTCCTCATGGCGTAGCGCACGCTTCTGCAGGGGAAACCCTTCAGCAACGGTCGTCGGATCGAGGACTTCGAGGCCGTAGCGGCCGAGAGCCAGCGGGTTCGCGAGCAGATCCAGCGACTGGATACGGAGCGGCGGGGCCTCATCGCGAAGCGGGCCGCTGCGGATCGGGCGACCGCCAGGATGCACCGGGCGCTCATCAACACCGACCGGGTGCAAGAGGACGAGCCCGGCATGGCGGGACTCCTCGCGGCCATCGGCTACATCCCGCGCCACGATTGGAAGACGGGCCGCACCCGCCGGAAGCCTCGCGCGACTCCACCCGCTTAGCGGGCCGAGTGACCTCCCGAGAGGACTCGTCCCGGCGGGCGTCAAAGTTCGTCTATTCCAATTTTTCCGTAACGCAGCTATCGGCACGCCCGCACTTCACCCCTTTGCTTCCTTTTGTTCAAAATCGTATTCGCACTCGAGCGGTTGGTGTCTCCGGATAAACCTTGCCGTAACCCGCCGAACTTCGTCAGAGAATTGCCATGCCCAAAGCAACTCCCGAAGCCTTCCGCTCCGCCGACCTCTTCGAGTCGGGCATTGGTTACGTCGTGATCAGCCGCTACAAGGCGGACGGTCGCGTCGAAGCCGGATTTTTCCTCGTCGACGTGTTTTGTCTCGGTGCCAAGGACGCCGGATTCGAGCGGTTCGACGACCGCACCGAGTTCGTGGACGAGCTTCTCGAGCCATTATTTGGTTCCCGGGAGAGAATCACCCTGACCCCCGCCGCCGGGCGCAAGCTCGTCGAGGACGCCGTCGCTTACGCCCGCGCCCACGGTCTCGCTCCCGGTGCCGACTACAAAAAGGCGAGCCGGGTCTTCGGCGGGATCTCCACGGAGGAATGCAATGAACAATTTGTCTTTGGTCACGAGGGCCGTTCGCTTTTCATCGCTGGTCCCAACGACACGTCGACGCGGTGCGCCGCCATCCGGCGCGCGCTCGAAAGCCACTGCGGACCGGGAAACTTTGGCTTCGAGTCCAGCGTGAGCATCACCGAGATGGAGGAATTCGACGATGATGCCGAAGGCTTCGACCCCGTCGAGTCCGACCCAAAGGTGTACTCAGCTGCCAGATTTGATCGCATGCAGAGCGACCTCGAAGCCATGGCACGGCGGGTGACGGCTGAGCGCCCCAATGTCCTGACGCAAATCGCGCCACGAAATCGCCCCGCGCTCTCCGATCGCCTCGCGCTCGTCGCCAAGCCTCTCACCGACGAAGCGCCCGACAACGAGTCCCGGCGAGCCATTCTGCAACTCGCCGCTCTGGCTTGGAATTTCGCGACGATTCCGCCGGACCTACAGCCAAAGAACCTTCAGCAACTCAGAGGCATCCTTGAAGGTCCCGGCATCCTGGCGGATTTCGCGTCCCTCGTGGTCCGAGCAAGCACCTTGTTTCCGGAGGAGGATCGGATCATTTGCCGAATCGAGATCGATTTCCACGATGACGACGAGATTGCACTGCGCGTCGCGTCAGTCTCCGCCGCCGACAACCCCGGCGTCGGCGTCGGCCTGGGCGCTCCCGACTGACCCATCACCGCAGACTCACCCCGGTTTCCCACAGCACTTCTTAAACTTCTTCCCGCTCCCGCAGGGACAAGGATCATTGCGCCCCGTTCCGGCCGCCCGCCTCACCGGCTCCCGCGGAGAAAACGCCTGTTTCAGAAAGTACAGAAGTCCATCCGACACCCTTCCCATCGGAACCGCCAACTGCGGCGTCCGCCCCGACTCCAGCGCCTCCGCCAAATCATCGTGCTGGACGCTCATCGGCTCGAGATCGCCCTGATCGAAGAGCAAATTCCACTCCGCGGTCAATTCGCCCATCGCGTGTTCCACCATGACGAACGCGATGGAAGTCTGTAGATGAGAGTCCGGCTCCGGCTCCTCCACCAGCCGCCGGACCAGGCCGCCGAGCCAGCCCGTCACCTCGCGGCGCGGCAGCACCCCGAGGTCCGTCAGTTTCACCACCGCCCTTAGCGCCGTTGATCGGGCGAAATCGTCACATTCCCGATCCTCCACGATCGCCTTCAAACGTTCCGGCCCGTCCGCCGTGAGCGCCAGCAGATCCGGATACCCCTCGGTGAGCATATCCCCGAGCACCCCGTCCAGCTCCCGCTCCGAAGCCCGCAGGATCGCGACCAGCGACCCGTGAGCCTCGCGAAGCCGCCAGTATCCGGCCAATTGCATCGCGAAGATCGGCAGCCAATTCTCCGGAAACGGCAAATCCGCCGCCAACCACGAGTTCTCAGCCGTCCACTCCAGCGTCTTCAGCACCCACGGCCCCAGCGATTTCTCCTCACCCAGCTCATCCAGCGCCGCCGCGATCTCCGGATACGGCATCGGCAGCAGGACAAAAACCCGAAACGGCACCAGCGGCAACTCCCCGCACTCGTGCCCCATTGCCACCGCCGCACCGGGGCAATTCTGCGCCGCTCGGAACACGGTCAGCAACGGGTTCGAATAATCCTTCCCCGGCTCCCCCGTCGATTGCCGCCGCTCACACCGATACGTCCGGCAGCCGTCCGCCCCCTCCACGACCAGTTCTTCGACGGCCATCTTGGGCTCCAATCGCGACACCAGGCGCAGCGTCTCCGGGAACTCCGCCACCTCCGTCTCCCGCAGATCCTCACCAAGCAGCGTCCGGAAAACCAACGAATCCAGTTCCACCGACGCCACCTCGGAGAACCGCTCGCAATCCCGCCGCCCCACCATTCCCCGATACGTCACCCGCTCGATCTCCGAAAATTTCATGCCACTCAAATCCCTCACAAATCAAACCCATGGCCGCAATCCGCATTCACCATTTCTCATTTCTTATTTCCCTCATCACCCGTCCACCGTCCCCCGCACCAGTTCCCCCGTCACCGGATCGAAATACGGCAACCCGCGCTCCCGCCGCCACGCGATCATCCGCCGCGACTGATCGCACAGCTCCTCCAGCGCCTCCAGCTTCGCCCGCAGCGGCAGCGCCGCCCAGACCTTCAACTGCGCTCGCTCGGAACCCTCCGGCGTGCATTGCTCCCAGCCCATGCCAGCCGGATCGCGCGTCTCGACCTTCATCACTCCCCAAACTCCGCGATCTGCCGCAACATTTCAATATCCGTCCGATCCCGGTCCCGACCCGCCACTTCCTTCATCGCGATCAACGCCGGAATTGATGCGAACCGGGCCGGAAAATTCTCCGCGCCTCCCCTCAAAGCCCGTTCCTCCTCCCGCGCAAAATCGAAGGGTTCATACACAAAAACATCCAGCGGCGTCTCCCGATGCGCGTCGCTCCAGAACTTCAACACCAACATCCCCTTCTCCCGCCGCCACCGCTCCCGCGTTTCCGGATCCGCAAAGTCCTCCGCCGTCACTGGCACCGCCGGAAAATACCCAATCACCGCCAGCGCCGGGAACGCCGCCAGAATGTCCTCCCGCTCCAGCCGGATCACCAAATCCACGTCATGCGTCACCCGGGAATACCCGTGCGCATTCACCGCCACCCCACCAACGACCAAATACCGCACCCCCGCCGCATTCAACGCCCCCACGATCGCCTCAAACCCCGCGAGTTTCATTGAAACATCCTCCCACCGCAGCGCTACCCACACCACCAGCAAATACCGCACCCTGTATTGTAAGGATTGGCTCGAGCTGAGATTGACCCGCGAAAGGTTCGCGACCGTCGCGTTCGACGCGCGGGCGCACGACCTAAGCGAGGGGGAGATCATCACCATCGGAGATCTCGAGGGAGCCGATGCGATCAAGGTCATCCGGGAGGCCGAGCGGCGTTTTGATCTGCCGGCTCCGCGGATCGTCATCGGTCAATCGCGAGGCGGGGAAATGTCTCTGGTTCACTTACACGCAGGAGGTGTTGAAAAATGCCGAAACACTTGCCGGCCGCGAGATGTGGGAGTTTTCGCCGGTGGACCTGGCACCCGGAATCGCGATCCCGGTGTTGATGATCCACGGCACCCGCGACGCCCGATTTCCCATCGACGAAGGCCGGGAGGTCTTTGAAGCAATCGGCAAATCGGCGCCCCACCCCGCTGACAAGCACCTAATCGAGGCGACGGTGCCGGGCACAATGACGTCTTGAGCGGTGGCATGCCCTGAAGCGAACCGATCGCCGACGGCATGGTGGAGTTTATGGAGACGCTCGCTCCAAGCGCCTCCGCGGGACAGCGACAGGAGGAATAAGCGACGCGACGGACAACGGCGCGCATCTCCTGACGCCTCGCTGTGAGCCACCCGCGCGGTGTCGGCGGCCGGCGGCTAAACCAAGCAGCCGCGGAACAGAAATGAGAGAGAGGGAGGCTTGAGACGACTGAAGGTTTTTCGGCCTAAGTTCGACGCCGTGAAGGCGCATTATTGAACATTAGTTGCACTCCTTATCCAATGGACAAAAATGTTACCGCTAACTAATCCTCGCGGATCGCAACCCCCCCCCTGTCTCACAAATTCTCCCTCCACTCCGCCGAGCCGCAGTTCTCCACCGATTGCGGCACGAAGACCTCGGTTAATCAGTCGAATTTCCCGATCCTCGACGGTCTTTCGGTCAATCGGCTCACGATCAACGAAGGCTGCTTCCGGGAGCCGCACTGGCACGCGAACGCGGACGAACTGGCCTACTGCCTCAAGGGGCGGACACTGGTCCGAATCTTCGCGAGTGGGAATCAGCACTCGCAGTTCACGATCGCCGAAGGGGAGCTGTTTTTCGTGCCGAGCGGACAGCTCCACGCCATCGAGAACGTTGGACCCGAAGCCGCTGAGTTCCTGATCACGTTCTCGCACGAGATGCCCAAAGATTTCGGCCTGTCGGGATTCGCGGGCTGCCTCTCGCCGTCGGTCCTCGCCAATACCTGGGGACTTCCCACCGCGGAGGTCGATGGCGTGACCCAGTCGCCAGTGGATATTCAACTCGCCCGCACCGCCGGCCCCGTCGAGGTCCCGGAGGCCGCCGCATTCGGCAGCCCGTTCAAGTTTCCGATCGAATCCCGGGCACCGCTCGTCTCGGCCCCGACCGGGTCGGCGATCGTGGCGCGTCGCGACACGTGGCCCGTGCTGCGCCGACAGGCAATGTATTCGCTGCGGTTGCAGGGCATCGGCATGCGTGAGCCGCACTGGCACCCCGAGACCGCCGAGCTTGGCTACGTCCACACCGGCCACGCCCGCATGACGGTGCAAAGCCCAGGCGGCGCTGCCGAGACCTACGAACTCGAGGCTGGGGACGTGTATTTCATCCCACGCGCCTACCCGCATCACATCGAAAATCTGCGGGACGACGAGATGCGATTCCTCATCTTCTTCGACACGCCCGACGTGCAGGACATCGGCTTCACCGGCGCGATCCCCGCGTTCCCCGAGCGGTTGATCGGCCCCACTCTCAGCCTCACCGACGCGCAGGTTGGCCGCATCCCCCATCTGCCAGCCGACCTGCTCCTCGTGAACAAAACCAATCCCCTCGCCTAACCCCCGCCCCAATTAAACTCCATGAGTTCCCCCCTCCGCCTTGATCATCGTCGATATGCAGAACGATTTCGTTTTGCCCGGAGCACCCGCCGCAGTCGCGGGAGCCCACGCGACCCTGCCTAAAATCCAGGAAGCCCTCGCCTTCTGGCGGGAGCGGAAGTGGCCGGTGATTTATCTCTACCGCGAATATCGCCGGGACGGCAGCGACATTGAGATCACGCGCATGGAGACCCTTCTCCGGGACAAAACATTCTGCGTTCCCGGCTCCGAGGGTGCCCGCATCGTCGCGGACATCGCTCCCGTGGATGGCGACTATCTCATCATGAAAAACCGCTTCAGCGGATTCATGGACACGGAGATGGACTTCATCCTGCGCCGACTCGGGGTCAATTGCATCGCCGTCTGCGGCACCCAATATCCCTGCTGTGTCCGGGGAACCTTGGTGGACGGGATCTGTTACGGCTACGAGACCACGTGCCTTACCGACGCGACGTCCGCCAGCACTCCCGCGGTGGCGGAGGCAAACATCTACGACTTGCGCGAGATGGGCGTCGCCTGCCGGACCGTCGGCGAGTTCATCGCTGACGCCTGACCCACCGTCAACGGCGCACCGTTCCACGGCGCGCCGTTCGACGCTTCCGACGCGTCGTTAAAGGTGACAAAGAAGAATGTAAGCTTTTCCGCTCGCTGCGCGTGGTTTCGCCTCGGGGCATTTCGGTGTTGAATGGCGGGATTCCTCGCATCCATCGGCTACATCCCGCGGGAGAAGTGGCGGACGGGACGCGGTCGGCGAAAACCGCGCGCGAATCCGCCGAAGTAGGGCGACCCTTGCCAGTCCGCTATTGCACGATCACCCGCCTGACCAGACACTCCAGCCCCACTCGCCCCACCGTGAAATCCCTCCTTCGCACCCTCCCCCCGACCATCCTTTCCCTGGCCCTCGTCGTCGCCAGTGCTTCCGCTCAGACCACGACCTACACCACCCTCATGCAGGACGTTCTCATCGACGCCGACCTGTGGAGCGACCAGGCCGAGATTATGTCCGCCAATCTCGGCTTCGAAGGCATCATCGGCGTCCCGAATGGCGACACCGAAGGCCCCGCCCGCGCCGCGGGCGGCACGTGGGAAGCCGTCACCTGCAGCGATCCGACCACCCGCGCGCTGACGTCCGTGCAGACTCCCTCGGCGACGTCCTTTACCTACGGCTATCCGGTATTTT
The DNA here is from genome assembly GCA_963761705.1 of uncultured Verrucomicrobiae bacterium. Classification (GTDB taxonomy): domain Bacteria; phylum Verrucomicrobiota; class Verrucomicrobiia; order Chthoniobacterales; family JAATET01; genus CAVVKW01. Next base: position 617,708 of record CAVXHK010000001.1, on the reverse strand, counting down.
TCGCCGACGCGCTGCCGATCGTTTTCAGCTGGCCGATGCTCCCCAGCACCGTGCAGCCCACGGACTTCCTGCTCACGATGAACGACGGCACCACGGTCTTCCCGGAAGTCGCGTCCATCACGCCCAATTTCGAATACAACGAACGCCACATCGCCGTGGTCTTCGGCCAGTTTGCCAACCGCGAAATCCCCACCGCGCCCGGCGCCGTCTTTCCCCGCACGATCACCATCGTCAACGACGGCACCCCGCTCATGCTCGTCGGCCCGAACGGTCCCGTGAGCGCCGTCGGCCTGACCTACACGATGCCCGACTCGGCGCACCCCTACGTCAACGGGCCCTACCTCCTCGCCGCCAAACTCTCCACCCTCCGCGACATCGGGGAGGGTGGGCCCGCGTTCCTGACCAGCACCCTGCCCAACGACGGAATCTCGCTCTACGGCGACGAGGGTCAATACCGACTCCGCATCTACTACACCGGCGGATTCTCCCCCGACGGCGTCCGCAGCATCTACCCAACCGAGTTCTCCACGTTCTTCCGCATCCAGGCGACCGACTCCGGCGGCAACACCATCCTTCTCACCGACACCAACGTCGAATACACCATCGACGGCGGCAGGGTGGAAATCCTCGGCCTCGCTGATCTCGGCCCGTCCCAGTCCAGTTACGACGATTGCTACGTCGAGGACCACGACAACTACATCGACGTCATCCTCAAAGGCGACGAAGCCGCCGTCCGCAAACTCACCGCGCTCGAACTCCCCTCCGCCGGGGCCTACTCCCCGGTCTACACCCCCGGCGGCCCCGGAAATGATCCCACGCCCGGCGTGACCTACACCGCGCCCAGTCAGCCCGGCATGATCGGCATCACCCTCGCCCTGGATGACCCCATGACCGTCAGCTACACGCCGGAAACCGGCTTCGGCCCCGCGCCCGCGCCCACCCCTGGCCCGTCCCCGGAGAACACGGTCAAAGGCCGCGAATCCCGCAAGGTTCAAAGGGCCCGGACCATCGTCCGCGGCACGGCCAACGTCGCCGTCGGCACCGTCGAATACCGCGTCAACAACCGTCGCATCCAGAGCACCCCGATCTACGGCACGCGCTGGTCCCTCCAGGCCCGGAATCTCAAAATCGGCCGCAACGGGCTGCGCACCCGCACCGTCGACGAATCCGGCCGTCACTCCGCCTGGACGCGCACCACGATCACGCGACGCTGACGCCCAACCTCGCGCGTCCGCCGCACGGGGGCGTCGATCGAAACGCGGCGAGGAATTCCGCGGCAGATTCTCCCTTCTCGGCAAACCGCGGAGCGGGGCTGATCTCGCCCGCGGGCCGCGGCCCCCGGGACTACTCCACCGTCACGCTCTTCGCGAGATTCCGCGGTTTGTCCACGTCGCAGCCGAGTTCGACGGCCACGTGGTAGGCCAGGAGTTGCATCGAGATCGAGGTCAGGATCGGGGTCAAATACTCGGGCGCTTCGGGCACGAGGATGACGTCGTCCGCCACTTTCGCGAGCCGGTCGTCGCCTTCGGTGCCGACGGCGATCACCGGGCCCTGGCGGGCTTTGACTTCCTCGATGTTACTGACGTTTTTCTCAAAAACGGCGTCACGGGGGGAGATCACGACTGACGGCGTTTCTTCGTTCACAAGGGCGATCACACCGTGCTTCAACTCGGCGCTCGGGTAACCGGACGCCGCGATGTAACTGATCTCCTTGAGCTTGAGGGCGGCCTCCAACGCGACGGGGTAATTGAACTGCCGACCCATGAAGAGGACGACTTTCGCTTGGGCGTATTTCTTGGCGATGACCTTGATGTGGTCGCTCAACTCGAGGACGCGGGAAACCTTGTCGGGGAGCTTTTCCAGCTCGGCGATGATGTTCATTCCCTCGGAGTGCGAGAGATTGCGAATGCGGCCCATGAGGAGGGCGATGAGGGTCTGGATGACGACTTGCGAGGTGAAGGATTTCGTCGCGGCGACTCCGACTTCGGGGCCGGCGTGCATGTAGACGCCGCCGTCGCTCTCGCGGGCGATGGTGCTGCCGACGTTGTTGCAGATGCCGAGCGTCCGGTGGCCTTTGCGCTGGCTCTCGCGGAGGGCGGCGAGGGTGTCGGCCGTCTCTCCGCTTTGGCTGATGACGAAGACGAGGGTGTCCTTCGTCGTGGGGAGATTGCGGTAGCGGAACTCGCTGGCGAACTCGCACTCGACGGGCATCTTGGCGAGGGATTCGATGAGGTATTCGCCGATCATCGCGGAGTGGAGAGCCGACCCGCAGCCGCTGAGGATGACGCGATCAACGTCGCGGAGGTCGGCGTTGCTCATGTTGAGGCCGCCGAGCTTAGCGGTGCCTTCTTCGAGAGAAAGGCGTCCGCGCATGGCGTCGCGGACGGTGGCTGGCTGCTCGAAGATCTCTTTGAGCATGTAGTGCGGATAGTCGCCCTTGCTGACGTCTTTCTCGGTGAACTCGACTTTGCTGATCTCGAAGCCCGCACCGTCACCTTGCAGCGTGGTGATCTGGAAGGAATCGTCGCGGACGGCGACGATCTCGTAATCCTTGAGGTAGACGACGTCGCGGGTGCGGCTGACCATCGCGGCGACGTCGCTGGCGATGAGGTGCTCGCCCTTCGCGATCCCGAGCACGAGCGGACTCCCACGGCGAGCCCCAACGAGGAGACCGGCCACGTCGGCGTGAATGACGGCGATCCCGTAGGTGCCGATCACGCGGCGGAGGGCGCGGCGGACGGCTTCGACGAGGTCGCCTTTCGTCGCGCCATCGGCTCCGTCGAACTCCGACCCGATGAGATGCGCCAGGACTTCGGTGTCGGTCTGGCTCCTGAATTCGTGACCTTGTTCCAGCAATTCGGCGCGGAGTTCCTGGTAGTTTTCGATCACGCCGTTGTGGACGAGCGCGAGCTTGCCGGAGCGGTCGAAGTGCGGGTGCGCGTTTTCCTCCGTGACCTTGCCGTGGGTGGCCCAGCGGGTGTGGCAGATGCCGGTCTCGCCCTCGATGGGGGTCTCCGCGAGCACCCGATCGAGATCGGCGATGCGTCCGACCGCCTTGCGGCTGGCGATCCTACTGTTGGTGAGAGTTGCGATCCCGGCCGAATCATACCCCCGGTATTCCAACCGCCTGAGCCCTTGAAGAAGCACCCCGGGTGCCTGCGATTTTCCTACGTAACCGACGATTCCACACATAATTCGAACCCCCGCAGAGGTTTTGCAGGGTGACAAACCCACCCACCTCCGGCAAGTTCCAACCGACTCCTAATCCCCATCTCACATGAGTAGAAAAGTCCTTTCCCTGACCAAGGGCACCCTCGCCATCATCATGGGCGGCGGTGCCGGCACCCGCCTCTTCCCTCTGACCAAACTGCGCGCCAAGCCAGCCGTGCCGCTGGGCGGCAAATACCGATTGGTCGACATCCCGATCAGCAATTGCCTGAGTTCGGGCATCCGTGCGATGTACGTGCTCACGCAGTTTAACACGACGTCGCTGCACAGACACATCACCGATACCTACAAGTTTGACGGTTTTTCGCGCAGCTTCGTCGACATCCTCGCCGCCCAGCAAACGCCCGAGGGGTCGGAGTGGTATCAAGGCACGGCCGACGCCGTCCGGCAGAACCTGCGCTACTTTCTCGAGCAGCCCTACGAGCATTTCATCATCCTGAGCGGCGACCAGCTCTACCGAATGGATTACCGCGACATCCTGCGTCAGCACATCGAGCGCGACGCGGACATCACGCTGGGCGTCATCCCGGTCAATCGCGCCGCCGTCCCGGGCTTCGGCATCATGCACACCGACGAGGACAAGCGAGTGATCGAGTTCGTCGAGAAGCCGAAGGACCCAGCCGTTCAGGACACGCTCTGCATCCCTCGGGAGATCCTCAAGTCTCTCGGCAAGGACGAGAACGAGGAGCTCTTCCAAGCTTCGATGGGCATCTACGTTTTCAACCGGCAGGTCCTGGTTGATTGCCTCGACAATGACATGGCTGACTTCGGGAAAAACATCATCCCCGCCGCCATCAAAACCAAGAAAGTCGATGCCTACATCTTCGAAGGATACTGGGAAGACATCGGAACGATCCGGGCTTTCTTCGACGCAAATCTCGCTCTCGCCGACGACGAGCCGGCTTATAATTTCTACGCGGGCGGCAACCCGACCTTCACGCAGCCCCGCTTTCTCCCGGCGAGCTTCGTGCGCAATTCTCACATCGACAAAGCGATCGTCTCGGACGGCAGCCACATCCTCCACTCGACGGTCGAGCGTTGCTCCATCGGAATCCGGAGCATCGTCCGTGATGGCTCGACGCTCCGGAACACGGTCATGATGGGTGCGGATCACTACGACTCCGACGTGCCCTCGGCTGACCCGAATCTCCCGCGCATCGGCATCGGCAGAAACTGCTCCATCGATCACGCCATCCTCGATAAAAACGTGCGCATCGGCGACGGCGTGACGATCACGCGCAAGGACGACGAGAAGGACTTCGACGGCGACGGTTATTACATTCGCGATGGCCTCGTGGTGGTCCCGAAGAACTCCGTGATTGCTCCCGACACTCGGATTTGACGAAAGTCGGCGGTTTCGATGATTAAATACCCGAGCGCCGCGCGACCCATTCATTTCTTGGCTTCGTGCCGTCCGGCCCTGGCCTTCGCGTTGCTGATTGCGGCGGCTTTGGCGCTGACCGGTTGTCTTTACGACACCCCGATCACCGCCGCCGCCTCGACGAACATCGATACGCGTCTCCTCGGCGTTTTCGAATACCAGGAACGCGTCAAGCGCTCGGAGGTCGAAGTCGCTGCGGACGAAGAAGAAAAACCAAAGATCATTCATCGAGTGGCCATTCTCCCCCGAGACGAGGACACCTACTGGATCTATTACCGCAACTTCAGCGTCTCCCCGGCCAAGGTCCTGCGGTTCATCGGGTGGATCTCCCGCGTCGACGGCGATCATTATCTCTCGCTGCAGGACGACACCGCCGACTCGAAGACGCTCGGAAAATTTGCCTTCGCGAAGTTCGTTTGGAGCTTCCCGGGGAACTTCACGATCTCCGCACCGAACATGCAGGGCGTCGAGAATGCCACGACTCCCCGCGAGATGCGCGACGCACTCCGCGCCCGCCTCGCGGACGACACGCTCTTCCCCTACGAAGCGACTCCTTGGGACAAAATCGCGCGGGTTTATTGGGACCGCGAAGCCGAAAGTCCGACCGCTGAGATCCCGAAAGAATTTGAGGACGGCGCCACGGAGTCGTTCCCGGGGCTCTAGGCCGCGGAATCAGGAAGCCGCGCCGCCGCGTTCCCTCGCGTCCGGCCAGTTCGCCTTTCGCCGACCGGGCGCGGTCCAACCCCAAAAACCGCGCGTCCGGACCCCACCATTCTTGTAAAAGCCGCCGATCCTGTCACCGTCTCGGCAATGGCATCTTACGACTTGATAGTGATTGGCGGCGGTCCCGCCGGGTATGTTGGCGCGATCCGCGCCGCGCAGTTGGGCAAAAAAGTCGCGTGCGTCGAAGTCGATCGCGCCGGGGGCACCTGCCTCAACTGGGGCTGCATCCCGACCAAATCGCTCCTCAAAAATGCCGAGGTTTACCAAACCATGACGAAGCACGCCGACGAGTTCGGTCTCTCCTTCGACAACCTCACCTACGACTGGGATAAAATCATCGGGCGCAGCCGCAAAGTCGCCGACAAACTCGCGGGCGGCATCGAAATGCTCTTCAAAAAGAACAAGATCGACTACCACCGGGGGGAAGGGACGATCCCGAAGGAGGGCACCGTCGAAGTCACCGACAAGGACGGCAAAAAGACCACCCACGAAGCGAAGAATATCCTCATCGCAACCGGTGTCGTCACCCGCCAGATGCCCGGTTTTCCCTTCAACGGCAAATCCGTCATCGGCTCGAAGCAAGCCATGGTCCTCGCCGAGCAGCCCAAGGACATCATCGTCATCGGTGCGGGTGCCATCGGCATCGAGTTCGCCTATTTCTTCAACGCTTTCGGGACCAAAGTCACGGTCATCGAGATGCAACCCAACATCCTCCCCGTCGAGGATACCGAAGTCAGCCAGACGCTTGAAAAATCCCTGACCAAGCAAGGCATCAAGCTCCTCACCGGCACCAAGGTCGAGAAGGCGGAAACGACCAACAAAGGCGTGAAAATCACGGTTTCAGGTAAAAAGGACGAGGTCCTCGAAGCCTCCATCGCTCTCGTTGCCATCGGCGTGTCGCCGCTCCTTCCCGGCGGAATGAAAATCGAACTCACCGACAAAGGCTCGATCAAGACCGGCGCTCGCTACGAGACCAACATCAAGGGCGTCTACGCCGCCGGCGACATCATCGGCCCGCCGTGGCTCGCCCACGTCGCCAGCTACGAAGCCATCCAAGCCGTCGAGGGCATGTTCGGAGTCAGCGATCCCAAGCCGGTCACCCTCTTCCCGGGCTGCACGTACTGCCACCCGCAGGTCGCCAGCACGGGTCTCACCGAGCGCGCGGCCAAGGAGCAAGGCATCAAATACAAGGTTGGAAAGTTCCCGTTCATGGCCAGCGGCAAGGCTCTGGCGGTCGGCGACAGCGAAGGCTTCGTGAAGCTCATCATCGGCGAGAAGCACGGCGAGATCATCGGAGCGCACATCATCGGAGCGGACGCGACGGAGATGATCGCCGAGCTTGGTCTCGCGATGAACTTGGAGGCGACCTACGAGGAACTCGGCGGCACCATCCACGCCCACCCGACCCTCAGTGAAGCCGTCATGGAAGCCGCCCACGCCACCCAGGGTCACGCCATTCACTTCTAGGCGACGCAAGCGCGCCCACCGACCCAAACAGAAAGGAGAGCCGCGCCGCCGGGCTCGGTAACGGTGTCCCCCGGGCCACCGAACCGATCGGCGCACGTCCGGCCGGAAGCGGCCGTGGCGGCACCCCTGAACCGCTGAGCCCGATCCTGCCGTTCAGCCCACGGCCGTCACAGCCGCTCGGCTGGCTAAGCCTTCGCGCCGACGTCACCCCGCCATCGCGGTGCCCACCGCGGCTGCACCCAAGCAGAAACCCAAAACGCCACGCCGATCAGCACGAGGAACAGCGACAAAAATTGTCCCCGCGTCAGTCCCCAAGTGAGCGCCGCGTCCGGCTCGCGGAACGCCTCCCCGACGATCCGCAACACCGCGTAACCCACGAAAAACGCCCCCGTTATCACGCCATCGCGCAATTTGAACATCGTGCGCAACACCCACATCAACGCGAAGACCACGACACCCTCCAGCGCCGCCTCGTAGAGCTGTGACGGATGCCGCGGGGACAAGTTGACCGCCAGCACCTCGCGCAACGCCTCCGAGTTCCTGCTCGCCGGCTCGATCACATCGACCGAGTTCCACGCCGGATTCAGCGACACCGCGCCCCGCACGATCTCGTTTCTCGCCGCAGCCGGGAACTCGCTCGAATACAGCTCCTTCGGAAATTGAACGGCCCACGGTACCGTCGTGACGCGTCCGTAAAGCTCACCGTTGATGAAATTTGCCACCCTTCCAAAGAACAGCCCGATCGGCACGACCACGACGAGATTGTCCCCTTGATTCCGCCACCCGACTCCGTGCCTCCGCGCGTACCAAAGCGTGTAAAGCGTCATCCCGACGATTCCCCCGTGGCTCGCCATCCCCCCGTCCCAGACTCGGACGATGCTCAACGGATCCGCCAGCAGACCCGGGAAATTGTAGAGCAGCATGTAGCCCACCCGTCCCCCGAGCAGCACGCCAAAGATCGCGCCCCAGATGATGAAATCGCTCACCGCCTCCGGCTTCAGATCCGAATAGCCCCGTTTCGCCAGCACGCGATAAACTGCGATCCCGGCGACAAACGCTGCCACGTAGGCCAACCCGTACCACCGCAGCCCGATCGAATCGGTCAAACGGAACAGAAACGGACTCAGATCGTGGACGTAATACGCGAGCGACATTGGGGCCGCGAGACCTTGCACGTCCGCCCGGGAAGGATCAACTTTCAAAGCCTCCCGCCGCACGGCGACCAAAGCATCGCACTTTTTGAATTTACACGGTGCGGGGAAACGGATTTAGCTTTCCGCGTGAAACCCGCCCTCCTCAGTCTGTCGCTCGTCACGCTTTGTCTCGCCTCCTGCACCACGCTGGAAAATCGGCGAGACCTCTACGCCTGCAACGAGTGCATCGCCGGGCCTTACACCAAGATGCTCTGCCACGGCATCCCCGAGCAGGAAGAGACCGAGATCACCGCCGTCGCAACCGACTTTAAGTCCGTCAGAGCGAAGTAGGCGGGGCCCCACCCACCCTTCCCTCGGGTTGAGCGCCGAGTCCCTTCCGCGCCTGCGGCTTCACCCGAAATTCCCGGACCTCCAAGCCCGGTCACCCCGCCAATCGCTCCTCCCTACCTCCGCTGGAGCTTGCTCAGGAGCCGCAGCATTTCCAGGTAGAGCCAGATGAGCGTCACCATCAGTCCGAAGGCGCAATACCACTCCATGTAACGGGGCGCTCCCGCCGCAACTCCCCGGTCCACCGAGTCAAAATCCAACACCAGATTAAACGCTGCGATCCCGACAACCAGTAGGCTGAAGCCGATTCCCATCATTCCGCTTCCGTGAATGAACGGCACCTGAATGCCAAAAAAACCCAGCACGAAAGTAACCACGTAGACTAGCATGATGCCCCCGGTCGCCGCGATGATCCCCATCCGCAGCTTCTCCGTCACCTTGATGACCCCGGTCTGATACAAGAAAAGCATCATCGCCATCACGCCGAAAGTCAGCATGACCGCCTGCAGAACGATCCCCTGGAACTGCGCGTTGTACATCGCGGAGATGCCGCCCAGAAAAAGCCCCTCCAGCAATCCGTAGATCGGAGCCGTGATTGGCGCCCACTGCATTTTAAAGATCGTCACCAAAGCCACGATGAATCCTCCGATTGCCCCGCCCCACATCAGCGGCATCGCCAGCGGCCCCGTGAGATTCCACGTGAAGGTCGCCCCGAGAATCACGAGCGCCAGGAGGATGCCCGTCTTCGAGACGGTCCCTCCGATGGTCATCGCCGGACCTTGGCGGACCGAGATTTTTTCGAAAGTGCCACTGTTGAGCGTCGGGTTGCCAGATGTCATGCCGATGTCATAAACCACGACTCGCTTCACGGCAAATCCCAAAGGAAAAGCAAACGGTCGGGCCGATCCACTCGTAACAACCTCATGGCACACGAAACAGACAAGATCACTCTTCCGAAAACCGTTGGCGTGATCGCCCTACCCGGCACGATCCTCTTTCCAGGAGCGCTGCTTCCGCTCTACATCTTCGAGCCCCGCTATCGGGACATGCTCGAGACCTCGCTGGGCGAAGAGCGCATCTTCGCCGTCGCGATGCAACGGGACGAGGAAAGCGTCCACCCAGTCGGCGGCGTCGGGTTGGTTCGCGCCTGCGTGCGTAATCCCGACGGCACCTCGCACCTCATCCTTCATGGCATCGCACGAGTCCGCTTCACGAGCTGGGTGCAGACCGACCCCTATCGCGTAGCGGAAATCGATCGTCTCGATTCGGACCACGCCCACGACCCGGAGGCGGAAGAACTCGCTCACACCGTCCGAGGTATTTGCCAGAGCCTCCGCGAGCAGGGCTACCAGCTCCCGCAGCACTTCGAGAGCTTCCTCGACGAAGCCAGCTCACCCGAAGCGCTCAGCGACGCCGTCTGCTCAACCCTCATCCCCAGCGCAGAATCCCGCCAAGCTCTCCTTCAAGAGCTCAACGTGGTCACCCGCCTCCAGGGCTTCCTCAAACTTCTCAAAAGGCAGCTCGAAGACTGACGGCGCGGCGCAGCCGCCGCCCGTTAAGCGTTCGCCAACGCCGCCGTCTCCTTGCAAGAGCCATTTTCCGCGTTCACGAGGACGATGTAGACCGCCCGCACCGCCGCGTCGTCCGCAACCCGGCAGTCTTCGTTCACTCCGACCAACGGAGCCGTCACGCGCAGGTGAAATTCCGATTCCCCTGCCTCGGTCCGCAGCACGACCGGCCCCGCCGCGGAGACCCGCCCGTCCGCGTCGATGTCAACGAATTCGACGTCGAAAGAAACGACCGGCATTCGCACGCGACGCGGCTGGAGCGGGTCGTAGACTCCCAAGGGCAAAGTTCCCAAAACGTATTCCCGCAGCACCGCTGCCGCTCGCTCCTCGTCGAAATCTTCCATGAAATCGGCGTATCAAATCGAGTTCGGCGAAATCCGCAAGGACTTTGAAAGAAGTCGCCCCCGCGTCGCCGCAAAAATAACTGATCCGGATTTTTCCTCCACCTCAGGCGTCCATCATCACCCTGCCGGACGATCTCGCATCATAATCGTCTCGAGATATGAATACTGCTCCCATCGAATCCGACCCACTGACCAGCGATCACGCCGTCCCAAACCCGACGGATGAGCTCCAAGCCGCCGCCACTCGGACTACCGAAATCGCGAAGGACCACTTCTGGCTCATCACCGGTGGTCTGTTTCTACTCGGCATCCTCGTCGGAGCCGCCGCAACGCAAGCTACCACCCCGGAACCAACCGTTCGGTCCGTCGCCAAACGCTCGGTGCGCAGCGCGCGCAACGGTGCCAAGCGGGCAACGCGCCAACTCGCCTCCCAGCTTCCCGCCCGCGTCCGACCGAACCTAACGCTTTTTGACCGCATCGTTCACGCTCTCGAAAGCGTGAAGCTCGGCTAGACCCCGGGGCCACGCTGACCAGTCGTCACTCGTCGATGGTCGGCAGGACCACGGTTAGCGTCGCGCCTTTCCCCAAGCCGGCACTCGCAGCGCGGATCGACCCGCTGTGCGCTTGGACCGTTGCTTTGGCGATGGCGAGACCCAAGCCGAGTCCACCGAACTCCCTGGTCACGTCGCCGCCTCCCTGCACGAACGGATCGAACACCGCTTCCAACGTCTCGGGAGCCATGCCGATGCCGGAGTCCACGACCTCGATCTCGACTCCCCCGGCGACATCCCGGACGCCGATGCGGATCTCGCCCGCCTCGCCCGTGAACTTCGACGCGTTCTTGATGAGATTCCACACCGCCTGCTGCAACCTCGCGCTATCTCCCAGGCAAGTCGTCCGTGTCGCCTCGAGGGACACTTTCAGTGACTGACGCTTCGAATCAATGTCCGGCTGAGAGATCCCGATCGCAGATCGCACCGCCTCGAGTAGATCCACCGGCTCGCGCTGGATCTCCAACTTTCCGTTCCCGATGCGCGTCACGTCCAGCAGATCGTCGATAAAATGCGCTTCGATCCGCACGTTGCGTTTGATCATTTCAAACGCCGCGAGCACGTCCGCTGGCAGGTCTTTTCGACGCAAGAAGGTCTCCACCGCCATCACGATCGGAGTGAGGGGCGTCCGCAACTCGTGAGAGAGCACCGCAAGGAAGTGATCTTTCGCCTGGTTGGCGAGCTTGGCCTCTTCCAACGACCGGTCGCTCACGCTCACCGCCTCCATCAGCTCCTCCCGGCTCCACCGCAATGACTCCTGCGCCTTCTGGGCCTCGGTCCGATCGCGCAGGATTTTTACAAATCCCACCACGTCACCGCCTCCTTCCCGCATCGGCATCAGCGAACCGCTTGCCCAAAATCTGTCCCCGTTCTTCCGCACGTGCCACCGCTCGTCCGTCGTTCCTCCGCGCCCAAGGGCGGTATCGATCTCTTTCTCCGGCAGGCCGGCCTCCCGATCCTCTGAGGTAAAGATCAGATCCAATTGCTGCCCGACGACCTCCTTCTCGTGGTAGCCGAGAATGACCTCCGCCCCCCGGCTCCAACTCGTGATTTTTCGCTCCCGGTCCGTCGAGAAGATCGCGTAGTCCTGCGCGTTCTCGATCACGAGCCGCAGACGTTGCTCCGACTCCCGAGTCTGCTCCTCAGCCTTCCGCCGCGCCGTCAGATCGATGAACGTCAGCACGACCCCCGAGATCCGGTCCTCCGTCGTCCGGTAGGGCAGGACCCGCATCAGGAACCAACGCCCCTCCCCGTCCCGCACCTCCCGCTCGATCGGCGTCAGCCGCTCAAGCACTTGCGCCGCGTCCCGCGAGAGGTCCGCGTATTCCAACCGATGCGTCAGATCCGACAGCGGCCGGTGCAAATCGCTCGGGATCATTCGGAAGATCGAGACCGCACTCGGCGTGTATCGCTCGATGCGCAAATCCCGGTCCAGAAAGATCGTCGCGATGTCCGTCGACGCCATCAGGTTCTGCAGATCGTTGTTCGAGCGGCTCAACTCGTCGACCTTGACCTTGAGTTCCTGGTTCACCGTCGTCAGCTCTTCGTTGATCGACTGGAGGCTCCTCCCGCCCGGTCTCGAGTTCCTCCGTCGCCGACCGCAGTTCCTCGTTCATCGCCTGCAGCTCTTCGTTGGACGCCTTCAGCTCCTCGGTCTGCGCTTCATAATTTTCCCCCGACTCCCGCAGCCGCCGCTTCACCACCTCGACCTCGTCCTCGAGCTGCCGCACCAGATCGCTCTCGCCCGAGATCGCCAACGCCGCCCCCGGCGTGTCGCTCCCCGGATCGCCGTCCTCCCGCTCCCGGAAGACCACCAGCATAAATCCCGCCGCCAGATCCTGCGCCGGTCGCACCCCGATATCCACCACGCGATTCTCCCCTTCGACCGCCATCCGCACCCCCGCGACGTCCACCGACGTCCCCGTCTTCGTCGCCTGGTAGAGCGCCACCCGCAGCTCCGCCCGCAGACCCGCGTTCACGGTTCGCAGCAGATTCGCCGTCGGCTCCCCGCTCGGAAATTGCAAAAACCGTCCCACCGAGTTCGACAGGTGCAAAATGTCGAAATTCTCGTCCACCAGCAGCGACGGCGGCCCCAACCGCTCGATCAACTGGAAATGCACGTCCGCCCAGCTCGCGTCCGTCATTCCCTCCGGCACCGCCGAAGCCGGCGCGCTCGCCCGATCCTCGTAATCCCGCCGCGACGGCACCCCGCCCCGCTGCCGCTCGAACATCTGTGACAACGTCGGCGCCCCCGTCGGCACTGGCAGGTTCGCCCGCGAGATCGCCAGTCGCTGATACAACCGGTGCTTCTTGTCGATCGGCGAGAACAACGCCGTCGCCTCCTCCGCCGATTCCGAAACGCTCAAAAACAACCGCCCCTCCCCCCGCAACGCGAAGTGGAAAATCTCGAACGTCCGTTCCTGCGCCCCGCGGCTCAGGTAAATGAGCAGGTTCCGGCACGACACCAGGTCCAATTGCGAGAATGGCGCGTCCTTGAGCAGATCGTGCAACGCAAAGAGCACCACCTCCCGCAACTCCCGCTTCATCCGATACCCCCCGTGCTCCCGCGTGAAAAAACGCTTCAACCGCTCGTCCGACACGTCCGCCCGGATTGTCTCGAGATACATGCCCGCCCGCGCCGTCTCGATCGCCCGCTCGTCCAGATCCGTCGCGAAGACCTGGATCCCCGGCGGCGCGTCCAGCCCCGCCGCGTGCTCGCACAGCAACATCGCCACCGAATACGCCTCCTCCCCCGTCGCGCAAGCCGGCACCCACACCCGCACGTGATCGTTCGGCCCCTTCCCCTCGAACAGTCGCGGGAGATCCGCCGCCAACGCGTCGAACGCCCCCGTGTCGCGGAAAAAATTCGTCACGCTGATCAGTAAATCCTGCAGCAAAGCCCCCGTCTCACCCTGGTGCTTCCGCATGAAGCCCAGGTAATCCGCCAGCGTCTCCACCCCGCACACCTGCATCCGCCGCCCGATCCGCCGCAGCACCGTCGCCCGCTTGTAGCAATTGAACTCGTGCCCCGTCTTCACCCGTAGATGCCCCAGCACCTCCCGCAGAGCCGACTCGTGGTCCCGATCCTCCGACGCGTCCTCCTTCGGCTTCCCGCCCGCCAGCGGCAACTTCACCCGCGCCGCGTTCGACCAATACTCCCCCAGCCGAGTCGGCATCTCGCGCGCCGGCAACACCCAGTCGACCATCCCCGTCGCGATCGCCGACCGCGGCATCCCCTCGTGCTCCGCCTCCCCCGGGTCCTGCCCGATTGTCAGCCCCCCCCGCTCCTTCACCCGCTTCAGCCCATTCGCCCCGTCCCCGTCCGACCCCGACAACACGATTGCCGTCGCCTGCGCCCCGTGCGCCTCCGCCAACGTCCGAAAAAAATGATCAACCACGAACCGCCGCTGAGCCAGCTCGCCCCCCTCCGTCGTCCGCACCTGCCCGTCCACCATCGACAGCCGCTTCCCCGGCGGGATCACGTAGACCCGGTTCGCCTCCACGCGCACCGTCCCCCGGATCTGCTCCACCGGCATCGACGTCGACCGCTGAAGGATCTCCGCCAGGATGCTCTCGTGCTCCGGCGACAAATGCACCACCACGATGTAGGCAAACCCCCCGCCTTCCCCCGCGTTCTCGAAGAATCCCTGCAAAGCCGGCAACGACCCCGCCGATCCGCCCAACCCCACCACGCGCAATCCGCCCTCCGAGTCCCCGCCCGCCTCCCGTTCATCCAGCATCTCGTCCGGCGTCATCGCCCCAACCGTATCACGCCCTTCCGCCAATCCCGCAACGATTTCCTCGCCAACCCCCGCGTCCACCTCCCCGCCCACAAACGAACCATCTTAACCATGAGTTCAACCACCCAACGCATCGAAGTCTCCGGTTCCGGCGTCGGCGAGATCAGCGAAGCCGACCTCGAACGCCGCGCCCGCGAACTCGCCACCGGCGACGGTCGCACCGAACCCAACGAAGTCGACTACGACCACGCCCGCCGCGAACTCCACGTTCCCGCCGAAGAAACTGCCGAAACCCCGGGGACGGGTGATTTCATCGCCGCCGAGACCGACCTGGATCCCCCGCCAACCACCGGCCACAAGACTCCTAACCAGTTCCTCGAGAACGAGGATCAGAACGACACCGCCGACCTCGTCCGCGAAGGTCTCGACGAAGCCGACCACGACACCCGCACCGAGTCCGGCCAGATCGACAAGTAACCCATGGGAACCCTCCTCACAGTCGTCATCCTTGCGCTCATCGGCGTCGTAGCGGTTGCGGTCATTCCGGCGCTGCTAAACCAACGCAAGGACCGCGATAGGAGGCCCACTACCCGCTCCCACCTCGAGGGCGCCCAGGAAGAAAAAATCGCCGATCAAGCCCGCCCCTCAAAGCAGAAGTAAGGGTCCCCGGCTTCCAGCCGACAACCAACCACCCGCAGCGGAGCCGCCAAAAATCCCCGCGGCCCTTAAATCAACACCCCGACCACCGAAGCCGACAGGTAACAAGCCAACACCCCACCCACCATCGCCCGCAATCCGAGCCGCGCCAGATCCCCGCGCCGCTCCGGAACCAGCGATCCGATCCCCCCGATCTGGATCGCAATGCTCGACAGGTTCGCGAACCCGCACAGCGCGTAGGCCGTCAGGATGTAGCTCCGCTCATCGAGCGAATCCCGCATGCCCGAAAGACTTAGATACCCGATAAACTCGTTCAGCACGATCCGCTCCCCGAGCACCTGACCAGCCAGCGAACAATCCTCCGCCCGGATCCCGATCACCCAGGCGAAAGGCCAGTTCACCCACCCCAGAAACTGCTGCAACGTCACCGGCTCCGCCACCCCCAGCGCTGTCTGCGGAGCGGTCACCAGAGCATTGATCAGCGCCACGATCGCCACAAAGGCGATCAACATTGCGATCACGTTGATCGCCAGCATCATCCCGTCGCCCGCCCCCCGGCACAGCGCGTCCAGCCCATTCGAGGTCGTCCGTTCCACCTCAGCCGAAGCCTCCGCCGTCGTCTCGCTCTCCTCCGTCTCCGGAAGCATGATCTTTGCGATGATCAATCCCGCCGGGGCGCTCAGCACCGAGGCAGTGAGGAGATGGCCTGCATCCACCCCCAACTCAGCGTAAATCGCGAACACGCTGCTCGCCACCGTCGCGAACCCACACGTCATCAGAGCCATCAACTCGCTTTGCGTCATTCCCTTCAGGTAAGGACGAATCAGCAACGGGGCCTCCGTCTGACCGACGAAGATGTTACTCGCCGCGGCCAACGTCTCGCTCCCGCTCGTCCGAAGAAGTTTCCGCATCACCCACGCCAGCGCGTGCACCACTCGCTGCAGGATCCCGTAATGATAGAGCGCCGCCGAGATCGCCGACACCACCACGATCACCGCCGTAACCGTCACCGCGAAAACGTAAGCGTTTGGTCCGAACGCCGTGCCCAATTTTTCCCCGTCCGCCAGCGGCCCGAATACCATCTGCGCACCCACGTTCGCAAATTCCGCGATTTTCACCACCGCCAGCCGCGCGGCACCGAACACCGCCCTCCCAGCGTCCGTCTTGAGCACCAACACCGCCAACACGAACTGCAGCCCCACCCCCCAGAGAACCGTGTGCCAAGGAAATAACCGCTTGTGCCGCGACAATCCCCAAGCCAGCGCCAACATCACCACCAACCCGAACAAACTCGTCAACTGCAACATCGCCGCCCGACGGAGCAATTCTTATTCCGCAGCTGGACTCGCGCTCGCCAGCGCCTACTCTCCCGCCCAAACCATGCAAGAGACCTTCACCGATTGGATGACCGAGAGTCTCGTCTGGATCCAGTCCTGCGGTTGGGTCGGCTGGTTCGCCTTCATCCTTCTCTACGCCCTCACCTGCGTCTTTCTCCTCCCGGGCTCCGTCCTCACCGTCGGAGCTGGAGCCGCCTACGGCTTCTGGTCCGGCACCCTCCTCGTCACCGTCGCCTCCGTCGCCGGAGCCGCCCTCAACTTCGCCACCAGCCGCTACCTCGTCCACAACTGGCTCCAGCGAAAATTCTCGCAGAACCAAAAATTCCGCGCCCTCGACCGTGCCATCGCCCACGGCGGTTGGCGGATCGTCCTCCTCAGCCGCCTTTCCCCGGTCCTCCCCCACAGCGTCGTCAGCTACGCTTGCGGATTGACGACCATCTCCATGACCCGCTTCACCCTCGCCTCCTGGATCGGGTTTATCCCCATCAGCGCCGCCTACGCCTACACCGGCGCTCTCATCGGTAAAATTGCCAAAGCAAAAGCCGGCCTCCCCCACGGCATCGACTCCTGGCTCCTCTACGGCGGAGGCCTCATCGCCACGATCCTGGTAACCGTCTACTCCGCAAAAATGGCCGCCCGCGCCCTCAAAACGGAAGTCAACCTCGACCCGGAATAACTCCCAGCGAACCCGCTCAAGGAGCCACGTACTGCCGGTGCAGAATCTGCAAACAAAGCAGGTGGTTCAGCAGCGCATCCTTCCGTACCAACGAAGCTGGGTCCGTGTCCGTCCGATACCCCTCCAAAAACGCCGACACCCGCCCCGCGTCGAACAACCCCGCCTCCCGCAGACTCCCCTCGTCGAGGTACCTGTCCGTCAGTTTCCGCACCGCCTGAGCTTTCGCCTCGTCAGTGTGCGCGGGCGGAGCCATGAACGAAAACTTCTCCCGCTTGTAGAGAACCTCCGGCAACACCCCCCGCACCGCCTCCCGCAGGACGTGCTTCTCGATGTTCCCCTTGATCCGCAAATTCGGCGGCACGTGCACCGCCGCCTCCGCCACGTGGTGATCCAAAAATGCCGGTCGCGACTCCATCGAGTTCGCCATATCGACCCGGTCGCCACCCCAATTGAGAATCTGACTCTCGAGCATCGTTTTGCTCCACGTGTATTGCGACTTATCGAGCGGATGCCGCCCCCGCACCATCGCCGGATCGATCTCCCCCGCGATCGCCGCCACCGGATCGTAGTCCTCGATTTCTTCCGCCGCGTCATCGCTCAGCAAAGGCCGCGCGATCCCACACGTCGCGATCCAGCTCTGGATCCACGCCGGAGTGAAGCCGCAGAGGTCTTCCCAAGCCGGGTGAGTCTCCGCCTGCTCGGAAAGCAAAGCCCCCTTGAAGATCGAATTAAATTTCTCCAACGCCGCCTCGTATTCCCGCCGCACCGACTCCGGCTCGTCCGCCAGCCCATGCTGAAACATATCGCGCTTGAAAAAGGCGTAGCCACCGAACAGCTCATCCGCCCCCTCGCCGGTGATCACCGTTTTATAACCGGCGTCCCGCACGTGCCGACTCATGCAATACTTGGCCACGCCCAGCGTGTTGTAGAACGAACGTTCCGTGTGCCAGACCGTTCGCTCGAAATTCTCCCCGTAGAGTTCCGCCGCCTTCAGTGTAATCACGTCGTGATCCGCCCCGACGCTCGCCGCCATCTCCCGCGCGATCACCGATTCGTCGTAATCGTCACTGTCGAAACTGATGGTAAACGCCTTCACCGGACTTTGCATCGCCCCCGACGCCATTCCGAGGATCGAACAACTGTCGATTCCCCCGGAGAGGTAGCATCCCACCGGGACGTCCGCCTCGAGCCGGTGCCCGACCGCCTCGACCAACTCTTTGCGAATCGTCTCCACGTGAGTCGACTCGCTCACCCCGAGATCCCGCTCGTCCGCCTCCGGGAAATCCAGATCCCAATACCGCCGCTCCTCCACGTCGAGCCGATCCCCCCGCCGCGTGACGATCAGCATGTGCCCCGGCTTCACCGCCTTGATCCCCTCGAAGGCACTCGTCCCGAGCACCATCGTCTGCATCATCTGGTTCAGCGCGGCCCGCCGATCCATCCGGCAACGCACGTCTGGATGCGCGAGCAGCACCTTCACCTCCGAGCCGAAGTAAATCCCTTTCTCAGAAACGTGATAAAACAATGGCCGCACGCCGAAGCGATCCCGCACCAATGCCAGGCGATCTTCCTTCCGGTCATACAAAGCAAAGGCAAATTCCCCCCGGATCTGCGGCATCAGATCCAACCCGAACTTTCGGTAGAGCGGCATCACCAACTCACTGTCCGACTTCGTGACGAAACGCTCGCCCTCCGTCATGAGCGTCGACCGGATCCGCTTGTAATCGTAAAGCTCCCCGTTCATCACCATCGACAGATCCGCGTCGCCCCCCAGGCAACTTGCCAAAGGCTGACTCCCCGTGTGCAGGTCGACGATCGTCAACCGCGCGTGCCCCAGAGCCAGCCCGGTTTTCTCATCCAGCTTAGTCCCCCGCCCATCGGGCCCGCGATGACGCTGAACGTCGATCATCCGGTTGAGATTCCGCTCGTCGTCGGGCGAGAGGCCCCGGGGTTTCAAAAATCCAGCGATTCCGCACATAAAAGCTTAACTTAGTGGAAGGTTCTCCGGCAGTCGATTGCACCGCCCCATCACCGCCGTCAACAAAGCCTGGCGAATGAACACCGCCCCGTGCGCCTGCGACCAATACAAGTTGTGCGGCGTCCGGTCCAAGGTCGTGTCCAGCTCCTCGAGTCGCGCCAGCGGATGCAGGATCACCGCCCCCTCTTTCAGCGGACTCTCCGCGTCCAACCGAAACCGCGAGTCCATGTTGATGTAGCCGTCCCCCACCTGGACGATCGAGTTCATGTAGATCACGTCGAGCTCCGGCAGGCACCCGGTGATGTCGTTCGTGATCTCCGACTCGAAACTCGCCGCCGCGATGTCCGCCGCCAGCTCATCGCCGAATGGATCCGCCATCTCGGAAACAAACGTCACCTTCTCGATGTGTTCCTGAAAAAGCAGCGCCATCAGCACGAAGCTCTTCACCGCCCGCATGCTCCCCGGCGTCCCGAGCACCCCGATCCGCAATTTTTCCGACACGGGTTCGCTCTTCGCCAGCTCCGGCCGCCACTTGAGCAGCGCGTACCAATCCGCCATCGCCTGCGTCGGGTGCTCGCCGGGTCCATTTCCCGCGTTGATCAACGGCAACCGCAAATTCCGCATCAGCCGCTCCGGCGCGTCGGT
Source organism: uncultured Verrucomicrobiae bacterium (assembly GCA_963761705.1). Lineage (GTDB taxonomy): Bacteria > Verrucomicrobiota > Verrucomicrobiia > Chthoniobacterales > JAATET01 > CAVVKW01. The sequence continues at coordinate 597,932 of CAVXHK010000001.1, read as the reverse complement.
CTCCGTGTGCCGCATGATCACGCAATCGCCGTAGGCGTTAAACATCTCACCGATGTCCTCCAGCGACTCCCCCTTCTTCACCCCCGTCGTCTTGCCATCAGGAATGCTAATAATCCTTCCGTCCAGCCGCAGCACCGCGCTCTCGAACGACAGCCGCGTCCGCGTGCTCGCCTCGAAAAACGCCGTGATCACCACGTAATTATCCAACGGCTTGTGCGGCCCGATCTCGATCGCCTCCAGCACCGAAGCCAGCTTGCAAAGCTCGACGACCTCCCGCCGCGAGAACTGCTTCACCGACAGCACGCTCCGAAACGCCATTCCCTGCAACACCTCGAGATCGATGTTCGTCCGCCGAAAGAGCGAATCCGCCTCCGGGTGCAAAGACAACGACTCCGGCGGAGGAGCCAGCACCTCCAGCAATCGATTCGGTCGGAACGTGGGCGTATCCATTACCAGACCTGCCCCTTCCGGTGATCGTGCCAGATCATCGCGACCAGCGTCACGGCTCCCAAGAGCGTCCAGCCGAGCGCGACCCAAATGAGTATTTCGACAAAGGTGAGAGCAAACATAACTTAGTGTTCGTTGAGCGTCTTCCAATCAAACGGATCGGGCCGCAATGCGGACGTCACGAGGACCGTCACCATCGACACCGCCGCGCTGACGAGCGACGCCGAAAACCAGCCGATTTGATAATACGCGATCAAGCCGAGCACACTCCCGAGCAGCATCGCCGCCGTGGCTCCGGCCCGCGAGGTCCGCGGGAAATACAGCCCGGAAACGATCGGCCAAATCGTGCTCGCCACCAGCGGACCCGACAAAAATAGAATCGTGATGAGGTCTCCCACGTTCGGCAGACAAATCCCCCAAGTCAGCACCCCCAGCCCGACGATCACCCACGTCGACGCCTTCCGCACCACGGCCTCGCTCGCCGCAGGGTTGAACCATTTCCGATAAATGTCCTCCGTCACCAGATCCGCCGTCGCCGCCAGCAAACTGTCGATGCTCGAAGCCAGCGAACAGAACAGCACGATGAACACGAGAATCGACCCCACCCCGCCCAGCACCTGACTCGCCACCAGCGGCCCCACCATGTCGGGGTCCGCGGCGTTGATTCCCAGTGGCCCAGCGCAGAGTCCGATAAACCCCGCCGCGATCGGAATCGGGAACCACAGCAACCCCGACAGGAAAAACGCCTTCAGCGGCACGCCTTTCCGCATCGCAAAAGCGCGACTCCACCACACGTTGTTGTGAAACACCTCGCCGAACCCAAAGAACAGATTGTTGAACAATGCCAGCAACGCCACGGGCATGAACACCTCCAGCAGCGTCGGCTGATCCGCCGCGATCGACGTGTAAACCGCTTCGACGTCGATCCGCATGAGCACCACCATGCCGACGACCACGATCCCGATCAGAATGACGATACTCTGGATAAAATCGGTTCCGATCACCGCGTAAAGCCCCCCAAATAAGGTGTAGGTGATGCAAACGAACAGGATCGCCGACATCCCGTATTCATACGGAATCCCCGACAGGGCCTGCAAAAATTTCCCCCCAGCCATCGCCATGCTCACCAACCAAGCCATCGAGTAAACCAACGAGATCAGGAGAAAAAGTCCCCACGCCACCTTGCCGAACCGCAACCGCACGAAATCCCCGCTCGTGTAACCCTTCGGCATCAGATCGCGGATCCGGTGCGCCATCGGCGCAAAGAGAAACAGCCCGAAGCTCGCCGTCGAGTAAGCCAACATCCCCCAGATCCCCATCTTGAGCGCGAACACGGGCGCGAGCATCACCGTGTTCGACGTCACCCAAGTCGCCATCGCCGTCGCCGCCGACAGCGCCAGCCCGACGTTCCGCCCCGCGAGCATGAACCCATCCAGGTTCACCGCCTTCCGCCCCCAGTAGATCCCGAGGCCGATCCAAATCAGGCCGAAAACCGCGAGAAGCAGGTAGCCAGTTCCAGGATCAAGCACCGAACTTTGCAAATTCATCAGGCGAGTTCCTCCCCGGCCTGCTGCCGCACAAATCCCTTGAGAACGGTCGCCACCGTCAGCACAAACACCGCCAGCCCAACCCCAAGAAGCGTCCACACTTTCCACGCCGCCGGATAATCCACCACCACCTCCAGCGTCTCCGACCACGGCCCGCCGTCCGCCCGGACGCGGAACTCGTGCGGTCCAGCCTCCAGTCCGGAAGCGAAGAACGCCAGATCCGGCCCCGCGTAGCGAACCTTCTCACCCTCAACGAGTTCGTAGCCCTCCGCTCCTTTAATCACTCCCCAATTGAGCAGCACGTGTCCTTCCCCCGCGACCACCGGACGCTCCATTTCCCAACGCGGCGCATCCACGGCCCAAGCCGATCCAATCAGCAAAAACACAACGCAAATTCGAATGGGGGTCGAAAAACCGATCCCATCACCCTGAAAAACCAATCCGCGAACATCAAGCAAAAGGGGCGCGCACGCGTCCCCGTGCAGCCGACGGCGTCCCGCCGTCGGCTCGTTCCGTGGCGCAAAGCGCCACTTCCCTTCACCAATCACGGATCACCTGCTACCCTACCCCCGTGACCGCCACCCCACCCCAAACTCAGGAAAACACCCGCGCCACCCCGCTCACCGACCTCCGCGTCGACCCCAAGCGCCTCCGCGAATCCCTCACGACGCTCTCGGCCTTCGGCTACAACGACACCGACCACGGCATCTACCGCATGGCCTTTACCGAGGCCGACCTCGCCGCCCGCCATTGGCTCCAAGACGAAATGCGCGCCCTCGGCATGGCCGTCCGCATCGACGGAGCGGCCAACGTCATCGGCCACTGGCCACCCGATGACACCGCCCCAGCCGTCATCCTCGGCTCGCACACCGATACCGTCCCTTGCGGCGGTCACCTCGACGGCAACCTTGGCGTCCTCTGCGGCCTCGAGGCCGCCCGCGTCCTCATCGAAGCCGACGTGCAACTCGACCACCCCATCGAGGTCATCTCTTTCTCCGACGAAGAGGGCCGATTCGGCGGCATGCTCGGCTCCGAAGCCTTCACCGGGCGCCTCACCCCCGAACGCCTCCTCAACGCCGCTGACTTAACCGGCACCCGTCTCGCCGACGCGATGACGGCCCGAGGATTCGATCCACTCGCCGCCCTCGACGCCCGCCGCGAGCCATCCAGCATCCACGCCTTCCTTGAGCTCCACATCGAGCAGGGCCCCGTTCTCGACACTTCCCGAAAGAACCTCGGTATCGTCGACCAGATCACCGGCCTCTTCCGCTGGTCCGCCCGCCTCCTTGGCAAGCCAAACCACGCCGGCACCACCCCGATGAATCTCCGCCACGACGCCTTCCTCGGCCTCGCCGAATTCGCCAACGAGATCCCCCGCGTCCTCGAGGAAAACGGGAGCGACCGCAGCCGCGCCACCATCGGCAACGTCGAACTCACCCCCGGCGCGGCCAACACCATCCCCGGCTGCGCGGAATTTTCCCTCGACGTCCGCGACACCGACCCCGCCCAACTCGAAGAGCTCTCCCACGCCTTCCGCAAAGCCCTGTCCGCCATCGCCCGCCGCCACGGCCTCCGCTTCGAGTTCGACGAAGTTTCCCGCATCGCCCCCCGCCCCTGCGCTCCAGCCGTCGTCGAAACCCTGCGCCGCCAAGCCGAGCGTCTTGAACTGACCCACGAGATCATGCCCAGCGGCGCGGCCCACGATTCCCAACTCCTCGCGGAGATCTGCCCCGTCGGCATGATCTTCGTGCCCTCGCGAGACGGCCAAAGCCATTCCCCCGCGGAATGGACCGCCTGGCAGGACGTCGAAGCCGGAGCCAACGTCCTCCTCCAAACCGCCCTCGAATTAACCTCGACCGACCTCTCCTGATTTCTCCGGACCCTCTGATCTTCATGAAAATTACCGAAGAACCCACCCGTGACCCGCTTCTCGACCTCTACAAAGGCTCCCTCGGGGAAGAAAATCCCGCCCATCACTGGATGCTCGCCCGGCAGCAAACCGCGCTCCTTTGCATCGACATGCAATACCTCGACGCCGCCCGCGGCCACGGGATCTTCCGCGACGCCACCTCCTCCGGCGTCCCGTTGGAGGACCAGGAATATTATTTTTCCACCCTCGAAGGCCGCGTCATACCCCGCATGCGCCGACTCCAGGACACCTTCCGCCGCGCCGAGCCTCGAAGTCATCCACGTCCGCATCCAGGCCCTCACCGCCGACGGACGCGACCGGTCAAAGGGCCACAAACGTCTGGGCGTCCTCGCCGGACCCGGCACCCGCGAAGCCGATTTCCTCGAAGCCGTCGGCCCCCAAGGTGATGAAATCATCATCAACAAGACCGCCAGCGGCGTCTTCTCCGCGACAAACCTCAACTTCGTCCTCAAGAATCTCGGCATCACCGCCGTCTACGTCGCCGGCGTCTACACGAACGAATGCGTCGAGACGACCATCCGCGACGCCTGCGACCTCGGTTACCTCGTCACGATGGTCGACGATTGCTGCACAACGGTGACCCCCGAGCTTCAGCGCGCCTCCGTCACCGTCCTCCGCGACCGCTACGCCCGCATCCTCTCGAGTGAGGACGCCATCGCCGAGATCCAGAGCATCGAAGAAGAGCGCCTCCCGGGCTGATTCCCCGAAAAGAGATTCACGCCCGCGCCGCCGCGTGCCTATCCTCCCCTTAACCCAACCCCACCCAACTTTTACCGACTCACTATCCCATGCCCGTTATCGCCAAAGGACTCGAAGGAATCATCGCCAACTCGACCTCGCTCAGTGAAGTCATGGGAGCCGAGGGCATTCTCATTTACTCCGGCTACGACATCAACGACCTCGCCGGCAACGTCACCTTCGAGGAGATCGTTCACCTCCTCTGGCGCGGCCACCTGCCGACTCGTGCCGAACTCGACGCCCTCACCAAAGAACTCCGCGCTCAGCGCGCTCTCCCGGCCGGCGTGATCGATTTCCTCAAGTCCGCACCCAAGGACGCCGGCCCGATGGACGTCATCCGCACCGCCGTCTCGATGCTCGGGCTCTACGACGATGTGTCCGGTGACGACGCCGAGGCCAACCAGCACCGCGCCGTCAGCATCACCGCGAAGATGGGCGTCATCGCCGCCTACTACCACCGCGCCCGCCAGGGTCTCGAACTCCCCGCCGTCCGCGACGACCTCGGCGAAGCCGCCCATTTCCTCTACCTCCTCAACGGCGAGGAGCCGACCGCCGAGATGGAACGAACCCTCGACGTCGCCTACGTCCTCCACGCCGACCACGGCATGAACGCCTCGACGTTTTCCGCCCGCGTGACCATCGCGACGCTCAGCGACATTTTCTCCGCCATCACCTCCGCGATCGGCACGCTCAAAGGACCCCTCCACGGCGGCGCCAACGAAGGCGTCATCCACATGCTTCAGGAGATCGGCAGCGTCGACGCGGTCGACGCGTGGGTCGACGACGCCCTCGAGAACAAGAAAAAGATCATGGGCATCGGCCACCGCGTCTACAAAACGCTCGACCCCCGCGCTCCGCACCTCCGCACGATGGCCATCAAGCTCTGCGAACAACTCGGCGAGCAAAAGTGGATCAAGATGAGCGAACGGATCGCCGAGATCATGCGCGAAAAGAAGAACCTCAACGCGAACGTCGATTTTTACTCCGCCACGGTCTACTACTCCCTCGGCGTCCCGACCGACATGTTCACGCCGATCTTCGCCATCTCCCGAGCCGCCGGTTGGACCGCCCACGTTCTGGAGCAGCTCTCCGACAACCGTCTCTACCGTCCGCTCAGCGAATACGTCGGCCCGACCCCCGGCCAGAAGGTCGTCCCCATCGACGAACGGTAGGACATTTCAGCTGCCGCAACGCTTCTGTGGAGCGTTGCGACGGTGACCCGAAGGACACTTCCCCACGGGCTTCCCAGGGGCCAGCTGTACCTGATTTTGACCCGGGCCCGAGCCTTCGGGGGGCCAGATCTATCTCGGGTCCCGATTGCTATTCGGTATGAAGATCAAACCTGCTAGTCTCCGATCATGAATCCATCTCTGCTCTCCGACGAAGACTACTTCCCCTTGGTCGAAGCCCGTCACGACGACCCCTTCCGGATCCTCGGGATCAAGGGCGACGGCAAGACGAAGGTCGCCCGAGTCTTCCGTCCCGACGCCAAAAGCGTGACCCTCGCCGAGTCTGGCGGCAGCGAGCGAAAGATCGAGCTCAAGCGCGCTGGCGACGGCGGCCTCTTTGAAGCCGAACTCGGCAAAGACGCTCCCATCGGCTACCAGCTCAACTACGAGGGATTCCAAGGCGAGACTTGGACTCAACTCGACCCCTACGCCTTCGGCCCCGTCCTCGGTGAGATGGACATCTACCTCTTCGGCGAGGGCACCCACTTCGACATCTACAAGAAGCTCGGCGCCCACCCGATCGAACACGAGAAGCAGCGCGGCGTGCATTTCTCCGTCTGGGCGCCCAATGCCCAGCGCGTCTCCGTCGTCGGCGACTTTAACCACTGGGACGGTCGCGTCCACCCCATGCGGAAGATCATTTCCGCCGGAATCTGGGAAATTTTCATCCCCGAAGTGGCCGAGGGCGATCACTACAAGTTCGAGATCCGCGGCCAGCACGGCGAGACCAACCTCAAGACCGATCCTTTCGCCACCTACGCCCAGCACGGCACCTCGACGAGCTGCATGGTCTTCGATCTCAACCGCTACAAGTGGGACGATCAAGATTGGATGAACGAACGCAAGACCCGCGACCATCTCAACTCGCCCGTCAGCGTCTACGAAGTCCACCTCGGCTCCTGGCAGCGAGTGACCGAGGACGGCAACCGCAACCTTAGCTACGGCGAACTCGCCGACCGCCTCATCCCTTACACGAAGGAAATGGGCTTCACCCACATCGAACTCATGCCCGTGATGGAGCACCCCTTCGACGGCTCTTGGGGCTACCAAGTCACGAATTACTACGCGCCCACCAGCCGCTTCGGCAATCCCGACGAATTCCGCAACTTCGTCGACCGCTGCCACCAGGAAGGCATCGGCGTCATCCTCGACTGGGTCCCCGGCCATTTCCCCAAGGATGCCCACGGCCTCGCGAAGTACGACGGCACCTGCCTCTACGAACACGAAGACCCGCGCCTCGGCGAACACATGGATTGGGGCACGCTCATTTTCAACTACGGTCGCAACGAAGTCCGTAACTTCCTCATCGGCAACGCCCTCTACTGGATGGACGAATACCACGTCGACGGCATCCGCGTGGACGCCGTCGCGTCGATGCTCTACCTCGACTACTCCCGAAAGGAAGGCGAGTGGGTGCCCAACAAGTTCGGCGGCCGCGAGAATCTCGAAGCCGTCGAGTTCCTCAAGCGCTGCAACGAGATCTGCTACGAGCGCTTCCCCGGCATCATGACCATCGCCGAGGAATCCACTTCCTACCCCGGCGTCTCCAAGCCGACCTACCTCGGCGGCCTCGGCTTCGGCTTCAAGTGGAACATGGGCTGGATGAACGACTCGCTGAGCTACATCGCGCTCGACCCCATCCACCGCCGCTACCACCAGAGCGAGATCACGTTTTCGATGGTCTACGCCTTCTCCGAGCACTTCATGCTCGTCCTCAGCCACGACGAAGTCGTTCACGGCAAGGGTTCGATGATCGGAAAGATGCCCGGCGACGACTGGCAGAAGTTCGCCAACCTCCGCATGTTCATCGCGTGGATGTGGGGCCACCCCGGCAAGAAACTCGTCTTTCAAGGCATGGAGTTCGGCCAGTTCGCCGAGTGGAACCACGCCCGCAGCATCGACTGGCACCTCAAAGACTCGCACCGCAACGCCGGCATGAGTCGCCTCGTGCAACATCTCAACTGGCTTTACCGCAGCGAGCCCGCCCTCTTCGACCAGGACGACAGTTACGACGGCTTCGAGTGGATCGACTTCTCCGACGCGCCAAACACCGTCTGGTCCTTCATGAGGAAATCCAAGAAAGGCGACATCATCATCTTCATCGTCAACGCCACCCCCGTCGTCCGCGCAGACTACCGCGTCGGCGTTCCGAAGGCCGGTTTCTACGAAGAAGTCCTGAACACCGATGCCGCCAACTACGGCGGCAGCAATGTCGGCAACTACGGCGGTAAATTCGCCGATCAGCAATGGTGGCAGGACCGCGAACACTCGATCCTCATCGACCTCCCACCCCTCGCCGTCTCCGCCTTCAAATATCGCCAGAACTAGGCCGAATCTATTGACGCAAACCAATTCGCATGTATCCTTCTAAAAAAGCATGAAAATTAACAAATCCCCCAAGGGCTTCACCCTCATCGAACTCCTCGTCGTCATCTCGATCATCGCGATTCTCGCTTCCCTCGCGATTCCCGCCGTCACTGGCGCTCTGACCCGCGGTCAGATGGTCCAGACGCTCAACAACGCCCGCCAGCTCCAGATCGCCACGCAGACGATGAGCTTGGACAGCTTCACGTCTGGAAACGGATTGGCTTGGACCTACGATGCTGGCGCACCACAGGGACTGACAGCGTTCTTTAACGCACTGACGACTGATAATTACCTAACCCAGAACGATCTGAATAAGCTCCTAACGGCGCCCGGAATCGGGCCTGGTCAAGGTGGCACTCCAACCGCTGCGAACATTGCCTTCAGTATCTTCCAGGTCGAAGAAAACAATCCTGGCGATCAGCCGTTCGTAGTCACCAGAAATTGGCAGACGGGTGGAACTCTCGACCCCGATGCGAGTCCCTATGGAAGTAAAGGTTTCGTCCTCTTCCGCAAGGGCGGAGAGGGAAATTTCTTCACGCGTCCATCCGAAGCGACCAACGTGATTCCAGACACGACAAACTCGGCAACCCCGCAGACTTACGTGACGACTTTCATGCAGTAGGTCAGAGCTTCGGCTTGATCGATCTGAAACGCCGGGCCACCAGGTCCGGCGTTTTTGTGGATCAATGAGATACTTTTTACAGCTTTGGACTGCGCTCCTTCTACTTGTAACCGTTGGTTGCGGACCAGTCGAACGATCCGATTCGCTCACCGTTGGGATGGACCTCTCCTACCCGCCCTTCGAGACAATCAACGAATCGGGTGATCCGACCGGGATCAGCGTCGAACTTGCCGAGGCCCTCGGCGACTACCTTGATCGTCCGATTCGCATCGAGAACATCCCATTCGTCGGACTCATCCCCGCGCTTCAGACCGGCAAGATCGACCTCGTCATCTCCTCGATGACCGAAACCGACGAGCGCGCCGAATCCATCGATTTCTCCGACCCCTACCTCTCGACCGGCCTCGCGCTCCTGATCGGCTCGTCATCTGATGTCACAACCGCCGCCGACCTCGACCAACCCGGTCGCACCGTCGCCGTCCGCCAAGGCACCACCGGCGAAGCCTACGCCCGAGCGAATCTCCGCAACGCTAGTGTCCTCGCCCTCGAAAAAGAATCATCCGCCGTCCTTGAAGTGATCCAGGGAAAGGCCGACGCCTTCATCTACGACCAGATGTCCGTCTGGAAAAACGGCCAGATGCACCCCGCCGAGACGCGGGCCATTCTCAGACCGATCAAGCGAGAATCCTGGGCCATCGGCATCAAGAAAGGCAACGATGCCCTGCGCGAACGGGTCAACGCGTTCCTCAAAGTTTTCCGATCCACCGAAGGCTTCGAGCACCTCGGCGAAAAATACCTCGGCGACCAGAAAGACGCCTTCGAAAAAGAAGGCATTCCCTTCTATTTCTAGGCCCAAGGCCAGCCCACCCCCCGCGAAGGGCGGCTGCGCCGCCGGTGCCCACTTCAAAGACGAGCGACTCCCGATCGCTCACCCGGGGAGTCATGCCAAACCAATGGGGGGCACCCGTTCGAAGCAATGCGACGCAGCTGAGCTTCTGTGAAGCTCACGCACCCAGCGTGTCTCCAGCTTCCAACCCACCGAGTTTCCCTGAAACACGGCTACACCCTCGCCGGGAGAGAAGCTACGTTCAGCACCACAAGCCCACATCCAGCATCCGTGGAAATCTCGTTATGGACACTCTCGGGAACAGCGTCGTTACCGCCGCTACTGCGAGTCCACCGTCGGGCGCTCGGCCGACTCTTGTTTGAGCACTCCCAGAGATTGGTTTCCTACCCCCGGTTCATCGTTTCCACCAAGTGCGACAGGAAGAACCGCTTCTCCGTCGGCAACAACGTGTCCGCCGTCCCGATGATTGGACGCAGCGCCGTCATCATCTGCAGCGAAACCACGATGTAGATAATCATCCACACCCCCAGCCCACCATTTCCACCGCCCCAGACCCGCCGCCCGGCATCGCCCAGTAGCCGCACGCCGAAGACCACCGCGACGAGCCAGAAAACGAGGTGCAGGGCACCCATGAAGGCGACCGAGTCCGTCGATTGAGAGAAGACCCACGCGACCGGCGCGAACCCAACGAGCAAGAGAGCGGTCAGGCAGACGGCTGCGGCGAGCATGCCGCCCACCGCTTTCGCCCCGACGTCGGCACCGCCAAGACACAGGAAAATGTAAAGACTTGGCAGACAAATGAGCGCGGCCAAACTCGAACCCACCAGGATCTTCGCCGGCGCAATCCAAAATTGCTCTCCGCCCGTGAGACTCCCGGCGACCAATCCGTAGACGACGAGACCGAGTGTTGTCGGGAGCAGGAGGGCTTTGATAACCGTGGTCGCCCGACCACCGTCGAGTTCAAACAGCACACGCCCCGGTCGTTTAAGCAAAGCTTCGATCACGCTCATCGAGCTTGGCGCGACGTCCATCGGTTCGAGGTCGTAGCGGTGGTCTCGCGGGCCGGACTGTTCCGCTGGTGTTGGGTCGGATGCATTCATGGTGTTTGGGATGGTTTGGTGAGTCGAAGGGCCGCCCGGGTGACGGATTCAAAGAAGTTGCCCCGAAGTGGATCCTCGCGAAGGAACTGGACGGGCAGATTCGGACTGCCGATGAACGGTCGCAGCACCCAGGACAACTGGCTGCCGAGCAGAAGATTTCCCGCGAGCCATCCGATCAGAACGACTCGCGCCGTCGTTCGAGTGGCGCAGACAGTTTTTAGAAATTCGTAAAGACAGCGGTTTCCCACGATCCCCGCGGCGGCAATCACGATCACGTGCGCGAGCAGCGTCACGCTATGCCCACCGACCGACGCGCCATCCACGAGCGGCGGGGTATTCCAGAGCAGAAAGAGCATGATCGGCGCGAACGCGGCCAACACGAGCGCCGCGATGGCGAAGCTCATGAGAATGGCAGTCGTCGTCTGGCGAAACCCGAGGCCGCTCCCGACCACGAGGCCGAGCAGTCCGTTGAGAAGCGCATTGCCGCCGCGGGTCAGTAGAACGAGGAGCGGAAACTTGATGGCGGTAAAAATCGACTGCGTCCCGTCCCGCCAAAGCCCAAGGGTGACTCCGTAAACCCCGCAGCCTGCGACGATGACGACGCAACACGCCAAGACCCAACCGCGCTCAGTCGTCCAATCGACCGATTGGCCGACTTCTCCGCGAAGAAGGACATTGAAGCGTTGCCGCATGCCCGCACGGTCGCGGACGCACGTGAAACGCCAGCGAAACCCGTGTGAAATTTCCGAGAAAAACCCACGGCGGCAGGGTACCGGCTGTAGCCGAGCTTCTGTGAAGCTCGTGGCCGTGGCCTGGCAAGAACAGCCCTGAGCGCTTCACAGAAGCGCCGCTACAAAGCTCACCCGAGCGTCCCGAAAAGAAAAATTGCCCCACTCGTGCCGTTTGGCGTTGATCCCGTTCCCTCTTGGAAACGGCGGGTAACCACGGACGAAGCTCTGAAGTCCAACGAAGGCCGGACATATGCTCCGCCCGACAAGCCCCCTTATGCTGAACATCGGACCGGGAGTTAAACGCGTAGTCGCGAACACAGCAGGGCAAATCAAGCGTCCGGGCATCGACCCAGATCGCGGAAAATTTTCGGGAAAGATCTACTCGCGGAACTCGATCGGCAGATCCGACCGCAACCGCGACTTCAGACGGTCGCAAACCTCGTTCACTTCGTCCGTCGTGAGCGTTCGCTCGGGACTGCGGAAAGTCAAGGAGAAGGCCAGGGACTTCTTGTCAACGTCGAGTTTCTGGCCGCTCGTGTCAGCGAAGACGTCAAAAAGCCGCACCGATTCGAGCAAGTCCTCCCGCCCGCTACGCACGCTCGATTCTACGCTTTCCCAGGCGACGTCCACCGGCAAGATCGCCGCGAAGTCTCTGGAGACGGTGGGAAATTTTGGCAACGGTCGCACGGTCCGCGTTCGGGTCGATGCCACCTCCAGGCAATCGAGCCGGACCTCCGCCACGAGCACCGCATCCCGAGCATCGATCGCGCGTGCCGCCGTCGGCGTGAGCTGACCCGCGATACCGGCGACGAAGCCACCGACGATCATTTCGAGTGCGAGGCCAAAGCCAGGGTGCGTCGTCGGATTCCACGTCACTCCCGGCACAAGCGTCTCGATGACCCCTTTGAGGTCGTAGAGATCCACCGCCTTCTGGTCGCCGTCTCGCCAGGTCCGGCGCGAACGGGCACCCGTCATGAGAAACGCGACCTTGGGAAGCTCTTCCTCCTCCTCGGTCGAGAAAACCCGCCCGATCTCGAAGAGCCGGATCGACTCCACGCCGCGGTTAAGATTACGGTGCGTCGCCGTCAAAAGCGCCGGCAGCATGCTGCCACGAAGCGTCGCCTGCTCTTCGCCGAGCGGATTGCGGAGCCGGATGAGTTTCGGATCGACCTCGCCCGCGACCAATGTCCCCGTCCGCGCTTCGCTGAAACCCTCGCCGCGCAAGCGATGCCGTAATTCCATCGCGTCGTCGTAGGCCTGATCCGTGTCCGACGAGGCCGCTGGGGTGCCCGCGATCGTTCCGGTCAATTTCTCGATTCCCGTGAGCCGAACCACCTCCTCGATCAGATCGACTTCGCGTAGAAGATCCCCCCGGAAACTCGGCACGGTCCAGGTCGATCCATTTTCATCGCCCGCGGAGCGCCTGAGGCCGAGTGCCGCGAGGGCGGCGTCGATCTCCCCATTTGAAATCGTCGATCCGAGCAAGCCCCGGCAACGGTCGTAACGTAACCGGACTGGCTCAGACACCGACGGCAATTCGCCCGCGACGGAGACCGGCTCCTCGGCCACGCCCCCCGCAAGTTCGACGATGAGTGCAGCCGCCCGGGCCGATGCCACCAGCACACCCACCGGATCAACGCCTCGCTCGAAGCGGTAGCTCGAATCGCTAGAAATCCCGAGTTCGCGGCCGGTCCGCCGGATGCGGGCAGCCACGAAGAGGGCGCTCTCCAAAAGAATGTCCGTCGTGGAGTCCGCGACACCCGAGTCGGCTCCGCCCATCACGCCGGCGATGGCGAGCACCCCAGTCGAATCTGCAATCACACCGTCGGTCGACCGGAGCGCGTATTCCTCGCCATCCAAGGCCTTAATTTTCTCGCCCTCTCCCGCTGCCCGCGCCGTCAAAGGCCCTTTGGTCTTCGCCGCGTCGAACGCGTGGAGAGGCTGGCCAAGTTCGAACATGACGTAGTTCGTCGCGTCGACCACGTTGTTGATCGGTCGCAAGCCGACGGCCAGCAAGCGCTGCTTCAGCCACTCGGGGCTCGGTCCGACCTGGACGCCGGAAATTTTTCGCAAACTGTAAAAGGGGCAGATCTCCGTCGCTTCGGTAGCGGCGATCAAAGGATCATTCGTCGTCGGGACCTCCGACGTTGCGGGAAGCTCAAGCGCAGCCCCCGTCAGCGCGGCAATCTCGCGAGCCACGCCGACGTGGCTCAGCCAGTCGGGCCGGTTCGGCGTGATCTCGATTTCGAACACGGAGTCGCTTGGAAAAAGCGTGCTGATCGCCGCTCCGACCTCGGAGTCGGTTGGCAGGATGAGCAGTCCATCGGCATCCTCCGCGAGCAGCAGCTCCTTCGCGCTGCAAAGCATTCCCTCGCTTTCCACGCCGCGCAACTTCCCAACCTTGATCTTAAATTCACCCGGCAGCACGGCACCAGGCAAGGCGACGGGAACCTTGTCGTTGACTCGGTAGTTCTTTGCACCGCAGACGATCTGTCGCGGATGTTCGCTGCCATCGGCCACACGGCAAACGCTGAGCCGGTCGGCATTGGGGTGCGGGTCGGAGGACAGGATCTGGCCAACGACGACGTTCGGAAAATCCGCGCCAGTCTTCGCGGTCGACTCAACTTCGAGTCCGGCGAGAGTGAGGTTGTCGACGAGTTCGTCGATCGAGTCCGGGAGCGCAACGTAGTCTTTAAGCCAGTTTGTGGAAATTTTCATTGGTCAGCTGTGGGGTTAAGGGTCGATGGCGGCAGGTCGGCCTCTCGTGGTGGGCGGAGTGCCTCGCAGAAGAAGTGGACGGGCAACGGAATAACCCGCCCTACCGTCCGGTTGGGCGCCGAGCCCCTCCGCGCCCATATCTTCTCGCCGGACGCCCATCGTCGCTAAAACTGTTTCAAAAATCGGAGGTCATTTTCCACCAACATTCGGATGTCGGCGATGCCGGTCAAATTCATGGCAAGCCGGTCGAGGCCGAAGCCGAAGGCAAAGCCCGTGACCGTCTCCGGGTCGTAAACGCGATCCCGCCGACTGTCGCAGATCCGCTCGAACACGGCCGGGTCGACCATTCCGCAGCCCGCGAGTTCCATCCACTTGCCGCCCAACGCGGTCGCCCGGATGTCGATCTCGTAGCTCGGCTCGGTGAACGGGAAGAAATGGGGGCGGAAGCGAATCTTCGTTTCGGGACCCAGCAGCTCGCGAAAGAAAAACTCCAGCGTTCCTTTGAGATCAGCAAGTGTCACCCGCTCGGCGACGTAGAGCCCCTCCATCTGCGTGAATTGCGCCAGGTGCGTCGCGTCGACCTCGTCACGGCGGTAGGCGGAACCGGGCGCGATGATGCGGACCGGCGGCGGCAGCATCTCCATCGTGCGAACTTGCACGGAGGAAGTGTGAGTCCGGAGCACCCGGCCATCGGGCAGAAAAAATGTGTCCTGCTCGTTGCGAGCCGGGTGATCGGAAGGCGTGTTGAGCGCGTCGAAGCAATGCCACTCGGTCTCGATGTCAGGACCGTCAGCGAGAGCAAAACCCATGCGGCGGAAGATCCGAATCGCCCGGTCCTGCAGAGTCGTCAGCGGGTGAATCGACCCGAGTTCGGGCAAGATGCCCGGTAGCGTGGTGTCGACGCCCGATAGCGCTGCCGCGTCCCGCTCGGCGGTCAGCGCAGCCAGCCGCTCATCGAGCGCGGCGGAGACGACGGTACGGAGTTCGTTGAGAGCCTTGCCGATGCGCGGTTTGTCGTCCTTCGAGACCGACCGCATGCCTTCGCTCAGCTTCGTGAGCGCGCCGGAGCGCCCGGTGTATTTCACCCGGGCGGCGTCGAGTTCTTCCGACGTCTGCACGCCGGCGATGGCGGCGATCGCCTCGCCGCGCAGGGACTGCATCTCGGCTTCCATTCCCACGACGGGCGGAAGACTCAGGCGGCCTTCTTCTTGTCTTCGAGCGCGGCGATCGCCTTTTTGACGATCACGGCGAAGGTGGTTTCCTCCATTACGGCCATGTCGGCGAGGACTTTGCGGTCGAGCTCGATCCCGGCGTGCTTGAGGCCTTCCATGAAGCGACTGTAAGTGATGCCCTGGTTACGAACCGCCGCGTTGACGCGGTTAATCCAGAGCGCTCGGAAAGTGCGTTTCCGGGTCTTGCGATCTCGGTAAGCCCAATATTTGGCCTTGGTCTGGGCGTCCTTCGCGTAACGAAAGAGTTTCGAGCGGCGTCCCCGGTATCCCTTGGACGCAATGATGACCCGCTTCCGGCGGGCGCGACTGGCTGGAGCATTGGTTGCTCTTGGCATGTTGTGTTAATCCCGCGTTTCGCGGAACCTCCGTGGAGCGGACTGTTTGATGATTCTGATCCCGGGCCTCATCTGCTCCGTATCCCGCGTGACGCGGGAAGACCGTGGGATCAATTTGTTTCTAACCGATTATCGGTTCGAGAACGGGAGGTTCAACCTGACCTTCGCGACATCTCCGTCGGCGACGATCCCGGCTTTCGCCAGATTGCGCTTCTGCTTGGCAGTCTTGCAGGACAGCAAGTGCCGCCGCCCCGCTTTTGAACGCAAGATCTTGCCCGAAGCGGTGATTTTAAACCGCTTCGCCACCGCTTTTCTCGTCTTACTGCGTGCTATGGACTTTGGCATGGGACCAAGGAGAGTAGCGAGACTCGGGGGTAGCGCAATGGAAATCTCGGTAAATTTTCCTACGATTGGGCGGCGCGGCGCTCGGCCTCGGCCTTGATCTGGCGGACAGTCTTTTTCACTTCGCCAACGGCAGCACCCCGGGCGAGGATCGCCAGCTTCGATTTGGGCTTCACGTAGTTGGTGTAAGTAAGCAACGTCCCGCCCTCGTAGGACTCGACGACCATCGATCCATCCGAGACGTCCGCTGTGGTCGACTCGAGGAGCGTCCACACGACGGTGGTCGAGTCGGCGGTCTCGGTGAAGGTATTGCGGACGGTGTTGCTCGACTCGCCGACGACCGGCATTTTCGAAGTGTATTTCACATCGACGACGTTAGCCGAGGGCTGACTCACCACTTCGGCGGCAACGATGTTCGGCTGATAATCGGGTGCCGCTTCGTAGTCGCGGAACAGTTTGGTCACCGTCTCGAGAGGAGCGGCGATCTTCGTGACGACGGTAATGACCGGCCAAGGTCCGCCGGGCTTTTCTTGTTCTGAGACAACGAGTTCACCGGCATCCACCTCGGCGGTCTGGGCGGACGTGAGTTCACCCGCTCCCGCAGCGGAGAGAGGTGCCGAGACGAGGGCGGTCGCGATCGCCGCGAAGGCGAGTGGGGAAATTTTTTTCTTCATAGTGAGCCGCTTCAGGAGATGGCGCTGTCGGCGCAGTGTCAAGGCAGCTTGCGCCCGGTTCAATCCACCTCCGGGGGAAGGGCGGAAGATTGGCGTGCTTATGTTTGGCGAATTGGTGTAGATTTCCGCCCAGATGGCAACCAACCGCTCGACATCCGCCTCGGCCGCGAGCACGAGGTCGATCCGCCCGACCCAGGAAGCCGTCCTTCTTTTTGTGGCGCTCACCGCTTGCGCTCTCTTCGGATCGCTCCTGACGAGCCGGATCGCCGAGCGGTTGCTCTTCGATGGCATGCAGGCCGATGCCGAGGACATCGCCCGGGCAGCGGCGCTGCTCATCAATCCCGCCGTCCACGGCGAGATCGCGGCGAAACGGTCGATGTGGACCGACCAACACAAGGCCGCGCTCGCTCCACTCATTGCCTTGCACAAAGACTTCCCGGCTCTCGCTCGGATCCGAAGTGTGACCCGGGCCGGGGGTCAGCTCATGGTCGTCCTGGATACCGAGACGGTCGCCGGCGAGATCGGTCTCGAGCGACCCGTCGAGCCGCTCGAAATCGGTAGCCCACTGCCGATCGAGGATGCAAGCGAGGCGGACATTCTGAACCGCGCCATCCAGACTTCCACTTCCGTCTCCGAGAGCGAGACGGACCCAACGACCTACGGCAGTTTTCTCTCGGGCGCTGCCCCCATCGCGGGTGGGAACGCTGCCGTCGAAGCCGAGCTCGATGTCGACAAACAGGAATACTCCCTCGGCGAGGTGCAGGCCTGGGCGCGAGCCGGCGGAGCCCTCGCCATCTTCGCATCCGGCATCGTGTCGGTCATCTTCTTCTCGATTCGCTCAGCCCACGTGGCATCGATGGCCTCTGGAGCGGAGACGGAACACAGCCACTCTTGGTTGCGGCGGCGGAACGAGACCCTCGTCCGTGCGCTTGGGCAGATCGTTTTGCACCGCGGATTCAAGGATAATGTCCTGCTCTGGGACGGCGAGACCGACCAGCTGCTCGGAATCGAGAAGGCCGCGATGCCGCTCACGCTCGACGATTGGATCGACCGCGTTCATCCCGACGACCGGGCCGCTCTCCGCGGGATGATCACCAACGCCACCCGGGAACGGCCCATCTTCGAGTGCGAATTCCGCGCCCGCCACGCGGACGGGACTTGGCGGTGGTTTCACGAGCGTGGGTCGCTCGCGGCGGCCGAGTCCGGCGAGGAATTTGCCGCCGCCGACAGCGTCCTCCTCGACATCACCGCCCGCAAACTCGATCAGGAGGAACGCGCTGCCCTCGCCCTCATCGCGAGCCACACCTACGACGGCGTTTCCCTCCTTGATCGCGACGGTCGGATCGGCTGGACGAACTCCGCTTTCGAGCGGCTGACCGGATTTCCGGACACCAAGGCCGTTGGCCAGCTCATCGCCCCCTTGCTTACCCAAGGGGACGCGCCAGACGCCGTCGATGCTCTCCTCGACGCTGCCCGGTCCGGCGACGGACACGTCTCTCAGGTCGAGCTCACCCGCGCGGATGGGGAAAAATATTGGGCGCAGCTCGAGATTCAGCCCCTCCGAGACGACGAGGGCAACATCTCCCGGCTGGTCGCGATCCAAAGCGACGTGACCGACGCCAAGAAATTCGAACGTAAACTCGTCACTGCCCGCGACGCCGCCGAATCCGCCGACCGCGCCAAGAGTGAATTTCTCGCCGTCATCAGCCACGAGGTCCGCACGCCGCTCAACTCCATCATCGGGTTCACCAACCTGCTGCTCGAGTCCAATCTTTCGGAGCAACAGCGCGACTACATCGACACCATTCGGACGAGCGGCGACAGCTTGCTTCTTCTCATCAACGACATCCTCGATTTTTCCAAGACGGAGGCCGCGTCCGTGCGGCTCGAGCGCAAACCCTTCGCCATCCGCGCCTGCCTCGAGGAAGCGCTCGACGTCCTCGCTCAGAACGCCGCCATCAAGGAGATCGAACTCCTTCTCGACGTCGGTCCAGACGTCCCAGCGACCGTCATCGGCGATCGCGCCCGTCTTCGCCAGATCCTCCTTAATCTCGCCGGAAACGCGGTGAAATTCACGTCCGACGGCGAGGTCTCCGTCGTCGTTCGATCCCTCACAAGTACCGACGGCCAGCATCGCCTGCGCTTCGAAGTCCGCGACACCGGCCCGGGACTCACCCCCGAGCAACAGTCCCGCCTCTTCAAACCCTTCAGCCAGGCCGACCAATCCGTCACCCGCAAGTTCGGCGGCACTGGTCTCGGCCTCGCCATTGCCAAGAGTCTCGTCAATCTCATGAAGGGCGACATCGGCCTCGAGAGCCAAGCCGGGTCCGGCTCCACCTTCTGGTTCGAAGCTCCTTACGAAGCGACCGCGACTCCCGATCCCGTCCTGGCTCAGGTTGGCCGCCTCAACGGCCTGCGCGTCCTCCTGGCCGAGAAGAATACCGCCCACCGCCGGATCATCCTCGGCCAGCTCGTTCGTTGGGGACTCCACGTCGAGAGCTGCCGCACTGGGCGTGAAGCCATCTACGCCGCCGATCACCGGCGCTTCGACATCGCCCTCGTCGACGCGTTTCTCCCCGACATCGACGGTCACGGACTCGCCGACCGCCTTCGCCGCACCCCGCGCGGCGGCACCTCCGCCGTCATCCTCATGGCTCCCGCCAGCCTCGTGAGCGAACGCGACACCCTGGTCGCCACCAACTCTTCCATCTACCGCCTCACCAAACCCGTCCACCTCGCGGAACTCGCCGACGTCCTGCTCAAAGCCAGCCACCGCACCGCTGATCACGCCGCCGAGCAAGCCACGCCCGCCGAGATTCAAGCTCCAGCTCCGGGTCTCGGAGCCCGCGTCCTCGTCGCCGACGACAACGCCATCAATCGCAAACTCATCGACAAAATTCTTGTCAAGTTGGGCCACAATCCCCAAGTCGTCAGCAACGGACTCGAGTGCCTCGACGCCCTCCAGGCCGAGACGTTTGACGTCGTTCTGATGGACGTCCAGATGCCCGAGATGGATGGGATCACCGCCACCCGCCGCATCCGCGAACTCGGAATCAGCGTGCCCATCATCGCCCTCACCGCCAACGCGATGCCCGAGGATCGCAAGCATTGCATGGACGCCGGGATGACCGACTATCTCTGCAAGCCCATCCGCGCTGAGGCCCTCGCCGAAACGATCGAACGCTTCGCGAAAGTCACCTCCTAGCGCCAGCCAGTCGAGCCAACGGTGAGTTCGTAAAGAACGAGTTGACGACCGGGGCCGAATTCGTATTCTGCTCACAGCGTTTAACGCGGGTGTAACTCAGTGGTAGAGTGCGACCTTGCCAAGGTCGATGTCGAGGGTTCGAATCCCTTCACCCGCTCCAATCTTCGTCTCGATTGAGGCAGGTTGGTTGCGAGGATGGTTTTCCAACGGTAATCGAGAACGCTTTCGCTTGAATCACTTGGGTCTCTGACGAATCGTCCTTCGTGCGGTACCCCTGCCCGGTCGGCAGAATCGGTCTCGGCATCGTTCCTTCAAAGCCTGGGACCGGGGCCAACCGGCATCGAGGCCAATGCCGAAGAAACCAGCGCGGAGTGGGAACCGCGGGGATCTCACGACCGGACTGTTTCTAAGCAATGATTGTCGTGACACGGGAAGGTCGCTGGACTCGGGAGTCTCGTGAAGTTTCTGCGGTCTAGTTGACCGTAAACGCGGCGGAGAGGATCTCCTTGGCTTCGGATTGAATGCGCTTGAGGTGATCTGCGTCGCGGAAGCTCTCGCCGTAGATTTTGTAAACCTCCTCCGTCCCGGACGGCCTGGCCGCGAACCAACCCGACTCGGTCTCGACCTTCAACCCACCGATGGCCGCCCCGTTACCCGGAGCCTCGGTGAGCATGCGGGTAATCGGCTCGCCCCCCAACTCCTTGGCCGGAACCTGGTCGGGAGCCAGATTTTTCAGGATTTTTTTCTGCGCCGCGTCCGCCGGTGCGTCAATGCGCTCGTAGACCGGTGCGCCAAATTCCTTCGTGAGATCCGCGTAGTGCTCACCCGGATCCCGCCCCGTCTTCGCGGTGATCTCCCCCGCCAACAAGCCGAGAATCGGCCCGTCTTTGTCCGTCGTCCAGACGCCACCGTCGCGCCGCAGAAACGACGCTCCGGCACTCTCCTCGCCGCCAAACCCTAGGCTGCCTTCAAACAGCCCGTCGACGAACCATTTGAACCCCACCGGCACTTCGCGCAGCGGACGGCCTAGCTTCTTCGCTACGCGGTCGATCATCGAGCTACTCACCACCGTCTTGCCGATACCCGCGTCGACCGGCCAGTCGGGACGGTTCTCGAAGAGGTAGGAAATCGCCACCGCGAGGTAGTGATTGGGATTCATCAGACCCGCGCTCGGGGTCACGATCCCGTGCCGATCCGCGTCAGTGTCGTTCGCAAAGGCGATGTCGAATTTGTCCTTCAATCCAATCAGGCCCGCCATCGCGTAGGGCGATGAACAATCCATCCGGATCTTCCCGTCCCAATCGACGCTCATGAATCGAAAGGTCGGATCGACGTCACCATTTTGGATGGTGAGGTCCAATCCATACGTTTCCGCTATGGGTTCCCAGTAGGCGACCGACGAGTTCCCGAGGCAGTCCACGCCGATTTTCAGCCCCGCGTTTTTGATGGCCTCCATGTCGATCACCGCTCCCAAGTCGCTGACGTATTTGCCGACGTAGTCGAACTTTTCCGTCGTAGCTGCAGTCAGCGCTTTCGCAAGAAAGACGCGCTTCACGTCCTTGAGACCCAGCGCAAGCAACTCGTTCGCCCGATCCTGCACCCATCCCGTGATGTCAGTGTCGGCGGGACCACCGTTCGGCGGATTATATTTGAACCCCCCGTCACCCGGGGGATTGTGCGACGGCGTGATCACGATCCCATCGGCCAGACCGCTCGTGCGACCGGCGTTGTGCCCGAGGATGGCGTGCGAAACGGCCGGCGTCGGGACAAAGCCGCCAGCCGCGTCGATCCGCACCGTCACGCCATTGGCAGCAAGCACCTCCAGCGCCGTCACGTGAGCTGCCTCGGAGAGCGGGTGCGTGTCCATGCCGAGGTAGAGCGGACCATCGATTCCGTTGGTTGCGCGGTATTCGCAAATTGCCTGAGTCGTCGCGAGGATGTGGTCTTCGTTAAACGTCCTCTTCGTCGCCGTCCCCCGGTGCCCGGACGTGCCGAAGCTCACCCGCTCGCCGGGCGTGGCGGCGTCCGGCTTGTCGGCAAAATACGCCGTCACGAGGCGAGGCACGTTCGTTAGAATCGAGGTAGGAGCTAGCTGACCAGCGAGGGGCGAATTCATAAGTCGCAGGCTACCAAAAGTTGTCACGTCGCCAATCTTGGATTGGTAGAAGCCACGCCCCCTCGACGCAAAGCTCCGGGAGACACGATGGCGTGCCTCTCACCAAAAGCCCGGTCAAACGCGCTCGGATGCTCGAACCCACTCGCGATTGCTCCGTCCAAGATCGTGCGGTCCGTCCCGAACTGGAGTCGTTCAGCGGGAGCCAACCGGAGCCGGATCACGTAATCCCACGGCGGGATCCCGCAGCTTCGCCGAAAGAGATGTCCGCAGTATGATTCCGAGCCAGCCAGCCCAGCACCGCCGCGACACGGCCGGCCCCCGAGGACCGCGTCAGCACTTCATTGGTGTAGCCATTGTTTAGAATCAAACGCCGGACCGTTGCTTCGTCGGCCCACCACTCAGACTACGAACCATCCGGGAAAGCGGCGGCGTCCCTTACCTCTGGACTCCCCGACAACTCGAGCGGCGGAAATTAGCGGGATTCGAAGCTGAGTTGTCATGGCCTCGTGATGATCGAAGACCGCCGCACGCTTCATCGCACGGAAAGGAAATGGCCTTCGGAATCCTCGTCGTCCCGCGTCAAAGCTGCTTCACGATCGTTGTCAGATACACCGGCTCCGCGTGAACGTCGCGATACTTCGTGACCTCCCGCTTCTCGACAACCTCGAAGCCAAATCGCTCGAACGCCCCCGCGCCCCGTCGATCTGCGAACGTCACCACCTGACCGAACACCGCGGTCTCACCCGCCGACCGCAAGTAGTCGAAGTATACGTTTATCAACCTCGTAGTCGTCGCCAGATTCCGGGCGTCTGGCATTTGATTGAAGTGAAAATGCGGCATCCGCTTCGGCGCGTTTGGCACTTCCTTTCGCGCTTCCAGAAGGATCCACCGCACGTAAGCCCGCGTCGCCTTCGTGTAGCCCCGATACCGCCAGAGCCCCCGCGCCGTGAGACTCGATGCCAGCCAGAAGTCATACCGTGCCTGCTTCGCCGGGAAACGCGAACCCAGCAGATAACCCCTCACCACGCCGTCCCGCTCGACGACCAGAGACGACTCCGGCTCCTGGTCGGTGTAATAACTCGTCAGGTAATCCGCGAATAATTCGCGATCCTCGAAGACCGGATCGATCGCCCGTCCCAGGTAGCCCGTGTCGCAACAAATCCCCCGCACCGCCTCACGGTCCCGCGCCTCGTAGCTCCGAATAACAACTCCTTCCGGTAACGACACGACGCTACGGGTTGTAGGATTCGATCACCTCACGGTAAATCGAAAACAGCCGATCAAACACCGTCTGCCAGCTGTATTTCTCCCGCACCATCGTACTCGCAAGCGAGCCTCCGCCCGCAGATCCGTCTCCGCGACTGCCCGGATCGCGCCCGCCAGCGCCGACGGGGTATTTTCTTTGGCCCAATGCACCCGGTCGTTGAAAACGATCCGGTCCATGTAGCTCCCGCCGATCCCGACGACGGGCGTCCCGCAGGCCTGCGCCTCCAAAGTCACCAACCCGAACGTCTCCAAAATCCCCGGATGCACGAAGAGATCAGCCGCTCGGTAGATCCGCGCCAACTCCGCGGCATCTCCGCAATACGGCATCCAATGCACCGCCCCGGTCCGATCCCGCAGCCGCTCGACCTCCCTCCGCCCACTCCCGTCACCGACCACCAACAGGTGAAATCGACCCGGACCCGATTGCATCAATTCTTCGAACGCGCCGAAAAGTGTCCGCACGTTTTTCTCCGGAGCGAGCCGCCCCACGTAGAGCAGCAGCACTCGGTCGTCCGGGACGTCCAGCTCCCGCCGGACCGCCCGCGGACCGCCCGGCTGAAACGTTTCGACGTCCACACCCAGATCCGTCGTCACCACGTTGTCGACGCCCCAACCGCGCAGGAGATCCGCCAGCGCCGGACTCGGCACCAGCGTCCGCTCGAACCGATTGTAAAGCGTCCGCACGTAACGCTCCGCCACGTCCTCCGCGATCTCGACCGCGATCCGGCCAAAATATTTCGCCACGCTCCGCAGATAAGCCTCCGGAAAATGCGAATGGTAAAACCCCACGGCCGGAATCCCCAGTGCGCGACCTGACGCGACGGCTTTCCACGCCACCTGGTACGGATCCCCCGACTCGATGATGTCTGGCTTCTCCAAGTGAAAGATCTCCTCCACCTGCCCCAGCCCGATCAGCGCCCGATACCGCGAGGTCCGCGACACCAGCGGCGACTCGATCTCATACACCCGCGCCCGCTCATCACCCGACCGCCGCGTCCGCTCTCCTGGGATGATGAGCACGTGCTCGTCGCCGGGCGAATACCGCCGCAAGTAAGCGACCTTCTGCTCGACGTAGCGCTTCACCCCGCCGCTGACTGGCGAGTAAAACTGGGTGAGGTCGCAGATTTTCATTTCGGGGAGAACTCGTTATGACCGTCGGCCCCCAGGTCGCTCGCCGAGCTTGGACTTCCGACCTTCCGACCAGCGACCGGAAACTACTCCTCTCTCGCCGCCAGCCAGCGCTCCGCGTCGATCGCGGCCGCGCAACCCTGACCGGCCGCCGTGATCGCCTGTCGGTAGACGTGATCCGCCACGTCGCCCGCCGCGAAGACGCCCGGCAAATTCGTCGACGTCCCGCCTTGCTGCCGCAGGTAACCCGCCTCATCGGCGTCCACCTTCCCGCGAAACGCAACCGTATTTGGCTCGTGCCCGATCGCGACAAAAACGCACTTCACCTCGAGCTCGCTCGCCAAATCCGTCTCCAGATTCTTCAGCATCACGCCGCGCACGTGCCCCTCGTCATCGGTCAGATACTCGGAAATCGCGGAGTTCCAGACTGGCTCGATTTTCTCATTCGAAAGCGCCCGCTCGGCCATGATCGTGGATGCCCGCAGCTCCCCCCGACGATGGATGAGATACACTTTTGACGCAAAGCGCGTGAGGAACGTCGCTTCCTCGCAAGCCGAGTCCCCGCCGCCAACCACGCACACGGGCACGTTCCGATAGAACGCCCCGTCGCACGTCGCGCAGCTCGTCAACCCGTGCCCGATCAGTTTCTCTTCCCCCGGCAGCTCCAGATAACGAGCCGAGGCCCCGCTTGCGATGATGAGCGCCTTCGTCTCCACCCATTCTCCGTCGACCTTCACGCGATTCACCCCGTCGACCTGTTCGAACTCATCGACGGTCCCGTATTGATACCGAGCGCCAAACCGTTCGGCCTGCTTGTGCATGTTAATGATCAGGTCCGGCCCATCGATCCCGTCGGGAAAGCCAGGAAAATTTTCCACCGCCGTCGTCGTCGTCAGCTGCCCCCCCGGCTGCCGTCCCTCCAGCACGAGGGGCTTCAAGCCCGACCGCGCGGCATAAATCGCCGCCGTCAAACCCGCGCACCCCGTTCCCACAATAATCACATCCTCCATAAGAACCGGGAACTAAACACTAACCCCGCACGCCATTCAAGGAGCGGCGATTTGCAATCGCCGAACGAACCCAACGCGAAGCGCGATCTAGAAGCATCCCCTTTCCGCCGCCGACACCGTGTTCGCCATCAGCATCGCGATCGTCATCGGCCCAACGCCCCCGGGCACCGGCGTGATCGCCGCGCACTTCGGGGCCACCGCGTCGAAGTCGACGTCACCCACGATCCGATAGCCCCGCTTCGCCGCCGCGTCCTCCACCCGGTTGATCCCCACGTCGATCACCACCGCGCCCTCCCGCACCATGTCGACCGTGACGAATCCCGCCCGACCAATCGCCGCGATCACGATGTCCGCCTCCCGCGTGATCGCCGTTAAGTCCTTCGAACGCGAATGCGCCACCGTCACCGTCGCGTCGCCTCCCTCACCCCGCGCCATGAGGAGCAGCGCCATCGGTTTTCCCACGATCATGCTCCGACCGAGCACCAAGACTCGTGCACCCCTCGTCTCGATACCCGCCTCAATGAGCAGCCGCTGGCAGCCCAGCGGTGTGCAGGGCACGAACCCGCTCCGGTCATCCATCGCCAACTTCGCCACGTTCTCGGGATGAAATCCATCCACGTCTTTCCGCGGATCGATCGCCCGCACGATGGCCGCCTCGTCGATGTGGTCCGGCGGCGGCGATTGCACGAGGATTCCGTGAACTTCCGGATCGCCGTTCAGATGTGCGACGACTTTGAGCAATTCCGCCTGGGTCGTCGCCGAGGGCAGTTCGATCTTCTTCGACAAGATCCCCAGCTCCCCCGCGACCTGATCCTTCCGCCGCACGTAGGCCAGCGAAGCCGGATTTTCCCCGACCATCACAACCGCCAGACCTGGCGTCACGCCGCGCGCTTTGCACGCCGCGATCCGCGATTTCGTTTCCTCCACGACCTTCGCCGCGATCTCCGTGCCGTTAATCAGATTCATGGTTGAGAATGGTTTCGATCCGCAAGCGCTCGGTCTCGAACGCCTTGGCGTCCGCGGTCGGCGGGATCATTTCGTAAGGGAGAAGTGTGACGTCAATCCGCGAGAACGGCCACGGGATTCGGAATCCATCCCAACTCCGCACCTCGTAGAACCGCGAGAACCGCGCCTGCACGGGTAAGATCCGTGCCCCCGTCGATTGCGCCATCAGGATCAGTCCCGGCCCCATCACGTAGCGCGGCCCCTTCGGCCCGTCCGGCGTGACCGCCAGATCCGCTCCTGTCTGCAACCATCGTCGGCACTCGACGAGCGCCCGCGCTCCCCGCCGCGAACTCGATCCCCGGATCGCCCCCATCCGAAACCGGGCCATCACCTGGGCCAAGATCTCCCCATCTTTGCTCGGACTTGTCAACACGGCCACCCCCTTCCGCCCCGCCGGATACCGTCGCTGATACGCCTTCGTGATCGCGAGAATCCGGTTGTGCCAGAAAGCCAGGATGAGCGGAAAATCCGGTGACGACGTCATCAGACCGCTCCGATCCTCGACTCTCATCCGCACCGTGAGAATCAGCAATTTGAGAACCGTCGCACCGACGTAGCCCAGGATCACCTCGCGTTTCACGCCACCATCACCCCAATGGCTTTCCGCAAAGCGGGACGCGCGATCGCCGCCAGCTTTTCGTTCGCAAATCCCAGCCAAGACACCGCCGAAGTCGTGTCCAAGGGTGCGTCCGGAAATCCCCCGAACGGCGACTCGTAGACCACCCCCGCCTCCGTCAGCAGCAACGCCGCCGCCACGTCATACGGGTGACAAACCAGCGTCGATTCCAAATCGAGGCACGCGAACACGATCGGACGCACGTCACCAACGAACCGGTCATGCCCCACGAGCAGCTCGTAAAATTGCCCCCCGGACGAGATGTATTGATCGTCGAAAATGGTCGGCGACTTCGTGCTCCCCAGCCCCACGAGTTCATCCCAGACCTGCTCCTCAATCTGCGAAATGAGCGTCCGCCCCTCGGGGAAAAATTTCGCCATCGACGCGAACCCGTGCCGGAAGTCCTCCGCGCCGGACGGCCTCACCTCCAGCGGCACCCGCGTCCCGTCCAGCACGTTCACCGCCTCCGCCACCACCCCGCCGCCCAGCGTCGCGCTCAGTTGGTCCGCCCGCCACTGCTTACTCGTTGGGATCTCGGTCATCACCGCGACCACGATGTCCGACAGCATCGTCCCCGGACCAAGCTGTGGAGCGAGCCCAGCCAGCGCCCACGCCGAACGTTTGTCATACATGAGTCCCCGCGTCCCATCGATCGGATCGATGATGCATTTCCACTTCGTATCCGCCGGGTCCGTCCCGACGGGAAAACAGAGCGGCGAAGCTTCGTCCACACCCTCCAGCACCAATTCGACCGGCTCCCCCGCCGGCCACTCGGCGATGAACCACTTGGCAATCGCCTCTTCGCTCACCTTGTCGATGGCGTAGATCGTGTCCGCCGCCGACTCGTGCGCCACCGCGCTCATCGCTTCCAACGAGGCCGCGTCCCGCCCAACGACCACGGCATCGCGAATCGCTTCGCCCAACGCGCAGAGCAAAACGCGGAATGATTCCGGTGGCGCGGCAATTCGTTCGGTCACGGCCTGAGTGGATTAACGACTTCGAGGAAAGAGAATTTCCGGAAATCCGAATCTGCCGTGTAGATGCGACTGACCCCGTGTTGGCGCAAGATCGTCGCCAAGTGCGCGTCCGGCAGCAGATTCCCGCGGACCATGATTCCTTCCGTCGCGCCCACGTAATCGGAAGCAACCGTCGGCAACTCGCCGATCATCCGCGTGCGAGGAAGTGCGAGGAGAGCGTTGATTCGCCTCCAGGCCTGCGGAGGATCGAGCGGCCTGGGAAATACGCCCCTGTGCGTCGAGACCCTGACATTTCTCGCTTTTCTCTTCGCGCCCCGCTTCCAAAGCCAGAGCATGCGCGAGGAGCTGCGATGCTGATTTCCCCAGAGTCGTGTGCCGCGCTCGCTGCAGCGCCTTCATCTCCCCCAGAATCGGCCCTTCGATATCGAGCGTGGTCCTCAAGCAGCAGATGTTCCGAGGGCACGCATCGGATGTCAACCATCTCACCTCAGGGGAAGATTCCGTTCGCCACGTAGTGCCGCGCCACCCGGTCGATGGCGAAGTAATACGCCGCCGTCCGCAGATCCGGCATGTCGCGCGTCTTCCAGATGTCGCGGATGTTGTGGTAGGCCAGCGACATCGTCTCCGCCAAAGCCGTTTGCACGAAGTCGACCTCTCGCGGCCCCGTGGTGAGCCCCTTCCGCGTTCCCGGGTCGAACGTCCGGCCCGTCATCTCCTCGACCGCGTCGACCATCTGGGTCCGGGCCATCTCGATGTAACGGGAATTCATCCGATCAAAGCTCACGTGCGACAGATTGCGCAGCCATTCAAAATACGAAACCGTCACCCCGCCCGCGTTGAGATACAGGTCCGGAATCACCAAGACTCCCTTCTCGATTAAGATCCGCTGACCCTCGAAATCAACCGGGCCGTTCGCGGCCTCGGCCACGATCTTCGCTTGGATCCGCCCGGCGTTTTCCGCGGTAATCTGATTTTCCAGCGCCGCCGGCACCAGGATGTCGCACGGCATCTCCAACACCGCCGCCGGGTCCTCGACGAATTTCGGCGCGTCGTATTCCGCGAATGACCGGCGCTCTCGGAAATGTGCCACCGCCTTGTGAACAGCAATCCCGTCCGCATCGTAGACCCCGCCCCCCAGCTCGCTGATCCCGACGATGATCGCCCCCGCTTCGTGCAGATAATGCGCCGCGTGCTCCCCGACGTTGCCGAGTCCCTGCACGATCACCCGCTTGCCAGCGACGCCCGGCGTCAACCCGAGGGGCTCCATGTCATCCGCGTGCGCCAGGCACTCCCGAATCCCGTAATAAACGCCCAACCCCGTCGCCTCCTTGCGCCCCGGGATCCCGTGCATGTCGAGCGGCTTGCCCGTCACGCAGGCGTAGGGATTCGGCGAGTTGAAGTTCAGAGCGCGATACGTGTCCGCAATCCACGCCATCTCTTGTTCACCCGTCCCGTAGTCCGGAGCCGGCACGTCGATCGATGGCCCGATGAAATTTTTCTTGTTCAACTCCGCCGTGAACCGCCGCGTCACCCGCTCGCGGAATCCAACCGACGACGCCCGCGAATCGATCACGACACCACCCTTCGCCCCGCCAAATGGCACGCCGACCAGCGCGCATTTGTAAGTCATGAGCGCCGCCAGCGCGATGGTCTCGTCCAGCGTGACCGAGAGACTGTAGCGCAGACCACCCTTGCACGGCAGACGGTGGTGGCTGTGTTCCGCCCGGTAGGCCTCGACGACGACCACGTTCCCTTCGTCGTCCTTCACCGGAAATTTCATCCGGTAGACGCTGTTGCAGGTCTTGACCTGATCCAGAATCCCGATGGAAAAATCGCTCAGCGCCGCCGCCCGGTCAAAATACGCGCTGACGGATTCAAAAAACTTGCTCCGCTTTTCCACTGGGGGTGCTTCTTCCATAGAACGACGACCCTACGCCCCGCCGCCCGCAAGCCACGTAAAAAACCGCACCGCGATCCAGCCCACGAGCAGCGACACGGCGACGACGAACGCCAGCGCCACGCCCAGCATCGCCAGCACCACCCCCCAATCGACCGCGCTAGCCTTCCGGTTTCTGCCCGCGTGCTCCCGGAGCAGCGCGTAGTTTTTGTTGTTCGACTTGAACCAGGCCGAGAAGACGTCACCCAACACCGGCACCGCGCCAAAGACCGTGTTGAGCAGCACGTTCCCCACCATCCGGATCAGCACGACCCGCGGCAATCCCGCCCGCAGCCCGTTGACGATGATGACCGCCGAAAACGCCGCGGTGGAACTATCCCCGATCCCCGGAATCAATCCAATGATCGGGTCCAGCCCGATCCGTATCTTCGTCCCCGGGATCGGAATCAGATCATCGAGAACGTAAGCTAGCAGCTTTGACACGTTCGGTTGGTCCCGATCCTTCTCGGGTGGCAGCACGTCAAATTTCATATCGCTCCCTTGCTTCGGCATTCCTCACCCATCCGCGCCTACCGCGCCGGACGCAATCTTTTCGATTGGCAGATCGCGCCTTTCCCCAGACCGTCCCCGGATGCGCATCCTCGCCCTCGCCGCCACCCTCCTCGCGATCCCCACTCTCCTCGCCAGCTCCGCAGCCACGACCGCCCAAGCCGTCGCCGATAGCTACGGCATCCAAGCTTGGTCTAGCGTCGAGCGGGTTGCTTTTACCTTCAACGTCGACGCTCCTGGAAAAAAGGTCACCCGTGGATGGGTCTGGGAACCCCGCGAGGACCGGGTCACCCGCACGGATTCCGACGGCACGTCGACCACCTACCAGCGCGACGAAGCCTCCGCCGACGAGGCACTCGCGAAGATCGACCAGCAATTCATCAACGACAGCTACTGGCTCATCTTCCCCTTTCACCTCGTCTGGGACGAAGGCACGACCCTCACCGAAGAATCGGGCCCACTCCCCCTTCCCGTTGGCGAAGGCCAAGCCGCGAAATCCCTGACCATCCAATACGGCGAGGACGGCGGCTACACTCCCGGCGACGGCTACGACCTCTACCTCGACGGAAGTAACACCGTCCTGGCCTGGACCTTCCGAAAAGGCGGCGCGGAAAAGGCCTCCCTCGCCACGACTTGGTCGAAACCCGAAACCTTCGGCCCCATCCGCGCCGCCACGGAGTTCCGGGGCGAAGGGGACTTCCGCATCCACTTCACCGGCGTAGCCGTCGAAGCCAACTGAATCCATCACCCGTCGCATCGGCTTCCAGCCGATGAAACAACCAAAATCAGCTGGCGACAGGTCAGACTCATCATCGGCACCGAGCTACCCGATCGCCGCCTCCACCTCATTCGCCGCGCGCCACCCCGTCTCCATCGCGCCGTGCACCGTCCCACTTGCGCCGTAGGTATTGGTCGCCTCGCCGGCGAAGAAAATTTTGTTAGCCAGCGGTCGCGCCAAGGCGTCCCGGCTCGCCTCCGTCGTCCGCACCGTCGGATACGAATATAACCCCCGCACCCACGGATCCGCCCCCCAATCCGAGACTAATCCCCGCTCGAACGACCGCGACGCGATCTTCGCCCCGAACAACTCGTCCAGCTCCTCCAGCGCAAACCGCACCGGGTCTACGCTCATCGCGTCCAACTTCTCCGCCCGCGTCCCGCCGACAAACGCCGTCAGCACGAAAGACGTCTCCGATTTCCCCTTACAAGGTGCCCAGAACTGCGGCAGGAATCCATCGGTGTGAATGAAATACGTCTCGTCGTCCCAGAATCGGTGTTTGAACTTGAGGATGATCTTCATTCCCGTGTCCATCCCAATGCTATCCGCCGCCGCGATCTTCTCCGGCGGGAGTTGGGGCGAAAAATGGATCAGTCGCTCGGTGAGAATCGGCAGCGGCACCGTCACGATCACCGCCCGCGCCCGCAGCTCCTCGCTGCTCAGCAACCGCACCGTCGGCTCGCCCGTCCAATCAATCGCCGCCACCGGGGTATTCAGCCGGATCGACCCCTTCAGCCGCTCGACCATCGGATCAAAAAGATCGAGATACCGTCCCGCCAGCGTGTAGTTCGTTTCCCGCGCCTCCCAACCTTTTTGGTAGCTCGCAAACCCCCGCATCGCCAACCGATCCAGCGTCGTTCCGTGCTCCACCCCCAGACGCGAAGAAAGGTAATGCCAGGCGCGCCGCGGAAAATGCGTTCGCACCAAAAACTCCTCAGCCGACCAATTTTCGCTCCGGTAGTCTCCCAGAGAATCGATGAGACCAAACGCCCGCCGCACCGCCGGGTCCATCTGCGCTTGATCCAGAGTCTGCAACTCCCCGTCCAGTCGCAGCAGGTCGTTGAGGGTCATGTGCGAGATGAGATCCATCCCCTGCTCCGCCGCCAATCGCGCCACGGCATTGTCCATCCCGTGAACCTCTTCCGCCCCCAACTCGATCGGCACATCGCCGAAGCTATCCAGCGACCGCACCCGCCCCCCGACATGATCCGACGCCTCGACCACCAACGGCCGATGCCCCCCCGCCAACAGAGAGTCGGCTGCGCAAAGCCCAGCCACCCCCGCCCCAATAATCAGAACATCAAAATCATCCATCACAATCGATCCGCGTAGAACCGCGCCCGTCCGCGGTCAGAAAAATCACCCATCCACCGCGTGAGCCATCAGGTCCTCCCGCGTCACAAACTCCACCGCCGAAGCGTGCGTTGCCTTCAAAAAAATCGGCGGCGCGACCTTCGCCTCCAAAGCCTCCTGCCAGCGAGTCACGCAAAGGCACCACTTATCACCCGGCTGCAATCCCGGGAACCGCATGTCCGGTCGCGGCGTCACCAGATCGTTCCCCCGTTCATAAGAAAATCGCAAAAACTCCTCCGTCATCTCCGCGCACACCGTGTGCAACCCCACGTCCCCCGGACCCGTGTGACAGAACCCATCCCGAAAATACCCGGTCAACGGATCCATGCAGCAGCACTCTAGTTCAGTCCCAACAACGTTCGACGCCATGGCCGGACAATACAGTTTGAACAGAAGGTAACAAATGAAACGAAGGTCACGGAGGCGCGAGGTGGGGATCCCGGTCGATGCCGTTTCCCTCGTTTCGTTCGTTAACTCCGGTTCAAAACCGGATCTATTCCACTTCGAGCAGTCCCGCCAACGCCCCGGTGAACCCCGCGTTGTAGTCCAACGCCACCTCGTTCGTGAGGTAGTTCGCCCGATCGTCCGAATACGCGTTGTC
Organism: uncultured Verrucomicrobiae bacterium; assembly: GCA_963761705.1. Taxonomy (GTDB): domain Bacteria; phylum Verrucomicrobiota; class Verrucomicrobiia; order Chthoniobacterales; family JAATET01; genus CAVVKW01. The sequence continues at coordinate 564,572 of CAVXHK010000001.1, read as the reverse complement.
ATCCGGAGCCGACGGCCCGCCCACCAGCGCCCCGTACAGCACAAATTTGTTCTCCGCCGGACTCCCAATGTCGTTCGCCGTCGAGCCGTGGGACCCCCGGTGATGCGGATTCTTCGGCGGATTTTTCCCAAAACCCACCACGTAACTTCGCCCGTTCGGATTATCCCCCAGCATGTAGCGAATCTGCCGCACTGCAAAATCCCGATACCGATCCACGTGATCCGCCCCCGGCACCGTCGCGTAAATTAACGCCAGAAACGCCGTGTTCGCCGCGTAGCGCAGCGACCCCCATTGGTCCAGCCAAGCCAAGCCACCCCGCGTTGTTTGGATCCGCTTTCCGCTCTCGCCGACCGTCCAGTAGTTCAGCCACTTGTTCACGTCGTCGAAATACATTCGATCCTTCGTCATCTCCGCCAACAGCACCGCCGCGCCGTAGCGTTTGTCGTCCCACGATTGCGTCCACGTCCACGCCTCCCGGTCCCGCACTTCCGCGTAAAATTCCTTGGCCTTCGCGACGTACCGCGCGTCCCCCGTCGCCTTCGCCAACCAAGCCGCCGCCCACGCCAGCTCATCCAGGTAGCCACTGTAGCTGTTGTAATAAGCCCGTGCGTCCGGAATCGAATCCGTGTAGGCCCCCCGGAAGCGATCCGCAAACGTGAACAACCGCTTCGCGTGATCCAGACACTTCGCCGCGTAGGCACCCTGCCCCGCCTTCTCGAATAGGATCGCCGCACTCGCCAGCGCTGCACTCGCCTCACCGGCCAGGTCCGTCCCGGGATTCGACTCGTCGATTTTAAACGCCGGCCGCGCCATCGTCATCGCCTCGGGTGGTCCCCAGAAAGCGTGATCCAAATCGCCCCGCCCCACCTGGCCATAGAACACGTTCGCCTCCGGGTGCGCCTTCATCAGCCAATCCGTCCCCCACCGCACCGCCTCCAAGAGCTGGTCCATCTGCCCGCTCTTCTCGTAGCCCCCGCGAAAAACAATTCCGCCCCACGACAGCATCGTCATCGAACTCGCCATCGGTAGGCCAAATTTCACCCCGTCCCCCGCATCGTAATATCCCCCGGTGAGATCCACCCCCACGTCCGCCCCATCCTGCATCCCCGAGTCCCCCCGCCAATCCACGCGGAACCCTTCCGGCAGCCGCCCCGAACGCTGCGCGTCGTAGAAGAACAGCGATTTATCCAGCGCTTCGGCGTAATCCAATTTCTCCGCCGAGGGCGGCACCGGCGTCGGCATCGCGATCTCGGGCGGCGTCATCCCCGGGATGGCCGGGGGCATCTCCGGCCTCGGCGTAGGTGTCGTCTTCGGTCCCTGCATTTCATTCAGCACAATATCGCGCGGCCCCCCAACAATCGAACCCGGCGCTCCGACGAACCCAAACCGCACCTCGCCCCCCGGCGGGATCGTTTGATTCCACGGGGCCGTCCGCGCGTCGACCACGTAACCATCCGTCGTGATGTCCGCGATGTGCGCGTTCCACATCCCCGTGATCTTCGCCGGAAACTGGAACTTGAGCTCCCAGTTCTCGATCGGCGTCGATCCGTCGTTCTTGATCACCACCTCGGCCTGGAAACCCGAACTCCAATCCGACACCACGCGAAAGCTCACGTCCGCTTGCCCAGCTTTCACATCCACGTCCGGCGACCCGGCGTAGACGGGAGCCTGCGTCACCCCATTTCGCTCGGTTGGCGGCGCATTCTGCGGACCATCGCCCGCGATCACCGGTTGAAAGACCACGTCCCGAGGCTCCACGCCCCCCGGCGTCGCCTGAAATCCAACCGACACCTCCTGCCCCGACCGGATCAACCGCGACCACTCCTCCGGTGCAACCAGATAGGTGTCCCCCTCCTGCTTCACGATCTTCGCCCCCCACATCCCCGAGATTTTCGCGTCCAGGCGAAACCGCAGCCGCCAATCCTTCACCTCATCCGCCGACTCATTCTTGAGTTTGATCTCCGAGATCATCCCCTCCCCCCAATCACCCTGTTTCGAAAACGAAAACGCCACCGGCTCCCGGGCAACCGCCGACCCCACCAGAAAAGCGACGAGCCCCAACCCAACGAGCGGCGACCTCCGCTCGCCGACCCAACCCAACCCAAAGCTCAACAGTCCCTTCATCACAATCCACCCCCCGCCTCACGCCACCGACAAGCCTCCGGCGCCTCCACCCCGATCTGATCCAGCACCCGCCAGACCACCGTGTCCACCAGCTCCTCGATCGACTTGGGTCCGCTGTAAAACGAAGGCATCGCGGGGAGAACCTGCGCTCCGGCCTCCATCACCGCAACCACGTTCCGAGCGTGAATGAGATTCCACGGCGTCTCCCGCGGCACGAGCACCAACTTACGCCGCTCCTTCAGAAAAACGTCCGCCGCCCGCAGGATCAGCGATTCACTCGTCCCCGCCGCGATCCGACCCACCGTCCCCATCGAGCACGGCATCACCACCATTGCGTCCCACCGCGTCGACCCACTCGCAAACGGCGCGTTCATGCTTTTATCCGAATGTTCCACCGTCCCCGCCGGCACGCGCAACTCCCCGATTTCCTCCCGCACCACCTGCCGTGCGTAACCGCTCAGCACCAGGTGCACCTCGTGCCCGCCATCCGCTGCCACGTGGTCCAACAGCCGCTGCAGATACATCGCCCCACTCGCCCCCGTCGCCGCGAAGACAAACCTCATCCCAACAACCCCGCTCCCACCAAAGCTGTCCTCGCCGCGTTCGCCCGGTCGATCTTCTCGGCGTACAACTCGACCGCCGCCGCGTCCGGCTCCACCCGCGACGCCTCATCCGCCACCACGCAGAGATCCGCCAGATCCCGCAGAGAAGCATCCGAGCCTTTCTCCGCCGCCGCCTGCCAGGCCGCCTGCACCGCCGCCCCCAGCCCAGCCCCCTCTGCCGTCCGCAGGCCCACCACCGGCACGCCGAAAATGTCCGCGCAGATCCGCCGCCACGCCGCGCTGTTACTCCCGCCCCCGGTCAGCCGGATCTCCTTCGGCTTCAGCCCCAACTCCGTCAACCGCCGCAGCCCGTAACCCAACCCAAGTGTCACCCCTTCCATCGCCGCCCGCGCCAGGTGCCCGGGCGTAAAGTTCTGGTCCGTCATCCCGAAGAGCGACCCCGTCCCGTTCGGCAGACTCGGCGTCCGCTCCCCGGTAAAATACGGCAGCAGCAACAACCCCTCCGCCCCCGCCGGCACCTTCGCGATCTCCGCGTCCACATCCCCCCGTTCCCAGCCAAACATCTTCCGCGCCAGCTCCGTCACCAGCGTCACGTTCATCGTGCACAGCAGCGGCATCCATTGATCAGAGCTGTCGCAGAACGCCGCAATCTCCCCCGCCGGATCGATTACCGGCTGCTCCACGCTCGCGTAGAGCGTCCCCGACGTCCCCAGACTCGCCGTCACCACCCCATCGCCCAGATTGCCCGTCCCGATCGCCCCCATCATGTTGTCCCCACCCCCCGCGCTCACCAACACACCATCCGGCAGCCCGAGCGACTCGGCCAACTCCGGCTTCACCCGCCCCACCGACCGCAGCGACGATCCAAGCGGCGGCAATTTCTCGCGTAACCCGGCCGCCGTCGCCTCCACCAGCGGCTCGCACCATTCCCGCGTCCGCACGTCGAGCAACCCCGTCCCCGAAGCGTCGCCAAACTCCATCCTCGCCTCTCCCGTGAGCCAGAAATTGAGGTAGTCGTGCGGCAGCATCACCACCCGCGTCTTCGCCCAGTTCTCCGGCTCACGGTCCTGCAGCCACCGGATCTTCGGTGCCGTGTAGCCCGGCAGAATCCGGTTTCCGCCCAACGCTAGCGCCCGCTCCCCGCCGCCCACCGTCTCCTCGATCTTCGCGCACTCCGCGACCGTCGACGTATCGCACCACAGCTTCGCCGCCCGCACCACGCCGCCCCTTTCATCCAGCGCGACCAAGCCATGTTGCTGACCACTCACCCCGATCGCCCCGATCTCCGCCCCCCGCTCCCCCAATCCTGCCGCGACTTCCCGGATCGTCTCCGCCGCCGCGTCCACCCAATCGCCGGGGTGTTGCTCCGCCGCACCGGCGGGCAGCCCCGCGATCAGCTCGTAAGTCCGCGAAGCCGTCTTGAGCACCTCTCCGGTCGCGACGTCGAGCGCGATGGTTTTGAGGCTCTGCGTTCCGCAATCGATTCCAAGGGAGACCATCTCCCTATTCTAACCGCCCGCCGCACCGAACAAAATGCGGAAATGCGCACCGTCCTTGAAACCGCCCCGCACTTCGCCGATAGCTAAAGGATGGCAGTCGTCGAACAGAACGGAATCTCATACCGAGTCGGAAACGAAAAACTCATCCGCGTCTCCGAGTCCGCCGGCACAAAACTCCGGACCCTCCTCACCCGCCAAGGCCGCCTGGAGCAGGGCGGCCTCCGCGTCGCCGTCATCGGCGGCGGTTGCTCCGGCCTCCAGTACAAGATGGACCTCGTCGACGGCCCCGCAAACCGCGACATCCTCGTCGAGTCCCGCGAAGTCCGTGTCGTCGTCGATCCCAAGACGGCATTATTCGTCAGCGGCTCCGAGCTCGACTACAGCGACGACCTGCAAAAGGGCGGCTTCAAAGTCACCAACCCCAACGCCGTCGCCCACTGCTCTTGCGGCGAATCCTTCTCCGCCTGAGAGGAGGAAGCGCGCGCGTCCCGCGTGCGAAACGCGGCGCTCGGCCGCGCGTCACCCTGCAATTTGAGCGAAGCGAAAGAGCCTTACCCGCCTCGCCCCCCCCTCCCACGCCACCGCCCCGACCCCGCGACCCGCGACCTCAAACCCCACCACTTCAAACTCCCGCGCATCCACCGCGACGCCACCAACCCGGCCCGCGTCCCCCCGTCGGCAAACCGCCCGCTCCAAATACCCCGCCAATCCCGTCCCCGCGCACTTTAAAGCCGCCTCTTTGCTAACCCACATTTCCAGAAAAGCCCCCCGCAAGTCCCCACTCGACAACCCCGCCAACCACTCCGCCTCCCTCGTCGGAAAATACCTCCGGGCCAGCTCCAACCAAGGCCGCGCGCGCCCCCCCGCCTCGACGTCCACCCCGATCGGGCGCCGCGAAACCGCCACGGCGATCTCCCCCGCCGAGTGCGAGAGATTGAATTCCAGTTGACCCCCGACCCATCGCGGTTTTCCCGCGACACCCCGCTCCAGCCTCACTTTGAGCGGATCAACGCCCGCCATTTTACCCAGGACCCGCCGGACTCCCACCCGCGCCCGTCGCCGCGTCTCTCGCACTTCGCCTCCGGGAATTCGTTCGATCTCGGCAGCTTCAATTTCCGTCAGCGCTCCGGTCACGTCGGCATCCCGGTCGATCCACCAAACAAAAACATCGTCATCGCCACACTGCACTTCACTAAGGCAGCAAAATTCCCAGCCCGCGGAAACCAAATCAGAGGTGTAAGAAACTTCGTGCGACATGAGCCGTTAAAATAAATCAATAAAAACTGCATCTTTGCCTTGCAACGGAAAACAAAGCGATATTTAGCTTAAGCCTTATGGACTTCACAAAAATCAATCCCGACATCGTTCGGGAGTTCCTCAAACTCAGCGAAGCGCGCGAATCCCTCATGCAAGAGGTCGCCGCTATCGATAGCCAGATCGCCGGACTCTCCAGCGGTAAACTCCCCCGCGGTCGCAAACCCGCGGCGACGACTCCAGCGGCCAAGCCAACCGGCAAAAAACGCGGCCGCAAACCCGGCTCGAAGAACGCGCCGAAGGCCGCCGCCAAAGCACCCGCCGCACCCGCCGCATCCTCGGCACCTCCAAAAGCCAAACGCGGTCGCAAGCCCGGCAGCGGCAAACGTGGCGCAATGAAAGAGCAGATCACCGGTCTTCTAAGCCAAGCCGGACCCGAAGGGATGGCCGTCAAAGACATCTCCGAGAAGCTCGGCGTCAAGAACCAGAACGTTCACGTCTGGTTCAGCACCACCGGCAAGAAGGTCGACGGGATCAGCAAAGTTGGCGAAGCCCGCTACGCGATGGCTCCGGAAGCCGCTGCTCCCGCGCCAGCAGCCACCCCGGCTCCCGAAGCTGTCGCTGCCTAGTCCTCGAAACTAAACCTCATCTCAAAGCCCCGTTCGTCTTCCGGCGAACGGGGCTTTTTCATGACGCGTCCCTGGCTTCCAGCCGGAACTGCCACCCCTCACAACGCCCGCGCGAATAAAGCATCCGCGGTTCCGAGCCCCCCTTCGCGCTCCGCGACGTACCCGCCCTGCCAGGACACAACCGACTTCACTTCCGCGATCGCATTCGCCGGACACGCCACCACGCCGGCGACCGCTTCACTGAGCATCGAAAGGTCATTAAAATGATCGCCAGCCGCAAACACCTGCGACGCCTCGACCCCAACGTGGCGGCACAACTCCGCCAACGCCGCCCCTTTGTGATAATCCACGTGGCAAAACCGCAGATAGATCGTGTTCCGTTGATAGCTAAAATCCGGAAACGCCCGCTGCACCGCGGTCAGGCTCGCAGCCACCTCCTCCATCGCCGCCTCGTCCGTCGTGATTAACCCGCTCGGCAGACCCTCCTCGCGGATCACCGTCACGTCCGGCGACGCCTCCACCCGCTCCAGGATCTGATCGAAGATCGCACCCGACGATTGAAATAACTCCGCGTGCCGCTCTCGGCAAATCGTCACCCAAGGCTCGAGCGGCAGCCACGCTCCATCCGGTCCCGGCGTGTGAATGTCCCGCTCGTTCGTCAGGATAAAATCCGGAGCGATCGGCGCCGCAAAAACCTCCAAACCCTCGATCGCGTGTGGCAGGGAACGCCCCGTATTCACCGCCCAGATTCCGCCGCCCGCTCTGAATTTCCGCAACGCATCCGCTAAGTCCGCCCCGCAGGTCAGTTCCGACGGATGCAACACCAGCGTCCCGTCGAAATCCGTGCTGATCAATCGTATCCGCTCACTCATGGCCGCCGATGATCGCGACCCCATCCCGTCCGGCAAGCGCGAAACGGTTTCATTTTCCCACTCGATCTGATCTGCTTCGCTCCATGAAATCCGCTTACGAAATCGCCATGAGCCGCCTCGACGCCGAGGCCCCGGTCGCCAAACTCAGCGAAACCCAGCGCACCGAAATCGCCGAGATCGACAATCTCTACCGCAGCAAAGTCGCCGAGCGCCGCGTCTTCCTCGAAGGCGAACTCGCCAAAGCCGCCGGCAACCCCGCCGAGTCAGAAATGATCCAGAAGCAGCTCACCAGCGAGATCGCCCGCCTCGAAGAAGAGTCGGAATCCAAAAAGGACAAAGTCCGCAACTCTCCCCGGTAGGACGGCGAGTCCCCTTCGCGCTCTACCTAAAATCCGCCCCGCGTCCCCTCTAGCCAGAAGCTCGACCTCCTCGCACCGGGTCCCTACATCACCCGATCCGCCAGCTCTTCCCCGGCCTCCAGCCTCCGAAGATTCGCGGCAAAATGCTCCACGAGCGCCAGAGTCTCGTCCCCCCGCCCGCCTGCGATGTGCGGCGTGATGTGGCAGTTTTCCAGCGCTCGCAACGGGTGGTCCTCGCCGAGCGGCTCCGGCTCCGTGACGTCCAGCCAAGCGGCCCCCAACTCGCCTGATCGCAGAGCAATTTCGAGCGCCGATTGATCCACCGTCGTCCCGCGGCCAATGTTATACAACGCCGCCCCGCGTTTCAGCGACGCGAACCGAGCCGCGTCGAAAAACCCAACCGTCTCCGGACTCGCCGGGAGGATGTTTACCACGTGGTCCGCTCGCCCCAACTCGTCCGCGAGATCCCCCTCACTTGCGACCACCCGCACGCCCTCGTCTCCCCGCGCCCGCCGCCGATACGCCACGACTTCCGCTCCAAATGGCGCGAGGAATTCCGCCAGCCACCGGCCAATCGCGCCGTATCCGAGGATGAGCACCCGATCGCCGCGCAGCGTCCCGCTGTCCGCCCGCAGCGCCTTCCATTCATCCGATCCATTTTCGACCTCGCTCGCCAACGCCCTTGGCAGCACCCGTGCCTGGGACAGCATAAGACCCAGCACGTGCACCGCGCAGGGTTCCGCGTAAACGTCGGAACTATTCGTGACGGCGACCCCGGCGTCGGCCATCGCTCCTCGAAACTTCGCGTTGTCATACCGCGTGATCCCCGCCGAAGTCAGCTGCACCCAACGCAGCATGCGCGAATCCAACAAAGCCGCCGGGTCCGGCTGACCGAACACCACCTCCGCCTCACCGACCCCCGGATCCACCGCGCCCGCCGCCAGGACCGACGTCGACAACCGAGACGAGAAAATCAGCTCATGGCCCACCGTAGCCTGCCGGAGAGCCTCACCCGCCCGCTCCGACATCTCAAAATCGACAAATATCCGCATCGTCAGGCAATACGCCCGCCACCGCTCTCAAGCAACCCCCGTCCAGTTTCACTTCTCGTTCGTCCGTTGTGTTCTTTTACCGAAGCCGCGTTGTATTGTAACCGCTACCCAGCATGCCGCCCGCGATTCACACCGACACCCTCACCCGCGTCTTCGACGGCGTCCGAGCCGTCGACTCCCTCACGCTTTCCGTCGCGCCCGGCACCTTCTACGGATTCCTCGGCCCCAACGGCGCGGGTAAATCCACGACCATCAAGATGCTCACCGGACTGCTCGCCCCGACCTCCGGTAGCATCTCCCTCCTCGGCCACGACGTCGCCGATCCCGCCGCCGCCAAAGCCGTGAAATCCCGCATCGGCGTCGTCCCCGAGAACCTCGCGCTCTTCGATAACCTCACCGGGAGCGAATACCTCACCTTCGTCGGTCGCATGCATCACCTGCCCGCCGACACCATCCGCACCCGCCGCGAAGAACTCCTCGCCGTCATGCAACTCGACCACCAGCAGGGTAAGCTGACCGTGGAATACAGTCACGGCATGAAGAAGAAGCTGTCGCTCGCCGCCGCGCTCATCGCCCGGCCCGACCTCCTCTTCCTCGACGAACCCTTCGAAGGCGTCGACGCCGTCTCCGCCCGCATCCTCCGCGACATGCTCCGTCGCGCCTGCGCCCGCGGAGCCACCGTCTTCGTCACCTCCCACGTCCTCGAAATCGTCGAAAAACTCTGCACGACCGTCGGCATCATCGCTCACGGCCAGCTCGTCTACGAAGCCAGCATGGCAGAGATCGCTGCAACCGGGACCCTCGAAGACCGTTTCCTCAGCGCCGTCGGCAACGACAACGCCGACCTCGGCCGCCTCAGCTGGCTCGACGAATAAAGTCGTCGACCCACGCAAACGGGAGCCGCCCGCATCCCCCTTCCTCACCCGGATTCCTTTGCGACCTCTGCGGCCTTTGCGACCTTCGCGTTAAAGCGTATTCGTATTCATCCGCATGGACATCGCCCAATTCCGCACCATCCTCTGGCTCCGTTGGCGGCTCGCAGTCAACCAGTGGACCCGCAACAGCGGTCTCGGTGCCATCGTCGCCACCCTCCTGGGAGCCGGAGCTACCCTTTCCGCCCTCTCGGCACTCGCCACCGGCATTCTCATCGGCGGGTCGGCGCTGAGCAAAGCCTCGCCCGACATGCTGCTTCTGGTTTGGGACATCGTCATCGCGGTCTTTCTTTTCTTCTGGATCATCGGCATCGCGAGCGAGCTCCAGCGCTCCGAGATCGTCGACCTCCCCCGGCTCATGCACCTTCCGGTCTCTCTCCGCGAAGCCTTCTTCATCAATTACCTCGCGTCCCACGTCACGTTCAGCCTCATCCTCGTCGCGCCCGCGATGGCCGGACTCATCATCGGCCTCGCCCTCGGACGCGGCCCCGAGTTTGTGCTCCTCGCGCTTCCCGCCTTCGGCTTTCTCTTCGCCGTGACCGCCTGGACCTACTGCCTCCGCGGCTGGCTCTCCGCCCTCATGATCAATGCCCGCCGCAAGCGAGCGATCATCGTCTGGGTCACGATCAGCGTGATGCTCGTCGCCCAGGCGCCCAATCTCTACTTCAACCTCGTCCGCAACACCGACGCCGCGCCCATCAGCTGGTCCGGCGACGCCGCACTCCCAGCCACCATCGAGAGCGCCCACCGCTTCGTCCCCCCACTCTGGGTCGGCTTCTCCGCTCGCGCCCTCGCCACCGGCACCGACTGGCTGCCGGCCTTGCTCACCGGCGGGGGACTCTTCCTTCTCGCGTCCCTCGGATTCAACCAAGCCTATCGATCCACCGTCCGTTTTTACGCCGGGTCCAACGACGGATCGAAAAAAACGAACCGCCGCCCCGCCGCCGAGTCCGTGGCTTTCCTCGAACGGACCTTCCCCGGCATCGCCGACGAAGTTGCCGCCGTCGCGACCAGCACCATCCGCTGCATCGCCCGCGCCCCGGAAGCTCAAAATGGCGCTCGGCAGCGCCGTCGCCATGGTCGTCGTCTTCGCCGTTCTTTTTCTCCGGCCCGGTGCCGAAGTGCTACCCGAGTCTCTCCGACCCTGGTCTCTCTTCGGCGGCATCACGCTCGCACTCATGATCGTGAACCAGCTCTACGCGAACCAATTCGGAGCCGACCGCGACGGGTTTCGCACCTTCGTTCTCTCCCCAATTTCGGGCCGCGACCTCCTCTTTGGAAAAAACCTCGCCCTCCTCCCGATCATTCTCACCCTGGTCCTGATTCTCCTCATCCTGCTCGGCTTCGTCTGGGGCACCTCGTTTCGCGCCCTGGTCGAGGCACTTTTCCAGGGAGCTGCCGCCACCCTGCTCGTGCTCACCGCGGGCAACGTCACCTCGATTTTCCTCCCCTACCACGTCGTCCCCGGCACCCTGAAACCCAGCAAGACCTCGCCCCAGGTCATGATCGCCCTCATCCTCTTCACCTTCATCCTCCCGATCCTTCTCCTCCCCGTCGCCGCCCCGCTCATCGCCGAGACCATCCTCGCCGTCATCCTCGGCACCCCCGCCCCCTGGATCGGGCTCGTCGGCTCCCCCCTCATCCTCATCGCAACGGCGGCGCTCTATTACCTCACGCTCTCGCCACTAGGCACCGCCTTGGAAGCCCGCCAGCTCAAGATCCTCAGCGCCGTCACCCACGCCGTTGAATAAGGCTACCCGGCCGCTGCACCGGTTGCTAATTCGACACGAACACGGGCATCTTCCGTCCCTTGAACTTCAGCCCGTTGCACTCCGCAATGACCTCCGACACGGCTTCATCCGCCACGTCCACCGTCGTGTGTTTTTCCGATAGGACGATCGCACCGACGACCTCTTTTCCGAACTGAGTCTGCCCCGTGATCATCCCGACGATGTCCGCCGGGCGCATTTTGCTCAGCTTCCCGGCCATGAACACGAGGCGCGTCATTCCAGGTTCAGCGGATTCGTTCCCCCGGTCGCGTCCCCCGCGATCCCGCGGCGGTCGCGAGTCACGATCGCCGGATTCATCGCGCCCACCCCGGTCCCGCGGGCCACGCGAATCCCGGTCCCCCCTTTCCTTGAACCCGCGAGAATCCCGATCCGGGATCTCCTCAGTCGGGGCCGCACCTTTTCGCTCGTTCGTTAGCAGATGCAGCAGCGCGCTCGCGATGTCCGTCGGCGTGTGATTTTGGTCGAGAAGCCGGTCGATGAGATCCTCCTGCCGCGGGTAATCGCCAGCTTCCAGGGTTTCCTTCAGCTGCTCAAACGTCACGTTGGCCCGCTTCTCCTCGAGCTGCTCGACGGTCGGCACCCGCTCGCGACGGATCCGCCCGCCGGTGTATCGAATCATGTTCTCCAACTTCCGCACCTCGCGGCCCGCGACGAACGTGATCGCCCGCCCACTGCGTCCAGCGCGTCCCGTCCGCCCGATCCGGTGGACGTAGTCTTCTCCGTCGTGCGGCAGGTCGTAGTTGAACACGACCTCGATGTCGTCCACGTCCAGACCCCGCGCCGCCACGTCCGTAGCGACCAAAAATTCCACCCGCCGCTCGCGGAAACGCTTCATCACCCGCTCGCGCCCCGTCTGCGTGATGTCGCCGTGCAGCTTGTCCGCCACGTATCCCCGAGCCGTCAGATGCTCCGTGAGCTGATCGCACATCATCTTCGTCGCGCAAAAAATGATCGAACACTTCACGTCCTCCAGATCGATGATCCGGCACAGCGCTTCGAGCTTCGAGCGACGATCGACTTCGTAGTAAATCTGGTCGATCGCCGGAGCCGAAGCCGCCTTCGACTCGATCCGCAGCGTAACCGGATCGTTCGTGTAGCGTTTAACCAAGTCTTGAATCGCCCGCGGCATCGTGGCCGAGAAAAATACCGTCTGCCGATCCTGCGGCGTCTGGTCGAGAATCGTCTGGATGTCGTCACGAAAGCCCATGTCCAGCATGCGATCCGCCTCATCGAGGACCATCGTCGAGAGCTGGTCCAGCTTGAGCGTCCCCCGATCCAAGTGATCCATCACCCGGCCCGGCGTGCCGATGATGATTTGCGCGCCATCGCGCAGCCCGCGATTCTGTCGCTCGTAGGATGCGCCACCGTAGATCGGCAGCTCGGTCACGCCGCGCTTGCCAGAGGCCAACTTCGCGACTTCCTCCGCCACCTGCACCGCGAGCTCGCGCGTCGGGCAAAGGATGAGCGCCTGCGGAACCTTGTTGGCCGCGTCCACCCGTTCGATCACCGGGATCGCGAATGCGGCCGTCTTGCCGGAACCCGTCTGCGATTGCCCCACCACGTCGCGCCCCTCCAGCAAAACGGGAATCGCCTCCGACTGGATCGGCGACGCCTCCTCGAATCCCATCTTCTCGACCGCCCGCAGAACCTCGGGCGACAACCCGAGTTCCGAAAATTTCTTCTTTTCCATCGGAGCTTCTAGTCAGGTCCCGCCGGGCACGGCGAGCACGAACGCCGAGTCGTCACGTCGACTCCTACGGCCACGGCCGCGATCACCCGCGATCTTCACCCATGACCAACGACGAAACGCTCAAGATCCTCGACGACCTCATCCAGACCGCCAAAGACGGCACCGAGGGCTACCGGCTCGCCGCTGAGTCGGTCGAGGACGCCGATTTGGCCTCCATCTTCACCGCTTTCAGCGCGCAGCGTGAAGCGTTTGTCTCCGAACTCCAAGGCCTCGCCGCCGGTTTCGGCGGAGACCCGGCGGACTCCGCGACCGTCGTCGGCACGCTCCATCGCGGTTGGATCAATCTCAAACAGGCCATCAGCTCAAACGACCGCGCCGCCGTCCTCGCGGAGTGTCAGCGCGGCGACGAGCACGCCGTTGAATCTTACGAGGACGCCATCGGCACCCCACTCCCGGAACCCGTCCAGCAGATCCTCCGCCCCCAACTCGCTTTCATCCGCGAGGCATTGGAAAAAATCGCCCACCTCGCCAACTTGGGTCGCGCCGCGAGCTGAGGGGAGTCGCGAGCTTTAGACCGCGAATTCCTCGTCTTCGGCAGTCACGACCTCGGCCTCGCCGCCGAACTTCGGGTAGACGTATTTCGCGGCGGGAGAAATGGTCGGCGTCAGCCCGAGAGCGGTGTCCAATCCAGCGTCGCGAAGCAGATCCAGCGACGCGTGAAGCAGCACAGACCCGATGCCGCGACTCCGATACTCGTGAAGAATGCACGGTCCGGTGAGGAGATGATTAGGAGCGTCGGGCCGCTCGGTCATCACGGAAGCGCCGATGATTCGCGTCCCGTGTTGCACCACGACGCAAAGCGGCGGCTCCGACGCGAAGGCCGCTTCGACCTTCTCTTCCAACCCCGCCAAGTAGACCCGAGAATCCTCGGTCCAACCCAGATCCTGGGAAAACGCGGTCAGGATCGTCCGCACGACGACCAACTCCTCTTCCGGTGCCGCGATGCGGAACGTGAAGGGTGCCAGAGAAGGGCCGGTGCCGACCGGCAGCTCGGCTAATCGCCAGCGGAATAGTCTCCAATTATCGCGCATCAGTCTGTGCGGTGCTACGTCTCCGATCCCCGCCCGGATCGTTTGCAGCCCTCGAATTAAGAAACGTCTTCGTCGTTGCGGCAAACCCACCATACGCACCCGAGCAGGGTGCTCGCCATCACTGTAAATGCCGTCAAAGTAATCATGATCCCGGGCAGACTCTTCATCTGCGGCGGACCGTCAAACTTATTTGCATTAACGGGACAATAAATTTTCGAAAGCGTTCAGATTTTAATTTCAAAAAAATCGCGGAACACGTCTCGATACACCGCTCGCTTCATCGCAGCGACCCATTCGAGCTCAAATTCCGACGGCTCAATCCAGCGCACCCGCCGGAATTCCGGCGTCTCCGGATCGCGCAGGATCCCCGCGGCGTCCCCGATCAAGTCTGCCAGGAAATAAATCTGCTCCTGCCCCCCGCACCCGTGCTTCGTCCGCCCGCCCTCGAACTCGTAGCGATACGGTCCCTTTCGATCAACGACGCGGTAATCCGACGGCTGCAATGACAATTCCTCCCTCATCTCGCGAGCGAGCGCTTCGTCGACCGACTCCCCGCCGTCGACTCCGCCCTGGGGGAACTGCCAGGCCCCCGCGACGTCCAGACGCTCACCGATCAAGATGCGACCGTCCGCTCGTTGCAAAATCAGCGCGACGTTGGGGCGATATCGAATCATTCGCGGAATAGAGAAAAATCGCCGGGATTCGACAAGCACAGTCGGTCTCCGGTGGGATTGGTGATGCGTTGCGCGAAGTCGTCCCCGAGCGCCTACCCGCCGAGGCCAACCGGCTGTCGATCACCCGCACGTCCACTGCGCCGTGCCAGCTGCCACGACTCTCGAAGAGCTTAACGAACTGATCGCACCCGTCCGTCGCACCGGGCTCACCCACGTGATGGCCGAGACGAGCCTCCACTACGGCACCCGGCTTTACATGGAAGAAAAATGGGATGCCGCCGATTTCGGCCACTTCGTTTACGGCGAAGGCGAGTATTACCACGACGTGGCGCATGGCTCTTTCGAAGCCCTCCAATACTCGGTAATCACCTCGGAGTGGCGGGATACCACAAGATCGCTCCATCTGGTCCTCGACCAAAAAGAAGGAGCCGTGGCGATCACGCTTTCCAGTCGCCAGTGACCCGACCAACCTGGCAAGGGTGCTCGAAATCTGAATTTCCGCGCGCTTTCAAACCTGCGGCAGATCGGCGTGACCGTTGCGCTCTACGCTTCGGAAAATAACGCCACACTCGCCGGGAGCATCTTCTACACCCCCGACGTCGAGAAGACGCCCGGAAAGGTCACGCGATCTTTTTTGGGCTAAACTATCTTTTGGCGAAAGACACCACGAATCGCTTCAATATTTTCGAAAATCCGTCCCAGACCTGCTTAATCCTAAAGAGGAAAATGGAAGATTGAGTATGGGAGTGTAAGTGGCGTAGTAGGAGAGGGATGAGGATGGCGGAGACGTTGTCGGGGACTCACCCAGTGGGTGAGCCTGGAAAGCAGGTTCAAAGAGGGCCGGGAAGCTGGCCGGTGGACACGCCCGGAGGGAGATATTACGCGGAGTGGGATGAAGAGACGCCGGTGACGCGGGAGGGGCAATTGATTTTCTTTTTCCAATTTTTGGAAGCTGGAGGAAGGTGGGAGGAGTTTTTGGCGGGGTGTCCGCTGAGTTACACGGGCAACCGGGGCAGCGGCGCGGCGCGGGTGATGGGCACAGTGATGCTCAGTGTGTTGTGCGGACACTGGCGCTACGCGCACATCAATGGGGTCCGAGGAGACGGGATCAATCCGGGGCTGCTGGGAATCCCGGAGGGAACCGTTAGCGAGGACGTGGTGCGTCTGGCGATGAGACGAATCGACGAGAAAACCGGTCTGGACTGGCTCTCGAACGCGCTCACGGGCTGCATCGCACCGGCGCTGGGCTTGCCGTGGATCCTGGACATCGACGTCACGGTCAAGGCGCTCTACGGCCATCAGGAAGGAGCCGCCATTGGCTACAACCCGCAGAAGCCTGGACGACCCAGCCACGTTTATCACAGCTACTTCGTGGCCAACCTGCGCCTGAGCCTGGGAGTGGAGGTTCGACCCGGCAACGAACACGCCGGAGCCCGGGGGCTGCCAGGACTTTGGCAGACTTTGGAAAAACTTCCCCGCCATCAGTGGCCGACGTTCGCGCGAGGAGACTGTGGGTATGGGAGCGAGGCGGTGATGCTCGAGTTCGAAGAACGCGCTCTGCCGTATCTGTTCAAGCTGCGCCACACGGCCCGGGTCAAGGAACTCGTCCGGGCGATGATGAGAGAGGGTGCGGCTTGGGAAGACTGCGGCGACGGCTGGCAAGCGTTGGAGAGTTCGATCAAGTTAAGTGGCTGGAGCCAAGCGCGCCGCGTGGTGCTCGTGCGTGAGACCCCCGCCCGGGCACCCATCCGGCAGATCGGTCGGCCGCGCCGAGGCAAGGACCGCCAATCCGATCTTCCCCACGCCAAAGGAAGTGGCTGGGACGAGGTGGCCACGCCGTGGAGTGGCAAGATCGCCGTTCTGGTCACCTCGCTCGATCCCGTGGCTCATCCCGCTCGCGTGATGCCCCGGCACTACCGCGAGCGGGCCGACGCCGAGAACACCTTCGACGAACTCAAAAACCAATGGGGCTGGAGTGGATATACCTCCCGCAACCTGAGTTCCTGCCGCCTGATGGCCAACCTCATCGCCCTGTTCTACAACTGGTGGAGCCTCTATCTGCGCTTCTACGATGAGGAACACCACCGCGAAGCCATCCGATCCCGGCCCATGCTCATGGCCGGCGTCGGTCGCCAGATCAAAACCGCCGGTCAGCGCACCGTGCGTGTGAGCCTTCTCCATGAAAAAGGCGACCTCATCGCCCACGCTGTCACCCTCATCAGTAGCGAGTTGCATCACATCGCCACCATCACGGAGCGATGGACCAGCAACCAACGCTGGACCCTGCTTCTGACTCGCCTCCTGCGCCGATGGCTCGGAGGAAAATGGCTTCCCGGGCTGCCCGCCGACGCCTCGCTCCTGCTCAGCGGCTGAAAAGACCCTCCCTTCCCGCCTCTTTCCCGCGCTTCACGCCTTGGTCATCCTCGGCGACAGAACTTCACGTCCATTTTCCTTTTTAGGTTAATCGCAGATTCGACCTCATCGAGCCAACTCACCGTGAAATGGATCGATTTCCGAAACAATGGAATGGCCTGCGTTCTCTATCTCGATGGTCACGTCGGGACAGTGGTGCCCGACGACCTTCCGGGGGACGGTACCGGATATTTCTGGCGAGGAGAATAGACGACCCGCGAACGGGATCGGCAGCGATTCTGAAAGGGTGTATGACCGTCTCAAATGACTCCTCGCCGCATTCTCACCGCCATCGCTGCCGTCGCTCTCGTCATCGGCGCTTGGGCCGCCTACGAATTTCAACCTCGCCGACAAATCCAGCTGGCCAGCGAGCGACTGCTCGCCGCCGTCGAAAATCGCGATTGGGAGCGCGTCCGCAACACCCTTGCACCCGACTACGCCGACGCGTGGCAACTCGACCGCTCCTCCATCATCGAGCTGGCGTCCCGAGGATTCAGCCAATTTTTCTTCCTCGAAATCACTCCCTCGAACTGGCGGATCGACCTGGCCGGCGACGACTCACCCCGCGCCACGGTCACCATCGATCTCACTTTCCAGGGCAACGGCACCGGGCTTGCCCAGATCGCGCTCGGGCGGCTCCAGGAGCTGAAAGAGCCGTTCACGTTCGACTGGCGCAAGGAAAGCTGGCAACCCTGGTCGTGGCGTTTATATTCCGCCGGGCAGCCCGAACTCCGCCTGTCCCGCGACCTGCCGACCCTTTGATTCGACCATGATCCGCCGTCACTTGCTTCCGACCGCCGTTGCTCTCGCGGTCGTGATCCAACCCGCCATCGCTCAATTTCCCGGACCGACCCCCACGCCGTCGCCAACCCCCGAGGGGCAGGACGACACGCTCGAGGCAACGAACTACGACACAATCACCTACTGGAAGGCTGACTTGCCGGGCGGCACGTTCGTCGTCGCCCACGACTCGATCAACGCCGTCAGCACCCAGGAATACGTCCTCGACGGAGCGGCCCGGGTGACCGAGGTCAACGTCGGCACGTCCGGCGTGTTCCAGCCACGATTCTACTACATCGAGCCGATCAACGTCCCCGGCCCGGTCGGCGACGCCGCCGAGCGCGCACTCACCGCCGCGCAAGCCGCCGCCACCCGCGTGATCCCGGGCGACCCCATCTGGGCCAAAGTCATCAAGGAATACCCGACCACGACCCACGCGGGCACCATCGAGTATCGCCTCGAGACCAAAGCTCAACTCGAGGCCCTCTACACCAGCCTCGAATCGTCGTGGATCGCCGGTCGCAGCGAGATCTTCACGCCCGCAGGCACGTCGGAATTCAAGACCGAGAAGGACAAGGACGCCGAGAACGAGGACGGCGAAGCCGAGCCGGAGGAAGACGAGGCAGACTCCGTCATCCCATGATCGAAGCCAGCTCCAAGCCCGCCTCCGACCCGGAGGACGGCAAGCCCCGCCACGAATGTGGCGTCTTCGCGGTCTTCGACCACCCCGACGCCGCGACGCTCAACTACTACGGCCTCTTCGCCCTGCAGCACCGCGGTCAGGAATCAGCGGGCATCGCCTCGACCACCGGCGGCGGCGCGCCTTTCCGCACGCACAAAGGCATGGGCCTCGTCTCCGGCGTGTTTGAAGGCGACGCCCTCGAGCACATCCAGGGCACCCGGGCCATTGGCCACGTGCGCTACTCGACCACCGGCTCCAGCAATCTCAAAAACGCCCAGCCCCTCGTCGTCGACACCGCCCGCGGCCAGCTCGCCGTCGCCCACAACGGCAACCTCGTCAACGCCGCCCAGCTCCGCCTCGAACTCGAGAGCGAAGGCTCCATCTTCCAGACCACCGTCGACAGCGAGATCGTCCTCCACCTCCTCGCCCGCCCCGACAAGAACACCAACCCGATCGCCGCCCTCCGCCGCCTCGAAGGCGCGTTCTCCATGGTCATCATGGGGGAAAACGAGATCATCGGCGTGCGCGATCCCTTCGGTTTCCGACCGCTGTCACTCGGCCTCCTCGATGGAGCTTACGTCCTCTCCTCCGAGACCTGCGCATTCGACCTCATCCACGCCGAGTTCATTCGCGAGATCGAACCCGGCGAGGTCGTCATCATCGATAAATCCGGAATCCGCTCCGAGTGGCCGTTCCGCCGCGCCAAGAAGTCGTTCTGCATTTTCGAATACGTCTACTTCGCCCGCCCCGACAGCACCATCGACGACATGAACGTCAAGGAGGTCCGCGTGCAAATGGGCCGCGAACTCGCTCGATTGCACCCCGTCGACGCCGACATCGTCGTTCCGGTGCCTGACTCCGGCATCTACGCCGCGCTCGGCTTCGCGAACGAACTCAACATCCCGTTCGATCTCGCGTTCGTCCGCAATCACTACATCGGTCGCACGTTCATCCAGCCCAGCCAGCTGATCCGCGATTTCAACGTCCGGGTCAAATTGAACCTCATCGGCGAGGCCGTCCGCGGGAAACGAGTCGTCGTGGTCGACGATTCCGTCGTCCGTGGCACCACCGCCCGCGCCCGGGTCGTGAATCTGCGCGAGGCCGGCGCAAAGGAAGTCCACCTCCGCGTTTCTTGCCCGCCGCACAAACACGCCTGCTTCTACGGCATCGATTTCCCGGACCCCGAGAAGCTCATCGCAAACCAGATGACGACCGACCAGATCTGCGACTACCTCGGCGCGGATTCGATTGGCTACCTCGACGTCGACAGCATGGTCCGCGCGACCGGCCTCCCGAAATCCAACTTCTGCATCGCCTGCTTCAACGGCGAATACCCGCTCCCATACGACGAATCCTTCGACAAACTCTTCATGGAAAAACGCCGTCACCAAGCCCGCCTCCTCGACCCCGACGACGCCCAAGCCCCGCTCTTCGCCGACCGCCTCTCCTAAAGTCCCGAGTTCCAACTTGCCGTTCTGAGCGAACCCAAGAATCGCTGGCTTTTCACCGCACACCGATCACCGCCATCCGATGCCAAAACCCTCCAAACCCGTCAAAGCCTACACTTCCGCCGGAGTCGACGTCGACTTGGGCAACAAGGTCAAGCGCGGCATCCAGCGCCAGGTCCGCTCGACCCACGGTCCCGAAGTCCTCGGCAAGATCGGCGGTTTCGGCGGCCTTTTTGCGCCTGACCTCACCGGCATGTCCGAGCCCGTCCTGGTCTCGAGCGTCGACGGCGTCGGTACGAAATTGAAGGTCGCCTTTCTCACCGGTCGCCACGACACCATCGGCCAGGATCTCGTCAACCACTGCATCAACGACATCGCCGTCATCGGTGCCAAGCCCCTCTTCTTCCTCGATTACCTGGCGAGTGCCAGCCTCGATCCTGCGGTATTTTCCGAGATCATGCGCGGCTTCGCCAAAGCCTGCCGCGACGGCGGTTGCGCCCTCATCGGTGGAGAGACCGCGCAGATGCCCGGGATGTACCAACCGGGCGAATACGATGTCGCCGGCACCATCGTCGGCATCGTGGACAAACCCAAGATACTCGACGGCTCAAAGGTCAGGCCCGGCGACGTCCTCCTCGGCCTTCCGTCCCACGGCCTCCACACGAACGGCTATTCACTAGCTCGCGACGTCCTTTTTCGCCGACTCAAACTGAAGCCCGAATCGATGGTCGATGGCCTCTCCGGCCCGCTCGCGACCGAACTCCTCAAAGTTCACAAAAACTACCAGCCGCTCATGGCCAGCCTCCCCGACGGGACGGTCAAAGCGGCGGCCCACATCACCGGCGGCGGCCTCATCGACAATCTCCCGCGCGTGCTCCCGAAGAAGTGCAACGCCGTCATCGACACGACAACGTGGACCGTCCCGCGCATCTTCACGCTCATCGGCGAGGGCGGCAAAGTCCCCGTCGATGAAATGCACCAAGTCTTTAACATGGGCATCGGCATGGTCCTCATCGTCAGCGAAACGGACGGTCCCGCGATCGCGAAACGGACGCGCGCAAGAGTTATCGGCGAGATCACCAAGGGCACTGGCAAAGTCCGATTGAGCGGACTTTAACCCGCGGTTGGGAAGTCGCGCCGCAGGCTTCCCCTTTTTCGTCTAGTGGTAATCGTCTGCCCGGCGCTCGCTTGCCGATACACCGCTAAGCCCATTCAATTTGCCCAACCGAGTGACGCATTTACCGCAACCCTGAATCGGACGGAGCCGGCAACCCAGCCTCGCTCCCCCCTCGTTGGACCAGCGCTCCGCGCTCTACTGGCCGAAGACTTTTTTCACGTCACCGGCTTTCTTCTGAACCGTTCCTTCGGCTTTATCACCGTGGCCTTCGGCTTCCAGTTCACGATCCTTCGTTGCTCCACCAACGGCCTTTTTTACCTCGCCGACAGCTTTTTTGATGGTTCCTTCCGTCTTATCTTCTTCGCTTGATTTCACTCCGATACATCGCCCACCAACCGCGAAGAGGATGGGTCGAATGAACGAATTTTTCGTCGATCCCGCCACCCAACTGTCGCGTTGACCACCAGCGCTCCCGACACCAAGCGTGCTACCGTCAAGGCGGATTTCGAGCTGCGCGGCGATCTCCGGGTTCGATCGATCAGGAAAAGCTCAGCGCGTCGTCCTTCTCGAGATAGTCGAACAGCGTGGTCGTCGCGGGATCGAGTTCCAAGCGCTCGCACTCACCGAGGAAGAACTCCTTGAGGTCGGGATTCGTCGCCGGGTGGAAATTTTCCGTCTCCTCGTTCCACGTTTGGAGCTCGATCGGCGATTTGACCGCGCCGTTCGCGGAGACCCACTCGGCGATCTGTTCGTCGGTTGAGCCGCTGGCGACTTGCTCGCGAAAGGCGGAGTATTCGATCTCCTTCCAACCGAGGAGGATTTTGTCGATGGGACAGTCGGTGTGGTATTCGCCGATCGTGCCCGCGAGGTCGGCTCGGCATTTGTCGATGGCCCGGGCCAGAACGACGTAGCCACCAACCTGAAGGCGGGGGCTGCGGGGGGCTTGATTGGTGAGGTCGGGTGCGGTGTCCATGGGAGACAGATAGTAGCGAAAAGTGCGCAACGCCAGTGAGGTTTGATCGGAAATCGAATGAGCACCACGGGCTTCCAGACCAACAGCGAAGCCGCCGTTGAGGGTACGCGGCCAGGCTCCGCCCACGCGCGAGCGGCAGGCGAGCAGGAGGTTCGCCGAAGAGGCGGCGGTATTCGCGGCTGAATGGGTGAAAAGATTCTCGCTCAACTGAACTCGCTCACTTCCCGCTTGCGCTCCCGGACCGCCGTGGCGATCACTCGTGACCAAGTTGCGGAACCCATTTCAGAAGAAACCAGCCCTCGGAGTCGGTCTCGGCGTCGGCCTACTCGGCACCGTCGCGCTCGCCGTTCGCTACCGCATGCAGCGGGCCATGCGGCACCCGATCCCCGAGACAATTTCGCCCGCCATCTTTGCCACCCGCGTGGTGCAGACCTCCGTCGGCGAGATCGTCTACCACACGTCCGGATCGGGTGAGCCGCTCATCTTCGTTCACGGGATCTACGCCGGGGCGTCGTCGTTCGAGTGGTCGCGGATCTATTCGGAATTTGCCCATCACCACACGGTCATCGCCCCAGACCTCATCGGTTTCGGCGAATCCGAACGTCCCTCGCCCGGTCTGGACGCCGACGGACACGCGCTCGCTCTCGCCGATCTCATCCGCACCCTTGCACCCGGTCGAAGCCCGTCCATCGTCGCCTCGGGAGTCGGTGCCGCCATTGCCCTCAAGCTCGCCGTTCAGCACCCGGAACTTGTTCGCCAGCTCGTCCTTTACGCGCCGGTCGGCCTCGACGTCAGCCTGCGCCGCCTTCCGATGGGTATCACCACCATCGCCCGGATTCCCGGTCTGAACGCCTTCGTTTACAAAAACTACTTTGCGCGCCGCCCGTTCATCCGTTCCTGGTTAAATACCTTTGGCTTCGCCGACCCCGCGCGCGTCGGCGACGACGTGGTCGACATGCTGACCACCTGCGCGTCCCAGTACGGAGCCGAGCACGCCATCGTCGCCTTCATGCGCGGCCGCATCCTGTATGATGTCCGCACTCAGCTCACCCGCGTGACCCAACCCGTCACCGTCCTCTGGCCCGACGTCCCCGACCGCTTCCCGTCGGAATTCCCCGAGACGCTCCGCGCCGCCATCCCGCGCTGCGAAGTCCTCCCGGCCGGTCCCCTCGGCTCCCTCGGCGCGCTCGAAAGCCCCGACTCCATCCGCGTGCTCATCGAATCCCGCCTCCGTGAGCTTCCGCCCGCCCCGTAGCTTCCCCTCGCGTCTCGCGACGCTCCGCGCCTTTTTCCGGGCCCCTGCACCATTGCAATTCCCCCCCCCGCGTTCCATAAACGCACCCCGACCGTGAACGTCTCCGACCTCCGCGAAATTCTTCAATACGTCCCGCGCTTCCGCGAGCGCACCTTCGTGATTGCCGTCGACGGCGACATCGCCGCATCGCCAAATTTCGCCAACATCCTCGTCGACCTCGCCGTCCTTCGCTCGCTCAGCATCCGAGCCGTCCTCGTTCACGGCGCGGGCAAACAGATTACCGACCTCGCCGCGACGCGCGGCATCGCGATCTCGAACGCCGATGGCACCGGCGTCACCGACGAGCCGACCCTCGCCCTCAGCGTCGAAGCCGCCATCGGCCTCACGAACAAAATCATGGAGGGCCTCTCTGCCGTCGACCTGCGCGCCGCCTACCTGAACGCCATCATCGCCCACCCCGCTGGCATCCTCGCCGGCAAGGACCAGCTCTACACCGGGAAGGTCGAGCGCGTGGACACCATCGCCCTCAAGCTTCTCCTCGAGGAAGGCATCGTACCCGTCGTTCCGCCGCTCGGCTTCGACGGCGAAGGCCGAACCTACCGCGTGAACTCCGACTCCATCGCCGTCGAGATCGCCGAGGCCCTCCACGCCGCCAAGCTCATCTTCCTCACCGCCCCCACCACCCTCGCCGACACCCCCTGGCTCCCCCACCAGCTCTCCATCGCCGAGACCGACGAACTCACCAAAAAACACCGCCCCACCGCCGCTCCCGGCATCCTGTCGAAGCTCGACCACGCGGCCCGCGCCTGCCGCCAGGGCATCTCCCGCGCCCACCTGCTCGACGGCAGCGTCAACGAAGCCCTGCTCACCGAGATCTTTTCGCACGAAGGCTTCGGCACGATGGTCTACAGCAACGAATACCAACAGATCCGCCGCATTTTCAAAAAAGACGTTCGCGGCATGATGGCCCTCATCCGCCAATCCGTGGACAACGAAGAACTCGTCCGCCGCACCCGCCACGACATCCTCGAGAACCTCGAAGACTACTGGGTCCTCGAGATCGACCGCCAGCTCGTCGCCTGCGTCGCGCTCCACGTCCATGCTCCCGAGGCCAGCGGCGAACTCGCCTGCCTCTACGTCAGCAAGCACCACGAGAACCAGGGCTACGGACGAAAATTGATGGCCTTCACCGAGACCCTCGCCCGCCAGAAAAAGCTCACCGCCCTCTTCGCCCTGTCGACCCAAGCCTACAGTTACCTCCAACAAAAAGGCGGCTTCATCGAAGCCCCGGTCGACGTCCTCCCCGCCGTCCGCCGCGCCCGCTACGAGTCCAGCGCCCGCAACTCCAAAGTCCTCCTCAAACGCCTCCCGACCGCTTGAGATGACTGATCTCACGCAGAGGCGCAGAGACGCGGAGGAAACGCCCATTATTCGTGTATCCCTCTGCGTCTCTGCGCCTCCGCGCGAGCACCCGCATTGCATCTAATGGAAATCCACACCAACTTCACCGCCCTCGACTGGTCGATCCTCATCGGCTACCTCGCTCTCACGACCTACGTAGGCCACGCCATGCGCGGCAAGCAGTCGACCATTAAAGACTTCTTCCTCGCCGGCCGCTCTCTCCCCTGGCCCGCCGTCTGCGCCTCGATCATCGCCACCGAGATCAGCGCGCTCACGTTCATCGGTGTTCCCGGCATCGTCTTCGCGGTCGGCGGCGACTTCACTTATCTCCAGTGGGCCATCGGCTCCGTCGTCGCCCGCGTCATCGTCGGCGTCTGGCTCACCAAGATCTACTACGAGCGCGAGATTTTCTCCCCCTACGACTACCTGGCCCACCGCCTCGGCCCCGGCGTCAAAGTCCTCACGACCGCCATGTTCACGCTCGGCACCATCCTCGGCCAGAGCGTCCGGGTCCTCGTCACAGCTCTCATCCTCAAAACCGTCACGCCTCTCGGCATGACGGAATCCATCCTCGCCATCACCGCCTTCGCCATCGCTTGGACGCTCATGGGTGGCATGACCACCGTCATCTGGACGGACGCCATGCAATTTGTCCTGTTCCTCTTCAGCGGCTTGCTCGCGCTCGGATGGATGATCGGCCACCTCGACGGCGGCTTCACCCAACTCACCACCGTCGCCGGCGAAGCGGGCAAGATGACTCTCTGGAATCTCTCCACCGACCCCGACGTCCAATTCACGCTCTGGGTCGCCCTCATCGCGATGCCCTTCCAGAACCTCGCTGCCTTCGGTACCGACCAACTCAACGCCCAGCGGATGTTCTGCTGCAAAAACGCCAGCGACGCCCGCAAGGCCATCATTTGCTCCTGCTTCTCCCAAGTCATCACGGTCCTCATGCTCCTCGTCGGTGCCGGCCTCTACGCTTGGTATGACCAATTCGCTCCGACTCCCGCCGAGACCGCCGCCTTCGCCGAGGACGCCGACAACGTTTTCCCGGTCTGGATCACCACCGTCCTTCCCTCCGGCTTGACGGGCCTCGTCCTCGCCGGAGCCTTCGCTGCCGCCATCTCCAGCCTCGATTCCGCCCTCGCCGCCCTGTCGCAGACCACTCTCTCCGTCATCCACGGCGGCAAATCCCTCGAGGAAGGCGACACGAAGCGCCTCCTCCGCGATTCTCGCATCGCCGTCGTCGTCTGGGGCGTCTTCCTCGCCGGAGCCGCCTTCGTCCTCTACGCGATCAAGAATTACGGCAACATCGACATTCTCAGCCTGGCCTTCGGCATGGTCGCCTACACCTACGGCCCGATGCTCGGCATCCTCTTCCTCGCCCTCGTCCGCATCCCCGCCCGCATCCAAGGCCTCTGGCTCGGCGTCGGCCTGAGCCTCCTCCTCACCGCCTACGTCCGCCCCGACTTCTACCTCATCTTCCGCAGCTTCGGCTGGATGACCGCAGAAACCATGACCGCCATCCGCCCCGCGATCAGCTTCGTCTGGCTGTATCCCGTCACGTGCCTTCTCACGATCGTCTGCGGCCTGCTCATTCAGCGCGCCTCCCCCCCCGCGCGGACCGCCTAGAAAATCAGATCGACTCGAGGGAAGACGTCTCGTCGTGTCGATGCGACCGCGGAGACGCGGAGTTCCGGCTCCCTCGCCAGCCGCCTTACCATCGAGGTTTCCACCCCCCACCCCCGTCGGAACGCGATCAAATCAGCCCTCCTCGTGCGACGCCCACCGCCCGCGCCCGCGCCAGCTTACCCTCCGCCTTGGTCAAGCCATTTAGCCCCGAAATCACACTTTTAATTAAGGCGTTTCCGTCACTTTTTCCTTGAGCCAAAACCCCCCGATTTTTAGCCTCTCGGCGTTGTCCGGGCGGGACCCGAAGTCATTGTGAATAAGTTGTGAATTGTTCCTCTGTCTTCCTAGCTGTCTGTTCCACACCGCCACCTAACCGATTCGAAAACCACGTTCCCCTTCAAACAGGCCTCTTTTGCGCCGCCCAACCACAAAACGCCCATCATGCTTGCCAACAACACTTTGCAAAGAATGCTCGCCATCCCTGGCCCGCTCGAATTAGCTCCAGCTCCCGTGAATTTTCCCCAACGTGACGGCATTGTAACACGGACGCAGCTTAACCGGACGGCGCGAATTCGCGTTTCCTAATTGTGCATAAGTCACTCATGAACGGGGATTTTCAACAACTTTGGGGAGCCATTGCCGCCGTCGTCGCCCAGCGCGTGAGCCAGGACGGATTCTCCCGATGGTTTAGCGACGTAGAAGTCACCAGCGACGACGGCACGACGCTCTCGATCGCCGTCCCGAATCCCATCCACAAATTTTTCATCGAGAGCAATTACCTGCCCCTTCTCCAGGGAGCCGTCGCCGAAGTCGTCGAAGGCGACCGCGACGTCCAGATCGTCGCCCGCCAGTCCGACGACACCGACTCGATGCCCACCGTGCTCGAAGGCGACGAAACCGCCCCTTCCGCCCGCGCCCCGAAACCGCCCTCGGCCCGCGCCACCGCCGCCTCCGTCGCCACCCGCGGGATGAACCCCCGCAACACCTTTCAGAATTTCGTCGTCGGCACGAATAACGACTTCGCCTACGCCGCCGCCAACGCCGTCGCTGAGAATCCCGCAAAAACCTACAACCCGCTCTTCATCTACGGCGGCAGCGGTCTCGGGAAGACCCACCTCCTTCAAGCCATCGGCCACCACGTCCTCGCCGCCCGCAAGACCGCGAAGGTTTTCTACATTTCCAGCGAGCAGTTCGCCAACGAGTTCATCGACGGCATCCAGCACGGCAGCCTCGTCGCTTTTCGCAAGAAGTACCGCCAAGCCGATGTCCTCATGATCGATGACATCCAATTCCTCGGCGGCAAGGAGCGCTCGCAGGAGGAATTTTTCCACACCTTCAATTCTCTCCACGACGGCCACAAACAGATCATCCTGTCCAGCGACCGGCCCGCCAGTGAGATCGAGAAGCTCGAGCACCGTCTCGTTACCCGCTTCGAGTGGGGCATGACCGCCGAACTCCAGCCACCCGAGATGGAGACCCGCATCGCCATTCTCAAGAGCAAAGCCGCGACGCTCAAAATTGCGTTGGAAAGCTGGGTGTTCGAATTCCTCGCCGACCGCATCCGCAACAACGTCCGCCGACTCGAAGGTGCCCTCATGCGGGTCGCGTCCTATTCGTCCCTCAGCGGCCGCCAGCTCAAGCAGGATGACATTGAGAATCTTCTCCGCGACATTTTCCAAGAGCAGGCACGGCGAGCCGTCACGATCGACCAGATCCAGCGCAAAGTCGCTGAGCAGTTCGACCTCCGTCTCGCGGACATGACGTCCAAGCGCCGCCTCGCCAGCATCGCTTTCCCCCGGCAGATCGCCATGTATCTCTCCCGGGAGATGACCACTTCCACGCTCGCCGACATCGGCGACAGTTTCGGGGGCAAGGACCACGGGACCGTCATCCACGCCGTCAAGCTCATCAAAAAGCGGATCGAGACCGACGAGAAGATCCGCCACGCCGTCCGCTCCCTCGAGACCCAGCTCTCACGATAGCGCACATCCATCGTGGCATTGGTTACCAGCCGACGAACCAAACCCACTCCGCCGAAAGCCCCTCGCTTCCGCCACACCCCACCCACTTTGCTTTGACACTCCCCCACCCCCCCGGCTAAATCCCCTCACACGCCGCGTCGGGCTGGCGGAAGGAAGATAACCGATTCATGAAGTTCAGCGTCACCAAAGAAAGTCTCCTCGAGGGTTTGTCCAGAACCCAAAACGTCGTCAGCACGCGCACGACGCTTCCCGTCCTCTCCAACGTCCTCCTCGAAACAACGGAGACCGGCATCCGCCTTAGCACCACCGACATGGAAGTCGCCCTCCGTTGCGAGATCGAGGCCACCGTCGAGAAAGCCGGGGCGACCACCCTCCCCGCCCGCCGACTCCTCACCATCATCCGCGAACTCCCCGCCGACGAGATCCAGATCGAGACCGATTCCAAAAATATCTCGTCCATTCGCAGCGGTCAGAGCTTCTTCAAGATCTACGGTCTCGCCCGCGACGAGTTCCCCGCCTTTCCCGAATCGAAGGAGAGCAAGACCGTCCGCATCAAGCAGAGCGTCCTCAAAGACGGACTCCGCAAGACCTCCTACGCGATTTCGATGGACGAAACGCGCTACGTCCTCAACGGCATCCTCTTCTCGTTCAAAGAGAGCATGCTCAAGCTGGTCGCCACCGATGGCCGCCGCCTGGCGATGTTCGAGGAAGCCATCGACGCCGAGATTGCCGGCACCCTCGAAGCCGATTTCATCGTTCCGACCAAAGCCATCAACGAACTCCAGCGCCTCCTCGGCGGCGACGGCGAGGTCACCCTCTCCGTCGGAGACAGCCTCGTTTCCTTCGAACTCAACGGCTCCCTGCTCGTCAGCAAACTCGTCGACGGCAACTACCCGAACTACAAGCAGGTCATCCCAAACACCGAAGACGTCAAAGAGATCATCACCCTCGAGCGCGAGCCCTTCCACACCTGCGTCAAACGCGTCTCGCTCCTCAGCAGCGACAAGACCAGCTCGATCCGCCTCAATTTCACCAAGAACAACATCGAAGTCACCGCGAACACTCCCGAGGTCGGCGAAGCCAAGGAATCCATTGCCGTCGCCTACAAAGGCCGCGACTTCTCCATCGCCTTCAATCCGGAATACCTGATGGATCCGCTCAAGGCGCTCCCGAACGACGAGATCAAGCTCCGCCTCATCGACGAAATGAGCCCCGGTGTCATCGAGATCGCCGGCGGTTTCCTTTACGTCATCATGCCCATGCGCGTCAGCGCATAGGGATCTGCGTGAGGAGCGGACGCGTCCCGCGTGCGAGTGGTACCGTCCCGGTGCCGCGTTGTATCTTCGAAATGCGATCGCTCCTCTTTCTCATCGCACTCGCCACTGCCGTCTCCCCAGCCCTCGCCACGGAGACCGCCCCGGCGACGATCGACACCCACATCCACCTCTACGAGCCGGACGGCCTCGACTGGCTCAGGCCCGCCAACACCCGCCTCTACCGCCCCGTCTTCGTCGAAGACTTCATTGCCGCAACCACCGGCACCCCGATCCGCCAAGCGATCGTCGTCGAAGCCGACACCCGCCCGGCCACTAACGACTGGCTTCTCGACCACGTCCGCGACCGCACTGAGATCCTTGCCGTCATCGGTAACCTCGATCTCACCGCGGAAACGACCGCCAGCGACCTTGAGCGCCTCTCCGCCGACCCGAAATTCTGCGGCATCCGCTTCCGGGGTCACGGTTCGTTCGATCCTGCCAACCCAACCACCCACGCCAACCTCGCAGCCCTAGCCAAAGCCAATCTGACACTCGAACTCCAAGCCGACTCCGAGAATTTCGCCGCGATTGCAACCGCGGCGAAGACCTTCCCCGACCTTCGTATCGTCATCGACCACCTCGCTGGAGCCCGCCTCGATCCGGAAGGTCACGTGCAACCCTGGTGGCCAGCCGCCATCAAAAGCCTCAGCGCCAACCCCAACGTCTTCTGCAAACTCTCGGCTTTCGACTCCGCTTTCCGCGAGAACTACGCACCCGACCGTTTGGAGCTGATTTTTGCCCCGCTCATCAAAGCGTTCGGCCCCGACCGCCTTCTCTTCGGAAGCAACTGGCCCGTCAACCCGGACTACCCCTCGGCAGTGTCCCTGCTCCCCGCCATCGAAGGCACCGACTTCGACACCAACGCCCGGCAAGCCTACGACCTCCCTTCCCGCTGAGGTAGGGCCAACAACTCGTCGACGGCTCGTTCCAATGCTGCCGCCCCGTCGTTCACCACCGTTAAAGCCCGCGCCCGCTCCACCGCCAGGCGAACGTCCTCGTCCGCCAGCAATCTCTCCAGTTTTCGCGCCACTCGCTCCGGCGTGAACTGCCCGGGATAAAGAAAATCTCCGACCCCCAGCTCACGCAACCGCGCCGCGTTATCCGGTTGATCGTGCGACATCGGCATCACCAGTTGAGGCACCCCGGCGGAAAGCGCTTGCGCCGTTGTCCCGATCCCGCCGTGATGCACCACCGCGGCGACCCGCGGCATCAAATCGGTGAATGGCACGTAGCTCCGCGCGATCGCCCAATCCGGCAACGCAGCCGGCAACTCACCGGGAAACCGCGTCGCCACCACCGCCCGCCGCCCCAGCCGCTCGCAAGCCGACAAACCAACCTCGAAAAACCGCCGCCCAAAGGCCATCGCCGACCCCGGCGTCAAAAGAATCGGCGGAGTTCCTTTCTCCAAAAACTCCCCAAGCTCGGCATCTAGCCCGGATATTTCACGGGTGGATAAGAAGATGGTGTTTGGAAGGGATGGGAGGCAGGGAAGTCGATGGAAGAGACGATTTTCGAGTTGTTGGTGGTGTGTGAAGACAGCACCCCCAACCCCCGTTGGTTTTTGGGTGCCGGGGACAGCACCACGGGTGTTCAGGCCGAACTGAGTCGGGCAATCGTCTCGTTGAAGAGTTTTTGATAAGGGTAAGCGCTGGAAAAGAGCAGTCGGATGCGGCGGGTGTTGCGCAGGATGACGGTGCCGATCTTGAGGATTTTGCGGCGGATGGTGCCGACTTGAGCGCGGGCCAGCTCCGTGCCCGCCAGAGCGACACGGCGGATGGTTTCCAGGAGGACGTAGGCGGCGCTTGAGAGCAGCAATCGGAACTGGTTGGCCCACCAGCCCGAGCAACTGGTGCGGTCGGCAAAGAGCCCGAGTTGCTGCTCCTTGATCCTGTTCTCCATCTCGCCGCGCGCGCAGTAGGTGCCATCGTAGAGCGCCTGTGGGTCGCCTGGCAGACTGGTCACCACGAAGCGTGGATTGGCTCCCTGGGCGCTGTGTTCGGCCTTGGCGATGACGCGCCGCTGCCGATCCCAACTCCCGGCCGCGTAATCGATCCACACGAAGTGGCGCTGCTTCTCTTTGGTTTTTTCGAAGCACTCGGCGGCGTGCTCCCGGGCTTGCTCAGTGAGTGCGAGCAGGCGGGAGTTCTTGGCCAGCCCGATGATGTAGTCAACCCCGTGGCGATCACACCAGCGAAGCATTTTCCAGCGGCAAAAGCCCGAGTCGCCTCGAAAGATGATCTTCACCTCTGGCCACTGCTCGCGCACCCGCGTGACGAGCAACTTCAGGATCGCCCACGCGTGGCGCGCGGCGTCGATACTGCTGGGCCGCAGATAGCTCACCAGCAGCTGCTCGCCGCAAAAGACGTACAACGGCAAAAAGCACCAGTCCCCGTAGTATCCGTGGAAGGCCCGCCCGGTTTGCAGCCCATGGACCCGGTCGTCGGTGGCGTCAAAGTCCAGGATCAACTCCTCGGGAGCGCTCGAAAAGCTGGCCACAAACTGCTCGACGAGCACCCGGCTCATCGCGCACGCCGTATCCCGATCCGCCCGGTTCTCCAACCGGCACAACGTCGGACTGCTGGCCAACGCATCACCGCGCTCAACGACGGTCTGCCACACCAAATCGCGCCGCAGTGTGTCGTGATCGTTGAGGTCCTCGTAACCAAGGGCCAGCCCGTAAACGCGCTGGCGCAAGAGGTCGATCTGGCGATGAGTGATCTGATCGACATCCCGCGGATCCTCGATCACCGCGTCCAACGCCTTGAGCAAACCCGTGCGCCGATCCGCCGCCCGCAACGCCATCACCCCTCCGTCACTGGACACATCCCCGCCAGTAAAACTCCCTTCGATCTGACGTCGATCAAAGCTTGGAAAATGCAAAAGCTCCCGGTTACATTCTGGCATTGGC
This sequence comes from uncultured Verrucomicrobiae bacterium, assembly GCA_963761705.1. Classification (GTDB taxonomy): domain Bacteria; phylum Verrucomicrobiota; class Verrucomicrobiia; order Chthoniobacterales; family JAATET01; genus CAVVKW01. The sequence continues at coordinate 532,137 of CAVXHK010000001.1, read as the reverse complement.
GAAGTTCCTTTGGGTTGATGTCATAACTCCAACAACCTTAGCGGTTTATCCGCGGAACTTCGCCACTTTTTTGCTCTCTCCGTGAAATATCCGGGCTAGCTCCGCCTCGCCCGTCCGGTCGAACAACGGAAATCCAACGCACCGCATCCGCTCCGGCCAGTCCGCCTGCGGTCGCGCAAACCATTCCGGGAACAAGCCGAGCACTCCATCCGGCGAGTTCCACCATGTGCCCGCCAGATCACGCGGCGGCACCACGCCTTCCTCGCGACAAACCTCCTGCACGGGACCCGCCGCACCTCGATTGATCACCGACCGCACCCCAGCGAAAAATACCCGCCGCGCAAACCGCGGCACCCGCGCTACAAAACCGAATCCCCGCGAGATGAGAGGCGGCGCGTCCACGCTCAAAATCGCGCTCGGCTGCAAATGCACGGTGACGAGCGGACACCCGACTTTCTCTCGCACCACCCGCGCACCAAACGCCGTCAGTGGCGAAAACACCACCACGGCCCCCGCCTCCCGCTCCACTTCCTCCCGAACAAGATCGTAGACCAGCCGCGCCGCCAACCCCGCGTAACGAAAAATCAACCGCGGCCCAGACCAAGGATTCCACACCCGCGGATCCCGAACCATCCGCTCGTAATCCTCCGCCGTCCCCAGCGCCACGAAACGAAAGCCACTCGCCCGCACCGCCGCCTCGTGCCGCGGACTCGCGATCACCGTCACCTCGACGCCCCGCGATGCCAGCACACCCCCAAGCCACAAAAACGGCAGCAGGTCCCCCGAACTCCCAATTGGCGTCAAAACAGCCCGTTCCATCATCGCAAACCCAGACGCCCCCCGCGGGAGCGAAGCCGCGCCACCAGGTTCCCATTTCTGGTCACCGGTTGCAGCGCCTCCGCAAAAACGAGCCCGGCCCCTCCGATCACCTTCCGACCTTCAGCAAACTCACTCCCAACCCGCCAGCCAGAGCCAAGCCAAACCCAAACCACTGCGAGGCCGCGGGCGCTTCACCCAAGACCGCCCAAGCCAAAAACAAAGTCGTCACCGGTCCGATCGTCGAGATCACCGCAAACCGCTGCGGCCCAGCCCGCCGCAAACCCGTGCTCAACAACACCGACGGCAGCACCGTTCCCAACACCGCCAACACCAATCCTTCGACGTAGACCGGCACGGGCAGACTGAGCAGATCCGCGACGTCCCGCGTGGCCGCCGAATGCATCAAAACGAAAACGCACGAGAACCCCACCGTGATCCCAGTGAACCGCATCGCCCCGATCCGTTGAATTATCCCACCGCTCAGCAGAATGAAAACGGCGTAGGTCAGCGCACTCAGAAAGATCAGCGCAGCGCCGAGTTCAACGCGGCTATCTCCAACGGCGATTCGCAATTCCCCGGCATACGCCGTCGCGATCCCGACCCACGACACCCCCGCGGCGATCCAAACCCCACGCGGCACGTGCTTTCTCAAAAACAGCGCGGAAAAGACAAGGAGGAGCGTCGGATACGTGTAGAGAATGATCCGCTCGAGCGCGACGCTCACGAATTGCAGCCCCGTGAAATTCACGAGCGAGGACACGTAGTAACCAATGAACCCCAACCCCGCCAACCGCAGCCAATCCCCCGCCGGCAGTGCCGGGACGCCACGCGAAGCCAGTGCCGCAATGACGACAAAAAACGGCAGAGCGATCCCCATCCGGAGGGTCAGGATCGTGAGCGCATCGACCCCGTGCGTGAAAGCCAGCTTCACCACGACGCCCTTCGAGCAAAACAAAATCGAACTCGCCGCCACGATGGCGAACGTCAGCAACCCGTTCGGCCGGGACTCGGGAGATCCATTGGAACGTGGGGTCGACATGGAAACGATAAATCTACCCGAGTAGGGAAGCCGCGCCGCCAGGCTCCCACTTCGAGTCACCAGTTGCGAGCTTCCAGCGCCGGAGAGTGAATCAGTCGGACAACCCGCAAAAAAGGTCCCCGCAGGCGGAAAAAATCACGGCCCGCACGGTGCGCCTGCCCTACCCCCGGTTGGGCGACCTTCGGGCGATCAAGCCGGCACCGGCAAGCCCCAGCGGTTGGCGACGCTCGCGAGTTCCTCGTCGAGCGACCACTGATCCGCCGTCGTCTCACCGTCGAAGGCCGAACTCGCCCCCTTCAGCTTCATGCACCCCGTGTTGTCGCCGATCTGCGCAATGAGCGAGAGGTCTTCGGAGGTCAGCGTGACGTCCGGAATCGAAGCAAGTTCCTCGACCTTTCGAGCGATCGTCTTGGCGTGATCTCCGGGCTCTTGAATCAAAGTCGGCGCGACGCAACTGACCGCGGGCTGCTGCAGGTCCCACGCGCAAGCGAGCTGGAGCATCGTCAGCCCGTGGCGCTCCGCGATGGGGCGCAAGCGCTCGATTTTTTCGTTCCCGGCCTCAACCCACCCCGCGGGTCGATACATCCGGTGGTCGCGCGGCGCGAAATCATGATTCGGCTTCACGTCATCGTGGAAGAGTCCGCCGTAATCCACAACGCGAGTCAGGATTTTTGTCCCGGTCTTCTCCGCCGCAGTGAGGCACAGACTCCCCGGCCAGGGCTCAAGCGGATTAAGAATGACCATCGCCCAATCGATCAGCTCGGGAAACCGCTCGAGGCAACGAATCAGATCGAGCGTGAAACCATTCGCCGGACCCGGCGCGACCCCAAGCTGCACGGCCAGCCCCGCTTCTTTGACCTGCGCCATTCCGGTCCAAACCTCGTCGCTCGTGTAGCCGACGGAATCGGGATTGTGCAAAAGCAAAAGATCAAATCGATCAAGACCGCAGCGAGCAAGCGATCGCTCGGTCGCGGACCGGAGGTAGTCGGCGTAAGCGTCCGCCTGGCGCAACGCCGGATTTGTGAACCTCGGAAAGCCCTTCGACCCCTCGCGCTCGCCGTCGTAAAAATCATGCCCGACGGCACCAACGACGCAGTAGCTTTCCCGCGGCAGCCCCGTGAGCGCCCGGCCCAGCAACTCGTCCGCTTCGCCCGCGCCGTAGACATCCGCCGTGATGAACGTCCTGAGTCCCGCCTCGTAAGCCGAGCGGATAAGCTCGATGTAAAGCTCGTCGTCGAGCGGCACCCCGTAGTGCATGAAGCGCCCTCCACTCCACATTCCAAAAGCCGATTTCGTGAGTTGCATGAGACCGGGACTATCGGGCCAACGCTTCGTCCCCGCAAGCCACGCTCTCCCGAGAAGCCGAATCATCCGTCGTTCGCTACCCCAGCGCCCAAAAATCGTGTCATTCCCGCACCCGATCCCTACCTTCCCCGGGTGATCGACCGCTACAGCCTACCGGAAATGCGCTCCCTCTGGAGCGACCAGCGCAAACTCGAGATCTGGCTCGAAATCGAAACCCTCGCCTGCGAGGCCATGGCCGACCTGGGCCAAATCCCAAAAAGCGACGCCGAAGCCATCCGCGCCCGTGGGAAATTCGACATCGCGGAAGTCCTCGAGATCGAAAAACGCACCAACCACGATGTCATCGCTTTCCTCGAAAACGTCGCGTCCTACATCGGCCCCGAAGCCCGCTGGGTCCACCAAGGCCTCACCTCCTCCGACCTCCTCGACACCACGCTCGCCGTTCAGATGATGGAGTCGACCGATCGGCTCCTCGCCGACCTCGACGCCCTCCGCGACGCCATCGCCACCCGTGCCAAGGAACACAAATACACCCCCATGATGGGTCGCTCCCACGGCATCCACGCCGAGCCCATCACCTTCGGCCTCAAGCTTGCCCTCATGTACGACGAATTCGGCCGCGCCGCCGACCGTCTCCGCCAGACCCGCGAACGCGTCCGAGTCGGCAAGATCGCCGGAGCCGTCGGCACCCACGCCCACCTCGATCCCCGCGTGGAAACCTACGTCATGGACAAACTCGGCCTCATCGCCGCCCCGATCTCGACCCAGATCGTCCAGCGCGACCGCCACGCCGAATTCATGACCACCCTCGCTCTCGTCGCCTCCTCCGTCGACCGCTGGGCCACCGAATTCCGCCACCTCCAGCGCACCGAGGTCCTTGAAGTCGAAGAATACTTCTCCCCCGGCCAAAAGGGCAGCTCCGCCATGCCCCACAAGCGCAACCCCATCACCGGCGAGCGCCTCTCCGGCCTCGCCCGCGTCATCCGGAACAACGCCGGAGCCGCCCTCGAAGACGTCGCCCTCTGGCACGAACGCGACATCAGCCACTCCAGCGTCGAGCGCATCATCCTCCCGGACTCCTGCACGCTCCTCGATTACATGCTGCACAAGCTCACCAACCTCGTGGCCAAGCTCCTCGTTTACCCCGAGAACATGCAGCGCAACCTCGACCTCACCCTCGGCCTCTACGCCAGCCAATCCGCCCTTCTCCAGCTAACGGAGGCCGGCCTCGAACGAAAAACCGCCTACGAAGCCGTCCAACGCGCCGCCATGCGCACGTGGGCCGAAAAAATCCCCCTCGCCCAAACCCTCGCCGAAGAACCCAGCGTCGCCGAGCATCTCTCGCCCGAACAAGTCGCCGACGCCTGCGCCATCGAACGGCACTTCACCCACGTCGACGCCAAGTTCCGAGCCGTCGGCATCGAACCCTGATCTCACTTCTACCAACTTCTACTTACTTCTACTCACTTCTACTCACTTCTTGATATAACTCACTAGATCTTACTAGATCCTCCAACCGTGGATCCCATCAAGAACCCCTTTTCTCCCGGAGCGGGCGCCCCACCTCCCGAACTCGTTGGCCGAGAAGGGGTTCTCGATCAATCCCGAATTCTCTTCGGGCGCGTCCGCGAGAACCGTCCCGAGAAGAGCCTTCTGCTCACCGGCCTGCGCGGCGTCGGAAAAACCGTGCTGCTCAACGAAATGGACCGGATTGCCGCCGCATCAGGCTTCCGCACCATTCTCGTCGAAGCCCACGAAGACAAACCGCTGCCCATCCTCCTCGCTCCCCACCTGCGCCGCCTCCTCTTCGATCTCGACCGCCTCGCCGGTGCAGGCCACCACGTTCGTCGAGGTCTGTCCGTTCTCAAAAGTTTCATCGGTTCCGTCAAAGTCAGCGTCGCCGAAATCAGCGTGGGTTTGGACATCGAACCCGAACGCGGCACCGCCGACAGCGGCGACCTCGAAGTCGACCTTCCCGATCTCTTTACCGTTGTTGCGGAAGCGGCCGCCGAGCGGGGAACGGCCGTCTCCATCGGGATCGACGAGGTGCAATACTTCAGCACAAAGGAACTCAGCGCCCTCATCATGGCGATGCACCGGCTCCAGCAACGCCAACTTCCCCTCGTTCTCATCGGGGCCGGATTGCCCATTCTCCCAGCCCTGGCGGGAGAATCGAAATCCTACGCCGAGCGGCTCTTTTCGTTTCCCGACATCGGCCCCCTCTCTCCCCCGGACGCCGCCCAGGCCCTCCAAGATCCCGCCCTCGCCGCCAACGCGCGTTTCACCGAAGACGCCCTGGCTCGCATTGCCCAATTCGCGCAGGGCTACCCGTATTTCATCCAGGAATGGGGCTACCAAGCCTGGAACCTCTCGTCCGGACCGACCATCGATCTCGACGTGATCGAGCGCGCCTCCGAAACCGTAATCCGACGCCTCGACGAAAATTTCTTCCGCGTCCGCTTCGACCGATTGACCCCCAGCGAACGGCGATTCCTCCGAGCGATGGCGGAACTCGGCGGCGGACCGCAACGAAGCGGAGACGTCGTCGCCCTCCTCGCCACCAAGCCGGGAAGCCTCGGTCCCACCCGCGCAAAGCTCATCAAAAAAGGGATGATCTACAGTCCCTCCTACGGAGACATCGCCTTCACCGTCCCCCTCTTCGACGAATTCATGCGCCGCGCCATCCCAACCTTCGACGCGACCACGTGAAAGCGGATCATCCAGCAGTTGCAATTCCACCCGCCCGGCCTATGAGAACCTCGATGCGTCCTTACGTCCCAATCCTTGTTTCCGTCGCGATCGCCCTCGCCGCCTGCGACCCGACACCCCCCGCCGCGCCCAACCCCACGCCGGATCCGGCACCCACCGCCACACCGACGCCAGCCCCCACCCCCGAGCCGACGCCCACCCCCATCAACACCGCCGCCGAAGTCTCCGTCCTGGGCTACCACCGGTTCGAAAATCCCGCCCGCGACCCACTCGCGATCACCACGGAAGAATTCCGCGCGCAAATGCAGGCCATCAAAGACGCCGGCGTCCCCGTCATCCCCATGGCCGACTTCCTCGCTTGGCGGCGTGGCGAGAAATCCATCCCCGAGCGCGCCATTGTCATCACCATCGACGACGGCTACGACGACACCTACACCCTCGCCTGGCCGATCCTCCAAGAATTCGGCTTCCCGTTCACTTTCTACGTCTACACCGACTACATCGACGTCGGCGGACGCGCCATCACCTGGGACGAACTCGAGGAAATGCACGCCGCCGGCGTCGACATCGCCAGCCACACGGTCTCCCACTCCAACCTCGCCAAACCGAGCGCCAAAAACCTCCGTGGCCTCGCCTACCCCGAGTGGCTCACCGACGAGCTCTCCGGATCGCGAAAAATAATCAGCGACAAACTCGGCATCGAAGTCACCACCCTCGCTTACCCCTACGGCATCAACAACGAAACCGTCCGCGCCGCTGCCGAAGCCGCCGGTTACGAGGCCTCCTTCACCGTCGTTGGCAACAAAGCGCTCCACGGCACCGAGCGCCACTCCATCGGCCGCTACATCGTTCAGAGCGACAAAGACTTCACCTTCACCAACTCCCTCAAGTTCGGCGGCGGCACCGCCGGCATCCAATCCACCGCCGGACCGGCCGCGGCTTCGATGATCACCGTCCCCATGCACGGCACCGCCACCTCCGACCAACGGCCCACCCTCAAAGCCAACCTCGCCACCCTCGGCGACCTCGATCCGGGCAGCATCCAGATGCGCGTTAGCAGCCTCGGCCTCGTCGACGCCAATTACGATCCAGAGACCCAGCTCATCACTTACCGCATGCCCTTCCGCCTCGTCCCCCAGACCTACACCGTCGAAGTCTCGGGCCGAGCGAACGGAAAAAAGGCCGAAGCCCAATGGAGTTTCGACTACGACCCCGCCGCCCAAATCGCCCCCGAACCCGCCGAATTAGTCCCCCCAGCAAAAGCGGACACCCCGATCCCCGAAATGATTCCCGCCGCTTAACCAAGCGGCGCAGCCGCCACGCCCCTCAACCAAAATGCCCGAATCCTCGGGCCACGTCCTCCCCCTCCCCAACCCCCACCAATTTTCCGATCCGCGTCAGCGGTACTTCCTCAAAAGGCCACCCGACCTCCAGCCGCGCCACGTCCTCGTCCCCCACCGCCAACATCAATTCATAATCCTCCCCGTCCGAGATCGCCGCCGCCACCGAGCACCCCACCGAGCACGGCACCGCCCCCCGCTCCAAGCGGAACCCCACACCGCTCGCCCGAGCCAACCGCGGCAGATCGCTCCCCAGCCCGTCACTCAGATCCATCATCGCCCGCACGCGGAAATTCTCCGTCAACCACCTCGCCTCCGCCACCCGCGGCTCAAAGTCCAGGTGCCGCCCCGAAGCGAAGCTCCCCCCCAGCCGCCCGGTCACGAAAAGCACGTCCCCCACCCGCCCGCCACTCCGGAGCACCAGCCGCTCCGCCTCCACCCGCCCGGTCAACGCCACCGACACGAAGACGCCCGCCCGCGATCGCGCCGTCTCGCCCCCAACCACCGACACCCCGTAAGCGCTCGCCGCCCGTCCGATCCCCGCGTAAAGCCCCTCCAGCCACGCCACGTCTCGATCCCCCGGCACTGCCACCGTGACGAGCGCCGATTCCGGTTGCCCCCCGCACGCGGCCACGTCGCTAATCGCTCGACCCAACGCCTTCCACCCCACCCGGTCCGGCGCGTCCGACCCCAGAAAATGCACGCCTTCGAGCACGCAATCCGTCTTCAACAATTGCAACGCGCCCCCCGCCAACCGCACCACCGCGCAATCGTCCCCCGGCCCCGCGACCACCTCCGATCCCATTCGCAGACCACCCGTCAGTCGGCCCACCAGCTCATCCTCCGGCAACTCACTCGCCGTCATCACCCGATCTCCGGCCAGAACGCCAGCACCGCCAGCGTCGTCCCATTGAACACGGCGTGCATGAGAATGTTCGTCCAAAGACTTCCGGTCAGTTCATAAGCCAGCGCAAACACCACCCCCAGCAAAGCCAACGGCACAAATCCCGTCGCGTTCCCGTGGATCGCCGCAAAGAGCAGAGCCGTCACCCCGATCGCCGACCACCGACCACCGTATCGGCGCAGCACCCCGTAAAGGTAACCCCGAAAAAAGATCTCCTCCGCCAGCGGCGCGACCACCGCCGCCATGAGAACGACCGCCAACCAATCCCCACTCGTCGCCGTCGTCTGCAGAAACTCCACCGTCCGATCTCCCCCCGCCTCCGGGAACCGCTCCGACAGCAACTTCTCCATCAGCAGCACCGCCGGAAAAACCCCCGCGATCCCCGCCAACCCGACCCCCAGACACCGCCGCCAATTTTCCGGCCTCAATCCAAAAAGGGTCACCGGGTTCTGCCCCCGATAAACGAGAAATCCCACCGCCATCAGCAACACCATGATCCAGAACGTGATGACCGCCTGAAACATCGCCCCATTGATCTCCGCCCGTTCCCCCGCCGGCGCCGGCGAAGCGATCATCATCAGAAAGTAGAGGCAGATCCCCCCGACGAAGACCGCATCCCCGACCCGATAGGAGTCACACCCCACGACCCCCGCCTCCTCCCGGGGCCAAGCCCGCAACAACCAAACCCAAACGGCGACCCCAACCAGCGAAGCGGCAATCAGCACGACCATCACTTCAAGGAGCGGCGATTTTCAATCGCCGACCCAACCCGAAGGCGAAGCCTTGAATCCCCCACCACCATCGAACCCTACGGCGCAAAAAACGAAGGCAGCAAATACGTCCGCCCCGGCTCGAGTTCCGGCATCCCCTGGAGAAGATCCACGTCCACCTTCACCGCGCCACCGCCCGCCCGCGACTCCCCGAGCAACTTGAAGATATTTCCCAACGAGTAATTCCGCTCATACGTCACGATCCGCGCCCCCGGAGCCGCCCCCAGCTCCCCCGCCTTCGCGTAAGCGTCCTCGATGTATCCCAACTGATCCACCAGCTTCGCCTCGAACGCGTCCTCGCCGCTCAAGATTCGCCCATCCGCCACACCCTCCCGCAGCGCCGCCTCATCCAGGCCCCGCGACTCCGCCACGATCCCCACGAACTTATCGTAACTCTGCATCACCAACCCCTGCACGTAAGCCGCTTCTTCCGGCGACACCTCCCGCGCGCCATTGAGCATGTCCTTGAATTTGCCACTCTTAAAAACGATCGAATCCAGCCCGACCTTCCCGAACAGCTCCCGGTAATTCAGCGTCGAAATGATTACCCCGATGCTCCCCGTGAACGTCGTTTCGTTGCACATCACCCAGCTCGCCCCGCACGCCGCGTAGTAAGCCCCCGAGGCCCCGATGCTGTTCATGAAATACACCACCGGCTTCTTTGCCTTCAGCTTCTCGATCTCGTGGTAGATCACGTCCGACGCCGTGATCTCCCCTCCCGGCGAATCCACCGTCATCACCACCGCCTTCACGTCCGGATCGTTCGCCGCCTGCCGAAAGGCGGCCTTGAGATCCTCCACCATCGAGTCTCCCAGACTCCCCGGGGCCCCGTAAGCGATCACTCCATCCATCGGAATCACCACGATCTTCGCGTCGCCTTCGTCACTCCCCGGCAGAACGAGTTGCTCGTCGAACGAAGTCGGCTCCGTCTCGAGCGCGATCCCCGAAGCCGACCGCGCTCCCAGCCCCAGGAGCAGAGCCCCGTTCACGAACACGCTCAGGCACAGCAGCAAAAACAGCACGATGATCACACATCCCGATTTCCTCATAAGACCCGCAACCTGCCCCCAACCCCCCCGCCCCACAAGCGAACAGTTGACTCCCCATTTTTTCATCATCATGAACGGGCAAGGTCTGAGGAAACACGACTCTTCGGACGTGCTGGACGAGCCTCATGGTTTTCGTGCCCTTCTTGTCGAGTTCCCATCACGTTGCCTGGGATGCGTGGGCTGCCTACTCGGGGCTGGAACCCGGCCGAGTCCCGGAAACTCACGGGTGGCGGTGGGATCCCGTCGCTCTACTTCCGCGCCCGTGGTGCCCGCTTTCGCTTGGAAGCCGTTGGCCACTTCCAAGGCACCGCTGCCGTGAGCTTCGCGTCGGGACCGTCGGCTTGCGGAGTCTGGGTATAGCCCAGCGCGGCGATGCGCACAGCGGCCTGTTCGCAGAGCGCGCGGAAGCTGATCCTCCGCCTTGACCGCCCCGCCGAGCGTAGAGCTTCCGCGACGGCAAAGGTGAAAGCCCCAAACGACTGGTTGCCGTGGCGGTATTCAAACGCAAACTCCACCTCTTGGCAGGCCTGGAGGATCACCGGCATGTACGGACCCAGGTGGTCCAATTGATCCTTGGCGCTCTCGAACTCCGAATAGTCCGCCGGCCGGAGATCGTTTGCACGGCCGAGCCGATGGGTCGAGCCGCCGGGGCCGGTAAATTTGAGCCGCACCGCGTCGCGCACCTCCGTCGACGCCATCGGATCGGCCACTCCGACGGGGACTTGCGGAACCTCGCGCGGCATCCACATGCCCCGCGCCACGTCCCAGCGCAGCGATCGGTGGCGGATGTCGTCCGGCGGATTGACTCCCCGAGTCTTGGCCTGGCCGTCGCGCTTCATCCCCGCCGCGTGGCAGCAATCCAGAAAAAACACAACTTCCGCTCCGTAGGGAAGCTGGCTGTAGAGGTCGTAAATGTCATCGTCGACAACGGCGTGCGGGAGCGTCCAATCGAAATCGTGCGGAACGAGACACTCATCCTCGCGATCCACCACCTCGCCCAAGCCGTAGCTGTCGATCTTGCCGCCGTGCCCGCTGTAGACAAACACCCGCTCGTCCCCAGCCTTCACGCCGTCGAACAGCCACTCCATCCGGTCGCGGATGCCAGCCGCCGTCGCCCGGTCGTCTAGCACGAGCCGGATGTCTTCGGCCGGGAACTGGCATTCTTGCAGCACGGCACTCATCAGAAACGCGTCGTTCACGCAACCGTCGAGGTTCATCCCCGGCGTGGCGTAGTTGTTGATCCCCACGATGAGTGCGCGCCGCTTCGGCGTGGCACTCACGATCGCGGCCGACTTGGCCGTCACCGTCCGCACGCTCCTGGTGATCCCGCGACCGGCGATGCCTGCGTAGGCAATCGGCCCGACACCAGGATTGCCGAGGCGGACGTCAGTTGAGAGATATCCCTCGGCGTCGTGATCGCCCACGCCCTCACGCTCGAAGGGCGCCGTGATCTCGGTGAAGGCCCCCTCGCGGATGTCCAGCCGGGCCGTCATCACGTCGTCGTTTGGATTGAAGAGGTGATACCAATGCCGTGCTTCCAGGCCCACCAACCGCCCACCGAAGGTGCTTCGAACAAATTTCGTCCCGATCTGCGAGCCGAAGGTAAGGTAGATCCGGCCCGAAAGGTCCTGGCGGTAGTCTTTCGCGAACGCATCGTACGTGATGAGCGAACCCAGACTGTGGGCGGCGACGATGTCCGGCTCGTAGGACTCCATCTTCGCGTGAATGTGATCCCGCAGATCGCGACGCAGCTCCGCGTTGTCCGCCCACTGCGCGACCATTCCGGCCGTCCAGCGGAGGCGCTCCGACGCGCCGCGTTCGCCTCGGATCGACCGTTGGCCGGGGATGAAGCCGTGCCAGATGCCACTGCCCAACAGGCTGGCCAACGCCTTCGCGTAGGTCTTGTGATCGAGCGGAGCCTTCTCGAAAAACGCCTGAAAAAATAACACGTCTACCTCAACCCGGATCGACGGATCGTATTGCCGCAGCCCCGCTTCGACCCAAGCGCGCCATTGCTCAACCCAGTCGAGATTCGTCTCGTGCTCGCCCACCCCGTGAACACACAGCAGCTTCAGGCGCCGTCCCCCCGCGGCGGCCACCGGTCGCGCGAGCGCTAGGCGAGCCAGTGGTTCCGGCTCGAGCGGTAACGTGCGGGCGAAATCCAGCGCCTTGTTCCAGCGATTCACGAGACCTTTCCAAAACTTGCTCGTTTCGTCGCGCTTCCGCCGTTCGTACGCTTCGCGGGCGTCACGCAGCTTCTGAAGAAAGGCCAGCGCATCGGCCTCCTCGACCGCGATCGCTGCCCGGCTTACCGCCCCGATCAAACCGTCCGTCGCCACCCCGCAGGCGAGCTGCGCGATGATCGCCGCGCCGCCTCGTCCGCGGTTGAACGCCGAGTCACGCAAATAGGACTCGACGGCGGGCACGGCTGTCCAGCCAGCCACCGCGTCCGTCTCGTCCGCGATGTAGTCCGTCGCCAACCGCTCCGCCTCGTCCGCCCGCCCCGCCTCGATGAGCGCGCGCAGCTTCGCGGCTTCCTCGGGATGGTATTTGTCGTTGATGCCGGCAACCTCGTATTTCCCGCCGCCATCGCCCGCGGGCAGCGGGTAGACGGCGATCTTGCCATTCTTCCGCCGCGCTTCGAAGTCGACGATGCGCTCGGCCATTCTGATCCGGAGTTCGGGTGTGCTCATGGGGCGGGGGATTGGGTGGAAGGGTTGGGACTTGGAGCCGTTGCCGCACGCGGGCGGTAACCCGCCTCCTCGGGGAAATTGCGGTCGAGCCGCTGAGGAAGAGAGGTCAGCGCGGTCTTGGCAAGTTCGGTCGCGACAAGCAGGTAGGAAAACGGTTTCGGGGGGTCGAAGAGCTTCACCGAGAGGGGGGCTACCAGGAAATAGCCAGCCGTCACCAGAGCTCCGAGGAACATCGCGTCCCTTCGCGGCCAGGGCTGCTGCTGATTGAGCAGGAGGATTTCTCTCCGGACATCCCGGCCCTCGCTCGCAGCCGATCGCTTGAGCTCGGCCTTTCTCTCCGCCTTCCAGCGGACCACGAACCAGGAGAAAGTGGCGATCGGCCCGCCCGCGATCACGAGCAGCAACACCACGAGTGCGGTGTACCCCAAGGGCACTCCCGCCGCAGCGTTCAGCGTGGGGGCAACCTCACCAACGAGCAGTTGATTGTGCATCACGAGCTGTAAAAGCAGACCACCGATGGCAACCAGAAACACCATTTGATTGTAGGGCGCGTGGAGCATCAACCCACTGCTCGTCGGCGGCCGAGGTGGGTAGGCAAAAGCCGTGAGCGGCGTCAGCAACCCGGTCCGGAGCGCCGCCGCGACGTCGATCGTCATGTCCCCCTCCCTCAATCCGTAATCGAATGCACTTTCGCTGCCGATCGTTTCTCCATCGAGTGCCTCCGCTACCGGAAGCCATTCACTGGAAAATTCGGAATGCTGATGGCGCAGAAGCTTTTCGACCTTGGCCACGAATCGGCCCTTCCATTTACCTTTCTCGAACTCATCGAGCCGCGTTTCCGAATCGCTAAAATGGGGACCCTTCCCCCCGTTGAAATCCGCGGCCAGTGCCGAAGCAGACGGAGCCTGCACGTAACCAACCCGCTCCCACGCTTGACCTCCTCCCCGCGAGACAACGATCAAATTCGCGATCTCCGACGCCTGCTTGAATCCAACGAGCAGGAGAATCGCCAGCACGATCCAGGGGAAGATTCGCCGATTTACTGCAGCGACCCAATCGGCGATTGCGAGCGGTGCCGCCGCTGGCGTCGTCTCCCGCCGCACGATTCTTCCGCTGCCCGTTCCGCGGCGAAGGCGGTGTCGAAGGGTCAGGAACCATCGTCCTGCCCGTTCCCAGACACCAGCGTTCGATGACTCGATTGAACCCGCTCTCGATAACACGAAGGCCGTGATGACCGATATCGGCGACAATTGTCCACCAATAAAATACGCATCCACTCTGTTTTTAAAAAAATTTACGCTTCCTTCGAAAATGATGCCGAAACCGACTCGGACATTGAGTAACTCCGCGTCATCGCATGGAGGGATCAGCCATCATCCCGGCCGGTCCACACTTTCCCCACACCCGCGACCCCATCCACACCGCCGCCACCAGCAGCCCGGTCGTCAAGCCCAGCCAGATTCCGACCGCGCCGAGCCCAAACCCGAACGCCAGCCAAGCCCCCAGTGGCAGCGCCACGACCCAATACGTTGCCAGCGCGATCCAGGCCGGCACTCGCACGTCGTTCATCCCGCGCAGGCACCCCGACGACACGATCTGAATCCCGTCGCTCACCTGAAAGATCCCCGCCAGCACGAGCAGACTCGCCGCGATCCCGATGACCCCCGGGTCCGCGATGAACCAACCCGCGATCACCCGCCCCGTCAGGAGGAACGTCGTCGCGCTTGCCACCATCACCCCCGCGCCCATCACGAGTCCTCCCGCCACGATGGGTCGTAACCTCACGAATTCCCCAGCCCCCCACGCCTCGCCCACGCGCACCGTCAGCGCCATCGAGATCCCCAGCGGCACCATGAACGTCGTCGCCGCGCAGGTGATCGCGATCTGGTGAGCCGCGAGGGCCTCGGCCGAAATCCACCCGATCATCACGGTCGCCATCACGAACGCCCCCACCTCAGCCAAGAGTTGCACGCTCGTCGGCAAACCCACCCGCAGCAGGCTCCGCATCGCCGTCCCATCCGGGGCGCGCAACCACCGCAGCGGCACCCATTCGCCAAAGCGCCCCCACCGCGCCGTCCAGCCAAACAGCACGAGAGCATCCACCCCCCGCGCGATGAGCGTCGCCCACCCCGCTCCCTCCAGCCCCATCGCTGGCACCCCCCATTGCCCGTAGATGAATACCCAGTTGAGCAAAACGTTGCGCCCGACGCCGCCAAGGAGAATCCAAAACGCCCCCCACGGCCGGTTCATCGCGTCGGCGAAATTTTTGAACACCATGCAGGCAAATCCCGGCACCAGCGACGCCATCACGATCACGTAATAATCGCCCGCCGTCCCCGCGACCGCTGGATCCTGCCCGATCATCGCCAGCAGCGGCCGCGTCAGAAATCCCGCCACCAAAGCGAGCGCCCCGAACAAAAACGCCAGATACAAGCCATTTCGCACCGCACCCCGCGCCCCGGCGATGTCTCCGGCACCCCGCGCCTGCGACACCCGGATCGACACCGCTACCAGCACGCCGATCCCCGCGATCAACGGGATGTGAACCAGCGTCATGGCCAGGGTGGCCGCCGCCAGCGGGACCACCCCAAGCTGCCCGATCATCACCGTATCGACGACGCCCATTAGCATCTGACTCACCTGCCCAGCCACCAGGGGCAACGCCAACAGCACCGTCCCCCGCGCCTCTCGCCAAACGGAATCTAAAGACATGACCGCAGCATTCGCGCAGCATTGAAACACCGACCCGCTCCGATTGACAGGCGGCGCGAACATTTCTGAAAAAATCCCGAGATTCTGGTTTGCGGCGCTACGGGGATGTTTCGCACTCCGGTGCTCAGCCCTTACCCGGATCTCAACGAGCCGTCGCACGCGCTCGAGCGCTGGCCCCAGCCAGCCATCACCCTCCCTGCTTTCATCCACGCGCACGGTGCCCGCTTCCAAGACTCGGTTTGATCGGCCCCAAAAATTCCGCCGCCGGACCCATTTTCAGGTTACATACAGAGCAAGCGTAATGTTATCGCGTTCAACCCCAACCACCTGTTCATGAAACTCCACCTCCCAGCGCTCGCGGTCGCTTTCACCGCGTTCTCCCTCTCCTCCCCCGCCGCGACGTTTCAAGTCACCTCCCTCGCCGATCGTGGCAACGGCGGCACGCTTCGTTCGGCCATCACGCGCGCGAACGCCAACCCCGGAAGCACGATCAACTTCGCCATTGCCGGCAAGATTTCGCTTAATTCACCGCTTCCCGTCCTCACCAGCCCGACGACGCTCGACGGAACCAGCGCCCCCGGCTTCAACGGCTCGCCCCGCGTCGTCGTCGATTTCGGCGGCCAAAGCGGCCTGAACGTCGGCAAGGGCGCCGATGGCACCATCGTCCGATCACTTTCGCTCGTCCGTTCCACCGATGCCGCGGTGAAGGTCATCGCCTCGCGCGTCACCGTGGACGGAAACTACGTTGGACTCGAGCCGGGCGGGTCCGTCACGGGGAATCTCGGTGATGGCGTGAAGATCGTCGCTCCCTCGAGCGGCAACCTCATCGGCTCCTCCGACCCCGTCACCGGTGTCCGTTACTTCGACACGACGAGCCGCAAGGACTTCCCCGTCCAGCCCGTCACCGTCTGGGAAGGCATCCGGAACTACCGCGGAAGCGGCAACGAGTTCCTCATCAGCGGCCAGACGGCCGCCGACGGTCTGCTCTACGTCGGGCCACTCGCGGGCGGCGGCAAAAGCTATAAAGTCCGCTATCCGAACGCCGAGAACACCGCCGTCTACGGCCCCGACAACCTCCCGGATGGCCGCATCCGTCTCGTCGGCAGCTACGAGCCGCGCAGCAACGACGGCCCCACCAACGTCGGCTTCGTCTGGGAGGGCACGCTCAATCAACTCCCGGGCGGCGGCAAATTTCGCCCCATCGCCTTCCCGAACGCCACGATCCAATTCACCCACAGCACCATGGGCGGCCTCGCCGTCGGCAACGCGCTCAAAGAGTCCGGCGCCACCGTCTCTTACGTCTACGACGTCGCCAAAGCCGATTTCGTCGACAAGATCGTCTTCCCCGGCTCGAAGACCACCACCGCCTACGGCATCTGGCACAACGGCGAGACGAAATACACGATTTGTGGCGGCTATTCCGACGTCGCGACGGACAACTTCGACGATCCCTCTCTCCCGCTCTTCCGCGGCCGCGCGTTTCTCGTGGACTACGATTCGAGGACCAAAAAATTCTCCAACTGGACGTCTTATCGCTACCGCAACGGCGACACCGCGCGCACCTTCGAGACGCACTTCGAGGGCATCAGCAGCGCCGAACCCGGGGTCTACACGATGAACGCCGACTCCGTCCGCCGCGGCGGCCCAGCCGGACCCGTCCAGGGCGCCTGGATCTCCGTCCGTCGCGAGACCGACGGGCGCTTCTCCGACGGCCAGTGGGTCGATCTCAACTACCCCGGCGTCCGCGCTGGCCTGACGAGCAGTAACTCCGTCTACGGGAATCACGTCGTCGGTATCGCCATTTCCAAAGACAAGATCCCCTACCAAGCCACCATTCAGCTCGGGTTCCAGCTCTCAAACGTCATCAGCGGAAACCGGGGCAACGGCATCGCCGTCCGCCGCAGCACCAAGAACGTCATCGCGCAGAACTACATCGGCACGGACCCCGCCGGGCGCCAGGCCATCCCGAACAAAAAGCACGGCATCTTCCTCACCAGCCGCTCGCACAACAACCTGATCGGCGGCCAGGAAGCGGCCAACAACGACCCCACCGGCAACAAGGGGACGACGAAAATCAAATCCATCTTCCCGCCCCTCGGCAACCTGATCTCCGGGAACTCCGGCGACGGCGTTTACGTCAACCGGAAGTCTGAGCGCAACACCCTCAGCGGCAACTTCATCGGCGTTTCCGCCGGCGGCAACACCGCGCTCGGCAACGGCCGCAACGGCGTCACGATCGACAAAGCCGACGGCAACAGCTTCATCGGCTGCACGCTTCACCAGAACCCCTTCGTCTTCTACAACGTCATCAGCGGCAACGGCGGCCAGGGCATCCGGGTCAAGAGCGCCAACAACGTCACCGTCCAAGCGAACTTCCTCGGCATCGCCTCCAATAATGCCCACCGCGTCCCGAACCGCCGCAACGGCCTCCTCGTCGAAGGATCGTCCACCAACACTCAGGTCGGCGGCGTCATTCCACTCGGCAACGTGATCAGCGGCAACGGCCAGAACGGCATCGCCGTCACCGACCGCGTCAAGGGCTTCATCTCCTTCAACACCTTCGGCGGCACCTACGCCTTCGGCCCCGTCGCCCCCAACGGTCGCAACGGCATCCTCGTCACCGCCACGGGAGGCAACAACGTCATCCGCACCTGCATCCTCTCCGGCAACCTCGCCAACGGCGTCGAGATCAGCGGCAACGCGTCCGGCGTTCAAGTCACTGACACGGCCTGCGGCACGAACACCGACATTTCCGCCGCCTTCCCGAACGGAGCGAACGGCGTCCTCCTCGGCGGCACCGCCCACGACAACGCCATCGGCGGCTTCCAACCCTCCATCGAAATCCGCAACCACCTTTCCGGCAATCTCGGCTACGGCATCGCCGTCGTCGACCAGGCCTACAACAACGCAATCGTCAGCAACCGTGTGGGCCTCGGCGACACCGCCACCGACGGTAAAAACCCCGTTATCTCGAACCAACTCGGCGGCATCTTCCTCGGCCAGGGAACCTCCGGCACCACCATCGGCGGCACCACCGATCCCTACCGCAACCTGATCAATTCCAACGTCGGCGGCGGCCTCACCCTCCTCACCACCACGGGTAACTCCATCGTCGGCAACCAGATCCAATCCAACACCGCGTTTGGCATTTTCGCCGACGGCGATTGCTCCGGCACGGCCATCACCGGCAACTCCGTCACGAGCAACGGAACCAACCCCGCCGACAACGTCGACATCATCGGGGCCTCCGGGATCACCTTCACTCCGTAACGCTCCCTCCCGGGCTACCGCCCCGCGCCAACGATCAACCCCTCGCCCGCGGGCGACCCCGCTGGATCACCTGCCGCCTTTCTCTCGAGAATTTCCCCGTCCGATCAACGGCCCTCACCCGCAAGACCGTCCGGCCCCGCGGCACGCGCACCTTGGCCGACCAGCGCCCGTTGACTCGCAGCTCGACGGCTTCGACGTCCTGCCCGATCCGGATCTCGATCTGGTCCACCCCCTGATCGTCCGACGCCCGACCGCGCAACTTGACCCTCGCCCCCTTCCGTTCCACGGAACGACGGATCACGCGCAACCGTGGAGCCGCGCGATCCGCCGCGGTCAGATCGATCAGACCCAACACACCATTCGCCACCAGCTGGTGACCGGCCCGAGTCGGGTGCGTCGTGTCCCAGAACAAATAATCAGCCGGGTCGCCGCGCAAAAACCCACCTGCAAGCAACGAACTGTTGGGGACGTAGGCTGATTCCGTCGCGTTCACCAACCCGTAAGCCGTCGGGGTGGCGATCACTGCGTCCAGCAGATCGAACGCGTCAAAAGCGTAGATCGTCGCGCCGGACAACCGCTCGCGCAGCCCGTAGATCGCCTGTCGCAGCTTTGGGTTGTAGAGCCCGACCAAGTTCGTCGCCGCGCCGGCCAGAAAAGGCTGGAGGCGGTAGTTCGGCTTCTTCCCCAGATCCGGCAAGTTCGGCACGATGAAAAAGCGCGCTCCCAGAGCGTACAATGCCTCGACCGCCGCCGACACGTTCGCCGCCATCTGCGAGGATAGCGCATCGGGATCGAAGGACTCGTTT
This sequence comes from uncultured Verrucomicrobiae bacterium, assembly GCA_963761705.1. Taxonomy (GTDB): domain Bacteria; phylum Verrucomicrobiota; class Verrucomicrobiia; order Chthoniobacterales; family JAATET01; genus CAVVKW01. The sequence continues at coordinate 512,721 of CAVXHK010000001.1, read as the reverse complement.
CCCTGCACGGCGTTGATGACGTCGTTACCGCCGCTCCAGACCGAGATCAGCTTCGTCCCAACCGAGAAATCGACGAGCGGCCCGACGAATACGTTATTTTGGTACGACCCGACCTGCGTTCGGAGATTAGCCAGCACCCCGCTGGTGTAGCCCGTTCCCGAGGTGCTGCCACCCCACGCGAAGTCCGCCCCGATCGACGTCGGAGACCCGGGGTTGCGGAGCCACGGTCGACCCGTCAACGCCGCGTTGACGTTCTCGATCCACAGCGGCCCGTTCGACCATCGCCCGTCGTCGTAAAACCGAGAGTTATACGCGTCCGTCGCGTTCAACACCGGCCCAAACACGGCCACCGTATTCCCCCGATCGCTCAAACTGTCGCCGAACGCCAACACCCCGCTGAACGACGCCGCGCCACCCCCATGCATCCCCGCCAACATCCCCGTCAAGATCAACCACTTCATCGGCCGCGACTAGAGCGGAAACGCCGCGCCCGTCAACCTCTCGTTGCACCAATCGGCTCATCTGGATCCTCGCTCCATTGCCCGTTTTGACTTACCTTCCGCGGGGAAACGACTCGCTCGTCGAGCGAGTTCACCACGGTTTCAAAATCTACCCGCCGTCACTTCAGCGGATCAATTTCAAACCTCGCTCAATTGGGAACCAACATCCTCGGCTGGTCAAGCGAGCGCTCGGCCCAGATCAGCAAGGCCCAACAGATTGCAGCCGACGCGAAACTCGCTCTCCCAATGGATTCATAAAACCACGTCAATCTGCCGAACCCGCGGTTACAACCTTCACCCCCGAACCGCCGTTGCCAGTACGGTCTGAAAGTGCGGCGCGACCTTTTCGCTGGCGACCACGGCGATCTCGATGTCAGCGAACCCAGCACCCTTCAGCATCTCGTGGAGCTCGACCTCGGAAAATCCCAGCCACTGGTGCGCGTAGAGCTCCCGCGCCTGCTCGTAGCTGTGGGTCGCCAGATCGAGAATCATGACCTGCCCGCCCGGCTTGAGAATCCGGTAGGCTTCGGCCATCGCCGCCGCGGGCCGCGCCGCGTGGTGCAAGGCCTGACTAAATAGCGCGACGTCGACCTCGCCGTCGCCGATCGGTGGCGACTCGACGTCGCCGAGACGGTATTCCAGATTTTCGAACCCATTCTCCCGCGCCACCGCCGAGCCGAATTCCACCATTTTCTCCGAGTAATCGACCGCGATCACCCGCCGAACCCGCCGCGCCAACAGCTGCGCCAGCGTCCCCTCGCCCGCCCCCAGATCTGCGATCACCACGTCCCTTGGCAGCAGCCGCAACAGTCCGTGCGCGAGCGCCTGCCAGCTCCGACCCGGCACGTAGGTCCGCCCAAATTTACCCGCCAACCGGTTGAAATAATCCGCCGCCCGGTCCTTCCGCTTCCGCAGGGCCAGCGCGAGCGCCTCCCGGTCACGTGCCGCCTCCGGGATCTCCCGGCAACCCTCCTCGATCAACCCAACCAGCGGCGACGCCTCCTCCAGGCTGGACGAGTAAAAGCTGTTCTTCCCCACCCGCCGGTCCACCACGAGTCCCTCCCGCTTCAGCTGCGCCAAGCTCGCCGAGATCCGACTCTGCGCCATCCCGACGATCTCCTGAAGCTCCGCCACCGAGAGTTCCTCCTCCCGCAGCAGCCGAAGCAGCCGCATCCGCGTCGGGTCCGACAGCGCTCGCAGGGATTTCAGGATCGAGGCCACGCGGAAAGAAATGCACCACCCTCCGCCCACCGTCGAGGTTTCAACGATCTACCGTCCCGCAGCCAAGCCACGCGAAGCGCCCCCAGCCCCCGTGAGCGCCGAACCCCGGGCCCACCCTCCGCGAGAAAGACGTTGACCCAGAATGACCCATCAATACATTCGCATACCTTCATAGGTTAATTTCAACCACCTCTCCCAACCCACCCGTCCCATGCCACGCAGCTACATTTTTTCATCCGAATCCGTCGGCGAAGGTCACCCCGACAAGGTCGCCGACACGATCTCCGACGCCATCCTCGACGCCTGCCTCGCGCAGGACCCTGCCTCCCGGGTCGCCTGCGAAACCTTCGTGAAATCCAACGTCGTCATCGTCGGCGGCGAGATCACCACGACCGCGAAGCTCGATTACGAGTCGATCATCCGCCAAGCCGTCCGCGGCATCGGCTACACGAACAGCGACGACGTCTTCCACGCGGACACGCTCTTCATCACCAATCTCCTCACCGCCCAGTCCCCCGACATCGGTCAGGGCGTCGACGCCAAGAAGGCCAAGGGCAAAAAGACCGCCGAGCAGGGCGCCGGTGACCAGGGCCTTATGTTCGGGTTCGCCTGCGACGAGACGAAGGAACTCATGCCCGCCCCGGTCATGTTCGCCCACCGCCTCGGTCGCGAACTCACCCGTGTCCGCAAGTCCGGCAAGGTCAAATGGCTCCGCCCCGACGCGAAGACCCAGGTCTCCGTCGTTTACGAGGGCGGCAAACCGGTCCGCATCGCCAACGTCGTCATCTCGACCCAGCACGCCGAAGGCGCTCTCCACGCCGACATCGAGAAATTCTGCATCGAGAAGATCATCAAGAAGGTGCTTCCGAAAAAAATGCTCACCGCCGAGACCGAGTTCCTCATCAATCCAACCGGACGCTTCGTCATCGGAGGACCGCAGGGCGACTCCGGTCTCACCGGCCGCAAGATCATCGTCGACACCTACGGCGGCATGGGACGCCACGGTGGCGGGGCATTCTCCGGCAAGGACCCTTCGAAGGTCGACCGCAGCGCCGCCTACATGGGTCGCTACGTCGCCAAGAACGTCGTCGCCGCCGGCCTGGCCACGAAGTGCGAAGTCCAATTTGCCTACGCCATCGGCCACCCCCAACCCGTCTCAATCCACATCGACACCTTCGGCACGAACACCGTCGCCGAGGAGCTGATCGAGAAGGCCGTGAAGAAGGTCTTCAGCTTCAAGCCGGCCGACATCGTCAAATCTCTCAATCTCCTGCGCCCAATCTACAGCAAGAGCACCAACTACGGCCATTTCGGCAAGGAGGACCTTGATCTCCCTTGGGAAGCCATCGACAAGGCCGCCGCCCTCAGGAAAGCAGCCAAATAACAACGCATCCACCCAGCGGAAAATCACGTATCAACATATAACAATCTATTCATATGAGCACCACAACTGACACACCAAGCAGGCTCGACTACAAAGTCGCCGATATCACACTCGCGGAGTTCGGTCGCAAAGAGATCAACATCGCCGAGCACGAGATGCCCGGTCTCATGGCAACCCGCCGCAAGTATGCCGCCGACAAGCCGCTCGACGGCGTTCGGATCATGGGCAGCCTGCACATGACGATTCAGACCGCCGTCCTCATCGAGACGCTCGTCGATCTCGGCGCAAACGTCCGCTGGTGCTCGTGCAACATTTTCTCGACTCAGGACCACGCCGCCGCCGCCATTGCGTCCGCCGGCATCCCCGTCTTCGCTTGGAAGGGTGAGACCCTGCAGGAATATTGGGACTGCACGATGAGTGCACTCACTTGGCCCGACGGTTCCGGACCGGAAATGATCGTTGACGATGGCGGCGACGCCACGCTCCTCATTCACAAGGGTGCGGAACTCGAAGAAGGCGATGCGACTTGGGTCAACGCACCCGCGGGTTCCACCGAAGAGGCCGTCATCAAGGCGCTGCTCAAGAAGGTGAACGCCGAGGATCCCATCAAGTGGACCACCTACCTCAAAGCTTGGAAGGGTGTCTCCGAAGAGACCACGACCGGCGTTCATCGTCTTTACGAGATGCACGCTGCGGGCAAACTCCGGGTTCCAGCCATCAACGTGAATGATTCGGTCACGAAGGCAAAGTTCGACAACCTCTACGGTTGCCGCGAGTCCCTCGTCGACGGCATCAAGCGCGCCACCGACGTGATGATTTCCGGCAAAGTCGGCGTCGTCTGCGGCTACGGTGACGTCGGCAAAGGCTGCGCCCAGGCACTCCGTGCCCACGGTGCCCAAGTCGTCGTCACGGAGATTGACCCGATCTGCGCGCTTCAGGCCGCGATGGAAGGCTTCCGCGTTCTCCCGATCGAGGACACCCTCGGCTGGGGAGACATCTACGTCACGACGACCGGCAACAAAGACATCATCCGGCTCGAGCATCTGACGAAGATGAAGGACCAAGCGATCGTCTGTAACATCGGTCACTTCGACAACGAGATCCAGGTCGACGCCCTCAACAACGAGAAGGGAGTCGAGCGTCTCGAGATCAAAGCTCAGGTCGACCAATACACGATGCCCGACGGACGCCAGCTCTACATGCTCGCTGAAGGCCGCCTCGTGAACCTCGGCTGCGCCACCGGCCACCCGAGCTTCGTGATGAGCAACAGCTTCACGAATCAGACCCTGGCGCAGATGGATCTCTGGAAGAACCGCGAGACCAACAAGCCTGGCGTGACCGTCCTCAGCAAGAAACTTGACGAGGAAGTTGCCCGCCTGCACTTGGACAAAATCGGCGCGAAGCTCACCAAGCTTACCAGCGAGCAGGCCGCCTACATCGGCGTAAATGCCGAAGGCCCCTACAAGCCCGAAGCCTACCGCTACTAAGAGAACAGACTCTCGAATTTAAAAGGCCCGCGGCACCCGCCGCGGGTCTTTTTCGTTTCGCCATTCATACCCCATCGTGGTCTTGGAGGGCGGCGTTCGACCATTCCCGCCGTCCAAAACTCCCCTTGTCAAACCCCCGACCCCCATCCTAACTTCCCATCCCGCGCCGTTCACCGAACGGCCAACGCCCGCGCACTTAGCTCAGCGGTAGAGCGCTTGCTTCACACGCAAGATGTCACAGGTTCGATCCCTGTAGTGCGCACGTCCCCCGCCCAACCGATCAATTTCCGTAGCGCCGCGCCATTTTCGATGCAATGTTACGAATTCGTCACAATTCATCTATGACCACACTCTCCGCTTCGCCCGCTTTGCACGTTTCCGAACCGCTCGTCACCCCTCTCGCCCGTCGCGTTCCGTCCTTCCGCATCGAGTTCGCCAATCGCTTCGCACTCCGTGGCCTCACTCCGAAAGGTGGTTACGAAATTCGCCACAACCAGGAGCAGGAAGAAGTCCGGCTGACCTTCCTCGCGAGAGGCGAGAACCCGCTGGAGAACATCGTGCTTCTCGCGCGCGCGTCCGCGCCCGACTTCGATGCCGTCCGGTTCGTCGACGCGATCGCTCGTAATGAAGAGGAGCTTCCCTGGATTCAGAAGTCCACGGACCCGCAGAATGGCCGACGCACCGTCACCGTGCTTCCATTCGGTGCCGACGAAAGCGCTCCGCGCGTCCTCGTCACGACCAGCGCCAGCACGGGATTCGTCTCGCTTCACGTCGAGAACGCCCGCGACATGAGCCCCGCCGAGGCCCTCCTCGTCGCCGGAGCCATCGCCAAAGCTGCCAGCCTAGCTGCGGATTAAACGTTCCCTCAAGGAGCGGCGACTTCCTCCTCGCCGCCCCGCTCCTAAGCCGCGAAGCGGCTCAAACCTTCACGCCACCGTCACGCCGTCACACAGGTAGACATCCTGCACGCCGTTGAGGATCTTGATCCCCTCGTCCATTGGTCGCTGGAACGCCTTCCGACCGGTGATGAGTCCCATTCCTCCGGCCCGCTTGTTGATCACCGCCGTCGTCACGGCCTGCTTCAAATCGTCCGCTCCCGAGGCGCCACCGCTGTTGATGAGTCCCGCCCGTCCCATGTAGGAGTTCACCACCTGATACCGGCACAAGTCGATCGGATGGTCCGTCGTCAGCTCGGTGTAGATCCGCTCATCCAGCTTCCCGTAGCTGGAGTCCCCCGAATTCAGCGCCTTGTAGCCGCCGTTGTTCTCCGGAAGCTTCTGCTTAACGATGTCCGCCTGGATTGTGCTGCCGATGTGATTCGCCTGCCCGGTGAGATCCGCCGACACGTGATAGTCTTTGTCACTCTTGAACGCTGGATTCCGCAGGTAACACCACAGCACCGTCGCCATACCGAGTTCGTGCGCATGGGCAAACGCCTCCGCGATCTCAGTGATCTCCCGCGCCGCATCCTCCGAACCAAAGTAGATGGTCGCCCCGACGGCCGCCGCCCCCATGTCGTAAGCCTGGTCGATCGTGCCAAAGAGAATCTCCTGCGACTGATTCGGGTAGGTCAGCAATTCGTTGTGATTGATCTTCACGATGAACGGGATCTTGTGCGCGTAGCGCCGAGCGACCGCTCCAAGAACCCCGTAGGTCGACGCCACGGCATTGCAGCCGCCTTCGTGCGCCAGCTTCACGATATTCTCGGGATCAAAGTAGAGCGGATTCTTGGCAAAACTCGCCCCGGCGGAATGCTCGATCCCCTGATCAACCGGCAGGATGGAAACGTAACCCGATCCCGCCAACCGGCCCGAGTTGAGAATCCAGTTCAAATTATTCAGCACCCGCTGATTCCGATCCGTCATCGCAAAGATCCGGTCCACCCAATCCCCGCCCGGTAGGTGAAGAAGATCCTTGGAAACGGTCCCGCAAGTGTGCCGCAGCAGCGAATCCGCCTCCGCGCCCAGGGTCTCAGCAATCGAATCAATCATAAGTGTTCCGGGCTTCCAGCCCGCATCCTGTTAAACCGGCAAACGCGCATCCTAAGCATTCCGCCCCACGCAATCCAGATCCTCGAACGAAACGAGCAGCCGTTTCGTGAATGCAGCCTCCGCGGCGCCAAGCCAGACCCGCGGATCGTATTGCTTCTTGTTCGGCGCATCGGGGCCCTTCGGATTGCCGATCTGCCCCTGGAGGAAATCGTGGTTCGCCGCTTCGTATTCGCGGATGCCGTCCCAGAACGCCCACTGCAGATCGGTGTCGAGGTTCATCTTGATCGCGCCGTAGCCGATGGCCTCGCGGATCTCTTCCCGCGAGGACCCGGAGCCGCCGTGGAACACAAAATTCACCGGCTTCGGCCCGGTGCCAAATTTCGCTTCGATGTAATCCTGCGAGTCCTTGAGAATCGTCGGCTTCAGCTTCACGTTCCCTGGCTTGTAGACTCCGTGTACGTTGCCAAACGCAGCCGCGACCGTGAAGTTCGGGCTGACCTTGCTCAGCGCTTCGTACATCGCCGCAACCTCCTCGGGTTGCGTGTAGAGCTTCGACTCGTCGACGCCGGAATTGTCAACGCCGTCCTCCTCGCCGCCGGTCACACCCAGCTCGATTTCGAGCGTCATCCCCATTGTCGCCATCCGCTCCAGATAGCGGCAACACGTCTCGATATTTTCCTCCAGCGGCTCCTCCGAAAGGTCGAGCATGTGGGAGCTGTAAAGCGGCTGCCCCGTCCCCGCGAACGCCTTCTCGCTCGCATCGAGCAACCCGTCGATCCAGGGCAGCAGCTTCTTCGCGCAGTGATCGGTATTCAAAATGACCGGCACGCCGTAGGCCTTCGCCGCTTGATCCACGTAGGTCGCTCCCGCGATGCCGCCGAGCACGGGACCGAGCTGGTTATCCCCCTTGATCCCCTTCCCGATAAAAAATTGCGCCCCACCGTTCGAGAACTGCACCATCATCGGCGAGTTGACCTCACGACCCGCCGCCAGCGCCGCGTTCACCGAACTCGTCCCGATGCAATTGACTGCCGGTAACGCGAATTTCTCCGCCTTCGCCACATCGAGCAGCTCCTTCACTTCATCACCAAAAAGAACACCCGCGCGGAAACGTTTTTCACTCATGACGAAAACGTCTATCACACCCACCCGCCCCGCGTCCAAAACCAACGCGGCATTTCAACTTTCACCATCTCATCACCATGGGCAGACAATGGCTCCACGCTAAGAAAGAAGTCGCGCACCTGAAAAAAGGCCAGGCCGTCGGCAAACTCGTCAAGGAAATCATGGTTGCCGCCAAGGCCGGCGGACCCGATCCCGACGCGAACGCCCGCCTCTTCGCCGCCTGCGAGAAGGCCCGCAAGCAGAGCGTCACCCGCGACGCCATCGAGCGCGCCATCAACAAGGGCGCCGGCATCGGTGGCGAATCCGACAACCTCTCCCACGTCGTCTTCGAAGGCTACGCCCCGCACAAAGTCCCCGTCATCGTCGAGGTCCTCACCGACAACATGAACCGGACCGCCCCCGAGATCCGCGTCCTCTTCAAGCAGGGCCAGCTCGGCACCCCGGGCAGTAACAAATTCCTCTTCGAGCACGTCGGCCTCGTCGAAGCCCACCATCCCGACATCACCATCGACCGTGAAGAAGCCGCCATCGAAGCTGGCGCGAACGAAATCGAGCCCCTCACCGCCGATGAGAACGACGACATCCCAGCCGACGCCGCGGGAGCACGCTTCATCACCGAACGCACCGCCACCGCCGACGCATCGAAATGGCTCACCTCCCACGGCTGGACCGTCGTCACCAGCGAACTCGGCTACGTCCCGAAGCAATTTCCCGAACTCACCGACGAACAAAGCGCCGAGGCCGCCGAATTCCTCGAAACCCTCGAAGCCAACGACGACGTCCACCGCGTCTGGGCCGCGCTGAGGTAGAATGAAGAACCGCACGCGTCCCGCGTGCAAGGCGGCACGATCCCGGTGCCGCGCTCGGCAATGCGCCAGCGAGCCGAACCCTACCCCACCAAGACCCGCTCGGCTTCCGCGATCGCCCCGGCCACTCCCGAGACATCCTTCCCGCCGCCCCGCGCCGCCTCGGGCCGACCGCCGCCTTTCCCCCCGACGAGCGGCGCGATCGCCTTGATCACGTCGCCCGCCCGCACGATCTTCACGAACTCTGACGACACCGTCGCCACCAGCGACACGGTCCCGTCCAACGCCGCGATCAGAACGACCACGCCTTCGAACCGACCCTTCAGGGCATCCGCCATCGCTTGCAATTCATCCCCCGAAGCTCCCTCGATCTCCTCGATGATCGCGGGCGCCCGTAGCCCGGCGCTCCGCACCTTCGCCAACAAGTCTCCCGCCGCCACCGCCGCCTGCTTCTGCCGCAGCGCTACCACTTGCCGCTCGAGTTCCTTTTGGCGCGAGAGAGTCGCCTCGAGTTTCTTCTCCAGCTCCGCGACCGGCGCGCCCACCATTCCCGCCAGCGCCCCCAACCGACCGACGTCCACCGCCGCGTGCTCCAGCGCCACGAAACCCGCCACCGCCTCGATCCGCCGCACTCCGGCAGCAATCGCCGCTTCGCTCAGAATCCGGAACGGCCCGATCTCGCCCGTCGCCCGCACGTGCGTCCCGCCGCACAGCTCCATCGAATAGCCATTCAATTCTCCCGCGTCCCCACCGATCTGCACGACCCGCACGACGTCCCCGTATTTGTCCCCAAAGAATTGCATGATGTCCCCGCGCTTCGCCACGTTGACGTGCGGCACTTCCGTCCAGCTCACCGGTTCGTTCTCGAGAATCCGCTCGTTCACGAGCCGTTCCACGTCGCGCACCTGCTGATCGCTCAATGCCGCGCCGTTGAAGTCGAACGTCAACTTCTCCGCCCCCACGTAAGACCCCTTCTGCGAAGCCTCGCGGCTCACCACTTCGTGAATCGCCCAGTGGAGCAGATGCGTCACCGAGTGGTGCCGCGCCACCGCCGCCCGCCGCTCGAAGTCGATCACCACCGACACGTTTGCGCCAACCTCCGGCGCGTCCTCTCCCTCGATAAAATGCAGAAATGTCGCGCCGGCCTTGCGAACATCGATCACCGACCAACTCGCCGCGCCGTGTGAAATGAGCCCCCAATCCCCGACCTGTCCACCCATCTCCGCGTAACAGACCGTCCCATCCAACACCACCGCCGTCCGGTCTTTCACCGAAACGACATCGAGGACCACCGCGTCCATCTCCGCCGCGTCGAATCCCTCGAACCGCGTCGTCCCCGTACCGTCGAAACTCGCCAAGCTGATCACCTCCTTTTTCTGCGCCGCCCGCGCCCGCGCCCGCTGCCCCTCCATCAACTTCCCAAAGCCAACCGTGTCCACGGTCAGCCCCCGCTCCCGCGCCATCAGCTCCGTCAGATCCAGCGGGAAGCCCTGCTCGTCGTACAGCTTGAACGCAAACTCGCCGGAGATCTCGCCCTTCGCTCCCAGCCGCTCCGCCTCCCCCTCGAACATCGCGATCCCCCGGTCCAACGTCCGATTGAACGCTTCCTCCTCCATGTGCAGCACCTCGCGGATGTGCCCCTGCTGCCTCCGAAGCTCAGGAAAAACGTCCCCCATCGACCGCGCCAGCACGTCCGACAATTTATAGAAAAACGGCCCGTGGAAACCGAGCTCTCGCCCGTATTTCACCGCCCTCCGCAGGATCCGCCGCAGGACGTAATTCCGGTCCGAGTTCCCCGGCTGAATCCCGTCGGCAATCGAAAACGTCAACGTCCGGATGTGATCCGCAATCACTCGAAAGGCCACGTCCGACCGCTCCCGCTCCGTCTCGCCCGCCGACCCTCCCACCGGCAAAGTCGATCCGTACTTCCGCCCGCTCATCACCTCGATCTCGTCGAAGATCGGTCGGAAAATGTCCGTCTCGTAGTTCGAGATCTTCGCGTTCGCAAAATCCGTGAACCCCCGCGTCCCCTGGATGATCGACGTCACCCGCTCAAATCCCATCCCCGTATCCACGTGCTTCGCCGGAAGCGGCACGAACGATCCATCTGGATTCGCGTTGAACTGGATGAACACCAGATTCCAGATCTCGATGCACCGCGCGTCCCCCGCGTTCACCAGCGATCCACCCGTATCTCCGCTAGGCGTCAGGTCGACGTGCAACTCCGAGCACGGTCCGCACGGCCCCGTTTCGCCCATCATCCAAAAATTATCCGCCTTATTCCCGTTCACAATTTGCGTCGCCGGATCGAGCCCCGCCCCGCGGAAAAGTTCCGCCCAGATGTCCCATGCCTCCTGATCGAACTCACTCGGATCCCCCTGCCCCGGAGCGTAGACCGTCGCGTAGAGCCGTTCCGCCGGGAACTTCCACGTCCCCACGACCAACTCCCAAGCCCACTCGATCGCCTCCCGCTTGAAGTAATCCCCGAAGCTCCAGTTCCCCAGCATCTCAAAAAATGTCTGGTGGTAGGTGTCCAACCCAACGTCCTCGAGATCGTTGTGTTTCCCGCCCGCGCGGATGCATTTCTGCGTATCCGTCGCCCGGGTGTCCCGCCCCGGCACGCCCCCCGCCCACCGACTCACGTCCGCCGCCTTCTGACCCAAAAAGATCGGCACGAACTGATTCATCCCCGCGTTCGTGAAGAGCAAATTTGGCGAATCCGGCATCAAACTCGATGACGGCACCACCGAGTGCCCCTTCGCGGCAAAAAAATCCAAATACGACTGCCGAATCTCAGAACTGGTCATCATCAAAAAGTATCACCGGCTTTCAGCCGGTCACCCCAAAAGCCAGCGGAGCCGATATTCTCCCCTCCTCAGATCTCCGGAATGAGATCCACGCTCTCGCCAGCTGGAAAACTCACCCCTTCCCCGCCCAATCCCTCACCCATGACCCGCAACTCCAGGGCCTCGACCCCATTTAACTCCCCAGACCCCGCCGAGATCACCTCCACCCGCCGCCCAAGCCACTCGGCTCCCCCGTCGTCCGTCCGCGCGACTTCCCCCACGAACCGCAGCGCCGCCCGAGGCGTTCCCGGGGTCGTCACCACCGCCATCACCTCATCGTCCAGGTCCGCTCCCCGCGACACCACCATCCGCGTCGCCTCACCCCGCAGCGTCCCCGCGTACGCCAGCCCAGTCGACAGCCTTCCCCGCAACTCGACCTCCGCCGCGACCGCCCGCCGCTCATACTCCGCCAACCAATCCTCGCGCAACTTGGCTAATCCGCCCGCCACCACCCTCACTTCCGCCAACGCCCGCTCGGCACCCGCCGTCCCCTCGACCGGGATCTCCGGTCGCACGACCGCCGCGCCCGGCACCGCCAGCGTATTTCCCGACTCTTCGACCACCCATCCGCCCTCGGCCGTTGGCCTCAATTCCAGCGAAACCAGCGCTGGAAGCACCGTTCCCGAAGGCACCTCGACCCGTTTGAGAAGAAAACCATACCGCGCCTGCTGCCACGTCCGCTCCATCGACGTCCGCAGTCCATCTCCCTCCGGCAGCCGCTCCCGCGCCCAATCCCGCGCCGCGTCAAGCCGCCCGAGCTCCACCTGACCCGCCTCGGTGCCGAACCCGTCGAAGATCGTCACGGTCTCCCGCAGCGTCCGATAAAGAACCGGCACGTTCGTCCGGAAGATCCCCTCCCCGATTGCCTCGATCGGAAACTCCCCCGTGACTTCCGCCAGCACCGCGTTGTCCGGTGGGTTTGCCGCGACGAAATCCCGCGCCAAGTCGCCCCGCCGATCCGAGCAACCGATCAGCCCCGCCAACGCGAGCGCGAGCAATACCGCGCGCCTCACTGCCCCAACAATCCGTTCTTCAGCGCGGTCGAAGCCGGTTTCGATCCGAAGAACAAACTCAGAAATGCCTTCTGGAAGTCGCGCCCCTGCACCGACCCCTTGTAGCTCGCCTCGTCGAAGACTTTCGTCTCGTCCCCGACGAGAACCACGCGCTGCGCCTCGCCTTTGCCAATTGGGTCAAACAGCGCGACGAACTTTGCCTGATCGGCCTCAAACCCGGAGTAGCGATCCGTAACGCTGTAGCCAAACTGCTTGTTCCAGCCATCGTCCACCTGGCCCTGATTCGCCGAGCGCAGGAAGATGAATCGAAACTCCATCGGTCCCTCCGAACCCATCACCGCATCGGCCGAACCCAGCGGTTTCGGAGCGTAAAAGGCCGCGACGTAAGCTTTGATCGGAATGAACGCCAGCTTCACCGACCGCACTCCCGTGCCGTTGAGCGCTAGCGATTTTCCCTCGACCGACACGGAGTCCGGCACGTCCACGCCTTCGACCGTCTTCGCGACGAGCGACCCACCAACCAACGCACCGATCACCACAAGCGCTCTCCAGAGATTTTTCATCGCCCAGATCTAGCGACCAACTCGGCTTCACACAATTTCATTGCACGCCAACGTCCGCCTTTTCTGCTAGTATCGGACCGTGTTTGATCAACTTCCCCGCCTCGCCGCCCTGCCACTTTTCGCCCTTCTCGCCAGTTGCGCCTCCGTCACCGCCGTCAAAACCGACGCCGAGCCGCCCGTCTCGGCAAAACAGCTTCCCGACACGATCTACGTCCGCGATTTCGCCACCCCGCCGGAGAATCTGCGCGCCGACCGCGACGGCGAGCGACTCGCCGCCTTCCAAGCCGACATCTCGACCAAACTCACCAACTCCCTCGTCAAAAAACTTGACCGCAGCGTCGCCCCAGCCGCCCCCCTCGCCAGCGAAGCCGATCTCCCCACCGGCAACGCCTGGCTCATCACCGGTGAGTTCGACCAAGTCAATCAAGGCAGCCGCGCCCTCCGCGCTGGCGTCGGCTTCGGAGCGGGCGGCACGAAGGTCGTGACCACCGCCAACGTCTACGATCTCTCGACCAACCCACCGACCCCACTCTTCGCCGTCCGAACCAGCGGCGGGTCCAACGCCATGCCCGGCCTCATCCTGAGCGCCAACCCCCTCACGGTCGCCGGCCCCATCCTCCTCGGCGTCGGCGGAGCCATCGCCGGAGGCGGCGTGGGCCTACTCCCCGGTCTCACCGACGACATCCGCCGCACCGCCCGCGAGATCACCGCCACCGTCTCCGCCTACTCGGCCAGCCAGGGCTTAATCCCGAAAGACCAAGCGATGAATCCGAAGAAGCCCGGCAAGGGTGCCATCCGCCTGAGCGACCCAAAACGCTAAGCGCCAAGCGCCTGAATCCGGGGAACCCGGCGGCTCGGCTGCCTTAGCCAGCCGCCAGCGCTTCCCAATGGACCCGCGCCTCGTCCGACACCTCCGTCGGCACCGTCACCGCGACCCGCACGAAGAGATTCCCGCGCGTTCCATCGGTCTTCGGAAATCCACGCCCGGTCATTCGCATCTTCGTTCCGTTTGGCGTCCCGGCCTTCAGCCGCAGTTTGGCCCGACCCTCCAACGTCCGCACCTCGACCTCGCCGCCAAGCACGCAGATCCACGCCGGGACCTCCGCTTCAACCCAGAGATCGCTTCCATCCACGTCGAAGTATGGATGCTTCTGCAACTTCATCCTCAGAAATAAATCGCCCGCCGCCCCGCCGCTCGACCCCGGACTCCCCTGTCCCGCCAAGCGGATCCGCTGGCCGTCGCGCACGCCCTTCGGGATTTTCACCGTGTAAGTCTGCACCTGTTGCGACCCGTCGCGCCGAAAGCTGATCTGCCGCGACGCGCCCTCGAATGCCTCCTCCAGCGTCACCATCACGTCCGCCTCGACGTCCGCGCCCTTCTGCGGCCCCCCGCCGTAAGCGCTCTCGAAGCCACCCATTCCCCCGCCGCCCTGCGAACGTCCGCCCGAGCGGCGAGCGCCGAACATCTGCTCGAAAAAATCGCTGAACCCCGTCCCGCCAAATTCGTATTCCACCCCGCCACCCGGTTGGCCGCCGCGCGAGAATCCCCCGCCGCCAAACCCTCCGCCGCCTTTCCCCGCCTGCTCCCAGTTCTGCCCGTAGTCGTCGTATTTCTGCCGCTTCTCCTTGTCGCCGAGCACCTCGTAAGCCTCGTTGATCCCCTTGAATTTCTCCTCCGCCGAAGCCTTTTCTGCCGCCGCCGCCGTGTCGGGATGGTGCTTCCGCGCGAGCTTGCGGAAAGCGCTTTTGATCTCGTCCTGACTCGCGGTCTTGGAAACCCCGAGTGTCTGGTAATAATCGCGAAACTGAGCTGCCATAATTCGAAAACGAGCGCGGACTTTACCACCGTTCCCGCTTCTCCCCAATCTGTCATTCTGAGCAAAGCGAGGAATCGCCGCTCGACGATCCCCCTCGTTCCATCCCGAATGACCGGATCGAAAACTTTCGACTCGCGACCGCCCCGATCCGCCAGTATAGAATCCTGCCCCAGCAAAACGCCGGCTTAGCTCAGTGGTAGAGCAGTTGATTTGTAATCATCTGGTCGTCGGTTCAAGTCCGACAGTCGGCTCCCTCCCGCTTTTTCCGGGAGCTACGCGTGCACCGGCTCGGGTGCTGGTCGCGGCACGACCTCGCTCGACGGCTCGTCTTCCCGCCGGTCGTTTCGGCGATCCCGCGCGAAGAGCATGTAAAGCGACGGCACCACGAACAAGGTGAAGGCCGTCCCGATGACCATGCCCGTCACCAGCACCCAACCAATGCTGTTCCGCGCACCGGCTCCGGGTCCACTCGCAAGGATGAGCGGAAAATGCCCCGCCACCGTGGCGACCGACGTCATCAGGATCGGGCGAAGCCGCGTTCCCGAGGCCTCGATGATCGCAGCCAGTTTGTCGTTCCCTTCCAGCTGGAGCTGGTTCGCGAACTCGACGATGAGAATGCCGTTCTTGGAAACCAGACCAACCAGCGTGATCAGACCGACCTGGCTGTAGACGTTGAGCGTCGTGAACCCGAGGAACGGGAAGAGCAGCGCTCCCGTGAGGGCCAGCGGAACCGAGCCAGCCAGGATGATGA
Source organism: uncultured Verrucomicrobiae bacterium (assembly GCA_963761705.1). Lineage (GTDB taxonomy): Bacteria > Verrucomicrobiota > Verrucomicrobiia > Chthoniobacterales > JAATET01 > CAVVKW01. Next base: position 497,217 of record CAVXHK010000001.1, on the reverse strand, counting down.
ACGGATCGCGGAAACTCTCGAACTGGGCGGCGAGAACGAGAAAAATCAGGATCACGGACAACGCGAACATCGGGAGAAATTTACTCCCCTCGACGCGCAGCTGCCGCGAACTGCCCGCGTAATCGATCACGTAGCCCGCGGGCAACAGCTCGGCGCACTTCTTCTCCAAGAAGGCCAGCGCTTGGTCGGTGGTCGTTCCCGGCGTCACCCCGCCGGAGATCGTGACCGAGTTTAGCTGCTGGAAGCGCTTGATCTCCCGGGGTTCGGTCGAAGTCTTCAAGCTCGCGAAGGTGGACAGCTGCACCAGATTCCCGTCCGGCCCGCTGACGTAGTAGTCGAGCAGTTGGCTGGACGTCAGCCGGTCCTTTCGCTGGACCTGCGGGATCACCTTGTAACTCCGGCCCTGGATCTGGAAGCGGTTCACGTAGTTGCCGCCGACCATCGTCCCGAGGTCGGCACCGACTTGCTGGAGGTCGAGGCCCAGTGCGGCGACCTTGTCCCGGTCGAAGACGATCTCGGTGAGGGGTTGATCGTATTTGAGATCGAGATTCGTGAAGATGAAGAGACCGCTCTTCATCGCCTCCTCGTCGATCTCTTTGGCGACCTCGAAGAGCTGCTCGGGCTCCGCCGTCGACGAGATCACGAACTCGACGGGGAACTGGCTGCCGCCGGGCAGCGGCTCGGGCGTCACCACGAAGACCTGCACTCCGGGGATCTTCGCGATCTCGGCGTTCGCGGCGAAGGACAGGTCGTCCGTGCTCGTCTCGCGCTCATTCCACGGCTTCGTCACCATGCCGGAGAAACCACCACCCGGTCCCGTCCGCTGAAACACGTGGTCCGTCTCCGGAAAGCTCGCGAACACGTCGTAGATGCGGCTGGTGTAGAGCGACACCTGATCGAGCGTCGCGGTAGCCGCCGTTTGCACGATGCCAAAGACGACGCCCTGGTCTTCTTTCGGCGCCAGTTCCTTGAAGAGATTCACGAACAGGAAAAAAACGACACCGAGCAGCATCACGATGACCCACAGCGTGTAAACGACCGGGCGGTAGTTCAGCGAGCCGGCCAGCGTCTTGAGATATTTGCCGCGGAGCCAGTTGAGGCGGCGGTTGACCCAGCCGGCGAAGCCGCGCTCGGAGTCACCTTTCCGCAGGAGCTTGGACGACATCATCGGCGACAACGTCAGCGCGACGACGCCCGAGATGATGACGGCTCCCGCGAGCGTGAACGCAAACTCGCGGAACAGCGCGCCGGTCAACCCGCCCTGCAAGCCAACCGGCGTGTAGACGGCCGCCAGGGTGATCGTCATCGCGACGATCGGCGTGAAGAGCTCGCGCGCGCCGCGGATGGCCGCGTCGAACCCGGCCATGCCGTTGCCCAAGTGGCGCTCGACATTTTCCACCACCACGATGGCGTCGTCGACCACGAGGCCAACCGCGAGCACGATGGCCAGCAGGGTGAGCAGATTGATCGTGAACCCGGCGACGAGCATGATGAAGACCGCGCCGATGAGAGAAATCGGGATCGCGACGATCGGGATCAGCACCGACCGGAACGAACCGAGGAAGAGAAAGATGACGACGATGACGATGACCAGCGTCTCGGCGAGCGTCTTGATGACGTCGTCGATGGCGTTCTGGATGTATTTCGTCGAGTCGTAGGGGATGCTGAGATTGATGCCCGGCGGGAGCGAGCTTTCGATGGCGGGCAGGGCGTCGCGGACGCGTTTGATCACGTCGAGGCTGTTCGCCGTGGGCAGCGCCCAGATGCCGATGAAGGTTGCGGCTTGATCGTCGAAGCGCACGTCTTCGTCGTAGCTCTCGGCACCGAGTTCGACCTTCGCAACGTCCGCGAGGCGCACGATCACGCCGTCCTGCTCGCGGACGACGAGCTGCTGAAACTCGGCGGCGGAGGTGAGGTCGGTGTTGGCGACGAGGTTCACCGAGATCATCGAGCCTTTCGTGCGCCCGATGGCGGAGAGGTAATTGTTCGACGACAGCGCGTCGCGGATCTCGGTCGGCGACAGCCCGTAGGCCGCCATCTTCTGCGGATCGAGCCAGATGCGCATGGCGAACGCCCGGGCGCCCAGGATGTCGGCGCGCTGCACTCCCGAGACCGCGGTCAGCTTAGGCTGGACGACGCGGGTGAGGAAATCGGTGATCTGGTTGGAATCCAGCTCCTCCGACGAGAAGCTCAAATACATCGAGGCGAAACGGTCGTCGGCGTTCTCGACCTCGACGGTCGGCGCCTCGGCCTCGGGCGGGAGATCGTTGCGAACCTGCGCGATCTTCGCCTGGATTTGCGTGAGCGCGGCGTTGGTGTCGTAATTGAGTTCGAGGTGGACGGAGATCGTGCTCACGCCCTGGGCGCTGGACGAATCCATGTAGTCGATGCCGTCCGCGCTCGCGATCACCCGCTCGAGTGGGGTCGTGATGTAGCCGCGGACGAGGTCGGCATTTGCCCCGACGTAAACGGTCGTTACCGTCACGACCGAGATGTCGCTGCGCGGGTATTGCCGGACGTTCAGCGACGAGATCGCGGTGAGCCCGGCGATGAGGATGACGATGTTGACGACCAGTGCCAGGACGGGGCGCTTGACGAAAAGGTCGGTGAATCTCATTCGCTCAGCTCTCGGTCACCGTCGGGGCCACCTCGGCACCGGGCTGGATGTCGTTGTTCACGTTCACGGGCGCGCCGTCCTTGATCTTGAACGTGCCGGAGCTCACGACTTCCTGGCCGGGTTCCAGGCCCTTGGTGACTTCAATGAGGTCGCCGCGGGCGGTGCCGAGCTTCACGAATTGCTGGCGGACGCCGACGAACGGCTCGCCTTGCGTCCCGTCTTCGGCGGGTTCGGGAGTGATCTCCTCGACGATGAAAACGGAGTCGCCGTAAGGCGCGTAGTCGACCGCGGAAGCCGGGATCGCGAGGATCTCGTCCCGCGTCGGCAGCAGCACCGCGGCGTTCACGAACATGCCGGAGCGCAACTTGCCGTCCGGATTTTTTAACGTCGCTTGGACGCGGACATTCCGCGTGCTGGCGTCGACGTTCGGATCGATCGCGGTGATCTCTCCGGTGAACTTCACGCCCGGAAAACCGTCGGCGGTCACTTCGACCGGCCGTCCCGGCTCAAGCTGCCCGAGCGCTTGCTGCGGCAGACTGAAGTCGACGTAGATCGGGTCGAGCGACTGGAGAGGCACGACTTGGTCACCGCTGTTGAGATACTGGCCAAGGTCGACTTCACGGATCCCGAGCATCCCGTCAAAGGGAGCGCGGATGGTCTTGCGCTCGATCAACGCGCGGACCTCATCGGTCGCGGCGGTGGTCTGTTTCAGTTCGGCGGAGGCGGCGTCGTAGTCGGCCTGAGCCCCAACCTGCTTTTTGAAAAGTTCCTCAATTCGATCGAGATTGACCCGCGCGAGATCCTGCCGCGAGACTGCCGCGCCGAGCTGCGCGAGCTCCTGCGTGGTGTCGAGCTTCACGAGCTCCTGGCCCTTCTTGACGGAGGAACCCGACTGGAAGCTGATCTCTCGGACGATTCCTGGCAAATCGGTCGAGACCATCACGCCCTGAACGGCGTTGGCCGTGCCCACCGCCGTCAAGGTCGGCTGCCATTGCTGGCGGTCGACCTTGTAAGTGGAGACCGCGGACGGCGGGGGCGCGAACATCGCGCCCATCGCCATCCCGGCCTGGATTTGCCGGACTTTGAGAAATCCGATGACGGCGACGATCGCAACGACCGCCGCCAGCATGATCGCAAATCGTTTAAGCATTCAGAGCCGCTTCGACTGCGGGGACCGGACCCGCGCCATTCGTGCGGCCTTTGCCGAACTGAGCGTCGGCGAGCTTCAGCCCGTCGCGGATCTTCTTGGACAGCGCGTTGTATTGCGACCGCTCCTTGTCATTAAGCACCGCCGGGATCGCCGTCACGAGACGGAAGTACCCGGGAAGCAGCTCGCGGAAGGTCGCCTTGCCAGACGGTGTCGCGGTCACGCGGAGCGCGCGCCGGTCCTTCGGGTCAGCCGACCGCTTCACCATGTTGTCCCGCTCGAGAGTGTCAAGGAGACCAGTCATCGTCGCGCGGGTCACGCCCGTCGACTCGGCCAGCTCACTCGGCTTGAGCATCACGCCCTCTTCCATCGAGAGCAGCATCATCACCGCAAAACGGCCCGGCGTGATGCCGTGCCGCGAAAGGTATTGGTTTTCCAACGCCGCCACGGCGTCTCCGGTGCGAACCACCGTCAGGAACAGCTCGCAAGCGTCCGGGTTGAGACCCTCTTGCTGCTTCGCAGCTTCGATGAGTCGGTCGTATCGGGGAAGTTCGTTGATCGTATTCAGTGCCATGGGTTGTGTTTATTAAGTTTAACCGTGTTGATATCTGACATTATTAACAGTCAGGTCGCTCACAAGCAAAAGTTTCGTTTGAGATGGAATTTTTCGCTCGCTTGCGGACTTTACGTCGCCCGAGGTTACGTGGAGCGCATAATATTTCGGGGAATCCCCTAGGTTATTGCGAGTCGATTGGCTTCAAGAAATTCCGAAGACCATCAATTTTCCCACCCTCGGACCACGCCGCCCGCAGGAAGTCAGCCGGGTGAACGTTGTGCTCGGCGAGAAATTTCCGATCGCCGCCGCAGTTATACATGATGTCGGGCGGCAAGTTCCCGAGGAGGAAGCCCCACGCCTTCGGCACGATCCGCGGCAACCACGCGATACCGTCGAACTCGTCCCCGCGAGCCGGCAGTCCCTCGGTATCGAACCCTTCCGCCGTCCAGACGCCGCGCTGGACGTTTAAAAAATAATCCCGCCGCGCCGATGCGATGAGAAGCGTGGTGTCGTAGTCAGGTTCGCCCCGCCCGCAGAGGTCCTCGGCGTGATCAAACAGAAAGATCGGTCTCAGCCCGATCCCGGCGAGAAACTCCGTCTCGCCCGAGTCGAACAACGCGTCCGCCGAGCGCTCACCTTCGCCGAACCGAGCGACCGCTTTGGCGTGGAGAGATCGGAATTGCGTGGTCCAAAGAGAATGCGTCATGGCGACAGACCGTCGGCGGAAAACCCGCGGACGCCAGCTGTATTTTTCAGGCCGTCGCCCGCCCGCGCCGATAGAGCGCGAACTGGGCGAGCACACCGACGATCGCGAGCACGAGCACAACCACCGTGAACAGCGGCGACCCCAGTCCCAACCCCTGCGCGATCACCACCGCTCCCAGCAACGACGAGATGAGAATCAGCGCCCAGTCAAAAACCAGCGACACGAGGATCGCCGCGATCACCGCCCCCACGCCAAACGCAATCCATTGCACCGACGGCGTCGCCGCCCCAAACGCGATCGCCAACTCCATCGCCAGCACCCCACCCGCGTAACCTCCCGCGATCGCGATCACAACTCGTTGCAGGAACACCGCCAGCAACGCCGCCACCAATCCAACAATCACCGCCGCCACCAAGAGCACCCACTCCGGCTGACCCGCCACAAGATCCGCGCCGAACCGCACCCCCGCAAAAAACCCAATCACGCCGACAAACAACCAATACAACTTCCGCCCCAGCACCAGCAGCGCCACACCCCCGAGGATGCTGAGAATTGTGATGGCGAGCGGGTTGGTCGTGATTTCTTCCATGGCGAAACGTGATTTCATGATCACTTCGCCTCCCGCTGACAAGCCGCGTCCTCCGAAGTTGCCGACGGCCCGCGATCCGCTACTCTGCCCGACCCAATGCCGCTCTTCCAACTCCGCAACGTCACGCTCAGCTACGGCGGTGCCCCCATCCTTGACTCCGTCGACCTCCAGATCGATCCCGGCGAACGCGTCTGCCTCCTCGGCCGCAACGGCGCGGGTAAGACCAGCCTCCTCCGCGTCATCGGCGGTGAGGAAATCCCCAACGCCGGCGAAGTCATCCATCCGCCGGCCACCGTCCTGACCCGCCTCCAACAAGAAGTCCCCCGCGACATCGGCGGAGAGGTCATCGACGTCCTCCGCACGGGCCTCAGCCCCGACCGCCACGAGGAAGAATGGGAAGCCGACGTGCGCCTGGAGAACCTCGCGGAGACGATGAACCTGCCCGCTTACGCCCCCTTCGCCGATCTCTCGGGCGGCCTCAAACGCCGCGTCCTCCTCGGCCGCTCCCTCGCCGCCCAGCCGGACGTCCTCCTCCTCGACGAACCCACCAACCACCTTGACCTCGACTCGATTCTCTGGCTCGAAAATTTTCTCCTTGAGACCAAGCCAACCCTCCTCTTCGTCACCCACGACCGCGCCTTCCTGCGCCGCCTCGCCACCCGCATCATCGAACTCGATCGCGGCCAACTCACGAGCTGGGACTGCGATTATTCCACCTTCCTCGAACGAAAATCCGCCGCCCTCGCCGCCGAACAAAAACAATGGGCCACCTTCGATAAAAAACTCGCCCAGGAAGAGGCCTGGATCCGCCAGGGAGTGAAAGCCCGCCGCACCCGTAACGAAGGCCGCGTCCGCGCTTTGCAGGCCCTCCGCCAGACCCGCGGCCAACGCCGCGAACGCGAGGGCACCGCCAACCTCGCCCTCTCCCAGGGTTCCACCTCTGGCCAGAAGGTCATCGAAGCAAGGGACGTCTCCTTCACTTACGGGGACAAAACCATCATCCGCGACCTCACCACCACGATCTGGCGCGGCGACAAGATCGGCATCATCGGCCCGAACGGCAGCGGGAAGACCACCCTCCTCCAGATTCTCCTCGACCGGCTCGCCCCCACCACCGGCGAAGTCCACGGCGGCACGAACCTCGACGTCGTCTACCTCGACCAACTCCGCGCCCAGATCGACGACAGCAAGACCGTCGCGCAGAACGTCGCCGGCGAATCCGACACCGTCACGTTCGACGGCAAGCCGAAGAACATCCACAGCTACCTTCAGGACTTCCTCTTCCGCAGCGACCGAATCCGCATGCCAGCGAGCGCCCTTTCCGGCGGCGAACGCAACCGTCTCCTCCTCGCCCGCCTTTTCCTCCAGCCCGCCAACCTCCTCGTCCTCGACGAACCCACCAACGACCTCGACGCCGAGACCCTCGAACTCCTCGAAGAACTCCTCGTCAACTACTCCGGCACCCTCCTCCTCGTCTCCCACGACCGCGACTTCCTCGACCACGTCGTCACCAGTACCCTCGTCTTCGAGGGCGAAGGAACCGTCAACGAATACGTCGGCGGCTACGCCGATTGGCTCCACCAACGGGAAAAGAAAAAACTCGCCGCCGCCACCCCAACGCCGTCCCCCGCGACCAAACCCACCCCGAAAACCGAGAAGGTCGAGAAATTCCTCAACGTCGAACGCCGCGAACTCGAAGCTCTCCCCGGCACCATCGAAGGCCTGGAGACCGAGCACGCCGAGATCTCCGAGCGCCTCGCCTCCCCCGACCTCTACAAAGACGACCCCGCCGCGATTCCCCGCCTCCAAGCCAGAATCGCCGAGATCGAACGCGAAACCCAAACCGCCTTCGCCCGCTGGGAGCACCTCGAAGAGAAGCGCCTCGCCGCCGAGGGCGAATAACTCTTTCGCATAACCTTAGTCATCGTCTTCGTCGCTCCTCACCCTCGTCGCACCGAGGTCCTTGGCAGTCCGGATACGCGATCCGAAGACGAGACTAAGACAAAGATGATGAGTATGAGAAAGAGGGGTAACTCGCGCGTCACGCGTCGGTGTCGAGCAGCCAATCCGCCGCCAAATACCGGTCGGTGAAGATCTGCGACGCCACGTTTCGGAAAGCCGTGAGGCGCATGAGATTCGACGCTATCTGGTCGCTCGGCGATAGGGCGTAGTGGGCGATGCGCGTCACCCGCAGATCGCCGATCTAGCGCAGGTCGGTCAAGTCGAGGTTGGTGTCGTTGTTGATGATGACTTCGATCAAGCCCCGGGGGTCGAAGAAGACGTTGCCGCGGGGTGAGCGATGGAGAGTGGTCATGGCCGGGCCGACGCGGTGCGGCTCGCCTTGGTGCGCCAGCCGGGCCAGCGAGTCTTCGAGCGCCTAGGTCGGCTGGCGGTCTGGATGGGTCCCTCTCCGAAGAGGTCGCCGTAGCTCTCGGCGAAGTGCCCGAGGTGCCAGAAGCCGTGGGCGAGCGCGACCTGTTTGACGATGCCGATGGCGGGTTCGTGGTCGATGAGGACGCGCCGGGCGAGGTGCAGGCGATGGCGTTTGAGATAGGCCATCGGACCCATACCGAGGAAGTCGCCGAAGAGATTCTCGAGTCCCCGATGGCTCAGGTCGGCGACGGCGCACAGTTGGCCGATATCGATGGATGCCTGGGCGTTCGCCGCGATGAATTCCTCGACGAGGCGGAGTTTGCGGTGCCGTCTTGCCACGCATTGGCCGGGTGCCGCCACGACTTCGCCGATGCCGCTCCGCACGCAGTCGAGGAAGGCGTGGAGCAGGTCACGTTCGAGGTCGAGATAGATCCACGGGTCCCGAACCAGGGATCGCGGACTCCACGCTTCTCGTTCGACGGCGGCTATCAGCGTGCGCAACCGCGCCTGCGCGGCGGCGCCGACTCGAAGCGCGATTCCCTCGGCGAAAGCGCGTTCCGGGATCTCCGGGCAGACCAACGCCATCGCCGCGTGGAAGTCTTCGACGGCCACGGTGAGCGATGCGTTGGCGTAGCCGGAGGGCGTAAAGGCGTCGAGGTCACTCCCGGGCGCGAACAGACCGAGAAATCCGTCAGTATGCGAAGCGGGGAAATTGAACGCGTGGCCGACCTCGGGACAGGTGAGGATGAAGATGAGCGTGTAGCAATCCGCGGGCATCGCGCCGGTGAAGCGGAAAGCCGATCCGAGCGAAATTAGGTCCAGGCACGTGCTGGCGAAGGGGACTCTCGCGATTCGGCTCGATCCTGGGCGGGCGGCGAGGAGGCGCGCGTCAAAGTGGGCGTTTCGGATCGCCTCCGTGAGCATCTCCGGGCCGTCGATCTGCAGCGCGACGGTGTGCGGAGGGAGCATTCTCGAGCTTGTGACAGGCCACGCGGGACGCCGCAAGCTCATTGAGAACTGCGTTTTTAGGATACGTTATTTCTTCGATCAAATGGTCGGCCTCTTGGAGGTTTGGACGAACAATTTTTCAAATCGTTTGTTTATGAAGGAATTTCACCGTTTTCGACACGCGCTGACCGTCCGTCGCACGATTCTTTTTCTCCTCTTTCCCGTCGCGCTGTTCGCGGGCGAGCGGGGGGTGCCCCGGGATTTCAACACGCCGGTCGATCCGAGCGGCCAGCCGACCTCGGAGGACCAGACGGAGGCGCTCGCCAAGCTGGCGCAGAATCCGGTGGGCAATCTGATCAGCCTGCCGATCCAGTGGAATCTTGGCTTCGGCGCGGGGCCGGACCCAACCTACGCGAGCACGCTGAACATCCAGCCGGTCGTGCCGATCTCGATCACGGAGAATTGGAACATCATCACGCGCCTGATCGTGCCGATCCTGAGCGTCCCAACGGCCCGGGCGGACACCCACGTCGCGGGGATTGGGGACATCAACTTCACGGCGTTTCTCTCGCCGGCGAAGGGCGGGAAATTCATTTGGGGCGTCGGGCCGTCGTTCCTGTTCCCGACGGCGAGCAGTCCGCCATTGGGCGGCGGAAAGTGGGGCCTCGGGCCGTCGGTCGTCGCGCTCTACATCGAGAAGCAGATCGTGGCCGGCGCGCTTGTCAGCAACGTCTGGTCCTACGCGGGCTGGGGGGATCGCGACATCAACTCGATGACGCTCCAGCCCTTCTTCAACTACAATCTCCCCCGCGGCTGGTATCTCACGACGTCCCCGATCATCACCGCGAACTGGGAAGCGGAAGTCGAGGACCGCTGGACGGTCCCGGTCGGCGGAGGTGTCGGCAAAATCGTGCACCTGGGCAAGCTGCCGCTCAACGTGACGGCCCAGGCCTACTACAACGTGGTCACTCCAGAGTTCGGCCCCGATTGGTCCATCCGGCTCCAGTGTCAGTTTCTGTTTCCGAAATAATCCGCATTTTCCGCGAGCCGAGCGACCACCCGAACGACCATAACCCGATCCACACCGAGAGTCTGCCGTTCGCCCATTCGCGCTCGAATCCACCCGCCCACGTGCCGACGGCGTTCTTGTTGTCGCCTCTCGGAGTCGAGATCAGCCAGATCACGTTAATCCGTGGGGGCACCAACGGCGTGCTGCGCTTGCTCCCGCACTCGGCGCTGCCGCGGGGTGGGGATGCTCCAGTGCGCCGTCACACGATGACCGTCGGGACTCGCGACTCGATCCAAAACTGCGTTTTTGGGATAGACTATTTGGTGGGCAGCAGTCGCTCCGGCTGCTCGGATCCTTTCCTCGTGAGTATCCGCCCGGACCTTTCCCGGTCAGATCGCCCTCGGGAAATCGATCGCCTTTGACCCTGAGCAAAGCGGGTTGATCGCCGTCCGCAGACCAGCGCATTCCGAGCGAATTTTCAACTCCCCACTCAACAACCGAAACCAAGAACGAGAATCCAACCCATGAAGACCAGAACCACGATAGCCGCCGCCCTCGCCCTGACCTGCGCATCCGCCCTGGCGCAGAAAACGCCGGGCTACAACGAGAAGATCCCCGCCGAGATCATGACCCCCGACACGGTCGAGACCAGCATCGGCACGCTCAACTTCGTCGACGGCATCCCCGATGCCGACACCGCCCAGAAGCTCTACGACAACCTCGACACGCTCCGTGCGGTCGAGACCTTCCTCAATTTCATTCCCGCCACCTCCATCGAAGGGCTGCGCCTGGGCCAGATCTCCTAAGGCGCCACCGAATGCAACCAGGTGCTTCTCTTCGAGAACCTGCTGGATTCCACGCCCCTCTTCCTCACCGGCAACACCGACACCGTCTATTGCCTCGGCTTCCTCGACCTCGAAAAAGACGGACCGACCGTGGTCGAAGTCCCGCCCGGTTGCGGACCCGGCACCTGTGACGACGCCTTCTTCCGGTTCGTCATCGACATGGGCATTCCCGGGCCCGACGCGGGCAAGGGCGGCAAATACCTCATCGTGCCTCCCGGCTACGAGGGCGAGCTGCCCAAGGACAAGAAGGACGGCGGCGAATACTACATCGCCCACTCGCGGACCTACGTGAACTGGGTGCCGCTCCGCGGATTTCTCGTCGACGGCAAACCCGACGCGGCCGTGAAGATGTTCAAGGACGGCGTCAAAATCTACCCGCTGAGCAAGGCCGACAACCCTCCGCCCATGGAGTTCATCAACAGCTCGGGCAAGTATTTCAACACGGTTCACGCCAACAATTTCGAGTTCTACGAGGAACTGAACACCGTCATCCAGCGGGAGCCCATCGACTTCATCGACCCGGAACTCCGCGGCCTCGCCGCCTCCATCGGCATCGTCAAAGGTAAGGAATTCGCCCCCGACGAGCGGATGAAGAAGATCCTGACCGACGCCGTGGCCATCGCCAACGGCACCGCCCGCGCGATCGCCTTCCGCAACCGCGATCCCCGCGCCAAGCTCTACGACGACAGCCACTGGATGACCGGCTTCATCGGCGACGACTATCGCTGGCTCGATGGCAACGGAATGTCGGGCCGCGATCTCGATGCCCGCACCTACTTCTTCTACCTCGCCACGGTGAACACCCCCGCGATGGCGGCAAAGATGGTCGGCAAGGGCTCGCAGTATGCGCTCGTCTACGTGGACAAGGACGGCGAGCCGTTCGACGGCTCGAAAAGTTACACGCTCAACATCCCGGCGAACGTCCCGGCCAAGAATTTCTGGTCGGTCGTCGCCTACGATCCGCAGACCCGCTCCGAGCTCCAGACCAGCCAGCCCTTTCCCCAGCAAGAACAACCTGCGGGACCCACTCGTCGAAAACGCCGATGGCTCGGTCGACCTCTACTTCGGCCCCGAGGCCCCCAAGGGCAAGGAGGCCAACTGGATCGCCACCGTGCCCAGCAAGGGCTGGTTCGCCTGCCTCCGCCTCTACGGCCCACTCGAACCATGGTTCGACAAGTCATGGCGGCCCGGAGACGTCGAGTTGGTGAAGTAGAACAACTTCGATTCTGAATCATGCGGGCCGGACGATTGAGTCCGGCCCGCGCATTCAGCAGCGGAAATCAGAAAATGCCCTCCACTAAAAATCCCATGAAAACCATTTGCCTTGGCTTTGCTGTCATCGGTGCCCTTGCCCTCAGCAGCTCTACATTCGCCCAGATTTCAACGGAGGCCATGGATGCGATCGCCATCCCTGACAAGGTCGAGACGGCAATCGGCGAGTTGGAGTTCTTCGATGGCGTGCCGAACGATGCCACGATCGACAAACTCTACGACAACCTCGACCGAATGCGTGGCGTCGAAGTCTACCTGAACCATTCCGGCGCGGCTTCGCTCAATGCGATGCGCAAGGGCAACGCCAGCATCGGCGCGGACGCATCGAACAAGGTCACGATCACCGAGCAACTGCTCAAAACCCGCGTCCCTCTACCTCACCGGCAATACGTCGACCTTGTACGCCCTCACCTACCTCGACCTGAAAACCGACGGACCGCTGGTCGTCGAGCTGCCGCCCGGCATGCTGGGCTTCCTCGATGACGCCTGGTTCCGCTTCGTCGAAAACCTCGGCGTGATCGGCCCGGACAAGGGCAAGGGCGGCAAATACCTCTTCCTCCCTCCGGGATACGAAGGAGCGGTGCCGGATGGCTATTTCGTCGTCAAGCTCCCCACCTACAACAACCTGATGTTCCTGCGTGGCTCGATTGCCAAGGGACTCGAGCCTGCTGTGGAGAACATCAAATCGAAGCTGAAGATCTACCCGCTCGCCAAAGCGGACAATCCTCCTGCCACGGAGTTCATCAACATGTCCGGCAAGAGCTACAGCACCATCGTCACCCGCGACATCAGCTTTTTCGAAGATCTACACGAACTCGTGCAGGTCGAACCCATCGATGCGATCGGTCCCGAGTTACGAGGTCAACTGGCATCAATCGGCATCGTCAAAGGCAAGCCTTTCAAGCCCGATGCCCGCATGACGAAGCTGCTCAATGAGGCTGCAAATCTCGGCAATGCCACCGCCCGCGCCATTACCTATCAGCCACGCATCGACGGCGTTTTCATCTATCCCGATACCGACAGCGCCTGGACGACGGCCTACGCCAACAAGAACACATCCTTCGAGGCCGACGGCGCAATGGGTTTGGATGCGCGGCCGCTGTTCTACTTCAACGCAACCGGCGTCACCCCCGCCATGGCTGCCAGCCAAGTAGGAGCAGGATCCGACTACGCTCTGGCGTATCTGGATGGAGACAAAAATGCCTTCGACGGCGCGAAGACCTACAAGCTCCACCTGCCGCCCAACGTTCCCATCAACAACTTCTGGGCCGTCACGCTTTACGACACGCAGACACGCTCCCTCCTGCAAACCAGTCAGGAATTCCCCACCGTCGGCAGCCAGGACAAAGGCATCCAGAAAAACGCGGACGGTTCCTACGACCTCTACTTCGGTCCGAAAGCGCCGGAAGGAAAAGAGAACAATTGGCTCGAGACGATTCCGGGAAAAAGCTGGTTCTGCATCCTGCGCATGTATGGCCCGCTCGAGCCATGGATCGAGAAAACCTGGCGGCCCAGCGAAATCGAGCTGGTGAGCGAATGATCCTGCCCTCATCGAGAAATTGAACGAAAGTAAGCCTACGAGAATGAAACGAAATATATCCCTTGCGGCCCTGATCCTTGCATCCATCCCATCCGCGGTGGCAGCCGAGATCACCGCCACGCCCGAAGAGGCGCGCGCCATCGCCAAGGAAGCCTACATTTACGGAAACCCGGTGGTGGATAACTACCGAATTCAGTACGACTACTTCGTCAACAAGGATAGCCCGGAATACAAGGCCCCGCACAACGAGGTCTTCAGTATGGCGCGCGTGTTCACACCCGAGGACAAGGCGATTCAATCCCCCAATTCCGACACCCCGTACTCTTTCATTGGGATGGATCTCAGGACCGAGCCTCTGGTCATCACCGTTCCGGCCATTGAGAAAGATCGCTACTTCTCCTTGCAGTTCATCGACAGCTACACCTTCAACTTCGCCTACGCAGGAAGCCGCACCACCGGCAACGACGGCGGGGTGTTTCTCGTCGCCGGGCCGGGCTGGGAGGGGGAAACCCCTGAGGGAATCAGCAAGGTGATGCGCTCTGAGACCCAGTTCGCGTTCGTGACGATCCGCACCCAGCTTTTCAATCCCGACGACATCGACGCGGTGAAAAAAGTTCAGGCAGGCTACAAGGTCGAGACGCTCTCGGAGTTCTTGGGCAAGCCGGCCCCCACACCGGCACCGGAGGTTGAATGGATGAAGCCGCTCTCCGTCGCTGACGAGAAGACCTCCATCGAGTTCTTCAACATCCTTAATTTTGTCCTGCAATACAGTCCTACGGTGGAGTCGGAGAAAGATCTCATGGCGCGTTTCGCCAAGATCGGCATTGGTGCCGGCAAACACATCGACGTCGAGGCGCTGTCGCCCGAAATGAAACAAGCTTTCGCCGACGGCATCGCCGATGCCTGGAAGGAACTGCAAGAATTTGAGAAGACGGACATTGCCACGGGCAAGGTAACCAGCGGCGATCTTTTCGGCACCCGTGAATACCTGAAGAACAACTATCTCTATCGCTTCGCGGGCGCGGTGCTCGGCATCTACGCCAACTCGAAAGATGAGGCGATATATCCGATGTACCGGGTGGACGCCGATGGCGACCCCCTCGATGCTTCAGAGCACAGCTACACGTTGCGTCTTGAGCCGGGCAAATACCCGCCGGTTCATGCATTCTGGTCGTTGACGCTATACAACCTGCCCCAAAGCCTGCTGTCCGCGAATCCCCTCAACCGCTACCTGATCAACTCGCCGATGTTGCCGGATCTCAAGAAAGACGCCGACGGCGGATTGACCATCCACATCCAGCACGAATCGCCGGGCAAGGACAGGGAATCCAACTGGCTGCCCGCGCCTGACGGCCCGTTGTGGATGGCCATGCGTCTCTACTGGCCGAAAGAGGCCGCCATCGACGGCTCATGGAAAGCGCCCAAACTTGAGAAAGTGAAATAAGAACCCCAACCTACGAAAATCATGATACCAAACCCCATCGCCATCGCGGCTCTTGCAGTCATCGCGCTCTCGTTCACCTCGTGGGGACAAAAGAGCACCGAAGCCGCCGACGTATTGACGGCACCCTCCCCGGAGGAAATCAAAACCATCGCCGAGGAAGGCTTCATCTACGGTCTACCGATCGTCATGAACTACGCCGTGATGAATGAATACGCGGTCGACAAGGACGGCAGCCAATTCAAGGCCCCATTCAACCAACTCAAGAATGAGCCGCGCGTTTACACCTACGAGGACACGGCGCTCATCACACCGAATAGTGACACCCCGTATTCGTTCGTCTGGCTCGACCTGCGCGCCGAACCAGTGGTCCTGACCGTCCCCTCGGTCGAGAAAGATCGCTACTACGCCGTCATGCTCTGCGACGGCAACACCTAGAACTACGGCTACATTGGCAGCCGTGCCACCGGCAACGATGCCGGCAGTTACCTGGTCGTCGGACCTGATTGGAAGGGAGACAAGCCGGAAGGCATCAAGGAAATCTTCACCTCCAGCACGCCCTTCTCGATCGCCGTTTATCGCACCCAACTCTTCGACCCGGCAGACATGCCGAACGTGATCAAGGTGCAGAACGGTTACAAGGTGGAGCCGCTCTCCGCCTTCCTTAAGCAACCCGCACCTGCTGCGGCTCCCGAGATCGACTTCGTTCCGGCGACCACCGCTGGGATCAAGGAGAACTTCTGGAGCTACCTCGACACCGCGCTTGAATACGTTCCGGAAACGGACAGGGACAAGGACATCCGCGCCAAGCTCGCGACCATCGGCATCGGCCCGAACAAGACCTTCGACCTGAAGGACCTTTCGCCAGAGCACCAGAAAGCCATCGTCGAAGGCATGAAGGCCGGAGATGAGAGAATCGCCACCTTCCTGGCCTCGGGCATGACTGACATCAATGGCTGGCAGGTTGGATCCCTTCCGGGGGACGAAGCGCACTACGATGGCGACTGGCTCAAGCGATCCGGCACCGCCAAAGCAGGCCTCTACGGCAACAGCGCCGCCGAGGCCATGTATCCGTTGACCCGCGTCGACGGCAGTGGCGAGACCCTCGATTGCAGCAAAAACAACTACACCATCACCTTCCCTGCGGGCCAATACCCGCCGGTAAACGCCTTCTGGTCGGTCACGATGTATGACGGCAAGACCCAGTATCTGATCGCGAACCCGATCAATCGCTACCTCATCAACTCACCGATGATCCCTAATATGAAGAAGGGCGAAGACGGATCGCTCACGCTTTACATCCAGAAAGACAGCCCGGGGGCTGACTTGGAATCCAACTGGCTTCCCGCGCCAGACGACACCGTTTATCTCGTCATGCGCCTCTACTGGCCGAAAACCGAAGCTCCGTCCATCCTCCCTCCCGGCGAAGGCAGCTGGAAACCACCGGGCATCGTGAAGGCAGACTAAGCCCCCTAGCATTCCGATCCGATAACGCCACTCCCACCACAATATGAGACAACCTATCCTGACATCCACACTTCTCGCTGCGCTGTCCTTAGCCGCTACCGCTTCCGCCGAGGTCTCGGACGAAACCCTGGAATCCATTTCCATCGCCGACAAGGTTGAGACGAATTTCGGCGCGCTGGAGTTCTTCGACGGCGTCCCGACCGGCAAGACGGTAGAAGCCGTCTATGACAACCTCGACCGCTCGCGCGGAGTCGACGTGTTCCTCGACAACATCGGTGCGGTGTCCATCAATGCCGTCCTCGATGGGCTGGCAGACGAAGGTGCGGACGCGACGAACAAGGTCGCCTTATTCGGCCAACTGATGGACTCGCAGACGCTCGTCGCCACCGCCAACACCTCGACGCTCTACGCCTACTCCGGCACGAATCTCGACCAGGATGGGCCGACCGTCATCGAAGTCCCACCCGGCATGCTCGGTTTCCTCGACGACAGTTGGCAGCGCTTCGTGGGCAATATCGGCATCACTGGTCCCGACAAGGGCCAAGGCGGCAAGTATCTCGTGCTGCCCCCCGGCTATGAGGGCGACATCCCAGACGGGTATTTCCTGCTCAAGCCGTCCACTTACCGCAACTTCCTTTTCCTGCGTGGCTCGATCAAGGACGGGCTGGAACCCGCGGTGAAGAACATCGCCGATGGGTTGAAAATTTACCCACTCAAGGACGCCGCCAACCCGGCCGCGACGGAGTTCGTTGATATGTCCGGCAAGGCTTTCAACACCGTCTTCCCCAACGATCTCGAATACTACGAGATTCTCGACACGATCATTCAGCGCGAACCGATCGACGCGATCGGGCCGGAAGTGCGCGGGGAGATCGCCGCAATCGGCATCGAGAAGGGCAAGCCCTTCTCCCCGGACGACCGGATGAAGGAATTGCTGACCGAGGCCGGCACCATCGCGAACGCCACGGCACGGGTCATCACCTACCATCCCCGTATTGACGGCGTCGCCATCTACCCCGACAACCCAAAAAGTTCGTGGACCATGGCCTTCGCCAACAAGAACACCAGCTTCGAGTCGGACGGCACCATGGGTCTCGACGCGCGGGCGCTGTTCTACTTCAACGCCGGCGGCGTGACCCCGGCCATGGCGGTTACGAAGGCTGGTGCCGGATCGGACTACGCGCTGGGAGTTCTGGACGCCGACAAGAAGCCGCTCGACGGCGGGAAGACCTACAAACTGCACCTCCCGCCCGACGTGCCGGTGAAGGACTTCTGGGCGGTCACGCTCTACGATACGCAGACGCGATCGCAGCTCCAGACGAGTCAGCGATTTCCGACCGTCGGCAGCTTGACCGAGGGGATGCAGAAAAACGAAGACGGCTCCTATGATCTCTTCTTCGGACCGAAAGCACCCGAGGGGAAGGAAGGCAACTGGCTCGCCACCGTGCCCGGCAAGAGCTGGTTTTGCATCCTGCGCATGTATGGCCCGATGGAACCTTGGATCGACAAAACCTGGCGTCCCGGCGAGATCGAACTGGTCGAATAGCCTGACCGCAAACCGAATGATTTTAAAAACTCCCATGAAATTCATCAACACCCTCGCGCTGTTTAGCGCCCTCCTCGTTACCGGATGCGTCACCGCACCGCCGACGGAACGTTCCCAACTCAAACAAGCGGACCTTCTGTTCGTCCAAAACGCGAAGAGCGTGCGGTTCGGCGACGGCACCATGACGCTGCGCGGCGTTTCGGATTCGACCATTGCGTTCAGCGACCGACCCGAGCGGCTCGCTGGCTCGATGCCCACCAGCAACTTCATCCCCCTCTGGAGCGAGGGTTCCGACAGCTTCCTGAAGGACCCGCCAAACGCCGCCCTGTCCGTGCTCGACGGAGACACCGTTTCCAACGCGGTCGTCGTGCTTCGCAATCCCCGCCTCTCCGGGAGCAATCTGACCTACGACATCGAGTTTCTCGAAGGAGCCCCCATCGCCAGTAACGGCGCCGCCTCGCTCTTCATCGACATCATCGGCATGCCGCTCACCCCGATGCCCTACTCCGGAGCCGCCCGCCGTGGCTATCGGCGCGGGTACGCGCAGGGCGCCTATTCCTCCGGCCGCTACGGCCCCAGCGTGACGCACTACGGATCCTCGGGATCGGTCAGCGGTCCGCGGGGATCCGCGTCATGGAGCAACGGCTCGGGCAGCGCCTCGGGCTGGCGGGGAAACTCCGTCTCCTGGCGCCGCTGAAGCATTCCAATCGAAATCATGACAGCCCGAATCGCCGCCGTCCTCTCGCTCGCCGCCTCGGGACTCCTGGCGGCCCCCGCAACCACCGACTCCAAACGCAGTTTCGACGAGGATCCCTTCCCGGAGAAATCCATCGTGATGGAATCGTCGCGGGAGTCGCCCTGGTCTTTCACGATCCAGCCCTACGGTTGGCTGCCCGCCCTTGCGGGTGACATCGGGGTGCGCGGACTTCCCACTTCCCACATCGACTACAACGCGCGCACCCTCATCCAAAACCTGAACTGGGCCGTCTTCCTCAAAGCCGAAGCCCGCTACGGAAGGTGGGGGTTGATGGCCGACGGATTCTTCGTGGATCTGGAGGCCAACGGCGATCTGGAGGGGTCACTTTACCGTTCCGCGGAAATCGGCGTCGAGCAGGGCCTGGCCCAGTTGGCGCTGGCTTATCGCGTCATCGAGACCCGCCACGGCTTCGTCGATCTCTACGCGGGTGCCCGCTACAACTACTTGGGAATTTCGCTCGGCGCGGATCAGAATTCCTCCGGAATCCAGCAAATCGGCGAGTCTTCCGCGCAACGGATTTCGGACCGTCTGTCCGCCGAAACCGACCGCTTGGTGGAACAGGGTGCCTCGATCATCGCCACCCGCGTGGACGGCTCCGTGCAGGCCGCCCGGCAGGCCGCCGAGGCACAATTGAGTGAAGTGCAGAGACGGATTCAGGTCGCAGTCCGCAGAGGTGAGAAGGACATCGAAAAACTAACCGCTCTCCAAACCCAACTCACCGCGCAGATCCAGAATCAGGTCGACAGCGGTCTGATCGAGTTGGACGACGTGCGCACCTCGGTGGACGCGACCGTGCAACGCGACGTCAAAGCGGCCCGACTCGAGCGATGGGCGGAGACGCCGCGTGAGGTTCGGCGAGCGCTCGAGCGGCGCAAGCTCGAGCGGGTCTTTGCACCGGTTCGCCGTGAATTTCGACAACTGGTTGACGCGAAAATCCGCCAGCAGTTGGCGACACGTCGGGTGGAATTCGAACAGAATCTAGCCGACCAAGTCGTCGCACTCGGAGAGCAACGCCTGAACTCGGCGGAGAAGCTACTCGAGCGCGCGAGGAAACAAGGAAGCCGCGAAGCCAAGCAGGCCGCCCGGAAGCTGGTCAACGCTTCGAAGGCCCAACTCGATTCCGCCCGCGACCAACGCAATCGGGCCGGAAGATCCGTCGACACCAAGGCTCTCGAAAAAGAAGTCGAGGACGCCAAGGAAGATCTGGCCGACGCCATCACCGAAAAATTGGAGGACGAGCTGCCGGAAAGCGGCTCCGGAGACCGGTGGTGGGTCGACCCGTTCGTGGGCGTCCGCGCCCAGGTCAACCTCACCCGCTGGCTCTACCTCGCCACCCAGTGCGACGTCGGCGGCTTCGGAGCAGGATCGGACATCGCGTGGAATCTCAACGGCACCATCGGCGTGAACTGGAGCCGCAGCTTCTTCACCGAAATCGGCTACCGCTACTACTACGTCGACTATTCGGATTCCGGCGTCGTCTACCAGGTCGCCGAATCCGGCATCTTCCTCGGCGCCGGCATCAAGTTCTGAGTTCCGGCGCCGTCCGCTCCCGTCTCGTCAGAACCGGCTGGCCATCCGCGCACCGCGCTGGCCAGACTCCACGTTTTCGTCTTACCGCCAAGCCGTAGAAGCGCGGGTGAAGACGATCGCCCGTATCCCTCTACTCAACTCTCGACCGCAAACTCTCAACCCTCGACTCGACTTGAATCCCCGCGACATCCAACCCGGCCAACGCTGGGCCTCCGACACCGAACCCGAACTCGGCCTCGGCATCCTGCTCAAGGCCGAATTCGGTCGCGTCGAAATCTACTTCCCCGCCGCCGCCGAGCACCGCCAATACGCGCTCGAATCCGCCCCGCTCCGCCGCATCGTTTTCCGTCCCGGCGACAAGATCCGCACGCACGCGGACGAACAACTCACCGTCGAATCTGTCGCCACCGGTCCCGACGGCATCGCGACCTACACCGTCCGGGCCGACGGCAGAGACCGCGCCGTCCCCGAGGCCGAACTCGCCGACACCATCAGCTTCAGCGCCCCCGAAGACCGCCTCCTTGCCGGTCGCACCGACGACCTTTCCACCTTCGACCTCCGCGTTCGCACCCTCGCGCACCGCGCCCGCATCCGCCAATCCACCATCCGCGGTTTCACCGGCGCCCGCATCGACCTCATCCCCCACCAGATTCACATCGCCTCCGAGGTCGCCAGCCGCCTCGCCCCCCGCGTCCTCCTCGCCGACGAAGTCGGCCTCGGCAAGACCATCGAAGCCTGCCTCGTTCTCCACCGCCTCCACCTCACCGGCCGCGCCGACCGCGTCCTCATCGTCCTCCCCGACCCGCTCGTTCACCAGTGGTTCGTCGAACTCCTCCGCCGGTTCAACCTCCTCTTCAACCTCTTCGACGAGGAACGCGTCGTCGCCATCGAAGCCGGCGACCCGGGAGCCAACCCCTTTCTCGACAGCCAGCTCGTCATCGCCAGCGCCGCCTTCCTCTCGAATTCCCCCCAGCGCGGCGACCAAGCCGTCGCCGCCGGTTGGGACCTCCTCATCGTCGACGAAGCGCACCACCTCGAACCCGCCAGTCCCGCCTACGACCTCGCCGCCCGCCTCGCCGCCACCATCCCCGCCGTCCTCCTCCTCACCGCCACCCCCCAGCAGCTCGGCCTCGAAGGCCACTTCAGCCGCCTCCGCCTCCTCGACCCCGACCGCTACGGCGACTTCGACGCCTTCGTCGAAGAATCCAATCACTACACTCAAGTCGCCCAGGAAGCTGAAGCCCTCATCGCCAAAAACGCACCCCCCAGCGACCTCGCCGACCTCCTCGACCGCTTCGGCACCGGTCGCGTCATGTTCCGCAACACCCGCGCCGCCCTCACCGGTTTCCCCAACCGCCGCGCCCACCTCACTACCCTCACCGTCCCCCGCATCACCTGGCTTGTCGACCTCCTGCGCACCCTCGACCCCGCGAAGATCCTCCTCATTTGCCGCACCCGCGAACTCGCCGAGCAGACCTACGAAGCCCTCCTCAAGGAGATCGCCATCACCGCCGCCGTCTTCCACGAAGGCCTCACGCTCCTCCAGCGCGACCGCAACGCCGCCTTCTTCGCCGAACCCGACGGCGCCCGCATCCTCATCTGCTCCGAGATCGGCAGCGAAGGCCGCAACTTCCAATTCGCCCACCACCTCGTCCTCTTCGACCTCCCCGACGACCCCGAGCTGCTCGAGCAACGCATCGGCCGCCTCGACCGCATCGGCCAGACCGAGACCATCCACGTCCACGTCCCTTTCGAAGAGCGCACCAGCTCCGAAATTCTCGCCCGCTGGTACCACGAAGGCCTCGACGCCATCGAACACAACCTCCACGGTGCCTCCGAGATCGCCACGGAACTCGACCCCGACCTCCGCACCCTCCTCGAAGAACCCGACCCCAAAAAGCTTTCGGCCTTCCTAAAAAAATCGAAAACCCTCGCTGCTTCAGTCACCCGACGCCTTTCCGAAGGCCACGACCGCCTCCTCGAAGCTCACCAGTTCCCAACCCACCCGGGCCACCCCGCTCATCGACCGCATCCACCGCCGCGACACCGACCCGACCTTCGAAGAATACCTCCTCTCCCTCTTCGACCACTTCGGCATCCACATCGAGGAACTCGGCCACCGCGGCTACCTCCTCCGCCCCGGCCACCTCACCGACGCTTTTCCCGGCCTCCCCGACGAAGGCCTCTCCGTCACCCTGGATCGACCCCGAGCACTCAGCCGCGAAGACCTCGGCTTCTTCTCCCAGGACCATCCCATGGTCCGCGGCGCCATCGACCTCCTCCTCGGGGCCGAAACCGGCAACGCCACCTTCGGTCTCTGGCGAGCACCCACCCCCGAAGCCATCTATCTCGAGGCTCACACCGTCGCCGAATGCGTCGCCCCCGCCAGCCTCCACGTCGATCGCTTCCTCCCCCCCAAGCCACTCAAGACGGTCGTCGACCACCGCCTCAAGAACGAAACCGACAACGCCAATCTAGCCAAAGCCAAGCTGGAAAAGTCTGACCCTCACCGCCTCCTCCACAACGACACCATCAAAAGAAAGCTGCTCCCCTCCATGCTCGCGGAGACCCAACGCCTAGCGGAAGAAGACCTGAAGACCCTCATCAAGTCGGCCACGACCACGATGGAAAAGTCCCTCCAAACCGAGATCGACCGCCTCCACCACCTGAAAGAAAAGAACAACCAAATCCGGCCCGAAGAAATCGAAGCCATCGAGGCTCAGCGAACCGCCCTCCGCCACGCCCTCGCCGGAACCCGCCTCCGACTAGACTCCCTCCGCCTCATCCACCGCACCGCCGCAGAGTGAGTGGCCTCGCGCAGAGGCACAGAGCCGCAGAGGTGAAAAATTTCCTCAGCAAATCCTCTGCGTCTCTGCGTCTCTGCGCGAGATCCTTCACCTCATGATCTGGCAAACCCGCCGCCATACCTTCGACCTCACCCGTGAGTCCGTCCTCATGGGCGTCCTCAACGTCACCCCCGACTCCTTCTCCGACGGCGGTGCCTACACCGACCCCGACAACGCCGCCGCCCACGCTCTCCGGATGGAACGCGAAGGCGCCACCATCATCGACGTCGGCGGCGAATCCACCCGCCCCGGCTCGACCCCCGTTTCCGCCGCCAAAGAGATTGCCCGCGTCCTCCCCGTCGTTGAGCGCATCCGCGCGGCCTCCGACATCACCATCTCCATCGACACCTCCAAATCGTCCGTCGCCGCAGCTGCCATCTCCGCCGGGGCCGACATCATCAACGACGTCACCGGACTCACCGGCGACCCCGCCATGATCCCCCTCGCCGCCCGCACGAAAGCCGGCGTCATCATCATGCACATGCAAGGCACCCCCCAAACCATGCAGCGGTCGCCCACCTACACCCAAGTCGTCGCGGAGGTCCGGGAATTTCTTCGACAGCAAATGGAGGCGGCGATAACCTCCGGAATCGACGAAATGGCCATCGCACTCGACCCCGGCATCGGCTTCGGCAAGCTCCCCGACCACAACCGCCAGCTCCTCGCCGCCACCGCCACCCTGGCCACGTGCAACCGCCCCCTCCTCATCGGCGTCTCCCGCAAGTCCTACCTCGGCCACCTCGCCGGCACCCCTGACCCCACCGCCCGCCTCTACCCCGGCCTCGCTCTCACCAGCCTTTGCCGCGAGCGCGGCGCCCGCATCTTCCGCGTCCACGACGTCGCCGCCCACCGCGACGCCGCCCGCATGACCGAGGCCATCCTCAACGCATGAATCCCACCTGCGAAATCGGCGGTTAAATGAATTCCGAGACCCTCAACACGATCACGGACTACCTCCGCGACAATTGGACCGCCTCCATCGAGATCGGCATCATCACCGTCGTTCTCTACTACGTTTACAAGTACCTCAAAGGCACCCGCGGCGCCCGCATCCTCATCGGCATCGCCGTCATCTTCATCACCCTCACGCTCATCTCGCAGATCTTCGAGCTGGCCGTCATCGGCTGGCTCCTCCGCAGCTTCTCCGTCTTCCTCGCCATCGCCCTCGTCGTCATCTTCCAACCCGAACTCCGCCGCGCCCTCACCGAACTCGGCAGCCACCGCTTCTTCAGCAGTTCCTTCGAGAAAAAAGAAACCATCGAAGAACTCACCGACACCGTCTTCGAGCTAGCCGGCAAAGGCCACGGCGCCCTCATCGCCGTCGAGCGCGAGATCGACCTCAACGCCATCGCCACCACCGGTGTCATGGTCGGCTGCGAATACAGCAAAGAACTCACCCTCACCATCTTTCACCCGAAGACCGTCCTCCACGACGGCGGCATGATCGTCAGCAACGACCGCATCGAAGCCGCCGGCTGCATCTTCCCCCTCACCCAGCGTGAAGACCTCGACCGCAACCTCGGCCTCCGCCACCGAGCGGCCTTGGGCATGAGCGAAGAATCCGACGCCATCACCCTCATCGTCTCGGAGGAGACGGGCGCCGTCTCCATTTGTCACAACGGCGTCATCGAACGAAACCTCAACGTTGAAAATTTTCGCAAGC
The DNA here is from genome assembly GCA_963761705.1 of uncultured Verrucomicrobiae bacterium. Taxonomy (GTDB): domain Bacteria; phylum Verrucomicrobiota; class Verrucomicrobiia; order Chthoniobacterales; family JAATET01; genus CAVVKW01. Next base: position 472,365 of record CAVXHK010000001.1, on the reverse strand, counting down.
AGCTCAGCCGCCTCCTCTTAGTCGAAGACTATGAAAACGATTCTACACAACTGGCAAGCTAAGGTCATCTGCGTCTTCATCGCGACCATCCTCTGGTACATCATCAACCAGAACGTTTCCGAGCGCGACGCCCGCCCCGACTGGCCCACCCCCGCCGCCTCGTTCAACTAGCCTCATCGCCCCAGCGACCTAGCCATTTATAATTCAGCATTGCGCATTCCGCATTCCTCACCCTCCCCATGAAACTATTTGGAACCGACGGCGTCCGCGGCGTCGCCAACGTCCACCCCGTCACCGCCGAAGTCGCCCTCCAGCTCGGCCGCGCCGCCGCCCACGTCTTCAGCGAAAATGGTGGACCCTACGCCCGCCAACCCGGCCACCGCCCCAAGATCGTGCTCGGCAAAGACACCCGGCTCTCCGGCTACATGCTCGAGAACGCCATCGTCGCCGGCATCACGTCCCTCGGCGTCGACGTTCTCGTCATCGGCCCCCTCCCCACCCCCGGCGTCGCCACCATCACCCGCTCCCTCCGCGCCGACGCCGGCATCGTTCTCTCCGCCAGCCACAATCCCTACGAAGACAACGGCATCAAATTCTTCCGCCACGACGGCTACAAACTCGACGACCAGGTCGAAGCCCGCATCGAATCCCTCGTCTTCTCCGGCGAGATCGACTCGATCCGCCCCACCGCCGGCAAGATCGGCCGCGCCACCCGCATCGACGATGCCCTCGGCCGCTACGTCGAATCCGCCAAACAATCCTTCCCCCGCGGCCTCACCCTCGAATCCCTCAAGATCGTCTTGGACTGTGCAAACGGCGCCGCCTACAAAAGCTCCCCTTGCATCCTGCGCGAGCTCGGCGCCGACCTCACCGTCGCCCACAACGCCCCCAACGGCACCAACATCAACGCCGACTGCGGTAGCACCTACCCCAAAGAGATCAGCCGTCTGGTCAAAGCAACCGGCGCCCACATCGGCATCAGCCACGACGGCGACGCCGACCGCGTCCTCCTCGCGGACGAAACCGGCACCATCGTCGACGGTGACGAAATCCTCGCCATCGCCGCCATCGAAAATCTCAAGCGCGGCACCCTCACCGACAACACCCTCGTTGCCACCATCATGAGCAACTACGGCCTCGAAGAAGCCCTCGAACCTCATGGAGGCAAAGTCATCCGAACAAAAGTCGGCGACCGCTACGTCATCGAAGAAATGATGCGAGGCGGCTACAGCATCGGCGGCGAGCAAAGCGGCCACATGATCTTCCGCGACTTCTCCACCACCGGTGACGGCATCGTCTCGGCCCTCCAGATCCTCCACATCATGCTGGAAACCGGCAAGCCCCTCAGCGAACTCAAGAGCCAACTCAAAAAATACCCCCAGGCCCAAAGAAACCTGAAAGTCAAAGAAAAGCCCCCCATCGAAACCTTGGAGGACGCCCAAAAACTCATCGCCGATACCGAGAAAGCGTTGGACGGCAAAGGCCGAGTCCTCCTCCGCTACAGCGGCACCGAACCCAAAATCCGCTTATTGATCGAAGGCCGCAACGAAGCCGAAATCAACGACAGCGCCGACAAAATCGCCACCGCCATCACCACCCAGATCGGCGCGTAAATTCCCAGCTCGCCCCGCACCCGCACTCACCTCAAACAACCGTCTCCTTTCCCGAGAAGCCGCGACGGCATCTCACTCGCCAGCATCCACAGCACACTCCGAGTCCTGCGCTCTCACGAACGTCAGACGATCGATCACTGGATTTTGAATCAATGAACGGGCTGACTCCCTTTCCAGTCTGGATCGCTTCGACAAAAAGGCAGCTCTCGAAGCAACGGATCTTCGCCAGCTTGGCGTTGCCGCTACTCTCACTGCTCCCGCTCACGAGCCACGCCGACCCAAAGCCGTTCGAGCTCTCGAGCGATCTCAGTGTCACCTCCCCCATCGCGCACGCCACCATTCTGGAGGAAAACGGTCCCACCCTCTCCGTCGACGAGACTGTAACCGGCGTTCACGATGCGGAGTTCCAATCCATTCCAGCGAATCGAACCTCCCTCGGGATTACCGACTCCGCTTGGTGGATTCGATTTGAGGCCACCAATCCGACCATTGAGCCGATCACGTGGATCCTGAATTTCCCCATTTCTCTGACGGATCTGGTTGATATCTACGAAGTCGATTCCCAAGGAGGGGTCCATCACACCGCTCTCGGGGACAAACGGGCAGTTTCCCAGAAGCCAATTCCCGGAGCAGGTTTTGCCGCTCCGATCACCACGCCCGCCGGCGGGTCCACGACCGTTTACACCCGCTTGCAGCAAAGACTCGGGGACGGACTCGACACCTTCTTCGAGGTGTCGTCGCCACGGGCCTACGCGGAGAAGCAACGGAATATCTGGCTGCTTTGCGGGATCCTTCTTGGCGGCGGAATCGCCATCTTCCTCTACAATCTTGTGGTCTACCTCGGTTCCCGCGACCCGATCTACCTTTGGTATCTGCTCTACCTGTTCTTTGCTCTCGGCACCTTCGTCGCGGCGGAGGGACTGGGCTCAAAATTTTTCTGGTCGCACGAAGGCCTTCTCAGCGAGGCCGTTCTTCCCCTTTTCTCCGCGCTCACGTTCCTCTTCGCCCTCCAGTTCAGCCGTCGATTCCTCGGCACGAAAACCGTGCTTCCACGTTGCGACCGTTTCCTCCGCGGATTGATGGTCTACTTTTTCCTGCCGCCCATCGCATTTTTTTCGGGTTACTCCGGTCTGGCCGCTGGGATGCTCATGATTGGGGTGATCGCGATGTCCTTTCTTCCCGGACTCGGCGCTTTCCTCTGGATCCGCGGGCACCGCCTGACGCCGTTCTTTACGATCGCTTGGTTGATCTGGGTGTTCTCAATTGGTGCCATGGCTCTACGCATGCTCGGAGTTCTTCCCACCAACGATTTCACCGTCCGAGTTGGCTGGATCGGCATCATGGGCGAAGCGGTCCTCTTCGCATTCGCGCTCGCCGACCGCATCCGGCTTTTGCAGTCCGACAAGATCGCCGCGGAAGTCCGGGAGCGCGAATCACTCGTCCGCTCGCGCGCAGAACTCTCTTCTCTCGTGGCCGCCCGCACGCTCGAACTCCAACGCTCAAACTCCGAAAAGGACAAATTTTTCTCGATCATCGCCCACGACCTGCGCGCGCCCTTCAACGGACTCCTCGGCTTGTCCGAATTCCTCACTGCGGGGTTCGACTCGATGTCCCGCGACGAGATCGAAACCTGCGTCCGCGATATTCATCAATCCGCGGACAACCTGCACACGCTTCTCGAAAACCTGCTTTCATGGGCCTTGATCCATCAAGGAAAACTGAAATTCGAACCCACCAGTCTGGAACTCGACCCGATCATCAGCCGATGCATCTCCATCTTCGCTTCCGCCGCTCAGGCCAAGAGCGTCGCCGTTGAATCCATCGGACCGCCAAATGTCCTGATCCGTGCCGACCCTCAAAGTTTGGAAATGGTCATCCGCAATCTCCTCAGCAACGCGCTGAAATTCTCCAGGCCCGGCGACAAAGTGACGATCAGCACGCAATTGTCGGGAGGCTCGGTGGAGATTGCCGTGATCGATCACGGTGTCGGCATGGACCCCCGCACCACCAACAACCTTCTAAACTCCGGCACCAAGACGTCTTCGCCTGGCACCAGCGGCGAGAAGGGAACCGGCCTCGGCCTGCAGCTCTGTCAGGAAGTCCTCGATCTCCACGGAACGACCCTCCAAGTAGAAAGTCAGATCAACCAAGGAACCACGTTCCGATTCGCCCTGCCGATCAACCACCGCGGAGAAAATGCCAACGGCGAAACCGCCTCTGCCTGAAAGGGAGGACATGAGGGGTATGAACCGAGGACATAGGTGACAGATTGACCGAGGACATGGGTGACAGATCAGGGTGGTGAATGCCCTGGAAAAACGAGTCACCAATGGAACAAAAGCAAGGATTTGGGTCCACATGAGGGGTCAGTCCGTTCATTGGTTCAGAATTGGGGCAGATGTCAAAATCGGATCAAGAGGCTTCTCCGCATGGTCAGCCTTTTGAAATGGGGCTCAGTATGCAAGATATTGCATTTTCAACTCAGCTCACCCCGACCTTTCCGGCAAAATCGTCTTCCCGCTCCGTTTGCGATTGACCCTCGATGTTTTACTTTCGATTTTTCAGGCATATGCTGTCCATCCAAACAGCTTGCGCGCTCCTCACTTTCCTCGCGTTTTCAGTTCCCCTCTCGGTTCAAGCCCAGCGCGGTCGCTTCGATGACCTCGAAGGTCGTTTCAAAGGTTCAGCGGTGTTCCGGGAGGCCGGATTTTCAACCGAACCTGCCACGGCGGTTGTGGTGATAACACCTTTCTCCAACGGAAGAAACGCCGCCGTCGAGGTTTCGGGCGTGATCGCCGACGAACTGCGCTTCAAAACCCTGATCATTTTGGGACCCGGTAGGACGGCTTCTTCGAGCAATCTGTTTCTCGTGGGGACGAACAGTTTTCCGGGATTCGGTGACCTCATTCAGCAGTCACCCCGTCGCGTCAAAGCATTCGTTGGCGGCCGTGATTCCGCGCTGGTGGAACAAGATGTGAAAATCAACGTCGTCCCGAAGGCCGGAGGCCGAAAAAAAGTCGCCTTGGAAATCGAGGGTCGGCTCGATGGCAGTCCAAACTATTCCATCACCATTCGGGCCATTGACCGCAGGCCCGAGCGGTAACGGACGGACCCGGGCCATCCACCCTCCCCGGCCGCGGTAGCGCGAGGGGCTCTCACTCGCTAATCCTCCGGGCTGATCGTCGGCCTGCGGTCGTATTCCCTCCTTACGGTATCTCCTGTGCGCTTTTTCATTTTTACAGATATTCCCGTCTGGGTGCGTCCCTTGGCTCGCGCCTTGGACGCCCGCGGAGCCGATGTGTCCGTCAGCGACTCCCCGGGAGCGATTCGTCATGGGGATGCGGTCATCAATCGGATATCAACCCAGGTGGCCCGGAAGGAGCCCCGGCAGGCTGAGGCCATGCGCGCCGCTTTGCAGAAGTGGGAGAATCAGGGGCGACGGGTCATCAACGGCGCTCGCTGCCTCGAGGTGGGCTTCTCCAAGTGGGCTCAGGCCGAGCTGATGGAGCGTTGTGGAGTTTTGGCTCCTCGGACCGAGATCGCGAGAGCGGGCACTCGCTCCATCCGGGATCAGCCCGTGCTTTTGAAACCGGCGGCGGGTGGATTCGGGCGGGATATCCAAAGGCTCGGGGTGAACGAGCCTGTGCCGGCTGATGTGGAGAACGAGCCGGGGAGGATTTGGGTCGAGCAGGCCATCCTCACCCCGGCCGACGGAGCGGTGCACCGGGTGGAAACCGTGGGCAGCGAGGCGATGTATGAGGCCGTCTCCCCCGTGACTCCCGATTGCTTCGACTACTGCCTAGCCCACGCTTCGGAGCAAGTCCGGCTCCGTCGAGGCGCGGACTTGCCGGGGTCGATCACCACCGCCATCGCCCAGCTGACGAAGGCCGCCGCGATGGAATTGGGCAGCTTGGAGTATCTGCTCGATGCGGAAGGCCGCCCGCACTTCATCGACATCAATCCGGTTTCCAGTCTCCATCCGAATGCAGCAAGCGTGCTCGGCCAAGATCCCATCGAGCGCACTGTCGACTACTTGGTTGGTGGTATGAACCGCGGACGTCGGTGACAGATTGACCGGAGACACCAAAGCCGCCGAAGGGGTCAGCCGAAGGGCTCAGCAACTGTCTTAAGAGGCAAGGGAGAAAGAGGGATTTTTGAGCAGAGTATTTGCGAGAATGATGAGTTTTCGCATGAGGACGGTGAGGGCGAGTTTTTTGGGTTTACCGGCCAGCGGGGGGCGCTGGTAAGGGGGCTTGAGGACAGGATTGTAGCGCGAGGCAACGAGGGCGGCCATGTAGAGGGCGGATCGAACTTGGGAGCGTCCTGCGGCAATATGGCGCTGACCGCGGTATTGGCCGCTATCTCGGTTAAAGGGTGCGACACCTGCCAGCGCGGCGGCTGGCGTGCTGGAGAGCGATCCCAGTTCGGGTGATCGCTCGATCACTTGGCTGCGATTGATCGCAATGAAGTTCCCAGAAGCTCGACTACAGTGATTCGTGAGACTGCTCGAACGAGTTCGGACCTCTTGTCGCCAAGTGTGGGCCTGGTCCGGATCTCAGGTGAGAGCTAGGTCGATGACGGCGTAAGGGAGCCAGAAATCGGCGTTTTCGTGGCTGATGAAGAGATCCGGGTTGTCGATCGCGTCGAGCTCGGTCCAGGATTTTGGTCCGATGGACTTTCCGTCGTGCGCGACGAACCAGACCTTGGCTTTTGGATCCGTCTTGGCCTTCCGTGCCCAGCTGTGCGCCGTGTCCGCCGCGGTTTGCAACTCAGAGTCGTCGATGACCGAGTCTTTGTTGAGGTCGAAGGCGACGAGTTCGGCGTGGTGATGGCGGAGCCACTCCAACACGGGGCCGTCGGAAGCGTCGGCGGATTGGACTTTCTTCGCGAGTTCGTCGGAGAAGGAACGGAGTTTCTCGGGGTTGTCGAGGACTTTACCGAGGAACTCTGGGAGTTGGATCCCGACGTTTTTCGTGAGGTCGTGGAGCGGGGGTAGTGCTCCGACGAGGCTGGAGACGAAGTCCGCGGTAGAGCTTTTTCCGTCCTTACCGCCGCCGTTCTCCCAGACGGTAACGGAGTCGATCTTGAGGTTGGCTATGGCCTTGACCTGCTCCTGGACGAGCTCGGGAAGTTGCTCGGTGATGAGGAGGAGGGCGGCCTTCTCGGCGTTGCCACCGCAGGCTCGGACGATCTGACCGAAGCCGTCGGCCTTTTTTGTGAGGATCTCCATGAGGCCGCGGGCTTCGGCTTCCATGAGAGAGTATTTGCCGTCGGCTTCGCCGCGGCGGGTGCGGCGTTCGCGTTCGGCCTCGGCTTCGGCGAGGGTCTCGATGCGCTTTTTCTCAATCTCGGCTGGGACGACGATGTTTGCGTACTGGGCGGCTTGGTCGCGGTTGGCGCGTTCGTCTTCGGAGAGTTTTTCGGCGGCGTAGGCTTCCTGGAGGGCCTGGGCTTGCTTGACTTTTTCCGCGGCGATGGCTCCACGCTCGGCTTCGGCTTCGGCTTCGCGGCGGGAGGAGTTCGATTTGGCGATTTCGATGGTCGAGAGGTTTTCGCCTTCGGTCGCGCGGGCGTTCGCTTCGGCAACTCGAATTCGCTGGTCGCGCTGGGCCTCGGCGGCACCGATGTCGCCGTCGCGCTCTTGCTGGGCGACTTTGATCTTGGCGTCGTTGATCGCACGGGCGGCGGCTTCTTTGCCGAGGGCGTCGATGTAGCCGGATTCGTCAGTGATGTCTTGAACGTTGACGTTGATGAGACGGAGGCCGACTTTCTTGAGCTCGACTTCGACGCCCATCGAAATGTTGGCGATGAGCTTGTCGCGGTCGGCGTTGATCTCCTCGATGGGCATGGTCGCGATGACGACGCGCATCTGGCCGAAAATGATGTCGCGGGCGAGGTCGCGCACTTCGTTCATGTCGAGGCCGAGGAGGCGCTCGGCGGCGTTCTCCATGACGCCGGGTTCGGTCGAGATGCCGACCATGAAGGTCGAAGGCGTGTTGACCCGGATGTTCTGCTGCGAGAGGGCGCCCTCGAGTTTGATGTCGATGGGGTTCGGAGTGAGGTCGAGGTATTGGAAATCCTGAATGATCGGCCAGATGAAGGCCGCTCCGCCGTGGTAACACTTGGCGGAAATGCCCTCGCCGCCGACTTTGCCGTAGACGACGAGAATTTTGTCGGAGGGGCAGCGCTTGTAGCGGGAGGCGAACGCGACGATGACGGCGAAGAAGCAGATGATGGCACCGACGATGAGAATGAGGGTTTCGAACATGGCTGGAAGCTGGGTTGGTATGTCCACGACGGGTGATTGGTTGAAGAATTTCTAAAGAGGCTGGACCTCGAGGGTACCTTGGTCGATCTGGGCGGTGACTTTGACTTTTTGACCCGGGCGAAGCGGTTCGGAATGAGCGGAAAGGCACGAGACGACTCCGAGGCGTCCTTGCACCATCACTTCGATCTGACCGCCCGGCGCTCTCGCGGCCGGGACGGTCACGTAGACGGTCGCGACTTGCCCGATCGCGTTGGCGTAATCGAGCGTTCCGCTGGCTCGCATCGAGAACAGAGCCCGCATGAGTCCGTAGATCCCGAGCAAGAATGCCGCTCCTACGACCGCGGCCCAGAGGGTAGCGGCAAGGAGAGAGAGACCGGATTTCAGTCCAATGATGCCGGTCCAACCAAAGCCGAAGAAGAAACCTGTGATGGTGCGAACCGAAAGAAAACCCAAATCGTCCGGGTGATCGAGTCCGCCCGAGACGTCGTGGTGATCCATGCCAAACATCGTCGAGAGTACCTGCAGGCCCAAGAACAGGGCCGAAACGATGCCGATGACGTAGAACACCTGCAGTGGGAGATTAAGGGAGATCCACCATGCTTCCATCGCGCCGGAGTAAACCGCGGCGGGCAGATCGAGGCGAGCCATTTGGCCCAAAATCGTAATTGGTCCGCGATTGCCGACCGGTCGGTAACCCCAAAAGGGGTTGTCTCTGCCTCGTATTCGTTAGTCTGAGGCGCGTTGTGCTCTGACGCTAGAACTGTCCTCGCCACCGCCAACCTGAATTGGCGACCCCAACGGGATTCGAACCCGTGTTACCGCCGTGAAAGGGCGGTGTCCTAACCGCTGGACGATGGGGTCTCAAAAAAGCGGAGCCGGAACATCCTAGCAAAAGACACTACGGGCAAGCGCAAATTCCAGATTCACCGAAATGTGGTCACACCAACCGCGCGCGAGGCGGCACGCTATTTCCCGAACGTCCGTCGAGATGCTCCGCAAAACCTGATTCGCGCTGGCAGCTTGGGGATCAGTCGGCGCAGCCCTCCCACCGTCCCCCGCAACGCCAGCCGCCCAACCGTCGTCGACTGGAAGTCCATCCGCTCCCGGACCGGAGCTGGGATCGTCTCGATGATCAGCTGTCGCGTTGGCCGCGATCCGATCGCCAACCACCAGGGCTGCCCGGGTGCCACGATCGCGCGGGCGACCTCCGCGCTCACCGGTAAAGACGCCATTTCGGCCCCGGCCAGCGTCTGCGCGTAGTAGGTATTGAATTCCTCGCGGTCCCGCGTCCCGAAGTCTCGCGGGAGGCCGAAGTATTCTCCGAAGAGTCGCATGTCTTGGTAGTGCGACTCGCGCTCGTGGGGTGTGAGCGGCTCGATGAGGGTTTCGTAGACTTCGGTTCCGATGGCGATGAGCGTTGCGAGCACCCAGAGCTGCGCGTCGCGATTGCTCGCGTCGTAGGCGACTGGGCGGTCGCCGCGGACCGGGCGGTGAACGGCTGTCACGTGCGCCCGCAGCCGCTCCGCCTCCGCAACGGTCCCGTAGGCTACCGTGTAAACGGCCTCCAGGGTCCGGTGCAACCGCCCGAGGGTGTCGCGCCGAAATTGGCTGTGCGCCGCCACGCCCGCGCCGATCATTGGGTGAGCGACCTGAAGGATCGCAGCCGCTGGGCCGCCGAGGAGCACGGCATTTTCTCGGCTCACTCGACGGATCAACGAATCCGGCGGGAAGACGCCCTTCTCTTCAGACCGCGCTGCCATCGAGTTGTCCGTCCTCGATGAGGAGGATGCGGTCGCCGCGTTTGGCGAGCTCCCGGTCGTGGGTCACCACGACAAGTGTCCGCCCGTCCTCGCGCACGACACCCATGAGGATCTCCACGATGGCTTCGCCGGTGTGCGAGTCGAGATTTCCGGTGGGCTCGTCGGCGAAGAGCGTCGGTGGATCGTTGATGAGGGCTCGCGCAATGGCAACGCGCTGCTGCTCTCCGCCGCTGAGTTCGGAGGGTAAATGCTCAACCCGGTCCGCGAGACCGACTCGCTCCAGTAGCGCCGCGGCCCGCTCCCGTCGGTCGTCCCCGGCGATCATCGCCGGCACGAGGACGTTCTCGATCGCGGTCAGTTCCGGCAGGAGAAAATACGATTGGAAAACGAAGCCCATGCGTTCGTTGCGCAGCCGCGCGAGTTTGTCGCCGCCCATTTTGTAGAGGCTCGTTCCTTCGAGAAAAACCTCCCCCGCTTCCGGACGTTCCAACCCTGCCAGCGTGTAGAGCAAGGTCGTCTTGCCCGCTCCCGAGGCCCCGCACAGGAAGACGGACTCACCTGCGACCACTTCGAGGCTGATTCCGCGCAGCACGTCGATCTTGTTGCGGCCGATCTTGAAGGATCGGCGGAGATCGGCGGCGCGCAGGTGGGAGATGTCGGAATCGCTCATAATTTTTTGGCCCCGGCTTCGGCGTCGTCCGGTTCGCCCAGCGTGACCGTGCCGCCGACCCGCTCCGGCTGTTTATCTAGCACCGTGACGTCGAGCAACGCCAGCACGCGAGCGAGTCGCTCGCGGATCGCTGTCTTGGGATCGACGGAAAACGAAACCGGTTTCGCCGAAAATCCCACCACGTCCTGGCCGCGCATGCGCCCGATGAAGATCGCGCGCTTGTTGTGCTCCGGCTGCGACACCACGACCGCGTCGCCCGCTCCGAAGACGTCCGCCGCCCTCACGACGGAGTCGAGCGTCCGGAGTCCCGCGTCGTCGCGGTAGATGCGCGCCGCCGGGACACCGCGCTCGATGAGGTCCTCGCGCATCGACGCAGGTTCGTCGTAGTCGGGCTCAACGCCGTTGCCGCTGACGATGACGTAGTCGACGCGACCGGCCGCGAACAGCTTCGCCGCAGCGTCGATCCGGTAGCGGTAGTGGAGATTCTCGTTGCCGCCGGGAATAAATTTGGCCGTGCCGAGCACGACGGCCGCCGTGCGGTGCGGGACGTTCTCCACTTTGGTGAAATTCCGCCCGTGCGCGGCCACGTCGACCGCGACCTCCGCCCCGACGACGACCAGCACGACCGCCGCGACCGCCAGCAGCACGAAGCGGAACAAAAATCGGAAAAGACGTCTCATGCGGCGGGCCGCGAATTTCTCCCGACGCCCCCGCCAGCGCAAGTCTCCGCTAAGCCACCGGTCGCTGTCCCGAACCCTGTCATCTCGAAGGAACTGAAAGATCGCTGACTTACCCGGCTGAACGACGCCAACTTGCCGAGAAGTCACGGATCTTTCCGACGACCTCGCGATGACAGGTTGGGAGAAGTGGGGGGGCGTCTGCCGAGAACGAGGTTCAGCCGTTCCTCATTTCTAATTTCGCATTCCCCCCATTTCTCATTTAAGAGGAGCTATGGTTAAAAAACTCCTGCACACCCGCTACCGCGTTACCGACCTCGATCTCGCCGTCGCCTTCTACGGTGACGTGCTCGGTCTCGAGCAGACTCGCCGGTCGACCAGCTCGCGCGGCTCGGAACTCGTTTTTTTCAAAGCCCCCGGCAGCGAGGAAGAGATCGAGATCTGCAAATTCGACGAGAGCGGTCCCGTCCAGGTCGGCCCAGATCTCACGCACCTGGCCTTCGAGGTCGATGACCTGGACGCCTTCGCGGCGCACGCGGAAAAGCTTGGATTTCCGTTGAGCGATGGCCCAAGCAAGACCTCCAGCGGCTCGGTGATTGCTTTCATCGACGCCCCGGATGGCTACGAAATCGAGCTGATCCAGCCAGCGAGTTGAATCGGGTGGCCGTCCACTCGAATCGGACCCAGGTCGCAAGTCCGGTTGGGCCTACGTTTCAAAGGCTCCCCCAAACCTTTGGAACACCCCCTCCCAACCGGACTGCTTCCTGAATACACCCTGTGAAATAGCAGCCACCGTGCCAATCTCATCACCTTGAACGCGACCCTTCGAAATCCCAGGTTTTGGTGGACGCTGCTAGCCGCGTGGGCGGCTGCCGTCTGCCTTCTCTCGGCGATTCCTGGCAATCAGCTCGCCCCGACCGGCGTGCCAAACGCCGACAAAATCGCCCACGCGCTCATCTTTGCGACGGGCGCTGGGCTACTCGTCATCGCGCTGCTCACCGGGTCGAAGTGGACCACCCGTCGCACGGCGTTCGTTTCATTCGCTGCCCTCGTGGCTTTCGGCGTCGTTGATGAGACTCATCAGCTTTACACCCCCGGTCGGAGCGGCGGTGATCTCGGCGACCTGATCGCGGACACCGTGGGCGCGGCCCTCGGTGTCGCGATTGCCATCTTTGCATATGCCCAGCTTGAAAAAAGACACCGCCCGCGCCCGCCTCTCCGAGCTCCGAGCCCAGATCCAGCGGCATAACGCGCTCTACTACGAGCAGGCCGCGCCCGAGATCGGCGATCGCGATTACGACGCGCTCTATCGGGAGCTAGCCGACCTCGAAGCCGCGCACCCCGAGTTCGCTAGCGAGGAATCCCCGACCCAACAAGTCGGCACCGACGTTCAGGACGCCTTCACCACCGTCGAGCACCTCGTGCCGATGCAGAGCCTCGACAACACGTATTCCGAACTCGAGGTCGTCGAGTTCGTCCGCCGCATGCAGCGCGGCCTCCACGACGAGAACATCCCGACGACGATCGAACCCAAGATCGACGGCGTCGCCATTTCGCTGCTCTACGAAAGTGGTCACCTCACCCGCGCGACCACGCGCGGCGACGGCACGAAGGGCGATGACGTGACGAAAAACATCGCGACCATCGAGGCGATCCCGGCCCGACTCACTGGCACCGGCCATCCCGACCGGGTCGAGATCCGCGGTGAAATTTATCTCCCCAAAGCCACCTTCGCCGCGCTCAACGATTCCCGAGACGCCGACGGCCTCCCGCCGTTCGCTAATCCCCGCAACGCCGCCGCGGGGTCCCTCAAGCAACTCGACACGCGCATCACCGCCAGCCGCAAACTTTCCGCCGTGACCTATTCGCTCGGTGCCGTTGAAGGCGGCGACCGACCCGAGACGCAGGCCCATCTCCTCGACCAGCTCGCCGCCTGGGGTCTCCCGGTCGCGGGTTGGCTTCGCCGCGCGGCCTCCGCCGACGAGACCCTCGCCGCCATTCGAGAGCTCGATCCGATCCGGCACGATTTCGCGTTCGAGACCGACGGCGCGGTCATCAAAGCCGACCGCGTCGCTCACCAGCGCACCCTCGGCTCGACGTCGAAAGCCCCCCGTTGGGCGATGGCTTACAAATACGAACCCGAGCGCGCCGACACCCGCCTCACCGCGATCACGATCCAAGTCGGTCGCACCGGCGTCCTCACGCCCGTCGCCGAGCTCGACGCCGTGACCGTCAGCGGCAGCCGCGTGTCCCGTGCGACCCTGCACAACGAAGAGGAGATCCACCGCAAAGACATCCGCGTCGGCGACACGGTCACCATCGAAAAGGCCGGCGAAGTCATTCCCGCCGTCGTCGCGGTCAAAAAGGAACTCCGCACCGGCGACGAGACCCCCTTCGCGATGCCGTCCACCTGCCCAGCCTGCGATCAGCCGGTCCTCCGCGAACCCGACCAAGTCGCCATCCGCTGCGTGAATCCCGCCTGCCCCGCCCAGCTTCGCCGCCGCCTCGAGCACTTCGCGAGTCGTGGCGCGATGGACATCGAAGGCCTCGGCGAAGCGATGGTCACCCAGCTCGTCGACGCCGGTCTCGTCACCGACATCCCGAGCCTCTACGACCTCCAGCTCGATGCCCTCGTCGCCCTCGAACGCACGGGCGAGAAGAGCGCCACCAATCTCCTCGCGGGTCTCGCCGCCAGCAAGACGCAACCCCTCTGGCGGCTCCTCTTCGGCCTCGGCATCCTCCACGTTGGCGTGACCGCCGCGCGCAATCTCGCGACGGAATTCGGCACGCTCGACGCGCTCGCCGCTGCCAGCCAAGCCGACCTCGAAGACGTGAATGACATCGGCTCCATCATGGCGGCGAGCGTCCACGATTGGTTCCGCACTGCCGAGGTGGAAAAATTGATCGCTGCTCTCCGCGAGCGCGGCCTCCACTTTGGCGACGCCGCAGCGCCGAAGCGGGCCGACGGCGCCTTCTCCGGCACAACGTGGGTTCTCACCGGCGCGCTCAGCATCCCCCGCGACGAAGCCGGCGACCTCATCCGTGCCCAAGGCGGAAAGGTGACGTCCAGCGTGAGCAAGAAGACCGATTACGTCGTCGCCGGTGCCGAAGCCGGCAGCAAACTCGAGAAAGCGGAGAAATTTGGCCTCACGATCCTCGACGAACCCGCCTTCCGCGACCTCCTCGCAAGGGGACCCACGTAGAACCACCCGTGTCAGCGAACCCATCAAGCGTGTTTGAGTGTTTTCCCGCAACGGGTTCGCTGGTGCCGATTTTTGAGAGTGCCGAGCACGCTCAACTGCCGCCCGGCGTCCTCGACGCCCGACTCGTGATCGGCTGGCGGCACTTCGGCGCGCATTTTTTCCGCTGCAACTTCGCCCTGCACGACGGCGTCCTCTGCGGCGTCCTTCCGCTCCGCATTCCCGTCGCTGAATTTTCCCCCAGCAAAAGTCAACGCCGCGTCGGTCGCCGCAACGACGATCTCGACGTCCGCATTGTGCCCGCCGTGATCACCGACGAGTTCCACCAACTTTTCGAGCGTCACAAAGTTCGCTTTGCCGCCGACGTCCCAGAGTCCCTCTTTGACTTCATCGATCCTCACCCGGCGTACATTCCCGTCGAGACCCGCGCCGTCGAAGTCCGACTCGACGGCCGCCTCGTTGCCGCCAGTTTCTTCGACGTTGGCGAGGGGTCGATCTCCAGCGTTTACGGGATGTTCGATCCCGACCACGCCGATCGCAGCCTCGGCACCCTCACGATCCTGCGCGAACTCCAAGCCGCCGCCGCCCTCGGTAAGCGCCACTACTACCTCGGCTACTCCTACACCGTCCCGTCGCATTACGATTACAAAAGCCACTTCGCCCCGGTCGAGGCCTACGATTGGAACGTCGGGTGGAAGCCCCATCCCGCCGGGTTTCGCTGGTCGCGGCGCGTCGGCACGCCACCCAATCTTGCCGGGCAATGAAAATCCGCCATAGTCTTCCCCGCAATGAAGGCAATCCGTTGGCTGATCTCCCTCGCCCTCTGCCTGCCCATCCTCACGCTCTCGGCGGACCCCGTCTCCGATTCCCTGGCGATCCTCCAAGCTCAATCGCCGAACCCCGTCCGACCAATTCCGCAACCCAAGTCTCCCCCTCCCGCGCTTCCCCCGTCTCCCCCGGTTCAGAAAATAGCCGCCGATCCGCTCGAGATTTTCTCCGCCATCGCCGCCGAGGACGCCACCTGGCTCGCCAGGCTTCTGGCCGCAAAAGTCGATCCGAACACCACGTTCCCGAAGCCCGGCCCGCGCGAATTCACGAAATTCTACGAGGGCACCGACCTTCATTACTACCTCCGCACCGAGCCCGGCTTCACCGCCCTCATGTTCGCCGCTAACATCGGCAACGCCCCCGCCGTCGACGCGCTGCTCGCCGCCGGAGCCAGCAAAGGCCGCCTGACCCAACGCTCAAAGACGTCCGCCCTCTACCTCGCCGCCCGCGCCGGACACATCTCGATCATGCGGACCCTCATGGGGATCACCGCCGACTCGCCCGTCTTGCAATACAGGATCCACGTGAGCCTCAGCGACCAGCGCGTCGTGCTCTGGAAAGGAGAGAAGATCATCCTCTTTTCGAAAATTTCCTCCGGCAAGGAGTCGACCCCCACCGAGACCGGCACCTACCTCGTGACCAGCAAACACAAGGACCACACCTCGACCTTGTTCGACGCGGAGATGCCCTACTTCATGCGCTTCTCGTGCGGCGACTTCGGCCTCCACGCCGGCGACCTCCCCGGCTACGCCGCCAGCCACGGCTGCATCCGCATGCCGCTCCGCGACGCCCGCGAGTTCTACGAAGCGACGCCGATCGGCACGCTGGTCGTGGTGGACTGAGCATCTCGCCCCCCCGGTTTAGTTGGCGGACACCTCCCGCCGCACCCGCCCCCAAGCATCGAAGCCCGCGATCGCCGCGAAACGCAGAGCCAGCACGACCCCCAGCGCCATGACCGCCAGGATCGCGAACATGATGGCGATCTGATATTTGATCGCGCCGACTGGCGACGCGCCCGCGAGGATCTGGCCGGTCATCATTCCCGGCAGCGAAACGAGCCCCATGGTCATCATCGAAGCAATCATCGGTCGCAAGGCCCGCCGCGCCGCGTCCCGGTAGATCGGTCGGAGCGCCTCCTCCCGCGTCGCCCCATTCGCGAGTCGATACTCGAACGCCGCCGCCCCACTCCCGCGTACCGTGTCGAAGAAATGAGTCAGCGCCACGACGTTTCCCGACATCGTGTTCCCCAGCAGCATCCCGCTGATCACGACCAAATACCGCGCGTCGAACAACCGGTCGATCTGCACGATCACGGCGTTGAAATAGAGCACCACCGCCACCGCCGACAGCGCCGTCGCGCCACCGATCGGCCCCAACATCCGCTGCCATCGCAGATCGCTGTTGCGACACGCGCTCGCCGCTGCCGCGGTGATCATCACCAGCAGCCAAGCCAGATTCAGCCACGGCGAATTGAGTTCGAACAAAAACTGGAGGTAGATCCCCGCGAGCGCCAGCTGCACGACCATTCTCCCCCCCGCGACGCCGATGTCGCGCTGCAACCCGAGCCGCCACATCCAGGACACCCCGAGCGGAACCGCCACCAGCGCCCCCGCGGCGATCATCTGCCCCCACCCCAGATCCGGAGCACCGGCGTTCACAGGGTCACCTCCCGGAACCCTTCGCTCCAAGCGTCATCGTGAGCGATCACCACCACCGTGCAATCCCCCGGGAGCGCTCGAAACTGATCAACCACCAACCGCCGCGACACGGCATCCAATGCCGCCGTCGGCTCATCCAAGAGAAACACCTTTCGCCCCAACATCAGCGCAATCGCCAGCCCAACCCGCTGCCTCTCCCCACCCGACAACGCCCCACCATCCTGATCCAGCACACCCTCCCCCAACCCCAATTCCGTTAAAATCCGCGCGTCAATCGCGCATCCACGGTTCGTCCGGAAACCGAGCA
This sequence comes from uncultured Verrucomicrobiae bacterium, assembly GCA_963761705.1. Classification (GTDB taxonomy): domain Bacteria; phylum Verrucomicrobiota; class Verrucomicrobiia; order Chthoniobacterales; family JAATET01; genus CAVVKW01. Next base: position 455,384 of record CAVXHK010000001.1, on the reverse strand, counting down.
GCGAACTCGTGGTTTCCCGCACCGTCCCCTCACTCAGCGCCACCACCTGCGGCACGGAGGCCACCTCCCGCCGAACTGCCCACACCGAGTCCGCGTCCACAACCCGGTCCTTGAAGAGCACGGTCCCCGAATCGACCGGCAGAAACCCCAGCAACGTCCGAAACAACGAACTCTTTCCCGCCCCCGAAGCCCCCCGGATCACCACCCGCTCGCCCCCAGCGATCCGCAGCGAAAAGTCTTGGAGCACAGCGCGAGCCCCGAAACCCAGATCAACCCCCCGCCACTCGATCATAAGATCGGCGCGATCCGCGAAATCTGCGGTGGCATTCTCACACCTCCAGCACTTTCGGAAACCGACTCAACACCCGATTCCCCCGCTCAGTTAAGACCACCACGTCCTCGTGCCGCACGCCGCCGATGCCCGGCACGTAAATTCCCGGCTCAACCGTCATCACCTGCCCCACCCGGAACTTCGTCTTCGAGATCCGCGGCTCCTCGTGAATCTCCAGCCCGAGCCCATGCCCCAACCCGTGGAAGAATCCCGTCCAACGACCCTTCACCTGCTCCGTCGGAAAACCTTCTTCCTCGAAAAACTCCCGCACCGCGTCCTGCATTTCACCTCCATCGACCCCCGGGGCAATTCGCTTGAGCGCCCACCGCTGCCCATCCAAGCAAACCTCCCACATCTCCCGCTGCGCCTCCGAAGCCCGCCCCCGCACCACCGTCCGCGTCATGTCCCCAAAGAATCCCGAAGCCGTCATCCGCGGAAAGATGTCCAGGATGATCAACTCGTTCCCCCGCAGTGGCCCCCGCCCCCGCTCGTGCGGATCGCAGGCCTGCTCGCCTCCGGCGACGATCGTCTGACCGCCCCCCAATCCGCCTGCCCGCAACATCGCGGACTCGATTTCCGCCCGCAGCGCCTCGGCGGTCAGCACAGTTTTTCCCCGCACCAACCCGCCGTCCCTCTTCCGGATCTTCGCCGACCGGAGTGCGTCGATGCCGACCTGCAGCCCGATCTCGGTCACCCGCAGCGCTTCCGAAATGAGTTTCACCTCCGCCGCCGACTTCGTTTCGCGGTCCGGCCAGAAGTGTCCGGTCACCGGTTTGACGTCGATCCCCAGCTTCCCGAGCGCCACCGCCATTCCCAATGGAAAGTCGCTCGGCACCGCCGCGCGCCGCACCCCTTGCTCCCGGAGAAATCCCGCGACCACCGCCGCGAACGAAGGCTCCTTTCGCCCCCGACCCCTGACTCGCTCCGCCACGTCGCTGTAGCCGACGACCTCAGCGACCCGCGCCTCCCGCTTGCCCCGATCAACCTCCAGATCGCTCAAGAGCACGACCGACCGCCCGTCAACCTCGACGAAGACAAACGCATCCGGCACCCGGAACCCCGTCGCGTAGAGCATGTCCGCGCTCGCCTCACTCGAAGCCACGATCAGCTTCGCCGCATTTTTCTTCTCAATCGCCATTCCCCGCATCCTGCCTCTCAACTAGGATTCGCGTCAAATGCTCCGCTGGACCCGCCTCACGACCGCCAAATGGGAAGACTCTTGGGCCGAACGGCTGACTTTCCTTGGCCCCGACCGGGTCGCCTTCGTCACTTGGCCGAACGGGAAGACCGTGCGGATCGAGGCGTTCGTCGACGAGGAGACGGCGGAGCGGCTCGTGCGGGAGTTCGGTGGGAAGGTGGCGCAAGCAAAGTTGTGGACCGGCGATCCGGTGGCGGTGCGGGCGCCGCTGCGGATCCGCGGACGGCTCACCGTTTTCTCGGACGTGGATTCGTTCGCGGAATGGCAGGCCGGTCCCCGGACGAAGCCGGGGATTTTCGTTCCGGCGGGAATGGCTTTTGGCACCGGCGACCACGCGACGACGGCGAGCTGCTTGCGGATGCTGGCGGACTTGAGCGGGAAATTGCCCGCGGGTTGGACGGCGCTCGACGCCGGGACGGGGTCCGGGATTTTGGCGCTCGCGGCGCGATCGCTCGGCGCGAGGAGCGTCGAGGCGTTCGACAACGATCCCGCGTGCGTGCGGATCACGAAGGAGAACGCGAAGCTGAATGCCATCAGGGGCGTGAAGGTGACGCGGGCCGACGTCACCGAGTGGCAGGCGTCAGGGCGGCACGATGTCGTGCTCGCGAATCTCTTCAGCGAGCTCTTGATCCGCGTGATTCCGGCCTTGAAGGCTGCCACGAAGCCGGGGGGGCATTTGATTTTCTCGGGCGTGCTGCGAGATCAGCTCGGGGAGGTGACGGACTCGTTCCAGTCGAATGGGTTTCAGGTCGTCCGGACTGTTGTGCGGGGCAAATGGTCAGCCGGGCATGGCCAGTTGAATTAGTGGGCCATGAGGTCGCCGATCGAGTCGGCCCAGGCGTGGTGGAGGTCGGCGAGGGGCCAGACGTGGGGCTGGTCGCCGATGGTGATCTCGAGCGTGTCCGCGGCGCTGACGCTCCCGATTTTTTGAGCGGGGACTCCGGCGGTCGCGAGGACTTCGTCGGCGTGCTCGGGTGAGACCGAGATGACGACGCGGCTTTGGGATTCGTTGAAGAGCGTCACGAGTGGCGAGGCGTCGGTCGCGATGGACAGGGAAGCTCCGAGCGGGCCTCCGAGGCAGCTCTCGGCGACGGCGACGGCGAGGCCGCCTTCGCTGCAATCGTGGGCGCTCGCGACGAGACCGCCGGCGATGAGAGCGCGGAGCGCGTCGTGGAGGGCGAGCTCCTTCGCGTAGTCCATCGCCGGGGGCGGGCCCATTTTTTTTCCGTGGAGGACTTTGAGAAAATGGCTCGCGCCCATGCCTTGGGCGGGCGTGTCTTCGACCAGGTCGCCGAGGAGAATGATGACGTCGCCCGCGGTCTTGAATCCTTGCGTCGTGACGTGCGCGGGGTCGGCGATGAGGCCGACCATGCCAACGGTTGGGGTCGGGTCGATGGCTCCGGCGGGACTCTCGTTGTAGAGGCTCACGTTGCCGCCGGTGACCGGGACGTCGAAGGCGCGGCAGCCTTCGGCGAGGCCCTCGACGGCTTCACGGAGTTGGCGGAAATTGTCGGGCTTTTGGGGGTTGCCGAAGTTGAGGTTATCGGTGACGGCGAGCGGAACCGCACCGGAACACGCCAGGTTGCGGGCGGCTTCGGCGATAGCGATGCGGGCGCCTTCGCGGGGATCCTGCTGACAGTAGATCGCGTTGCAGTCGGTCGAGGCGGCGAGGATCTTGTCGCACTCGCGGACGTGGAAGACCGCGGCGTCGGAGCCGGGGAGAACCGTCGCGCCGAGGCGGACCATGTGGTCGTATTGCCGCCAGACCCAGCGCTTGCTGGCGATCGACGGATCGGCGAGCAATGCGATGAGAGCTGCGACCGAAGAACTTGGGGATGACGTAGATAGCGCCCGAAATTTCTCCGCGAAATCTGAGAAATCTGCGGTTCCTTCCGAGGCTTCCCGGGAATAGAGCGGGGCTTCGTCGGCGAGTTGGCGGGCGGGGATCTCGACGACCGTTTCGTCGCCGACTTTGACGCGCATCATGCCGTCGTCTTTCACCTCGCCGACTTCGGCGTAGGGGAGATCCCATTTCTCAAAGATGTCTCGAACGGTCTGCTCTTCGCCCTTGTTGACGATGACGAGCATGCGCTCCTGGCTCTCGCTGAGGAGGATCTCGTAGGGCGTCATCCCGGTCTCGCGCTTGGGGACGAGGTTGAGATCGATCTCGACGCCGGTGCCACCGCGGCTGGCGGTCTCGCAGGTCGAGCAAGTGAGGCCAGCCGCGCCCATGTCTTGGATGCCCGCGACGCAGCCGCTGGCGAGGAGCTCGAGGCAGGCTTCGAGGAGGAGCTTTTCGCGGAAGGGGTCGCCAACCTGGACGGCGGGGCGATCCTGTTTGGATTCTTCGGTGAGTTCGCGGGAGGCGAAAGCGGCCCCGGCGAGGCCGTCGCGTCCGGTTTCAGCGCCGACGTAGAAAACGGGATTGCCGATGCCGACCGCGCCGCCCCGGGCGATCTGGTCGTGGCGGAGGACGCCGAGGTTGAAGACGTTGACGAGCGGGTTGCCGGAGTAGGAATCGTCGAAGTAGATCTCGCCGCCGACGGTCGGGATGCCGATGCAATTCCCGTAATGCGCGATGCCGCTGACGACTCCGGCGAAGAGGCGGCGGTTGGTTTTTGCCTCCTTCGTGTCGCCTTGAATCGAGCCGAAGCGGAGCGAGTTCATCGAGAAAACGGGACGCGCGCCCATCGTGAAAATGTCGCGGATGATCCCGCCGACGCCGGTGGCCGCGCCCTGGAACGGCTCGACCGCGCTCGGGTGATTGTGGCTCTCCATCTTGAACGCGATGGCCCAGCCGTCGCCGATGTCGATGACGCCGGCATTTTCCTCGCCGGCTTTCACGAGGACGCGGTCGCCGGTCGTGGGGAATTTTTTCAGCTCGAGCTTCGAGTTCTTGTAGGAGCAGTGCTCGCTCCACATGACGGAGAAGACGCCCAGTTCGGTGAAGTTCGGCGCGCGGCCAAGGATGGCTTCGATGCGCTCGTATTCGTCGGGCGTGATGCCGTGCTTGGCGATGATCTCAGGTGTGATGGTGGGGTCGGTCGTCATGAATTCTTTTCTCACGCGAAGGCGAGAGGGCGTGAAGAGCGATACAAATACCGGGTTCTCACGCGAAGGCGTGAGGATAGACACTCATCCCTTAGCGCGTTCGCGCCTTCTCGTGGGCACCTCATTGCAGCAGACTCTCGAAGAAGTTGCGGCCGTCGGTGCTACCAAGAGTCTCGTCGCAGGCTCGTTCGGGGTGGGGCATGAGGCCGAAGACGTTGCGGGATTCGTTGGTGATGCCGGCGATGTTGCGGCGGGAGCCGTTCGGGTTAGCTCCGTCGGTGGTGCGCCCGCGGTCGTCGCAGTAGCGGAGGGTGACCTGGCCGTTGTGGTCGAGCGCATCGAGCGTCGCCTCGTCGGCGAAGTAGCAGCCTTCACCGTGGGCGATGGGGAGTCGAAGGACTTGGCCCGTTTTGCAAGTCTTGGTGAACGGCGTGTCGTAGAGTTCGACGCGGACGTGGACGTGCTCGCAGATGAAGTGGAGGTCGCGGTTACGAACGAGCGCCCCGGGGAGCAAGCCGGTCTCGCAGAGGATCTGGAAGCCGTTGCAGATGCCGATGACGAGGCCGCCCGCTTCGGCGTGTTTTTTCACGGCGGCCATGATGGGAGAAAATTGGGCGATGGCTCCACAGCGGAGGTAGTCGCCGTAGGAGAAGCCGCCCGGGACGACGACGGCGTCGAAGTCGCCGAGACTGGTCTCCTTGTGCCAGAGCAGCTCGGCGGTGAGGCCGTCGACCGCGGGGATCGCGCGGACGCAGTCCTGGTCGCAGTTCGAGCCGGGGAATTGAAGGACGGCTAGTTTCATCGCGGCGCTTTAGCTGATGATCTCCAGCGTGTAGTCCTCGATGACCGGATTGGACAAGAGGTCGCGGGAGATCTCGTGGAGTTTAGCTTCGTCGGCTTCCCCAAGGTCGATCTCGATGATGCGACCGACGCGGACGCGACCGACGCCGCTGAGACCGAGGTGTTCCATCGCCGGAACGAGGGCGGCTCCCTGCGGATCGAGGACGGTGGGCTTGGGTAGGACGGTGACGAGAGCTTTCATCGGGCGGATGGTGGCGGATTGGGTTGAGAAACACTAGCCAGAGGTTTGCGGTGGCGGACGAGACGGGTGCGGAGGGAGAGAATTGTGCCGACGAAGCAAACGATGGAAAAGAGTTCGCCGTAGCGGGAATAAAACGTGAGCGGTGGCTTGATCGGAACGTCGATCTCGCCGGTGAGGACCCCTTCGATAAAGGTGCTGCCGGTGTCGGGGTCGGAGAGAACGCTGGTGACTCGACCAAGCCGGTCGACGAAGCAGGTAATGCCGGTATTCGCGGCGCGCACGAGCGGGAGCTTCGTCTCGACGGCACGAAAGACGGCATTGGCGAGGTGCTGTTGCGACTCGCCGCTTTGACCGAACCAACCGTCGTTCGTCACGGTGACAAGAAGCTCCGCTCCTCGAATGGCGAACTGCCGGGTGAGATCGCCGACGGTGTCCTCGAAGCAGATGAGCGGCGCAACTTTGATCGGCCACGTTTTCAAAGTGAAAACCACCGGTTCCGTGCCGGCGGTGAAGTCGCTCGGGACGAGGGGGCCGACGATCCAAGCGAAAAGCGGGAAGGAGTGCCGGAAGGGAACGTATTCGCCAAAGGGGACGAGGTGAATCTTGTGGTAGAGCTGGGTCGCGCCGGAAGGAGCGAGGGCGACGGCGGAATTGTAGCCGCCGGCGTGGTCGTAATGGACGGTGCCGAGGAGGAAGTCGCCTCGGTATTTCTCGAAAATCTTCCGCGTCATTGCCTTCATGTCCTCGTCGAGGAGAAGCGGGCGCGGCGTGGCGGCTTCGGGCCAAAGCAGGAGATTGGGCTCACCGAGGATGGCGACGTCCGTGAGACGTTCGTAGGTGTCGAGGATGTGCCGCTCGAAGTTGTCGTCCCACTTCTGGTCCTGCGGGATGTTTGCCTGCACGGCGGCAATCTTGACGGTGACCTTCTCGCCGGGCGCTGGGGTGTAGTAGTGGTGGACGCCGTAAGCGAAGGCGGCGGCGATGAGGCCGACGGTGAGGGTAAAATCGTAGTGCGGCCGGAGCTTGTGGCGCCCGACCTCGAGTCGGAGGCGCTGGACGGTGATGACGGCCATGAGATTTGCCGCCATCACGAGGAACGAAACGCCGCCGACGCCGGTGATGTCGGCGATCTGGATGAGGGCGGTCTGCTCGTGGAGGGCGGTGCCGAGATTGTTCCAACCCCAGCCGGTGAAGAGGACGCTTCGGATCCATTCGAGGCCGACCCACGCTGCCGCTCCGGCGATGGTCACGCGAAGATTGCGGAAGGAGTCAAGCCACGGGGAGGGTTCGTTGGCGGTGGTGACGGGTCGCCCGACGGAGGCGATGAAGAGGGCCCAGCAGGCGGGGTAGAGGGAGAAGTAAAGGGAGACGAGAATCCAGCCACCGACGGTCACGTGCGTGAGCCAGTTGAAGGCGATGACGAAGAAGAAGAGGCCGAAGACAAAGCCGAGAGAGAAGGCCTGGAGCCCGACGCGGCGAACCGGACGCGGGCCAAACCAGACGGCGAGAATGAGCGGGATGATCGCGATCCAGCAGAGCCAAGCCTGATTGAAGGGCGGGAGCGAGAGCGAGAGGAGGGTGCCTCCGAGAGCTGCCGCGAGCCAGGGCCAGTGCGTCGTGGCCCGCGACAAACGCGAGGGTCGCGGAAGGATTGCCGGGGTCTCTCTCATTTTCGCGACGTTAGCGCCTTCCGCGGGCAACCCTCATTGCGGCGAAGTCGCCGAGTCGATGGTGACCTCGGCTGGGACGGCGTCGTCGGGTGCGTCGTCGGGGGGCGTGTGGTCAAGGAGGATGACGATGGAATCATCCTCGCGAATCGTCTCGACCATCCCGGTCATCCGCAGGCCCGGGAAGCTGGAGCTTCGACACGATGGCACCCGTGCCGACGTTGAAATTGAGATCCGTTTCGACCGGGAATTTCGCTTCGACGACCCATTGCCCCTCCATCCGGGCAAGCGTGGCGTCGGTCGAGGTAGGGTTGTCAACCGAGTAGCGCCACCACGTCGCCGCACCAAACGCGATGGCGAGGCCGAGGATGACGAGGACGAGCAGGGTGCCGGAGGATTTCATCGTGGATCGAAGGGTGGTTGGGTGAGCAGGGCGGCGAGGCGTTTGCCGGAATCGGAGAGGACTGGGCTGCCGGCGGAACCGGTGATGACATTTTTCGTCGCTCGGGAATACGACATGCGCGAGTCGCGGACGAAGAGGACGCGCGGCCCGGCGACGCGGACAGCGTAGGGTTCGACGCGAACGGGAACTCCAGCTTGCGTGAACGAGACGATCCAGGTCGGAGGGTTCGGGTTGGCGCCTTCGAGCATCCACGGGTAGCGACGGGGGAGCGTGAAGTTGGGCGAGGCCGGGATGGCGATCTTGTAGTAGACGGGCTGGTCGCGGAGGAAACGACCGAGATTGAACGTCGCGGGATTCTCACGGATGGCGAGGAGGAGTTCGGCGGGATTGATTCCGGCGAGGTTCTGGCCGTTGAAGTTGCCGTGCGGGTTCGCGTCGCCGCGGTAGACGAAGTGGTGCCAGCCATCGAAATGCTCGGACAGCATGAGCGCAAACTCGAAATGTAAGTGAGCGCGCGTGCGGTCGAGGCCGCTTCCGGAGTAGCCGAGGATGCCGAGCGTCTGGCCCTGGCGGACGCGATCCCCGTCCGCGACGGCGACGGACGCGAGGTGGGCGGAGAGGGTGTAGTATTTCGCCCCGTCCGCGACGTGCTCGACGACGACGTAGCGCCCGTAGTTCGACCCGCTGGGCGAGCGGTTCGCGTAGACGACGGTCCCGGCAGCGGCGGCGAGCACGGGGTCGAGCGGGGTGCCGGACGCGTCCCGGCGCAGTGGCTTGATGTCGATGCCCTCGTGGAGCCGCGTGTAAATGGTGGTGCCACCGAGGGACTTCGGGTCCCGGACGAATCCGTACTGCCCGCCTTCCCACGGCTGGGACCGCTCGCCGCCGAAGTTGCGGTCGACGTATTGGTAGAATCGATCGGGGTTCCGCTCGGCGAGTTCGTGATTGGCGGTCGGGAAGTCGAGCAGCAGACCGGCTGCAAAAGCAGGCGCCGGCAGCGCCGCCACGAGCAGGGTGAGGGTTGGCCACCTCATGCGTCCACGGCGGTCGGGGCCGCCTTTTTCTCCTTTTGCGCTTTCGGACGCTTCGGGAGTTTCTCGCCCTCCCTGCCGATGACGGGGAAGTCGTATTTGAGCAGGTCGGCCTCCATCGGGGTGAGACCGGCGGGAATGGCAAAGACTCCGTCCTGCACGGGGCGATCAACGTAGAGATCGGTGACGTGGCGGCCGTTGAAAAATACGAGTAGGTACGTGCCGCGTTGCGAAAGCGTCTGCTGCTCGAGGAGCTTCATCCCGTGCGGCTCCAGCTTGAAATACGCGCCGTAGGTGCCCGTGCCGTTCGGGTCCGGGAAGGCGTACGCCGAGATGACGTCCTTCTCGTTGAGCAGCGGCATCGTCGCCATGTTGACGACTTTCTTCTTGCTGATGAGCTCCATGGGCTTGGAAAATTGCCCACCCTCGGTGCCGCCCTCGGGATAGACGCGAAGAGAGATGGCGTTCTGTTTCTTGGCTCCGGCGGTGAGCGCGAGGCTGGCGAACGCGACGAGGAGCAGGGAGAATCGATGCATGGTCGCGGTGTAGCCCACGAGGATAGGATTTGCAACCGCCCGCGCTCTGCGATAACCGATAGCGACCATGCGGTGCCGCCATTTTTCCATTCTCGCGCTGGCGATTTCCTCGCTCACGGCGTCCGCGCAGACTGAGCAATCGGTCGTCCCTTACATCCCGGACGAAGAAAGTCCCTTCTTCGTCGTCCGCGAACCCGATGCCGCCGAGGGTCCGCGTCGGAACCAGAGGGAGCGGGGGGCACAGGCTTCCTTCCCCCAGAACAAGGACTCGGAGAGAAGTGCGGGCGGTATGTTTACCGGCTTCTTCACCGAAATGTTCGCGTCCGTGACTCTTCCCGGTGAAAAGAAAAACACTGGCAGTAAACTCGTCATCGACCCGGCGGAGTTTTCTTTAGATGACCGCCGGGAGATCGCCGTCGATTTCACCATCTACAACAAAACGAACAAGCTCGTCCGGCTCGACTTCCCAACGACCCAACGCATCGAGATCGTGGTGAAGAACCCGAACGGCGAGGTGATCGAGCGCTGGTCCGACGACCGGGCTTTCGACGAAGAAGACGGCATCGTGATGATCAATCCCGACGAACGGGTCGAATATCAGGAAAAAATCGCGACCCGCGAGATGCTCCCGGGTCAAACCTACGTGATCGAGGCGTCACTCATCGACAACCCCGATTACACCCGCACAACGACGGTCACGCCGACCGGCAAGCAGGAGCTACCGCCCACGCCGATTGCGGGAGAAGAAGGCGAGCAATCCGCCGACGACAGCCCCGGTGGCGAGCCAGCCGCCGAGCCGACTGAGGGTTGACGGGATCGGGGCGGGCATGACCGATCCGGTGAAGTAGTCGCGCGTCGCCGCGTGCCGGGCGACGAAGGTGATCCCGAGAATCGCTCGAACGGCCGTCTCGGCGACGATCCGGCCCATCACACCGCCGGGGAGAGCGTATTCCACCCGGTCCGTCATGCGCGTGCGCGCGCCGATCTCGATCGACTCGAAATTGTGCTGATGTCGGAAGAGCGCGAAGGGCGATTCCAGAGCGCGATCCCAGAGCGCGACCGGGTGCTCAGCCCGGTCCCAGACGCCGTGCCATTTGATCGGAACGAGGAACTGCGACGCCTCGACGCGGAAGGTCTCGCCGGCGACGGCTTCGGAATTGGCCTCGATCCGATGCACGCGCAACGACGACGGGCTGATCTTCGTGAGATTATGCGGGTTCTCGTGGAAGGCGTAGACGGCCTCGATGGGTGCATCGAGGATGGTGGATTTTTCAAAAATGGTTGTTTTCATCGTGGGAAATTCGCTTGACCGGATCTGGGGATCGCGTTTTCTGCCCTGCCAACAAATAAATGTTGTCAAAGCGGGCCGTCGATCCTATCTGCTACCCCACTGCACTAACCAAACCCAAAGCAAATGTCCGAAAAATCCATCGAAGAAAAAGTTAAAGATATCATCGTCGAGCAGCTCGGCGTCACTCCCGAGCAGGTCACCCCGTCCGCTTCGTTCATCGAAGACCTCGGTGCCGACTCCCTTGACACCGTCGAACTCGTGATGGCTTTCGAAGAAGAGTTCAACGTGGAAGTTCCGGACGAAGACGCGGAGAAGCTCCAGACCGTTGGCAACGTGAACACCTACATCGAAGAGCGCGTTAACAAGTAACGCTGGATTCGATCAATCGATCTGACGGGCCGCACCGCGAGGTGCGGCCCATTTTGGTTTTGAGCGGTGCTGGCTGGCTCAAGCCTGCGGCCCCCCCATCTCCACGGCGTTCACCCCGCCCTTGGGCTGGTAGTCGGGCGTGAGGCGGTCGGGGCGGACGAAGATCTCGTATTCCTTGAACACGCCGATGAGCACGTAGTTCATCCGGACGTGATCCCGGACCGGAGCGGCCCAGTTCTTGAAGCGTGAGTATTCCGTCTGGTTGATGTCCTCGTCGCTGATCACGATGACCGCGGGGCGTTTCTCGCGGATGTCGCGGATAGCATTTTGGATCCACTTCGACTCCGACTCCACCGACGCGTTGTCGTTGTAGAGATTGCGCAGATACGAGCGGCGGTTCGTCATGAAATTGATCGTCGGCGAATACGGGAACGTGACCACCCAGTCGTCGGGCTGCGAGTGGACCGACACCGCTTCGTAGATCGCGGCGATCCGCTCTTGTTCCCGGCGCTTGAGCCAGACGCGGACCCCGTTGTCGCCGATGAACTCGTGGGATCGCTTGCGGCTCGCAGCGATGGTTCCGGCGGATTCCTTCGGGAACGAGTGGTAAAAATACAGACCCTCGCCGATCAGGCAAAGGCCCACGAAAGCCCAGGACGGCACCCGCAGCGCCCAGGACGATCCCGACCACCGCACCGCGTGCCAGCTCGCGCAGACCATCGCCACCAGGAACGGGCACATGAACTCGCTGAGATGCGGCGTGTCCGGGCGAAAGAAATAATACTGGGGAAACAGCGTCAGTGCGCAGCCAAGCGTGACCAGACAAGTGAGCGACGACGCACGCCGCTCGCGGTCCCGGGCGACGATTGCCCAGGCGAGGCCCGCTCCCGCGAAAATGAAAATGATGGCGCTGATCGCCAGCGGCAGATGGAGCGCGATCACGAACGCTGCGTCGTAAAACGACTCCTGTTCGAAAAGCGATCCGAGCGATTCGCGGGGGCGTGTCACGTCGCCGCCGTCGGACGCGGCGGGTGCCTGGTTCGCAACCCGCCGCCAGTCGGACGCCGGCTCGGGGGCTGCCGCCATCACGTCCTTGTTGAACTGATACCGCAGCCGACTCACCTCGGTCGGGTATTGGCCGAGAAATTCGGCACCGAAGCCACGGTTCGCCGCGTCGAGATACACGGGGAAGTGCGTTGCGAAGACACCCAAGCAGAGAACAGCACCCGCCGCGACTGCCCCCACCAGCCGCCTCCGGAACTCGCCCCGCACGCCCAGCGGGTAGAGCACGACCAGACCGGTCGCGATCACGCCGATGAACAAACCGAGGTCGACGCGCACGAGCAGGGTCAGGCCCAGACCCAGACCAGCCAACGCCCACCAGATCCAACGCCAAGCGGCCGACCGCCCGGGTCGCGACTCGAGAACGAACGCCTGGAGAAGAAGGTAAGCGTTCAGCACGGGCAGAAATCCCATGTAATTTCGAAAAAGCATCCCCGGGATCAGCACGATCAACAGCCCCGTTCCGACCGCGAGCCACCCCTGCCCGGTGACTCGGCGCACGGTGAGAAAGGCGACGACAGCCATCGCGAGACAGATCGCGAAGAAGTAGATTCGCAGCGCGACGTAGTCCGGCCCGACGGCGCGGAAGAGCCAGGCGATGGGGTAGAACCACATCACGTTGTAGCCCAGAAACGTGTCAACGATCGGCAGAGCTCCCTCGTTGAGGCGCATCGCGATCACGCCCTCGGTGCCGCCCTCGCCGCCGAGGTTGAGATCGGATCGGTAGTATTGACCGTAGTAAATCAACGCGAAGACGACCAGGAGCAGGGCACCGAATCGGCGCAGCCAGGGGTCGATGCGGGGGGCGAGTGATCGGATGTCCAAAGCGCGTTCACCGAACGCCTTTCGCGCCCGCCATTCAATCGAAAACCGACGCCGCTCCCTTCGCCTCGGCCCTTGATTTTGGGGGAATACGGTGGAAGTCTTTTCGCTCCCAGCCAGACCGCGACGCATCGCTCCGGCGGAATCGCGCGTATCATTCGAACAAAATCGAACAATCCATGAACACACTCACCATCGCTCAGCAAGTTGCCTCCCGCACCTACCCCCCGTTCAGTCTCTCCGGACTCATTGAAGGCACGTTCAAGCCACGGGCCGGTCAGCGGATCTGCATTCTCATCGATCTCGATGACCCGAAGGATGTCGTTGATTTTAAGTTCCTTGAAAATCCCGACCTCTCCATCCAACGCAATGCTCACCAGCATTTTCACCTTGGCCTCCAGGGTGGTGTGCTCGACGAGCTGAAGCTCGTGGGCGGCGAGTTCATCGCCTACGAGAACGTCGGTGGCAGTAACCTTGATTTGCCGGATTACGCGATCGATTCGACGGGCAAAGAGTATTCGTTCGAGCGGGATATCTACCCGAAGTTCGACATCATTCTTTGCATCTCGACGTGGTCCGCGACCGCGCCCCTCACCGCTTCCGCGAAAATCCACGGGTTCCGTGGAGCGACCTTGCACGGTCTGAATCAGACGATCCTCACAACCGGACTCGCCGTCGATTATGACGAAGTGAGCGCCAACGGCGAGAAGCTGCGGCTCGGGATGACCAAAGCCGATTGGGTCGAGATCGACTTCGACTACGCGGACGAGACGTATTCGCTCCACCTGCAACTCGACGGCCAGGAGGCCCAGAAAAGCCACGGCCTCTGCCGGGACGAGGTGCCGGACGTGGCCAACCTGCCAGCCGGCGAGATCTACTATGTGCCGGTGAGTGCAACGGGCACGTTCCCGATGAAATATGAAGACGGCACCATCGCCATCCAACACGTAGCACAAGGTCGCGTGACGCGAGCGGAGTTTGTCAAAGGCAACTCGGAGACCGTCGATGCGCACAACACGAAGTTGGCGAGCGATCCGGTAACCGGCGAGATCGGTGAACTGGGCTTCGGCACGCAGATCCTTCCCGTCTCGGGCCGCGACATTCAGGATGAAAAAATCCTCGGGACGATCCACGTCGCCACCGGGCGCAGCGACCATCTCGGTGGACACCTTACGCCCGACAAGTTCGTCGACGCTCGGAACGCCACGCACGACGACATCCTGTTTGCGCCCCACAAGACGCCGGAGATCAACGTCACGCAGGCTCGCATGCACCGCGACGGCGAGACAACGGTGCTCTTCGAGAGCTTCGAGCCCTCGGACTACATTTACGGGCTCATCGCGTAAACATTGCCGCGGCACCGGCTCCGAGCCGATGAAGCAATCCAACCGGCGACGCCGCACTCATGTCCCTCTACGAGACGCCCAAGCTCGTCGCCGAGTATCTGCTGTTTCACTACGGAGATGCCGACGCTGTGCTCGGCCGCTTGCCCGGGCCGCGGGATGCGGTCGCATTCGCGCAACGCCTCGTGCGGGAGCTGCTCGACCCGGCTTTGCTGCCCGAGGGCGCGGGCGCGCTCGATGTCGGGTGCGCCGTCGGCGGATCCGCGTTTGAACTGACACGATCCTGCGAACGCGTTCACGGGATCGATTTTTCGCAGGCCTTTATCTCCGCGGCCCAGGCCCTCGCCGAGCAGGGAGAATTGGGATTTGAGAAGATCATCGAAGGAACGATCTCCGAGAGCGACACCGCCCGCGTGCCGGCAGACTGTAACGCGAGCCGAGCGACCTTCGCCGTCGGTGACGCGTGTGATCTCGCTTCGGATCTCGGATCGTTCGATGTCGTGCTCGCGGCCAATCTGATCTGTCGCCTGCCCGAGCCTGGGAAATTTTTTGAACGACTTCCTGCGCTTGTTCGTCCGGGAGGTCAGCTGCTCCTCACGACGCCGTTCACGTGGATGGACGACTACACACCCCGCGACCAATGGGTCGGCGCAACACCCGGGACGGGTACGAGTTTCGACGCGCTGCAATCCATCCTCGCCCCGAACTTCGATCTCCAACACCGTGTCGACATTCCATTTTTGATTCGTGAGCACTCCCGAAAGTTCCAGTACACCGTCGCGCTCGGCAGCCGCTGGATCCGGCGTTGATTGGGAAGCCCGCTACCAATCCCACGACACTCCGTGGGACAAAGGCCGCGCCGCGCCTCCACTCGTCGAGTGGCTGGAGAGCAACGAGATATCCGGCAAGGTCCTCGTGCCGGGCTGCGGATTTGGCTTCGATGCTCGCGAGATCGCGCGGTCCGGCGGCGAGACGGTGATCGGTCTCGACATTGCGCCGAGCGCGATCGATTTCGCCGAGAATCAGCGCCGCATCGGCGGTGAGCGCTACCGACTCGCGAACTTCCTCTCGCTCCCGCCGGAGCTGGTTGGCGCGTTCGATTGGATCTTCGAACACACCTGCTTTTGCGCGATCGACCCTAGCTCGCGCGAGACTTACGTCCGGGCCGCTACCGCAGCGCTGGCTCCGGGCGGTCGTTTGCTGGCCATCTTCTACTTGGACGTTGGGGACCGAGACGGCGGCCCGCCCTTCGGCACCACCCGCGAGGAACTCGACGGGCTCTTCGGCGAGACGTTCGAAACGTTGGAGGAGTCCGTCCCCACCCGAGCCTACGAAGGCCGCGAGGGCTGCGAACTCGTCCGCGTCCTGCGGCTGCGGTAGGCGAAGCCGCCCCGTCGACCAGCCTATCTTTCCGACGTCATTCGAAGAATCGCTGACTGACACTCCTGAGAACGCTCAGAATAACCGGTCCGGACCGCTGCCCGGAGGCAAGTGAGCCGATGTTGCCAACTCTGACCCCCCAGTCTATACCGTTTGCACTCCAAACGACGGGAACTCCCGCACTCGGAGACATCCGTCGCCCGTGAGATTCAGCGCAATGACCTTCAACATGCAGTTCGGCCAGGCTTGGGACCCTGACGAACCGCTCCGGGCTCCCGTCCGGCTCGAAGACACCATCGCGTTTCTCAAGGAGAATCCGCACGACATCTATTTTCTCCAAGAGGTCGAGCGTGCTCTACCCGGTGGCAAACAGATCGACCCACCGCCGAACTTCTCCGCGATCGCCGAAGCGCTCGATTCCTATCATTCCGTCTTCGCGTACCCCCGGGTCAATCCCGATGAACTGCCGTTTGGCATCGCGCTCGCCATCTTGTCGCGCACCCCGCTCGTCGATTTTCAACACATCGATCTCCCCGCCGCTCCGATCACGTTCGAGTTCGAGGGTAGCCAACGGGCCGCGTCCCAGCGACAGCTCATCGCCGCACAGACGAAGATCGCCGGCCAATCTGTGCAATTGATGAACACCCACCTGCAGGCGTTTTTCATGATCGGATCCGCCAGCACCGAGCATCCGGGCCAGCGTGACCGCGTCGACACCGCCCTCCGCAACAGCGATGGGCCCACGCTTTGCGGGGGAGACTTCAACTGCGCCCCACCCGAGCACCTCGTCGAACAATACCGCGCCGCTGGCTACGAGACCGCGCAGGACACCGAGGTCACGTGGCGACACCAGCCCTTCGTCACTGACCACCTCTTTTTCAACTCCGGTCTCCGAGCCACGCGCGCCGAAGTCATCCCGACCGTCTGTTCCGATCATCACGCCGTCTCCGCCGACTTCCGGTTCGAACGTTCCTAGTCCCCCAATGCGCCTGATCTCTTGGAACGTCAATGGCCTCCGCGCTGTGCTCAAGAAGGACTTCCTCGGCTTCGTTGCCAGTGCCGACGCCGACGTCATCTGCCTGCAGGAAATCAAAGCCCGCCCCGAGCAAGTCGCCGAAGTCGTCTGGCCCGAGGGCTACGAGATGCACTGGAATCCCGCCGACAAGCCCGGCTACTCGGGCACGGCGACACTCACGAAAATCCCCGCTCTCTCCGTAACGAAGGGGATCGGTCTTCCTGAGCACGACGCCGAGGGCCGCGTGCTCACCGTTGAGTTCGAAGAGTTTTTTTTGGTGAACGTCTACACGCCCAACTCGAAGCGGGAACTGCTCCGCCTCGACTACCGCACGACGCAATGGGAGCCAGCCTTCCGCGCCTACCTCGAGCAGCTGGACGCGACGAAGCCTGTCGTCGTCTGCGGCGATCTCAACGTCGCCCACCGCGAGATCGACATCGCCAACCCCAAGAGCAACGTGAAGAACGCGGGCTTCACCCCGCAGGAACGTGCCTGCATGGACGACCTGCTCGCCGCCGGATTTCTCGACTCCTTCCGCGTCCTTCACCCCGACGAACCCAAGCGATACACTTGGTGGAGCTACATGGGGCAGTCCCGCGCCAAGAACGTCGGCTGGCGGATCGACTACTTCCTGCTCTCAGCACGCCTCCGCGCCCGCCTCAGAGCGGCCACGATCCATCCCGACGTCCACGGCAGCGACCACTGTCCGGTTGGCGTCGAACTCGGCGGGTAGCCACGATAGGGAGGCCGCGCCTTCGCCAGTGACTAGCCGGTGCGGCCGCAGCAGTTTTTAAATTTCTTGCCGCTGCCGCACGGGCACGGATCGTTGCGACCGACCCGGGGCTGTTCGCGCTTCGGCGCAAGGTCAAGCTTGGGCCGCTCTGGAACGGTTTCGTCTTCGTCGTCTTGTCCGGCCTGCTCCGCGGCGGATCCGCCCAGCGTGAGGTCGCCGGACAACATTCCGTGGCGCAGGCTCTGCGGCAGCGTTGACAGTAGTTTCTCAAACGCCTGTAGGTTGGTCGTGCTTCGGAACAGGTTGTTGAGCACTTCACTGCGGATGTTATCCATCAGCTCCGTGAACATCGCGAAGCCGTCGTTCTTGTATTCGACGAGCGGGTCTTTCTGCCCAAACGCCCGCAGCGAAACCGCCTCGCGCAATCCATCCATCGCGTAGAGATGCTCCTGCCAAAGCCGATCGATCGCGTTGAGTATGATGTAGCGCTCCAGCCCCTTCAGCGCTCCCGGCTCCTCGATGGCCGCTTTCTGCTCGTAGGCGTGCTTGATCGTTTCAATCAGATACTCGCCATTTTCGTCGATGCTCCGGCCGTCCAGGCTCGCTTTGTCTGCGGTCAGCCCAAGCGGGAACGTCTGATTCAACCACGTGAGCAACCCCGCGTAGTCTGCCTCGGTCTCCTGCTCCCGCACTTCGAGATGCTCGGCGACTTTGCGCGGCACGACCTCGTCGATCACCTCATAGATCATCGCACGTGGATCTTCGGTATCCATCACCTCGTTGCGGTAGCCATAGACGACTTCGCGCTGCTGATTCATCACGTCGTCGAATTCCAGCGTGCGACGGCGAATCATGTAGTTGCGCTGTTCGACGCGTTTCTGCGCGGTCTCGACGCTCTTGTTAAGCCACGGGTGCTCGAGCTCTTCGCCCTCCTTCATGCCGAAGGTTTCCATGATCTTCGTCATCCGATCGCTCGCGCCGAAGTTGCGCATGAGGTCGTCTTCGAAGCTGACGAAAAACTTCGAAAGCCCCGGATCGCCCTGTCGCGCGCAACGTCCGCGGAGCTGGCGGTCAATTCGGCGAGATTCGTGCCGCTCGGTCCCGATCACGTAAAGTCCACCGGAGTCAATGACCCCGCCGCCCAGTTTGATGTCGGTGCCACGACCGGCCATGTTCGTCGAGATCGTGACCGATCCCGGCATTCCGGCTCGCTGGACGATCTCAGCTTCCTGCAGATGGAACTTCGCGTTGAGCACGGTGTGCGGGATTTTTTCCCGCTTGAGCATGCGGCTCATCAGCTCGGATGACTCGACGCTCGCGGTACCGACGAGCACGGGCTGCACCCGGGCGTGGGCAACTTTGATCTCTTCGATAACGGCGTTGTATTTCTCTCGGCGCGTTTTGAAGATGATGTCGTTGCTGTCTTTCCGAGCGACCGGGCGATTGGTCGGGATGACGTTCACGTGGAGGCCGTAGATGTCGTTGAACTCGTTCGCCTCGGTCTCGGCGGTGCCGGTCATGCCCGCGAGTTTCTCGTAGAGCCGGAAGTAATTCTGAATCGTGATGGTGGCGAGGGTCTGCGTCTCGCGATCGATCTGCACGCCTTCCTTCGCCTCGACGGCTTGGTGGAGGCCATCGCTCCAGCGGCGACCCGACATCTTGCGGCCGGTGAAGGTGTCGACGATGATGACTTTGTTTTCCTCGACGACGTATTCGACGTCTTTTTCGTAGAGACAGTAGGCCTTGAGGAGCTGCGTGATGTTGTGGATCCGCTCGCTCTGCGCGTCGCAAAATGCCTGGCGCTTCGCCTTTTCCTCGGCCTTCTGGGCGTCGGAGAACGAGGCGTTCGTCTCAATGTCGGCGAACTCCGTGAGCAGATCTGGGAGAACGAAGGCGTCGGGATCGTCGGGATTGAGGAAGCTCCGTCCCTGCTCGGTGAGATCGGCGTCGTGCTGACGCTCGTCGACCGTGAAGAAGAGCTCTTCCTTTAGCTCGATGAGCTGCTCTTTCGTCGAGTTGTCCTGAAAGAAATAAAGCTCCGCCTTGTCGATCATCCGACGGACGTCGGGATCTTCCATCGCGCGATTGAGTGGCTTGTTGCGCGGTTGGCCAAACTTCACCTTGAGCAACTGCCGCGCTCCGGCCTCCTTATCTTCTTTCGTTCCCTTGGCGATCAGTTCCCGCCCTTCGGACACCAAGCGACTGCAAAGCTGGGCCTGACGTTTGACCAATTGATCGACCAACGGTTTGAAGCGATCGTACTGGTGCGTCGAGACGGTCGCCGGACCGCTGATGATGAGCGGGGTCCGCGCTTCATCGATGAGAATGGAGTCGACCTCGTCCACGATCGCGAAGTAATGCCGCCGCTGCACCTGCTGGTCGCGGCTTGAGGCCATGCCGTTGTCACGGAGGTAATCGAAGCCAAATTGCGCGTTCGTCCCGTAGGTGATGTCGGCTTCGTATTGCTCGCGGCGGACCTGTGGATTTTGGTCTTCCTGAATGCAGCCGACCGTCAAGCCGAGGAAAGTGTAAAGCTGCGCCATCCACTCGGAGTCACGCAGGGCGAGGTAATCGTTCACCGTCACGACGTGAACGCCACGCCCGGTCAGAGCGTTCAGGTAGACCGGCGCGGTCGCGACCAGCGTCTTGCCTTCGCCGGTCGCCATCTCGGCGATGCGCCCCCGGTGAAGCACGATGCCGCCGATGAGCTGCACGTCGAATTGCACCATGTTCCAGGTGATCGGCTGTCCGCACGCGACGAACTCACGCCCGCACAACCGGCGCGCGCCATTCTTCGCGACCGCGAACGCTTCCGGGAGAATCTCGTCGAGCCGTCGCTGGAGCTCGTCGGAGTCTTCGATCCGCGAGAACTCAGCCTTCCAATTTGCCGTCTTCTGCCGGAGCCCGTCGTCGGAGAGCGACTGATACTCGGCTTCGAGTTCGTTGATGCGGTCGATGAGCGGCTTAAGAGCCTTTAGCTCGCGCGTGTTTTTCGAGCCGACGATGGCTTTGATGATCCAATTTAACATGCCAGATGGGTGCCCGGCCTGATGCGCGGGAGAGGGAGAATCAAAGGCGGAATCGCCCGATTGTAAATGGCAAATCCCTGACCGGCGGTGCCGGTCCGCCCCGGAAACTCACCTTTGAAACATCGGCCGCGAGACCTCGGTGAGCACGGACTCAGCGTCCACTTCGACCTCTTGCTCGCTCCCAAGCACCTGCAGGAGGATGCCCACCCGCTGCCGAGCTGGCATCACCCGCGTCACGACCGTCTGGATGCCTGCGTAGGGACCACCGACGATTTTGACCTCGTCGCCCGGCCGCAGGACGTCCGGGATCAGAACGATCTCTTCCTCCGTCGGCATGCTGTCCCGCACGGCCTGAATGACCTCTTCGGCCACGATGGCCGGGAAGCCGCCAAACGACAGAATTTTTGTCACGCCTCGCGAAGACTGCACGTGCCGCATCTGCTCGATGTAGCGGAACTTCGAAAAGACGTAACCTGGGAACAATGCTTCCGTCACCCACATCGTCCCCTTCCCCCGCGCACGTTTGAACCGGACAAACGGGCTGAACACCTCCACCCCGACGTTGGCTCGCAGAGATTGGGCCGACATTTTCTCCTGCTTCGGCCGCGTCCGAACGCAATACCACGCAGGCTGGTCCTCGTTCTCCTCCTCCGGGTGGTTCGCGGCCTCAAACATCAGCAGTCAACGCTGCCAAACCCACAACCCACGGTCGAATGAAAAGCTCGAGTGGCCTCACCAGATTTGTTTGAGGCCGTATCTCCGAAAACTGCATCCCGGCTGATCACGCGCATTTTTCGAACCGCGGCTTGGACGACCATCATCCGGTCAAACGGATCTCCGTGGATGCAATCCAAACTCCTCACCGATACCGCATCCGACCCGATGATCGAAGCGGCTTCGTCCGACAGCTCCGCAGCGTCCTCGGAGAACATGTCGAACCCGCTCCCTTCGCGCCACCGCGAACGACTTTCTTTTTCTCCCACAAAATTGGCTCCAACTTCGCGACTTCCTTACCGTGTTTCGTGATGTCAACTGTCTCGCCCGCCGCCACTTCGTCCGGCAATCTCGACCGGTTCGTTTCGCCTCGAACGCCCCCACCTCCCTCCCGGGCATTTCATTGACCAGGAAGCTCCCAGCGTTCATCCAATCGAACTCGTCTAACCAGCTTTCCCGTCAGTTCCTCCGATTTACGTTTCGAAAACGTTACACTTCCTCGCTCGGCCATGAGCGTCTCGTGAATAACTTGTGAACAAATAACTCGTCATGGCTGATTATCGAACCGGTTGGATCTCCGACGTGCATCTCGGCACGAAAGGCTGCAAGGCCGAAGCGCTCCTTGAGTTCCTGCGAGACAACGAGTTCGAGACCCTCTACCTCGTCGGCGACCTCATCGATATCTGGGCGCTCCGACGGGCCCGCTACTGGCCGCAGGACCACAGCGACGTCATCCAGAAGCTCCTCCGCAAGGGCCGCAAGGGAGCCGAGGTCATCTACATCATCGGCAACCACGACGAATTCCTCGGTGGCTTCCTCGGCAATTTCGCGAGCGTCGACCTCCGCAAGAACGCCGTCCACACCACCGCCGACGGTCGCCGCATCCTCGTCATCCACGGCCACGAACTCGACACCGTCGTCCAGAACATGGGCTGGCTCGCGCACGTCGGCGACTACGGTTACCACGGCCTCATGCGACTCAACGGAGTGGTGAATTTCTTCCGCCGCCGCTTCGGCCTCGGTTACTGGTCGCTCAGCAAATACGTCAAAGCCGAGGTGAAAAACGTCGTCAGCTTCATCGG
Source organism: uncultured Verrucomicrobiae bacterium (assembly GCA_963761705.1). Taxonomy (GTDB): domain Bacteria; phylum Verrucomicrobiota; class Verrucomicrobiia; order Chthoniobacterales; family JAATET01; genus CAVVKW01. The sequence continues at coordinate 433,285 of CAVXHK010000001.1, read as the reverse complement.
CGATTTTGAAGACGCCGTGGTTCGTTACGCCACCGATTTCGAAGTCGACGCCGTCCTCTGCGGCCACATCCACACCGCCGCCCTCAACGAGGATCAAGCCGTCCCCTACTACAACACCGGCGATTGGGTCGAGAGCTGCACCGCTCTGGTCGAACACCACGACGGCCGGATCGAACTCCTCCACCACGACTTCGAGACCGTCGTCCCAGCGACCAATCCTGGCGAACTCGTCACCGCCTGACCAAGCGGCCTGCCCACCAAACCCGCGGGAGGACAAGACTTGGATCCAAGGCCCGCGAACTTTTGCGTCTCTAGCGGGCAAAACTCACAGGAAAGTCCGCACGCGCCCGTCGAGATAGAGCCGATTCGAACGCAGCTTCCCTCGAGGGCCGTGAACCGCCTCGAAGTCCGTGCAGATCGACGCGTATTGCGCCGGGATCGACCGCTCACCGTGCCGACCGTAGAGCTTCGGATTCGACACCAACTCGTCGTCGAGCGTCGGCTTCCAGAAGTAGCTCGTCCCTTCCTTCGCGAACCACTCCTTGTCCGACGGGCACTTGAGATTCCCCGCGGTCAGCCCAAATGGCCCCAGCGCCTCCATCATCGTCTGCGCCTCGGCCGCCTGCTTACCGTCATAGATCGGGTCACTCGGGTAGCCCTCGATCGTCGGCAGCCGGTTGTCGTTGTCTTGGGCGAAAAGCTGAACCACCACCCCGATCGACCGCAAATTGGCCGCGCAAGCCGTGCTCTTCGCCCGCTCCTGCATCCGCTGCAATCCTGGAACTAAGAGCGTCGCCAGCATGCCGACGATGGCGACCACCACCACCAGCTCAATGAGGGTAAAACCGTGGCGGGACCGGATGTCAGAAGCGAGTCTTGTCATGATTCTTTGCGTTGAGCTTTGCGTTCGACGTAGCGGCGCGCCCGGTCGGCTTTTCGCTCGGCTCCGGCGCGGTCCTCGCGGAGGGTCCGGCGTTCGTCCATTCGCGCCTGCACCTCCGGTTTGCTGAAATGTTCCTCCATCGCGGCGCGACGTTGATCCTCCGGTAGATCCCGCACCCGCTGGAAAAAATCTCGAATCGACTCGTAAGTCTCTTTCGCCGCGGCCCGCTCAGCCTCTGGCAAGAGCGCGATCTGGGCCTGCATGCGTTCCTCGGCCCACTCCGGGTTCGCCTCTGGTCGCTCACGACGTTGCCGCTCCGCTGGCGGTGCGCTCGCCGCCGCCGGTTGGCCGCCGCCCTCCGTCGCCGTGCTCGCCCGCTGCGGACGCGCCCCGCCGCTCCCGGCCCATTCCCGATTCGACACCTTGAGCAGGAAGACCTCCTCGACCCGCCCGCCCCCAGCCTTCACCATTTTTGAAATCGCGCTCCCAGCCTCGCCACCCGCCGGCACCCGGACCACCGGGGGATTCCAACCGACCGGCAGGACCGTCGTTACCCCGGTCTTCTGCGCCGCTTGATCGAGGTAACTCGTCAGATCCCCCTCGTCCGCTGCGCTGACCGACCATTTGACCATCCGCGGATCCGGGATCGTCTCACTCTCCATGCCCATCCCCCAAGTCGGGTAGTTGTAGACGACGAATTCGTCGCTCCGCCCGTCTGCCGTTAGCGCGTCCACGCCACTGCGCACCTCAGCCTTCCCGCTTCCGGACACGTAGGCCACCGACCAGCGCGCATCCGTCCGAGCCGCGAGGAAGTCGACCGCCTCGGCGACCGGAACCTTGTAGACGTTCATCGTGACCAACGTCTCCGGATCAAGATTCGTTGCGATTGTCACCCCACCTTGCCGTTCGATCGAACGGATTACCTTCGCTAGAGATTCACCACTCACTTCAACGGTCACCAGCCCCCAACCCGCGATCCATTTCCAGACGAGAACCGCCGCGACCACCGCCGCTACCCCGAGCAAAATCCGCAAGCGACTTGAATCCATACGCGCTTAAACAAGCACCCTTTGAGAAAGTTGCAGCGATCCTTTGGGTTATTTTTCACCCGCCTCCGCGCCCCTCGATCCAGCCGCGCCGACAATCGAGCTTGAAATCACCACATCTCCGGCCATTAATCACCCTTGAAAGAGGTGTTTTGTTCCGTGCCCCGCGACTCCCACATCTTCGCAATACTCGCTTCGAGCCTTCGTCACGCTGTCGGAATGGTTTCGAGTTTGGTGCGAATTGGGATCCCGCCCGTGCCGGTCATACTCACCGCGTCGCCCGAGCCATCCCGGTCCCAGACCACGGCTAGTCGACGCAAGACACCCGACAGCAAACCGCCGTCGCCAGGTGCCCCGGCCGGGGCAACGTTTTCCGTCACGGCGGGAATCCCAGCCGCGCGCTTCCTGCGACAACACCTAATACAACATGTCTACCAATTACGTTCCAGAAACCGACAACTCTTCCGAAGGCAACAGCTCACGACGCGGCCAACGCCGCGGCGGACGCTCTAACTCCGGTGGCTCCGGACGCCGCTCCTCGGGCGGTAACCGCAACTCAGGGAACCGCTCCAGCGGCGGAGAATCCCGCTCAAGCAAACCCGAACCCAAGCCCCAAGGTCTCGTCGACAAGATCGCGTCCTTCCTCGGCTTCGGTTCCAAAGAACCGCAGTCCATCCCCGCCAGCCGCCCACCACGCTCCGCCGAAGAACTCGCCGCAACCGGCAGTGGCGGACGCCGGTCCAGCGGAGGCCGTGAGCGCGGAGAGCGCGAAGACCGCTCCGACCGTGGAGGCGACCGCGCCCCGCGTGGCGAAGGCCGCAGTCGTGGCACCGGCATGCGCTCACCCGAGATCATCGAGGTCACCACGCCGCGCCTCTACATCGGCAACCTGTCGTTCGACGCCGGCGAGAGTGATCTCTCCGAGCTCTTCAACGGCGTCGGCTCCGTGCAGACCGTCGAGGTCGTCACCAACCGCCAAACCGAGCGCCCGAAGGGATTTGCCTTCGTTCAGATGCAGTCCGTCGACGAAGCCAAGCGCGCCGTCACCGAACTCCACGACAAAGAGTTCATGGGCCGCAAGCTCGTCGTGAGCGGAGCGAAAGCATCCGAGCGCCGCGACGAACGCGTCCGTGAAGCCGCCCCCGTCGAGGTCACCGACTCCGTTGATTCCTCCGATGACGTCACCGGCAACAACCAGTCCAACGACGAGTCCGCTGCTTAATTCCAACCCGCCACTTCCGGGCCGACCACTCTTCGTGGTCGGCCCGACTGGTGTTGGCAAAACCGCCTTCGCGGTTGCCCTCGCCGAGAAGCTCGGAGCCGAGATCGTCGGTGCCGACGCTTTCCAGATCTACCGCGAGATCCCGATTCTCACCGCGGCCCCGACCGCCGCCCAGCGCGCTGCCATTCCCCACCATCTCGTGGGCACCATTCCGGTCGCTGATTCTTTTGACGCCGCCGCCTACGCCCGCGCGGCCCGCGCCGCGCTCGTGGACATCCACTCCCGGGGCAAACGCGCACTCATCGTCGGCGGTACCGGCCTCTACCTCCGCGCCCTCACCACCGGCCTCGATCCCACCCCACCCGTCGATCCCAGCCTCCGCGTCGAACTCAATGCCCTCCCACTCCCCGACCTCCTCGCCCGCCTCCACGCCGCCGACCCCGACGCCGCCAGCCAGATCGAAACCGCCAACCCCCGCCGCGTTCAACGCGCCATCGAGATCTGCGAGACCTCCCGGCGCCCCCTCGCCGACTTCCGCTCACCCCCAACCGAGAAACCCACCAACGGCATTCTTCTCACCCGCGACCGGACCGAACTCCTCGCCCGTATCGATCAAAACGTAACCGCTATGTTCGCCGCCGACGTTGAATCCGAGATCCGCCAGCTCGCCGACGTCGGCCCCACCGCCTCCCGCGCCCTCGGTCTCCGCGAGATCGAAGCCGTCCTCCGCGGCGATTCTACTCGCACCGAAGCCACCGCCGCGATCGCTCTCGCGACCCGTCAATTTGCCAAACGGCAATTGACTTGGTTCCGCAACCAACTCAATTTCTCCCCGTTGGATCTGGCCACCTTTCCCCACCTCAGCGACGCGGTAGCGAGCGCTCTCCGGGCATGATCGACTTCGCTCCCCCCGGCACCGAGAAGACGATTCTCGTCGGCCTCGAGCAGCAGGGAGTCAGCCACTGGGACCTCGAGGATTCACTCGCCGAACTCGAGCAACTCGCCGCCACCGCCGGAGCCGAGGTCGTCGACACCTTCATCCAGAAGCTCGATAAGCCCACCGCCCCCTATTACATCGGCAAGGGCAAAGCCGAAGAGGTCCGCGTCGCCTGCCGCGGCAAGCACGCCAACTCCGTCATCTTCGACGACGAACTCTCCCCGGCCCAAGGTCGCAACCTCGAGAAACTCACGTCCCGCAAGGTCCTCGACCGCACCCAGCTCATTCTCGACATCTTCGCCAAGCGCGCCCGGACCAAGGAAGGCCGACTCCAGATCGAACTCGCCCAGCTCCAGTACCTCCTCCCTCGCCTCACCCGCATGTGGACCCACCTTTCCCGGCAAAACGGCGGCATCGGCACCCGCGGCCCGGGCGAGACCCAGCTCGAAGTCGACCGTCGCCGCGTCCAGGACCGCATCTCAAAGCTCGAACGCGACCTCCGGGAAGTTCGAAAAAACCGCACCGTCCAGCGCGAAGGCCGCCTCCGCCACAATTGGCCCGTCTGCGCGGTCATCGGCTACACCAACGCCGGCAAATCCTCCCTCCTCAACCGCCTCACCGGCTCCACCGTCCTCGCCGAAAACAAACTCTTCGCGACCCTCGATCCCACGACCCGCCAATTCGTCCTCCCCAACAATCAGAAGACCCTCCTCACCGACACGGTCGGGTTCATTCGCAAGCTTCCGACCACCGTCATCGAATCCTTCAAAGCCACGCTCGAAGAAGTCGCCCTCGCCGACATCCTCCTTCACGTCATCGACGTCAGCCACCCCCACTTCCACGAGCAGATGGCCGCCGTCGACGCGACCCTCGCCGAACTCAACGCCCAGGGCAAACAAACCGTCCTCGTCTTCAACAAGATCGACCAAGTCAAAGACCACGCCATCGTCGACAATGCCCTCGCCCACCACCCCGGCAGCGTCGCCGTCTCCGCCAAGACCGGCGAAGGCATCGAGATCTTCCTCGACGAACTCGTCATCCGACTCGCCGCCTGGCGCCTGAAGGCGGAGTTCCACATCCCGGCCAACGCCTCTGCCGCGGTCGCCGAACTCCACCGCGTCGGCCACGTGCTCTCCACCCGCTACGAGGGCGATACCATCGTCGTCCGCGCTCACATCCCCCCCGAACTCAAAAGCCGCTTCGCCGAATTTGAACCCGCGGCAGCCTGAATTTTTGAACAAAAGGTCACGAAGGACGCCAAGAATTGATCTGGATCGGTTTCCCTTTCGTTTCCTTCGTTACCTTTTGTTCAAACCGTATTCGTATCAATGACCTACGCCGACTCGCCCGTCGCCCGCGCGCACCGCGCCACCCGCCACGGCGGGATGGAACTCCTCGAACGCTTCCTCCCCCGCGCGAACAACTACGCCGACCGCCGCAACTTCGACCTCGGCCCCACCGACCGGACCAACGTCTCCCGCCTCTCGCCCTACCTCACCACCCGCCTGCTCACCCAGAAAGACGTCCTTGACGCCGTTCTCGCCCAGCATTCTCCCGACGCCGTCGAGAGCTTCATTCACCAAATCTGCTGGCGCACCTACTTCAAGGGCTGGCTCGAACAGCGTCCCGCCGTCTGGACCGACTGGCTCGCCGACTGCGAATCTCTTGCCACCACGGAAGCCGCCACGAGGGCCGAGCAAGCCGTCATCACCCCGACCGGCATCGATTGCTTCGACGCCTGGGCCACCGAACTCATCGAGACCGGCTGGCTCCACAACCACGCCCGCATGTGGTTCGCCAGTATCTGGATCTTCACGTTCGGCCTCCCCTGGCAGCTCGGCGCGAAGTTTTTCTTCACCCATCTGCTCGACGCCGATCCCGCCAGCAACACGCTCTCTTGGCGCTGGGTCGCCGGCATCCAGACTAAGGGAAAACACTACCTCGCCCGCCGCGACAACATCGCCAGGTTCACCGAAGGCCGCTTCCCCGACTCGGCCGACCTCGCCGAAGATGCTCCGCCCATCACCGATGACCGGGACTACCCCCTCACCCCCCTTTCCTTGCCCGACCCCGCGACCATCCCGTCGACCGGCCGCATCGGCGTCCTCCTCCACGGCGAAGATTGCTCGTTCGAGCTGCCCCTCAACCGCGCCATCCAACCCGTCGCCGTCGCCGTCGGCTGGCCCTTCGGATTCAATCAGCTCACCGGCTGGTCACCGACGGTCACGGAGTTCCGCAAAGAAGCCCTCAACGATGCCGCCGAGCGCGCCATCCGCCGCTGGAATTGCACCCACACCGATCTCTCCGCCGCCACCAATTGGGTCGAGGCCATCGAGGATTGGGCCCTCACGGAACGCCTCGACGCCATTCTCACGCCCCACCTCACGGTCGGCCCTTGGCGCGACTTTCTTCGCCCCCGTTTGGCCGAAGTCGAGATCCCGGTCCACGAGGTCACCCGCGACTGGGACCGCCAACTCTGGCCCCACGCGACCAAAGGCTTCTTCCCCTTCCGCAAACACATACCCGCCGCCCTCGAAGGCCTATACCTAAGCCTAAAGACGACAGATCTTCGACGCCCGGGTTTTATCCGGGCTTCCTCTTCCCAAGCCACCTCCCTATTTTCCCCGTCCAGACGTTGATTCGAACAGCTGCCGCGCAATTATCTTCGTCGCGTGTGGTGTGTTCGGGGAGTTCAAGACAGACACCACCCACTCATTGAAGAGCGCAACGATCTCGTTACCACTCGTCGCGGCGGCCCCCATGATCTCGCCCTTGAGATCGTCGAACGTCGTCACTCTAAGCGATCCCCTCACCACCAGATCAATCATCGTTTCTCGATCACCCCGGGCGTCCTCGTGTGCTACAAAGATGATCTCAACCGCCCACTCCGAAAGATCGGCGATGCCTTCCCACTCATCCAACCGCGCCGGAAGGTTCAACCGCAACGTTCGAAGATGCTCGGCAACGTAGACATCCGTCAGGCGGCCAGCGTGCGACTCGACAGCGTGGCAGACCCTTTGCCCAGCGTCTTGGAAATCACAGTCCCCGAGCTTCCGCGACGACGAGTTCGTCGCGTTGACGGCATCTCCCAAGCCGCGAGACCGCCAAACTTTGTCTCGATGGATCACCCCTGCCAGAAAGTCGGTCACTCGCTGCTCGATAATCCCCCTCGTGCCAGTTGGCACCTCGGCAACTTTTGTCAAAAAGCGCTCCACCTGCGTAAGATCTTCGCAACGAGGAAGGACGATTGCGTCCGGCGTCTCGATTTCGATGAATCGAATCAATCCTCGCCGGATCAAACCCGATAGCTGCTTCCGGGCTGGGTAAGCTAGCGAGGACAGCCCGAGGACGACTGTCACCAATGCTATTGCCTGCTCCCGCGTGTCCTCCCGGGATTCGGCCCAGTCGGTCGTGAGTCGGTCTACCGCCTTCAAGTTGTTCAACATCGGGTTTCCGCCCGGGGCCAACTCCTTGGGAAAAACCGAGAAGATCTTGTTCGCCACAAAACCACGTGGTTTGAAAACGTAGATAAACTCGGCCGGATGATCGTAGAAATGGTCCACCGTCGCGACGTAAAACAGGATCTGAAGATAGGGGATGAAAGATTCTTCTGCCCTCGGATTGAAGAGGCGAGTCAGAGCTTTCGAGAATTCCGATGGCAAGCCGTAGGCTTCGGATTGCTTCCTGAGAAGGACTGTGACCGTCGCCAGATCACTGTCACCAAATTCCTTATTCGCCTCCACCTGGTCAGCGCTCAACATGGAATCGACGCTCGCCAATTCCAACTCGCTTGGAATCTTGAAAAATTTGAGAATCGCTTGCACGGCCCTCCAAGTTACCAACCCACGGGAATCGGAAGGATCCAGGATCGTGGCGATTTTCGCTGGAGAATTCGCGAATTCTCGTCCCAGCAAGAGAATCAAAGGCAATTGTGAAAGAATGATGGCCGCGTCTCGGCGTGTCGCAGCATGCTTACCCTCCAGTCGGCGAATCAGTTCAACGTAGGCCAAATATGGAGCCCTGGGCGCTTGATTAGCCCAGCTCGCCGACACCAACAATGGACGAAGTTCGGTTGGAAACGGATCGATTGAAAAATCGGCGTCTAGCCAACATTCGAATAGTGAACCAGATCGCATCGCCGCTTCTTCGACTTCGAGACCTTCAACTTCCATCGCAGCAAGACACGCAGCCAGCCCCGACTCAAACTCAGCCGTGGTAAGTGGTAAAATCGAGAGGCTATTCAACATGGCCGGCCAGCCCCCCGAGAATCGCACTGAGATCCTCGCGACTCAGATTCAGAGCCTGCCCCCACTTCAAAAATTCGCAGACGCTTGTTGCTTGTTTGCCATTCTCCACTTTGGAGACGTAGGTCTGATCCCTTCGGAGGATGATTGCCAAATATTCCTGCGAAAGCTCAAGATCGCGGCGTCTAGCGGCTAGAACTTCTCCAAGTTTCTCATCAAAATTCACGTGCGGCACCTCCGCTCTTATCTCAAAGACGCCTGCAATTTACGTTGACAAATTTTGAGCTCATGCTAAATAAGCATAATGAATTGCGTGTCGCTCTACACCGGTTGTGGCGGTCTCGATTTGGGGTTTAGAGATGCTGGTTTCAACACAATCTGGGCCAACGACCTCGATCCTTTCGCGTTGGAGACTTACCGCAACGAACTTTTGCGCCGAGAATCTTCGATCCCGCAAATCGTTTGTGGAGACATTGCTCGAGCTGACCTTCCCTCTCGGGGCGCGGCTGATGTCGTGATGGGCGGGCCTCCCTGTCAGGGTTTTTCGGTTGCGGGACGAATGAACCCTAACGATCCGCGAAGTCGCCAGGTTTGGGAATTCTTTCGAATCGTCGAGACGTTGAACCCCGCAGCGTTCGTCATGGAAAACGTCAAAGCCCTCGCTGCTAATCGTCGCTGGGCGGGAACAATTCAAGCCCTCGAGGCCAAGGGCGAAAGTCTCGGCTATAAATGCCGCACCATGCTTCTCAATGCCGCCGACTTTGGAGTTCCGCAGATGCGTGAGAGAATGTTTCTCGTCGGGATCAAGGACCGGAAAATGCCAAAGCCGATTCCAGCAACGAGAAGGCGTTCCGTTCGCGAAGCCTTGGCGGATCTACCTGAATTTGGGACACCGGGGAACAATTCCCTTTGTCACGCGAAGGTCACCGCAGCGAAGGTTCCGATTATGCGAAAAAGTCCTTTCGCTGGAATGCTTTTCAACGGGCAGGGCCGACCGGTCGATCTCGACGCGCCCGCGCTGACTCTTCCGGCCTCAATGGGAGGCAATCGAACTCCTGTCATCGACCAGCAATCGTTAATAGACGGCTCTGAGCCTTGGGTGGTTGGGTATCATGCTCATCTCACAGCCGGCGGAGTTCCGGTTGCGACGATTCCTGAACGTCTGCGCCGCCTCACCGTCGAAGAAGCGGCGTGTCTGCAAGGCTTCCCAACGGGAATGCTTTTCTCCGGGAGCCAATGCACAAAATTTCGCCAGATCGGAAATTCTGTTCCTCCAGCTCTTGCCGCGGCAGTCGCCAGACAGCTGAAACAGGCTCTTGGAGGCTACGCGGGTTTCGAGGAATGGAACGGCGATCAGAGATGCTGGATTGCTGAACCGCAGGCCGCTTGATCCAAAACCCACACGTGCCTATTGCCTCATTGAGGATGGACACGGAAACGGAATTCGAACGGTCGGGTCCGCCCTCCCTCACTTGTCGATTTCTGCACCGCCACCCAACACCGACGGCGCCCACTTCAGCCAGGCCCCCTTCGGCTTCTCATACAGCGGAAACCGATTCCCGTCCCCGACCCGCTCTCCGAGATCATCATCATCCGGCGTCGCGAACGCCACGCCCCCCAATGTCAGCGCCGAGATCGGCGTCGGCTCCACCTTCAAAAACAAAAACCCTAGCGATGCCTTGAGCCGCCCCACGTCCCAGAATCGGGTATTTGTCCGCACGAGCGGCGCATACTCCGGCTTGATCTCAACCACGAGGTCCACCCGCCCGGCATCCCGCGAAATCTCTTTCCGGAGGACCTTCCCCACCGTCACACCCCGGTAAAACACGGGCGCGTTCACGCTGATCTTCGACGTCTTCGCCGCCAGCACGATCTCCAATCCAGCCTCGGCCAGGCCCTGCAATTCTTCCGCCGCCTCCTCCGCATCTTCCGTCGACTGCGCGACAAATTCATTCTCAGGCTCGCTCCCCGTCCCCGGAACGCAATCGATGTAGACCCCACTGACCAACGTCTCCAATCCAGTCACCCCCTGCAGCGATACCTCCGGCCGCACGAGCGTAAACACGCTCCCCTCCCGCCGCAGCATCGGATACCCAGCCTCGAAACGCGCGACGACCCGGACTCCCTTCGCACCCACGACCACCGACTCGACCAACCCGACCGGCAACCCGCGATACCGCAGCTGCGTCAGCCCGGCAACCAACCCTTGCCCGTCCGCGAACGAGATCTGGATCGGCGGCGACACCGCCCTGGCCGCCGCCTCGGTTTGATACAGGGAAAACGCCGCGCCGTCCGCCGCGGACCCCGCCGCTTCCCCGAAGACGTCATACTCCACGCCGCCCTGCACCAACGATCCCAGTCCATCGACCGCCACCCGCACCCCGCCCGGACCCACGCCCACCGACAGCGCATCCACCGCCCAGAAGCGCGAATTTTCCCGCACGGTCGCCGCGAACTCCGGCTCGATAACCAGCTTCAGCTCCGCAGTCCCGTTCCCCGCCAGCCCCTTCTCGATCACCCGTCCGACCAACACTCCCCGCCTCGTCACCGGTGCCCCGGGTCCCAGTGCCCCGATGCGCGCCGCCGTCACCGATATCGCGAGTCCCTGCTCCGCCGATGGCAAGGTCAACCAATCCGATCCCGGCGTCCGTCCCGCAAACTCTTCGGTCGACACGACCCCCGTCCCCGGCTCACACGCGACGTAGTTTCCGTTGAGCAGCGTATCGATCCCCGTCACCCCCTCGAGCGTAACTCGCGCCCGGATCAACGTAAACTTCGCCCCCTCGCTCCGAAATTGATCGAACCCCGGCTCCAAGCGCGCCACCACGTCAACCTTCCCCGTTTTCAGATTCAACTCAGCCGATGCGACGATCCCGATCGTCACTTCGAGGTAACGCAATTCCGTCTCCCCCGCGATGAGCCCCAGCCCGCTGTCAAACGTGATCCGAACCGGCGGCGACGTCGCCCGCGCCGCCGCCTCGCTGGCAAACAACTCGAACTCCGCCTCGTCCTGCACCGCCTCGCCCCGGTCGCCAAACGCGTCGAATTCGATCCCGCCCTGAATCAAAGCCGCCAAGTTCGGAACCTGCAAGCTCACCCCCGAAGCGCCCGTCTTCAACGAGGCCAGCGGCAGCTGCCAGAAACGCGATCTTTTGCCGACGAGGTTGCTGGATTCTTCGCCCACCACGATTTCCAGCACCGGATTCCCGTCCGCGTCGAGACTTGCTTCATTCACCGCCCCGACCGCCACCCCGCGGTGAAAGACCGGTGCACCGCGCACGATCCGCGGCATGGTCTTCGGCCGCAGACTCAAAACGATCGACGGAGCCTCCAACGGCTCGATCGGCTTCTGGCTCAACCCGACAAACTCCATCGCCGGGTCGCCATCCCCCAGCCTCGCCTGCAGCGAATTCCCCTGGATGATCGATTCCAATCCCGAAAGCTGCACCAGCGAGACCACCGGCTTGTCGATCCAGAAGACCGTCCCCTCCCGCGCCAACTCCGCCGCAAAAGCCTTCAACTGCACCTTCACCCGGACCCCACCCAGGTCGGGCAGCAGCTCGATGTCGACGATCTTTCCCGCCACCGCGCCCCGGTAGAGCAACACCGACTTCCCCGCCTGCAACCCCGGCGCCGCGTCAAAGCGGATCTCGATCACCGGACCCTGCGCCCGCCAATTCGACCAGAAAAGCCAAGCCGCCACGGCCACCGCCAGCACTGGAAAAATCCACGCTCCCGAGATCCGCCAGCGCCCACCGCGCACGACTTCGCCGTGGTCCTCGTCGGCCGGGGTGGGTTCGATGGGATTCGTCATGTCGCCGGTGCCGCGTCGTTTTGCCAGATGAGATCACTTTCGTAAATAGCCGCCGCCGTGAGTGTCAGCACCAGCACCGCCGCAAAAAAGAAAGCCCCGGGGCCCGCCACCACGCTCGCAAGAATCCCGAGCTGCCCCACGCCCACCAGAATCGACAGCAGGAACAAGTCGATCATCGACCAGTTCCCGATCTTGTGGAGAAACCGCAGCAGCCGCGTCCGTTCCCTCCGCAGCTCCGGACGCCCGTGCAGGAGAAGCAGCCACGACAGGCCCGCCAATTTTCCAAAAGGCACCGCGATGCTCGCCAGAAACACGATCACCGCCACCGGCTCCAGTCCCACGTGCCACAGCTCGAGTACTCCCCCGATGATCGTCAGCACCTCGACCTGTCCCGTCACCGTGATCGTCATCACCGGCAGCACGTTCGCCGGCACGTAGAGGATGATCCCCGCCGACACCAGCGCCAACACCCGCTGCACCCTCACCGAATCCCCGACCCTCATCGCAACGTCGCCACCCGCTCCTCGACCGCCACCCGGTCGAACATCCCCACCACCACCATCGAACAGATTGCCAACAGCAAAATCCACAGCGATCCCCGCCGCCACTCCACCTCCCCCAGCAACTCTAACCTCACCACCGCCACCAAAATTCCCACCGCGTAGACCATCACCAGATTCCAAGGTGCCAGCCGCTCGACCACCCCCGCCAATCGATCGACTCCCGGCCACCGCCGCCCGACGCAGCAGGCCGCGGCCAGATACCCCACCGCCACCAGGTGAAGAACCGGCCCCACCACCGCCGCGAAGAACACCAGGCCCCCCACCGGCCAATAACCCTGCCCGACCAACCCGAGCACCCCGGTCGCGACCTCGTTCGACTGCCGGTTCCCCGCCACGTTCAACGTCAGGATCGGCTCCACGTTTGCCAACGCCGCCAGCACGAGGCCCGTTGCAGCCAGCGCCAGCAGAGCCTGCATCATCCCCGGGCCCCGCCAGGCCTTCAGCCGACACCCGCACCGCCGACACCGCAGCGACTCCCCCCGCCCGAGCACCCGATCCCGGACCCCCACCCCGCAGTCCGGACAAACCAACGTCCCCCCGGCATCCAGCCGGCGACCAACCAATCGCGAAGCGCACCCTTCCACGCGCCGCTACACCCCCAACCGCGCAAATAGCTGATCCAGCGGCAACTGAATCCCGATGTAAAACTCCCCAAAGTCCGCGTAATCCGCGCTCACCGGATCGAACCGCATCTCATACACGATCGCCTTGATCTCGCTCGTCGTGTGCGCAAACAGCGTCACCCCCCACTCCGCGTCGTCCAGCCCCGTCGATCCCGTGATGAGCTGCCGCACCCGCCCCGCGTAAGTCCGCCCCACCTTCGCGTGCCCGGCCATGAGCCGCTTGCGCTCGGCGAAATCCAGCGCGTACCAATTTTGTCCCACCGCCCGCCGCTTTGCCATCGGGTAAAAACAAAAGACCGGCCAATCCGCGAGGTTCGGCTCCAACCGATCCTTCGCGTATTTCGTCATGCGGTCGCGAAACTCCAGCAACTTCGCCTCCGACTCGGGTGACCCGACTTTGATCCCATCCTCCGTCTCCAGCGACGCCGCGTAATCGGCCTCGCTCGTGGTGTATTCGCTCCGCTCCGTCATCGACAGGTAGCTGAACTCCGGAGTGAGAATCCCCGGCCCCAGCGATAAAGTCAGCTGCTTGCAGATCCGGTCCAAACCCTGCAGGTCCGGACACACCAACATAAATCCCAGGTCCGCCCGCGGCGTCACCATGCTCAGCGTGAGCAGCTGCGTGTCGTCCTCCGCCCGCACATCCTTCACCAGATTCGCCAGATCCGTCTTCGCCGCCAGGCGGTCCTCATTGCTCAGTAAATCCCACGACCCGTAATCGACTCGAAAAAAAACGTGGAGAACGTGGCGGCCTTCGGTTGGCAGGATCGGGGTGGTCTTGGATTCCATGAACCGACGAAAATCGGGCATTCCCCGGAAAAAACAATTGCAATCCCGTACCCGGTTTCTAGTTTGCGACGTCCAAAAGGGACAAACACCATGGCCGACGTAGAAAATAAATACTCCGACAACAAAGAAGGCGCGTTCTACTGCGACGACCAGTGCATCGATTGCGACCTCTGCCGCGAAACAGCGCCAGCAAACTTCACCCGCAACGAAGACGGTGGTTACTCCTACGTCTACAAGCAGCCCGAGACCGACGAAGAGAAGGCCCTCTGCGCCGAGGCCATGGAAGGTTGCCCCGTCGAGGCCATCGGCAGCGACGGCGCCTAGCCGCACCTACCCGGTGACCAAGTCTCTCCGCCGCCTGGCCCTCCGGGAATGGCGGGGACTTCCCGAAGACGAGCGACCCGACCGCACGGTTTCGACCGCCGACGCCGTCACGGCCCTCATCTCCCGGCTCGGCCTCACCGAGCGCATCGACGAAGGCGAGATTCTCGCCGCCTGGCGCGAAGTTGTCGGAGACTTCATCGCCCAACACTCCACCCCCGTTCGCCTGGTCGACGGCATCCTTCACGTCCAGGTCCTCCAACCCAGCGTCCGCTACGAACTCGACCGCACTTGGCGACCCGAGATCTTAAAAAAGCTGAGAGCCCAGTTCGGAGCCAAGACCGTCAAAGACCTCCGCTTCCGCACGTGAAAATCGTCCGATGGCCCACTTCATTTCTAGTTTCACCTTCAAATTTTCTCATTGATTAAGAACGTTCTCCTCGACTGGTCCGGCACTCTAGCCGACGACCTCGGCCCCGTCATCACCGCCACCAACGCCATCTTCCGCCAATACGGACGACGCGAACTCACCCGCGACGAATTTCGTCACCACTTTCGCCTCCCGTTCTCCGGCTTCTACGCCGAACTCCTCCCCGAGGCCACCGCCGAGGGCCTCGAGGAACTCTACGAACACCACTTCGCCGGCCTTCAAGGCGACGTCGACCTCCTCCCCGGCGCCCTCGACTTCCTCCACTTCTGCCGGCGCACCCACCGCCGCACCTTCCTCCTCAGCACGATCAAGCCCTCCCACTTCGACACCCAAGCCACCCGCCTCGGCGTCCACGACGCCTTCGAACACGCCTACGTCGGCATCATGGACAAGCGCGAAAAGATTCGCGAGATCCTCGCCACCCACGACCTCGACCCGGTCGAAACCGTGTTCGTTGGCGACATGATTCACGACCTCGAGACGGCCCGCCACGGCGGCGTTCTCGGCGTCGCCGTCACCACCGGCTTCGACACCATCGAAAAACTTCTCCCCGCGAACCCTGCCATCATCGTCGACAGCCTCGCCACCCTCCAGCGCCTGCTCGAAGGCCCAACCGCACCATGACCCCCGACACCATCAAGATCCGCGGCCTCCAAGTCACCGCCCACATCGGCGTCCCCGCCGACGAGCGAGCCAATCCCCAAACCCTCCTCGTCGACCTCACCCTCATCCCCACCACCTCTTTCGCCGACCTCCGGGACGACATTGAAGCCACCGTCGATTACGCTGCCGTCGCCACCCGCATCGAGACCCTCGCCGCCACCCACCCCCGCCACCTCATCGAAACGTTAGCCGAAGAAATCGCCCAAACGGTCCTCAACGAATTCAGCGTCAAAACAGCCGACGTCACCATCCGCAAACACATCCTCCCCACCACCGAACACGTCGCCGTCCGCTGCCTCCGTTCTCGATAAGCGATTGGCAATGCGCGCCACCGGCAGCCTGTGCTCCGTTCAAAACTGGATTCGGATTTCTTGTTTCCCTTCGTTTCCTTCGTTTCCTTCTGTTCAAAATTGTATTCGTATTCGTAGTTGAATTTCATGTCCGACCAGCCCATCACCTTCGAACCCCTCCCCATGGAACGCGTCTGGGGGGGCCGTCGCCTCGAGAGTTCCCTCGGCAAAAAGCTTCCCCCCGGCTCCCCAGTCGGCGAATCCTGGGAAGTCGTCGACCGCACCGACGCCCAGAGCGTCGTCCATTCCGGCCCCCACGCCGGAGCCACCCTCCACGACCTGTGGTCGCAACACCGCGCCGAGATCTTCGGCGAGGTCTACGCCGAGCACCCGTCCGAGCGTTTTCCGATGCTCATCAAGATCCTCGACGCTCGCGAGCGCCTCTCCGTTCAGGTCCACCCACCGGCCCACTCCGCCACCGCGCTGAACGGCGAGCCGAAGACCGAGGCCTGGTATTTCCTCGACTGCCTCCCCGGCGCCTCCATCTACGCCGGCCTCAAGCGCGGCACCACCCGCCAAGCCTTCGACACCGCCCTCGCCAACGGAAACGTGGAAGACGTCATCTGCCGCCAACCCGTCAACTCCGGCGAGAGTATCTTCATTCCCAGCGGTCGCCTCCACGCCATCGGCGAAGGCTGTCTCATCGTCGAGGTCCAGCAAAACAGTGACACCACCTACCGCGTCTTCGACTGGAACCGCTCCGGTCTCGACGGCAAGCCCCGCCAGCTCCATCTCGACGAATCCCTCGCCTCCATCGACTTCGACGACTTCGAGCCCGACCTCAATCCAGCCGACTGCGACATCATCGCCGTCTGCGAACACTTCGTGATCGAAAACTGGAAACTCAACGCGCCCCGCGTCGCCCTCGACACCGCCGGCTTCGCGATTTTCGCCGTCGTCGCCGGCGAAGTCTCGTGCGCGGGCCACGTTTTTCCGACCGGTGCTTTCTTTCTGATCCCAGCCTCTTTAACTACAGCCGAGGTCACACCCGTCGGCGAATCCGCTACCGTTCTCCGCTCCACGTTGCCAATTGGTGGCAAAAATCGTTGAGTCCACGGCAGAAAGCACTTGACCCCTCCCGGCCAAAATGAAATCTCATCCGCAAAACAAAACTATGAAGCTCCCCATCCTCTCCTCGCTCGTTGCCCTGGTCTCCATGGGTGTTTCGCAAGCCGGCTCCTTCGGTGGCCCCGGTCCCTTCTCCAATCTCTCGCCCCTCCAGAGCGGCATCGACGGCAGCTACCAAGCCACCGCTCGCGGTGACAATCTGACCGGGGTCATCCGCTTCGCTTACCAGAGCGGGGTGCAGACCCAACTTCCCGGAGCTAACACCTACGTCTTTTTCGTAAATGGCAACGTCGTGAGCGGTAACGTGACGGCTTCGATCACCGGCAAAGACCTCGCCGGTGTCCTCGGCGGACAAGACTTCCAAGTCCCGACCAACGACCAAGGTTCGACGGAGCTCCCGCTCGTCTTCATCGTTCGTGGCAATCGCGCCAACGGTTCCTTCGAAGGCAGTCTCGACCTCGAGGATCGTCTCTCATCCTTCAGCGGAGACGGTCAGGTGACCAGCGCCGCGGCGGAGACCAACACGGTCATTTTCATTCCAGACGTCTCGATCACCGGCAACTCCATCGTTCCCGACAACCTCGTCTTCACAAACTCGTTCGTCATCCCCGGAGGCAACCTCCAGCCAGACCCCACCGTGATCCCAAACCCCTTCACGTTTCAAGGAGTCCGGAGCAGCGTGATCGCCCAGGGCACCGCGACTGGTGCTGGCACCGCAACGAGCAACTAGCGGAAAAGCAGTTCTTCTGAAGAACATTCACAGCTTCTCGAGAAGCTCCACGGGTTTAACCCTCGTGGAGCTTCTTGCCGTTCTGGGCATCATAGTCATCATCGCCACGCTGCTCGTCGGCGTCTTCAGCCGCATGCACGGTGTCGGCGATCGAGCCGCCTGCACCGCCAACCTCCGCGTGCTTTACATCGGCCTCGACACCTACCTCAAGGACGTCGGCAACTGGCCCCAGCAGCCCAAGTTCACCCAGAACGAGGAGAAAGAATACGGCCAGTGGTGGATCGATAAACTCGAGCCCTACGACGTCTCCGAGTCCGCCTGGACCTGCCCGGGCATCACCCGCCTCGGCGCGATCACCAAAGACGGCGGCTCACCCCTCATCCACTATTCGCCAACCATGTTCGACGCGAACCCGATCACGCCGCTCAAGTGGTCAAACATGCCTTGGCTCGTCGAGATTGGGAACATCCACGGCCACGGTGCGCTCATGATCTTTCCCGACGGCTCCGTCCGCGACCTCGACAACGTGCTCGTCGACCACGCGAGATAGTTCAAGGGGGGGCGGCACCACCTTGGTGCCGAAGTTCGGCACCCACGCCCGCGGGAGCCGTCTCGCCTCGCTCGTCACACACTCCCGGGCTTCACCGCCGGCACGTCCCGCAAATCCTCCGGCACCGCGTCCGCCGTAAACGTTTCCGGCGTCATCTGCACCAGCCCAACGAACGGACATCCGAAATCCGGCAAATTTCCCCCGCTCCGATCCACGATGCTCCCGATCGCGACGACCACTCCGCCGTGAGCGCGGACGATGTCCAGCGTCTCCTGCACCCGTCCCCCCCGCGTCACCACGTCCTCCGCGACGATCACCCGTTCACCCCTCGCAATCGTGAATCCCCGCTTGAGCACCAACCCACCCTCGCCATCTTTGTCCGCGAAGACGTGCCTCCGCCCGAGCTGACGAGCCACCTCCTGGCCGACAATGATCCCACCGACGGCCGGCGACACCACCGTTGGCGCATCGTATTTCCGCAGCCTATCCGCCAACTCGCCACAGACCCGCGAGGCCACCGCCGTGTCTTGCAACAACAACGCACACTGAAAAAACTCCCGGCTGTGGAGCCGCTCCTCAATAGAAAATGTCCATTGAGCAGCGCCCCCGTCTGACGAAATAGGTCTAGGATCTCACTCATCGCCTCATTGTGGCATCGGCTTCCAGCCGATCACCAACCCAAACGAGCGCACCGCCTAACTCTCTTCCACCACAGCCGGCGGACTCACGAACCGCGTCCCCGCCGCTTGCCGCGCCATAAACTCGTCGGCCAACGCCGCGTAAGCCTCCGAGCCAGTCCCTTTCGCGTCGTGTTCGAAAATCGTCCGACCGAAACTCGGTGCTTCGCCGAACCGCACCGAGCGGGGAATCGTCACCTCGTAGACGACTTCCTCAAAGTGCTCACGCACGTCGCGCACTACCGCTTGGTTCAAGTTGGTTCGCAGATCGACCATCGTCATCACCATGCCGGAGATTGCCAGCCTTGGATTCGCCGCCTCGCGGATCTGATTGATCACCAACATGAGCGTCGAGAGTCCCTCGAGAGCGTAGTATTCCGCTTGGATCGGAATGAGGATCTCGTCGGCGGCCACGAGCGCGTTTGTCATCACCAGCCCGACGGACGGCGGACAGTCGAGCAACGCGTAATCGAATTGTCCAGACTCGCGCAGGCCCGCAAACGCCTCGCGAAGCTGCGTCATGTGCGAATCGGATTGCGCCACGACCATCTCCGCGCCAGCCAGATCGAGGTCCGCCGGAATCGCCCAGAGATTTTCCATCCGCGTCGGCAACACCAGCTCGGTTGCCGGCTTTTCGCCCGTCAACGAGTAATAAAGGCTCCCGTTCGACTCCTCGGCGACACCCATCGCGCTCGTGGCGTTGCCCTGTGAATCCAGGTCGATCAAGAGCACCCGGCTGCCCTTCGCAGCCAGCGCGGCCGCCAGATTTACCGACGTCGTCGTCTTGCCGACGCCACCCTTTTGATTCGCTATCGCAATGGTCTTCATTTGTTTACGGAGTAGTAGTCGACGAGACCCTGCACGATTCCCCGGGCATATTCCCGGTAGATACTCTCCTGCATTTCACCGCCGACCGCCTTTTTACCGGAAAAATCCCCCGCCTGCACGCGCGCGAAGACAGCCTTGCTGTTCATCACGTAAGGCTCGACGTAGACGACCGGGCACTCGAACAGCCGGTTCGCGAGTAGGTTGCGGCCCCACACGTAGGGACTCGTCCCGACCTTCACGGCGTTCGACCCCCGGTAGACGTAGGGCGGAAGTCCGGTCGCCTTGCGCATCGCGTTGGCAACCGCTTCCGTGACCGCCAACTCCTCGCCGTAGGCCCGCGACAACAGCTTCACCAACATGTCGAAGCGCTGATCGTCATACGCGAGCTCCTTCGCGCTGAACGCGCCCGTGACGAGAAAATGAAGGTGGTTGTCGTCCACGAGCTTCGGCTTGTCGGGATTTCCCCAGGATTCCGCGTTAAAGTGCAAGCAAAGCACGAGGTCCGGCTTGAGCTTTTCGTTCACCAGCTTCGCCCGCTCCCGGATCTCACCAACCCGGTAAAAATACCGTTCCGCTTCCGTCTCGATGGCAGCCTTGCTCACCCTGGACCCACTTTCCTCCAGCGACTCCCGAGCCTCGTCTCGCAACCGGCTCGGTCGAAGCGAAGTCACCGGTCCCGGCTTCGAGCGCGTCAGGAAAACTTTGGCCCCCAGTTCTTCCAGCTGCGGTTTGATCAACTCCGCCACGGCCAGAGTCATGTCCCCTTCCGTCACCGGCTTCGAATTCCCGATTCGAAACCACCGCTCTTCCATTTTCGCGTAGTCTCCGCCCAGATGCCCGGGGTCCAGTCCGATCCGGACTCCGAGCAGCGGCTTGGCCTTCGTCCTGGGTCCGAGCTGGGACCGCCGACGCCAATTCCTTTCGA
The DNA here is from genome assembly GCA_963761705.1 of uncultured Verrucomicrobiae bacterium. Taxonomy (GTDB): domain Bacteria; phylum Verrucomicrobiota; class Verrucomicrobiia; order Chthoniobacterales; family JAATET01; genus CAVVKW01. Next base: position 412,622 of record CAVXHK010000001.1, on the reverse strand, counting down.
TTGGCTGCACCCTTCGACTCGACTCCGCGAACCGCAGGACGAACGGTTCTCCTCCCCTCGACGTTCGGATCGACGCGGTGTCGCCATTGACTTCGATCACCTGTTTCCAGGCCCCGCCCGGCGCGTAGACCTCATCGAGCAAATACAGAAAATCTTCCCGCGTGATTGATTGCTGATATTTGTTGAGCTCTGACCACTTGGGTTCCGGTGCCAGCGGACTCAGCTTTCGCGCGTGCGCGAGGATGGCCAAACCAAGACCAAACCCCAGAGCGACAAAGACCGGAAATAACTTCACCACCGTCAAGTTGCCCAAGCGCGACCGGACGCGACATCCTAAAATTTCAAAATGATCCGCATTCTTTTCCTCGGCGACATCGTGGGCGAACCTGGCCGCCAGGCCGTCATCAAACAAGTCCCGCTACTTCGCCAGAACCGCCAGATCGACTTTGTCATCGTCAACGGCGAAAACGCTGCCCAGGGCCGCGGCATCACGCAGAAGATCGCCATCGACCTCCTTCGCTGCGGCGTCGCCGTCATCACCACGGGCGATCACGTTTGGGATCAGAAGGAACTCGCCGCATGGATCCCGACTGCGCCCGCCTCCTCCGACCCGCCAACTACCCCGCCGGTGCTCCGGGCGCTGGCAGCGTCGTTCTCCAGACCGCCAAAGGCAAAGTTGCCGTCCTGAATCTCCAAGGTCGCACCTTCATGCCCAACACGCTCGACAATCCCTTCCTCGTCGCCGACGCCGAGATCGCCAAGCTCTCACTGGAAACGAAAGTGATCTTCGTCGACATGCACTGCGAGACGACGAGCGAAAAGGTCGCCATGGGTCGGCACCTCGACGGCCGGGTTTCCGCCGTCGTCGGCACCCACACCCACGTCCAGACCGCCGACGAGCGGATCTTCCCGAAGGGCACCGCCTTCCTCTGCGACGCCGGCATGTGTGGACCCGTCAACTCGGTGATCGGTCGCGACTACGAACCCGTTCTCCACCGGTTTAAAACGAATCTCCCCATCCCCTTCCCCATCGCCAAAGGCCCCGTCCGCCTCTGCGGTCTCCAAGTCGATATCGACGAGAACTCGGGGCGAGCTCTGGCGCTCGAGCGCATCGCGATCCAGGAATGATGCTTTGGAACCGGGGGACGGGATGAAGAAGAAAGTGAATGGATTTCAATCTCTTCATCTTCTTCCCCCCTTCCCGTTCGGAATGACCTCATCCCGCGCCCTGTGACCATCCTGTCGCTCTTCCTCGACACCCCCGAGCGCCCAGCTTCGCGGCTCGTCCGCCTCACGACCTTCACCCTCCTCGGTCTTCTCGTCGCGGCAGTCAGCACCGCCATCCTGCTCATCACCCTTCGCGGCTCGACCGTCATCTGGGATTACCGCGTCCTCTTCTGGCGTGGATTTGTTCTCACCATCCAGATCTCGATCGTCTCGCTGGTCCTCAGTTCCATCTTCGGCCTCCTCATAGCGCTCGCTCGGCGCTCCTCGGTCCTGATCGTCCGCTCCTTGGCGTCGCTTCACGTCGAACTCATCCGCGGCTCCCCGCTCCTCGTCCAGATTCTCTTCGGCTTCTACGTCATCGCCGACGCCGTCGACCTCCAGAGCCGGTTCGTTTTCGGCGTCCTCGTCCTGTCGAATTTCAGCGCCGCCTACATTGCCGAAATGATCCGGGCCGGCATCGAGAGCGTCGGCAACTCCCAACTCGACAGCGCCCGGGCCATCGGCCTCACGCCCGTCCAGACTCTCCGCTTCGTCATTTTCCCCCAAGCCCTCCGCCAAACCCTCCCGCCGCTCACCGGCCAATTCGCCACTCTCATCAAAGACTCGTCCCTCCTCTCAATCATCGGACTGCTTGAGTTCACCCACGCGGCAACCCAGATCAACTCCGCCACCTACAGCACCCTCGCCGCCTTCACCCCGCTCCTCTTCGGCTACCTCGCCCTCACACTCACCATCTCACTGGCAGCCCGCTGGCTGGAACGTCGCTTTCACTATGACACTTGAGTTCAACGATGTCTCTAAGGCCTTCGGCGACCAAGTCGTGATCGATCATCTCAGCGGTCGCTACGAATTCGACCACGTGCTCGCTTTCGTCGGTCCCTCCGGCGGCGGCAAGTCGACCCTCCTTCGCTTGATAGCCGGCCTGACCACTCCCGACTCGGGCACGATCGAAGTGAACGGCGAAACCATTCCCTCGACCGAATCCGCCCTTCGCGCCTACCGCTCCCGCATCGGCATCGTCTTCCAAGCTTACAACCTCTTCCCCCACCTCACCGCCCTCGACAACATCGTCCTTCCCCTGGTCCAAGTTCACGGGAAATCCCCCACCGCCGCCCGCGCCACTGCCACCGCGATCCTCGAACGCCTCCAGCTCGCACCCCACGCGGCCAAGCGCCCCGCCGAGCTTCTCTGGCGGCCAGCGCCAACGAGTCGCCATCGCCCGAGCGATTGCGATCGACGCCCAATTCGTCATCCTCGACGAACCGACATCCGCCCTCGACCCGGAAATGACCGGCGAAGTTCTCGATCTCATCGACGAACTCCGCACCGAAAACCGCTCCCTCCTCCTCGTTTCCCACGAGATGCCTTTCGTCCGCCACGCCGCCGACCTCGTCGCCTTCGTCGCCGACGGGACGATCACCGAATCCGCGTCCGGCCCCGAATTTTTCGATCAGCCACAACGACCGGCGACCCGGCGCTTCCTCGAGCGCGTTTTCAAATACTAAATCACGGCCCGCTGGCTACCCGCGAGGTCTCGCCTTGGGAACTTATCCACACTGTTATGGATTATCTTTTTGGATGGGTCTTATTTCTTAATAATCTTAAGGGTGTGAATAACCCGCAAGATCGTTGTTCCTCATTGCATCGGAGCCTGTTCCACGGCCTTTTTGTCGTGTGAATGGATTTGGATCTCGTCCGAGGGGCTGATCAAAAGGCAGAGCGATTCTCTGGATAGCCACAGTCATTCAGAGATGCTCGCTTCTTATTCACAAGCTGTGCACCGGGATGGAACGGCGGTTTATTTGACGTATTGGGCGACGATGAGCGTCGAGAAATTGGTGCTGATGACCTTCTGGATCCCCTTCACCGCGCTGGCCGTTTTCCCCCGGCTGGCTTTGATGCCGATGATGCTGGCGGTGCCAGAGACCGATCCGGAGGCGGAGTAGGAGCTGCTTTTGAATTTCCGGAGGCCAATGTTGATGCCTTCCTGGACGGTGATTTCGATCGAGACGTTCGAGCCTGAAAAGGTCCCGGATACGTCAGCTCGAGACCCGTCGATGCGGGTCGAGTAGGCGAAAGAGGACCCGGGACTGATCACGAGGCTCTGTGCGAAGACGACTTTTCCTCCGCGGATGGCGGCGTCTGACGACTCAACGCTGTCGGAGTCGGTAATCTTGAAAAGATTTTCTCCGGCGAAGGCGGCGGCCTGCTCGTTCGCGTCGCGCGCATCACCGTATTGAATGACGGCAACGTCGAGGCGTCCAGCGACGGCGGTCGAGAGAGCAAGGGCGGAAGCGGCGAGCGTAAGGAGGCAAAGCGAGAGCGTTTTCATTGCGCAAAGGCTTTCCAGAAGGCTCCCAACCATGCAACAGAATTTCCCGTGATGTTTACCCGCCACCCAGCAGGATTTGAAACTCGCCGCGGTGATCGCTTTGATTGGGGGCAATGGATGCCCGCCGCCTCGCCGAGGGCGTTTGTCGTCGTGATGCACGGTCTCGGAAGTCGGTTCGAGTATTTCGAGCCGTTGGGGATCCGGCTCGCGGAAGAAGGAATCGGCGTGGCTGGATGGAACGCTCGAGGTCAGGGTCTGGACCCCGTCGTTGCGCGGCGTGGGGCGGGTCTCAACGTCGGAGCGATGCTCGAGGACCTGGCGGATTTCCTCGTATTCATTCAGTCGAAGCATCCGGGAATCCCCCTTTTTTTGGCCGGGGACAGCATGGGAGCGCAGCTTGCTCTGGTTGCCCTAGCGTCCCCCGGGGTGAAAGTCGTCGGGGCTTTGCTCTACGTCCCGGTGGTTGCGCTGCGGCAGCGAAACCCGGCGTGGATTCGGTCGGTGCTTGGGTTTGCGGGTTTGTGTTTCCCGGCCTTGCGATTAAGTCCGAACTGGTTTGTGAATCGGGGACCGGACGCAATCCCGCTCTCCAGGGTACCGGAGCGGCAGCGGGAGCTAGCGGAAGCTCCCTACCGACTCCACCAATTTTCACTGCAATTTCTCAGCGATATGGGCGTTCTGATCGGCAGAGCGGCGGAGTCTGGCTCGAAGATTCGGGTCCCGGTCGCGGTCTTCTCCGCGGGGGTCGATCTGTTCATCACGACGGAACAGATAAGCCGGTTTGTTGAACTGCTCGAGACCGACGGGACTTCGCACTTTCACTACCCGGAGGCGCACCATGACATCCTGCACGATTACGTTCAGTCCGACGTACTGAGGGACAGCATCGCTTGGCTGGAAGCGCGCCTCGGCTGAAACTCGCGGTAGGACGATCAAATCTCCCGCTCGCCTTGGCTCCCGGCAGGAGTCTCGCCTCCTACAAAAGCAGCGGCGCGGGTGCCCGATGGACGGACCTCCCACGCACGAACGTCTCGGCGACGGCGGACGAGTTCCCCCGATACACAAGGAGGGTGACGATTTCTTCCGCCGACAAGTCAGAGTGAGGATTTCCCTTGCGACCGTAGGGCAGGGCTTGGCAGAGGTCGACCACGACGAGGTCGGCTTCCTTGCCGATCTCGATGGAGCCGATGAGGTCGGATTTGCCGAGCGCGTCCGCGCCGCCCTGGGTCGCGAGGTGAAAAAGATCCGCCTCCGTTGGCACGCGCGTGCCTTCTTCGAAGAACGATCGCGCCTTCTGCCCCTCGATCGAGGATCGCATCACCTGCCAGAGATTCAGTTCCGGTCCGCCGGCGACGTCGCTTCCGAGGCCGACGCGGGCGCCTGCGTCGACAAATCGTGCGAGTGGCATGATCCCGCTGTTCAGGAAGAAATTTGACGTTGGGCAGTGCGCGATCACCGATCGTGACTGGACGAGACGCGCCAGTTCGTCGTCGCTGAGGTGGATGCAGTGGCCGAAGACCGAGCGTTCTCCGAGCAGCCCACACCGCTCGTAGACGCCGGTGTAATGCGGGTCGTCCGGGAAGCGCTCTTTGACCGCCGCGATCTCGCCGTGATTCTCAGAGAGGTGAGTCTGCACGTAGGCGTCGTATTTCTTAGCGAGCGCTCCGGCTTCCGTCATCATCTCGCTCGTGCAGGTCACCGCGAAGCGCGGGCTGAACGCGTATTCCAGGCGTCCGCCGTCGTGGCCGTGCCATTTGCGGCAGAGGCGTTCGCTCTGTTGCAACGAGAGCGGGAGGATCTGCTCGGTGGGGAGCGCGCCGTAGCTCCCGTCATCCATCATGACCTTGCCGAGGATCACGCGGAGTCCGCTGGACGCGGCTGCCTCGAACGCCGCGTCGCAGCTCTCTTCGTAGATCGTCGCGTAGAGCATAGCAGTGGTCGTGCCGTGGCGGGCAAGGGAGTCGAAAAACATCGGAGCCTCCGTGCGTGCCGTCGCGGCGTTAAACTCGCGTTCGAGCGGAAAAACGTGGCGCTGAAGCCAGGGGAGTAGCGCCTCTTCGACGCGGGCGACGGCGGGAAATTGCGGCAGGTGCGCGTGGATGTCGATGCAGCCCGGGGATGATGACCGCTTCCGGGGAATGGACAAAATGGAGGCCCTGGGCTTCCGGCGCCCGCCGCACGTCTTCGTAGGGACCGGCGAGTGCGATTCGCCCGTCTTCGATGATGATCGCGCCGTCGCGGATCCCGCGAATTGCGCCGCGCTTGGGAGCGTCGATCAGGTAGCCGCGGAGGCCTTTGAGAGAGGGTCGGGTCATCGTCGGATCAATTGCGCGGCGGAGCTTTGACCGGGAGGGTCACTCGGAAGTTCGACCCCGCGCCCGGCGTGCTCCGCACGCTCACGTGCCCACCGTGCGCCATGGCGACATTCTTGACAATCGAAAGCCCGAGACCCGTGCCGCCCGCGTCGCGTGACCGGTCTTTGTGCACTCGGTAGAAACGTTCGAAGATGTGCGGCTGGTCCTCGTAGGGAATCCCCGGGCCGTCGTCCGCGAAGTTGAGTTCGACCTCGCGCCCACGCCGTCGGGCCGTCACGCGGATCTCCCCGTCGGCTCGAGCACCGTATTGCAGCGCGTTTGCGAGCAGGTTCACGAAGACCTGTTCAATCCGCGTCGGGTCGACGTCCGCGATCTCCGAGTCGGGTTCGAATTGATAATCCAGGGTCACGTTCTGCTCGCGGATCCGGGCTTCGTGCTGGTCGATCGCCCGGACAAGGATGTTGCGGAGGCTCACCGTCTCGAGCTTCATCTCGACGGCGCGGTTTTCCATGCGCGAGATGGTGAGGAGATCGTCGATGAGGAAATTTAAACGCGCCGCGTGCTTGTGCATCACCGCGAGCGAGCGCTCGGTCATCGCCCGGTCATCGAGAGCGCCGTCGAGCAGGGTCTCGACGTAGCCGTTGATGATGGCCAGCGGTGTTCGGAACTCGTGCGAGACATTTGCGACAAATTCCCGCCTCACCGCTTCGAGCGTGCGGATCTCCGTGACATCGTTGAACACGACCAACGCGCCGACCGGATTGGATCCGCCAGACGGGAGGAGCGGCGCGACGTTGACCCTGAAATACCGGATCGCCTTGCCGCTGTCGGGCCGCGCGGCGACTTGAAACTCCAGGATCAGCGGTCGGCATTCGCCGATGGCGCGCTCGACACCCGTCAGCAGACCGTGCTCGTGGAAGACTTCGATGACCGTGCGGTTGATCGGCGACTGCGTGAGGTCAAACATCGAAAAGAGCGCGTCGTTCGCGAGCCGGATTCGCAGGCCTTGGTCGACGATGAGAATACCCTCGACCATGCTGGATAGGATCGCTCGCAGCGAAAAGACCTCGTCCGCGAGTTGGCGGCGTTGCTCTCGCAAGCGTTCGGACACGAGTCCCAGGTTGGCTGAAATCTCCCGGAAGATTGGTCGTGCCGATCGGATGATCGGTACGCTCGATTCCTGCGCGTTGACGGCGGCGATGGCGGCCCGCACGTCTTGGACCGGGCGAACCCAAGCGCGCCAGACCCAGGCGACGCTGCCCGCCACGGCACCGAGAGCCAGCCCCCACGTGAGGAGGGTGATCAATGGTCCGCCACGACGCTGAACCGATATCCCTCGCCCCGCACGGTTTCCAAGCGAGCCGCCGCGTCGCCGAGTTTCTCCCGGAGTCGGCGCATGTGCGTGTCCACTGTGCGCGTATCAATCGCGTTTTGATAGCCCCACACGTCGTAGAGCAGCGTCTCGCGGGATTGTGTCCGACCGCGCCGCTCGATGAGTAAAGTGAGGAGCTTAAACTCCGTCGTCGTCAGGTCCAACCGCTCCCCCGCGAGACGCACTTCGAACGCCCCGCGATCCACCGCGAAGTCCCCGACCTCCACCAGATCCGCCCGTTCCGAAGTTCGCAGTCGGCGCAAGACCGCTTGCACCCGAAGAACGAGTTCCTTCGGGCTGAATGGTTTGGTGATGTAATCGTCCACGCCCAACTCGAGGCCCTCGACCCGCTGTTCAGTTTCGCCCTTCGCCGTGAGCATGATGACCGGGATGCCCGCGGTCTCCCCGTCGGCTTTCAATTCGCGGCAGACCTGTTCCCCCGTCATCTCCGGCAGCATGAGGTCGAGCAGGATGACGTCCGGGCGTTGTTCCCGGGCTTGGCGCAGGCCTTCGAGGCCATCGAGTGCGATGATGACAGTGAGCCCCGCTCGGCTGAGATTATAGCGGAGCAGATCGACGACGTCCTGCTCATCTTCGACTACGAGGACCGTATTCGGCATAGATCGGCCCTTCTAGCGGAAGGCACCCTGGCTCGCAAGCTCCTCGAGATGAAGATTTCGTCGCGCAGGACGACCGGTAAAATCGTTGAGCCGAAAAATGATTCGGGCCACGTCGCGGAAATCCAGAAAACAAAGAAAAACTGAACCGCGGTGGCCCGAATCGCTGCCTTAACCGAATAGTGAGACCCGGCCCGCGCAACGTTGTTCAAAATAAAAACCGATTTTGTGATTTTTTCGTCCGGGGTCCTGCGCTAGACGAGCCGGGTTGAAAATTCCGGCCACAGACGCGACGCAGCATGTTTAAGAAAATAGGGGTCATGACGTCCGGGGGCGATTCCCCCGGGATGAATCCAGCCGTACGGGCCGTCGTTCGCACCGCCGCGTCCAAAGGGGTGAAAGTTGTCGGCATCCGCAATGGTTACGAGGGACTCTTCTCTGGCGATCTCGTCAGCCTCGACGATCGCGCGATGTCCGCCATTCTCGAGCGCGGCGGCACCATTCTTCAGTCGAGCCGCTGCAAGCAATTTTACACCCCGGAGGGACGGGCCGAGGCTCTGGATAACATCAGCTCCTACGGCCTCGGAGGCATCATCGTCATCGGAGGCGACGGCTCGCTCACCGGAGCGCGGGAGTTGTCCCGCATGGGCCTTCCGACGATCGGCATCCCGGGCAGCATCGACAACGATCTCTACGGCACGGACATGAGCATCGGCGCCGATACCGCCGCCAACACCATCATGCAGATGGTCGACAAGATCAAAGACACGGCCCGCTCCCATCGTCGCTGCTTTCTCGTCGAAGTGATGGGCCGGAGCTCGGGCTACCTCGCGCTCACGACGGCGATCAGCGCCGGAGCGGAGGTCGCGGTGATTCCTGAGTATCGGGTGAACGTCCCGCGCATTCTCGACGTCCTCCACGGTCGCTACGAGTCCAGCCGCGACAACAGCATCATCATCCTCGCCGAGGGTGTCTGCGAAGCCCACAAGTTCGAAAGCTGGTTGCACGAGGCGACCGGAGATCGTGAGATCCTCCAGGAGGTGCGCAAGACGGTGCTCGGCCACGTCCAGCGCGGCGGCATCCCGACGCACTTCGACCGCCTGCTCGCCAGCCGGATGGGTGAGCTCGCCGTCATCAGCCTGCTCCAAGGCGAGACCGGTTCGATGGTTGCCCTGCAAAAAAGCCGGGTGACGGTCGTCGATCTCAACGACGTGATCGGTCGAAAAAAACATCCCGCCCCTGAGCTCATTCGGCTCGCGCGACACTTGCAAATCGAGTTTGGCGACGTTGTCGAGGCTGCCTGAGTGGCGAGAGCAGTCCCGATGCCCACCGATCCGCAAGCTTTCGGTTTGCCGCACCGAGTCCCTTTCGTCTTCGTTGACGAGGTCATTGAGGTAACGGCGGGCGAGGCCGCTCGCTGCTTGAAAACGTTCCCGGGCGAGACCGATTTTTTCCGCGGGCATTTTCCCGGCGACCCGATCGTCCCGGGAGTCATTCTGACGGAAGCCCTCGCTCAGACGGCGGGCATCGCCGCCGGAGCCGGGGAACCCTCCGCTCGTTATCTGCTCTCGGGCGTCCGCGTGATGAAGTTCCCCGCTCCCGCCCGGCCCGGTGAACTCATCCAGCTGAACGCGCGAAAGGTCGGCGGCATGGCGGGCCTCCTCAATTTCGAAGTCGTCGCGACAGTCGGTGACACGATCGTAGCCCAAGGACAGATCATTCTAAACAAGCTCTAAAACAGGGGACGCTCCGGGCGGTTCACTCACCGCGATGGCGGCAAGGCTTCGGGGCGGCCGAAAGTGCGACGGGGTTCACGGGGCACTGGACGATTCCGGAGCGTTCGGTGACCCAGGCGCTGTCTCACCCGTTTGTGCCGCCTCTTTTTCAAGGAGGCCGGAAAGTGAATCGATCCACTTAGTCGCGTCGGGATGCTCGGGGTTGGCTTGGAGGATCGCAACCATCGTTCGCAAGCCGGTGGTTCGGTCTCCGATGGCGTATTGATCATTGGCTTTTGCCCATTCCAGCCGCGGAATCTGGTTGCGATTAAGCCCAGAGTCGGGATCCTCCCGATCGCGGTCCGAAGCGAGACCCCGCTCCGTCGAGATTTGGAGATCCCACGTTTCCACCAATCTGGAGTCTTTTTTCTCCCGGAGGATCGGACGGACCGTTCGATCGAGAATCGATGGCAGGTTGCCTGGTGTCATCTCCCAGTCTTTCAGATCGGCAAAGAGGGGTCCGATTCGGTAGGCCCTGACGAAGGGCGCGGAGTCCATCGGTTCGTCGGTCAGTTTCTTGATCCGTTCTTTCAGATCTTTCTTCTCGTTGTCGTTCAACCGATCCGTTTCTGGGTTGTTGATGATTGCCTTCATCTCAGCGGCTTCCCGCAGGTAAGAAACGACGTCATCGAGAGCTGGGTCGCCGTCCGGGTCGGCGGCACGGTCAAGCGTGAGCTGCAGATACCGGAGGTGGAGTTGGGCCGCTGTGCGGAGAGCAGCGTTGCTCAGGACATCAGATGACTTCTTGCGCCAGTCTTGGAATTTCGTGATGGCACCCGGTCCGTCGCCGAATTGATCGATTCGAACGGCCTCGACGTAGGCGTTGATCGCGGACAATTGCGTCGCCGAGGCGGCTGAGAGCTCTGCGATCGAGCTTTTAAGCGCTTTTGCCCGGTTGGAAGTCAGGGTGCCCTGGATGGTCGCTAGGGCAACGCGGATCGATTCCAATTCGGCGGTGGACGGGCTTGTTTCGGCCGCTTCCAGGTTTGAGCAGGTCATCAATGTCGCGACAAAGATGGTTTTAAGTGAACGGGGGTGCATCGCAGAGATTGTGGACGGCAGCGGATCGCTTGTCCAGATGAGGGCGCGCTGGCGCGGACTCGAATCAGTGGCGCTACGTATAATTGAATTGTGTAGGAAAGCAATTAAATATAGAAAGAGGCTATGGAACTCCGCCAGCTGCGCTATTTTTTGTCGGTTTGCGACGAAGGAACGGTTTCGGCCGGGGCCCGGCGCATGGGGATTGCTCAGCCCGCTCTGAGCGTCCAAATCAGAAAGCTCGAGGAGTCGCTCGGTGTTCGTCTCTTCGATCGTGGACCGCGACAGGCGATCTTGACCGCGGCGGGCAGGCGTTTAATGCCGGAAGCGAGGGCGATCGTGCTTCGAGCGGATGAGGCCGCCGAGACACTCCGCGACGCGGGAGCGGGACGGTTCGGCTCGCTCCGCGTCGGTGTCGCCGACAGCGCTCGCTCCAAGCGGGTTTCAAAAAAGCTGAGATCGTTTTTCTCCAAACATCGCTCGATCCGCACGACCATCTCGCTGCTGCCAGACTGCGACGCGAGTCAAGGTGCGAGACTTGGCGGTTTCGACGTGATCATTCGAGTTGGATTCACCGGCGATGAATGGGGCGAGGAACGGTTGGTTGAGACGCGCGAGATGGGCTTGGTGGTCGGAAACAGGCACCGCCTGGCGGGGCGTTCCTCCGCGTGTTCGACCGATGTGGCTGGTGAGGCAATTCTCCTAAGCTCCGGGGATGGGCGGGATCCGGTGGAGCGGGTGATTCGTGCGGCTTTGCCGGGGAATGAGTTCCAATTCAGTCACAGCGAGGAGGGTCGTCCCTTGGACGCGCGGATCTGGCAGGTGAGTCTCGGGATTGGGCTAACCGTCGGGACCCACGAAGCGGCGGAGGTTGGCGGTCGGCGGGTGAGCTGGGTGGCGTTGGTGCCGGGGTTGCCGCCCCTCGAAACGCGTTTGAAGATCAATCCGGATAGCGACGCGGTCATCTTGCCTGCATTTTGCGACGCCGTGGCTAGTTGACGTTGTTCGTCTCGTTGTTTGCCGGGGACCTGGCGGGGTTCCTCCGGTCGCGTTCCAGCCAGATGGCGAGCAGTGAGAGATCTGCGGGAGTTACGCCGCTGATGCGTCCCGCTTGGCCGAGGGAGCGTGGCCGAATGGAGATGAGTTTCTGGATCGCTTCTCGACGGATTCCGGAGATACTGTCGTAGGCAAAGTCAGCTGGTATGGGGTTCTCCTTCGTCTGGGCGGATCGCTGGACCTGTTCCTTCTGACGACGGAGATAGCCGGCGTATTTCGTGTCGTTTTGAACGGTCTTCCACACGTCGGCTGGATAGTGGGCTTTGAGCTCGTCCGGCAGCTTCTGCCAATCGTTTTCCGGACGCTTGAGCCAGCTTTCGAGTGTGATCCCGTCAAGCCGGGTCTGGGTGAGCGAAACCGTGAGGTCGCGAACGTTATTCACTTTCTTGTCGAAAGCAGACACCTGATTCGCGCTCAGCAACCCGTATTCCCTGGCTTTGGAGCCCAGACGTCGGTCGGCGTTGTCGTGTCGGAGGAGAAGGCGGTGCTCTGCGCGGCTGGTGAACATCCGGTAGGGTTCCGGGGTTCCTTGGGTCACCAAGTCGTCAATCAGCACTCCGATGTAGGCTTCGGAACGATCAAGAATGAGCGGATCCCGACCTGCGACGGACGCCGCAGCGTTGATTCCGGCGAGCAAGCCCTGCGCGGCGGCTTCCTCGTATCCCGAGGTTCCGTTGATTTGCCCCGCGAAGTAGAGACCGGGCAGCCGTTTGGTTTCCAGGGTTGGGTCGAGTTGGGTCGGCGGACAGAAGTCGTATTCGACGGCGTAGCCGGGTCGGAGAATCTCGGCGTTCTCCAGTCCGGGCACGCTGCGGATGAAATGATACTGAACTTCGTAGGGGAGGCTCGTCGACACCCCGTTGACGTAAAACTCGTCGGAATGGCGGCCTTCGGGTTCCAGAAACAGCTGGTGGCTGGATTTCTCCGCGAAACGGACGACTTTATCTTCGATCGAGGGGCAGTAGCGGGGTCCGACGCCTTCGATTTGGCCGGAATACATCGGCGACAGGTGAAGGTTACTTCGAATGATCTCGTGGGTTTTCTCGGTGGTCTGAGTCATCCAGCAAGGAAGTTGTTCCACGTGGAACGTTCGGTCATTCCAACGATTCAGAGTGAACAGTTCCCCAGAATCTCGGCTGAAGGGCGTGAAGCTGAAAAGTTGGGGCTGAACATCGCCGTCTTGGCGACGACATTTCGAGAGATCGAGGCTGGAACCGATCAGGCGGCATGGGGTGCCCGTTTTAAATCTACCAAGCTCGAAACCCAGATCGCGCAGTGAATCGCTAAACGTCGAGACCGAGTCGCCCATTCGACCGCCAGCCTGATTCTTCTGTCCGACGTGGAGCAGGCCCCGCATGAATGTTCCGGTCGTAACGATGACGGTGCGCGCTTCGAACCGGACCCCGATGGAGGTTTGGACGCCGCGGGCGCGGCCCTCTTTGACGTCCAGTCCCGTTACGTTCGCCTGTTTGACGTCCAGGTTCGGATATCTCTCCAGCCGGTATTTCAACCGGAATTGGTAGGCTTTCTTGTCGCATTGGGCTCTGGGGGCTTGGACGCTGGGTCCCTTGGTCGCGTTAAGCAGGCGAAACTGAATGGCCGTGGCGTCAGTGTTTTCCCCCATCAGCCCGCCTAAAGCGTCGATTTCGCGAACGATGTGTCCCTTGGCAAGGCCACCGATCGCGGGATTGCACGACATCTGACCGATCGTGTCGGCATTTTGGGTCAACATGAGGGTCACTGCCCCCATTCGCGCCGCTGCGGCAGCTGCCTCAGCGCCGGCGTGGCCGCCCCCGATGACCAGGACGTCGTAGATTTTTGGATAGTTAAAATCGTTCATCGGCTGAGTTCCACGTGGAACAATTACGGTCGATCAAGAATCCCGGTTGCCGCCCGGGGAAGCAATTCATCCAAACCAAATTCGACCTGCGGGCCACTGAGCGTCGATAGGACGACTCGCAGGTCTGGTGCGAACTCGGCTAGAACCTGCCGGCACGCTCCGCATGGACTCACGGGTTCCCGCGTGTCAGCCACGATGGCGATCCTTGAAAAGTCCCGGCACCCGGCAGCAATCGCCGATCCGAGCGCAACCCGCTCGGCGCAGATCGTGAGTCCGAAGCTCAGATTTTCAACGTTCGTCCCGTGGAAAATTCGGCCGTCGGAAGCAAGCAAGGCCGCGCCAACCGCAAATTTCGAGTAGGGGGCATACGCCTGACGGCGCGCTTCGATTGCCTGAGCGATCAGCTTTTTGTCGTCTGGATGTCCCATGGCTTGATCGTCTATTAGCTAACTTATTAGAAATCAGCAGCCAATCAGAAGATCGACCGGGGACGCTGGTCACCGGCTCGCTAGTCGATGGCCTCGCCACCGTCGCACAGCTTGCGCAAGGCCCCGGAAGTTGATTACTTGAGGGCAGGATGAAATCCAAACCCAAAACCGTCGAGGCGTCCCCGTTGAAAGCGGTCATCGAAGAGCTGGAAGCGCTCCGAACTCAATCCCGTGCAACGATCGAAGCCTACGCCCTCCGTCTCGACTCCGAGATCGAACAGGTTCGGACAACGGTGGAAAAGAGCCTTGATCGCAAGAAACTCCCCCCTGCCAAACTTCGTGACCTCCGCGACATGTTGACGATCCTGCGCAAATCATCCCTGAACCCCGAGAAAGGTCGACGCAAGGACCTCAAGAGGGTCGATACCCTCGTCGGCGATCTCGCAATGCTCGTGGAAACCTGGTAGCTCCAACCTCACGTTCGAAGGCACCGCTTCGTCAAGGATGCAGCGGTTTTCCCCAAGAGTCCACGCGGCGCGATCCCGCGCGGATTTTTCACCATTGCAAACGCCGGGAGTGCCGTGGAGTATTTGCGGCGTCGTCGGCAGTTCGATCAGCCCCGCCAGCGCGACTCAACTCTACGACCCCTGATCCTTCTTACCAAAATTGAGCATGACCGAGTCCGAAGTCGAAACCGAAGTTAGCCCGATTGATTACGCCTCCGCGCAGATCAACGCCTCGCTCTCTAAAGATGACAAGATTGGATTCCTCCGAGACATGTTCCGCATCCGCAGCTTCGAGCGGATGGCCCTCAAGAACTACAACGAGGGCAAGATGGGTGGCTTTCTTCATCTCTACATTGGCCAGGAGTCCGTTGCCGTCGGTGCCGCGTCCCTTCTCGGCGAACACGATCATCTCATCACGGCCTACCGCGATCACGGTCACGCTCTCGCTGTCGGTATGACGATGGACGAGTGCATGGCCGAGCTCTTCGGCAAAATCACGGGTTGCTCGAAAGGTAAGGGCGGCTCAATGCATTTCTTCGCCCCCGATAAGAACTACTGGGGCGGCCACGGCATCGTGGCCGGTCAGACGCCGCTCGGCCTGGGTCTGGCCTACGCGGTCAAATACAAGGAGCTTCGCGGTTGCTGCCTGTGTTTCCTCGGCGACGGCGCGATTAACCAAGGAGTTTACCACGAATCGCTCAACCTAGCGGCGCTTTGGGATCTTCCCGTCATCTACATCATCGAAAACAACCGCTACTCGATGGGCACCAGCCTCGAGCGTTCTTCCGCGGTAAAAAATTGCCTCGCCGAGCGAGCGGATGGTTACGGGATTGTCTGGGACATCGCCAACGGCCAGGACGTCTACGAGGTTCGCGCCAAGCTGCAGATTGCCATCGATCGCGCCCACGCGGAGAGTCGCCCGACGGTCCTTGAGGTTGATACTTACCGCTACTACGGCCACTCCGTCGCCGACGCCAAACACAAGGGGGGCTACCGCTCCGCCGACGAGATCGACCAATACAAAGAGGCCCACGACCCGATTCAGCTCTGGCGCAACCGCCTCATCGAGGAGGGTCTCGTCACCGACGAAGAGGCCGACGCCCTCGACAAGGCTTCGCGCAAGGAAGCGATGGCCGCCGTGAAGTTCGCCGAAACGAGCGACTTTCCGACACTCGAGAATCTCTTCGAAGACGTTTACTACGAAGTTGACCACGGCACCGAAGCGGGCAAAACGGGTCGCCATTTTTTCAACGACTAGGCGCAGCGATTTCGACTTTGGACTCTCCGACCTACTGACTTTCGACTCCGACCCATGGCTCTCATCGAATACCGCGACGCACTGAATCAAGCTTTCGCCGAAGAATTGGAACGCGACGAAAATGTCGTCCTCATCGGCGAGGAGGTCGCCGAATACGACGGCGCCTACAAGGTCACCCGCGGACTCTGGGAAAGATTTGGCGACAAGCGCGTCGTCGACACACCGATCAGCGAAGCCGCTTTTATCGGCATGGGTGTCGGGGCGAGCATGCTCGGTATCCGCCCGGTGATGGAGCTGATGTTCTGGAGTTTCTCCACCGTCGCGTGGGATCAGATCGTGAACAATGCGGCCCAGGTTCGCTACATGAGCGGCGGCCTCATCAATTGTCCCATCGTCATCCGCGGCCCGGCCAACGCCGGCACCAACGTGGGTGCAACCCATTCACACACCCCGGAAAACTGGCTTGCGGGAGTCCCCGGGCTCAAAGTTGTCAGCGCGGCGACCGCTTACGACGCGAAAGGCCTCATGAAGACCGCCATCCGTGACAATGACCCGGTCATGTTCATGGAAAACACGGTCCTCTACGGCCACAAGGGTGAGGTCCCCGAAGAGGAATATCTCATTCCTCTCGGTGTTGCCGACCGCAAGCGCGAAGGCTCCGATCTTTCCTTCGTTGGCCACGGGCGTTCGGTTCTCACCGCCCTTGCCGCCGCCGAGCAACTGGCGTCCGAGCACGGCATCCAAGCCGACGTCATCGACCTCCGCTCGTTGCGCCCACTCGACGAACAAACGATCCTCGACTCCGTCAGCAAAACGCACCGCGTCGTCCTCGTCGACGAGAACAAACCCTTTTGCGGCACCTCCGCGCAGATCGCGACGATGATCCAGGAAAAAATCTTCGACGAGCTCGACGCCCCGATCCGCCGCGTCTGCACGCTCGACGCCCCGGCCATCTACAGCATGCCGGTCGAAGAGCAACAGATCCCGACCGTCAACCGCATGGTCGAAAAAGCACTCTCGATTTTGTAACTCAGTCGCAGGCCGACGATCGCCGCCCCAGCTGCAATTGCCCCGCTCCGACTTCCCGACCTCTAGACCTTCGACTCCTTCCGACTATGCCCGTAATCAACATGCCCAAACTGAGCGACACGATGACCGAGGGAACCCTCGTCAAGTGGCTCAAGAACGAAGGCGACGCCGTCGAAATGGGCGACATTCTTGCCGAGGTTGAAACCGATAAAGCAACGATGGAAATGGAGGCCTTCGACGAAGGCACGCTCGCCGAAGTCTTCGTGAAAGAAGGTGAAAAAGTCAAAATCGGTGACAAGATCGCCCGCATCGCCTCCGAGGAGGATGAAGACGAGGACGCGGACGAACCCGAGGCCGCGCCGAACGAAAAACCCGAGGAATCGAAAGAAGCCGAGAAGCAGCCCGAAGAAGCCGAGAAAAAACCCGAGGACACCGACCGCCAGTATTCCGCCAAGGCTCCGAAGGACGCCGAACCCGAGGCCGCCAAGACCGAAAAAAAGCAGAAGACCGAGGGCCGGGTCAAAGCCTCGCCGCTCGCGAAGAAGATCGCCGCCGACGAGGGCATCGATCTTTCTGAAGTAACCGGCTCCGGCCCCGGCGGTCGAATCGTCGCCAAGGACGTCGACGACCACGCCAAGAAGGGCCCTGCCTCGACGAGCTCCGCCGGCGCTTCTCCGTCGGCTCCAGCCGCGGCAGCCGCAGCGATCAAGCCGGAATCCACCGGTGGTGACGAACAGCGCATCGAACTCTCCGGCATGCGTCGAGTGATCGCCGAGCGCCTGCTCGCGAGTAAAACGCAGATTCCGCATTTCTACCTCGCCATCGAAGTCGACGCCGGGCCGCTCATGCGCCTGCGCAAGGAGGTGAACACCGCCAACGAAGCTGCCGATCTGCCCAAGACGACGGTCAACGATTTCATCCTCCTCGCCGTTGCCCACGCGACCGCGCAGAACCCGAAAGTGAACGCCGCTTGGGGTGGAGATCACGTCATGCAATACGACAGCGTGAACGTCGCCGTTGCCGTTGCCGTCGATGACGGCCTCATCACGCCCGTCATCCGCGGTGCGGACAAACTTTCGCTCCGCGAGATCAGCGCTCAGGTCAAGGATCTCGCTGGCAAGGCCCGCAGCAAGAAACTCAAGCCCGAGGACTACACCGGAGGCACTGTCACGGTTTCCAATCTCGGCAGCTACGGAATCGAACAATTCTACGCGATCGTGAATCCACCGCAGGCCGCGATCCTCGCCGTCGGAGCCATCGTGAAGAAGCCGGTCGTCAACGCGAAGGACGAGATCGTCGTTGGACAACGCATGACCATCTCTCTGTCGGGCGACCACCGAGTCGTCGACGGAGCCGTCGGCGCCGAGTTCATGACCAGCCTCCGCAAGCTGGTCGAGAATCCGGCATTGATGTTGTTCTAAAAACCCGAGGAGACCTTCATCCAAGGTAGGGCAGCCGCGCCGTGGCTTCCTTACCGCACCCGCCGCCGCGACCAAGCCAACGACTCGAGGGCAAGCAGCGCGATCGCCGCGACGACGAGCCATTTCCACGGTGCCAAGCCGAGGTGCGTAGCGTAGCCACCCTCCGGCTGAATTGACGACGCCTCCCGGACGTCCGATTCGCCGCCGCTGGCTGGATTGACCGCGATCACTGGTCCCCCGCCCGCTGGATAAAAGCCCGCTAGGTCGTATTCCCCGACCAGATTCCCTTCCGCCTCGACGACGATCTCCCCGGCCCGCGCGCTCGTGGGTTCAGAAATGCCCGTGAGCCAGTGCACCGTGTTGGCAACCAGCAGTGGAAACGCAACCCGCAGCGGAAGATCTGACTCCTCCACGCGGAATCCAAAGACCGCGGTCCGAGACGGGCCGTCTTCTCGAACGGCAATCACAACGTCGTCGACGGATCTCGCCACGGGTGCCAAACCCACGACCGGTCCGGCTTCGGCGATCGTCACGCCGTCGAGGGAAAGACCAGCGAGCAACGGACTCTCCGCGTCGACATCGGTGATGACAGGATCTGCGATGGAAGCGCCAGCCTCTGGCGACCACGGATTCTGCCCGATGAAAAGAGCGTTACCCGTCGCCGCCGTCTCCGGCGTCATGCCGGCGGGGACGTAATTGTCGAACACCACGGCGTCGAAAGATGATGCCAGGTCCGCCCGCCAAACCTCCGGCGTCAGCAGCTCGAACGAAATCTCCGGATCGGAGCTCAGGGCGTTCTCGAGAAACCAATTGCCGCTGCTCACCAGCAAGACTCGTGGCTTTGCGCCCACGGGAACCGCCGCTCGGCCAACGTCATCAGCCGCGATAGCATCCGTTCCGATGAGCGTCCCCGTGAGTTCACCGCCCGTAGATTGCAACTCGGAAGCAGCAAACGTCCGCAGCGTCTCGAAGCTTCCGCCCGCCTCCAGAGTGAGCGGAATAATATCCAGCAAGCGGTCGTCGATTCGCAACTCCAGGCCGCGGGTGACCGGGAGATCCGAGAAATTGCGAACCCGCACGAACAGGGCCCGTGACTGCCCGCCATCGGCGAGAGCCCGCGTGGCGAAGTCCGTCACCGCCACGTTACTCAAGGGTTCGCCGACCGCGAGGACGTCAACTCCCTCGAAGGAAACTGGCCGATCCGTCACGAAGACAATTCTTCCCGCCCGATCGCCGAGGGTGGCTCTCGCCAGGCTAATCGAGGCATCGATCGTTCCGCTCGCGTCCGAGACACTCGCTCGCTCGACCGCTTCGCTGGCACGAAGGGGATTGGTGGTGAGCGGAGCGACGGCTCCGGTCGTTGTCAGGATTCCGACCGGGTTGCGGTCGCCTGCGCGCGAAGCGATTTCATCGGCGGCTGTCTGCGCCCGCTCGAAAGCCGACGTTCCATCCGCCGCTCTGGCCGCCATTCGCAGTCGTGCGTCGAGGACGACGACCGTCGGCTCGGGCGTCCAGAGCGAGGAGAAATCTGGCCGAGCCAGGGCAAGAAGGATCAACAGAAAGATGAGCAGATGGAAAAGAAGCGAGCGCCAGTCCCGCACCCGACCGAGCGCGATGCGGCTCGGAGCTGAGACGGGCGAGGCTCGCCATCGCAGCACCGAAGGCACCACGACGCGGCGTCGGCGCTGGCGCAGCATGTAGAGGCCGATGATGATGGGGATCAGCGCGCCAAACCAAGCTGCCCACGGAAGCAGAAACGTCATCGCCGCAGCACCCCTGACCGCTCCAGATCGACGACCATCGCGGCTGGCTCCGTCGCGCACGATGCCTCGTGATAGGCCAACCCCTCGCGTCGACACCAGGCCCGCAGACCCGCGCTGAACTCGTCGACATCACCGCGCTGTTCCGCCGCGCTCACCATCAACTCGACTCCCGTCTCCGCGTCGACGACCAGCAGATCGCCTTCGAGGCCCCGTCCGTCTTCGGCCGGATCAAAGACCCGCACCAATGCGACGTCGAAGCCGCGGTGCAGCAACCGTTTCACCGCACGCTCGTATCCGGCTGAATCGAGAAAATCGCTGATCACTATCGCGACCGCCCGCCGCCTTGATCGCGCCGCAACCTCGCGGAGGCTCGCTTCGAGGTTCGTCCCATCGAAGTTCGCAGTCGCCCGTTCGAGGAAGTCCATCGCATCGTGAAATTTCGCCCGTCCCCGCAGCGGACCCACGCTCGATCCCAGCGCCTCGCCGAACAATCTGACCGTCACCTCGTGTTGACCCGCGAGCGCGACGTAAGAAAAAGCACCCGCCAGTCGTCGCGCTTGATCCCACCGCGAGCGATCCGATCCGTCTTCGACGGCGCACCTCATCGACGCGCTCGCATCGACCAGCACTTGCACGGAGATCGCCTCCTCGTCGTGGAAGAGCTTCACAAAAAGTCGATCCAGTCGGGCGTAAGCACTCCAATCCAGCGAGCGCGGATCGTCGCCGGGCGTGTAGTTCCGGTGCTCGGCAAACTCCAAACTCGACCCTGCTCGGCGCGAGCGGAGTTCCGCGCGGTGCCGCCCGTCGACGGCCCGCCGCGGCGCGAACCGCAGTCGCTCGAGCGCCCGCAGAAAAGCCGGGGAGAAAAGCCGCTTCATTTGCGGGACGCTAGCACGTCTCGATCGGTCCCCGCCACCTTCTGCGTTGCAGCGGCGCATCGATGATCACCGCTGATGCCGTGAAGTCACCGACGCGCCGCACCACGTCTGATCGAAGTTTATTCGTCCGACGCGCTCAACTTCGCGAGGACGCTGAAGTCTTCCATCGTCGTGGTGTCGCCGGTCACGTCGTCGCCGGCGGCGAGCTGTTTGAGAACGCGGCGCATGATCTTCCCGCTGCGCGTTTTCGGCAGGGCCTCGGCGAAGCGGATCTCGTCGGGCTTGGCGATGGGGCCGATGATCTCGCCGACGTGCTTGCGCAGAGCCTCCTTGAGAACCTTCGTCGGCTTCTTTCCGCCCTTGAGAGTGATGAACGCTACGACGCCCTGGCCCTTGATCTCGTCCGGGCGACCGACGACGGCAGCCTCC
Organism: uncultured Verrucomicrobiae bacterium; assembly: GCA_963761705.1. Lineage (GTDB taxonomy): Bacteria > Verrucomicrobiota > Verrucomicrobiia > Chthoniobacterales > JAATET01 > CAVVKW01. The sequence goes on along the minus strand of CAVXHK010000001.1, from coordinate 391,338 downwards.
GCGACGGCGTCGTGGGACACGAGCGCGCTCTCGACCTCCGCCGTGCCGAGACGGTGACCCGCGACGTTGAGAACGTCGTCGATCCGACCGACGATCCAAAAATACCCGTCCTTGTCGCGCCGGGCGCCGTCGCCCGTGAAGTAGGATCCCGCCACGTCGCTCCAGTAAGTCTTTTTGTAGCGACCCTTTGCTCCGTAGATTCCACGCAGCATCGAGGGCCAGGGCTTACGGATCACGAGCTTGCCGCCTTGATTCGCGGCGACTTCGTTGCCGTCGTCGTCGACGATGGCGGCGTCCACGCCGAAGAACGGGAGGGTCGCGGTGCCGGGCTTGAGGGGCGTTGCGCCGGGGAGCGGTGTGATCATGTGGCCGCCGGTCTCGGTCTGCCACCACGTGTCCACGATCGGACAGCGACCGCCGCCGATCTTGTTGTGATACCACATCCATGCCTCGGGATTGATCGGTTCGCCGACCGTCCCGAGCAGGCGCAAGCTGGAGAGGTCATGCTTGGCTGGCCATTCGTCGCCCCACTTGATGAACGCGCGGATTGCGGTCGGCGCGGTGTAGAGGATCGTCACGCCATACTCGGCGACGAGCTGCCAGAAGCGGTCCGGCTCCGGCCAATTCGGCGCGCCTTCGTAGAGCAGGCACGTCGCGCCGTTCGCGAGCGGCCCGTAGACGAGGTAACTGTGTCCCGTGATCCAGCCGACGTCGGCGGTGCACCAGAAGACGTCGTTCTCCTGGAGATCGAACACGTATTTCGTCGAAGACGTCGTGCCCGTGAGGTAGCCGCCGGTTGTGTGCAGGATGCCCTTCGGCTTACCGGTCGAGCCACTTGTGTAGAGAATGAAGAGCGGGTTCTCGCTGTCGAAGCCCTCCGCCGGGCAATTGGCGTCGACGTATTCCATCTCGCGATGCCACCAGACGTCGCGGCCTTCTTTGATGTGCGTTGGCGTGTTCGTGCGGCGAAAAACGATGACCCGGCGGACGCTCTGGTTGTCTTTGAGGGCGTTGTCGACGTTCTGCTTGAGCGTGACCGTCTGCCCGCGCCGGTAGCCGCCGTCTGCGGTGATGACGATTTTCGCGCCGCAATCGTGAATCCGGTCCTTGATGCTCTCGGAGCTGAATCCGCCGAAGATGACGGAATGCACCGCGCCGATCCGTGCGCACGCGAGCATCGCGATGACCGCCTCGGGAACGAGCGGCAGGTAGATGATGACCCGGTCGCCGCGCTTGACCTTGTTGCGGCGGAGGACGTTCGCAAATTTACAAACTTCGCGGTGGAGCTGGTGGTACGTGAGCGTGCGCTTCTCACCGGGTTCGCCTTCCCAAATGATGGCCGCCTGGTTGCGGCGCGGACCGTCGAGGTGACGGTCGAGGCAGTTCTCCGCGGCGTTGATCTTTCCGCCGACAAACCACTTCGCTTCGGGGCATTTCCAATCGAGCACTTTGGTCCACTTCTTTTGCCAATGCAGCTCCTTGGCCTGGGTGGCCCAGAATTTATCCGGCTTCGCGATCGACTCGTCGTAGAGGCGTTTGTATTCGGCCATGCTGCCGACATGGGCGGTCTTGGCGAAGGCTTTGGAGGGTTTGAAGACGCGTTTCTCGACGAGGTGGGATTCGATGTTCTGGCTCATGGGGATAAAACGCAAAGCATGCGTGAGAGCGGCGCGGCGGGGAAGTCGGAAGTGCGTTTGACGCGGCGCGGGGGCTTTGGCATCGTTCGCGATCGGCGGTTAATCGCCGTCTCTCATTATGTCCACGCCGACCATCATCTACACCAAGACCGACGAAGCTCCCGCGCTCGCGACCCATTCCTTGCTTCCGATCATCGAAGCGTTCACCGCGCCAGCCGGCGTCGGGGTGGAGTGGCGGGACATCTCGCTCGCGGGCCGCATCATCGCCAGCTTCCCGGAAGTCCTCCGAGACGACCAGAAGATCGCCGACGCCCTCGCCGAGCTCGGCCAACTCGCCACCGAGCCGGATGCGAACATCATCAAGCTGCCCAACATCAGCGCCTCCGTCTCGCAGCTCAAAGCCGCGATCACCGAACTCCAGGCTAAAGGCTACGCGCTCCCCGATTACCCCACCGAGCCAACCACGGATGCCGAGAAGGAAGCCCGTCTGCGTTACGACCGCGTCAAGGGCAGCGCCGTGAATCCGGTCCTCCGGGAGGGAAATTCCGACCGGCGCGCCCCGAAAGCGGTCAAGGAATACGCCCGCCAGAATCCCCACCGCATGGGCGCGTGGTCGCCGGAATCGAAGACCAGCGTCGGCACCATGCGGGCGGACGATTTCTTCTCGAATGAGAAATCGGTGACCCTCCCCGCCGCCACGACGGCCCGCATCGAATTTGTCTCCGCCGGCGGGACGACGACCGTGCTCAAGGAGAAGACTCCGCTGCTCGCGGACGAGATTCTCGACGCGACCGTCATGCGCAAAGCGGCGCTCATCGAGTTCCTCACGGCCCAGATCGCCGAGGCCAACGAGCGTGGCGTCCTCTTTTCGCTTCACCTCAAAGCGACGATGATGAAGGTCTCCGATCCCATCATCTTCGGCCACGCGGTCCGCGTTTTCTTCGCGGATCTGCTCGCCAAGCACGCCGACGTCCTCGCCAAACTCGGCGTCGATCTCAACAATGGCTTCGGCGATCTCGTCGCAAAGATCCAGGCCCTCCCCGCCGACCAGCGCGTTGCGATCGAAGCGGACATCCAGGCCGCCTACGCCGCCGGCCCCGCCATCGCGATGGTCAACAGCGACAAGGGCATCACGAATCTCCACGTCACCAGCGACGTGATCGTCGACGCGTCGATGCCCGCGATGATCCGGACCTCCGGCCAGATGTGGAACGCCGCTGGGGATCAGCAGGACACCCTCGCCGTGATTCCAGACAGTAGCTACGCGGGCGTTTACCAAGCGACCATCGAGTTCTGCCGTGAGCACGGTGCCTTCGATCCCAAGACCATGGGCAGCGTGCCGAACGTCGGCCTCATGGCGCAGAAAGCCGAAGAATACGGCTCCCACGACAAGACCTTCGAGGCTCCCGGCCAGGGCACGATCCGCGTCGTTGACCTGGAGGGCAACACGCTCCTCGAGCACACCGTCGAGCCCGGGGATATCTGGCGCGCCTGTCAGACGAAAGACGCGCCGATCCAGGATTGGGTGAAGCTCGCCGTCAACCGCGCCCGCGCCACGGGAGTCCCGGGCATCTTCTGGCTCGACGCCGCTCGCGCCCACGACGCCGAGATCATCAAGAAAGTCGAAGCCGCCCTTGCCACCCACGACACCACCGGTCTCGACATCCAAATCCTGCCGCCAGCCGAGGCCACGCGATTTAGCCTCGAGCGCATTAAGCGTGGCGAAGACACGATCTCGGTCACCGGCAACGTCCTCCGCGACTACCTCACCGATCTCTTCCCGATTCTCGAGCTCGGCACCAGCGCGAAGATGCTCTCCATCGTCCCGCTCATGAACGGCGGCGGTCTCTTCGAGACCGGCGCGGGCGGCTCCGCGCCGAAGCACGTCCAGCAATTCGTGGAGGAAAATTACCTCCGCTGGGATTCCCTCGGCGAATTTCTCGCCCTCGCCGTCTCGTTGGAACACCTCGCCACGACCTTCGACAACCCCGGCGCCAAAGTCCTCGCCGACTCGCTCGACGCGGCCACGGGCAAGTTTCTCGCCAACGACAAGTCCCCCGCCCGCAAGGTGGGCGGCATCGACAACCGCGGCAGCCATTTTTACCTCGCCCTCTACTGGGCCGAAGCCCTCGCCGCGCAGGACCAGGACGCCAACCTCAAAGCGACCTTCGCGCCCGTCGCGGCGAAGCTCGCCGAAGCCGAGCCGACCATTGTCGCCGAGCTTGCGGCCGTGCAAGGCCAGCCTGTCGACATCGGAGGCTACTTCAAGCCCGACGACTCGCTCGCCGGCTCGGCCATGCGTCCGAGCGCGACATTCAACGCCATTCTGGCGGAGCTGTCGCGATAGCCAGTTCGGGCAGTCGCGCCGCGGGTCCCGGCGCGGCCTCCCTCTCCCGGGATCAACGGAGGACCCCGTCCTTCCGCACGGGCACCTCGATTCCCCCCGTCGGCGCGCCGGCCACGAGGACCCGCTTGGACCGCAACACGTTCGAATACCACACCGCGTTGGCGTATTCGATCTGCACGATCAGCCGGTAATCCCCATCCGGCGAGATCCGGTCGACCGGGTAGGGAAGCTCGAAGGGAATGGGAAATTGCGCCGGTGCCGCCACCCAACTCTCCGCCACGGGCCCGGGATTCGCCCCGGCCGCCCGCGCGTCGACCAGCAGCAATCCTAACCGCGCGCCCTTCGGGAGCGTCAGTGGAGTTTCCGTCGTCACCGTTCCGGTGAGCGCGCTCGCGGACTGATTCGGAGCGGTTGCGCAACCGGTCAGAATGATGAACAAGAGTGGAACGAAACGTCGCATCCCCCAAAGTAACCGATCCTCCCACCACGAAACGCTCAAACAATTGCCCGTGCCGCCATCACCTCAAGCCCCGACCATCGAACTCACCGAAAAATCCCTCATGGGCATGGGCGGCTGGCAGATTTGGAAACAGGCCCGCGAGATCCACGAACTGGGTCGCGTGACCGAAGCCACCTACGATCCGCCGCTCCTCAAAGGGCGGATCTCCGAGGGCGATAAAAATTTCCTCGCCGGCCTCAAGTTCAACAACCGCATCGACGTCGACAATCTCTGCCCCTGCCGCGACTCCCGCGTCCGCGGCCTCATCTGCGCCCATTCCATCGCCGTCGGGCTCCAGGTGATCAAACCTCGCGCCACCCGGGCCGACGCCCGCGAGACCGCGACCGAATCCCGACCCGCCGCTGCGGCCAGCACGACGGAGCGCCCCACCGTTCACCTCGCCATCGAAGGCTCCCTTCGCCACCTCGAGGCCAACATTTCCTTCAGCTACCAGCGCCCCGGCGCGAGCAATCCCGCCGCCGAGGGAGCCGCCCTCGCCCGGCTTGTCGAAGCCGGGTTCAGCGAGGTGAAGGGCAAGGCCGTCATTCAGGGCGAGCAGGACACCATCCGATTCTTCGCGGCGGAACTCCCCAAGCTCAAGCAGTCGTGGACAGTGACCGAAGGCGAACGCTTCCAGAACGTCACCCGCGACTTCGTCCGGATCGAACCCCGCTTCGCGCTCCGCGAGGCGCCCGACGGGTTCCTCGACCTCCACGTCCATCACACCGCTGGCAGCGAAGCCGTCCTTTCCCAAGCCGACCTCACCCGCCTCCTTCAAGGCGGCCAGAGCCACCTCAAGCTCAAGAATGGGAAGATCGCCGTCCCCGACGGCGCGCTCGCCGCCGATCTGGAAGCCATGCTCCGCGACGTTGACCCGCAGCAGCAGCGCGGCGGCTACCGCATCGCTGCCAAGCACCGTGGGTTCGTCGAGCGCTCGATCGCCGACTGGACCGATACCGCCGTACCGGACGAAGCCGCGACCGTCCACCTCGGCTCCCTCGAGTCCACCCTCCGCCCCTACCAGGTCGACGGTGCCCGCTGGCTCCTCGGCAAGGCCCTGGCGGACAGCGGCGCGCTCCTCGCCGACGAGATGGGTCTGGGCAAGACGATCCAGGCCCTCGCGATGATCGAGCAACTCGCCGGCCCGACCCTCGTCGTCTGCCCGTCGTCGCTGGTGTGGAATTGGAAACGCGAGGCCCGCAATTTTCTCCCCGACCTCCCCGTCCTCACCATCGACGGGCCGGACCGTAAAAAACGTTTCGCCGACATCCCGCGCCACCGCCTCATTGTTACCAGTTACGCCCTGCTCCGCCGCGACCTCGAGCACTACGCTGGTGTCGAGTTTGCTGCCGTCATCCTCGACGAAGCGCAACACATCAAGAATCCCGATAGCCAGAACGCCAAGGCCGCCAACGCCCTCCCCGCTCGGAGCCGCTTCATTCTGACCGGCACGCCCATCGAGAACGGCATCCGCGATCTCTGGTCACTCTACGAATTTCTGCTCCCCGGCTACCTCGGCAGCCGCAAGGACTTCCAGGAGCGCTACGAAAATCCCCTCCTCAACGGCGAGCGCGGCGCGCTCTGGGCCCGTCTTCAACGCCGCATCCAACCTTACCTGCTCCGCCGCCGCAAAGCCGAGATTCTCGACGACCTTCCCGACAAGATCGAACAGATCATCGAAGTCGATCTCACCGACAAACAAAAGGCTGCTTACACCCAGCTCCAGCGCAGCGCCCGCGACCAGATCGACGCCCTGGCGAAGGACCAGGGCGGCGCGGCCCGCATGAAGGCGCTCACCGCCCTCCTCCGCCTCCGCCAAGCCTGCTGCGACCTCCGCCTCCTCGGTGGCGAACTCCCCACCGAGCAATCCTCCGCCAAACTCACCGCCCTCCTCGAGCTCCTCGACGAGTCCATCGACGGCGGCCACCGCACCCTTGTTTTCAGTCAGTTCACCAGCATGCTTGATCGCATCGGGACGGCGCTTGAGGAAAATGGCATCGCGTTCTGCCGCCTCGATGGCTCGACGAAAAACCGCGAGGCCGTCGTCGACCGATTCCAGGAGAACGACGACATTCCAGTGTTTCTCATCAGCCTCAAAGCCGGCGGCGTCGGCCTCAACCTCACCGCCGCCGACACGGTCATCCATTTCGACCCCTGGTGGAATCCCGCCGTCGAGGCCCAGGCCACCGACCGCGCCCACCGCATCGGCCAGCGCAAAGTCGTCACCTCGATCAAGCTCATCGCCCGCGACACCGTCGAAGAACGCGTCCTCGCCCTGCAGCGAAAGAAGCGCGAACTCCTCGAAGGCACCGTCGACGCCGACGAAGCTCTCGCCAAGTTCAGCCCGGCCGACCTCGCCGACCTCGTGTGAAATCCGCTCGGACCGGAAAGGGGGCGGCAATTGAAAGGAACTGCGTTGGTCCCTCATTCCTTCCACCAACTCCCCGCCGGAGAAAAATCATTGCATTCAACCCGCCCACGACCTCACCGCCCCGCGATTTAGCCGCATGCCCGAAGATTCACCGCTCATCGACCCTCGCAACCAATACCCCCAGCCCCCGTATCCCGCCCAATCCCAGAAGCCCCCGGGCGCCGACGCCGCGCTCACCCCGCGCGCCGACCACGGCGAGACCTCCTACTTCGGGTCCGGCAAAATGGCCGGCCTCACCGCGCTCATCACCGGCGCTGACAGCGGCATCGGTCGCGCCGTCGCCATCGCCTACGCCCGCGAAGGCGCGAACATTCTCATCTCTTACCTCAGCGAAGAAGACGACGCGAAGGAGACCGCCAAATGGGTCCGCGAAGCGAGCTCGACGCCGTCCTCGTCCCCGGCGATATCGGCGACCCCGAGCATTGTCAGAAACTCGTCGACCGCTGCGTTGACGAATTCGACGGCATCGATGTCCTCGTCAACAACGCCGCCTACCAGCGCACGGTCGAAAACATCGACCAACTCGACGGTGCCGAATTCGAGAAAACTCTCCGCGTCAACGTCCTCGGTATGTTCAACCTCTGCAAAGCTGCGATGGAACACCTGAAACCGGGTGGCACCATCATCAACACTGCCTCGATCCAGGCCCAGGACCCCAGCGGCTCCCTCCTCGCCTACGCCACGACGAAGGGCGCGATCATCACCTTCACCCGCGGCCTCGCCGACCTCGCCATCGATCAGGGCATCCGCGTGAACGCCGTCGCTCCAGGTCCGATCTGGACACCGCTCATTCCCGCGACCATGCCCGAGGACAAGGTCAAAGAATTCGGCGCCACCACCCCGATTGGCCGCGCCGGCCAACCCGCCGAACTCGCCCCGACCTACGTCCTCCTCGCGACGAAAGACTCGAGCTACGTGACGGGCGAAGTCATCGCCGTCACCGGCGGACGATTGATGTAACGCGCCGCTTCCGTTACCATAGGCGGCCATGCGTTTTCTCCCCGTCGCCCTCTTCCTAACCATGACCCAACTCGCCAGCGCCGACTCCACCCGCTTCTTTATCGGTACCTACACCGGCGAAGGCGCCAGTCGCGGGATCTACACCGCCACCCTCGACCTCGACAGCGGCACGATCAGCCCGCCCGAACTCGCGGGCGAAGCGACCAACCCGAGTTACCTCGCCCTTTCCCCGGATGGCCAGACGCTCTACGCCGCCAGCGAAAGTGGCGAGAGCGTGATCGCGGCTTTCACCGTCGGCGAGGACGGCCAGCTCACTCCGCTCAACGATCAGCCGACGGGCGGCCAGGGCGCGTGCTTCGTCTCGGTCCACCCGACCGGCAAATGGGTTTTCGCCGCCAACTACGGCACCGGATCCGTCGCTGCGTTTCCGGTCGGCGGAGACGGTTCGCTCGGCGACCGCACCGGCTTTGCCCAGTTCGAAGGCACCGGCCCGAATCCCAAACGTCAGAAGTCCCCCCACGGCCACAGCATTTACCCGATCGGCGACGCCGTCGTCGCCTGCGACCTCGGCACCGACCACGTCTGGCGCTTCCGCCTCACCGCCGGGGGCGAACTCGTCGCCGAGGAACCCGCCACCGTCCCCCCCGGCTCCGGCCCCCGCCACCTCGCGTTTTCGTCCGATGGCGACTGGGCCGTCGTCGCCAACGAACTCGGCCTCAGCATTTCGACCTTCGACGTCGATCCCGCCACCGGAGCCTTCACCCCGCGCGAAACCATCCCAACCCACTCGGCCCCCACCGAAAAGATCTCGCTCGCTGCGATCAAGTTCGCCCCATCCGGGGGCGCCTTCACGGTCTCGAGCCGAGGGGACAACGAACTCATCACCTACCGCCGCGCCCCCGACGGCGACGTCCAAAAAATTGGCACCGTTCCGGCCCGCGTCGCCGGCCCCCGCGATTTCGCTTACGATCCGTCCGGTCGCTGGCTCATCGCCGCCGGACAGAATGACGACACCCTCGCCGTCTTCGCGGTCGATCCAACCTCCGGGAAGCTCACCGCCACCGAATCAACCGCCGCGATTTCGAAGCCCGTCTGCGTCGTCTTCGCCGCGGAGTAATTGCATTCCCGCCCGCCCACGCTACCCTTTCAACACTATGCAAATCCGCACCCTCGGAATCTTCCTGGCAGCCATCACCCTCATTCCAACCACTCTCATGTCTCAAACCGCCCTCGAAAACGGTCAGAAATTTCTCGCCGAGAACGCCAAGCGTCCCGAAGTCAAAACGACCGCTTCCGGCCTCCAATACGAGGTCCTCACCGAGGGCACCGGCAAGAGCCCGGCGGCCACCGACACCGTTGAGGTCAACTACCGCGGCACCACGATCAACGGCAACGAGTTCGACAGTTCCTACAAGCGTGGCGAGTCCATCGAGTTTCCGCTCAACCGCGTGATCCCAGGTTGGACCGAAGGGGTCCAGCTCATGAAGGAAGGCGCGAAATACCGTTTCACGATCCCGTCCGAACTCGCTTACGGCAAGCAAGGCGCGGGCGCAGACATCGGTCCCGACGAAACTCTCATTTTCGACGTCGAACTCATCAAAGTAAAATAAGCAGCGCCAGCGCCTCTTCATCTCCCCAAACCCGGCACGGCTCCGAACACTCTTCGCTCAGTCACGTTCACCCAGACGGCCCGCACTTCCGGTGCGGGCCGTCCCCATTTCAGCCCAAGCGGCCCCCACCTCCGTCCACTCCCCGCTCCCCGGATCCACTAACGCCACCGCCTTCCAAGGCGACCGTCGCCACGCCAACTCGAACCACGCGAACCGCTCCACAAACGGCAGCTCCCGCAACATCGGCACGGCCTCCCGCACGAACGCCGCGTTCGCCGCCGCGTCCACCGGCGGATTCGCGATCTCCAACCAGCGTCCCGTCGATCCGGAAAATTCCGTCAGCCAAATCGGCAAACCAAATCGTTCCCAAGCTCCCACCAGAAACGCTCTGAGTTCCCCGACCGCACGGACCCGCGTCACGTCGCCATACCAATGGAGACAAACGAAATCCACGCGCAGACCCCGCTCGTCCACCCCCGCCATAAATTGCTCCAGCCATCCCGCCCGCGCAGCCGCTGGACTCCCTAGCCGCAAGCCCGTCGCCTCCAGCCGCGGCCAAAGATCAAGCGCCCGCCGCACGCCGAGATTCGCCTGCGCCCGACCATCCGGTTCGTTAAATCCAAGCAAGACGCCGCTTCCCGAGCGCCCCGCCTCTGCCAGCGCCTCGTCCGTCACGTTCCCCGGCCCCCAGATCATCGGCACGAACTCCGCGTCGATCCCCGCTCCGCCGACCGACGGTCCCTCCGTCCAGTTGTAATACCAACCACACCCCAACCGATCGATCTCCCGCCCCAGAGCGGGCGACCGTCCTGCCAGGTTCGCCCACCCGACGCCGGTCAAGGCACCGCCGCCAGCATCGACTGCGGCCTGACCCGTCCGTCCGCGTCGAGTTCCACCCCCTCCGATTTGAGAAGGGCAATTTTCCGCGCGATCGCCTCCCCCGTCCGGTCCCCGTTGAAGCCGCCCAGACCTCGGTCCGACGCCACGACCCGGTGACACGGAACCTCCGGCGCGTAAGGATTTGCCCGCAGCGCCTGCCCCACTGCCCGGGGAGCCCGACACCCGACCGCCACCGCCACCGCTGCGTAGCTCACGACTCGCCCGCGCGGGATTGTCCGCGTCACTTCGTAGACTTTTTCTTGAAACGCCGTTGGCACTCCCGAAATTCCCCCTCCTCCCCCCGCGACGCAATCGAAAACGCTCCCCCGCCCGCTCCCCCTCAGCGCAACCGCCTCGACAACGGTTCCTCCGGCGGTCAAGGGGTCTTTGCTGCCAGGCCCCACCTCGGCCCGGACTTCACTCAATCCCCCATCAGCGACTCGATGAGGATCGTCGCGAGCTCCTGCGTCGCGTCATCCAGTTCGCTCAACTTTCGCTTGAGCCCGTTGAGATTCTTCCGCTCGATGAGCGCCCGCACCTCGGCGACCAGCTCCTCGATCCGAGTGCGATCCGCCGCCGGCAGCTGATCCCCCAACTGCTCGAACGCCGCGTCGATCGCGGGCAGCATCTCCTCCGCCTTCAGCTTCGTCTCGGTGAAGATTCGCTCGTTCATGTCCTCGAACGCGTGTTCGACGGAGTCCCCGATCATCGCCCCGACCGCGTCGTCCGACACGTCGACGGCGCTGCGGATCTCGACCACCTTGTCTCGTCCGGTTGCCACGTCCCGAGCCAAGACGTGAAGAATCCCATCCGCGTCGATTTCAAACTGCACCCCCACCCGCGCGGTCCCCTTCGCCGCCGGCGTGAAGTCCAAATCGAAATCCCCCAGCCGCCAATTATCCCGCGCCATCTCCCGCTCCCCCTGCAGCACGACGATCCGCATCTCGCGCTGATCCGATACCGCGTTCGTAAACATCTCACCCCGCTTCGTTGGGATCGTCGTATTCCGCGCGATGATCACGTTCATCAATCCGCCAAACGTCTCGATTCCCAGCGACAGCGGCGTCACGTCGAGCAGAGTCACCTCCTTCACCGTTCCCTCCAGGATGCCCGCTTGGATCACGGCCCCGATCGCCACCGCCTCGTCTGGATTCTGACTCAGGTTCGGCTCCCGCCCGAAAATGTCCGCCACGATTGCCCGCACGAGTGGCATCCGCGTCGACCCACCAACCAGAATGACCTCATCCAAATCCCCAGTCGCCACGCCCGCATCGGCCAGCGCTCGTCGACAGTGCGCCTGCGTCCGCTCGACGATGGGCCGCGCCAACTTCTCCAGCCGCTCCCGCGTCAATTCCAGCTCCTTCCCGCCGCCGTCCCCCACAAAAGGCAAACGCAACACCGTTGACTCCGCCTCCGACAACGCCCGCTTCGCCCCCTCCGCCGCTTCCAGCAACCGCGCCCGCAGCCCCGGCGTCGTCGCGTCCAGCTCCAGCTCGCCCTCGATCCAATCGACCACCGTGCCGTCGACATCGTCCCCCCCGAGCCGCGTGTCGCCGTCCGTGGCCATCACTTGAAACACCCCGTCCGCGAGCTCGAGAACCGACACGTCAAACGTCCCGCCACCCAGATCGAACACCGCCACCTTCGACCGCTCACCCAGTTTATCCAACCCGTAGGCCAGCGCCGCCGCCGTCGGTTCGCTGAGAATCCGCTCGACCGTCCAGCCCGCCAGTTCCCCCGCCCGCTTCGTCGCGGCCCGCTGTGCGTCGTTGAAATAAGCCGGCACCGTGATCACCGCCCGGCTGACCTCCTCCCCCAATGCCTCCCGCGCCACCTCCTTGAGGTGCCGCAAAGTCCGCGCCGAGACCGCCTCCGGAGCCAGCTGCCGGTCGCCAATCCGCACCCTCGCCGCGCCGCCTTCCCCGGCTTCGACTCGGTAACCCAGGCCCGCCCAATCCGTCTCCCCACCCCGCGAGCCGATGAGCCGCTTGACCGAAGTCACCACCCGCTCCGTCGCCGCCCCCCGCATCCGCAATGCCTCCCGCCCCACCAGCGTCGTCCCATCCGCCGCGTAGTAAACGGCCGAAGGCGTCAGCCGTTTCCCCTCCGCGTCCGCCAGCAACGCCGGAAACCCCGAGTCCATCACCCCCACCAACGAATTTGTCGTCCCTAAATCGATCCCAGCAATCATCCCCCTTCCTCTCACCAAGCTCGGCGCAATTCAAGGTGCGGCGGCGGGTTGCCTCGTTCGCTCCCGCTCGTCTCGCCCTCCGGGCAGCATCGCAGAGCCGATGCAATCTGCCCCGAGCCTCCCCAGGCTCCGGTGCTCCAACCGCCGAACTCGCCTTCACCCGAAAAAAACAAAAAAGATTCATCCGAAACTGATCCATGCAACGAAACACCGCCCGAGGCGAAATCCAACGCAACCCCAAACCCAAGAAATGAACTTAAGAACACCCTTCCTCACTCTCGCCGCGGCGACCCTCGCCTTCGCGGCGACTCGCCAAGCGGAAGCTCGGCCCTACGGCTACGCATACAATTCCACCGGACAGCTCTTCGCGTTCGACCTGACGAATCCCTCATCGGTCATCCCCATCGGTCCCGCAACCGCGGGAGCCGACACGAAGGGCATCGACGTCCGCCCCGGCACCTCGACGATCTACGCCGTCGACATCACCGCCGCTGGCACGCAGATCTTCACGGTCAATCCTTCGACTGGCGCGCGAGCCGCCGTCGGTCCAGCCATTCCAAATACCGGCACCGCTCCGAGTTTCGACAACTCCGGCAATGTCCCCTACTCGCTCGATCCTGCTGCGGCTGGATACGGATTTAATTTCAACCCCGTCACCCTCCAAGGCGACGGCAGCAGCCGGTTCCGGTTGGTGGATTCCGCCGGAAACAATTTCCGGTTCAACTCGTCCACCGGAGCTCTGACGACCGTGGACGGAGTCGTCGCCTACACGGACGCCACGCCACAAGCGCCGACCCTTGGGGCCGCCGCTTACACGAACTCCGACGCAGAACGCTCCGGTGGTGCCGTTGCTCCAACGGCGCTCTACTACCTCGACGCCGCAAATGACGTCCTCGCCATCTCGGACAATCCGAACGCGGGAACGATCCAAAATGCCGGGCCGCTCGGCATCGACATCACTGCCGTCGTCGGCATGGAAATCTATTCGCCCGCGGGCAACGTCGCAGCTGGCGGTGGGGCCAATTTCACCTTTGCGGTCATTCAACTGCAGGGCGAGTCGACCTATTCACTCCGCTCCCTTCCAAACATCGGCAGCAGCTTCGGCGGTGTCGGAGCATCCTTCGGCAACTTCCCCGCAGGCTTCGAACCCATCAACGGCTTCGCGATCATCGACGCTCCCGAGCTCGATCCACCCGCCAACGCCACCGGTTACGGCTACAACGTCGGCGGTCAGCTCTTCTCGTTCCCGCTCTCGGACCCCTCCGCGGTCACGCCGATCGGACCCTCCGGCGCCGGAGCCACGGTCAAGGGCCTCGACTTCCGGCCCGGCACTCTGAGCCTCTACTCGGCAGCCGTGGGTGCGACGACCTCCCAGATCGGACTCGTTGACATCAACACCGGTGCCGTCACCAACGTCGGTTCAGCCTTTCCGAACACGTCCATCACTCCGGGCATTTACAGCATCTCCGCCGCGTCGAACTTCGGGTTCGACTTCAATCCAGTGACTCTCCAGGCCGACGGTAGCATCCGCGTGCGACTCGTCGACGACCAGGGGACGAACCTGCGGTTGAATACGAACACGGGGACCGTCACCAACGTCGATGGCACGATCCCAGCCGGCATCACCGGCGCCGCTTACACGAACAGCGCGACGGCCCGCATGGGTGGCGCGACGACGGCGACCAACCTGTTCTACCTCGATCCGGTGAATGACCAGCTCTTCATCTCGCCGAATCCGAACGGCGGGACGACCACCGCCGTCGGACCCTTTGGATCGGACGTCGCTCCGAACACCGGGTTCGAGGTTCTCTCGTTCAACGGCTATAACGTCGGCTACGCGGTCGTCGACCTCGGCGCGGGGACCTATTCCCTCGTCAACGTCGACCTCGCGACGGGTCAGCTCAGCACACCCATCGGCGTCTTCCCGAATGGGTTCACCCCGGTGAACGGCTTCGCTGCCGCCATCCTGCCGCCACCGCCCGTTGTCGTCGCACCCGACACGACCCGCCCGCGCGTCGTAACGAAAAAGATCAGCCGAAACAAGGACGTCGGTGCGAACCGCAGCCGCTTCCTGCTTCGCGGCAAAGCCATCGACGACACGGGCGTCACCGAAGTCCGCGTCCGCCAGCAAGGCGACCGCTTCCGCTCGGCGAACGGCACGCGCAACTGGCGCTTCCGCTTGGACCTCGACCCAGGCCGCAACCCCGTCCGCATCGTCGCCTTCGACTCGGCCGGCAACCGGTCCAAGGTCAAGCGAGTCGTAATCACCCGCGCCCAGCCACGTTCGACCGAAGACTAAGTTAAAAAGGCGAGACCTCAAACCAGCGAACGCCGCTCCCCCCCCGGGGAGCGGCGTTCTGCATTCCCGGGAGAGCACACCCGACCCGGGGGTGGCTTTCGGCGTCCCCGCCGAAAGCTAGTTCCAGAAGGCGGAGCCTCAAATCTCTTCGAAAGGCACCCGAACGCCCGCCACCTGCCCGGACCAGCCGGTGATCCGTTCCCAACGAGCAGCAGCTTCCACCAACTCCCGGTCCGCCACGTCCGGCCACCGGCGGTCGAGTTCCCGGACCCCGCATTCGATCCCCAGCCGTCGCTCGGCCAGCTTCCCGGCCACGCCGGCGAGCTCGCGTTGCATTTCCCGGGCTTCCCGAGCGAGCAGCGCCCGACCGAGCGGTCCACCGGCCGCCGCCAGTCTCCCAGCCAACCCTTTCGCTCTCGGCAGCACTCCACCCACTTCCAGGAAGAGATCCGCGTCGGTCGTCCCCGCCACTCCTCCGCCTCCCGCCGCCAGTGCGCGTAACCTCCGCGCCACATCCCGCACGACCGCGAACGCTTCGCCCAATTTCACGAAGGCAGCTTCGTCTCCATCCACCCCGTCGGGATGCAGCGCCCGCGCTCGTTCTTGATAAGCCCGCCGCACGATCTCGGGTTCGAGCCACGGTCGGCGTTCCAAGCCGAGTCTCGCAAACGCGTCGGCAATCATTCCCCCCTCGACATCAGACACCCCGCCGCCGATACCTTAACGCTCCATCTATGTCATTCGAAAACTTAGGGCTTCCCGAGCAAGTCCTCCACGGCGTCCAGCGACTCGGCTACGTCGATCCCAGCCCGATTCAAGCCCAAGGCATCCCCGTCGCTCTCGAGGGCCGCGATCTCATCGCTTCCGCCCAGACCGGCACCGGCAAGACCGCCGCCTTTGGCCTCCCCATTCTCAGCAAACTCGGCGACCCCAAAGGCTACCCGCGCTGCCTCATCCTCGAACCCACCCGCGAGCTCGCGCTCCAGGTCGACGACGCCTTCCGCGACTTCGCCTACTTCACCCACCTCGAAGTCACCGTCCTCTACGGAGGAGTTGGCTACGGCAAACAGCGTGAGGACCTCCAGCGTGGTTGCGACATCCTCTGCGCCACCCCCGGTCGCCTCCTCGACCTGATGAACCAAGGCGACGTCGATCTCAGCCGCGTCGAACACCTCGTCCTCGACGAAGTCGATCGCATGCTCGACATGGGCTTCCTTCCCGACGTCCGCCGCATCATCGAGAAGTGCCCGAAAGAACGCCAGACGCTCCTCTTCTCCGCCACGATCCCGCCCGAGATCGAAGGTCTCTCGCAGTGGTGTCTCCGCGATCCGGAAAAAATTTCCATCGGCGCCCGGCGCTCACCCGCCGAGACCGTCTCCCACGCCATCTACCCGGTCGCCGCCGACCAGAAATTCGACCTCCTCCTCGCGATCCTCGAAGCAACGAACTACGACAGCGTGCTCATCTTCTCTCGCACGAAGGACGGAGCCGACCGCATCGCCCGCCGCCTCGCCGACGAAAATCACACCGCTGCCGTTCTCCACTCGAACCGCTCCCAGAGCGAGCGCGTCGACGCCCTCGACGGCTTTAAGTCCGGAAAATACGAGGTCATGGTCGCGACCGACATCGCCGCCCGTGGCATCGACATTTCGACCATCACCCACGTCATCAACTACGACGTCCCGCAGCACCCCGAGGATTACGTCCACCGCATCGGCCGCACGGGTCGCGCATCGAGCGAAGGCGATGCCTTCACGATCATGATCGCCGAGGAGCTGCCTCACGTGCAGGACATCGAGCGATTCATCGACCAGAAGGTTGAGCGGAAGAAGCTCGACGGATTCGTCTACAAATACTCCGCCGTCTTTGACGAAGCCCGCGTCACCCAGGTTCTCAAGGGAGCCAAGGGTGTCCGCACCCACAAGGGGATGAAGTTCGGCGGCAGCGGTGGCCGCAAGCGCGGCCGCTGACGCCCCCGGTAGGGCGGGGATTCCCCGCCCCGCTCACTTCCCGGACGAGTCCACAATTTTGTCGCAGCCCAAGCAACGAAAGTGTCCGGTCGCACTCGCCACCTCCCGGCGTCGCCACCCTTGCAATCGACGGATCGGATGCAATAGTCCCGCCATGATCGCTCGCATCCTCATGATCGTTGGTCTCGCCCTGACCAGTCCCGTCCTGCAAGCCGCCTCCGCGTCCCGCACGTGGACGAGCAAAGATGGCACGGCCACGATCGAAGCGAAATTCCACAAGCTGGAGGGCGAGCGAGTCACCCTCATTTTACCCACCGGCAGGTCGCAATACGTCCAGACCAGCTTCTTGAGCGAAGCCGATCTCGCTTGGATCGAAGAAGAAAACAAGGAGGTTCCCGCCTCCGCCGTGGGCGTGGCCGCATCGTCTACCATCCCCGCCGCGCTCAAGGGTAACCTGCTCGACGACCGGGGAAATTCCGCTTCGATTCTCAACGCTGACGGCAGCGCTCCGAAGCACTATCTCTTCTACTACTCCGCGTCTTGGTGCGGCCCCTGCGTTGCCTTTACCCCCGATCTCATCCGTTTTTACAAGAAGATGAAGGGCCGCGACGCCTCCTTCGAAGTCGTCCTCGTGCCCAGCGACCGATCCCGCGAAGACGAGATCGCTTACCTCAAGGACCACCGCATGCCGTGGCCCGGCGTCGATCTCGACAAGAAGGCCCGGGGCATTCCGCAAAGCAATTACGGCGGGATTCCCGCGATGGTCCTCGTTGATGCCGATGGCAATCGCCTCCTCGAAGTGAGTGAATCGTTGCGGCGCTCCGATTTCCTCGAGCAAGCCGAGGGGATTCTCTCCAAGAAGGACGGCATCGCCGCAAACTAGCCACGGCTCGCCCGGAATGATTGAAATCTCGCTCCGCTACGCCGGAGACCTGCATTGCGAGGCCACCCACGGCCCGTCCGGAGCGACGCTCGCGACCGACGCTCCGACCGACAATCACGGCCTCGGACAAGCGTTCTCGCCCACCGACCTCTACGCCACGTCACTGGGAACTTGCATGATGACCATCATGGCCATCGTTGCCCAAAAGGACGGCCTCGACCTCGCGGGCACGACTTTTCACGTTCGCAAGCACATGACCGCGGCTCCCCCGCGCCGGATTGCCAAGATCGAAGTCGACTTCGACCTTCCGCTCGCTCCGACGGTTGATCAGCGCACGGCACTCGAAGCCGCCGCCCACACCTGCCCGGTCGCCCTCAGCCTTCATCCCGATATCGACAAAGCGGTCACCTTCACCTGGCGCCAGCCAGCGCATCGAGGCTAGGGAAAGCCCTGCCGCCGGTGAAGTGGGCGTCCAACGGCGCGGGCTTCCCAACTTCTCCCGTGCCCGTTGCGCGGGCTATTTGAGCGTCTCGCCGGTCACACCGTTTGTGATGACAAAATGCTCGTGGTGGAAAGTCGGGTCCGAGCGGAACGACAAGCGCCCGGCGTAGCGACGCTCGATGTCGATGAGGAGCTCCTCATCGTCTTCGCGGAGCCGCTGCAGGAGCGTCGGGTGGACGATCACCTTCATTTCGTGAACGTCGTCGAGGTGCCGCTTCATGACGGTGTGCAACGCTCGCTGCATCTCGACGCTCATGGTCATCGGGCTCTTGAGCATGCCGCGACCGTTGCAGTGCGTGCACGTCATGTATTGCGAACTCGCCAGACTCTCCTGCGCCCGTTGGCGCGTCATTTCCATCAATCCCAACTGAGAGATCGGCAGGACGTGGGTCCGCGCCTTGTCGCGCTTGAGGTGATCGCGCACGCGCTGATACACCGCGTTCTGATCTTTGCGGGATTTCATGTCGATGAAATCGCCGACGATCAATCCGCCGATGTTGCGCAACCGAAGTTGACGCGCAATTTCGTCCGCCGCCTCGAGATTCGTCGTCAGCAGATTTTTGTCCATGTCCTTCGCCCCCTTGTTTCGGCCCGTGTTCACGTCGATCGCGATCATCGCTTCCGTCTCGTCGATCACGATGTAACCACCACACGGCAGCCAGACCTGACGTTGGAAGGCCGAGTCGATCTGCGACTGGACGCCGAAGAAGTCGAAGATCGGTTGCGCGCCGCCGTAGTGGTGAAGCCGCTTCTTGGAGCGTTTCGAGATTTGCTCGGTGAGGACTTCCATCCGCTCGAACGCGACGAGGTCGTCGACGAGGACTTCGTCCACTTCGTCGGTGAGAAAATCGCGCACCGTCCGGTCGATGAGATCGGGCTCGCGGAATAACTCGGCGGGTGCCGGTTTCTCCTTCATCCCAGCCTCGATGTCCTCCCACTGCTCGACGAGCAGACTGAGATCGCGCACGAAATGCCGGGCGCGTTGACCCTGGCCGGCGGTCCGCATGATCACGCCCATGCCGTCCGGCAGATCGAGTTCGCGGAGGATCTGGCGCAGGCGGTCGCGCTCCTTGGGGTCGTCGATCTTGCGCGAGATGCCGCATTCCGCACTGTAGGGCATGAGGACGAGGTAGCGCCCGGGCATGCTGATGTTCGTCGTGATGCGCGGCCCCTTGTTGCTGATCGGGCCCTTGCTCACCTGGACCATCACTTCGGCGCCGACCGGATAAATGTCGGGGATGTCTTTCGCGGTGATCTTCGGCTCCCCGCCGCCACCGCCCTTCTTCCCGCCGCGTCCACCACCGCCGCCTGCTCCGCTGCTACTGCGGCCCTTGCCGCCGCGACCACGGCGACGTCCACCTCCCGCTGGCGTGACGACCTCGCCGTCCCCGTTGTCGCCGCCCTCATTCGCTTCGGCGGGAGCAGCGGCCTTTTTCGAGACCTTCGAACTCTTCGAAGATCCCTCGCGGGAAACGGACTCCACGCCGCTATCGAGCGCGGCGGGAATGGCGTCCCAAAAGTGAAGAAACGCGTTCTTCTCGAAGCCGATGTCGACGAACATCGCCTTCAATCCATGCTCGATGTTGCGGACCTTGCCCTTGTAGATACCGCCGACGATGTTTCGATCGGTCTCGCGCTCGATGGTGTATTCTTCGAGGCGATTGTTTTCCAGCAGAGCGACTCGTTTTTCGAGCTTCTCGCAGCTGACGATAAGTTTGGTTCCGGTGGGTTTACGGCCGAGGCCGAGCATGCGTTTGACAGTGTCGATCATTCAAATGGGTTCCGATCCTCAGAGAACCGGGAAAAGTTGAGTTGGTGGGAATCTTCAACGGCGGAAAGGATTTCTCGGCGAGCGACGCGGTGCGTCCCCCCCCGAATTCGAGTCATTTCCACCACCAGAATTGAAGAAAGCATCTAGCAGACCACGGCTCTCGTTTGAGCGTTCGGTCACGCGACCTTGGTCGTCAGGCTCGGCCCGAATCGTCGGCGCGGGCGCACTCGATGGGCTTTCGCTCACCTGGGACGGCCCGTCGCCAGTCGGCATCTCTTCGACCGCCGCGGTCGTCGCCGCCGGGATGTCCCGACCGAAGTCGATCCCGTCGATCTGCACAAAATTTCCGACCGCTGGCTCAATCGGCTCCAGCTTCACCTCGAGCTCACCCGCCTCGAGGGCCAGAGCTTCGTCGAGAATGCGCGCCGCCACCGGCCCCGCCACGCCGCCGCCGGATTTGGCGCCCTGCACCAACACGCAGACGGCGTATTTCGGCGCGTCGTAAGGCGCGAACGCGATGAACCAAGTGTGATTATCCTTCACGACGGAACCGGATGCCGTCTTGCGTAGATTCTGCGCCGTCCCCGTCTTGCCCGCGACCTCGGCCCGGTCGAGGCGAGCTTTCCGCGCGGTGCCGCCCGACTCGTTCACGACCTTCCACATGCCGTGACGCACGTGCTCGATGTCAGCCGCCGTCAATCCACCTTCTTTCAACAGATCGGATCGCACCTGCGACGGATCCTGTTTCACGATCCTGCCGTCCTGCGCCAAAATCTTGTCGATGATCCGCGGAAAATAAACGGTTCCACCGTTCGCGAGTGCGGCGGTCACCATCGCCATCTGCAGCGGCGACGCCAGCACGAAGCCCTGACCGATCGAAACGTTCGCGGTGTAACCCGGTCGCCAAGTGTCGCGGGGGTAGTTCTGCGCCAGCCACTCTTTACCGGGGAGGATGCCGGGGTTTTCGCCGGACAGCGGGAGCCCGCTTCGTTGCCCCAGTCCAAGCATGTTCCCGACGGCTACGATCTCGTCGATTCCGGCCACGTTGCCGCCGAGGTAGTAGTAGGCGTTGCAGGAGTTTTTGATGGCTCCTTCGAGATCGAGGGTGCCGTGGGTCCCTTTGCCCGAGATCCAGCACTTCATGTAGGTGTTGCCGTAGCTGACGCCCCCCGCGCAATTGAAGCGCCGGTCGCCCACTCCCGCCCGCAGCATCGCGAGCGAGGTGACAGCCTTGTAAGTCGATCCCGGCGCGTAGGAATTGATCGCGCGATTCATCAACGGCGAGGTCTCGTCGGTGTTGAGAACGGCCCAGTCCGCCGGCGAGATCGATGGGATGAAATCGTTCGGATCGAATGAGGGCACCGACGCCATCGCGAGGATGTCGCCGTTGTTCGGATTGACCACCACGGCTGCCGCCCGGCCCGCGGCGCGAAGCGTGTCCTCGACGATGTATTGCAGGCGGGCGTCGATGGTGAGGTAAACGTTGTCTCCCTGGATCGGTTCGACGAGCTCCTCGCTGTCCTCGAGGATCTGGCCCTTCACGTCCTTCTGCAGGATGCGCGAGCCCGCCGTGCCCTTGAGGTACTCGTTCATTGCCTTCTCGATCTG
Source organism: uncultured Verrucomicrobiae bacterium (assembly GCA_963761705.1). Classification (GTDB taxonomy): domain Bacteria; phylum Verrucomicrobiota; class Verrucomicrobiia; order Chthoniobacterales; family JAATET01; genus CAVVKW01. The sequence goes on along the minus strand of CAVXHK010000001.1, from coordinate 369,752 downwards.
GACCCTTCCGACGACGTCGGGCTGGTAAAAATTGAATTTCCGCGCCTCTTCTTGGTCGACCTCGGTCTCCGCACCGACGTAGCCGAGGATGTGCGCGGCCAGCGACTTGTAGGGGTAGAAACGGACGGGCTTCACGTCGGCCTTGAGGCCGGGCAGGCCGAGATTGCTTTCGAGCACCTTCGCCATCGAATCGAAGTCGAGATCCTGCGCGTAGTTGAACGGGATGAGGGTGTCGTTGCGGTAGTGCACTTGCATCCGCTCGGCGTTGTAGTTTTGCTCGACGCCCAGCTCCTTGAGTCGCGGGATGATCGTCTCGTTCACGATCTGCGAGATGTCGATCTGGTCGCGCTCTTCGGCCATCCCGCGCACGGTCAGCCGGAGCTTGTCCGGGTGGACCGGAGCCTTGCCGCTGTGCTCCTTCCGGTAGGCGCGAACGATGTCGGGCAGGTAAAAATCGATCTCGAAGCTCTTCCGGTTCTCGACGAGCGGAATCCCGTTGCGGTCCATGATCTCGCCGCGCACTGCGGGCAGGCGTACCGACACGCGTGAGCCGCCCTGGACCTTGGCCGTGTAGTAATCGCCGCGTGCGATCTGGACCCACCAGAGCCGAGCCACGATCGCGCCAAGGCACGCGGTCGTGATGATCGCCAGGGTCAGGATTCGGAAGATCGGTGTGCCTTTTTTCATCTCAATATCCCCGGACCGCCCGCCCCGGCAGTTCGACCCGCCCGGCGGCGAACCCGATCAAAAAATACAAAATCGGCGCGATCAGCAGAGCGATGACGCCCGGCCCCAGAATCCGCCAGAAAACGACGTCGTTGTAAACGAACCCACCCGCGTCGAAGCGACGCAGCGAGATCGCGAAGAATTGCAGCAACAGAATGACCGAAGTCGACAAGCCACTCATGCCCGCGTGGATCTCCCAGTGACCCCGCAGGACGAGCGGGCGCAGTCCCTGACAAATCGATCCGATCGCGGCATAAACGAGGATAGACCAGCCCACCGAGATTTCAACCGAGTCGCCGATCACCTGCAGATTCGCCAGATCGCTGAGGCAGCCCGGCGAACAACGCCAATCCCAGCATCGCCGGGAAGGGCAACGTGAGCGCCCCGTAGCAAAAGACGAGCGGAACGAGCAACACCCGCGCCCCGAGGAACATGTCGACCGGCGGGATCAATTCCTGCGCGACCAACGCCACGAAGATCGCCGCTAGCAGGCTCGTTGTCAGGATCGCGGTCCTCATTCCTGCGTCCCCGTGATGACGAAGACGTCACCGAGCGTCGAGAAATCCACCGCCGGCTTCAAGACCGCTTGGCCGTCCAATTCCTTCGGCTCGAATGACAGCACCGTTCCGACCAACAGACCGGCCGGGAAGACCGCGCCGACGTCCTGCGTGTAAATGTTTTGCCCCGGCTGCAGATTGGCGCTCTTCGAAAGGAAGTTCATCTGCATCTTCCCGTCCGCCGAACTCTGCACCCGCTCGCCGCTCACGATCCCCTTCTCGCGACTGCCCTCGACGTAGGCCCCGACTTTGCAATTTTCATCCGTCACCAGCAGCACGATCGCCTCGTTTTTGGATACCGTCATCGTCTTGCCGACGAGACCCTGGTCCGTGATGACCGTCCGCTCCGCCTCGACGCCGTCCTCGAAGCCGCGATTGATCTTGATCGTCTGCCACCACGTCGAGGCGTCGCGCGAGATCACCTGCGCGGCGACCAGGCGGAAAAGTGAACGCTGCCGGTAGTCGAGCGCCGCCCGCAGCCGATTGTTGTCGGTCTCCATGTCGCGGAGGATCGTGTTCGTCGCGCGCAGCTCCTTGTTCTCACGGACGAGGATGCGATTTTCGTCCTCGAGTTCGTCCAGCGTTTTGAGGCCCTTGCCCATCGCGCCGAGACCTTCCTGCACGGCGCTGCCGGTCTTCAAAAATGGCGAGACGACCGAGAGATACGCGGACTGCATGGACTGCATCACGTCCGTCGTCAGCGCCATGAACGCTCCCCCGATGATCAGCACCAACGCGGCCAGCGCGATGTTAACTTTCTTCACGACGCAATCCTCCCGATCATCGGTTGCTGGGGAAGCCGCGCCGCGGGTTCCGTCGCCTCAGTCACCACGGGATCAAAGATTGACCGCTGTGTGCACTCGTTCGGTCGAAGCAATCGAGCGCAGCAATTTCAATTCCTGGAGTGCTTTGCCCGTCCCTTCGCACACGGCGCTCAGCGGATCCTCGGCCACGTGCACGGGCAGCCCCGTCTCCTCGGCCAACAACCGATCCAAACCGCGAAGCAGCGCCCCGCCACCCGCCAGCACGAGACCCCGGTCGACGAGATCCGCCGACAACTCCGGCGGACAACGCTCGAGCGTGATCCGCACGCTGTCGACGATCGTCGAGATCGGCTCCATCATCGCCTCCCGCACTTCCTGCGACGTGATCGTGATCGTCTTCGGCAGGCCGGCGACGAGATCGCGGCCCTTCACCTCCATCGAGACTTCCTTCTCCAGTTTGTAGGCCGAACCGATCTTGATTTTGATGTCCTCCGCCGTCCGCTCGCCAATCATGAGGTTGTAGGCTCGCTTCATGTACTGCGAGATCGCCTCGTCAAGCTCGTCGCCCGCCACCCGCACGCTCCGGCTGAAGACGATGCCCGACAGGGAGATGAGCGCCACTTCGGTCGTGCCACCGCCGATGTCGATGATCATGTTGCCCGCCGCGTCCAGCACCGGAAGCCCGGTTCCGATCGCCGCGGCCATCGGCTCCTCGATGAGGTAGACTTCCCGCGCTCCGGCGTGCGTGGCGGAGTCTTTGACCGCCCTTTTTTCGACTTCGGTGATGCCGCTCGGCACCGCGATGACGACCCGGGGCCGGACCATCCGGCGGCGATTGTGAACCTTGCTGATGAAGTGCCGCAGCATCGCTTCGGTCACCTCGAAGTCGGCGATCACGCCATCCTTGAGCGGACGGATCGCGACGATGTTGCCCGGCGTGCGGCCGAGCATCCGTTTGGCCTCTTCGCCGACAGCCAGCACCTTGTTCGTGCCCGCCTGGACGGCGACCACGGAGGGCTCGCGGAGGACGATGCCGTGATCCTTGACGTAAACGAGGGTATTGGCGGTGCCAAGATCGATCCCGATATCGTTGGAGAAAAATCCTAAAAGTTTGTCAAACATCTGATGAGTAAAGAGTTATAGATTGAAGTCGGGAGAGCCGGACCCTGCGTCACCGGTCGGCGTAAAAGTATCCCCCATTCGACCCGCGACAGTAGGAACCCCGATTTCCAAAGGTCAAGGCAATCTCATGGGTCTGTGGTGAGGATTTCAAACCAGGACAAAAGCGTGCGATCAAAGCAGGACAGGTTTGGAAGCCGGGCAATGGAGAAGGACGAGGGGTTTGGATTTCTTGGCTGGAGCCGCGTCGAGGATAGAGAAGTCGCCGTTGGGATGGAGGCAGCGAATGACCTTGGAACCGGGCGGTTTGTCGATTCGCAGACGTTGTCCCGGGAGGGAGATTCGACCATCAGGCTCGACGCGGGCGTTGGATCGTTGGCTCCAGACGTAAGGCCACCACGGACAGGCGGGAACGGGACGTAGGGCCGAGCGTTTCTCGCGCAGAGCCAGCTTCCACGCGGCGTCGGGAGTTGAAGCAATTTCGCGGTGTTTTTCGTGCTGGTTGCGGTGGTCCAGGAGTCGGGCCAACAGAGCGTTGGCGGCGGGCAGGGTGGTGATCGCCTCGGCCGCGAAGACGGCAGGCAGCCGCTTCTGCCAATAGTCGTGGAGGCGTTCGATCTTGCCCTTGGCTTGGGGAGTGGGTGCAAAGCGCAGCGAGACGTCGTAAAAACGAAGAGCGGCCCCAAGTTGAGTGAAGGCTTCGGGAGTGTTGGTAAAAAAGAAGGAGTGGTAATCGACGTAGAGGGCCAGAGGTAGTCCGTAGGCGCGGAACGCGCCCGAAAGAAAGTCGAGATGAGCGAGCAGAGACTCGCGCGCGTAGATCTGCGCACCGGGAACAACCCGGCTGTGATCGTCGATGATTTCCAGCAAATGAGCGGGTTGATGGGCGGGGCCAAACCAGCGGTGCGGAGAAGCGTCATACTGCCAGAGCTGGCCGATTTGCTGGACCTGCCAACGCCGCACGGGTTTGCGTGCTGCCTTGTATCGGGTGTCCGGTCCGAGTCCACGGGACAGCGCCCAGCGCCGCACACTGGCACGATCAATCTTGAGCTGGTGGCGGCGATGAACTTCGTCCGCGGCGAAGGCATACGAGGCTGGCGGGCGCGCTTGCAGAAGCTTGGTGAGGAGCTGGCAAACCTCCTCGGGCCACGCTCGGTGATGATTGCCGCCGGACTGCCCAGGGGCCCATGAACGCTGGGTGCGCCCGGCACATGCCTTCAAATAGTCGCTGTAGAGAACGTAAAATCGACTTCGACTCAGACCGAGTTCGCCTTGGGCGTCATGTGCCGAGATCGAATCCTTGCGAAAACGGGCCATGACATCGCGGATATATGGCGCGGCATGACGGCCGATGAGTTGCTGGTAGTTTTTTTCAAGTCCCCGAAATACCCCATTCCATGGGCGCGAGCGCAGATTTTACTCCGCTTCCGCTCCGCTCCAGCTCCGCAAAATCTGCGCTGTCCTGGTTTGATCGCACACAGTCCTACTTTGACCGCACGCTGTCCTGGTTTGATCGCACCGCGACAGGCAATCTCATGGGTCGGAGCCGTTGATCGGAAGGTCGACGGCCGGAAAGTCAGGTCAGAATCGCTGGTGCGATTGCGCTGGGGAGCGCGGGCTTCCAGCTCGCCGCGCCGTCAAAAGGGGCTCCCAAATCACCAAGACAGCCGTTCGCGGCGTGTGACCTTCCGACTCTAAGACCTTCCGACCTTCGACCCCGCCAAGCTCCCCGCCACCGCCGCCCCCATCTCCGCCGTCCCGACTTTCGTCGTCCCCTCGGTCCAGATGTCCGCCGTCCGCAATCCATCATCGATCACACCGCGCACCGCGCCTTCGATGGCTGCCGCCGCCTGCTCGTGCGCGAAGGAATGCCGCAGCATCATCGCGACTGACAAAATCTGCGCGATCGGGTTCGCGATTCCCTGCCCGGCAATGTCGGGTGCCGTCCCGCCGCTCGGCTCATACATTCCGAATCGCCGATCCCCCCCCGTCGCTCCCGCCAGCGCCTCGCCGAGACTCGCGCTCGGCAGCATCCCCAACGACCCGGTCAGCATCGCCAACTCATCACTCAGGATGTCGCCAAACATGTTTTCGGCCAGGATCACGTCGAACGCCTTCGGATTTTTCACCAACTGCATCGCCGCGTTGTCCACGTAGAGATGATTCAGGGTCACCGCCGGGTAATCCCGCGCAACGTCCGTCACGACGCGCCGCCAGAGCACGCCATTTTGCAGAACGTTCGCCTTGTCGATGGACGTGAGCCGGCCACCGCGGGTCATGGCCGCCTCGAAGGCCACCTTCGCAATCCGGCGGATTTCGCTTTCCCAGTAGATCATTGTGTCCACCGCGAAAAATTCCCCGCCCTCTTCCTTGATGTATTTCGGCTCCCCGAAATACAGCCCGCCCGTGAGCTCCCGCACGCAGAGCACGTCAAAGCCGCCCTCGACTGATCGCGGGTGCAGCGGCGACGCGTGGGCCAGCGCCGGCAGACACACCGCCGGGCGAAGGTTGGCGAACAACGAAAAGTGCTTCCGCAGCGGCAGCAAAGCGGCCCTCTCGGGTTGTTCGTTCGCGGGCAGCGACTCCCACTTTGGTCCCCCCACCGAACCAAACAGGATCGCGTCCGCCGCCTCGCACACCCTGAGCGTCTCCTCCGGCAGCGCCTTCCCGTCCACGTCGATGGCGGCCCCGCCCACGCGGGCTTCGGTCGCTTCCAGATCGAACTCAAACTTGGCCGCCGCCGCACCCAACACCCCGAGAGCCGCCGACATCACCTCCGGCCCGATCCCATCCCCCGCCAACACGGCAATCTCAAATTTCTTACGACTCATAAGCCACCCATTAAACCCGGCCCGCCGGAGATTTCCAGAATCATAAATCCTGGCCGCAAAGAGGTGCCAAAGGCTCAAGATCTAAAACGAGACACCGTCACAACCAGCCATCCGAGTCTTTTGAGCCTTCTGCGCTTTTTCGCGGCAAAAAAAAGATCAACCCTTCGCCGCCGCGACGAAGTCCCTGACCTTCGCCGCGTCCTTCCGCCGAGCATCACCCGCCGCCTCGACGCCACTCGCCACGTCCACCCCGTGCGGGCGCACCATTTTCACCGCCGCGCCGACAGTCTCCGGTCTCAGCCCGCCCGCCAGCAACACCCGGCGGGTCCGTTCCTTCCGCACGAACTCCTCCGCCAGTCGCAGATCGAGTCCGTCGCCCGTGCCGCCGTATCCCGCCGCGCTGAAGGCATCGATCAACAAATACGGCGTCACGTAGTCGAGCGCGCCCTCCAGCGATTGCCAATCCCGCACCCGCACCGCCCGCACCCAGCGCCCCCCGCCAGCCAGGCAGTCCGCCGGGCTCTCGTCGCCATGATATTGTACCGCGTCGAAGCAACCCGCGGCACGCACCGCCGCCAATTCGTCCGCCGTTGCGTTCACGACCACGGCCACGCGCGTGACCGGCAGCTCCGCCACCCAATCGCGCACCACCGCTAACTCGACGAAGCGCTTCGATCCCGCGAAAAGATTGATCCCCACCGCGTCCGCGCCCGCCGCAACGACCATCGCCGCGTCCGCCGCGTTCGTGAGCCCGCAGATCTTGACCCGCGTCTCGCCCCCCAGAAAGAGCGCCTCCCGCCCGTCGTCGTCAGTCATGCAGCGGAAGGTCCGGCATTTCCCGGATCAAATCAACCAACCCCCGCTGCCACCGCTCCCGGATCTCACACAGCCACGGATCGTTCTCGTGCAGTACCGCCCGCCGACCGACCGCCAGACTTCCCGCCGCGTAGCTGAAGACCTCGAACGGCGTCCCGACCGACACGTTGCTCTTCGCCGTCGCGTCGAGGGATAAAATCCCGTACCGCACCGCCTCGGCGAGCGGAGTCTCGAAATTAAAACCCCGGTCCAGGATCGGCTTGCCGTACTTTGCCTCTCCGATCTGCAGAAACGGTGCCTCCCGGCTCGCGTGGATCGCGTTCCCCGGCGAATAAACCCGGAAGATCTGCGGTGGCTGCCGCCCAATTTGCCCGCCCACCAGGAAGCTCATCGTCGAGGAGATGCCATCCTCCTCCAGCCAACTTCCCGGCGTCTGGCGCACCACCCGCATCTGCTCACCGAGGTAGCGGACCGTGTCGAAGAGGTTGTCCTGATTCAACAAACACGGGCGCGCCCCGTCCGCCCCGGATTCCCCAATGTCCTGCTCGATGAGTTGCACGACCGACTGCGTCAGCGACAAATTTCCCGAGCTGAGAATGCAAATCACCCGGTCCTCCGACCGCTGAAAGATCCGCATCTTCGGGTGCACGGTGATGTTGTCCACCCCCGCGCTCGTCCGCGAATCCGAGAGGAAGACGATCCCCTCTCGGCAAAGAAGACTCAGGCAATACGTCATTCGTCGACGACGCGCGCGTCGGCCTGCTTCATCGTCCGCCGCCCCGCCACCTTTTCGTGGTGCGTGATCAGCCGCACCTTGCCGTCACTCGTCCGGAAATAGGAACTCAGGAGCCAACTCACGACGCTCACGATGATTGCCCCGAAAAAAGCCGACCAAAATCCCTCCACCACAAAACCGGGAATCACTTTCGAAACGAACAGAAGCAGCAACGCATTCACCACAAAAATGAACAACCCCATCGTCGCGATGATGAACGGCAAGCTCAGCAGCATGAGAAATGGCCTCACCAGCGCGTTGATGATGCCCAACAGCAGCGAGGCCCCGAGCAGCACCCCGACGTTTCCACTGAAACTGATTCCCTCGATCAAGCCCGCCGCACACATCACCGAAACCGCCGTGATCATCCAGCGAATCAAAAAAGCACTCATGTTCGCAGCGTAGGAAGGGCGGGCACTTTTTGAAAATTTATTTTGCAATCAGTTCACCGATCTAACTATTTCCACCACCATGCCGAAGCCCAAGAAATCCGAGCCAGCCAAGTCCGCGAAACCCGCGCCGAAGAAGCCCGCCGCCAAGCCGACAAAAAGTCCCGCCGCCAAGAAGCTTTCCGAGGCAAAGGCCGCCATCGCTGCCGTGAAAGAGGCCGTCGTCGAAGCCATCCCAACGTCCGCTGCCAAAGCCAAGTCCACGAAAAAAACCGCCGCGGCCAAACCGGCCGAGTCAGCCAAGAAACCAGCGGCTCCGGTCAAAAAAGCGGCCACGACTCCGAAGAAGCAGAAACTCCCCGTCGCCCACGTCACCAACGAAGACATCGGCCTGCGCGCCTACTACATCGGCGAGCACCGCCAGCAGCACGGCTTGGAGGGCGATTCCGCCACCGACTGGATCGAAGCCGAACGGCAGCTCCGGGCCGGAAAGTAGCTCGGTCGAAAGGTCGAAAGGTCCGAAGGTCATGTCAGAATCGCTGGTGCGATTTTGAGCGGGGTGGGAGCGGCACCACCCCGGTGCCGTCTCTGGCTGGCCAGGCGCGCAGCGCCAACTCCAGACCTTCGGACCTCCCGACCCTCTGACCCCCGACCGGCGCGCCCCTCGCGCCACCCAATACAGCGCCACCCAATACAATTGACCTTCTACCCGCCACCCCTTATTGGCAACGGGCTGTGGAAATTCATCGCGTCCCGAACCAATCCCGCTTTTTCCGAATCTCGACCCTGGCGGCGCTCGCGCTCTCGTTCCTGACCGTCGCTTGCGAAGACGCGTCGGAGCCAGCGGCGGCACCCGCGCCTCCCACGCCCTCCGCGACGGTCGCCCCGGTGCCCAGCGGGACTCCGATTCCCTCGTCGACTCCGGCCGCCGCGGCCGCCGCCGTTCAGTCACCCGTCGACGAAGCCGACAAAACACCAATCGTTGACGAAGCCGATCGAGAGCCGATCGACATGTATTCGCTTGATTACGACGAGGAGAATGACCGCTTCCTCATCGTCGGCACGCAGACCGGCTACTCCGGCCCCGTCTTCGCGGTCTACGACGACGGAGCGAAAGAAGAGGTGGGTGCTCTCAAAGACGGCGTCGAGCACGGCCCCTACGTCACCTACTACGAAGACGGCACCAAAGAGAGCGAAGGCACCTACGTGGACGGTCTCGAAGCCGGGAGCTGGAGCTACTACCACGAGAACGGCAAGCTGGCGTCCAGTGGTGCCTACGCGGACGGATCTCTGTCGGGCCGCTGGACGTCGTTCTTCGAGGATGGCACCCTCGAATCCGACGGCATTTACACCGATGGCCTCATGGATGGTGAGTGGAAGTTCTACGACGAAGTCGGCGGCGAACCACGGGTTTTGAAGTTCGACGAAGGCCGCGAGGTCAGACCCTGATTCGCCGCTCGCCGCCGCCGTGAGATTCTCGACCCGGTGCTACCTCGACCGAATCCCGCGCCGGCTGACTTCGAGCCCCCTCGTTGCGGGCCTCGCTGTGGCGATCGGATGTTTTCCCCTGGCACGCTCCGGACTCACCCAGAGCGAGGGGCTGCCCGTCGAACCCGACTGGTCGACGGCTGCCACCGACACGGCCCCGGTCACCCTGGAAGAAGACCTCGCTGAACGGCCCGAGAATCCCGACGGCCCGGCCTTGCCTCCCGACGAGTCCGCGGCACCGAGCGATTCCGCACTTTCCGACGGGTTCGTCACCGATCCCGGCCCCGATCCCTTCGACGCACCCCGAGAGGTCGAGTCGACCGTCCCGCCCCGGGACGATGCCGCGCCCGCCCGGGCGGGTCTGACCGACCGGCTCACGTTCGGCACGGAAGCCTTCCGCGAGGCGGAGTCTCCGGTCACTTCGGACGTCGGTTACTACCTTCCCGATCTCAGCAATCCCCTGGACCCGATCTTCCAGGTCCAGGGCCTCAAACTCCGCTTCGGCGAGCTGCACCTCCGAATCCCCATCAGCCTCGGGACGCAGTACGACGACAACATTTTCCAGAGCAACACGAACCGCCAGGCCGACATCGTCAGCACGTTCTCGCCAACCCTGCTCCTCGGCATCGGAGATTTTCGCACCGAGACCGAGGAGTTTTTTGTCCTGCGCTACACGCCGCAATTTCAATTTTTCGCCGAGAATTCCGATCAGAACACCACCAACGAATCGCTCAATTTCGCCGGCCAATACGCGTTCCCCCGCCTCACGACCTCCGCGGTCTTCTCCTACTCGCGAAACTCGAACCCCACCGCCGACACCCAGGGGCGGCGCGAGCGGATCAACTACGCCTTCGCCTGGGAAAACTCCTACGCGCTCGGTGCCAAGACGTTCGCCGAAGCCGTCGTGAACGCTTCCTACCAGGACGACGGCAACTCCATCGACTACACGACCGTCTCGATCTCACCCCGGATCGCCTACCAATTCAGCCCGAAGCTCCGCCTCAACCTCGGCCCTTCGTTCGGCACCACGCTCGTCTCCGACGGCGGCACGCAGACCTTCCAAAGCCTCATTCTGGGGATCGATTTCAACACGCTCAAAAAATTCACCTTCCGCGGATCCTTCGGCCTGCAAGCCCGGCAATTCGAGGAGGACTCCGGCGGCGATCAAAATCTCGTGACCCCGACCCTGAGCGTCGGCACGTCGTATCTCATCCGACCCGGCAACGCGATCACGCTCGACCTCGCCCGCACCGTCGGCAATTCCGCCTTCACCCGCGGCCAGAGTCAGATCACGAACTCCGTACGCGTCAATTACACCCAGCGGCTGCTCACCCGCTTCGCGTTCTCGCTCGCCCTCCGCTACCAAGTCCAAGAGTTCCAGAACTCGAACCAGGACGATCTCACCTTCGTCTCCGCGCGACCCTCGCTGGGCTACACGTTTTTGCGGGAGCAAGTCTCGCTGTCGGTCTTCTACGAACGCGCCCAGCGCACGTCGGACACCCCGAGCCGGGAGTTTGACAACAACACGCTGGGCCTCAACCTGGGCTTGCAATTTTGACCCACCCCCAGCCGACAGCCGCTCCGCGAAGCTCCCCGCCCGACCCGTGATCCGTTCCCGCACCAAAGGCCTGCTCAACGCCTACATCATCGTCCAGTCGCTCGCGCTCCTCGTGTCGTTCTGGACCTACCTGTTCGCGCTCGATGCGGTGCTCGGGATGGAGCTGAACTTACCGCGATACCTTTCCTATTCCCTCATCACGCTCTTCGGACTCCTCATCCACCTGTTCGGCCTCGACCTCACGTCGACGAACCTGCTCGTTCAGGACGTGGTCCAATCGATGCGCCTCGCGGTCCGGCAGGGCGCTTACGTTTTTGGTGCCCTTCTCTTCATGCTGCTGGTCACCAAGGACGTCGGCATTTCGCGATTATTCATCCTGACTTACCTTCCCATCCTCATCGGCACGTTCTTCGTGATCAATCGCTTCGTTCCCCGGTGGTTGAGCCAGTTCTTCTTCGCGGGCCGCCGCCTCACGCGGACCGCTCTCATCGGCGAGCCGGAGCGTGTCCGCCACCTCCGCCCGTGGCTGCACGCCGTTCAGGACTACGGGATCGAAGTCGTCGGCCTCGTGACCGAAGCCGAGCGAAAAACGAGCTACCGCGTCCCCGTCCTGGGCAAACCAGCCGACCTCACGTCGATCCTTCGCACCCACGAGGTGCACTCCGTCCTTCTCCTCGAGATCCCCGAAGACCGGCGTGAACTCACCGCCATCATCGAAGCCTGCGAGCGGGCCGAGCCCGGCTTTCGGCGGTGAATTCGCTCGCCGAGATCTTCCAACATTCCCTTCGCTACTTTCACCAGTTCGGCTACGACTTCGTCGGCCTCCGCGAGGAACCCCTCGAGGACCCGATCAGTCGGCTCAGCAAGCGATTGTTCGACGTCGCCATCTCACTTCCCGTCGTTCTGTTCGTTCTCCCGGTCTTGGCCGCCTTCGTCTCGCTCGTCCACCGCCGACACTCCCCCGGTCCGCTCCTCTTCCGACAGCTCCGCACCGGCATTCGTAACCAGCCATTCGAGATTCTGAAATTTCGGACCATGACGCTTAGTAACGACGACCCCGCTCGCCAGGCCACCGCTCAGGACACCCGAATCTTCCGGGGTGGCAAGTTCCTTCGTCGCACCAGCATCGACGAATTCCCGCAGTTTCTGAACGTTCTCCGGGGCGAGATGAGTCTCGTCGGACCCCGTCCCCACATGCTCAAGCACGACGAGCAATTCGCCGCCGTCTTCCGTTCCTACCACGTCCGGTCTCTCGTCAAGCCCGGCCTCACCGGCCTCGCCCAGGTGCGCGGCTTCCGCGGAGAAGCCAAATCGAATGAAGACGTCACCCGGCGCGTCCAGTGCGACATCGAATACATCGAGCGCTGGTCCCCCCTCCTCGATGCCGTCATCATCTTCAAGACGGCCTGGCAGGTGATCCGACCGCCGAAGACGGCGTATTGAAAGACCACTGGTGCGATTGCCGGGGAGCGCGGGCTTCCAGCCCGCCGCCGCCACGCCGTCAAAGAGGCCCGACCGTATCACCCAGCCGACCCTCCGCGGCACGGGACCAGCCATCGATCGCCCCAGCGATTCCAGCCCGACGTTTCGACCCTCCGACTTTCAAACGTTCCCCCGCCGCTTCTGCGCGCGCTGAGCCTGCTCCCAAACGTATTCTTCGTTTCCTTTGTGACCTTCTGTTCAACCCTCATTTTCGGTGAGACGCTCCCGCGCCATCTCCGCCTTCCCCACTCGGCTCGCCCCGGAGCCCTCGAACGATCACCGGCCCGGCGACATCCACGCGGACGCGGAAGACCGCCGGACTTTGCACCGGATAAAACCGCAGCTGAATTTCGCGAATGGCCTCGGGCTGGAAAATCGGTCGATCGGTCAGACGACCGAACGCGTAGGGGTGAAAATCCGCGTAGGCCAGCGTCACCATCCGCGGGTTCGAGCGATCGGGATTGCGGCCCAGACCCTCCGCCACGCTGAATCGCTGCCCGTCCTCGTCGACCAGATCCACCCGAATCCCCCCCGGTGGCGGATCCACCCCGAGATACCGCAACCTCAGGAAGCCATCGTTTCGAGGTGGCAATCCGTCCACTCGCGTAACCGCCATTGGCGGCAACCGCGGGTCGCTCGACTCCCCGGCAACGATGAAATCCGACGTTCGGCTCAATGAGCCGACCCGCGCCTCCTCGCCCACCACCGTCACCCCATTCATCACCAGCCACCGTCCCGCCGCGAACAGGTCTTCCGGCGGCTCGGGTGCCCAGATCCACTCAAATCCATCCGGATCCGGACGGCTCCCCGTCAGTCCCGATACCTCCCCGAGCAACGTCCGACTCGGCACGGTCTCGAATCCCACAACGGCCTTGGATTCCCGCAAACCCGCCCCTGGCACCACCGGAACGAAGCGCGCTGTGACCCGCCCCCGCACGTAGCCCTCCGACGCGACCCGCGCGTCCATGGGAACCTCGACGCGCGAAAACGCGCCCACCCGCAGCACGGAGTCCGCGACCCTCACCATCCGCAATCCGTCATCCGCTCCTTCTAATTCCAAGTTTCCAAAGACCGGTCTGGCAGAAAAATTGTACACCCACCAGCTTCCCCGGATCGGCTTGGGATCATCGGCGGGACCGCGAAACCAATACGTCCCGCTCACCTTGTGCGGAATGCAGGTGAAATTGTCGGGCAGCCACTGGACGACGATCCGATTCGGTGTCGCTGGCCGGGCCACCGCTGCTTTCTTCGGTAGCCGGTGCTCGCGGGTGAACTCCGCGTAATCCGTCCACGCCGGATACGGCTCGCCCGAGTCCCCGATCAGCGACCAGAACGGATTGGTCCGCCAGTTCATCACGAAGGGCATGAAAACCGCCACCTCCTCGTCGAGAGCGGTCCGGGCCGTCTCCACCGTGAACGCCCGCTGAATCTCCCGCCCGCGCTCTTCCTCGACGTCGTCGAAGGGCACCGCGTTGATCCCACACTCGGTGATCCAGACCGGCAGAGTCCGATCCGGAGTCCAGGAGTCCGCGAAACCCCGGTGCGCCCGGATCGCGCCACGCAAATCCCGTCCGTGGCCGTAAAAGTGAACGTTCAGCCCATCCGTGTAATCGAACAACCCGTTCGCCGCCGCGCGCACGAGCCACGGCCCCGGAAAATTCCCGAGCGCCCCCATCAGCACGGCGGGTTGTCGATCCGAGCGTCCCGCCGTTCCGTCCCGCAGTCCCAGGTAGACCGCCTTCGAATACGCCGCGAATCGATCTGGCAGGTCTTTGACGTAATGCACGTCCGGTTCGTTGGGCAGTTCCCAGGCCGCAACCAGTCCACCCGTTTGCCGCCCCAGTTCCCGCGCCGCCGCGTAGACGGTGAGCAGATCCTCCCGCAGCTGATTGCCGGGTTTCTGAGCCGTCGGACGCCCAGGCAACGTCGCGAACGCCACGGTTTCAAACCCCCTCTTCCGCAGATCTGCGTAAACCCCGAACTCCCCCGATCGCCAGATTTCTGGATCCCGCGAATCCCCGTGATTGCGTTCGCGCAGATAGCGCACCGGCGTCTCCTCGAGCAGTTGCAAAAATGTCGGCCGCTGCTCCGGTCGAAGATGCCGAGCGACGATGGCGTCAAGCCCCCAGCCAGACGTGAGTGGGCGGAGATCCGACGTCGAGTGCGGAGAGTCGAGGGTCGAGTCGTTCGACAGGAACACCGAAACGCCGAATCCCACCGTGAGGGTGAGACCCACCAGCACGGTCACGCCCCGCGCCAATCCACCGCTCGATCGTCCCCCGACAGTTTTCAATTCGTTGAGAATTACCTACCCATGCACGCTGGGTCGAGGGCCGAGCGTCGAGGGCGAGAACCGAAAATCTCAGAACTCAGAAACCTGAACTCGTTCGTCTTCTGCGGGATCGAACTTCACCCGCAATTTGCCGCCAGTGCCGATTCCGCAATCACGTCATCAAGCCAGGAAAAAGCCGCAGGCGGGAAGCCTACGGCTGTCGCTGGAGCCCTCAGTGTTTTTAGTGGTTAGCCCATCACCTTAGCTCCCGCTGCTCATGATCCTTCGACCAATCCCGGAGCGCGTCCTCCAGCGTAAACTCAAGCCGGTAGCCATCCTCAACCAGCAACTGCCCAGAGATGTTATTCGAGACCATCAGCTTCTTAACCCGGTCGGGATGGACTCCAGCGCCGAGGCCCCTTAGCGGAGCAAATCCAACGCGTCACCAGCCACTGGCTATTGGTTGATAGTTGATGGTTATTGGAAACACCGACACTGACACTCGACTTCCGACCTCCCATCTCCGCGCCTCTGCGCGAGTCCCTGGATTGATACTTTTTTCCCGCAGAGGCGCAGAGGCGCGGAGGGCTGAGATACAGTTACTAGTTATTGGAATTAGCTGACCTGTAGGTTTAGCGCTCTTTGCGTGAAACCCATCACCATTTTTATCCCCCGCGCCTCTGCGCCTCCGCGCGAGTCCCTGTATTGATACATTTATCCCGCAGAGGCGCTGAGGCGCGGAGGGAATTCTTTCTAAGATTTAGCTTCCTTGGTTTTCATCCGTTCTTTTTTCCAGCTCTTCCTCATCCGCATTTGTATCAGTCTCTGCGCCTCTGCGCCTCTGCGCCTCTGCGCGAGTCCCTGGATTGATACATTTATCCCGCAGAGGCGCAGAGACGCGGAGACGCGGAGGGAATGGCGAGGAGTTACGGGTCACGGGGTGCGGGGTAAATCCAACGCGCCCAACTGCACCAACGCGCCCAACAGCAACTCGCCACTCGCCTTTGCTGCTGCCAATGCTACAATCAAATTCTGTGAACGTGATCGAATCCATCCTGAAAGATCTCCAAAGTCTGCCGACGCCCAAACTCGTCGAGGTGGCCCGCTACGTCCACGGCCTCAGCGAGGCCGACCAGAAAAACCGCCAGGCGCTTCTTCTTCAGACTCACGGACTCCTCAGCGAACAAGACGGACACTCCTTCGAGGCCGCGATGCTCGGTGGCCGCCGCCTCGAGTCGTAATGCTCCAGGGCATCCTGCTCGACACCAGCGTCGTCATCGAGCACCTACGCGGCCGGATTAACCTCGCCGAGAAAGCTCCTCCGGCCGAGCCGCTCTTCCTGCCGCTCACCGCCTTGGGCGAGCTCTACAAAGGCGTCCTCAAATCCAGCGTTCCCGAGAAGACCAAAGCGCAGCTCGAAATGTTCCTACAGACCGTCGCCGTTCTTCATCCCGACACGGCCACCGCTTGGCACTACGCCCAGATCGCCGCCACGTTTGAGTCCCGCGGAACGCCCATCCCCGAAAACGACATCTGGATCGCAGCCGTCGCCCTCGAATGCTCCATGCCGCTGGCCCAACGCGACAGCCACTTTGACCGCGTCGACGGCCTCTCACTGCTGACCTGGTAACCAGCAGGCAAAAGCCCTCGACCCCGAGTTATTGGAAACGCGGCTTCCGGCGGCATCAGTTTCGAGTCACGGGTAGCGGAGCAAATCCAACGCGTCACCAGCCACTGGCTATTGGTTGACAGTTGATGGTTATTGGAAACACCGACACCGACACTCGACTTCCGACCTCCCATCTCCGCGCCTCTGCGCGAGTCCCTGGATTGATACATTTATCCCGCAGAGGCGCGGAGACGCGGAGGGCTGAGATACAGTTACTAGTTATTGGAATTAGCTGATCTGAAGATTTAGCGCTCTTCGCTTGAAATCCATCGCCATTTTTATCCTCTGCGCCTCCGCGCCTCTGCGCGAGTCCCTGTATTGATGCTTTTAGCCCGCAGAGGCGCAGAGACGCGGAGGGAATTCTTTCTAAGATTCAGCTTCCTTGGCTTTCATCCGTTCCTTTTTCCAGCTCTTCCTCATCCTCATTTGTATCAATCTCTGCGCCTCTGCGCCTCTGCGCGAGTTCCTGTATTGATATTTTTATCCCGCAGAGGCGCAGAGACGCGGAGGGAATGGCGAGGAGTTACGGGTCACGGGGTGCGGGGCAAATCCAACGCGCCACCCGCCACCCGCGAAACGTTCCGTTGACATGGCCACCGTGATACCATAAAAGCATAATCATGCGAACGACCCTGGATTTGCCTCAGGACGTGAGTGCCACCTTGCGCCACGAATCCGCTCGCCGAGGCGGGCGCGGGAGGGCCCCCCTCTCGCTTCTTGTCGCAGAGGCCGTGCGAGCAAAATTCGGGTGCAAATCTGATTCGAGCACTCGAGCGTTGGATCGCGATTCGGACTTTCCAACCGTTCGGCGAACCCGCCCGGAGGAACTCATCGACCAAAAATCCATCGATCAAGCACTCGACGAAATTTTGTGAAGTTCCTGCTCGATGCCAACATCGTCTTCGGCGCGATCACGGAAGCCCACCCGCACCACCACGCGTTCCGGCATTGGATCGTCGGTCATCGGAGATCGGATCTGGCCACCTGTTCGGAGGTCCGACTCGCTTATCTGCGGCTTTCGATGAACCAAGATGTCATGAATCAGGCTCCACTCACCGCACTCCAAGCGTGGACGATGCTTCAAAGATTCGTCTCGGCACCCGCACCCGGGTGGATTGTGTCAAATCCACCCCAGGAAGAATTCATCACTTCTGCCGGACGTCATCGAGAGATTCAGGACAATTACCTCGTTCAAATCGCGACGGAAGCCGGGTGCAAACTCGCAACGCGAGACGCGCGATTGGTCAAGCACTGGCCGGATCGGACCATTCTTGTCCCAGCGTAACGGCTGGCGCGCCGAGGTTGACGGCGAACTGCGTCCGACATCAGACCCCCGCCCCCCCGCTCTTCGTCTCTGCGCCTCTGCGCGAGTCCCTGTATTGATACTTTGCTCCCGCAGAGGCGCAGAGACGCGGAGGGGATTCTTTTTAAGATTTAGGTCCCTTGGATTTCATTCGTTCTTCTGTTTCAGCTTTTCCTCATTTTCATTTGTATCAATCTCTGCGCCTCTGCGCGAGTCCCTGGATTGATGCTTTTATCCCGCAGAGGCGCAGAGACGCGGAGATCCTGAAATACGGGTGATCGTTGTTGGTGGTTGGTCATTGGAAATGCATCCCGCTGCATCTCTTCGCGAACTTTGCGATCCTATGTTCAAAAACCGTACTCATGTTCCCGCAGCCCTTCCTCATCCGCATTTAGATCATTCTCTGCGTCTCTGCGCCTCTGCGCGAGTTCCCGCATTGATACTTTGCTCCCGCAGAGGCGCAGAGACGCGGAGGGAATTTTTTTAGGGAAGCAACGGTTCGATTGGATTCGCTACTCAGATTTCGTCAGATCTCTGATGATCTTCTTTGCAAGGATCTCATTGATTTCTCGGTGACGTGGAACCGGCTGAGATACCCCTGTCGCTGGGTTGTGATAAATATCATGACGGGAACCGTGCCGCAAAAGAAGACAGCCAGCCGCTTCGATTTTTGTGATCACATCCCGGCGTTTCAAGCGATCTCGAAGCTCCGACTCCCTTCGAATCCCGGGCAAGCTCTCGGAAGAAAAAGTCGAAAAGAGATCAACGAGCTGTTCTCTTAGATCCTGCATGTCGTCGCCCTGAGTCCAGTGATCTGGATAGTCATTCAAGTATCCCAAATATTTTCCGTCAGCCTCTTGCCAAAAAGTGAATTTTGCCTTCATCGTTTTCGGATAACTTGGAACAGTGGCGGCTCACAGTCAAACCGATGATACCGGTTCGGTCCTGTTGCCGGTAGCCGGTAGCCGAGAGTCGAGGGCGAACCCCGGAAACCCAGTGTTTCGGTGTTCTCGAGACGAGAGTGGAACTCAGCAACCCCAGAACCTCCGAAGCTCCCTCCATACCTTCATGGTGAAACCCCCTCTGCGCCTCTGCGCCTCTGCGCGAGTCCCTGGATTGATACTTTTATCCCGCAGAGGCGCTGGGGCGCGGAGATCCTGAAATACGGGTGATCGTTGTTGGTGGTTGGTCATTGGAAATGTATCCCGCTGCATCTCTTCGCGAACTTTGCGATCCTATGTTCAAAAACCGTACTCCATGTACCCGCAGCTCTTCCTCATCCCTATATGTATCAATCTCTGCGCCTCTGCGTCTCTGCGCGAGTCCCTGGATTGATACTTTTATCCCGCGGAGGCGCAGAGGCGCGGAGGGAATTCTTTTTAAGATTCAGCTTCCTTGGGTTTCATCCCTTCCTTTTTCCAGCTCTTCCTCATCCGCATTTAGATCAATCTCTGCGCCTCTGCGTCTCTGCGCGAGTCCCTGGATTGATGCTTTTTTCCCGCAGAGGCGCAGAGACGCGGAGGGAATTCCTTTTAAGATTCAGCTTCTTTGGATCTTATCCGTTCGTTCTTTTCAGCTCTTCCTCATCCGCATTTATATCATTCTCTGCGTCTCTGCGCCTCCGCGCGAGTTCCTGGATTGATACTTTTATCCCGCAGAGGCGCAGAGACGCGGAGACGATGACAATGAGTTAAGGGTAGCGGGTTACGGGTGAAATTACCCGCCGGCACCATTCCGGGTTGTCCAACGTCTTGCCCAGAGTGTCCGACACAAATCCCGCGATGTCCGCCGCGTCCCCCACGATTTTCGCCGCGTCGCCCAGAGTCTCCGGCGCGCTATCCGAGACCTCCCGGCGCGTTCCCCAAAGCCTCCGGCGCGTTTGCCGGCTTTGCTCCCGCTCCGCCGCCCTGCGGGCTACCTACCGGTAGGCTATGTCACTCGACGCCCGTCGGTTCAATTGTGTCGCCCTGCGGGCTACGTCGCAGAGCCGCGTAGTCTGCCCCGCGGCATCCCTGCCGCCGGTGCTCCGACAACCCACCACACTTCACGGCAACTCGATCTTCAGACGGCACCCGAGGCTCTTAAAATCACGGAGATTCAAAGTCAAAATCCGCTCCGCTCCCGATTTCTCGGCAGCAGAAGCGTGGAGAAAATCGTGCACCAAACCACCTCGAATGCCGAGTCCATGGCATTTGGACAGAGCACGAAGAACGTCGCTTTCAGTCAATTCCACGACCTGCAACGACTGCGCCAATTCGCAAACCATTTCCGATGCCTCGTCCGGGCGGCAGCGGAATCCCAACCGCCCGCCCGTCAACGTGGAAAATGTTTCCGCCAACGCGTGGACTCGAGTGAATCCCTTGCTGGACTCGAGCCGATCTCGAGTTGAATCAGATTGCAGAGCCTCGACCAAAGCTGAGGCGTCCCAGTAGTCACCGCCCATCGCGCTCCGCTCGAATCGCGTCGGCGATTGCGTCATGCGAGGCAACAAGTCGCCCCAGCATGATCCGCCCTCTGCGGCGAACGGCCGGGACAACGTCCACTTCAGCAGGCTTCACCAGGCGAAATGTCACGCTGTCCGCATTCTGGACCTCTCTCACCATCACGTCACCCGGCTGAAACGGAGCCGGGAAAACACCCCGTCGTCTCGAATCGAGTTTTGTCACGATGTCCACCGTGGGATATTCCCACCGGTGCCTGGGAACGTCAAGAACCAGGTGAGTGGCGCCATGACCCTAAACCCCGGGTGGGGCGGTTTCGACGAAACCTCCCACTTTCAGAAATCCCCCCATCCGAGGTCCCCGTTCCTCCGTCGCTTCGAGCAGACGTTCGCGCTCCGCCATGAACTCCTTTCCCCCGTCGGATTCGACCCTGTTGCCGTAAGCCGAGCGTCGAGAGTCGAGAGTCGAGAGTCGAGAGTCGAGAGCGAACCCCGGAAACCCAGTGGTTCGGTGTTTTCGAGACGAGAGTGGAACTCAGCAACCCCAGAACCTCCGAAGCTCCCTCCATACCTTCATGGTGAAACGCCCTCTGCGCCTCCGCGCGAGTCCCGCATTGATACTTTTCTCCCGCAGAGGCGCAGGGGCGCGGAGGGAATTCTTCTAAGCTTCAGCTTCTTTGGATCTTGTCCGTTCTTTCTTTTCAGCTCTTCCTCATCCGCATTTAGATCATTCTCTGCGTCTCTGCGCCTCCGCGCGAGTCCCTGTATTGATACTTTTCTCCCGCAGAGGCGCAGAGACGCGGAGGGAATTCTTTTTAAGATTCAGCTTCCTTGGATTTCATCCGTTCTTTTTTTCAGCCCTTCCTCATCCGCATTTAGATCATTCTCTGCGTCTCTGCGCCTCTGCGCGAGTTCCTGTAGTGATACTTTTATCCCGCAGAGACGCGGAGACGCGGAGACGATGACAATGAGTTAAGGGTAGCGGGGCAAATCCAACGCGCCACCCACCGACCCGCGATTTCAGAGAATTCCGGCAATTTTGCGCAGCCGCTCCACGATTTCCGGCGCTTCTTTCAATTCGGCGAGTGGCGTCAATTCCTCGAAGACCAGATTCCAGTCGATCGACTTCTGGCGTCGCACGATCCCATCGACATCCAGCCAATCGCGGTCACGCGAAGCGAAAGCCTTGTGCACCAGAAGATCTTCCGCAGAACAAGTTAATACCCCGCGGCCAGCTTCCAGCCTCCACTTCGTCGCGCGCGAGATCGCACGTTCTTCAAACGGCATTGCACCCAAGGCAATATCAATGGGAACCCCCGATTCGTCAGAAACGAGCAAAACCCGGTTCGCGAGAGCGAAGTCCCTGGCATTTCCAATCCGGGGCCGGTAGCGGCCCAGCAGGCGATCAACAAATTGCTCCTCCCCGCCGAACCCAGTCAGCAGGGTAATGTCGACATCCTGGGTAAAACGTGGCTCCCCCCAGCGCTGCACCGCCAGCCCACCGATCACGCAATAAAGGAACCCTGCCTCGTCAAGATATTGCCCAAGGGCTTGAGCGCTCTCCAGCAATGGAGTCATCAGCGACCTCGCAGGAATATTTCCTGCTGCACGACAAGTCCACTCGAGGACAACGGGGTGAAGCTGGAGGGAGCCACCCGTGAAAACGCCAGCACGGCCGCCTCATCATCCAAGGCGCGCAACTCAGCGGTTCGCACCTCCTCAAGCGCCACCGCCGCAGATCCCCACTGCGCCACCCACTTCCGGGCATTGTCTTCGGCCGACTGATCCACCCAACCATCCTAGCCCCGCAGCAAACCGAAAGGCACAAAAAAAGGCGGAAGAGCACAAGCTCTCCCGTTCATCGCCCCACGGGCGATTCTCGGTTCATTGCGCGAGTTCCTGGATTGATACTGCGAATTACCTTCTCGAGCTTCTTTGCGCATGTTGACTCGGTCGTTCCCACTCCTCTCGCCCTGCGGGCTGCACCGCAGGGCCGGCGCAGTCTGCCCCGAGCCTTCCCAGGCTCCGGTGCTCTCCCGCAGAGGCGCTGAGACGCGGAGGGAATTTCAGGATTTCAGGGAAGCAAAGGTTGATCCAGTCGCTCTCATTTTGATCTCATCTCCCACCGCATTTGTATCAATCTCTGCGCCTCTGCGCCTCTGCGCGAGTCCCTGTATTAATATTAATACTTTTATCCCGCAGAGACGCGGAGGCGCTGAGGGCTGAGATACAGGTGATAGTTATTGAGTTTCTGTTTTTGGAAACAGCTGATCTGTAAATTTAGCGCTCTTTGCGTGAAACCCATCGCCATTTGTATCAATCTCTGCGCCTCTGCGCCTCTGCGCGAGTTCCTGTATTGATACTTTTAGCCCGCAGAGGCGCAGAGACGCGGAGGGAATTCTTTCGAAGATTCAGCTTCCTTAGATTTCCTCTGTTCTTCTATTTCAGCTCCTCCTCATGCTCATTTGTATCAATCTCTGCGCCTCTGCGTCTCTGCGCGAGTCCCTGTATTAATACTTTTCTCCCGCGGAGGCGCAGAGACGCAGAGGGAATGAGATGCACTTGAAAGTTATTGAAAACAGCTGATCTGAAGTTAGCGCTCTTTGCGTAAAATCCATCACCGTCTTATTCTCCGCGCCTCTGCGCCTTTGATTCCCTCGCAACCCAGCTCGGTCACCCTTCGGGCTTTTCGTCTATCTTCGGCTCCCCCGAGCCTTCGGTTGCGCGAGCCCCGCATTGGTATTTCCGGAACTCAACTCCTCAGCGGCGGCAGCCGCTCGCGATACTTCAGCATCAACGGCACCAGCTTGAACGCGCTCAGATACCGCGACCCTAAGCGCTTCGGGTCCCTCAGAATTCGCAGCAACCACCCGAGATAGAACCGATCCGCCCACGGTGGAATCGGGGCCTGCCCACCAGTCAGAAACGCGATCGCCGCCCCCGTGCAAAGGATCGCCGGCTTGTAAGACAGATTCTTCCGCAGATACCAGTCGAGCTGCTCCTGCACTCCGCTCCCGACATTCACGAAGACGTAGGCGGGCCGCCGGGCTTCGATCACCGCGAGCAACTCGGCATCCGCCACCCCGCCGTCGGCATTCAACCGATCCCGGTAAAAGGGCGCCAGGTAAGAGTCCTCCTCGCCGATCCGGGGATACCCGGATCGTCGCAGCCATTCCAGAGTCGGATCCCGCTCCGCCCGATCTGGCATGATCCAATACGAAGCCCCTTCAGTCTGCACCTCCGGTCGCGGCAGCAGATCCCGCAGCAGCCTCAGGCCGGAATACCGCGCGATCCGCACGCGGCTCCGGTTCAGATTCAGCACGTTCCAGAGCAGAACCATCAGACCGCTGTCGGGAATGACAATGTCCGCGTTGCGGACCGCCTCGCGTTAAGCCGCCTTGTTCGGCAAATCATCCGACAGACCCGGCCCGGAGGGCACGAGCACCAACCCGCCATCGGCCAGGCGTCCCTCAATCGCACTCCCTCCCGTGTAAAACCGGATGCCCAGAATCGTTAAGTGTTCGCTATCCAAAATCAAAAAAATATCCCCGGGCGGAGGCACCGGGGATTCGAATCTTTAACCGCAAAGGAGCGGAACGCACGCAGAAGAATCACGAAATCAGGATACGCAAAAGAAGAGCGCATGTACTGGGGCGGTAGCTTCCGACACGACGATGCTCGCCACTGCAGCAAAGCGGCCTTCGTCTCTGCATCACCGATTTTCAAGTTCTTCGCGGATCTTTGCAAAGCCCGGAACTCTGTATCGCACGCACATCGCATCGATTGCGTCCAAGTCCGCGTCTGCATTCAGTGCCAGAACTTCCACGATATCACTCATCGACTTGAGGCCCCCGGCATAAAGCTTCAAGACGACCAAGTGGGAAAGTGGAATGATGCGAAGGGGGCTGTCGTCGGTGACACGCAGGGTAGCATTTTGCAATGCATCCTCGATGACTGCAGGAAAGCGGTCATGAAAGTTGACAATCTGAATTTGTCCGAAGCTACCTTTGATGTCCACCAGCCCTCCCAGCGGATCATTAGCATCTGGTTCACGCAACTCGATCGAATATCCCTTTTGTTTCAGTGCGTCGGCGAACACGCGCAGGTCATCGAGCGACAGCACTCCACCTAAGTCGAGATCATTCGTGAGGCGCACGTAGTGATGCCCGGCAAGTGCCACCGCACCGATCACCACCAAGTCGTGACCAAGGCTGTTGGCGAGCCTGACGACCGCTTCCGCATGCGAAACGAGATCAGATTCCTGTTCCACTTTCGTGATCCTTGCGTGAAGGAAGGAAATGCTGAAACCGCCGGTTTAACGAGAGAGCTTCATGGATCCGGTGTTTTACCGACAGCCCGCGCAAACGCTCAACCTCTGCGGCCCGCGAAGCTTCTGCGCTCGAACTCCTGCGCATTTTTGGAAATGGGCTGGCCAGAGATGGTTTCACGATAATTTACAATAGCGGCTAAGCTTCCAAATGCAAGACTCGGTCAGCAGCTCAGATTTACAGGATTTGCAACCCGCATTTCTTTGCAATCTTGGCGCTCCTCGCGCGAACTATCACCGCATTCGCAATTTCCATCACCTCTTTGAGCCTTCTGCGCGTTGCCTCTCGCTCGCCCGAGCGCTTGCTTCACCCCGCCCCAGCGGAGCTCACCCTCCGGGTTCGGCTGCCAGCCGAAGCGATCTCCGGCGCTGCCCCCCGCCTCCGGTTCACCCTGCGGGCCGCACCGCAGAGCCGACGCAGTCTGCCTCGTCCCGCCACCGCGGGACCGATGTTGACTCCTTCGCTCCCGCTCATGTCGCCCTGCGGGCCGTCGCTTTGCTCCAGTCTGCCCCGAGCCGTCCCACGGCTCCGGTGCTCTCGACTCTCAACGCTTCACTCACCCGTCAATCGACGGACGGTGTCGATCAATCCATCGTCGATCCAATACCCTCTCCACCGCACATCGAGTAACAGCGGCACGACATCCAAAATCAACCTGCACTCCCTGGCCCGGATCAACAACCCAGCCAACCCGACGACACCCAACCCGGCATTACGTGCGAGGGCGCGTCCGCTCGCATCGTCCATCAACACCCAGACCGCTCCGGGCAACGCCAAGGCGCATGCGATCACAGCCTTCTCGCCGGCTCCCAGCCTCACGGCCCGCACTTCCAGAGCTTCGGGGAGAATCGCCCTCGGGTTGACGGCTGTTTTCAACCAAGCATCCAATGCAGCCTGCAGGCGCTCCGCATCGCTCCCCGGCTTGGCGAGCACCTCATGCACCACCTGGACAGGCACCCACACCTCCTCGCCAAGTCTCTCCAGCACCCAGAGCAGATCCAGCTTCGCGAGCGCAATCAGCGGACCCGCGTCGGCCACCACCGTCACGGCTTCGTCGAAGGGAGAAACTCACTCAGCTCAGCCCGCAATTCGTCCTCCAACTCCTCGGGCGGATAATTGAACAAACTGACCCGATACCGGCTGCACACACTGATGAATTCCGACCGACTCATCCCCGCCAGTTCCGCCGCCTTACCGCTCGATATCTTCCCCAACTCAAACATCTTCAACGCCGCCATCAGCTTCACCTGCTCCGCGAGCTCGACGGACGAGAGTCCGACCGCCGACTCGAGATTCTCCGGCAGTTCGAGCGTCAGCAATTTCATTCCATCATCCAATCCTCTATTTCCCAAGAAACCGCAAGATGGAAGACCGCCCGGAGGGAATGGCGATGAGCTACGGCTAGCGGGTTATACGGATTGCGGGGCAAATCCAACGCGCCACCAGCCACCAGCTACCCCCTCTGCGCCTCTGCGCCTCTGCGCCTCTGCGCCTCTGCGCGAGTCCCTGACTTGATACCTTTCTCCCGCAGAGGCGCAGAGGCGCGGAGATCCTGAAATACAGGTGATCGGTGTTGGTTATTGGAAATGCATCCCGCGGCATTTCTTCGCGAACTTTGCGACGTTGATTCGCTCACGCCTGTTCGTTTGCTTCACCCCGCCCCAGCGGAGTTCACCCTGCGGGTTCGTCCCTCCGGTCCGAAGCTATCTCTGGTGCCGCCCAGCGCCTCCGATTCACCCTTCGGGCTGCACCACAGAACCGGCGCAGTCTGCCCCGAGCCGTCCCGCGGCTCCGGTGCTATGTTCAAAAACCGTATTCATATTCCCGCAGTTCTTCCTCGTCCGCATTTGTATCAATCTCTGCGCCTCTGCGCCTCTGCGCGAGTCCCTGTATTAATGCCTTTATCCCGCGGAGGCGCGGAGGCGCGGAGGGAATTCTTTCGAAGATTCAGCTTCCTTAGATTTCCTCTGTTCTTCTATTCCAGCTCCTCCTCATGCTCATTTGTATCAATCTCTGCGCCTCTGCGCCTCTGCGCGAGTTCCTGTATTGATATTTCCGGAACTCAGCTCCTCAGCGGCGGCAGCCGCTCGCGATACTTCAGCATCAGCGGCACCAGCTACGGCAGGAAAGCGCCCCCCTTCCTCAGTCTTCTCACCTTTTTCACATCGGCGTCGACCGACACCCCTCGAACAATGACCGGCATATTACCGCCGGTGACCGTCTTCGAGCCGCTCTGAAGCGGGAACTCCCGGTCGCTCCCGACGAGTTGGACGGTGGCCCGCGGCCCGAGACCGTCGAGCGTGAACTCCCATTGATCGCCCGGTTGCACTGCCCACAGCGCCAGCGCGGCCTCGCCGGACAGCAACTTCACCCTCACGATCCGCACGCCTCCTCGGCCCGTCTCGACCAACTCCGCCGAATCCACCTCCCGTAGGAACCGCGCCGTGTCGCGGAACGCAAACCACGACGGTTTCGGCGTCCCGTCGCTGAACCGAAGCCCGAAGTGATGATTAAAGTTCGAGGACGCCGAGTCCTTGTCGTTGAGATTGAACCACCAGACTCCCTTCACCCGCGGATGCGCCCGCATCAGGAAAAGCATTCTCGCCGCGTATTGCGCCTGCTGCTCGAGCGTGACCCCATCGACCCCGTCGTGCGTCGGCCAGCCCATTTCCGTGAGGTAGAACGGCACCTCCGCCCCGCCCGGGAAGTCCGCCAGCACCGCCTCGAGCTTCTCGATCAGCTCCATCATGCCCGTCTCCGGCATCGCCGCCTTCCCCTGCATCCAGTAACTGTAGGGGTGGAACGACAGCCCATCGAGGTGCTCCAGCATCCCGGCCTCACATGCCCGCCGTGTCCAGTGATCCGTCAAGCCAGCGCCCGCCATCGAGCCGCCCAGCACCACCGCCTCCGGCTGCTCAGCTTTAATCGCCCGATACGCTTCTGCCAGAACGGGCACGTAATCTTCCGGCTCACCCTTGCCGAATTCGGGCGCCATTCCAATCCCGAGATTCCACTCGTTCCAGACTTCCGGCAGCGGCGAAAACTGCGCCGTCCTACCCGCGACCAAACCGGCAAAACGACCAAATGCAACCACTGCGTTCGCCGAGCGCGGATAGCCACCTGCATCGTATTTTGAATTGCCGTAGCCCATCACCGTCTGCACCCGCAGATCCAGATTTTCGGCTGCTTCGAGAAGGTTCAAGCGACTCGCGAGAAATTCTTCACCGCCCGGCCCCTCGACTTTACCCCAGGGAAATCCCAATCGGAACGAACTGCATCCCAGCGCATTCGCGAAGGCAACATCCTGTTCATCAAAGACGTGACAGACGCCGACAAAAAACGGCTCTTCCACCGGCTGGCGCCCACATCCCCCCAGCGCGAGGCTCATCGCCAAGATCCCCAACATTGACTCCCGCACTCCCGCGCGTGTCGCCCTTCGGGCTGCGCCGCATAACCGCCGCAGTCTGCCCTGCGGCATCCCTGCCGCCGGTGCTCGCCACCCGCCACTCTCGACTCTTTTTACTCGCCCCACCACCGGATCAAGACACAAAAAAAGCGGAAGAGCAAAAGCTCTCCCGCTCATCGCCCGGTGGGCGAGTTCTTGGTTCATGGTTATTGGTTACGCGTTATTGGAACCGCCGCCACCCGTCACCCCCCACTCTGCGCCTCTGCGCGAGTCCCAGTAATGAATTTTTTCCCGCAGAGGCGCAGAGACGCGGAGATCCTGAGATACCTTTGATGGTTATTGGTTGAGAGAAACGCCGCTTCGAACTTCAGACAATCTTTACAGAAGACCGCGAAGGTCACAAAGGATGCCAATTCCTGGAGGGAAGGCGTCCCTTCGGTCTAAAAAGCTGAGCATCGGCTCACGGGGACGTTCGCCCTCCAGTCTCCAAACGAGCCGTCACCCTTTTGAGCCCTTTGCGCCTCATTGCGGCTAAACCAGCGTCCTCTCCCCGCAGTCGGTCCACCAATCGCGCAGGGCCTCTTCGAGCGTGAACTGCAGCTCATACCCATCTTCGACTAAGCGTTTCCCCGAGATATTGTTCGAAACCATGAGCTTTTTTACCCGGTCGGGATGAAACCCGCCGCCGAGACCCTGGAGCGGGGTCAAAGCCGCGGCGACCGCTCGCAGAGCCGGACCCGGCACGACCAGCGTTGGCTCCGGCGCACCGGTCACCCGCGCGATCGCTCCGCAAATCTCCTCGATTGTCGGAGCCGGCTCGTAAGTCAGGTTGTAGAGAAACGCCCCCGGCTCGGGTCGCTCCGCCATCTCGCTCAACAGCCGGGCGAGATCCTTTACGTAGACGCAGGCCTTGATCGTGTCCTTCCGTCCCGGATACACGAACCGCTTCTTCGCCATCGCCCCCGCCAGCCGCGTGACGTTGCCTCCCTCGCCAGCACCAAAAACAACCCCCGGCCGCACGATCACGAGCCGCCGGTCGTCCGACCGCTCCGCCTGCCAAGTGCGGTGAATGTGCTCCGCCACCAGCTTCGAGATCCCGTAGGCCGTGTTTGGCAACGGCAAGGTGTCCTCAGTCTTGAGCGGCTCCGAGGCCCCGTAGGGCGCGATCGAGCTGGTGAAGACAATCGTCCGAACCTCGTGCTCCCGGGCAAACGCACACACGTTCTCCGCGCCGCGCAGGTTCGTCTCGAAATACTCGTGCTCGGGATGCCCCGGCGTCCGGTGAACGGCGGCGAAGTTATAGAGGACGGGAGGAGACGAGCAACGAGGGTCGACGGCCGAGAGGGACAGACGGACATCCGCCTGGATAAAGCTCCGAGCCTCGCCTTGCGAGCGATCCGACTCCGCCAGATCCACCGAGACAACCGACTCGCCACCAGCCATTGACTCCCGCTCTCCCGAGCGTGTCGCCCTCCGGGTCCGGCCGCTGCCGGATCCGCCCCGAGCTGCCCCCAACTCCGGTGCTCGCGACCCGCCACCGCCGAGCAACCGCTCGGCCAAATGCCTCCCAATGAAGCCTTCGCCTCCAAAAATGATTGATTCACTCATTTATTGAAAAATTGGCCGCAAAGAGGCGCAAAGGCCGCAAAAGGAGCAGCCTGCAGTTGGCAGATTCCTCATCGCAAATGCCGGTTAGCTGGAGCAATCATTGCTCGGACTTTTTGAGCATTTTGCGCCTTTTTGCGGCTAAACTTCACTCGTCTTCAACGATTGGAGCCACCGCACCTCCGGCCAACAGCACCAACTCGTCCTCATACATCTTCAGAATGCGATCCCTTCGATAATTCTCCGCCCATTCCAGTGCCTTCGACCCAAGCTCGATCAAGATCTGCGGCTCACGCTCCCATCGGACGAAAACCTCCCGCAGAGCCTCCACATCTCCGGGCGACACAATCTCACCGAAACCGCCCTTTGCGACTTCGAGACCCAGCGGGCTATCTGCCTCGCACACCGCGAGCACCGGAGTGCCGGCCGCGAGCGCCGGCAAGAGTTTGCTCGGCAGGAAATTCGCCCCCACGCCCGGCATCTGCGTCACCAGACACGCCGCGCACGACATGAGGGCCGTCACGTAATCCGCCTCCGTCCGGACCCCGCCAAACTCAATGTGCTCGTTCCCTTCGATCGACTCCCGCAGCTGATCCAACTGAATCCCCCCACCCCGAATCTCCATCGTCCAGTTCGACTTCGCCGCCGTGAACACTTTCAGGAAATGAGGCAATCCCTGCTTGATCCCGAGGTTTCCGCTGTAAAGCAATACCCCAGACCGCTCCCATCCGGAAGACCGCCTCTGGCGCCCCACTTCGTCCGCCAGACTTTGATGAATCCAATTCGGAATCAATCGCAACCGGCGATCCTCTCCGACGATCTTCCGCAGCTTGCCCAACATCCGATCGCTGATCGTCGACAAGGTCGTGGCCGAGCGATACGTCCAACGCTCCAGCAACCGCAGTGGTGTCCCGATAAATGGCACCTTCAAAATCCCGAGCTTCGAGAGCGGCATCCACAACGAAATCCTGCACCACGATCATGCGCGGGATCCGCTTCCCGAGGTAAATGAAACGCTGGGCCAGGCATTGGGAAAACATCGGCGAAGCCGCCAGAATGACATCCGGCCTCCACTCCGAGAATCTCCCCCGTCGCAGAATGGATGACAAAAAACTCAAATCCGACAGCAGCCGTTTGGCTCCCGTTGGCTTCGCCGGCACGTACATTGCGAGCCGCTGAACCGGGATTCCGTTCCAAACCTCGTCGCGCGACGCCACCCCCGCATCCTCATCCCGTAATTTCCAGGCCGGATAATACGAAAACGTGCACAGCACCCGGATATCGTGACCCTGCTCCTTAAGGAAAAGCGCGAGATCCGTAAACAACGCAGCTCCCGCCAACTCATCCGGGTGGAACAAGTGCGAATGCAGGTAGATCCGCTTCGATTTAGTCTTTGTCATTTGCAGCAGAGAATCAGGAGAAGACTCGCGCGAGGAAACTGATCCCGACAGCTCGACTGATCACGATCTTTCGAGCTCATCAGATTCCCCATAGTTCAGCGCCGCCAGCAACGACGACGCTTCCGCTCGAAACGTCTCGAGATTCCGCTCGGAGAAAATTCGCCGCCAGCTGTGGGCACCGCCCCCCTCCCGGTAAGTATGGGAATCTTTTGGTGAAATGGCGGCACAACACGTTGCCAGCGAGCGAGCGAAATCGCTTGAGGATCGGTCTCCCGTTCGCATGGAATCAAAGAACCGCAGAATCTCCGACACGCTTGCTTCGAGCCGCTCGGGCCCACCCACCAAGTCTTCGAAGCGGATCGGACACACGCTCTCACTCTGAATCCAGGGCACATACCGCCCGTACCGCTCCGCGATTCCCGGATACGGCACCGACATTCTTCCCTCCCGGTCACCAGTGATCGCCAGCTCGATTCGGTCTTCCGGCGAGAGCGGCTTGAAGTATTTGTGCAGGCGATGCCACCGATTCATCTCTCCGAGATAGTGCGCCTCGGAACACACAATATCCCGCGGGTCCCTGTGAATGATGAAATGCGCGACGTTCCGACTCCGCA
Source organism: uncultured Verrucomicrobiae bacterium (assembly GCA_963761705.1). Taxonomy (GTDB): domain Bacteria; phylum Verrucomicrobiota; class Verrucomicrobiia; order Chthoniobacterales; family JAATET01; genus CAVVKW01. The sequence goes on along the minus strand of CAVXHK010000001.1, from coordinate 338,210 downwards.
ATGCCTCCTCGGCCGCAACCCCATGGAAAAGATGCGCTCGAACGATCTCCAAAGGCACCATTCGCCGAATCAACCGCGACGTTTCTGCGGCACTACGCTCAACCTGAGTCAGCGTCGGTGTGGACGCGATGAAGCTCCCGAAATCTTTCACACCGGGAATCGCACCGAGGATCTGCGCAAGCAAATGAGTGCCACTCTTCGGCACCGAGTTGCAAAGAATCGGAGGATTCTCCAGATAGTCCCGCTCACTCGTCCGCTGCCGCGCGAAGGCCCGCGGGACCTGTTGCAAAAGAGCCGTCCCTTTACGGACGACTGCTGAAGAACTGCTCACTGCTTCTCCCGCCCCTCGGAGCGCGCCATCTCGCGAGTCACCTGAGTCGATCGCTCCCCGCTAGTCGCCCAATGGCCTCTCACTCGCAGCGCAGCCTCGAGTTCGCGCGCCAGACCTTCGCCGCAACTCTCCCAAGAAAATGCCTTGACTCGTTCGTATCCGCGCTCTCGAAGCCGACTCACGAGCGCGGGATCGGTTAGGACCGTCCTGATGGCTGCAGCTAGTGCCCCGATATCGAAGGGATCCACCATCAACGCGGCATCGCCCGCGACCTCCGGTACGGACATCTTGTCCGAACAAATCACCGGAGTTCCACAGGCCATTGCCTCAAGCACCGGCAGACCGAATGTCTCCACACAGGAGGGATAAACGAAGGCCGCTGCCCCCGAATAAATCGCACCCAGCTCCCCGTGGGGCACCGGCCCCAGAAAGCGAACCGAATCAGCAATTCCCAAGTCGCCCGCCATCGTTTCGAGAACTCCACGCTGCTGACCATCCGGATCTTTTCCGCAGATCTTCAAAACGAGATCGGCAAATTCTGGTTCGCGTTTCAATACCCTGAACGCTTCGAGCAACTTGCCCGCGTTCTTATACGGGAAAAGGGAGCTGACAAACAGCAGGTATCGCTCCCCATTCTCTTGGTGGCGTGGAGAGAAGTCAGAGAGATCGACACCTTCGGCCACGTGGCTGATCTTTTGCGCGGCGTCTGGAAATTGCTCAACGAGTCTTTCCCGAAGGAAGTCCGAAACGGCAACGATACGGTCCGCAACTCGCATGCTCCGGGGAAGCGCCCAATCAAAATATCTCCGCTGAAACGAACTCACCATCCCCGCCGGAACGTAGGGCAACTCCCGAATAACCCGTAGCGCCAATGGGGCCTGCACAACCACCACCTGAGGAATGCGAGGAAACAGCGTCGCGACATTCGACGGAGTGAACAGAACGTCGCAGTCCCCAAGAAACCAAGGCACACCCACCTGATCGGCAAAGATCCTGGCGACAGTCTGCTTCCTCGCCATCGGAATGACTCTCAACGCCACGTTGCTGCGATCAGCTGCCAACGGCTGAAAAAGCTCTTCGTTGTAGGGTCCACAGAGCAGGACAAGCTTCCAGTCCGGTCGACAATCCGCCAAAGCAGCAATTGCCGACAAGCCGTATGTCCGGATTCCCCCCTTCGTCTTGTCTATCGAAAGTGTATTAACAGCAATTCTCACTCAACGACTATCCGTCACATCATTTCCACTCGGGGATCTCAAAACCGAGCAACCCCTCGACTCTTTCAATATCCTTAGAAAACACATCATGGCGAAACCTTGACCTGAAATCTGGGTCAAGTGGGGGCTTCGCCGCCAAATTCGACTTGGTCAATAGGGAGAAAACCGGACGCCAAAGGCGAGATGGAACAAGCCGGCGGCATGCATCTTTCCATGGACCCGGCATCGCAAGCAACTTTTGGAAAAGCGGATTTTTAACCGAACCCGAAGTGTTAACTGTAAAGCGCCCACCAATTCGAAAAGTACTAGTGCAACCCAAAAACCTCAAAACGTCATTTGTGAACTTCTCCTCGTCTCTGACAAAATGTTCGAAAATTCCCACAAAAATCTGCTCCCGTTTAAACTTAGCAAAGTATCTCTCAAGTTGAGCCGAGTAGAGACCAACATCCGCATATCGCCAGAGAAACTCATAGCCACTACCAGCACGCTGATCCTCCAACGCCAATGCGTCTACAAAGTTTTCAACCGATTCGCGCCCATTTCGTCGCAAATGCCAGAAACTCGAATAGGCGCGATCTACAGGATTCCGCAAAAGGACTATGATTCTGGCATCAGGATGCCTTGATGCAATATTTGAAGCAGCCACCTTAGAATAGAGATACATCGTCGAGGCGTCACCTACTCTCCTTCCTGAGCGCCCCGCATCGGAGACCAGATCCTCATAGCTTCGCGTATTTAAAACCGAATTATCCTCAATAATTTCATCGCCGGGCCCTGAAAACGCAAGCATACCATCAGGCGCTGCGAAATAATTTGGCTCTTTTGGGCGCAGGAAGCGAACAACTCCGCTCATCTCGAGGTAAGCCGCCAAAGAGGAAGTCCCCGATTTCTGGGCACCGACAATGAAAATCCTATCTACCATCAGTCTACAAGTTAACCTTTAGCCACTTTCTACAATTTCCAAGCATTTGAATAGAGAAACAGAGAAATGCATGCATAAAACCTTTATACATAGAAACAATCTGGAAATTCTCGAGATTCAAACGACCACGTTGACTAAATCCCCCAACGACCATATTGGTTACAACGATAGGAAGGCGATGCACGCGCGGCTTCATTTCAGCCAACCGAAAATAGAAATCTAAATCAGCAGAGCGTCTCCATTTACGGTCAAATCCGCCTAAGTCTAAATACAATTGACGTCGTATAAACGTTGCTGGATGGCACATCCGAGAATTCCACAGCCAAAACATTTCAAAGTCTGGCCTACGGACCCGCACCTCGACTCCATCGGCACGAACATCCCGTACAAACCCCTGAACGACGTCACACGAGTCGAACGCTAAAACCGCGCAACCAAAGCCTCGCTCGTCGTAAAAATCTCCCGCATTTAAAAAGGCAACAAATTCACCGCTCGCTACGTTTAGCCCTTTTTGAAACGCATCCCAAATACCATCGTCACTCCCGTAAATAAATTTATCCTTCGGGCCCAGAGACGACTCAATAAGCTCTCCCGTACCATCAGTCGAACCGCCATCAACAAAAATCCTTTCAATCTCGCAACCATTTACACAACGCGGCACGCGCAACGATACTCGTAATAAGTCTCTAACATTGAGCGTGGCTGTAATAATCGACAATTTCACTATACCCCATCCAAATGCCTCACGGGAGGCTGGCCACTCACGCGCTTAGCAACAGCCCGCGGTCTTCGAAAACTACGCCCCCCAGACTGCCTGTCAAGATACAGACAACAGAGAAACACAAGTAACATGACCAATCCCTCTTGCTTCGCAGTAACCGGGATAACGAAGGCACTCAAGCCAATGTTATAACAAACGAATAGACAAACTTCCCTGAAGCCCCTGCCTCGTCGCAACGATAAAACCACACAAACCATAAAAACAAATCCATAAAGGAAGGAAAACGGAAGACTACCAAGCAAACCAAAGTCGGAGACAAAATAGCCGAAAACCGTCGGCCATTGCGCTGCGCCCGAAAACAACCCAAGGAGATACTCAAGATTGACAATGTTCGCCTTCCGCTGATAAGCCGCCAAACCCGGAGCGATAAAGTTCAGCGCCGGATTAAGAAGCCGAAATGAGCGGAGGCCTAAACTAGGCATCATTTCACTTTGCTCGTCGACCAAAATATTGAACTTGTTGTATGGCGAAGAAGTATACAAATAGGCCTGTGTGAAGAAATTTCCATATGATGAATACAAGAATTCCGGCGGCAACTTGGTCTCCTCCGCGCCCGCCTGGATCATCATCGTCAATCCGCCGGCGCTGAAATAGCTGAGCCTGCGGGCAGAGATCGCAAAAACGAAGGCAAAAAGCACGAGCGTCCCTAGTCCGACGTTAAATAGTTTCCGATAATTCAATCCGAAATATTTCAAATTAAAAGCGATCAAAATAAACGCCAAAGCGTTGAATACAAATTTCCCACGCCCCCCGTAGACAAAAAGGAGACCCAGATAGTACAAAATAAAGACTACTCCAAACCATCTCGCGGCGATAGATAACCTCCTCCACAACATAACGCAAATAAATGGAAGAAGCGGCTGCGCAGTGCCAAATACGCTTCGGACCGTACTAACTAAATAGCCTTCATTTTGGCTTAGATTCTGATTGTATTTATGAAACGCGGACATATTTCCGAACGCATGGCTAAAACCAAATTCCGCCATTACATAAATATTAAACCCGATTCCCATGAAGGCCACCATGACGAGAACCCAATAGAAATTTACGAACTTCAAGCTACATGATCCCTCCCTGTAACCAATTAACCAATTGACTCCGCGTCTTCGTGAAATTAGGGCCATTGTTAACACACCCGTCACAAAAGCAAGATGCGAGCCGAGGAACCAAAGAGCGCCCGACACTGAATTTGGATTTTTGAAGGTAAATACACCTATCACATTCATGACGTAGACGATCGTTATTAGGATCGAGAAAGCCGAACAAGGTCCAAACGGAACCAGACGAAACTTACTGCGCTCGGCAAAAACCGAGGACGCAGACAAAAGAATATGGCCGAAGACACACAGAATGGAAATAGCGTTATTCATGCTTCACTCCATTACACTCTTGTAAACGTCTAAATGCATTGCAGCGATCACCGGGAAACTAAACTTCTCAACTGCTGTTTTTCTTGCATTACCACTCAATTTATTACGAACCTGGGTATCAAACTCAGCAAAAATATCGATCGCATTTGCAAGAGCTTCCGGATTTCGGTCGGTTACAAGCAATCCATTTTCACCGTGCTCGACAATATCCTCCAAGCCTGACGTCTTAAAGCATATAACGGGAATTCCGCATGCCATTGCCTCAACCGCCGTCTTGCCAAATGTTTCAAATGTTGAAGGCATAACAAAAACATCTGCGCTCCTGTAAATATCAGCGAGATCTTCTTCGCGCTCAATATCCCCAAATACAAGGTCCTCAGGCGCCAAATTTGCATCTGGAGGAATAACATCAGCTCCGAATATCACTAACGTAAAGTGCGCTCGACTCATTCTCCGGGCAACTTTTAAATAGTGATACCCTTTTCTCTCTTCAACCAAGGCACGCTTTGCACCAAACACAACTCGCAGGCCGTTCTTCTCAGGCTTGCGGACTTGCCTGGACATTCCTAACTCTGGAGCAAAGATTTCACAGTCAATACAATTGGGAATAACCTGACTACCTTTCCTAGTATTACCAAGTGCGCTACCGCTAAAACTCCTAGCCGCCCACGAACTAATAGTAACAATTGACGCAATGTTCTGTTCCAGAAAACCTTTCTTTTTCTCAAGCTCCTTGACCGATGTAGACTTCTTGAAAAGCGCTCGCATTTTTGGACATGTCCTACATCCATTCGCCAATTCTCCGCAATCTTTAGAAAAGTGACAGCCTCCTGTGTAAAACCACTCATCCCGTAACGTCTGAACTATGGTAGCGGGAGGAGCGTGAGACTTAACCGGAATTTTGAGGAAACCTCCATGCACCCAGTGAATGTGAATAACGTCGTAATCGGCTAGCAAGAAACGCCTTAGAGTCACCGCTCCCAAACAGCTTGACGAAAAATTGGAGGCATCAACAGCCACTACGACCCTCTGCAAGAGAGCATTCGCCTTCCGCCAGAATCGAAGTCTAATCCGCTCCCAAACAGAGAACCGCAGTTCCGAATCAGGATTCACTAGCGCATCTCCTGAAAGGAAAGTTGACTCGACGCCTATAGACAAAAGTGCTCTGTGCAGATTGTAAGCACCGCGTCCAGCACCTGACGTTCTACTTGTAGAGATATGCAGGATTCTCATATTCGAACAACATTCAGTTTACATCGAAGCTACTTGAATTTTCAACGAGTTCCACGACATCGTAGATAGGGATGCTTGAAATAAGAATCTTGCGACCGCCTATAACGTAACGGCAACTGCGCCGGGGGTGCAGCCACAACACAAACGCAATCGAAAACCCCGACGTCTTGCCGCCAAATGGCAGATATTCGATTTTCGATGAATTGACCATATTTAATGAATCGTTACCTATTACGATGCTTGCGGACCCCTGGACCTCGGGCTATTACAGATAATCGAAAAGAAGTTCAAATATGCTTTATATCTGAAGACCCCCTTCAAACCATCCCGATGAGCACTACAGACCCAACTATCTGCGCCAATAACTTTGTCACCAATAATTGCGCTCGCGGCAAATGCTCCAACCGTCGACATTACAGGCGCGTATACTCCAAAAATCGGCATTAGCGCAGCAACGAGAACCGCTTTAAATATCAACAGATAGATGGTTAGTTGGGCGAGCTGTGCCTGCATTTTAAATATTGTTACGTAAACCTTCCGTAATGCCGTTGAGTAGACAAAGAGGAGTGACAATCCATAGAGGACAAACGACCAGAATGAGAACCAACCTAGTCCCCGCCCATCAATCATAACCGACAGACCCCCAATACAAACCGCGGAAAAGAGGAAAAGCCCACCAATAATTGCCATCAGCTGCGCTTTCTTCATGTAGTCTGTTATGAAACCCTTCTCTGACACCAAAAAGCTATAACTCAGGGTCGACATCCATGTCGTTCTAATTGACGACATGACTGTAACCCCGAGCTCTTGGAATTTCGAAATCAGATTCAAGAGGGCAACGAAATTCGGTGCGGCAATATACCCCAAGATCACAATGTCTGCGCGGGTTTGCACTACATACAATCCGGAATTTATCATCTGCGGAACCGCCTCGCAAACGATGCCCCGAATTGCGTGACAGATTGGCTTAACGTCACCCTTTGTTAGTCCCAAGGAAAATCTCTTTTTAGCCGACATCCAAAGGAGACCGGAATACAGGGCTATTTCAATCACAGAGCCGAACAGAAACCCGATTACTCCTAAGCCAGACAGCATAAGCACCAACCTGGCAATTGCTCCAACCATAAGACTAATTATTTTGGTCCAAAAATAGCGGTTTATCAACAGGTGCGCCCGATACGGGAACTCACATACAAAAACCGCCCTCATTTGATAGGAAATAAAGAAACAAACCCCTACTAATTGAAGCTCCTGCGCTACTACTCCCCCTCCCCAAACAACGACCATGCACAAAGCCCAAGCAACTAAACCCCCAAATGAGCTCAACATTATACTTGCATTAATTAGAACCCTATTCGGCTCCAATTCCTCTTTGAGTCTACGCACGACGATCAAATCTAGTCCAACCGACGAGATAAATGTGAAAAGTTGAAAGATCCCGAGTATGAATGCTAATTTTCCCGACTCTTCCAAACCTAAAATAGCAACTGCTGCTACAAAAAGTCCAAAGCTAAGCAATTGCTGGACTAGTCTATCGAGGAAGGCAAAAACGGAATTCTTCCGAGAAACTGACATGTTCCGCCAAGTGCTCTGGATCTTACGAACGTACATACCCTTTATAGACTTCCGCGGAAACATTTAGTCGATTGATGCGACTTTTTCAAACTATCAGCAGCTATACGAAACTCACGTTCAATTGTCTGAGAACAATTGATAGAAGTTTAACTGATCGACAATCCATTTAGGTCGAAAGCTCAACGGTTTTATGCCGAAAGCAGACGCCTTTCACCGCTTGAAGGTGTTGACAAGTGTTCCGAATTAGGATTTGTGAAAACACTCATTCATCTATTTCCAACAGCACTTTGGGCCCCGCTTCAGATACCTTGTTTCTTGACCGGAACTCATCGTCTTAGAGACTGTCCAAAAATTAACGAGCGAGACGTTTGATGATGAGTCTGGAGGAGGCGATGAAGATGAAGGCTCTCTTGAGGTACTTTGGCGGTCGGCCCAACCTGGCCGCTCCCGGGATCAAATTCTCAAGATACGACCATTCGGAATCGGAGAGGGTGCTCGGGTAGATTTCGTCTTCCATCCCAATCTTTCCACACTACATCTTGGGGAAGTACGAGCCTCAAATCGACTTTTTGGACAGTCTCTTAACGCTGACAAAGAGCAGGAATATTTACGCTAGATGTCCTAAGGAAAACGGAACTGAAAAACGTTCGCAGTCAGACCCCCATCGGCATTCCATTAAATTGCCGCATAAAATGACGGCGCATCCTCGGATACTATTATGTTGGAGACTTTACAACGAGTCGATCATCGTATCCCTGCCAATACTTGCTTCCACATAAGATCGATCATAATCCTAACCTCGCCGTTTCGGCCTTCAATCTGTGCCCTAATCGATCGCAGATATTCGGGGTCGCAGCAATTCGCGAGCAACCGAAATATTTCGCGGTCTGTTGTCTTTGATTCAACAATATGTTCTCTCAATCCGTAATCATACAAGAGTTCTTCGTACTTGTGGGACCACCCAAGCGCCACAACCGCCGTGCCGACAGATAGTCCGCTTACCAAAGAATGAAATCGCGAGCCAATAAGGAGGGAGAACTCCCTCAGGGAGTCCTTGAATTTGAACGGACACCTGACCTCCTCAGGCACCCCCAATTCGAAACGATCACACAAGGAACGCGCAATTCCGTAGTCGCCGCCCGAGCTATCGTGGCAAAAAATGACAACATTAGAACCATTGTTTCTGAAGTATTCGATCATAAGAGAAAGAACTTCAGTATATCTTCTGCCCCAATCATCCGCGCCTTGATCAAGGAGTCGACAATTCGGAACAATCGCAATCTTGGCCGGCTCCGCAGTTTCAATTTTCTCCGCAGATCCCCGATCAGATCCGATGGTTATATCAGGGCAAACACTGAAATGGCATGCAGGTTTCAATCGTTGCAGAAATCCCAACGAACTTGCATCCCGTGGAAAAACAACATCTGCGTATTCCAAGCATCTACTCATCAGAAACTGGGATTCCTCCGACTCGAATGGGCCAAAAGCCTGCGGCAGCATAATAGTTTTTACTCCGCGTTCGTGATGATACTTCAATAGCTTAAACAGATCGCGGATAGGGGATATGCCCCATTGATCAGTATATGCGAAACCCGAAATGTCAATAAAATGAGAGATTCTGCCGGATGAAACAGAGCTGCTTCGGCTATTGACACAGTGTTCCAAATGCAATCCATTTAGGGCGCGTTCAAGAAAGAAACGCGAACTGAATTTCTTGTGGCCGACGTGTGGGCGGCTAATATACAAGGGCGAGCAGCCAATCATTGCGATTTCATTCCGACTTCCATTATATAAACTGACCCCGATTTTACAATTTGGAAACGCCGCTCGTAGTCGCCCTACTGTCGTGCGCAGCATAAGCTCTGCTCCCTTATTCCTGAAATTGCCTCCATGTATCTCAATTACCTTCATATACCACTCCGATCGAGACGGGATTTTAGCCATTGCTTAAACCGTTTTACGTAATTGCGATAAAGTCGGAAGTATCGCGCCTCCAACGGGGCCATCCTATCTTCAAAAATCCTGATATCTCCGCAACGCCTCGCATCTCTGAACGCCGTATGCGAGGCGGCGCAAATATCCATTCTCACCTTCTGTATTTTTTTTTCTTTCTTCGTTAATTCTCTAACTGTGAATTCACGCTTAGTTGGGCGCCATTTTTCACCTTTCTGCTCCAGACTAAGTCGAAATTTCAAACCCGCACGGCGGTGCCTTAGCCCCGACAATTGAGATTTAATGACATCCGCCAAAGGGAGCGCGTCAACATTCACCCCTCCATCAGCAATGCCCCGCTCAAGTATCTCACTAGCCAAATTCGACCGAACAACAATTAAACTTGTACCTCTGTTGTCTCCTATATATCGCTCAAGCCAAGCATCGCCAACAGATATATCCGCACATTCCGCAAAGACATCATCGCAGTAGTCGCATGCGTTATATTTAAAGAATCCCAATCCATAATTGGTTCCCCGAAACGCCCTAACATCATCAACAACTGATCGCCTATCGCTTTTGATTGAAATACCCTTCTGATTCGCAGTCCGACCCGGTAGCTTTGATCGAAAATCAAATTCTGTTATTTCACCAATTCCAATACCCTTTTGCCATCCTAGATAATCCGCATAGGCAGTTGTTTTTAGATGTCCACACACAAGGCCGACAATGCATACGACTCGCGAGGCTAAAATTGGATCGGCCTCCATCGCAAGTCTAATTGCTTTGGCAAAACAGGGTATTGCTGTGATGGCGTAGCGCCCTGGTTTTGATCGTATTTGATCAAGTGCGTCGGAAAGCTCAACCGGATAGTATGCTGATTTTGCTACCAATTTCACCTCGTCAACTGAACTAATAATCCGATAGGCAAAAAGGGTCTCTTTTGACTTATCATGCACACGATCCACTGCAACCACACCAGTTACGACTCGCTCCTCGAGCAATCGCACTAAGAACCATCTGATTATTCCGCCTGAGCTAGCGCTTGCACGCAAGTTTGAAAGCGCCCAACCCGCATATATTGATCGATAGTATCCCACTTCATCAGAATAGAGCGCCCCCACACTCCCGTATAAATCCCGACCAATATCCGTCTCAGATTTAGCTCCATCAGAGAATGGACACGTTACGTCAACGTCCTCTCGTTTCTCATATTGACTAAAACTAGGAACAAATTTTCCAAATTCGTCCAGTTTCATAACTGCTTGATTTCCGGCTTGATGAACACAAACCCCGCATCCTGAACAGAAGTTGCCCGCAACAACGGTTGCCTCAAGCACATCAGTCTTCATTAGAATTGATTCTTGTTAGAAGGTATTCCGAGAAAAGAGCAGCTTTCCACGAATTTGATTCCCCGGCACGCGGCGCAATTTTCTTCATTTCGCTCCGAGTGCATTCGTAGGGCTCTATTGCCAAACTCTCATAATTCTTTGAAAATAGGTTCCGCGAAATATGCGAGATAATTCCCTCCTCCAAACTAGCGCTTCCTTCTAGACTTAGATATCCGGCCTCGGTCCATCTTGGCAAACAGGTTAATATAAGAAAATACGATGTGGTCTCTCGAAAATTGGAGAATCTCAATCTCTTTAACGGTGGTTCAGCCTCATAAGATAGCTGAGCAACGGAATCTCCGTAAATGAATTGATTTAAAATCCATTCTACGCCCGCTCTTTCACTGATGAGAATATTGTGCTCAGCCTCCCCGATACCCCTCGTATCAATGGACCTCAATATGTATAAAATAAGACAATGGTGAAGAATATCGCCAAAATAGATATTATTGTCTTTCTCCCTAAAGATTAACTTACAGCAAGCTGTCCCGTGAAATCGGTTCTGAGAAACTACTTTTGAAATTATCCAATTAATTCTATGTTGCCAAACAGGGCAAACCTGGTACGGCCAAAAACCATCTTTTCGCTGTCCATCGCGGATCACTCTGCTTGTTTGCAAAAATTCTTCAGCCGAACCTACCTCACTAAGCACGAACGCAGCCATAGCGGTCGTGTTCAAGACACCGGGGAGATTAGTTGAATCTTTCAAGACATCATGTGAATAGGTGCCCGGGGCTAGCTTTGCGGCTGCCATCATTTCAGAGGCATAAACAAGGATCCTCGCATTTACTACCGTAAGATTTGGGAATTCACCTTGGCTTGCGATCAATTTACCACACACTGCAGCTAGCCCAACGGCAGCAAGACTTCCGGACTTCAGTTCCCATCCATAACGACTCCACAGAGGCTCGTTACCGTAGTCTGGTGGGTTGATTGCTTCAGCGGCAATAGTCAATCTCTGAGTAAATGGAAACGCATCCTTCTTCAAAACTAATTTTTCGTTAACCGCAAAAGCTAGGATTGCGAAAAGCTGTTCCCGTGGGTAGAAGACGCCTGAAATGCAATTTGTTACATATGCAACCTTACCGTCATCGTGAATCTCTTCAGCCAAAGCTGCTATGAGGCGACCCCATATTTCAAGAGCAGCTTTAGAAAGATCGTGCCTAGTATTCATTTTAAAGATCCCAAGGTGCGCCCTTCAACCTACTTGCGGCCCCCTTGATTCTTTCAGAAAAGCCTTTCTGAATCTTTATCGGCAATTCAGTCTTCCAAGTTCCTTGACTTCCTTTTCTCGTTTTCATTTCGTGCGTTTTCAAGTTCGGATTTTTGGCTTGCTCTAATTTCCTCATATTTTCGAGTGAGCAGATTTCGACTGCATGCGTTGCCCTCTCAAAATCAAAAACAAGCCCCATTGAATGGACTATTTTACGAATACAGCTCAGTGGGTCTCTTGTTATGCTCTCGAAGTAGACAACTTCAGTTGGTGATTCATCTAGCCAAGATATCGTAAATTCAGACCAATTGGCGGCAAATTTGTTTATGAAGTTCTCTAAGATTGTGATCTTCAGAAGCGGAATCCTCACAAAAGTTGGTATCCACGAGTACCACCTCCCAAGTTGTTTCGCTCTCCTGAAGAATTTATAGTAGAAGAATGAAACTACTGCATCGCGGGGATCACGCGTTATCATTATCGTTGTGAATGGTTGTTTCAAACCAAACTCTTCGCTCAATTCAAAGTGTTCTTGCATGAAATTCCCAAATCCATAGTGAGTTTTGAGAATCGCTGAAATGTTGCTCTCATACTTGTCGGTTTCGCTGCTCCCGCAGAAAAATTCTTCCGAAAGAACCATTGCTTCAATATTTGCCTTTCTTGATTTGACAGACGGCCAAACGTGCAAATCGATATACTTAGCATTGAAATATACGGATAATAGATATCCGAGAAGAGTGTTACCTGACCTGGGAAATCCTGCTATTACTATCGGACGGTTTTTATTGCTCATGTTTCGGATACGGAAACGGGTGTTATTTGGTTTGGGACTGGGGTCAGGTGTCAAATCTTGAATCTAGGCGCGCAGCGTTGCTGCGGTGACGGGTGAATGGGACGAGTCAAAGGGGTCTTAAAGGGGTCAGTCCTGAATGGCGTTAAGATAAGGAGGATTTGGGATGGATTAGGCTGCGAAGCTCCGGTTTAGGGGAGGTGAGCCGAAATCTGCGTCATTGATGATATAAAGCGTTACACGGGAATAGGTTAAAGGTATGTTCCAGCATGGCAAGCAGCACCCCGTTTTTCCGAGCGTTTGGACCACTTTTGTTTGGACGTGCGCCCAGGCGAGCGCTGGATCAGATTGGTCGGGACTGGGGTCAGGTGTCAAATCTTGAATCTAGGCGCGCAGCGTTGCTGCGGTGACGGGTGAATGGGACGAGTCAAAGGGGTCTTAAAGGGGTCAGTCCTGAATGGCGTTAAGATAAGGAGGATTTGGGATGGATTAGGCTGCGAAGCTCCGGTTTAGGGGAGGTGAGCCGAAATCTGCGTCATTGATGATATAAAGCGTTACACGGGAATAGGTTAATGGTATGTTCCAGCATGGCAAGCAGCACCCCGTTTTTCCGAGCGTTTGGACCACTTTTGTTTGGACGTGCGCCCAGGCGAGCGCTGGATCAGATTGGTCGGATCAAGGGACTCGAAGACGTTTACAGCCTGTTCGGGGATTTGATTCCCAAGGCGATGCTCGCTCCCTCGGATCGGGGCGTGGGCGGTCGTGAACGCTGCTTGCCCGCACGGGTGACGTTCTGGGCATTCATGGCTCAAGTTCTGAGTCCGGGGATGGGCTGCCGGGAGGTCGTCAGCAAGGTGGAGGCGTGGTGGCGGTGGGCGCAGATCAATCCGGGCCGCTCGTTGAGCGCGAGCGCCTATTCGCAGGCTCGTTTGCGGCTGGACAAGCAGGGCTTGGAAGTCATCGCCGCGCAGGTTGCCCACGTTCTCGATCGCAATACCTTAACCCGAGAGAAGTGGTTGCACGGACGCCGTGTCAAAATCATTGATGGCACCACCGTGTCGATGCCCGATACGCCGGAAAACCAAGCCGTGTGGCGGCAACCCAGCTCTCAGAAGTCGGGGTGTGGTTTTCCGCTGATGAAGCTGACCGGGCTCTTTTCCCTGGGCAGCGGAGCATTGCTGGACCACGCCACCAGCAACGAGCACGTCCACGAGAGTCAGCTTTTTCGCCAGATGTGGCCGAGGTTGAGCCGGGGTGATGTGCTGCTCGGTGACCGCGGCTTTTGCTCCTACACGACGCTGGCGACCTTGGTCGGGCGGGGCATCGATGGCGTTTTTCGTCTTCACCAAGCCCGCAACATCGACTTTCGCCAAGGCACTCGGTTGGGACACGACGACCGGCTCGTCCATTGGACCAAACCCGCCAAGGCTCCCGCTGGCTTTAGCGACGAGGAGTTCGCCGCCTTGCCCGAGACGCTGCCCGTGCGTCTGGTCCGGCTGGTGGTCGCCAGTCCGGGTTTTCGCACCCGCTCGGTCGTGGTGGCCACGACTCTGACCGATCCCGAGGCCTACCCCGCCGCCGCCATCCGCGCCCTCTACGGCCAGCGCTGGAACGTCGAACTGCACTTCCATCAAATCAAGACGCTGATGGCTTTGGATGTCCTGCGCTGCAAAAGCCCCGAAATGATCGAGAAAGAACTCATCATTCATCTCATCGCCTACAACCTCGTCCGCGTGCTCATGCAACGCAGCGCCCACCTCCACCGAGTCCCTTTGGATCGCATCAGCTTCAAGGCCACTCTGGATACCTCCCGCCACTTCGCGGACGTCATTCACGCCGCCGCCAAGACGCCCCGCAAACAGCAAGCGCTCGTCGATGAAATGCTGGCCAAGATCGCCTCCGACCTGATCCCTGAGCGTCCCGACCGCTCCGAACCCCGCGTCAAAAAGCGACGCCCCAAAAACTACCAACTCCTTACCAAACCCCGCGCTCAAATGGGAAATCTTCCCCACCGAAACCGCCCAACGCCAAAATCTCCCAAATCCTCCTTATCTTAACGCCATTCGGGTCAGTCCTTCCTTTTGCTCAAAACGCTCAGGGCGGGACTGGGGTCAGGACTGGGGTCAGGCGTCAAATCTTGAATCGAAGCGTGCAGCTTCGCTGCGGTGGCGGGTCGCTTGTGTCGGGTGGCGGGTAACAGAGGTCAGAGGCCAGTGCTTCGGTTTTTCGTTGGTTGAGTTCGTCTGTTTGCCTTGAGGGCTATCTGGCGATTCGCAGCGCCTCGGCTCGGTGCTTCGGTGGCTGGAACCACCACCCAAAGCCCCTCTGCGCCTATTGTCACCCACTGAAACCACCGCCCACTCGCCACGCGCGACCCGCTACCCTTCACTCGCTACGCGCTCTTCCGGGCGGGCTGCGCCTCCACGAGCTTCTGGAGTCCGGATTTCAGCTCCGCGAGCGCCTCGTCGAAGCTGCGCGGCCCCATGAGGTAGATGTGCATGACCTGGCGCGGACCCTGGCGGTTGGCGGAATTCACGGTATCCAGGCGATTCGCTCGCCCGAAGTCGGCACCTTCCATGTCTGCAGGTTTCAATTTCAGTTCCTGATTCGCAGCGGAGAAGACGTAGAGTTGGCGACCCTGGGTCTCGAAGATGAAGCATTGGAAGGAGATCGTCTGGCCACCGACCTCAAGAGTCCGTTCTCCCAGGGTCTCGACGAGCTGCATCCCAGCGCTCGGCAGACAAATCGTGGGGTTGTGAACGGCATTGATGCCGTTGAGATCCTTATCCGGCTCCCATTCGATGAAGTTGACGTTCCACGCGACCCGGGACGCGGGATCAACCCAGCGGGCACCGCGCATTTCGTCGTAGCGCAGAACTTCCTGCACTTGATCGGAGGTTGGAAACTCTGTGAAATCCTGCACGGCCCAATCCGATTCCGGTTCGTCCGGCCAGGTGACCTGCCACTCCGCCGACGTCTCGGCCCGCATCTCGTGCCAACGGTACCAAGCCTCGGTGGCCGCCTCGGACACGACGAACCAACCGATGACGGAGGAAAAAAGAACGATAAGTGACTTTTTCATGCTTTTGTGGAAGAGAACACCGGACCGATGGGGACGGTCGGGGTAGCCTGGAGTGGAGCGACAGCCCGTAGGGCGACACGCTCGGGCGAGCGGGAGGCAACGATGATTACTGTTTTTTTCATGGGAGGGGAGGTGCGTTCTGAGGTTCTGAGTGATTATCCCGCAGAGGCGCGGAGGCGCAGAGGGAATGGCGATGAGATACGGGTACTGGGTAGCGGGTTTTCCTTCTCTGCGCCTTTGCGCCTTTGATTCCCTCGCAACCCAGCTCGGTCACCCTTCGGGCTTTTCGTCTATCTTCGGCTTCCCCGAGCCTTCGGTTGCGCGAGTTCCTGTATTGATACTTTATCCCGCAGAGGCGCAGAGGCGCGGAGGGAATGAGATACAGTTGATAGTTATTTGTTATTAGTTATTAGAAGCAGCTAATCTGTAGGTTTAGCGCTCTTTGCGTGATGAATCCGCCGCCATCTTCATTCTCTGCGCCTCTGCGCCTTTGATTCCCTCGCAACCCAGCTCGGTCACCCTTCGGGCTTTTCGTCTATCTTCGGCTCCCCCGAGCCTTCGGTTGCGCGAGTCCCTGTATTGGTATTACGAATTCCCTTCTCGAGCTTCCTGCGCCTCTGCGTCTCTGCGCGAGTTCCTGTATTGATACTTTATCCCGCGGAGGCGCAGAGGCGCGGAGGGGATTTTTTTGAAGATTTGGCTTCTTTGGCTTTCATCCGTTCTTCTCTCTCAGCTCTTCCTGATCCGCATTTGTATCAATCTCTGCGCCTCTGCGCCTCTGCGCGAGTCCCTGTATTGATACTTTTAGCCCGCAGAGGCGCAGAGGCGCGGAGGGGATTTTTTTGAAGATTTGGCTTCTTTGGCTTTCATCCGTTCTTCTCTCTCAGCTCTTCCTGATCCGCATTTGTATCAATCTCTGCGCCTCTGCGCCTCTGCGCGAGTTCCTGTATCGATACTTTTAGCCCGCAGAGGTGCGGAGGCGCGGAGGGAATCCTTTTGAAGATTAGATTCCTTGGATCTTATCCGTTCTTTCTTTTCAGCTCTTCCTCATCCGCATTTATATCATTCTCTGCGTCTCTGCGCCTTTGATTCCCTAGCAACCCAGCTCGGTCACCCTTCGGGCTTTTCGTCTATCTTCGGCTCCCCCGAGCCTTCGGTTGCGCAAGTTCCTGTATTGATGTGTTTTTCCCGCAGAGGCTCGGAGGGCAACGGTCAGCTGTCTAAAATTCGAGGCGGGTCCAAAGGGCTTCCTTATTCAAGCTGGCCCGGAAATTTCGCATTCAAGTCAAACCAAACCGCGTCGAGAGCACCGGAGGCGTGGGACGCCTCAGGGCAGACTACGGCGGCTCTGCGGCGTAGCCCGCAGGGCGAGATGAGCGGGAGCGAAGGAGTCAATCGAGGCTGCTGACTCGAACGCTTCCAAAGCCTCATCCCGCGACGGTTCGAAGACGTCTCCGGGATAGCGGAATTGGGTGGCGAATGGCAGGAGGAAACGTCCGGCATCTTCGAACGCTCGGAAGCTGACCTCGATTTGAATGCATTGGCCGAGAAGCTCAGAGATGTCGTGGGTTTTGCGAAATTCGACTTTGTTAGCAGTCAGCCAGCCTTTGAGGACCTTTTCTGCGGCTTGCTGGCAATGGTAACTGCCGGTATCGAGATGCGGATCGTCGTTTTCGATCAACAATTTGGCTGATGCAAGATCCGACCCGGCCTTCGCCAACCAAGCTTCAACCACTTGCAAGTATTCTTGGGTCATCCTGAGTCACCCCTCGTGGAGCGGGATGCCCTCTTTGAGAGCAAGGTAGGGAATCGTGTTTACGACGCCTTTCTGTCGCGTCCACTGGTCGCGAGTCAGAATGATGATGTCTTTGGGAGCATGGATGTCTGCCACGAGGGAATAGGCCTCAACGGTCTGCCGTATCCGGGACGGCTTTGCTTCGCCAACGACCGCGAGAATATCCAAATCACTATCAGGCGAGGCATCGCCCCTGGCTTGCGAGCCAAACAGCCAGACTTGCTCAGCCGGCAGCCCGCCAATCAGTCGGTGGGCGATCTTCGCGGCTATATCTATCGTTGTCATTGCTGGATGTTAGCGCAAGACTCTACCTTGCGCGATTCTTAAACGAGTCCCTGTATTGATACTTTTCTCCCGCAGAGGCGCTGAGACGCTGAGGGGATTCTTTACAAAATTCAGCTTCCTTTAATTTCCCCTGTTCTTCTCTTTCAGCCTTTTCTCATCCGCATTTGTATGAATCTCTGCGTCTCTGCGTCTTTGATTCCCTCGCAACCCAGCTCGGTCACCCTTCGGGCTTTTCGTCTATCTTCGGCTCCCCCGAGCCTTCGGTTGCGCGAGTTTCTGTATTGAATGCTTTTAGCCCGCAGAGGCGCGGAGGCGCTGAGGGCTGAGATCCAGGTGATAGTTATTGGGTATTGGGAGCAGTTGATCTGTAGACCTGCCGCTCTTCGCTCGAGGGCCGCTTGAAACCCATCGCATCTTCAATCTCTGCGCCTCTGCGCGAGTTCCTGGATTGATACTTTTAGCCCGCAGAGGCGCAGAGGCGCGGAGGGAATTCATGATTCGAGGCCATTGACGCAGCGAGTGATCCCACTTTTCAGAACAGACTCACCAAAGTTCAAAAGATAACCCAGCTTGATACCAGTGAGTCGCAGGTAGGTCTGCACTTGCTTCTTGTGGGCAGGGATTACCTTTTCGACAGATTTGAGTTCCAGAAGGACGGTCCGGTTAATAATCAGATCAGCGCGAAAACCTTCATCAAACCGAGTTCCGCGACACAGGATTGGCACCGGCACCTGGCGCTGCACAATCAGGCCACGTAAAGACAGTTCCTTTGCCAGAACCACTTCGTAAACCGTTTCAAGCAGCCCGGGACCCAGCTCCCTGTGGATTTCAATCGATACCTCCAGAACCTTCGTTCCGATCTCATTCTCCGTCATTTTTCAAGGACCCTTCACCACTCTCTGCGTCTCTGCGCGAGTTCCTGGATTGATACTGATACTTTTCTCCCGCAGAGGCGCAGAGGCGCGGAGGGCTGAGATACAGTTACTAATTATTGGAATTAGCTGATCTGTAAATTTAGCGCTCTTTGCGTGAAACCCATCGCCATCTTCATTCTCTGCGCCTCTGCGCCTCTGCGCGAGTCCCTGTATCGATACTTTTCTCCCGCGGAGGCGCAGAGACGCGGAGGGCTGAGATACAGTTGATAGTTATTGAGTTTTTGTTGTTGGAAATATCTAATCAGTAGCTCTTCGTGCAGGAACCGCGTGAAACCCATAGCCATCTTCATTCTCTGCGCCTCTGCGTCTCAGCGCGAGTCCCTGTATTGATACTTTTAGCCCGCGGAGGCGCGGAGGCGCGGAGGCCTGAGATACAGTTGATAGTTATTGGAATTAGCTGATCTGTAGGTTTAGCGCTCTTTGGGTGAAACCCACCAGCATCTTCATTCTCTGCGCCTCTGCGCCTTTGATTCCCTCGCAACCCAGCTCGGTCACCCTTCGGGCTTTTCGTCTATCTTCGGCTCCCCCGAGCCTTCGGTTGCGCGAGTTCCTGTATCGATACTTTTTTCCCGCAGAGGCGTTGAGACGCAGAGAGGAATTAGAAAACGGCAGGATCGAACTGACGGGCCAAGGACTCGTCGGGGTAATTGTTGAAACCTGTCCTCGAGGCGGGAGACGGGCACGGGCCCTGACCCGACTGAACCTAATGGATCCTTAGTCCCCATTCCCCCAGTCCAATTCGCCGAGAGGGAAGACGAGCGGGCCGACTCTGGACGGAAAATCGTCGATGTTCGAGGTCACGAGGCACGGGATGCCAGCGCTGTGAGTCGTGGCAAGGATCTGGAGGTCGTGAAGTTTCGTGCCCGTAACGCCAAGCTCCCGGGCCCAGTCGAGAAAGAGTTGGGAGGCCCCGACGGTCTCCCAGAGGAGGGTGGTTTGGCGCGTCAACTGCCGGACGTTGAAAAGCGCATCGTCAATGGAAAGATCGAGACCGTTCGCCGTAAGAGGTCGGGTGGCGACTACGAGATATTCGCGGATCACTTGCGCTGCGACGAAGAGGCCGATTCCACGGCTCTGGGATTCGACCAAGAGTCGCATGGCAACGCCGTGTCGAGCGCGACCCTCGTCAGTTGCGTCTAGCAGGACATTGGTGTCGAGACTCACCCGAGATCCCGGCTCAATCCGCATACATTTCTTCCCGGGTCCAACGCTGCGTTCCATCGGTTCGCACCGTTCGCAGCTCGAACTCGGGCTCCGACGAGTCGGGAACGCCGATCCCCGCTTCAATCAATGCGTGAAGCTCGCCTTGCAACGAGCGATGATTAGCGCGGGCGTTGGCCTTCAGCCGCTGAACGGTCTCGGGCGAGACGTTTCGGATGAGAATTGATTTCATTTTGATATCGTAACGCGATCATTTAACCCGGTCAACTTGGATCAGTTGCGTGATTCGGAATGACTCGCGCCTCTGCGCGAGTTCCTGTATTGATACTTTTCTCCCGCAGAGGCGCAGAGGCGCAGAGGGGATTCTTTTTAAGATTTAGCTTCCTTGGATTTCATCCGTTCTTCTGTTTCAGCTCCTTCTCATCCTCATTTGTATCAATCTCTGCGCCTCTGCGTCTTTGATTCCCTCGCAACCCAGCTCGGTCACCCTTCGGGCTTTTCGTCTATCTTCGGCTCCCCCGAGCCTTCGGTTGCGCGAGTTCCTGTATTGATACTTTTAGCCCGCAGAGGCGCAGAGACGCGGAGGGGATTCTTTTTAAGATTTAGCTTCTTTGATTTTCATCCGTTCTTCTTTTCAACTCTTCATCATCCGCATTTGTATCAATCTCTGCGCCTCTGCGCGAGTTCCTGTATTGATACTTTTAGCCCGCAGAGGCGCAGAGGCGCGGAGGGGATTCTTTTTAAGATCTAGCTTCTTTGGATATCATCCGTTCTTCTTTTCAGCTCTTCATCATCCGCATTTGTATCGATCTCTGCGTCTCTGCGCCTCTGCGCGAGTTCCTGTATCGATACTTTTAGCCCGCAGAGGCGCGGAGACGCGGAGGGCTGAGATACAGTTATTGGTTACTGGTTATTAGCTACCCGGAGGATGCGCCGGACTCCTGGATGGCAAGTTTGGGATACCAAGGTCGAAAGTCTTTGGCGTTCCGAGTCACCAAACCTTTTCGATTTGACGCGAATGCCCCGATCAGGATGTCCGCGATCGGGCGTCTTGGTGTGACCTCGCGACGGCGGAGGTGGACATAATCACTCCACGCCTGATGGGCCGTTTCGGTATCCAAAACTGACCAATTCGCGGAAAACGAGATGCGGGCAAGCGAGAGGAATTTTTTCTGCTCCGAGAGATCGCCTTGAAAGGCTGGAGACAGCTCGACCATGGTTACGGGGCAGATGCAGAGTCCTTCGCCACATAGTTTTTCAAGCAGGTTCGCCGATTTTCTCCCAAACTCGGGATCATCCTCGAACACATCGAGGACAATGCAGGTGTCAACAATCCACATGGGCTATTGCATCTCGCCCGCTCGCAACTCTTTCATCCAATCGTCGGTCGAACGTCCGGAATTCTCCCGAATCCTTGCGGCATACCCCAATACAGAAAGTGGACCGTCACCGTGCGGCTCGATTGCGGAGATACGGCACTCCAGAGCGGACACCTGCTCCCATTGCAGCCGTTGCCCAGCTTTCAACCCCATGGATTTACGTATTTTCGCCGGGATGGATACCTGTCCCCGTTCGGTCAATGTCGATTCACTCATCCGAAAAACATATCATGTAGTTTCGTCATGTCCACCGTCCAGCCAACAACTAACACTCTTCCCGCGCCTCCGCGCGAACCTCACCCTCTGGTTGCATAATACGATGAATCGCGCAGAGGCGCTGAGACGCGGAGGGGATTCTTTAGAAGATTCAGCTTCCTTTAATTTCCCCTGTTCTTCTCTTTCAGCCTTTTCTCATCCGCATTTGTATGAATCTCTGCGCCTCTGCGCGAGTCCCTGTATTGATACTTTTAGCCCGCAGAGGCGCAGAGACGCGGAGGGGATTCTTTTTAAGATTTAGCTTTTTTGGCTTTCATCCGTTCTTCTCTCTCAGCTCTTCCTGATCCGCATTTGTATCAATCTCTGCGCCTCTGCGTCTCTGCGCGAGTCCCTGTATTGATACTTTTAGCCCGCAGAGGCGCAGAGACGCGGAGGGCTGAGATACAGTTACTAGTTATTGGAATTAGCGGATCTGTAGGTTTAGCGCTCTTTGCGTGAAACCCATCGCCATTTGTATCAATCTCTGCGCCTCTGCGTCTTTGATTCCCTCGCAACCCAGCTCGGTCACCCTTCGGGCTTTTCGTCTACCTTCGGCTCCCCCGAGCCTTCGGTTGCGCGAGTTCCTGTATTGAATGCTTTTCTCCCGCAGAGGCGCGGAGGCGCTGAGGGCTGAGATACAGGTGATAGTTATTGAGTTTTTGTTTTTGGAAACAGCTGATCTGTAGGTTTAGCGCTCTTTGCGTGAAACCCATCGCCATTTGTATCAATCTCTGCGCCTCTGCGCCTCTGCGCGAGAATCAAAAGCTCCTCACGACGCTCTTGATCGTCGCGATGTTTGTCCCGAGGAACATCGCGGAATTCATGATTTCATCCGCGCTGGGGAGGAGCTCTGCGAGCTTCCCGGATGTGAGTTGCTGGTTGCTCGTTAGTATTACCAGCTACCCGTTCACTCGACTTCTACGATGTAGAATCCGGATCTGCGTCTTCGAAAGCACGATCCGCGAAGACTTTGATCATTTCATCCAACCGCGCATTCACCCGGCCGGCGTATTGGATAAGCAATCGCAGCTTTTCTTCGTCCAACCGCAACTCGTAAGCATGAACGAAAACGTGTCGAAACCCTTTCAACTCTTGGAGATCGGGTTTGAGATCCAACGGGATCAGGGCCGGGCGAATCCCTCCGATCTCCAGGCTCATCCGCGTGAGGAGAGCGGTGTGCCATCCTCGGTCGTCATCGATATGATTTTCGAATGCCTTCGCCACTCGCAAAGCCATTTGTTCGCACGCGTTGTAGAACCGGCATAAATGATGCGCCGTCGACTCCAAGCCCATCGCTCCAGCGTGGGAAAAACGCTCCGTCGCAAGATCGAACGCGTCGTGCATCACGCGCACATCCTCCTGCATTTCCCGATGCAGCGTGGCCAAGCCTATAGCGTCCATTTTTCTCCCGCGCTTTGGATCTGAGCGGCCAGCCGACTTTCATTCAGCAGCACCACATCGACGGGGCGGCCAACAGCTTCGTCCAACTCGGAACTCAGGCGAAAACAACTCGACCCCGCTGGCTCACATTCCAGAGCGATGTCGACGTCGGAAGCTGCGTTGAAGACTCCTCGTCGAGCCAACGAGCCAAAGATCCATACCACCGTCCCGCGGGGGAGCCGGGCACGAAGCTCGGCAAAAAGCGTTCGCCGGGTCTCGTCGAAAAGCTCGAGGCGCGTTTGCCTTCGCTGCTCGTCGCGTTGTTGCAGCATTGTCATGCAATTTAGCTTCGATTGGATTGAAAGCCACCCCCTTTCGGTCCGCCGGATGACACGAATCCTATTCAGGTCGAGCCAGACTCCAGCCACACCGGGTGGGTTTCAATGCATCTTCAGACCTTTGCTTCCTCAGCACTCTTTCGTTCAGATCCTTTCCTTTCCGAGCGCTCGAGCCACTGGCTCATCCCCCACAGACACACGAGCACGACGCCGAGAATGAAGAATCCGGCTGAGTCGTGCCACTTGTCGACGGCTTCGATGCCGTTCGTGGCTCCCTGGTAGGTGAGGAACGTTGTGCGGATGACGTTGCAGACGAACGCGATGAGGGAACCGAGGAAAATCAGGCAGCCGAGGCCGATCAAAGACCGTCGGTAAAGCAATCCCAAGAAGGCGGCGGCCATGAGGGTGGATTGAAGAGACCGGATGCCGCTGCAGGCCTCGTTGACGCCCAACACCCCGGTGGGCACCTCGATCACGTTGCCCTGAGCGACCGCCGGGATGCCGACGATTCCGACGAGGTTGGCGGCGATCTCGGCGTTGACGCGCATCAGGCCCTGAACCAGCAGCTTCTCGGCACCGGACGGCCACGGGATGGCGGTGAGCAGAAAAAGAACTGGGAGAGCGAAGAAGCCCAGCCACCGCCAACCGCCTTGGATGTAGAGGATCGCGAGGCCGATCGCCAACGCGTTCAGCCCCATGATCCAGGAAACGAACCGCCAATCCGTGTTCGCCTCGCCGACCAGACGCAGGGGCAACTGCGGCAAGGCGCACAGGATAATCAATATCGCCGGCACCAGTATCCGCTCGGGCGGGACCGGTGTCGGCCGCGCCAACCATCGATCGTAGATCAGGTAGGCCGAAAGCAGCGGAACCGACCAACCGTAGTAATACTGCGGATTGATCGACCACTCGACGCTGAATCGCATCAGCGCCGGCAGCCAGATTAACGTGATGATCGCGAAGGGTGCCCACTCCGGAAACGCGACGGTGTGGGCGCGGTTCTTTGGTTGGGTCATGGTTTCGGGGGGTTGCATGGGATGTTCTCGGGTCGGAAGGTCGGAAGGTCGGAAGGTCGGAAGGTCGGAAGGTCGGAAGGTCGGAGTGGTCGGAGTGGTCGGAGTGGTCGGAGTGGTCGGAGTGGTCGGAGTGGTCGGGATTGAATCGCTGGTGCGATTTTTTTGATGGGCCGTAGGGATGGCGGTGGGCGCGGACGGCCTGCCCTACCAAAGTGCTTGCTGCGATGCGGCGGGACGCCGCATCTCACACGCGGGGACGCGTGCGCTCCCCAGCTTCAATCGCACCAGCGATTCTGACCTGACGCTTCGACCTTGGACCTTGCGACTCACTTATTCCTTCGCTCTTTCTGCGCGAGCTTCCAGTCGGCGTCGGCCATGATCTTGACCAGTTCGGCGAATTTCGTTTTCGGTTCCCAGCCGAAGGTTTCCTTGGCTTTGGTGGCGTCCCCGATGAGGAGTTCGACTTCGGCGGGGCGGAAGTAGCTGGGGTCGATGCGGAAGAGCGTCCGACCGGTTGATTTCTCGACGCCGGTCTCGTTGACGCCTTCGCCCCGGAACTCGAGTTCCATGCCGAGGTGCTTGAACGTCTCGTCGATGAACTCCCGAACGGAGTGCATCTCGTTCGTGGCGGCGACGTAATCGCCGGGTTCGTCTTGCTGGAGGATGTGCCACATGGCGTCCGTGTATTCGGGCGCGTAGCCCCAGTCGCGCTGGGAGTCGATGTTGCCCATGAACAGGCAATCTTCGAGACCTTCCTTGATGCGACCGGCGGCGCGGGTGATCTTGCGGGTGACGAACGTCTCACCGCGACGGGGAGATTCGTGATTGAAGAGGATGCCGTTCGACGCGTGGATCCCGTAGGACTCGCGGTAGTTGACGATGATCCAATAGCCGTAGAGCTTGGCGACGCCGTAGGGCGAGCGGGGATAAAACGGGGTCTTCTCGGTCTGCGGGACCTCCTGGACGAGGCCGTAGAGCTCGCTGGTCGAGGCCTGGTAAAACCGGACCTTGTCCTTGAGACCGACCTCTTTGATGGCGTCGAGGAAGCGAAGGGTGCCGATCCCGTCGACTTCGGCGGTGTACTCCGGGACTTCGAACGAAACCTTCACGTGGCTCTGCGCACCGAGGTTGTAGATCTCGTCCGGGCCGATCTTCTCGAGCAGACGGTTGAGGTTGGACGAATCGGTGAGGTCGCCGTGGTGGAGGAAGAGCTTTTTGTCGAGAATCTCCGGGTCGCGGTAGAGGTGGTCGATCCGCTCGGTGTTGAAGCTGCTGGAGCGGCGGATCATGCCGTGGACTTCGTATCCCTTCGCGAGAAGTTGCTCGGCGAGGTAGGACCCGTCTTGACCGGTGATCCCGGTGATCATTGCTGTTTTCATAAAAGGTCGGAAGGTCGGAAGGTCTGAAGGTCGGAAGGTCGGAAGGTCTGAAGGTCTGAAGGTCTGAAGGTCTGAAGGTCTGAAGGTCTGAAGGTCTGAAGGTCTGAAGGTCGGAAGGTCGGAAGGTCGGAAGGTCGGGACGTCAAAGGTCGGCGGAGGAGGATCGACGGTTCGAAATCAATCGCTCCAACGATTCTCAAATAACTTTTTGACCAGGGACCTTCCGAGCAATTTAGAATTTCCCCGCGACCTTGAGGATGAGCGGGAGGGTCTGGTTGGCGAATTTGTGCCAGCGGCGCAGCTTCGAGATGCGGTTCTTGGAGAATTCACGTTCCTCGCTTGGGGCCATTTCCTTCCACGATTCTTGCAATCGCGCCAGGTGGTCCTCGCCGTTGCGGAGGTGAGGTTCGGCGGTCTCCCGGAGAAATCCCGTGGCCAGCCGGCGAAGCTCGGTTTCGGCGGTGAAGCGGTCCCGCCGGTCTCCGGGCACGAAGCTCAGCCGCGCGGCCCCGATGTCGCGGAGCCAGCGCAGGCCCTGACTCGCCGAGCCCCGGCTGATTTTGAGTTTGAGCGCCACTTCGTCGAGGCTCAAGTCGGTTTGGCTGGAAAAGAGCAACCCGTAGATCTGCCCGACCGACTTCGGCAAGGCCAGGGCGCGGGCAGCGTGAGCGAATAGCTCGATGCATTCGAGCTGAAATTCCTGAATCCGGTCCGTTGGCGCTTCGGCGGACTGTCCGGACATTTCTACGGTCACCGAACTCACCGCGGACTCCCCCACCCCTCACGGGGCCCCTTGTTGCGATGCTGCCGCCCGTGGTGACGGGAGCCGGCACCTCGCATTGAACACAGATTCGTGACGCCGAAACGCTCCACCCGACTACCAGTAGACTGGCGGATTCAAATCGTTCAAGAAAAAATGAATCGGTCGGATTGGTCTAACGGGAGGTCTCCCCTCCGTTCGCGGATGCTTCGGACGAAGCTGATTCGGGGGTGGACGCACCCGGTGCCGATTCCCCGCGGATGCCCTGGAGAATTTGCTCGATTTCCTCGGGGGAACGCTGGCCGCGGTCCGCTGCTTCCCGCAGCGATTGGGCAATTTCTTCCGAGTCCAAACCCTCGCCGGCGCGGCGTTGGGCTTGCAGGGTCGCGGCGAACTCGGCGGCCTCCGACTCGGTCATCTCCCGGCGAGTGGTCAGGCGGGCAACCTCGTCGCTGACGGAGGCCGCGCCGGAGGCGACGGCCTGACCGCGCGACAGCATGGCCTCTTCCTCCGGGAGAAAGCTCCCGCGGGCCGATTCCGCCAGATCGAGGTACCGCTGGGCCCGCTCGAACTCCCCCGCGGCGACGAGAACGGTGCCGACGTAGAGGGCCCGCTCGGGTCGATTTTGGTCGGCTGGGTCGATGAGTTCGATGGCGGCGACGGCTTCGGCGTGACGTCCGACGGTCGAAAGCGCCATTGCGTGGGTCGAGGTGTAGAAGAAATTGTCGGGGGCGAACGAGGCGTTGTCCGCGGCGAGTTTCAGCAAATCATCCGGGTTACCTTGATCCAGGAGAAGATTGAGGAGAATCCAGTCGTTGCGAACCTGTCGATCGTCGGGGTCAGCCCGGACGGCTCCCGACAAAGCCCGCAGGATGCCGACGGAGTCTTTGGCTTGCAGCTCGAGCTTCAGGACCTCGAGCCAGATCTTGGGATTTTGTCCCACCAATTCGGTGAGTCGCCAGAGAGCCGCCCGGTTTGCCTGGGGCCACGACGCCGCCTTCGCCATCGAGGCGAGAAGGTAAGTGGAGGCCGGATCCCCGCCGGACGAGCGGATGGCCTCCTGCCACGCGGCGATCGCTTCCGGGTCGCCCCGGCGATGATCAGCCAACCCTGTCTCCGTCGCGTCCACGAACTCGGGACTCAACGTGTGCGGCGCGTGCTCGCCGCGTAGAATCTCGAAAACGAGGCTCCAATCGCCGGTTTGCAGGGCAAAATCGAACGACGCCAGTTGCATCGACTGGTCGGAGCGGACGTCCGGTGGGAGTTGCTCGAACCAGGTGGCGACCCGGTCGGCCAATCCCCGCGCTGTCAGGTAAGCGATGATCAGGGGTGCGTCTTCGGGGCGATCTCGCGCGTGCTCGAACGTTTCCGAGATCGTGCCTGGGAGGGTGAAACTCTGCGAGGCGAACTCGGTGTCCAAAAAAAGGATCTGATCTTCAGCGGTCGCGTCGGGTCGCGCGACGAGCTTCTCCGCCCATCGATTCGCGGTGTAGAAATCCTGACGGGACAGAGCGAGGCGGACTAAGTGCCGCTGGGCGTCGGCGACGAAGGGGTTTTCCCCGGTCGCGATGGCTTCCACCGCCGCGAGTCCGGCGGCTCGGGACGACTCGTCGGTGCTGACGGACCGGACCCGCGCCAAGTCCCAGGAAACGCGATCCGATTCCGGCTCCAGGGATTCGAGAGCGACGAGATGGCGTTCCGCTTCGGTGGGCTGGTTCGAAGCGATCGCGATGGCGGCGGCGGCCCGGAGATAATCAGCCCCGGTGCGGGCGGATTCCGGAACACCCGCGAGAGCTTCGGAGGCTTGTTCGACGCGCCCGCCCGCGAGGGCACTGTCGACGAGGGCGAAGCGAGCCGGGAGGTCGTCGGGTTCCATCTTCACGACTCGGGACCAAACCGAGAAGGACTCGGGAGATTTCAGTTCGTCGAGAAATTGCGCGACCTTCCGCCAGACCTGGGGGTCCTTTGGTCTCGAGCGAATCGCCGTCCGGAAGGCGAGAGACGCCGCATTTTGGTCACCGGACTCGATCGCGGAAGCGGCCATTTGGAGAGCATTGTGCGCGCGCCAGTTCTTGTAGACCGGCTTCAGGAGCAACAAAGCCCCATAACCCGCCGGCAAGGCCAGGACGAGGGCCAGGAGGGCGAGTTTGTTCCAGAGGCTGAGCTTTCCGTAGAAGGCGGCGGCCCGCTGAACGATCGTCAGCTTTTGTTTCTTGCGAGTCGGGGTCGTTGGTTTGCTCATGGGGTGATCGCCCGTCGGGGTGTCTTGACGGTGGGTGAAAAGATACTAACGGGGAAGCTTTTCGGCAAGGGATAGTGGTCGATCTGCTCCGGTGGGTCCGCCTCCCCCGCGAAAAATCGGAAAATAGACTTGCGGGCGCTCCGCCTGACGAGATGCTCCGCTCCAATGCGCGAACGGATTGGAGCGACGGCCGTGCAACTGGCGAGGGGGAGCCTCCTGGCCGGGGTCGTGATCGCCTCGGTGGCCTATGGCCTGACCCGGGAGACGACGATCCATTTTTTCACCCAGTGGTTGGGCTGGACTTTCGCCGCGTGGGGGGTCGGTCACGTTTTGCTCCCTCGCCGGCCGGTGATCCCCTGGTCCGCGTGGGGACTCGCCGCGGGCGTGCTCGGCGTTGGCTGGACTTCGGTCGGTCTGGCTTGGCTCGACCTTCACCTCTACGACCTCGCGCCGGAGTATCCACTTTGGTTGGACGGGTGGATTTTGTTCGGCGCGTTCGATTTCGATCTCGCCGTCGGGGCAGCTTGGCGGACGAGTGCCCTGCTGGGGGGGTTCCTCGTGGCGGTGGACCTGTTCTCCTCGCGAAACTGGTCTCGAGCGCTGTTTTTGACGCTGGCCCTCACCGCCTTGGGGATGGTGGTTTTCTTCTATCTGCAACGGGCCTTTGGCGGCCCATTTCTGCTGCCGAGCAACGTGAATCCTCGGGTGACGCTCAGCTTCGCGACGTTTCGATACTGGGGGAACGGGGCTTCGTACTTGAATTTGACCTGGCCGCTCCTCGCGGCGCTCGCGGCCCACACGGCGTTCGCGCACCGGGCCCGGGGATGGACGGTTTGGCTCGGCGGGGCGCTGCTGGTCTTCGCCGCGTTGTTTCTGAACGTGTCCAAGGCTGGGAACGTGCTTGCGGTCGTCGGACTCGTTCTGTTCGGCGTTCTCTTGGCGGTCGCCCGTTGGCGATCGCGGGGTTGGCGGGGGCTGCGCTTGTCTCCGGTGGCCGTCATCGGCGGTCTTGTGCCCGTCGTGGTGATCGCCGTCTCCCTGGCGTTCGCCATTCCCCAGAACCGATGGGAATACCTCCAGGCGCGGGACATCCACTCCAACCCGCGCGCGGTGGCTTACGGGTATTTCGTTCAAATGTTGCCCGACGCCGGGTGGCTCGGCTTCGGCCCCGGGAGCTTTCAACTGGCTTACTGGGACTACGTCGGCGACGACCGCGTGATGCGGCGGGCGGCGTTCTGGGTCGCCCACCAGGATTATCTTCAGACGGTGGTGGAGTGGGGCTACGGCGGGACGGTGCTCTGGGGCTTGCTGTTCGTCGTCCCGACGTGGGCGCTGCTTCGCCGTTCGACGGGGCGCGCACGGGACCCGTCCGGTGGAGACGACAGTTACGCTTTTGGCTGGCGCGAACACGTCCGCCAAGCTTGGACGGCCCTGCCCGACGCGAGGGCTCCGATGGTCGCGGTCGGAGGCGTCATCGCGATCTCCACCACGGCGCTGCACGCCCTGGTCGACTTTCCGATGCAGATCATGTCCCTGCAGTTTTACTTTCTGATCTGGATCGCTCTGGGTTGGAGTTTAATGGCGCGACGTACGGACGGCGAAGGAAGCTGAGACGAACGGTTGGTGATCAACCAGGCGGCGAGGTCGTTTCGGTGCACCGGCGTCTGGCCGGTGAGTTGAAAATCATCGCCCGGCCGGAAGGCGCTTGCCACCCGGGGCGAACGTCACGAGACCGAAGCGGGCGGCGGGGTGCCTCGGGCGGCCGGGTCGCCGTAGGCTTGGCCGTCTTTTCCGTGGGTGTAGTAGTAGTAATAGGCCGCTCCCTTGGCGGGCACCATGTTGAGGGCCACCCCACTGGCGGGGTGCCCGGTGCGGGCAAGCAAATCGGTGGCCCGCTTCGCAAATTTCCGCCCCGTCTTGTGAGATCGAATCACCACCGTGATGAAGGGAAAATGCGGAGCCAGGCTGAGTGTGTCGCTGACCGCCAGAACGGGCGCGGAGTCGACCACGATCCGCCCAAAACGTTGTTCCGCGCGCTCCAGCAGGTCGGTCATCCGTTCCTTGCGGGAGAGCAATTCGGAAGGATTGGAGTAGCCGCGGCCAGCCGTGATGACGAAGAGTCGGGGCACCTGCGACGGCCTCACGATGTCGTCGAACTCCGCCCGCCCCGTTAAGAAGTCGGCGAGACCCGGAGCGGACGAGCCTTCCCCGAAAAGACGTTTCTCGACGATCGGCTTCCGAAGGTCCGAGTCGATGAGCAGCACGTCGGTGTCCTGCTGGGCGAGTGCGACCGCGGCGTTGATCGAGCAGAACGACTTCCCCTCACCCGGCACCGCGCTCGTGATGAGCATTCGTTTGTGATCAACTTCCGACATGAGGATCGACGCTCGGAACGTTCGGAAAGCTTCGCTGACCGTCGAGTGGGCATCTTCCAGCAGCGGCAGACGAAATCCGCCATCCCCCGCCTTCGCGGTCCCAGTTTTCGCTTTCTTACCCGAAGGGAACGCCGACATTTCGGGGATGGCAGCCAAAACCGGCAGACCGAGCGCGGACTCGGCTTCGTCGACGGATTTGATCGAAGTATCCAGAATCGCAAGCAGGAAAATGGTCGCCGCCGACAGGGCCAGTGACCCGACAGTCGCCAGAGCGATGACGATCAACGGCTTCGGCTTGACCCGGTAGGCCGGGGAAGCGGCGTCAACCGTCTGGACGAAGACCGTGGGACTCCTCGCCTGCGAGGACTCCGCACTCAACCGCTGAAGGACCGCTTGGAAGGCAAGCTTATCGGCTTCGATCTGCCGTTCGAGGACGGAGGATTGGATGGCCAATTTTTTGACGTTGAGCGTCTTCTTTTCCTGGGCCTTGGTCTCGCGTTCGAGGCTCGTCTCGTTCTGACGAGCGGCTCGCAACGAGATTTCGAGTGTCCGGGGCGCGCGGAGAGCCTCCGCCTGGAGGGCTTCCCGAAGGGAATTCCGCTGGGTTTCGAGTTCGATGATGGCGGGATTGCGGGCACCGTACCGTTTCCTTTGGGCGCTGATCTGGGCGTCCAGGTCGTTCAGTTGGGTGCGGAGACTCTGAATCTCGGGCAGTTGGGCCACACTCGAGATCTGAACGAGCGCGGCGGGATCGTCGCGGACGTTTTGAACTTGCTCGAAGTCGCTTTCGAGTTTGAGCCGATCCGCCTTCGCCACGGTGAGGCGGGAATTGAGTTCCCGCAACTGATCCGCGATGATGTTGAGTTCGCTGTCGACGGACACGCTGTCTAGCGATTGCGAATATTGAGCCAATTCCTGCTCGGACTCGCGGAGTTTGCTTTCGAGCGCGTCCTTCTCGTTGATGAGATAGCTGATGTTCGAGCCCGCGCTGCGGAGACGCTGCTCGCCATCGAGGGCGACGTAGTCCCGAACGAGCGCGCCGGCGACCTCCGTCGCGAGATCTTCGTTCGGATGATCGAAGGTGACTTGGATCAACCGCGTTCCGCGGACGACGGTCGCTTCGGTGTTCTCGAGTAGCAGGCCCACGCACGCGGCTTCCGTGCGATCTTCGGCGGGGACGTCTTCCCCGAGAAATTCCGGGCGGTCGACCAGGTTGAGCTTCTCGGCGACTCGCTCCATGAGCGTCCGACTCAGAAATCCGCGCTGGATGGTGCCCAGCATTTCCATGGCGCGGAGATCCTCCACCGCACTGGTCGTCGCGCCGGCGAGAGGCGACGCGTCCTGCACCCGCTGCTCGATCTTGATGAGGACGTTGGATTGGTAGATTGGCGTGGCCACGTTGAGGTAGGTAACGGCAGCGATGGCTCCAGCGACCAGGAAGAGCAGAACGACCCAGAAGTATTTGCGCAGGGCACCCAGAATGCGACCGAAGTCGATGGAGATCCCCTCCTCCTCGTCGACGGTCTCGGGGTAAGCGTGGCGCGGAGCATCCCGCTCGTTCTCAAAGTTTGCTGGCATCGTTTAAAATAGGCTCTCCGGCACGGTGATGAGGTCCCGGTCTTGGATCACGAACTGGCGACCTTCGGCACTGAGAACGTTCACCCGGTATTCGGTAATCTCGGTGTCGCTGGACCGGGTGACCGCCACGGCCCGCAAATTCCCGATTCGGGTGTTGCCGCCGGCCATCGCGATCGCCGTTGGGAGCGTGACTCGTTCCTCACTGGGAATTTCGAAGCTCCCGGCGGCATTGACCTGCCCGAAGATCGTGAATCGACGAGGCGCGTACTCCAGGACGCTCACGGTGACCTGCGGATTGACGAGGAAGCCGGCCTTCAGGCGGGTGGCGATGGCCTGCCCGGCGGAGTCGACGGTCATCCCGCCGATCGCAACCCGGCCCACGAGTGGCAAATTGATCGAGCCGTCTTGACCGAGGCGTTGCTCAGCCGTCATGTCCACCTCTTGAAAGATGGTGACCTGGACCACGTCGCCGGGACCGAGTTGGTAATTGCCACGCTTTTCGGATGCGGCAGCGGGTTCGATGGTGATCTGCCGTTTCTGGATGGGTGCGGAACAGCCCGACAACAGGAAAGCCACCGAACCGATGGCGGCTAGTGCGAGCGTTTCGGATACAAATTTAGACATGCTGGAAGACGGAGAGACGAGGGGATCACCCGCGCGAGGGTTTCGCAACACCAGACTCCGTCGAAGGAGTCCGGGAAGGGTGTCCGGTTACCGGCCGGGAAGGTTGGCATCCCCGGGCGCGTGGGGTTTCGGAACACGAAATGAACGATTTGGACAAGAAGAAGGGCGGGGAATCGGCCCCGCCCTTCTCCAATTCAATGGGTTTCGCTTTGGTTCCGCTTACGCGGTGATGGTCCGAAGTTCCGAGGCCGAAGCCTGGTAAGGGGTTGGCGTCGGGATCGGCGTCGGCGTTGGCTCGTTGCGAAGGACGATCCGGGCAAGGATCTTCTCGACCTGGCGGATGTTGCGCTTCGCGATGGAGTTGGTGATCTGCCCTTGAACGGCGGCCCGAGAGAGCAAGCGGGTGTAGATACCGTCGAGCTGGATCGCCTTGCGCTCGGCGAACGCCGTTAGGAACTTGATGGTCGCTGTTTTGTAGTAACGCTTGGCTTTCTTCGGGTCCAGCTTCACCAACTTGCGGGCCAGACTGATGACCTTGGCCGGGCGGGTGCGGGCGTTGGGCAGCTTCTTGAGTTTCGTGAAGAACCTCTGGGTCTTTTTCTTGTCTTTGTCCTCTTTGCTGGTTTGAGCGCTGGCCGTAACCGGTGCGAAAGACACGGCGAAGGCCGTGATGAGAAGGAGTGCGGCGAGTTTTTTCATAATCGTTGGCTGTTTAAGTTGGTAAGGCTGTCAGTTGGTTTCGTCAAGGTCCGATTGCTGATCTGTTCTCAATCGAGGCAGACCGGCCGTTTCGGGCGGACCGCTGGTTGGCGGTGACTCGTAGCGTAAAACGTGCCGATCCAAAGCCTAGATTTGTTAAAAAATGCAATTTCGGGGATTCCCCTACGCCAGCAGCCGGTTGGCTCCGGCGCGAAAGGTCACGAGCGCCGGGTTTCTGAGTTCGGGTTTGTTGTAGGCCAGGGGCGCGCCGTCGAGTTGACGGAGGGTGCCTCCGCTCGCCAAGACGAGGGCGTGAGCGGCGGCGGTGTCCCATTCCATCGTGGGGACGTCGCGCAGGTAGACGTCGGCGGCCCCTTCGGCGACCAGGCAAAACTTGAGCGAACTGCCCAGGCTGCGAAACGCGGCGTTCGGGTGGCGGTCGGCGAGGGCTTGAACGGCGGGGCCGGCGTGGTCGCGGCTGGCGACGAAGGTGGGGAAATCGCCCTCGCGGTAGGTTCCGCCGTCGATTGGCGTGGGGTCGCGGTCGGGAAGTTGCTTCCAAGCGGTCCCATGGCTGGCCCAATACAGCAGGCCGGTGGCCGGAGCGTAGACGACACCGACGGTCGGGATACCGTCCTCGATGAGGCCGATGTTCACGGTGAACTCGCCGGTTTGCTTGATGAATTCCTTGGTGCCGTCGAGCGGATCGACGAGCCAGAAGCGCGTCCAGTCCGCGCGCTCGGCGGGGGACGGGGGTTCGCCTTCTTCCGAGATGATCGGGATGGCTGGAGTGAGCGCCGTGAGAGCCGTGACGATGTGGGTGTGGGCCGCGCGGTCGGCGATGGTCAGCGGCGAGTTGTCGGCCTTTTTCTCAGCCGGGATCGGTTGGCCGTAGTGGGTGAGGATGACCGCGCCAGCGTCCCGAGCGATTTGGATGAGGTCTTCGATCATCGTGGCGGCCTCAAACGATCATGCCGGCGGCGACGGTTTCGTTCGTTTGGGGATTGATGAGAACGAAGGAGCCGGTGATGCGGTTGCGGCGGTAGGAATCGTGGATGAGCGGTGCGGCGGTGCGGAGGAGGATCTTGCCGATGTCGTTCATCTCGAAGGTGCGATCGCCTTCGCACTTGTGCAGGGTGTTGATGTCGGTGATGTAGCGGACCTCGCGGACGACGGCCTGGGTCTCCCGAGTCGTGTGGCGGATGAGGTACTTGCCGCGAGGCTGCATGGGGGTCTGCGAGAACCAGCAGATCATGGCCTCGATGTCCTGGGAGACTTTCGGTGGGTTGTTGGGTTTGGCGATCAGGTCGCCGCGCGAGATGTCGATTTCGTTGGCGAGGGTGAGCGTGGTCGACTGGGGCGCGAAGGCTTCGTCGAGGTCGCCGTCGGCCGAGTGGATGCCTTTGATCGTGGTCTTGAAGCCGGAGGGCAGGCAGACGACGTCGTCGCCGGGCTTGAAGACGCCGCCGGCGACGCGACCGGCGTAGCCGCGGTAGTCGTGGTGCTCCTTGGATTGCGGGCGGATGACCCACTGAACGGGGAAGCGCGCGTCGACGTGGTTGTGTTCGCCGCCGACGTAGACCGTTTCGAGGAAATAGAGCAGGGAGGGACCCTGATACCACGGCATGGTGGTGGATTTATCGACGACGTTGTCGCCGTTGAGCGCGCTGATCGGGATGGTCGTGATGTCGACGAGGCTGTCGAGGCGGGAAGCGAAGGATTTGTAATCTTCGACGATGCGCGTGTAGACCGCTTCGTCGTAGTCCACGAGGTCCATCTTGTTCACGCAGACGACGACGTGCTGGATCTTGAGGAGATCGGCGATGAAGGTGTGACGCTTGGTCTGCTCGATGACACCTTTGCGGGCGTCGATCAGGATGATGGCCAGGTTCGCCGTGGAGGCGCCGGTGACCATGTTTCGCGTGTATTGAATGTGACCGGGAGTGTCGGCGATGATGAATTTGCGTTTGGGCGTGGCGAAGTAGCGGTAAGCGACGTCGATGGTGATGCCTTGTTCGCGCTCGGCTTTGAGGCCGTCGGTGAGGAGGGCGAGGTTGACGGAGGCGTCGCCGCGGCGTTTGGAGCTTTCCTCCATGGCCGTCATCTGGTCCTCGAAGATGCTCTTCGAGTCGTAGAGGAGGCGGCCGATGAGGGTGGATTTGCCGTCGTCGACGGAGCCGGCGGTGGTGAAACGTAGAATGTCCATGGTTATTTAGCCGCAAAGAGGCGCAAAAAGCTCAAAAGGGTTTTGATAGGGCGAATTTCTTTATTTCCAACTTGGGCGCTCCAAAGTTGATCAAGAGACCATGCTCGATGCCAGTGGCTCTGAGGTAGCCGAGGATCTGGGCGGTGTGCTCGGCTGCGAGACTGCGGGCTGCCTTGATTTCAACTAGCAGCATCTCCTCAACGAATAAGTCTGCGAAAAAATCTCCCAAAAGCGTGCCGTCTTCATCACGGACTGGGATGGCATACTGCGACGCGGCTTGGATACCGGATTTCTTGAGGCGGTTTTTCATTCCCCGCTCGTAGACTTTCTCCAGATGTCCAAAACGTAAAAAGCGATGCAACGAGAACGAAGTCTCGCGAACCTTGTCACAAAGAGCGAACACCTCCTTATCGGTCATTTTTTGAGCCTTTTGCGCCTCTTTGCGGCTAAAAATAACCTTCCCTCTTCCGATCTTCCATCGAGGTCTCGGAGCGTTTGTCGTCGGAGCGGGTGCCGCGTTCGGTCTGCCGGGAGGCGGCAACTTCTTCGATGATGTCGTCGAGGGTCGAGGCGCGGGATTCGACCGCGCCCGTGCAGGTGGCGTCGCCGATGGTGCGAAACCGCACGACCTTGCGCTCGACGAGTTCGTTGTCCTGCGGCTTGAGGAAATCGGTGACGGCCAGCATCGTGCCGTTGCGAACGAAGACTTCGCGCTCGTGGGAGAAGTAGAGCGACGGGAGGTCGATCTTCTCGCGCTGGATGTAGAGCCAGACGTCCATTTCGGTGAAGTTCGACAGCGGGAAGACGCGGAAGTGCTCGCCCTCGCTCTTGCGCCCGTTGAAGAGATTCCAGAAGCTCGGGACGTTGGT
Organism: uncultured Verrucomicrobiae bacterium; assembly: GCA_963761705.1. Classification (GTDB taxonomy): domain Bacteria; phylum Verrucomicrobiota; class Verrucomicrobiia; order Chthoniobacterales; family JAATET01; genus CAVVKW01. The sequence continues at coordinate 301,103 of CAVXHK010000001.1, read as the reverse complement.
TCTTCGGATCCCACTGACCGAACTCGTCACGGTGGGAAAAGAAGCGTTCTTTCGCGCGGGCCTTTTCTTCGTCGCGGCGACCGCCGCCGAGGCAGGCGTCGTATTGGTTGGCCTCGATGGTGTCGAGGAGGGTGACGGTCTGGAGTTTGTTGCGAGAGGCGTTGATGCCCTTCTCTTCGACGACGCGGCCCTCGTCGATGGACCGTTGGACGGAGCCGACGACGAGCTCGGCGCCGAGCTTTTCAACGTAAGCGTCGCGGTAAGTCATCGTCTCGTCGAAATTGTGTCCCGTGTCGACGTGGACGAGCGGGAACGGAAGTTTCGACGGCCAGAACGCCTTGTGCGCGAGGTGCGCCATGAGGATGGAATCCTTGCCGCCGGAAAAGAGGAGGGCCGGCTTGCGGAACTGCGCGGCGGTCTCGCGGAGGATGAAAATGGCCTCGGCCTCGAGTTGATCGAGATGGCTTAGATTGTAGTCGGGCATCGGAAAAAGCGGGTGAGTCTGAAAGTCGGAAGGACGAATGTCAAAGGTCGAAATGGCGGTGAGGATTGGCCGCAAAGAGGCGCAAAGGGCGCCAAAAGGTGATTGCCTTTGGCGCGGGTTCCCGGACTTTCCGACCTTAAGACTTTCCGACTTTGGACCCCATCACCTTCGACTCGACAAAGTCGATCAGCCGCTTGGCGCACGATTCGGCGGTGTCGCTCTCGGTATCGAGCAGGAGGTCGGGATTTTCCGGCGCTTCGAAGCTGCTGTCTTTGCCCGTGAAGTTGGCGACGGCTCCGGTGGCGGCTTTCTGGTAGAGGCCCTTGGGGTCGCGGGCGGCGCAGGATTCGAACGAGGCGCGGACGTAGATCTCTTGGTAAGCGGGGCCGACGATCTCGCGGGCCATCGCGCGGAAGGCCTCGCGGGGGGTGATGAGGGAGACCAAGGTGATGACGCCCGAGCTGGCGAAGAGCCGGGCGACCTCGGCGGTGCGCCGGATGTTCTCGCGGCGGTCGTCGTCGGTGAAGCCGAGGTTGGAATTTAACCCGCTTCGCAGGTTGTCCCCGTCGAGGATGGTGGTGAAGCGCCCGGCGTCGTGGAGGGTGCGCTCGGCGGCGTTGGCGATGGTGGATTTGCCGGAACCAGAAAGGCCGACCATCCAGAAGACGCCGCCTCGCTGACCGAGCAGGCGCTCCTTGTCGGCGGGGGTGAGGAAGCGGTGGAATTCGGTGTGGATGTTTTCCGGCATGGGACGGGTAGGTTTGCCGCGATGGACAGGGTCGCGCAAGCAGGATGCTTGCGCTACTGGTGGCGGATCATGAAAACGAGAGAACGGGCGGACGGAATCGCGGGAGCGGCGGGGGTGGTCGCTGATTTGTTGGGATCGGTGACTTCGCCGGATCTGTTGGAGGTGATTCGGCTGGAGTTGGGGAACGCGGAGATTCTCGATGGGTTTGCGGACTACGGATCGCACCGGGCGCGGGCCGTCCCGCCGGAGGTGATTCTGCACGTGGTGAGCGGGAACACGCCGCACGGAGCGCTGCAGAGTCTCATCCGAGGCCTGCTGCTCGGGTCGCGCAACCGGGTGAAACTACCGACGGGCGGATTGCCGGAGGTCGCGGCGTTCGTCGAGGCGTTGCCGGACGGCCTGCGGCAGTCGGTCGAGACGGCGGAGATCTTGCCGGACGGGTGGCTGCGGGACGCGGGGGCGGTGATCGTGTTTGGGAGCGACGAGACGGTGGCGGAGTTCCGACGGCGGACGCCAAACGGGGTGCCGTTTCAGGCGCACGGGCACCGGGTGAGCTTGGGAATCGTGTTCGGTGACGGCGCGGAGGCGGCGCGGCGGGCCGCGCGGGACGTCTCGTTGTTTGACCAGCAGGGGTGCCTCTCGCCACATTGCCTCTTTGTGGCCGAGGGAGGCGGGTTGACGGCCCGCGGATTCGCGGCGGAGCTGGCTCGGGAGATGGCGGCGTTTAACGCGCACACTCCGCGGCGGAAGCTCGGGATCGGCGAGGCGGCGGAGATCGTGGATCTGCGGGCGAGCTACGCGTTCCGCTCGGCGGGGGACGTGCGGACGCAATTGTGGGTCAGCGAGGGAGGGACGGATTGGACGGTCATCTACGAGGAGGATCCGTGGTTCGCGACGTCACCGCTGAATCGCGTCGTGTTCGTGAAGCCGTTGCCGGGCGACCTCGGAATGGCGCTGGCTCCGGTGGCGCATTGGCTGGCGGCGGCGGGGATCTGGCCGGTCTCGGAGGCAAACGCGACGCTGGTCGCGGGGCTGCCGGTGTCGCGCGTCTGTGCGCTCGGGCGGATGCAGAATCCGCCGCTGACGTGGCACGCGGAGGGAGCGGGGAATTTAGCTTCGCTCGTAAAGTGGGTTGATTTCGAAATGGTTTGCGATTAGAAGTCCGCTCCCGCATGGCAAAAGAGGAAGCAATTACCAGTCAAGGCGTCGTGACCGACGTGTTACCCGGCACGATGTTTCGTGTGAAACTGCCGAACGGTCACCTCGTTCTGGCCCACATCTCCGGGAAGATGCGCAAGCATTTCATTCGGATCGTTCCGGGCGACGCGGTGACGATCGAGCTCTCTCCCTACGACCTGACGAAGGCGCGGATCACCTTCCGCGAAAGCGGTCGGCCGCCGCGGCAACGCCGGTAGGTCCCCGTGACCGGCCAGGTTGTTCCCCCGAACGTCGCCGAGCTTTTTCGGTTGGGGGCGGATGCGTTTGGGGATCACGCGGCGTTTGCTTCGCGCGATGCGGACGGCAATTTTTCGAAATGTAGCTACGCCGAACTTTTCCAGGCAGGGCTGGAATTGGCGACTGGACTGATCGAGCTGGGCGTCGAGGCGCGGCAACACGTCGGGCTGCTCGCGGACAATCGGCTCGAGTGGATGATCTGCGACTGCGCGGTGCAGATCGCCGGGGCGGTCGATGTGCCGCGCGGGACGGACATCACGGTGGGCGAGGTGCAATACATCCTCGAACACGCGGACGTGGAGGTGGCGATCGTCGAGAATGCGGCGATCCTCGCGAAGGTTCGCGCGGGGGATCTGCCGCGGCTGCGCGAGGTGATCGTGATGGAGGGCGGTGGGGCGCGGACTCTGGCGGAGGTGCGGGCGACCGGGCGCCGCTTGCGGGACGCGGGCGACCGGCGGGCGGAGGAACGGATGGCGGGGATCCAGCCGGACGATCTGTTCACCATCATCTACACGTCGGGGACGACCGGGACGCCGAAGGGCGTGCAGCTCACGCACTCAAACATGGTGTCGCAGATCCGCAATCTGCCGTTCCCGTTTCGGGTTGGTGACCGGTCGCTTTCGATCCTGCCGATCTGGCACAGTTACGAGCGGGTCTTCGAAACGCTCGCGATGAGCTGGGGCGTCTGCACTTACTACACGAGCCTGCGGCACATCGCGGCGGATCTGAAAACGGTGCGGCCAAACATCATGGTCTCGACGCCTCGTCTCTGGGAGAGCCTCTACCTCAAGATCATGGCGAACGTCGCGAGTGCCTCGCCGCTGCGTCGAGCGCTCTTTCGACTGGCGACAGCGAGCACGGAGAAGGTCCATCGCGCCGAGCGGTTCTTCGTCGGACAGCAGCTTGACGTGACGGGATTATCGTTGCGGCGGAAGGCGGTCGCCGGACTCGGGCACGCGTTGAACCTCGCGATTTTCACCGTTCCGCACCGGGTGTTGGATCCGATCGTTTTGAAAAAGATTCGCGCGATTGTCGGGGGGGAATTTCGCGGCACGATCAGCGGTGGCGGAGCTCTGCAACGGCACGTGGACGAATTTTTCAACTTCATCGGGATTCCCGTGCTTGAAGGTTACGGGCTCACGGAGACGACGCCGGTGCTGGCCGTGCGGACGTGGGATAATCTGGTGATTGGTTCGGTCGGAGCGCCGTATCCGGAGACGAAGATCCGGATCGTCGACCTGGAAACGGGTGCGGTGTTGTACCCCGATCCGTCGCGGCGGGGTGGGGGTCGCGGCCTGCGCGGCGGCATCCACGCGAGCGGGCCGCAGATCATGAAGGGATACTACAAAGACCCGGAGAATACGGCGCTCGTCCTGCGCGATGGCTGGTTGGATACGGGAGACATCGGGATGGTGACGTTCAACGACTGCCTCAAGATCCTCGGTCGGTCGAAGGACACGATCGTTCTCCAGAGTGGCGAAAACGTGGAGCCGGTGCCGATCGAAGGCAAGCTCATGCAGTCCGATCTGATTGATCAGTGCATGGTCGTCGGGCAGGACGAGAAGTGTCTCGGGGCGTTGATTGTGCCGACGCTGGCAGGCTTTGCGGATGCCGGTCTGGAAACGGTCGAGGCGGTGACGTCGGACGAGGTGGCTCGAAAAATGGTGACGGCGGAGGTGCGGCGCTTGGTTTGCGCGGACACGGGGTTCAAGTCGTTCGAGCGGGTGGTGGCGTGGCGGTTCGTTCCGAAGGCGTTTGAGATCGGGGACGAAATGACGGCGACGCTCAAACTCAAACGGCACGTCATTGCCGATCGCTACGCGGGGTTGATCCGCGAGATGTTCCGGGGAGGTTGAGCCGCTTTCGCGGATGGGTCAGGCCGCGGTGAGCTGGGCCTGGATTCGCTCGCAGACGGTGATGAGTGCACGGCGGAAGGGGATTGCGCGTGCGCTGAAGTCGCGTTGGTGGGTCTCGTAGGTTGCGCGGCCCGCGGGGGATTCGATGGGGATGGGATCGAAGCCGAGGGCCGTCAAGTCGTAGGGGCTGGCGCGCATGTCGATCTCGCGGATGTCCCGGGCGAGGGCGAACGTGTCGGCGACGAGTTCGGAGGGCGTGAACGGATTGAGTTTGAACGCCCATTTGTAGAGGTCCATGTTCACGTGGAGGCAGCCGCTTTGTTCCAGATCGGGGACCGTCTCGCGGGCGGGTTGCAAGCGATTGAGCGGGCGGGCTGTCGGGGTGAAGAATCGGAAGGCGTCGAAATGCGTGCACCGGATCGGATGCGACTCGACGACGGTGGCGACGGCGTCCGCGGTGAGCCGGAGCGGGTGGGCCGCGTGACGGAGATCATCCGAGCGGTGGACCATCGCCCATTCGTGCAAGCCGGCGCAGCCGTAGAAGGGCGGGCGGGCTTCGATGGAGCGCAGGAGATTGGCGATCCAGTCGACGGCTTCGCGACGGTTGGGATTGAGTTCGGTGGGGGTGGCGGTGGTGAGGCCTCCGGGCGTCGTCCGGTAGAATGGCCGGTCGGAAAATTCGGTGGCTTCCTCGAGGGTAAAGCCGAGGCCGGGGTGCCAGCGCCGAAGGTGGGAGGGACGGTGGTGGTAGTAGTCGAAAAGGAAGTCGTGGACCGGATGCTTCTCGCCGCGGCTGGTGCGGGCGAGGTGCGGGGTAATCCACGCGTCGACCCGGGCGTGATGGGCGGTTTGGCGGGCTTCCCAGGCTGGGCGGCCGAGGGTTTGCATGCAGAGATTGTTCGCCCGTTCGGCTCTGATCCTACGCGTGTGTCCCGGGCTGGAAGCCCGGGACGGCAGGCTGGAAGCCTGCGCTCCCCGTTGGTCTACCTGAGGAAGGAGCTGCTTTGGGTGGGCTTGGGGGCCGCTGATGGTTCGTCATCGGTCATCGTTTCGAGGTTGAGGAACGGGACGGCGCTGGTGCCAGAGAGCTTGGGAAGCGCTCCATCCCAACGCTCGATGGCGCGGAGTTCGATGATGGCGGGGTTGTCGCGGAGGGCGGCGGCCTCGACTTTGATCGCGTTGGCGCGGGCTTCGGACTCGACCTGGGTCGAGTAGGCTTTCGCGTCGGCGGCGAGCTTGACCTCGGCTTCGCCGGCTTCGGCCTGGGTGACTCGCATGAGGTATTCGTTTTTGGCGCGGAGAGCTTCTTGCTCGGCTTTGACCTTGGACTCAATGGCTTTGTTGAATTCCTCGCTGAAGACGAAGTCGGTGATCGCGACGTTGGCGAGACGGACACCGTTAGCGATGTCTTTTTCGGCGAGCGTTTTGGCGATGAATTCCTCGATCGCTCCTTGGATGGCGATTTTCACTTCCGCTCGCTTGGTGACGAGTTCTTCGGCGGTGTATTGCGCGGTGACGGCTTTGACCGACTCCTGAATGGCGGGTTCGACGAGAGCGGCGGCAACCTTGCGCGTGTCGCCGATCCGCTGGAACATGAGGGGAGCGAGTTCGCCGTTGACGGAATACGTCACGTTGACTTCCGTTGAAACGGTCTGAAGGTCGCGGGAAGCGGCGGTCGACTTCGCGTTGGTCGGCATGAGTCGAATGTCGATCTGCTCGACGACGTCCATGAACGGTCGCTTGAAATGAAGTCCCTCCGAGAGCGCGTCGGTTTGCACGGCACCGAGGCGTTTGACGACGCCGACGTGACCGGCTTGGACGACGACGAACGCGCCGGCCACTAGAAACAGGATGAACGCCAGGACGACGATGATGGGGACGATGGCGGAGTAGGCGGCGTTACCGGCTACGGAGAGGTGGGGTTTTTTCATGGGTGAATTAAGAGCCGTTGGCCGTGCGGGCTTTGCGGGCGGCGATGAACGAACGAACGCAGAAGATGACGTAGACGACGAGGATGAGGCCCATCCCGAACTGGAGGTAAACGGCGACGTTGGTCAGTTTTTCCTGATCGGAAAAGAGCTTCGGGATGGACATGACCAGTCCGGAAACCCCGCCAAACAGTCCGAAGAGGACGGCAAGATGGGCAAATATGAGATTCATCACGCGACCAAGTCGGGCCAGAGCCGCGAAGATGATTAAAACGATCCCAAATGCTGCCGGGATCAAAGCGGTCGGACTCTCCGCTCCCGTGCCGAAGTAGCCCCCGAGGCCGAGGAGGATCAGGAGAGTGCCGAAGGTGGTGGTGATTGCAGTCATGTTGGTCGGTTGCGAGGAGCGAGGATGATACGGGTGGAATGGGGGAAGGGCAACCGGAACCGGACAATTTCGCTCGGCGGCTACCGGAGAATGGCGGCAATTGCGACCGCGTTCAGGACCGTCTTTGGAACGAAGGACGTTGAGTCGACCCATTCCTGCTGCTTGGTGCCGTCGGGGCTTTGCTCGGAGCAATGGCTGTTCTCTCCGCTGGGGCCGAGGCCGTCGAGGGTGGGGAAGGCTGCCCAGAGCACGTTGCCGTCGCTCAGACCGCCCCGCGGGACCGCACGGACCGGATGACCGAGCTGTCGCCCCGCTTCTTTCCAGATCGCGATGAGCGAGTCGGTGCCGGGGTTGATGGGCCAGGGTTGCGTCTCGTCTTCGATGGTGACGGTGATCTCGCAGGTCCGGTGGGTACCGTCCTGGGTTTCGATCCGGCCCGGGCCGGAGAGTTCGAGCAGCCGGGCTTTCGCGGTTTCGTAGCTCGCGGGGTCAAAGGCTCGGAGCTCGAGGCGGGCGTGGGCGGCGTGGGGGACTCGGTTGGTGACGGTGCCGCCTTCGATGCGACCGACGTTGACGGTGAGGTCGGTGGAGTAATCGGTGAGGTCGCTGGCAGCCGCGACGACTCGGGCGAGTTCGACGATGGCGTTGGCTCCGTAGGCGTGGCCACCGCCGGCGTGGGCGGCGTGGCCGGAGACGTCGATGCGGGCGGAGGCCCGGCCCTTGCGGGCGGCGACGAGGTCGGACTCGGCCGGCGAGCTGCCGTCGGCTTCAAAGATGAGGCAGGCGCGGGTGTCGGCGGGGAGGACGCGGTGGCAGAGGCGTCCGAAATCGTGCGAGTCGACTTCTTCGCACGCGTTGAAGAGGAGGACCCAATTCGTGGCGTTGAAGAGCGCTTTGTCGGTGTCGTGGAGTGCGTGGAGGAGCAGCAAGATCCCGGCGGTGCCGCCCTTGATGTCGTTCGTGCCGGGACCGTAGATCCGGTTGCCTTCTCGCCGCCACGCGAAGTCGTTCCGGAGCTCTTCTTCCTCGGGGAAGACGGTGTCGCTGTGCGAGATGAGTGCGAGGGTCGGCGCTGGGGTTGCGGTCGCGGCGCGGCGGAGGACGAGGTGCGGGCCGTGTGCTGGATTGGCCGGCGGGACGAACTCGGCCTCGAAACCGAACGGGGCAAACGCGGCGGCGGTGAGTTCGGCCGTTTGGCGCACGCCGTCGCGGTTGGTGGTGAAGCTGTTGACCGCGACGAGTCGCTCGAGTAGGTCGAGGGTCGCGGGGAGGTGACCCTCGCAGGCGGCGGTGAGATCGGCGGCGTTCATTCGGTGGTGCCGACGAGCACCGGGGGTTCCGTGAGGCGCTCGGTCTGGACGGCAACGGTCATTTCAAGAAAATCGGCGGACTCGCCAAAATAGGAGCCGGTGATGGGCATGACGCCGCGGGGATGATTGCTGACGCCGAGGACGACGTGGCGGTTCGACGTGCGGAGGCCCATTGTCGGGTCGAAACCGATCCAACCCGTTTCTGGAAGGTACGCTTCCGCCCAGGCGTGGGTCGAAGCTCGGCCGGCTTCGGAGGCGCTGCAATCGAGGTAGCCACTCGCGAATCGGGCCGGGAAGCCGAGGCTGCGCAGGCCTTCCATGAGGAGGACGGACACGTCGCGGCAGGAGCCGGTGCCGAGGGTGAGGGTCTGGCCGGGAGACTGGACGCCGCGGGCTTCGCGGCGGTTGTAGCGGATGCGATCGTGGACGGCGCGGTTGAGGGTGTCGACGACATCGTCGGCGTTCGGTCGCGCGGGGAGGTCGACCGTTTCGACCCAATCACGGACGGCGGCCTGGTCGTCGGGGAAGGTGGTCTGGCGGTAGGCGCAGGCGACGATCAGCTCGCGGTCGTCGAACACGAGCGGGAAGGGCGCGTGGCGCGACGGCGGGCGCTTGATGGTCGGGAAGTCGCTCGTTTGGTGAACAACGCATTCGCTGCGGATGAGCAGTTCGTCGGCTTCGTCGAGCAAATGGACGAGAGCGACGGAATTACTGAAAACGTCGCGCCGCCACTCGATTTCGAACTCGGGTGAGATCGTGAGACGCATCTCGGTTACGTGAATGTCGTGACCCTCGCGGGGGCGGAGCACGAGGCGATGCGAAGCGAAGCGAACGGGTACGCGGTAGCGGTAAATCGTTTCGTGATTAATCTGAAACCAGCTCATGGTGGAAAAAACATCGGGAGAGGGAACGGGAACGCGTGGGACATCCACCGAACCTGGCTCGTGCGATGCTAGGTCACCTTAACCTGACCGACGTATGGAAATCACTGCCGATCTGCCCGTTGTTGATCTCGATCTCACCGTGCGGGTGGGCTACGAGATCACCTACGAGACGTCCGCGGCGACGCCGGCTCTGGTGACGCTCAAGCCGCGGCAGGATCCGTTTCAGTCGATCCGGCAGGAGGCCGTGTCGTTCGATCCAGAGCCGCACGCCGCGGAGTTCGAAGACGATCACGAGAACATCGTCTACCGGATGATCTTGCAGCCGGGGCATACCGCGATGCGCTACGACGCGCTGGTTAACGTGCCGAGTGCGCGTGAGGATTTTCTCTGGCTCGACCAGCCGCACCCGCCCCACCTGCTGCCGGCGTCGATCCTGCGCTACACGGTGCCAACGCGATATTGCGACTCGGACAAACTCCTCAACTTTGCCTGGGAAAAATTTGGCCACCTTCCGCAGGGGCTGGCCCGCATCCGCGCGATCTGCGGGTGGTTGCACGAGCACATCGAGTATCGGACGGGGACCTACAGCGCGAACACGTCGGCGTGGGAGACGATCCAGCGGGGTTACGGAGTGTGCCGCGACTTGGCGCACGCCGGCGTGGCGCTGTGCCGGACGTTTAATCTGCCGGCGCGTTACGTGAGCGGTTACGTGCCGGACATCGGCTGCGAGGATCCCGGAACGCCGATGGATTTCCACGCTTATTTCGAAGTGTTCATGGGCGGGCGGTGGCAGGTGTTCGACGCGCGATTCGCGGATCCGCGGACGGCGCGCATCCGGATCTGCGCGGGCTACGACGCGGTGAACTGCGCGTTTGGCACGTTTTTCGGCAGCGCGATTCTGTCGAAGTTCGAGGTGTGGTCTTACCAGGTCGACGCGGCGGAGGTGCGGGTGGGGGATCCGGTGGATCTGTCGAAGCGGTGGTGCGGAACGCCGGAGATTCGGCGTCCGGGGACCGTTCGGGTTTGAGTTTCGCGGGGGATACCCGCAAAATTTCGGCAACCTTCGATCTACTTTCCAGATGAAATTGACCTACTACGGCCACTCCTGCTTCTCCGTCCGCGCTGGCGGCAAAACGCTGCTTTTCGATCCCTTCATCACGCCCAACGATTTGGCGAAAACGATCGACGCCAAGAAAATCGCGGCGGACTTCGTTTTTATCACCCACGCGCACATCGACCACGTGGCCGACGCGGTCGACATCGCGAAGCGGACGAAGGCCCCGGTGATCACGAACTTCGAGATCGCGCAATGGTTGGAGCAGGAGGGCGTGGAGGACGCCCGGGGGATGAACCACGGGGGGGCGGCGAAGTTCGAGTTTGGCCGCGTCAAGTACACGACGGCGGTCCATTCCAGCAGCTTCCCCGACGGAAAATACGCGGGCAATCCGGGTGGCTTCGTGGTGTCGACGAAAGACGGGACGTTTTACAATTCCGGCGACACGGCGCTCACGATGGACATGAAGCTGATCGGCGATGAATTTCGGCTCGACTTCGCAGTGCTGCCGATTGGCGATCATTTCACGATGGGAGCGAAAGACGCGGCGCGGGCCGCGGAGTTCGTCGGGTGCGAGCGGGTGGTCGGGGTGCATTACGACACGTTCCCGCCGATCGAGATCGATCAGGCCAAGGCGGTCAACGTCTTCGAGCGGGCCGGGCGGACGTTGTTGCTTCCGGAGATCGGGGAAACGATCGATCTTTAAGATTTTCGTTTCGGGTCGCTGCCGTTAATTTCGACGAAACCTACTCGCTCCATGAAAATCGTCGAACAACTCGCGCTCTTCCTCGACAACGAACCCGGAACCCTCGCGGCGGTCTGCGATGCTTTGGCGGCGGAGCGGATCAGCATCTACGCGCTGAGCGTGGCGGACTCGTCGGATTACGCGGTCATCCGCCTGGTCTTGAGTGATCCGCGGCGCGCGCTGCATTTGTTCGAGGAGCGGGGGACGCTCGTGATCGAAAGCGACGTGCTCATGCTCGAGGGATCGAACAAACCGGGTGGGCTCTCCGCGATCGTGAAGGCCCTCGCGAAGAAGAAAGTGAACATCGACTACGCTTACCTCGCGACGCTGCCGACGGCGAAGAAGGGGCTGCTGATCCTGAGTGTGAGCGACGTGAAAAGAGCGCAGAAGGTGCTCGAAGACGCCGGTCTCGACGCGTGACGCGAGACCGGCGCGGGAGCGGCTACGGCTTGGCTTCCGCCCGCTCGCTGACCTTGCGGAGAGTTTGGTCGAGCGCGCCTCGGCGGATCGGTTTGGTGAGGTAAAAATCCATCCCGGCGGCGAAACACGCCTCCCGGTCTTCGGACATCGCGCCCGCGGTGAGGGCGACTACCGGGATCGGCGAGCGGGAGAGCGAGCGTTCACGTTCCCGGATCATGCGAGTCGCGGTGAGGCCGTCGAGTCCGGGCATCTGCACGTCCATGAGGATGGCGTCGTAGCCGGTCGTCTCGATGGCAGCAAAGCATTCGGTCGCCGAAGCGACGGAGTCACTTTTGTCGCCGAGAAGCTTGAGAAGTTGGGTGGTGAGTCGGCGGTTGATCGGGTTGTCGTCGACGACCAAGACGTGGAGAGAGGGGCGGGGGGACGCGTCACTCGCGGACGGTCCGTCGGTCCGCGGGGTGAGAGCGGCGATCTCATCGTCGGTGGGAACGGCGAGTGGGATCTCGAGGAAGAACGTCGTGCCCTCTTCGGACGATTGCGCGATGCCGATGTCGCCGTCGAGGAGGACGGCCAGGCGTTTACTGATCGCGAGGCCCAGCCCGGTGCCGCCGAAGCGCCGGGTGGTCGACGTGTCGGCTTGGGAGAAAGGCTGAAAGAGGTGGCGGATTTTTTCTTCGGTGATGCCGATACCGGTGTCGGTGACTTCGAAGCGAACGCGTTGCTCTTCAGGAGCGCCGACCACCGCGGCCTCGATGATGACGCTGCCCGCGGGCGTGAATTTGACCGCGTTGCCTACGAGATTGATGAGGATCTGGCGGAGACGGGCGGGATCAGTCTGGACGTATTGCGGGACGTTGGGAGCGACCCGGGCGAGGAGGCTGATGTCGCGGGAGTGACTGGTGGGAATGTAGAGATCGACGACGTCGTCGAGGCAGCGGCGAAGGTCGGTGGCGGCGGCTTCGACCGCGAGGCGACCGGATTCGATCTTCGAGAAATCGAGAATGTCGTTGATGAGAACCAGGAGGGCGTCGCCGCTGCGTTCGATGGTCGCGAGGTATTCCCGTTGGAGGTCGTCGAGATCGGTCTGCAGTATGAGATCGGCGAAGCCAAGGACGCTGTTGAGCGGGGTGCGGATCTCGTGACTCATCATCGCGAGAAAGGCGCTCTTGGTCTGCGCGGCGGCTTCGGCGGCTTCCTTTTGGAGGCGGAGTTCCTGCTCGTGGGCGCGATGGGGGGTGATGTCGAGGGACGCGCCGCGGTAGCCGACGAGCGTGCCATTGTCGTCGAAGCGGGGGACGCCGCTGGCGGAGATCCAGAGAATCTCGCCGTCGGAGCGGCGGATGCGGTGCTCGAAATTTCGGAATGGTTTCGCCCCGGCAACGATGTCGTTCGAGTGCTGGGCGACGCCGTCGACGTCGTCGGGCGGGAGCCATTCGAAGGGATGATGGCCGAGTACTTCCGACGGCGACCGGCCGAGAACCTCCTGCACGCGGGGCGAGACAAACGTGTAGCGGCCTTCCAGATCGACTTCCCAGATGAACTCGCCGACGGCATCGCTGACGTCTCGGAAACGCTGTTCGCTCGCGACCAAGCGGGCCTGCGCCCGGCGGATCTGCGAAAGATCGTAGCAGGCGAGGAGCAGGACTTCCCGCTGCTCGAGGGTCGCCTTGCTGAGGAAGACGTCCATCTCGAGCGGGGACGCGTCGGCGCGGCGGAAGGTCCATTCGAAGTGGGAGACGGATTCGGTGAGCGCTTCGTGAACGTGCTCCGACCAGCTCTCGGCGGAGAGTGAATTGTCGGGCTGGCGGCGGGGCCAGAATTGCCAGAGTGGCGTCCCGAGCAGCGCTTCGACGGACGCGGCTCCGAACGTGCGGGCAGCGGAAAGGTTCGCTTGCAGCAGGTCGTCGCCATCGAACGCGAGGTGGGGGGTGGGATTTTGGCGGATGAATTGCGCCACGCTGTCCGCGGTCTGGCGATCAGCGGCGAGGGCGCGGGCGAGCTCTCGGGACTGATCCAGCGCCGCGGTGCGCGCGCGGTAAATCCTCCGAGCGAGGTAAATGATCGCGAGGATCGAGATGAGGGCCGCGGCGATGGCGGCCGCGAGCAGCCACCCGATGGCGAAGCGGACGGGGCCGAGATCCAGCTCGACCGCGACGATGTGCTCGATCTCGCCCCGCGCTCCGTGGACGGGCGCGTAGCCGACGAGGGATCTCGGAGTGCGGAAGAAGTCTGGAAGCCGGGCTTCGACCTCGTCGAGGCCCAGCTGGAGTCGGGCGACGATCGTGTCGTCGATCGTGTCGCCCACGGTCGACGACGAGCGGTTCTGCTTTTCCCCGAGCGTGTAGACGCGGGCGCCCGAGATGAGCGGCGACGTCGGCAGGGAGCGCTTGAGACCGGCTTCCGGGTCGGTTGCTCGGTCCGGCTGCAAGGCGAGCGTGGCGGCGGTCTGGGCCGCGAGGTCTTCGACGTGCTCGTGCTCCTTCGACAACAGCGAACCGCGCAAGATCACGAAGGCGAAGACGATGACGTGGGCGACGAGAAAAAGAGCGATCGCCGTGACGGCCAACGCGTCCCGCTTGGGTCGGATCATTCCACCGGAGTCGGGCGAGCGGATTGCGGGTTCGTCGAAATTCAAAGCGCGGTGTCGGCCCATGTGCCGCTCTGGTGTGCCACGACGCTTTGAGGATTGCAAACGCGGGAGGGATTTGCGACGACCGTTCCGGGGCCGAACCCACCCCCGATCTCCGCATGAATACCGTCCGGCTCTCCTCTCTTTTTACCGTCTTCGCTCTTCTGATCGCACCGACGCTCGTCGCGCAGGACACGCCAACCATCACCGTTCGGAAAAGCGATGCCGTGAGTCTCGCCGTCGAGGGGATCGGCGGAGGTGACGGGGCGGCGGTCGAGTCCGTGTTGAAAAATGATCTTTCGCTCGCGGGCTGGTTCTCGATGTCGTCGCCGGGCAGTGCGTCCTACGTGGTGTCGGGCTCGGCTTCGGGCGGATCGCTGAGCGGGACGGTGAAGGATCGAAGCGGCGCGAGCGTGTTGAGCGGGACGTACACCGGGACGCCGCGCGAGCGGGCGCACCAGTTTGCCGACGAGATCGTCGAGACGATCACGGGCAACCCGGGCATCGCGTCGTCGACCATCGCGTTCGTCTCGACCAAGACCGGGAAAAAAGAGATCTACACCGCGGACTACGACGGCGCGAACGTGAAGCAGCTCACGCGCGACGGCGTGATCAGCGTCGCCCCGGCGATCAGCCCCGACGGTCGGAAGCTGGCTTACACCGGCTACCAGAGCGGTTACGCAGACATTTATCTCGTCGAACTCGGCAGCGGAGCGCGGAACAAGATCATCAATTTTCCCGGCACGAACAGCGGCGCAGCCTTCTCGCCGGACGGGGGTCGCATCGCGTGCTCGATCAGCAAGGACGGCAATCCCGAGCTCTACGTGGTCGGCGCCAACGGCGGTGGCGCGAAGCGGCTCACCCGCACCCGCGGAGTGGAGTCGTCGCCCTCGTGGTCGCCGAACGGCAGCGAGATCGTTTACTCATCCGATGAGGGCGGGAGTCCGCAGCTGTATAGCATCGGCTCGGGTGGCGGACAGGGTCGCAAGATCGGGGCGGGCTTCGGGTATTGCACCGAGCCGAGCTGGTCGCCGGACGGAAAAAAAATCGCCTTCACGGCGCGGACGGGCGGATTTTCCATCGCGATGGTTGACCTCGCGTCGGGCAGTTCACGCGTCCTCGCTTCCGGGGAAAATCCGGAGTGGGGTGCCAACTCGCGCCACGTCGTCTACAGCTCGGGATCGGCGATCATTCTACTCGATACGCAGAGTGGACGTCCGACTACGATCGTGTCGGGTCTCGGCAAGGTGTCGGAGCCGACGTGGTCGCGGTAGCTCCGATAAGCATTGAGTTTTCGGGCGAAACGGCGTTTTCAATAGCGGCATGAAGCGATTTCTTTCTCTGGTTCTCACCACCGCGGTCGCGGTCGGCCTCACGTCCTGCGCGAACAAACGCGGGAACGACGGCGATTACGTCGGGGTCGACGGCGACTACGTGACCGGGACGCCGCTGCCGGATCGCATCGAGGGGTCGAATTTCTTCGGCTCGACGGTGAACCGCAGCCAGTTCCCGCCCGTTTATTTCGGCTACGACAGCGTCGAGGTGGCGGACTCGGAGTTCACGACGCTCGACACTGTGGCGTCGTCGATGCAGGGCATCGACAGCGACATCATCATCGCCGGCTTCACGGATGAACGCGGGACGGAAGAATACAATCGTGGCCTCGGCGAGCGACGCGCGCAGGCCGTCCGCGAGGCGCTCATCGGCATGGGGATCAGCGGTCAGCGCATCCAGACCGTGAGCTTCGGCGAGGAGATGCCGGCCGACGCGGGTGGCGGCGACGCGGCTTGGGCGGCAAACCGCCGGGCGGAGTTCGGCGTCATTCGCTAGGGCGAGCGTGGCCGTTCCCCTGCTTGACCTCTCGCGCCAACACGCGCGAATCAAAGACGCCGTTGCGGCGGAAATCGAATCCGTCGTCGCGTCGCAATCCTTCATCCTCGGCCCGAAGGTCGAGGCGCTCGAGTCGGCGTTCGTCGAGGCGACCGGCTGCGGTCACGCGGTCGGCATGTCGTCCGGCACCGACGCGTGGCTGGCGATCCTGATGGCGGAAGGCTGGGGGCCGGGGGACGCGATCATCACGACACCCTACACGTTTTTCGCGACCGTCGGGTGCGTGCATCGGCTGGGGATCGAGACCGTTTTTGTCGACATCGACCCGGGCACTTACAACCTCGACCCGGCCCGGCTCGAGGAGCGGCTGGCTGGAATGCGGCGCGGCGAGGGTGGGGAAATTTTCACGCCGAAGGGAAACCGGGTGCGCGCGATCGTGCCGGTGCATCTGTTCGGATTGGTCTGCGAGATGGATGCAATCATGCGGATTGCGCGGGAGGCCGGGTTGAAGGTCGTCGAGGACGCCGCGCAGGCTGTCGGCGCGGAGTATCCGGGCGCGGCGGGGACGGTCCAGGCCGGGGCCATCGGGGACAGCGGGTATTTCAGTTTTTTTCCGGCGAAGAATCTCGGGGCTTACGGCGACGCCGGGCTGTCGACTTGCGCCAGCGCGGAGGACGCGGGGCGGCTGAAGCTGATGCGGAACCACGGGATGGAAGAGCGATATTTCCACCGCGAGGTGGGGGGGAATTTTCGCCTCGATTCGCTGCAGGCCGCGATCCTGTCGGTGAAGCTGCCGCACGTGAACGGCTGGAACGCGGAGCGGAGGCAAAACGCCGAGCGCTACGGCGAGGCTTTTGCGGCGGTGGAATTGTCGGATCGGCTGACGCTGCCCGCCCGGCCATTCGCGGGCCAGGTCGCGAGCGATCACATCTTCCACCAATACGTGTTGCGCGCTCCGCGGCGGGATGAACTCTCGCGGCACCTCGCCGCGCGCGGGATCGGCCATGGAATTTACTACCCGGTGCCGCTGCACCGGCAGGAGTGCTTCGCGTATCTGGGTCACGGAGAGGGAAGCCTGCCGGAGTCGGAGCGCGCGGCGCTGGAGACGATCGCGTTGCCGATCTTCTCGGAGCTGCGCGAGGACGAGATCGGCGAGGTCGTCGGGGCGATTGCGGCGTTTTATTAATTGGCCGCGAAGAGGTGCGGGAGGCGCAAAAGCGATGAGAATAAATTCTTTTGCGCCCTTTGCGCCTTTTTTGCGGCTGGATTATTTCTCGAGCGCCGCGGCCATGGCGGCGCGGTAGGCGGCTCCGGCGGATCGGCGGTCCTCGGGGGTGTTGGCGCGGTCGAGGGCTTCGCGGGCGGTGACGACGGCTGAGTCGTCTTTCACGGCTTCGCGGGCGGCCAGGAGCTTCTGGCGTTTTTCCGGCTCGAGGGCGGCGATGCCGTCGGGTCTTGGCTTGGTTTCGTCGCCGAGCTTGGCGTTGGGCATTTCTGCTTTGATCGCGTCGCGAAGACCGGGGTCGATCTCGAAGATGGCGTCGCGCACGCGGTCACGCAGGGCGGCGGCTTCCTCGGCGATCTTCTCCCGGGCTTCGCGGATGCCGGGTTCTTCAATCGCCTTACGCTGGGCCGCCTCGACGCGGTCGCGGAGTTCGTCCGGGAGCTTGTTGAAGGGGCCGCCGGTCATGGGCGGGCGTCCGTCGAGCAGGCTGGGTGGCGGTTGGGGCTTGGCTTGGCTGGACGTGACGAAAAGGAGGAGACTGGTAGCGAGGAGGAGGGCTTTCATGCGGAATGAAACCCGGATGCGCGCGCCAAGTTGCGGAGTCTTGGCTCGTTGTGAGCTTCGCGCCATGACTCTCCGACCGAAACGCCCGCGGGAAGCACTTGGAAATAGCAGGGCGGGCGGAGACTGGTTGCCCTACCGGTTGGGGAGGGCGGCTTCGAGGATCTCGCGGGCGAGGGGGGCGGCGACTTGGCCACCGGATTTTGCGCCTTGGACGAAGACGACGACGGCGAACTTCGGGTCCTCGTAGGGAGCGAAGGCCAGGAACCAAGCGTGGTTGTCTTTAACGACCTGGCCGTCGGGGCGGCGGAGGAGATTTTGCGCGCTGCCGGTGCGGCCGGCGACTTCGAACCCGTCGATGCGGGCCAACTTCCCGGAGCCGGAGCCGTTGACCGTCTCCCACATGCCGCGGCGAACCCGTTCGAAGGCGGCGGTGGTAAGGGTGTCGTCGAGGAGGTCGTCGCCGGCCGCGATGGGGTCGGTGAGCAGGAGGCGCGGCGGGCGGGCGGTGCCACCGTTGGCAATGGTCGCGGTGACGCCGACGAGTTGGAGGGGCGTTGTGAGAACGAATCCCTGGCCGATCGAGACGTTCGCCGTGTAGCCGTCGCGCCAAGTGTCGCGGGGATAGCGCTTGGCCAGCCAGGCGGGGTCGGGGAGGATGCCGGCTGATTCGCCGAGCAACGGAACGCCGGTCATTTTTCCCAAGCCGAGTCGGGAGCCAAGGGCCGTGAAGGCGTCGATGCCGGCGTCGTTGCCGGATTGAAAAAAGAACGGACCACACGAGGCGGCGAGCGCTTCGGTGAGAGTGAGCGGGCCGTGCGAACCGCGGCTGGCGATCCAGCACTTCAGGTAGGAGTTGCCGTAGCTGACGCCGCCGGTGCAGGTGAATTTGCGGTCGGCGAGTCCCCGCGAAAGGCCGACCAATCCGGTGACCGGAAGGAACGCGGCCCCGGGCGCGTAGGCGGTGATCGCGCGGTTGGGCCATCCGCTACCGGGAACGGAGACCATCGCGAGGATGTCGCCCGTCGCTGGATCGATCACGATGGCGGCCCCGCGTTCGACTTGACCGAGGATGCGCTCGACCTCGGCCTGGAGTCCGGCGTCGAGCGTGAGCTGGACGGGTGCGTCCCCGGCAGCGAGGGCGGTGCGAACGTGTGAAGCGAGCGACCCGAGGTCGCTGCCGTGGCGGTCCGTTATCGTCCGTTCTTGCCCGAAGGTGAGGACCGGAAACCCAACGACGAGGAAAATGAGCGCGAGAATTTTCACTCGCGAAATCCGAATTTACCGCTGCGGGAACGGAGTCGGCGTCGGAATCGGCGTCGGCGTCGGTGGCGGGCCGGTGCGCATGGCGCGGCGGCGAACGGTCACTTTGATCGGCTTGGAGACGCTCTCGGCGAAATCGATGGCGCGGACGAAGAAGCGCGTTTTGCCGCGGGCGAGGATGGTCGTGAATCTCCAGCGGTCGGTGCCTTGGACGGCTTCATAGGGTCCGTTGCGGTTCGGCGAGATCTGGACGATCCGGACGGTGTTCTCGTCCTTGGCACTCCCGGAAAGGGTGTAGCGGCGCTTGCGCGTCTTCTTGTTCAGCGAGTTGCCGAAGACCGTCACGGTCGGCGGGCCGAGATCGGGCGGATTTTGGATGATGTCGCCGTTGATTTTCAGATCCTGGAAGCGCATCGACTGGCCGTTGCGACCGCTGAAGGCGTAGAGGCGGAAGGTGACCGAGTCGTTGAAGAGCGGAGGCTGGTCGAAATTGATCGTGAACGTGCGGAAGTTCAGCGGGCCGTTGTTGACGGTGAAGTTCCCGAGGTCGCTGTTGTAGCCGTCGAAGCTCCACCGGAGGGCAAGGCCGTTCGTGACATCATCGAACTGGCCAGCGGCGGCTGCTTTGAAGCTGATGCTGAAAATGCGGGCCTGAAAGCCGAACTTACGGGTGAGCGTGAATTGGCCGTATTGCTGGTTCGAGCGGCTGGCGTTGGAGTCTTTCGAGCGTTCTTTGAGGAGGATGTAGCCGTAGCTTTTTCCTTCCATGACGCCGATACCCACCTGGGCTTCCGACCCGAAGCTACCGAACGGTCCGGCGGTGATGCTCGGGTCGACGGGGTCGGCGTCGAAGTTGCCGTCGAACTCGTAGGTGGCGAGCTGCTGCGCCGGGAGATTCGAGACGGTCAAGAGCGCGAGGGCCGAGAGGACCATGGCGCAAGCGATTTGAGTTTTCATGAAGGAGTTGTCAATAAGAGTGGTGTGAAGGTGCGTCAATGACGTTTCGCTGAGTGTGTCAATGGCGAAACTTGGGTCGGTCGCGCATTTCTCGGCGCTTGCGCGTCCGGAGCCGCGCGACGAGGGTCGCGGCTCACGAAAAATGGGGGCGAGATTTTGGAGCACGGATTTTCCGTTTCGACCCGGGCGCTTTCCGATCTTTTACGGCTGGATGATCCTGATTGCGGCGACGGTCGGGATCGTGGCGAGCCTGCCCGGGCAGACGATGGGGGTGAGCGTTTTTACGGAATCGCTCATGGCGAACCTCGAGCTGACGCGAGTGCAGTTGAGCCTCGCGTACCTGATCGGGACGACGGGCAGCGGGCTGCTGCTGCCACGGGGCGGGCGGCTGCTGGACCGGTTCGGAGCGCGGCGGACGATGACGGTGGCGACGGTGCTCTTCGGCGGGGTGCTGGCGCTCATGGCGGCGAGTGACTCGGTGGCTCGCGGGGTCCGGGCGGCGCTGGGGACGAGTGAGCTGTGGCCCGTGTCGCTGGTCGTGATGGCGGTGGGATTTTTCCTCGTCCGGTTTCTGGGTCAGGGAATGGTGACGGTGACGTCGCGGACGATGCTGGGGAAATGGTTCGACCGGCGGCGGGGGTTGGTTCTCGCGGTGAGCGGGGTGGCGATTTCCTTTTCTTTTTCGGCGGCTCCGCAACCGCTGAACTCCCTCATCGAGGCGGTGGGTTGGCGCGGGGCTTACCTGGGGATGGGAGGCGTGATGGTCGTGGTCGTCGCGGGATTTGCCTGGGCGGTGTTTCGCGACAATCCGGAGGAATGCGGACTGGAGATGGACGGTGGGCCGGGGAAGGCGACGGGCAAGCCGGAAAATCCGGACCGATTGATCGTGCGGGACCTCACGCGGGCCGAGGCGGTACGGACGTTTTCTTTCTGGGCCTTCAACTTCGCAACGGCGTGGCAGGCGCTGGCGATCACGGCCTACACGTTTCACGTGGTGTCGATCGGTGAGGAGGCGGGGTTGGATAAATCGGCGGTGCTGGGGCTTTTTCTGCCGATGGCGATGGTGGGGGTCTTCACGAATTTTTTCTCTGGCTGGGTGGCCGATAAAACGAGGGCGAAATACGTGCTCATGCTGCTGACGACCGGACTGACGGCGGCGGGCTTGGGCATGGCGTGGATGGCGGAGCCGATCGGCCGGTGGCTGCTCATCGCGGGGTTGGGGACATCGGGCGGGGCGTTTCAGACGTGCATCGGGTTGGTGTGGCCGCGGTACTTTGGGCGGACTCACCTGGGGGCAATCAGCGGGTTAAACATGTCGACGATCGTGCTGGCGAGCGCGGTGGGGCCGTTTGCCTTCAGCCTGTCGAAGGATTGGCTCGGGAGCTATCACGTGGGATTTTTGGCGACGGCTGTGGTGCCGGCGACGCTGACGATCGCGGCGTTTTGGGCCGACAATCCGCAGCGGCGGCTGGCGGCGTCACGGGCGGTCTGAGGTTTTTCGACGGGTTCCCACATGCCCGTTTCCCGGGTGGGAAACTTCTGCTACGGTCCGCCGATGCTAACGATTCGTGATCTGAAAAAGAGCCATGGGGGGCGCGTGCTGTTCGAGAAAGCCGGGATGCAGGTGAACTACGGCGAGCGGGTGGCGCTCGTCGGGCCAAATGGCGCCGGGAAATCCACGCTCTTCTCGATCATTCTCAAACACGACACCCCCGACTCCGGCCACGTCGACCGCGATGAGTGGACGATGGTCGGCTACCTGCCTCAGGAGGGCGAAGCCGTCGGCGAGGAAACGGTCATGGACATCGCGACCGGACGCGCGGGCGAGATCGACGCTCTGGACAAAAAACTCCGCGCCTTCGAGCAGGACGGCAACGTCGACAGCCCGGATTACAACGAGGCGAACATGCAGTTCGAGGCGCTCAACGACCCGCAGGTCGAGGCCAAGGCGAAGTCCATCCTCGCCGGCCTCGGCTACAACGAGAAGACCTACACCAAAAAGGCGAAGGAGCTCTCCGGCGGCTGGGTGATGCGAGCCCACCTGGCCCGCCTCCTCGTCATGCAACCCGACCTCCTCCTGCTGGACGAACCGACCAACCACCTCGATCTCAATTCGCTCATCTGGCTCCAGGAATACCTCAAGAGCTACTCCGGCGCGGTCCTCCTGATCTCGCATGACCGCTACTTCATGGATGAACTCGCGCAGACCGTTTACGAGATCGAGAACCAGCGTCTCGTCGCCTACAAATCGAACTACACCGAGTTCCTCGAGAAGCGCCAAGCGAACTACGAAAACAACATCGCGGCCTACAAAAATCAGCAAAAGCAGATCAAGGCGCTCAACGAATTTATCGATAAATTTCGATCGGTCTCGTCGAAGGCGGCGCAGGCTCAGAGTCGCCAGAAAGAACTCGAGCGCATGGAACTCGTCGAGAAGCCGATGCCGCCCAAGAAGCCCTTCAAATTCCAGATCCCGCAGCCCGAGCGCGGTGGTCAGCGCGCGATCTCGCTCGAGGACGTCGACTTTGCCTACGGCGACCACGTCGTCTACGAGGGCCTGAGCCTTTCCGTCGAACGCGGCGAGCGCACCGTTCTCGTCGGCCCGAACGGTGCGGGCAAATCCACTCTCCTCAAGCTCCTGGCCGGCGTCCTTCAGCCCGGCAGCGGGCGCGTGAACGAAGGTCACAACGCGAAGATCGGCTACTTCAGCCAGCACCGCGCCGATACGCTTGACCCCGAAAAAACGATCCTCGAAGAAGTCCTCGAAGCTGGCAACGGCATCCGCGAAGAAGACGCCCGCGGCATTCTCGGCACCTTCCTTTTTCGTAAGGACGCGATCTACAAGAAAACGGCGGTCCTCAGCGGCGGCGAAAAAAGCCGACTTAACCTGATCAAATTTCTCGTCGACCCACCAAACCTTCTCCTCATGGACGAGCCGACGACCCACTTGGACATCCACACCGTCGAGTCGCTCATCCTGGCGCTCAAGGAATACGACGGCACGCTCGTCTTCATCTCGCATGACGTCCACTTCATCCGCCAGCTCGCGAGTAAAGTCCTCCACGTGAACGGCGGCCAGATCATCCCGTATCCCGGCGGTTACGACTACTTCATCGAAAAGAGCGCCGCCGTCGACGACCGCGCAGCCGTCACGATGGCGTAGGCCGACACCACGATGGCGGAATCGGTTCGGTTCGAGCACTACGAGGTGCTTCGCCGTGCCGACGGGTCGCTCTGGGAACTCGGCCGCGGCGCCATGGGCATCACCTACCGCGCCCACGACACCAGCCTCCACTGCGCCGTCGCGCTGAAGGTCATCAACGCCACCACCCTCACGAGCGACAACGCCCGCGCCCGATTTCTCCGCGAAGCCCGCGCCGCCGCGGCGATCCGCCACCCGAACGTCGCCACCGTCTTCCACCTAGGCCAGGCCGACGACGCGTTTTTTTACGCGATGGAGTTCATCGACGGCGAGACGGTCGAGGACTTCATGGTCCGCGAGGGAAATCTCCCACCGCTCCTCGCCCTCGACATCGTCGATCAAGTCGCCCGCGCCCTCTCCGCCGCGCACAAACGAGGCCTCGTCCACCGCGACATCAAACCGTCGAATCTCATGCTCACCCGCGACGACGAGCACGATCCCGACGACATCCGCGTCCGCGTCATCGACTTCGGCCTCGCGAAAGCCGCCGACCGCGACTCCGGCTTCGACGCCGCCACCATCACGCAGGGAGGCTTCCTCGGCACCCCGCACTTCGCCAGCCCCGAGCAGCTCGAAGAAACCGAACTCGACGTTCGCTCCGACATCTACTCGCTCGGCGTCACCCTCTACTACCTCCTCGCCGGCAAGGCCCCCTTCAGCGGCTCCGTCGCCCAGGTGATGAGCCAGCATCTCCACCGGGCCGCCCCGCTTGCGCCCCTCGGCGATCAACCCCCCACCATCGTCAAACTCCTGCGCATCATGCTGGAGAAAGACCCCGCTCTACGCCCGCAGACGCCCGCCGATCTCCGGGTCATCGTCGCCCAATGCGTCGCCAGCATCCGCGACGTCCGCCATCCGTCGATCTTCCGCGAGCCGACGCCCGAATGGACCACCGCGCCGTCGATTCGCGAGACCGTCGAACGCGAGGGATCGCTCTCAGTCGCCGCGGCGATGACGATTCTCACCTCGCTCGCCGGCGGCCTCGAGGCTCTCCGCCGAGCCGGGCAGCCAGCTCCCAAGATGGCGTCCGCGCGGGTTAAATTACTCCCACCCGATGCGCTCCAACCACAATTCGAGATCGGCGAACCCGCCGCCGACTCGACCCGGAGTCTCGCCATCATCGCTTACGAAATGCTCTCCGGCCATCCGGGTTGCGAATGCGGCCCGGAGTTCCAGCCGATCCCCGACCTTTCCGCAGCGGCCAACCGCGTGCTCCGCCGTGCCCTCGATCCGAACAAAAGCCACCCGTCGCCCGTCGCCTTCGTTGCCGACCTTGGCGACGCCGTTGGCGACCCGTGCGGAGTCGTCAGCGCACCCGCCGCCGATGAAGTCGTCATCCCTCCGCCCGGGAAGAGCACCCCCCGCATCGACCGAGTCGAACTTGCTCGCGCCCCCCGCCGCCGGGTCCCGGCCTGGGTCGGCGCACTCGTTGGACTCGCCGGACTCATTCTTCTGTACCTCCTTTTTTCAGTTCAATCCCCTCCGCCCGCGCCGCTACCAGACCCGACGCCCCGCCCGACTCCGACCCCTGCCTCCGCGACCCCAACGCCCAATCCGTTCGCTACCGATTCCCCCGAGCCGACCGCCACTCCCACTAACTCGACCGTTGAGCGCGCCCGCTCCCTCGCTGCCGCCGACCGCCCGGGCGTCGCCCTCGACGTTCTCGCGCAAGCTTGGGAGCGCGACCGCTCCGACGAAGATCTTCCCGCCGAAATGGAGCGTCTCGCCGCCGCCATCAGCCTTGAGCCGCTCACCGACGAAGACTTCGCCGACCTCGAAGATCCCCTCCAGCAAGCCGCCGAAGCCCATTCCGAATCCGCCCAACTCCTGCTCGCCACCCGCTACCGCGAGGCCGAGCCATCGCTTTTTATCAAATACGCCACCATGGCCGAGAACGACGGGAGCGCCGCCGGAGCCAGCCTCATGGCCGAAGCCTACGCACTCGGCATCGGTGTCGATCCCGACCCCACCAAAGCCGCCGAATATCGCCGCCGTGCCGGGGACGCACCCCAACCTTCGCCCGACGAACCCAGGTAATCCGAACCCACCTGGCAGATTGAGCGAAGCGAAACGTCTCCGGCTCACGCTCCCGATGCGGTGACCCTGCCAGCGATCCGCTCCAACCTTGCCAACGACAAGACCTTCCGATATCCCATGATCCCCGCCACGACCGTCAACTCGGCGCGGCGGCCTGACGCATGAACATTCACGAATACCAAGCGAGAGAACTTTTTGCCAAATACGGCGTAGCCACCCAACCCGGCGGAGTGGCTGCCACTCCCGAAGAAGCCGCTCAAGTCGCCACCGAGCTCGGCGGTGGCATCGTCGTCAAAGCCCAGATCCACGCCGGCGGTCGCGGCAAGGGCACTTTCAAGTCCGGCTACCAGGGCGGCGTCCACCTCTGCCAGACCCCCGACGAGGCTAGGGAAATCGCCCGCAAGATGCTCGGCGAAGTCCTCGTCACCCACCAGACCGGCCCAGAAGGCAAAGAGGTGAGCAAGATCTTCGTCGGTGAAGCCGTCGACATCGAACGTGAACTTTACGTCGCCATCCTCCTCGATCGGGCCACCTCGACACCGATCGTGATCGCCAGCACCGAAGGCGGCGTCGACATCGAGGCCGTTGCCGCGAAGACCCCGGAAAAAATCCTCCGGCTCCCGGTCGATCCGTCGCTCGGCCTGCTCGCCTTCCAGACGCGCATCATCGCCTCGTCGCTCGGACTTGAAGGCAAGCTCATCAACCAAGCGTCGAAGCTCCTGACGAATCTTTACAAACTCTTCATCGGCTCCGACTGCTCGATGGTCGAAGTCAACCCGCTCGTCGTCACGTCGAAAGGCGAACTCCTCGCCCTCGACGCGAAATTCAACTTCGACGACAACGCCCTCTACCGCCAACCCGCCGTCGTCGCCATGCGCGACGAGACCGAGGAAGACCCGCGCGAAGTCGAGGCCTCGAAGTTTGGCCTCAACTACATCGGTCTCGATGGCAACATCGCCTGCCTCGTCAACGGCGCGGGCCTCGCGATGGCGACGATGGACATCATCCAATACGCCGGCGGCAGCCCGGCGAACTTCCTCGACGTCGGGGGTGGAGCGACCAGGGAGCAAGTCGCTTCCGCGTTCCGCATCATTCTCGCCGACCCGAAGGTCGAGGGTATCCTCGTCAACATCTTCGGCGGCATCATGGACTGCGACATCATCGCCAATGGCATCGTCGAAGCCGCCCGTGAGACCAGTCTCGGCATCCCGCTCGTCGTCCGCCTCGAGGGCAACAACGTCGAAGCGGGTAAGAAGACTCTCGACGCCAGCGGACTGGCCCTCATCAGCGCCGACGACATCCTCGACGCAGCGAAGAAGATCGTCGCCGCCGTGAAAGACGCCCCCGTCGCGGCATGAAGATCCAAGAGATCGCGTTTTCCTGCTATCCGGTCACGGATGTGCCCCGCGCCAAGGCCTTCTACGAAGGAATCCTTGGCCTGGAATGCACGCTGGACCACGAGACGCAAGGCGGTCACTGGGTTGAATACGACATCGGCCCCGGCACGCTCAGCATCGGCAAAGCCCCGGGTTGGAAATCTTCCAGCGACGGCTGCTCCGTTGGTCTGGAGGTCGACTGCTTTGAAACCGCGATCTCCGAACTCAAAGCCGACGAAGTCCCCTTCCACCTGGAACCCTTCGAGACCCCCGTCTGCGACCTGGCGATGGTCAAAGATCCCGACGGCAACATCCTCATCATTCACAAACGCAAACCGAGCGACCAACAATCGCCCGCGTAACTCACCACTCGAAAACCGAGATCCCAAGCTCGAAAATTCTCCAAATGGCCATTCTCGTCACTCCCGAAACCAAAGTCCTCGTTCAGGGCATCACCGGCAGCTTCGGTGCCCGTCACGCGCAGCTCAGCCTCGACTACGGCACCCAGATCGTCGCTGGCGTCACGCCCGGTAAGGGCGGTCAGACCTTCGCCGACACCGTGCCGATCTTTGACACCGTCCGTGACGCGGTCGCCGAGACCGGAGCGACCGTCTCCGTCATCTTCGTCCCGCCGCCGTTCGCCGCGGACGCCATCTTCGAAGCCATGGACGCGGGCCTCGACCTTGCGATCTGCATCACCGAAGGCATCCCGGTTAACGACATGGTTCGCGTGAAGCAGGCGCTCAAGGGATCGAAAACCCGCCTCATCGGCCCGAACTGTCCCGGTATCGTAACTCCCGGCACCGGCGAGAACTCCCACGGCGGTTGCCGCATCGGCATCGCCCCCGGCTACATCCACAAGCGCGGCAACGTCGGCGTCGTCTCGCGCTCCGGCACGCTGACTTACGAGGCCGTCTGGCAACTGACGACCCGCGGCCTTGGCCAGAGCACCTGCGTCGGCATCGGCGGCGATCCAGTCAATGGTACCTCGCACCGCGACGTCTTGGAAATGTTCAACGACGACCCCGAGACCGAAGCGATCATCATGATCGGTGAGATCGGTGGCACCGCCGAAGAAGAAGCCGCCGCCTGGGCGAAGGCCAACTGCAAGAAACCCATCGCCGCCTTCATCGCCGGAGCGACCGCTCCTCCGGGACGCCGGATGGGTCACGCCGGTGCGATTGTCAGTGGTGGCGAAGGAACGGCTGCCGCGAAGATCGAAGCGTTGAAAGACGCGGGGATTGCCGTCGCCGAGACCCCCGCCGACATGGCCGACACCCTCATCCGCCGGATGAAAGAGCTGCCGAATTAGAGCACCGTCGGCTGCCAGCCGATAAAATTCGTCCGCTGAATGATGAGAATCGGTCTAAGCAGATTGGCGTTGCCGTGGGTGCCCGCGGCGCGTGCCCGATTCGGACTTACGACCGCCGGCGGCGGATGGTGATGCGTTTGACCCGGTCGGCGCTCCGCGGGCTGTAGGTTTCGAGGTCGGCGTCTTCGGCAAAGACGTTGTGAACGATGCGGCGATCGTAGGAATTGAGCGGCTCGGTCTGAACCGCGTGGCCGCCGTGGCGGACGGTCTCGGCGAGTTGCTGCGCCTTGTGAACGAGGGCGTCGTCGCGCATGTCGCGGTGGTGTTCGACGTCGACGACGATCTTCGGCGAGTCGGGCTGCTGAATGTGCAGGATGCGGTTGACGATGAATTGCAGGTCGCCCAGCGTCTGGTCCTGCCGCCCGATCAACGCCTCGGCGTCCTGGGTGTAAATTTGGAGGACCCGAGCGCCGTCGCGTTCCATCTCCTTGATTTCGACCACAAAACCAAGGTAGCCCAGGATCGTGTCGAGGATTTCCTTGGGCGTTTGGATCATGGTTTTGAGCGTTTTTTTCGACTTTTTGCCGTCGTCGAGGAGCCGCCGGTGCGCGCAACGGGTGGCTTTTTTTTCTCCTCCAGCGTCGGCAGCGGTTGGTTCCGCGTGAGGTAGAGCTGAACGATAGAAAAGATGTTCTGCGTTGTCCAATAAAGCGAGAGGCCCGATGCGTAGTTGTAGGCGAAGACGACGAAGATGACGGGCATGAACATCATCATGCGCTGTTGCATCTTGTCGCCCGTCTTTGGCGTGATTCCCATCTGCCAGACCATCGAGCCGGCCATGAGGAGCGGGAGGAGATTGATCGGGAAGCCGAGGAAATGGCCGACCGTGTCGGGTTGCGAGAGATCGTTGATCCACAGGAACGAGCTGTTGCGAAGCTCGATGGCGGTCCCGAGCATCGAGTAGAAACCGAAGAAAATCGGGATCTGAACGAGCATCGGGAGGCACCCGCTGAAGGGGTTGACGCTGTATTTTTTGTAGAGCCCCATGAGCTCCGTGTTCATCTTCGTCGGGTCATCCTTGTACTTCTCGCGAAGCTCGGTCATCTTCGGTGAGAGCAGCGACATGCGCTTCATCGACTGGGTCGCTTTGTTCTGCAGCGGCCAGAGGGCGGACTTGATGCAGAGCGTGAGGACGATGATGGCCGCGGCGTAGCTGTGGAGGACGCCGTGGAGAAGGTTCATGGCCCAGAGCAGAAATTTGCTCACGAAGCCGAACATGCCGAAGTTCATGACCTCCTCGTGGTTGCCGCCGAGGGAGCGGAGGCGGTTGAGGTCCTTCGGGCCGGCGTAGATCTCGAACTTCGCGCTGGTCGCCTCGCCCGCAGCGAGTTCGAACGCACCCATCCCGAGGGAGCCTCGGATCCCGTAGATCGTCTTACCTTGGTCGTTCGGAACAGCGTAGCGCTGGGCGGTGACCATCTTGCCGACCGTGTCGCCCTTGGCCGTGATGATCGTGCAAAAATACTGGCTCGTGACGGCGGCCCATTGGACCTCTTCCGCAGACTCCGCGTAAAGATTCGCGGAGTCGCGCAGGGAAATCCCGACGACTGGGATGCTCGATCCACCGAACCAATTGACGTCGATGTCCTCCATCTCGCCGTCTTTCGACCAATCGAAGCGCGTGTAGGTCGGCAGATCCTTCACGTGGATCGGCTCGGCTCCGCCCGTGCTCAGGAAGTAGCCGTCGCGTTGGACGGGTGCGGTGCCGGTATTGCGGAACGTGACGTCGAGATCGACGACGTAGGGGTCGTTCTTCGGCGCGTCGGGATCGGTGGCGGTTTCCTCGTCGTAGACCTCGGCGTTGGCGTCGGAGACGGTAAAGGTCTTCGTGATTTCGAGTCCGTCGGGTTGCTGATTGGTAAAAATGACCTGCCGCCGCGTGCGGTCGACCCGCATCTCGAAGCCACCGATGAATTGCCCGGGTTCGAAAGCCAGCGCGCCGATGGGAATGGACGTGTGACTATTGATCCCGACGGCCTCCTGGTCCTCGCCGAGGTGCAGAAGAAGGATGGCGGTGTCGATGCCGCCAGTGTCGTTGTTGAACTTGAAATCCGCGCCCGGTCCCGCGCTGACCGTCTCGCTCTGCGCGGACATCGTCGAAGTGGGCGCGAGTGGCGTCGGCGCCGCGTCGGCAGTCGCCGGCGTCGTCCCGGGCGCAGTCGCGGTCGGTGCTGGCGTTGGATTGGCCGCTTGCTCCTCGGCTTGGCGGACGCGCTCGAGTTGCTGCTGCTTGATGAAATCGCCGTAGGTGGCGGTGTAGTAATACTGCCAAGCGATGAAGGCGAGGATGGAGAGGCCGATGGCGACCCAGGTTTTGCGATCCATTTGGTGAAGAGAGGTTTAGCCCTGCCGGAGGGGGCGATGATCGACGGGGGCGACCGGTGGCACCGGGTCGGCGCCGAGACCACCCCAGGGGTGGCAACGGCAGATTCGTTTGAGCGCGAGCCAGCCGCCTCGCGCGGCGCCGTGGACTTCAATGGCCTCGATGGCGTAGTGCGAGCACGTCGGCTGGTAGCGGCAGGAGCCGCTGGGTCCGACGATGAACCGCAACGCCGGGACGATCGCCAGGCGGTAACCGTAGATGAGGGCCAAAAGCAGGTGTTTCATTCGAGCTGGGGGACAATAGAAAGCCGCCTGGCGAGACGCAACCATTCCTCTCGCAGCGTGCCGTAGTCGGTCCCGGTCGCGGCCCGCTTGCCCACGACGACGATCCAGACCCCGCGGGCGACTTCGTGCTGGAGGAGGCGGAAAATCTCGCGCAACTGGCGGCGGACCCGGTTGCGGGCGACGGCAGGACCGACGCGGCGGGACGTGATGAAGCCGATGCGGGGGGCGAAGTCCTCGCCGGGAAAACGAAGGACCGTTACCCGGAAGTAACGGCCTTGAGTCGTCTCGCCGCGCTCGCGCACGGCGGAAAATTCGTGGCTCAGATTCAATCGAGCCGCCCGGGTGAACCGGAGCGGTCGGGAATCAGGCAGCGGTGTGACGCTTGAAGTGGATCTCGGCACCCTTCGGCAGGAGGCGCTTGCGGCCCTTCTGACGGCGGCGGGAAAGAATGGCGCGACCGCCTTTGGTCGCCATCCGGGCCCGGAAGCCGAACTGTTGCTTGCGCGTGCGCTTGGATGGTTGGTAGGTGCGTTTCATGAGAGTCGAGAATTTGTGGGTTGGGGACCCTTCCAGAGGGGTGCGGGGTTGTCAATGGTCAAGTTGGGGGAGGGGAGATCGTCGTTCTTGTCGTCCCTGTCATTCTGAACGAAGTGAAGAATGACATCCGGGGCGGCTGGGCTGTTCGATAGTCGACAGTCGGCAGACCGCCGCCGCATATTCCCCCGATGGACGACAATCCGAAGACGCGGATCAGCACGGAGATTCAAGTCATGTATTTCGACACCGACGCGGCGGGCGTGGTGAACAACATCAATTACCTGCGCTTCATCGAGACGACGCGCACGCACCTCGCCATTCGGATGGGAATGAGCTTCGAGGAGATTGCGCGAACGCAGGTCCACCCGGTCGTCACGCGCACCGAGATCGACTACCGGCGTCCGGCCTTGCTTGGTGACAAACTGCGGATCGACGGGCGGATCGCGGAGTCGTCGAAAGTGCGATTTTTCTGCGAGTTCGAAGTCGTGCGTCCGAGTGACGACGCGCTCCTCGTGACGTGCCGTCAGGCGCTTGCGCTGGTGCGGATGCCCGAGGGTCGTCCGATCCGGTTGCCGCCTGGCTTCCCCGACCATTTTTCTTTCGATCCGAAGTGAAATGGTCCGCCACCGCGGGGTTCGCGGCCGTTCTCCTCGTGCTCTGCGCGGCGCTGCAGATCCAGTCGGCGGGTTGGGGCGCTCTTTACAATGAGACCGACGGCCAATACGCGGGCGCGGCCCGGGTGATGGCCGGGGGCGGCGACTGGCTCGTCCCGCAGAACAACGGCGTGCCGCGCCTCGTGAAGCCGCCGCTGCTCTATTGGATGATCGCGAGTTCGTTCCGCGTCTTTGGGGTGAGCGAATTTGCCGCCCGGCTGCCGAACGCGCTGGGGGTGACGGCGTGGGTGCTGGCGACCTTCGCGATTGGCGGGCTGATGGCCGGGGCCTGGCGGGGGTTCGTGGCGGGCGCGATCTTACTGACGTTTCTGGGGACGGCGACGCTTGCGCGGATCGTGATGCCGGAGCCGGTCTTTTGTGCGTTCATCGCGTGGGCGATTTACTGCGGACTGCGGGGGTTGCTTGCCGAGTCGCGGGATCGGCGTTGGATGATCGGCTTCTGGGTGCTGGCTGGGTTGGCCGTTTTCACCAAGGGGCTGCACGGATTGCTCTTCCCGCTGGCAATCGTCGGGGTAACGGCGCTGGCGGTGCCGGAATGGCGGGCGCGGTCGCGGCGGCTGGTGTCGCCGACGGGTGCGACCATTTTCCTGGCGATCAACGTGCCTTGGTATTGGTTCATCGAGACCCGCTATCCGGGTGTGTTGGCGAACCTTTTCTGGGTTGAGCAATGGGGCCACGTCGCGGGCAGCTCGGCTCCGGCGACGAGCTACACGAACGTGCCGCGGGGACAATTTCTTCTGCTGCACCTCGCGTGGCTTTTTCCGTGGTCGATCATTGGTGTCGCCGAAGGGATTCGTGCCGCGGTGCGAACGCGACAGGTCGACACTCGGGTGAACCTCCCGGTGTTCGGCGGGAGGCGTGGGGCGATTTTTTTGGGGGTCTGGGCGGTCGTCGTTTTCGTGCCGGTGCTGTTGGCGGGTCAGCGGCAGGATTATTACGCGCTGGCGGCTTGGCCCGCGCTGGCTCTGGCGGTGGCCGCGCTCGTTGATCGGGGGATCTCGTGGGTTGGGGTGGCTGCCTTTGGTTTGGTCTGCGTTGGGGCACTGTTCGTCTTGCCGACCGTGGGTGGCGCGGCGGACCCGGCGGCGGTAGCGGAACGGTCGACAGCGTGGACGACGATGCTCGGGTTGGACGCGGAAGTCTGGGGATCGCTCGCAACGTTGGGACGATTAAGTCTAGGTTGCGCGGTGGTGGCCCTGGCGCTGGCGGCGGTTCTGCTGGCACGGGGCCGGCAAATGTTTGCGTTGCGTGCCGTGTTCCTGGCGGCGGCAAGTCTGAGCTTCGGCGCGATGGCGGGTTACGCGCGGGTCGCGCCGTATTTCTCCGTCGCCGAGATGGCCCCAACGCTCCGGGAACTCGCGGACCGCGGGACCCGCATCGCCTACGACGGCGGAATCGACACGGGCAGCAGCCTGCTCTTCTACGTTGGCGACGAGGTGCTACTCATCGGGCAGGAGGGGGACGACGATTTTCTGACGCGGGAGTTTGGGGCGGAGCGTGATCGTTACGTGACGGTCGAGCAGTTTGCGGAGATCTGGCGCGAGGGGGCTGGCGTCGCGTTGGTCACCGAGGCTGGTCGGGCGGATTTTTGGCGAGAACGACTGGGCGAGATGAGTCCGCCGGTGACGCGGAGTGGGACGCAGGTTGTTTACCTCATGCGGTAGCCACCATCAGCTGGAAGCCGATGCCGCGGATTCCCGGACTCGTGCCGGAGGGCTTACTCGTACCGGAGGGCCTGAATGGGATCGAGGCGCGAGGCTTGCATGGCGGGGTAGATGCCGGAGAGGACGCCGGCGACGGCCGCGAAGGCGACGCTGAGGACGATGCTGCTGGCTTGAACGATGGGCGGGCTGTCGCTCGGGGCGACGTAGCCGATGAGCTCGATGAGGCCGAAGCCAACGAAGACGCCGAGGACGCCGCCCATGAGGGCGGTCGAAACGCTTTCGATGATGATCTGGAGAAAAATGTCGCGTCCGCGCGCGCCGACCGCGCGGCGGATGCCGATCTCGCGTACGCGCTCGGAAATGCTGGCGAGCATGATGTTCGCGATGCCGATGCCGCCGACGAGCAGGCTGATGCCGGCGATGAGGCCACCGCTCGTGCGGGTGGCGGCGATCTGGGCGTTCATGTTGTCGAACCAATCCTCGCGCGTATCGAAGCCGAAGTCGTCGACGCCGCGGTGGGTTTTGTTCAAGGCGGCGCGCACCTGATCGAGGGTCGCGTCGAAATTTTCTAAGTCGCTCACGCGAAACGTGAGGTCGCGGATGCGCACCGTGTCGATCGAATCCTCCGGAAAGAGTCCGGACTGAAATTCGTGAAACATGGTCGTGATCGGGATGACGACGGCTTCGTTCTTCCAGCGGAAGGGATCCCACCCCGACCTCCCGGCCCCGCGGGCTTCCCGCCGAGCTTTCTGATCCTTGTCCTCCTCCTTGTCGCTTTCGCGCTGGTAAAGCTGGAAGACGCCGATCACTTCGAATGGCGTCTGTTGGAGAAAAATTTGTTTCCCGAGCGTTTGTTCGGGCGAGAGGTAGGGCCACAGCTGGGCGGCGACCGAGGCTCCGATGGCGACCGTGCGGGTCGCTCGCTCGACGTCGAGGTCGGAGATCGTGCGCCCGACTGCGAGCTGCGTGTCGGTGGCTTCGACGTATTCCGGCCAGACACCACGCACGCGCGTTCGCATGCGGTTCCCGCCGACGGAGACCGGCATGCCGTCGTCGAACTCGGGCGAGACGTAGGACACGAGTGGGGCTGAGCGGCGGATGGCTTCCGCGTCCTGGAGGGTGCGACCGGGTGACAAATTCCAGAAATCGAGGTTCTCGTCGGAGATGTCCTTGTCGACGATCTTCACCATCTCGATGCCGCCCATGTTCGCCATGAACTCGCGCGAGCTGCGCTCGATGCCGTCCGTGAGCGCCAGGGTTGCGATGAGGCTGCTGACCCCAAGGACGATGCCGAGCATCGAGAGGAAGCTCCGGAATTTATGCGAGAAAATCTCGCGGACGCCGGTTTCGACGGTGATCCAAAACATCATGCCGCCTCCCTCCCCTCTTGCTGCGGGTCGTAGACGCGGTGGACGACGCCGTCGCGGATCTCGATCACGCGGTCCGTGACGGCGGCGACGCTCGGATCGTGCGTGACGAGAACGACGGTGCGGCCGGAGTCGTGAAGTTCGCGGAACATGCCGAGAATCATTTTGCCGGTGGTGCTGTCGAGGTTGCCGGTGGGTTCGTCGCCGAAGAGGATTTTTGGGTCGTTGACGAGAGCGCGGGCGATGGCGACGCGCTGGCATTGGCCGCCGCTGAGCTGGGTGGGGCGGTTGCGCGCTCGGTCGCCGAGACCGACGCGATCGACGAGTTCCCGGGCGCGAGCGCGGCGTTTGCGCTGGCCGACGCCGGCGTAGATCATCGGCATGGCGACGTTTTCGACGACGTCGAGGCGGGGCAGGAGGTTGAACGATTGAAAGACGAACCCGATCTCGCGGTTACGGATCATCGAGAGTCGGTCGGACGACGCGGCGACGATGTCGTGACCGCAGATCTCCATGCGCCCGGAGGTGGGGGTGTCGAGGCAGCCGAGGAGGTGCATGAGCGTCGACTTGCCGCTGCCGCTGGGACCCGTGATGGCGACGAATTCCCCCTCGTGGATTTGGAGGGTCACGCCGCCGAGAGCGTGGATTTCCTGGTCGCCGAGGACGTAGGTCTTGCGGACGTTTTCGAGATCGACGAGGACGGTGGCCACGTCAGGAGTTCGATTTGAGCAGGCGTGGGTTCACGAGGAGAATTTCTTCGCCTTCCTCCAGGCCGGAGGTGATCTCCGCGAACGACAGGTTCGACAAGCCGACGGTGACGATGCGGCGGTCGGCGATCTGGCCTTGTTTGGACGACTTAACGTAGACGACATTCTCGTCGTCTTCGCTGAAGACGGCGGCGATGGGTACGCTGAGGGCGGCTTTCGATTCGCCGATGGGGACCGTCATGCTCACGGACATTCCGGGCTTCAGGCGGCCTTCGTTGTCGAGGATGAGGGCCTGGACTTGGAAGCCCTTGATGTTGTTTTTGACCGTGGCGAGCGGGGCGACGAACTCGACGCGGGCTTGGATCGTGCGGGCGTCGGCACCCTGCATGTTCACGTCGACGTCCTGCTTCGGCTTCACTTTGGCGACGTCCATCTGGTTGACGTGGGTATCGATGAGGAGGCGGGAGAGGTCGGCGAAGGTCATGAGGAGCGTGCCGGAGTTCACGCTCGCGGCGGCGGTGACGACCTGGCCTTCGTTGACGGGGATGTTGAGAATGGTACCGTCGGCGGGGGCGACGATGCGGGTCTTGCTGAGGCGATCTTCGACGGAGCGCATGCGGCTCTCGGCTTTGAGGAGTGAGTTCTCCGAGATGAGCATGTCCGCTTCGAGGTTGGCGTAGACTTCCTTGCTGATGAGTTTCTCGTCGAAGAGGGCTTTGGCGCGTTGGTAGTTGCCGCGGTTTTTGTCGACGGAGAGCTGGGCTCCGGCGATCTCGGTGCCGGCGGCGGCTTTTTCAGTGAGCAGATCGGTGTCGTCGATGACGGCGAGGAGGTCGCCTTTTTTGACGACCTGCCCGGTCTCGACGTCGAGGGATTTGACCTTGCCGCCGACCTCGGGTTTCACGTCGACCTGGAAGGCCGGGATGACTTCCCCGGAGAGGAGAAGCTTCGATTCGATGTCGCGGCGCTCGGCTTGGGTGATGAGGTCGCTGGGAACGTCGGCGTCCGCCTCGAGCAAATCGCCCTGGAGGAAAAACCACGCCGCGCCGCCCACCGCGCAGAGCACGACGGCGAAGAAAAAGACGAGTCCGATCGAGGATTTCTTGCCCATGATCTAGACTGCTCGATCGTAGAAGAGCGCGCACGAAGCCGTGTAGCCGTGAACGCAATTTTTCCCGCCGATGGGCCCGATCTCGCCGTTGCCGAAAAAGCCGGCCGACGGGTGGGCGTGCAGCGTTTGCTGAACGAGGCCGGCGTCGTGATTGGGTTCGCTGAAGAGGTTGGTCCCCCGTCCCAGGCAGCTGAAAACGAGTGACGCCACGGGAGTCTTCGGGTGGGCGGACGGGAGGGCCTGGAGCACGCCGCGCAGATCGGCGTCGGCCGCTTCGCCGTCGCGGAGCTGGTATTGCAGCGTCTGGCCGATGCGCGGAATGCCGCCGATGACGACCGCGCCGGAGTTCGGATCGGCACCGATGATGTTGCGGATGAGGAAGTCGCCCGAGCGGAATTCGTCGATGTATTCGTTGTTCGCGAGACCGGCGAAGAGATTGCCCTGTGCGTGGGAGCGCTCGTTCTCCGAGAGCGATTCGAAGGCCGTCTCGAGGGCCTGGTAGGCCGGGCGAGAGCCGAGCGAAAAGACGACGTTGTCCTCGGCTTTCGTGACCGGGAGTGCTTCGCCGATGGGCCGGCAGCCTTGGCTCACTGCGGGGACGATCTGCAACGCACCCGAGAAACCGACGGCGACCGCACCATCGATGAGGACGGAGTTGTGGAAGACCGCGACCTCGGCTTCGGCTTCTCCGCCGCTGGCGAGGCCGCCGATGACGGGGGTCTCCGGCGTGACGCCGCTCCACTCGGTGAGCCACTGGTCGGCGGGGAAGCCGAAGGGATTGCCGAGGACGACCCAGCCGTTCACGCCAGCGGCCTCGTCGTGCCACGACTCGGAGCCGGTGGATGCCTCCATGCGGTCCGTCGAGAGGTCGACGATGCGGGTCGTCGAGTCGGGGGAATGCAGGCCCATGAGCACGAACCCGAGGGTGCCCTCCTTTTCCTCGTCGTCGGCGATGAGGGTCGAGGCGGTGCAACCGACGACTTCGGCGACGTGACCGTCGACGCGGACGGTGTCGATAAATTCGTCGAGGTGGCCGAGGTAGTCGGGCGTGACGAAGGCGAACGCGATGGTCGCGGGGGCTCCGAGGTGGTCACGGAGCGAAACGGCCGCCGTGCGGGCGGCCTCGGCCGAGAACGGTCCCTCGACAAATACGGAAAACGAAGAACTCGGCATGGATGAAAGAGTTTCCCGTCATCCCGGGCGCTGTCAACCTCCCGACGATGAAATTGCTGATCGTCGTGGTGCCAGTGCGGGGACGAAATGCCTCGGCCCGGGGCGGACCTAGACGGGGGCTTGCATTTGGACCGTCATGAAGACGGCGGCGGCAAAGGCGAGGGCTCCGAGGATCGCGAAGGCGACGGCGACTTTGGCGATGGGGCCGTTCTGCTCGGCAAGCTTCGGGAAAGGGGATGCGCTAACGAAGCCGGGCGGGCGGGCGCTGCCCTCGCCGAGAGCGACGGTGGCCGGACCGGAGTTGGGCATCGGCGCGGACCCGGGAGTGCCTATTTCGCCCTCGTAGACGCAGTCGATCTGGCCGAAGCGGACTTGATCGCCGGGCGAGAGGGTTGCCTCCGTCACTTGCGAGCCGTTGACGAAGGTGCCGTTGGTCGAGCCGAGGTCGGTGAGTTGGTGGGCGGTGCCGTCGTAGGTGATCTCGCCGTGGAGGCTGGAGACGGAGTCGTCTTCGATCTGGAGGTCGTTCTCGGGCAGACGGCCGACGCTGACACGGTCTTCGGCGAGGTCGTGGGTGAGCGGCGTGCCGTCGGGGAGGGTGATGCGGAGCTTGTTCATCGGGTCAGGAGGGCTTGGAGATCGAGCGGTATTCATCGACAGTTTTCGCGAACTGGTCAAAGAAATACGCGGCGTCGCGGGGGCCGGGAGAGGCCTCGGGATGGTGCTGCACGCTAAAGACCGGGTGGGTTTTGTGCGCGATGCCGGCGACGGTGTTGTCGTTGAGATTGATGTGAGTGACCTCGACGTTGTCGGGAAGTGAATCGGGGTCGATCGCGTAGCCGTGGTTCTGCGAGGTGATGGCGATGCGACCCGTGCGGAGGTCTTTCACGGGTTGGTTTGCGCCGCGGTGGCCGAACTTGAGCTTGAACGTCTTGCCGCCAAACGCGTAGGCGAGAACCTGGTGGCCAAGGCAGATGCCGAAGATGGGGATCTTGCCGATAAGTTCGCGGGCGGTCTCGTGAGCGTAGTCGAGGACGCCGGGATCGCCGGGGCCGTTCGACAGAAAAACGCCGTCGGGCTTCATCGCGAGAACGTCCGCGGCGCTGGTGCGGGCGGGGACCACCTGGACGCCGAAACCGGCCGCTCGCAGGAGTCGGAGGATGTTTTTTTTCATCCCGAAATCGTAGGCGACGATGTGGCGCTCGATGGGGACGGCGGGTTGGAAGACGTTGCCCATCGCGTCGGCGTCGCCCGTGCTGGCGGCGACTTCTTTTGCCTGCACCCAGGTCCGGCTGCGCTCGCCGGCTGCGTCCCATTCGTAGGGTGCGGCGGGGGTGACTTCGGCGACGAAATCGACGGCGGAGTAGTTCGCCGCGCGGGCGCGCTCAACCGCTGCGTCGTCGGAGAGGTCCTCGGTCGACACGCAGGCTCGCATCGCGCCGCGGGTCCGCAGGTGGCGCGTGAGGGCACGGGTGTCGATGGATTCGATGCCCGGGATGCCATTTTTTTCCAGGAAGTCTTCGAGGCTCAGCTGCGAGCGCCAGTTGCTCGGGATGCGGCTGAGTTCTTCGATCACGAAGCCGCGGACGTGCGGGGCGTCGCTCTCGACGTCGAGGTCGTTGGACCCGTAGTTGCCGATCTGCGGGGCGGTCATGGCGACGATCTGGCCACGGTAGGATGGATCGGTGAGGATCTCCTGGTAGCCGGTCATCGCCGTGTTGAAGCAGATCTCCCCGACGGTCGTGGTCTTCGCGCCGAACGCGTCTCCTCGAAAAACCCGTCCGTCCTCAAGTGCTAATACCGCTGACATATCCGAAATGATGTAGCGTGGCGGGGCGAGAGCGACAAGTCTTGCTGAATGAAGGAGCGGTCGGCGATCCCTTGGTATCTGTGGCTGAACGTGCTCAACCTGGACGCGCCGCTCATTACGGTTGCCTGGCAGTGGCTTTTCGCCCGGACGGCGGGCTACGGGTTGCATCCGGCGGAGGTGGGGGCGCTTTTTCTGGCCGTGTGGGTGATTTACGCGGGGGACCGGGTGCTGGATGGATTCCGGCTGTCAGTGGGGCCGACGACGGCGGCGCGGCATCGGTTTAGCCAGCGGCACGCGGGAGTTCTCGTGGTGGGAATCGGGGTGGCGTGTCTCGTGGAGGCGTGGCTGGCTCTGGCGTTTTTGCCGGGCCGGGTGTTAGCGGCTGGTGCGGGGCTCGGGGCGCTGGTGGTGGGGTATTTTTTCTGGAATCAACTGGCGGGCTCGCGGTTCGGGCGGGGGTGGTTGAAGGAGGTCGTGGTGAGTCTGGTTTTCGCGGGTGGGGCGGCCTTGGTGCCGTTGGTGAACGCGTTCTCGTGGGAGGTCGCGTGGGAGACGGTGGGATTTGCGGTGGTGTGCTTCGCGAATTGTTTGCTCATCGCGCGGCTGGAGCGGGAGCGGGATCTGGCGCGGGGGGAGACGTCGATCGCGGTGCGGTTTCGCGAGGGGGCGCGGCCCTCGCTGGTGGTGGCGGGTGGGCTGGCGGTCGCCGTGGCGGCGGCCATGGGAGTGGCAGGTGTGAGCGCGACGGGGCTGTCGCTGCTGGGGTCAGCGGGGTTGATCGCAGCCGCGCCGTGGGTGGAGCGGCGGCTGGGGGCGGATGGGACTTGCGGGTGGGCGGACCTGGCCTTGCTGACGCCTTTGGTGGCGGTGGCGTTTGCGTGAGGGTGCGTCAGGCGAGGCGGCGGAGGTAAGCGTAAGAGTAGATGCCGGTGCGGTGGCCGTCGCCCCATCGCAGCTGCAGGCCATAGCCGCCGACGAAGTCCCAGCCGGCCAGCTCGAAGCTGGTGGGGGAGTAGATGACGTCGGGACGGATGACGCGGCCGAGGACGTCGGGTTCGCCCCCGCAGGCCGCGCAGGGGCAGGCGCGGCGGAGGCGCTCGAGTTCGAAGTACGTCTCGGCACCGTCGGTCCAGGCGATGGCGAGTTCGTGGCCGATGCGGTTGACGACGGTGGGGGCGAGTGCGGTGGGCATGGGGATTTTTCTACCATGAAGGGGATGAGGAGCGGGAAGGGGGAATGCATTTAATTCTCATCCCTTCGTGTTTTTCACGCCCTTCCTGGTTCATGGTAGATCCTGATGACCGCTTTGCCTGAACTTCTCGCGCCCGCCGGGGACTGGGATTGCGTGCGGGCGGCGGTGGCGAGCGGGGCGGACGCGGTGTTCTTCGGGCTGCCGACTTTCAACGCGCGGATGCGGGCGGAAAATTTCGACGATCTCCCGGCGGTGGTGACGTTCCTGCACAACCACGGGGTGAAGGCGTACGTTACGTTCAACGTGCTAGTCTTCACCGATGAGCTGGCGGCGGCGGCGGATCAGCTGCGGGAGCTTCGAGGACGCGGGGGTGGACGCGGTGATCATTCAGGACGTGGGGCTGGCGGACCTGGCGCGACGGATCACGCCCGGATTGCGGGTTCACGCCTCGACGCAGATGACGATCACTTCGCCGGAGGGCGTGGCGTTTGCGCGGGAGCTGGGGGTGCGGCAGGTCGTGCTGGCGCGGGAGCTGTCGCTGCGGGAGTTCCGGAAATTTGACCCGGCGGTGGTGCCGTTGGAGGTGTTTGTGCACGGGGCGTTGTGCGTGGCGTATTCGGGTCAATGTCTCACCAGCGAGTCGCTCGGGCAGCGGAGCGCGAACCGGGGCGAGTGCGCGCAGGCGTGCCGGATGCCGTATGAATTGGTCGTCGACGGGGAGACGCGGGACTTGGGAGACCGGCGGTATCTGCTGTCGCCGCAGGATTTGGCGGCGGTCGCGGAAATCCCGAACTTGGTCGCGCTGGGGATCAAAAGTTTCAAAATCGAAGGTCGTCTCAAGACGCCGGAATACGTCGCCGCGGTGACGAGCGTGTACCGCAAGGCGCTGGACGCGGCCATCGACGCGCGGGCGCACGCCGTGACGGCGGACGATTGGTACCGGCTGGAGATGACGTTTTCGCGCGGGCTTTTTTCCGGCTGGATGCACGGGGTGAACCATCAGCGGCTCGTCCCGGCGAGGTTCGGCAAGAAGCGGGGGCCTTTCGCCGGGCGGGTGACGCGGGTCGGGCGGGATTGGGTCGAGGTGGACGGGGATCTGACGCTGAGCCTGGGAGACGGGATTGTCTTCGACGCGGGCGGCGACACGGACCGGGAGAACGGTGGGCGGATCGTGCGGGTGGCGGGACGGCGGGTGGAATTCGACCCGATCCGCACGAAGCTGGCGGGAGTGTCGGTCGGCGACCGGGTGTGGAAAACGGATGACCCGGCGCTCGGCCGGGAGTTGCGCGCGAGCTTCGCCGGGCACCTGCCGTCGCGGTCGAAGCGGGCGCTGGACCTGAGCGTGAGCGGGCGGGTTGGCGAGCCGCTGCGGATCGCGGCGGGCGGGGTGACGGTCGAATCGTCGCGACCGCTGGAGGCGGCGCGGAATCAGCCGCTGACGACCGAGCGGCTGGCCGCGCAGTTGGGCAAACTGGACGACACGCCGTTTGTGCTCGGCGGGGTGGCGAACGAAATCGAGGGCGAGGTGATCGTGCCGATCAGCGAGCTGAATCGGTTGCGGCGGGAATTGGTGCATCGATTGACGGAACGGGTGCCGCGGGCGCGGGTGGAATTTGAGCCGGTCGTGACCCGGGCAGCCGGCCCGGAGGTGGACACCCGGCGGGCTGTCCGGGCCACGTTGTCGATCTTGTGCCGGACGATGGAGCAACTCGAAGCGGCGTTCGACGCGGACGTTCTCCTCGTCGATTTCGAAGACATCCGCCGCTACCGGGACGCCGTCGCGCTCGTGCGGGCGTCGGGGTCGGCGGCTCCGATTTTTCTCGCGACGCCGCGGATCCAGAAGGCGGGCGAGCAGGGATTTTTCAAGCTCATCGAAAACGCCGAGCCGGATGGCGTGCTCATCCGCAACGTGGGCGCCATCGAGTATTTTCGCGGGAGCGCGCTGCGCCGGATCGGCGATTTTTCGCTGAACGTCGCCAACCCGCTGGCGGCTCGGGTTTTCAAGGACCACGGATTGGAACGGCTCACGATCTCTTACGACCTGACGATCGGCCAGGTGCTGGCGCTGCTCGCGGGCGCGCCGCCGGAGTGGTTTGAGCTGACGATCCACCAGCACATGCCGATGTTTCACATGGAGCATTGCGTCTTCGCGGCGTTCCTGTCGGACGGGACGGACCACACGAATTGCGGGCGGCCCTGTGACTCGCACCGGGTCCACCTGCGCGACCGGGTTGGTGTCGAGCACCCACTCCGGGCGGACGTGGGGTGCCGAAACACGCTCTTCAACGCCAAGGCGCAGACGGGGGCGAAATTTTTCAATCAGCTTACGGCGGCGGGGCTGCGGCACTACCGGATCGAGCTGTTGGAGGACAGTCCGGACGAGGCGCGCAAGATCATCCAAACCTACCGCGCTTTGCTCGACGGTCGGACGACGGGCGAAAATCTCTGGCGGCACCTGCGGGCTCAGCCGCAACTGGGCGTGACGCGGGGGACGTATTGACGGACTCCGTCGATTTGATTAGGTCGCTTTGATGCCGGGCACCGTTCACGAAGCGAAAACTCACCTGTCCTGCCTGTGACGGGTCGATCCGGTGACACGGTCGATGCCGATGAGATGGCTGCTC
Organism: uncultured Verrucomicrobiae bacterium; assembly: GCA_963761705.1. Classification (GTDB taxonomy): domain Bacteria; phylum Verrucomicrobiota; class Verrucomicrobiia; order Chthoniobacterales; family JAATET01; genus CAVVKW01. The sequence goes on along the minus strand of CAVXHK010000001.1, from coordinate 257,913 downwards.
GATCCTCATACCGCTATTTGGATGCTCGACCGTGACCGATGGCTTTCGGTGGTCGCCGCGCGGACGATCGACGGAGATTTTCCGCGGGTGCCCGGCGATCCGTGTGATCGAATGCTTTTGTCCCAAGCGCGCCGTCGAAACCCGGGGATGATCTCGAAGGATCGGATTTTCGACGACTACGGGGTGATCCGTTTCTGGTAGCACGGATGCAGATCATCGAGACGCTTGCGCCCATTTTGCTTTTGCTCGCGCTCGGGGCGGCGTTGGCGCGGGGGAGGTTCTTGGGGCGGGAGTTCATGGTCGATCTCAACCGGCTGGTGTTTTACCTCGCGCTGCCGAGTCTCATCTTCATGAGCATCGCGACGGCGGACGAGCCCGCGGACGACACGCTCACGCTCATCGGCGTTCTCGCGGCGACGACTTTTCTGGCGGCCCTGCTGGGATGGGTGGTGGCGGTCGGGGTGCTGCGTTTGCCGGCGGTGGTCGTCGGGACGTTTGTGCAAAGTGCGTTTCGGGGGAACCTGTTGTTTGTCGGATTGCCGATTTTGACTTACGCGCTGGCGAATCTGGCGGGTCCGGAGTGGGATCGGGCCATGGCGACGATCTTTCTGGCGATCACCCCGATCATGGCGCTCTACAACGTGCTGGCGGTCGTGGCGCTGCAGGCGAGTCACCACCGGTTGGGGCGCGGGAGCCTCGTGCTCATGGGGCTCTCGATGGCGAAGAATCCGTTGATCATCGCGTGCTTGGTGGGGCTGGTCTTCATGGCTGCAGGATGGGCGGTGCCGGTCTTCATCGGGCGTTCGCTGCAAGCGTTGGGTGGCGCGGCGGTGCCGGTCGCGCTGCTGTGCATCGGGGGATCGCTCCAGTCCTTGCAACTGGTCGGGAATCGGCGGGCGATCATCGCGGCGGCGTTGGTTAAGGTCTTGGCCGGGCCGCTGATTGCTTACGGGTTGGGGCTGTGGCTGGGGATCGTGGGGGTCGAAATGCGGATCCTGCTCGTGCTCTCGGCGTGTCCGACGGCGGCGGCGGCATTCATCATGGCGAAGCAGATGCGCGGTGACGAATCGCTCGCGGCGGGGTCGATCGCGCTCAGCACCGTGCTGTCCATCGTCTCGCTGGCGGTGGCGCTGGCGGTGAGTTAAAAAATCAGAACTCCCTCGCGAGGAGGTGGCCGGCGATCGCGCGGAGCGGGGCGGCCTTTTTTCCGAAGATTGCGAGTGACCGATGGGCGGCTCGGGTCAGGCGGTGGGCCTCTTTCCTCGAGGCTTCCAGGCCGATGACGGAGGGGTAGGTGGTCTTGCCGGACGCCAGGTCCTTGCCCGCGCTTTTGCCCAGCCGCTCGCTGGTCTGGGTGACGTCGAGGATGTCGTCGATCACCTGAAAGGCGAGGCCGAGGCTCTTGCCAAACGTCGTGAGGGCGGCGAGGCGGGTGGGCGTGGCGTTGGCGGACATCGCGCCGAGTCGGAGGCTCGCCTCGATCATCGCGGCGGTCTTGCGCTCGTGGATGAAACGGAGCTCGGCCTTCGTGGAATCGCGACCCTCGCCCTCGAGGTCGGCGACTTGTCCGGCGATGAGCTGGCGGCTGCCGGAGGCCGTGGCGAGTTCGCGGAGCTGGTCGGCGACGGGGTAGCGCGGCGTGGGCGCGGCGTGGGTGAGAATCTCGAAGGCCACGGTGAGCAGCGCGTCGCCCGCGAGCACGGCCAGACCGTCGCCGTAGACCTTGTGCGCGGTCGGTCGGCCGCGGCGGAAGTCGTCGTCGTCCATGCACGGGAGGTCGTCGTGAACGAGCGAATAGGTGTGGATGCACTCGACGGCGCAAGCGGCGGGAAGCGCGCGGTCGATCTCGCCGCCACAGGCGTCGGCGGCGGCGAGCGCGAGGATGGGCCGGAGGCGTTTGCCGCCGGCGAAGAGACTGTAGCGCATGGCCTCGTGGATCGTGCCTGGGCGCGTGCGCGCGGCGGGGAGGAAGCGGTCCAACGCGGCATCGACGCGCTGGACTCGGTCGCGCAGGTAGGGCTCCATCTCCATGGGGCGCGGAGGATTGCAGGGCGGTGTCGGTTCGGCGAGCAGGAAGCTGGACGAGAATCTGACGCGGCGGTAATTTTCCAGCCCGCGGAAGATGAAGCCAAAACTATCCGCCCAAGATCGCGACCAACTCCTCGAGACGCTCCAAGCTCGGTTCGAGCGGAACCCGGCGCGCCACGAGGGGGTCGATTGGGCGGACGTGCGGGCGCGACTGGACGCAGCGAGCGGGAAGTTGTGGGCGCTCGCCGAGATGGAGCGCACGGGTGGCGAGCCGGACGTCGTCGGGGTCGACGCGGAGACGGGGGAGATCATTTTTTTCGATTGCTCACCGGAGAGTCCGAAGGAACGCGCATCACTGTGCTACGACCGGGCGGGATTGGAGTCGCGGAAGGAGCACAAACCGAAGGACACGGCGGTGGACTTGGCGGCGGCGATGGGGGTCGAGCTGCTGACCGAGGAAGAGTATTTTGCGCTGCAGGCCTTGGGGGACTTCGATCAGAAGACGTCGAGCTGGGTGCGGACGCCGGCCGAGATCCGGGATCTGGGCGGGGCGTTGTATTGCGATCGCCGCTACGGGCGGGTGTTCGTCGGTTACAATGGCGCGCAGTCTTATTACGGCGGGCGGGGCTTCCGGGCATCGTTGCGGGTTTAGATTTTTGGCCGATAGCTTGCGCGGCGGGGACTCGCGTGCATGATCGGCGGGACGATGAAGCGGTTGCGTCTGGGAGTCTTGGGGAGCGGAAAGGGGTCGAACTTCGGCGCGATCATGCGGTCGATCCGGGAGGGGGAACTGACCGCTGACGTCGTGATCGTCGGGTCCGATGTCGCCGGCTCCGGGATCCTGCAGTTGGCGGAAGACGCTGGGATCGAGAATTTTTCGCTCCGCGAGTCCCGGTATCGGACCCGGCTTTCACCCGAGGTCGAGTCGGAGCTGGTCGAGCGGTTGCGGGCGGCGGCGGTGGACCTCGTCGTGCTCGCTGGCTACATGCGGGTCGTCAAGCGACCTTTGCTTGACGCCTTCCCTCGGCGGATTGTCAACATCCACCCGTCGCTGCTCCCCGACTATCGCGGGCTGGAGGCATGGCGGCAGGCGGTCGAAGCTGGGGCAACGAAATCCGGCTGCACCGTGCATTACGTCGACGCGGGCGTGGATACCGGCGAGATCCTCGGTCGGAAGGAGGTGCCGGTGTTGCCGGACGATACGGCAGAGTCGCTGCACGCGCGAATTCAGGTTGCCGAGCACGCTTTGTATCCGGCGGTGCTGGAGCGCTTGGCGGAGGGCTTGAGACAATGAGCGGACTGACCCCTGGGCGATGAGTCGGTTTCGGCTCTGGGACCTCAATGACGAGCAGCGGGCGGCGGTGTCGCACACCGGGGGACCGCTCCTGATTCTCGCCGGGGCGGGGACCGGGAAGACGCGCGTGATCACGTCGCGAATCGCCTGGCTGGTCGCGCAGGGGGCGAATCCCTCCTCGATCCTGGCGGTGACGTTCACCAACAAGGCGGCGCGCGAGATGCGGGAGCGGGCGATGGGCTCGTCGATCCCGAAGCGGGCGCGGCGATCTCGATCTCGACTTTTCACTCGCTCTGCATGCGGATCCTGCGGACGGACGCGGAACACCTCGGGTACAAGAAAAATTTCTCGATTTTCGACGACGGGGATCAGCAGAGTCTGGTGAAGAAAATCATCAACCGCGTCTGTGCCGAGGGCGAGTCTCTGGAACCCGGCGCGGCCCGGGCCGCGATCAGTAAAGCGAAGAACAACGGTTGGGCGCCGCCGCAGGACGAGGAGACCGTGGTGGGCGCGGTCTACCGCCGCTACGAAAACGATCTGCGGGCGCAGAACGCGATGGATTTCGACGATCTGCTCGTTAATGCCGTGCGGCTGCTGAGCGACTTTCCCGAGGTGCGGGAGCGCTGGCGGTCGCTGTATCGGCACCTCCTGGTCGACGAGTTTCAGGACACGAACAAACTGCAGCTCGACCTCGTTTCGATGCTGGCGGCCGGCGATCCGGCGGACGTCTGCGTGGTCGGCGACGATGACCAGAGTATCTACGGGTGGCGCGGGGCGGAGGTGACGAACATCCTGGAATTCGAGCGGCACTTTCCCGATCCGACCGTCGTGAAGCTGGAGCAGAACTACCGCTCGACGAACGAAATCCTCCAAGCGGCCAACCGCGTGATCGCGAACAACACGCGCCGCCGGGGAAAAAACCTTTGGAGCCCGCGTGAGGGTGGCGAGTCGGTCCAGGTGGTCGCCGTGCCGGACGACAAGGAGGAGGCGGAGTTCATCGTGAACGAAATCGCGGCGCGGCAACACAGCGAGGGTGTGTCGTGGGAGAGCTTTGCGATCCTTTACCGGATGAACGCACAGTCGCGGGGATTTGAGGAAAATCTGCGGCGGTTACGGATTCCGTATCGTGTCGTCGGTGGCAAAAGTTTCTATGACCGCCGCGAAGTGAAGGACGTGATGGCGACGATGACGGTGCTCATTAATTCCGGCGACGATCAGGCGCTCTTGCGGATCATCAACACGCCGCCCCGCGGCATCGGTGCGACGACGGTGGATCTCGCTCTGGAGCGTAGCATCGGCAGCGAGCGCAGTCTTTTTGACGAGATGATGAGCGCGGAATTCCTCGCCTACGTCCCGACTCGGGCGTCGAACAAGGTGCGCGAATTTTCCGAGACCATCGCGGCGGCGCGGATCGAGATCCAAACGCCGGGCGAGGACGCGGCGGCGATTGTGCAGCGTCTCCTCGACGAGTCCGGGTACTTCGACGACCTGCGGCGATCGTGCAAAACGCCGACCGAAGCTGACAAGCGCGAGTCGAACGTGCGGGAGTTCCTGATCTCGCTGCAGGATTACCAAAAGCGGGCCAAGGGCGGGCTGCGCGGCTTCCTTGACGAGGTCACGCTCGACCGCGACCGGCAGGAGAAGAAAGCCGACGAGAGTGACGGGGTGACGCTCATCACGCTGCACGCGGCGAAGGGACTCGAGTTTCCCCACGTCACGCTCATCGGTGCGGAAGAAGGTCTGCTCCCACATGAGCGGTCCAAGGCGGAAGACACCGTCGACGAGGAACGCCGGCTCTTTTACGTGGGCGTAACGCGGGCGATGACGTCGCTCACGATCACGCATTGTCGCAATCGTACGCGCTGGGGGGCACCGGTATTCTGCGAACCGAGCCGATTTCTGGAAGAGCTGGAGGGGCCGGGCGTCGAGCGCCGCAACTTCGAAGACATCGTCAACGAGCCACTCGATGACGCCGCGTTCGAGAGCAGCTTTGCCCGGATGAAGGAGCTGCTCGGCGGGTGAAGCTTGGGTTGGTCCGTCGCGCCATGACGGTGTCGGGAGAACTTTTCTTGCTCCCGACGTTACCGTGCAGACGAAACGTCCCGGCTCCGTTGTCAGCGACGCTTGAAACTGGGCCTACGCCAGTTTGATGCGTTTGGTGCCGGTGGCGGATTCGATGCGGAGGCGACCGGTCTCGATCAGGTCGGCAACGGCGGCGACGGTCTCACCATTGTTCTTCGCCACGGAGGAGATCGCTTCGATCAGGTCCGCGAGCGAGAGATGCATGTCGTTGATCTTGGTGTATGGATTTTTCATAACGTAATTGGATACGTTCATGAGACGCGGGGCGGGGCAATTTTGTTCAGTGAGGGACGCCCGAGTCGGGGGTCAGGGGAGTGCCTGATGCCGTCGGGGGAAGGGGGGCTTGGTGCGGGGCGACGAGTCCGGCGGACATGATGATCTTGGTGGCCTGTTCGAGACTCAAGCCACTGTCGATGACCTTGTCGGTGGGGGTGCAGACGACGAACCCAGTGAGGGGACTGGGCGAAGTGGGGACGAAAGCGGTCGTCATCTCGATGCCGGTGGTGGATTCCAGAAAGTGGCCGGTGACGAAGGCAATGAGGTAGGAGCCTTCGGAGGGGTATTCCACGTAGGCGACGCGGGTGAACTGCTTGTTGCCGCTCATGTTCTTGAACGACTCGAGGGCTTGCTTCACGGCGTTGTAGACCGGGGCGATGAGCGGGATTTTGGTGAGAATCTTCTCGAAGGTATCGATGACCTTTTTACCGAGGACGTTGGTGGCGAAGTAGCCGAGGAGAATGAGCAGGATGAAGGTCGTGCCGAAGCCAAGGCCGGGGATGTCTTCCCAGCCGAACCGTTTCCACAGTGGCCCCGAGATGCCGTCGATGAAGTTATAGGCGATTTGGAGAACCAGAAACGTGACGATGAGCGGGACGGCGACGAGGACGCCCGTGAAGAGACGGTTGCCGAGATGGCGGAAAATGCGCCCGATGCGGGTGATCTCCTCCTTGGTCGCGCTGGTGGTGGTCGTTTGGGCCATCGGGATTCGTAGATTAATGGGGGATCAATTTGATCGCAACGATTCCGAGGATGCCGAGGACGAGGCCCGCGAGCATGGCGAGTTCGAAGTGCTTCTCGAGGAAGGGCTTGATGCGGGGGCCGAAGCCTCGAATGAGGCCGGCGACGAGGAAGAAACGGAAGCCGCGACCGATGATCGAGGCACCGATCAACGCGGGCAAGGAAAACTCGAACACGCCGGATGCGATGGTGAAAACCTTGTAGGGAATGGGCGTGATGGCGGCGGTGAGGACGCCCCAGAAGCCGTATTGGTCGTAGAGGACGCGCACTTTTTCCATGACCTCTTGGCCGTGGTAAAAATTGACGATCGGCTCGCCGACGCCCGCCCAGAGGCCCCAGCCGATGTACCAGCCAAGAATGCCGCCCAGGACGGAGGAGACCGTGCACCAGAAAGCGAACGTGAGCCAGCGCTTGGGGGCGGCGAAGCACATCGCCATGAGGAGGATGTCGGGCGGGATCGGGAAGAAAGACGACTCGGCGAAGGAGACGATGAAGAGGGCGGGGAGCGCGTATTTCGTTTCGGCCCAGTGGAGCGTCCAGTAGTAGAGCTTGCGGAGAGGGTTCTTCGTGGCTCGGGCGGAGTCCATGGCACCAGTTGGAGGCGGGATGACGGGTAGTTCGGCGCTCATTCGGAGGGGCAAGAGAGCAGAACGGGGGGGGAGTCGCAAGGGAATGCGGGGGATGCGGAATCGGCTCGGGCTGGCGCGGGTTGCCCGGCGCGGGACCGGGACGGCGGCGCTCGCACGCGGGGGCGCGAGCGATCCGCCGGGCTTGGCTTTTGGTGGGCGGAGCGGTAGTCGTTTTTACGATGTCGGTTTACTCGCGGACTTTGCGCTATTTTCGTCCGTTCGTTTGGCCGACCGTGGGGGGGACGGTGGCGATGCTGGTCGCCATCGGGCTGAATGCGCTGAAGCCGTGGCCGATCCGGTACATTTTCGATGGGGTGCTGGACACGACATCGAGTCCGGCGATCGATCGCGCGCGGGCTCAGGTGGGGGCTTGGTTCGGGGAGGGGGCCTCGCCGGTGTCGATCGTGCTTTGGTTGTGCGCGATTCTGGTGGGACTGAACGTCTTGAGTGGGGTGGTGAACCTGGTCTCAAATTATCTTTTTATTCGGACGGGGCTGAAAGCGATGCTGGATCTGCGGGCGACGCTCTACGCGTGCCTGCAGGCGTTGCCGTTGCGGTTCCACGACGCGAGGCGGAGCTCGGATTCGTCGTTCCGAGTGGCTTACGATTCCCAGTCGATTCAGACCGTTTACAATAAGGGTTTCGCGACGGTGCTGAACTCGGTCGTCACGTTGCTGACGATCGGATCGATCATGTTCTGGGTGAACTGGCGGCTGACGTTGGCTTCGCTGGCGGTGTTGCCGTTTGTTTTTGTGGCGATTCTTTTTTACGCGGACCGGATCCGGCGGCAGTCGGCGGCGATTCAGGAACGGGAGAGTGACGTGTTGGCGGTGGCGCAGGAGGGACTGAGTTCGATCCGGGTGGTGCACGCGTTTGGGCGGGAAAAGTTCGAGGTGCGACAATTTCTGGGGCACGCGACGCGGAGTCTGGAGGCGAATCTGAAATTGAACGTGACGTCGGTCACGAGCGCGCTGGTGATCGGGACTCTGATGGCGCTGGGGACGGCGCTCCTCTACTACGTGGGGTCGCGGGCGGTGCTGAACGAGGCGTTGACCATCGGGGAGCTGGTGACGTTCGCGGCGTATCTGGTGATGTTGTACCAGCCGTTGGAGCAGTTGAGTTACACGGCTTGGGCGTTGGAAGGGGCGGCGGCGGGTATGCAGCGGTGCTTCGAGGTGCTGGACCGGGAGCCGGAGTCGAAGGACGAGCCGGGGGCGGTGCCGTTGCGGGCGGTCGACGGGGCGATTGCGTTCGAGGGGGTGCGGTTTGGGTATTCGGAGGAATCCCGGGTGCTGGAGGAGATCAATCTGGAGGTGGCTGCGGGGGAGAAGATCGCGTTCGTTGGCGGGACGGGAGCGGGGAAGAGTACGTTGCTGAGTCTGGTGATGCGATTTTACGAACCGACGGCGGGGCGCGTGACGATCGATGGGCAGGACGTGCACGGGGTGACTCGGGAGTCGCTGCGGGGTCAGATCGGGATGGTCCTCCAGGACACGCTGCTCTTCTCGAGCACGGTGCGGGAGAACATTGCTTACGGGCGGCCGGGGGCGACGAACGAGGAGATCGTGGCCGCGGCGCAGCGGGCTCAGGCGTTGGATTTTATCGAGAAACTACCGAATGGGTTCGACTCGTTGGTGGGGGAAAAGGGGGGGCATCTGAGCGTGGGTCAACGTCAGCGGATCGGGATCGCGCGGGCATTTCTCAAGGACGCGCCGATTTTGTTGCTGGATGAGCCGACGTCCGCGCTGGATCCGGCGACGGAGAACGCGATCATGGGAACGATCGAGGGGCTGATGGAGGGGCGAACGGCTCTTATCGTCACGCACCGGCTGGCGACGGTGCATCAATTTGGAAAAATCGCCGTGCTGAAGGACGGGCGGATCGTAGAGTTCGGGGCCGGGCCGGAGCTGCTGGCGCGGGGGGGGGCTTACGCGGAGCTTTGGACCGCTGGGCAGTACGACGGGTGAGAACCCAAATACGTTTTTGAACAGAAGGTAACGAAGTTAGCAAAGAATACCGATGCGGGAGCTGCAAACGACTCCCGCCGGCGCGGGTTGCCTTTTGTTCAAACCAAACGGATTTGGATTTGGTCAGAGCCTGATGACTTCTGCTGACTGGATGTCGGCGTCGGCGCGGAGGTGGGTCATCACTTCTTCCGTCGGCGTGGTGTCGACGTTGAGGAGGGTGAGGGCGGTGCCGCCAACGGCGTCGCGTGAAAGGGACATGCTGGCGATGTTGACGTCTTCCTTGCCGAGCAACGTGCCGATGTGGCCGACGATGCCGGGGCGGTCCTTGTTCGCGAGGAGGAGGACCGTGCCCATGGGGACGATCTCGACGAAGTGGCCGTTGACCGTGACCAAGCGGGGCTTGGCGCCGTAGAGGGTGCCGCCGACGCTCGCTTTGTCGTCACCGCACTCGACGACGACCTCGATGAGGTCGGTGAATTCTCCGGCTTCGCTGTGGCGACTTTCGATGATTTTGAGACCGAGGTTTTTGGCGATGGCGGGGGCGTTGACCTGATTGACCTCATCGCCCGCGATGGGCTTGAGGTAGCCGGTGAGGACGGAGCGGGTCATCGAGGTAAGCTCTTGGTCGGCGATCTTGCCGCTGTAGCGGACGCGCAGGGTCTCCGGGCGCTTGGGGGCGATCTGCGAGGCGAAGCGGCCGAGGCGGTCGCAGAGGTCGATCCACGGGCCGAGCGTCGCGAGGGTGCGGGCGTCGATGCTGGGGACGTTGACGGCGTTGCGGATCTCGCCTTCGAGGAGGGCGGCGCGAATGGCCTGGGCGATTTCGATGCCGACGTTTTCCTGGGCTTCGGCGGTGGACGCTCCGAGGTGGGGAGTAAAGATCATGCCGGGCGTGTCGCGCAGGGGGAAGTCGGCGGGGGGCGGCTCGATTTCGTAGACGTCGAGGGCGGCGCCGGCGATGGTGCCGGAGTCGAGGGCGGTCTTGAGCGCGGCTTCGTCGATGAGGCCGCCGCGGGCGCAGTTCACGATGCGGGCTTCCTTCTTGCAGAGGGCGAGGCGGCGGGTGTCAAGCATGTGCTTCGTCTCGTCGGTGAGCGGCATGTGCATCGTGATGAAGTCGGCCAGCGGGAGAAGATCGTCGATGGTGTCGATGAGGTCGACCTGGAGCGAGCGGGCGCGGCTGGCGGAGAGGTAGGGGTCGTAGGCGACGACGCGCATCCCGAAGGCGATGGCGCGGCGGGCGACTTCGGTGCCGATGCGGCCCATGCCGAGGATGCCGAGCGTTTTTCCGTAGAGTTCGACGCCTTCGAATTTCTTGCGGTCCCAGCGGCCGGCTTTGAGGGAAGCGTCGGCTTCGGGGATGCGGCGGGCGAGGGAGACGATGAGGGAGAAGGCGAGCTCGGCGGTCGAGATCGTGTTGCCTCCGGGGGTGTTCATGACGATGACGCCGTTCTGCGTGGCAACTTCGATGTTCACGTTGTCGACGCCGACGCCGGCGCGTCCGACGACTTTCAGATTGGTCGCGGCGGCGAGAACGGCGGCGTTGACCTTGGTGGCGCTGCGGACGACGAGGCCGGCGAAATCGGGGATGATCTTGAGGAGTTCGGCTTCGGGGAGACCGGTCGAGACGGTGACGTCGAGGGCTCCCCCGGCGGCGAGTTCGTCGATTCCGCGCTGGGAAATGGCGTCGGCGACGAGGACTTTGGGTGTTTGCATGGGACGCGGAGGGTAAGCGGGGTGGGGCGGGGAGGTCAACGGTCCGCGCGGGTCCGCGCGGTGGGTTAAGTCCGAGCACCGGACGCGCGGTGTCGCCTCACTCGGCTTTCGTGAACTCGTAGTCGAGGAACGTGAACCCGGCCTGATCGAAGTCGATCTCGGTCGGGCCGGAGATCACGATGGGCCAGCGGAGGTGCATCGTGTCGCCATTCCAGGGGACGATGGTGCCGCGGTAGGCAGCGGGTCCCGCTTTCATCAGCAGGGGTGGGACACCTTCGGACTGGTCGGGATTGAGTTCGATCCGCCACGTCCCGAAGAGATCATTCGTGTAGCTGCCGACGTAGGCGTCGAAGGGTTGCGGGGTCGGCTTCGCGTCCGCCGGGCGTTCCTCCGGGGCGAGGAGCATTTCCTCGATCCGGTCGTTTTTCGCCAGGATTTCGGGTTGAAGATCCGCTTCGCCGGAGCGCCCGAGTTCACGCTGCAGGATCCCCGCGCGCACCGCCTCGGGGAAAGCTGTCAGGTTCAAATTGGCCAGCACCGCGATGCCCAAGCCGGCGTCCGGCACCAGCACGATGATCGTCCGGATGCCGTCCAGCGCTCCGCCTTTCTCGATGATCCGGTGCCCGTTGTAGTGATACACTCCCCAGCCCGGACTGTAGTCGAATCCCGAGGTCTCGCTGATCGGTGGAAATTCCGCGAAGCCGGGTTCGTCCGCGATCACGGGGTTGAACATCGTCGCCAAGCCGTCTTCGGTCAGGATCGCATCGTCGCCGAGCGTCCCACCGGCCAACAGCATCTCGACGTATCGAGCGAGGTCGTTCGCCGTCGATGCCAGGCCGCCCGCCGCGGCGAAGACCGGACTGGTGTTCGCCCGGGGGATCGCCACCGCCTCGCCGTTGACGAGCTGGTGATGAGCCGACAGATTCGCGTCGCCGGAGGCCAGCCACTCGGCGGCCTGGCCGGTGCGGGTCATGCCCAAGGGATCGGTGATCTTCGCGGCGACGAGTTCCTCAAACGTCGTCCCGTTCACGCGGGCCGCGGCTTCTCCCGCGACGAAGAAACCGAGGTTGGAATACTCGGGGTGGTCGCGAAAGGAATACCCCGGTTCGGCGTGACGTAGCCGGGGCAGGATGTCCGCGCGCTCGAATCCAAGGTGGTCGAAGATGTCCCCAAAAAATCCTTCAAACCCGGCGCGGTGCGTCAGTAAATCCCGAGAATGCATCCACTTGGTCGTGTAGGGGGTGGCCATCTCGAAGCCCGGTAGCACCTCGCTCACCGGCTGGTCCCAGGCGATCTTCCCGGCGTCCACCATCGTCGCCGTCGCCGCCGCGGTGAAGGTCTTCGAAACGCTCGCGAGCTGGAAAATCGTGTCCGCGTCGACCTTGGCGGGCTGACCGGCCAGCCGAACGCCGAACCCCTCCACCAGGATCGGTTTCCCGTCTTTCACCACCGCGACGGCCGCTCCCGGCACCCGATAGGCGGTCAGCTGCTCGGCGATCATCTCGCGCAGAAATTTCTCGTCGATTCCGGCGCCGGGCCGGAAGTCCGGGTCGGCCGCGAGGAGCACGGGTGCGAGCAGGACGGCGATCGGGACGAGGAAGAATCTCATGTTGGAATCCTAGGGGCCTCGTTTCCGATGGGAAGACCGTTCCGCGGCGGCTGGGTTTCCCGCGGTGGATCGGGGTCGCGGATGATTGACACTCTGCGAAGGTCGGGGGATCATTCGGCCATGGCTGAAGGACGTGGATCTGCTGGAAATGTCATCGCGGCGTTGGCGAGTTTTTTCATCCCGGGACTGGGTCAGTTGATCCAGGGAAGGCTGATCGCGGCGGCGATTTTTTTCGTGGTGGTGTCAGTGTCGTGGGCGCTCTGGTGGCTGCTCGTCCCGATGGCGATCGCCGCGTTGACTCACCTTTGGTCAATGGTCGACGCGGCGGTGTGGAAGCCTCGGCTCGGGGAGTAGACGAGCGGGGTCATTTCCCGTTTGCCGCGGGCAGGATGCCCGGCGGAACGGGCTGGAAGCCCGCGGTCCCCGGGGTTAGCGTCGCGGGATGCTGAAGAATTACATCGACGGTCAGTTCGTGGCGGCGCGCGGTGGTGCGACGCGGGAGTTTCTCAACCCGGCAGATAACTCGGTGCTGGGGGTCGCGACGGATTCGGGGGTGGAGGACGTGGAGGCCGCCATCGACGCGGCGCGGGCGGCGTTTGATGGTGGAACCTGGGCCGCGACGCCGGGGGCCGAGCGGGCGGCGCTCTTGTATCAACTGGCGGACTTGATTGACGGGGACGCCGAGGAACTCGTGCGACGCGACACGCTCAACAACGGCAAGCCGCTGCGCGAGGCGCGGTATGACGTGGCGGACGCGGCGGGGTGCTTCCGGTATTACGCCGGACTCGCGACGAAACCGAGCGGGCAGACCTTTGAAACGTCGGACCCGAACGTGCAGACGATCACGGTGCGCGAGCCGATCGGGGTGTGCGGGCAGATCATCCCGTGGAATTATCCGCTGCTCATGGCGGTGTGGAAGCTCGCGCCGGGGTTGGCGGCGGGGAATTGCTGCATCCTCAAACCGTCGGAGCTGACGCCGTGGAGCGCGGTGCGGCTTTTCGAGTTGATCGACCAAATCGGTTTCCCGCCGGGCGTGGTGAATCTTCTGCTGGGCCCCGGCGATCCGGTCGGCGCTGCGCTGGCGGAGAGTCATCGAGTCGACAAGATCGCGTTCACGGGCGGCGGTGTCACGGGGCGCACGATCATGACGGCGGCGGCGGGTAATCTGAAAAAAATCTCGCTCGAACTCGGCGGCAAGAGTCCGTGCGTGGTCTTCGCGGACGCCGATTTCGAGTCGGCGCTGGAGTATTCGATGTTCGCGATTTTCGCGGGTCAGGGTGAGGTCTGCAGCGCGGGGTCGCGCCTCCTGCTCGACCGCAGCTGGGCGGACAAATTTCTCCCACGGCTCGCCGATGCCTGCGGCAAGATCGTCGTCGGGCCCGGGTCCGACGAGGAGACTGAGATGGGTCCGCTCATCTCGGTGGCGCATCAGCGCAAGGTCCTCGATTACATCGAGAGCGGGAAGACCGAGGCGACGCTGCTCTGCGGTGGCGGGGCTTACGACGGCGACGACGAGCGGGCGGGTGGCAATTTCGTCCAGCCCACGGTTTTCACGGACGCCCAGCCGGACGCGCGCATCCTGCGCGAGGAGATCTTCGGACCGGTGCTCGTCGTGCAGCTCTTCGACACCGAAGAGGAGGCGCTTCGGCTGGCGAACGACACGGAATTTGGTCTGGCCGGGGCGGTTTTCACGAGCGACGGGGCGAGGGCGCAGCGGTTCATCCGCAAGCTGCGGGCCGGCATCACTTGGATCAATACCTACCACCCGACCTTCAACGAGGCGCCGTGGGGCGGCTACAAACAGAGCGGCATCGGGCGCGAGCTCGGCACCTACGGCTACGACGCCTACACCGAGGTCAAGCAGATCAACACCAACCTCGCCCCGGGCCCGGTGGGCTGGTTCAAGGGCGTCAGCGGTTAGCGTCCGTCACCGCGCGGCCCAGACCCAGTCGGGGCGGTTGACGGTCTTCGAGGTCGTCGCGGCGTCGGCGCGACCGAGCGCGTTGTCGATTCCGTTCCAGCCGAGGCCGTAAAGGTCGAATGACGAGTCCGACGTCCGCTCGTAAACGAAATGCCGCCCACCGATGACATCGCGTGGAAGCCGGTCGATAAACTCCGGGATCAGTTCGCCGAGTCGCGCGGGTAGGCGACCCGTCTTCAGACGGTGCCTCTCCAGCGCACAGGCGATCCGGGCTTGGTCGACGCGGCACTGCGTAAAAGCCGCGCGGCGGGCGGCGGCTCCGAAGGCAGGGAGCGTCAGGACGGTGAGCGGAGTGCGGAAGAGTTCGAAGTCGTCCCGCCGGATCGAACTGACGCGAGCGTTCCAAGCGGCAACCGCCGACGGGTCGATCGTGTCGTTGCGAATGATGTCGTCGAGGTATTCCTGGGAGAGCGTCAGGTAGCGGGCCCGGTCGCGGGCCGTCCAGCCACTCGGTCGCAGCGCCCACAAGAAATACGACCAGCTCCGCGTGCGCGCTTCGGTCGCGACGCTCGACATGTCAACAAACGTAAAGAGCACGGCGGCGCGAGATTCCAACTGGTCGGCGGACGCGAGGAACAGCACGCGTTCACCGCGCAGGCTGTCCGCAAACCGCCGGATCGGGTGCAGCGTCGCGAGACGTTCCTCGATGGCCGCCAGTTCACGGTCGGACCAGATGGCAGCTTCGATGCCCGTCTCCACCACGTCGACGGCCCGGTGAGTGATCTCCTGCTGCAGCTGCGACGTGCCCAGCAGCGAAGGCTCGTTCGCACGATTCGCCAGATCAGTCATGAACAGAAAATCCGCCAGCGCCTCCCCCGGTGCGTCGCCCGACAGAGTCGCCAAGGCCCGCGCGCTGATCACGTCGACGGCCCGCGTGAGCGGAGCCAGGAAGGGGAGGGTGAAATTCAGACCCCGGTCCAGCGAGAGCGGCCAGAACGACTCCGGGCGGCTAGCAGCTTCCCGGAGCGAGGCCAAGGTCGCCGCCATCGGGGCGAGCCCATCCGTCACGATCGCTCCCGCTTCCCGAGCTGAGCCTGAGAATTCTGCCTGGAAGCGCCGGGCCAGCGCGACGATCTCGACGTCCCGCCCCGTCCCTGGATCGCCCGGCAACCGCAGACCGGTCAGATCCGCAGCGGCTACCCTCGCCGGATCGAGCGCGAACAGCTGGGCGAAGATCGGGGCGGCCGCCATGTTTTGCTCGTCGGCCAAAGCGGGTCTTCGGATGTCCGCCGGTGTGAGGGGCTCGCCCAGGCCCCGCAATTTTTCCTGCGCCTGCCGCCACGCGAGCTGACCGCTCAGATTCTCAAATCCGTAGAAGGCCGCGATGGCCAGAAACGGCGAGAGCAGCACAAGGATAAACGACCAAATCACCACCCGCCGCCAGAAGCGAGTCGTGGGGTGGACCGGGACACCGCATCTCATGGTTGAAACCTAGCGTGGACGGGCCCCCGGCGCGAATGGAAAGGACGGGTCTAATTTTAGATGGCTTGCGATCCTCCCGGCGGAGTAGCGTGTCAGCCCGATGAGCGGATCGGTCGAGTTGCGAGGAGTCGGGAAACAATTCGGCGATTTTGTCGCGTTGCAGGACGTTGATTTCGAGATCCGTGCCGGGGAATTCATGACTTTCCTCGGGCCCTCCGGCTGCGGGAAGACGACGTGTTTGCGTTTGATCAGCGGGTTCGACACGCCGACCACCGGGCGGGTGCTCATCGGCGGCGAGGACGTCACCGCGCAGCCACCCTACCGGCGAGACGTCAATCAGGTCTTCCAGAGCTACGCCCTCTTTCCGCACCTGAACATCTACGACAACATCGCGTTCGGGTTGCGCATGAAAGGCGTGTCGACGGCGGAAACGAAACGCCGCGTCGACCGCGTCGTCGAGATGGTGTCGCTCGCCCAATTTGTCGACCGGAAACCCGCGCAGATGTCCGGTGGCCAGCGGCAGCGAGTCGCCCTGGCCCGCGCCATCGTCTGCGAGCCAAAGGTGCTCCTGCTCGACGAGCCTCTCTCCGCTCTCGACGCTAAGCTCCGCGGGCAGATGCAGCGCGAGCTCAAGCAACTGCAGCGCACGCTCGGTATCACGTTTGTCTTCGTGACGCACGATCAGGAGGAAGCCCTCACCATGAGCGATCGGATCGCCGTCATCAACAAGGGCCGGGTTGAGCAGATCGGCAGCGTCGCCGAGATCTACTACCAACCCGCGACGCGCTTCGTGGCTGAGTTCATCGGCGAGACGAACGTCGTGAGCGCCAAGGTCGCCGGTCGCGGAAACGGAACGGTCCGCTGCGACGTGGAGGGCGGACTCACCCTCGAAGTGCCCGAGAATCAATTCTCTGGGCCGGACGACGAAGCGCTGCTGTCCCTGCGGCCCGAGAAGATCTGCCTGTTCCGCGAGCAGCCGACCGGGGTAAATGTTTTCCCGGCTACCGTGTCGCTCGAGATCTTCAAGGGAGCGGTCGACGAGCTCACGGTCGTCACGGCTGGCGGCCTGGAACTCGGGGCGCTGATGGCGAACGACGGAAAGGACGGCCTCGATTTTCACGAGGGAGAGACCGTCTTCTGCCGCATCCAGCCCGCCGACATCAGTGTCATCCGAGCCTAACTTCCGCCCGCTAATCTCCAGCGGGATAGCAGTGGGTCGCCGAAAAGATTGAGAAGAGACAGAGGCCGCTCAAAAATGTTCAAAAAAACTTTGAAAACTATTGACGCCCCCGGGTCTCGCCACTACTCCATTGGCATGATCCATGCTGAATGGGCTGGCAATCATGCCCAACCAGCGTGTCTGATCCGGAAAGGCCTACGCCCGACCAGATCGCTAAAACCAAAAACAAAGAACAAAACAACTCATATGAAACTCGCTACCAAGTTTGCTGCAGTTTTCAGCACGGTCGCAGTCCTTTCGGGCAGCGCCCTCTTCGCAGGGGACATGAAGTCCTTCAAAGAAGAGAAAGTCGTCATCATCGAGGATGAGCCCGCCCAGTGGTGGAACGCTGATCTGAGCACCGGCTGGGACAGCCTTTACATGTTCCGCGGTGTCAACGTCCTTCCTGGCTTTGAGGGCTACGGCTCCAGCCTTTACTGGACCGACCTCAGCGTCACGTTCAACCTCTCCGAAAACGACTTCCTCACGCTCGGTTCTTGGGTTGCCTTCGGCATCTCGGAGACCAGCTACAAGGAATTCGATGGGTATGCGGCCTACACGCACACCTTCGGCGACCTCGCGGTTAGCCTCGGATACACCTACTACCACATCCTCAGCGAAACCTTCGGTCTCTACTCGCACGAGTTGAGCGTCGGAGCGGCTTACGCCATCGCTATCGGTCCGGTCACGGTGACTCCAGGAGTTAACTACTTCTTCAATGTCGGACCAAAACCAGGTCAGCGTGGATTCGTCGAGCAGGCGGCCAGCTACCTCGAAGGTCGTGTTGACGTCGAGATCCCGATCTATCAGGACATCGTCGCTCTCACGCCTTGGGCTTCCTTCGGCACCAACTTCCGCTACAACCTGACGGAGCGCGGCGACACGCCGAACCCCTTCACCGGTGGTAACGACGCTCAGGTCGGCATCGCGATGCCAATCACCCTCAGCGAAGTGGTCAGCGTTGCTCCTTACGGTGCATTCAGCTACCAGTGGAACGACCTCATCGGCACCGAGCCAACCACCTTCTGGGGTGGCGGATCGGTTACCTTCTCCTTCTAAGAGAGAAGTCCGAGACACTTAATACGAAAACCCCTCCGCCTCGGCGGAGGGGTTTTTTCGTTTTTACGCCCGGTCTAGCGAGCGCCCAGCTGCTCGCGGTTTGCAGCCAATGAGTCCACTCAGATGGGCAGCGAGCCAATGACGAGATCCCTGGGAGTCGGACCAGCCACGGACATCTTCCGGCAACCGGAGCCAGTCCCCAGGCGCCCGCTCAACTCAATAGACCCTCGTGAAGCGAGGACTCAGGATCAGCGCCTTCGAGCGGGTCGACGCTGAGGCCCAGCGACCGTGTCCGGATGCCCCGACAGTCCCGGGCTTTCGAATGACTCCGGCGGAAGTTGGCTTGAACGGTCTTCCGAGGGAGACCTACCGCCTGGGGCGAGGCGACGGTGCAACGACGACAAAATAGGATTGCGACGTCGTCTTAACCAAGACGAGTTCGTGTGGGATGGGGGACCGGCGAGCATCCACCCGCGTCTGAAACCAGCGAGCGCTTTGACTCCCACCGATGGAAGCAGACACGAGAACATCCCCATGATCGATCGACGCCGGTCTTCGCGGAGCTAGCGGCTGTCGCGCGGATTAGCTATAACCTCCGGACATGAGCAAGCCCCGCGAGAAGGTCGTTTTTTTCTTCGATGTCGACAACACCCTGTTGGACAACGACCGGGTCACGGCGGACCTCCGCAAATATCTGAATCACTTCGGTGGCGAGGTTTGCGACCGATATTGGCAGATCTTCGAAGAGCTGCGCGCCGAGCAGGGTTACGCCGACTACCTGCAGACTTTGCAGCGTTACCGGCTGGAGGAATTGCACGACGCAAGGTTACTGCGGATGTCGTCGTATCTCGTCGATTACCCGTTTGCGAACCGGCTCTATCCCGGTTCGCTCGACGCCATCGAGCACGCGCAATCATTCGGCCCCGCGGTGGTGTTATCGGACGGGGACGCCGTCTTTCAACCCCGCAAAGTCGAGCGGTCCGGGATCTTCGAGGCCGTGCGGCGGAGCGTCATTATTCTCATCCACAAGGAGCAGAGTCTGGACTACGTCGAGTCGGTGCATCCGGCGGATCATTACGTAATGCTGGACGACAAGCTGCGGATTTTGGCGGCAATGAAGGAAAGCTGGGGCGACCGGCTAACGACCGTTTTTGTCAAGCAGGGCCACTACGCGCTGGAAGACGGTGTGGAAGAAAAGTTCCCCGCGCCCGACATCACGCTGGGTCGGATCGGCGAGTTCGTGGAACACGATTTCTCCCATCTCTTATCGGAGGAGCCGACGTGAGGAGAGTTTGGGCGGATCGCCGTTAACGTCGTCTCCAAGGGTGAGAGATGATCAAACGAGATCGCTCGCGGTGACTGTCGTCTGCCGGCGCTTGGCCAGGTGGCGGGCCTGGGTCGCGATGCGGACCGGGTCGAGGTCGAATCGGTAGCCGCTGCAATTCGGGCAAAGGTTGAGACGGCGGAGAACGATGGATTCGCAACTCTCGCAGACCTTGAATCGAAGCGGCTCGGCGATGATGGGTTTGGCCTTGTCCGCGCGCTCGGAAAGGTCGGGGTGCGCCTCGTTCATGCGAGGAAAAGCTTGTTCAGGGAGAGCTCCGATTTGCAAGCAGGTTTGGCCCCCGGCGGGTTTTCTGCGATGCAAGGGTGAAATGGAACGAGTAGCAATCATTGGAGCGGGCCTGTCGGGGCTGAGCGCGGCGAGGCGGCTGAGCGAATTGGGTCGGGAAGTGGCCGTCTTCGAGAAATCGCGGAGCCTCGGAGGGCGCTGCGCCTCGCGGCTCTGGAATGACTGCGTGTTCGATCATGGTGCGCAGTTTTTCACGGTGCGCGATGCTGATTTCCGTCGCTTCGTTGCGGGCCTGGGAGACGCCGTTCAAAGCATCGTTGCCCCGGTCGTTGACCAGGACGGGACGGTGATCGGCCCCGGTAGCGAGCGGAGCTATCACGTCGAAGGCAATAATCGACTCGGGCGGGCGCTCGCCGAGGGGCTGGACGTGCGGCGGGAGTCGTTGATTGAGCGGGTGACCGAAATGCAAGGCGGCTGGGGCGTTCTCGGGGAGCGCTTCGATTCGGTGCTGAGCTGTGCGCCGTGGCCGCAAACGGCTGCGTTGCTTGGTATCGACGTGGAGGCAAATCCTTACGAGCGCAATCTGACGGGGGCTTTCCTCTATGATTCCGGGTGGGCGGGCCGTGCCCGGGAGGTCTACGCGGTCAGTGACCGATCGGGTTCGGCGCTGGCTTGGTCGGCTTGCGAAAACCACAAAGCGAGCCGGATCCCGGCGGGGCGGACGTTGTTCGTCGTGCAGACTTCGGCGGAGTTCAGTCGAGAAAACTGGGATGGGGATCGGGCCGCGTGGTCGGGGTCGTTGCGGACGGAGCTGGAGAGCCGGTGGGGGCTGGATCCGGAACGGTTTGTGGATTCGTTTTCGCACCGCTGGGGGTATTCTCGACGCACCGAGGCTCCCGCGGTCGGTGAACTTCCGCCGGGGTTTTTCGTTTGTGGCGACTCGGTGGCTGAATCGCGGGTCGAGGCCGTGTGGTTGAGCGGACGCCAGTTGGCTGAAACGATGCTGGGATGAGGCGCGTCAGGGAGCGGGCTCGACGTTGACCCGCATGTCGAGGAGCTGCATCGGTCCGAATTGAGTCGTGAGCGCGACGTCGGCGGCGTCGCGACCATAGGCGATCGTGATACGATTGCCCTTTGGCTCGTCCTGAGTGGCGTCGAAGACGTACCAGCGCTGGCCAACGTAGGCCTCGAACCAAGCGTGGAGATCCATCGGCTTAAGCTCGTGGAGGTAGCCGACGACCATCCGGGCGGGGATGTTGATGGCGCGACAAAGGGCGATGCCGAGGTGGGCGAGATCGCGGCAGACACCGACCTTGTCGTTGGCGGTCTCAAGCGCGGAGGTCGAGGCGTTGCTGGTGCCGTATTCGTAGCGGACCTCCCGGCGAATCCAGGTTCGGATGGCCTCGGCCTGCCGGTAGCCGGGCGGGATGTCGCCGGTGATGGATGTCGCGAGATTGCCGAGAAAGTCGGCTTGGCAGTAGCGGCTCGGGAGGAGAAATTGCAGGAGCGGATCGGGGATGAGTTCGATCGGAACAAATTCGGCGTCCGGATCGACGTCGATGTTATCGGGCGAATCGACGACGCAATTTGCGGTGATGGAAAATGGACCGGGCGGAATCGTGGCTCGCTGGCAGAGATTGCCGAAGCCGTCGGTGTATTCGATCATTTGAATCTCGGGGACGAGTTCGTAGTCCTCGCTGGTGACCCATTGCCCCTGACCGCTGCGGGGCTTGAGCATGAAGATGGCTGGGATCTCGGCTTCGGCGTGAAAGGAGAGGTGGGCGGTGGCGTGGAGCTTCATGGAAGTGGAACTACGAATGTCGATGGCGGATCGAGCGGCGGGAAGGGTAAACTATCATCATGTTGGAAGATCGATTGGCCAGTTTTGCGGAGCGTTTTCTGGTGATTCCTGACGTGAGGGAGCGGCTTTCGGCGGTCGTTGGGCGGCGGGTCCAGCTCGGGGCGCTGCCGGACGGGGAGCGGACGGACGCGGCGCTGGTACCGGGATGCGTGTCGCGCGTCTGGTTGGTCGGGGAAGTGGCGAAGGGCGTCTGCCGATTTCGGACGGCCGGGGAAGGTCAAATTGTGGGGGGATTGGCTTCGGCGCTGGCAGAGGTGTGCGATGGGGTTGGGGCGGTGGAGGTGGCGGGACGGCGGATCGATCTGCTGGAGCGACTCGAGTTCGACAGCCTGCTTTCGCCGACGCGATTGAGTGGAATGACGCGCGTCCGGGAGCGGATCCAAGAGATCGCGAGGGCACGCCGGTGAGGCTCTACGACGCGCACAATCATCTGCAGGATCCGGCGCTGGCCAGTCGGATGGCCGAGGTCGAGGTGGCGGTGCGACGGAATGATATCGTGGCGATGGTGGTGAACGGAACGGAGGAAACGGATTGGGAGGCGGTGGCCGAGCTGGCTGCGCGATACGATTGGGTGCGGGCGAGCTACGGATTGCATCCGTGGTGCGTCAATGGGCGGTCGGCGGATTGGCGGGAACGGCTCACGGAGTGCTGGGAGGTGGGTGGTGCGGTCGGAGAGATCGGGCTCGACCGGTGGAAGGAAACGGAGAATTTCGACGACCAGATCGGGGTGTTTCGGTGGCAGTTCACGGAAGGTGTGCGTCGGGATCTACCGATCACGGTGCACTGCCTGCGGGCGTGGGGGGCGCTGACGGAGGCGTTGCGTGAGCTGCCGAGGCCGGAACGAGGCTTTCTCGTTCACGCGTTTGGTGGGTCGCTGGAAATGGGTCGGGAACTCGCGGAAATGGGGGCGTATTTTTCCTTCTCGGGTTCGTTCCTGGCGGAAAATCGGCGGGCGAAGGCGGAGACGTTTCGGGAGCTACCGCTGGATCGCCTACTCGTGGAAACGGACGCGCCGTCGATGCCAGTGCCGGCGGGGCTGGATCGCTACGGAGGTGGGACGATGAATCATCCGGGCAATCTCGGGGTCGCCTACGACGGGCTGGCGGGGGTGAGGGGGATGCCGGTCGAAGAATTGGCCGGGGTGGTGGAGGGAAATTTTCGGCGGTTGTTCGGGTGATTTTTTCACCGGAATGGGGGAACGGACGGAAGGAGATGCGATGCATTCTTCAGCTACGTCCCCCTTTCCGGTTGATCAGAATTTTCAACCTAAAGAGGAAAATGGAAGATTGAGTATGGGAGTGTAAGTGGCGTAGTAGGAGAGGGATGAGGATGGCGGAGACGTTGTCGGGGACTCACCCAGTGGGTGAGCCTGGAAAGCAGGTTCAAAGAGGGCCGGGAAGCTGGCCGGTGGACACGCCCGGAGGGAGATATTACGCGGAGTGGGATGAAGAGACGCCGGTGACGCGGGAGGGGCAATTGATTTTCTTTTTCCAATTTTTGGAAGCTGGAGGAAGGTGGGAGGAGTTTTTGGCGGGGTGTCCGCTGAGTTACACGGGCAACCGGGGCAGCGGCGCGGCGCGGGTGATGGGCACAGTGATGCTCAGTGTGTTGTGCGGACACTGGCGCTACGCGCACATCAATGGGGTCCGAGGAGACGGGATCAATCCGGGGCTGCTGGGAATCCCGGAGGGAACCGTTAGCGAGGACGTGGTGCGTCTGGCGATGAGACGAATCGACGAGAAAACCGGTCTGGACTGGCTCTCGAACGCGCTCACGGGCTGCATCGCACCGGCGCTGGGCTTGCCGTGGATCCTGGACATCGACGTCACGGTCAAGGCGCTCTACGGCCATCAGGAAGGAGCCGCCATTGGCTACAACCCGCAGAAGCCTGGACGACCCAGCCACGTTTATCACAGCTACTTCGTGGCCAACCTGCGCCTGAGCCTGGGAGTGGAGGTTCGACCCGGCAACGAACACGCCGGAGCCCGGGGGCTGCCAGGACTTTGGCAGACTTTGGAAAAACTTCCCCGCCATCAGTGGCCGACGTTCGCGCGAGGAGACTGTGGGTATGGGAGCGAGGCGGTGATGCTCGAGTTCGAAGAACGCGCTCTGCCGTATCTGTTCAAGCTGCGCCACACGGCCCGGGTCAAGGAACTCGTCCGGGCGATGATGAGAGAGGGTGCGGCTTGGGAAGACTGCGGCGACGGCTGGCAAGCGTTGGAGAGTTCGATCAAGTTAAGTGGCTGGAGCCAAGCGCGCCGCGTGGTGCTCGTGCGTGAGACCCCCGCCCGGGCACCCATCCGGCAGATCGGTCGGCCGCGCCGAGGCAAGGACCGCCAATCCGATCTTCCCCACGCCAAAGGAAGTGGCTGGGACGAGGTGGCCACGCCGTGGAGTGGCAAGATCGCCGTTCTGGTCACCTCGCTCGATCCCGTGGCTCATCCCGCTCGCGTGATGCCCCGGCACTACCGCGAGCGGGCC
Source organism: uncultured Verrucomicrobiae bacterium (assembly GCA_963761705.1). Lineage (GTDB taxonomy): Bacteria > Verrucomicrobiota > Verrucomicrobiia > Chthoniobacterales > JAATET01 > CAVVKW01. The sequence goes on along the minus strand of CAVXHK010000001.1, from coordinate 233,975 downwards.
GACGCCGAGAACACCTTCGACGAACTCAAAAACCAATGGGGCTGGAGTGGATATACCTCCCGCAACCTGAGTTCCTGCCGCCTGATGGCCAACCTCATCGCCCTGTTCTACAACTGGTGGAGCCTCTATCTGCGCTTCTACGATGAGGAACACCACCGCGAAGCCATCCGATCCCGGCCCATGCTCATGGCCGGCGTCGGTCGCCAGATCAAAACCGCCGGTCAGCGCACCGTGCGTGTGAGCCTTCTCCATGAAAAAGGCGACCTCATCGCCCACGCTGTCACCCTCATCAGTAGCGAGTTGCATCACATCGCCACCATCACGGAGCGATGGACCAGCAACCAACGCTGGACCCTGCTTCTGACTCGCCTCCTGCGCCGATGGCTCGGAGGAAAATGGCTTCCCGGGCTGCCCGCCGACGCCTCGCTCCTGCTCAGCGGCTGAAAAGACCCTCCCTTCCCGCCTCTTTCCCGCGCTTCACGCCTTGGTCATCCTCGGCGACAGAACTTCACGTCCATTTTCCTTTTTAGGTTCAAGGCTTCGCTTGCCGCGAAGAGGCCGAAGGTGCCGGTCACGTGGGCGGCGGCTCCGAAGCCGGTGGCGCAGTCCATCGCGAGGTTACTCTCCGGCTCTTCTTCCAATCGGACGCTGCCGTCGGACCATGGGTAGCGCGGCGGCTCGGGCGAAAAGATGGCCGGGACCTCGTAGACGTTCCGTTCGCCAGCTTCCCAGCCGTGGTCGCGGCGGAGCTTGCGGCGGACGAGGCGGAGGAGGTCGTCTTTGCCGGTGAACCCAAGGTCGGCGACGGTGACCTGGGATGGATCGAGCTTGCCGCCGGCGGCTCCGACCGTGATCGAAGGCAGGTTGCGGCGGCGGCATTGGTCGAGGATGAGCGCTTTTGTCGACGTGCGGTCCGTGGCGTCGATCACGACATCAAAAGGATGGTCGAGGAGGTCGGCGGCCGTTGCAGCGGTGAAGAATTGCTCAACGGTCCGGACTTCGCAGGTCGGATGAATGTCGGCGATGCGGCGGCCGAGGACGGCGACTTTCGGTTGGCCGACGGTGGAGGTGAGGGCGGGGAGCTGGCGGTTGACGTTCGTCAGGCAGACGTCGTCTAGGTCGATGAGGGTGAGGGTGCCGACCCCACTGCGGGCGAGGGATTCCGCCGTCCACGAACCCACGCCACCGAGGCCGATGATGGCGATGTGGGCAGCGAGGAATTTCTCGACCGCGGGATGTCCGTAGAGACGAGCGAGGCTCGCGAAGCGGGGATCGGGGGCGGGCATTCGGCGCTAAGCGGCGGCAGCAAGTGGGGGCCGGAGGGCGAAGTCGATGGCCTGCCAGACTTGCGTTTGGCAGCCGAGGGACCACTCGCGTTTGATGGTCTCGGCGTCGGTGGCCGCGTGAAGGCTTGCGATGGATTGGTCGAGGTCGGTCTGGTCGGCGTGGTCGAGTGAGATTCCGAGGGCTTCGCGGGCGGACTCCGCGGCACCGAAAATGCGGGCAGCGGCCACGGGTTCGCCTTCGAGGAGCAGAATGTCGCCGAGGATCTTCATGACGTAGGGCAGTGCCCAGCGATTGCCGAGACGGCGGGCGATCTCGGTCCACTCCGCGAGGGCGTGGCGGGCGGCGGAGGTGTCTCCCTCGGCGACGCACGCCCGGGCGACGCCCCACAAATTGTAGCCGACAATCCAGCTGTCTCCGAGGGCACGGAACAGGGCGAGGCTTTCCTCCTTGAGTCGTCGGGAGGTGGCGGCGTCGCCGCGATCCGAGGCGACGGTGCCCAATCCGCTGAGTGACATGGCGGCGAGGAGGAGATCGCCGGTTTCCGTGCCGACCTGGTAGGAAGCGGTGAAGCGGGTCTCGGCGGCGTCAATGTCTCCCGTGTTCCGTTCCATGAAGCCCAAGAATGCGCGATTGAGAGCGGCTTGGACGGCCTCGCCACAGCGTTCGAACAGGTCGCCAGCGAGGACGTAAAGTTCGGTGGCGTCGGCGGTGCGGTCCTGGCACCACGCGATGCGGGCGGCTCCGGACAGAGCGGCGGCGCGGGCGACGCTGGTCTCCTGGGCGCCCGGAGCGTTGAGGGCGCGCTCGAACACTTTGCGGCCTTCCACGAGGTTGCCGCGGATCTCGAAGTAGCGGACCAGCGACCCGGCCAGAACGAGGCATTTGCTGGCTCGGGTAGGAGAACGGATGGCCCATTCGAAGGCGAGGCGGAAGTTCTCGCGCTCCGTGTCGACCCGCTCGAGCCAGTCGGCGACGTCGGGGCCTTCCAATCCGAGCCGAGCGGTCTCCGCGAGCGCGAGAAAGTGGTCGAGGTGGCGATCTTGAAGGGCGTCGGACTCGCCGGATTCGCGGAGTTTTTCCTGAGCGTACTGCCACACGGATTCGATCATCGTGTAGCGGTCACCGAGTTCGGGATGGGATTCGACGGCGAGAAGGCTCTTGTCGACGAGCTGTTGGAGGAGATCGATCGCATCGAAGGCATCGACGCCGTCCCCGGTGCAGACGGCCTCGATACCGTCAATGGTGCGTCCGCCCCCGAAGGCTCCCAGTCGACGGAAGAGAACGCGCTCGGCTTCGGAGAGCAGGTCGTAGCTCCAGTCGATGAGCGCGCGCAGGGTCTGCTGGTGGGGTAGGACGGAGCGATTGCCGCCGGTGAGGAGGCGGAAGCGGTCGTCGAGGCGGCTAGCGATTTGTTCCGGCGAGAGGACGCGGGCGCGGGCGGCGGCGAGCTCGATGGCGAGCGGGATGCCGTCGAGACGCCAGCAGATCTGGGCGATGGCAGGGGCGTTGCGTTCGTTGACGGCGAAGCCCGGCTTGGCGGAAGCGGCGCGGTCGATGAAGAGGCGAACGGCTTCGAATTGCGAAATGGTGCCGACGATGTCGGGGACTTGGAAGAGGTCACGGGCGGGGTCGAGCACCGAGAGTGGCGGCACGGCCCAGGTGCATTCACCGGAGATTCCGAGCGGTGTCCGACTGGTGGCGAGGATGCGCAGGCGGGGGCAGGCGGCCAGCAGGTCGGTCGCGAGCGAGGCGCAGTCGGCGAGCAGGTGTTCGCAATTGTCGATGATGAGCAGGAGATCGCGTTTCTTGAGGAACCGAACGAGGGTCTGACGAAGCGGGAGTTCACTCTCTTCGCGGACCCCGATGGCTCCCGCGACGGTATCCCACGTCCGCAGGGGATCGGTGAGGGTGGCGAGTTCGACGAAGAACACGCCGTCGGGATGATCGTCAAGGACCTGGGCGGCGACTTGGAGGGAGAGGCGGGTCTTTCCCGTGCCGCCGGTGCCGGTGAGGGTGAGGAGCCGGGATTGCCCGAGAAGGTGGCGGACTTCGGCGACGGATTTTTCCCGTCCAACGAAGCTGCTGAGATTAGTGGGAAGGTTGGTGGGCGTGGCAATGAGCGTGCGGAGTGGGGGAAAATCCTGGCGATGGCCCGCGACGTGGAGTTGGTAAAGATGCTCCGGCCGGTCAAGGTCGCGAAGGCGATGCTCACCGAGGTCGCGGAGGCTCACGCCAGCGGGGAGACCGTCGCGGGTCAATTCCTCGACCGGCAGCGTGAGGAGCGTTTGCCCGCCGTGAGCACCAGCGAGGATGCGAGCGACTCGGTTGAGGACGTCGCCAAAGTAGTCGTCGTCTCGCAGCTCGGCGGCGCCGACGTGGAGGGCCATCCGCACGTTGAGCGGACCGGTTTTTTCCCAGGCTTCCGCGGCCAAGGCCGACTGCGCGCTGGCGGCGGCCCGGAGTGCGTCGATCGCCGTGTCGAAAGCGACGCAAAACGCGTCTCCGACCGTCTTGAAAACGAATCCGTCGCTGGCCGCGATGGCGGTCCGCATGATTTCGTCGTGGCGAGCCAGGGAGTGCCGCATGGCAACGGGGAAGCGCTCCCAAAGGCGAGAACTGCCTTCGATGTCGGTGAAGAGAAAAGTAACGGTCCCGGTGGGCGGCGGCATCGGAGGGGAATTTAACGCGGGTTGATTCGTGTGCCAACGCGAATGCGGTGCCGACGCGAGCTAGGTGCGGGAGGCGGAAAGGATCTCTTCGTAGGAATCGACGACGTTGGAGAGATCAAATTTCGACGCTGCTGTGGCCGCCGCTTCGCGGGTCCGCCGGAGCTTGACGGGATCGGTGATCAACGATTGAAGGGCGGCGGCCATCGAAGCGGGTGCCGGATCAGCGAGGGCGCCGGTGACTCCGTCTTCGACGACGTCGGTGAGGCCGGGAATGCGGGTGGAGACAATGGCGACGCCGTGATTGAGGGCTTCGATGGCGGCCATCGGGAGGCCTTCGCTGTGGGAGGTCATGAGGAGAATGTCGGCCCGGGCCATGCGCTCGGCGACGGCGGTGGAGTCGAGCCATCCGGTCATCGTGACCCGGTCGGTGACGCTGAACTTGCTTGCAGCCGCATCGAAGTCTGGTCGGAGCGGGCCGTCGCCGATGACTTCAAGGGTCCAGGGGAGGTCGCGGAGATGGGCGAGGGCTTTGATCGCGAGGAGGGGGTTCTTTTGTTCGCTGAGGCGTCCGACGAAAAGGATGCGGACAGGGTCGTGGATCTCGACGGTCGGGCGGGGGGCGAGCCGGATGCCGTTTGGGATGACGGTGGGGCGGCGGTGGTAGGCGCGCTCGGCGAGATCCGCGACGAAGGTGCTGACGGCGGTGAGGACCGCCGCTCGTTTCCAGATTGGGATCGTGAAGGGCCGAACGAGGCGGAAGAGGCGGGCGGTTTGTTGCGGGACGCCGCCGGGTACGTCGCCGAGGTGGGCGGTGAGGACGTAGGGCGTCCTCGTGAGGAGGTGGATGGCAAGCGCGAGGGCGCCCGTGGGGACGGCGAAGTGGGCGTGGATCACGTCGGGCTTCCATTCGCGGATGTGGCGGAGCGTCGGGAAAAAGCTTGTGACGAGGAAGAGCGCCATCTCGGGGACGGTGCAGGTGTCTTCCTTCTTGCGATGGGACTCCGTCCGGAAGATCTCGACGCCATCGACGGTTTCACGGGCGGGGAGGTGTGCGAGGCCCGCTGTCTGAACGCGGACTTCGTGGCCGCGGGCGACGAGGCCGGCGTTGATTTGCGCGGCAGCCCGACCGCCGCCGCCGCCGACCGGGGGATATTCGTAGTTGAGGCAAAGAATGCGCATGGAACGCGGCCTACGGAGAGGACACCGCTTGACGTGATCGCCATTGCTCGAAGACACATTGGCACCAGAGGAAGAGGCGCTCGTCGGATCGACCGGCACGGTGGGCGGCGGCGCGGGATCGGACGAAGGGGTGCGTCGAAGCGGGGGCGAGGCGACCGGTTTTGAGCCAGGCTCCGATGGGGGAGCCGAAGCCCTTTTTTTTGCGGTGAACGATGTTGGGGGGGAGGACGCGGGTGGCGGCGAGCTTGAGGAGGTGTTTGGTGGTATTACCTCGGAGTTTGTAGCGGTTGGGCAGGCGGCGGGCGAAGTTGGCGATCTCGATGTCGAGGAGGGGGGCGCGGACTTCGAGGGAATTCATCATGCTGGCGCGGTCGACTTTCGCGAGGATGCCGTCGGCGAGGTAGAGGCGGGTGTAAAATTGGAGTGAACGGTCGACGACATCGCCGGTCGGTGCCGCGTCCCAAGCGGCAATGGCTTCGGAGTAGAGATCCTCGGGGTCGACGGGTTGGCCGAGGAACGCGGCGACCTCGCGGGGCTCCAGCGCGCCGAGCCAGACGGGGTTCCAGAGGGCGGCGGGGTGGGAGAGGCCGCGAAGGGTGCGTTTGATTTTGAAATCGAGGCTCACGTTGGCGTGGCTGGTGGGGAGAAAGGCGGCGAGGTGGCGGATGGCGGCGTGGACGGGGCGGGGGACGGTTCTAGCGTAAAGTTCGGCTTTCCGGAGGGCGAGAAAGGGGTCGTAGCCAGCGAAGAGTTCGTCGCCGCCATCGCCCCCCAGGGCCACCGTCACGTGACGGCGGGTGAAGCGGGAAAGGAGCCAGGTGGGGAGGAGGGAGCTGTCGCCTTGGGGTTGGTCGAGCTGGGCGAAGATGCCGGGGAGGCAGTCGAGGGCTTGGTCGAGATCGAGCGATTCGGTGTGGTGGTCAGTCCCGATGAGAGCCGCGACTTGGTTGGCGAACGGGAGTTCGTCGAAGGATGGTTCGGTGAAGCCGATGCTGAAGGTGCGGAGCTGGTCGGCGGGGACGTGGCGGGCGGCCAGGGCGGTGACGAGAGACGAGTCGACGCCACCGCTGAGGAAGACGCCGAGCGGGACGTCGGCCATGAGGCGGCGCTGGACGGCGGCGTCGATGAGGGCGAGAAGCTCGTCGGCGAGATCGTCGTCGGACCGGTTTGGCTCGGTGGGTTCGAGGAGGTATTCCCAGTAGCGGGATACGCGTGGCGTGGCGTCGGCAAGGTCGAGGGTGAGATTGTGGCCGGCGGGGAGTTGGTGAACGCCTTCGAGGATCGTGTGGGGGGCGGGGATGAGGGCGTAGGCGAAAAATTTCTGAAGCGCGCGGGTCGAGATTGTCGTCGGGCACGCGGGGTGAGCGCGGAGGGCGGTCAGCTCAGAGGCGAAGGCGAACGCGCCGTCGCGTTGAAACCAGAAGAGCGGCTTTTTGCCGAAGCGGTCGCGGCTGAGGAAGAGGTGCTTTCGGTCGCGGTCGAAGATCGCGAAGGCCCACATGCCGTTGAGTTCGTTGACGAAAGCGTCGCCCCATTCGCGGTAGGCGTGGAGGAGGACCTCGGTGTCGGAGTGGTCGGTCTGGAAGACGCGACCGCGGGTCTTGAGGCGTTCGCGAAGTTCGGCGTGGTTGTAGATTTCGCCGTTGAAGACGACGCCGAGCTGCTCGTCTTCGGTCCACATCGGCTGGCTTCCCCCGGCGAGATCAACGATGGCGAGGCGGCGGTGGCCGAGGTGGACGCGGGTGTTCTCATCAACCCAATGACCGTCGGCGTCGGGGCCGCGGTGGGCAATGGCTTCGGTCATCGCGACGAGGTCGCGGCGATCCCCGGAACCGAAAAATCCTGCCAGTCCACACATGAGGTGCGAATCTGGCAGGATGTCCGGTCAGCTGGAAGCCGATCGTTGGGAGGGTCGCGGATTACTCCTTGATGATGACGGCCTTTACCTGGCGCGAGCGACCGGTGGCACCGATGGCGCGGATTTTGACCACGTTGCGCCCACTTTGGAGACGCTCGGTGCGGATCCGGAAGCGGGCCGGGGTGCCTTTGACGCGTTGGAAGCGGGCGTTGTCCGTGCGGATCTCGAGCAGAGCCGAGTTGATGGCGGTGCCGCGAATCACGACCCGATTTCGTTCGGTCACGATCTTTGATCGGTTCTCGACGAGCACGGCGGGGCGGTCCGCCTCGGCTTCGTCGGAGATGCCTCGGGATAAGCCCAGGAGGCTGGCCTGCCGTCCGTCCGCGGAGATGGTCGTCGATCGTGAAGACGCCGAGGTCGCTGGGACCGAAACGAGGGGAGCGGATCCGCCGGAGGCTGAGGAGGAGGAACCGCCCGACGTCGCCGTGCTGCCGGAGGTGGTCGTGCCGGAGAAGGTGAGGATGTGGGTGTCGGAGTCGGTGACCTGCTCGGCGCCGCCAGCCGTCTCGGCATCGACTTTCGCGGTGTTGGTGATGGTGCCAGCGGCCAATTCGGCGGCGGTCGGGAAGTATTTGGCGGTGAAGGTCGTCGCGTCCGTTTCGCCGGCGGCGAGGGTGATCGGACCACCGAGGACGGTGACCATCGGGTCGTTGACGATGACGTTCTCAAGATCGACGTCGCCGGTGTTTTCCACCGTGAAGGTGTAGACCACGCAGGCTGGCGTGTCGGAGCCGACTGGAAGTGGGATGCTGGCGAGGAAGAGGAAGTTATGCACCTCGAAGCCGTTGACGCTGCGGAAATTGCCGCCGATGACGGCTCGCCCGTCGATGGATCCGGCGTTGAAGTCACCGTTGGCGAGCGGAGCGAGGACGGAGCCGAGGTGAGCGAAGTTGGTCGTGCGGAGTTCGGTCGCGTCCACGTAGTTGAAGAGGACGTGCTCGAGGTCAACGCCGTTGAGGTGCATGCCCGAGTTGGAGATGTCGACCGGGCCGCCCGCGACGTTGATCAAGACGGTTGATCCCGCTGGGGCGGTGATGTTGATCGAGCTGCCGGTGCGGCTCCACTCGGCGGCGGTGACGTTGAAGACGTTCAGGTCGGTGTCGTTGCCTTCGAGGTCGGCACGGTAGGGGAGGCTGAGATCCTTTTCGACGACGCCGCGGTCGGCTAGGTCGGCGAGGAGTCCGCTGCGGACGATGAATTCCGCCCGAAGATCGGCAAAGGTGGTACCAGAGCCGTCGTTGGGGACATTGCCAGCCGCGTCGAAGGTGACCGGATTGACCGAGCGAAGAACGTTTCCGTTGGTGGGTTCGCGGTCGGGTCCGGTGCGGGTGCCGCCAACGACGATGTTTCCGTTAACGCCGAAGTTCCCGTCGGCGAGATCGCCCGCGATGATGAAGCGGTCGACGGTGCCGCCAGAGACCTGGGCGATCGGGCGTCCCTTGACCACGTAGCCGACGGCGTAACCGCCGTTGATGGTGGCATTGCCGCCGACGGCGAAGGTGCCGTCGACGTCGCCGTTCTCGGCGGTGACGTCACCGAAAACGAGAGCGTTGAAGTTGTGGGCGGGGCCGAAGATGTCGTTGGCTACGATGGGGGCTGGAACGGCGGGGACGAAGGTGCCGGTCTTGGTGAGTTTGATCGCGGGGTTGGTCGTCACTTCGTTGAAGGCGACCCCCGTGTAGGCGATGAGGTCGATACCCCCATCGCCGGTCTCACTCGAGCTGTTCAACGGAAACGTCGAAGGGTCGGTGAGGATTTGGCGGCCGGTGCCGGTCACGTCGCCAGCGAAGAGGGAGTAGCCGAAAATCTTGGTTCCAACGGCGATACCCAGACCGTTACTGGCGACCGGAGCAACGACCGCGATCGTGACTCCGCCAACGGGTTGATTGCTGACTCTGGCTGACGGATTGGTTGCCGGGGCACCTTGGTTGGCCGCGAGATTTCGGGTTACGACCCAGTCGGTGCTGGAAGGAAGGAGATCGCTGGTTCCGTAACGTCCGTAGCTGGAACCAACTCCAGTTCCGAAGCGGATCAGCGGTCCGTAAGCCGTGGGGCGGCCCGTTGCATCGACGGCGGTGATCGCAGCGATGCCGAAGGGATCGTGGCCGTTCGTGACGCCACGCTCAAAAATGCTGAAGGCGAGTGCCGTGGTGGCGGTGAGACCGCCGTCAAACACGACGTCGAGGCGTTCGATGTTGTTGTTGTTGCCGCTTCCGTCGCCCCGGTTACCGAAGAAATTGTCGGCACCGACGTTGATGTTGTTGGAACTGAAGGCGAGTTGCTCGTCGCCGATGAAGGGTCCCGCGAGGTTAAAGGTGTTTCCAGCCGAGCTGGTCTGACGGGTGTAGATGATGTTGTTCGCGTTGGCTGCCGTGCCGGTGAGTGCTGGATTTGGGACGCGGACGAGGGTGGTGGTAATCGGACGCGGGAAAACGAGAGGTTTGTAAGTTCCGGTCAAGGTGGTGTAGGACAGGATCTCGTTGGTTCGACCGTCGTATCTAAGGGTGAAGTTCTGGTTGGAGTTAAAATTCGAGTTATTCGCTCCGGCGACGGTCTGACTCGTGGCGGTTCCCGCGTTGAGTTGCAGATTCAGCGCGGTGATGTCCGAGGTGGTCGCTACCCCGGCTCGGACGGGGAGCTGGGCGGCAAGGAGGGTCGTTGCCAAGCAGAGGACTGAGAGTGTTTTCATGGTGAAATATCGGGGTCGCCGAATTGGGGACCCAACCGGATCGCCAAATTGCGGAGTTCTCGGCGAACTGTCAATATTTGATCACGCGAGAAACACTTCCCACGTGATCAATCCGCGCGGTTTCGCCGCTGGAGGCAAATGAGGCCGTGGGGACCTTCGTCGTCTCGCGGCTCACTGGTCCGGGTGAGCGGAATCCAGACTCACGTCCTCGGTTTGCGGTCAGAGCGTTACAGAAAGGCACTGACGTTGGGCAGGGCGTCCTGCCCGGTCTCGATTTCGAAGAGGATGGGAACTTCGGTGATGCGCTCGAGGACGGCGCGATTCGTCTGCGCCGCGATGTCCGTGGACTCGGCGGGATGGTTGAAGACGAGTCCGGCGCAGGTCAGGCCAAATTCCTCGATGCTCGCGAGGGTCAGGAGGGTGTGGTTGAGGACGCCGAGCTTGTTTTCGATGACGATGATGACGGGAAGGTCCATCGCTTTGGCCAGATCGCCCATCGTGTAATCGGCGAGAATGGGGGTCTGCCAACCGCCGGCACCTTCGACGATGACGGTGTCGTGGGCTTCGGTGAGGCGCCGGTAGGATGCGAGGATCTCGTCGATGTCGATGGGGCGGCTCTCTTCGATGGAAGCGGTGAGCGGGGCGACGGGGCTCTCGAAATAGACGGGGTTGAGATCGGAGAGGGAAACGTTGTTGCCGGAGGCGGCGAGGAGGATGCCGGTGTCTTCGTTCGATCCGCAGGCGATGGGCTTCATGCCGACGGCGTCCTTTCCGGCCGCGCGGAGGGCGCGGATGAGGAGGGACGTGAAGTAGGTCTTGCCGACGTTGGTGTCGGTGCCGGTGACGAAAAGGTTCATGGGATGCACGGTTGGCTTTTCATCGCGCGAGGCGGATCAGCCGGCCTTTTTTCTTCGGTGGTGACTTCGAGGAAAACTTTCTCGAGGGAGCGCTGGGGGTGGCGGGTTTCCAGGAGCGTCGCGGCGGAGTTGGACTCGCGAATGAGGGTCTCGATGCGGGCGGCCAGGGCGGGGTCGGCGTTTTCGACGATGAATTGGGTCTGGTTGTCGACGGAAACGAGCTCGTCGAGGGGGCCGAGACGGACGAGCTGGCCGCGCGCCATGATGCCAACGCGGTCGCAGACGTCCTGGACCTGCTCGAGGAGGTGGGACGTGAGGAGGATGGTGGTGCCGCGTTCTTTGAGGGTAAGAATGAGGTCGCGGATCTGGCGGGACCCGGCGGGGTCGACGCCGGCGGTGGGTTCGTCGAGGACGACGAGGCGGGGATTCTGAATGATGGCTTGGGCCAGGCCGATGCGCTGGAGCATGCCCTTGGAGTAGCCGCCGACGCGGCGGTCGCGGGCGGACTGGAGGCCGACGAGTTCGAGGAGTTCGTTGGCGCGGTCCTTGAGGGCTTTGCCCGTGAGGCCGCAGAGTTTGCCGTAGAACGCGAGGGTCTCGCCGCCGGTGAGGAATTTGTAGAAATAGGGGTTCTCGGGGAGGAAGCCGACTTCGCTGCGGGCGGCGAAGCTGCCGCTCTCGTGGCCGAAGACCTGGGCGGTGCCGGAGGTGGGGGTGGCGAGGCCGAGGAGCATCTTGAGGGTCGTGCTCTTGCCGGAACCGTTCGGGCCGAGGAGGCCGAAGACTTCGCCCTCGGGGATCTCGAGCGTGAGGTCGCGGACGGCGACGAGGCGCTCGCGGCGGAGGGGGACCGGGTAATGCTTGGTGAGGGCGGCGAGGGCGACGGCGGGGGTGCTCATGGGCGGCAGTCTAGCGTGGGGGCCGGGAATTGTCGTGGGGGAAGTGCGGCTTTGCCGCCGGGTTGGTGACCGGCAGGCTGCCGGCACTACGGAGTGATTTGGAAGCTGCGGAGGGTCCTGTCGGGGTCGGTGGGGGTGGTTTGCTCGGATTGGATGTGACCGGCGAGGGCGCTTTCACGGATCGCGGTGTGGAAGTCGGTGAGTTCCCCTGGCTCATCGGCTTGGGCGAGGAGTTCAACGCGACCGTCGGGGAGGTTGCGGATGGTGCCGGTGACCTCGAAGCCGGTGGCGAGCTTTTTGACGGTGTAGCGGAAGCCGACGCCTTGGACGCGACCTTCGTAGTGCGTGAGGGAGGCGGTCATGTTCTGATCTGGCCGGTGCCGCGGATGAGGTAGCGGTAGGTGGTGAGTTCTTCGAGGGCCATGGGACCGCGGGCGTGGAGTTTGTCGGTGCTGATGCCGATCTCGGCTCCGAAGCCAAACTCTTCGCCGTCGGTGAAGCGGGTGGAGGCGTTGTGGTAGATCGTGGCGCTGTCGACTTCGTTGAGGAAGCGCTCGGCGGCGGCAAGGTCGGTCGTGACGATGGCGTCACTGTGGTGGCTGCCGTAGAGATTGACGTGGTCGATGGCGGCGTCGAGGGACGGGACGATCTTCACCGCGAGGATGAGGTCGAGGTATTCGGTGGTGAAGTTTTCCGCTGGGGCCAGGGGTTGATAGTCGAGGTTCGAGAGTCGAGAATGGGTCTCGCCCTCGGCACGGAGTTCGACCCCGGCGGAGGCGAGTGCGGGGGTGGCTTGGGTGAAGAACTGGGTCGCGACGTTTTCGTGGACAAGGAGAGTTTCGAGGGCGTTGCAGACGCCAGGGCGCTGGGTCTTGGCGTTGAGGACGATGCTTTCGGCCATCTCGAGGTCGGCATTTTCGTCGACGTAGACGTGGCAGACTCCGTCGTAGTGCTTGATGACGGGCATGCGGGCGTGGGTGACGACGGCTTCGATGAGGCCGTGGCCGCCGCGGGGGACGATGACGTCGATGCAGTCGTCCAGCTGACACAGGAGGCGGACGGCGTCTCGGTCGGTCACGGGGATGAGCTGGATGCTGTGGTCGGGGAGACCGGCGCGGGCCCCGCCGGTCTGGAGGGCGTCGGCGATGGCGAGGTTGGACCGGAGGGATTCGCTGCCGCCGCGGAGGATGGTGGCGTTGCCGGTCTTGATGCAGAGGACGGCGGCATCGCTGGTGACGTTGGGACGACTCTCGTAGATGATGCCGATGACGCCGATGGGCTTGCGGATTTTGCTGATTCGGATGCCGTTTGGGCGGGTCCAATCGCGGAGAATTTCGTTGACGGGGTCGGGGAGAGTCGCGACTTGGCGGATCCCGTCGGCGATGGCGGCAACGCGGTCGTGGTCGAGCCGGAGGCGGTCGACGGAGGCCCGAGTGAAGCCGGCGGCTTCGGCGTTCTGGACGTCCTGAGCGTTCTCGGCGGTGATGAGATCTGTGCGTTCGACGAGTTCGTCGGCCATGGCTTGGAGGATGGCGTTCTTCGCGTCGGTGGGGAGATTCGCGAGGGCGCGAGAGGCGACGCGGGATTGGCGGCCGATCTGGTGGACAAGGTCGGGAAGGTTCATTTCGGTGGAAGGCAGGAGGCTCGAAACTTGCGCGCGACGAGGCGATTGGCAACCGGTGAACGGTCGCAGCGCTACGGAAGGGGAGCGCAGGGGAGGTCGAGGGCCTCGGCAACGGGGGGGCAGGTGACCTTGCCCCCCATGACGTTGATGCCGCCGCGGAGGGCGGGGGTTTTTTCCAACGCGCCCTCCAGACCGAGGTCGGCGAGGGTTTGGAGGTAGGTGTAGGTCACGTTGGTGAGCGCCTGGGTAGCGGTGCGGGCGTAGGCGCCGGGCATGTTGGCAACGCAGTAGTGGAGGACGTCTTCCTCGTAGTAGGTCGGGTTGTCGTGGGTCGTGGCGTGGGAGGTTTCGGCGCAGCCGCCCTGGTCGATGGCGATGTCGACGAGAACGGAGCCGGGCTTCATGGCGCGAAGCATCTCGCGGTTGATGAGCTTGGGGGCGCGGGCTCCGGGGACGAGAACGGCCCCGATGAGGAGGTCGCAGGTCGGGAGGAGATCGGTGAGACTGGCCTCGCTGGAGAAGAGCGTGTGGGCGGTGTGCATCGTGATGTCGAGGAAGCGCATGCGCTCGAGGTCGACTTCGAGGATCGTGACGTCGGCGCCGAGGCCCATGGCCATGCGGGCGGCGTTCACGCCAGACGTCCCGCCGCCGATGACGACGACCTTGCCGGGGAGGACGCCGGGGACGCCGCCGAGGAGGATGCCTTTGCCGCCGTGGTGTTTCGCGAGGTGGTGGCCGCCGACGATGACCGACATGCGACCGGCGATCTCGGACATGGGTTCGAGGAGGGGGAGGCGGCGGTTCACCTCGATGGTCTCGTAGGCGATGCAGGTCGCGCCGGTGCGCACGAGGGCCTCGGTGAGGGGGCGGTTGGCGGCGAGGTGGAGGTAGGTGAAGAGGAGCTGGCCGGAGCGGAGGAGGTCGTATTCCGAGGCGAGGGGTTCCTTAACCTTCACGATGAGATCGGCGCGGGCGAAGACGGTGGCGTGGTCGGGGATGATCGCGGCTCCGGCTTTGGCGTATTCTTCGTCGAGGTAACCGCTGCCCGCTCCGGCGTTGGTTTCAACGAGGACGGTGTGGCCGCGTTTGGTGAGTTGGTAAGCGGCGGCGGGGAGGAGGGCGACGCGGTGTTCTTGTTCTTTGATTTCCTTCGGGACGCCGATGATCATCTGACAAGTATCGGCTTTGGCGAGCGGAACGGAAGGACAATGAAGAGCCGAATGCGCTGGTTGGACAAGGTAGCTCGGTTCTGTCAGCTTTCTCGTCTGAGCCAATGAATGTCCGCCCGCTATTTGTTCTGCTTTTGATCGCCGGGTTGGCGTCGACGCCGGCGCGGGCGCAGGACGTGGATCTGAGCGAAGGCGCGGAAGATCACATGCGGGAGGAGCTCGGAGTAAACGAGGTGACGGCTCCCGACATCCAAAAGCTGCTGCTCGACCTGGACGCGTTCCGCCCGATCCCGATGGAGATCGTTGAACAAAACGATCGGCAGGCGGCGTTCCCCAATCGGTTTCAGACTGGGATGCACTTCGGGGCTCTGGTCGCGGATGGATTTGTGATCGTGATTGCGCAGCGTCCGCAGGACATTGAAGACATCGGGCGGGCTCTCATCCGCCAGTCGCAGAGCCTGGGCGTCGGCAGTAGCTTGCTCACCCGGGCAAAGAGTCTGGTGGATCTCGGCGAGGCGGGTAATTGGATGGCGTTGCGCGAGGAGTTGATCGCGACTCAGGCCGACATCGAGGCGTCGATGATGGCGCTGCGGGACGAAGAAATGGCGCACGTGATCAGCTTCGGCGGGTGGTTGCGGGGGTTTCAGTTGGCGGCCAACGCCACGGCGGCAAATTACACGCCGACTCGCGCCGAGGGGCTGAAGCGGCCGGACGTCATCAGCTATTTTATCGACCGGCTCGAGACCTTGAATCCGCGGCTCCGCAAGACGGAATTGGTGACGCAGTTGACGGCGAAAATGAAGGTCCTCAAGTCGGAGGTCGATGCCATTGAATCGCGCCCGCCGTCGCAGACCGAGGTCGAGGAGATGCGGGATTTGGCCAACGAAATGGAGGCAGCCGCGCTGGCAAAAGTGGACGACGCGGGGAATTTCCTAAACTCCACGGAATGAGCGCAAAGAAACACCGCGCCGTCGCGTGCTTTCACAAAGCCAGTAACGAGTTCCTCGCCGAGACTTACGAGCGGTTCCCGGAGTCGGCGAGTCCGCTGGGGCTGGAGCAGTTCGACTCGCGGCTCGGCGCCAACGCGGCAGCGGATCACCGAGCGCAGGGCAAGCTCGTGGCTCGCGCGACCGCCGAAATCGAGGCCCTGCCGGAAGCGGTTTTTCGCGGCGATGACTATCTGGACCGGCGAGGGATGCTGGCGGACTTGCGCACGAGCGCGGTACTGGACGGAGAGTTCGAGCGCTGGCGGAAAGATCCGCAGATCCACGTCGACGCGGCGATCGGGTCGATCTTTGACCTCGTGGTGCGCAACGCGAAGGATCTCGGCAAGGTCCTACCCGCCATCGAGTCCCGTCTGAACCAGATCCCGAAATACCTGCGAAACGGTGCGAAATGCCTCCGCAAGCCCGTCCCGCTCTGGACCCAGCTCGCGACAAAATCGTGCGACGGCGGGATCGATTTTCTCCGAGGATTGGAGTCCACTCTGCTGGCCGTCTCGCCGCATCCCGAGGGGACAAAAGACGGGATTGCCCGCGCGTCGGCGGCGCTGGCGAGCTACGCGACGAGCATCGTTCGCAAGAGTCCCGGCCCGGCGGGCGGCTTCTCGGTCGGCCCAGACGCTCTCGGGGTGCTCGTGCGGGAGCGCATGGGATTTGACCAATCCGTCGCCGAGATCGAAGCGGACGGATGGGAGCTGATTGCGCAGCTCAAGAGCGAGTTGAAAGCCGAAGCCAAGCGCGGAGGCTACCCGGACGCGCGCTCCGCCATCGACGCGGCGGCGGCAGGATGGACGCCCGACCGTCCGCTAATCGACGAGTACCGCGTGACAACCACGGAGATTCTCGACCGCCTGCGCGAGCTCGATCTCGTGACCCTGCCGAAGGGGGAGTCACTCGAGGTCCTGCCGGTCCCGGATTTTCTCCGCCACCACTTCCCCACCGCGGCCTACAACCAGCCGCCCGCGTTCTCGAAGCGGCAGGTCGGAATTTTTTGGGTCAACGATCTGAGTCTCACCGTGAATACGGCGAAGAAGCGACGGGCGGAGATCAGCCAACATTTCGGCATGGAACTCACCGCAGCTCATGAGGCGTATCCGGGTCACCACCTGCAATTTGCGATTCAGAACCGGCATAAAAGCAAGCTACGGCGTTTGTTTGCCCACGCGATTTTCTACGAAGGCTGGACGCTCTGGTGCGAAAAAATGTGCGTCGATCAGGGCGTCGTGACTCTGCCGGAGGCGAAGCTGATTCAGCTGCACGACGCGCTGTGGCGAGCGCACCGCGTCGTGATCGATTGCGGGCTGCACACCGGCAAGCTCTCGTACGGCGGCGCGTGCAATCTGCTCATCGAGGGCGTCGGCTTCACGCGTCGGCGGGCGCAGGGCGACGTGAATTGGTACACGTCCTCGCCGACCGTGCCGATGAGCTATCTGCTCGGGAGGTTGGAGGTCGAGCGGCTGCATGGACACTTCGTCGAGGGCGAAGGGTGGTCGCTCAAACAGTTTAACGATTGGATGCTGGGCCACGGCGCGATCCCTTGGCGCTGGATCATGGACGCGCGGGTGCGCGGCTGATTTTTTGTCCTTTCGCGGTTCTTGAAACGTATTTCTAAGCCTGATGAATGAGAAAGTGACTCCATATCGAAATTGGGTTATCGGGCTGACACTGTTGATCAACGGGCTGGTCGTGGCCGCGTTTTTTGCGGGTAGCTACCAAGGAGAAGTTGGTTTTGACGTGCGGGTTTTACCGTTGATTAACGCGGTGCTGAACTCGTTCACAACCGTCTTTCTCGTCGCGGCGCTGGTCTCGATCCTCCGGAAGCAGGTCGCTCTGCACAAGACGTTCATCTTCGGCGCGTTCGGGACGACCGCGTTGTTTCTGGTGACCTACCTGCTGTATCACTTCCTGTCGGAATCCACGCCCTACGGCGGAACGGGCCCACTCCGGGGCATTTATTATTTCATTCTCATCACGCACATCGTGCTCGCGGCGGCGATCGTTCCGCTCGCTTTGGTCACCGTCTTTCGAGCACTTTCCGGGCGGATCGCGCAGCACCGCCGAATCGCCCGCTGGACCATGCCGATCTGGCTCTACGTGAGCGTCACCGGCGTCGTGGTCTATCTGATGATCTCGCCGTATTATTGAGGCTGGCATCCGACCTTCGTGGCATCGGCTTCACGGGTTGATTCCCGCGATCTGATAGCTGTCGGATTCTGGAGCAACGAGTCTTGGAAAAACGGCGACCGGCAAGTCGCTTCGAACAGTTCTCAGAAAATCGAGGACGTCCGCGAGCTCCAGCCCGTCGAATCCAAGAATGTCGGGTTCAGCCGCGGTGACCGAACGCAGCGACTCGGGCAAGGACGCGACTGACGCGAGGACGGGGCAATGGTGGAGCTCGTGTTTGATCTCGATGGCGAGCACGAGGTCGGTGAGGTCGGTGAAGCCTTCCAGGCAAATGAGGTCGACTTTACCGTCAAGGAGGGCGCCAATTTGCATTTTGAAAATGCCGCGGCGGTTTGCGGGAGGAGTCGATGAGTCGAGCGGGCCAACGCGGCCGGCGATGAACGCTCCGGTTCCGGTCGCGGCTTGGCGGGCGATCTGGGCGGCGCACCAGGTGATTTCGTTGACGTGGTCGGCGAGTCCAAGTGTAGCGAGTGCCGGCGAACTCGCCGCGTAGGAATTGGTGCGCACGAGTCGAGCGCCGGCGGCGATGGCGTCGGCGTGGGCTTGGCGGACGAGATCGGGGTGGGTGAGGTTGAGTTCTTCCGGGCAACGCGCGAGCGCGGGAAGCAGTGAGTTGATCGCGGTGTCGGCTCGGAAGGTGCGATCGCCAAGTTGTTCGAGGATGTCCATGGAAGTTAGTGCGGAGATTTTTTGTTCTGCTGAATCCAACGATGGAACCGCGCTTCAGCGTCGCTCGAGCACCTGGAGTGTAACCGATTCTCTGCCTTGGGCGGTTCCGTTACTCTTCTGCGGGTTGGACGTAGGGAGCTGGCGGCCAGCCTTCGGCGGCGCGTTGGAGGGTGACGTCGGGGGCGACCGGGCGGAGGAAGACGGCTCCGACGGTTCCGAGAAGCAGCAGGCAGCCGATCGCCAGAATGAGGCGGACCGGCGGTCGCTCCTCGGTGTCGATTTGGTGTCGGCTCATCGGGCGGGGAGTTCGAGCGAGGCAATGGCGGACATCACCCGGTCGCCGAGGGCTTGGTAGTTCTCGCGGGTGGCGGGTTTGAGTTGCGCCGGATCGAAATGGATCGGCTCGCCAATCACGACGGTGATGGGATGACGGTTGATCTTTTTCGTGCCTTTGGGGAAGGCCTCGTGGGAGCCGAAGATGCGCATCGGCAGGACGGGGGCGCCGGTTTTTGCGATGACGAGTCCGATGCCGGGTCGGGCTGGTTGAAGGTGGCCGTCGGGGGAGCGGGTGCCTTCGGGGAAGAGGACGACGCCGTTGCCTTGGCGGATGATGCGGATGACACCTTTGAGCGCCGACATGTCGTTGCCGTCGCGGTCGACGGGGATGACGTTCATCGCCGGAAAAAGCGGTCCGAAAAACGGCCATTCGAGCAGGGTCTTGCGGGCGAGGTAGTAGACGCCGCGGCGGCAGCAGATACCCGCGAGCGGGGGGTCGAAGTAACTCTGGTGGTTGACCGCGAGGATCAGTCCGCCTTCCTCCGGGATGCGCTCCGGGTGAACGACCCGGAAGGCAAAGAAGGCTTTCGCGAGCCACTTCGCGAGGGTGTAGAAAAAATTGTAGACGATCGTCATGCCTGGGGGGAGCGGGCGGCCCGGGGGGAGAGGCCGCGGGCGGTGAGATTGGCGGCGATTTCGCCGATGACGCCGGCGAGGTCGTGGTGCGAGGTGTCGATGACGAACGCGTCCGGCGCGATGACGAGGGGAGCGGTTCGGCGGGAGGAGTCGTGCTGGTCGCGGGAGGCGATTTCGTCCTGCTCGCCTTCCGCTGCGCGGCGTTGCTGGCGAACGTGACTCGGGGCGTCGAGGTAGAATTTGTAAGGTGTATCGGGGAAGACGATCGAGCCGATGTCGCGGCCCTCGATGATGACGTCGCAGCGGGTGGCGAGATCGCGGAAGACTTGGACCAGCCGGTTGCGGACGGGCTCGACGGCGGAGACGGCGGAAACGGCGCGGTTGACGGACTGAGCCCGGAGCTGCTCGATTGGGCGGAAGCCGTCGATCTCGATGGTCGAACGGCCCCGTTCGAACCCCGTCTCGATGCGAACCGCCGCGACCGCTGCGCCGACGGCGGTGGAGTCACCCGGGTCGATGCCGCGGCTCAAGACGAACCACGTGAGGGCGCGGTACATGGCCCCGCTGTTGATGTAGGAAAATCCAAACCGTTCGCCGAGGCCGCGGGCGACGCTGCTCTTTCCTGAGGCGGCGGGTCCGTCGATGGCGATGACGACTGGGTTCATTTCTCAGCGGTCGGATTGGTCCGTCTCGGTCGGCTTTTCCCAGCGCGGATGGCGGCGAGGGTCTCGGCGAAATCTGGGTAGGACGTCTGGACGCACTCGACGTTGTCGATGGTCGTCTCGCCCTCGGCGAAGAGACCGGCGATGGCGAAGGCCATCGCGATGCGGTGATCGCCGAAGGAGTCGAGCTTCGCTCCGCGGAGCTTTGAGCCCCCGGTGATCGCCATGCCGTCGTCGCGTTCGTCGACCTCGACGCCCATGGCCCGGAGGTTGGTGGCGACGGCGGCGATGCGGTCTGTCTCTTTGACGCGGAGTTCACGGGCATCGCGGATCTCGGTCACGCCCTCGGCCAGAGCGGCGGCGACGGCGATGATCGGGATCTCATCGATGACGTTGGGAATCTCTTTCCCCTCGACCACCGTGCCTCTGAGCGTGGCTCCCTTGACATCGATGGTGCCACGGAGCTCGCCTTGGTCCATCACCTCGACGACTTCGCGAACTTGGGCGCCCATGCGGACGAGGACGTCCAGAATGCCGGTGCGGGTCGGATTGAGGCCGACTTCTTTGACCAGCAATCGCGAGCCGGGTTGGGCGGCTCCCGCGACGAGCCAGAAGGCCGCGCTGGAGATGTCGCCGGGGACGACGAAATCCCGGGATTCCGGCGTCTGGTTGCCGTAAATGGTGGTGGAATTTTCCTCCCGGATCGTGCGAACGAGAAAGAACTCGAGCATTCGCTCCGTGTGGTCGCGGGAGACGGCTGGCTCGATCACGGTCGTGCGCCCGCTGGCGTAGAGGCCGGCGAGGAGCAAGGCGCTCTTCACCTGCGCACTCGCGACCGGCATCGTGTAGGACACACCGGTGAGCGGGCCGCCGGTGATCTCGAGTGGCAGCGTGCCGCGTTCGCCGGTGGCCTGGAACTTTGCACCGAGCTGGGTGAGCGGCTCGATCACGCGGCGCATCGGGCGTTGGGAGAGCGAGGCGTCGCCCACGAGGCGGGAGGTGAAAGGCTGGGCGGCGAGGATGCCGGAAAGCAGGCGGACGGTGGTCCCGGAATTTCCGCAATCCAGATCAGCTTCCGGCGCGGTGAATTTTCCCCGGCAGCCGTGGACGACCACGGTGCCCGGCTCGGGGTGCTCGATCTCGACGCCGAGCTGACGCATGATCTCCATCGTCGAAAGGCAGTCTTCGCCCTCGAGGAAATTTGTGATCGTGCAGGTGCCGTTGGAGAGGGCACCGATCATGATCGAGCGGTGGGAGATGCTCTTGTCGCCGGGCACGGCGATCTCGGCGGAGATCGGAGGAGCTTTACTGACCTTGAACTGCATGAATTGGCGGAACGGGAGCTGCCAGACGGGTGTCGGCGGCGGTTTTCAAAAAGTGGCGCAACGATTCCTCGTCGCCGGTGGTGAGCATCGTCTCGACGTTTTGCAGGATTTCGCGGAGTTCCGCAACCGAACTCGCCACGGCGGTGCGATTTGCGAGCAAGATGCCCGCCCAGAGCTCGGCATCGCCCATGGCCACTCGGGTGCAGTCGCGGAACCCTGGTCCGACGAGCGACAGTGCGTCCGGCGAGCCAGACGCCACGGCGGCCACGAGGGCGGAAGCGGCGAGGTGCGGCAGGTGGCTCGTGCGGGCAAGCGCGTCGTCGTGATCCGCGGGGCTGAGCGTGGAGACGAGGCAGCCGACGGATTCCCAAAAGTCGGTGACGGCCCCGATCGCGGCGGGGTCGGACTGTGCGGTTGGAGTGAGGACGCAGGGAGCGGCTTCGAAAAGGTCGGCGCGGGCGGCAGCAAGGCCGGAACGCTCCGACCCGGCGATCGGGTGCGCCCCGACGAAGCGGTCACCGAAGATCGGCTCCAAGTCCGCAACGACGGACTGCTTCACGCTGCCCGCGTCGGTGAGAACCGCCTCCGGCCCGACGAAATTCACCATCCCTCGCGCGACCGACGCCATCCGGTCGACGGGCACGCAAAGAACGATTAAATCGGCGCCGCGAACGGCTGCCTCGAGGTTCGACGTAATGAACGCGGCGAAACCGCGATCCTCGACCTCAGACCGCGACGCTTCGCGGCGGGTCCAGACGCGGATCTCGGTGCCGGGTTGGCGGTCTCGCAGAGCAAGTCCCAACGAGCCACCGATCAAGCCGGGACCGAGGATGGTGATTGATCTCATGCCACCAGTCGAGGACCACCCGGTCCGATCCTTCGGCTTCCAGCCGATGGATTCTTAGCCGCGGGATGCGATCTCAGGGGACCAGGAAGATCTTCCCGGAGTAGGGATCCTTAACCTCGGTGTTCGGCGGAAAGCCGCGGACGTCGACGTAGCCAGCGTAGGGGGCGTGCGGACTGGTCACGAAGCCAGCTTTGCCGGGGACGGGCGTTCCGTATTGGAGGTCGCGGGCGGCTTCGACCGGGGCCGGTGCGGGAGCGACGGGATCTTGGAGAGTGGTGGTCGTCGGCTCGGGAGTCGATTGGGCCTGGGAGTCGATCACGTCTTGATCGGTCACGATCGGCGCGGGTGTGGTTGGAGCCGGAGCCTGCGGGGTCGGGGCGACGAAGTCGGTCGCGGTATTGTCACCGGGGACGTAGCCGTAAGCGTTGCTGCCCGTGTTGGCGGCGGTCGTGTTCGGATTGCGCGGGCGGGATTCCTCTTCACATGCAGCGAAGAGGATGAGAACGAGAGATGCCGGGATGATCAGCGGTGAGATTTTCATAGGTTGGAGCAAGCTGGGCTTACGATTCATGTTTCCCGGGGGGAATCAATTCTTTTTGCGCCAAGAGCGGGTGCGACGCCGAAATCGAGATCAAGGCACCAGGAACGTCTGGCCAGAGTAGGGATCCTTCACTTCGCTGCCGGGCGGGAAGCCGCGGACGTCGACGTAGCCGTCGTTGCGCGAGTGCGGGCTGACGACGAAACCGGGTTTTCCGGGGACGGGGATACCGTAGGGCAGGGTCCCGACATTTGGATTGACCGGTTCGGGCGTGGGAGTCGGCGTGGCTTCCTCGACGGCGGGTTCGGGTGTCGGAGCGGGCTCGGTGTCGAGTGCGACCACTTCCTCGGTCTCCTCGAACTCACCGGTCGCGGGGGGCGGGGTGGGCGCCGGAAGCTCGGGGGGGCCGTCGATCTCGCAACCGGCCAGGAACGTGAGTGCGACGATCGCCGCGAGAGTTGGGAATCGAAGCGTCATGCCGTGACGAAAGAACATCGTCGCCGCCCGGGATCAATTCTTTTCGGCAGCCGGGTCGACATTTGGCTTTGCCCCGAGAGCGACGGCTGCGGGCGGCAGGCGTTCGTAGAACCGCAGGGCCTCGATGGGACGGCCGAAGTCCTTGAGCGGATACACGCCGCGCGTGCCGCCTGCGCCCGGGTCACGAATGAGGTAATCGAACCCGCGCTTGCCGACGATGACGACAAAATGCGTGACCCCGCTCGGGTAGCGGACTCGCACGATCACGGGATTGCCGACGAGGAGATTGCGGTCGATGAGGTAGTGAGACGGGTCGGCTTCGTAGGCGTGGCGGGCGAGCGCGGGCGGGAAGGCGGCGGCGGCTTCCCAGTAGAGCCAGCCTTGCGGGGTGTAACCGTCCATGGCCTGGACGAATGCGTTGAGCCGACCAGGGTCGAGGTCGGCCCCGTAGCTGGCGAGCACCATCGCAGCCGAGGCGACGGCGCAACCCTCGGCACCCAGCGTTGAGTCGGTCGGACCGAGGGCGTCGCGGCCCCAACGCGGGTCATTTTGGAAGAATTGTGGGACTTCGATGACTTTCTCGCCGGGGAAATACAGGCCGCCACTCGCCGCGATGGGGGCCTGGATGGTGATCCAGCCACGCACCCAGAGCGCGGCGGCGGCGAGTGCGATGACCGCAGTGAGCGCGAGGCTCCAACGAAAGATCCTGCTTGCGGCCATGCGCGTAATCTATTCGTTAGCGGGATGCGCTCAACGAGAATTCCGATGATGCTGGGCTTGGTGAGTGGACTACTAACGATCTGCGCGAAGGGGGCGGACTGGAACGGTGAAGTGCTGCGGGCCGTGCGGTCGATGCCGAGCGGGGGTGGGTATGCGACGACCAGCGAAGCGAGTCGAAGCTTCCGAGCCGCGGTCACACCGGGCGCGGACGGCCTGCGGGTCGACGCAAGCAACGCGACGCCGAGCTACTGTTCGTCAGCGACTTACCTCGTGCTGTTAAAAGTGCTCGCGGACGCGCAGACGGAGGGTCGCATCCGACTCGGGGCCGACGCGCTCGCGGAGATCACCCCGACCGCGCAGGCCGACGGCTTCGGCGTCTGGGGCCGGTGGAACGCGAACGGACCCGGCGCGGCCCGGCTCATCAACACGCTGGGCGCGGGGCGGAATTTCACGGACTTCACCGCGGCGCGTCCCGGCGATTTTATGAAGATTTTCTGGAGCGACGCCGTCGGGCGCTTGGAGCGCGGGCACCTCGTTGTCTTCCTCGGAATCGAGAATGACGACGGCGTCGCAGAGGTAAAATTTTGGTCGAGCAATCGACCCGGCGGCTACGGTGAGAAGTCGGTCAAGCGTTCCGAGATCGCCCGGGCGATCTTCACACGGCTCGAGCATCCGGCGATGTTCGCGAAGGTCGGCGAGATGCCGAGGGAGGATGGCTATTTATCCAAATTGCTCGAGCGGGAATCCAGCTTCGTCGAAGCGTGCCGGCTGGTCGGCGCGACCGAGCGTCCCTAGCCGGAAAGGCATCGAGCTTCCGGCTGGAAGCCCGGAATACGGATCGATTGGCTTCCAGCCAATCGACCAATCCAACCCGAAGGTTCGCTTCACCCAAGCCCGAGTTGCCGCTTCGCCTCATAAAGCACGATCCCGACCGACGTAGCGAGGTTGAGACTACGCGCCTCCGATTGCATCGGAATCGTGAGGCAATGGTCGGTATTCGCTGCGAGTAAACTTTCCGGCAGCCCCTTCGTCTCGCGACCAAAGACCAGGTGGTCGCCGTCGCGAAAGCCTTCCGACCAATAGGAACGAGACGTCTTGGTGGTGAGAAAGAAAAACCGAACGCTCGGTTCCGCAGCGTCACGCAGCGCTTCAAACGACGGCCATCGCCTGACGTCGACCTGCTCCCAATAATCCATGCCCGCCCGCCGCAGATACTTGTCGTCGAGTGAAAATCCCAGTGGCTCGACGAGGTGGAGGCGCGCCCCGGCGGCGAGGCAGAGCCGGGCGATGTTGCCGGTATTGGGCGGGATTTCTGGTTCGACGAGGACGACGTGGAGCATGATCTACGAGCGCAGAGCTTGACCGCGCGGCGGATCGGATGGAAATAACCAAACGTGCCGCCCCCGTAGTTCAACGGATAGAACGGAGGTTTCCTAAACCTTAGATCTGGGTTCGATTCCCGGCGGGGGCATTCCTGTGCGAAACGGCGTAGTAGCTTTAACGGAGGGAGGGAGGGTCTGTAGAATCGAGGTCAGATAATCGTTTATCACTTGGTGTGATTATTCCCTCCTCTGAGTCCTCCTCCCGGTTCACGAACAGCGACGAATTTTGCCCGATGGAGAAGAAGGGGGTAGATTCTTCATGCTCTTCATGGTGAATCCGGATTGGCGGCGGCGAGTTCGGCGGCTAGGTGGATGGCGGCTAGTAGGCTGTCGGGGCGGGCTAGGCCCTTTCCGGCGATGTCGTAGGCGGTGCCGTGGTCGGGGCTGGTTCGGATGATCGGGAGGCCGAGGGTGACGTTGACGCCGGAGTGGAAGGCGTGGAGCTTGAGGGGAATCAAGCCCTGGTCGTGATACATGCAGAGGATGGCGTCGAAGTGGCCTTCGACGGCTCGGTGGAAAACGGTGTCGGGGGGGAGGGGGCCGGCGAAATCGGCGGCGAGGTTGCTGGTGGCTAATGCGGCGACGGCGGGAGCGATGAGGTCGATTTCTTCGCGGCCGAGATCGCCGTTTTCACCGGCGTGGGGGTTGAGGCCCGCGACGGCGATGCGGGGTTGGGATTTGCCGCGTTGGTGGCAGTGGTGGGTGAGGAGAGCACCGACTCGGATGATTTCGGCGGTGGTGAGGGTGGATGCGACGTCGGCGAGGGGGAGGTGGGCGGTCACCAAAGCAACGGTGAGAGCGCCGCCGGTGAGGCACATGGCGTGGTCGGGGGTGTGGGTTCGCGCGGCGAAGAATTCGGTCTGGCCGGGGTATTCGAAGCCAATCCCGTGCAGGTGGTGCTTGCTGACGGGGCCGGTGACGAGGGCGGCGAATTCGCCGACGAGCGTGCGGGCGATGGCCTCTTCAAGGGCGTCCCAGCTGGCTCGGGCGGAGGCGGCGGTGGGTTGGCCGGGGATGTGGTTGGTGGTGTCGCCGATGACGTGGAGGGTGGGGCCGTTCCCGGGAAACGGGTTCGAGGCAAGGGCGGCGCGGATGATCTCGGGGCCGATGCCAGCAGGGTCGCCGAGGGTGATGGCGATTTTTCGGCTCACGGGAGATTGGCGAGGGGCGGGGGTCTTTTTGGCCTGGCGTGGTGATGGACTGGAAGCCCCTCACGTGCAGGCTGGAAGCCGGCACTCCCCAGCTTCTAACTGAAGATTTTGATGTAAGCGCTTTCGCGGAGGCCGTCCAGCCACTGCTGAACTCGTTTGCCTTTCTCTTGCTGGATCAAGTTTTCTTCGATTTCGTCGCGGACGTCGCTGATGGTTTTGACGGAGCTGTTTTTGCGAGCTTCGACCATCATGATGTAATAGCTGTTGCCTACGTTGAGGACGTCGCTGATCTCGCCCGCCCGGAGGGCAAAGGCGGCGTTCGTGAGGGGTTCGCTGAGGGTTTTTTTGTCGATCCAGCCCCAGTCGCCGCCGGTGTCGCGGGTGACTTCGTCTTCGGAATACATCTGGGCGAGAGTGTCGAAGCTGGTGCCGTCGATGAGCTTGCCGCGGATCTCTTCCGCCATGGCGGCTTCGCCGCCGGGGAGGCCGTCGCCGCCGCCTTCGCGGAGAACGATCATGCGGAGCTTAATTTGCTCGGGAGTGGAGTAGCCTTCCTTGTTTTTGTCGTAGTAGCTCTGGATCTGGGTGGGGGAGATGATGAAATCGTCTTTGATGAAGGTCTGGCGCATTGCTTGGACGATGATCTTGTCCTTTTCGACCTCTTTGAACTTCGTGACGGTGTAGCCCTGGCTTTTGAGGGTGCGGACGAAGGCGGCGCGATCTCCGCCGAATTCTTCGCGGACGATGGTCTTTACCCGGTCGTCGATGAGGTAGTCGGGGATGTTGAGTTCTTTGCCTTTAAATTCCTGAAGGATGAGCTGGCGGTCGATGAGATCCTTGAGCGCGGCCAGGCGGGTTTCCTTGATCTTGTTGGCGAGTTCTTCACCGGTAAAGGCCTCGCGGAGGGCGCGCTCGCGGGTGCCGATGAGTTCGCGGACCTGAGAGTAGGTGATGACTTCGCCGTTGACGACGGCGGCGATGCCGTCGACAACCTCGGCCTGGGCACGAAGGTGAACGGGGGTGAAAATGGTTGCCGCGAGGGCGAGGGCGGCGAGGAGATTTTTCATGCGGACAGGCGTTTTTCCAGGAAGGTCAAAACCTCGCGCAACCTATTTTCGGGGGTGGTCGAAGTCAAGCGGGGTGAAAGTTTCTCCGATCCGATGATCGTGATCAAAAGCCCTGAAACCGGAGAGGAGCGTCGTCGGCGGTCCGCTCGCCGCGGCATGATCCCCGACGTGGGCACACTTGTTGCGCCGTGCCCGCCAACGGTGCCCACAGCGCGTGGATCGCATCAAAAAAGATCCCACCGTAAACTCCTCGACCGGGTGCCTGACGGATGAGCTCCAGCAGGCTCGTTGCATCGAGGGTGTCGACCTCCGGAATGGCGGCGGCGTCCCTCACCATTCGACTCGCGTCGCGCGGATTGATGCCGAGTCTCTTGTCGCCGGAGAGCGTGGCGTGGGCCTCGGCCACCGCGTGAGCCGACGTGCATTATGGTTAAAAATTTCCAACGACCATAAAAGCGGCAAGTCTCGACGCTCTTTTGGACAAAACGACAATCCCGCGGGGTGAAGGCGAACTTCCGGTGCCGGAACGAGATAGACTGCGACTTCAGGCCTGCGCAGGCAGAATACCATCTGATAGAAAACGAATAGACGCCTCATTACAGGCAGCGCTCGCCGTATTGACGCTGGGAACCTCCGTCACGCACGCAGCCGTCACCTTCGACTGGGCAACGGCGAGGGCAACCTGCGTTCGTCGGAACGCCTCAGCCTCGGGCCGTCGTTCGATGGCTTCGTCGTGGGGTTCCGCGTTGCCAGCGTCCCCGAGCCGTCGACCCTGCTCGCGGGGATCGGCTTGGCCGGATGGGCTTACCTGCGGAAAAGACGTCGGAGAGCCACCCTTTGACCCTGATTTCTTTTACCTTCGTTGGAGTAGGCTAGCGGGTGAGTCCCAGCTTCGTCTCGGGGCGATGTTTTTCCAGGAAGGTGAGAATTTCCTGAAGCTGACGTTCCGGTTTTGCTGAGGTGAGTCGCGGGAACTTTTTGCCGAAGAGCAGGTAGTCGCCTGGCTGCCCTTTTTGCATGAGCATGAGCTTGCCGTCGCGAGTTTCGACGGAGCGGATGCGGGCGGTGGCGGCGGCGAAGCGGATGTGGTGGAGGGTGAGGAGGTGGTCGACGGCGGGGGGCGGGGGGCCGTAGCGGTCGGCCCATTCGGCGCGGAGGGCGTCGAGACCGGGGCGGTCGGGGGCGTCCGCGAGTTTGCGGTAGGCTTCGATGCGGGCGTGGGGTTCGGTGACGTAGCGGGTGGGGATGAAGGCGGGGGCGCGGGCGTCGGAGGTGTCGGCGATGAATTCGGATTCGGACGTAGCGACAAAGTCCAGGCGGGCGGTGGCAAGGTTGGCGCTGGCCAGTTTGGTTCCCTGGAGCGTCGCCACGGAGCGCTTGAGCATTTTGCAGTAAAGATCGAAGCCGACGGCGAGGATGTGGCCGGATTGGGCGGTGCCGAGGATGTTGCCGGCGCCGCGGATCTCGAGGTCGCGCATGGCGATTTTGAAGCCGGCGCCGAGTTCGCTGTATTGCTTGATGGCTTGGACACGTTTGTGGGCGTCGCCGGTGGCGGTGAGGAGTTCGCGTGGGAGGAGGAGGTAGGCGTAGGCTTTGTGGTGGGAGCGGCCGACGCGGCCACGGAGTTGGTAGAGGTCGGCCAAGCCGAAGCGGTCGGCGCGGTCGATGAGGATGGTGTTCGCGTTCGGGATATCGAGTCCGGATTCGATGATCGTCGTCGAAACGAGGACGTCCGTGTCGCCGGCGACGAAGGAGCGCATGATGGGTTCGAGTTCGTTCTCGGCCATCTGGCCGTGGCCGACGGCGACGCGGGCGTGGGGGACGAGTTCGAGGATGCGCGCGGCGAGTTTGTCGATGGTGCGGACGCGATTGTGGAGGAGGTAAACTTGGCCGCCGCGCTTGAGTTCGCGCTCGATGGCGTCGCGCATGATGCGCTCGTCGTAGGCGCAGATGGTGGTCTCGACGGGCTGGCGGTTGGGCGGCGGGGTCTCGATGAGGGACATGTCGCGCGCTCCCATCAGCGCGAGGTACAGGGTGCGGGGAATGGGGGTGGCGCTGAGGGTGAGTACGTCGGTGAGGCGGAAGCGGTCTTTGAGAATGTCTTTGTGCTTCACGCCGAAGCGTTGCTCTTCGTCGACGACGACGAGGCCGAGGTCTTTGAAGATGACGTCCTCGGAGAGGAGCCGGTGGGTGCCGACGACGACGTCGACGGTGCCGGCGATGAGGCCTCGGACGGTGGCGGTTTGTTCTTTGCCGGAGCGGAAGCGGTGGAGGGACTCGACGGTGATGGGGTATTCGCTGAAGCGCTCGCGGATCGTTTGCGCGTGTTGTTGGGCAAGGACGGTGGTGGGCGCGAGGAGGGCGGCTTGTTTCCCGCCCATCACGCACTTGAAGATGGCGCGGATGGCGACCTCGGTTTTTCCGAAGCCGACGTCGCCGCAGATGAGGCGGTCGGTGGGGCGGGGGGCTTCGAGGTCGAGCTTGGTTTCTTCGATGGCACGGAGTTGGTCCTCGGTGGGGGTGTAGACGAAGGCGCTCTCGAATTCGTTCTGCCAGTGGGTGTCGGGGCCGAAGGCGTGGCCGACGCTGGTGTCGCGCTCGGCTTGGAGGCGGAGCATGGTGGCGGCGTATTCGAAGATGGAGCGCTCGGCTTTTTTCATGGCGCGCTGCCATTTTCCGTCGCCGAGGACGGAGAGCGGGGGATTGCGCTTGCCGAGGCCGACGTAGCGGCTGACCTGCCAGGCTTGGTCGAGGGGAACGTAGAGTTTGGCGCTGCCGGCGAACTCGAGAGTGAGGACTTGCTGGGTCGGTGCTGAGGTGGTGGTGCTGGGAGATGGGGCGTTTTCGAGGTCTTCGAGGCCGACGTATTTGCCGATGCCATGGTCGAGATGGACGACGAGGTCGCCGGACTCGAATTCCGTGTAGTCCATTCCGCCGCGGGCGGCGGCGGCGCGTTCGCGGCGAATCCACTGGCGGCGGGCGCGCTGGCTGGCCGAGCGTCCGAACAGTTCGGCGTCGGAGAGGACGGCAAGCCGGGCGGCGGGGCAGGTGAAGCCGGCGATCAGGCTCCCTTCGCGAAAGTGGAGGGTCTGCGGGTCGACGCCGTTATCGCGGGCGAGTTCGGAGAAGCGTTCCCATTCTCCCTCATTGTTGCAGACGAGGGTGACGTTCCATTTGTCGGCGGTCCACTCGCGGAGCTGGTCAAAAAATCGGCGGCGTTTGGCTTCGTTGACAACGAGGTCGCCGGCTTCGAAAACGTCGATGCCCGGCGGGTGGAAGCCGGGTGATTGACCGAGTTGTTGGTCGGAGATGATCGTGCCGTCCGCCGCCGGGTCTTCGGGATCCAGGCGGATCGTGAGGTCGGCTTTTTTTCGATAGGTCCCGAGGGGAACGTGCTTTTTTTCGGGGTCGCCGGTGAGGATTTCGCAGCGGTGGAGTGCCTCGATGGAGACCTGGCTATCAAGGTGGAAACTGCGGATCGACTCGATGTCTTCGTCGAAAAATTCGATCCGGATGGGCTGGCTGTGCTGCCAGGAGAAGATGTCGAGGATGCCGCCGCGGCGGGCGAACTGGCCGCGGGAGAAGATTTTTGGAACGGACTCGTAGCTGGCGGCGGTGAGGGTGCCTTCGAGGGCGGCGACGTCGTGGCGATCGCCGACCGAGAGCGCGAGGGCGTGGCGGCGGAAAGTCTCGGGGGCGGGAACGGGAGCGTCGAGCTGGTCGGCGTTGAGGACGATGCAAAGCCGCTCGCCGGTGGCGAGGCGACCGAGGACTTCCAGGCGCTCGGAGAGGACTTCGGGGTCGGCGAGGCCTTCCGAGTTGGTGATGGGTTCGAGTTCCGGGAAAAGGGTCGGGTTTGCGCCCCAGGCGAGAAGGTCGGCGGCGACTTCTTCCTGGCGTCGGGCGTCGGCGCAAACGATCCAAGTTGTCTTTTGGTGAGCGCGGATGAGGACGGCGGCGACGGCGGGCTGGGCCGCCGGGGCGACGCTCGCGTGCGGGGGGGAGGCCAGGACGCTAGCGATGACGTCGAGCGGGTCTGGAGAAGCGGGCTTTAGTTTCTTAGCCACGGAGAACTTGGGTGCGGTAAGCGGTGGTGATTTTCTCGACGAGGGGGTTCATCGGAAGAGGGCGGTCGTCGATCCGGGAGATGGGGCGGACGCCGAGCCGACTGTTGGAAAGGAAGGCGGATTGGACGCTGGGAAGTTCGGTGCGGCAAACGGAGCGCTCAGTCGTGGGGAAGTTCGCGAGGACCCACTCCCGGACGACGCCGTTGCGGGCGCCGTCGGACGTGGGCGGGGTGACGAGCGTGCCGGACAGGAGAAAGAAGACGTTGCCCATGCTGGAGGAGATCATACGTCCGCCGGGCGTCGTGAGGATGGCCTCGGTGGCTCCGGTGGCGCGGGCGGCTTCGAGGGCGGCGAGGTGGGGCCAGTAGTTGCCGGTTTTGACGGCGGGGAGGCGTTGCGGGGTGAAGTCGATGGTGCGGCCGGTGGCGGGAGTTGGGTCGGGGGGATTGGTGGTCTCGGCGAGGGCAAAGATCCGAGGAGTGGTGATCGGATCGGTGGGAGATCCGTCGCCCGCGGTGACGTAGAGACGGATGACGCCGTCCGAAATGGGGGGCGCGTTGAGGAGGTGGGTGGCGGCGTCGCGCCAGCGGGGAGGGAGTGGAAAGTGGGCCGCGGCGGCGGTGAGACGGTCCAGGTGCTCGTTGGGGAAGAGGGGGCGGGAGTCGTGAACGGCGATCGTCTCGAAGACGGACATCCCGTAGCGGAAGCCACGGTCGGTGACCGGGACGGCGGGGGAGGGGGCGAAATGGTTGCCCCGGAGGCTGTAGGCGGTGGGCGAGGCGTCAAGCATGCGTAGTGAGCATGCTACGCTGTCGCGCGGAAGGGCAATGCCCGGCTCTCCTGCCGCGCTCGATTTGCGGGGTGCGGTAGCGAGACGAAGCCGACCGCACGCGGGAAAGCGCGCGCTACCTGGGATGCAATCGCGCGAGCGATTCTGGAATGACGCCGGGAACTAAGTCATTCGATGCTGAGTTTTTTCACTTGCAACTCGGATGGTTCCTCGCTATTTCCCCCTTCTAACTCCAGTTCCCAGGCCGACCGTCAACGTTGAATGAATCAACCGATGTGAAGCCCGAGCGATCGGGACACAATACAAAAACACATCACTTATTCAGACATGGGCAACCGACTTTACGTAGCAAACCTTTCCTATCAGACCACGGATTCTGAGCTGGAAGAAATTTTTCAACAGTGCGGCACGGTATCATCCGTGCAGATCGTGACCGACCGTGAGACGGGCCGCTCCCGTGGCTTTGGTTTCATCACCATGGGTTCCGACGCTGAGGCAACGGCTGCGGTCGAGAAGCTCGATGGTGAAGACATGGACGGACGTCCACTTCGCGTGAGCGAAGCTCGTCCCCGCGAAGATCGTCCTCCGGGCGGCGGCGGTGGCGGCTACAAGGGTGGCGGCGGCGGTGGTCGCAACGACCGGAACGATCGCGGTGGCCGCGGTGGTGACCGGGGTGGGCGTTACTAACGCTTCGTCCTAGCAAGCAAGTTTAACGGGAAGGCCCGCTTCGAGTTTTCGAAGCGGGTCTTTTCTTTGGTTAGGCGGGGCGATGTGGCCCGGTTGGGGGTTCTGCCGGAAGAGATGGGACGGCGGGGAGCGTCGTCCCCGCCCAGATCGTTACGGCGGGGGGCCTCTCCGTGCCGTGACGAGGTTGGGGAGGGATGGTCGCGGTGAGACTGTCTCGCATTGCGAGATGGGGTTGGATCATTGGCTGGAAGCCAACGCCACGAGTGGGTCCTTCTCGCCTCGCTCGCGAGCGCGGGCCAACTTTACAGCCAGAAGACGACCGCGCAGAGGAGGATGAGGGACCCGTAGATGACGCCGGCCCAGCTGGTTTGGCGGTAAAGGGGCGCATTGGGCACGATCCAGGCGAGTAAGTCACGGAGGAGGAAGGGCATTCCGACCATAAAGAGACCGGCGAAAATCCAAAGGTAGGCGAGCGAGACGATGAAGAGACGGGAGAAGCTCGGGGCGGAGGAACGCGGCTTCGAGAACGGGACCGGCGGCCAGGAGAGCGAGGATGCCGAGGCTCCGGACGGCGAGGAATTCGTCGACGAATTTCCACGTGAGGACGGCCCCGACGGGGACGGCAATGATGAGGATGGTGCGGAGACGGGCGAACTCGCCGAGATCCATCGTGCTGATGAGCCAGAAAGACCAGAGGGCCGCGGTTGCGAGGAGGATGGTCCCCACGGTGCGGGAGCGGGGGAACGTCTTCAGAAAAGGGCGGACGGTGCCGGGAGCGCGGAGCGCAAACGCGTGAGACGCGATGAGGGCGAGTCCGACGACAATGCCAACGCCCCCGAGGGAAAAGGGGTAAATCATGGCGACACTTCCAGCCGATGGCCGGGGGTTGGTCGAGTCGGATTTTTCTGACTCGGAGATTTTTTTGCCTTTGCGGCGAGTGACGATGACTTGGCGGGCTTGGCGGGTAGCCATTTTTGAAGTTCGAGCGCGAGGGTGGCGGCTTCGACTTCGGCCTGTTTTTTGCTGCGCCCGGAGCCAGTGGCAAGGACGAGGTCGTTCCAGACGACGCGGCAGTCGAACTGCTTCTGATGCTCGGGGCCGGTCTGCGAGAGGACTTCGTAATGCGGGGCGCTGGGAGAGATGGCTTGGAGGATCTCCTGGAGTCGACCCTTGGGGTTGATCTCCTCGGGCTGCGTCTTCATCTCGGCAAATTCGGCGTCGGCTTCCCGGATGATGAAGTCACGCACGACCTCGTAACCGCCGTCGAGATACATGGCTCCGATGAGGGCTTCGAAAGCGTCGGCTAAGGTGGAGGGACGGATGCGGCCGCCGCTGGCGTCTTCGCCCCGACCCATCATGAGGTGGCCGCCAAGCCCGACCTCGGCGCCGTGGATTTTGAGGCCGTTGCGGGAGACGATGCGGGTGCGCAGCTTGGTCAGCGCGCCTTCGGGGAAATCCGGAAACATCTGGTAGAGATGCTCGGTGACGACGAGTTGGAGCACGGCGTCGCCGAGGAATTCGAGCCGCTGATTGTCGAAGGGGTAGTTCTTGCGCTCGAGCGAGATGCTGGCGTGGGTGAGGGCTTCGGCGAGAAGCAGTGAGTTGCGAAATTTGTAGCCGATCCGCTCTTCGAGCGGATTCATGAGCGACCGCGGAATTTGTTGCGACTCGGGTTCCATGCCTTGCGGAGATCCCGCCCGGACGTCGACGCGGCGGGGAGGCGTGTCGGAGAGTCCCAATCGTGCAGCTGCAGGGATTCGAACCCCGAACCTCCTGATCCGTAGTCAGGTGCTCTATCCAATTGAGCTACAGCTGCAATGACAGGAACGGAAATGAATAGCCGGTTTGAGTCGGTTGTCAATTTGGATTTGGTGAGCGGAAGGACTTGTTTGCGGGTGTGCCTTTGGTTCGCAGGGCGTTTTCGATTGCGGTGGTGCGTCCGGCGGAAAGCGGGCCGGCCGGGGACTGACCGGCTTACCGGTTTGGGGTGCATTCTGCGCTGGCGGTGAGGGGGTGGGAGCGGCGATTGTTCGCGGCATGGGAGACGATTTTTCCCGGCGTCCGTTGAAGTCTCGGAGCGTGCCGGTGTTTGGCCGGATGGCGGCGGAATTGGCCGGAGCGGGAGTATCGCCAAACGCGATCTCGGCGGCAGGGTTGAGCTTCGGCCTGGCCGCTGGAGGTTCGTTGGTGGCGACGTCGTGGATCGATGGCCGGGGGGCGGTCGCGTTTTTCCTGCTGGCTGCGGTGATGATTCAGGGGCGGTTGCTGTGCAATCTGCTCGATGGGATGGTGGCAATCGAGGGGGGGCGGAAGTCGCGGCTGGGGCCGATCTGGAACGAGGTGCCGGACCGGTTGTCGGATGCGGCGGCGCTCGTTGGGGCGGGTTACGCGCTGGGTGGTGTGGCGTGGCTCGGGTGGCTGGCGGCGGTGGGCGCGATGATGACGGCTTACGTCCGGGCGATTGGGGCGGCGAACGGGGCGGGGGAGGCGTTCGTCGGGGTGATGGCGAAGCCGAAGCGAATGTTCGTGATGACGGTGACGTGCGGGATTGCCGCGGTAGGTTTCGTCGACGTGATGCCTTGGGCGCTGGGGTTGATTGCGCTGGGCTGCGGCTACACCTGCTGGCAACGGCTGGCGTGGATCGCGGGGAGGCTGCCGGAGTGAACGCGCTCGAACATCCGGTGACGATCGGGATCGT
Source organism: uncultured Verrucomicrobiae bacterium (assembly GCA_963761705.1). GTDB lineage: Bacteria > Verrucomicrobiota > Verrucomicrobiia > Chthoniobacterales > JAATET01 > CAVVKW01. The sequence goes on along the minus strand of CAVXHK010000001.1, from coordinate 198,507 downwards.
GCTGGGGCTGGTCGGGTTGCTGGCGGTGACGCCGGTGGTCTTTTGGGTCTTGGGGCGGGTGGGAAAATTGACGCCGACGATGCGGGCGGAGCTGTGGGCGCGGTATTGGTCCTGGCTGGTTCTGGTGCCTCTGATGGTGGTGCCGATTCTCCTCGGACGGCTGTGGGTGATCGGGGCGCTGGGGGGACTGAGTTTGTTGGCTTACAGCGAGTTCGCGCGGGCGACGGGATTTTTTCGGAACCGGGTGATGAGCGCGACGGTGGTGCTGGGGATCCTGCTGATTTACGCGGCGACGATGGATCATTGGTACGGCTTGTTCATGGCGCTGCCGTCGCTGGGGGTGTCGCTGCTGGTGATCGTGGCGATGGTGGGGGATCAGCCGAAGGGGTATCTGCAGCGGGTGGCGCTGGGGGTGTTTTCGCTGGCGGTGTTTGGCGTCTGCCTGGGGCACGTGGCCTACTTCGCGAACGATGGGGATTTCGTTCCGATCCTGTTGCTCATCGTGCTGTGCGTGGAGCTGAATGACATCTTTGCGTTTTGCTGCGGAAAATTTTTTGGCCGTCGGAAGCTCGCGCCGAGGACGAGTCCAGGGAAAACGTGGGGCGGAGCGCTGGGGGCACTGGTGTTGACGACCGGTTTGTTCGTGGCGCTCGGGCAGTTTGTGTTCGCCGGGACGGTGCTGGCTTCGCTCGTGCACTTGGTGGCGATGGGCGCGTTGCTGGCCTTCACCGGGCAACTTGGTGATCTGGTGATTTCGAGCGTGAAGCGGGATCTGGGGCTGAAGGACATGGGGACGTTGATCCCGGGGCACGGCGGGGTGCTCGATCGGTTTGACAGTCTGCTTTTCGTGGGGCCGGCGCTTTTTCACTACATCGGGTATTTTCACGGAGTCGGATTGGATCAGCCGGTGCGGGTGTTTTTCTGATGAGCCAGGGGGGCAGGTGGGACTACGATCCGGCTCGGGATGGCGGATTGAAGCCGGGCGAGCGGTGGCGGAGTCTGGCGCGGGAGGCGGGTTTGGTCGAATCTGCGGCACACTTCGGATGGACCGGGCTGTGCACGGCATATCTCAAAGTGGGCCATCGGTTTCGCGTGACGGGCCGGGAGCAAGTGCCGGCGGAGCCGCCCTACGTGGTGGTGGCAAATCACTCGAGCCACCTGGATGCGTTGGCGCTGTCGGCGGCGTTGCGGTGGCGGCACGCAAGTTGCGCCTTCCCGATTGCGGCGGGGGATACGTTTTTCGAGACCCGGGTGGCGGCGGCTTTTGCGGCGACGTTTCTCAACGCACTGCCGATGTGGCGGCGGAACTGCGGGGCGCACGCGATGGGTGCGCTGCGGTCGCGTTTGGTGGAAGGGCGGTCAATCTATTTGTTGTTTCCGGAGGGGACCCGGACGCGAACGGGGGAGACGGCGAAGTTCCGCTCCGGCGTTGGGATGTTGGTCGCGGGGACGAACGTGCCGGTCGTGCCGGCGTGGATCGATGGAGCCTTTGCGGCGATGCCGACGGGAGCGAGGTGGCCGCGCTCGCGGCGATTGGGTGTCCGTTTCGGATCGGCGCTGCAGTTCGGCGGTGTTGGAAACGACCGGGCGGGATGGGTGGGCGTGGCGACTGAGTTGGAAGAAGCGGTCAGGGAGCTGGGACGAGCCTTCGCTTGAACTTGCTTTTCGCGGGGAGCTTCGCGATATTTCGCGGCTCAACGCTCCGGTAGCTCAATTGGATAGAGTGCTGCCCTCCGAAGGCAGAGGTTGTGGGTTCGACCCCCGCCCGGAGCAGTTTTCTTGAGCTTGGTGGCGTTCGTTTGGGAATTTATGGAAATGGACAAGCCGATTGCGGCGATCTGTCACGCGCCGTGGAATTTGATCGAAACCGGGATGGTCAAGGGGCGGCGATTGACTTCCTGGCCGGCGATTCGGACGGACGTCACGAACGCGGGTGGTGAATGGGTGGACGATGAGGTGGTCGTCGACGGGAAGTTGGTGACCAGCCGCAAGCCGGACGACATTCCCGCCTTCTGTCGGGAGATGAAGCGGGTTTTCCGATGAGGAGGCCTTTGTCGATTGGCTCGTCGATTGATTTCGGTGGTGATGCGGCGAAGCTCAATCGCCGCCGGGGACGGACGTGTCCGAACTGGTGGTGCCGCCACTCAGAGGATTCTGGCCGACGCCGCTCGTGGCGCTGATTTCAGAATCGGCGCTGTCGTCGTTGATGTTCTCCTGCGAGCCGCTGGGGCCGACGCCGGTGGCTGTTTCCATTGGCGCGGTCGCGGTCGCCGTGGTGGTTTGTGTCTCCGTCGTGGGGGTTTCTTCCGAGGAGGTATCCGCACGATTGACCGAGTAGGTGACGCTGGATGGGTCCTCTCCGAGGACGGGGAGTTCGGGTGATTGCACGATTCGACCGTCGGCGGTGAGCATCATGCCCTCGGGGATGGTGACCTCCTCGCCGTCGAAATTATTGATCGTTCCGTCGGGTTGAACGGTCATCGTGATGGCCTCGGTCAGAAGGAGAATCCGACCGTCCTTGAGGACGTAGGTTTTCCCATCCTGCGTGATGTAGCCGTTGGGGACGACTTCGGTTGTGCGGGTGCGCGCGCCTTCGACGGTGCCGGACGCTGCTCCCGAAGGTGGGAGATTGGTAGTGGGTGAGACCTGGGCGGACGCGGCTACGGGGAGGCCAAGTAAGGCGATGAGAAGTCGACTATTCATGAACGCAGATCGTCCACCGGCCGGAGATTGGCCGTGGGTATTTCAACCCGGGGGCTGGCTCCCGGATCAAACGTTGAAACGGAACTCCAGGACGTCGCCATCCTTCACGACGTATTCCTTGCCTTCGATGCGGAGTTTACCGGCTTCCCGGGCTTTGGCTTGGGAGCCGAGATGGATGAGGTCGTCGAAGGCAATGGTCTCGGCGGCGATGAAACCGCGCTCGAAGTCGGAGTGGATGACGCCGGCGGCGGCCGGGGCTTTGTCGCCGTCGTGGATGGTCCAGGCGCGGGTTTCTTTCGGTCCGGTCGTCAGGTAGGTGCGGAGGCCGAGGAGGGCGTAGGCGGCGCGGATGAGCTGGGAGACGCCGGAGTCGGTGACGCCGAGGCCGGCGAGAAATTCCAGCGCTTCCTCGGGGGGGAGTTCGGCGAGTTCGGATTCGATCTGGGCCGAGATGACGACGGATTCGCAGGCGAGATGCTCGCGGGCGTAGGTGCGGACGGCTTCGACGGATCGTGCGGCGGGGGACGATCCGGCTTCGATCTCGGCGAGATCGTCTTCCTTCACGTTGCAGGCGAAGAGAGAGGGCTTGGCGCTGAGGAGGAAGAGGCCGCGGAGGACGGGGCGCTCGTTGGGTTCGAGCTCGAAAGTCGAGGCGGGCTTGCCCGAGTCGAGGTGGGGGAGGAGGCGGTCGAGGAGGGCGAGTTCGGCTTTGGCCTGCTTGTCGCCGGAGCGGGCGGATTTTTCCAAGCGGTTCTTCTGTTTCGAGAGCGACGCCATGTCGGCGAGGATGAGTTCGGTGTTGATGACCTCAATGTCGCGGACGGGGTCGACGGAGCCGGCGACGTGGTGGACGTCCTCGTCCTCGAAACAGCGAACGACTTGGACGATGGCGTCGACTTCGCGGATGTGGGAGAGAAATTGATTCCCGAGTCCCTCGCCTTCGGAGGCACCGCGGACGAGGCCGGCGATGTCGACGAACTCGATGGCGGCGGGGAGGGTCTTCTCGGAGTTCGAGAGCTTCGCGAGGGCGTCGAGTCGGGTGTCGGGGACGGTGACCATGCCGACGTTTGGCTCGATGGTGCAGAAGGGGAAATTCGCCGCGGCGGCCTTGCGGGTGCGGGTGAGCGCGTTGAAGAGAGTGGACTTGCCTACGTTGGGTAGGCCGACGATTCCGGCTTTTAACATGGGGTGGAGAGGCTAGTGGGATCGGGCCGGATTGACAGGATTTTTGGGTTTTTGAGAGGGAGGTTTTTCAGCGCGAGAGGGGGAAGGTCAGGAGGCGGTGAAAATGAATTCCTTAATTTTTCACGCTCTTCATGTTCTTCTTGGTGATGATGAATCTCAGGGAAATCGTGGATTGGATGGACGGTGAGCTGCGGGTGGGGGAGATCGAGGACTACCCGAACGCGCACAACGGGCTGCAGCTCGAGAACGCGAGCGGGGAGGTCACGCGGGTGGCGGCGGCGGTCGACGGGTGCGAGGCAGTCTTCGAGATGGCGGTCGAGGCGGGGGCGGATCTGCTCATCGTGCATCATGGGATGATGTGGGGCGGGGCGCAGCGGCTGAAGGGTGCAGCTTTTCGAAAGTTGCGGGTTGCGATGGAAGGCGGGTTGGCGGTTTACAGTTCGCACTTACCGCTGGACCAGCATCCGACGCTGGGGAACAACGCGCTGCTGGCGCGGGCGATTGGTGTCGAGGAGGCCGAGCCCTTCGTGAAATACGGATTGCGGGCGACGGTGGATTTCCAATTGGATGATCTGATCGACCGGGTCGAGCGGGTGGTCAACGCGCCGGTGCACCTGGCGGCGGGTGGACCGGACCGCGTGCGGCGCATTGGGATCGTGACGGGCGGTGGCGGTGATCTGGTGGCGAAGGTCGCGGCGGCGGGCGTGGATACGTTTGTGACGGGCGAGGGGGCAAATCACACGTTCACGCTCGCGGAGGAGCTGGGTGTGAACCTCATCTATGCCGGGCATTACGCGACCGAGACCTTCGGAGTGAAGGCGCTGGCGGCGGAGGTCTCGCAGCGGTGGGATGTGCCGTGGGAGTTCTTGGATCACCCGACGGGGTTGTGACCGTCAGCTGGGGATGAGATGAATCCGGTGATCCGATACATGGAGAGGAGCGAGCTGGATGTGGCCATCGAGTGGGCGGCTCGGGAGGGGTGGAATCCAGGACTCGGAGATGCTGATTCATTCTGGGCGGCGGATCCGGGGGCGTTCTGGGTGGCGGAGCTGGATGGGGAAATGATCGGGGCGATTTCGGGCGTCAAATACGGGGAGAGATTTGGATTCGTCGGCTTCTACATCGTGAAGCCGGAGCTGCGGGGGCACCGCTGCGGGATCGAACTCGCGGATCGCGCGCTGGCGGATCTGGGGACGCGCTGCATCGGGATCGATGGTGTGCTGGAGAAGGAACGGCAATACCGGAAGCTCTTTGGATTCGAGCTGGCCCACCGGAATATTCGTTACGGTGGGGTCGTCGACGTCGGCGGGTTGCCCCGTGGCTTGACCGCGATCGGTGAGGTTCCTTTCGGGGACGTCGCGGCTTATGACCGCCGGTTTTTTCCCGCGGACCGGGAGAAGTTCTTGGCCAAATGGGTTTCGATGGGGAGCGCCCGTGGATTTGTCGCGCGGGAGCACGGTCAGATCCTTGGCTACGGGGTGATCCGCGAGTGCCGCGAAGGGTGGAAAATCGGGCCTCTTTTTGCGAACGACCCCAAGGTCGCGGATTGGATTTTCCGCGGGTTGTGCGCCGAATTGCCGGGGCGGATGATCTTCCTCGACGTGCCTGAGATCAACATCGCGGGCGTCGGGCTGGCGGAGCGCTTTGACATGAAAGAGGTCTTCGCGACTGCGCGGATGTATCGGGGCGGGTGCCCGGATCTTCCGGTGGACGGGATCTTTGGGATCACGACGTTTGAACTCGGATGATCGAACGAAAGTTTTTTGAACGGGATCCGTTGGTTTGCGCCCGGGAGTTGATCGGGGCGTCTTTGGTCTGGGGTGAATGCGCGGGGGTGGTCGTGGAGACCGAGGCCTACGACGCGGAGGGGGATCCGGCGTGCCACACGTTTTTCAAGCCGAGCGCGCGGGCTTTCGTGGAGCGGGAGGCGGCGGGCACGGCTTACATTTACCTCAACTACGGGGTGCATTGGCTGCTCAACGTGCTGGTGAAGGGAGAGCGCGCAGGCTTTGTCCTGGTGCGGGCGCTGGAACCGACGACGGGGTTGGAGCGGATGGCGCAACGGCGGGGCCGTGACGGGGTGAAGCAGCTTTGTTCGGGACCGGGCAAGCTGACTCAGGCGGTTGGGATCGGATCCAACGAGCACGGGATGGATCTCTGCAAGGACCGGGCGCGGAGTTTCCACGTGGGGCCGGGAGGATCGAAAGTGGTTGCCGATGGGCGGATCGGGATTTCGCGGGGGGCGGAGTTGCCGTGGCGGTTTATGGCGGAGGGGAGTGGGTGGGTGAGTCGGAAGGTCCGAAGGTCCGAAGGTCGGAAAGTCTAAAGTGGCGCTTCGCGCGCGGGCTGGGTGGGCGATTGCCAACCGCCGCTCCTTGAGGGATGGGGCGGTTTGGTCCTTCGACTTTTGGACCTTCCGACCCCGGACGGCAAAAAAGCCCGGGGGCTTCCTTTCGGAGGCTCCCGGGCTTCAAGGTATTCCTCTTGCGAGGAGTTAAATTACTTGGACATGCCCATGCTCACTGGCGGCGGTGCCGGCTCTGGAGCAGTTTCGCATGCGGTCATTGCGAACGAAGCTGCCACTACTGCGACTGCTGCTGCGAATTTCACGAATTTCATTAGATAATTTCCCCTCCTTTCTTAGCGAGATGCTGGGGGCATTTAGTCACAGTTCCCCGGCGACACAACGAAATTATACAACGATTTCGACGGACGTCCCCGGCGACACCCGTTCGAACAGATCGATCACGTCGGCATTCCGCATCCGGACACAACCGTGGCTAGCGGCGCTGCCGATGCGATGTTCTTGATTTGTGCCGTGGATGTAGATGAATCGGTCGTGAGTGTTGGCATTTTCCACTTCGAGACCACTCAGCCAGAGGATGCGGGTGAGCACGTGGTCTTCCGTGCCGCCCTGGTCCGCGATGGCTCCGGTGGGTTGACGACCGACGAAGACGGCTCCCGTCGGTGCCCCGGCACCAACCATTTCTTCGATCCGAAATCGCCCGAGCGGTGTGCGGAAGCTCCCGGGCTCGGCGCCGAGACCAAATTTCGACGTGGAGACGGGGTAGGACGCCACCACCTGGTTCGTTTCGTCAAACAAGTCGAGAGACTGACGAGTCACGGAGACGCGGAGCCTCGGCGAAAATGGGGGTTGGATGGGTTCGCTTTGTGGGGTAGTGGTCTCGTCCATTTTTTTCCAAGTTAATGAGTAGCAGGCAGTATCACGTGGCGATCGTCGGGGCAACCGGCGCGGTGGGGGTGGAAATGCTCGACGTCCTGGCGCGGCGCGAGTTTCCGGTTTCGAAACTGACGCTTCTCGCGTCGGCCCGCTCAGCGGGTAAGACGCTGAAGTTTCGTGGCGAGGACGTGGTCGTGAAGGAGTTGACGCCGGATGCGTTTGCGGGTGTGGACATTGCGTTGTTCAGCGCTGGATCGGGGATCTCCAAGGATTTCGGCCGGCACGCGGTCGATGCAGGTGCGGTGGTGGTCGATAATTCCTCCGCGTTCCGGATGGACGACGACGTGCCGCTCGTTGTGCCGGAAATCAACGGCGAGGACGTCAAGAATCATCAGGGCATCATCGCGAACCCGAATTGCACGACGATCGTCACGCTCATGGCGCTTTTTCCGCTGCACCAGCGGTTCCGCGTTCGGCGGGTGATCGCGTCGAGCTATCAGGCGGTATCCGGGGCCGGGGCACAGGGCATCGAAGAACTCCGCGAGCAAATTGCGACAGTTGGCGGCGGCGAATCGCCCACGCCGTCGGTTTTCGCGCACCCGATCGCCTTCAACGTGATTCCCCAGGTCGATTCGTTTCTCGAGAATGGCTACACGCGCGAAGAGATGAAGATGCAGAACGAGGGACGTCGGATCATGCATCTGTCGATGTTCCGGGCCTCGGTCACGTGCGTGCGCGTGCCGGTTTATCGGGCGCATTCGGTGGCGGTGACCGCGGAATTCGAGAAACCGGTCAACGTCCGCGAAGCGCGGGAGGCGATCGACCGTTTCGACGGCATCCGCGTCGTCGATAACCCCGCGAAGGGGGAATACCCGATGCCGCTGGATGTGGCGGGGAAGGACGACTGCGAGGTGGGGCGTTTGCGGCTGGACTGCGCGATGGACAACAGCTTGAGCTTCTGGGTTTGCGGGGATCAGGTGCTCAAGGGGGCGGCGCTGAACGCGGTGCAGATTGCTGAGTTGTTGTAGGTCAAGCTGTTGCGGAGAATTTGCAGATTTGTGGCGGAATTGTCACCACAAAGTCAGTTGTGGCACGGGGGTTGCGTAGTATCTCACTTCACTGCTGCGGTGAACTCTTCCCGCGCTCACCATCGAACACACAAACACCACCAATCATGATCAAACGATTCCTTCTTACCACAATAGTCTTTGGTTGCGCCATCGGCAGTAGCTTCAGTCAGACAGTTGTCGCCTACTGGGCTCAAAATAGTAACGACCTTCCATCGGGTGCGTTCGGATTCACTCCTGCATCTTTTCCTCAATCGCCCGATGTAGGGAGTGGAAGCCTCACCCTGGGGAACTTTGTGAATACAACCAGTGGAACTGACAATTCCTACGATTCGATTGCAAGCTTTGGCGGAGACACGCTGAATGCCCAGTCCGGATTCGTGGCCGGCGGTTCGCTCTCCCCGACGGGCGGAGCGGGGAACGGAAACAATGGGATGTATTTCGACCTCACCGTGAGCTTGGTCGGATTGGAAAATCCGGTCGTGAGCTGGGCTCAGCGAGGAACGGGCACTGGCTTCACGTCCCGCTCAATCGCATGGTCCATCGACGGAGTTAACTTTTTCGACCTCTCGGCGAACACCGGTGCGCTTACTTCGACTTGGACGCTTGCTTCGTTCGATTTCTCAAGTGCCAACTTGGTTGACAACGCGCCGTCAGTCATCTTCCGCACCACGCTGACGGGGGCAACGGGAGCCACCGGCAACAACCGCTTTGACAACATCACCGTTACGGCCGTCCCGGCGCCCGGCACGATTGCCCTCGTGGGTCTCGGTCTCGCTGGCATCCTCTACGGAGCACGCCGCCGCAAGGCCTGAGGTCGCCAAGAGCTGAACTTTCGAACAGCCCCGGTCGAACTTCGACCGGGGCTGTTTCGTGTTCAGCTCGCTTGCGGAACGGACGCCAATCGGATTACGGTCGCCGGGTAAGATGAGCGGAGGGGAATTTTTGTGGGGGGTGTCGACGTCGGGGTATCAGAGCGAGGGCGGCTACAACGGCGAGGGGGAGCCGCAGAATAACTGGGCGGCGGCGGAGCGTTCGGGGCGCGTCGAGACGACCGGGGAGGCGGCGAAATTCTGGACCCGCTACGAGGAGGATTTTGACCGGGCGCAGGCGATGGGGCTCAGCGCATTCCGCCTGGGGTTCGAGTGGCCGAGGATCCAGCCTTCGACTTCGACGAAGCGGCTGGAGGTCGCGCCGGTCTTTGACTTCGACGCGATCGACGCGTACGCGGACCGGATCGCGGCTGCACGTCGGCGGGGTTTGGAGCCGGTCGTCACCCTGCAGCACTTCACGCATCCGGCCTGGCTCGGAGTCGACGGGTGGCTGGAGGATCGGTCGGTGAATCTGTTCGCCGAATACGTCCGCGTGACGCTCGAACGCGTCAATTCGCGTTTGGTTGCGGAGCACCGAACCGACCCGCTCCGCTGGATCATCACGCTGAACGAGCCAAATATGCTCATTCAGAACACGTATCTCGCGCCGCATTTCCCGGGGAAAAAGCGTGGGCTGGACGCGGGGATGGGCGTGCTGAACCGAATGTTGGCGGCACACGTTCGCGCTTACAACGTGATCAAGGATCTCTACGAATCCCGGGATTGGGGTGACGTCGAAGTGACGACCAACACGTTCTGCAGCGACGTGTATTGGTCGGATCAGGTCATCCTCGATTTGCTTTGCCTCCGAGAAGGAAATGGGGTGGGGATCCATGACGTGGAGGGGGTGTTCGTGCGGAACTCGCAAGCGCTCCTCGAGGCGTTGAGGGCGGCAAAATTGCCGCTGCGAACAACCTTTTTCGTGCTGCTGGGGCGCTTGCTGTCGTGGGCGGTGCGGTGGCTGGCACCGAAGCGCTTCACGTCGGCGAACCTACGGTTCTTTCTCGATGAGCTGAAGGCCTCAAAGCGGTCGCGGGTCTTGGATTTTATCGGGTTGGATTACTACGACCCGTTTGCCGGCCACGTGTTTAGGCCGCCGAACTTCCGAGATCTGGAGTTCAAGACGAAGGGGATCAAGGCGTGGTTGATGGATGGGATCACCAGCAAGTGGTGGGACTGGCGGATGCTGCCGGAGGGGCTGCATTTTTTCTGCACCTACTACACGAAGTTTTACGACCGGCGATTGCTGATCGCGGAGAACGGGATGGCTCACCGCCGGAGGCGGGACAACCGGGACGCGGACCGGCGGACCGACGCGATGACGCGGAGTGAGTTTCTCCGTGTCCACTTGGCCGAGGTGGCGCGGCTGCGGCGGGAGGGTTGCCCGGTGGTGGGCTACTTGCATTGGTCAATGACGGACAATTACGAATGGGGTTCCTACTCGGCGAGGTTTGGGCTGTTTTCCGTGGACTACTCGGCGGGGGCGGAGCGGTCGGTGGAGGATCACCTGGGAGACCGGCCTTCGGAGACCTACGCGGAGCTGGTCGCGGCGGCGCGGCGGGAGTTTGGCTCGTAGTTTTTCGAGCTGCGCGCTTTTTGGCTGGTTCGGCGATTGCAAATCGCCGCTCCATGAAAGAGCTTTTGGCGATGAAGACGCTGCTGGTGACTTTCGCGATCGGGGTGTTGACGGTGTCTCCGAGCTGGGCTCAGGAGTTCGTCGTTTTTCAGGACTCGGAGGAGATCCCGGTCCAGCCGTTGCCGGAGCGGATCACGGTCGATCCGGATCCGGCGGTGTCGGGGATCGTCGCGAAGGTCTTCGACGAAGAGCGACCGTGGCAATTGGTGAATCCGGCGGCTCCGAAATCGGCGGGGACAGGGCGGACGAATGGGACGGTGTCCGAAGATGCGGCTCAGCCCGGGAAGCCCCGGGGCTTTATTCTTTTCGCAATTGATTGGTAGACGTCCGCGGGTCGCGTTTTTTTGCGCGACCTACCTCAAGCCCGAGATGCACCACGTGCACCGGCAGATCGCAGCGTCGACCGCGTTCGATCCGATCGTCATCACGCAGAAGCTGGAAAATGCGGACGTTTTCCCGTTCAACCGGGTCCACCTCGTGCGGCGGAAGTGGTTTCGAGCCTGGGGCCGGGCGGTCGAGCGGTACGTGACCGGGCACCCGTGGCAGGTGAGTGGACGGGAGGGAGATGCCGTGCTCAACCTTCTGCGGGAGGAATCCGTCGGCGCGTTGCACGTCTTTTTTGGAAACGTGGCGGTGCATTTTTTGCCGTTGCTGCGTCGGTTGCCGATACCGTTCGTGGTGTCGTTCCACGGGGCGGACGTCACGGGGGCGATCGCTTCGGATGGATACGCGGGGGCGAGGGCGGAGCTGTTTGACCGGGCGGCGTGGGTGGTCTGCCGGTCGGAGGCGCTGGTCGAGCGGGTGGCGGCGATGGGATGCCCGCGGGAGAAACTGAGGGTCGTGCGGACGGTGGTGCCGGAGGTCGAGTTCGTCGAGCGGGCGGAGACAGTGGGCGGACCGATCCAGCTGGTGCAAGCGTCTCGGCTGATTCCGAAGAAGGGGCTGGCGACGACGTTGCGGGCTTTCGCTCGATTGGAGACGCCTCGGGCGCAGCTCGTGATCGCTGGGACGGGACCGATGGAACGGGAACTACGGGCGCTGGCGGCGGAGCTTGGGGTCGCGGAGCGGGTGCGTTTTCCGGGCTTTCTGGATCAGATCCAACTGAAAGAGCTTTTCCACGCCGCGCACGTTTTCGTTCATCCGAGCGAGGCGGTGGCGGGGGATACGGAGGGTGTGCCGAATGCCATGCTCGAAGCGATGGCGAGCGGGTTGCCGGTGGTGGCGACGCGGCACGGTGGCATCCCGGAGGTGATCACGGACGGGGAGAATGGGCTACTCTGCAACGAGGGGGACGCGGAGGGGCTGGCGGGGGCGATCGCTCGACTGGTGGAGGACGAGAGACTTTACGCTAAAGTTGCGGTGGCAGGATTTGCAACGGTGCGGGACCGCTATTCGAAGACCGCGCTCCGTCGGGTCCTGACTGAAATCTACGGGGGTGAGGACTCACCATGAAGGGCATGAAGAAAGGCAATTCAGGATCACCGCTCGAGAATCCGGGTTCCCTTAATGGTAGGAATCTCCGGATCGAATGAACGGACTATGCTTTCGCGAGGGTTTCCGAAGCCCGCGTTTGGATTGAGCGTCGCTGGAAAGCAAGGGCACCGAGGAAGATCGCGGTGAAGAGGAGATCGCTCGCGAGGGAATTGCGGAAGAAAACCCAGGTTGGTGGGAAGCCCGGGAGGCCGATGGTGAGAGATTGGAGCCAGCCGGTCGCGGTTTGCTGGTAAGCGACGTTGCCGAACCACGAGGCGGTGTTGGTCACGACGTAGAACAGGAACGAATTTGCGGCGACAGCGGCGAAGATCAGCGGGGCGTGGCGGTTGCGGAGTGCCAGACCGCCCGCGATGGCGACGGCGTAAAGGGCGTAGCGGAGCAGCTCGCTGGAGCCGATGGCCGCGTGGCCGTAGTGGAAATTGAGGAGGATGTCGGACGCAATGAGCGCGGTGAGCGGGACGACGACGGCGACGGCACCTGGGAGGACGAGCGCCCCGCAGAGCGCGATGGCCATGACGGGGGCGAAATTTGGCAAAGCGGGCAATGCCTCGAGCCGGACGACGCGGAAAAATGCGGCGAAGAGTAGAAGTCCTAGCGCCAGGGCGAGGACGGGTGTGGTGAGGCGGGAAGTGGGCGGTTTCATTCGAGGTATTGGGTGCTGCCGACGGGTGCGAAGCGTCCGATTTTCGCTTCGGGTGCCCGTTTGTCGAGGGTGGATTCGTCCGGAGGGAGGAAGCCGCTGGCGCCGCTGGCGTAGGCGACCATGGCCATGCCGCCGTGGCGAAAATGGACCGTCGTTTCGCGCTGATCGATCCCGTAGAACTCTTCGATCCGGGGTTTGCTGGAGAACGGATAAACCTGGGCGCTGGTCGCGAAGACAACGACCTTGGAGGGATCGCTGAGTTGCCACAGGGTTTTCCGTTGCGCGGTCTTCTTTTCGGACCCAATCCACCCCCCGCCAAGCAGGACGTTGTAGCCGATGCCGATGTAGCCGGAGCGGAACTTGGGTTTGAAGGCTGAGCCGGTGAGCGCGAAGCTGGGGTCGGGGCGGGTGCCGGCGGGAATGAACCCGCCGAGTGGCCCGAGGCTCGGGTCATAGATGCGGTCGCCCTCGGCGCGACCGCGGCTGGCATTTGGCTCCAGCCCCCACCACCAGCGGCTGCCTTCCGGCGTGTTTTCCAAAAAACTCCAGAAGCGTTGGTTGTTCTCGGCGAGGTATTGCGTCGCGCCCACCGAGAGCACGCGAACGTTCGCCGCCGAGACGGCGAGCGACGAGCGGGCGTAGACCGCCCGCCCGGCTTTGGTGATCACCAAGCCGAGCGCGGCGACGATGACCATCGCTACGAGTAGCTCGACGAAGGTGAACGCGCGGTTACGCTGCACGAGAAATCCGGCGGCGGCGCAGGGCGGTGGCGGCACCCGCGATTCCGGCGAGAACCAGGAGCGTAATGGTGCTGGGTTCGGGGATCGGAGCGATCGACGGAGCGTCTCCGAAGTCCCCGTAGACCAAACCGTCGGAAGAGCCGTCGGCGAGGAAGCGGAACGGCGAGGAGATCCCGCTCCCATCCTGCCAATCCCCAGCGGATATGGTGTCGGCGGTTGGGAAACCAGACCGTCCGCCGCTGACGGATTGGAACCAAAACGGTTGGAATTCGTCGCCCGTCGTGTTGGTCAGCGTCACGCCTTGGTAGGTGATCGAGTTCACGAAGAAGTTCGGATCGCCGTTGCCTTGCGGAAAGTTGGTGTAGACGATCGACAAGTTCGCGTCTGCGGCGTCGATGTCGAAGAACGCCTGGTAGCTGTCGATGTTCGGTGTTGCCGTGAGGTCGAAGCGATATTCGTAGCTGAGTGGTCCTCCGAAGGAGGCCGCTTCTATCACGAACAGCGCGGTGTCTGGGCCGCTGCCGACGATCGTCTGCGCGGTGAGGGTGGCGGCGGGCGCGGCGACGGCAAGGGTCGACGCGACGAAGAGCTTCCGAAGAAGTGACTTTTTCATGAGTTTTTCTGATTGAGACACGGGGATGTGCTAGGACAGCCTTTCCCCCGAAATCAGAAAGGACTCCCCCCGCACGGACGCTGACGCGGCGCCGTTGCCCATCTCAGGGCGGTGCGGTTTTCTCCGTCGGTTCGAAACCGGACTATGACCTTTGCGCGACAGTGAGGGACTTCCACCCTTACTTTCCTAGGCCGACGGATTGGATTGTGTGAAAAAGATCGGCGGCGGGTATGGGACCCGCTGGTCGTAACCAATAGCCAGGCGAGTCGACTCGTCAAGCTCGAGCCAACTCCGCTTCGTCAAGGCGATGCGGCGGGACGTCGCGTCTCACACCCGGGACGCGTGCGATCCCCGTCCCCCGTTACAGATCGTCAATCTGGGTCGCTAGGGCGGTGTCGCTTTTGGTGAGGCCGCCCGCGCTGTGGGTTGAGAGGCGGAGGGTGACTTTGTTCCAGCGGACGTCGATGTCGGGGTGGTGATTGGCGTCTTCCGCGAGGTCGGCGACTTCGTTGACGAACTCGATGGCGGGCGTGAAGCTCTTGAATTCGAACGTCTGAGTGATGGATTTTCCGTCAAGTTCCCAGCCGTCGAGGGTGGCGAGGTGATCGGAGATTTCGGAGTCGGTGAGGAGGTCGGCCATGCGCCAAGGTAGGAGAATTATTTTGCGCTGACAAGGGGTGCTGGGTAGGTTCTTCGCTCATCTCAAGGACGATTCCAATGGGCAAAATCTACAACAACATCGTCGAAACGGTCGGTCGCACGCCGCTCGTTCGGTTGAATAACATCACGAAAGACCTGCCGGCGACCATCGCGGTGAAGTGCGAATTTTTTAACCCCCTTGGCAGCGTGAAGGACCGCATCGGCATGGCGATGATTCAGGACGCCGAAGAGCGCGGCCTCATCAACGCCGACACGACGATCGTCGAGCCGACGAGCGGCAATACGGGCATCGCGCTCGCTTTTGTGGCCGCATCGAAGGGCTACAAACTCATCCTGACCATGCCGGAGACGATGAGTGTCGAGCGGCGGACTTTGCTGGCGATGCTCGGTGCGAAGCTCGTGCTGACACCGGGACCGGAGGGAATGAAGGGGGCCATCGCGAGGGCGGAAGCCATCGTGACTGAGACCGAAAACGCGTGGATGCCCCAGCAGTTCAACAATCCGGCCAACCCGGCGATCCACCAAAAAACGACGGCGGAAGAGCTGTGGGAGGACACGAACGGGGCGATCGATATTTTCGTCGCGGCGGTCGGCACTGGCGGAACGGCGACGGGCGTTGGCGAGGTGCTCAAATCCCGGAAACCGGGCTTTCAAGTTGTGGTCGTGGAGCCGGACGCGTCGCCGGTGATCACGCAGACCCGAGCGGGCGAACCGCTCAAGCCGGGGCCGCATAAAATCCAGGGAGCGGGCGCTGGGTTTGTCCCGAACAATCTCCACCTCGACGTGGTTGACGAGGTCATCCAAGTCTCGAATGAGGCCTCCTTCGCGATGGCGCGACGGCTCGCGAAGGAGGAGGGAATCCTCGGCGGAATCAGCTCGGGAGCGAACTTGCACGCGGCCATCGAGTTGGCTAAGCGTCCGGAGAACGCCGGGAAGTTGATCGTGACCGTTGCTTGTTCGACCGGTGAGCGTTACCTCAGCACCCCGTTAGCCGAGGAAGCTCGGGCGGAAGTCGCGGGTTAATTTTTATAAATCATGGCCAGCGAACCTTATCTCCCTTCTCAAGCGTCCGACGAACCGCTCTACGACGCGCACCTCGATCCGTTTGAGGTTTTTTGGACGAAGCACAAGGCAAGCGTCATCATCGGCGCGATTGCAGTGTTGGTCATCCTCATCGTCGGCTTGAGCTGGTTCGCCATTTCGCGGGCGGCGAGGATCGCGAGCGAGCAGGCTTTTGCTAACGCGAAGACGGCGGAGGAGCTGAAGGCCGTGATCGATGATCATGGGGGGACGGTCGTTGCTGGGAACGCGGCTCTTCTGTTGGCGAAGGCGCAGCGGGAGGATGGGAAGCTCGAGGAGTCAACCGCGACGCTCCGAACGTTCGTGGACGGACAGCCGGATCACCCGATGGCGCCGCTGGCGAGCGTGGCGATCGCCGAGAACTTGGCGACGGAAGGGAAGGCCGGCGAAGCGGAGTCCGCTTTGCAGGCGGTGGTCGACGTCGATGCGGATTCGTTCGTGGCTCCGGTGGCGATGCTCTTTAAAGCGGAGTTGCTGCTGGCCGAAGGGAACCGGAACGATGCGTTGCAGACGTTCCAGCGGTTGGCGGACCAGTATCCGATGTCGGTGGCGGCGCAGAGTGCGGAGCCGGTCTATCGCGAGCTGGAAGCGATGGCGCGGCCGGCGGTCGCGCCGGTTGCGGACGTGGAGTAATTCGGACGCTTTCTTTGGCTCGGCGGTGTTCCGGGCTGGGAGCCCGGAACGAGCAGGCCGGAAGCCTGCGCTCCCGGACGCTTACCCGTGGGCGAAGATGGGCTGCCAGGCGGGAAGGACTTTGAGTTCCGGCGGTTGGATGGTGCCGGCCCGTGGGTAATTGTCGATGATGGTGGTCGCAACTTCGACGGAACCTTCGTAAGCGCCGCCCTTGTCGACGATGAGCGAGCGGGTGTGGACGTCGCCGTCCAGAAGGCCGTAGCGGCCGACTCGGATGGTGCCGGGGCAGAAGACATCGGCCACAACGTGGCCGCGGATCACGATCTCTTCGGCCCGGATCGGGAAGGTGAAGCGGAAGTCGGACCCGCGATCGATGATCAGGGTGTGGGTCTCGATGCGCGCGCGGCAGATGCCGTTGCCCCGGATGCGGAGGGTGCCGACGCAGTCGATGCGGCCCGCGAACCGGCCTTCGATGTGGGCGTTGGCGCAGCGGGTGTGGGGCGAGTTGAGGTAGCCCGTCGGGGAGACGTGGATCGATCCACGGGTGTCGACCGAGTGGGTGAAGTGACTGGTGATGTGGATGTCGGTGAGATTCGTCGACGAGCCGCAGGTCGGACACGCGCTGGATACGACGTGGGCGGGAGCAGAGTGGGTCTCGCCGCAGGCTGAGCAGTCGACTTCGCGTTTGGGGCCGACCGATGCGGCGGGAATCGTGACGCGGGTCGCGGCCGCGTTGAGCGGAGCGGCCGTCGTGGAGTAGTGATCGCCGCAACCGCGACAGAACGTGGATTGCAGTGCCCGGGGTTCGTTTTGAACGAACCCGCAGTGTGGACACGTGGTCGGGATTTTGCGGATGGCGCCAAACATGGTGAAGTCCGGGCGCTGGCGATGCGCGAAGCGGCTCGGGAACGCAAGTTAGGCGTTCGCGATTTCCTTGGCTCGGTCCGGGTTGCCGCCGGGTTGGTTGGACGCGTCTTTCGGCTTGTCGGAACTTTGTTCGGCAGGCTTGTTCGGGTTCGCGGGGCGGCTGGAATTTTTGTTCGGGGTGACCTCGGATTTTCCGGTGAAGCTCGCGCCTTCTTCGATGACGATGCGGGAGGCGGTCAGGTCGCCGGTGAGCTGGGCGCTGGCTTTGAGTTCTGCCTTTTCGCTGACGGTGATGTTGCCGAGAACGGTGCCGTGAACGGTGACGGCCTTCGTCATGACCTCGCCGCGAACGATGGCGTTCTTGCCGATGACGAGGACGCCGTCGGAGATGATCTCGCCCTCGATCTTGCCGTCGCAGATGAGTTCACTGTCGAACTTGATGGTGCCTTTGATGTCGACGTCCGCGGACAGGACGTTCTTGCCGGAGGTGCCACCACCGACGGGCGCGAAGGGTTCCGGGGACGGGCTGGACGTGATTTTATTGAGATTCATGAGAAAATTTGTGAGAAACGGGTTTGAATCCGATCCCGCAAATTATATTCGGCGCGGAGGGAGTCAAAGCTTTCTTCGGGTGGGGCCGGGTGATCAAAGCGCGGGGAACCGAATGCAAACTTCGGCGGCACGAAGTCACCACCCTCGCGGTGAAATGAGGATCATCGTCACCTGTGGCCCTGGGGTGGTGCCGATCGACGGCGTGCGGCGGATTTCGAATTTTTCGACCGGCGAGCTGGGGGTGATGTTGGCAAACGGGTTCGCGGCGGCGGGCCACGAGGTGCTCTGCCTGCAATCGCGGGCGGCGACGACGGTCTCGCGGTTGGCGGAGGGCGTCGAGCGGATCGAGTTCGAAACGAACGACGAGCTGGCGGCGGAGCTGCGGGGCCGGGAGGCGGATCTGGTGTTGCACGCGGCGGCCCTCGCGGATTTCGAGCTGGTGGAGGTGCGGGGCGCGGCGGGGGAGGTCGTGGATGCGGCCAAAATCTCGAGCCGGGCGGGCGGGATCACGATCGCGTTGCGGCCGGCGGCAAAGCTGATCTTGTCCCTGCGCGAGTGGTTCCCGGCGGCGCGGATCGTGGGGTGGAAATACGAGTTGGTGGGCGGGCGGGAGGACGCGTTGGCCGCGGGTCGGCGTCAGCTGGCGGAGGCGCGGTCGGACGCGTGCGTGGTGAACGGCGCGGCGTTCGGTCGAGGTTTTGGAACGCTCGAAGCCGACGGTTCGCTGACGGAGTACGCCGACAAAGCCCAGCTGGTCGCCGGCCTGGTCAGCGGTGCGGGCGCCGCGTGATGTGCTCGAGCGCGCGGTCGTAGCTGCCCGCGATGCCGTCGAGTCCGGAGACGGTGGCGTCGAGGTCGTGCAGAAGACCGTCGCGGAGTCCGTAGATCACGCCGTGGATCGAAAGTTCCCTTCCGTCCAGCCAGGCGTTGCGAATGAGGGAGGTGGTGCCGAGATTGCGAACCTGTTCGATGACGTTGAGTTCGCAAAGGGTCCGGAGCCGCTGGGTGCGATCCGCGTCGGCCTCGATGAGAGCGCGGTGCTTCTCGGCGACGAGGGTGATCGGGTGAATCCAGTGGTCGACGAGGCCGATGCGGACGCGGTCGAAGGCAGCCGCGACGCCTCCGCAACCGTAGTGGCCGCAGACGATTACGTGTTTGATTTTCAGAACGAGGACCGCGTATTCGATGACGGAGAGGCAATTGAAATCGGTGGCACCGACCAGGTTGGCGACGTTGCGGTGGACGAAGATCTCGCCGGGCGGGAGGCCGACGATCTCGTTGGCGGGGACGCGGCTGTCGGAGCAACCGATCCAGAGGTAGGCGGGAGTCTGTTGGTCGACGAGCCGGGCGAAGAAGTCCGGATTGGCCGCGAGGTTGTCGGCGGACCATTTCCGGTTGTTTGCAAAAAGGCCGGTGAGTGGCATCGGACTGGAGGCCTAAGAGAGCGCGTCCGTTCCGTCAACGAATGTCTCCGTCGGTGCGTTGATCACGGGATGGTGCCTTCGAGCAGATCGGCCCCCTGGAAGACGGGGATGGCGGCGGTCTTCTGGGGCACGCCGGTGGCGAGGCCCTGATAGGAAGGGTCGTTGGTGGGATTCCAAGCGGCGGTGGTCGGGGCGGCGATGCGGAATTGGATTTCCTTGCGGAAAGTTTGGCTGCTGCCGGGAGCGAGCCGCGTGCCGGTGAAGTCGACCGAGAGGTAGTAGAGCTGGCGGGCGGCATCGTGGAGGACCGGGGCGCTGACGGTGGCTCCCTGGTTGTAGGCGGAGGTGATGACGAGGTCGCCGGGCTGATAGCCGGTGGCGAGGAGTTCCGAGAGGTCGAGGTAGTAACGGAACGAGAGGAAGTCGGACGCGCCCGCCGGGAAGGCGGAGCGGTTGTTCAGGAGGGCGCGGATCTCGGTGAAGTTCGAGTTCTGCTGGTTGATGCTGGCCTCGACGAAGAACTCGTCGTCGGGGAGTTCCGTCGGCGGGAAGTTGGTGAGGGGATTGCCGCCGTGGAGTTGTCGGAGGCGGGCGAGGGCGCCGGTGAAGCCGGCGTTGTAATCGAGGGCGACTTCGTTGGTGATAAAGTTGGAGCGGTCGTCGACGTAGGCGGTGTCGGAGGCGGAGGAGGGTCCGCCGACGAGGGCGCCGTAGAGGACGTGGCGGTTGTTGGTGGGGTTGGTGATCGAATTCGCCCAAGAGCCGTGGGCGGTGCGGTGGTGGGGATTGATGGGGGGATTGTTGCCGAAGCCGACGACGTAGGAGCGGTTGGCGGGGTTGTCGCCGAGGGCGTAGTCGACCTGGCGCTTGGCAAAGTCGGCGTAGCGGGTGCCGACGTCACGGACGCGGTCGGCGTAGAGGCCGGCGAGGAAGGCGGTGGTGGTGGCGTAGCGGAGGGATCCCCATTGGGCGAGCCAGGCGAGACCGCCGGGGGTGTAGGTGACGCGGGCGCCGTTGTCGCCGGTGGTCCAGTAATTCAGGAACCGCTCGGTGATCGTCTTGTAAACGGGTTTGCCGGTGAGTTGGGCGAGGAGGAGGGCGGCACCGTAGCCTTTGTCGTCCCAGTTGTGGGTCCAACGCGGGGTGGCGCCCGCGAATTTTTGCGCGAAGAGGGATTCGGCGGCCTGGAGGTAGGCGGCTTCGCTGGTGGCGCGGTGGAGCCAGACGGCGGCCCAGAGGAGTTCGTCGTCGTAGCCGGAGTAGGAATTGTAGTAGCCCGCGGCGTCGGGGATGGCCGCGGTGTAGGTGCCGCGGTGGGTGTTGGCGAAGTTGTAGAGCTGGCGGGCGCGGGCGAGGAGCGTGGCGGCGTAGGTCGGATCGTCGTTGCGGAAGAGCATCGAGGCGGCGGCGAGGGCGGCGGCGGCTTCACCGGCGATCTCGGTGCCAGGTTTTTGCGCGGTGATCGCGGAGGCCGGGCGGGCCATGGTCATCGTCTCGGCGGGTCCCCAGTAGGCGTGGTCGAGGCCGCCGTTGCCGACCTGGCCGTAGAGGACGTTGGGGGCGGGGTTGGCCTTGAGGATCCAGTCCGTGCCCCAGCGGACGGTGGCGAGGAGTTCGTCGCGCTCGGTGCCGTAGCCGGCGGGGTATTCGATGCCGCCCCACGCGAGGAGGGTGAGGGAGCTGAACATGGGGAGGGCAAATTTGACGTGGTCGCCGGCGTCGTAGTAGCCGCCGGTGAGGTCGACGCCAACGTCCGAGCCGTCGCCGAGGGCGGAGTCACCGCGCCAGACGACGCGGGTGTCGGCGGGGAGAGCACCGGAACGCTGCGCCTCGTAGAAGTAGAGGGATTTCTGGAGGACTTCGCCGTAGTTGAAGCCGCCCGGGGTGGGAGTTGGAGTCGGTGTGGGCGTGGGAGTGGGCGTGGGAGTGGGAGTGGGAGTGGGAGTGGTAGTTGGTGTGGGCGTTGGCGTGGGCGTAGGCGTTGGCGTTGGCGTTGGCGTTGGTGTGGGCGTAGGCGTTGGAGTTGGCGTTGGGTTTGGAACGCCGCCGCTGGAGGAGAAGGCGAAGTTCGTGGGCGAGGTGCGGAGGTTCCCGGCGGAGCCGATGAACCCGAAGGAAACGGTGGCACCGGGTCGGATGTCGCGGTTCCAGGAGAAGGTCTCGGCGTTGAAGCGGAAGGTGGAGCCGGATTGGGACGCGATGCGGGCGTTCCAGACGTTCGCGATGGTTCGGGGAAGGTCGAAGGAGACGTTCCAGGAGCGGAGCGTCGTCGATGTGAGGTTCTTTACGGATACCTGACCTTCGAAGCCACCGCCCCAGTCGTTGTTGACGGTGAAGGTGACGAGGGCGGACCCGAGGTTGACGGTCGTGTTCGGCGAGCCGGGAATTGGCGTGGGTGTCGGCGTGGGCGTGGGCGTCGGAGTTGGAGTCGGAGTCGGAGTCGGAGTTGGAGTCGGTGTCGGTGTCGGTGTCGGTGTCGGTGTCGGAGTCGGTGTCGGAGTCGGTGTCGGTGTCGGTGTCGGAGTCGGAGGCGGTGTCGGTGTCGGTGTCGGTGTCGGAGTCGGTGTCGGAGTCGGAGTCGGAGTCGGAGTCGGAGTGGGTGTGGGTGTGGGAGTGGGTGTGGGTGTGGGCGCTCCGGCGGAAAGGAGTCGGACGTTGGTGGGTTGGAGGTTGCCGTTGCCGCCGGCGGCTTGGAAACCGAAGGCGAACGAGCCGTGGGCGGGGACGTTGCCATTCCAACTGGCATTTCGGACGGTGTAGGTGTCGCCGACGCGGGAAACGATCACGCCGTCCCAGAGATTGACGATGTCGCGGGGCAGATCGAATTGCAGTGTCCAGCCGCTGAGTGGAGCGTGGGTGGGATTTTTTCCGGTGATGCGTCCGACGAAGCCACTGCCCCAATCACTGGTGACTGCCAGCGTCGCCAGGGTCGACTGTGGAGTCGGCTGGGGCGTGGGCGTTGGGGCGGGCGTGGGATTGGGCGTGGGATTGGTCCCGGAACCCGAGAAGAGGAGATCGCTGGTGGAGAAGAAAGCTTCGCCGGCGGGGTCGATCCGCTGCCAGATCACGTAGAAGACGTGGTGGCCGGTGCGTTGGGGGAATTGGGCGGTGAAGCGGTAGTTGGCTCCTTCGAGGCGGAGGTTGGCGGGGTCGGGCAGCCGCTCAAGGTCGGACCACTTGATGGGCTGGGTCGGATCGTAGCCGGGTTTGGTGAGATAGAGTTCGAAGGTGGAGGGTTCGTGCGGGGTGGGTGCGAAGAAGGTGCAGGGGTAGGGGCCGGGAGCGACGGGGGTGGTTGGCCAGTCGGCGCGGGCGAGGTTCAGCCCGGCGTATTTGGCGCGACCGACGCCGGGGATTTGGCCGTCGGGGATGCGGGTCCGGTAGTCGCGACCGGGAAACAAGCCGTTGACCTCGTGCCAATCGTAGAAGGCCTGGGTGCCAGCGGTGGCGATGGCCGCGGCGTGGGCCGGATAGTCGGGCGTCTGGGGATCGCCGAGGAAGACGGCGTAGGATCGGCTGATGGGATCGGCCATGGAGCCGTGAGCGGAGGCCAAATGATCGGTGCCGAGAGACACCAGCGCGAAAGCGAGGACGAAGAAGCCAGAGCGGAGGAACGGAAATCGCATCTGGAAGAAGTTGCAGGATACGCAATCAATGTATCTTCAAAATCGATGAATCGGGCAAAAAAATCGGCGGATCGGGCCGGAAGCGTCGCTTGCGGACGGCGAGCGTGATTATTGTGACGAAATGCGGGCGCGACGATTGGATGAACCCTGGCATTTCTGGCGGTGGAACGCGCTGGCCTGGGGTGGGTTCGCGATCGCGGCGTTTTTGATCCGGGCGCCGCTGTTTGGTGACTGGCGGGAGGCGTTGTCGTTCACGGTGTTGCTGGAGCCGAGCGCGATGGTCCTCTCGGGAGCGCTGTTCTGGATCTATCGCCGCCCGTCGTTACGGGGTCCGTTCGACGTGCGGACGGCGTTCTGGATCGTTGGGACGAGTCTCGTGGCGGGTGGGCTCGTGACGGTGTTGGCGCTGGTGTGGTCGAGATGGACGGGGCTGTCGCCGACCGGTTGGTCGCCGCGCGAGGAATGGCTGCTCCGGTTGGTCTTCAGTTGGTTCGCGTTTTTGGCGTGGAGCCTGGCGTTCTTCGCCCGACGTTCGACGCGGCTGGCGGATCGGGCGATGGAACAGGCCGAGCGAACGGAACTCGACCTGCTGCGGGCGCAATTGGACCCACACTTTCTCTTCAATTCCTTGAACAACGTCGCGGCGGAGATTCCGAACCAGCCCGCGGTGGCGGAAGAAATGGTTCACGAATTGGCGGATTACCTGCGGTATTCGTTGGACCAGCGCCACCGCTTGGTGACGCCGCTGGCGACGGAGATCGACGCGATGGTTGCGTATCTGAAGATCGAGCAGGCGCGCTTCGGTGAGCGGATGGAAGCGGTGATCGAGGTGGAGACGGAGGCGCGGCGGCGCGGGGTGCCGAGTTTTTTGCTTCAGCCGTTGATCGAGAACGCGGTGAAGCACGGATTGGCGGCCGAGCATTGCGAAGTGAGGGTGGTGGCGGGGTGCGAGGGGGAACGCTTGCGAATTGGAGTGTCGAATCCGGGACGGCTTCCGGCGACGTTGGAGGTGCGGGAGGGGGTGGGTTTGGAGACGCTGCGGCGGCGGTTGGAATTGCATTATCCGGGTCGGTCGGGATTCGAGCTGAGTCAATCCGATGGCGTGGTGACGGCGGAATTGAGCCTGGAGGGAGAGCCGTGCTTCGCGTGATGTTGGTCGACGACGAGCGGCTGGCGCGGCAGGCGCTGCGGCGGGCATTGGCGACCTTTCCGGGCGTCGAGGTCGTGGGGGAGGCGGACGGGGTCGCGGCGGCTGGCGAGGCTTTGGATCGGGAGAAGCCGGACGGGATCTTTCTGGACGTCCAGATGCCGGGGGCGGACGGGTTCCAGTTGCTCGAGGGGCGAAGGGAGGGACCGAAGGTCGTCTTCGTGACGGCGCACGCCGAGCACGCGGTGCGGGCTTTCGCGGTGGAAGCGGTGGACTATTTGTTGAAGCCCGTGCGGGTGGCTCGGTTGGGGCTGGCGATCGAGCGGCTCAAGTCGGCGCTCGCGGTAGGAGGAGAGTGGCCGGTCGACTACGGGGTGAGCGACCGGATTTGTCTGCGGATGCCGGGGCGGACGGTCGTGACCGCGGTGGATCGGATCGTGGCGTTGCGGGCGGAGGGGGATTACACGCGAGTGTTCGTCGCGGGGGAGGCACCGCTGATGGTGGGGCTGGTGCTGGGGAGATACGAGCGGGCGCTGCCGGCGGAGCGGTTCGTGC
The DNA here is from genome assembly GCA_963761705.1 of uncultured Verrucomicrobiae bacterium. GTDB lineage: Bacteria > Verrucomicrobiota > Verrucomicrobiia > Chthoniobacterales > JAATET01 > CAVVKW01. Next base: position 173,829 of record CAVXHK010000001.1, on the reverse strand, counting down.
GGGTGGACCGGTCGCTGATCGTGAACCGGGGGGCGGTCGCGCGGTGGCGCCGGGTGTCGCGGGACGAGGGTCTGCTTTGGCTGACGGGGATGGCCGAGCCGGTGCGATTGGGGCGGGCGGCGCAGGGGCGATTGCGGGCGGCGCTGGCGGCGGATGGGCGGGCGGGGTCGGCGAGTTGACCTGCGGGCGGGCCGTTCGGGCTTGATCTCTTGTGGGTTCGCGGGCATTTTGCCGGGTTCTTATGGCTACGAAATCGATGACCCGCCGAGCGGCGAAGGAGGCTCCCGACCGGGGCGCAAAAATGAACGGGGCCGACATCCTCGTCAGTTGCCTGGAGCGCGAGGGAGTCGACGTCATCTTTGCCTATCCGGGTGGGGCGTCGATGCCGATCCATCAGTCGCTCACCCGGTCGAAGAAAATTCGGACCATCCTGCCGCGTCACGAGCAAGGCGGCGTCTTCGCAGCTGAGGCCTACGGGCGGGCGACGGGGCGGGCGGGTGTCTGCATGGCGACCTCGGGGCCGGGCGCGACGAACCTCGTAACGGGCGTGGCGGACGCGTTCATGGATTCTGTACCGATGGTGGTGGTGACGGGCCAGGTGCCGCAGGACATGATCGGGCGCGGGGCGTTTCAGGAAACGGATTTCTTCGGAATGACGCTCTCCGTGGTGAAGCACAGCTATCTCGTGATGGACATCGGCGACATTCCCCGGATCATCAAAGAGGCGTTCTACATCGCCGAGACGGGCCGTCCGGGTCCGGTGGTCGTTGATATTCCGAAGAACATCCAGATGCAGCTGGCGCAGCCGATCTACCCGAAGGAGATCGCTTTCCGCGGCTACTCGGTGGATCTCAAAGCCGACGACGTCGCGCTCAACGAAATGATCGGGATGATCACGAGCGCCGAGCGGCCGATGATCTATTGCGGTGGTGGCGTGATCTCCGGCAACGCGTCCGAGGAATTGCTGGAGTTCGCCGAGCGGGCGCAGATCCCGGTAGCGACGACGCTCATGGGAATCGGGAGTTTTCCGGAGAGCCACCCGCTTTCGTTGAAGTGGCTGGGGATGCACGGGACGGTTTACGCGAACAACGCGGTGAACGAGGCGGATATCCTGCTCGCGATCGGCGTGCGGTTTGACGACCGGGTGACGGGGAAGGTCGAAAAGTTTGCCGAACACGGGACGATCGTCCACATCGACATCGACAACTCAGAGTTGAACAAAAACAAGACGGTGAAGCTCCCGATCTTGAGCGATCTCAAATACGCGTTGCGCCGGGCGAACGAACTTCTCGACAAAGCGGGTTACAAACGGTCGCCGAAGAAGAGCACCCTCTATCCGGCGTGGCGGAAGCAGATCGCCGAGTGGAAGGAGGCAAATCCGTTTAAATTCAACGACACCCCGGACGTGATTCAGCCCCAAGCTGTGATCAAGTTGCTGCACGAGATGACGAACGGCGAGGCGATCATCACGACTGGCGTGGGACAGCACCAGATGTGGGCAGCGCAATTCTATGACTTTGACCGTCCGCGCAGCCTGCTGACTTCGGCGGGACTCGGCGCGATGGGATTCGGGTATCCGGCGGCGCTTGGGGCGAAGGTGGCGTGCCCGGACCGGCAGGTGATCGACATCGACGGCGATGGCTCGTTCCTCATGAACGTCCAAGAGCTGGCGACGGCGCACGTCGAGGGGATCGCGGCGAAGGTGATCATCCTCAATAATCAGCACCTCGGCATGGTCGCGCAGTGGGAGGATCGTTTCTACGCCAGCAATCGCGGGCATACCTTCCTCGGCGACCCGAAGAACACGAGCGAGATCTACCCGGACTACGTGACGATCTGCCAGGGCTTCGGCGTGAAGGTCGAGCGAGTCAGCCACAAGAAGGACCTCCGGGCGGCAATCCAGCGGATGCTGGACTCCGATGAGGCTTACGTGCTCGACGTGACGACGCCTTACACGGAGCACGTGCTGCCGATGATTCCCACCGGGAAGACTTACAAAGACATCATCACCGAGTGAGTTTCGCGAGGATGGGTTTGCGGGGAAGATTTTTATGAATATCGGCATCATCGGCTGCGGGAATATCTCGACGGCCTATCTCGAAGCGGGAAAGCGGTTCACGAACTTAAACTTTGCAGCGGTCGCCGATTTGGATGTTGAGCGGGTTCGGGCGCAGGCGGAGAAATTCGGCGTCTCGGCGGCGGAGAGTGTGGAGGCGATGCTCGCCGACCAGTCGGTCGACGTCGTGCTCAACCTGACGATCCCGGCGGCTCACGTCACCGTGGGTTGCGCGGCGATCGATGCCGGGAAGCACGTCTACAGCGAAAAGCCGATTGCACTCAGCTACGAAGAAGCGAGTCGGATGCTGGGTGTCGCGGAAGCAGCGGGCAAGCGGGTTGGGTCGGCGCCGGATACCTTTTTGGGTGCCTCGGGCCAGACGGCGCGGCGGTTGATCGATGAGGGTGTGATCGGGGAGCCGGTGGCGGCGACGGCGTTCATGACGAGCCGGGGGATGGAGCACTGGCATCCGAATCCCGAGAATTTTTACCTGCCGGGGGGCGGGCCGATGCTGGACATGGGGCCCTATTACTTGACGAGTTTGGTGAATCTCTTAGGTCCGGCGCGGAGGGTGTGTGGAATGACGCGGCGAAGCTTCGAGACGCGGCGCGTGACTGTGCCGGGTGTCGAGGAACGGGATTTTCCGGTGAAAACGCCGACGCATCACACGGGTGCGGTCGAGTTCGCCAGCGGGGCGATTGCGACGGTGATGATGAGTTTCGACGTTCACTCGTCGACTTTACCGCGGATCGAAGTCTACGGAAGCGAGGGAACTTTGTTCATTCCCGATCCGAATTTTTTTGGTGGAGAAGTCTTCGTTCAGCTCGGCGAGAAGGGGGAGCGGGAGAAGGTCGCGAGTGATCACTCGTATGAGGAAAATAGCCGGTCGGTTGGGCTGGCCGACATGGTGGACGCCATCGGAAAAGGGCGGGCGCACCGGTGCTCGGGCGAGCTGGCGGTTCACGTGCTGGAGGTGATGCTGGCGTTCGAAAAGTCGAGCGACGCGGGTGCTTTCGTGGAGTTGGAGACGACGGTCGTGCGACCGATGGCGATGGTGCCGGGGTTAGTGGACGGCGAGGTGGAGTGATTTCACCCGCTCCGGCTGTGGCGGCGCTCTGGGATCGTCCGTAGCTCGGCGACGAAACGACGCCTTCCGGTCGCGAGAACGGCGACCGTCAGAGAATGAGGCTGCAATTCACTTGTCGGAAAATTGGGCATCGAAGATGAGGTCGGAGGGGGGGAAGTCGATCTTGCGGACGTAGTCGCAACTTTCTTTGGCTCCGTGCTCGCGGTCCATGCCACCGTCTTCCCACTCGACCGACAGCGGGCCGGTGTAACCGACGTGGTTGATGGCGCGGATGACGCGTTCGAAGTCGACGTTGCCGCGGCCGACGGAACGGAAATCCCAGTAGCGGCCAGGGGAGTGAAACGGGACGTGACCGCCGAAGACGCCCGCGTCGGCGAGGTTCGGTCCCCAAGCCGCGTCTTTCATGTGGACGTGAAAGATGCGGTCGGAAAATTCTTCGATGAATCGGACGTAGTCGACGCCTTGGTAGCCGAGGTGCGACGGGTCGTAGTTGAAGCCGAAGGCCGGGTGGTGGTCGACGGCTGCGAGGGCCGTGCGGGCGGAGGCGATGTCGAAGGCGATTTCGCTCGGGTGGACTTCAAGAGCGAAGCGGACTCCGGCTGCTTGAAAGGCGTCGAGGATGGGTGTCCATCGCTTGGCGAAGTCGGCGAAGCCGGCTTCGATCTGGCCGGGGGCGGTGGGTGGGAAGCCGTAGAGGAGGTGCCAGATCGAGGAGCCGGTGAAGCCGTTGACGACCTTCACGCCGAAGCGGGCGGCAGCTTGGGCGGTGCGAATGACTTCCTCGGCGGCGCGTTGGCGGACGCCCTCGGGTTCGCCGTTTCCCCAGACGGCGGGCGGGAGGATGGCTTGGTGGCGCTCGTCGATGAGGTCGCAGACGGCCTGACCGACGAGGTGCGTCGAGATGGCGTGGCAGACGAGGCCGTGCTCGGCGAGATGCGCGTGCTTGGCTTCGCAGTAGGCGGCGTCGGCTTTGTCGACTTCGAAGTGGTCGCCCCAACAGGCGAGTTCAACGCCGTCGTAGCCGAAGGATTTCACCTTGGGGAGAAGTTCGGCGAGCGGGAGGTCGGCCCATTGGCCGGTGAAGAGGGTTACGGGGCGCATGTTTTTAAGTTTTTGAGGTTCAGAGTTTGGTCCAGGTGGCGTTGGCCTTCGAGGAGGCGACGACGGCTTCGATGAAGGCCATGCCGCGGACGCCGTCGGTGATGGTGGGGTATTCGGGCGTCGCGGTGGGATTGCGGAGGCTGGCGGCGAAGTCTTTGTAAAGATTCGCGAAGCCTTCGAGGTAGCCCTCGGGGTGGCCAGCGGGGATGCGGGTGGCGGCGGTGCCGGTGGGGGTTGCCGTCGCGTCACCGGTGCGGCGGATCTCGGTGGGGCGGTCGGGGTATTTGACGAGGAGGGTGTTGGGCTCCATTTGGTGCCACTCGAGGCCAGCCTTCTCGCCGTAGATGCGGATGTTCAGGGCGTTTTCTTCGCCGACCGAAATCTGCGAGGCGTGGAGGACACCTTTGGCTCCGTTGTCGAAGCGGAGGAGGACGTTGGCGTCGTCGTCGAGTTGCCGACCGGGGACGAAAGCCGTGAGGTCGGCGGCGAGTTCGGCGATCTGGAGGCCGGAGATGAATTCGGCGAGGTTCTCGGCGTGGGTGCCGATGTCGCCGACGCAACCGGCGGCTCCGGATTTCGTTGGATCGGTGCGCCAGGCGGCTTGTTTTTGATCGCCGAGATCGGAGGAGAGCCAGCCTTGGGGGTATTCGACGACGATCTTGCGGATCGGGCCGAGGTGACCTTGGCGGACGAGTTCGCGGGCTTCGCGGACCATCGGATAGCCGGTGTAGTTGTGGGTGAGGCAGAAGCGAAGGCCGGTTTTTTCGACGAGCGCGGCGAGGTCTTTGGCTTGGTCGAGATCGAAGGTCGCGGGCTTCTCGCAGACGACGTGGAAACCGGCTTCGAGGGCGAGGCGGGCGGGTTCGTGGTGGACGTGGTTGGGCGTGACGATGGCGACGAAGTCCATGCGCTCGCCTTCGGGGAGGGCGGCTTCAGCGGCGATCATCGACTCGTAGGACGGATAGCAGCGGTCGGGGGCGAGAAAAAAATCGGAGCCGGATTCGCGCGAACGGTTCGGGTCGGAGGAGAAGGCTCCGCAGACGAGCTCGATCTGGCCGTCGATGGCCGCGGCGATGCGGTGGACAGCTCCGATGAAGGCTCCGCGACCGCCACCGATCATGCCCATGCGGAGTTTGCGATCGGTGAGTGGGGTGGGTGTTGTGCTCATTGTGGGATGGCGATTATTTAGGCGATCCGCGGTTTGGGCAAGGGTTTGACGCTTCGCGTTCGGGGACGGGGGCTGGGGCGGGACGCTCCGGCTCGCACGCGGGGACGCGTGCGCTCCCCAGCGCCCGGCGGGCTTAGAATTCGTCCCAGGCGATGCTGTCTGGACTTACGCTCTGCTTTTCGCAGACCTACGGCTCGCCGCCGACGGTCGTGCTGGCATCGATGCAGCGACGAGAGGCCCCGCCCAGGTCGCCGCTGCCGCCCGCGATCACGCTTCGATTGTGTGGGTGAACTTCCGGAGGAAGAGTTGACGCCGGGGCGGCTTCGGCGACACTACGCGGATGAAAATTCTCCTTTTCTCCCTGCTGGCCGTAATTGGTGTGACGCCGCTCTTCGCTGCCGATAATGTGGCCGACATGGAAGACATCAAAGTTGTAATGAAGACCTCTTCGGGGGACATCGATCTCACTCTTTTCCCCTCGAAGGCGCCGGTGACGGTCGCGAATTTTCTTAATCTCGCTAAGCGTGGTTACTACGACGGGATCAAATTTCACCGCGTGATTCCGAACTTCATGATTCAGGGCGGCGACCCGGACGGCACGGGTGGCGGCGGGCCGGGGTATTCCTTCGAGGACGAGTTCGGCACGGGTCTCAAGTTCGACAAGCCGGGCATCCTGGCGATGGCCAATCGCGGTCCCGCCACGAATGGGAGTCAATTTTTCATCACGCACGTGCCGACGCCGCATCTCAACGAGAAGCACACGATCTTCGGCGAGACGACGTCGAGTCAGGACGTCGTGAACAAGGTCAAGCAGGGTGACACGATCGAGTCGATCGAGATCCTGGGATCGACCGACGCGCTCTTCGAGGCCGAAGCGGATAAGATCGCCGCTTGGAACAAGAAGCTCGGATAACCGGGCGAGCGACGACGGAAGGACAGCGTGTTCGCGGCTTATCTCTGGGTGGCCGTGGGTGGGGCCGTTGGCAGCGTGCTGCGGTTCGGGATTTCCGAATGGATGGCTCTGCGTCTTGGCTCGGCGTTTCCGTGGGGGACGCTCGGGGTCAACGTCGTGGGTTCGTTGGTGATCGGTGCGTTGGCGGCAATGGCGGCTCCGGACGGGGTGCGTTACTTGTCCGAGACCTCGGGCCGGGCGCTGCTGATGGTCGGGCTGTGCGGGGGATTTACCACGTTCTCGAGTTTCAGTCTGCAGACGCTGGCGCTGGTGCAGGAGGGTCACTTGCTTGCTGCCGGGGCGAACGTCGTGGGTTCGGTGGGCTTATGCTTGGGGGCGGTGTGGATCGGGTTTACACTTGGAGGGTTGATTTTTTCGAAGCCGTAAGGTTTGTTAGCCGAGGCGCGATCGGGCAGTTAGCTCAGCGGTAGAGCGGCTCGTTTACACCGAGTTGGTCGGGGGTTCGATCCCCTCACTGCCCATTTTCCTTTTCTTGGGGCCGGCGTTGGGCTTTCGGACGATACGTGTTCATGGATTGTTTAAAGGTAAGCGCGGTGACGTTGGGGTTGGTCGGATTGGTGGGGTGCGAGGCCCTTTCGCCGGGACAGGTGTTGCAAGCGGGTCTGCAGCAGGCGGTTCGGAGTTACGCCGGGCAGGACGTTTCGACGCGGGAGCCGGCGAGAGCTTATCGCCGCGATGACGATTACCGGGATGACCGGCGGGATGACCGGCGCTACGTTCGGAATACGACGGGATATCAGCGGTTCGGCCCTTACCGGGATTCGCGCGGGCAGGATTACGTGATCGTGCGGGAATACTTCAGCGATGGATCGTACGAAGACTCGCAGCAGCTCTATTAGCTGCGAGGCGCGGGGTCATTGATAAATTCGACGGCCCGGGCTGGAAGCCAGGAACGACAGACTGGAAGGCCGGACTCCCCGGGGAGCTTGATCACGTCGCGCGGGAGGGGCATGGTCGGCGGACTTTGAAGAAGTCGTTTTCTCTCTTTCTCGCGCTGCGATACCTCAAGCCGAAGCGGACGTTCGTTTCCGTCATCACGCTCATCTCGATCGTTGGGGTGACGCTGGGCATCATGGTTCTCATTCTCGTGATGTCCGTCATGACCGGCTTCGAACGGGAGTTGCAACGGAAGGTGCTGGGGTTCGAGCCTCACGTGGTGGTGATGGGGGGCGTGCTCCGGGATTGGCGGGAGATGGTGAAGACCATCGAAGGATTACCAGACGTCGATGGCGTTGCGCCGTTCGTGCAGGGGCCGGTGATCGTGGAGTTTCAGAATCAACGGAAAACGCCGATCATGCGGGGGATCGATCCAGACAAGGAGCGGAAGCTGACCGAGGTGGCCGATCACATGCTGGCGGGTGAGTTCGATCTCAACGGTGACAACTGCGTGGTGGGGGCGGATTTTGCCCGGGATTATGGGTTGATGGTGGGCGACGTGCTGACGATCTACTCTCCGGAAAACGTCGAGGCGGTGCTGGCCAAGCTGGATTCGCTCGAGGCGAGCGGTTCATCCGACCGGGAGAACCTCGAGGAGATCAAACGAATCGTCACCCCGACCGAGCTGACGGTGACGGGGATTTTTCAGAGCGGGCGCTACGCTTACGACAGCCAGTACATGCTTGTCCCGCTCTACGTCGGGCAGGAAATTTACGGGCTGGGTGACGACGTCCACGGGCTGGGCGTCGAGGCGACGGATCCGTTCCTCGCGGAGACCGTGAAGCGGGAGATCATGTCGGCGGTCGGGCCGGTGGTGACCACGCTCACTTGGATCGATCTCAACCGGCAGCTCTTCGAGGCGGTGGCGACGGAGCGGACGGTGATGTTTTTTCTACTCATGTTCATCGTGCTCGTGGCGGCGTTCGGGATCATGAACACGCTGATTACGGTGACGGTGCAGAAGACGCGGGAGATTGGGATCATCAAGGCGCTCGGTGCGCCGACGCGCCAGATCATGGGCGTCTTCCTGGCGCAGGGGATGGTGGTTGGGTTCTTTGGCGCGATCACGGGGTTGGCGTCCGGGATTTTGGTGATCCAATTTCGCAACGACCTGCTGCGGTTTTTGGGGACGATGGGGATCAACGTGTTCCCGCCGTCGATCTACGAATTTCAGGAAATTCCGGCGGAGGTCGTAACGTCCGACGTGGTGATCATCTGCGTGAGTGCGTTTGTGGTCTGCTCACTGGCGGCGCTGGTTCCGGCCTACGCGGCGGCGCGATTGGATCCGGTGAAGGCGCTGCGGTACGAGTGATTTTTCATCCGAAGGAAATCACGGATTCAGCAATTCGGGGTTATCAGCATTCTTTCGTTACCTTCTGTTCAAGAGCATTTCGTCGGCGGCTCGGGAGCAGCCACGCGGCAGGGCGGCGGGGTCGCGGCCGATGAGTTCGAAGTGTTCGCCGCGGCGGATCGCCAGGTCGCGGGTCTGGATTGCAGCGCAGCTGCCGAGATTGGCCGCGTCGAAGAGTCGGAGTACGCCGGTCGCGCCGTCGGAGACTTCGGTATTCGTCTCGGGATCGATGACGAGACCACGCGCCCACGGGGCGTGAAGGTGCGGTCGGCAGAGGCCGCGAGTGTAAAATTGGGACGAGAGTTCGGTCATTCCGTATTCGTTGACGACTGACTCGGCGGGCAAGCTGAGGTGGTGGGTGAAGCGAGCGTAGAGATCGGGTTTTTCGATCTGACGTTCCGTGCCTTTGTAGCCGCCGGTTTCGACGGCGACGGAGCCCGGGGGAGGGTGAGTTGGCGGTCGCCGAGGTGCTCGAACCAGTCGAGGAAGGCGAGGGCGGTGCCGAAGAGGGTGACGGGGGCGGTCCATTCGCTGGAGGCCGCTGCCACGGTTGGCCAATCCGAGCCCATCGGCGTGTCGGCGAGCCAGTCGGCCATCTGGCTGAGGGAGGAATGGGGGGAGTCGGCTACGGGTGGGATGAGGGAAATGACGGAGTGGTCGCTCAGTCCGGCGTCGGCCCAGCCGTGAGTGGCGGCGAGACGGTAGAGTTCGAGGGATTTAAAATGATGCTCGCCGTAGCCTTCTCCGGTCGTGCCGCTGGTGCGGAACGTGGCGGTTATCTCGGTCTCGGGAAAACACCGGACGGCGGTTTGCTTGAAGACTCGTTGGGGGAGTGCGGGGATCTGTTGCCAAGTCGTGGCGGGCGGGAACGCGTTACAGTAACGACCGTAGGCTGGATTGACGGCTCGCTGGAACTCGTGGACCGCCAGGATGAGGCTGCCGAAGTCCTCGGTCCGTTGGCCGGTGATGAACGCCGCGATGCGAGATTCGAGTGGGTCCACGACGAACGCTACTCTTCGTCCCAGGGCTCGAAGCTCACGCCCAGTTCGCGCTCGAGCTCGGTGATGTTTCGCTGCTCGTGCTTTTCGATGAGGCAGATCGAGGTTCCCTTGAGACCTGCCCGCGCCGTGCGTCCGGAGCGGTGCGTGTAATATTGGCGTTGCTCCGGGAGCTGGCGGTGAATGACGAAGGCCAGCCCCTCGACGTCGATCCCGCGGGCCGCGACATCGGTCGAGACGAGGCAGCGGGTGCGCTCCTTCTTGAAGGAACGCATGACTTTGTCCCGGTCCTTCTGGCTGAGATCGCCCTGCAGCACGTCCACCGGGACTCCGCGCTTCTCGAGCTCGACGCCCAGCTTGATCGCTCCGGCGCGGGTGCGGCAGAAGACCATCCCGCGCTCGTCTTCCCGGGTCCCAACGTAATGAGCGATCCAGTCATCCTTTTCCGCGCGGGCGCAGACGACGAATCGGTGCGCGATGTTGCGATTTACGACCTGGGTCTTCTCGACCTTGATCATCTTTGGATTCGGCTTCATGCAATCCGCCACGAGCCGCTGGATCTTCTCTTGGAACGTTGCCGAGAAAAGCCACGTGCTGCGCCGCGAGGCCGTGAGCTTGATGATCTGCGCCACCTCGGTCCGGAAGCCCATGCTGAGCATTTCGTCGGCCTCGTCGAGGACGAGGTGTTTGACGGAATCGAGTCGGAGCGCGTCGACCTTGAGCAAATCGAAGAGCCGTCCCGGTGTCGCGACCACGACGTGGGTCGGTCGTTTGAGGCGAGCGACTTGGAGACCGATCTTGTCGCCGCCTCCCGTGACTTCGACGAAGATCTTGTCCTTGGAGAACTTCGTGTAGCGAAAAAGCTGCTGTCCGATCTGCTTGGCGAGCTCCCGCGTCGGCGACAGGACGAGAGCTTGGAGCGCGGGGTTGGTCGGATCGATCTTCATGAGAAGCGGCAGCCCAAACGCCGCCGTCTTACCGGTCCCGGTCTGCGCCTGGGCGACGAGGTCGCCGCCATTTTTGACGAGGTAGGGGATCGCGCTTTCCTGGATCGAGGTCGGGGAAGAAATGCCGAGCGCGTCGAGACCGCGGAGGAGATCGGGGGGAATGCCGAGTTGGGCGAAGGAGGACATGGAATCGGGGTGAAAGTCGACCGGAGTCCCCTAAGGAACTGCCGGGGTCTCTTTTGGTAAAAATTGTTGGATCATTTCCGCCTGCGCAGCTGCGGCTCTGGCTTCTTGCTCGAGGTAGAGATCCACCTGAGTCGGCGGAAGGATGGCGGCAAGGCGCTCGCGAAGAAAGTCCGCACGCTGTTTTTGGGCGGTGATCGTGGAGTCGCTCGTCCCGTTGCCGACGGAATTGATCTTGAGTTCGCGAGCTTCGTAGAGGGTGCCGAACACGGTGTCCTTCTGATCTTCGGACAACGGAAACATGGAATTCAGCGTGTTAAGGTCGGACTGCGCAATGGTTTCGTAGAGCTGCTGCTTCTGCTCCCTGCCGTAGGCTTCGTAGCCCGCAAATTGCTCGGGCGACAGGATGTCCTCGAGTAGTCTTTCTTCGGACTGCCATTCGCCGGTGTCCGACGTCTGGTCGGCCATGATTGAGTTGGCGGCCTCGCCAGCCAGGAGGCGCTCGGTCATTTTCACCATTTTGGCCTGAGCGTCGGCAAGGAAGTCGGCGTATCGCTGGCGCTGCGAGGGAGTGAGAGCGAGCCGATTCGTCAAACCAACGAGTTTCGCTTCGGTCTGCTGAGCCATCATGCTGGCCGCAGCCGAAGCAGCGGTGGCGGAGAAATCCCGGTCGACGGCGGACGGGGCGGGCGACGCTGCAGCGGTCGTCACTGGCACGGTTGTCTTGGCCGCCACCGCGTCCGTGGCGGAACGGATCGGCTTTGGTGTCTGCCGAGCCTCGGCGACATCCTCGCGGAGGACCGCGATGGTGGAACGAGCGGTGCGGTGTTCGGATTCGATCCGAGCGAGATCGGCGCGGTGGAATTGCGCCAGGATGAACCAGGTGACCGCGGAGCCGAGCGCGGCTCCCGTGACCAAGAGGAGCAGATTCTGAGAGAAGGAGGGACGCGGACTCACCGGGAGGACGCTAGTTGCTTCGCTTGGTGGGTCAACTGCCGAGCGGATAGCTCCCGGTCATTGCTCGGTTTTTCTTCGTTTCGCGCTCACGTCGCGCCGGGGTCGGCACCTAGCTGGCGGTGATGAGAGATCTTCTGATCGCGCGCCGTAGCGGTTGACCCGATCGAGCGGCGGGCGGCTTCGGAGCCCCGTTTCGTGCGGCGGATGGTGTTCGAGGGATTCGAGTCAACGGGTCGTTGGGAAGTGGGCGGGGAGGGGACTCGTTGCCCGGCGTTTTTGGGGGTCGCGGTTCCAAAGGGTGAAGCTGATCCGCGGGGAGACGAGATAGCGCTCGGGTCGCGAATGTAGCCACCGGCCAGGACTCTCGCCCTTTGTCATCGGCTCCGTCCTGGATTGACAGCCAGAAAAGTCGGCCCTGGTCCCGGGTAGCACGGAAGTTGCTCTAGACGCTTGGATGCTCCGCCCTGGCAAAAATTTCTCATGGTCGTCACGTGGCGGCGAGGGGAGCGATCGGATGACGAAAATGTCACGGACAAGCTGGGCGACAATCGGTTAAGACAGACGTTGTGTTGTTTGGGATAGCCGATTTTGCAAGATTTGTGCGGGCGGTCTGCGCGACGGCGACCGCCGTTACGCTTTCGCTCGCCGGAGCCTTCGCGCAGGGGATCGGGCAGGGGAAGACGGCGGATGAACTCTACATGGGGGCGGTCGGGGCCTACAATAATGGGCAATACGAGGCTGCGGTCAGCGGTTTCCAGAAGTTCGCGGTGGACTTCGGCGGGTCGGAGCAGGGGAAGGAAGCGATGGGGGCGATCCGGTATCCGCTGGCGATGAGTTTGCTGCATTTGCAGAAATTTGACGAGGGGATGGAGGCGATTCAGGACGCCTTGAAGGCGGAGCCGGGGCCGTCGCTCGACCAGAAGGAGGATCTGTTGTTCTACCTCGGGGTGTGTCAGATGCAGGCGGAGGAGCTCGAGCTTGCGCGGGGGACTTTCGATGAATTTGTCAGGACGTATCCGGAGTCGAAGCAGACGGAGGAGGCGGCGTTGCTGGCCGGGACTTCGTGGTTGCTCCAGGGAAAAAACGCGGAGGCGGCGGACCATTTTGCGAGCGTCAAGAGCGGGATGAACGAGGTGAACCGGGGGCGGGCTTCGGTGCTGGAGTTGTACGCGCTGCTGCAATCGGAGGAGCGGGACCGGGCGCTCGCGCTGGTCGTGGCGGAATTTCCACGGATGAACGAGATGCTGCAGATCGCGACGTTTCAGACGCTTTCGTTGCAGCTGGGTTCGGAGTTTTTGCAGGCGGAAGATTGGCGGAAGGCGATCCAGTGTCTGCAGCGGGTTTGGAGTCAGGACCGGTTGATCAAGTATCAGCAGGCGCGGCTTGATGATCTGCGGGATGGATTGGCGGCGGCGGAGGCGCAGCCGAAGGGCGATCCGTATCGGAAATTTCAGCTCAAGCAGATGATCGCAAAGATCGAGCGGGAGATCGCGAACTTCGCGAAGATCGAGAGCTTTGACGCAGCGCTGCGGCTGCGGTTGGCGACGGCTTATCAGGCGATGGAGCGGTATCGCGAGTCGGCGCTCATCCTGGAGGAGATGCTGGCCGAGATGAAGCCGGACAGCGTTGTCGAGTCGGCTTCTGCCAACTTGATCCAGTGTTGGTCGGCGATCGAGCGCTGGCCGAAGGCGGTGGCTGCGGCGGAGACTTTCCAAGAGAAATTTCCGAAATCCGAGCAGATGGCGCTCGTGCTCTATCTCAAGGGAATTGCGTTGCAGCGCGAGAATCTGCAGCCGGAAGCGATCGAGACGTTTGCCGCGATCTCGAAGAATTTCCCGGATTCGGAGTTCGCGCCGCGGGCGGTTTTCATGCGCGGATTCAGCCAATTGCTGGGTGAGCTGAATCTGGAGGCGGTCGAGACGTTCGACGAGTTTGCGAAGGGGTATCCGCAGCACGAGCTGGCGGACCCGGCGGCTTACTGGCGCGGGATGGGATTCTCGCTGGCGAAGCAATACCAGCCGGCGCGGGAGGCGATGGATGCGTATCTGGCGAAGTATCCGGAGGGAGCTTCGCGGGGGCTGGCGGTTTTCCGCAAAGGCTACGATGCGCAGGCGATGCAGGATTTTGACACGAGCATCCCGGAGCTGCGGGATTACCTGACGAAATACCCGGACCACGAGTCGAACCCCGAGGCGCTCCTTCTGCTCGGCGATGCGTACATGAACGAGGGGCAGATGAACTACGGGATCGCGGCTTTCAAGCGGATCCCGCCGGAGCAGACGCGGTTCTTCGAGGAGGGTTGGTTCAAAATCGGCAAAGCGTTGCGGCTGTTGGAAGACATCGACGGGATGCGGGCGCACTTCGAGCAGTTTGCGGCGGAGCATCCGCGGAGTCCGCGGGTGGCGGAGGCGATCTATTGGATCGGGTGGACGTATCGGCAGCAGGAGGAGCCGGAGAAGGCGCGGGAGGTGTATTGGGCGGCCATCGAGGAGCTGGGCGACGACCCGGCGGTGCGGTCCGTCGACGAGTTGTTTCCGGCCCTGGCCAAGCTCTACGACGGGCCGGAGGAGCAGGCGCAATACGCGGCGCGGCTCCGCGATCTGCGGTCGGAAGCAGACAGCGCGGGCGAGGAGACCCTGGCCATGCGCTCGCTCTGGGCGCAGGCGCGGACGTTGCTCGGCACGCAACCCGCCATCGCGCAGGAGACGATGCTCGAGGCGGCGAAGCGGGTGGAGGTTTCTTCGACGAATCCGCTGCTCATGGCGGAATTTGCGAGCGCGATGGAGGCTGCGGGGCGCGACGACGACGCCGAGCAGATGTGGCGCGATCTGGTGAAATGGAATCCGCGTGCGCCGCAGAAGGACGCAGCGTTCGCGGCACTGGGTGAGCTGGAATTGAGGCGTGACAACGAGCAGGCGGCGCTCGGGTGGTTTGATCGTTTCGAAAACGAGACGTTCGGCTCGGTGCGGCTGGGCGGCGTCTTGCTGGCGAAGGCGAAATTGCTCATCAAGCGGGGGCAATTCGATGAGGCGCGGGCGGCCCTTGAGAAGCTCCTGTCGAACGAATACACGACTGGCCTCGAGAAGGCGGAGGCGCTCTACGGGATGGGGCAGAGCTACCTGAACCAAAAGAAACCCGAGCTGGCGGTGCCGTATTTCCAGCGGATCTACATCCTGCACGGGCGCTGGAACGAGTGGGTGGCCAAGGCCTACGTGCGAAGCGGCGAGGCGTTTGAGGCGCTGCAGGACAAGGACGCGGCGCGGAAAACTTATGACGAGATGACGAAGCTCGAGCGGCTGAAGGATCTGCCGGAAATGGAGGAGGCGCGCGAGCGCTTGCAGGCTTTGGGAGGGCCGGTGAAGGAAGGATGAGGGACTCGTTGGCATCGCGTAAGCAAGTCGACGCTCGGCAGCCGGGCTGGAAGCCCGCGCTCCCCGTCGCCGTCGCGCTGGCTTTGTGCTCTGGCGCATTTGCACAGGACACGCTTTTCATGAACGACGCCGGGGAGACGAAACGGACGGCGCGCGTGCTCGGGGTGGATGATCAATTCTTCAAGATCGAGACCGTGCTTGGCGCCGGCGCGACGGCGGTGGTGAGCGTGCCGCGCGACGACGTGTCGCGGATCGAATTTGCGCCAAATCCGGGTCTGGATGCACTGCTCGATCAGGCGACGGCGAAGGATCTTGCGCAAGTCGCTCTGCAGTGGAAGCGCTGGCAGGGATTCGTCGGCGTGCCGAAATCGCCAGCGGGACGGATTGCAAACGTCTACGCGAATCTGCTGCTCGCGACGGACGATCCCGAAAACGCAAAGCTGGCGATGGCGATGCTCAAGGACGTCGCGCCGAAGCTCTGGAACGAAGGGGAGCAGCGTCTGGCAAAACAGAACCGCCTTCGCGCGATGGTCGCGACCGGGCAGGCGGCGGAAGCCATCGACGAGGCGAAGGAGCTCGCGAAAGAATCGGATGACCCTGCCGTGCTCATCGAAGCCAAGTTCATCCTCGCCGAAGCGGCGCACGAAGAGCTGCGCCAGCTCGTCAAAAACAACCCTCGCTGGGAGCAAGACGCGAACGTTCGGCCCGAGCGGGCGCGATTGATCAACGACGCGCTCGACTTCTACCTCTACCCCTACCTTTTTTACGGCTCGGAGCCGGACGTCGCGGCGCGCGGTCTCTGGGGTGCGGTCGAGATCTACGAATCCACCGGTGACGAGCGGAACGCGCTCGAGGCGGCTCGCGACATCACCATCCTCTACGCCGACAGCCGTTTTGCAGCGCGGGCGGCGGAGGTCGTCGAGAAAGAATCACTTAACGAAAAAGCAGAATCCAATGATGAGTCCGAAACCAACCCAGAAATCTAGCCGACTGCGAGTCGGTCTCCTGGCCGCGCTCGCGGCATTTGCCTTCGTCGTCGTGCCGGTGACCGCGATCGCTCAGGACGAGCCACTCCCCGGGGCCGAAGCCGCGGTCGTCGCCGTGGAGGACAAGACGCTCCTCGACATGTTTAATCAGGGCGGCTGGTTGATGTATCCGCTCCTCCTCTGCTCCATCGGCACCGCGGCGGTTGCGGTTTATTGCTTCATTCAGATCAACGGCAAAAAAATGATGCCCACCTCGCAAGTCGAGGCCATCGGGAAGAACATGGAGCAACGCGACGCGGCGAGCGCGTATTCGCTGTGCCACGGAGACCCCAACGCGTTCTCGAACACCATGTCCGCCGCGCTCCTCAAGGTGAATTTCGAGCGCGACCTCGCGAACAAAGCGTCGATGGAGCAATCGGCCGCCGAGTCCCTTGCAAACGAAGAGACCAAACTCATGCTCTGGGTGAATTACCTGAACGTCTTCGCAACGATCGGGCCGATGCTCGGGCTGCTCGGCACGGTCACGGGCATGATCCAGAGCTTCGACGCGTTGGCGGCGGGCAAGTCCGAGCCGGCTGATCTCGCGGGCGGCATCGGTGAAGCCATGCTGACCACGGCGGCTGGCTTGCTGGTCGGCATCCCGGCGATGTTCTTCTTCTTCTACTTCCGGAACTCGCTGACGATCATCATCACGAACATCCAACGCCGCGTGACGTTCATGATCGATCTGCTCTCAGGCGAGCTGAAGCTCGAGGGAGCGGCGACCGACTACGAAGCCACGCCGACCGGCGAAGGAGCTCCCGAGCAGGCGTGATGGGACCAGGTCTCCGCGATCATTGCTGCAGCGGCGGTTCTACGAACCGCTCAGGCTCGTCTTGCAAAGAGATCGGTGAGCGGTTCACGGAAGCGCCGCTACGGTCCGGGGGAATGACAGTCGTTCGATGAAACTGCTCAAAAAGGCGGAGGAGGAGGTGGGCTTTCAGCTCGCTCCGATGATCGATATGACCTTCCTGCTGCTCGTTTTCTTCATGGTCACCACGAAGATTTCGAAGGAGCAGATCAAGGTCGAGATCAAGCTGCCGACGGCCAGCAACGGCGTGATCCCGTCCGATCTGAGCAATCGCGACATCATCAGCATCGATGGTGACGGTGGGTATTACATCGGGCAGGATCCCGTTTCGAAAGAGGAGCTGACCGCCTACTTGAAGCAACGCTATTCATTGAAAACGCCCAAGCCACTCCGCCTCTACGTCCGCGCCGACAAGAAAACGCCCGGCAAGCAGGTGAAAGAGCTCATGCGCATCGCTTCCGAAGCCGGAGCGGTCAACGTCATCTTCGGGAGCTACCAGAAATGAGGAGAAGGATCTAACGCCATGCAGATGCGCCGCCGAGACCTCCAGACCGTGGAGATGCAGATGGGACCCATGATCGACATGGTCTTCCTGCTGCTTGTCTTCTTCATGGTCACGGCGAAGCCGATCAAGCAGGAGAGCGACATCGACATCGGGTTGCCGGGAACGGTCGATCAGGATCAGAGCGTCGACATCCCGGATGAAGCGCGGATCACGATCCAGCCGACCGGGCAGGTGATCCTCAACGACCAGCCACTCGACACGCCTAGCAGTACGCAGATGCCTGAGCTTCTCACGACCTTGTTGCGTTTCAAAGAGTCGGCGGACGCGAACAAGAGTGAAGCGCTCGTGACGATCGCGCCGGACGACGCTTCCGATCACCAGCGGATCGTCGACGTTCTGAACACGTGCGCGAAGGCGCAGATTACCGGCGTGACGTTTGCGGACGACACGGGTGGCGACGAGGAGGTCTTCTAGGATGGCGCTCGAAACTTTGCTCGACGACGCGGCTCAGAAGAAGCGCGTCAAAAAACTCATCATTTCGATCCTCATTGGCGTCGTGCTCCTTCACATCGGCGCTGGCGTCGTGGCGGGCGTGCTCGTCGTGGCGCGCTACCTCCTACCGCCGCCCGCGACATTTGAGGTGCAGCGCGACATCAGACTGCCCGCGAAAGAGCGGGAGCACCGGATGAACATGGATTCGTTCGACGCGATGACGCCGAAGCCGAGTTTCAACGACAAGATGAAGAGCCTGCAGCCCGCGAAATTCGCGCTGCCCGATCTGCCCAAGATCCCGATGGACCAGATGCTGCCGCTCGACCCGAGCAGTATCGTCTCGGATCAGGTCTCCAGCATTGTCGGCACGGGCGGGATGGGCGGTGGTGGCGAGGGCACGGGTGGCCTGGGCGGGACGGGGTCGGGCGTTTCGTTCATGGGGATCCAGACGACGGCGAAGCGGATCCTGTTGCTCTACGACATCTCGACCACGGTCACGAACTCGGTGAGAGACGCTGGGTTGTCGATGGAGGAGATCCGCGACGAGACCAAGAAAGTGCTCGATAGCCTGAGCATCAACACCCGCTTCGGGATGGCGCAGTTCGCGCGGAACTACGCGTTTTTCCAGAACGAGCTGATCCCGGCAACCGATGAGAATCGTGCGGCGGCTAAGGGTTGGCTAGACCAATGGTTTGCGACCGATGGCTCGATGCCGCAGGGGACGCCGAACACGCGGACGGGGAGTCCGGGATTCATTGAGTTGATGAAGGCAGCCTTCGCGTTGCAGCCCGACGTGATTATCGTGATCTCGGACGGCGGATTTTTCGCGGGAAGTGGCACCGGCCCTGGTGGATTTGGAACGAAGCTGGAATATGATGACATCGGCGATGCGCTCAAAGTGCTCCAGGAAGGTTCCGCCGAGCCGGTCCAGATCAACTTCGTCGGAGTCGGCATGGACCGACCAGACAAGCAGGGTGTGCAGCAGCTGCGCAGCCGGTATTTCAACGGCGGACGATTCCGGGAGTTGCGCTAGGTCAGGATATTGCTTGTTATCAAATCATGAGTGACGAGATTCCACCCACGCCGCCCGCCGTTCCGCCCGAGCCACCGGAAGAACAACTTCCGAAAGTCGGAGGCTGGAAGGAATTTTTCAAATCGCCGCTCATGGCTTATCCGACGGCGAGCCCGGCGGAAAAGTCGTGGGCGACCGGCCTGCATGCGAGCGGGTTCGCTGGGTTCATTTTCGTGATCCCGTTTGCGAACATCATCGTGCCGCTGGTGATCTGGCTGATCAAACGTCCCGAGAGCGCCTACCTCGACGCGGTCGGGAAAGAGGTTGTGAATTTTCAGATCAGCGCGGCGATCTTCGGCGTTGGGACGGCGATCATTGCAGGTCTCATTGGGTGTCTCATCATTCCGATTGCTCTCCCGTTCATCGTCTTGATCGCTTGGGTCGTTTACATGATCAAGGCGATCATGGCGACGAGTGATGGTGGAGACTTTCGGTATCCGGCGACGATTCGGTTCATCAAGTAGCGTCTTGGGTGGATCGTGGTGCCGGGCAGGATGCCCGCGCTACCCAGCTTGACGGGTTGATGCGGAGGTGTATCTTTCGGTCATTGGGGGCGCATTGGTTTCGACTGATTGTTGGATGCCTGGTCCGCATGCCGAGGATGATTCGTTGGCCTCGTAAAAAATCGGATCGAAATAAAATAAACGCAGATTACGAAAATCTCGCTCTCGCGGCCTAAAGCGCCGTGACCTGTTTGCTCCGACGCCTACTAGGAGTGAATAGGTTGGCAGTAGGCTGGCCGACGGCAGGGGTGACCGCTTCCGTTGGTAAGATCGATTTCGTGGACACTGGAGTTCGCGTGGTGTGTTGGCCCACAGCGCGGACTTGAGATTAAGGACCAACTAAGCATGTAGACGATCTCGCGGAATGCGATCAGGACAGGGGTTCGAGTCCCCTCGCCTCCACCAATTTTGAATAGCAAGGGTGTACGGCTTACGGATGGGCCGGTTTACAACATTTTTTACAATACCTCCGGCGCCGGCCGCTCATTTCCGCTGATGTCCGGATCTCATGCCTGCGGTCGCTTCTGACCGGAGTATTTACGACACGCGGGCGCCCGCGCGCGAGGGAAACAACGTTTGATGCTCCCGAGAGCCAGGTGGGCGAGCCCGGTTAGGTCTCGGTTCCCCAGCTTTTCCGTCTTTTTGCGGATATTGCCTGTTTGGCGATCCTTTCTGGTTTCCCTGACCAGCCGCAGGGCGAGGGGAGTGGAGAGCCGGTTTCGGATGGTAGTCGACCATCATCAAATTGGATCACGCCGAAATGCTTTGATGATGTGGCTTCCAAGCAATCTTCAATCGCCCTTTACTGACCCCGCGCTGAGCCTCCCAACTATCCTGATTTTTCTGCACCATGCATTGGACCGAACCCGCCACCGCCGACGACTCTCACGCCAATCTCGAAAAGAAGCTCTGGGACGCAGCCAACATGCTCTGGGCCGGAGCGGATCTGAAACCTTCCGAATACTCGCCCACCGTCCTAGGGCTGATCTTCCTGCGCTATGCCGATGTCCGCTTCGCCGCCGTCGAGGCGGAGATGACACCGCAGGCCGGATCCCGGCGGAAGATCGGACCCACCGATTACCATGCCGCGGGCGTGATCTATTTGTCGGAAGCCTCGCGCTTCGCCTACCTGCTGAGCCTGCCGGAGGGCGCGGCTACCGGGCAGGCGATCAATGACGCCATGCGCGCCATCGAGAAGGAGAACCCGGATCTCGCCGATGTGCTGCCGAAGACCTACCACATCCTCGACAGCCGCACGCTTGCGGAGCTGCTGAAAGTCATGGCCTCCATCCCCATGGACAAGGGCGGCGATACCTTCGGCCTGATCTACGAATACTTCCTTGGGAAATTCGCCATGACGGAGGGGCAGAAGGGCGGGGAGTTCTACACGCCCACCTCCATCGTCAAGCTCATTGTCGAGATCCTGGAGCCTTACCACGGGCGCATCCTGGATCCCGCCTGCGGCTCCGGCGGCATGTTCATCCAGTCCGCCCGCTTCGTGGAGGAGCATAGGAAAAACCCCACCACGGACATTTCCGTCCACGGCCAGGAGCGGGTCACGGATACCTCGCGGCTCGCGCGGCTGAACCTCGCCGTCCACGGGCTGAGCGGGGATATCAAGCAGGGAAACACCTACTACGAGGATCTCCAGGACTCCGTCGGCCGCTTCGATTTCGTGCTGGCGAACCCACCGTTCAATGTCAGCAAGATCGATAAGGAAAGGCTCTCCGGCGATCCGCGCTACCCCTTCGGCATCCCGCGCACCGACAATGGCAACTACCTCTGGATCCAGCATTTCCACTCCGCGCTCAACAAGAAGGGCCGCGCCGGATTCGTCATGGCAAACTCCGCCGCTGATGCCCGTGCCTCCGAGCATGACATTCGGGAAAAAATCATCCGCGCCGGTCATGTGGACGTCATGGTCGCCATCGGCCCGAATTTCTTCTTTACCGTCACCCTGCCCTGCACTCTCTGGTTCTTCGACAAGGGGAAATCCGACAGCGACCGCGCCGACAAGGTGCTCTTCATCGACGCCCGCCACATCTTCCGCCAGCTCGACCGCGCCCACCGCGACTTCACGCCCGCGCAAATCGAGTTCATCGCCAACCTCGTCCGCTTCTACCGCGGCGAGGATCTGGAGCTGAACCACGGCTCCGAGGAAAAGTGGGAGGAAATCTTCGGCGACGCCCCGACCTACATCGACGTTCCCGGTTTGTGCAAAGCTGCCACCCTGCAGGAAATCGAAGCCCAGGGCTGGTCGCTCAATTCCGGCCGCTACGTCGGCGTCGCCAAGGGCGAGGACCTCAGCGACGAGGATTTCAAGGAGCAGCTCGAAGCCCTCAACGAGGAACTCGAAGTTCTCAACACCGAAGCGCGGGAGCTTGAAGCGAAAATCGCGGAAAACGTCGTGGAACTTTTGGAGGCATGAAAGCTGGCTGGGAAAAAACGCCACTCGGTGATGTGATCGACATCCACGACAGTCGGCGCATTCCTTTGAGTGGCGCACAACGCAGTCAACGGCAGGGAAAGTATCCCTACTATGGGGCACAAAGTATCATCGACTACATCGACGACTACATCTTCGATGGCAAGTTCCTGTTGATCGCCGAGGATGGTGAGAATTTGCGGAGCAGAAAGGAACCAATTGCCTTCTTTGCCAACGGAAAGTTCTGGGTGAACAACCATGCGCACATTGTTACCGCAAAACCCGAGCTGGCGGATGATTACTTCATTAAGGCGTGTCTGAATCACGCCAACCTCGCTGCCTACGTGACGGGAGCGGCACAGCCGAAACTTTCACAGGGAAATCTCAGACAGATTGAAATCGATCTCCCCGACCTCCCCACCCAACGCAAGATCGCGGGCATCCTCTCGGCCTACGACGACCTGATCGAGAACAACCTGCGCCGCATCAAGATCCTGGAGCAGATGGCGCAATCCCTCTACCGCGAGTGGTTCGTCCACTTCCGCTTCCCCGGCCACGAATCCGCAAAGTTTGTGGACTCTGAACTCGATAAGATACCGAAAGGGTGGGAGATGAAGAAGCTGGCCGAAATCGCCGACGTCAATGCAGAGAGCATCCGGGCCGCCACCGCTCCCGAAGAAATTCATTACATTGACATCGCGTCAGTTTTCACAGGGTCAATCGACAATATCGAGGCGATGAGTTTCGACTCCGCGCCGAGTCGAGCCCGGCGGGTAGTCCGACACGGCGACATTATATGGTCCACCGTCCGCCCCAATCGCCGGTCTTTCTCACTGATCATCGACCCAGCCGAAAACCTCATCGCATCGACTGGCTTTGCCGTGCTTTCCGCTCGTGCAGTCCCTTGGAGCTATCTTTACCAGGCTACGACGACCAACGATTTCACCAGTTATCTCGTCAACCACGCCTCAGGTGCCGCCTATCCGGCTGTAAACTCTGGGATTTTTGAAAACGTGGACGTCGTTGTGCCGCCAAGTGATTTGCTGACACGTTTCAACACCATGGCTGAAGCGAATCAAGTGCTTCAGCACAAGCTCCATTGCCGTAACCAAAACCTCCGCCGCACCCGCCATTTGCTGTTGCCAAAACTGTTATCCTAACTACATAGAATCACCAGCATGCCAACTCACCCAGACGCATTTGGATACATTAACGATCTTGCTACAGAAGAAGATCAGTCTTGGTTCCGATTCCTTTGCGATATCGCATCATTCGAGTCATATTCCGTCCCCACGGATTCGGATTATGCGAGCCTTTATGCGTTATTTACCCGACGGGCGAGCTACATTGGAAATTACGTGGTTTCGACTGCTGCGCCAGCTCTAGCTTCTAGTGCGCCCGATTTTCTGGAAGAAATCTGTGGGTTCGTGTCATTCAAACGCTTGGGTCCAAGTTTATCATTACCAATCACAAAGCGAATCTCTGTGATCTTTGGAACCAACGGGAGCGGCAAATCAAGTCTCTGCGAAGCACTCAGGACCCTTGCTGACCCGATCGCTCCGCTTCGTCCTCTTCACAATGTGAACGTCACTCCTCCCGGAGCACCTTCATTCAATTACCGGTTGCGCTCGTCAGGAGCCTTGACGACATGGACTAATCGTACTGGATACGGCACATGTTCACGTATCTTTAAGTATTTTGACTCATCCCTCGCTTCTAAAAGTCTGGTTGGAAACTTGGACCCAGGTCAGGTCGTTAGTCTTGTGCCATTCAAGCTGGCAAGTTTTGGAAGATTGCAGGCACTTACTACTGCATTTCGAGACTACCTTCTCGCCGAACAGAATAATAATGGAGACTTGCTGGTTGATAAACTGACGGAGGTGAAGACGCTATTTGCGGATTTTGTTGAATGTCCATTGAGTGTTATCGCCGCAGATGAAATGGCGACAGTCGAAAAGTTTTTGGAAGACTCCAAAGATTTCTCGGAAGAAGAAAAGGTCGAGGGGCTTCTCAAGAAGATCGGCGATTTAAAAAAGGCATTGTCAGATGAGGGAGTGAAATTGTTGAGAGCTGAGGTTTCAGAACTTCTCGCTATTTGTAATTTGGTCTCAACGTTTATCCTTTGTTCGGAAATGCTGTGGTCGTTTGACATTCCATCACTCGACGAAAAAATCAAATTAAAGAGAGACGCCCGGCAGGAACTTGAGAATGTCGTCGTTCCAGCGGGACTAGATGCCGCTGGTTTCGAGAAAATCATCAGAGCCACCTCATCCCTGTGTGATTTTGAACATCCGGAATCCGAAAGCTGTCCGCTATGCAGGCAATCATTGAGCGGGGAAGCTCAAGAGCTTTTCAGGCAATTTCATCAGTATATTGCTGGCTCTATCGCGAAAGATATTGAGGCGCTAACCGATTATAGGAATCGGGCCGAAAGGTATAGCAAGGCTCTCGATGACATTGATTTTCGAAAGTTTGACCAAGTTGGGACAGTTTCTCACGAAGATCTAACAAACATCCGGGCGTTGGTTGAAGAAGTGCTTCCGTTCGCGACTTTGGGACCGCTACCGACTCAGCGCATATTAGCGGCAACGGCTGAGCTGAAAAAGGCGATTGGTGTCATGGGAGATTACCTCTTATCAAAATCATCAAGCCTTGCAGCCATTGCCGAAGGGCGAGATAAAGTAATAAAAGACCTAGAAGCCTTGGAAAAGGAAGCGGAGCCGCTGCAAATCCTCGAGCGTTGTGCAAATAATCGCGAGTTACTCGACGCGCTTCTTAAGACTGGGCAAATCGAACAGTTTTGGTCAAAGCAGCTTCCTCAGTTTTCGGCATTGCTTAAAAAGATTACCCAAAAATCGAAATGTTCTCATGAAGAACTCATTGTGTCGGACTTTGAAACCCGTCTCGATGGCGAATACAGGGCGCTTACGAATAAAGGCCTCGTGGATTTCGGTGTCACGCTCGCTCGTCAAGGACGAGAATCCGCTGTGACTGTTCAGCCAAAGATTGCTGGAACGGAATTGCCGAGGATCCTAAGCGAAGGTGAGCAGCGAGTCCATTCACTCGCGTTGTTTTTCGCAGAGCTCGAAACCTGTGAGCAGTCGATCATTATATTTGATGATCCAGTTAACAGCTTCGATTATAATTACATTGCCAACTATTGCCGTCGTTTGCGGGATTTTGTTCTCTCAAAAAGGGATCGGCAGATTGTCATTCTCACACATAACTGGGATTTCTTTGTTCATATTCAAACAACAATCAACAAGGCTCGCCTGAATGGCGAACTCTCTGTTCAGGTTCTTGAAAATTGTGCTGCCAGCGCGGAATACACGGAGAAGATTGACGATCATAAAAAGGCGATCGACGACATTTTGGTGCTTCCTGGGGAGCCATCAACGGAGGAGAAAGAAACGCTTGCAGTAAACATGCGAAGACTGATTGAAGCCGTGATCAATACTCACGTCTTTGCGAGTCAGCGACATCAGTTCAAGCAGAAGACGCTTCAGGTATCGGCATTTGGAGATTTTACAAAAATCGTCGCATTAGAGACAGCTGAGGCAACCGCATTTAGTGATCTTTACTCGGATCTGAGCATTTCAGAGCACGATGATCCTAGGAACGCATATGTGAATACTGATAAAGCCACTTTTATCACTCGATATGATCGAATAAAGGTGATAGAGGCGAGCATCGTTGGACGAAAGATTCCATGAACTCTTACACCGAAGATCATCTCGTCGAACAACCAGCGATCAAGCTCATGAAGCACGAGCTGGGTTGGGAGGTGATGAATTGCTACGACGAGTGGAGCGGTGGAGTCAGCGATCAGGAGCGTGACGGAAAGCCTTCTTCGCCAAGGCTACGAAGGGCAGGGCGGGAGGTGGTGTTGGGCGGCCGACTGAAGTAGGCGATTCTTGCGTTGAATCCGGATCTACCGGAGGAGGCGATTGAGGGAGCGGTGGTGGATGCCCTGAATTTGAGCCGGGTCAGGCTTTCCAAGCGTTGTTCGCCTGCATAGCTTCCCTGAGACACCTCTTTCCCATGCTTTTTGAACGACAACGCGTGCTTTTAACCCTGCTGAATGCCTTGGGCGGGGAGGTTGCACCCACGGATTTCCAGAAACTGCTCTTCCTCTATACCCGGAAGCAGGAGACGCCGAGCTACGAGTTCGTGCCCTACAAGTTTGGGTGTTTTTCGTTTTCCTCCTACGCCGACAAGCGGCGCTTGATCGGGCGCGGTCTTTTGGTGAATGACGCGGATCAATGGAAGCTGACTCCGGAGGGACGAGCGACCATCGGCAAGAGATCGGTGAATCCCATGGTCGCGGCGCGATTCAACAAGGATCATGCGGCGCTTCGAGGCAATGCGCTTGTGGCCGAGGTTTACCGGAAATATCCGTATTATGCGATTCGCAGTGAGATCGTGGACAAGGTGCTGCGGAGCAAGGCGGATAAAGAACGCATCGCGGAGGAACGTCCGGCCAAGGCTGCGGCGGGATTGCTGACCATCGGCTACGAGGGCAAGTGTCTTGAAACCTACCTCAACCAACTCTTGCGGGCCGGTGCCACTGTGCTTTGCGATGTCCGCCGGAATCCACTGAGCCGGAAATACGGATTTTCCAAGACGACCCTGCGCGGAGCCTGCGAAAGCCTGGGCATCCGCTACGAGCATCTGCCGGAACTGGGCATCCCGTCCGAAGAAAGGCGGGAATTGAAAACGCAGGCGGATTACGACTCGCTTTTCGTGGATTACGAGCGCGACAGCCTGCCGCTCCAAACCGAGGCTTTAGCAACCATCCGCTCATGGATCAAGGCCGGCGAGAGCGTTGCGCTGACTTGCTTTGAGCTGCATCCGCACCAATGCCATCGGCACTGCGTGGCGGAGGCGCTGGAAGCCGCCGGAGGAAAACGCCTGAAGGCCAAGCACCTGTAAACAAAGCACCATGGCACGAGAGCGGATTCTGATCACCGTAAAGACGTATCCGACCTTGTCCCGTAAACACGGCGAAACCGTGTGCACCGCAGGGATCCGTGGGGATGGCTCGTGGGTGCGGCTGTATCCGGTTCCGTTCCGGCGGTTGAACGAGGATGAACAGTATTCCAAGTTCGATTGGGTGGAACTGGACATCCGGAAGGGCACCTCCGATCCGCGTCCCGAGACGCATCATCCCACCGATCCCAAGGCAATCCACGCAGTGGACAGGATCGGGACGAAGGATGGATGGAAGGACCGGCGAAAGGTGCTCAAGGCGGTAAAGGTTCATCACCACCTGCAACCACTTCTGGACGGAGCGAAGGCGAACGATCTTTCACTCGCGATGTTCAAGCCCACGAAGGTGATCGATTTCGTCTGGGAGGAATGCGAGCGGGACTGGGACTCTGCCAAGGTGGCGGCCATGCGGGACAAGGCATCGCAAGGCGAGCTTTTCGCGGAAGAGCAATGGCGGCAAACTTTCCGGTTGATGCCGAAGTTGCCGTATAACTTTTCCTATCGTTTCGAGGATGTGGACGGGAGGAAGAGCGAACTACAGGTACTGGATTGGGAAGTGGGGCAGTTGTTTCAGAATTGCCTGAGGGATGCGAAAGGCGACGAAGCGGTCGCACTGGTCAAGGTGAAGCAGAAGTATCTGGATGCGTTCCTGAAAACGGATCTGCACTTTTTCTTGGGAACCATGCAGCAGTTTCACGGATTCTCGCCGAACCCGTGGGTAATTATCGGAGTCCTGCCGATGCCTTGGCCGCCGCCGGTGGAACAAATGGAGTTTTTCAACTCGTGAGCAGTTTCTACACCGAAGATCGCCTCGTCGAGCAACCGGCGATCCAACTCATGCAGCATGAGCTGGGCTGGGATGTGGTGAATTGCTACGACGAGTGGAGCGGCGGTGTGAGCGTTCTAGGGCGGGATGGAAAGCGGGAGGTGGTGTTGGGTTGCCGGCTGAAGTTGGCGCTCCATGCGTTGAATCCGGATTTGCCGATGGAGGCGATTGAGGGAGCGGTGGAGGAAATCTCACGGGATCGCACGGTGCTGAGTCTGGTGGAGGCGAACCGGGAGATCGACAAGCTACTCAAGCAGGGCGTGAAGGTGACGTTTCCGGACCAAGAGAATGGCGGGCAGCGGGTGGAGATGGTGCGGGTCGTCGATTGGGAGGTGCCGGAGAACAATGATTTCCTGCTGGCCTCGCAGTTCTGGGTGGCGGGCGAGTATTATACGAAGCGGCCGGATCTGGTTGGCTTCGTGAACGGCCTGCCGCTGGTGTTGATCGAACTGAAGAAGCCCGGCGTGAACGTGCGCGAGGGCTACGACAAGAATCTCTGCGACTACAAGGAGACGATCCCGCAGCTTTTCCACTACAACGCGTTGCTGATCGTCTCCAACGGCGTGCAGAGCAAACTCGGCAGTCTGACGGCGAAGTGGGAGCATTTCGGCGATTGGAAGAAGGCGTCGAGCGAGGAGGACGTGGCGGGGATTTCGCTGGAAACGCTGCTGCGCGGGACTTGTGAGAAAGGCCGGCTGCTGGATCTGGTCGAAAACTTTTCCCGCTTTTCCGAATCGAAAGGAGCGGTCAGCAAACTGGTGGCGAGGAATCACCAATTCCTCGGAGTGAACCGCGCGGTGGAAGCACTGAAAGTCTGTACTGATGGACGGATCGGGGTTTTCTGGCACACGCAGGGATCGGGGAAGAGTTACTCGATGGTGTTCTTCGCGGAGAAGGTGTTCCGGAAGCTGAAGGGGAACTGGACCTTTGTGGTGATCACGGACCGCAAGGAGCTGGACACGCAGATTTACCGGACCTTTTCCACCTGCGGCGCGGCGACGGAGCTGTGCCAGGCGAAGAACACGGAGAATCTACGGGACCTGCTGCGGGCGGATCACCGCTATGTGTTCACGCTGATCCACAAGTTCCGCACGGAGCCGGGAACGCTGCATCCGGTGCTCTCGGAGCGGGATGACATCATCGTGCTGACGGACGAGGCGCACCGCAGCCAATACGACACGCTGGCGATGAAAATGCGCACGGCGCTGCCGAACGCGAAGTTCGTGGCCTTCACCGGCACTCCGCTGATCAGCGGAGAAGAACGGACGCGCGAGGTGTTCGGCGACTACGTGAGTATCTATGATTTCAAGCAGTCCGTGGAGGACGGGGCGACGGTGCCGCTGTTCTACGAGAACCGGACGCCGGAACTGCAGATCGCCAACCCGGAGCTGAACGAGGAGATCTATCAAACCATCGAGGACGCCGGGCTGGACGACAATCAGGAGGAGAAGCTGCGCAAAGTGCTGGGCCAACGGTATCACCTGATCACCCGCGACGACCGGCTGGACGCGGTGGCGAAGGACATCGTCCATCATTTCCTGAACCGCGGCTATCAGGGCAAGGCGATGGTCGTGTCGATCGACAAACTGACGACGCTGCGTATGTATGAAAAAGTCCGCGCCGAGTGGGAGGCGGAGAAGGCCCGCGTGCTGAAGGAGGTGACGGGATTGGCGGCAACGCATCCGGATTTCGCCGCGCTGAACGAACGTCTGCGGAACCTCCAGGAGACGGACATGGCGGTAGTCGTCTCGCCGGGGCAGAATGAGATTTCCGAAATGGCAGCCAAGGGAATCGACATCCTGCCGCACCGCGAGCGGATGGTGAAGGAAGACCTGGACGAGAAATTCAAGAATCCGGAGGACAAGTTCCGGCTGGTCTTCGTCTGCGCCATGTGGCTCACGGGATTCGACGCGCCGGGGTGCTCGACCATGTATCTCGATAAGCCAATGCGAGGCCACACGCTGATGCAAACCATCGCCCGCGCCAACCGAGTGTATGGCGACAAGGTGAACGGACTGATCGTGGATTACGCGAACGTGTTCCAGGAGTTGGAAAAGGCCTTGGCCATCTACGGCGCAGGGAATGGTGGCGGTGAGATGCCGGTGAAGGACAAGACCGAGTTGGTCGAGGCATTGAAAATCGCACTGGAGCAGTTGACGGAGTTCTGTCGAAAACAAAACGTTGATCTGGAGGCGATTCCGAACTCGACCGACAAGCTGTTCATCCCGGCGGTGAACCAGTTGATCCGCACGGACGAGGTGAGGGATTCTTTCCTCGGCCAGGCAAATGACGTGGCGCGGCTCTACAAAGCAGTGATGCCGGACCCGGTGATTCCTTCGTTAGCGCCGAAAGCGCAGGTGATCGCGGAGCTCGCGAAAGCGGTGCGCGCGCAGAAGGATGTAGTGAGCATCACGGAAGTGATGACCGCGATCTCGGGCGTGCTGGACGGTGCTATCGTCGCGGAGCCACACATTGAGCCCGGAGCAGTTGCAAAGACCATCGATCTGAGCAAGATCGACTTCGAAGTGCTGGCGAAGAAGTTCGATCGCAGCAAAACGAAGAACATCGAGGCGCAGCAGCTGCGGGCACTAATCGAGCGGAAGCTGGACAACCTGATCCGTCTGAACGCGAGCCGGTATGATTTTCTGGACCGCTTCCAGAAGATGATCGAGGCCTACAACAGCGGAGCCTTGAGCGTTGAGCAGTTGTTCGCAGAATTGGTGACGTTCACCAAGGATCTCAGTGCCGAGGAGCATCGGCATCTGCGGGAGAATGTCAGCGAGGAAGAACTGGCGGTCTTTGACATCCTCACCCGGCCCGGCCCGGATCTGAACCCGCAGGAAACTGAGGCGATCAAATTGGTTTGCAAAAATCTGCTGGCGAAACTGAAGACGGAGAAGCTGGTTCTGGCCTGGCGGACAAAGCGCACGACTCGCGCAGCGGTGCGAGTGGAGATCGAGAAGATGCTGGATTCCGGATTGCCGGAGAAATACACAACCGAGCTATTCGAGACGAAGTGTGGCGCGCTCTTCCAGCACGTGCTGGAGAAGTATCCGGACCAAGGCCACTCGGCCTACACTGACCAAGCAGCGTAGAAGTCCGGCATGAAATTCTGGTGGGTCAACCATAAGCAAACATTCCGCCAGGAGTTTGGCGGTGGTTATGTCTGGTGCCCCAAAAGGAAGAGCAATGGCACTCGAAATCATTTTTACGAAACCGTCCGAGAGGTAAAGCCGGGAGACATCGTTCTCTCGTATGCGAATGCTGCTGTGCGGGGGTTCGAGTCCCCTCGCCTCCACCAATTTTGACTCGCCCCGGGGTGGGGGCCGGGTGGTAGCTTCGCCCGGCATGAATGACGTAACCGGTGCCCGCGGGGGAGAACTTTTTGCCCGCGAAGCGCTGAGGTGGATTCCGAAAATTCTGACGTTGCAGGATCGTAACCGGCACAGTCCGACTTACGGCTGCTTCGACCGGAATTACTGGCAGTATAAGATCATCGATTTCCCGAGCGGGATGTCGCAGGAATTTGTGTTGCCGCTCGCGCTGGCTTGGGACGCGGACGTCGAGGGTAACGAATTTTACCGGGCGGAGGCCGTGCGGGAGTGGGCGGAGGCAGGGATGGTTTTTGCGGCGCGAAGTGCGCACGCGGACGGGTCCTGCGACGATTATTTTCCGTTTGAAAAGGCGGGGGGCGCGGCGGCGTTTTCGCTGCTGGCGGGCGCCGAGGCTTACGCGTTGTTGGGTCTGGACAACGCGGAAGTGCTGAGATTTTTCGAGCTCCGGGCCGATTGGATGGCGCATCACCACGAGAGCGGGCAGCTGACCAATCACCAGGCGCTCATCGTGTTGTGTCTCGACCGGGTCGGGAAGTTGGTTGGGACGAAGAAATGGGAGAGTGCAGCGGCTGAGCGGTTGGCGCGGGTGCTCGAATGGCAGAACGAGGAGGGCTGGTTTCAGGAATACGAGGGCTGCGATCCGGGGTATCACACGCTCACGATTTCGCTCCTGTCGCAGATCTACGAGGTGAATTCTCAGCCGGAACTGCGGACCGCGCTGGAGCGGGCGGTTCGGTTGGCGGCGGAGTTCGTGCATCCGGACGGATCGTTCGCGGGCGAATACGGGAGCCGGAACACGTATAATTTTTTTCCGCATGGGTTCGAGGTGTTCGGGAGGCATTTTCCAGAGGCGCTCAACGTGAATGACCGCTTCTTGGCGGGGCTGGCGGCGGGCCGAGCGCCTTGCTACGCGGACGATCACATCGTCGGGCATCACACCTGGAATTACCTGCTGGCGGCGCGGGATTTCGTCGGCGAGCGACCGCCGTTGGGGGATCGGCCCACCGGGCGCGTCCACCTCGAGAACGCAGGCATCCTCATTGACCGGCGGGCGGGGACGGAGCTCTACGTCGCGCTGAACAAGGGAGGGGTTTACAAATTTTTCCGCGCCGGGGTTCTCGTGGCATCTGATACGCAAGTGTCGTTGCTCGTGCGGGGGGCGAAGGGGGGGCGGAACGCGGTGGCGCACCTGGTTGGGGACTACCCAGCGGACGTTGCGGAGGGGCGGATCGCGGTGCGTGGGCAAATGGGATGGGCGAAGTCGAAGGACATGACGCCGCTGCGGTTGATGGCGCTGCGCGTCATCATGTTGGCCGGCGGGCGTTTCTTCCCGGATCTGGTTCGGAAACTACTTCAGAAGGTGCTCATCACGGGGAAAAAGGCCGCACCATTTCGCTTCGAGAGAACGTTTGAGTGGTCGGACGACGGTGCATTTCGCGTGCGGGACCGGGTGACGGGTGACGACTGGTCGGTGGTTGAGCGGGCGGGGATCGGTTGCGATCAGACGTCGATCTACGTGGTGATGAGCCGGACTTTCCAAGCTGGTCAGATGCTTCCGTGGATCGATCTGAAGGCGGAGCTTGTCGCGGCCAAGCGGGGCGAGGCGCTGACGCATGAGCGAAAAATATAGGTCCCTTCGCGCACGGCACCCAGCGGTGGTCGACGCGGTGATGTGGGCCGTGCCCGCGATCGCGTTCGGACTGGGGCTCAGGTTGCTGTTGTCACTCGTGCAACCCTACGCGTATTGGGGTTCAGACTCGGAATCGTATTTCAGTTTCACGGATCGGCTGCTGACCGACGGGGTCGCGTCGATCCCGGAGAAGCGGCGATACGTTTACCCTCTGCTGCTCCTGCCGACGGGACTCCTGCCCGGCGCGGCCTTGAAATGGCTGCTCGTTTTTCAGCACGCCTGGGGGCTGTTGACGATCGTCCCACTCGCCTACGTCGTGCGGAAGGTGTTCGTGCGTTGGCGGTGGTGGGTGGTGCCGGTGTCGGTGGTCTACGCCGGCATGCCGATCTTGCTGTGGTATGAGCACGAGCTGCTGGGCGAAACGTTCTTTTTCACGACGCTGGTCTGGGCTTTCGCGGCGTGGGTTGCCTGGGTGGGGCGGATCGAACGAAACGGCGCGGGTCGCCTGGTCTGGTGGGTGTTTTTTGCGGCGCTCGCGTTGTGTGTTCTCACCAAGCCAGCGGGGCGATTTTTCTGGCCGGGTTTGATGATCGGACTCGTTTACCTGCGGGCTTGGCGGTGGTTGAAATGGCCCGAATGGGTCGGCTTGGCGGCGTTGCTGGTAGCTTCCTGGACGATGGGACAGGGGACGCAGGCGTCGCGGTTGCTGCTGACGTCCGCCTTTCCGCTGACGCAACTCGAGACGGCGGCGCACGCCGATCTTAAAGCGGAGATGGCACCCCTGGTCCAGGAGGCTCGGGAGCAGCTCGACGTGTATTACGGCGAAGACGACGACGCGAAGGAGTTCCTGCGGGCGGGTTATCGAACGAAGGAGTTTCCAACGTGGCGGGCGCTGCGAAAGGAAGGGGGGGACCGGGATTATCAAGCGATGCGCGATCTGGCGTTGGAGGGCATTCTCGCGGAGCCGCACCTATTTTTCTACATCGCGGTGCAGCGGACGGTCGCGTCCATCAATTGGCCAGTCTTCAAAGCGGAGCGGTTTGGGCCTGAGTATTTTCCGGGTAAGTTCAAGGGACGTTACGAGGATCTGCTGGAAGATCCGGAGGAGATGCGGATGCTCTTCGGCCTACCGCGCGACCAGCCGCTGCCGAGTTGGCCGGAGATGGAGGCGATGCTCCGCTCCGGTGAAAACGCGACCCTGCAGAGTTGGTTGTCCCGGACGATGAACATCTTCGTGGACGCAGGAGTCTTCGTGCAGCCTCCGAAGCGTGAAGACGGAACCCGCCGGAATCTCTGGCAAATGACCCCCACGCCGCTCGGCTGGTGGCTGATCGCGGGGGTAGCGGCGTCGTTTTTGGTCCCGCGATTTCACGGGACGGTGGGCGTCTGGCTGCTGGTCGGTGTCGGCTACGCGGTGGCGGTGCATCTCGTCGGGAGTAGCAACCCACGATTCTTCGCGGCGGCGTGGCCGATGCTGTTTGTCGCAATGTTTGCGCCGTTGGATTGGGTGGCGGAGCTGATCGCCAAGCGGCGGCGGGGCTGATTTTTTATGAAACGGATTATTTCGATCGTGGTGAGTTTGGGGATTTTGGTGGCGCTTTACTGGCGAATCGATGTTTCAAAAGTGGTGCCGATCTTCGCGAATGCGTCGGTATTCTGGATGACAGTGAGCCTAGGCATGGTGATCCCGCTCACGCTGTTGACGGCGGGGCGGTTGTGTCAACTGATGCCGCGGGAGCATCCGCTGCACTTCCTGGAATCGGTGCGGCTGATCCTTCTGGCGAGCGTTCTCAATCTCGTGCTGCCGTCGAAGATGGGGGACATGGCGAAGGCGGTGTTCATGGCGGACCGGGGGCACGTGAAGGGGTCCTTGGCGTTTGCGTTAGTGGTGTTCGAGAAAGCGTGCGACATGCTGTCGCTGCTGGTGTGGTGCGTGCTCGGGCTGCTGATGTATCCGAGGAAGGACGCGTTTTTCTGGGTGATGACGGCGGCCATCGTGGCGGGATTCTGTGGGTTGGCTTTGTTGCTCGGATCGACGGTCTTCGCCCGGTTCTTTTTTGGGCTGGCGGAGCGGTACGCACCGGGGAAAGTCGGGACCAAATTTGCGGTCCTGCACGAGGCATGGGTCGAAATGCACGCGTACTTTTGGCGGGACAAGTGGCAGCTGACGAAGATCGCGGCGAACTCGCTGTTCATTTGGTTTCTGCATCTCGTGCAAATTTGGTTGTTCACGCTGGCTCTTCGTGAGGTGGTTCCATTCGTGGCGAATCTCGCTCTGTCCCCGCTGGCGATCCTGGCTGGTTTGTTGCCGTTGACCTTTGCGGGCGTGGGCACCCGGGATGCGGCGTTGGTCTTCCTTTACGAACCCTACATGTTGCCGGCGGCGGGCGCGGCTCTGGGGGTCATGTGCACGTTGCGCTACGTGTTGCCAGCGCTGCTGGGGTTGCCGCTCATTGGAAAGGCGGTCTCGGATCTGGGTGGGTTGAAGCGATTGCGGGCGGCAAAGCGGATGGGGTGAGGCGTTCGGTGAGTCGAACGTCGCCGCGGCTTGAGCGTCGCAGCCTGGGAGGGTTCGGCGCGGACCGCGAATTGGCTCTGCGATGCAGCCGGAACGGCGAGACGAGCGGCAGCGAGCGGGTCAACCGCCACGCTGGCGAGGGCCGCGTGTTCGGCATCAACGCTGGTGCGTTCCGTGGAGCAAGCCCAGCACGAAAAAGGGCGCTCCGATTGGGAGCGCCCTTCTTGCGAGAGATTTGGTTGAGTTATTCGGCGCTGGTTTTCGGCGCTTCGGCGTTGAGCTTCTCGATGATCTCGGACGAGAAATCGGAGTCATCACGAGAGTAGACGACGACCGGGATCTGACCGGCGCTGAGGCCTGACTTATCGAGGACGAGGTCGTAACCGCTGTCGGCGATCCGGGTGTTCACGACCTTCATGATGTCGTCGATGATGTCTTTACGCATCCGGACGAACTGTTCTTGAAGCTGGCGCTCGCGGGTGCCTTTGAAGTCATTAACTTCACGGTCGAGGTTGCGGGCCTCGGCAACTTTCTCCTCGCGAGTCTTGAGCATGCCGTCCTTGGCGTCGGCGCTGAGCTCGGGAGCCTCGATCTTGGCGTTGAGCTGATTGATCTCCTCCATGCTCGTTTTGAGCGTCTCGACTCGATCGTCGAACTCCTTCTTCGCAGCGGCGCGCTGGTCGTTGAGCTTTTTCTCAGCGTCCTTGGTCTTGTAATACTCGGTGAACACGCGGTTCATATCGAGGATGCCGAGCTTGATTTCGGCGTGGGCGGCTGGAGCCATCGCGCTGAGGGCGATGGCGAGGGCGGCGATACGGATGGGGTTTTTTGTCATAAATGAGTCAGGAGAAATGAAATCTAGGCGGGCGATTTTTCGGCCGCGTGAACCAATTGAGACCGACCCTGGCTGGATTTGTTCAAAATTGGTAGCCGACGTTGAAGTTGAATTTGCCGGTGCTGTCGTTGAATTCGTCGCTGTCGATCGGGATGCCGTAGTCGATTCGGACGGGGCCGATGGGCAGTTCGACGCGGAGGCCCAGGCCGATGTCGCTGTTCACGCCCGAGGTCGAGAAGTCGGCGAAACCGCTGTTCACGAAGCCAACGTCGTAGAAGACGGAACCGCGGAGGCGGGGAATGATCGGGAAGCTGAGTTCGATCGTGCCGTAGGCGAGGGTGCTACCGCCGAGTGGATTGCCTTGGTCGTCCTTCGGGCCGACGTCGCGGAAGTCGAAGCCCCGGAGGTTGTTCGAGCCACCGAGGTAGAGCCGATCGAAGAGCGGGACGCCCTCCGGGCCGCTGGTGTCGCCAAAGCCGTCGACGACGGCGACCGAGCCTTTGAACTGAAGAATCATGTCGAGCGGAAGCGAGAAAAACTGCGCGCCTTCCACCGTGATGCCGTAGTCGTTGACGGTGCCGCCGAGCGGGCCGCCAGCGACGAAGCCGGTGAGACGAGCGAGCTGACCTTTCCGGGTGAGGAAGAGGCTATCGCGACTATCGTAGTTGATCGAACCGGTAACGCTGCTTCGATCGTAAGTGCCCTCGGCGTCCTGAATGACCTGGCCGGCATCGTCGTCGACGTCGAAGATGCGAATCTGCTCGATGCGATATTCCCCTTCGACGGAGATGAAATTCGTGAGCGCCTTGCGGAGGCCGACGTTGGCCCCAACGTTCGATTGGCTGTAAACGGAACTCAGGAAATTCGCGTCCCGGAAGAACGCCTCGGTCGTGAGGGCGAGCTGATAGCCGAGGAACCAAGGTTCGGTGAAGGAAATGATGAAATCGCGCCGACGGACACCGTATTGGGCTCGAACCCGGAAACGCTGGCCGCCACCGGTGAAGCGTGGCCAGTTCGTGATGTCGAAGTTGGACTGCTGGAGCTCGGCGAAACCGATGAGGCTGTCGATCGTGCTGAAGCCGGCGCCGAAGTTGAACGATCCCGTGCGCTTCTCTTCGACGATGACGTTGAGGTCCTTCCGCCCGGGGACCAGCGTGTCGGACGGGACGAGCTGGAGGGCGGTCGGTGGCTCGGTCTGGAAGTAGTTGAGGTTCGCGAGCCGCTGGCGGCTGACGTCGACAAGGGTGGTGTCGTAGATCTCGCCGGGCTTGACGGCGAGCTCGCGGCGGATGACGCGGTCCTTGGTGCGACTGTTGCCCTGAATATTGACGAGATTGACGTAGGATTGAATGCCCTCGTCGATCGTGTAATTGATGTCGACGGCACCGTCACCAGCCGGAGTGATCTCGGGGAGGACAACGCGGTCGATGTAACCGCGGGCGCCGTAGAAATCACCGAGGGCAGTGAGATCGCCCGTCAGGCCGTTGGGCGTAAAGAGTTCACCCTCCTTCATTTTGAGGATGCCGCGGATCTCGTCGACCGGGACAATGTTGACCCCTTCGATCGTGACGGCGTTGACCCGATATTGGATGCCTTCCTGGATCGTGAAGACAAGTTCGACGCTGTCGGCGTCGTAGGCAACGGTATCCGCGTCGGAGACGATGACATCGGCAAACCCTTGGTTTTGGAAGACGCGGCGGATCGCGAGTCGGTCAGCTTCGAGCTGCGAGGGAACGAGCTTGCCGCTCTTGTTGAAGAACGAAAGGAGGTTCCACTTCTTGGTGGTCATCGCTTTCGTGAGATCGCTTTCCTTGACCGAGTAGTTGCCGACGAAAGTGATCTTGCGGACCACGAGTTTTGGTCCTTCGGAGATCGAAAAGACGACGCGTGAGCGATTGTCCGGAAGGTCCTCGATCTTGTATTGGACGTCGACCTCGGCGTAATTCCGCTCTTCGTAGAGCTTGAGGATCTCGCGGCGGCCTTCTTCGAGACGCTCTTCGTTGAGAGCGTCACCCGGCTTGAGGCCGATCTCTTTTCGGAGCTTGCTCTGCCCGATCACGGTCGCGCCCTCGATGAGGATCTCGGATATCACGGCGCGGCCCTGGAGAAGCACGGTCACGCGGACTCCGTCGGCCATGGGTTCGCCGAAGATGCGCACGTTCGACAGGGTGCCGGTCGCGTAGAGGTTGCGGATGTCTTCCTCGACGGTTCGCTCGCTGTAGGGTTGGCCGACTTGGGTGGCGAGGTTGGCGAGGACGCGCTCGGTGGAAATGGTCTCTGCCCCGACGAATTCGACGTCGATCTGGCGGATCGTGGGGCCGCCGCCGAGTTGGGCAAGGATGGGCGTCAAGGGACTCGCGATGAGGGCGAGAAGAAGGGTCGGGAAGAGGTGGGAAAAGCGGCGTTTCATTCGTCGGCTGGACGGACACCGCGCGGGTGCCCTTCGTCAAGAGCGGAGTAAAGACGACAATGGTCTGCAAAGGTCAAGCGGAGACTTGGCCGCGTCGGACGGGGTCGCGCAGGCGTCATTTGCCCGGGAAAATGACTTCCGCCGAGCGGACAACGTTGCCGTTCTGATTGCGAAGGTGGATTTGAAGAGAGTTTTGCGGCCAGTCGATCGCAATGGTGCCGAAATTCAGCCCAGCGTAGGCGTTGCCGAGGCGGAATTTGTTCGGTTCGCCGGGAAATTCCTCCCACGCGTGCGTCAAGCCACTGGTGGTGATCTCGATGAGCGGGCGCTGGGATTTACCGATCTTCTCAAGCGACATCTCGCCAAAGTGGCGGTCGCCCGAGAGGAGCACCACCCCGGACGCCCTGGATCTCGCGATGAGTTTGAGCAGGCGCTCGCGTGCGCCGGGGTAGTCAGCCCATTTTTCATAGCGATGCTCCGAGGGAATGATCTGCGACCCGGAGCAGATGAGGTGAACTTGGGCCTGGCTGCGCTGGAGGGTGCGCTCCAGCCAGGTCCACTGGGTTTTTCCGAGGATGTCGGCGTCCTCGGTGCCGGGCTGGTCTCGGAAATACCGGACGTCCAAGAGGACCACGCACACCTGTCGGCCGGGTGGACCGTAGACTTCGCTGGTGTAGATGCCCGCCTGTTTTCGCCTCGGGCTGTCGAGAGGTTCATCGAGAAAATCGAGAATCAGGCGCTGCGCTTCGGCTTTTATGGGGAAATCGCGGCCACCGTCGTTCTTGCCAAAATCGTGGTCGTCCCACGTCCCGATGATGTCGACCGAATCGGCGAACTTGCGGTAGGCCGGGTTATCCTTCTGCAGCTTCCACTTCGAGGCGAGTGTGTCGGGGTCGGTCGTGTCGCCGTAGATGTTGTCGCCGAGCCAGATGAAGAGCTCCGGGTCCCAGTCGGCGATCACGCGCCACATCGGTTGCTTGAAATTTTGTTTGTTGCAGGAGCCGAAGGCAATGCGGGTGAGCGGCTCGGCTGTCGGGGCGGCGGCAGGCTTCGCCCAAGCGAGGGCGGGGGTCAGACCAGCCGCGATGAGCGCAGCGCGAGTCAAATGAGCGAGCGGGGTCATGGCTGAAGACGTCCGATGCTCCAGGTCGAATCGTCGATGCGGTCGTAGCGAAAGCGATCGTGCAGGCGGCCCGATCGCCCCTGCCAGAACTCGAACGAGTCGGGCAGGACCCGGTAGCCACCCCAGAACGGCGGCAGTGGAATTTCGGCATCGGCAAATTTTTTTCGCGCCAGATCCATCGCCGCTTCGAGGTCGGCCCGGGAGTCGGCTGGCTCGCTCTGGCGTGACGCCCAGGCGCCGAGTTGGCTCTCGCGCGGACGGCTGTGGAAATATTCGCGCGACTCGTCGGCGGAGAGTCGCTCGGCGACACCGGTGACGAGGATCTGCCGCTCGAGTGGGTTCCAGTGGAACGTGAGAGCGACGTGGGGATTGGCCGCGATCTGACGGCCCTTGCGACTTTCGTAATTGGTGAAAAATCGCAGAGCGGCGGGTTCGATTCCCTTGAGGAGGACCGTTCGCGCTGAAGGGCGGCCAGCGGCGTCGGCGGTGGCGAGGGTCATCGCGTTCGGCTCGGCGATGGCGTCACAGGCGCGGGCGGCCTCGAACCAGACGCGAAATTGGTCGAAGGGATCGGGATCGAGCGACTCGGCGTCGAGGGTGTCAGCCCGGTAATCCTTGCGCAGTTCGGAGACATTCACGGGGAGAACACTGGCGGGTCGGGAAGGACCAAGCAACCTTTTGGACCGATCGACCGCGAGGCGGTATTTTTCCCTTTGACACGCAAGACGCAGTTGGTAGCTTCACCCCTCAATTTTCGCCGGAGCGCTGTATCAAGTCCTGGCCGCTTTCAGTGAGACTCACTGGTCGAAGCGGGCGGGGCTTTTCACTCTCCGGACGTCGGTTGAAACAGATACCCAATGCGAATCTAATTAACCCGATGGCCGAAAGTGCCCCGTTGCCCACGTAGCTCAGTTGGTAGAGCACATCCTTGGTAAGGATGAGGTCACCGGTTCAAGCCCGGTCGTGGGCTCCACGATTTCCAGCAAAACGGTAAAGATCAAACAAACAAACTCATGGCTAAAGACACATTCAAACGAGAGAAACCCCACGTGAACATCGGCACGATCGGCCACGTGGATCACGGCAAGACCACCCTCACCGCAGCGATCACGACCGTCCTTTCGAAGGTCGGCGGCGCAAAAGCGGCTCGATACGAGGACATCGACAACGCTCCCGAAGAGAAAGAGCGCGGGATTACGATCAACACGTCGCATCAAGAATACGAGACCGTCAATCGTCACTACGCCCACGTTGATTGCCCCGGACACGCCGATTACGTGAAGAACATGATCACTGGTGCGGCCCAGATGGACGGAGCGATCCTCGTGGTCAGCGCCGCCGACGGCCCGATGCCCCAGACTCGCGAGCACATCCTGCTTTCGCGTCAGGTCGGCGTTCCTTCGATGGTCGTTTTCCTCAACAAGTGCGACATGGTCGACGACGCTGAGCTCCTCGAACTCGTCGAAATGGAAGTGCGCGAGTTGCTCTCCAGCTACGATTTCCCCGGCGACGACATTCCGATCATCATGGGCAGCGCGCTCAAGGCTCTCAACGGCGAAGCCGAATACGAAGAGAAGATCAACAAGCTCATGGCTGCGGTCGACGAATACATCCCGCTCCCTGAGCGACCAGTCGATCAGCCTTTCCTGATGCCGATCGAAGACGTGTTCAACATCGAAGGTCGCGGCACCGTCGCCACCGGTCGGGTCGAGCGCGGTATCCTCAAGAAGATGGAAGAAGTCGAGATCGTCGGCATCCGGGACACCCGGAAGACGACCGTCACCGACATCGAAATGTTCCGCAAACTCCTCGACGAGGCGCGTGCTGGTGACAACGTCGGTATCCTCCTCCGTGGTGTGAAGAAAGACGACATCGAGCGTGGCCAGGTCATCGCGAAAACCGGTTCGATCACTCCGCACACCGAGTTCAAAGCCGAGATCTACGTTCTCAGCAAAGACGAGGGAGGCCGCCACACGCCCTTCTTCTCGAACTACCGCCCGCAGTTTTACTTCCGCACGACGGACGTGACTGGATCCATCCGGCTCCCCGAAGGAGTTGAAATGGTCATGCCAGGTGATAACGTTTCGATCGAAGTCGAACTGATCACGCCAATCGCCATGGAGAAGACCATCCGTTTCGCCATCCGCGAAGGTGGTCGGACCGTCGGTGCAGGCCGCGTGGGCGACATCATCAAGTAACACTTAGACACCAAGGCGAGTAACTCAATTGGTAGAGTAGCGGTCTCCAAAACCGTTTGTTGGGGGTTCGAGTCCCTCCTCGCCTGCTCTATCGGATCCCTCTCACCAGAGGGATTTGATCTTTTTATACACCGTCATGTTTGGAAAAGTATCCCGCTTCACCGCTGAAGTCCGCACCGAGCTCGCGAAGGCGACTTGGCCGTGGGACCCGACCCAGAAAGGTTTCAAACGTTACAAGGAGTTGTGGGATTCCACCGTCGTCGTTCTCATCGCCATGCTTATCATCGGCGGTTACATCGCGGCTTTCGATTTTCTGTTCATCAACATCGTTGGGTTTCTGACGCACCCATAAGGGA
Source organism: uncultured Verrucomicrobiae bacterium (assembly GCA_963761705.1). GTDB lineage: Bacteria > Verrucomicrobiota > Verrucomicrobiia > Chthoniobacterales > JAATET01 > CAVVKW01. The sequence continues at coordinate 131,648 of CAVXHK010000001.1, read as the reverse complement.
GTAGTTTTTTAATGAGTCTGGCACCCCGCGATCAATTCTTCGTCGTTCACGTCCTTTCGGGACAAGAACAGAAGATCCACGACAACCTTCAGAAACGCATCAAGACCGAAGAGATGGAGGACGTCGTTTTCGACGTGCTCATCCCGACGGAACGGGTGCAGGAGATCAAGCGCGGCAAGAAAACGGAGACCACCCGAAAGTTCTTCCCGGGCTACATCATCGTCAATACGCACCTCCTCACCGAAGACAACGCTCTCGTTGAGCGGAGTTGGTATTTCATTCGTGAGACGACTGGTGTGATCGGCTTCGCTGGTAGCGCAAACGATCGCCCGATCCCGATGCGCCGTAAGGAAGTTGAGGGCATGCTCGCGCAGATGAAAGAGCGCGAGGAGAGCGTTAAGCCGAAGATCGAGTTCGAGGTCGGCGACAAGGTCAAGGTGGCCGATGGGCCTTTCCAGAACCAGAATGGCGTGGTCGAAGAGATCGATCCCGAGCGCGGCAAGCTGCGCGTTTCGGTCAGCATCTTCGGGCGCGAGACGCCAGTCGAGCTGGAATACTGGCAAGTCGAGAAGGGGTAACGGGTCAGCTCGAAATGGCAGGGTGGCCGCGCCGCGACTTTCCTGATGTTGTCTGGGCTTCGCGCTTCAGTACGAGTGGCTCGACCGTAAATCGCGGAACGCCCCGCCAAGGTGAGTGATTACCTCGCTAGCAACCAGCGTTTCGGGTGAACCTGACGGGCCGAAGACGTGCCTTTCGGCTGCGCGTCCGCACAGCCAGGCGCCGAGGCTGGCGGCAGCACGCGGTGAACAGCCTTGGGCCAAAAACGCGGCGAGGACTCCGGTGAGGACGTCGCCCATGCCGCCGGTGCCCATGCCGGGATTGCCGGTTGTGTTGTAAAGTAGCGGTTGATCGTGTTCGGCGATGATGGTGCGGGCTCCTTTGAGCAGCAGGGTGCCCCCCATTTCGTCGACGAAGCGTTGGACGGCTTCCGCGCGTGGGAGATTGGAGAGGTGCGGAGCCAAGCGTGCAAACTCTCCGGGGTGGGGGGTCAGCAAGAGATTGGAGTCCAGGGTTGGAGGTCGCGAGGGTCTGCGCGAAAGCGCGTTGAGGGCGTCGGCGTCGGCGACGGAGGGAACTTCGGATTGGCGGAGGATTGCCAGGATAGCCTCGTCGTGCTGGTCACCAAGCCCGGGTCCGATGGCGAGGGCGTCGAGGTTGTCGTCGAGTGCCGAGCGGTAGTCGTCGATCGATTTGACCATGACTTCCGGGATGCAACTGGTGGCGAAGAGTTCAAAAGCATCCGGCTTGACGTAGAGGGTGACGAGTCCGCCGCCGGCACGAACGGCGGCTTCGGAGCAGAGGCGGGCAGCACCGAGCGTGCCCCGTGCTCCGGCAATGACCCCGACGCGGCCCCATTTGCCCTTGTGGCTGTCAAAGTCGCGCTTCGGCAGCATGGGGCGAAGCAGCGGCGGAGTTAAGAGCTGAGGTTGCTCAGCGGTCAGAGCGGGAAGCTCGGCAACCGCGAGGCGCCCGACGTGATTGATCGCAGCGTCCGCGACGAGGCCGACTTTGCACTGGCCGATGGTGGCGGTGCAGTCGGCGGTCACGCAGGGTTTGCCCGGCTCCCCGGAGTCGGCGTCGAGGCCGCTCGGAATGTCGGCGGCGAAGACGAACGCGTGGTGGTCGCGCCGCAGGGCATTCAGGCGCTCGACGGCCGCGGCGACGGGCGGGCGCGGTGACCCCGTGGCGCCGATTCCGAGCAGGCCGTCGAGGATGACGGTGGGGACGCTCAAATTCCGTGTTTCGACTTCTGAGGGGAGGACTCTGCGGTGTTTCGCCGGGAGTTCGGCGAGGGCACTGAGGTCGAAGCATTCGTCGAGCGAGATCGTCCAGCCGCGCGCGAGCAGATGACGGGCGGCGACGAGGACATCCCCCGCATTGTTCCCCTTGCCGCAGAAAACGGTGGCGTGGGCGGGCTGGGGAAAAAATTGGGTAACGACTTCGGCAATCGCCAGCCCGGCGTGGTTCATGAGGGATTCCGCACTCACCCCGCGAGCAAAGGCGGTCTCTTCGATGGTGCGCATCTGGTCGGTGGTCACGAGCATGGCTTGTTCTATTTGGTCTCCGGTCGGGATGCGAGGGTCGGAAGGTTTCGGATTTGACCACGCCTGGAAACGCTCGGAAACTCGACGGGTGAAACGTTTTGTCTTTTGTGCCGCGACGGTCTGCTTGATCTCGGGGAGCTGGGGGTGGGCTCAGAACGCGTCACCGACGCCGGGCTCTCTGGAAACGGTCGAGGCGGAGGCGCTGACCGATCCGGCTCCGCCCATCCAAAACGTCGACCCGAACGACCCACCGAACCTGACGGAAAGTCCGACCAACGACCCGCTGGTGGTGACCGCTGGCCCGGATGAGCCGACGCGCGAGGAAGCCATGGCGGCTTTGACGGACACGATTCGGGAAGTGCGCGGAGAGATCGTGACGCAGACGGATCTCCTCAAAGCGGCGGTGACGGATAACCAGAGGGAGCAGGCGGAGGTCGCGATTCGGTCGCTGCAGGAGAGATTGAAGGACGCGAGGTTCGATCTGCTCGACATCGCCACGGACGTGGACCTGAGTGGTTTTCAATCAGTGATCGAGGAGCCTTTGACGCTGCAGGGGTCAATCGAGGAGATGCTTCGGCCATTGATCGCCGAGTTCAAAAACCTGACGAAGGATTCGCGTGAAGCGCAGCGGACGCGGGAGAAATTTAACGCGCTGAAGCAAAAGCGCGACGTGATTGGGACGGCTTTGGCGTCGCTGAATCAGGTAATCGCCAACGAAAAACGTCCGGCGGTTTTGCGGGATTTGGAGGGCGTGCGAGACGAGTGGGCGCTTCGGTTCCGCGACATCCAGAACGAGCTGAGCGTTCTCGGTTACCGCGTCGACGAGCTTTCGGTGGGTCAGAAATCGTTTTTTGATCGGGCTCGTGGGGGGGTCGCGACCTTCTTCCGTGTTCGGGGTCGAAACCTCCTCTTCGCTCTGCTGGCGGCGGGAGTTGTTTTCGTGGGACTGAGGTGGCTCGAAGGCGTGATCACGGCGAAAAGTCCGCTGCACCGGGGGCCGCGGACCTTCGGAACGCGTTTGTTCAACGTGCTGTTCGCGGTCTTCACCGTGCTGCTCGCGGTCGGGGCGGCGGTGCTGGTTTTTTTCCTAGCGGGCGACTGGGTGCTGCTGAGTCTGGTTTTGCTGATCCTGATCGGCGTGGTATTTGCCGCGAAGGACGCGATCCCGGGGTTCGTCGACGATGCGCGGATGCTGCTCAATCTCGGGCCCGTGCGGGAAGGTGAGCGGATCAATTACAACGGAATCCCGTGGCTGGTGGAGAATCTGACCTTCTTCACGATCCTGCGGAATCCCGTGCTTCGCGGCGGCATGGTGCGAATGCCGGTTGCGCAGCTGCGCGACTACCTCTCGCGACCGGTTCACGACGACGAGCCGTATTTCCCGTCGGAGGAGGGGGATTGGGTGCTTCTCGACGACGAGGCCTACGGCAAAGTTCTATTTCAGAGCGCGGAAATGGTGCGGTTGCGGTTGTTGGGGGGGGCGCTGAAGATGTACCAGACCGCGGCTTACCTCGGGCAAAATCCGAGGAACCAATCGCACGGCTTCCGGGTCAAGACGACCATCGGGATCGATTACGACGAGCAGGCGAAGTGCACGACGGAGATCCTGGAGAACTTCAAAACGTTCTTCCGCCGAGAGGTTGAGAAGATCGTCGAGCCAGCGCACATCGTCGCGCTGAAGGTGGAGTTTGCGATGGCAAACGCGTCGTCGTTGGACTACGAGGTGCTGCTGGATTTGAGCGGAGAGATGGCCCCAAAATACTACCCAATCGAGCGAGCGCTCCAGCGGATCGGCGTCGATGCCTGCAACGAGTTCGGTTTGTCCATTCCTTTCCAACAGATCACGCTGCACCAGGCGGGTGGGGGTGAGGACTAAACGGGATAAGCTGGACGGATGCGAGGAGGACGGTTCTTTGGAAAAATCCGATGGATCCCGTGAATCGCGTTCATCCCGTTTAGTTGGAGAGTGCTGGTCGTGCTTTACAAGCCGTTCGGGGTGTTGAGCCAGTTCACCGAGGAGGTGGCGGGTCAGCGAACCTTGGCCGAGTGTGGGCTGCCGGGTGGAGTTTATCCGGTCGGGCGGTTGGACGCCGATTCGGAGGGGATGTTACTGTTGTCGGACGAAGCTGGGTTCGCCGATCGGCTGCTAAATCCGAAGCGCGGGCATTGGCGGCGGTATCTCGTGCAAGTCGAGGGGGTGGTGACGGACGAGGCTCTCGGGCGGTTGCGGGACGGAGTGATGGTGCAGAAGCGGGTGACGCTGCCGGCGAGGGCGGAGCGGCTGGCGGGCGAACCGGATCTACCGGCGCGGGTGCCGGGAATCCGGGTGCGAAAGGCGATTCCGACCGGGTGGATTGCGGTGGAGCTGACGGAAGGGCGGAATCGTCAGGTGCGGCGGATGACGGCCGTGGTCGGTCTGCCGACGTTGCGTTTGGCGCGGGTGGCGATCGGCGGATTTGGCTTACCGGAGGAGTTGAAACCGGGGGCGTGGCGGGAGATCACCGCCGAAGAACGGAAGATGATTTTTTCGAACGGAAGGTAACGAAGGGGTGAAGAATGCGACGGCACTCTTCTTTAGAACGGAAGTGTGTTGGATCAGAGTTCGTCCTCGCCGGGTAGGGGTAGGGCGGTTTCGACGATGGTGGGGCGGAATTCGGGATGGCGGATGCGTCCGCCAGCTTCGGCGATGTAGGCTCCAGCGACTAAGCAGGTGAGGGCGGCGAGGAGGGTGAGGATGCCGAGCGGGCCGGAGCTGCCGGGCCAGCGGATGGGGATGACAAGAGTGATGAGGGCGATGGCGGCCAGACCGTAGTAGATGCCCGAGTAGCGATCGGCGCGGTCCATGTGCTCGTCGAGCCAGTCGGCTCCTGAGTCGTCGGCGATCGTGCGGATGGGGCGATAAGCGGCTTCGCCGGTCTCGGTGACGGGATAGACGGAGGCCGCGGCGAGCAGGATGACGATGAGCGCGGGGATCTGCGCAGCTCGTTGGCGGAGCAGAAGGGCGATGACGAGAGCGACCGTGCCAGCGAGGAGGCCAATGACCGGAAGGTGATTGAGGAGGACGTGCTGGTAGGCGGGGTCCTGGAGTTGGGTGAGGAGGTCTTCGGGCACGGAGTGGGTTATCGCGGAATGCGGTGAGAAGTCAGAGATCTTTCGCTTTGGTCAAGATGACAGGTTGGGTTTTACGCGACGGGCTGCTGCTGGGTGAGGCAGTGGAAGGCCCCGAGGCCCCAGATGAGTTCGCGGCAGTCGATGGGAACGATGCGGCGCTCGGGAAAGGCGTCTTCGAGGACGGCTTTGGCCCAGGCGTCGTTGGTTTCGCCGAAGATGGGAAGGAGAACGGTCGTGTTGGCGATGTAAAAATTTGCGTAGCTGGCCGGGAGGCGTTGACCGTCGCGGTAGATCGGCGAGGGCATCGGGAGGGTGTGGATTTCCAAAGGAGAATCCTCGCTGGTGCTGACGGATCGGAGGCGTTCGAGATTGGTCTGAAGGGCGGCGGAGTTCGCGTCGTCCTCGTTCTCTTCGACGACGGTGACGATGCGATTCTCGCCGACGAAGCGAGTAAGGTCATCGACGTGCCCGTCGGTGTCGTCGCCCTCGATGCCGTCGCCGAGCCAGATGATGGTGTGGACGCCGAGGTTGTCGCGGAGGAGTTGCTCGATGTCGGATTTGCCGAGGTGGGGGTTGCGATTGGGGTTGAGGAGGCAGCTCTCGGTGGTGAGGAGGGTGCCGGTGCCGTTGACGTCGATGGAGCCGCCTTCGAGGACGAAGTCACCGACGTCGAAGACGTCGAGACCGAGGCGTTGGCCGATCTGCGTCGGAACGTCGTCATCGTCGTCGAAGGGCGGATACTTGTAACCCCAAGCGTTGTAGCCGAAGTCGATGATCGCGAGCCGGGGGGCGTCCGGTTTTTTGATGAAAATCGGGCCGTGATCGCGGCACCAGGGTTCGTTGGTCGCGATGGGATAAAATTCGATCCGTTCGGCTGGTGCCCCGTTGAGGAGGCGGCGGATGGTGCGTTCCTGGTCGGTGTCTTTGACGTTGATGTGGACCGTTTCGGATTCGGCGATGGCGTTGACCATCTTGACGAACGTGGGAATCACGCGGTCGTAGCAGCCGGGAAAGCTGATCCCGTCGGGGTGGGGCCAGGAGATCCAAGTGGCTTCGTGGGGGGACCACTCGGCGGGCATGGAGTAGCCGAGACTGGTGGGGGTCGCGTCGGGCATGATGGGAATAGTCCGCCCGCGGGGTGGGAGGGACAAGGGAATTTCTGAGCGTGAATTGCCCGGCGTCGCGGTGTAGGTTCCGCGACTCTCGATGCCAAGCGTCTACATCAAAACTTACGGCTGCCAGATGAACGAGCGCGACTCCGAACAGGTGGCGCGGACGTTCGAGGGGCGCGGGTATCGGCTGGCGGCGGGCGAGTCGGACGCGGATGTGATCCTCCTTAATACCTGCAGCGTGCGGGACATGGCGGAGCAGAAGGCGATCGGGAAGATGGGGTTTCTGCGGAAGCTGCGGCGGGATCGGCCGCACCTGGTGTTGGGCTACCTGGGATGCATGGCGCAGAGCCGGGGTGAGGAATTGACGAAGACGTCGCCGCACGTGGATCTGGTGGTGGGAACGCAGAAATTTCACCGCGTGGCGGATCACGTCGACGAGCTGCTCAAGCGAAACTTCGAGGCTCGGATCGACAACGAGCGGCTGCCCATCGTGGACGTCGAGGAGGAGGAGGGGTCGCAGAATACGATCCGCGATCACGCGCTGAAGGATCGGCAGGCAACGGCGTTCGTTTCGATCATGCAGGGTTGCAACATGAAGTGCACTTTCTGCATCGTGCCCGCGACGCGGGGGAGCGAGCGGTCCCGACCGATCGACGAGATCGTCACGGAGGTGCGTGGGTTGGTCGAGCGAGGCGTGCGCGAGGTGACGCTACTCGGCCAGATCGTGAATCTCTACGGGCGGCACGAGTTCGAGAAAGTGGGCGGGAAGAGTCCGTTCGTGCAGTTGCTCGACGCGGTACACGGGGTGGATGGGTTGGAGCGGCTGCGGTTCACTTCGCCGCATCCGGTGGGTTTTCGGGCGGATCTGGTGGAGGCGTTCGCGCGGTTGCCGCGATTGATGGAACACACTCACTTCCCGGTGCAATCGGGATCGAACCGCTTGTTGAAGGCAATGCACCGGGCTTACACGCGGGAGCGTTATCTGGAGCTGGTCGCGCAGTTGCGGGCGGCGCGTCCGGGCATCGCGATCACGACGGATGTGATCGTTGGGTTCCCGGGTGAGACGGAGGAAGATTTTGCGGAGACTTGCGAGTTGGCGCGGGAGGCGGATTTCGATAACGCGTTCATCTTTCGGTATTCGAAAAGGAAGGACACGCCCGCAGCGGAAATGGACGGGCAGGTCGAGGAGGACGTGAAGGAGCGGCGGAACCAGGAGCTGCTCGGATTGATCAACGCGAACGTCGAACGGAAATTGGAGGCGTGCGTGGGGAAGCGGATGGAGATTCTTTGCGAAGGCGTGAGTCGAAAGAACGACGAGCGGCTCATGGGTCGGACGCGGACGAACAAGATCGTGGTCTTCGAAGGCGCGGATCGGCACGTCGGGCAGGTGATGGACGTGAACGTGGTCGGGCGGTCGACGACGACGCTTTATGGCGATCCGGTCGTGAATACGTTTTGAACAGAAGGTCGCGAAAAGCGCAAACGTCGCGAAGAATCCGGATGAAAAGGGGACTGCGAACGGCTCCCGCTGGCGCGGATTGCCGGTGATTTCATTTTCTTCCTTCCTGTATTCTTTGCGACCTTTGCGACCTTCTGTTCAAATCCTCCCCGGATAAATGGCTGAGGAAAAGGTGACCCCGATGATGCGGCAGTATCTAGCCGTGCGGCGGGATCTGCCGGCGGGGACTTTGCTGCTCATTCGCCTGGGGGATTTTTACGAGATGTTTGGCGACGACGCGAAGGAAGCGGCGGGCATTCTCAACATTGCGCTGACGAAACGCGGGACGACGCCGATGTGCGGCGTGCCGTATCACGCCGCGAAGGGATACATCGAAAAGCTGATCGCGGCGGGGAAACGGGTCGCGATTTGTGACCAAGTCGGGGAAGTGCAGGCCGGGAAGCTCGTGCGGCGGGAGTTGGCGCAAATCTTGAGCGCGGGGACCCTCGACGACTTCGGGTTGGACGAGCGGAAGCAGAATTATCTCGCGGCGGTGTGCGAGCGGAAGGGCTGCTACGGGTTGGCGTTCGTGGATCTGAGCACGGGCGAGTTTCGGCTGACGGAGGTGGGGTCGATGGCGCAGTTGTTGGACGAGTTGGCGCGGATGAGTCCGGCGGAACTGCTCGTGCCGGAGGAGCAGGTGGCGACGCTGAAGGCGGCGGGGGCGGCGAACGCGGTGGAGGGCTACGCGTTCGAGACCGATCCGGCGGAGTCGGCGCTGCTGGCTCATTTCAAGGTGCAATCGCTGGACGGGTTCGGTTGCTCGGGCATGCGGGCGGCGGTCGGGGCGGCGGGGGCGGTGCTGCATTATCTCACGCGGCAGATGCGGCGGAACGTGTCGCACCTGCGAGGCCTGCGGCCCTATCGGGTGAGCGAATTTCTCATCCTGGACGCGGCGACTCAGTCTCACTTGGAGCTGGTGAACTCGCGGGGTGGACGGGGAATGACTTTGCTCGGGGCGTTGGACGCGACGGTCACGCCGATGGGGGCGCGGACGCTGCGGGAGTGGATTTTGCACCCGCTGCGTGAGGTGGGGCCGATCGTGGAGCGGCAGGAGGTGGTCGGGACTTGTCTCGAGGACGGGATCTCGCTGGCGGAGCTGCGGGACGTGCTGGGGGGAATCCGCGATCTGGAGCGGTCGGCGGCGCGGCTGAGCGGGACGGCGGGGAACGCGCGGGACTTGGCGGCGGTGGCGGATTCGTTGGAGAAAGTGCCGCGGGTGCGGGAGCGGGTGGCGGCGCTGGGCGGGGAGTTGGTGGGGCGGCTGGTGGCGGGCTTGCACGATCTGCCGGAGTTGACGGCGGAGTTGCGGGCGGGGGTGGCGGACGAGCCACCGGCGCTGTTGCGGGATGGCGGGATGATCCGGGAGGGTTACGATGCGACGCTGGACGAGCTGCGGGGAGCGGGTCGGGAGGGGAAGGCTTGGCTCTCGCAATTGCAGGAGCGGGAGATTGAGCGGACGGCAATCAGGTCGCTCAAGGTGCGCTACAATTCGGTCTTCGGGTATTTTATCGAGATCACGAAGGCAAACTTGGGCAACGTGCCGGAGGATTATCACCGCAAGCAGACGACGACGAACGCGGAGCGCTTCATCACGCCGGAGCTGAAGGAGATCGAGGGAAAAATCCTCGGCGCGGAGGAGCGGGCGAAGGCGCTGGAGATCGAGATCTTCCAGCGGTTGCGGCGGATGGTGAACGATGCGCTGGGGCAGCTGCAGGAGACGGCAGCGGCGCTGGGGTCGGTGGACGCGTTGGCGTCTTTGGCCGAGACGGCGCGGGTGTTTGGGTATTGCCGACCGGAGGTGGTGGCGGACGGGGCGCTGGAAATCGAGGAGGGGCGGCACCCGGTATTGGATCAGCGCACGGGGGAGGAGCGCTTTGTGCCGAACGACACGGCGCTCAACTTGGGCGAGGGGCGGTTCGCCATTTTGACCGGACCAAACATGGCGGGTAAATCGACTTACATCCGGCAGGTGGCTTTGTTGGTGCTGATGGCGCAGGTGGGGAGTTTCGTCCCGGCGGCGAGCGCGCGGATCGGGGTGACGGATCGGATTTTTACCCGGGTCGGGGCCAACGACGATCTGTCGCGGGGTCAGTCGACGTTCATGGTCGAGATGAACGAGACGGCAAACATCATCAACAACGCGACGCGGGACAGCCTCGTGATCCTCGACGAAATCGGGCGCGGAACGTCGACGTTCGACGGGTTGTCGATCGCGTGGAGCGTGGCGGAGCATTTGCACGACGAGATCGGTTGCCGAACCCTCTTCGCAACGCATTACCACGAGCTGACGGACCTGGACCGAACGCGGGATGGGGTGAAGAATCTGAGCGTGTCGGTGCGGGAGTGGAACGATGAGGTGATCTTTTTGCGCAAGATCGTGGCGGGGCGGGCGGATCAGAGTTACGGGATCCAGGTCGGGCGATTGGCGGGGTTGCCGGGCAGCGTGATCGAGCGAGCGAAGCAGATCCTGGCGAACTTGGAGGCGAGCGAGTTGAACGCGGAGGGGAAGCCGGCGATTGCCGCCGGGGGGAAGAAGCGGCGGGACATGGCGGCGATCGCGAACGCGGATCAGATGGATTTTTTTGCGGAGTGATTGGCCGCGAAGAGGCGCCGAAGCCTCAAAAGGGGTGGACTTCCCGGGGCTGGGCAGGCGATTTTCGAGCGATGCAGGATTGCGGTCGCTTAACGTTGGGTTTCGTCGTGGCGACAGGCCTTGCGGGCTGCTCGTTGCCGCAGATCGATCTGGGGACGCGGGAGCCGATCAAGGTGGACATCAATATGCGGCTCGACGTGTATCAATATGAGGAGGGGTCGAAGCCTTCGCCGGTGGCGACGCCGACGCCCGTGCCGAGTCGCGACCTGGCAACGCGGCGGGAGGATCGGGCGGCGGACGTGCAGGTCTTTAAAAATAGCCGTCTCGTCGGCGAGGGGATGGATGGGTTGCTGGCGATCCTCGAGGAGACTCAGGGGGACTACGGGGACTTCGTGCGCGACACGGTGCGGGCGGAGAACGCGGACCGGATGACGCTGATGAAGGCGGCGGCGGAGAGCGAGAAACGGTCGTTGACGGAGGTGCAGGCGCGGCAGGCGGAGTTGTGGCGGAACCGGTCGTTTTCGGGGGAATACATTCAGGTAAAGAGCGACTCCGGGAAGCCCGCTTGGAAGCAGAAGGAAGCCTGATGAGGTGGGTGATCGCGGCGGCGCTTCTGGCGCTCGGAGGGAACGTCTTCGCGAAGGTCGAGGACCTGGATTTGACCTATTCGAAGGCGATTCAAATGGCGCTGGGGAAAAATTTTCAGATTCAGATCGAGGCGTACAATCCAAAAATCGCGAAGGCGCGGACGTTGAGCGAGGAGGGGGTCTTCGATCCGACGCTGGAGCTGGGGTATTCCTACGAGGAGAATCGGCGGGATCTCACTTCGCTGGACCCGACGTTCGATTCGGCGGCTCCGGGGCGGAGTGGCGCGGCGCGGTTCGCGCGGGAGAGTGGGACCGAGGCGCGGGCTTCGATCAACGGGGTGACTCCGCTCGGGACGAGGTATGACGTGGGGGCAAACGTCAATCGCGATACCGATACGAGGAGCGCGATCGATCAGCGCTACCAGACGTTCGTCGGGGGGTCGATCACGCAGCCATTGTTGCGGGGGTTTGGGACGGACGTGAATCTGGCGCAGATCCGGATCGCGCGGGCGGATCAGGCGATTTCGGCCTGGGAGCTGCGGCAGCGATTGATCGACGTGGTGACGGATACCGCGCTGGTTTACAACGACCTGTTCTTTGCGATTCAGAATCTGGCGGTGCAGATCCGGTCGCGGGATCTGGCGGCGAGGTTGCTGGGGGACAACGAGAAGCGGGCGGAGATCGGGGTGATGTCGCCGCTGGACGTGGTGCAAGCGCAGTCGGACGTCGCGCGGCGGGAGGAACTCGTGCTCGTGGCGGAACGGTCGGTGGCGGACAATCAGAATTTTCTCAAGCAACTGGTGACCGACGAGGTGGCGGACGTGTTGGACGTGCCGGTGCGGATCGCGCCGCCGCCGTTCGAGCGGGAGGTGCGGGTGAATCTGGAGATCGGGCTGGAGCGGGCGTTCGAGATCCGGCCCGACTATCGACAGGCGCTGCTGGACTTGCAGAAGCGGAGCATCAACGTGGTTTTCAATCGAAACCAGGCGCTGCCGAGGTTGGATCTGGTGGGGAGTCTGGGTCTGAACGGGATCGAGACGGAGATCGGAGAGAGCGTGTCGCAGTTGACGGTGCCGAGTGATTTACGGGGGAGTGTGGGGGTGAATTTCTCGCTGCCGATCCCGAACCGGGAGGCCCGGGGGCAAGTGCAGGTGTCGAAGCTGGAGGTGGCGAGGGCGTTGGTCAGCTTGAAGCAGTTGGAGCAATCGATCTTCGTGGAGGCGGACAACGCGGCGGGTCAAATCGAGACGACGCGCAAGCGGATCGACACGACGAGGGCGGCGCGGATCTTTGCGGAGCGGACGTTGGAAGCCGGGCAGGCCAGGTTGGCGTCGGGGACGGCGACGACGTTTGAAGTGCTGCAATTCCAGGCGGACCTCGCGACGGCGGAGGTGGGGGAGATGCGGGCGCTCACGGATCACCAGAAGGCGATCGCGGAGTACGCGCGGATCGTGGGGACGACGCTGGAAGCGCATTTGATTTCGCTGGAATGAGGGACCCGCTAAGGGCGCGAGTGGGATGCGGTCGGCTGGTGCTGGCGCGGATTGCCGAGGATTTTGATTATGCCAGAATTAGCTGAAGTGGATCACGCGCGGCGTCTTTGGGACGTCGGGGTGGGGGAGAAGGTGCTGGAGGTGATCGTGCCGAAGCCGACGGTGCGGGTGCTGCGGGGGACGAACGTCGATGCGCTGACGGATGGGTTGACCGGGCGGGTGCTGGCGACTTCGGAGGCGAGTGGGAAGCAGATGTTGTTTCGATTTGGGAAAAAACGGGACCGGTGGCTGGGGGTGCACCTGGGGATGCGGGGGCGATTGCGGGTGGACGCGGGGGAGGCGGAGCCGGAGAAGCACGATTATTTGGTGCTGCGGCAAAAGGGGCGGCGGTTGGTGTTCAATGATCAGCGCGTTTTCGGGCGGCTGCTCTACGCGGAAGGGGCGGAGGTGCCGGAGTGGTGGGCGAGGTTGCCGGACTCGATCTTTTCCGAGGCGTTTTCGCGCGAGTCGGTTGGAGATTTTCTAGAGCGACGGAAGCGGACGCCACTCAAGCCATTGTTGCTCATGCAGGAGCGGTTTCCGGGAGTGGGGAATTGGATGGCGGACGAGATCCTCTGGCGGGCGCGGCTGCATCCGCGGCGCTTGTCGGGCGAGCTGTCGGAGCAGGAGGTGACGACGCTCTGGAAGACGACGCGGGACGTTTGCGTGAAGTCGGTCGAGCAGATCGACGACGATTGGCGGTATCCGAAGTCGTGGCTGTTCACGCACCGGTGGACGGATGGCGGGACGTGTCCTCGCTGCAAAGGGGGGCTGGAGCGGGCGGTGATCGGGGGGCGGCGGACGTGCTGGTGCCCGGCGTGCCAGGGTGAATGAGATTCGCAAGCGGGGCGGTCGCCGCGTCGAGGACGCCTAACAATGGGATTTGGAAGTCGCGGCGGTGGCCTTGCGGGAGAGATTGGGCTGGCTCAGGGGTTGACTGATCCTTGAACCGACTCGATGGCGAGGTGTCGAAATTCCCGGCGGTCCATCCATTCGACGACGAGGAGGTGGGGGACGGTTAGGGATGAGATGAAAACGAGGTAGACGGCGATCCAATCGAGACCGGCAGTTCGGCCGACGGGCAACAGGGACAGAAGAGTGGCCAGGAGCGCGATCGCGGCGACGGTTGCGGGGATGGCTTGCAAGAAGAAGCGGCGAAGTTGGGTGCGCAGTTGGGGCGGGGCGGGACTCCCGGGGGCCTCGTAGCGGCACAGGCGCAGGACGTGGCGAAGGCCGTGCCACCAGCAGAAATACCAACCAATCGCAGCGACGGGTGGGACGAGCGCAAAGAATCCCGTGAGCGCAGCGCTCTCAATGAGCCACCGGCGGTCGGCGGTCGCGGAGCGTTGGAAAAAAGCGCGGCGGTGAACCAGAACGTGGGCGGTCCAGAGGGTGGCAAGGGTGAGTCCGAGCGTGAGTTGGAGATGGGCGAAGTCGATGGGGCGATCCTCGGTGAAGAGGCGCTGACTCGCGGCGGCGAAAGCCTCGGTTGCGGCGGGAAATGCGAGGAAAGGGACGATCATCGGCACCGCGCCCCGGAGGGCCGTATCGATCATTCCCGTCGCCGGGGGCAACCCGCGGGGATGAAGGCAACGGTTGAACTGCACGTCGGCTCGTCCCCAGTGAAAAGCCGTAACGCCGAGAAACGCAACGAGCGCGAAGACGGGCGCGACTTTCCAAAGACAGATGACCGCTAGCGCGAGCGCGAGGTAGGCGGTCACGATGGCCGCCAGAGGAGCGGGGCGAAGGCGGCGCCCGGTCAGGCCAAGGACGACGAGGTGGTCGATAGCTCCGTGGGGGAGACCGAAGAGGAGGAGGCTTGCGGCAAGCGGAACAAAGGCCGCCCACCCGTCCACGAGGCCGAAAAGAGTCTGTAGGATTCCGGCTGCGAAGAGGAGAAAGGCGGCGGCGTCCGCGGTCCGTTGGAGCGATGGTGAGGACGAGTGTTCGGCGGGCGGGACGAGTGGAGACCACGCGAAATTCATGATCGGGTGGGCAGCGAGTGCCAAAGAACCAAGCCTTGGGCGACGAGTAGACTGGTGATGGCGAAGAAGGTGAACTCTTCGATGGGCACGTTCCCGAGGGTCCAGCCGGTGATGGTCCCAGCTGGAATGCTCCAGATGCCGTCGTGGAGGGCGAAGCTGTCGGCGAGGGTGAGGTAGGTGGCGGGGAGAAGCGTGCCCAGAAGGATCGGGAGAGCGTTCCGAAGGAGGGTGCCGGGGTCGAAGAGCCACTGAAGGAGGACCGGGGGGAGAAACCAAACGAGGATCAGGCCGAGGTAGGTGAAAGAATCTGAGCCGAGGACGGCGAAGAGGCCGCCGCCGAAGATCGCCAGCCCAACGCCAAGGGCGGTGACACGCCGGACGGTTTGCCGGCTTTTCAGGTCCACGATCCCGGGCCGGATGACGAGGGCGAGCAGGCTGGCGTTGAGGGCAGTTTCGAGGACCATGAACGCGTATTCTTCGAAAGGGACGGTGCCGAGGGTGCCGAGGACGCGGTCCGGACCGTAGGTCCAGATGCCCTGGGCGACGAGGTAGTTGTCCCACGGGGTCGTCCAGACGAGCGCGATCACGGCGAGGATCCCGGTGCCCAGCCAGTGGCGGCGGAGGTCGAGTCCGTTTGGCTTCAGAAAGAAAGAGATCGCCGCCAACGCCAGCGTTGGCGGGACGATGAAAACGAGGAGGAACGTGAGGTAGGTCACGGTGAATCCAGCGGGCGGTGGAGTGAGGTGTCGTGGAAAGGGGGTGACGGTGCGGCCCAAACCGACCGTTTGGCTCGGAGGTATCGCGCGGCGGTGATCGCGGCGGTGGCGGTGAGATGGGCGCGGTTGAGTGAGACGCGGCTTCGCCACGCGGCGGGACGTTGCTTCCAGACGCGGTCGCCGATGGCTTCGTAGAGACCGGCGGCGAGGAAGATCACCCGGCGGTTCCGAGGAGGGATGAACCAATGTCCGATCCGGGCGCTGCGGTAGTAGGCGTCGGCGAGATCGAGGACTCGCCGCACGGCTCGGTCGGTCTTCTCGATGGCGGAGACATTGCCGACCCGGGCGAGAGCGGCGTCGATGGTCGTCGGGGTAACCCATTCGGCTGGGAGGTAGTAGCGCTGGCGGGCGGCGTCCTCGGCGACGTCGCGGACGACGTTCGTGAGTTGGAGCGCGATGCCGAGGTCGATGGCGAACGGGGCGGCGCGGGGGTCGGTCGCTCCGATGAGGGGTTGAAGGAGGTGGCCGACGGTGCCGGCCACGCCGTGGGCGAAGCGGACGAGATCGTCCGGCGTGGCGAGCTGGCGTGGTCCGCAGTCGGCTGCCATCGCGTCGACCAGCGCGACGGCTGGATCAAGCGGCAGGTTGCGCTCGGCGGCGAGCGCGAGGAAGTCCGCGGTGATGGGATCGGCGGGGACGGCGGTCGGATCGCCGAGGCTCGCGCGAACGCGGGCGAGGCGCGGCGAGTCTCCAGCGAGCGTGTCGTCGGCAAGGTCGTCGACGTGGCGGCAGAAGCGGTAGAGCCGCGCGACGGCGTCCCGGTTGGCGGGTGCGAAGAGCCGGGCCGCCAGCGAGAAGGAACGGCTCTTTTGCTGAAAGATCGCGCGGGCTTCGGCGTCAGAATCCGTCATGGTCGAGGACGCGTTCCAGGACTTGGGCCGAGCAAAGGACGCCCGGCACCCCGGCTCCGGGGTGGGTGCCAGCTCCAACGAGGTAGAGGTTTTTCGAATGTTCCGAGCGGTTGTGGAAGCGGAACCACGCGGATTGCGAGAACGTCGGCGCGATGGAAAATCCGGCCCCGTCGACGCTCAGGTAGTCACTGGCGAAGTCGTTGGGGGTCATGAAGAAGTCGGACCGGATGCGGGCCGGAAGTCCGGGCAGGATGGTGGCGTCCAGGGCGGCGACGATACGATCGCGGAGCGCCGGACCAGCGATCGCCCAGTCGATGTCGGCGCGGAGATTCGGCACGGGCGCGAGCACGTAGAACGAATCGCAGCCCGGTGGCGCGAAGCTGTCATCGGTGGCGGTGGGGCGGTGGAGGTAAAGCGAGAAATCGGGCGGCAGCGTGTCGCCGTGGAAGATCTCGTGGATGAGTTCGCGGTAACGTTCGGTGAGCCAGATCGTGTGGTGGGCGACGTCGGGATAGGTGCCGTCCGTTCCGAAGAAGAGGACGAAAAGGCCCATCGACGACTTCATGCGGCTTTGTTTCAGCCGGAAAAACGGGGACTGGCGTGGCGACGGGATCATCTCGCGGTAGAGGTGGAGCGGGTCGGCGTTTGAGACGACGAGGTCGGCGGGGAGGGTGTCGCCGCCGGTGAGTTCGATCCCGGTGGCCACGCGGTCGCGGGTGAGGATGCGCCGGACGGTCGTGTTTGTGCGGATCGTCACGCCGACGTCGAGCATGAGCTGGTGGAGCGCGGCGGTAAGGGCACCGGTGCCGCCGCGCGGGAAGTGCACGCCCCAGCGGCGCTCCAGGAAGTGGATGAGGCTGTAGATGCAGGTCGTCTCGAAGGGGTTGCCGCCGACGAGCAGCGGCTGGATCGAAAAGGCCCGCCGGAGGTAATCGCTCCGAAGATGGTGGCAAACGAATCGCCACACCGTGCGATCGCAGCGCAGCTTTAAGAGGTTGGGAATCTGCCGAGCGAGCGCCCCGACGGAGTGAAACGGCTGGTCGGCGAGCGCGGTGAAGCCAACGTCGAAGATGCGGCGCGAGTGCTCGAGCAAACGCTCGTAGCCCGCCTCGTCGCCGGGAGCGAGGCGGGCGATCTCGGCCAGAGTGTCCGCGGTCGTTCCGCCGTAGTCGAAGTGCTCACCGTCGGCGAAGTGAAACCGGTACCAGACGTTGAGCGGGAGAAATTCGATCGCGTCGGCGCGAGATTTGCCGAAGAGCGCGAAGAGTTCGTCGAAGAGGAAGGGGGCGGTGATGACGGTCGGCCCGGCGTCGTGGCGGAAACCGTCGCGCTCGAAGACGCGGGCTCGACCCCCGACGTGGTCGCAGCGCTCAACCAGGGTGACCTGGTGGCCGCGGGCGCGGAGCCGAAGTGCGGCTGCGATGCCGCCAAACCCGGCACCGAGAACGATGGCTTCAGCCATGCCAGTGTTCGAGGCGTGCCAGGAGCTCGTCGGCCAGGTCGGCGAGTCCGGCACCCGAGCCGCCCGGCAGGCGGGCGGCCGTGCCGCGGGCCGACGTGAGGTGAACGCGCGCGAGCGCAGAGGCCTGGTCGAACGCCTCGCTGGCGGACACATCGGCGGCGAGGAGTGGAAGGATGAGCGCGAGGGCGAAGAGCGGACCGGATTTTTGTCCGGCAGAGGTTAGGACTTCCGCAACGGACGGGACGTCGGGAGACTTGGAAAGATCGGCGATCTGCCCGCGGGTCGATTGGGTGATCGCCGCGTCGAGTGCCGCCACCAGATCTGGGATCGCTCCGGGGCGACCCGTTTGGACAACCGCGACGAACGCCGTGGAGATGAGACAATTTTCCAGCCCGAGTGCGGCGGCCTCGCCAAATTCAGCCCAGACGGTGGCCTGGCCTCGGCGGAAGTTTGACCGATCCTGGAGATCGTCCTGCACGAGCGACGCGTTGTGGAGAAGCTCGACGGCGGCGGCGAGTCGGACGGCGTCGTTGGCGGGAAGGCCGAGTGCCGCTGAGGCGTCGAGCGAAAGCGCCGCTCGGCGCTGGCCACCGGGAACGCCGAAATGATGCGCAAACGATCGCTCGAGAAGTCCTTCGCCAACCTCCGAGCTGGATCGGCTGAACAACTCGCCTAAAAAGGCGCGGACGGCGCTCGGCCTGGGGCCGAGCGCCGAATCGCGCCGGGTTGCGAGGTGTCGCGTCGACACGGTGCGGGCTTTTGTTTAGGCCGTCACCGTGGCATCCGATTTCTTCACCGCGATGATGAAGATGAGAATACCGATGAGTGCCTTGGCCACGACGTCGGCGATGGTGTAACCCACCTGAACGAAGGTTTCCGCTGCCGGACCGGTGAGGCCGAGCATGGGGAAGAGGAACACGATCGGATAGAAGGCCCACGCGGCGATCGTGAGGTAACGCACGCCACTCACGATTCCGCGGACGGCGACGGGCTGCTCGGCGATCCCCTTTTTCAGGCCCACGAAGAGCTCGTAGACGATCCACAGGAACGGAAGCATCGAAAGTGACCACCACAGGAAGCGAGTTCCGGTCGCGTCAGAGATCTCACCCGGGTATCCGAGGACGATCATGAGCATGGCTAGCAGCCCGAGCCGGACGGATTTCGTGACGGTTTCCTTCGCGGAGAGTCTCATCACGAGAATCAGCTCGACGAGCAGAAGCGGCACGGTGAGCAGCCAGTCGACGTAGCGGTAGGCGTCGTTGAAGGGTTTTCCACTGGCGGTGATGGCACCGTTCGCCACGACGTAAGCGTCGCTCCAGCTGGCCGAGATGCGCCAGTAATGGTATGCGGCGATGAAGGTGACGATACCGCTGAGAGTCACGGCGATCCGGTAGGGTGCGTCAACCTGTCCCCGGCAGAGCCGAAGGATTCAGTCACGGACCGACCGGATTGCACTGATGAGGGACGAGTCCCGGGGAATTCGGTCGTGACGATGTGGGCACCGAGGGGCAGGGTGCCGGGGATCGAATGTGATGAGAATGTCCCTAATCCGAGTCGCTCCGTTGATCCTGATTTTGCTCGGGGGGACGATTGCGCACGGCGCGGAGGGGGGGGTGGTGCCGGCGGCACTCATTCGGTGGTTGCGCTGGGGTTTGGGACGGTTTTTGAAGGGCGGCGCGTTCGTGGCGGTGCGGCGGCGGGTGAGGGAGGCTTGATTGCGGTGGGTCGGATTGAACAACGAGGACGGTCTTGAAACTCCTGGCGGTCTCGGATTTGCACTACGCCCTGCCGCAGTTCGAGTGGCTGGTTGGGCGCGCGTCGCGGTATGACGTGATCGTGATCGCGGGTGATCTGCTGGACCTGGCGTCGCCGGTGGATCTCGATACGCAGATCATCGTGGTTTCGAAATATCTGGACCGGATCCGCGAACAGGCGCTTCTGGTGGTGTGCTCGGGGAACCACGACGGGGACGTGCCGATGGGCGGGCGGGATTTTGTGGCGCAATGGCTCATCGATTTGCAGGGCCGGAACTCGGCGGTGGATGGGGAGACGGTGTTTGCTGGGGAGGATAAATTCACGGTCTGTCCATGGTGGGAGAGCGACGAGTCGAAGGCGGACATGATCGCGATGCTGCGGATCGAGGCGGATGCGAAACGACCGTGGCGTCATTGGTTCTGGGTTCACCACGCGCCGCCGGCTGAGTGCGCGGTGAGTTTTACCGGCAAAGCGTTGGCGGGTGATCCCGTGATCCGTGGCCTGATCGAGGTGCTGCAGCCGAATTTGGTTCTCTGTGGGCACATTCACAACGCGCCGTTTTACGCGGACGGCGGTTGGGCTTCGCGGGTGGGGCGGACGTGGATCTTTAATCCGGGTCGGCAGATCGGGGCGATCCCGGCGTTTGTGCGGGTGGATCTGGAAACGATGGTGGCGGAATACCGGAGTCTCGAGGTCGTGGAGCGACGTGATTTACTGGGAGATCCCTAGCAGGGGCGGCTGGAACCAAAGAGGTCGTGGCTCAGTGGCCGCGATTTTTTCGATCGATTTCGCGGGGGTGCTTGGCGATGAGGGTGTCGACGACGGTTTCGACCATGTCGAGGTGGGTGGCGGAGTCCTTGAACTGGGACTTGATGTCGGCGACGTATCGGGTGACGGCTTCGAGGCGGTGGGCGAGTAGGCGGGCGAGGCTGAAGGCGATGGCGGGGTTCTCGCGGAGAAAGGCTTCGCCGTCGCGGGCGACGTGGAAGCTGCTGGGCTCGGTGGCGCGGACGGTCGCCGTGGAGCAGCTGGCGAGCAGGAGGGAGACTTCGCCGAAAACGGAGCCGGGAACGGACGAGCGGGCGATGCGGGTCGGGCCTTTGAGAACCTCGACGCTGCCGGATTCCAGAAAGAAGAGTCCCTCGGGCTGGCGGCTTTCCGTGATGAGGACGTCGCCGGCGGCCAACTCGACGCGGGGGAGCGTGCGGATCGTTTCGAGCAGGTCGGCGGCCATTTCGATCATCTATCGCGAAGATCGGGGCAATTTGCGAGGCGGGAATGCGGGTGGGGTTGCGGACGGCGGGGGGCGACGATAGTTTCGGCGGGATGATGGATCGCGAGGAATTTCTAGCCGCGCTGCGGGCGGTGGGGGAGGTGCGGTACCATCACCGGCATCCGTTTCATCGGCGAATGAACGCTGGGGAGCTCGAGCCGGAGGAGATCCGGCGGTGGGTGGCGAACCGGTATTACTACCAGTTGGCGATCCCGCTGAAGGACGCGGCGATCTTGAGCAACTGTCCGGATCGCGCGGTGCGGCGGGTGTGGATTCATCGGATCGTCGATCACGATGGGCGGGAAGGCGAACGCGGCGGGATTGAGAAATGGTTGCGGCTCGGGGAGGGGTGCGGGATGGATCGGGCGGAGATCGTGGGGTGCGGGGGCGTGCTGCCGGGGGTGCGGTTCGCGGTGGATGCTTACGTCAATTTCGCTCGGACGAAGCCGTGGCCGGTGGCGATCTCGTCGTCACTCACCGAGTTGTTCGCGCCGGATCTGATGGCGGAGCGGCTGGCGGCTTTTCGGAAACATTACCCGTGGGTGGCGGACTGGGCGTTCGAGTATTTCGAGGGGAGGGTGACGCAGGCGCGGGTGGATTCGGACGAGGCGTTGGAGTTCACGCTGCGGTTCTGCGACACGGCGGAGTTGCAGGAGGCAGCGGTGGCGGCGTTGGAGTTCAAGTGTGATGTCCTGTGGGCGGTGCTGGATGCGATTGCGGGGTGGGGTGACGATGATTTTTCTCTCGCGAAGACGCGAAGGCTCGAGGGGGAATGAGCGTGCGGTTGGCGGGGCATTCGCGGTTGCAGCGAGATCGGGTGACGGGGGTGATGATGCTACTGTACCCGGAAGGGGCGATTGAGCTGAGCGAGTCCGCGGAGGCGGTGGTGCGGTTGTGCGATGGGTCGCGGTCGGTCGGCGAGATCGTGTTCGCGCTCGGAGAGGAGTTCGAGGGGGTGAGTGAGGGCGAGGTTTTGCGGGTGATTGATGGGATGGTGGAGCGGGGATTGATCTTGCGATGAGTGACGGGCCGCGACCGTTTGGGCTGCTCGCGGAGTTGACGCACCGGTGTCCGCTGCACTGTCCGTATTGCTCGAATCCGGTGGAGCTGGCGCGGCGGGAGGAAGAGATGTCGGCGGCGGAGTGGGGACGCGTTGTGCGGGAGGCGGCAGAGTTGGGGGTGCTTCAGGTGGGGTTGTCGGGTGGGGAGCCGCTGCTGTTTCCGGGACTGGAGGAGGTGGTTGCGGTCGCGAAGGCGGAGCGGGTTTATTCGAATCTGATCACGAGCGCGGTGGGCATGACGGAGGGGCGGGCGCGGGGGTTGCGGGAGGCGGGATTGGACGTGGCTCAGGTGAGTTTCCAGGCGGACGAGCTGGATCTGGCGGACGAGGTGGCGGGGGCGAGGGTTCACGCGGTGAAGTTAGCGGGGGCGCGGGCGGTCGTGGCGGCGGGTTTGCCGTTGGGGGTGAACGTGGTGCTGCACCGGCGGACGATCGGGCGGTTGGGCGAGATGATCGCGCTGGCTGAGGAGTTGGGGGCGATGCGGATCGAGTTGGCGAACGTGCAGTTTTACGGGTGGGCGTTTCGGAATCGGGCGGAGTTGCTGCCGTCGCGGGAGCAATGCATCGAAGCGGAGGCGGTGGCGCGGCGGGAGGCGGAGCGACTCGCGGGGCGGATGGAGGTGGTCTACGTGCTGCCGGATTACTACGAGCAGAGACCGAAACCTTGCCTGCACGGATGGGGGGCGCGGGGGATGACGGTGAATCCGCGGGGGGAGGTGCTGCCTTGCCAGGCGGCACCGGACGCGATTCCTGGGATGCGGTTCGAGAACGTGCGGGAGCGATCGCTGGGGGAAATCTGGCGTTCGAGTGAGGCGTTCGAGCGGTTCCGGGGGTTCGATTGGATGCCGGAACCTTGCCGATCTTGTGAGTTCAAGGAGCGGGACTTCGGGGGGTGCCGGTGTCAGGCGGCGCTCATCGCCGGGGACGCGGGCAAGACGGATCCGGTGTGTGAATTTTCGCCGGATCGGGGGTTGGTGGATGCGATGTTGGCGGAGGCGGGGAGTGGGAGCGGCTTGATTTATCGGGGGTGAGGGGGATTTTGAGCTTCGCTCCGAGTTGGGTCGCGGCTGGCAGCGCGCCGTTCCTCGAGAGGGGCGATTGCATATTGAGGGGGATTGGGGTGTAGTTTGCGGCCCCGATGATGATCCAGGTTGAGAATTTAACGAAGCGCTATGGGTCGGCGGTGGCGGTGGATGGGATCAGCTTCGAGGTGGGGAAGGGGGAAATCGTGGGGTTCCTGGGACCAAACGGGGCGGGGAAGAGCACGACGATGCGGATGCTGTCGTGCTTCCTGCCGCCGACGAGCGGGCGGGCGGAGATCGCGGGTTTCGACGTTTTCAAGGACTCGCTGCGAGCGCGGGAGCGGATCGGCTACATGCCGGAGAGCGTGCCGCTGTATCTGGACATGCGGGTGAACGAGTATCTGCGCTACCGGGCTCGGTTAAAGGGCGTGCTGGGGCGGCGGATGAAGGAACGCATCGGGGACGTCATGGATCTGTGCGGGTTGGCGCAAGTGAGCACGAAGTTGCTGGGGTCACTGTCGAAGGGATACCGGCAGCGGGTGGGGCTGGCGGATGCGATGGTGAACGAGCCGGATCTGCTCATTTTAGACGAGCCGACGATCGGGCTGGATCCGAATCAGATTCGATCCGTGCGGGAACTGATCAAGAACCTGGGGCGGCACCACACGATTCTCATTTCGACGCACATCCTGTCGGAGGTCGAGATGACGTGCTCGCGGGTGATGATTCTCAACGGTGGAAAAATTGTGGCGTCCGACGCGCCGGAGAATCTGCGGTCGCATCTGCGGGCGGCGGGCGACGCGCGGCTGGAAGCGAAGGTCGTCGACGCTGGTGACGCGGCGGCGGCGCTGGGGACGGTCGAGGGGGTGAAGGGCGTCGAGGTGGTGAGCGAGGGGGAGTGGTCGGAGTTCCGGATGACGGTTGCGGATGGGCGGGACCCGCGCGAGGCGGTGTGGAAGCTGGCGCTGGACCGCGGATGGGCGGTGCGGGAACTGAGCCGGAGCCGGGCGACGCTGGAGGATGCGTTTGCGGAGATCACGCACTCGGATGAATGATGGAATGCTTGCCCGCTAAAAACGCGAAGGGCGTGGAATATAATTTTTGATGAAGAAATTTCTGACTCTGTTTGGTCGCGAGGTGGCTTTGTATTTTCGGTCGCCGACGGCTTACGTGATCTTGTTTTTCTTCCTGTTTTTGACGGGATTTAATTTCTTTTTCGTCGTGAGCACGATGAACCGGGGGGCGACTTCGGTGACGCTAGTGGAGGCGTTTTTTAACACGCCATTTTTCTGGTTCGGCTTTGTGTTGCCGTTTCCGCTGATCACGATGCGTTTGTTCTCCGAGGAGTTTAAGCTGGGGACAATCGAGGCGCTGATGACGGCGCCGGTGCGGGATGTCGCGGTGGTGGCGGCTAAGTATCTGAGCTCGCTTTTTTTCTACGTGGTGCTGTGGGCACCGAGCCTGCTGTATTTTTTCATCTTCGGTTGGCTGACGGACCAGACGGCGGCGGATTCGGCGGGCTCGTATCTCGGGGCTTACGCGATGCTGCTGCTGCTGGGAATGTTCTACCTGGCGATCGGGTGCCTGGCGTCGGCGCTCACGAAGAACCAAGTGGTGGCGGCGATCATGGCGTTTGCGGCGATCTCGGTGATGTTTTACTGGGGCCTTTTCAGTTTCTACACGGTGAGTGTGAGTCCGGTGCTGCGGGACGTGACGGCTTATTTGTCGGCGATCGCGCACATGAGTGAGTTCTCGCAGGGGGTCTTCGATACGCGCCCAGTGGTGCTGTATCTGAGCCTGACGGGGCTGGTTCTTTACGTGACGTTTCAGGTGTTTCAATCGCGAAAATGGAGGGCGTAGTGGGGAAGAGGGATCCAGACAGTGTGGGGCGGACGGGGATCGGGTTGCGGCTGGCGGTGCAAGTCATCTCGGTCGTGTTCCTGGTGATCGTTGCGAACGTGATTGGGTTTCAATACTTCGCGCGGTGGGATTTCTCGCGGTCGCAGAAGTTCACCCTGGCCGAGCAGACGAAGCAGGTGCTGCGGCAGCTGCAGAAGCCGGTGAAGGTCGTGGTGTATTTTGGTTCGGGTGGGGTGAGTCTGGAATCGGCGCTTTACGGGGACGTGCAAAATCTTTTGAGGGAGTTCGAGTTTTCGGGTCGGGATCGGGTGGAGGTCGAGACGGTGGACCCGGCGCGGGATCTCTCGCGGGCGCGGGAGTTGCAGACGGAGTATGCGTTCGCGGGGGACGAGAACGTGCTCATTTTGGATTACGATGGACGGACCGCGTTTCTACCGGTGGCGGAGATGGGGCGGTTCGATTTTTCGGGGATCGAGACGGGTGAGCCGGCGCGACTGGTGGCGTTTTCGGGTGAGCAAGCGCTAACGGGGGCTCTGCTGAGTCTGCTGAATCCCAAGCGGCAGAAGGTCTACGTGCTCGAGGGGCACGGGGAGGTGGCTGGGGACGAGTTGACCTATCTAGCGGATGGGCTGAAGCGACAGAACGCCGACTTGATCTCGCTGAATCTGGCGGGCGGCAAAGCGGTGCCAGCGGACGCGGGGGTGGTCCTCATCGGCGGACCGGCTTACGATCCAGCCGATTCGGAGCTGGCTGCTTTGCGAAAGTATTGGAATGCGGATGGGCGATTGATCGTGGCGTTGGACCCGGAGGCCGAGACGCCGGGGTTGGCTAAATTTGTCGGGGAGACTGGGATCATGGCCGAGGCAAACCGGGTGCTGCAGGTGGTGCCCGCTCCGCTGAACCCCGGGACTTTTTACGTGATCAAGGACGTGCCGGGAGCGTTCATCGAAGGGTCACCGGTCACGAAGCGGCTGGAAGGAGTGAACGGATTGTTCCCGGTGGCGGTGCAGTCTCTCGCGGTGGACTCGGCGAAGGCGGCGAAGGCGCAGCTGCGGGTGCGTCCGTTGGTCGGCCCGCCGGAGCAGTTCTGGGGGGAGTCGGATTTTGCAACCGTTTCCGAAGGTGTGAAATACGACGACGGAATCGACGCGGGGCAGCCGCTGGCGATCGCGATCTCGGCGGAGCGGGGGGGGACGAGTGACGACCGGATCGAAGTTGCCTCGGCTAAGATGGTCGTGGTCGGGAACCGGGAATTTTTGCGCGACGCGACGATCCAGCAGGCTCCGGCAAACCTGGATTTCTTACTTAGCGCGGTGAATTGGATGGTTGACCGGGCGGCGCTCACCGGGATCACTCCGAAGGTGGTGAAGCGGTTTACGTTGAGCCTGACGCCGGCTGAGGTGGATCGGCTGGGATTCTACGTGATGCTGGTGATCCCGGGAGTGGTGGCGCTGTTTGGCTTGATCGTGGCCTGGAGACGGCGGGCGTGAGTCGCTGGGGGACGATCTTTCTGCTGCTGTTCGCGGTGGGGGCCGGGGTCTTTGTTTTCGTTCTCGAGCCGGGGATGACGAGTTCGCGGGAGCGCGAATCGACTCGTGACGTGGTGCTCGATCTTGACGCAGGAGCGGTGACGGACATCGAGATCGTGACCGGGGATGACGTGGTGGAATTGACGAGGAAGCCGGACGGCTGGGCGGTGGGACCTCGACCGCGGGACCGGGCGTCGGCGGTGGTCGTGCTGACAATCTTGGAGAAGCTGGCGAGTCTCACCGTGCTGGACCGCGTCGCGGTGGCGGAGTTCGAGGACGGGACCGTCGAGTTGGACGATTACGGGCTGGAGGCTCCGAAGAGCGCGATCAAGGTGAAGTCGGGCGATGACGAAGTGAGTCTGCTTTTCGGCAAGGAAGCGGTCGGTGAGGGGCGGATCTGCGTGCGGCGCGCCGATTCGCGGGAGGTGTTTGTGGTGGACGACGAGCTGGTCGACCTGGTGTTTCGGCGGGCGAAGGAATTCCGCGATCCGGTGCTTACGGCCCTGGCGTTGCCGCAGATCGACCGCTTCGTCGTGCGGACGGCGACGGGCGAGATGGAGGTCACTCGGGTTGTGTCGGGATGGGAGATCGTCCGACCGCTCCGGGCGCTGGCCAGCGACGAGGCGGTTGCGGATTTTCTCCAACCGATCTTGCAGGCTCGGATCGAAGACTTTGTGGCGGACGAGTCGGACGACCTCAGCGCGTTTGGGTTGAGCGAGCCGCGGGCGGAAGTGATTTTTTACGCGAACGGTGAAAAGCGACCACTGGCCCTGCGTTTTGGCGCGGACGTGGAGGGGGGTAAGTCGGTGATCGTGCAGTCGACGGCTCGCGACAGCGTCTACCATCTACCCGTCGCGGTGTGGGAACGATTGCGGCTGACGCCGGGTGATCTTCGGGACCGGCGGCTGCTGAACGTCAACCTGGACACGATCGATCGGATCCGGATCGGGAGTGGCGGGATCACGCGGGAGTTGGCGCGGACGGAAGCCGGGTGGAAATATGGAGAAGTGGAGTTGGGCGAAAGTGATGTCGCGCAACGCGTCGGGGGGCTGACCGATGCCCGGGTGACGGAATATTTGTCGGCGACGAAGGACGCGCTGGAGGACCATGGGTTCGGTGAACCCGAGGGCGAAGTGGAGTTCGATGCGTGGTTGTCGGAGAACACGCCGGAGTCGGGGAAAGGACGCTTTCCGGTGCATCGAGTGGTGATCGGGAAGGTGGAGGGGGAACGAGCGTTTGTGCGGGTCGACGATGAGCCGGAGATCGCGGTGATCGACGCGGCGGCGCTGAGCTGGTTTTTTTGAGGTTCCGGGATTTCGAGTTCGGGTTGCGCCTTCGTGATTTACGGGCCACGGTCTGCCCATGACTGAACGATCGAGTTACGAGCGGCGGGAATTCTTGAGGCGGTTGGGATTGGTGACCGCCGGGCTGGCGGTCGGGGGGACAATGGGTCGCTCTTGGGGTGCGGATGGGAAACCGGGGTTGGCGCCGACCCGGAAGTTCGGGAAACATGACTTGCAAGTTTCGGCCCTGGCGCTTGGCGGGCACGCGTTGCGCCTTGCGAGTGACGAGGAGGCGGCGAAGATGGTGGACGCGGCGCTCGAGCTGGGGGTGAACTTTTTTGATAACTCGTGGGACTACCACGGTGGGAAATCCGAGAAGCTGATGGGAGAGTTGATCGAGGGGCGGCGGGATGAGGTTTTTCTCATGACGAAGGTCTGCACGCACGATGGGGCGGACTACGACACGGCGATGCGGATGCTGGACGAGTCGCTGGAGCGGCTGAGGACGGACCACTTGGACTTGTGGCAATGGCACGCGGTGGCGACGCAGGAGCAGGTAAGAAAGGGCTTCGACAAGGGCGGCGTGGTCGAGGCGCTGACGGAGGCGAAAGCGGACGGGCGGGTGAAATTCGTGGGGTTCACGGGACACACGAATCCGGACGTTCACTTGGCGGTGCTGGAGCACGGGTACGAGTTTGACGCGTGCCAGCTGCCGATCTCGCCGATCGAGGCGAACTCGAATGCTTTCGTGCGGCGGGTCCTGCCAGAGCTGCTTAAACAGGAAATTGCGCCGCTGGCGATGAAGACGCTGGGGGGAAACTACGCGCCGGTAAAGAAGGGGGTATTCTCGCTGGAGGAAGGGCTGGATTACGCTTGGTCGCATCCGGTGGCGACGTTGGTGTCGGGAGTGACGAGTGAGGCGCAGTTGCGAGAGAACGCGAAGCTTGCGATGAATTTTTCGACGATGGAACCCGGAGCGATGGTGGCGCTCGAGGACCGGGTGGCGCCTGCGTCGGAGGGGCGGAAGTTCGAACCCTACCGCAGATGGATGAGCTACCGGGACGGGGACGCGGCGCTGTACGCGGACGTTGCGTGAGGTAGGTTAGAGGCTTCGCCTTTGGGTTTGGTCGGCGATTGAAAATCGCAGATTCTTGATTCGTGGGTAGGTGAGGGTCGGTGGGAGTTAGCTCCGGGTGCGGATTTTCTCGAAGATCTCGGCGGTGGCTTGATTGGTGGGCTTGGCTCCGACATTGCCTTGACCGTGGAGGCGGACGCTGACGTTGCCGGCTTCGAGGTCGCGGTTGCCGATGACGAGCATGGTGTGGACCTTGCGCTGCTCGGCGTCGAGGATCTTGGCTTTCATGTGGTCGTCGGTGGCGTCGAGTTCGGCGCGGACGCCGTGGCCGCGGAGTTCGGCGTGGATTTTTTTGGCGTAAGCGACGAGGGGTTCGTCGGTGCCGATGGTGATGATGCGGACCTGCTCGGGGGCGAGCCAAAGGGGGAAATTGCCGGCGTAGTGCTCGATGAGGAAGCCGATGAAGCGCTCGTGGGTGCCGAGGGGGGCGCGGTGAATGCAGAGCGGGGTGGCTTCGGTGTTATCGCTGGTTTTGTAGACGAGGCCGAATTTTGACGGGACGGCGAAGTCAACTTGGTTGGTCGCGATGGTGAATTCGCGGCCGATGGCGCTCCAGACTTGAACGTCGATCTTCGGGCCGTAGAAGGCGGCTTCGTTGGGGACCTCGATGAAGTTGATGTCGCTGTCGATGAGAACGCGGCGGACCATGTCTTCGGTTTTTTTCCAGAGGATGGGGTCGTCGACAAATTTTTCACCGAGCTTGGCGGGGTCGTGGGTGGAAAACCGCATCTGGTAGCGGTCGAGGCCGAAGACGGCGAAATACTTGAGATACATCTCGTTCACGGCGCGGAACTCTTCGGCGAATTGCTCTTCGGTGCAGTAGATGTGGGCGTCGTTCATCTGCATGCTGCGAACGCGCATGAGGCCGAGGAGTTCGCCGCTTTGCTCGTAGCGGTAGCAGCAACCGTATTCCGCGAGGCGGAGGGGGAGGTCGCGGTAACTGCGGGGCTCCGCCGCGAAGATGCGGTGATGGTGGGGGCAGTTCATGGCCTTGAGGTAATAGCGGTCGGCTTCCGAGTTGGAGGGGGCGGCGGGAGCGTCGCTGAGTTCCATCGGGGGAAACATGCTGTCTTCGTAGTAGGGGAGGTGGCCGCTGGTGAGATACATCTTCTCGCGGGCGATGTGAGGGGTCCGGACTCGCTCGTAGCCGGCGGCGAATTCCGTTTCCTTGGCCAATTTTTCCAATTCTTCGACGAGGACGGTGCCCTTGGGGAGCCAGAGGGGGAGACCCGGGCCGACGTATTCGGGGTCCATGGCGAAGAGGCCCATCTCCGCACCGATCTTGCGGTGGTCGCGGCGCTTGGCTTCTTCGAGCATGGCGAAGTGGGCTTCGAGCTCGGTTTTGTTTTTGAAGGCGGTGCCGTAGATGCGCTGGAGCTGAGGATTTTTTTCGTCTCCGAGGTAGTAGGCGCTGGCGAGGTGGGTGAGCTGGAAGGCTTTGAGGTTGCCGGTGCGGGGGACGTGCGGGCCGGCGCAGAGGTCGGTGAAATCGCCGTTGCGGAAGAGGGTGATGGTCTCGCCTTCGGGGATGCGGGTGAGGATATCGAGTTTGAATTTGGACGGTTGGTCGCGGGGGCCGAGGGCGGCGAGTTCGCCGCGGGTGGCGAGCTCGACCGCTTCGGCGCGGGAGATTTCGACGCGTTCGAAGACGTTGTTCCGCTTGGTCTCGGCTTTCATTTCGGCCTCGATGGCGGGGAAATCCTCGGGGGTGATGCGGTGGTCGAGCTCGACGTCGTAGTAGAATCCCTGGTCGACGGGTGGGCCGGCGGCGAATTGGGCGTCGGGCCAGATGCGCAGGATGGCGGTGGCGAGGACGTGGGCGCAGGAGTGACGGAGGCGTTCGAGTTCAGTCATGGTGAGGCGAGACTTTTAGCACACTTCGGTGCGCTGGGAAGCCTCCGGGGCGGGGGGCGGGCGGGCTGACCGGTGGTGAGGTTGGAAGTGTCCGGCTTCGCCGGAGCGGGTTGGTTCGGCGATTACAAATCGCCGCTCCGTGACCGCGGGCCCTCAGTTGAGCGTGCAGATGCCGGTGCGCAGGGCGTAGCGGGTGAGGCGGACGACGTCGTGGATCTCGAGTTTGGCCATGAGGCGCTCGCGAAATTTTTCGATCGTTTTGACCGAGAGCGTGAGGAGGTCGGCGATCTCCTTGGTGGAGCGGCCCTCGGCGACGAGGCGGAGGACGGTGCGCTCGCGTGGGGTGAGTCGGTCGGAGGTCGTCTTGCGCCCATGGAGGACGGATTCGACGACGCCGTCGAAGTAACAGCCGCCGCTGCCGACGACTTCGACGGCGGTGAGGAGGGCGGAGAGCGGGCTCTGCGCGGCGACGATGCCGTGGACGTGCGAGGCCATCATTTCGGCGAGGATCTGCGGATGAATCGCCGCGGTGAAGAGGATGGTGCGGACTTTGGGAAATTGGTCTCGCACGGAAGCGATGAGTTCGGCCCCGGATAGGTCAGCGAGCATGGGAGACAGAATGATCAGGTCGGGCTCGTTGGCGGCGCATTGCTCGAGGGTGTCGGACGCGCGGCTGGTCTGCCACGGCACCGAGAAATGGCGCTGGCGGAGGAAGTAGCTTTCGAGGAGATCGCCGATGCTGCGGTAGCGCATGGCGAGTCCGATGGTGCGGTTCGCGGAGCGGTGCGAATTCATTGAAAAAGCGGACCGCGAATCCATCGGTTTCTTCGACTTTTCGGGGACTTTGGCGGGCTTCATCGTGGCAGGCTTAATGTATGAAAAAATATCAGTTGAGTTGCCTATGACGCAATACGGTATTTCCCTTACAGCAACCGGGGTTTCACCCGAAATGATCCGGGATTTTACCTATCTATCCACGGGTGAACGGTTTGGGCATTCTGAAGACGTCATGAAAACAACCATCCAAAACCACAAAAACCAACGGAAGAACCAAAATCTGCCGCTGAGCGCCATTCTGGCGTTATTGCTGGCGACTGCCACATCAGGAGCTCGCGCCGGCTTGTTGGCCGGTCCGGCTCCGACTCGTGATTTTGTCCTGGCCGACGTCACCCTCCTCGAGGGGACGCGGTATCGGGCGGAAGTCGACGTCGCGATCACCGACGTGCCGGACCTGCTGGCGCTGCTGTCGGGCAACGACTCGCCCATCCAGCTGCTCGACGGCAGCGGGACGGTGCTTGGGGAACTGACGTCGGACGGACTCGTGCGGCGGCTTCTCGACCGACTGATCGGAGCGCCCGGCACGCTCGACGTGACGGATTCGTTCGGCACGGTCGTTGGCACCGTTCCGGTGGATGGGCTCGTGCGGCTGGTCCTCGGAGACGGTGGGACCCTCCCGGTGCTGGATGGAGCGGGCGGTGTGCTCGGGGTCGCGCAAAGTGGCGGATTGATCGACGACCTCCTGGGAGGGTTGCTCGGCGGTGTGCTCGGTGGCGGCGGGACGATCGACCTGTTCGACGGGGGTGGTGCCTTGATCGGCGAGTTGCCTTTACAGGATCTGATCGACCTGTTGGATGGATTGGTGACTCCGGTCACGATGGCGCTCGAATTCGTGACCGACGAAATCGGTGGAACGGTGGTCGGCCCAGTTCTGCGGATCGTCGACACACCGCTGGTGCAGGTCGGGACGACGCAGGTGACGGTGGTGCAGCCGACTCCGGTGGTAAACCAGACGACGATCGAAAACCGGTCGCCCCAGATTCGGATCACGAAGCGGAAAGTGCGGAACGGCAAGTTGATCCTCAAAGGGACGGCGACCGATCCCGATGGGGCGATCCGCCGGGTGCAGGCTCTGCACAATGGCGACCGGATGCGGGTGAAGGGGAAGGCAACCTGGCGGGTGAAGGTGCGGTTGGACGAGGGTCGGAACAAGATCGTGATTCGGGCCTTCGACCGGGATCAAGGAGTGAGCCGTCCGAAGCGGGTCCGGCTGCGTGGTCGCTAATGGACAGCGGTGGATCCCGCAAACCGCGCCCGGTCTCAACGATCGGGTGCGGGGTTCATCCGTTTCGGGGAAGGGCGGCTTCGGGGAGAAGAATCGGGATCCCGTCCCGGATCGGGAAGGCGATCTGGCCGTCTTCTCGGATCAAGGCCGTCGGGAGGTCGAAGGTCGCGAGTTCGGCCGGGGATGCGAGCCGGAGCGGTTGCCTGGTGAGGGGACAGCAAACGGCGGCGAGGAGCTCGGGCGAGAGGAGCGGGGCGATTGTCGAGGGGGATTCTTGCATGAAGCGAGCGAGCGGTCGGCAGGAGATGGCAACTGGTTGTAAATGGCATGGAAATTTTTTCCAAGGGAAGCTATGAGTAAAAAAAAAGAAACGAATGTTGCCCCCAGTTAAACTGTTTGGAATCGTGCTCGGGGTCGTCGTTGGCACGGGGTTGGTCGTCGGAGTGGTTGCGTCGCGTGAGAGTGCGCGGGTGCGGGCGGCAGCCGTGGCGGAAGCCCGGGAGCACAATCAAGTGGTGGCGCTGACGTTGCAGACGCGCTTGGAGCGGGCGGCGGCGGCGGCGCTCACCATGGCGAACGATGGAGCGCTCGACGAGGCGAGTGGTGGGGTGACGGAACAGTTTCGGCGAATGGCGGGGACCTTCGCGAAGCTCGGCCGGGACGTGGATCAGGTGCGGCTCTTGTCGGCGGCGGGTCGGGAGCTTTACCGGGTGCGGGGGGATGGATCGGAGGTGCCGGAAGCGGAATTGCAGGACAAGAGCGAGAGGGATTATTTCTTGAAGGGGCGGGAATTGAGCCGGGGCAAGGTCGAGATTTCGGAATTCGATCTCAACGTCGAAAATGGGGAGATCGAGGTGCCGTTTCGCCCGGTCGTGCGGCTGACGACGCCGGTTTGGACCGACGGTGGGCGTCTTCAGGGATTGGTGGTGGTGAATTTGAGTTTGAGTCGGTTGTTCGAGATTCTGGATCGGACTTTTCCGAAGGACGCGCTGGAGATCGAGCTCCTTGATGCGGAGGGCTACTGGGAGCGGGGGGGCGAGCCGGATCAGCAGTGGGGAGATCAAGTGCCGGGGCGGGAGGGTGCGACTCTGGCGAAAATGCGGCCGGAGCTGTGGGCGGCGATGGGTGCCGAGGCAGTCGGCAGCCGGGTCGAGGAGGGGGAAACGTTCGTCTGGTCGCGACTCGACCTGCCGACTGGAGAGGATGGCGCGCTCGAAGTGTCGGGAACGGATTGGGTGGACGAGCAGATCGTATTGTCACGGATCTCGAAGGCGACGATGGCGGCGGCGCTGCTACCGGTCCGGGCGGGAGCGTTGGGGGCCTTCGCCGTGATCGCGGCTTCGATCAGCTGGCTGGCGATCAGTCTTTACCGGGGGAGCCGCGAGCGGCGGGAAGCGGCGGCGCGGCTCCGGGAGATCTTCCGGTCCGCTCCGGTCGCGCTGCTGGCCGAGGATTGGTCGGAGGTCGCCGGGGAGGTCGAGAAATTGCGCGGGAGTGGGGTGACGGATCTCGAGCGTCATCTGGCGGACCATCCGGCGGTGGTCGCGGACCTTCGGCGGAAGGTGCGGATCACCGAGGTGAACGAAGCGGCGGTGGGCATGTTCGAGGCGGAGGGACGCGAGGCGTTGATTGGCTCGCGGGCGGCGGTGAGGATCGGAGACGAGGAGTTGGCGACATTCCGGCAGAAGCTCCTGGCGTGGGTGGCGGGGGCGGACTCGTTTCGCAACGAGGTGCCGGTGCGAACGCTGCGGGGGAACGTGATCGAGGCGTTGATGCGGGTGACGTTCTGCAAGTCGGGCGAGCGGATGGGCCGGGTGCTGGTGGGCCTGGTCGACGTGACGGAGCGGACGCGGATCGAGCGCGAATTGGGGGAGCAGCGGATGTTGCTGGAGAAGGTCGAGCGGGTGGCGGGGACGGGGAGTTGGCGGTGGGAGGTGGGTGCCGAACGGCTCGTGTGGTCGGAGGGGATGTTCGAGATCTTTGCTCGGTCGCCGGGCGAGGGGGCGCCGCGCTTCGACGAGCAGGAGGAACTCTTCGATCCGGCTCACCGGGAGCAGTTGCGGGCGCTCGTGGCAGGGGCGGTGGAGCGCGGGCGGGATTACCAGCTGGAGCTCGCGATCCGGGTGCCCGACGCGGAGAGCCGGTGGATCGAAATGCGGGGATTCCCCGTGCGGGACGCGAGGGGGCGGGTCGTGGAATTGTATGGTTTCGTCCGGGACACGACGGATCGGCGCGAGGTCGAGCGCGAGCTGCGCGTGCTGGCGGCGGTGGCCGCCCAGACGGACAACATGGTTATCATTTGCGACGCGGAGCGGCGGATCGAGTGGGTGAATCGGGCATTCGAGAAAGTGAGTGGTTACGCGCTGGCGGAGGTGATCGGGAAGATTCCGGGTGAGTTCCTGCAGGGCGAAGGCACCGATCCCGAAGCGGTCGCGGAGATGAGGCGGAAGCTGGATCACGGCGAAT
This sequence comes from uncultured Verrucomicrobiae bacterium, assembly GCA_963761705.1. Lineage (GTDB taxonomy): Bacteria > Verrucomicrobiota > Verrucomicrobiia > Chthoniobacterales > JAATET01 > CAVVKW01. The sequence goes on along the minus strand of CAVXHK010000001.1, from coordinate 96,734 downwards.
CGTTCGAGACGGAGGTCCTGAATTATCGGAAGGACGGGACGCCATTTTGGGTTCGGTTCCGGGTTGAGCCGCTGCGGAACGACGAAGGGGAGTTGACTCATTTCACCTCGGTGCAATCGGACGTGACGCTCGACAAGCGGCGGACGGAGGAGCTGCGGAGCTACGCGGTGCTGCTCGAGCGAACGGGCGAGATCGGCAACGTCGGCGGTTGGGAATTCGACGTCGCCGCGATGACCCCGATCTGGACCGAACAGACGCGGCGGATGCACGAAGTGGAGGATGATTTCGTGCCGACGCTCGGGAACGCGCTGGATTTCTATCCCGAAGAGGCGAGGGAGGTGATCCGGCCCGCTTTGGCGCGGAGCCTCGAGACCGGTGAGGCGTTCGATTGCGAAGTGCCTTTCGTGACGGCCAAGGGGCGGCGGATCGTGGTGCGCGTGAAGTGGACGGTCGAGATGCGGGACGGAAAAGCGAGACGGGTCTATGGGGTGATTCGCGACGTGACGGAGCGGCGGGAGATCGAGCGGGAACTGGTGCAGGCGAAGGAGCGGGCGGAGGCTGCGAGCGTGGCGAAGTCGCAATTCGTCGCCAACATGAGCCACGAGATCCGGACACCGCTGAACGCGATCCTCGGAATGTGCGATCTCATGCGGGAAGCTCCGACGGCGGAAGAATCCCTTGAGTACCTCGACACGATCCGGGCGAGCGGCGACGCGTTGTTGGATTTGGTTACGGACGTTCTGAGCTTCTCGAAGATTGAATCTGGGACGCTCGAATTGCGCGAAGTGAACGTGACCGTGCGTGAATTCGCCAAGGAGTGCCTGGGACTCGAGAGACCGGCGGCGGACAAACGAGGTCTCTCGCTGTCGATGGACGTTGATGCGGGGGTGCCGACGCTGATTTCCGCCGACCGGGCGCGATTGCGCCAGGTCGTGGTGAACCTCCTGGCGAACGCGATCAAATTCACGGCGGTCGGACACGTCCGGTTGAACGTGGGTCCCGGACGTGGGCTGATCGGCGGTCCGGCGATTCGTTTCTCCGTGTCGGATACGGGCATTGGAATCGCCGAGCAGGATCGCTCGCGGATATTCGAGATGTTCGATCAAGTTGACGACAGCGATTCGCGGCGATTCGGCGGGGCCGGGCTGGGACTCGCCATCAGCGCGCGACTCGTGGAATTGATGGGTGGCGTGATCGGGGTGGAGTCGGCGGTGGGTGTCGGGTCGGAGTTCCGCTTCGAGATCCCGATGCGCACCGCGAGCGAAGGGGCGGATGCGTCGGGGGCGACGCATCTCGCGCTCGATCATGCTGCTGGCTTCGAGCGGCCGCTCTCGATCCTGGTGGCGGAGGACAGCGCGATCAATCAGCGCCTCATCCTGGCCGTACTGAAGAAAATGGGCTACGGAGCGGACGTGGTGGCGGACGGTGCCCAGGCTTTGGAATCGGCTCGCCGCCGCGGCTACGACGTCATTTTAATGGATCTCCAAATGCCGGTGATGGGTGGGCGCGACGCGGCGGAGGCCATCCTGGCGGACGCGCAGACAGGATACCCTCAGATCATCGCCTTGACCGCGAACGCGCAAGACGAGGAGCGAGAGCGCTGCCTGGAGGCGGGGATGGTGGAGTTTCTCACGAAGCCGCTACGAAACAGCGACCTCGCGAAGGCGCTGGAAACGGCCCACGGGCGGATCGGGGCCGCGGCTTAAAGAGAAGAGGGCGTGAGGTCCGGGTGATCAGCTCGGGGCTGATACGTTGGGGGAGCATCGGCTAGAAGCCGGTGCCGCCGATGCGGGTGTCAGTATTTCGGGACGGTGGGGTCGATCCGGTCGGACCAGGCGAGGATGCCGCCTTCAACGTTGTGGAGCTTGGCGAAGCCCGCTTCCTGCAGGGCGCGGACGGCGGTCGCGCTCCGGCCACCCATTTTACAATGCACGACGATGTCGTCGGCCGTGTCGAGTTCGCTGAGGCGGGCGGGGAGCTCGCCCAGCGGGATGAGCTTGGAGCCGGGGATCCGAGCGACGTCGTATTCGTAGGGTTCGCGGACGTCTAGGAGGATGAAGTCGTCGTCGGCGTCTTGGCGGGCTTTCAATTCTTCGACGGTGATCTCGGGGAGCGGGGCTTCGGCCTCTTCGGCGGCGGCCGCCTGCGGGATGCCGCAGAACGTGTCGTAGTCGATGAGTTCGGTGACCGTCGGGTTCCCGCCGCAGACGGGGCAGGAGGGATCTTTGCGAAGCTTGAACTCGCGGAAGGCCATCTTGAGGGCGTCGAAGTGGAGGAGGCGACCGATGAGGGGTTCGCCGATGCCGACGATCAGTTTGACGGCTTCGATGGCCTGAATGACGCCGACGATGCCAGGAAGGACGCCGAGAACGCCGCCTTCCGCGCAGGAGGGGACCATGCCGGGAGGTGGGGGTTCCGGGTAGAGGCAGCGGTAGCAGGGGCCGCCGAGGTGGGGGGCGAAAACGGTGGCCTGACCGTCAAAACGGAAAATGGAACCGTAGACGTTGGGTTTTTTCAGGAAGACGCAGATGTCGTTCGAGAGGTAGCGGGTGGGGAAGTTGTCCGTGCCGTCGATCACGAGATCGTAGTTCGTGACGATCTCCTCGGCGTTGTCGGCGGTGAAGAAGGTGTCGTGCAGCTCGACCTGGACGTTGGGGTTGGTGTCTTTGATGCGATCGCGGGCAGAGTTGATTTTCTTGCGGCCGACGTCCTTGGTGCCGTGGAGGATTTGACGCTGGAGATTCGAGTAGTCGACGACGTCGCAGTCGACGAGGCCGAGGGTGCCGACGCCCGCGGCGGCGAGGTAGAGGCCGATGGGACTGCCGAGACCGCCGGTGCCGATGCAGAGGACGCGGGCGGCTTTGAGTTTGCGCTGACCTTCGAGCGTGACCTCGGGCATGATGAGGTGGCGCGAGTAACGGGCGATCTCGTCGTTGGAAAATTCGATGCCTTCGAGGCGGCTGGGATCAAGAATGCTGTCCATGGTCGTGTGGTGAAAGGCGGTGAGGGTAGGCGCGCAGAGCGGGGGTTGCAAGCGGGGTGAGGGACTATGACGCGTTGCGGAATGGGTGGAGGGGAGTAGCTTGTCGGATGAAAATTGGAGTGATGCTGTTGTTGGTCGGGTTTTTGGCGGGGTGCGCGACGGGGGAGCGGAAGCCGCTGACGTCGCAGGAGCAAGCTGACGGTCAGGTGAAGGTGCTGACGACGCGGCGGGACGGGGTGAGTTTTTACCGGTGAGGGGTAGGCGGGGGCATGAGGCTCGCGGCTTTCGGGTTGGGTCGGCGATGGACTATCGCCGCGCCTTGAGCGGGTTTCTCGTTCTTGCTTCACTCGGACTCTTTGGGTGCGCTTCGCCGTCGGAGGAGAAGCGGGAGCAGGTGAAGACGGCTCAGGATCAGATGTTTGGTCCGCACAGTTCGCGGCGCTTGGACCGAGCGCGGGCGGCGGGGCATTGACCTAGAGATCGTTGAGAAACTGGTAGGCCGCGTCGCCGCAGCCGGGGAGATTTTCGTGGCCGTAGTCGGGGTAGACGATGAGCTCCTTCGGCGCAGTTATCTTGTTGTAGGCGGCGAACTGGGTGGAGGGGGGGCAGATGCGGTCCATGAGTCCAGTGGTCATGATCGTGCGAGCGCGGATGCGGGGAGCGAGGTGCTGGACGTCGATGTGCCCGAGCTTGGTAAAAATCTCAACCTCGCGTTCGTGGCGGGGATCGAAGTGGCGGAAGTAGGTCCGAAGGTCTTCGTAGGCGTGCTCGGCGAGATCCATTTCCCAGACGCGCTGGTAGTCGCAGAGGAAGGGGAAGACCGAAAACGCGCGAGCGATGGGAGGATGAAGCGCGGCGCAAGCGAGGGTGAGAGCGCCGCCTTGTGAGCCGCCGAAGGCCCCGAGGCGGGAGCCGTCGACTTCGTCGAAGGCCGCGACGATGCGGGCGAGTTGAGCCGTATCGAGGAAGATCTGGCGGAAGAGAAGGCGGGTCGGATCGTCGTCGAGGCCTCGGGTGATCTGGCCTTTGCACGTCGCGCCGAGGATGCCGCCCCGGTCCTCGCTCCGTCCACCCTGGCCGCGGCAGTCGAGCGCGGCGACCGAGTGGCCGAGTCCGACGAAGGCGAGATGGTCGCTCCAGTCGCCGCTGTTCCCGCTGTAACCGTGGAAACGGAGAATGGCGGGATGCGGGGCGGGGCGGTCGGATTTGGGCCGGAGGTATTTGGCGTGGATGCGGCTGCCGCCGACGCCCGTGAAGTGGAGGTGAAAGCAGTCCGCGACCGGAGAGGTGAACTTGGCGGGGGTTAGGGAGACGTCGGCGTCGAGGGTGTCGAGTTCCTCGAGACCGGCATCCCAGAACGCGTCGAAATCGGCGGGCCGGGGGTTGCGGCCACTGTATTGATGAAGGTCGGCGAGGGGTAAATCGATCTGCGGCATGGCAGAGAAAGCTAGCGCCGCTTTTTGCGCTGGTCGATCAGCGGAATTGGCTGATCCGAGGCCAGGATGTCGGCTTCAAGCGGGACGTCGATGGGGGAGCGGCCGGGTCCCCAAATGATCTGCTGGGGCCGGTCGGTGAGCGCGAAGGCGAGGGCTTTCGCGTAGGTGGCGGTGACTTTCAGGTCGGCGGTGGTGACGCGGAGGTTGGCGAGAGTCGAGTCGATGGAGTCCGCGTTGTCGGCGATGAGGCGTTGGGCACGCCTGGCGAGGTCGTCGAGCTGGGTGGCGGTTTGCTCGAGGTCGACGATGAGGGTGCGGGCGCTGGTCTTGTCGCCCGAGAGGACATCCTGGGCTTGAGCGAGGGTGGAATCTGCGAGCGAAAGGGTGTCCTTTGCCTCGGAAATGAGGGCGGTTGCCTCGGAGAGGGTTGAACCCGCTGAAGCGACGAGAGTGTCCGCTCCGGCGAGCGTGCCGCCGGCTTGGTCAACGAGCTTCTGGACGGCGAGCAGGGTGGTGCGGGCTTCTTCGAGAACGTTAGGTGGGCCGTTGGTGCCCGACGGGAGCAGGGCATCGAGGCTGCGGAGCGAGCGGTCGATGGTCTGGACGAGGCCGTCGATGGTTGTCGGAGGGGTGCCGAGGATGAGCGCGCCGTTGGCGAGCGCTGGGGCGGTGGGGTCGCCCGCGGTGAGAAGAATGAACTTGTCGGCGAGCAGCGTGTTGGCCGAGACCGAGGCGGTCGTGCCTTCGCTGAAATCGGGAATGCCTCGAGCGATGGCGAGGGTGAGTTCGATGGCGTTCGCCGGGTCAATGCTGGCGACCCGCTCGGCGGGGGTGAGGATGCGGATGGATCGGATGGTCCCGGCGGTGGCTCCGGCGTATTTGACGAGTGAGCTGGTCTGGAGGCCGGTGATGTCGGGGAGCTGGACGCGGATGGTGCGGGTCGGTTTCGCGAAGGGATTGCCGGTGAGCGCGAAGGAGAGGGCGGCCAGGAGGGCGACGCTGCAAGCAATGACGGCGAAGGCGATGAGCCAATCGGAGGTGCGTTTCACGGGGCGGAGTGGCGGGTGATCATTTTTCTCCCTCGTGCGGGTTGCCGATGAGTCGCTCAAGGTAGTCGTCTTTTGCGAGGCGAAGCGGGATCGGGCCGTCGGGGAGGCCGTTGATGAACTGCCGGACCTCGGGGTCGGTGGATGCGCGGATCTCGTCGGGTGTGCCCATCGCCAGGATGGTGCCTTGTTTTGGCCCCGCACCAAGAACGATCATCTGGGTGGCGATGCGGAAGGCGCTCGTCATGTCGTGGGTGACGACGACGGCGGTCATGTCGAGTTTGCGGGTGAGGTCGAGGGTGAGCTCGTCGATGACGGCCGTCATGATTGGATCGAGTCCGGAGGTGGGTTCGTCGGAAAAGAGGAGCTCGGGGTCGAGGGCGACGGCGCGAGCGAGGCCGACGCGTTTACGCATGCCGCCGGAGATCTCGGCGGGCTTGAGGTGCTCGAAGCCGGTGAGGCCGACGAGGTCGAGCTTGAGCTTCACAACGAGGTCGATGATCGAGTCGTCGACGTCGGAGTTCTCGCGGAGGGGAAGGGCGACGTTCTCGGCGACGGTAAGGGATTGGAGGAGGGCGCCGAACTGGAAGTTCATGCCAAAGCGGCGGCGGAGAGTATCGCGATCGCGGGGCGTTAGCGTCGTCGTCTCCTGACCGAAAATTTTCACCGATCCCGAGGTGGGAGCGAGGATGCCGACGACGTGACGAAGGAGGGTCGACTTCCCGCAGCCGGAGCCACCCATGATGCAGAGTGTCTCGCCCCGGTGAACGTCGAAGCTGATCCCTTTGAGGACGGTGCGATTGCCGAAAGTGCGGACGAGGTCGCGGACCTGGATGACGGGGGCGGAGTCCGTCGAGTCGGTCAAAATCCCGGTCATGATTCGGCGAAGTGGGTCGTAAGCGTAGAGGAGTGGACTGACATCTGGCACGATCGCCGGGCGGCGTCAAATCTGGTCGAGGAGGAAAGTCACGTCTCGGCGACGAAGAAGATGGCGGTGAGGACGGCGTTAGCGACGAGCATGGCGAGGAGGCTTTTCACGACGGAGTCGGTGGTGGCCTGGCCGACGCCTTCGGCTCCGCCGGTGACGGACAGACCGGATTGGCAGGCGATCGTGATGATGAGGTAGGCAAAGACAAAGCTCTTGATGACGCCGCTCCAGAGATCCATGGGGGTGGAGGCTTCGAGGAATCGGAGGATGAAGGCGTCGGTCGGCATGCCGAGGGCGAAATGGCAGACGCTCCAGCCGCCGAGGATGCCGATGTAGTCGCCGAAGACCGTCAGGACGGGGAGCATAATCATCATGGCGAGGAAGCGGGGGACGACGAGGTAGCGGATGGGGTCGATGGCCATGACCTCGAGGGCTTCGATCTCTTCGGAGACCTTCATGGTGCCGAGCTCGGCGGTGACGGCGGAGCCGCTGCGACCGATCACGACGACGCCGACGAGCAGCGGGCCGAGTTCGCGGAGCAGCGAGATACCGACGAGATCGGGCACATAGGCGGTCGCGCCCATGCGTGAGAGTTCGTGGGCACCCTGCATGGCGAGGGTGAAGCCGATGCTGAGCGAAGTGAGCGCCGTCATCGGGACCGCCTGGACGCCGATGCGGACGAGTTGCTGGAAGACGGCGGCGAGCCGGAAGGGGCGTTTGCCGAGAAACGGGGCGACGAAAATCCAGTAGAGGATGCGGGGGGTTAGTGCGGGCATGATGCGGTCGGAAGGTCGAAGGTCGGAAAAGTCGATTTTGAATCGCTGGGGCGATTGGACTTTGGACTTCCTGACCTTCCGACTAGGCGAGCGCGGCGAGCGCTTCCTCCCTCGTGTCGGTGATCGTGAACAGTTCGTTCAGCCGGACGAGTTCGAAGACCATCTTCACTTTCGGTTGGAGGGCGTAGAGGGCGAATTTGCCGTTGAAGGATTTGGAGTCGCGGACGTATTCGACCAGGGTCGCTAAGCCGGAGGAGTCGATGTAGGCGACGTTGGAAAAGTCGGTGAGCAGGACGGGTGTCTTTTTTTCGGCCTGAGCGTGGAGGGCCTCCCGGAGTCGGGGCGAGGCGTGAAGATCGATTTCGCCTTTGGGCGTGAGGGTGGTGGTGCCTTGATCGTGCGCTTCTTTGATGTCCATGCCGAAGTTGAGATAACGCCGGGTGGGCCGGGCGAGCGAGAAATTATGATTTACGATTTGTGATTTATGATTTGGGCGTGGTCCGGGTGCCGCCTAAGTTTCGGGCCGTGGAGGACGCGTTTGGGCACATCATTTCTTACTTGCGGGTCTCGGTGACGGATCGTTGCAACGAGCGGTGCGGGTATTGCATGCCGCAGGAGCTGCAGGAATGGCGGGGGCGGGACGAGATTCTCACCTACGAAGAGATCGCGCGGGTGCTGCGGATCGCGACGTCGCTGGGGGTGCGGAAGGTGCGGGTAACGGGGGGCGAGCCGCTCACGCGGCGGGGGATCCTAGAACTTTTCGAAATGATGCGGGGGATCCCGGAGATCGAGGATGTGGGGGTGTCGACGAACGGGACGCTGCTGGCGCGGGAGGTTGAGCCTGGGGTGACGATGGCGGCGGGACTGCGCGCGCGGGGAGTGCGGACGGTGAACGTGTCACTGGATACGCTGGATCGGGCGGACTACGCGGCGGCGACGGGGCGGGATTTTCTGCCGGACGTGCTGAATGGGATCGAGGCGGTGCTGGGGGCGGGATTTGATTCGATCAAGCTGAACGCGGTGCTCATGCGGGGCCGATCGGAGGCGGCGCTGGGGCCGTTGGTGAAGTTCGCGGCGGAGCGGGGGTTGTTGCTGAGATTGATCGAACTCATGCCGGTAACGACGGGGGACGTGCTGGCGGAGGACTCGTTCCTGCCGATCGGGGAGGCGCGGCGGCGGATCGGGGCGGAGTTTGGCGAGCTGATTCCGGAGCCGGGCTTTCGGACGAACGGGCCGGCGGTGTATTATCAAGTGCCGGGGACGGGGCAGCGGATCGGATTCATCGGTGCGATGACGGATCTGCACTTCTGCGAGAGCTGCAACAAGATGCGGCTGACGTGCGAGGGGAAGCTGCGGCCCTGTCTCGGGAGCCATTTGGAATTTGATCTGCGGGGCGCGCTTCGGGGTGGGGCGTCGGATGCGGAGTTGCGGCGGATCTTTGTGGACGTGGTGGCGCGGAAGCCGCGGGAGCACGAGTTTCGCGACGCCTACGTGCCGGGTCGGGGGATGGTTGCGATCGGCGGCTGACCGCCGAAATGGGGAATTTGAAATGGGGGGTGAGAAATGAGTGAGGGTTTGACGCATATCGATGGGAGTGGGGCGGCCCGGATGGTGGATGTGTCCGCCAAGCCGGTGGTGGCGCGGGAGGCGGTGGCCGAGGGGTTCGTGCGGATGGCGGCGGCGACGGTGGAATTGGTGACTTCGGAGCGGATCGCGAAGGGGAACGTGCTTGGGACGGCGCGGATCGCTGGGATCCAGGCGGCGAAACGGACGGATGAGCTGATTCCGCTTTGTCACTCGCTTCCGCTGGCGGAGGTCGCGGTGGATTTTGCGTTCGAGGCGGGTGGGATTCGGATCCTGGCTCGGGCGAAGACAGCGGCTCGAACGGGGGTTGAAATGGAGGCGCTGATGGCGGTGAGTGTGGCGGCACTGACGATCTACGACATGGTCAAGGCGGTGGATAAAGAGATGGTGATCGAGGACGTGCGGCTGGTATCGAAGACGAAGGGGGAGTCGTGATCGTCGTCGGCGTGATCACGGTGTCGGACCGGGCGTCGGCGGGAGAATACGAGGACGCGGGCGGGCCGGCGGTGCGGGGGGAGTGCGAGCGGCTGGGTTGGCGGGTCGAAGCGGAGGTGGTCGTGCCGGACGAAGTCGAGCGGATCCGAGCGGCCGTGCGATCGTTGGCGGGCCAGGGTTGCGGGCTCGTGCTGACCACGGGAGGGACGGGGATCGCGGAGCGGGACGTGACGCCGGAAGCGATCCGGGGAGTGATGCGGGTCGAGGTCCCGGGATTTGGCGAGGCGATGCGAGCGGGATCGCTGGCGATCACGCCGAACGCGATCTTGTCGCGGGGGATGGCGGCGGTGGTCGACGGGGCGTTGGTGATCGCCTTGCCGGGGAAGCCGAGTGGGGCGGTGGAGTGTCTGGGCTTCGTCGCCGGTGCGGTCCCGCACGGGGTGAAGCTGGCGCGACGGGAGCCGACTTCGTGTTGAGGATTTTGCCCGCGAGATGCGCGAAAAGGCGCGGGAAAATGCTTCCAAGGGAATCTTTATTCGCGACCGTTCGCGGGTCTTGCGGGCGATCTGTTCAGTGATTGAATGGTTTGCTCGATCACGCGGTTGTCCCAGACGAGGAGGGGGTGGACGAGGACGGGGTAGGCGTGGTTTTCGGCCCAACTCAGTTTCGAGCTACCGGATGGGAGGATCATGAGGTCGAGGGGGGTGCGGATGGTGACCCAGTTGATCGAGGAGAATCGTGCAACGTCGGAGTCGAGGTCGCGGAGGAAGGGGCTGCCGGGGCGCATCTGCCGAACACCGGGGTGGAATCCGAGGTGCGCGAGCCACGTTCCGCGGTGGGGGGTGGCGATGGTGAGAAGGGTGTCGATGCGGGTGGGGTCGGCTAGGCGCTGGGCGTAGTGGCGGACGACGAGACCGCCCATGCTGAAGGCGACGATGGAGTAGCGGGCGTCGGGTGGCAGGTCGGTGTCGATTTGGACTTGGATCTGGCGCGAGGAGTCTTCGAGGGGTACGCTAGCGCTATTCGGCGAAAAGGCGGCGACGTGGGTGATGAAGCCGGCGTCGGTGAGCGAGCGGTCAAGTTTGCGGAGTGTCCAGGCGGTGTCGTAGATGCCGTGGACAAGGATAACGTGGCGGGCGGGAGCGCCCGATCCGGCCGAGGCTTGGGGCATGATGGCGAGAAGAAGGGCGGCCGCAAAAACGACCGCGGGATTTGTGCAAAGCGAGAATTTCCGGTAGGACGGGGGCATGGAATTTGGAGCGATATTCGATTGGGACGGAGTGATCATTGATTCGTCGGCGCAGCACGAGCGGTCGTGGGAATTGTTGGCGGACGAGATCGGGAAGCCATTGCCTGAAGGTCACTTCAAGCGGGGGTTTGGCAAGAAGAACGAACGGATCATTCCCGACCTAGGCTGGGCTTCGGAGGCGGGTGATGTCCATCGGCTTAGTCTGCGGAAGGAGGAGCTTTACCGGGAACTGGTCCGGCGAGATGGGGTGAAGCCTCTGCGGGGTGCGAGGGAGCTTTTGATGATGCTGCAGGAGGCTGGAATTCCCTGCGCGGTCGGGTCATCGACCCACCGCGAAAACATCGAAACGATCTGCGAAATCACGGGGTTACGGTCGTATTTCGCCGTGGTTGTGGCGGCGGAGGACGTGAGTCACGGCAAGCCGGATCCGGAAGTTTTTCTGAAGGGATCGGAGAAGATCGGGGTCGCGCCGGGGCGGTGCATCGTTTTTGAGGATGCGTTGGTCGGCTTACAGGCTGCGCGGGCTGGGGGGATGAAGTGTGTCGGTGTCGCGACGACGGAGGGGCTGGAAACTCTGGAAGGGAAAGCGGATCTCGCGGTGGAGAGTCTGGCGTTCCTGACGATGGCGGATCTCGAGGGACTCGTGGGGTGATCCGCGTTAAGCTGGTTGGCAGGCCGGGCAGATGCCGAAGAAGTCGAGCTCGTGGTAGAGCTTGTCGTAGCCAGTGTTAGCTTTGATCTTTTTTTCGAGGGTTCCGACGGGGCACTCAACGTCGAGGTTTTCGATTTTTCCGCAGCCGGTGCAGATGAGGTGTTCGTGGTGCTCGCCGGGGAGGTTGAGCATGAAGTAGTAAGATCGCTCGGGGGAACCCATGCGGCGCACGAGGCCGATCTCCTCGAGTTTGACGAGGATGCGGAAGACCGACGAAGGATCGCAAGAGTCGAGGATGTCGGGATCTTTCGCGAGGTTGGCCCAGCCGATGGGATGATCGATCCGGAAGAGAACGCGAAGAATTTGGCGAAGGGCGTGGGTGCGGCGGAGACCTTTCTCGCGGCAGAAATTGAGAGCCCAATCGAGGCGGGCTTCGGGGGACTGGCTGGTCATGCTGGTGCCAGAGTAGATCGCCTTCGGCGGGGCGGCAACCTCGGCGAAGTGGCCGGGCACGATCGGCTCACGCTCCGGGTGGCTTGGTGAAGATAAAGAGGTGGCTGTTGAACGGTGTTTTTCCCCAGAGCGGTTCGACTTTGATCGTGTAGCCGACGGCCTCGAAGGGGGCGACGATCTCATCGATGGATGGAAAATTGATGGGGTCCTTCGCGATGATCCAGCGAGAGATGCGGACCCAAAATTCTTCGAGGACGGTGAGCCAATACCGCCAGCTCCGCTCGTCCCTCGGCGCGTTGCGGATGATGACGCGACCGCCGGGCGGGGTGGCTTCGGCGAGGTGGCGAAGCAGGTCGCGTTGCCGAGTGGCGTCGAAGTAGTGGAGGATGTCGAGGGCGACGGTGGTCTCCGCGACCGGCGGGGGCCGGGCCGCGTCGGCGGCGGCGAAGGTGAGACCGTCGAACGACTCGGCGACGCGAGCCGCGTGCGCGATCTTGCGGGTGGCGGTATCGATGCCGTGGATCGGTGCGGTGAAGCCGCGTTCGCGGAGGTAAAAACTCAGGAGACCGAGCCCGCAGCCTAGGTCGAGGACGGGGGTCGGTGCGGGGAGGAGGAGCTGCGCCACGGCTTCGTAGACGGGGTCGATGCGGATCTTACCGCGGATGTAGCCGCGGAGTGCGGGGGAGAGGGGGAAGCGGTTGGCAATCCGCTGGGCGATGGCACTGGTCGCTCCGGCGGATGGGATGGCTTCGGTCGCAGGCACTGCGCCGCTTGTTTTCGAACGCGGGGGGGTGATTGTCAAACCCTCGGGGAAGTGCCGCTTCGCGGGTTTGGAACGAGGTCTGGGCTGGAAGCCCGGCCCGGCAGGCTGGAAGCCTGCGCTCCCCGGTTTAGGCCCGGCGGGCGCGAGCGGAACGGAGGAGGCGGAGCAGAATCGGCGCGAAGCCGATGAGAAGAATGGTCGCAGGCTCCGGGATTGCGGCGATGGTGCCGTTGTTGGCGGTGTAGTTGCCGACGGGCGTTCCGCCGCCCGACAGGCCCTGCGCAAGGTCGAAGAGGTTCTGGTCGGTGCCGGTCGTGCCGGGAGTCACGAACGCGATGTTCGATCCGTTGCCGGTGTTGACGGTGTCCGAACGGTAGAAGCCGAACGGATCGCCGGTTTGGCTGGTGCCGTTCTGTAACCAGACGAGAGCGAAATTGTCGCCGGCGTCCCAAGCTGGATTCACGGCGGTGGTGGTGAAAGAGCGGAGGTCGAGTTCGAAGCCGTTCTGTCCTGATCCCAAATCTCCAAGAATGAGATTGATCGCGAAAATGACGTCGTCCGAACCCAAGAACGAATTTTCTGTGGCGCTTCGAACCCCGGTCAGGAGTGACGTGTCGCTTTGGAACTGGAAACCATCGTTCGCGGTGTCGGCGACAAGAAAACCGTAGGACCCGGTCGGGAACGCGCCATTGTTGCCGCCGATGGTCGCTCGCAGGCTGAAGGTAGAAGCGTTAGCGGGCAGACAGAGAAACAGCGAAACGACTGCCGCCAGGGGAAGGATGCGGACGTTCATTTTGATTAGTAGCTTGCTTGATTGGACCAAACGACCGACGCGCCATCCGCCGGAAATTTTCTAATGATCACTCCGTGTCCGGGGCGGAAGACAATCTCCTCATTCGCCATCGGATTTTCATCACGCATTCCAATGTCGCGATACCAGTTCCCCGCGAATCGGTAGTACGTGGCTGAGTTCACCTTTCCGGCGTTCTGCGCGTTGTCGTAGATCATGACCGAGTCACGCATCTGAAAAGGTCGGTGGCCTAAACTTTCGACGAAGGCAGTTTCGAGTTCCGCCGCGTCAAGAGCGATGGGGAGGGGGCGCGTTACGGCGATCTCGTTGTCTTGGAGGCTGTTCGCGCTGGTCGCGAGGGTCACGACCTCGGGACCCATGAGGACGCTGCCGGAGGGAGCGAAGGTGGTCGTGGAATGGCCGGGGTAGTGACGGATGACGAAACTGGAATTCGGCGGGATGATCGTGCTGCCGGCGAACGGGGTGCCATCGGCTTCGATGTGCCAGCCGTTGTCGGTGAGGTAGAAAATCGGGCCGGCGGGGAGGTTGGTGCCTTCGGCTAGATTGGGGAGCTCAACCTCGGTGCGGCGGTCAGGCTTGTTGTGGCTGGCAGAGCGGTGAATCACGGAGCCGGGTCCGTTGTTTTGATCGGCGGGTGGGAAGAGGGAATCGAGCGTCCAGTGGGGGGCGAGGATGAAGCGGTCTTCGGCAGCAACGTTGTTGGCGAGGTTGTCTCCCGCGGTGTCGAGCATGAGCGTGTTCGACGAGTTGTTGACGATGTCGTACCACTGACCGGCGCGGCTGCCCGTGATAAAGCGAACGTAATGGGTGCCGGCGAACTGATCGCCGGTCCAGCTGGTGTTTCCCGCGACGGTAAGCTGCACGCGGTTTGCGGCTGCAACGGCGGAAGTTTGCACTTTGGCTTCGAGGGCCGGCTGGCGAACGAAGGGGACGGAGACGACGGTGTCGGCACCGCCGAGGCAGACGACTTTGTTGAACCCAACAGGATTGGTGGTGAATTCGGCGCTTTGCAGCGCGGGCGATGTGACGACAAGCGCTCCGAGGATCGGAAGACACAGGCGGATGGCGCGGGATTTGTTCATGAGCGGGGAGATTTTAAGCTAGCACTGGCCCCCCTGATTCTCAAGGGCAATCAGTGGAAGTGTGGTGAGGATTTCAAACCAGGACAAAAGCGTGCGATCAAAGCAGGACAGGTTTGGAAGCCGGGCAATGGAGAAGGACGAGGGGTTTGGATTTCTTGGCTGGAGCCGCGTCGAGGATAGAGAAGTCGCCGTTGGGATGGAGGCAGCGAATGACCTTGGAACCGGGCGGTTTGTCGATTCGCAGACGTTGTCCCGGGAGGGAGATTCGACCATCAGGCTCGACGCGGGCGTTGGATCGTTGGCTCCAGACGTAAGGCCACCACGGACAGGCGGGAACGGGACGTAGGGCCGAGCGTTTCTCGCGCAGAGCCAGCTTCCACGCGGCGTCGGGAGTTGAAGCAATTTCGCGGTGTTTTTCGTGCTGGTTGCGGTGGTCCAGGAGTCGGGCCAACAGAGCGTTGGCGGCGGGCAGGGTGGTGATCGCCTCGGCCGCGAAGACGGCAGGCAGCCGCTTCTGCCAATAGTCGTGGAGGCGTTCGATCTTGCCCTTGGCTTGGGGAGTGGGTGCAAAGCGCAGCGAGACGTCGTAAAAACGAAGAGCGGCCCCAAGTTGAGTGAAGGCTTCGGGAGTGTTGGTAAAAAAGAAGGAGTGGTAATCGACGTAGAGGGCCAGAGGTAGTCCGTAGGCGCGGAACGCGCCCGAAAGAAAGTCGAGATGAGCGAGCAGAGACTCGCGCGCGTAGATCTGCGCACCGGGAACAACCCGGCTGTGATCGTCGATGATTTCCAGCAAATGAGCGGGTTGATGGGCGGGGCCAAACCAGCGGTGCGGAGAAGCGTCATACTGCCAGAGCTGGCCGATTTGCTGGACCTGCCAACGCCGCACGGGTTTGCGTGCTGCCTTGTATCGGGTGTCCGGTCCGAGTCCACGGGACAGCGCCCAGCGCCGCACACTGGCACGATCAATCTTGAGCTGGTGGCGGCGATGAACTTCGTCCGCGGCGAAGGCATACGAGGCTGGCGGGCGCGCTTGCAGAAGCTTGGTGAGGAGCTGGCAAACCTCCTCGGGCCACGCTCGGTGATGATTGCCGCCGGACTGCCCAGGGGCCCATGAACGCTGGGTGCGCCCGGCACATGCCTTCAAATAGTCGCTGTAGAGAACGTAAAATCGACTTCGACTCAGACCGAGTTCGCCTTGGGCGTCATGTGCCGAGATCGAATCCTTGCGAAAACGGGCCATGACATCGCGGATATATGGCGCGGCATGACGGCCGATGAGTTGCTGGTAGTTTTTTTCAAGTCCCCGAAATACCCCATTCCATGGGCGCGAGCGCAGATTTTACTCCGCTTCCGCTCCGCTCCAGCTCCGCAAAATCTGCGCTGTCCTGGTTTGATCGCACACAGTCCTACTTTGACCGCACGCTGTCCTGGTTTGATCGCACCGCGACAGGGCAATCAGTGGAAGGGGAGTGGGCGTTGGATCGATGGAGAACGCGATCCTCGAGGTGGTGAATGGTTCCGGGAGTGGTTGGATCGAGCCAGCCGAGGTGGGTGGTGGTGATGAGCCGTTGGGATTCGAGCGGGAGGTGGGTGAGGAGGTTCGTGCGGCGGGTGGGGTCGAGTTCGCCGAAAACGTCGTCGATGAGGAGAATGGGGACGCGGGCGGTGCGAGCGATCACGAGGCGGGTCTGGGCGAGCTTGAGGGCGATGGCGAGGGTGCGTTGCTGGCCCTCGGAGGCGAATTTGACGGCGTCGAGGCCGTTGATTTCGAGGGCGAGGTCGTCGCGGTGGGGGCCGACGACGGTCTGGCGGAGGCGGGTCTCGCGGTCGCGCGAGGCTGGGAGGGCTGCGGCGAGTGAGTTGTCGCCTCCGGGGACGTAGCGGGTGGTGACGTCTTCGGACGCGCCGCCGATGTCGTGGACGGCGGTGGCGATGAGGGGGGCGAAGCTCGGTGGAAATGTCGGCGCGGATCGCGGAGACGAGGTCACCATTTTCGATGAGATCGGGGTTGAACGCGTCGATTTCGGGGCGGGGGCGGTGCTCGCGGAGCAGGGCATTGCGGGAACGGAGGGCGCGGTCGAAGCGGCGAAGGGCGCGCAAGTAGGCGGGGTCGAGCTGGCTGCAGAGGAAGTCGAGGGCGCGGCGGCGGCGGGCGGCGGATCCGCGGACGATGTCGAGGTCGTCGTTGGAGAACCAAGCGACGCGGGCGGTCTGGAGGTATGCCGCGGGGCGGGTTTGGTCGACGGCGTCGAGGCGGAGGGTGCGCTTCGGAGGTTCGTAGCGAAATTGCAGGTGGGTGTCCGCGACTTGGGCGGAGAGGCCGAAGCCGGGTTGTCCGGCCCGGACGCACTCGGTGAGGGAATTTGTGCGGGGGGATTGGAGGCGGGTGGCGGCGCAGATGGCTTCAAGGATCGAGGTCTTGCCCTGGGCGTTGGCTCCGATAATGAAATTCGTGCCGGGGGCTGGCTCGAAGGTGAGGCTCTCGAAGCACCGGAAGTCGGCGAGGCGGATCGAGGTGAGTTGCGTGGGCTGGCTCAAGGTAACTCTCTTATACGGGTCTGTCCCGGCGGCGGGCGAGTTCGGCGAGGATCTCGGCGTGTCGGGTCTTGGTGATGGGGTAAATCCAGGCGAGGAGGATGCCGACGCCGAGGGCGGCGGCGGGGAGCGGGCCGATGGCGACCCGGATGGCGGTGAGGGCGCTGTCGGGTTGGGTGGGGGTGGCTTGGCCCGGGCCGCTGGAGAGGTAGCCGGAGAACGCGAGCGCTTGGCCGAGGATGAACGTGCCGACGCCGAGGGCGAGTTTCTGCATGAAGACGAAGAACCCGTAGTAGACGCCTTCGCGGCGGCGGCCGGTCTGGAGTTCGTCGAACTCGATCGTGTCCGGGAGCATGGCATTGGGTACGAGGTAGCAGACGGCGATCCCGACTCCGGCCGCGATGGCCATGGCGAAGAGGAGGGGTTCGTTGCCGGGGGGGAGGAAGACGAGTCCGGCCTGGGCGGCGAGCCAAAACGCCATGCCGTAGAAATAGACGGGCTTCTTGCCGATGCGCAGGCTGAGCCAACCCCAGAAGGGGATGAGCAGGAGCGCGGTGCCTTGGACGGCAAGCGCGAGGAGCGGGAAGCGACTCGCGGGCAATCCCATGACACTCACAACGTAGAGGGGCAGGACGGCGGCGGTGAACTGCAGGGCCAGCCACGAAAAGAGGTAGATCCCGCACACGATGAGGAACGGGCGGTTCGCGAGGATGATGCGGAATTGCTCGCGGACGGAGAGGCTGGGTTCGGGCAGAGCGGTGGCGAGCCGCTGGCGGTCGCGGTCGGCGGCAACGCGCCAGATCCCGGCGACGCACGCCGCGACGGCGACGAGCGTGATGACCGCGATGGCGAGGGCGAAAACAAGGTATTGGGTGGTCGGCGGGGCGTTGGCGAGCAGGCCGAAGACGGCTTGCGCGACGATGAGGCCGCCGACGCTCCCGCCGAGTGAGAACGCCATCCGGTAGCCGGTGATCCGTGAACGTTCGTCGTAATCGCTGGAGAGTTCCGCGGTGAGGGCCGAGTGCGGGAGGACGAGCGCGGTGTAGCAGGTGTTATACAGCAGGGCGACGACGGCGTAATACGCGAAGAGCGCGAGTTGATTCTCTCCCGTGACGAAATTCGGCACGATCCACAGCAGGATGAAAAACAGCGCCACCGGCACGGCGCTGGCGGCCATCCAGGGGAGTCGGCGGCCCCAGCGGCTGCGCGTGCGATCGCTCAGCCAGCCGATGAGCGGGTCGTTGAAGGCGTCCCAGAGTTTGCCGATGAGGAGCACGCTCCCGGCGTAGCCCGCGCCGAGTCCGGCGACGTTCGTCAAGAACACGAGCTGGAAGAAGACCATCGTGCTCCCGGCCATCGCGGGGCCGAGTTCGCCCGCGCCGTAGGCAAGGCTGGCGAGTGGGCCGAGGCGGTCGGTGGGGCGGGGTGAGGTCACTCGGCGGGAGTGTAGAGTCCGCCGAGTCGGGGACGCGCCCTAAATTTTTTCCAAATTCACGCCCGCAGTTTCGATGCGGAATCGCCACGTGATGAAAGCGCCGACCAGCGACGTCGCGGCGAGGCCGTAGAGCAGGGGCGCGGTCCCGATCTGGTGAAGGAGGATCGGAAAGAGAAACGCTGTGAGCACCGCGCCGATCTTGGCGAACGACGCCGCGAAGCCCGCGCCGGTGCCGCGGTTGTGCGTGCTGAAGACCTCGCCGGCGAGCAGGTAGGTCATCGCGTTCGGGCCGAGATTCGTCATGAAATTGAAGAGCATGAACCCCGCGAAGATGAGGGCCGTCGCGGTTGCGCCCGTGAAGTTCGCCGAGAACGCTGCGATCAGCAGCCCGGCCGCGCAGCCGATGAAGCCTCCCACCTGCAGCTTGATCCGCCCGACGCGGTCCGCGAGCAGGACGGCTGCAACGATGCCAACGATGAGCAGAATGTCGATGAGCGCGGCGCCTTTTGCGGCCAGCATGTCATTGTGGATGACGTCGGCGAGATTGCGCTCGTGCTCGTTGCGGGCGCCGATGGTGGTGGCCAGGATCGTCGGCGTGAAGATGCCGATGCCGTAGGTGCCGAGGTCCTGGAGGAACCACGGGATGGACGCCAAGATCGTCGCGCGGCGGTTTTTCTTCTTAAAGAGTTTTGCGTAGCTCGGCTTGCGGTCAGCGGCGGAGACGTGGGCGTGCGGATCGCGCAGCTGGACCTTGGTCGGGTAAGCGGGCTTGCGGGCGAGGAGGCGGCTGGTCTCGCGTTCGGCCTCGACGATGCGCCCGCGGGACACGAGCCAGGCTCCGCTTTGGGTGATAAAAAATCGCCCGCCCAGCACGAGGATCGCGGGGACGATTGCGGTCGCATACATCAACCGCCAGTCGGCGATGGATTCGTTCGAGCGCAGGATGAGAAACCCGATGATCGTCCCGGCCAGCGCGCCCACGGCCTGAAACCCAAACGCCGCCAGCACCAATCGTCCGCGGAAGCTGCTCGGGATGCTCTCCGAGATGACGACGTGCGCCGTTGGGTAGTCGCAACCGAGCGCGATCCCCATTCCGAAGAGGCAGATGACGAGCACGGCAAAGTTCGGCGCTCAGCGCCGTGAGGCAGAGGAACGCGACGAAGATCGCCATCTCCGCGATGAACATCCCGCGCCGCCCGAAGCGGTCCGCCATTCCGCCCAGGGCCGAGGCTCCGACGAGGATGCCCGCCAGCGACGCCGCGCCGACGATCCCCTTGTCGCCGGGGCGGAGATCGAACTCGAGCGAGATGAGCGGGAGCGCGACGCCGGTCATGAAGACGACGAGGCCTTCGAAAAATTTCCCCGCGCTGGCAAGGCTCCAGATCCGCCATTGCATCGACGTCATCGGTGCCTCGGGAACGGCGGTTCCGTCGGGCCAGCGCGGCGTCTCGTCGATGTATTCCTGGACCGTTCGGCGACCGTCGTTGGAATGGGGCGTGCTCACGACCCCGATCAAACGTCCGGTATCCGCCGAGCGCAATTGCGCCGCGGCTAAGTGTCGAATTTGTCACACGTTTAAAGATTCGGAGCACCGCCGCGCTGGAACGTGCGAAGAACGCGGCTATCGTCACCCGGCGACCCGCGATGAACTTTCGAACCCCAATTTTATTCGTCCTACTGGCCGGCCTCGGCTTTCCCACGCTCTCCCACGCTCTCGTCGTCCGCTCGCCGAACGCGACCGTTCAAAACCGCTTTACGTCCGGTTATTCCGCCGCGCCCGTGGCCAACGAGAGCGCGAGTTTCCTCCTCGCGGGCTTCGATCTTTCGGGCATCGGCTGGAACGCGGCGAACTCCGGCCAGAGCTTCACGCTCGTGACGCCGCAGCACTTTGTCGGAGCCTCCCATTTCTCCATCGGTCCCGGCGGGATCGTGGAATTCGAGGGCACCGACGGCGTGAAGCGGAGCTACGTGGTCGACAGCGCGGTAGCCGTCCCGAACTCGCAGGGGCAGGCGTCGGATCTCTTCGTCGGGCGGCTGAGCGCTCCGATCTCGCTGGAAGACAACATCCGTTTCGTCTCGATCACGAGCCTGCCCGAGGCCCAACAGACCGGATCGACCGCCTTCCTCTACGGAAATGCTGCCAAGGTCGGCACGGGCACGATCGGGAATTTTCAGAACTTCGGTGAGGATCCGGCGACCGCCGGGGCCGGTCTCGCCCCGTCGCGCACGTTCGCCACGACCTACCGCCCCTTCGGAGGCGCGAACGATGCGCGCTTCGAAGGGGGAGATTCCGGAAGTCCGACGTTCATCGTCGAAAGCGGTCAACTCGCGTTGGCCGGCGTTCACGGAGCGCTGCAGACCGTGAGCGCGGGATTTTTGACCACTTACACAAACTACGATACCTCCGTCCCGTTCTACACCGACCAAGTTAACGCCATCCTCGCCCCCGATGGCTACCAGCTCACCGTCGTTCCCGAGACCCGGACGATCGGTCTTCTCCTCGTTGCGGGCATCGCATTCGCGCTCTTCCGCCGGAACCGCTTGCGCCACCCCGCCCGCTGACGGCACGTTGTCGGCGTGCCGAACCCGACCATCGCCGCGCTCTCGACGCCTCCCGGCGAGGGGGCCATCGCGCTCATCCGGATCACCGGGCCCGCCGCGTTGGACGTCATCGAGACCGTCTTTAAAAGCCGGACCGCCCCGTCGCCCCGCACCGCCACAACCGGTCGGATCGTCTCCCGTGACGGGTCAAACATCGACCAGGTCGTCGTCACGACCTACCCCGCGCCCGCGAGTTACACCGGCGAAGACGTCGCCGAGATTAGCTGCCACGGCGGCATCCTCGTCGCCGCCCGCGTTCTCCAGAGCGCGCTCGAAGCCGGCGCGACCGCCGCTGGCCCGGGCGAATTCACCCAACGCGCTTTCCTCAACGGTAAGCTCGACCTCACCCAAGCCGAGGCCGTCATGGACCTCATCCGCGCCCAGACCCCCCGCGCCGCCGCCGCCGCCGCCGAGCAGCTCGAAGGCCGGATCGGGACCGCCGTCCAAGAGATCCGCGATCACCTCGTCGACGTCGTCGCCCACGTCGAGGCCTACATCGACTTTCCCGAAGAAGGCATCGACCCCGCCACCGGCGCCCTCCTCCTGTCAAAACTCGAGGATGGTCGTCAGAAAGTCTTGCGCCTCCTCGGCACGGCGGACGAAGGACGTATCCTCCGCGAAGGCGTGCGACTCGCGATCTGCGGCCGCCCCAACGCCGGCAAATCGAGCCTCCTCAACCGCCTCCTCGGCTTCGAACGCGCCATCGTCAGTCCGACCGCCGGGACGACTCGCGACACCATCGAGGAGATGATCGCTCTACGCGGCATCCCCTTCCGCGTCGTGGACACCGCTGGCCTCCGCGACACGGAAGACGCCATCGAACTCGAGGGCGTCGACCGCGCCCGCCGCGCCATCGAGCGGGCCGACGTTGTTCTCCGCGTGATTGATGGTGCGAGCCGCGAGGGCCTCGGTGACTCGCCCGCCGCGCCGGACGAGATGCTCGTCTTCAACAAATCCGATCTCGCCGCGTCCGACGGCGAAGGCCTCCGCATCTCGTGCACGACCGGTGATGGCATCGATCCGCTCGTCGACGCCATCGTCGCCCGCGTCGCGCCCGAGCGAGGGCGTGGTTCGCTCGCCGCGATTAACGCCCGCCACCAAGCTTGCCTCCAACGAGCCGCCGACTCACTCGACGCTGCGGCGGCAGCGCTGGAAGCGGGGACGGAGCCAGAATTTGTCTCACTCGACCTTCGCGACGCTCTCGATGCCGTCGGCGAAGTCGTGGGACGCGTTGACTCCGAGGACATTCTCGGGAAAATCTTCAGTTCTTTCTGCATCGGGAAATGAATTTCTACGCCGACGTCCTCAAGCCGCTGCTCTTTCGTTTTGACGCGGAGACCGCCCACCACATCGCGCTCGCCGGCCTGCGGGTTGGTGGGATGGCTCCGGGCATTTTGCGGACCGCGTTCGGCGGCGCGGCACCGCAAGCTGCCCGTCGCGTCTGTGGCATCCGCTTCCCGAATCCCGTGGGCCTCGCCGCGGGCATGGACAAAAACGCCGTCGCTCTCCCGGCCTGGGAAGCCCTCGGCTTCGGCTTCGCGGAGGTCGGCACCATCACCGCGCTCCCTCAACCCGGCAATCCCAAGCCCCGCCTCTTCCGCTACCCGGACCTCGACGCGCTCGTGAACCGCTTCGGCTTCAACAACGACGGAGCCGCTGCCGTGGCCGACCGCCTCACCCGGCTCCGCGACTGCGGTCGCTGGCCTGGCATCCCGGTCGGCGTGAACATCGGCAAATCGAAGGTCACCGAACTCGCCGCCGCCCCCGCCGACTACCGCGACAGCTTCGAGGCGCTCCAGGAGTTCGGCGATTACTTCGTCGTCAACGTGAGTTCGCCGAATACCCCGGGCCTCCGCGACCTCCAACACGTTGATTCGCTCGGCGCGATCATGAACGAATTGCGGGCCGTCGACGCGACCAAGCCGATCTTCGTGAAGCTCGCGCCCGACCTTGACCCCGCGCAGCTCGATCCCATCGTCGGCGTTCCCGGCATCTCCGGTTTCGTCGCGACCAACACGTCCCTCGACCACGGCACCCTCGCGCCCCACCGCGACGAAGTTGGCGGCCTCAGCGGAGCGCCGATCACCGCGAAAGCACACTCCATCTATCAAGAACTCATCGCGCGCACCGACTTGCCCGTCATCGCGTCCGGCGGCATCATGACATCGGAGGACGCCCGCAGTCGGTTCGAAGCTGGCGCGGACCTCGTCCAGATCTACACCGGTTTCGTATACCACGGACCGAATCTCATCCGGCAGATTTGCCACCCAACCCGCTAACCGACTTTTTTATGACCGACTGGAAATCCCACCCACTCACGCTTGGCCACTCGCCCGATCCTGACGATGCCTTCATGTTTTACGCCATGGCGGAGGAGAAAATTGATCTCCGCGGCTACCGTTTCGAGCACATTCTCCAGGACATCCAGACGCTCAACGAGCGCGCGACCCGGAGTGAACTTCACATCACCGCCGTCTCGATTCACTCGCTCGCCTACGTCCTCGACAAATACTCGCTGCTCTCCAGCGGTGCCTCGATGGGCGACGGCTACGGGCCGATGTTCGTCGTCAACCACGGAGACGGCCCCGACGATGCCGCCACCCTCGACGAGCGCCGCGAATGGCTCAAATCCAAGCGCATCGCCATCCCCGGCGAGATGACCAGCGCCTTCCTTTCGGCGCAGCTTTTCCTCGGCGAAAAGATGACGAACTACCAGGTCGTCCCCTTCGACGAGATCTTCGACGCCGTTCGCGGTGGAGTCGTCGACGCCGGCGTCATCATCCACGAAGGCCAGCTCACGTATTCGCGCGATGGCTTCGACAAAGTCGTCGACCTCGGCGAGTGGTGGAAAGGTCGCACCGGCCTCCCGCTTCCCCTCGGCGGCAACATGATCCGCAAAGACATCCCGACCGACGTCCAGCACGAGCTCTCGGAGATCCTCCACGAAAGCATCCGCTACGGCCTCGAACACCGCGACCTCGCCGTCGAGCACAGCATGTCGCACGCCCGGGGCATGGACAACCCGCTCGCCGACGAATTTATCGGCATGTACGTGAACGACTATACCCTCGACTACGGCGACGCCGGGCGCACCGCCATCCGCCAATTCCTCGACGAAGGTCACGAAGCGGGGCTCATCCCGAAGCCAACGGAGTTGGAATTCGTCCAGTAAGGCCCGAATCCCCTCCGCGCCCGGACGAATTTGTAGGAGCGGAGTCCGCGGGCTAGCCTGCGGTTAGGAATGATCCGGCGTCGCCGTCGTTCAATCCGTCAGCGTCAAACCAAGCGATCGCGCGCCGCCGCCCGAAAACGACCAGCGCCACCAGCCACCGGCTAAGGAGCGCGTGGGTAAAAGGCTCCGGGAAGCCAGTGAGGGGCCACCTCGATTGGCTGGTGCTGGCGTGGTCCATCGCGGACGAGGGTGCGCTCCCGGACTTGCACCAACGCGGGCGGGAAATTGTGGCGGGCGTGGCGTTCGAGTCGGGATTCCTCATCGTCGCAACACTTCGCCTCGACGGGCAAAGGAATCGCCGGGCTATCCCTGCGCGAGTTTCTGCAATCGAATACCCTCGCCGCGAGGCTCTAGGGATTGGAATCTCGCCGGGAGCCGGGGACCCGGGTGCCCGTCCGGGGTTGGCGCACGATCTGATCCGTGAGTCCATCGATCTTCGTGACGATGGCTTCGTTTTCCGGATCGAGTTCGAGCGCTTTTTTCCAGTAGAGCATCGCCTCCGCCGTGCGATCCAACGCGAAATACGCGTCCCCGACGTGATCGAAGACGACCGGGTCGGGTTGTTCGATCATCTTCGAAGCCTTGAGTAATTCTTCGAGCGCTTCGGCGTAGCGGCCTTTTTTGTAGTAGAGCCAGCCGAGACTGTCGATGTAGGCGGCGTTGTTCGGTTCGTCGGCGAGGGCGCGGCGGATAAGCTGTTCAGCTTCATCCAAATTTTCGCCTCGCTCGACCCACATGTAGCCCAGCGCATTGTAGGCGACGGCGGCGTTGTTCGGGTCCAGTTCGATCGACTTCTTGAGCAATTCGTCGGCCTTGGCGTAGCGACCGGCCTGCTCAGCGGCGATGCCGTAGTCGAAGTAAAACTCGGCACCGATCAGCTCCGGAGCACCCGCCGACGACTCGACGAGCGCGACCTCGAAAGTCTTCATCGCTTCGTCGTGCCGCTTGGCCAGGCTGAGCGCCCGGGCGTGCAAGTAGGTGAACGCCGCCGATTGGGGGAAAAGCTTTCTCGCTTCCGCCAGTCGATCCGCCGCCCGGTCGAATTCGCCCGTCATGAGGAGCAGCTTGACCAACTGGTCGTAAAGAAAACCGTTTTCCTTGTCGATGATGAGCGCTTGTTCGACGCAAGCCAGCGCCTTCGAATATTCCTCGCGATCGATGTAGAGCTGGCGGAGCTGATCGTAGGCCGCGAGGTCGAGCGGATTGCGAAGAATAACTTTTTCCAGGACGGGCACGGCTTCGTCGGTTCGGCCCGTCTCCATGAGCACGCTGGCGAGTTTCTCTTGAATCTTTGGGAGTGAGGCGTTCGACGCTTCTGCTTTTTGGTAAATGGCGACGGCGGGTTCGAACTGCCGATGGATCAGGTAAAAGTCGCCGATGCGCGCGAGCTTTCCGCCGTCTCCGCCCGCCGTTTCCAGAGCCTTTGACAAAGCGCCCCGCATCTTCGGAAGAAGCTCGTCGTCGGCGAACGCGTCGCCGGGAGTCGAGGAGGAGTAGAACTCAGCTAGTGATAACCAGAATCCGGTCTCCTTGCTGCCGCTCTTGCCGGCACGGTCAAGAGCTGTGAGCGAGAGTTCGCGGTCAGCCTGGGCTTGTCCGATTTCCCAGAGCGCCTCGTAGCCACCAAAATCCGTCGGCGCGGCTTCGATCGCCATCTCGGCGTACTTGGTCGCAAATTCCGGCTTCCGCAAATGGCGCAGATAGATCGACGAAAGGGCCAGTGCCGGGGCTGGGTCTTCCGGTCTAGCCTTGACGGCGTCTTTCAGAACCCCGATCGCTTCCGCCGATTCTCCGCGGCGCAGATAATCGTAGGCGACGTCGACCGCCAATCGGGTAAATCCCGGATCGATCGTCAAGACCCGGCGGTAGTCCTCGAGCGCTCCCTCCGGACCGGAAGTTTCTTCCTCGAACATACCCGTGATGAAACGGGCCATAGCTTCAGCCTGCCGCTCTCCGCTGAAGCCCAGATCCGCCTGCTCGGGTTCGCGCTGCCCTTCGTCGAGTAGGTAATCTGACGCCACGCCGGGCTCGGCGCAGCGGATTGTCCCCGGGAGCAGAAATAGTCCGATCAGACCCGCGTTCCGCCAGAAGAGCGGACGCAGACTGGAGACCGATCCCGATTTCATGCGGGGACTGTAGTCCTTAAGACTTGTAGCGCAACCGCTTCTTGTGGCGATTGGCTTTCATGCGTTTGCGACGCTTGTGCTTCGCAATCTTGGACTTACGTGTTTTTTTGAGCGAACCCATGTCGATATTGATTAATAGACCACTTTGTTAAGAGGATATTCGATGATTCCTTCGGCACCCAAAGCCTTGAGCTTGGGGATGATCTCCCGGACGGTCTTCTCATCGATTACCGTTTCCACCGCCACCCATCCGTCGTGAGCTAGGGGCGAAACTGTAGGATTCCGCAGGGCGGGCAAGGCCTCAAGTAAATTCTGTAACGAATCTTTCGGCAGGTTCATCTTCAGCCCGACCAAATCCCGAGCCGTCAACGCCCCTTCGATCAGTAATTGCAGCGTCGCCATCTTCTCCCGCTTCCAGTCGTCAGCCTTCGCGGCGTGGTTCGCGATAAAGACCGGGAACGACTCCATGAGCGTGGCGACGACCCGCAGCTTGTTCGCCCGCAATGAATTTCCCGTCTCCGTGATGTCGACAATCGCGTCCACGAGATCCGGCACCTTCACCTCCGTCGCACCCCACGAGAACTCCACCTTCACGTCGACGCCGTGCTTCTCGAAGAACCGCTTGGTGATCCCGACGGCTTCGGTCGCCACGCGCTTACCCGCCAGGTCGGCAACGCGTTTGATCGGCGAATCCTCCGGAACGACGAGCACCCATCGCGTCGGATTTGCGCTCACTTTGCTGTAAGGAAGCTCGAAGAGCGCTTCGACGTCCGAGTCGTTTTCGGCGACCCAATCCTTGCCGGTAATGCCGCAGTCGAGAAATCCATCCTCGACGTAACGGCTCATTTCTTGAGCGCGCAGGAGGCGGATTTCCAACTCCGGATCGTCAACGGATGGCTTGTACGAGCGCTTTGCTCCGGAAATGTTGTAACCCGCCTTCGCAAAAAGCGACATCGTCGCATCAAAGAGGCTCCCGGACGGCAGTCCGATGGTCAGTTTCTTTTCGCTCATAATCGGGGCGGGGACCTTACCAGTCGCAACGCAGAAGGCAATGCGGTTCGGACGACATGCGGTTCGGACGGACGGTAACGAAGGAAGCGAAGATTACGCTGGGCCGACTGGGGATTTTCAGCCGGTTGTTTCCTTCGATACCTCCCGTTCAACGAATCCCCTCACGCCGCCGAAGAGAGCTGCCGACCCGAATCGCGCCGGGCGGCAATCGCGTAAGTCCCCACGTAGCCGATCGCGGTGAAGGGGACCGCGATGACGATCGAGCCGACCAGGATCGGCAAGCCGACGTCGAAAAACGTCGTCCAATTCAGCATGTCCTCAAACTTCAGGTGATGGCCTTCGAGTTTGGCGGGCAGGTGGTGCGGGTGACTCAGGAGCCAGTAGCCGACGTCGTATTGCAGCCGCATTAGGAACGGGAGGACCGGCGCAAGGACGTCGTAGAGCGAGACGACGACGATGGCCGCGAGTTTGCTGCAGCGCCCCAGCCACGCGGTCCCGAGGCAGAGCAGCGTCTTGAGTCCGTAGAGCGGGATGAAGCCAAAGAAAATGCCGATGGCGACGCCGCCCGCGATGGCGTGCGGCGTGTCGCGGAGTTCCAGCAGGGAGCGGACGTGTTTCTTGACGAGGCCGGGGAGATCGATGCTCACCGAGCTCCGGTAGCGCGCTCGCGGAATCTTTTCCAGCGCGGAATGCTTGGCCCGCCAAACCCGCGAACGTACGCGAAACCGATTCATTGAAATTCCATTCGCGACGGGTCGCGGGTTTGGCGGGTGATTCCCCTCATTGAAATTCAAGCTCCAACCGATATCTTGGCAGCCCACGAGATGGATCACGCCACCGACGATTACGAATTATTCGACGACGAACCCACCGGGTTCGCCCGCTGGATTCTGCCGGCGTTGCTCATGTCGGCGCTCGTCCACATCGGGTTTTATCTGTGGGCGCGCACCTACCCCATCGAGCCGTTCAGCGACTCCTACTACGAAGAAATGGTGCCGCTCAAGTTCCAGCTCGAGCGCGTCGAGATCGATCCGAAGCTGCTCGAACCTGCCCTCGACGAGAAAGCCCAGCGGGCCCAGTCGCCTTCCGCCGTCAAGCCGCCCGAGGAATCCGTCTCGTTCGAGACCCTCATGGGCGAAGCTCGGGCCACGCCGACCGCCCCAGCCATTGACAATCCCATGCTCGCCGAGACACCCAAAGTCGAAGCCACGACCCTTGCCAACACGATCGAGTCCGCGGAAAAAAGCGGTGCGCGCTCGGTGATCAACGATCTCGATTCGCTCAACGAAGACCTCATCCCCGACAAACCCGAAGTCTCCGGTCGCCCGCTCCTCGAGCTGAGCGCCCCCGGCGTCGCGTCGGGAGCCATCCGCGTGCCGGACGGCGCGTCCGCGGGGTCGGCGACGCCAGGGTTCAGCAACCTCGACGACCTTCTCGCAGACACGGGCCCGTTGACCAACGAGACCGCGCCAATCCTGATGCCGGCGGACTTGCTCTACGACTACGACAGCTACGTCCTCCAGTCCGGCGCTCTCGCGAGCCTCCGTAAGCTCGGTCTCCTCGTGCAACGCAACGCCGAGGCGTCGTTCATCATCGAAGGCCACACCGACTCGTTCGGCAGCGACGCCTACAACCGGCAACTCAGCAGCGACCGTGCCGACACCGTGAAAGCGTGGCTCGTCCGCGAGATGGGCGTCGACCCCCGCCGCGTCCAGACTCGTGGCTACGGCTCGTCGCGCCTCATCGCCCCGTCGTCCGGCTCCATCGAAGCGCAACAAATCAACCGCCGCGTCGAGATCGTCATCCGCGCCGGATCCGGCCGGTAGCTCCGCTGGAGACTGCCTTACTCCCTGGATCGAATTGCATTCCCAGGTATTCGCCGTCCTTGAAATGCGCGTGGTTTTCATGCTCCGAGGCGGGTGCTCGTGGATCGGATCAGCTCAGATATCCAGCTCGTTACGAGTGATCACCATGGGGACAACCCGCGATTCACGAGCCGTTTTTCAGCGTCTCCC
The DNA here is from genome assembly GCA_963761705.1 of uncultured Verrucomicrobiae bacterium. Taxonomy (GTDB): domain Bacteria; phylum Verrucomicrobiota; class Verrucomicrobiia; order Chthoniobacterales; family JAATET01; genus CAVVKW01. The sequence continues at coordinate 67,581 of CAVXHK010000001.1, read as the reverse complement.
CATGCGCCGCCCGAGGACGAGCTGATTGTGCTCCAGCGCTTGCCGCCCGAATCGACGCTAGTCTATAACAGCCCGCGCAATGACCGCCGTTTCTCTTCCCCCCGACTGGACCCTCCACCTCGATCACGTCCCGACCGACACCGAAGCACCCGCCGCCGTTCGCGACCGGGCCATCCCGGCGACGGTGCCGGGCTGCGTCCACACCGATCTGCTCGCGGCGGATCTCATTCCCGATCCCTACGTCGAGCTGAACGAACTGCAGGCGCGGTGGATCGGCTTTTGCGATTGGTCCTATCGCACGACGCTCGATGTCGCTGAGACGACCCTGGCGGAGGATCACGTCGAGGCTCGCGTTCGACGGACTCGACACGGTGGCGAGTGTCTTCGTCAACGGCCAGCTGGTCGGCGAGGCGGCGAACATGCATTGCCGCCATCGATTCGACGTGAAGGCGGCGCTGCGGGCGCGAGAGAACGAGCTGGAAGTTCGCTTCGCGTCCCCGACGCGCTACGCGCTGGCGATGGAAGAGCGCCTCGGGTCGATCCTGTATCAGGGTCCGGCGGCGAATCCGCCGCTCCCGCACAACATGATCCGCAAGATGTCCTGCAACTTCGGTTGGGACTGGGGTCCGCAGCTCATCACGTCGGGCATCTGGCGTCCGGCGCGGTTGGAGGCCTGGTCGACGGCGCGAATCACGGAGGTTCGCCCGCTCGTGACGCGGGCGGATGCCGCGCGGGCGGTCGTCGACCTGCGCGTCGACGTTGCGGGCGGGGCGGCGGAGACCCGCGCTCGGCTCTTCGATCCGTCGGGCGAATTGGTTGCCGAAGGTCCAGCCGGCGAGCTGGTCGTGGACGACCCGGAACTCTGGTGGCCGACCGGCTACGGCCCGCAACCGCTCTACCGGCTGGAGGTGGAGTTGCTTGACTCTGGCGGCGGGACCTTGGACCACCGCGAGCACCGGATCGGCCTGCGGACAACGGCACTCATCACGGCCCCCGATGAAAGCGAGACTCCCGGTCTCGGGCGGGGAGAGACTTTTCATCTGGAGATCAATGGCGTTCGCGTTTTTTGCAAAGGCGCGAACTGGATTCCTGACGATTGCTTCCCGCACCGCGTCACGCCGGATCGCTATCGCGCGCGGATCGAGCAGGCGCTCGCCGCCGAGATGAACATGCTGCGCGTGTGGGGCGGCGGGCTCTACGAAGACGACGCGTTCTACGAGATCTGCGCCGAGCGCGGGATGCTGGTCTGGCAGGATTTCTGCATGGCGTGCGCGTGTTACTCCGAGGAGGAACCGCTCCGCTCCCTCGTGGCAGCCGAGGCTCGCGACAACGTCGCGCGACTCGCCCGCCACCCAGCCCTCGTGCTGTGGAACGGCTGCAACGAAAACATCTGGGCGGTGTTCGACTGGGGTGACCACTGGGTCAAAGTCCGCACGGACGGCGAGCGGACGTGGGGCCTCGGCTACTACCTCGACGTATTTCCGAGCGCGGTGGCGGAGATCGATCCATCGCGCCCCTTCTGGCCAGGCAGCCCATATTCCGGCTCGATGGACCGCCATCCGAACCTCAACGAATACGGCAACCGCCACATCTGGGACGTTTGGAACGGCACCGGTGACGCTCGCAACTACCTCGGGCATTTCCCCCGTTTTGCGAGCGAGTTTGGCTACCAAGGGCCACCAACCTGGCCGACGATTGAGCGCTCAATGGTCGATCCCGACCGCGACTGGCTCTCGGAGATTTCGCTGCATCACAACAAGCAAGTCGGCGGGCAGGAGAAAGCGCTGGAGCGCATCCAGGATTCCTTCGAACTGCCAGAGGCCTACGAAGACATTTGGTTCCTCGCTTCGATCAACCAATGCCGCGCCCTCACCCTCGGCTGCGAGTGGTTCCGCGCCCTGTCGCCCTGGTGCTCGGGCGCGCTCTACTGGCAGCTCAACGACTGCTGGCCCGTCACGAGTTGGGCCGCCCTCGACGGCGACGGACGACCGAAGTTGCTCTGGCACGCGACGCGGCGTTTTTTCCGTCCGCGTCTCGCGACCCTCATGCCCGCCGAACTCACGCCCAGCGGTGAGCCGGTCGGCGCGATGGCGTTGTCTTTCCACAACGATGATGCGTTCGAGTGGGGCGGGAGCGCGACGATTCGCCGGTTCACGGTGGCGGGCGAGTTGCTCGACGAAATGACTGATTCCTTCGCGATGGAGACACGCGGGAGCGCGAAGATCCCGCTGCCCGCGACTTGGACGGGAAAAGCGGGCGAGTTCCTCGTCGCGGACGTCGACGGCGGCGAGCGAGCGTGGTGGTTCTTCGGCGACGACCGTGACATCAATTATCCCACGATGGACTTCGACGCGGAGCTGACGCAACACGGCGACGTCCAACGTCTCATCATCACGAGCCACGTCGTCCTGCGGGAGCTGTGTTTACTGGCGGACAAGCTCGACGCCGGTGCCAGCGTCGACGGCCAACTCGTCAATTTGCTGCCGGGGGAATCGACAACTCTCGAGATCCGAGGCGGGCGGGAATTTTCGGTCGCTGAGTTGACCGCACCAGCGATCCTCCGGTCCGTCAATTGCCAGCGAGCGTCCACTTGAGGAGCCGCGCATTTATCCGGTGTAGAAAATCGCCGAGCACCCCGCGACCCCGACGGCGCAGATGACGAGGCCAGCCAAAAGGATCCCTTCGTATCGTTGCGAGAGGCGCGGGCTGTGTCTGGCGTAGCCATAGGCGAAGGCGGCGATCGCAGCTCCGAGGTAGGCGAGCGCCATCAGATCCGCTTGAAAGCCGAGGACGGGGACGAACTTGATTTCGCTTTTCAGCAAACCAATGGCGTAGGCGGATCCCTTCCAAAACGAGACCAGAGCACAGCAGGCCAGGATCGGTGGCGTGATCAGACCAAGCAGCAGCCATCCCCACCACGCATTGCTCCACTTGACTTCGGGCGTGTCGTCCATCATCGGCTGCGGCAGGATTTACCCTAACTTCCTCGAAAAAATGAACGAATTCGTTGCGGCGAGTTGTCGGGCAATTGGTGTCGTGCTGGGTGCGGGCGGGATTCGCTTGGTTCTCTCGGGACGCGGTTCCCGGACCTGGCCGACCCGCCGCTCGCCGCTTGGGGATTGCCGTTGAGTCGGGTATAGCTACCGGATTCCGATGTTTTCAGCCTTCCTCCGATCCCGGTCATGATCCCGCAACGCGAACGCATCCTCGCCAAGTCGGCAAAGGACCTCGCCGCGGAAGCGCGGAAGAAGCCGGGTGATTGGCTCCGAATCTTCAAGCGATTCCGCAAGGTCGAGGAACATCGTCTCAAGCTGTGGCACAACTCGGGCGGGGGAGGGCGCGAGGTGGCGAGGCAGCGGAGCGACTTGGTCGACATCCTCTTCCGGGAGCTGTTCGAGACGTTTTCGTCGGACGACATGGGCCGCGTCGCGGTGGTGGCTTTCGGTGGCTACGGGCGGCGGGAGATGAATCCGTTCAGCGACGTCGACATCATGTTCCTGCTGCCGCGGGGGAAGCCGACGGCGCGGCTGGAGGCGACGATTCGCGAGACGCTTACCGGGCTCTGGGATCTGGGGTTCAAGGTCGGGCACTCGACGCGCTCGGTCCCTCAGGCCATCGAGCAGGCAAATGGCGATCCGCTCACGAAGACGGCGATGCTGGAGTGCCGGTTTCTCACGGGCGAGCGAGGACTATTTACCGAGTTCCGCGATCGGTTCGAGCGAGACTGCGTGCAGGGAAAAGAGGCGGTTTACGTGGATTGGCGGACCGCCAGCCAGGTTGAGAACCGGCAGAAATACGGCGGCACCGTCTTCATGCAGGAGCCGAACGTGAAGAATGGGCGCGGCGGCCTGCGCGATTACCAAAATCTGCTTTGGATCGCGAATTTCCAACAACGCATTCCGAGCATGGCGAAGCTCGCGGAGAGCGAGTTTCTCCGGCAGAGCGAGCGACGCCGCATCGACAAGGCCTACGATTTCATTCTCCGCGTGCGCACTGAGATGCACTACCAGAATGAGCGCGCCATCGACGGGATGACGCTGCGCCTTCAGGGACAGATCGCGACGGCTTTTCGTTATCCTCAAAAGACGATCCTCCGTCGCTGCGAGGCGTTCATGAGGGACTACTACAGTCACGCGCGCGACATCGATCAATTCACCATCGCCGCACTCGAGCGCATGCGGGTCGCCGCGATGCCGAAGCCGTCTGGCTTGCTGTCGTTTTTTCACGCGGCGGCTCCGACGGAGAACTTCGACGGCTTCGTGAGCAGCGGCGGTCAGCTCGACGCGCAAAATCGCGAGATTTTCCGCCAGGACCCGTTCCGCATTCTACGCGTCTTCCAACACGCGCAGACGCGCAAGCTCCGCATCAGCGCCGAGCTGGCGGATCTCATTCGTCGCCGCCCGCGGGTGATCGACCGGACGTTTCAATACTCCCGCGTCGGGCGGGAGATCTTCCTATCGATTCTTTCGCACAAGGGCGAGGTCGGAGGTGTCCTCAGGTCGATGCACGATCTCGCCGTCTTGGGTCGTTACATCCCGGAGTTCGGCGCGCTCACGTGCCTCGTGCAGCACGAGTTTTTTCACCGCTACACGGCGGACGAGCACACGCTCGTTTGCATCGAGAAGCTGGACGAACTTCTTTTCGCGGAGGAGAAGCGTTTCTCTGGATACCGTTCGCTCTTTCAGAAGCTCGAAGATCCCTCGATCCTCTACCTCGCCATCCTGCTCCACGACACGGGCAAAGCCGCCAACACCCAGCACCACGAGGACGAGAGCGCCATGCTCGCCCACCGCGTCGCCCGCCGCCTTCAGCTCTCGCCGGAGCGCCGTCGGATGCTCATCACGCTGGTCGACGCGCACTACAGCCTTTCGCACACGGCGCAGAATCGAAATCTCGAAGACCCCGCGACCATCGCGACGTTCGCTGGTATCGTGCAAAATCGCGCCAATCTCGACGCCCTCATGCTGCTCACCGTTGCCGATGGGATGGGGACGAGCGGGGAAAATTGGAGCGACTGGAAGGAGGGCCTCGTCTGGAGTTTGTTCCGCCGGACCGCCCGCTTTCTCGAGAGCGATCCTGGGGAAAATGCCACCGACGCCGAGGATCGGGGAGCCGTTCGGGCCGAGGTCGCGAAAGTCCTCCCGAAGCCGTTTGCCGAGGAGATCGAAGCGCAGTTCGACTACATGCCGGAGCGTTACTTCCGTGCGTTCTCCGCGGAGGACATCACGAACCACCTTCGGCTCTTTCACCAATTCTTTGAGCGCCTTCGCGATCCCGATCCGTCCATGGCCCTCGCGCCCGTCATCGAGTGGAATCACCGCCCGCTCCAGGGCCACACCGAGGTCTGGCTCTGCGGTTGGGACCGCGAACGCTTCCTCGAGCGCGTGGCCGGAGCTTTCGTGGCGGCCCGCATCAACATCCTCAGTGCCGACATTTTTACCCGCGGCGACAACCTCGCACTGGACGTCTTCCGCGTCGCCGATTCCACCCACGCCCCGGTCGACGACGACCGCGACATCAAACGCTTCGAGGCGGCTCTAAAGAAGTCGCTTGCCCACTCAGAATACGACTTCACGCCACTCTTCGAAAAACCCTCGCCGCTCCGAGGCTACCGCGTCTCGCACGAAGTCGAGCGACCGGCCCGCATCGTCCTCGATAATTTGTCGCACCCCGTTTTCACAATCATCGAGATCCAATCCCCCGATCGCCTCGGTCTCCTCTACGCGCTGCTCCGCGCCTTCGGTCAGGAAGGAATCTCCATCGGGCTCTCGCGCGTAACGACCGAGATGGAAATCGCGCTCGACACCTTTTACGTCCTCGGGCGCGACGGCACCAAGATCGACAACCGTGACACCATCGCCCGTCTCGAGAAGAAGATGATCCGCGCCGCGGCGGGTGAGACCGAGGAGCGATGAGCGCCGTCGTCACGCGGCATTTCGCCGCGCTGTTCTTCCGCCAGACGCTGCGCGGAGCCCGCCGCCATCCCGTCCTTCTCACCCTCAACGTTCTCAGTATCGCGCTCGGCGTCGCCGTTTTTCTCGCGATCCAAATTGCCAACCGGAGCGCGAACGAGAGCTTCCGCGCAGGTGTCGAGATGGTCGCCGGGCGTGCGAACCTCGAACTACGCGGTACGATCGACGACGCGCTCTTCCCTGCCATCGTCGACGTCCCCGGAGTTCTCGCTGCCGCCCCGCTGCTTGAAGGCATCGTCACCCTCCCCGACCAACCCGGCGAATACCTCCGCGTCCTCGGCCTCGATCCGTTCAACGGCCAGGCCCTCCGCACCTTCGAACTCCTCGGCGCGAACGAATCGAATTTCAATTTCGAGACGTGGCTCCGCGATTCCGCTGCCATCGCCGTCTCGCCAGCCTTCGCCGACGAACTCGGCCACCGTGGCCCCGTGGAAGTCCTCACCGACCGCGGCACCCGCACGCTCGATCCCGTCTTCGTGATCGACCCCGAGGACGCTGCCGCGAGCCTTGACCCGCGCACCGTCGCGATGGACATCGGCTGGGCGCAAACGCTTTTCGACCGCCCGGGCGAACTCTCCGCCGTCCTCCTCTTCGTCGATCCCGACCGCGTCGAGGCTGCCACGGCCGCGCTTCGCCAAATCGTTCCCGGCGACGTTGCCGTCGCCCCGCCCGCCCGCCGTGGCGATCAAGTCGAGTCGATGCTCGGCGCGTTTCAGCTCAACCTCAGCGCCTTGAGTCTCGTCTCGCTGCTCGTGGGAACTTTTCTCATCTACAACACGATCTCGGCCTCCGTGGTCCGCCGCCGCACCGAGATCGGCACCCTCCGCGCCCTCGGAGCCAGCCGCGCCGAGGTTCGGCTTCTTTTCCTCGCCGAAGCCGGGTTTGCCGGAGCCATCGGCAGCGTTCTTGGCGTGCTCGCTGCGTTGCCCATTGCGCAGATGCTCACCGCGCCCGTCGCCAAAACCATCAGTTCACTTTACGTGGTCCTCAGCATCGAGCGCCTCTACCTCTCGCCTTTCCAAATCGCGTTCGCCCTCACCGCCGGCCTCGCCGCCTCGCTTCTCGCGGCTTGGATTCCCGCGTCCGAAGCGGCAAATTGCGACCCCGCCTCCGTCCTTCGCCCCGGCAGCGTGGCCGAGCGCTTCCGCCGCGTTCCGCTCACCTGGTTAGGGGCCGGAGTCGCCTGCCTCGTTGGCGCTCTCGCCTGCGGATACGGGGCCCTCGCGTTGCGCGTCGCTCCGCTCGGCTTTCTGAGCGCTTTCCTCGTCCTCGCCGGGTTTTCGCTCATTACCCCGATCGCGATCTTAGTGACCGCCGCGTCGCTGAGCCGCGCTCCGCGCTTTCTCCGCCTCGCCGCGCAGAATCTCGCGCGATTTAACCACCGCAACGCGATCACCATCGCCGCGCTCGCCGCCGCGATCGCGATGACCGTCGGCGTCTCCGTGATGATCCATTCCTTCCGGGGCAGCGTCGATCGGTGGATCGGTGCGACGCTCGTTGCCGACCTGTTCATCGGCTCGGCGGGCAACGAGATCGCCGGCGTTCAATCCAGCCTGCCACCCGATGCCGTCGTCTGGACGCGTTCCCAATCCGCGGTCATCAACGTCGCGACCTTCAGCGAGATCCCGATTGTCTTCCGCAACGAGGCAACCGCTCTCGCCGTCGTCTCCGATTCTCCCGAATCCGGCACCGCCTTTCTCGCCCCGGACCACGTCGCGATCTCCGAGCCCTTTGCCACCCGGTTCGACGTCGATGCGGGCGACGAGATCGTGCTCCCGGCTCCCGCGGGTCCCGTGACTTTCCAAGTCGCCGAGATCTATCAGGACTACGCCCGCACCACCGGGATTGTCCGGATCTCCGAGGAAAATTACGATCGCCACTGGCCGTCGACGGACGCTCAGTCACTCGCGATTTCTCTCCGCCCTGGCAACGACCCAGAGGCCTTCGGCGAGAGCTTTCGCGCCCACTTTGCCCGCGATGGCCGGTTCTCGATTTACTCGAACCAGGCGCTCCGCCAGCGCATCTTCGAGATTTTCAACCAGACTTTTGCGGTCACCTTCATCCTCCGCACCATCGCGATCGGCGTCGCCGCAGCGGGTGTCCTCCTCGCGCTTCTCATCCTCGCCGCCGAGCGCGAGCGGGAGATTGGCACCCTCCGGGCCATCGGCGCTTCGCGGCTCCAGGTCGTCGGTCTTTTTTTGCGTGAAGCCAGCCTCATCGGCGCGATCTCCAGTGTGATCGGCGTCGCGTCGGGCGCCTGTCTGGCCGTCGTACTCACTTTCGTCGTCAACAAAGCTTACTTCGGCTGGACCATCGAACTCTCGTATCCGCTTGGCTTCCTCGCCGCCACCCCGCTCTGGATCGTCCCGGTCGCCGTCCTCGCCGCCATCCTCCCCGCCTGGCGGGCTGCCGACATCTCGCCGGCGGCCGCCCTTCGCTTTGAATAGCGGCTTCAGCCGGATCCTCCGATGGCCCGTTCTCCAGACTCGAGTCGCGATTGACTTTGCGCCGGGTGTCGCTATTGATCTTGGTTTCCGAGCGACACGCGGGTGTAGTTCAATGGTAGAACGGCAGTCTTCCAAACTGCACACGAGGGTTCGATTCCCTTCACCCGCTCTCCCTTCGCTCTAAACCGCTGGCAAGGCTTCAGCTGTAGCGCGCCAGAAATGTTTTCGTTTCCGCGCCCAGAATACCATTCTTTTCGCGACAGAATTGTTTTCGTTTTGTTGTGTTGCAACAACTTACACGGCGAAAAGAATTCTGTCGCGAAGGTGTTCTCGGATGCTTTTCACCACGCCGCCGACACCTAAAATCAAGTTTTCGAGTATCCTGCATGGGTGATTCCCAATGCACTGCGTATTTATAAGGTCGAGAACGGCATTGTTGTGCCGGATCGCTTGGACTGTGGGACAGCATCCGAGCTTTGTGCCAGTGTCATCTCGGGTTGGAGCGAGCTGCTACCGGAACTCGTGGGAAAAACACGTGAATGTATTGAGCGCAGTCTGACAGCGCCCCCAGTGATAAAAGGAGGTCGCTGGGATGCGCGGCGAGCGTCCGCGTTGAGAAAAATATTATTGGATCGTCAGTCTTGGGAAACCGTGGACCGGCGTTTCGATTCAGTGCGTTTTCTGAGCGCGATAAATGCTCGTCTGCTGCTCCCGGTTGACAGGGTCGATGAAGCCCTTTCGCTGGATGGATTCACTCTGCTCGCGGCCACTCGCGATGTGGGGTTCGATGACGTTAACGACCTCAAAGAATCCATCGCAGGAAGTGCATCCCGTCAGGTGCTCAAGGATATTGTTTCGGTCGATCCATCGGTAATTCTGGCCGAATACGACCTCTTTCAACTTCGCGCCGTGCTGTTTAATTGTTCCTCCGCAGAGATCGAGGTAACGGAGGATTTCAACGCTGCGGTCCGACTCGCCCGTTTAAGTGGTTTTTCTTTCGACGTGATCGAGATTGCTGGCGGATATCGCTTTCTCTTGAAAAGCAGCGCTCATTTTACGGGATCATTCGGATTTGGACGTGCGCTGTCGAAGCTCGCAAGCTCCCTGGTCCGGCTCCGCGGATGGTCGTTATCGGCAAAATTCAAAGATCATGTTTTCTCCGGGACCATCTGCGTAAACGGATCGAGCGGGTATCTGTCAGCGAAAGCTCCGCCTACCAAGTTTGACTCAAAAGTCGAAGAGGGGTTCTGGAACTCGTGGCATCGTGAGGAGCGGAATGGGTGGACATTGCATCGGGAGCCGAGGCTCATCGTTCACGGGTCCCGGATCTTCTGTCCGGATTTTGAAGCTCGAAAAGAAGGCGTCGCCGTGATTGTCGAGATCGTCGGAAAAAACGATCCGAGGTATGCCGTTCCCAAGGCGGAGAGCTTGGCGGGTGTCACTCTCCCCCCAACTGTCCTATTGGTAAAAAAGGAGATCGCTAGCCTATTCGAGGAGCTTCCCGCCACGGTCATCACCCACTCCAACCATCCAAGTGTGGAAAAGACCTTACTAGCCCTAGAATCAATCCATTCCGCCCGCTCCGTAGCGCATAGCCAGCGATAAAGCCTTTCCAAAATTGCGCTCGGCGTTGTTGACGGGCCATCGAGAGGCGCAATAAATGCGAACTTGGTCCTCCCAATATTCGCAGTCGGCCCGAAGAAAGAGGCTGGACTGGGGCCAGGCGAGGTGAACGAGGTGCCGCCCTGTGCTCATGGCATCGGCGGATGTCATCGGCATCCTGATTCCATATTCTTCTCGCAAAATTGCATCCGCTTCGGCTCGGCAAACCATCGATCGAGGTCGGACGGGTATAAACGCAATCGCAGCGTTCTTCGCTGCCATGCCGAGCAAACTTCGGAAGTCGTTCTCGATTGTGGGATCTGGAGGAAGATGCCGTTCGAAGGGCTCCTGCCATTCCTGCACAAACCCCGCCAAAGCATTTTGAGCGAAAGAATCAAAACGCGTGCCAAGGAGCCGCCTGGCATGTTCCGGCATTCGAAATAAACACTGCTCAGAAATGCCGTAAAATATCTCGTGGGCTCGAAAAGCCGATCTCCAGATTTTACTATTCTGCGGCGCATAGAATGCCAGATTTCCGATCACACCGATCCGCGCGAGCGGCATGTCCGTTCGCCCGGGCCTTCGCGAGAGCTTGAACAGCACCTGCCCTAGGCGCTGCATGACCAACGGACGAGAATCCGGACGCGATCTGTAGTGTCGCAGCAAATCCTTCGACGAAACGGGCCTTCCAAGTCGTTTGCACAACCGATAGACGTCTGCGCGAATTTCTGCGCTTTCGTTTCCAACAGCGTAAAACATTACGCCTCCATCTGAGCCAGCAACTCATCGACAGCCTTTCGGTCGAGAACCTCTCGGGCATCCGCGCTCGCCAGATCCGAGAAAAATCTCAACCGCCGGAGGAGACCTCCGGTATGAGTATGAATTGCCTTCACACTGCCCTTCGATAATTCGTTTCCCTTGAGATCTGCCCCAACGAGTCTATCAAGCTTTGCGCTCATTTTCTTGAGAACCGCCCCTGTCATTTTCTGCGTCAGCGGTTGCGACCTCTCGATATGGAGCGTTCGGGTGGCTGCGGCCGGAATTTGACCGATCCACTGCGATTCTGGTGCCACTCCGGTCATCAGGAAAACGACTGGCGCAACATCGCGGAGTTGGTCAAAGAGCCGGACGACACCTTCCAGTGTTTCGATGGAATACTGGTCAGCGTCGTCGAGACAGAGGGCCACGACGTTCGTGGAAGCGATCTCGCGCTGGGCGAGCTTTAACAAATAGGCGAGTCCCGCCACCGACCGATTGCTCGTAACTGCCCCCCCGATCCCAAGATCCAGCATAATTGCCCGGACTCCAGAGGAAGGTCCGGTTGCTCGACAGCATTGCATCACATGCACGATGCCAGGCGAGGCAGCGGCAGCGACCCGACTACGAATGACATCAAGGGCAACCGTCTTACCTGTTCCGCTTGGGCCTTGAACGATTCCGATGGATCTGGTTGTCCGACAGTTTTCAAACATGCGGCAGCAACCCTCTACAAATGGCGTCGTGACAATCTGCTGCTTTGGCAAAACAGCCCTTTCCTCGAAAGCGACATCGTCTTCCGAGTTATCGAGGATGAATTTTGAGTCCATGAATCGAAGATACTTGCTGCGCAATGCGGCTATTCTGGCTCCACAGAAAGATCAGGAATGGATTCGTCGTCCGCCTTGCTGCTTCGACGAGTTTTCCCGACTTTCGGTGCCGGCGGAGCCTTGGCTGGATCGACTGGAAGCATCGCCTCGGTCACAATCGGAGGCACCCGTTTGAGTGATTTGGTCAGACGCTTCCGGAGGCGCTCGATATCCTTGTAGGACCGCAGTCTCTCGCTCGCGATCGAAGCGGCGGTCACATCGTCGCCTTCGATTGGAGTGACAATGCCGAGGCGCTTTCTGCCATCGTAAGCTTCGATCTGAGACTCTCCGGGAATCAACGGCTTCCGCAAAGTGATCGTCTTCCGCACAAAGTGCGTCAGGAATTTTGCGTTCAGATGCCGACCGTCTTTTGTGAGAATGCCGTCGCGATCGACGAACACGTCTTCTCGGGTCTTCATCGCCGCGAATACGGTTTTTCGATCCACCGCGAGTCCAATTGCTGTTTCCAACCCTTGGTGCCACTTTTCGAATGGGCTGCACTTGAGGGTGCGATGGTCGCGGAGGTGATACTCCGCAATCCATCGATCTACGATTCGCTGAAGAACCGGATACGGAATCGCGCCGTGCTTCCGGGCCTTCTTCAGCCCATGGGGCTGCTTGGTGTAACCTTCAAGAGAGGCAAGCAAGTCACCTTGAACCGTTCTGAATAGTCGCTCCACGATCCCGTGCGCCATTGGTGCCTTGATCGGGATATTATCGAGCGTGATGCCCAGCCGGTTGAGCGCATCAGAGGTTTCTGCCGACAAAAAATTTGAGGCGTTATCGACGCTCAGCGTTTCGGGCAACCCATAATAGGGATGAAGTGGATCGCCAGAAGGCAAGATGGCCGTGCGTAGAGCGATCAGGATGTCGGCACTGGTGGGGGAGTGATCGAGAACGAGAAGGTAGGGAATCGTGCGACTACACACATCAATGATTGAAACGAGCCACGGCTTGAAGAGCGTGCACCCATCCCGCACATCCAAGGCCCAAATGTCGGCCTCTGTGCAGTCGATCTGCCAGATCTCATTAACACGGTGGTATTCCTTTCGCACGACGATGGCGTGATCTTCGTAAAACTCCTTTTGCCCATTTCTGAGACCCTGCGTGATCTCGGCGAGTCGCCCGTTGAGCACATATCGAAGCTGTCTCGGAGTCGGGATGTGGCTCTCGAACTCGTCACGGCGTCGCTCGATCTCTCGCAGAATGGCCGGGAATGTCGCCTTCGGGCGAAAGCGCAAGTAACTGAGAGCGAACTGGATAATTTCGTCAGTTACACCTGAAGGACGGCCAGAGTTCTCGAATCTTTTATCGGAAATGGGATCTGCGCCGTCCGATATCTTCTTGGCGATATTACCCACCGTCCGATCACATACAGCGAAGCGGTCGGCAATTTCTTTTTTGGTGCCCTCGCCTTTTTTCAACGCGTTGACGATCGAGCGTCGCTTCAAAACGAACGCGGACTTTTTAGGACTAGCGAGTTCCGTATCTGCACTCATATGCCCAAGATACCAAAGAGTTGGTTTCTTGTTATTTGGCCCCGATTTTCAAGAGGTTGCGAAAACTCGCCGTCGAAAAGGAGGTGCTGGGGGTAGAAAGGGGGTATCCTTTTTGACTATTACCACTCAGTTTCGGCGAGGGGGTTATTGGCTTCGTTCAAGCCTCTATAACCTGGTGGTTTTCCTTCACCTTTCCATTTCATGGCCCAGCGAAATGCTCTCAGGGCTCGCTTATCTTCCTTTTCAAGGGAATCGAGATCCAAATCGCAAGTCAAAGCCGAGATTTTCTCTATCTCAGCGAATCTCTCGACGTGGGACAGGTCAACGTAGCGAATGATTTCCGCGCCAGCCGTCATCGTTCCGGCAATCGTTTTCAAGAACCAAAGGGCGTCCTGTGGAGAGATCACCTGTGCATCTACCCAAATCTTCACATCACATTCTTGGCCCTCCCACTCACTCCATCGCCAGAGAACCTCGTTCAGGCCAGTAACTTCTCTCAGACGCTCTTGAGTGGCGGCCTGACGAACGTGCGTCAGAGCCAATTCTCGAAGCGATGCCGCCTCTTCCTCCGTGACAAGGTAATCAGCCCCTTGGTTGCCTTCCCGCCTTTCCTGGCGAACTGCGACGTGGACAATTAATCTCACGCCTTGAGAGGCCGAAAACCCGTCGAGCAGAATTTGTAGGCGGGCGTCGGCCTTCACCTCTCCCAATGAGAATTTAATCAGTCGCCAAGCGACTAGGAAGGGATCCGCGACTTTGGTCCTAAACCAATCCACTTGCGGAAACGAGTCGGCCACATCAGCAAGAGAAGAAATGATGTTTGAACGATCATCAGTGGGTAGATGCGAGTGATATGAATCAAATCTCTCAAAAGCCAACTCAAGAGTCCCTTTCCGGAGAAGCGCCAGGCAGTGCTCTGCGAACTTCTGCGGCGAGGAAATGGTTTCGATCAGTAGATCAATGTCCTGTTGGGGGACGTCTGAGGAGTGAAGGGAAAATGTGAAATACCGGTCGAAATACGCCGCCGTTCCAACGCGAAGGTTCCGCTGCATCTCATTGTGATCTGGGTTTGTGCCGAACAATACTGGAAAAGCAGTTTCTAGGAGGGACCGCGCGGCATCGCGGCGGCTCTCATGCACACAACTCAAGAAACGCTCACGCTCTTCATTTACCCTTTTTCGTGTGTCGTCATCCTTTTCTAAAATTCGCGAAATCGAATCGGCTCCTTCACCGACTAGCTCGGAACGCGATTGAGCCAACATTTCATAAAGACTTGGCTCAAAGAGCCGGAAAAGCTCCAAGACGATCAAATCTACCGGATTCAATTCAAACGTCTTCCCAATCCGCATCTGCCCAACCTGAAACTCCAGTGAGTTGAGGAAGCGATAAACTCGTCTCAAATTTGAAAAGTATGGACGAAGGCCAAATGGCCACACATCGCGCCATAGATTCTCGTTCCACCTTTTGGCCACATCTTCTTCTTTGAGAATCTCGTCGAGACGGGAACATAGAATCTGATGCACGTCGCGAAGAGGGGGGCGGGGGACTTGGAATGACGCCTGAACAATTTTCTCAAGAAAGGCCGTCCCCCTCTTACCAGAAACCGAATCCAACGCCTCTCCGACGATACTTTGATCAAATACCAGAAGGAAGGTGACGTTCGGAAAGTCTGCGTTCGCTTTCACGAGCTGAAATACCTCACAGATTTCGCGGACAGTCAGTCTGTCGATGTCGTCGAGAACGACGAGAAGAGGCTTCTCCAATTCGGCCATATCATCGACCAAGGTTTTCTTCAGCTCGATCACTGACCCGGTTTCTTTGGCCCTAGCTTCTTGCACTTCAGCAGCGGAATTCAGCACGCCTGTGGCTTGTTCGCCGGCGGCCACTACAGGGGCGCTTATTGCTGAGACATCATCCCCGTTGATTGCCCGCACAAGAGAGGCGACTGATTTAGTGGCCGAGACTCCGAACGATAAAAGTTTTGCGTAGCTGCGCAGGCGTTTGGCTCGTTGTTCGGAAATGTCGGTGCCTTCTCGCCCCATCTGTCTCGCCAATTCTTGGAAAAATGCCTCAGAAAGGGAGCTGTGACCGGAGAACTGCCACGGGTTAAACTCCAAGATGTCAACGCCGCGAGCCTTCACGCTTCGAAGACGTTCAAGAATCATGTTCTTAACCGAAGATTTTCCACAGCCCCACTCGCCCGTGAGTGCCAAAACAAGCGAGTCTCGGCCGCGCCAGGCTCTGATTCTTTCAGCTAGAGAACGCGCGAATCCTGAGCGGGCGAGTTTGTCCTGTTTTTTGAACGAGATCGGACGGTCATCCGAGAACTCGGTTCGGCGTCGTCTCTGCATCCGAAAATCATAGTGGCTCTGCGGTGCGGGTGTCTACCCATCCCTGCGAATGATCTATGCTGGAACTGTCGAGGATCACTGATTCTGAGAAAGTTTTGATACTGGAAACTGAGAAACGTGATCGTTGAATCTGAGAAATCCTCATAGATACAGGGCTCCGGTTTGGTGGAATTCTCACAATCACCGATCTACCGGGCGCTTTTCGAGTAATCTGCGCAGCAAATGCCATCCTCAGATTCCCTTGATTTTGAGAAAGAAATGGCCGGGAACGTGAGAACCAGTGACCCATTTTTGAACTTCAGCGCCGCGCGAGGTGCTCAAACCCAAAGGGGCACACGCGCATTACTTGGCAGATATCGAGGTCCTTCGGAAGTTTCTCCGCCGGTTCCCATATCCGGCCCTCCAGTCCCTCACGACCGACTTCAGTATCCGATACGCCTAACTCGGGCCGAACTGTTCCGGCCACATCTCGACTGGCATCTCGTCCGCCCGATCCATCTTCAGAAGCTCGTCGAACCCGTTGTGCATCGGTTTTTTCGGGCTCGCGAACAATATCCCAGGCTGCGGAATCTTCGTTATCTCTTCCATCACCTTCACCATACGCGGGGGCTTGCGGATTCTTGCGGGAAGTTTTATCTACCCCCGCGACCCGCTGCGAGTGCATGGCCATCCTGCGCGCTCAGTTTTCAATCTTGACGGCGGGATGGCATCAGCGGACTTCACAACTCGATGAAATCGGCTTTTCTCGCGGTCTTGTTTGCTATTCCGCTATTCGTCCATGCCCAGCTAGTCGAGGAAATCCTTGTCCCGCTCTGCGACCCGGCAAAGCTCGCCACGCTCTCTGAACGCGGAGCGAATCCCAGGGTGCGGAAAATCGTCTATTGGCTTGAGACTGCGAGGCGTCAGGGACATAACCCGGCCCGCGTCATGGCAGCAACAATGCAGCGGATCGGCTGGAACGACGAACGCGGTGCGCTCACGTCTGCCGCAATTCTCCGCAATCTCGACATTAAAACCAAACTCGGATGCACGGACGAGGAGGGAATGAAGTTGGTGCGGCGCGGTCGGGCACCCACGGTCCGCAATGGTCCCTACGCGGGCGACATTCTCAGCGTTGACCACATCATCCCCCGTTCGATCCATCCAGAGTTCGACACCGTCCTGGCGAACCTCGAGTTGATGCCGCTGAAGCTCAACATGAAGAAGAGCGATGGCATGAGGCAGCGCCAAGCTGATACCCTGCGGAAGTTCCGCGAGGCGGGGCTGGGTCACCAGCCGTCCGCAAAATCAGAATCGTCGAGCGTTTCGAGGCGGATATCAGGCGATAGTTTGAATGCCGTTCCCATCCCCTCCTTCGCGTCAGCAGTCCTTCCGCTGGCTGCGTGAATCCGGGCGAGTGCTACCCAACTCCGTGAGTAAGCGGGAAACGCGCGAGTCATCCCCTCTGCGACGATCCGGGTGTCTTCCATGCGGTCAGCCGAGCGAGGAGATTCTACGTCTAGGGCACTGGATCGTAATTTTATATCATTTCAAAACAGAGCGGAGACCATGTGAATTTGCCGCGGCAGGAGACTTTGCCTTTTGTAACCTAAACTGGCTGAACGGACTCCACCGGTAGTTTTACCGGCTCATTTACCTCCTCGCACTCAATCAAATCCAGGTGAATGCTCTTCCATCACAACGTCGTAGAAACAATCGGTCAGAAGAGACATGTCATTCTCCAAGTTTGCAAGGCACGACTCAGTTCTGCCGCAAATGTCATCTTCTTCAGCCGTAGTTGGCCTGTGGTAATAGCATCCCTCGATCATCAAAGACAACGCCATTACCATACGTGCCAGACGGCGTTCACAGAAGTCATACCATTCACGAGCTGGCATGACCGTTCTATATTGCTCGAATGAATCAAGCCATCGAACCCACGCTAGAAATTCCAGTTTGTAGTGGAGAGAAGGAAATCCATTCCATCCGGTCAACTGTGCCCGCTCTCCGTTGATTTCGGCGTAGGTTCTCCGAAGCACAATCGGAATGGTCAAAGTAACTATACGAGCCGTCCATTCTTGTTTCTCCCGCAAGGTCGTGGGAACATATTCAATTGCTTCCGCCGAAACCGGGAGAAAATCGAAAAACGGATTTAGCCGCGTAATCACCACGAACGCAGCGGCACGTTTAAATGGACCAGGCGGCTGAGAAAAAAATCGCCCCTCAAATAGAGAGTGCCCTATTTCACAGCACTTCAGCAACTCTGCATGAGAAATCCGAAGATTCAATCCATACACAGGAGCCCGATATTGGTTCCACCAGCTCTGAACGAGATGCGCAGTTTTGCGCACTTGGACTACATCAGTGACTACCGGGCCAGACGACAACAACCCCATCTAAAAACCGAAGCGCTAAGCTGCGACCTGCCGTGAACGAGCGGCGGATTGAACGCTCGCCGAAAGCGTTTCAAATTGTCTGCGCGACGTTAATGAATGCCGATTCAGTGCTGCAATCGCCTCAATATCTGTCACGGTATCATCCACATCAGACGGAGGGTTCGGGATATTGAACATTTCAGAAGGACCGTTCGAAACTGAAGGAAGCGGTCCTTCGACAATCAAATCATTGGCGGCGAAATCAACTGGTTTTGGTGTGATCACAGGGAATGTGTGTATGAGTCAGGTTGTTGAGATGTCAAGGGAAATTTGCGTCTGCTCCCAGCAGGGTCGAGCACGGTAGCTGAAGCCAAAAACTTGTCAAAACGTTTTGTGGATTTACTTGCCATGATATCGGCTACTGCCATCTCTCGTTCGGCGAGAGGCTGTTTTCATGGCTCTTCGCTGAAATGAGTGGGTAGGCAGGGAGCAAACGACGCGAGGTTGAATTGGGCCGAGCGGGTTGGGAAGCGACTTGAGGCAGCCCATAGTCGGGGATCAGAGTCCAAGGATGACACCCGAATCACTGTTTACCGCGGCATTGGCGTTGGATGAAGGCTGGAAAGTGGAGCGATGCGAATTTGCAGGTGACCCCAAACGGCTACTCTTGGAACTCGATTTCGCTCGTGGAGAACGGTTTGCGAGTCCGCAGTGTGGGCAGCGTTGTGGGACCCATGACAGCGTGAGCAAGGAGTGGAGGCATCTGGATTTCTTCCAGTATGAATGTTTGTTGCGGGCGAGAGTTCCGAGGGTGGATTGTCCGGAACATGGAGTGTTGCAGGCCCAGGTTCCGTGGGCGCGAAGCGGGAGCGGTTTCACCCTTCTGTTCGAGGCGTTGACGATTTTGCTGGCTCGGGAGATGTCCATGAGCGCGGTGGCCGAAACCCTCGGTGAACAGGATACCCGACTCTGGCGCGTGGCCCAACATTACGTGGAAAGTGCTCATGCCCGGGAAAGTTGGTCGGAAGTCACGCGGATTTGCGTTGATGAGACGAGTTCACGCCGGGGGCATCGTTACGTGACCAACATCATCGACGCCGACACCCATCAACTCTTGCTCATGGTCGAAGGTCGCAGCGCTCAAGCTCTGGCTGATTTCGCCAAAGAGTTGCCCGCCCACCAAGCCTGCCCCGAACAGATCCGCCTCATCAGTATGGACATGAGCGAGGCTTACCAGAAAGGGGCCAGGGAAAGCTTCCCGTGGGCAGAGGTCGTCTTCGATCGCTTCCATCTCATGATGATGGCCGGGCAGGCTTGCGATCGGGTGCGCAAGATGATCGCCCGGCAGGGAGCCGATCTGAGCGGAGCACTCTGGGCCTTGCGGGGCAACTCATGGAGCCGAACAGAAGCTCAGCAAGCCGAACGCCGCAATCTGATCCGCCTCCATCCCAAACTCGGTCGCGCGTTGGGTCTGCGCGAAACCCTTCAGGACATCCTCGCCGGAGAAGATGAAGAAAGCCTACGATGGTGGTGCAAGAGCGCCAAACTCAGTCGGCTCGAACCCTTCCGCAAGCTGGCTTGCTCCATCCAGCGGCACTGGAAGGGAATCGTCGCCTTCCTCAAAACCCGCGTCACCAATGGCGCCATCGAGGCCATCAATGGGTTACTTCAACTCGCCAAACGATTGGCTCGTGGATACCGATCCCTCCGCAACTTCCAAACCATGGCCTACCTCAAAGCCGGTCAACTCGACCTTCAAATCCCACCTTTCAGGCCCACTCTGTAAACCCACTCGAAATAGCGAAGAGCCCTTTTAGGGAGCATGCCTGAAGAAACCCCATCGCCTACTATAATCCCGCAAGAGCCTTCGGAAATCTAACTGTGGCCAGTGTAGTCACCATAGTAGCGTGCGTGAAATTTCAGATCATTGATCTGACAAAATTGCGGGCCTACAAGGATGGTTCGCAGAGTGCAAAGTAGTCTATTGGTCTTTCATGTAAAAAATTACCCGAGACAATCCAAACGGGAGTTGGTCATGCACACGTCGTAGAAACGTGGCAATTGAGTTCCCCGAAAAAGCATCCCCAAGGAGTTCTTCAAAAACTTCCAAATCGATGGAAGGATCTTCTTCCAGTTTGACATTGCGCCTTAGGTGCCGGGTAAAAAGTTTGTCAAATTGACCAGCGAGTTCAGATGGAATCACGACGCGAGCAAAAACTTCTGCCGCCACGGATATGGTGATGTTATGATTTTTCGACATTCGACAAGATACCAGCATGCCACATTGAAAAGCTTGTCACCCGCGCCCGTATCCTCAAAATGCACACTTGCTCACAAACACATGGATAACGCGCGATGTTTAGAAAATAGCCAAATCTATTCTGCACACGAGTTCTCACGCTTATCGGCGTCCCAGCTAGCACGATATCGAGTGAAGTTGCAGTGCGTTGGTTGCGGAAATCCTGCCTTCTATCGAAAAGGTTCCACGAGCGGGCAAGGTGCTTGCTTCGGGGCTCGTCCGCATCGTCCAAACTGTAAGTATCTCGTTGCGGAAGAGGTGAAGGACCGTATCAGCGGCGTCGGATCAGAAGCCATCTTGGAGAACAATGGGGAAAGGATAGTCGTTGATCTGATGTTTGGAAGCACCGCACTCAGACACCAATCAGTAGAAGCCGCCGCTGAGCCAGCGAGTGCGCGCCGAGGAAGATTTGTGGGACCGGAGAAACGTCGGGCCGCTATGAAACGAAGATTGAGTTCTTTGCTTGACACCTTAATTGTAAACCCGGCGTTCTGTAACTCAGCTCAGGTCTTGGAGCTTAAGGGGCATGCAAGCATTCCTGTTAGCGAGTTCTTCGTGCCACTCTTAAGCGTGCAGCAGCAGCATATGGGATTATATCGCGGTTACTGGGGAGTGGTCGTCGACGCAAAGCTCTCACCTGATTCAAAAGTGCTGTGGCTTAATAGCGGAGGAAAGCACGATATGAGTCTCTGCATACCAAGTAGTTTTGTTGAACGTCTCCTTGAGCGTTTTCGTTTCTCGGAGGTCGATGACATCAACGGCGCCTACGCATTAGTCCTGGGGCGTTCCCAGAGGTCTAAGGGCCTGGGCGCAAAAGTATATCTCAAGATTTCTGATATAGGGGAGATAACAATGCGACGTTGCGGCACCGGCCAATAACTGAGCTGGCGGCTTAAGAACACGCGTTCGAAAATACTGCGACAGTCTGGATTCATTCGTGTTGATGAAAATCCAGCGGACAATCGTCCGATTGACACGAGTTTGGGGATATCCCCCCAATCGTGGGATTACCTCAACTTCGTAGCGAACGTAATTCACGTCGATTCTCGGATCTCCCGCTTGGTAAGGGCATCGAAATTGCTCCGCTCCCCAAAGTAGATGCAACAAGCTCGATAACGGTAGTTACGCCGGTGTGTTTCCGGTCAGATTGGCCGTGGCGTGTAACGGATTATCTTGCGTCTCGGGAAAAGAGTTGGTTGCTGCGTTTCGAAGAGGCGTATTTCTACCATCGTTACGGCACTTGCCTGATCCCTTAGGTGGATTATCTTGAAATTGGGGCGTAACTGTGGAGGATACGCGCTCGATGCAAGAGCAGCCCCTTACTGAACCGACAGGTGAACCGGTAGCTTCGCCGTTTTCCGATGCCGAAAGTCTTGCGCCGCGGCGAAGTCGGCGGAAAAAGTCACTTCCATTGTGGATCACCCTCGGCTCGATCCTTGCGATAATGCTCGTAGTCGGAGGATTCTTTCTTGTCCAACTTCTCAATGACCCCCTGAGAACTCTGGAGCCGTTTCCCGTTTCCAAGTATCTGGATAGCTACAAATCGGTAGCTGGTCTCAAATTCCGTGCGGACGTTCGCGTCGAAAATGATCTTGGATGGAAGGAAGGGATTGGCCGCTTGATGGTTTTCACTCTCCGGGACGATCCCCATCCGATTGTAGTTATGATCCCTGCGACATTCGCACAGGTCTATTTTACGAAGGGCCAGAGCTATGTTGGTGAATTTGAAGTGAAAGAGGGAGGACTGATCTATGCGAACACAATTCGGAAAAACTAGCCTGCTTTTCTGCGCAATGGCTGCTTCAGCGGCCTTCGGTCAAGATGCCGTCGAGCCGTCTGTGAATTCACCGGAACCTCCAGCTCCGGCTGCGAGTCCAAATTCAGCAGAGACGCCTGCAAACCCGGTTGAAGCTGTCGCAGGTAAGTCGGACACTTCGGCGGCTCTGGAGTATCTCTATAACCGTAAACCTGAGGAGGGAAGTGCAGGAGAGAAGGCCATGCTCACAGGTGAACGGGCAGAATCAAAGGCTGTGGCTGAAGACGCTGTAGGTATACCGCGAGAGGAGGATCCAGAGATTCGGGCGCGCTTTGATCGTTACCTGAGTTCAAAGGAAGTATCCCAAGAGGTTCTCAATGCCTACTTCGCTCAGATGTCCCAAATTTCAGAACTCCTGCGAGAAGGCGACGTCTTTGAAGGCTGGAAACAACTCTATAATCTATCCGATTACGGGGTGATTGACGCGGGAATCAGTCGGGAGTTGGCGAATCGAATCGAGTCCATCTGGACGGCTGGGACCGCGAGCAGGCGAATTGATCAACGCAACACAGCGTTGAGGGATCAAGCATCGGCGGCGAACCGCAACGCCGACCTTATTTCCGAGGATGTCCTTGAGAGGCAGCTCGAATACCAGCGTAGACTGAACTCAGCCGGTGGACGCACGAGACAGAATCAACAGAACCAGCAAAATCAGCAGAACGGGGGAGGGAATGTTCCGCAGGTCCAGAATCCGGCTTCGGCGGCACCTACACCGCCCAGCATTGAAGGCTTGGAAGGTCGGCTCCAGATGACAGAAGAATACCTTCGCTCGCTGGAATTGAACGCAAAGATCAAATTCAATCAGTTAAAGCAGGAGAGCATGTTTGAGCAGGCGAAATCCGATTTCGCAGCCTTTATCTCGACACTCTACAACAGCGGTCGACTCAATCATGTTGTTCTGGCGGGAGATTTCTATCGGAAGGTTTTTCAAGAAGGGGACTACCCACCTGCGATGGCAGAGCAGGTTTCCGCTTCACTTGAGATCAATCGCGACGTGAAGAATTCTGTCGATGTTTTCCGTTACAAGCTCGAGCGCGGCCAACTCGCGGGTGCTACGGATAGCCTTCGGCAGGCGTTCATGGTCAATGAGATGAACGTTGCTGTTCTCGGTCTCGAACGTCCTCTCAAGGAAAAATCGGCCGATTTCATCCAGAAGCTGGACCAAATGCGCAACTTGATCGAGGCCCGCGATTTTGGAGCGCTCGAAACCTTGCTCGGCGATATTAAGTCATCCGCTTCTGATTTCGACACAACCAAGCCGATGGCAATAGTAAACGCTGTTAAGTTGGAGAGTAAAATGCGGCTGGGGAAAGCAAAGCTGGCTGCGCAACAGGGAGATTTGCAATTGGCGATGGATGAGTTCCAGGCGGCCGCCAAGGCTTGGCCAGGTAACCCTGATTTGGAGGACAAAGCGCTTACGTTTTTCGACACGCAGGACATAAAATCTCAGTCTCTCGAAGAATTTGACCGGTTAGTGAAGGACGAGAACTATCGAGCAATTTTCGACAAGCAGCTTGGTTTTGCTCCTGCTGTAGCGGGAGATCCCGACCGAGAGGCAGCCTTGAAAAAGGCTCTCGAGTCAATCCGGGATGCTGAAATCGCATCCGAGAAGGCGAGCGTCATGATGATGAATGGCGACTCGTTTGGTGCATGGGAAGCCATCGAACTCGCTTCCGACAATCTTCCAGATGATCGGAAGCTGAACAAACTTCGCGCCGATTTGGCCTCTCGTAGCGCTGAATTTGTGAGCGCGATCAACAAAGCCCGCGATGCCGAGTCCAAAGACGAAGACGGGTTCAGTCTCACTTGGTATGTCAATGCACAGCGGCAATACCCGGCGAGTCGCATTGCCAACGAGGGGATAGATCGATTGTCTGCCAAGCTCCTCCAGCGAGAACTTTAGGTCTATAAACCGGAGCGATGCCAAACGCAATTAGCGTCCGCGACCTCGGTATTACCGTTCGCGATCATCGAAAGGCCAAAACTCTGCTGTCGAACGTCAACTTCGAGGTTGAGGTTGGAAAATTCGTCGCTGTCATTGGTGCTTCAGGATGCGGCAAGAGCACCCTCGTCAAATCTCTGGCTGGCCTTATCGAACCGACCCACGGTGAGATCCTGTTTGCCGGTCGCCGTGTGGAAGATTTGCGGGATCACCTCCCGCTGGCTGTATCATACCTTCCGCAATTTGGAGCGTTTCACGAGCAACTCAGCGTCGGGGAGAATCTCGAATCCGCTGCCGCTCTCCGCTTGCCATCCAGGGTTCCCATTGAACGGCGAGAAGCGTGGATGCGACACGTGTCCGAATTAGCACGTATCCAGCCACTTTTCGGGCAAGAATATCGAACCCTCTCCGGTGGGCAGATGCGTCGGATGGCCCTCACGGAGGAGCTAATCGGAGATCCCGCATTCTTGCTCTTGGATGAACTGACGAGCGGACTCGATGCATTTTCTGACCAAGAAATGATGGCATGGCTCCGCGACCTGACTCACAGCATGTCAAAAACGGTCATCTTGGTGACTCATGCCACCAATCACCTCTATTACTGCGACGACATCCTCTTTCTCCACCAGGGAAGGTTGATCCACTACGGAGACTACCAGTCTTTACTGGATAGACATCACGTCAGCTCGATTGCGGAACTGTTTGGAATTTACCAGACGCAGGATGTTGATCTATCGGCCTATGACGAGCCGATTCAACGCGACGAACCAGCAACCAATGAGACTGCAACCATCAAATCCTTGCCACCACCAAATGGGTTGTTTCAGTTTCCAACTCTTCTCGGACGCCAAGCTAAACTCTTCCTGCGAGACAGAGGTCAGATTATTCTTCATGTCGCGCTGATCATTACTTTTCCGGTCCTTGTAGCTGTTTTCGCGACGAGTGGACTCCCGCAGGTGCGAAATCAGACGCTGAGCTTGGAGACGAATATCTTGAGGACGCTGCAAGATCAGCTCCTCTACCTGAAGGAATCGTTCCAGTCGGCCTCGCTGATCTCAGGGTTGGCAATGTTCCAAGTTATTCTCCTGACTCTCATCGGTGCCAACAACGGCGCTAGAGAAATCGCAAAAGAACGGGCAATCCTTGCGAAGGAACTCCGCTCCGGTCTGTCACCCGTAGCCTACGTCACCGTCAAATTTCTACAGATTGCGCTTCTGTGCTCCATCCAGTCATTTTGGATGGCCTGGTTTGTGAAGACCGTATGTGGCTTCCCCGGTGGGCTGATTGATCAATTTATGGTGCTGTTTCTGACAACGTTGGCGATGAGCACAACGTGTCTCGCAATCTCGGCGGCGTCTCCTTCACCGGAACGGGCATCACTACTGGCCATCTACTTGGTCGGCTTCCAGCTACCGCTCTCAGGTGCCGCCCTTGCCCTTCCAGAGTGGCTGAGCACGGCCTGTAGGCCCTTTATCGCCGCGTATTGGGGGTGGAGCGGATATCTCCAGACATTCCGCGAGACGAGGTATTTCGACATCGTGCGGCAATCTACGGAGACATGGATATGTGCTTATCCTTTGGCCCTCCTCGTCTTGACCGTCCACGTTGTGTTGGCAGTTATCGCGGCGATGCTCTTAACCGGGCGGATCACCCAAGCGGATAACCGTTGAGTTCTACTCAAGCGCATCAGGGGAACCCCTAGTCCTCATTCTGCTTGAATTCTTAGATGCCGAATCTAGTCTCCCGGCGTCGTCACCGCCAAGCCAATAGCCTTCGTATCGACCATGAATACAGCATCGCTCTCGCCTTCTCCGACTACCCATGAATTTCAGCGCGTCACTGCTGCGCCGCGGGAATCATTCGCTCGTCATCCATTGGTCGAGAACCTCGCCCTCCTGACACGAGATGGATACGAATATAAGCGGATTTCTGACTCAATCAAAACCGAGGGAATAATCGAGCCCCTCAAATGCGTCGCCTCAGGGAATACACTTTTGGTATTGGACGGGATTCACCGACTGCAAATTGCAGAAGATCTTGATCTTCCAGAATTGCCCTATCGACTTGTAAAAAAGGAAAATATACTCGCTGTGATCTGCGGATCAGCGATTAGGGCTGGTTGGTCGAAAAGCGCCTTGGCCTACAGAATGTGGCCGATTTTTGAGACTCTTTCACAAAATGGCGCGGGACGACCGAAAAAGGGAAATGATTTCCCTATTCTTTCCTCGTCCGAGATCGGCGAGAAGCTCGGTGTGTCCGAGAAACTGATAGATCAGGCAAAGGCGGCTCATAAGTATTTTTCGGGCAATCCAAAAGCGAGGGAGGAAATCGAGCCTTACCTTTTGGCTGGAGTGTTCCCGCTTCACAAGGTCGGAAAGAGCGAGGATGATTCTTCGAAATCGAGCCCTAGTGCGGCACCAGCGGTTGTAATTGCCAAAAATTTGAAGGCGTTACCCAAGGCTTTCGCCGATTATCACAAGATGGACGGGGATTCGCGCCAGCGATCCCGGATTTCTCTGATTGAGACTCTTCTTCTGTTGCCCGACGAGGTGCAAAAAGCAGCTTTTGAAGCTCTGGATGTAAAATTGCACCCTTGATCTAGTTAAATCAGTCGAAGGCGCCGGTGGCGGAGTTTCGAGCGAGCTTTCGAAGACTGAGAGATTCCCCTCTCAACGACGGATACGGATTGAGCGGTCCTGTTGAGCCGGCAGTTGTGAGCGCTTAACAATTATTGTTCATGAACTCGATCGCGAGCACGGAGTCATGATCTTCTTTGCAGACCTCAAACGAAGCCCGCTACAAAGGAGTGCTATTGACTTCTGTCGGTAACTTAGATATCCCGTTCGCCGTCAGTTGGAGTTCGTTTGACGATCTTGTGATGGAGCCTTGTTCGCTCCAATCAAACTGAGCAGCTCTAAGGCGCATTGCGGAGAGGTATTTCTTAATCGTTTCAATAAACAAAACAAGAGTGAGAAAATTGATTAACAAAACATCTTGGAGATTTCGGAATGCTCTTGTCGGCGCATCCTTGTTAAACTGTGTTCTAGCCGGAGCAGCGCGCACCGAAGCGGTCGATCCCCAATTCGAAAAGCGGCCAAGTATCTTCGCGACACCAGAAATCACTGGCGAAGAGCTGATTGAACTCCTTGACGAACGTTTCAAGGCTTCACCAGTTAAGGTTCTCGATTCCTATGACGAACGGAGAGATCCGCGTTTCAAGATCCACGCCGACTCGTTCACACTCAAGACCGACCTTAAATACAATCCGGAGGTCAAAGTAGTTTATCGGATCCCGCTTCGTTCTAAATACACTGCGGGCCCCGACGCCGATAATATCGTTCTTCG
Organism: uncultured Verrucomicrobiae bacterium; assembly: GCA_963761705.1. Taxonomy (GTDB): domain Bacteria; phylum Verrucomicrobiota; class Verrucomicrobiia; order Chthoniobacterales; family JAATET01; genus CAVVKW01. The sequence goes on along the minus strand of CAVXHK010000001.1, from coordinate 40,329 downwards.
TGCCTTTTGGCCCGGATCAATGGAGCCGATGACAACGAAGGAGGTCGATGGCAAAGAAGTCACGGTTCCGAGCACAAACCTCGAAAGCTCACTGACATACTATTCGGACAGTCTCGGTTACACAGCTTTCTCGATCTACATCCACAGTCCACGGGAAATGTGGAGCGATCCCAAGGAAAGCTATTTTCTCGGGGGTAAAGAATGGGTTGATATCGTTTTTCGAGCCCAGGATGAAATCATCAAGCGACACAAACTGAAGACCAAGGGTCTTTTACTCGTCGGCCACTCACTTGGTGGCACTTTCATTCAGCGAATCGCGGCTGCTCGTCCGGACCGGGTTGCTGGCGTCTCGGTGCACAGCGCGCCGGATGTCATTGTTCCTAAGGAGAAATCGGATACGGCATGGTTTCTCGGATTTACGCGGGGAGACTCAATGCGAACAGATTTCGAAAAACTCCATTCTGGCCTCCTCGACCTCGAGGGAAACTTGGTTTTCAGCGTCTTTCCTCCAAACTATGATCGGCGAGGACAGGGCGGGAATTTTTATCATTCTGTAGGCAAGTTGGCCGATGCGGGTAGTCGTTCGTTCCTTCGGGGAGTGGTGGACCGAATGAATTCGAAGGGCGAAGTCGACGTGACAAAGTGGCCGTATGTGCGGGACCGCTATAAGGCTCTTCGGATTCTTCCAGTCGGTCACCGGGATGCCCAACTAATCCCCGAGGAAAACCGGGAGTTTCTGCCGTCCAGAAAGTTCGTCGAGATCCTCCAGTCGCTTCCAGTGCCGATCCAATTTGTGAATATCGCCGATCGTCAAGGCGATGAAGTAAAATGCTTGGTCGGCTTGCCGCCACTCGGTCGTCCCCGCGGAGTCCTCCTTTATTGTCAAGAATTTGACTTCCGCGAACTCCCGGAGATTATCGATAATCTCTACTATTTTGCCGAGAAGGGCTACGTCGTTATTGCTCCTCGGCTAGGCCCCGCACCCGAGAACGAAATCACCGCTGCGCTCGAGTATCTCCGAACGGCCAAGATTTTTGATCGAACACCGCTGGTCCTGCTCGGTAAAGGACCGGCCGGTGGCCCAATGTGGCAGACGGTCGCTTTGGAACGGCGCATCCAGCCTAAAGCCGTGGCGATGATGGAATTCGAACCCGGCGATCTTCTGGACGAATCGAAACTCCCTCCCGGTTGCGGGATCAAGAGTCCGGTGATGTTTGTTTACGACGAAGCGCCCTTGGCGAATGTCGGCACTTCCAGTTCCGCGAAAGAATCGCTGCGGAAGGTCTCGACGATCAAAGAATTCATCGCCACCTGCGGCCAGCGAAATCAGTTGGCGCGGGTTTCCTTCATCTCGAAGGATGTTGATTCGGCTGGTAAGGTGTCTCAGCAATCAGTTCAAGCGGCGGCGACTTTTCTAACCAATGTGGTAGAAAATCGCATCACTGAGATAGCTCCATGAGCAAGCTCATTATCCGCATAGCACTCGCATACTGCTTGCAGGAGTTGATGCGGGACACTTCTCGCGTCCGAGTCTCGCTCCTGGCGGTTGTCGTTCTTGTCATCGCGGGAACATCTCGCTTTTCCCTCGCCCTGACCGCCGAAGCCGCCGTCGTCCCTCAATCGACCGACAACTTCTACGAGGCCCGCGCTTGCCTTTGGTTGTCGAATGAGACCGACCAACCAGACGGCATTCTTGTCCTTCTTAAGGGGACAGACTCCGACGCCCGGAACCTCGCGGAATCGGAAGAATGGCAACGGATCGCCAGCCAACGGAACCTAGGCATCCTCGGCTGCCACTTCCGTGGGGACGGAGAACCCTACGAACAGGCAGAGGGCGGCTCCGGTGCGGCTCTCCTCGCGATGATCGATCAGCTTGCAGAATACCTTGAAAAACCTCAGTTGGCGCGGATTCCGCTATACATAGTTGGACATTCCTCGGGTGCCATGTTCGCTTACAACTTCACCTGCTGGCGGCCCTATCGCGTTGGGTCATTCGTCTTGGTTAAGAGCGGCCCGATTTCGCCGAAGGGCAATGCCGAGGCGATGCGCGTCCCCGGCCTCTTCATCGTTGGATTGAACGATCTCGCAGGTCGCATCAGTTCGACTATTGAATCCTTCGCCGCAGCATGCCCGGATCATCATTGGACCTTGGCCATCGAGGAGGATGGTGGACATGGTTGGACGCAATCGACTTGGGAACTATTAGCGGCCTACCTTGAGGCTATTGTTCAGCGTCAACCTGCGCGTGCGGAAGGCCGAGGCGAGTATCTGAAGCTCCCGGCATCCCCATTCAAAAATCGCGGAACAGTTATACAAAATGATAAAATTTGGCTTCCTAACGCTGCCTTTACGGGCGTCTGGAAGGATTTTAGTGGGGCACTTTCAATCGCTGAGCTTTTAGTCGCAGGTCGGAACGATAAACAGCGTGGCGATCAAAGGTCTGCGGTCGAAATCGACCTCGGTGAGATCGAGTTGAACGCGAACTCCTTAGTAACGGGGACAGCACAGATACGGACGGATTCGCTCCCAACCGACCAATCTATTCTATTTGAGCCTGACAACTCAGCCATAAGCGTTATAGCCACCCGACAACATTCTGGCGGTGTTGATATCGATTGGAGATTCGAGCCCCGTGGGCTCGTCGCCGGCTGGTTTAGATCGCAATTGATTGTAGGTGGAGGGACACAGTCCGAAAAATTGGTCATTCCGATTCGAGCGAAGCTCGTCGGATCCGTCTCAGCGGCGCCAGCTTCTGCATACGTCGGCGTTGTGCCTCGTGGGAAGACAGTGTCACAGAGAATCATGCTAACCGGTTCTGAAGCGGATTTCGCAGGTGGTATAGCTGTCGAGTCCTCGCGTCCGAATTTCGCTAGTGCAACCATCTGTGACAAACAGCAAGCCGGAGCTGTAGCCCTCGATCTGACCTTCGACGGGTCGAAGGGGCTAGGCAATCAATCGGGTATCTTCACGGTCCGCTCGAAAAAATATCGGCGAGCGATACTAAAATTTACATTCATTGCATGGGTCTCAAAGTGAATCGTTTGACCTTTTGCACTGAATTTTTGCGGCAGCGTCTTTTGAAGTTCACTTCAATCGGCTTGATTCAGATTCGGTTCGTAGAACGAAAGCGGATTGCGTCTCGCAAGAGCGGTATACACAAATGGACGATCACGTCGGCGAGCGTCATATTGTCATTTACACATACCTTCGGGTTGGAAATCCCTAAACCACTGAGTGTCCAGATCGAACCGCGAGCCGGTGAGAATTTTGCATACGGTGTCTTCCAGTGTTGGTTGCCAAAAAGCGGCACCGCTCCAGAAAGCATTCTTTGCATTATTCTTCACCCGAGGGACCAGAGGGCCATGGTGCTGGCAGACCCTGAGCCGTGGATGCAACTCGCCAACAAATACGATTGCTCGCTGGTAGCCGCATCCTTCGTCGCGAGCAGCGATTCCACTAAGCCGTGGGGTAAGGCATTGTTAGGTAGTGGCCGCGCGCTACAAAGCGCTCTCAACGAGTTCTCCAAAGCGAGTGGCTACAAAGAAATAAGATCGGCGCCCATGGTTTTGGCTGGCGTTTGTGAAGCGGGTCAATACGCCCACGAGTTCTCGGCGTTGGAACCAAATCGAACCGCTGCATTTGTGACAATAGGAGGAGGCCAACACAATTTGCAAATCGTTAATGAGACGTCGAGAACTCGGGGCTTGTTCGTTGTTTGTGACGACCGCGGAGAATCGGCTGTGAAGAACATGCTTTCACTGTTTAGGGAAGGACGTCAAGTGGGGGCTCCGTGGGAACTGACGGTCGAATCTATTAAAGATTACGACACGGGAACGGTCAGTGCGAAGACGCTGACCTTCTTAGAAGCAATACTTACACGAGCACCTGAGGAGTTTGCTCCCAGCATAAACACGTCCGATGGTAAACTTCACCCGGCTCGGGGTCGCCCTAGACGCGATCCTTCGCGACCGATGAAGAATATGTCTTGGCGGTCGGTAATTCTGGAAGGAAAACACCCATCACCCCGGACGAATTGGTCCATGCTTTCGAACAAAATCCCAAGATTGGCTTCGATCGTGCCTGCGGTGATATCGCTAGGACCGCTGCCTCTGCGAGAGACTGCCCGCGTTGAATTTTCCATTTCCACAAGCAGTGAGGAGGTTGTTGAGATATCACTTGGTAATTCAGATCAGCTACACAACACAAACATTGAGAAGATGAGCACCAATTGCTGGGAAGTTAAAGGCAGTCTAGATCTCTCCGCCTATCCAACAGGAGCGTTCCGTATTGAAATTCCAATCCGCTTTTTAGGTCAGTCGGGGGGACTTATCGGAGGTGAGATGGCCATCGTCTGTGGGACAGTTCGCGGAGATGTTGTCCCATCCCCGAAGTATATTCACCTAGGTAGCGTCGAATCCGGGCTGAGAGCGACTACAGAGGTTTCTCTTGAGTCGGAGTCCGGGTCGCCGGTCGAGATTCTGGAAGTAAGTTCCGACTCAGCCGAAGTCGACGTGAATGTTCTGAGTCGCCCTGGTGCAGGTCAGAAAACAATCGTTGAACTTGGAATTGCCCCTTCAAAGTTAAATCGCGACGGGGGGTTCAGTGGAAATATTTTACTTAAGGTCCAGAGTTCTGAAATCCGCGTGATAAAACTCTTTTTTTACGGAGACGGATTGTGAGAAGTCGCGGCGGAAATAAATATAAGTCGGCATTCGGTATCTATATATTATTGGCAATTGTTTCAGTGGTTGGCACAAGTAGTTGTCGCAAATCGTCGTTTTCAGAGGACAGCCGTCCGATCGACTTCTCAGTAACACCCAAGTATCTCAATCTAGGGGAGATAACAGAAGGTAGAACAATTTGGGCGAAGTTTTCAGTTATAAACCTTTCGGAGTCGCCGATACATCTTACCGGGATCAAATCCACCTGTGGCTGCACTTCAGCTAAGATGGAGTCAAAGGTTATTCCAGCGGGGGGCACTGCTATACTGAAGGTTGAAATGTCGAATAATGGTCGCATTGGGAAATTCGGAGCACAGGTGACAGTTGAATTTTCTTCTGAAAGCAGTTCAGATAAAGCCACTGAGTTCGTGCTCGTTGAAGCAAAGGCGATCCAGATTGCAACTGTGAATCCATCAGTTATTGATCTTGGAGTCGTCCCTGCGACATCCAACGTCATTGCAACGGAGTTAAAAATTAGGGAGGGAAACAAGCCCGCCGGATGGAACGAAATTATAGCAAGGAGTGACTCATCGAATATTTGGACTGACGGAATAGTGGGGTCCGCAAATACTTTGCCAAACTCCTTGTATGTGAGATTCTCTCCAGCAGGTTTACCGCAAGGGCAATTTCGGGGCAGTATGGAATTCACCTTTCTTGATCAATCGGGAAGCGTTGTAATGCAGAAACTGGTCCCTGTCCGCGCGTTTGTAAGTGGACCGATCGAGATCCGACCCTCGTCTTTGTATCTTGGAGTAGTGAAAAGTGACGCGGTTGTTCATGGTGAAATCCTCATTCGCTCGGACGACGGCCAATCGCTAAAGGTGGTTGGAATCAATCCGGGAAAGCTTTCTGATAATCTTGAATTCCGTTTTTCGCAAAATGTTGCGACCGAAACGAAAGTAACTTACTCCTTCAGTGCTTTGGAGTTGGAAGGAAATGTCTCCGAAGTCATTCAGATTACGGTGCGACTTGAAACGGACGAAATCACCATCAAAGTCCCCTTAATTGGATTCGTGAGATGATAGCGGGACTTGTCTTTTTTCTAAATCTCTGAAACGCGTCCACTGACGCCTTTTGGCTCAGTCGAACTTGGGTTTTTCGCGAGACTAGAGCTGAGGAATTGTTGCCGAATTTGGCTCGGAAGAATTTCAGGTCTCAATAGTGAGTGTATCTAAAACAGAGTATATGCTTCCCTAAAAGCCAATTGAATGATAGGACTCACGTGGGGGGCGTAAATAGCCCGAACTAAAACCGCATAACCAAAAAAGCTAAAACTAAAACCCAATGAAAACGCATCTATTAACAATAAAAACTGTCCTGCTGATCTGCTCATTAGCCGCCACATCGACACTTCTGGCGATGGAAGGCATGGTTGATTCTGGGGAGACCTGCGGGAATCAAAGCAGCGTTGGAGACGAGTTCATCGACAATATCTATGGCACTGATGTATCGTGTGCTGTGATTGTTGTAAATCGTCTCTCCGGCGGCGAGGGAACCTGGGAGGCTGGCCTTGCATGCGGCTACGTTAATGAGCCTGAATACCTAGCGGACAATGATTGCGGCGAAGCTATAAAAGGTGAGGAGATTTCCGAATAACATTGTGTTTAGGGCTGTCGCCAGCAGGTGGCGGCAGCCCTCCTTTAATTTATGAAAAAACTACTAGCTTTTTTTGGAGCGACCGTTTTCCTATTTGGCGCTGGCCGCGGATATTCTGAAGAGAAACCAAATGTTGGTCAGTTGAGTTCCGCGTTCAATACTTTGTCTGAATCACTATCTTTGATCACTAACGTTGAGCTTTTTGCGACAACGATTACCCATCTCGGGGAAAACTTCGCTCCTTCCCAACAATTGCGTCAATTTGACGGGAAGATTCATTACGTTATTGGGCCAGAGGGGTATTACTTTGAAACTGAATCCTTAACAATGAAGGGTAAAACCGCTTTCAAGGAGGTCGCATTTGATGGAAAGCGGTTTCAACTCTTCGACAAGAATAGAGGGACGCTTATAATTAGCGACGCTGAAGGGCAGGTTGACATGCTGGGGCCAAGAAACGTCTTCTTCAAACCGTATTTTCCTTTCATCAAGGCGTGGCAGAAAAATGAACATCCCCAACCGCCGACCCTGAGCGATTTAAGTTCTGTCGATTCTTGGGTAGGGTCAGTAGAAGCGGATTCGATTGAAAAAGTTGAATTTGAGGACAAAGATTGCGTGACGTTTAACGTCAAGGGTGATGAGAACATAACATACAGGGTGTGGCTCTCAGTTGGAGATAGCTACTTTCCAATTAAGTGGGAGCAACTGACAGCGTCAGGTAAGACGGCTGCGTCATTTACTGTCAAGAAGGTAGGTAAACTGGCCGACAGCAGTGGTAACTCTGTGTTTTTTCCGGAAGAGTTTGTCGGCATTGATTTCGACGATGAATCCGAAGGCAATATCCTGACTTCGTTTGAAGCTACAGTTACGTCGATCAAACTTAATGAGTTGGCGTCACCGGAGCGTTACACGATCGATCCGTCATCGGCTGATCGAATCTTTGATTCTAGCACCAATACCGTAATTACTGTTCCTAAATGACGGTTTTTTCGGAACGGGGAGATACGAAATTGGACGATGGCGCCACGGGATCAATTTGACGTATACGTGGAGGAACGACAGCATCGAAACTCCACTTGAGTGACAGCGATAGTAGTTCAGGGTGGATGGGCGATCGGGGGATGCGGCGTGGATTCGCGTGGAATGGAGGGTGAACGTAGCGCGATGTCCCATGCGGGAAATTCTGCGATGAAGAGATGATGAAAAGCTTTCCATTACGCAGCGCCGTCAGATCGTCAAAGAAGTCCGGGCGGGGGCATAGCTACGCAGCGTCGCGCGAAGCTTCGGCCGTCACCCATTCCAACGTGCGCCACTGGCTCGAGCGCGCGGGTTCTCAGCGTCTGGACCGCGTGGAATTGGTCCGACCGTCCGAGCGGCCACATGCCCCAGACAACCGGACGGGAAGTGTCCCGTGAGTCGTTAAAATAGAGGTGGTGGCAGGTTCATCCACTCTCATTTGCTTGCCGACACGTCGCTGGCTCCCGATGCCGTTCCGTGCGTTTGCACCATAGGGCGCATCCTCAAGCGCGCCGGTTATTTCGATTCCAAGGTCCGCACCCGCTGCCCTCCACCCAAGCGCGGCTAGTATCTACCCGACTTGGCTGCCGGCAAGTCCGAACTCGATGTCGGCGACGGAGCAAAACCGGATTTCTTGCCGGAGCAAAACCGGACAGGTGTTCAGAGGCTGTAGTGGGCTAAAATAGAGGGCCACACGTCTTTGGGGAATTCTCGACGACCCAAAATTGACGGGACGGATGATGGACGATGGTGATGCGCTTGCGGAGGGTGGATGAGATCTCGTAGTTACGGCCTTCAAAATCGACGGTGTGGTCGTTGTTCACGCGTCGGGAGAGGCGGAGTGAGAGGTGCAGATCGAGTAGGGCGGGAGGCGGAGAAGGACGCAGGCGGCCGTGGCCACGGAGTGACTGGATTTCCCAGACTTCGAGGGGAATTTTGCCGGACGAGCGGTTGAGCTTGAGGTTCTGTCGCTCGATCTCCATCTGGAGGATGGCGTCGGCTTGCGCCCAAGTTGTGGCGCGGGCGTGTGCGAGCAAGGCGACCAGGCGTCGCTGGAAGGTGCCAAAGCGCCGCTCGATCTTGCCCTTGGCCTGAGGGGTGGGAGCCACGAGGTGGGCGGAACCCAGTCCCAGCATGGCTCGTTGGAACTCGCTTTTGGGATCGCTATGGTCGTCGGTGGAACTCGGTCCGAAGAGGCTCAGGCCGTCGGTGTAGAGGATCTCGGGAAGCCCCCAGCGGGTGAAGGCTTCGCGGCAGTGCTCGAAGTGATTCCAAGTGGTGTCCGATCCGACGAAACGGCCCGCCAGATTGAGTCCGGAGGCGTCGTCCACGGTGAGTAGGAGAGTCTGCTTGGAACTGGCCGGCCACCACTGGTGGATGGAGCTGTCGTGTTGCCAAAGCTCTCCGATGTGCTCGCGGCGGAAGCGTCGGTAAACCCGGGGTTTGCGGGCCGCAGCGGGCACCAGATGCGCGTAGTGCGCTTTGACGTGGGCCTCGACCGTGGAGCGCGCCCGGCGAAACCCGCAGAGGCGCTCGAGTTCGTCGGCAACGAGCTGGCAGTTGGGCGGATTTTGAAGGGGAAGGAACTCCTCGAGCAGGCATCGCGTCTTGGCTGGCCAGTCCCCCAATCGGTCTCCCCCACTGGTCTTCGGCCCGTAGTCGGCGCGCTCCCGCAGGAAGACTCCGCGCAGTTCGTAGAGCCGGGAGCGGCTCACTCCCAGATGCGCAGCTGCCGTGACCGCGTCGAGGGTGCCTGCGTTGAAGTCTTCGAGCGTGCGTCGAACGAATCCGGCGGGATGACGGTGGGCTAGCTGCTTTTTTTCATCGCGGGATCATCATCCAAGCCAGACGCCCAAGAAAGCAAAGCTGCCTTCTGCTACGAAGGGTTCTCGAACGCCATCCACCCACCAAGCGCGCCAGCGCGGGAAGCGCCTCTCCGTCGGCCTCCGCTACGCTCCGGCCTCCTCCGAGGCGCTTCCCGCGCTGTTTCCAACACCCCAGTCCGGTTTTGAACCGTCTCCTATTCCGGTTTTGCTCCGTCTCTGTCCGGTTTTGCTCCGACCCCGACAGCAAGTCCGAACTCGACGGCTTCGATGCTGTAGAGGGTCTCGTCATTGCTGGCGGCACCGAGGTCGAGGTGCTCAACGGCATTTCTCTTCACGGCTCGCTGGTGGGTTGATGGCCAGGCGGCATCTCCACACCGACACCGTTCTCGACTGCATGCTCGCCCACTGGCGCCAACATGGTCTACCTGCCTAGGCGCAGTTCGACAGCACCGCAGCCTTCCAAGGTCTGCACCAATACCTCGACACCCTCGGGCGCGTCGTGCGCCTCTGCCACCAACTCTATTTTAACGACTCATGGGACACTTCCTGTCACGCGCCCTATGCGTCATCAATCAGGGCAGTGTCCAGATGGAAGTGGGAATCGGTGACTCATCGTAAATGCGGAACTTCCTGAAATCAGGGATGAACCGCAGAGCGTCATGCGCGCTCCGAGACGATGATTCGACAATCACTCCTGAGGCTATAGATGCTTCAAGTTCAATGCTCCCGCATCGCTATAAGCTCTGTGTCGTTTGTCTAATTCATAGATAAATTTCTGGTATTTTATGGGGCTATACGAACGCAGGCGCAGTTCTATAAGAGTGAGCCTGTAGTGAGCCGGCATACGTTCGGTGCGGATCCAATAACGTCAGCAGAAATTCGTCACAAAATAGACGTCTTATTTTGCTTTTTCTGCTCCCAGCAGTCTAACGGGTTGACGCCATGGTGCAAAGGGAAAGAGCGAGCGCAGAGAGTTGAGGCGCCATCGTCTGCGGATCTGATGCGTGGAATAGTTTCCTTTGACCAAGGGCGAAAGGTGCAGGCCGTTAGCCTATGATGAACCATTCGTATAAGGTAGAAGCTAGCACTCAGGTTGTGCCGCTGCCGGGCACACAGATTTCCTAGATCGCGGTGCCCGCTCGATCCTAAAAAGGAAAATGGGCGATCGGGAGCGGCACCAAGAGGAAGCAGGGCGAGATCGGAGATAGAGGCGCGAGGAGACGGAGGATTTTCATCCGCTGAGTAGCAGGGCGGCGTCGGGCGGCAGGCCAGGAAGCCATTTTCCACCGAGCCAGCGGCGCAAAAGACGGGTCATACCAACTCTCTAAATTAAGCTGATATTTGAGTTCTGTTCGAAGCGTTTGCTTGAGCGCGCAACCAGTCGCGTCCAACGAGTGAGAGCACAGCGGCGGGATGGTTCCAGTAGCGTTCCAGAGCCGGAAGGACGGCGCGGCGCAGTTCTCGGATCGTGGGAAAGATCCGATTGCCGATTTCATCTTTGACGATGTCCCAGAGTTGCTCGCAGGGGTTGAGTTCGGGAGAGTAGGCAGGCAAATCGATGATGCGCACTCGATCTGGCAGGCGGCTGTCGCCGTCCTTGAGGTGGAACCCAGCCTGATCGCGGATGACGACGTGAATGGCCTCCGTGTCCGTGGAGGCAAGGTTGTCGAGGTAGAGTCGGTCCCAGCCCTGGTTGACGTTGGGGATCTGGCAGAAGTGGGCAGCGCCGCTGATGATGTCGAGCGATCCGTAGAGGTAATCCCATTGGTATTTGATCTGCCGAGTCACGACTGGACGCTGGCCTCGAAGTCCCCAAAGTCGCCTCATTTCCGTGTGCAGGCCGAACCGAGCTTCGTCCATCATCCAAAGTTTGACTCGACTGCCGGCGGGCAGATCCAGTCCTTGAAGCTTATCGGCGAGTTCCTCGCGGAACTGGTCGCTGGCCGCGGGATCCTTTTTGGAGTGGCTCGGGCGCGGCACCAAAAGCACTCCTCCGGCTTTTTTTAGCCAGCGCCACACTGTGCTATAAGGCCGATCCACGGCGTGCACCTCCTTGAGCCAGCGCTGGGCTGCCACTGCGGTGACGAATTCACCGGCACCGAGCTTGGATTCCAATTCCGCCGCCACCTCCGGGCTCAGACCTTGTCGGCTACCTTCCTTGGGGCCTGGCTTGCCGTAACCCAGCAATCCATCGAGTCCTTGCTCTCGAAAGGTTTTGAGCCACTTGAAAAGATAATTGGGCGCGATCCCGCAGATCCTTGCAATCGCTTTGGAATCATCCTCCCCGCGCGCCACCAGTTTGAGCGCCAGCAAGCGGTTCTTGCGCCGAACATCCTTCTCTTTTCGATACAACTCTTCGATCTCGGCGGCCACTGCGGGACACCCCAACTTCAACTTTCTTCCTGCCATCTCCCCTTCTACCCTAGGCACCTCTATATATCAGCTTATTTCTAACAGTTGGTATCAGAAGCAAAGTCCAGCGTTGGGACACGGTCCATCGCTCCGTGATGGAACTGATCTGGGCTATCTCGTTGCTGATCTGGGTGATGGCGTGGGCGATGAGATGGCTTTTTTCATGCAGGATGCTCACGCGCACGGTGCGTTGACCGGCGCTTTTGATCTGACGGGCGACCCCGGCCATGAGCATGGGGCGGGAGCGGATGGCCTCGCGGTGGTGTTCCTCGTCGTAGAAGCGCAGGTAGAGGCTCCACCAGTTGTAAAACAGGGCGATGAGGTTGGCCATCAGGCGGCAGGAAGCCAGGCGACGCGAGGTGAACCCACTCCAGCCCCACTGGTTTTTGAGTTCGTCGAAGGCATTCTCGGCGTCGGCGCGTTGGCGATAGTGCTCGGGCATGACGCGGGCGGGGTGGGCCTGGGCGTCGAGTGAACTGACCAGAACGGCGATCTTGCCACTCCATGGGGTCGCCTGCGAGTCCCAGCCGATGCCTTGGGCTCGGGGTAAATCGCTCTGCCGATCTTTGCCGCGACGCGGCTTTCCGGGTTCGCGGATGGGGGCTCGGGCTGGGTTTTCGCGCACGAGCACCACGCGGCGAGTGCGGGTCCAGCCGCTGAGCCGGATCGAGCTTTCCAACGCCTGCCAACCATCGCCGCAGTCCTCCCAAGCCGCTCCAGCCCTCATCATGGTCTGGACCAACGTTTTGACTTTGGCCGTGTGCCGCAGCTTGAAGAGGTAGGGCAACGAGCGTTCTTCGAACTCGAGCATCACCGCCTCGCTGCCGTAGCCGCAATCGCCCCGAGCGAACGTCGGCCACCGGTGGCGGGGGAGTTTTTCCAACGTTTTCCACAGACCGGGTAGCCCCCGTGCTCCGGCGTGCTCGTTGCCCGGAAGGACTTCCACGCCCAGGCTCATCCTCAAATTGGCCACGAAATAACTGTGATAGACGTGACTGGGCCGACCGGGCTTTTGCGGGTTGTAGCCGATCTTGGCTCCTTCCTGTCGGCCGTAGAGCGGCTTGACCGTGACGTCGATGTCCAGGATCCACGGCAACCCCAACGCCGGCGCGATGCACCCGCTCAGCGCGTCACTCAACCAATCCAGACCCGCTGCCTCCTCCATCCTTCCCATGGCCAAGCGCACCACATCCTCGCTGACCGTGCCTTCCGGGATACCCAACAGCCCGGGATTAACCCCGTCTCCCCGAACCGCGTTGATGTGCGCATACCTCCAATGCCCGCACAACACGCTCAACATCACCGTGCCCATCACCCGCGCCGCTCCGCTACCTCGGTTGCCCGTGTAGCTCAACGGGCACTCCCGCAAAAACTCTTCCCACCTTCCGCCCGCCTCCAAAAACTGGAAAAAGAAGATCAACGATCCCTCCCGCGTCACCGGCGTCGACTCGTCCCATTCCGCGTAATACCTCCCTCCGGGTGTGTCCACCGGCCACCCTCCCGACGCTCGTTCCAGCTGCTTTTTCGACTCACCCGCTGGGTGAGTCCTTTCCCCCGCTTCTCTGGTCTGCATCCTCCTGACGCTACGTCTCTTATGCCCTCTTCAGCAATTTTCCATTTTCCCCTTTAGGTCGATAGATCTCATGTTTGTAGATAATTGTTGCGCAGCGTCTGTCGAAAAATGCGCCTCTTGACGTTTATAAGGCGATTCGCTCTTCAACGGTTTCTGGGGACCTCTGATTGAAACATGTGAGGGTCAATGGGCGATCATGCAGCGGACCGTCGTGAATCCAAAGAATCCAAAAGGGGGGGATTAGCGAACTCTCCACATCTCGGATCGTATTGCGAAATATGCGAAGGAGCGGGCTGTCTAATGCGACTCCATTGGAATTCTTTCGGACGCGAGCTTGTTGATGGTGGCGACCCATGTTGGATTATCTCCCGTTCCTTTGTGGTGGATAAGCGTTCCTACCGCTTCAGCTATACTACGTTTTGTTCGGAGGTCGGTGGTTGAGTCAGCCACTGTGTTTTCTCTTCTGAATTCCGGGAATGGATTCAGAGGAGTTAGAGTAGGTATTCTCCGGCTTTCGGACAGACTCCTTGGAAGGACTCCTGATTTTGGCAAATCGCGGCTGGCGATGCCGCACACCTGATCGTTTCCTTCTGCCGACATGACGGCCGCCTGTGCTCCGGCACCGCGCCCTGCCAGGACTATGACCTCGTTGTCTTCATGGATTTCGTTGAGCAGTTGGCGAATATCGATGGCCGTGTCTGAGGGATATTTCGCGCCCGGGACATACAAAACATGCCACCCCATCGACGCAAGTGGGCGAATGATATGTTTTGGAACTGCGAATGATTCATCCTCCCTGTCGGAAATGTAGATAATAGTTCCTCTCTCCTGTGCATTACGCGGAGAGATTGAAATTGTGTCAACTGACCCGATCTTCAAAGTCGATTGGGCGGGTCGATCTTGCAGGGATACTCGGATTGCAGTGAGTGTCACTGTGCTAACAAGAAGTAGAATCGACCCGGTTCCGATCAAAGTCGCGCGAATTTTCAAATAATACGACGATGTCGCCTGCCTGCTCATGAGTATGAGAGCCGCAATAAGGAATGTGAGTGCCGGGAAGATTAGGAGAGCGGAGTTTTTCCAAGAAAAAGCAATCGAAGAGAAGCAGCTTGCCACGAGAAAAGCCAAAATAGTTGCGCTCGCACCAGTCAGTATGGGCCAACGCTGGCGCCAGCCGCCCCAAAAACCGACAGCGACGATAGACAGCAGGCCGGAGGTGGTCACTATCAGGGGAATGATGCCCCGCTCTGCGCCCAACGTGAGAAAGTCGTTGATTGCCGTGGTGTAGGTGGCTTTTTGTCCGGCGTCTTGGTAGTCGCGTTGAAACGCTTTTCCGAAATTGCTATTGCCGACCCCGGTCCATGGATGCTCCCCTATCATTTGAAGAGCGCCCTTCCAAAGTAGTAGGCGGTGCTTGATCGACTTGTCTTCGTTCAGTTGAGAAGTCGAAGTTGTCCGGTCGAGACCCGCCGGCAGTAGGAGAACCGCCCCAGCGAACGTCGCACCCAACAGGATCGGATAAAAGCGGGGCTTCCGGATTCCAGCTAGGAGCGCGAACGTCCCGACGCCCAACGCGATCCATCCACCCCGGGAATAGGTGAGCGCAAGGAAGTGGCAGCCGAGAAGAAATCCGGCGACGGCAATAATTGTGTTTACTGTTTGCATCCGGCGGTAGCCGCTCTGCCATGCAAACAAACCTGCGGTAAGCCCACACCAAAACACCAATCCAGTCGCTAGATTAGCCCCTGCTACGTTCGGCGTGGCCCACGGTCCTTCCCAGCGGACATGGCCGTTGTATAGGAACTCAGAGTAGTCGCGTCCACTTGTGTTGATCGACAGCATTCCCATAACGGGAATTTCCAACTGCGGAGCATCTTTGTGGCTCGTGTGAATCAAGATCGGTTCCGTGGCTAGGGCACCGAAGGGAAATCCGTCTCCAACCGCGTCGGGGCTGAAGGTGACGCTCACCCTATGGACTTCCGATGTCGTGCCAACCGATGGATCGACAGTCCAGGTTGCATCTGCGATGCCGGGAATTTCGATGGATGTGATCGCGAAGTCACCCGTTTCCGAACGGAGTTCGAGAGAATGTTCTTTTCGGACGGCGAACTTCTCGCCGTGACCGATTGTTCCCAGAAAGATCCGCGTTGGTTTTGCGTGAATCCACGGTTCGATGCGACCGGTGATAGGGAGCGGCTCAATGATGTCATTGCCCGTGTCGGCATCGGTGATGACAATTTTCCCGCGCAACGTTCCGAGTTCGACGGTTAGCGGTGCAATCTCGACAAGAAACTGGCCGTCTCCTTTCGAACTAATTCGGCGGTCGCCGGAGAACCCTTCAAATTCGGCTTTGATGTTGAATGAATCGGGAGCTTGGACTTTAAGAGTCAAGAACACCGGTTCATCCTGCCGGGATTCAAACTCGAGCGATACGGGTTTCACTGAGGGGGATTCACCAACCGCAGACCCGGCGAACAGAAAAACGCAGAAAAGTCCAGCGGCGATGCTGTAACGAAGCGAGTGTGAAACAAACCGCGTCATCGGGATGCTGGGTCTGCCGAAAGTCGAACTTGTTGCCTAAGACACCACCAGGTGACTGCCGCCCAGACGAGCTTAAGAGCGATGTTTCGGACTAGAGCTTCCGAGAGGGACGCGCTGGAGCTTCCGAAACAACCGCACGATATGTCGAGACCTCGAACAAGCGCCGAGCCAGTCGCGCCGAGGAAGATTGCCAGCAGCAAGCCGGCAATCAGTATTCCGCCGGTGAAGAGAAATCGGCTAATCAGCGCGATCCCGGCAAGAATTTCGAGGTAGGGCAGGTAGATCGCCAAATGAATCGTTAGAAAATCCGGCATGATCCGGTAACTCGCGATGCTTTGCGCAAACGAGTTGGCGTCCCCAACCTTGCTGATCCCAGCGTAAACAAAAACTACGCCCAAAAAGCAGCGAAGAATGATGAAAAACCATCGGATCCGCCAAGAAGGTGTCTTTGCAGCGGAATTCTCCGTAATCGAAGCTCGATGCTGTTGAGCTAGTTCTGGGTCGATTTCCACGCTTGATATCCTCCTTTCAAAACGTAAACGGGGTCCATTCCGAGTTCTCGAAGTCGCTCAGCAACCTTCGAACTCGCCGCGCATCCAGCGTCGCAATACACAACGATCGGTCTTTCTGGCTTCCATCGCTCGAAAACGTTACCGAGTGACGATTCCCACTCCTCTTCGGTTAACCAGACTGCGTTATGGACATGGGCGCTTTCAAATTCTGCGCGACTTCGAGCATCAATCCAGACCGTGTCGCTGCCCAAGATTCTTTGATCATCAATCTGCACCTCGCCGGGCAACATTTCCCCAGGTTTTGCGGGATCGAATTGTGTCCATGAGACCGCCGCAGGAACCAGCGCTATAAATGCTAGAAATACTGAACTCCGAATTGCCCTGCGAAATATGCTCATCTTCTCCGAAAAGTTACGCGTTTTGTGTGCCGAATATCGCGTCAGTTTGCAAGTCTCCTATCGCCGTTGATGGTGGCATCGGGCCGGATTCGAGAAGTGGTCCGAACCCGCTCTATGGGAGGTTTTTCAACAGTGTGTTAAGAACAGCCTGATGCTTAAAGCAGCCACGGCAGGTGCCGCATGCATGATTCCCTGTGTGGCAGGAGTGCGTCAGAGCCAAAAATGATGAGCTGACGTTCGCCGTCGAAACAAGCTCGTTCGTGGTGAGATGGGCCGCGGGCGCTTCGACCACAAGACCGCCTTCCTGTTTCCCTAATAGAGCGCTAATGCTATGGATGAATTCATCGCTGGTATCGACGTGACGAATATCGGTGGCGACCTTGCCGACTAAAATGCATTGGGCGCCAAGCGCGATGCCCTTCATGGCTGCGAGGGTAATCAGAAGTTGATTCCGAAAGGGCCACCACTCCGGAGTAGGGGCGATCTCGATAGATGGGGCGGTCGATAGGTCTCCTGAACCAAGACCGCGAAGGTCGCACGTGAGAACCTCGTGAGAAAGGTGAAGTGTTCGGCAGATCTCGCGCGCTGCACCGATTTCAGCTTCGGCAGGAAGTTGGCCGTAATCTATGGTCAGGCAGAAATCAGGTCGGAGCCAAGCCGCCAAACATGCGGAATCGATGCCGCCTGAAAGCAGTAGCAGGCTTTTCACTGTTGGCAGGTCCAGAAGGTCCGATAAACGGCGGAAGCGAAGTCGCGGACAATTTCGCAGCCGCTTCCGAGGAGCATCGTCTCATCGTTCTGACCGAGACGAGGAGCATAAATGATAACAGGACATCCACGAGCCCGGGCGAGTCCAATCTCGAATACAGTTCCGACATCGGGCGAGCCAAGGCACGCCAGGACGCACTTCGACTCTTTCAGCCCTTCGATATCGGCCGCAGCCACCTTTTCTGGCGAGCCCCATCCCACGTCATGATAGGGAGAAAACACTTTTAAATTGGCTTCGAGGAATATCTTCCGCAGCTCCTCCACTAGAGACATCTGACCTATATCGAAAAAAGGGGCCGCTAGGTAAACGTCGAAAACTCCAGTCTGGGGCAAAGGTGGCAGTGGAAATGAAACAACCGGAGCGGACGGCGAATTGGGGATGGTTGCACTCTCGCAGTAGTTCGCTGTCCGAGCCACTGCGATTCGCGCAGCCTCGATGACATCCGCGTTTCCAGTGAACCATGCATATGCAAATTCAGCCGAGCACACATCGCCTGACCCGATTTTGTGAACCCGGGTCGTCGGAATCGCCGGAACAAGTTCAGAATGTTTTGGTGTCCAAGCAAAAAGGCCGGTCCAAGCGCCCTTTACAACAACTGCCTCCGCGTTGAATTTCGCGGCAACCGCGGCTGCGACGACTGAGGGATCGCCTTCCGCGGTCCCGCTTAGAGCGCATGCCTCTGCATAATTGCAGGAAATGATGAGGTGTCGGCTTTGTATCGCGTCGCGGACCTGCTTCTTGCTTTGCGGGTCGTAAACGCATCTCTCGGCCCTTACGTTTGAGTGCCCCTCGTAAAAACCGAAACAGAGAACGTCTGGAGCGTCTATCTCATGGGGTGCCGCCGCTCGTGGGTCAGAGGGCTCGATATCCGGTCGGCTCAACCAATGCAGGTATGAGAAGGCGACTGGCTGGTCGGCAACTGCTGCTTGGCATTCGATTCCATATCCATTGCATCGAAACTGGAGAGTCTCCCGCTCCGTAGCCACGCAGTAGGTGTAAAGGTTGATTTGTGATCCACGGTCTGCCAAGGCTGCGGCAGCCCTGAATCCCGGACCATACCACTCGTCCCACGCAGGCTCGAAACACCGTTCATGGTAGTAGCCTCCTGCGATGGCGATACCGCTCACTATTTCGCTAGTTGGATGCGGACTTTGCAGTAGTTCTCACGTCGGTCGATGATAATAGCCACGTATTGACGACCCTGGCGAATGCAGCCAACGACTTTCAGGGCGTTGGCATCGTTGATGTCCCCGACTCGGTTTCCCCCGTTCCGCACCACGAGACGAGGCTTGTCGTTCTCGTCGATGATTTGGACATCCAGTGGTGCTCCATATGGAGCTGCCTTGAGAGCCTCCGAATCGACTCGATTCAGAACGGTAACAACCGTGATGTCACATTCATCTTCGCCTGCGGACTGGACACCGCCAGCGCCACCAAGAACTCCAGCTTCACCGCTTTTCTTCGGTGATTTTGAAGAATCCGTGCTTCGAGGCTTCTTAAATCCGTGAGACCCACCGCCTTCCATGTTGCAGGGGTAGCGAAAACTTGTTATTACGTCAATCCTATGCCGCGCGACGAGATGGCTGTGAAGAAATGAGCCCGCAGCTAACCGCGTAGCGCATTTGAGCCCAGATTAGGACGTCAAGCTCCGCCGTTCTCGCCTCCAGCGCGGCGGCAAAGTCAACGAACTGGCGCTCCATCTTGAGGTAGTCACGAGGGACTGCATCGCTTGGACTGAAAAGTCCTATCCGTGTCCCGGCTCGAATGACGTGCACGTCGAGAACCGCCACCGGGGCATCGGCGACCCGATTCCGGGCAATCCAAGACGCTGTTTTGTAGCCGATTCCCCGATGGGTCATCAACCACGCACGTAGTGCGAGTGCATCCGACTCATTGGGCATGTCCGTCGCAATCGACTCTAGGACGGGAGCAAGGAACTCGGCACGTTTCGAGGGGAATCGATACCGCTGTTGAGTCCCTTCAACCGAGAGGGGCTGACGCAGGACTGATTCCAAATCAGAACAAGCAGGGCATCTTCCCGGACGGAGTAAGTCAGCCGTCCGAAGGGCCTGAAATGCTGCGACGGCCATCTCTGCTCGTATGCCATGTCCGCTCAGGAGGCAGAGTGCGACCTCTTCTTCCAAATTTGAAGCGAGCTTGTATCGCAATACTGTCCGGGGGGCCAACCAGTGTTGAACCTTCCAATAGGCAGGGGTGAAAAACTCGCAGTAGTTTCCCCACGGAACTCCGGGAACAACCTCAGATGTTTCGTCAGGAAGGCTCAAGGACCTTTCCTCTCCAAAGACGATACCGATTGCTCGCTGCACAAAATATCATTGCGAGAAAGTTTGCAAAAATGCAAGAAAGCGCATCGAAAACTTGCAATGAAACATCCGCCCATCGACTCGTCAGCTCTCGCGGAGCGGCTTGGAGCGGCGCTTTCGAAATTCGGCAGTCCCGCAGATTTCTGCCGGATGCACGCATTTCCCGCTGACCGCCTCAGTAAATTTCAAAGCGGGCAGTTTTCGCGGATGACTCCAAGGCTAGAAACGCTCTGCGGACTACTCGACGTGAAGTGGAATGACCTGGTAAAGGGCCAGGACGAGCGCAAGCTTTCCAGACTCTTGAACGGTTTCGAGAAGCTGGCCCCCTCCAAAAGAGAGGAGATTCGACGAATTCTTGAAAGCCTTGCAAAACTTGCAAATTTGTAACAGTGAAGGGGATGTTCGTTTGGTGTGCCGATGCTGAAACGCACGAGCACTTCCAAGAAACCGTAATCGCCGCACGCTGCTAGTCCTCTCGTTTCGTCATCGTCGCACGCCGCCTAGAATAAAAGCGGAAGCTATGGAACGCGAATATGTGAGGATGCATCGGAGTCGGGCAAAACTGCGGCGAGAGGGTTCAGGAGGGCTTGGTGAATCAGGAGGTCGGCATTAAATCACATTCGGGTTCGATCTTTTGGGGAACTTCGGGGACAGCTCGAAAGATAGAGCAGCGTAGAGATGGCGATCAAAGCTGCGGCGCGCCCTATTGAGAGCCAGTTTTTCATCGAGGAGGGACTTCCACTCCCGAAGCATTCGCAATCGATCTCCAAGCCTCGTGCAACTCCCTGAGCGAGGGCAACGAGAACAGTTTGTCTTAAAGAAATACGGTGCGCTACAGAACAGGGAGCGAGCGTGGATAAAGAGTGACGCAGTTCGCGAGCAGACTCGGCTCACTGTGTTATGGAGGCATGCTGATTGTAATACAATCAGCCGACTATCGAGTTTTTCGGGGTGTCTCGATGCGCTGCGGGAATATGTCTCGGAGGCCCAGTCCAAGGTTGGAAAGAACCCTATAGAGCATGTGCAGCGACGTCGATTGGGTTCCTGCCACGAGTCCGTGAATCATTGAGATGGGCACACCGGATTTCTTGGATAGCTGGGGGTAGCTCCATTCATATTCCTTCATCACTTTCCTCAAGAACTCGCCGAACTCCCTGTCGAGTTCCGATGGTCGTCGCTGCGGCATGTGGCGCAGAATGAACCCAGATGCCTTTCGATATGTAGAAAAGCAGCTTGACGAACCTTTCTCGTTATAGAAAGGTTCCGCCCGCCGGAAATCGAACCATGGTTCGGATCGCCCTGCCTTCAGTCAACAGCTCTCGATTGCAACACGTCAGAACTATCACACCAAGAACTTCGACCAGATTGATCGCAAAATACGACCACCCCACAGCGTCCGACGAAGCCTGCGATCGATTCTGCTCCCGTCGTCGTCACGGCAACCGTCGCCCTGACGACTCCGCCCGTCCGCTCGCGGTCGGCGAATCTGAATTCGCAACTCATAGCGACTCTGCTTTCGAGGCCGGTGGACGCGTTGCGTTGCATGCACCCGAAGGCGTGAGATCAATCCGTCGAAGCGACAGTCGCGGAGGTAGTGATCCCGCAACAGATGCTCAATCTTGGAGTTCGCTGAGATTTCCTCACCATCAACCCAGCAGAGGAGATCGGAGGAGCTTCCGCTTGTGCCTTATCATCGCGGTGATGATTGCGGCTACTGGTTGTTCCCGCAAACTGCCTCTTGAAGTAGAAGCACCCACGCTATTTGGCGTTCCGTTCTGCTTCGAAATTACTAACGCCGGATCTAAGCCAATGACAATCGAAGGGGTGATTATGAATGACGCTCACCAGCTTACAAAAGTTGTCTACCACCATCCTCCGCTAGAAACTGTGGTTGGACTGGAATTACTAGGGGGCGACTCGGTCACGGTCGATAACAATCACCTTTCCGAAAGGCTTGAATCCATCGAGATACTCACAAATTTGGGGGATAGAAAATTCCGTTTTTGAAATGCTATGAATAAGAAAACATCCTCGACGATAGCTGTCTCCGGATTAGCTGTGCTAATTGTTCTCAATGTAATATCAGGTTCTCTTGCTGAAAATGGAGCGCCGGGGTCAGAAATTCTCCAGAGCGTTGGTTTGATAGGCGGTGCCGCTTATGTCATTGGATTATGTCTGCTTGCGCGCGCAAAGGGTCGGAATTGGGCATGGGGGCTCACTGGACTGATCTGTGTTATTGGCGGCATTACGGTTCCGCTTCTTAAAGAACGATTGCGGTAAATCGCTAATTTTAGCAAACGCAACCTATTCCCCAAAAAATCGCTATGAAAATGATTTTCAAATTATTTGGATGGAGCGGAGATAGTCATCTTGTTGGCAAAAGAATTGGGTTTGCACTACTCACTCTTCTGCAAGCATCGGCGATCGCTGGGAATCAACTTGAACTCACCTCGCCGGTTGCAGGTGGAGTTTATGAACGTGACCGACTTGTCATTACTTGGAGTGCGCCGGAGATCACCGGAAATGTTAAGATTGAATTCTCAGACGACGGGGAATACTTTTCAACCCTAACGGAAGTTCCTGCATTCAAAGGCGAGCTTATTTGCCGATTAATCACCTATAATGATTACGATGGGATTTATTCCTTCTACAATTCGGACGGCAGTGCCCTTCTTGATGGGCGATATACGTTTGGTTATACGGGTAGCACCAATTTCATCAGGATCTCGGGACTCGGAGGCTCTGACTCAGACGGGTATCCATATCGCCAGGAGGCAGAAATTGGACCGTTTTCAATTAAGTATCCAACGACATTCCTGGAAGCGGTGGGTAAACAAGACAAAAGAATCGGCGATTCTTTTGCATTGATAGCAACTACATCTGCCCCGGCACCATTTTTAATTTCAGAATACTCGGTGGACAATGGGAGCACTTGGAAGTTTGGAACTTATTATGTTAGAACGAATGCCATCTTAAAAATGCGAAGCTACCAGGAAGAAAACGAGGCGGAATTTCAACTGATTGATGTAGAGGCCGATACGGATTCGCGAGCAAGTTTTCCCCCGGACTTTTCGGATTTGCCGCTTGGTAAACCAATTCTGTTCCGATTGAAGGCAGGGCTGCTCGGGGATCCCTCAAACTCGATCTCTCTGATGATTTCCACAGATAGATCCATGCCTGTCCAAAAAACTATCCGCGGAAGAGTCGGTCGTCGGTTGAAGAGGGCACTTCGCTCGATCGATGGATTTCCGAAACGATCAAGGAGGCTCCCTAAAGGATTGCGATACAAATCCGCAATTCAAAGTATTCTCGGACGCCCGCGACGTGCGGCACGAATAACCGTAGTGTTCACCGACGCTCGTAGATTTCAGACCATCGTTCGTTTCAGGATTCAAAGCCGAGACTCACCAAGTCGATAAATGGCATGGAATTTTGTTCTCGGAATCGAGCGCGAGTCGTGCTGTTCGACTGATCGCGCTAAACGTTGACGTAAACGGTTTTCGTGGTTAGGCATCCATTAAATTTTAGCAACGGAACTTGCCACTGAGAGTGATCCTTAGGGGATGCTTCGCCGAATATTTTTCGGGAGGAGCGGATCCTCAAGAGTATCAAACGCGAAATACCGGGCTACAGCGGCAAGATGTTTCTCAAAATCCGCAGGTTTACTATGAGCTTTGCAGAGGGCTTCCTGGAGAAGTCCAATTTTTGGTGCAGCCAAAGAAAGCAGCTCATCGGAGTCCGCTGTAACTGAAACCCAGTTGATTTCGGCTGCTTCGCGGATCACGAGATTCTGACACGAACAGGCCACTAAAATCCTTGAAACGTTGTTCTTGGTTCCGAGTTTGAGCAGGAAGTCATGATTATCGAGAGCGATTCGCCCCAAGCGGCGCCTTAAATCATCAGCCAATACCGGAAGCGACCCACTTCGAAAGAAAACTTCACCGCCTCGAACATCGACCTCGTCACGCAGGTATCTGGGGAGTGAGGGAACTAACGGAGATGCGAGCCCAAACCCCATCGCTTCGGGAACCAAGCAGCGCGGCAGATTGAAGGTGATGGGTGAGCGGAATGAGTCCACTCCGGGAGACTACCCGGTATGACTTGCCGTTTACAATAGGGTCCAAGCTGAAAGTGCCTGCGCCCGCTACCAATTTCTGAATGGCTCCAGCAGTCCGGCGCCTGTTACCGAACCTTGTTGGCGTAATCCTTTGGCCAGAAGTGATGCCGCACGTATCGAGGTATCGCTCCATACTGCTTGGTGGCCCAGGCGTCATTCAACTTTGCTGCAATCGCGAATGCTCTTCCGCTTACCATGTCCCGGCAAAATTCAATACGGAGGGAACGGATTGAGGGTGCCACAAACACCCCGTCCGCATTGCGAATGAAGGATGCATTTTGACTGCTGGCACAAATCACGAGCGCAAAGTCTATTACATTCAAGTCAGTTAACGCTACGAAGCCACCATCAGCGCGAAGTGATCTCGAAAATTCGAAGAATTCGTGCGAGTCGATCTCGATTTCCCCAGATTTTAAAAGCTCGGGAATGTTCGTTTGAAGATTCCCGATCAGCCCTGATCTACGCTTCAATGCCGCAAGCCTCGTTGTGTTCCACTGCCGGAAGTAACGGGCCAGATCGCAGCCGAGAATCTCTTTGGGAGTAAAATCAAATCTGTTCACAACAGGGGAAGATACCCCCGGCAGATTCGGTAATGTGGCGACCACCTCCATGCCCGAATGTAGATCGAAACTGTCTATTTTTTCAAAAAAGTGCACTCCGGTGAAAAATTCCGATTTTTTTTCGGGTATCATCCCATCAAGTGCAACCCGACGAGACATATCAAGGATGTTTTCGAGCCGACAAGGCGACGATCGATTCAGCATATGTTCCGGAAGTTGCCAGCCCAATCCTATACGCCGGTGCTGCGCCCACGGTTACTACCAGAACAGCGCTCAGGAACCGCTGGATAACAGACTATTGGACGTATCTGGAGAATACAGAGAGCGGCTCCGTAGCTCACTTCGTTTCAACGCTGGAGAACGGAAAAGGATGGGTTCCCACCGCCCGGGCTTTTCAGATGTGGGTCAAAGACCTTAAGCCTGGCGCAACGCCACCTCTTCCGAAGCGACCAGGGCCAAAAGAAACAATGGTTTGTGAGACGGTGCATGAGATCACGATGTGCGCTATGGCGTCCACTTACTCAACCACCGGTGCAAAGAAGAAACCGCGGAAACTTGGTATTGCCACGGAATATGACAAGATTGTCGCGGACTGCATCGAGGCGGGGGTCGAGCGCATTCCGAGCATCCGGACTTTGCAACGGCATTACTACGAGCGGGTGCCAGAAGTCGAGCGGGAGGCCCCGAAGATGGATACGCGAGAACTCCACATAAAATATGGTGTAAAGTCGACTAATCCCAAAAGTGACTCGGGGTTTGTAGTTCAGATGGATTACCAATCGCTAGATTATCTGCGATTCGAGCGGGGGCAGCACAAATATATGCTCCAGCTTGCAGTTGCAGTCGAAAAATCCACGGGCTGCGTTGTGTCGGCGACGCTCTTCGAACATAAGCTCAACAAGAACACGCTCAACGCTCTCGTCTACAATACACTCACGTTCGACTCGGACCCCGATAATCCCTCGTTCCTTCAGTTGGACACTCTTGAGATCGATGGTGAACGCCCGAATCGTGTTCTCGCTGAAGCGGGCGAAATTACCTGCGGCCTAGGGATCGATGTGCGAATTGGGGTGCCTCGTCAAGCTCAGCAGAGGGGAAGTGTCGAAAGGAAGCATGGCATTCTCCAAATGGCTTTACTGCCGCAACTGGAGGCCATTATTCGAGAAGAATTCACCCGCTCAAAAAGCTTTGTCGTGAAGGGTGCGGAAATCGAAAAAGTCTATGAACTCTGTGAGGGGTTCCTAGCGCGTTTTATCAATACATACAACAGCGAGGATCGTCGCGGAAGTGGATCGCGCATCGACAAATTTCGCGAAAAGTTCGGTGAATGCAGTGTTCCAGTTGACTCTGACGCACTTCGTGTGTTGTGCAATTCTCATCGCAGACGCTGCATCAAATTTCAACAAGCGGCTGTCGAAATGCCGAACAAACTCAAGGTTCTCGTGCACAACCAGAACATGAAGTGTGGAGAACACTACCAAATTTTGCATGTCCGTGGCAGTAGCGACACCTTTTTTGTCTTCGAATTGGACGGGGCACCACTCGGACGTGGATATGTCCTCGCCCCAAATACGCCTGCACGTAATGCGGTAGAAGGACCTAGCCGAAAATGGATCACTGATATCAAACGGACGTCGAATGATCGCAGAACAATTGGGGCGCGACGAAATCTTGAGCGAAATTTGAAACAGTCGACTCCAAGGGAAGGCATCCGGCGCATTGTTCGCTCGCCGAAGGTCGCTGGTCCGGTCGTGGATGCTCCTGATGAATCATCGGAGACCTGCGAGCAAACGCTGACACATAAATCCGAGGAAGCTCCCGCCCCTCGCTTCGTGATGGAAGACCTCGGCGCGTTCGATCCTGCAATGGACCGCGGGTAGCTAGGGTGCTATGCCTTGGCGGTGGAAGCATTCAACCCGCCCAAGCTCGATATTTTTTATCGAATGGTGAATTCGTGTGTCGATCTCGGGCGTCCTTGTATCGTCCACGGAGTCAAGGGAACGGGGAAAACCTATCTGTTGACGAATTTGAGGCCGCATTGGCGGTGTGATGGCATTCAGGACACCCCCGACGCGGTCATTTTCTTCTCCGCTACGCCCGTGGACAACCCCGTGGGAGTATTCAGAGCACTGATCTCCCGGGTGACTTCCGAACCTCCGCCGAGCAACCGTCCCTCGGAACTGCGTTTCTTTTTTGAAAACGCGCTGCTCCAGTCGTCTATCCGCCTCATCATCATAGACGATGCAGAGTCAGTGAAGATTGATCTCTTTCGTCTCATTTGGGCCAGTTTGGAGACGGTGAGGTCACAGGGGCATCCTGTGGGAATGGTTGTCAGCCACACGGAACACTCAGGGCAGTTGGATCTCCTTCCCAGTCCCCCGGATATTGCGAACATTTTACCGGTATTCGGCACATTCAACCTAGTGCCTCTGACTTTCTCGCAGTGCGTCATCGCCCTGTCTCACTGGCTGCCGCAGTTTGGACCGGTTGTTGAAATTCTCAAAAAAAACGACCTGTCGGAGGATTTCCGTCGTGCCGCCCACCTTGGTTCTGAGGTTCTCAGGCTCACCCGTGGTTTGCTCCTTGAATTGTCTGACCTTGCGTTTGTGTGGAACCAAAATTTCCCCGACGCTCCACCAAACCAAGAAACCCTCAGAAAAATCTGCCTCTTCCGAGGGCAAGCTCCTCCTCACTAGCGCCCAATCATCCTTCCCGCAGGAGATTGAGAACTGGAATACCTTCAACTGGAAAAATATTCTGTCGCTGGAAGCGAAAAAGATTATGTCGTTTCCAGCGAAAACATTTCTGGCGCGCTACACTTCAGCTTTTTTCGGTTCGTCCGGCACGTTGACGAATGGCGCGTAGGTCTCGAGCGCTCGGTCGGCGATGGTGGCGGTCACTTCGACGAGATCCTCGACGTAATTGATCTGGTGAACGGTGCCGTCGCGGTAAAGCCGGGCGACGAGGTCGGAGCGGACCGCGGGGATCCGGAGTTCGACTTCGACGGTGGCCGATGACAGGAAGCCCGCGATGCGGTCCGTGAGTTCTTCCATTCCTTCGCCCGTGTGGACGGAAACGAAGACGGCTTCGGGAAAGTGGCGGCGCAGCACGGTCCGGGTCGCCGGATCGTCGACGCGGTCCATCTTGTTGAAGACAACAAGCATCGGCTGCGTCACGTCGCCGAGTTCGCCGAGGACCTTCATCGTCGTGTTGTAAAATTCGACGACCTTCGGGTGCGACGCGTCGAGCACGTGGACGAGGAAATCCGAAAGCGTCGCTTCTTCGAGCGTGGCGTTGAACGATTCGACGAGTTGGTGGGGAAGCTTGCGGACGAAACCGACGGTATCGGTGAGAAGAAGCGGCTGGTTATTGGGCAGTTCGACCTTGCGAGTCGTCGTGTCGAGAGTCGCGAAAAGTTTGTTCTCCACGAGCACGTCCGCGCCAGTGAGGCGGCGGAGGAGCGACGATTTTCCGGCGTTGGTGTAGCCGACGATGGCCGCGTTCGGGACGGGCGTGCGCTTGCGATCCTTGCGCTGCGTCGCACGGGAACTGCGGACGGTCTTGAGTTCGCGCTTGAGCCGAGCGATCGAGTCGCCAATGGCCCGCTTATCCTGCTCGAGCTGGCTCTCGCCTTCGCCCTTTGAACCAATGCCACCACCTTGCTGCCCGAGGTGACTCCAAGCGCGGGTCAGGCGGGGCAGCGAGTATTGCAGCCGCGCGAGATCGACTTGAATGCGGGCCTCGCGCGTTTGTGCCCGCGCTCCGAAGATATCGAGAATGATCTCCTGACGGTCCGCGACGGTGACTTTTGACAGATCTTCCCAATTCCGCTGCTGAGCGGGCGTGAGTTCGTTGTCGAAGATGATGACGTCCCCGTCGCAGGCTTCGAGGCGACGGTGGATTTCGTCCGCTTTGCCGGTCCCGACGAGGTAGCGCGCGTGAGATTCGCGGTGATGCACAACCATGCGATCCATGACCGGGATGCCGAGCGTGCGGACGAGTTCCTCCAGCTCGGCTAAGAGATCCTCGGCCTCCTCGCGACCGGACGAGTCGACGTAGCACCCGACGAGCAGGGCGCGCTCGACCATTTTTTCACGGGCTTTGATCTCGAACATCTTTGGGGGCGACAGCGTAGCAGAGGATTGCTCCCCGCGCTAGCCGACCGTCGACGGGTCTTCCAGCCCGACGTCCGCGCAGTGCGGATCGATCCCGCGCCCTTCCCGGGGGAAGCTGGCGCAGAGGCTTTCGTAGTCCGCCAGTGAGGCGAAGAGTTCTTCCTCCGAGAGCCGATCCAGGTAGCCGCACGTGCCGATGGTGCCCTTGGGCAGCGGCGCGACGAGATTGCCTCCGCGCTTCTGCACGATCTTCTGTTGGGCCTTCCAAAGCGTGTCGCGATCTCGAAGGATGTCGTGCCACAAACTCAGACCAAAGCTGCCGATGAGCCGCATGATCCGGTGCATCGTCTCCTCGCTGATCCAACCCTGCCGGTGGCTCAAGAACGCCCCGAAGCCCATCCCGATCGCGACCGCGTGGCCGTGCAGCAGCCCCGCTTGAATCTCGAATCCCGGTGACCACGTGTGGCCGTAGGCGTGCGGGCGGCACTGGTGCGTTTCGTAGGCGTTCTCGTATTCCGCGGCGATGTAGGACCGCAGCGCGCCGCCGAGAATCCGCTGCGACAGGGCACCGATCTCCGAATCCGGTTCGCAGTCAACCGTGCCAAAATGCGTCGCGATCAGCCGCTCACCACCCGCCTCGAGATCTGCGAAAAGCTTCGCGTTTTTCACCACCGCCATCTTGACGATCTCGGCGATGCCGTGCCGCAGCCAGCCCTCGTGCAGGGTCGAGAAGAAGAAGCGGTCGGTGATCGACAGAATTGGCGGGTGATACGCGCCGAGTAAATTTTTGTAGCCGAATCCGTCGCAACACGTGCGCGGCGAGGGCCCCGCGTCGATCCCGGAGACGATGGACGTCGAGAGCATCACGTAAGGCGTGTTCCGGTGGTAAAGCGCGCACGCCAGTCCGCAAGTATCGGACAAGACCCCGCCACCCACGATGAGCGGTGGTTCGTTCCGGGACACCCCGAGTTCGCGGAAGTCGCCGAGAATCCGCTCGACCGTCCCGATGCCCTTGTCGACTTCCATGGCCCGGTAGACGAGCTTGTGCAGCTCGATCCTGTGGTGCCCGAAGTAGGCCTCAATCCGCTCGCCGTAGTGGGATTCCACGTTTTGATCCACGAGACAGACGCAGCGCCCCAGCGATTGGTAGACGTCGCGCAGCGTGTTCTCCCCCGGCTCCAGGGCGTGATCGATCACTTTGAAAGACGCAAACGTCCGCTGACTCATCACCGCGTCGACCGTTTGGCTGTCCGGTGTGCTCGCGATGCTGCCGCTCGACTCCCGGTAGATCGACGTCGGGTAGATCGCGTGAGGATCGTCCGTGACGAGGCGCTCCGCCAGAGCGCCGTATTCCCGCCGAAGATCCGGGTCGGCCAATGATTCCGTCAGAAATCGAATGAGTTTGCGATCGCCCCACTCCTCAGCGGCCAGGCGTCGCCAACGGTCGGCGGCAAACTTTCCGCCATCGAAGGTGACGAACAGCTCCGCGAGCAAGCCCGCGAAACTTCCGAGCGGCAGATTGAGTGCGCCCCGGAGTCGGCGGCAGGCGAACAGTCCCTCGACCGCCCTCGCTTCGGAAAATTCCCGACCGAGATCGCCCGAAAATGCCGGGGCCGCGATCAGCGCTTCGAGCAGGGTCTGAAAGCGATCTTCGGAGAGTAAGCCGTCGATTTCCTGGGCGGGATCGAGCGACTCGGGAGCGTCGTCTTTCTCGTGGGACAGGTAGGCCGTGATGGCGGTAGCAGTGTTCATCAAGATTTGCAGGTCGCGGGGATTGGTTTGTCGCCGCAAACGAGTCCGCGGTGGTGCGTCCGATCGCCAACCACGTTGGAGTGGTCGGCGCTATGCATGGTGCAGCGGTCGTCCCAAATGACGACATCGCCAGCCCGCCAGGCGTGCCGGTATTGCCGCGATGGCCGGATCGAATGTCGGAAAAGGAGGCCGATGATTCTTTCGCTGCGATCGGCAAGATCCCCGGAGAAGCTCGACGCAGCGCTCCGGCGTGGAGAGGAACAACGCCGCGCGACCGGAGATGGGATGTCGGCGCACGAGCGGATGCCACGTCTGGTGGACCTCGTCGGGACCGAGGTCGAGACCGGTGACGGCGTGCAAGACGTCAACGCCGATGAGTCGCTTCTGGACCGACTTCGGCAGCGATTCGAAGGCGAGGTATTGATCGGTAAAGAGCGTCTCGCCGCCGGACTCGGCTGGCTGGACGACCCGGAGCGCCGTGTAAGCGGGCGGCTCCGGGACGTAGCTCGTGTCGGTGTGGAAGACGCTGCGCGGTGGCTTCGTGCGACCGACGTTGGTCACGACGTTCAGCATCGGCTGCCCGGCGACCGGCGTCTCGCCGACCGTGAACGTGAGTCGGCCCATGCGCTCGAGGAACGCCACGAATGCGGAATCGTCGATTTCTTGATCTCGGATGACCAGGACTCCCTGCTCGCCTAATTTCTTTTTCAATAACTCGACCAGGGTGGGGTCCAAATCGCCTAAGTCGAGCCCCGTGACTTCGAGTCCGAACGGGGAGAGAGAAGAAAAATGTGGATCAGGCATCAGGCGTTTCGAGGACAAGTTGAGGGACGTTAAGCGCCGAGTTGCTGGTAGAGGGCGTCAAAGTCCAAGCGGTCGACGACGGTCGTCGCCTGCGAAAAATCATGGTTCGCGTAGTTCGTTCCCGGCGTCGCGACGCACGCGATGCCCGCGGCACGGGCGGACGCGACGCCAGCGACGTTGTCCTCGACGGCCACGCACTCGGACGCCTTGAACCCCAATTCCCGGAGAGCCAGTTCGTAGACCTCCGGTGACGGCTTCGAGTCGGCGACGTCCGAGCGATTGAGGATCAATTTGAAGTGAGCCGTGGCGATCGCTGGCTCCAAAGCGGCCAGCAAACCAGCGACATTTTCAGCCGATGTCGTCGTGATGAATCCGAGTTCGACGCCCGCGGCGGAAGCCTTCTCGATGACTTCGATCACGCCCGCCCGTGGTTTGATGTCTTCGACCACCATGAGTTTCTGAAAAATCTCGGATTTGGTTTGGTGAACGGCGGCAGCGTTGACCGTCTCGCCCTTGGACGCCGCGACATCCGCGATGCGCTCCTTACCGCCGCTGCTCTTGATGAGTTCCGAGTAGGTGGCTTGGTCCCAGTTCCAATTTAGGCCGTGAGTCTGGAATGCCTCGTTGAAGGCGCGGCGTTGGAGTTCGGAGGTGTCGGCGAGGGATCCGATGGATCCAAAAAGGATGGCGGGCATGGGCGGATGAGGTAGCTTTCGGCTTTTTTACGACCGGGGGGGGCGAGGCGGCTTCTCGAAAGTTGCCATCTCGTCGCGATTGACGGCGTTTTTCTCAGCGCGGACTCGATCAATCGCTTCTGCGAAAAATTTGCTCAACGGAGTGCCGTGCGCCGTCATCATCGTCGCGATCACGCTCTGTGGTGAGAACGAGCAGTAGAGTCCCGCTTCGATGAAGTAGGCGCTCCCGGTCGCGTCGATCCGAAAATCGAAAAGGCTGTAGTGGCGGCAGCCGAGGGTGCGGTGCGCGAGTCTCGCGGCCCGGTGGACCCCGGCGACGATCGGATCGTCCGCGTCGACGATCCAAGATTGCGAAGCGTCCTTCGACGTGAGGCTGAGCTTCTCGTTTCCGCTCAGTTTGTGCTCGTATCGGCGGATCGGGCGGTCGGCGGGATCGAGAAAATATTCCTCGAGTGGCAGGCAAACGAGCTCGCCCTCCCGCTCGACGACCCCACAACGAACCTCGCGTCCCGGCGGAATGAATTGCTCGACGAGAATCTGGTCCGCGTGTCGAAAAGCTTCGTCGATGGCGGCGGAAAATTCGTCGGCGTGCGAGACCAGCGACACTCCCGCCGAGTTGTCGGACGTGTTCGGTTTCACGACGGCCGGTGCGGCGAGACTCGGTCTCTCGCCCCGGCCAAGCAACTCACCTCGAGGCGTCTGAATACCCGCGGCAGCGACGATGGCTCGGGTTTTTGCTTTGTCCGCAGCGATCGCCATCTGGAGTGGGCGGTTGCCAAGGTAGGGGATCCCGAGGGCCTCAAAAATCCCCCGATAGGTCGTCATTCCCTCGTGGCAAAACATCTGCGGGAGCGCCACGTCGATGTCCAGATCGGTCACGTGCGCGATGGCATCGCCCATCTCCATCGTCGGCGCGGCGGCCACGTCCGGGTCGGCGAGGGATCCAGGGAAGCGCCACTTCCTGTCGGGGGTGACGTAGGCGATTTCGAATTGGTAACGCGCTGGATCGCCCGTGGCGTCGATGCAACCTGCGGCGTAGAGCCTGGAGAGGCGAAGGTTGAAATCGTCGGTTGGTGAGCCGACAAGATGGAGGATCCGGGTCGGTCGCATGACTCAGTCGCCCCCGATTTGAACGAGTTTACCGATGTTGAAATCGATTTTCACCCAGCCCCGCCGCTCGCGAAGGTCTCGCAACAGGAGCAGCGGAATCTGCCAGTGGTGAACCATGAGAAACGGCAAGGGATCCCGCCAATCGAAGATCGCGTCCCTGCCTCGCAAGATCGTTCGGAGTCGGCTCGCTTGATTCCCCGCTGTCAGGAGCCGCCACGCTTCGTGATAGATCCAGTAGGTCGGGCGGCTGCCGGGGAGTGGCTGGGCCGGGGCAACCATCCGGTCCGATTCCAGGTACGCGTCGGCGAGTCCGGGATGGTTGTAATACATCGTGATCGCCGAGTGAGTGCGCGGGTTGCACTCGATGGCATAGATCCGCCCGTCGTCGTCGGCTTTGATGAAATCGAGTGACGCTTGGCCCGTGAGGCTGATCCCTTCAGTGAAGCGCCGGACCCACGCTTCGATTTCGGGTTCGTCGACGTTTTCGTAATTGATCTGAAACGCCGACGACTCGCAGCAGCAATGGACGCGCAGCTTGCCGTCCCGCATCGTGCCATGGGTGCAGAATTCCTTTCCCCGGATGAACTCTTGCATCACCCAGGGCGTTGCTGCGGCGATCGGGAGTGAGCGGACGAAGGCCGCGGTCTCGGCTGGGGACGCGCAGGGGAGTTTGGTGAGGTCCAGCCGCCGCACCGAATCGTAGGGGATGCTTTTGAGAATGTAGGGCCGAGTCTCCGCCGAGAAATCGAAGTCGATCACCTGTTGAGGATCGGTGATCCGAAACGATTTCGGTGCCGCCAGTCCAAAAGACTCAGCGGTTTTCGCGAACTGAAATTTGTCGTCGAGTAACTCGATCTTGTCCGGCGGCGCGTGCAGGACCTCGCAAACGGGCGACAACGTCGTCATCGCCAACGAATCGAAGTGGCTGGCGACCGGGCTGCAGACCGGGACGTAGACATCGACTCTCTCGCGTTGCACGATTTCGAGCAGGGCGTTCGCGTAGTCCGGATCGCCGGGATTGGGGACGGTGAAAAATCGGTCCACCGCATTTGAGAAGCGGTGGCCGACGAGCCAATATTTGTGCGTTTCGACGAGGATTACGCGATGCCCGGCGCGGGAAAACGACCGGGCGAGCTGGAGCGCCTTCGTCATTTTTCCCCCGCTGACGAGGACGGTCTTTCCACCGCGCCTCCGGGACCCCCGAAAAATCAGGGAGACGAGCAGCGCCGGGAAAACGAGGGCGGCGTTGAGCGGCAACATCACCAGCAGAAGCGCGAAGGTGACGACGTTCTTGATCACGACCGCGGGCCTAAACGGCCTGGATGAGCGTGATCCCGTCGCGGATCGGCAAGAGCACTTGTCGGAAACGAGAGTCCTCCGCGACGGCGCGGTTGAAGCGGGCAATCGCCTCGCCGTTTGGCGTCGTCGCACTTTTCAGGTAGGGCTGGCCCTGCATGAGCGTGTTGTCCACGCAGATCAACGCGTTCGGTGAGAGCAAGTCCCCGGTCACGAGCGTGTCGAGGTAAGCCAGGTAGCCGTCCTTGTTTGCATCGATGAAGACAAAATCGAACGTTTCGTTGGCGCGAATCAACTCCGCCATCGTTTCACCCGCCGGACCCACTTCGACCCGGATTTTTTCACCGTGCGGCGAAGCGGTGAAGCAGTCCGCGGCAAATTTTGCAACGTGCGGGTCGATCTCGCAGGCGACCAGTTTGCCGGACGGCGGGAGCGCTTCGGCGATCGCGAGGGCCGAGTAGCCGGTAAAAAGTCCGATCTCGAGGGCGTGCTCCGCTCCAGATGCCCGCACGAGAAATTGCAAAAACTGTCCCTCGAGGTGTCCCGAAAGCATCTCCTGTTCGAGTTGCCCGTTGGTCAGGCCATCGGTGAAGAGCTGGTTCCAATCGGCGGTCTGAGTCCGGCGGCTCAATTCGGCGAGCGCGGGCGACTCCGGGGTGGTGCGGGCGGTGAGGTAGGCTCGAGTCCGGCGGCGAGTTCGGCACCCTCGGCGAGTTTTCGCCGGAAGGCTTCGGGCAGCCCGGGGATTGCCTCGGCGTCGCGCACCAAGCCGACGAGCGTCTGAACGAGGATGGCGTGCGGGGTGACCGGCCGGGGTAGAATCTGCGCGGGTCTGGATAGATCGAGGGGCTTGATCGGGAGGGGACTGGCTAAGGATAACTCGGACATCTCAACGGGCGGTGGGAATGAATTACGGTGCCTTCCGGGCAATGGATGCACCGCGAAAGCGAGCGGCAACCGGGCAATTTTTGGTGGCGCAAAAGTTGCCAAGCATTTGGTGTATGTTGCGAGCACATTGAAGAAGAGCCTTCTTCTATCGAGAGGGGATTGGCTGCTTCGACCACGTATAATTCGTTGATCGTGGCAGTGGCTGGCTACGATTGTTAGGGTTCCAGAGTTTCGAGGGAATAGCTTGTGCTGCGGCCCCCGCCAGCGTCCTGGTGCAGGACACCTCGCTCAAGCAATTCCTTGATATCCCGAAGCGCGGTATCCGGTGAGCATTTGGCGAGCTTCGCGTATTTGGAGGACGTGAGCTTTCCCTCGAAGTCTTCGAAGAGCCGATTGATGACTTTCCTCTGACGCTCGTTGACGAGTTTGGGATCGATGCGCTCCCAAAGGTGGGTCTTCTTCAGGGCGGATTGAAGTCCATCCTCCGCCCGCCCGATGGCGCGTCGCAAGCACTCCAGAAACCAAGTCAGCCACGGGGTGATCTCAAGACCGGTCCTTTGGACGGCTTCGAGTTGGTTGTAATATTCCTTCCGCTCGGCCTCGATTTGGGCCGA
Source organism: uncultured Verrucomicrobiae bacterium (assembly GCA_963761705.1). Taxonomy (GTDB): domain Bacteria; phylum Verrucomicrobiota; class Verrucomicrobiia; order Chthoniobacterales; family JAATET01; genus CAVVKW01. Next base: position 4,692 of record CAVXHK010000001.1, on the reverse strand, counting down.
CATGCTGTAATACCGCTCCGCCGTGCCGTCGGAACGGGCTAGGGCCAGGTCCGCAATCGCCCGGCCAATGCGTCCGTTCCCATCGGCAAAAGGATGGATCGTGACGAACCAAAGATGGGCGATTCCCGATTTAAGAACAGGATCCACCGATGCCGTTTCAAACCACTTCAGAAAGGTCGCCATTTCTTTCTCCAGCTTCCTGGCTGCCGGAGCTTCAAAATGCACTTTCTCGCGGCCGATCGGGCCGGACACGACCTGCATTGGATCCCCATCCGGCCTGCGCCAATCCGCGACCGTGATCTTGTAAAGACCGCTGTAGCCGGTTGGGAAAAGGGCTGCGTGCCAGCCGAACAAGCGTTCCTTTGTCAGCGGTTCTCCAAACCGCTGCGTGGCATCCAACATCATCTCGACGATGCCTTCCACGTCGCGGCTCGGAACGGCGGTTCCCGCATACTCCAATCCGAGTCGGCGGGCGATCAAGGAGCGCACCTGGTCGGCATCCAAACGTTCGCCTTCGATGGCGCTCGATTTGATGACGTCCTCGGTCAGTGTGGATAGTTTGGCTTCCGAACGGAATCGAAAATCCAGACCTTCCATCCGTCCCAGCAACCGTCCCTGCTTGTGCCGGATATCGGCCAAGAGCGGGAGTAGGGCCGAGTCATCCCAAGACAACCGGGGCCAATCCTTGAGTTGATGGATATACATAAACGCCGCAGTTGCGCGGAGAATGTGCCCGAAATTCGCCGCATTCCCAAGGACAATATTCGCAGAAATGCGGCGATTACGCTTTCCAATCACCGCATCGAGGACCCGGAAAACGTAGGAGGCGGGATCTCTCCCGCAGAGGTGAGGCAACGTTTTCGGTCTTTTGTTGCCTCCCTCGAATTTGGCTATTTCAGGCTGCGCATCCGGTCAAAGACGAGGGCGGCTCGCTCTTGGGATACCGGATCAGAGCGGAAGTTTCCCATTGCCGCGTCTACAAATTCTGCATCACGCAAACGGGATTGTAGTTCGCTGATGATAAAATTTCCGACCTCTTCGGAGCAACCGGACAGCAGGGAACCAATGCGGCACCCATTGAAGAGGGTCACGATATCTTCAAGATCCTTGCTTAAAATCGGATCCTTCGCTCCGCGATCGCCGTAGGCCGTCAATTTTGTGGCGAGAAAATACGGTTGAGTGATAACGGGGGCGAATACTCCTTCGCTCAAGTCAAGAGTCACCGCTTGGCTCACGGCTTCTTTAAACCACCTGCTGGAAAGTCCCAGAACGCTGGCTTCGGTGGGCATGACATCCACAGTCGCCTCTTCGACGATCCAGCGGCAGATGGGCGCGCCTTCTCTGGTGTCATTCTGAAAACCGCGTTTGCGAAGACGATCTTCGAGACGGTAATGGTCGCTGAGCGTGGCGATCTCCACAGTCAGATCCACATCGATGGTCGGCCGGATTTCGAGAACGTCCGCGTTGTCCACGAGAAGCGGTAAGACAGCGGCTCCCAAAAATGCGTAGGGCAATTCCAGTTCGTTGAAATGACGGGCGACAATGCGCATCGATTGAAGGGGCGTCATGAGAGTTGGAGACGTTTGGCGAGTTCCTCCTGAGCCAGTTTGGATTCTCGTGGCCGGCCTTCGCGCAGGGTGTCGAGAAGGGCCAAGAGTTCATAGAGACGTGCGTCGCGGAGAGCTGCTTTGGGAGCGGAGGGATGGAGAGGTTCGATCGTGTAGCCTTGCTGATCTCCGGCGGAGTAGGGCCAGACTGGAAGAATTTCACTGCCAGCGGAAACTAGATTGACGAGTGGCGGGGCCGCAAAAGACGTGGGTATCCCGCGTATGAGAACGCCCCGTGGTGCCGGGAAAACGTATCGGAGTCCGGAGAACAGGAAGTCGCGCGCCTGTCTTCTGCGGACGGTGCGGGATTTTGGATCGACCAACCCAGCGATGCCTAGTCGTTGAACTGCGGCATGAAATTCCGAAACGCTCATATCGAGTTCCGATGCCACCGTGGCATAGGGACGACATCTGTCCTCCAAGAGCAATTTGGCCAGTGCGTAGATGTCCAGCGACTTGGCAATCATTGGTGATACGCTATTCGCGAATAGCGAATATCGCAAGATGAACATATCTATTTTTCAGCCTGAGGTTTCCTACACGTTACCGTGCTCAAGTGAGATGTGCCTGTCCGTCTCAAGAATCCATCTCTGCGGGGCAATTCAGTTCGACACGATTTCGGGGTGGGGCGCCGGGCATCTCCTGAGGCTTGCGGTGGGCAAGGCATATCAGATGAAGTCTCGATGCAATGAGCGAGCGCCTTAAAATTTTCTTCGTCTGTGGTCGCAATCAAAAGCGCAGCCCTACCGCCGCGAAAATTTATCAGAACGATCCGCGCCTCGAGGTGAGATCAGCGGGTGTCTCCGAGAGTAGCCGCCGGCGCATCTCGGGGGCAGATCTTGCCTGGGCCGACATCGTCGTCGCGATGGAGAGAAAACATTTGGACCGGATTGCTGCTCTCCATCCCGATGCAGAGTGTCGGGGAATGCATCTTGGTATTCCCGACGAGTATGAGTTCATGGATTCCGACCTCATCGATTTGCTTCACGATCATGTCGAGGAGGCGATCCACTCGTATTCCGGGTGAAAAAAGTGGGATTTAACCGCGAGACTGCTACTCCTCGATCACAAGCACTTGGGGCGAGGAAAGGAATGAGAACTGTGCGAAATTAGCACACCAGTTCTAGCACAGACGTTTCTGGGATGGCCGGAAGTCATGTGTCTCGGGCCGGCGGGATTGGCTTCGGCGAAGTCAGAGCCTCTACGAAGAAGGGGTTCGGCGTGGTTGGGAAGCGCGCTTTGCGCGGGGGTAGTCGAATCCGCGACCTCCTGAATCCCGGCCAGGGACGATCTTCTGGTCCGAAGTCGATCGCAGCGGCTGTTCAGTGCGCCAGCCGCGTTAAAAGGGCTTCAGAGGACGAAGCGATCAAATTTCCCATGCGTCTGCTGGGTAGTCCTCTCCGAAAAGCTGTTCTCATGGGATGGGTGCGTAACTGGGAACTCGGCGCTCAGTATCTTTTGTATCTATGAAAAAGAAATCATTGGCACAGGTCTACATTCGTCGTTCGTCGCTTGAACCTCGTCCCCGTCCCGTTCGGCGAGACCAACTGGGAAGACAGGTATTCGATGACGGTTCGACGTTGGATCGAAATTGTCTCGGAAATCCAATCGTCGGAGAATACGACCCGGCGGAATGGGTAGAGAAAGAAAACAGGGCTTTTAAACTGGGCAAAGCGGATCGCTCCGGCCGTCGAAGGATGAACCCTGACTACGTCGGCACGGGGCGAAAATTTCCCGGCAGAATCTGCGCCGCCTACCGGGAAGGATTCTTCTCGGCTGCGGATTGGCCGGCGAAATCCCGCTGAGGGCTGGGAGGGTCGAGTTGCGAATTTCCGTTCGCAGCTCGGCTTACCCCTCCATTTCGGAGGCGGGAGCGTCGAAGGCGATCAGGCGGCGAGTTCGAAATATTCGGAGGGTCTGTCTTTCAGCCATTGCGGGGTCATTTCCCAGAAAGTAGCGAGTTCCTCGTCTTCGACGATGGGAGCGACATACCATTCACGGATCACGTTCGCGGAGTTCCCCATTTCGGAAGTAGTGAGATTTTCGTTTTTGTGGAGGTGATAATGAAACGTCCCAAAACCGTGGCGGAGGCAGTTGTAGGGCAGGGAAATGCCCGCCAACGCAGCAAGTTTCGACATCCGATCGCACCACGTGAACGCCGAATCGGTGCCTGCGACAGGTCCCTTGGTCTGCCTTCGTCCATCCAGCCACTGGATGAGATTGTCCGGGAGCGTGACTGGGCGTGAACGCCGTGACTTCGATTTCGAGCCGCGGATCTCGATCTTTTTACTGCCTACGCGATCCCAGGTGAGTTCGACCAACTCGCCGGTCCGAATTCCGGCAAACGTTTTGATCGCGAGTGGAGCAACGAGATCCGGCATTTCCGTGAGAGCGGTGCGAAAGAGAAGTGCCGACTGCGGCACCCGAAGAAATTCAACCTCACCCAGGCTTTTGGAACTGCGCTCGAGGGTGCGGCAGGGATTTTTGTCGATCCATTCCCGATGAACGGCGTAGTTGAACGCGATGTGGAGGTTGCGGGCGTAGGCGACTCTCCGGTTGTGAGAGATGTCGTCCTGCTCGGAGAGCCACTCCTCGATCATCAAGCGGGTCATCAGATTGATCGGTCTCTTTTTGAAATCCTCGGAGAAGAGCCGGAAGATCGACTCCATATTCGCAATGTGGGATTTGCTTCGGCCAGCTTGACGCTTGTTTTTGATGAGCGCGTCGCCGACTTCGGAAAAGGTTTTCACTCCGCCGGGCGGGTTCTTGTAGTGCAATCCAAACTCGACAATTTCGCTCAACGAGAAGCCATGCTCTCGACACTTCTTGATCGCGGAGGTCGCTTCGGAAATTTCCGAGGCTGTGAGGACGAATGCTGCGCCGCCCGTCTCGCGTTTCAGGTCAATGACGCCAACGGTAGGCTTTTCAGATTTCCTGGCGTTTCCCTTGATGAACGTGAGGGCCTCCTTGCGCGTTTGGAAGTATGCTGAAAGCGCTTTGCCGACATACCTCAAAAATCGGTTACAGTCGATTTTGAGTTCGGTCAATGGACCGAATTTTGAGTAGATTTACTCCGTAAATGCCG